>NZ_JAIRBB010000010.1 GCF_022008395.1 Aequorivita xiaoshiensis
AATAAATTAAAAAAGATTTGAAAGAACTTTTACGCTTCACCCTAAAACTAAAAAAAACGTTTTCCAAAGCGGGGTGCAAATATAAAACCATTTTTCATACCCGCAACACTTTTGAAAAAGTATTTTTATAAAATTTTAAAGAGCGAGTTTTTAACCCCTGAAACAAGCAATTCTGTTTCGTTAAGCGGGTGCAAATATAACCCCGTTTTTTAACCCCACAACATTAATTTAAACTTTTTTTAATGCCTACTTAATAATAATATCTAAGTATTTGAAAAAGCAACACTTAGATTAAAAATAAATTATCAGTATTTTACCTTGATGTATATTCCAGTTGCTTTGTAATGCAAAACCTACCACCAATTAAATAATTACTATTGCTTAAAACAACTATAAATTATCTCTAAAAGCACATTAACTAGCTTAGAAAAAAAGAGCGAATTACAAACTTACTATCATTGTAACTTCTATGCAATAAAAACCTAACTTATTTATTAACAGCACCTTTACTCCAGTGCGTGCTTAATTCAGAGAAATCAATTGGGAAAGCTGGCTCCTGTCTTTCCAGGATATAGTCTCGGAAAGAGCGCTCTAATATATCTTCAATTAGGTAGTCCTCCTCTACTTCAAATGGGTTGTATTCCTCTTTTAAGGATATTTCAAAAAAACTAGCGGTGGTATTATACCAAAAGGCTCGCCATCCAGTTCGTAATTCTTTTACAAGATCAAAAGCAGTAGTTCCCGTTTGTCTATGGATAAGCTTAACTAGTATTTGCCCCTCTGAATGAGTAAGTTTTTTCAACCTATCAGAAAACTCTCCTTCTATATATTTTTGAATTCTTTTAGTATATCGTTTCTTGTCTCTATTCTTTTCGATTGTCTTTAATCTTTCTTTCATTGTTGTTAATCGCTCAGCAGCTAGTTTAGCATAAGGGTACACTTTACGTGTTTTTCGTCGTAATATCAAATAACGCATTCTATCTTCTTTAGAAGTAAATTGCATTTTCTTCAGCAAATACACCTCATCGAGGTTAATCATTTCACGCGCAATTGTATCTCCTTCTATGATATAGTACATAACCTGTACGGTATCTTTTTCTTTTTCGAGCTTAAGAGTATCAACTTGGGCAAAAGTAGATGTGAATCCAAAAAGGAGTATACATATATATATAGGTATTCTAAACTTCATTCAAATTAGGTATTAATATAGTAAGCTACTATTATCCAAAAACGTTCCAAAATTAAGCAAATTGCTTGGTCAAGCTTAATAAGAAATTGCTAATTTTACCGAAGACCTATATATAAGACGAAAACTATGAAGAAATCAATATTGAACGACAATTCATTAAAATTTTTAAAAGAATACTTAAACAATGCCGCGCCTACTGGTTATGAATGGGACGGTCAAAAGTTATGGATGAATTATCTAAAACCTTATGTAGATGAGTTTTTTACTGATACCTACGGTTCAGCAGTGGCTGTAATTAATCCAAAAGCAAAGTTTAAGGTGGTTATTGAAGGACATGCCGATGAGATTTCTTGGTATGTAAACTTCATTGACGATAACGGATTACTTTATGTGATTAGAAATGGTGGTAGTGATCACCAAATTGCACCTTCTAAAATGGTGAATATTCACACTAAAAATGGAATTGTAAAAGGAGTATTTGGTTGGCCTGCTATTCACACGCGAAATAAAAGCAAGGAAGAAGCTCCAAAACCAGATAATATATTCATTGATGTAGGAGCTAAAGACAAAGATGAAGTTGAAAAAATGGGAATTCACGTTGGTTGTGTAATTACCTACCCAGATGAATTTCACATTTTAAACAATAACAAATTTGTTTGTCGCGCATTAGACAATAGAATGGGTGGTTTTATGATTGCAGAAGTTGCAAGATTAATACACGAAAACAAAAAAGAATTGCCATTCGGACTTTATATTACAAACTCTGTACAAGAAGAAATAGGTTTACGCGGGGCACAAATGATTGCTGAACGCATTAAACCAAATGTTGCGATTGTTACAGACGTTACTCACGACACCACTACTCCAATGATTGACAAAAAGAAACAAGGTTTTGCCGAAATTGGATCTGGTCCTGTTATCGCTTATGCTCCAGCAGTTCAGCAAAAACTACGTGACTTAATTGTTGAAACAGCAGAAGAAAACAAAATTCCATTCCAACGAGCTGCACTTTCTAGAGCAACAGGAACTGACACTGATGCGTTTGCTTACAGTAACGAAGGAGTTGCAAGTGCATTAATATCTCTTCCGCTTCGATATATGCATACCACTGTGGAAATGGTTCATAAAGATGATGTAGAGAATGTAATTAAGCTTATTTACGAATCACTTTTAAAAATTAAAGACGGAGAAACGTTTAGCTATTTTGACTAGGTAATTACATCCTCTTAATTTCCAACAAGAAGTTTATTTGTTGATACATAAAAAAACGACCTTCAATAACATTATCAATTGAAGGTCGTTTTATTCGTTCTTATTTGTTTTTAGCATCTTTCAATTTCGAAAAGTAAATTTTAGCTTGCTTTATTACTTTTGGAGCTAGTATAATAGTAGCCGTCATTGTAGGGATAGCCATAAGTGCAAAAAAAGTATCGATTAAATTAATCATCATACTTAAAGAAGTCGTTGCCCCTAATAGAATACTGATTATATAAAAATAGTTGTAAATCCCTTTGTTTTTAGCGCCGAATATAAAACTCATACACTTGCTTCCATAGTATGAGTATGAAAACAAAGAAGAAATACTAAACACTGCAATACATGCTAAGAGTGCGTATTTACCGACGTAAGGAATACTTTCTCCAAAAGCGGAAGCTGTCAAACTTACTCCATTAGCATCGCTACTCTGCCACACCCCGGTTACTAAAATTGCTAGTGCAGTTAACGTACAGATTACTAAAGTGTCTATAGCTGGGCCAAGCATAGCTACTAACCCCTCACGAATAGGCTCATTTGTTTTAGCTGCTCCGTGAGCCATCGGAGCCGTACCAATACCCGCTTCATTTGAAAATGCACCACGACGAATTCCTAACAGAATTATTCCACCTACTAAACCACCTAAAAATGTATCGCCTTTATAGAAATTTGCGGAAAAAGCATCAGTAAAAATTAGACTTAAATATTTTGGAACTACATCAATATTAACCCCTAATATTATCAGCACTAATATAAAGTAAAGCAAAACCATAGCAGGCACCATTTTTGAAGCAGTTTTGCTAATACGTGAAAGTCCGCCTAGAATAACCACAGCTGTTATTGCAGCCAACACTAAACCTATAAGTAAATCGGTTTTAAAACCGCTATAAAGACCGGCCGGTTTTAATAGGATATCGTTTATAGCTTGTGTTAATTGGTTTACATTAAAAACTGGTAATGCCCCAACTAATCCCGCTATACTAAATAACATTGCCATTGGCATCCATTTTTTTCCTAATCCTTCGATTATAAAATACATTGGCCCACCTTGAACCTTTCCTTCTGAATCTTTTCCGCGGTAGAGAATTGCTAATGTTGCTGTGAAAAATTTAGTCGACATCCCAATTACAGCACTTACCCACATCCAAAATACAGCTCCAGGTCCACCAATTGCAATTGCAACTGCAACACCTGCAATATTCCCCATTCCTACTGTTGAAGATAAAGCCGTCATTAAAGCTTGGAAATGTGTGATTTCTCCCTCGTCATTTTCATCATCATATTTTCCACGAAGCACTGAAATTGCATGTCCTAGGTATCGAAATGGTAAAAATCGAATTCGAATTAAAAGATATATTCCACCTCCTATTAAAATGATTAAAAGTGGTAAACCCCAGGCTATAGAAGACATGTCTGCAATAAAACTATCTAACTTTTCCAAATTGTATAATTATAATTTCAGCTAATTTATGATTAATATTTTTATAATTAATTCGGAAATTGTTACTTGCAATTGCAAATGAGCAGACAACTAACCTTTTTATTGCTAATAATATCTTCTTTAAGCTTTGCGCAAACTAAAGGTGATTGGAAAAAAAATGCGTTCATATTTACTCCTGAAATGCTTTTCGGAAAAACAATGGAAGCTTACGATGGTTTCCCTGAAATAAATCTTCAGAAGCAACTTATTTTAAGTTTTGGTCGAGATCACGGTAACAATCCACAGCAATGGGCACAAAGGTTAAAAAGACCAAAAACTGGGTTGTCGGTTGGTATTACCGACTTTGGAAATGTTGACAGCTTAGGGATAGCCATCATTGGCATGCCTTTTATTGAGTTTAATGCTTTTGGAAGTAATCGTTTTAAGGTATTAACTGGATTAGGAGTTTCTTATTTCACTGAAAAATTTAATGAAGTTACTAGTCCTAATAATCGTGCGGTTAGTACAAATATTACGTGGGCGTTTCGACTATATCTAAATTATCATTTTCTTTCTACTAAAAAAGTAGATTGGCGCGCAGGATTAGGATATTCACATCACTCCAATGGGCATACTCGATTGATGAATAACGGATTTAATTCATTCTTATTAAGTCTTTCTGCAGACATTAAAAATCCATTAAATAAATCGGAAGAAAATAAGGTTGAAAATATTCCTGAGTATAAAAATTCGGTTTATGAGTACATTTCTATACGTAGTGGAATTGGTCAGAACGTTTTTGCCTTAGCCTTTAACGACAAAAAAAATGTTTACACCATAGCAGGTGAGTATGGAAAAGTGTATAACAATACATTTAAGGTGGGAATTGGGTTTTACTATCGTTTTTACCAACATTATTACGACTATATAAAAGGAGAAGAATCCTTAGTACAGCCAGGAAGAGAATTTGATTATTTTAGAAGTAACCCTGTGTATTACGCCAGTAACTTCGGAGTAGTATTACACGGTGAAGTATTATTAAATCATTTTGGAATCGATTTACAGCTAGGTTACAATCTACACAAACCAGCATATAAAGCCGAATGGCGGATTAATGAAGGCTGGGATAAAACCCCTCGTGAAATACCTAAATCATGGGTTTTGGGTGAGTTAAACAGTAAATTCAAGAATAAATACCGCGTTTCTTCTAGATTGGGTTTAAAATATTATTTTTTAGGAATGGAAAAATCTCCAAAAAATAACTTCTTTATTGGCGCACATCTCAACTCTAATCTTGGGCAAGCCGATTTTACCGAAATGAGCTTAGGTTATATTCACAGGTTTAACTCACAAACTACTTCCAAATAAAAAAGCAACCATAAAGAATGGTTGCTTTCGAAACATTTATAGTAGTTGTGATTTATTTCTTTAAATAATCCAATACATTTTTTTCTATACGTTCTTGGATGTTCGACACATCTGCTTTTACAAACTTTTCACCAGTAATATTTTCGTAAAGCTCAATATATCTTTCAGAAACAGACTCGATATACTCATCACTCATCTCAGGTAATTTTTGACCTTCAAGCCCCTGAAATCCATTCTGAATTAGCCATTGACGCACAAATTCTTTTGAAAGTTGTTTTTGTGGCTCTTCATTTTTTTGACGTTCTTCATACCCTTCAGCATAAAAATAACGAGAAGAATCTGGAGTATGGATTTCGTCTATCAAAACGATTTTTCCATCTTTAGTTTTTCCGAATTCATATTTAGTATCTACTAATATCAATCCTCTTTTAGATGCAATTTCGCTACCACGTTTAAAAAGTTTACGTGTATAATCTTCTAATTGGATGTAATCTTCTTCTGAAACAATTCCCTTTTTAATGATATCTTCTCTTGAAATATCTTCATCGTGGTCTCCCATTTCAGCTTTAGTAGCAGGAGTAATTATTGGTTCTGGAAACTTATCGTTTTCCTTCATCCCTTCAGGCATCTCAACTCCGCAAAGTAATCTTTTTCCTGCTTTATACTCGCGAGCAGCGTGGCCACTCATATAACCTCTAATAACCATTTCAACCTTAAAAGGTTCGCAAGCTTCCCCAATAGCAACATTAGGATCTGGAGTTGCTATTAACCAATTAGGAACAAGGTCTTCAGTATCGCGCATCATCTTAGTAGCTATCTGATTTAAAATTTGACCTTTGTAAGGAATTCCTTTTGGCATAACCACATCAAAAGCACTAAGTCTGTCTGTTGCGACCATTAATAATAAGTTGTTCTCTAAAGTATAAACCTCTCGTACTTTTCCGTGGTAAACACTTTTCTGATTTGGAAAATTGAAGTTTGTTGAAGTTATTGTATTACTCATTGTTAGTAAGAATTCGGGATTTGTTATTTCGTTAATTCGAGAGTTAATGTGTTTTTTTTATTAATCTACGTTTTCAATTTTTTTGTACGCAGCAATTACTTCTTTTACTAGACGGTGTCTAATCACATCTTTATCATCCAAATAGATCATTCCAACGCCTTCAACATCTTTCAATACAAGTAATGCCTCTTTTAAACCGGAAGTTATACGTCGTGGAAGATCAATTTGTCCAGGGTCGCCAGTAATCATAAACTTGGCATTTTTACCCATACGCGTTAAGAACATTTTCATTTGGGCATGCGTAGAGTTTTGTGCTTCATCGAGAATTACAAAAGCATTGTCTAAAGTTCTACCACGCATAAAGGCCAATGGTGCTATTTGTATAATTCCGTTTTCAATATGTGCCGTA
The DNA here is from genome assembly GCF_022008395.1 of Aequorivita xiaoshiensis. Classification (GTDB taxonomy): domain Bacteria; phylum Bacteroidota; class Bacteroidia; order Flavobacteriales; family Flavobacteriaceae; genus Aequorivita; species Aequorivita xiaoshiensis. The sequence continues at coordinate 6,644 of NZ_JAIRBB010000010.1, forward strand.
AGCTTTTCCATAGGAATCATATCGCGAAGAGCATCGTATAACGGTTGCATATATGGATCTAACTTTTCTTTTAAGTCCCCTGGTAAAAAACCTAGGTTCTCCCCTGCTTCAACGGCTGGTCTTGTTAAGATAATACGCTTTACTTCTTTCTCCTTAAGAGCTTTTACAGCTAGTGCCACACCTGTATAGGTTTTCCCCGTTCCCGCAGGACCAACAGCAAAAACCATATCGTTTTTACTCATTAAAGAAACCAATTTACGTTGATTTGCAGTTTGCGCTTTAATAGGTTTTCCATTAACACCGTGAACAATAGTGCCGCCACTACCCTGGGGTGCTTCATATTCTTGTTTATTCTTACTTAAAAGAACACGCTCAATTACGTTTTCGTCAATTTTATTATACTTGACGTATTGTTCTAATAGCATTGCAATGCGGCGATCAAACTCTTCGAGCACCTCTTCATCACCGTAAGCTTTTATCTTATTGCCACGTGCTACAATTTTAAGTTTTGGAAAGTATTTTTTTAATAGACCAATATTAACATCTTCCTGGCCGAAGAAATCCTTTGGGCTAATTTCTGTAAGTTCTATAATGAGTTCGTTCAAAAGGCATTTTTTTAGTCGTTAGATTTATTATGTTAGAAGTTATTCTATTTTACATCAAACTGTAATAAATCATTAAAATTAAAGCCATTAAAATTGTTATGGCGCAATATATTTTTATTAATCAAAAATAGTTTTGGTACTAACAAAAGTAACTTATTTTTGTGGTTATTCTTTTAAGAAAATATCAACAATTCATTTATGGCTATAATTACACTAACAACAGACTTTGGACAGAAGGATCACTTTGTTGGTGCGGTAAAGGGAGCTATTTTTTCAGAAATTGAAAATGTAAATATTGTTGATATCTCCCATTACATTTCACCGTTCCACCTACACGAAGCTGCATACATCATTAAAAACGCTTACAAAAGTTTCCCAAAAGGGAGTATTCACGTAATTGGTGTTGATTCAGAATTAAATCCTGAAAATAAACATATAGCGGTTTATTTGGATGGACATTATTTTATTTGTGCAGACAATGGCATTATATCGATGCTAACTTCCGAAGTGCGACCAGAAAAAATTGTTGAAATAAACATACACGATAGATTTACTAGTAATTTTCCTGTTTTAGATGTTTTCGTTAAGGTTGCTGGACATATTGCGCGTGGTGGAACTCTAGAAGTAATTGGCAAACCTATTACTGAAACTAAAGAGTTAACAGGCATTCGCCCAGTTACAAGCAACCAAAGCAGTCAGATAATTGGAAATGTAATTTATATCGACAATTATGGCAATGTAATTACAAATATAGACAGAAAGCTTTTTGAAGAAGTAGGAAGAGGAAGAGATTTTATAATTCAAGCCCGTACAGTAAAATTCGATAAAATTCATAGAAATTATAGCGATGCTATAAATTTTGATGCCCCACCTGAAAAACGAGAAGAAGATGGAAAAAGAATAGCGCTTTGGAATTCATCTAACTGTTTGGAGTTGGCTATTTATAAGAGTAATCTAACAACAGTTGGCGGTGCTTCAAGTTTATTCGGACTTGATTTTAGAGATACAATCACTGTGATTTTCACGCCAAAACTATGATATTATAAAATAGTATAGTGGTTGCTATATAAATATTAAAATTGCTTTTGAGCCAAGTCTGCTCATACTATAATTAAAGAATATGTTTACAAGAATCGTAAAATTAGAGTTAGAAAAAGAAAACGTAGCCCCATTCCTTTCAAATTTTGAAGAAGTAAAGGAAAAAATCAGGAATTTTCCTGGATGTACTTTTCTTGAACTTTACAACGATAAGAACGATGAAACAATCTTTTTTACTTACAGCCGTTGGAAAGATGAATCAGATTTAGAAAACTACCGCAAAAGTGAACTTTTTAAAGGGGTTTGGAGTGTAACAAAACCTATGTTTAGAAAACGAGCTGAAGCTTGGAGTGTAGATACTGTTGTAAGTTTGTAGTTTGAAAAATTAAAAACCTTGGCGAGAATTCGTCTTTAGATAATGATACCAATCATAAAACGCGAAATAAATTCATTCTTTTCTAGTACCATTGGGTATTTGGTGATTGCCATTTTCTTGGTGATTAACGGCTTATTTTTATGGGTTTTTAGCGGGAATTTTAATATTCCAGATTCAGGCTTTGCAGATCTTTCTCCGTTTTTCGAGCTTGCACCTTGGGTGTTACTTTTCTTAATTCCCGCAGTGTGTATGCGTGCTTTTAGCGATGAAATGAAAATGGGGACACTCGAACTTTTACTTACCAAACCAATTTCACTTTTACAAATAGTATTAGGGAAGTATTTTGGAGCCGTTATACTTATTTTTATCGCACTAATTCCAACAATATTATACGTATTTGCAATTTCCGAACTAGGGAATCCTCCTGGAAATTGGGATGTGGGTAGCACCCTGGGGTCTTATCTTGGACTATTATTTTTAGTGTTCGCTTATACTGCTATAGGTGTATTTTCATCAACGCTTTCACAAAATCAAATTGTCGCTTTTATAATTGCTGTTTTTTTATGTTTCACACTTTATTATGGGTTTGAAGGTTTCTCTACCACAACTTTTAATATTTCTCAATTAGGAATGAAAGCACATTTTGACAGCGTAGCACGAGGCGTCTTAGACACACGAGATTTAATATATTTCTTGAGTGTTACCGTGTTTTTTATTGCTTTAACAGTTTTAAAATTGAAGAAACAATAATGAAAACATCTACAAAAAATACTATCGTTTCCTTAGCGCTTTTAATTGCAGGAGTTGTACTTGTAAATATTCTAGGAGGTTATGTTTACAAACGTTTTGATCTTACTCAAGACAAGCGTTTTACTTTAGCTGAAGAAACTAAAGAAATCATCGACCAAGTAGAATCTCCATTAATAATCGATGTTTTTCTAAAAGGAAATTTTCCTCCAGAATTTAGACGTTTACAGTTAGAAACCGAGCAACTTTTAGACGAATTTAAAGCCTATAATCCCAATATTAAGTTTGAATTTGTAAACCCAAATGAAGAAGGAAATGAAGAGTTTCAACTTCAATTTGAAAAATTTGGACTTACCGCTGCTCAAGTTTCTGTAACAGAAAGCGGTAAACAAAGCACAGAACTTGTTTATCCGTGGGCATTAGCGCATCACAACGGGAAATCGGTTAAAATTGGTTTGTTAAAAAATCAACTAGGAGCTACTTCAGAAGAAAGAGTAAATAGTTCCTTACAAAACCTTCAATATGCTTTTGTAGACGGTTTTAAAAAGTTAGCTCAAGATAAGTCTAAAAAAGTAGCCGTACTTAAGGGTAACGGACAATATGACGACCGCTACATTGCAGACTTCTTTTCAACTTTAAGAGATTATTACTTTATAGCTCCTTTCACATTAGATTCTGTTGCTACCAATCCGGAGAAGACACTAAAAGCATTAAACAACTTCGATTTGGTTATTTCAGCACAACCTACAGAGCCATTTACCGATGCTGAAAAATACATTTTGGACCAATACACAATGAATGGCGGGAAATCTATTTGGTTAATGGATGCCACTCAAATGCACAGAGATACGATTTCGGGAAATAACTTCGCTTTTGGAAGGGATTTAAACCTAAACGATTTCTTTTTTAGTTACGGGATTCGTGTAAATCCAAACCTTGTAAAAGATGTTTATTCGGCTCCTATTGTTTTGGCTAGTGGTGAAGAACGCGAATCGCAATTTAACAGGTATCCTTGGTTTTTTAGTCCGTTGACAAGCAGTGCAAACAATCACCCTATTGTGACCAATATTGAAGCTGTAAAATTTGATTTTGCGAGTGCTATAGACACGCTTCCAAACTCAATTAAAAAAACCGTTTTACTTTCTACTTCACCTATATCAAAAACTGTAGGACTCCCCTTCCCTATTGATTTTGACGTTGAAATACCTAAGAACCTTCAAATAATTAATGAGGGACCAAATATGCAAGAATACAATGGCGGAGAAATTCCTTTGGCTGTCTTGTTGGAAGGAAATTTCAATTCGGTATATAAAAACCGAGTGAAACCAATAAAACTTTCCGGCATTAAAAATATAGACGACGGCAAGCCATCAAAAATGGTGGTAATTAGCGATGGCGATATCATTAAAAACCAAATGCAAGGCAATCGTCCTTTGGAATTAGGCTTTGATAAAATGACGAGTTCTTTCTACGGAAATAAGGAATTTTTGCTGAATACCGTCAATTACCTTCTTGACGACAACGGACTTATAAACATTCGAACAAGGCAAATTGCGGTTCCTTTTCTAGACCCTCAAAAAGTTAGTGAACAGCGTGGGAAGTGGCAAACCCTTAACTTATTGTTACCGTTGGCCTTACTCGCTCTTTTTGGAATTGCATTCCACTACTTCCGCAAACGTCATTACACTCGCTAAATGTTGATAAGTTTGTTTTAACAAACACTTCAATTGAAATATATTTGTGGTTCGACAGGCTCAGCAACCTTAATTGTTTTGGAATAAAAAAATTTAAGAGATTTAAGTCGAGCTCTGTAGAAATGCTCTTTAACTAGAATGAATAGGTTGTAACAATAATGAGCTTTACTAGCTCAACACCCCTTCATTTTTGTTGTTTGTTATTTTACTGAAGAGTATTATTAAAAATTATTTCATAAAAAACACATATAATGAAATTCATCGTATCGAGTTCGTATTTATTAAAACAACTGCAAGTTTTAGGCGGAATTATCAATAGCAATAACACTTTGCCTATTTTAGATAATTTCCTTTTCGATCTAGACAACAAGAGCCTTACCGTTTCTGCATCAGATTTAGAAACTACAGTATCTTCAAAACTAGAAGTTGAAAGCACAGAAAAAGGAATGGTTTGTATTCCTGCAAGACTGTTATTAGATACTTTAAAAACATTTCCAGAGCAGCCGTTAACGTTTACTGTTGAAGACAACAACACTATCGAAATCAGCTCAAATCACGGTAAATATGCTGTGGCTTACGTAAGTGGTGAGGAATTTCCAAATGCAGTAGAGTTAAAAGATCCTTCATCTACAGTAGTACAAGGAGATGTATTAGCTACTGCAATTAGCAAAACTATTTTTGCTTCAGGAAATGATGATCTTCGTCCAGTAATGAGCGGTGTTTTCTTTCAGTTTTCAACAGAGAATTTAGTTTTTGTAGCAACAGATGCTCACAAACTAGTAAAATACACTCGCGACGATTTAAGCGCTTCGCAAACTGCCGAGTTCATTATGCCTAAGAAACCTCTAAACCTTCTTAAAAGCATACTTGCAGGTAGTGAGGAAGATGTTATTATTGAATACAACGAAAGCAACGCTAAGTTTATATTCGAAAACATCGAAATGGTATGTCGTTTAATCGACGGGAAATATCCAAATTACGAAGCGGTAATTCCAAAAGAGAATCCAAACAAACTGGTAATTGATAGAAATCAATTTCTGAATTCAGTTCGAAGAGTTTCTATTTTCTCAAGTAAAACAACCCACCAGATTCGTTTAAAAATTGCAGGTGCAGAGTTGAATATTTCAGCTGAAGATATCGATTACAGCAATAAAGCAGAAGAGCGCTTAACTTGTGATTACCAAGGAGACGATATGCAAATTGGGTTTAACAGTCGTTTCTTAACAGAAATGCTAAACAACCTAACTAGTGACGAAGTTTCTTTGGCAATGAGCCTTCCTAACCGCGCAGGAATTCTTACTCCTGTTGATGGATTGGACGAAGGTGAAACAGTTACTATGCTTGTAATGCCGGTTATGTTGAATAACTAGAGGCTAGAGGCTAGAGGCTAGAAGAAAATTAAAGAATGTCTACCGGTTTGGTAGGCGTTTTTTGTTTATTTACTTTCTTACTTACTTACTATCATTTTATAAGCATACGGAAAATTGAATTCGGATAATTTATAAGCTTAATTCAACACCACTTAAGATTGAAGTTTTATCAAACTATATCTTACCTTTGCCTCAATGACACACACAGATACTATTGTTGCAATGGCAACTCCGGCTGGTGCGGGAGCAATTGCTGTTTTAAGGCTTTCAGGACCTGAGGCTATTCCTATAGCTTCATCTATTTTTACATCAGTTTCGGGTAAGTCCCTAGCAGAACAGAAAACGCATACTGTACACTTAGGGCATATTAAGGATGGTGAAAAAATAATAGACGAAGTTCTAGTTTCAATTTTTAAAAACCCAAATAGTTATACAGGAGAAGATGTGATTGAAATTTCTTGTCACGGTAGTAATTACATCCAGCAGGAAATTATTCAACTATGTCTTCGTAAAGGATGTCGAATGGCTCAGGCTGGGGAATTTACCTTAAGAGCATTTCTCCACGGAAAAATGGATTTAAGTCAAGCCGAAGCCGTTGCCGACCTTATTGCGAGTGATAGTGCTGCTAGTCATCAACTAGCAATACAGCAAATGCGTGGCGGTTTCTCTTCTGAAATTAAACGACTTCGAGAAGAGCTTCTAAATTTTGCGTCCTTAATTGAATTAGAATTAGATTTTGCTGAAGAAGATGTAGAGTTCGCAAATCGTGAGGACTTCCAAAAGCTAATTTCTAAAATTACTCACGTTCTTAAACGACTTATAGATTCGTTTGCCACAGGAAATGTACTTAAAAATGGTATTCCTGTTGCGATTGTTGGGGAGCCTAATGTTGGGAAATCAACTTTATTGAATGCATTACTAAACGAAGAAAGAGCCATCGTTAGCGACATTGCAGGTACCACCCGCGATACTATTGAAGATGAAATTACCATTGGCGGAATTGGTTTTAGATTTATAGACACGGCAGGAATACGCGAAACAACTGATACAATTGAAGGCTTAGGAATTCAAAAAACCTTTCAGAAAATTGAACAAGCGCAGGTAGTTATCTATTTATTCGATTCGGAAAAGTTTAATTCTGAGGTTTCGGGACAAAAATCAAAATTCAAAGTTGAAATAGAAACCATCAAAAACAAATACCCTCAGAAAAACTTAATAATTGTAGCTAATAAGGTCGATAAACTTTCTGAAGAGGAAAGACAAAAACTAAAGGTTACACTGAGCGAAATTGACAACTCTTCCGCTTTATTACTTTCAGCAAAATCAAATCTTGGGGTTGAAGAACTTCAAAACAAACTATTAGATTTTGTAAACACTGGCGCCCTACGAAATAACGAAACAATTGTAACAAACAGCCGTCATTACGATTCGATGCTAAAAGCTTTAGAGGAAATAATTAAAGTACAACAAGGTATCGACAACAACCTGAGTGGAGATTTATTAGCTATTGATATACGTCAGGCCTTGTATTACTTTGGTGAAATCACCGGGGAAATTTCCAACGACGAGCTCCTAGGTAATATTTTTGCTAATTTTTGTATTGGAAAGTAGTTGCTTTTATTGGTACCCCATTACATTATTTCTACGAATTTCGGCTCATGCTCCGGTCTGCGGAACGTGTTGCCATGAATGTATCCATTCCTTATCCGATTATTTTCTGATGCCGTTCTAACGGGGTTTAGTCCCTGTCTTGTTGGATGCATCCTTAATTTACTATTCGTCTTAGATGGATATACCTGCTGTATTACTTTAATGTGGGTCGTTATAAGCACGCTATAACCATACTATAGCTATGCTATAACCATGCTATACGCGGTATTGAAATATAGTGTATATTTGGAGGAGTAAGTGGTTGAAATTATGGGAGTTATGGGTTATGAGTTATGGGTTATGAGTTGTGTGGGTTATGAGTTAGGAGTGTGGGAGACGGAAGACGGGAGATGGGAGACTGAGGACTTAGGACTGTGGACTGAGGACAGGAGACTGAATGCTGAATACTGGGATTGGTTAATTTAATTTAAAATCGTTGAAGTTATGGCAAAGCAAAAGAGTATTATTCCGATGGTTGGGACGATTGGCGGGATTAATTTTTATTTTTTGAATGGGAAGCCTGTGGCGCGTATTGCTGGGGGTGGTTTTAATTCGAAGGATGTTAGAACTAAAAAGAGCATGCAAAGGGTGCGGGAAAATGGGAGTGAATTTGGGGATTGTTCTCGGGTGAATAAGAAATTTAGGGAGGCCTTGCGGCCGTTTTATAGCAACCATAGGTTTACCTTTTTTCATAGTCGGTTGATGACTTTGTTTACGGCCATAAAAGCGCTGGATGTGGTGAACGTTCGTGGCAAACGTCAGGTTTTTAGGGGATTGGAGCATGATGCCGGAAAAGCCCTGCTTCGAGATTTCACATATACGCCAGATTGCGTGTTAAGTCAGGTGCTGCCTTTTGAATCTATTATGGATTGGGCCACTTATACGTTTCAATTTTTGAAGTTTTCTATGGATCGGGTTTCTTTTATTGCAGGGGCGACGCATGTGGCCCTACACTTTGGAGTTTTGGACTTTAATTTTGAGACTCTGGCGTACCAGCTGCACATGGCTGAGCCACAAATGCTGCCCAGAGACTTTGCGGGTACGTGTTTGAGTATGACGCCAACAAGTTTCCCTGCGGGATTGGGGACGCCATTGGCGGTATTGGGGATTCGGTATTACCAGGAGGTTGATGGGGCGATGTACTTGTTGCATGCGCAGAATGGGGTGGGGATTGCGGTGGTGTCTGTTGTTTAGTAGGTAGGATTAAGTATTAAGAAAGGTAGAGGGTAGATTGATTGTTTGGGGTTGGATGTGAGAAGCGTGTTTTAAGGGTTTTGATTTAAGGGACCTAGTTTTCTGAACTCTACAGTAATAATTCATTTTTTGTGGAAGTTAATGAAAATGAGATCCTAAAAAACTCATAGAAACTGCTTCTTTTAGAAAGATATTCCTTTTTTACTTACAGGAAATTTTGCGCCACGCTATTATCAAGAGATTGCAGTAAATAAAGTAATGGAACATGTTGCTGATGGCGATAAGCGTATATTATTAACTCTTGCTACAGGAACAGGAAAAACATTTATTTCCTTCCAGATTGTACATAAGCTATTACAGGCAAAGTGGAACTTAGAAGGTAATGCCAGAAGACTACGTATTTTATTGGTCTCAAAAATAGTTAAAACTATGCACTTTAGTGCATCTCGCTTTAGCTTCTAAAAATACCTACCTTTGTTTTATGACAGACAAAGGGTAAATGGTTATACAGTTTCGAGGGAGTATAAGGCTCCCAAAACACTTCAACCGGCAGAAATATTTAGAAGTTGCCAAAGCATTGAAAATTCCAGCAAAAACAGCTGAAGGTTATATTACAAGCTTTATAAAAGCAAATCTCATTCATCGCGAACAGCAGGACAACTATTTAAATCTCCTTAATGAGGAAAATGAGGATGTTGAGGAAATCAAGGATTAAATATCCTTAGTTTCCTCGGTTTCCTTAAAGTCCTTAATTCAATGAACAGATTATAAGTAAGTTAAGATTGTTTGTTTTATTTTCCTTTTTTACGGTTTTCCTTATCCTTTTTTCACAAATTATTCTTACATTGGACAAAATTTGACAAGTCAAAATATAAAAGGCGTGAAATGTCCAACTGTTGTAGTAAAATCAATAGTTTAAAACAAAAGGACATTACACCTGCCTGCCGGCAAAGGCAGGTCTGACCATTGAAAAATTAATAGACATCATCAGATGAAATTAGGCAATCGCATTAAAGAGCTGAGAGAAAGCCAAGGTTTATTACAACGGCAACTCTCGGCACAGTTAGAAATTGACACCCCTATGTTTAGCAAGATTGAACGTGGAGAGCGTAGAGCCAAACGGGAACAGGTGCTAAAAATAGCGGAGCTATTAAAGGCCGATGAAAAGGAACTATTGGCTTTGTGGTTGGGTGACCAAATTATGGAGATAGTTACAGATGAAGAACAAGCTTTGCAAGCTTTAAAAATGGCAACAAACGATATTAAAGAAAACAATAAAAATAAAGATTCAGAATGAACCAAACACAACATAACGCTATTGTAAATTTTATCTGGAGCATTGCAGATGATGTATTACGTGATGTATATACAAGAGGTAAATACAGAGATATTATTTTGCCATTTACAGTATTAAGAAGATTGGATGCCATTCTTGAACCGACTAAAGATAAGGTATTAGAAATGCACCAAAAGTTAAACGAAATGAAGATTGACAACCAATCGCCTCAACTTCGTAAAACAAGCGGTTATGTGTTTTACAATACCTCTAACTATACGTTTAAAAGGCTATTAAACGAACCGGGTAATATCCGCCAGAATTTAGAAACTTATTTAGATGGGTTTAGCAGTAATGTACAAGACATCATTAGTAAGTTTAAACTACGCAACCAGTTAGAAACTTTAGAAGAAGGAAACATTACATTTCCATTAATAGAAAAGTTTTGTTCCAGTACCATAAATGTAAGTCCAAACCCTGTTACTGATAAAGATGGTATTGTAGTTATGGAAGGCTTAACCAATTTAGGAATGGGCTATGTTTTTGAAGAATTGATACGAAAGTTCAATGAAGAAAACAATGAAGAAGCAGGAGAACACTTTACCCCAAGAGAGATTATTAAGTTAATGACCCATTTAATTTTTGAACCCTTAAAAGGTAAAATTAAAGACGGAACCTATTTAATATACGACCCAGCTTGCGGTAGTGGTGGTATGCTTACAGAAGCAGAACATTTTGCTAAAAATTTGAATCCAAAGGCAACCTTTCATTTATACGGTCAAGAAGTAAACCCTGAAACCTATGCCATTTGTAAAGCAGATATGTTGATTAAAGATGAAGACCCAGAGAAAATTGCTTTTGGCTCTACATTAAGTAAAGACGGTTTTCCAAACTTACAGTTTGATTTTATGATAAGTAATCCACCGTATGGAAAAACTTGGAAAGTAGATAAAGATGCCATTCTCGATAAAAAAGAAATCATAGACCCACGTTTTACAGTAGGTGTTCCAAGAATAAATGATGGGCAATTACTCTTTGTAATGAACATTGTTTCTAAACTAAAAAAGAATAGTCCATTAGGTAGTAGAGCAGCAACGATACATAACGGTTCAGCTTTATTTACTGGTGATGCAGGACAAGGAGAAACCGAAATACGCAAGTATCTTTTAGAAAATGACTTATTAGAAGCCATTATTGCTTTGCCTAACGACTTATTTTACAATACAGGGATTCCTACTTATATTTTTATTCTGAACAATAAAAAGGATGAAAACCGCAAAGGCAAACTGCAACTAATAAGCGTTACTACCGAGCAGTTTTACAGTAAAATGCGAAAGCCTTTAGGTAAAAAGCGTGTAGAATTTACGGCAGCCCATATTAGAACTATTACAGACTTGTTTTTAAACTTTGAAAACAACGAAAACAGCATTATTCTCGATAATGAAGACTTTGGTTACAGCCAAATAACCGTACACCGCCCACAACGTGATGAAAATGGCAACATTATAAGAGATAGCAAGAAAAAGCCTAAAAGCGATACCGCACTAAAAGACAAAGAAAACATCCCTTTAAAAGAAGATATAGATGCCTTTTTTGAAAAAGAGGTATTGCCCTTTGCAGAAGATGCTTGGTACAACCCAAAAGAAACCAAAATAGGCTACGAAATAAACTTTGCCAAATACTTCTACAAACACAAAGCCCCAAGAGCATTAGAACAAATATCTGCCGATATTTTTAAGATTGAAGAAGAAACAGAGCATCTATTAAAAGAAATTGTAGAAGCATAAATGATGGTACAAGAAACATATAAAACCACTTGGTTAGCTAAAGCTCCAGAGCATTGGAATAGGTTGCGTATCAAAAATATTTTTGCTGAAATTGATGAAAGAAGCGAAACAGGACAAGAAGAATTATTATCTGTTTCTCACTATACTGGAGTTACCAAAAAAAGAGATAGCCTTGAAAATGAAACCGATTTTATAAGCAATGCCAAAACCTTAGTAGGCTATAAAAAAGTAGCTGAAAACGATTTGGTAAGTAACATTATGTTGGCTTGGAATGGTAGTTTAGGTATTTCTAAATACAATGGTATTACAAGTCCTGCCTATTGTGTGTATCGCATTAAAGGAGACAACAACCCTAATTATTTTGGCTATTTGTTTTCTACTGCATTTATGAAAGCGGAGTTTAGAAAAAAGTCTTTTGGCATTATTGATAGTAGATTACGTTTATATTCCGATAAGTTTTTTAGTATTCCTGCTCCTGTACCACCCAAAGCAGAGCAAGACCAAATTGTAGCCTACATAAAAGAACAATCCAAAAAAATAAAACACTTCATTAAAAAGAAGCAAACCTTTATTGGCTTACTAAAAGAGCAAAAACAAAGCGTTATTGATAAGTTATTAATTAATAAAGGTAAAAAGGTAAAGATAAAATATTGTGTTTCTAAAATAGGTGGTGGTGTTACACCAAAAGGAGGAGCTACTGTTTATAAGAAAAGTGGAATACTGTTTTTACGCAGCCAAAATATTTACAATGATGGTTTGTACTTAGATAATGTTGCATATATAACCGAAGAAATTCATTCTTCAATGAAGGGTTCACAAGTGAAAAAGAATGATGTATTAATCAATGTTACAGGTGGTTCAATTGGTAGATGTTACACATATTTTCTTGATGAAGAAGCAAATGTTAATCAACACGTTACTATAATTAGACCAATTTTAGACATTCTAACTCCAGAGTTTTTGATGTTACAACTACAATCTGATAGGATTCAACATCAAATTGATATGATAGAAGGAGCATCAAGAGAAGGTTTGACTAAAGGTGATATTTCAAACTACTACCTTTATTTACCACCAAAAGAAGAACAAGCCCAAATCGTTTCGCACATCAAAACTGAAACTGCCAAAATAGACCAAGCCATTACCAAAGCCCAAAAAGAAATAGAGCTTATAAAAGAGTACAAAGAAGCTATGATAGCAGAAGCCGTATTGGGAAAGTTTAATCATAAAATTGTAAAGTCATAGATATGTCAGATCATAACGAAAACATAGAACAAGAAGATGTTGGAATGGCAATGAAAAAACCTTTCAACCCAAACAATATCAAAGTAAGGTTGCAGGCTATACCAATCTATGCTATGGCTGAAAGAATACATCATAATGAAATAAACTTACAAACTGCGTTTCAGCGGAAAGAGGGTTTGTGGAAAGACAAACAACAGAGTAGACTAATAGAATCGATACTTATTAGGTTTCCATTACCAGTATTTTATTTTGAAGGAAGTGACCCTGATAAATGGCTGGTTATAGATGGATTACAAAGGTTAACAAGTTTAAAAAGGTTTATGGTTACAAAAGAACTAAAACTAACCGATTTAGAATTTCTTAAACAATTAGAAGGCAAGGGATGGGATGATTTAGATAGACCGCAACAACGTCAAATAAATGAAACCATATTACAGTGCCACATTATAGAAGAAGGAGATGATGATGCAATATTTAATATTTTTAAGCGAATTAATACAGGAGGTTTAAGCCTTTCAGACCAAGAGATAAGGCACGCTATGCACCAAGATGTAGCAGATTATTTAAAAAATCTTGCAGAATCACAAGAGTTTATAAAAGCAACAAGAGGAAAAGTGAGTCCAGAAAGAATGCTGGATAGAGATTTTGTAAATAGATTTTTAGCTTTCTATTTGTTCAATCAAGAAACAGACTATACCTATGATGACGACTTAGATTCATTTATGAACAGAACTTTGGATAAGGTCGCAACTTTATCACAGTCAGAACGGCAAGATTTGGAGTTGAGATTTAAGGCAGCTATGGATACAGCACGTAGTATTTTTGGCGATTCTGCATTTTGTAAAAAGAAAGATTACAAAAGAATTAACAAAGCCCTTTTTGAAGTAATAGCTGTGTCGTTTGCTAAATTGTCCGATAATCAAAGAGATGAATTAGTAAGAAAAAAGACAGCTTTTAGAACATTATTTTTCAATTCTGTCAATGTGAGGTTTGCTGATTCTTTAACCAGTAATACTGGTGGTAAATCAAACATAGCATTAAGACATAGAGAATTTAATAATCTGGTAAATAGCACACTAAATAGTTAGATTATGATAACACATATAGATATAAAAAATTTTAAATCATTAAAGAATGTTTCTACCGATACTAAAAACCTAAATCTTTTAATGGGTTTAAATGGTATGGGTAAAAGTTCATTTCTACAAATGATTCTTTTACTAATGCAGAGTGATAAATTAGAAAACAGGATTATAGACCTTAATGGTATATTGGCCCAAATTGGTCAAGGTAGAGATGCTCTTTATCAATATGCTACAGAAGACCATATAGAATTTGGTATTCAATTTCAAAACGATAATAAATTTAGTTGGAAATTTAATTATCACACAGATAGAGATAAATTAACAGCAGAAAATGGCTTTACAAAAGACGAGATGCAATTCTTTAGAAATGAAACTAAAGTCTTTCAATATATAAGTGCAGACCGCATAGGACCAAAAGATTTATATGATGCATCAAGTGTTGTTGTATCAGACAAAAAACAGTTAGGACTTTTAGGTGAGTATGCAGCTTATTTTATTAATGTTTTTGGAGCAAGTTATGAAGTAAAAGAGTTATTACAGCATCCAAAAGCAAAATCCGAAAGTCTAAATGCTCAAATTAATGCTTGGTTAAAAGAGATTTCTCCAGGAGTGTCATTAAATACAAAATATGTTCCAGAGGCAAACAAGGTAATCTTAGATTATCAATTTGATATAATTGGCAATAAGACTAATTCATTTAGACCAAAAAATGTTGGGTTTGGAATTTCTTATGTGCTTCCTATTGTTTTAGCTTTACTAACAGTAGAAGAAGGTAAAATTATAGTAATTGAAAATCCTGAAAGCCATATACACCCAAGAGGTCAAGCAGAATTAGGTAAACTTATAGCTTTAGCAGCCCAAACAGGTGCTCAAATTTTTGTTGAAACACACAGTGACCATATCCTTAACGGAATTAGAGTTGCAGTTAAAGAAGAAAATATAGACAAAGAAAATGTCAATATTTTATATTTCGATAAAACTACAAACGAGAAAGAATCTTATACAAATATTCATAAATTAAAATTGGATATAAATGGTACTTTGAGTGATGAACCTGAAGGACTTTTAGATGAATGGGGAACGCAATTACTAAAACTCTTGTAACTATGGAATTAATATGCAATGAGCTTTCATATTATCCAATAGCGAGTAGTAATAATGAAGCAGAAACAAGGTTTAATCAATTATTGAAGTGTTTTAAAGAGGCTAATAAAACCTTTGGTTTTAAAACCATACGTTTTCATTCAAACTTTGCAGAACAGGATATTACTGCGGATAAAAAGTTTTTTGAATGGGTCTCGACTGTTAGTAATTCAACATTAAAAAATACCATTCTTTCTTTTTTTCGCAAACCTTTTGCAGATGATTTAAATGATAAAGAATTAGAAACATTTTTAGAAAGTGATTATACAATTGCACACGATAATGTTCCCACAAAAGAAAGTCCATTGGGGCTTCCTATTGCTCATATAAAATCAACAATAACATTAAGTTTTAATTCTGATATTTTTTGGCAAAAAAGAAAAATTAATATTATCAAAACGAACACTTCAGAACCCGAAAACTTAGAATTTGCAGCTTACAATATTTGTTTAGAAACCGACTTAAAAGAAGATGAAATAGTAGAATGGACAGATAACGTAATGTCTAATTCTATAAATTCTAAAGAGATGGTAATTAAGTATTTGTCATATTCAAAATACAGAGTAGAACTTACAGATGCTTTTTTAGCTGAATTGTTGTATTGGAGAGAAAATAATATAGAGCTGTTTAGATATACTCTTTTATTAATGAAAGATGTAGAGGTTCATCCTTTTACAGGAGGTATGGGGCAAACAGAAAATTTAAAATACAACGGAAAAGAAGCATCAAAACGCATTACCAATACTTATCCTGATGGCGATAGGCTAAGTTATTTTTTAGAAAATGACACGGTAATTTTTGTTGCTTGTAAAGGCCATTATAAATTTCATTAATATGCAAACATCCGATACATCAGAAAAAGGCTTAGAAACTGTCATAGAAAAACACTTGATAGAAAATAATGGCTACCGCCAAAGTTATAGTGCAGATTACGACAGAGACCTTTGCATTAATAAAAAATTGCTCTTTGAGTTCATTAAAGAAACACAGCCACTTGCTTACGATACCATTCTAAAAAGAGGTGAAGAAAAGTTTGTTAAGAGGTTAACAGACCAAATAAGACAAAAAGGAATAATTGAAATTTTACGTAACGGTATTAAAGATTTAGACCTTAGAGTACAACTCTACTACAAAAAGCCAACATCACATTTAAACCAAACAGCCCAAAAACAATATAAAGCAAATATCTTTTCAGTTACTCGTCAGTTATATTACAGTTTAGCCAATAGCAATTCATTAGATATGGTAATTTCTATAAACGGATTACCAGTAAGTACTTTAGAATTAAAGAATCAATGGACAGGACAAAATGTAAAAAATGCCATTCGTCAATATCAAAACGATAGAGACCCAAAAGAAGCCTTATTTACATTTGGCAGATGTATGGTACACTTTGCTGTAGATGCAGACTTAGTGTATATGACAACCCATTTGAGTGGCACTAAAACATTCTTTTTACCATTCAATAAAGGAAATGATGATGGTGCTGGAAATCCATTAAATCCAAATGGTCTAAAAACAGATTACCTCTGGAAAGACATATTAACTAAAGAAAGTTTTAGTAATATCATTGAAAACTATGCTCAAATAGTTGAGGAAAAAGATGAAGATACAGGCAAAATAAAACGGAAATTGATATTTCCGAGATACCACCAATTAAGAGCGGTTAAAACCATATTAGACCACGCTAAAGAAAACGGAGTAGGTCAAAAATACTTGATACAACATTCAGCAGGTTCAGGTAAATCAAATTCTATTACTTGGTTAGCTCATCAATTAGTCAGTCTTCATAATACAGAATATACAGAAGCTGTCTTTGATAGTGTTATTGTAGTAACCGATAGACGAGTTTTAGACAAACAAATTAGAGATAACATCAAGCAATTTGCTCAAGTAAATAGTGTTGTAGAAGCGATAGACAAAGGAAGTCGGCAACTCAAACAAGCCTTAGAAGATGGTAAGAAGATTATTGTTACCACCGTTCAAAAGTTCCCTTTCATCATAGATGAAATAGGAACTCTACAAGCTAAAAAATTTGCTATACTTATTGATGAAGCTCATAGTAGTCAAAGTGGAGAAACAGCCAGTAAAATGAACTGGGTATTGTCTGAAAAAGAAACGCCTTACGGAGAAGAACAAGAGCCACCAACATCTGAAGACGTTATCAATGAATTGATTGAAAGTCGCAAGATGCTTAAAAATGGGAGTTACTTTGCCTTTACAGCAACCCCTAAAAACAAAACCTTAGAAACTTTTGGTACGCAAACAGCAGAAGGAAAATTTAAGGCTTTTGATACGTATACAATGAAACAGGCAATTGAGGAAGAATTTATCCTTGATGTCCTTAAAAATTATACGACTTACCAATCTTACTACAAATTAGATAAAGCAGTAGAAGATAATCCAGAATTTGAAACACGTCAAGCAAATAAGAAATTAAGGGCGTATGTAGAAAGTCATCCGTTTTCTATTATGGAAAAGTCCAAAGTAATGTTAGACCATTTTCATACGGATATTAGAAAACAGATTAACGGACAAGCCAAAGCAATGGTAGTTTGTAAAAGCATCAATAACGCTATCAAATATTTCCTCGCATTTAAAGAATATTTAAAAGAAATCAATTCGCCTTACAAAGCTATTGTTGCATTCTCAGGCACAAAAGAATTAGATGGTGAAGATGTAGATGAAGCTAAATTAAACGGTTTCCCAAGTAATGATATTCCTAATGAGTTTAAGAAAAAAGAGTACCGTTTCTTAATTGTAGCTAATAAATTTCAAACTGGTTTTGACCAACCTCTTTTACATACAATGTATGTAGATAAAAAATTGGCAGATGTTCAAGCGGTACAAACTTTATCAAGATTAAACAGAGCTTACAAACCGTATAAAGAAGATACGTTTGTAATGGATTTTTTCAACTCAACAGAAGATATTAAAAAAGCATTTGAACCATTCTATACCACAACTATTTTAAGTGAAGAAACAGATGCTAATAAGCTAAACGACTTACAAGATGCTTTAGACAATGCACAAGTGTACTCTCAAGATGATGTTGTAAATTTTACAGATTTATACTTTAAAGAAGCCGGCAGACAAGAATTAGACCCTATTATTGATAAGTGCGTAGCAGAGTTTAAAAATGAATTGGGAGAAGATGCTCAAATTGATTTTTATGTAAAAGCAAAATCATTTTTTAGAACCTATGCTTTTCTCTCAAAGTTGTTATCATTTAATAATGCTTATTGGGAACGATTATATTGGTTTTTAAAATTTCTCATACCAAAAATAAAACCTGAAGAAATTGAAGATTTAGCTAAGGGAATTTTAGAAGCTATAGATTTAGATAGCTATAGACTTACTCGTACTACACAAGAAGATATTAAATTAAAGGGAGAAGAGGAATTAGACCCTACACCGCCTGTAATGAAAGGTAAAAAGGGTGAACTTGGATTTAATGAATTAGATGCTATTATAAACGACTTTAATACAAAGTTTGGTATTGATAATTGGACAGATGATGATAAGGTGAAAAACTTTTTGTTTGAGCAATTACCAGCAGACTTTGCTCGTGATGAAGATACAGTTAATGCAGTAAAGAATAGCGACAAACAAAACGCCAAAATCACTTCTGATAAAAAGGTAGAAGACTTAATGCAAGATGTGATATTTCAGTATACAGACTTGTACAAGAAATTTACTGACGACCCTGACTTTAAACGTCAATATTTAGACTTCGTATTTGATAAAATATGGAATCAACAAAACAATCAAAATAGCTCGAATGTGAATAAATAAAAGCCTTATACCATTATGCAAAATCACTGTTTCAACATCCTAACCTTTAATCATCCACAGGAAGAACTAACACTCTACTTTACCAACCTGTCTGCCGAACAGGCAGGCGTAGAAGATGAAACCCTATCAAGGATAAATCACAGATTAGTACCTGATGAGGTTATTGAGGAGTTTGGGGAACAGGAACATTATTATACATCATTCACAAAAGAAGTAGACGGTTTTATTTCAGTTACCCAAATGCTATTTATGATAGCTTAAACCAAGCAGAGAGGGATTGGTAAATAAAATTAAATTTTAAAAAATGAGAAATCCCTAAAAAGTCAAGTAAAATCAGATTAAACGAAAAGTAATGGAGTAATCCATTTTACTTTAAACAAAATAAAATTACAAAATACAAAACTAAATAGTATTTTTGTATTAAATTAATTTTCAAGCGAATTGTTACTTATAAGAGAATTAAAGTATTTTCAGAAAAACACGCTGATTCTGAAACACCTTTAAATTTCTGGTATCACACAATTACAGCAAATGAATGGAAGAACCTAAATGAGTTAAAAAGAACTTTTAATAGTGTTGATTATGTAGGTAACCATAGATATGTATTCAACATTAAAGGAAATGATTATAGGCTTGTTGCTATAGTTTCGTTTAATGAACAGAAGCTTTACATTCGGTTCATTGGTACACATAAGGAATATGCGTGGTCCACCAGATCAGGAATGCTTGCAGGTACGTTGTATGGAAGGATAAAAAAGCCTTTACCGCTGACATGAAGCATATATATAATGCGCCCAACCAAGATGCCGCCAAAATGGCCTTAGCGGATTTTGCCCAAAAATGGGACGGAAAATATTCCTATGCCATAAAGAGCTGGCGGGACAACTGGGAAGAGCTCATGGTGTTCTATGAGTTCCCCCTTGGAGATCCGGAAGATCATATACACCACAAACCTGATAGAGAACCTGAACGGGAAAATAAGAAAGTACACTAAGAACAAACTTTCCTTCCCAACGGACGACGCCGTGATGAAATCCGTATATTTGGCAGTGCGTGAAGCAACCAAAAAATGGACTATGCCTATCAGGAATTGGGGTATTATTTTAAATCAGTTCCTAACGATCTATGAAAAAAGGGTCAGACTTTAAAAAAGTCCAACCCCTGTTATTTTAAACTTACACACTTAGCGGGATAGTGTCTTAAGTTACTATTAATTAATATTTATTTTTTACTTTAAAATTAATTTTCCGTTTTGGATAATTTGAGAAGAATTTTTTAGTTTATATGTATATAATCCACCCTTAAGTGTTTGACTTCTCGGGATCGAAAACAAGGACTTTCCCTCCACCTGGGACTTACTCACCAGTTTTCCTAAACTATCATATAGAAAAAACTCAATATTACCATTTGGTAACTTTCCATAGGTGTTTTTAAAATTAATATGATCATCTACTGGATTTGGATAAACAGTATAGGGGTTTAATGTATTATTAATCGTTATCTGCTGGACTCCTAATTCAGTATCTTTAAAAAGACTTACTTGGTCTATATTAAACTGACCTATTGCTGCCATTTTTCCATCTGAAGAAATGTCGAAATAATGGGACGCTAATGTTGGTAGCGAATATTCTTCTAAAGATCCACTTGTGTTAACTTCTAGCATATTTTCTCCATTACTAAACCTTTGGTTTGTAATAGTAAATTTCCTGTTAAAATCTTTTGCAACCCGAACTGCAATAGGGTCTGAAGGTGCATAATTGATATCCTCTACAAACTCAAGATCACTAATTGAAAATCTCTGTATAACTTGATCTTCTCTAGAAGTTACCCAAAATGACTCACTGTGAGGGTCATATTCAATACGCGTTGGACCAGCTGCTGAAGAATATTTATTTAACAAACTCCAAATACCATCACTTTTTTCTAAAATTGCAATTTCATCACTGTACTTTAAGGTAACAGCTGCAAATTCACCTAAGGAAGAGTTTTTGGTAATAGAAATGTGTAACGGGTACTCTGCGACTGATATTGTATTTACGATAGTGTGAGAATTAAGATCAATAATATTAATTTCATTAGAAGAACCTGCTGCAAGTAAACCATACTGGCCATCTTGTGTGATTTCAAATGAACCATGTAAAACGTAATAATTATAAAAATATAAACTTGCTTTTCCAGTACTAAAAGTAGAAATCAAAGAGCTATTCGTTCCATCTAAAGAGATTACTCCAATATTATCAACACCTCCTACACCTGCTACATTGCTTACGTAAGCAATATCATCACCTGGAAGGATAAAAACTTGGTTTGGTCCACTCCCGCCACTACTAACAGTAGCTACTATTTCAGCAGTTTGAAGATCAATGATAACTACCTCGTCATTAATCCTGTCCGGTACTACGGCATAATTGCCATCTGAGGTAATATCGAGACTAGCTACACTATACGTATTTAAATCAATAATACTTTCAAGTGTTTCAGTTTCAACATCTATAATTGACACGCTACCAGAAAGAGAATTTGCTGTAATTATTTTCGACCCATCTGGGGTGAACTTAACAAGGGAAGGTACATCTGCTTCAAGCTCAGACCCAGTAAATTGTTTACCTTCTTTTGTTATTTGGGAAGGTGTAGAAAGGTCATAAAAATTAATCCACTCAAAAAATAAAGGTGTAGAGGCAGCAACTGTGCCATTGGCGCTTATAGCCCCAAGCTGTATTTGTTCATTTGAGAGAGTTCCTAAAATAGTTCCTGTATTTGAATCAATAGTACTTAAAATCGAACCTCCTGCAACAAATGTTTCCCCATTATTCGTACTTGCCAGCCAGTTTGGTCTATTGTTTAAATTTATAAAGTCAAAAGTTTCTGTTTCAAAATCTATCAGTGCCGAACTATTTTGTGATGTTGCAACCAATGCTTTGCTTCCATCCATATTAATTGCGGCTGGACCAAATGTAAACGAAACACCTTGTGGTATAGAAACTTGTTTTGTAAAGGATTGAGTAGCTACATCTACTTGTGTAACCACATCATCCATTGTCTCATAACCCACAATTTTAGTCCCGTCTCCACTTAGGGCAAGTTGCCTTGTATCTTTTGCCTCTACAATAGTTGCAGTAACAGCTCCGGTGTCAATATCAAAAAACTTTAAACCATCTGAAGAAGCTCCATTAACCACAAACTCCTCGTCATCTGTAATCTTGAAATTTCTATAAGAGTTTACCTTACGGTTATGGCCTGAAGCAGTTGAATTTAAATGAATAGCAACAGGAAAATTAGAAATGGTATTTATTACGGTGAGGGTATTCAAATTTATTACTTCTGCAACATCATCTGTATCACAACCAACAATTGCAATATTTCCTACTCTGCTAATTTCAACTGGGGCCGGATAGGAAGAAACTGGAATAATGGTTTGCACTGAAAAATCTGAAATATTTATAACATATACCTCATTACTCAAACTACAAGTTACCAAGGCATATTCATCTGAAAAATCTATTCCGAAGGGAAATTCACCAACTTCGATATTTTGAATTATATCACGACTGTCAACATCTATAACAGTAACATTATTAGTAGATCTATTTACTGTCCAAATTTGAGTGCCATCCGGAGAAAATTTAAATTGACCAAATGTATCGCCCTCAACTAAATCACCAGAATTTAAGTGGGATATACTTGGAGAGAATTCCGGCATCGGCGGTATAGAAATAGCGGTTTCTTCATATATATGAACAACTTGACTTCCATCTTGAGAGCCTTGAGCAAGTAATGAGAAAAAGGGAGTAAATAAGAATAACGTAATTATTGTATAAAAAGATCTCATAAATTTGAATTAAAATTAATAATTTAACTGTTTTTTTATTCTTTAATTAACTTTTCTGAAAAGGTCTTTCCGTCAATTGTAATTTGAATGAAATATAGACCTTGACTAAGGTCAGAAACATTTAACGTCACATATTGGCTTTTTGGTTTTTGCATAAATACCCTTTGACCCAAAGAGTTATAAAGTTCTATATTATCTATAACTTCTTGTGAGTTTAAAAATACATTAGTGCCTGAAGGGTTAGGATAGAGAACTAAACCAGCATTACTAAATTCATCAACACCAAGAGTTGTACACACCACATTAGCCTCCCAACCCTCTCCCGTAAGGGTCGCATTGGAAACAAAGGTTACGAACAGACTCCCATCTGGATTATCTGCTGTAAAAATCCCTGGACTTCGTACACCATCAGCACCCGTTAACTCTGGAGCCATAGTATCGATACCGTTATAGATCCGTAAGAAGTCGTTTGATTCTATATCGACGAAAGTGAAATCAAGGCTAACGATATTCTCTGATGTCTCGGGTGAGATCAAGAATGAATAGTCTTCATTATTTTGATAAGATCCGTTAGAACCTCCTGTATCAAAAAAAGTATCGCCACAAATCGGTGTCGTCATTTCTGTTTCAAAGGTGATTTTAAGCCTAGAGGAAAAACCGTCGGCATCACAATCTGCTGAAATATAGGCATCATAGTTGGAAGATCCGATAAGATTAGTAGCGGTTCCCGTTGTAATTCCTGCCGGAAGATACTCCGTATAAATAGGGGTGTCAACATCAGGGTCATCGCCTTCATTAAATACAGAAAGTATATAGCCAATTACTGTGTTACCAATGGCATCCCAGCTAAACTCTGCTGTTGTATCTGTAATGTTAAGAATCGTAAAGTTTTCTGGAGCTGGGCATGTTATTAAATTGTTCTTGTACAATTTCGTAGTCTTAACCCCATCCCTTTGTCCTGCTAAAATCACGTCTTGATCTCCATCTCCATCCAAATCTGAAAATTGTACTGCAGCAAATCCTAAATTTTCAAAGGGTAAATTATTAATCTCGCTAAAAGTTCCTGTTCCGTCATTGGCATAAAAGCTTGTAAATACTGGGCCAGCATTATTTTGACCGGTAATGATAACATCTTGATCTCCGTCCTCATCTGCATCTACAAAAGTAGTAGTACTAAATTGAGCTCCTTCGAAATTTGTCCCTGTCACCTCACTAAAATTGCCGGCACCATCATTAGAATATAATACTGAAATACGTTGCGTATCAGGATCCTGTCCAGTTATGAGCAAATCTGGATCATTATCTCCATCAATATCTGCAAAAGCAATAGAACCTAAATATATAGGTATAAAAGGGCTCTCTGTACTTAAACTAAAATTACCTGATCCATCATTAACATATAAATTTGTAGTTCCTGTAAAGGTGCTATTAAGCCCAGTTAAAACAAAGTCTTGATCACCATCTCCATCCACATCGGCAAAAGCAACCGAACTTAAAGCAACATCTTCAAATGATGTTCCCGAATCTAAAGAGTAAGCTCCTGTTCCATCATTGATGTATAATTTTGTAACTCCTTGAAGCGGCGCAATCTGTCCCGTAATCAGTACGTCTGGATCGCCATCTCCATCAACATCAGCAAAATTGATAGTTGCTCTAGAAACTCCGACAAAGGGTGTGTCTATTACTTCAGTAAAATTTCCAGTACCATCGTTAATATAGAGCTTAGTAATAGCTTCGAAAGCACTGTTTTCACCTGTAAGCAATAAATCCTGATCTCCATCATTATCTATATCCATAAACTCTGTTCTACTAAATTTAACTGGGTCGAAAGGAATATTAGCTATTTCAGTAAAACTACCTGTGCCATCATTAGCATATAGCTTAGTCACTGTTTCTTCATTATTATCTTCACCAGTGAGGAGGAAATCTTGATCACCATCATTATCAATATCTGCAAAAGATATATCGCCGACACTTACTCCAACAAAAGACGTTCCTATGACTTCTTCAAAATCTATTGATTGTGCATTAACAATAATTGGTGATATGAGAAATATACCTAATAATATTACAAAATTTTTAAAGTAATTAAGAGATGATTGAAAACTAAATAAGTGTAATTGCATTTTAAAATTGTTTTTAATTAACATTAAAGGTTAAAAATAAATTTTTATCACAAAAAAATTAAAAAAACCAGTATTACAAATAATACATTCTAAACTTTCGCCAGCGGTATTTGTCCATTCAATTTCTGACACGTGAGTGAACAAAAAACAGAGAAAATAGAAAAATCAGTTTTAGTAATAATTTGTTTAACATGAATGGCAATTTCCAAATAAAGAACCTTTTCAGTCCTAAGAATAGACGGAAAAAAGGGGACATAAGCTTGAAAAAAAGGGACTGGAAGAATAAAAGGTAAGTATTTATGCAGGCTATACTTTAAGTAAGTAATTAAATAAGGAAATGCTTTTGTTCAAATTCATTTTCTCAACAATACGCTGCCTTCTTTTTTTACTCGCCTCATAAGTAATGTTTAAAATAATGCTAATTTCTTTTATACTTAAATTCATATAAATATAGCACATAAAACGTATATCATTTGCCGTGAGTTCGGGATGTTTTTCTTTTAAGCGTTTAATAAAGTTCGGGTTAACCTTTTCAAAATGTTTTATAAAATCGTCCCGTTGCATATCTGTTTTTAAAAAGCTTTTAATGGCTTTTATATGTTTGATTGCTTCTTTATTATTTTTTATTGTATTATTGGATTCAAAGGAATCAATAATTTCCTGGATAAGTTCATTTCTATTTGAAAGATAGAGGGCTTTTGCAGAGAGTTCTCTATTTTTTTCCGCAATCTCGTGTTTTAGTTTTTCTTGTTTTAGTTTATTTGTCTCTAATTGCTGTTCCGCCAATGCATGCTCTTGCTTTGCTTCTTTTAAAGCTAATGAAGTGATCTCTGACTGTTGCTTTTGCTTTATAGTCCTATTTTGAAAACCTTTATAGATTGAAATAAGAAGCACAATACCAAGTAATACTAGTAAAATAAAAAAGCTTCTTTCCTTTTGGTGTTGTTCTTTTTTAAAACTCAGCTCTTTTTTATTAGCGATCAATTCGCTTTGATATTCTTGGACTTTAAATTTTACTTTGCTTATCTCATAAAGCTTTCTGTTTACTGAAGCTGAAAATGAATCTTTTGTTTTTATAACAGAGTCTCTATACTGGTATGCTTTTTTAAATTCATTTTTTTGTGCGTAAAGTTCTGCTATTTTTTTATATAAAGAAATGTAATCAATCAACTCATCAGCTGCTCTTACGGACTTATTTGCATATAAGATAGCAAGATCTATTTCTCCATTTTGCTCATGAATAGCTGTTAAAAGTTTGTACATACAAGTAACACATTCGTTTCGATACTCCTTAAATATTCCAGCCTTAAAATCAATATATAATTTTTCTGCCAGAGTATTGGCAAGTTTTGTCTGTTTGGTCTTCATTAAAACACTTATATAGGTCGCTCTTCCAAAGAAGTTGGTTTGGTGGTTAATCCCATATTTTTTTACTTCCAGTAATTTATTCAAACTTTTATTAGGGTTTCCAAGTCTAGAATACGCTACAGCAATATTATTAATAATAACATTCCTTGTATCTTCATCTTCAATCTTATGAAAATTTGCAAGGTTTTCAGCTTTAAGATGATATTTTAAAGCATCAGTGGTTTTGTTTTCTTTAAAATATAATTCTCCTATATTTATCAATGGATGAATTCCTTTAACTGATAGATTTTGTTGTTGTTGTGTAATGTTATAAGCTTCATGAAAATATGCTATCGCTTCACCATAATGTGAATTATAGCGATATAATAGCCCAATCTGATTTTTTATTTGCCAAAGTTTATCATCCCATTGATTTTCTTCTGCAATGAGTTGCGCCTTTAATAGTTTTTCGAATGCAATTACATCATTATGTCGATTGGTATCTTCTACAGCCTCATCAATTAATTGTTGGCACACTTTTTTGGTGCCTTCCAAAGGTTTTAAATCGAAATTTTGTATTCCCCATACAGAATGGTCAACTAAAATAAGGAGAAGGGTAAGGAAAACGGTACGCATCAATACTTGGATTTTACCGAGAAAAGATATAAAATATTAGTGAGAAAGAAACTGCAATTATGTCTAGCTTCCTATTATAACTTTAACTTTTTATAATTTTTTTTACTAGTGTCCGATTAAATTAATTAAAACGAATGACACGCCAATAATAGCAAAGGGTTTAAGAGATTTTATAATATGGCACCTTGCGTTAAGGTTTTTTATTTTTTAATGGCCTAAGCGAAGTTTGCGTTAAAAAATAATGTGAGTGGAGGGTTAAGCAAACTAGCGCCAGCTATATTTGACATGGATATTGGGTTTGTTTAGCGACTTTAATATACTGAATTTCAGTATATTAACCAATATCTTTTTTTTGTTTTATTCAACTAAATAGTTTCACCCAACGGGTTCATAACAATGTATCCTATGAAAAGCACTAATCCCGATCTTCAAAAGTAATATTTTTATTTCAATTATCTCATAATGATTATTTTGGAGTGTTTAACTGTTGGCAATCCTCTCCTGTTTGCTGAATGATTGTCAACATTTAAATACTTATAACTTGCTCCGCATCCTATATGTGATCAACCCATAATGGTCGTCACCAGCATCTGTATGATTTCCACCAATTGCCTTCAGTCGCTTTGTTTTACTCATTCGTGCCTCATTCTCTACAATCACCCACTTCCAGCAACGCGCAGCAAGAGTAGCCCACCATTCATTTCCGTTGCACTACAATTCATTCAGGGCCACACTTGCTATTTCAACTCCTGAGTATCATTATAATTGCACAACCTTTGCACGTAATTATTTGTACATTTGTAGAAATTATGAAACTATTCTTTTCCATATCAATGTCTATTTTATTCTTTTTTCAGGGAATTAGCCTTGATATGGACTTTTGTGGACCAATAAAAGAAATTTCAAACATCATTACCCATTATCAAGACCATAAAATGTATGGCGACTCTTTCCTTGAATATGTAGTTGAAGATTACATTGACAATGATGCAAAAAATGAAGGGCATCATAATAACCCAGATAAGGAGAATACACCAGTTCATTCCCATCATCAATGTTGTCATCCTTTAGTGTTATTTATTACGAACAACAATTCGGCCCTAATCAATCGACTAAAGTTTGAAGATAAAGAGCCGTTCAATTTATATACAGTTAACTTATATTCCAGATATCTGGAATCTCTCTTCCAACCCCCGCGAGTATAATTCAGTTTTTTTAAGGATAGCTATATCCTAACGTGATGCTTCTCAAGATAGGCATTGCTTTATAAATGCGTTGCATCTATTCGCATCGTAAGTTTTAAACTGAATTAATACATTTTCTATGATTAACAAAATCATTTCATTTTCCATTAATAATAAATTTATTATTGGCTTATTTATAGTGGCACTTGTTGGTACGGGCATTTGGTCTATGGCCACTATAAACTTGGGTTCTGTACCCGATATAACAAACAACCAAGTACAGGTAATAACCGTGGCCCCAAACTTGGGGACAGAAGATATAGAACAATTTGTTACCTATCCCGTAGAATTGGCAATGGCCAATCTTCCTGACGTCATCGAGCTGCGTTCAGTATCCCGTTTTGGGCTGTCCGTGGTTACCATTGTTTTTAAGGACGAGGCAGGCACTTATCTGCCACGGCAATTGGTACAGGAGAAATTAACCGAAGTTGCCGGAGAAATCCCCGAAGGTTTTGGCACACCTTTTATGGCACCCATAACAACAGGTCTGGGCGAAATTTTTCAATATACCTTAAAAGTGACAGAAGGCTATGAAGACAAATATGACGCAATGGAGCTTCGTACCATCCAAGATTGGATTGTAAAACGCCAAATGGCTTTAGTGCCAGGCGTAGTCGAGGTCAATGCTTTTGGAGGTTATGTAAAACAATATGAAGTTGCCATAAATCCTGATAAACTAAAAAGTTTTGGCATTACAATGAATCAGGTTTTTGAAGCTCTTAAAGTGAACAATGCTAATACCGGTGGTGCTTACATTGAAAAAAACCACCAAGCCAATTTTATCCGTGGCGAAGGGCTGGCTCGAAGTATCGCCGATTTGGAAAACACGGTTGTGACCACTCAAAATGGAAGCCCTGTCTTGGTAAGGGACGTTGCCGAAAAAGTGGGCTACGGAAACCAAGTGCGTTATGGTGCATTTACCCAAGACGGTCACGAATCCGTAGGTGGACAAATTTTAATGCTGAAAGGCGAAAGCCCAGGCGACGTGATTGAAAATGTGGAAAAGCGTATTGTAGAAATTCAAAAATCCCTGCCGGAAGGTGTTTATATTGATGCTTTTTTAAGCCGAAGTGAACTTATTGAGGCAACCACAAGTACCGTTAAAAACAATCTAATAGAAGGAGCCCTAATCGTCATATTTGTTTTGGTCTTACTTTTGGGAAGCTTCCGTGGTGGCTTGATAGCAGCTTCGATAATCCCTTTATGTCTATTATTTGCATTTATTTTGATGAAACAATTTGGCATTTGGGCAAATTTAATGTCCTTGGGTGCGATCGATTTTGGAATTATTGTAGATGGAGCGGTGATTATCGTGGAAGGAGCGGTTTTCCACATTCATCAACGGATGAAAAAATCCACAACCGCCATCAACCAAGCTGAAATGGATGAAATCGCCTATGATTCTTCAAGTAAAATGATGAATTCTGCCTTCTTCGGTCAACTAATTGTTCTTATAGTTTTTACACCGATTCTTTTTTTGACCGGTGTGGAAGGGAAAATGTTCCGGCCAATGGCATTTACATTTGGTTTTGCCGTTTTAGGCGCTATCATCCTTTGTCTTACCTACGTGCCAATGATGTCATCATTATTTTTAAAACCTGCTAAAAATCAAAATAGTTGGTTCGCCAAGTTTGAAAACAAGATTGATAGGTTCAGTGATAAAATTATGGATGTTCTGAATCGTATCTATCTGCCTATATTAAATTTTGCACTTCGCTTTCGGGCAGGTGTGGTTATAGGCGCGGTTTCCTTGCTTTTGATTTCAGGATTTATTTTCAGCAATATGGGAGCAGAATTTGTCCCTAAATTTGATGAAGGCGATATTGCATTTCAAGCATTGATAAAACCGGGGAGCAGTCTTACAGAATCTATTGAGGCTTCAGAGAAACTTCAGAAGTTAATCAATGAGTTTCCGGAAGTAAAAACAGTAGTTTCTAGGATTGGTGTGGCCGAAATACCGACAGACCCGATGCCTATGGATATTGCCGATAGTTATATTATTCTTGAAAAAGATAAGAGTAAATGGACTTCCGCAGATAGTAAAGAAGAACTAATAGAAAAAATACAGGAAAAAATTTCAGTAGTTCCCGGCGTAAATTTCGTGTTTACCCAACCTGTAGAACTTCGTTTTAATGAATTGCTTACAGGGGTTCGTGAGGACGTGGCAATCAAACTGTACGGAGAAGATTTAGGCGTTTTGGCAGACAAGGTACAGGAAATCGCAGCGGTCATCAGAACCGTTCCCGGAGCGGCTGACCTCAATGTAGAAGCTACAAGCGGTTTGCCACAAATGACAGTGGTGTATAACCGGGCAAAAATGGCACAATACGGTGTAACCGTGGATAAATTGAATGATTATGTAAGTGCCGCCTTTGCAGGCGAAAAGGCAGGTGTGATTTTTGAAGGCGAAAAGCGTTTTGATGTGGTTATCAGGTTGGCAGAGGACTTTAGGCAAGACATCAATAGCTTAAAAAACCTTTACATAGACCTGCCGAACGGTGCTCAAGTGCCTCTAAAGGAAGTTGCGGATATCAGTTATAAAGCTGGGCCAATGCAAATTTCAAGAGACAACACTATGCGTCGTATATCTGTGGGTGTAAATGTTCGTGGACGCGATGTAAAATCGATGGTCGAGGAAATTCAGCAAAAACTGGAAACGGAAGTGGAACTGCCACCAGGTTATTACGTCACTTATGGAGGGTCATTTGAAAACCTGCAACGTGCATCAGACCGATTGATGATAGTAGTGCCCATCGTTCTACTAACAATATTTATCCTGCTTTATTTCGCTTTAAATTCATTTTCACAGGCTTTGATGATTTATATGGCAGTGCCTTTGGCGGCAATAGGCGGGGTTTTCATTTTGTTGATCCGTGGAATGCCTTTCAGTATTTCGGCAGGGGTCGGGTTTATCGTACTCTTTGGAGTAGCGGTTTTAAACGGTCTGATACTCATAAACAAATTCAATGAACTAAAAGAAAGTGGAATGACAGATTTAAAAAAACGTATATACGAAGCTACGCACGAACGTTTACGTCCCATTTTATTGACTGCCATTACCACAATTATGGGCTTTATCCCAATGGCGGTTTCCACCTCTGGTGGTGCAGAAGTACAGCGACCATTGGCAACAGTAGTCATTGGAGGAATGCTTACGGCAACATTTTTGACCTTGGTGGTTATTCCTATTCTTTACTATTGGCTGGAATCCCGAAAAGAAAAGAAGGACAATGGTGGAGATGTAAGTTATATTAAAAAATCAACCAATATTGTAACCGTATTATTGATGGTTGGAGGTTTGATGGCTTCTGGTACTTCATTTGCCCAAGACACCAATCAAGATGGTACAATCCCAAAGACCTTGACCATTGATGAGGCTATTGCTATGGCTAAACAGAATTATCCATCACTTAAAGAGAGCCAAGCATTTATTGAACGGGAAAAGGCACTAAAGGGAACGAGTTTTGACCTTGGTAGCACTCAAGTTTTCACGGGCAAAGAAGAATATGGAAATAATCTTCCTGGAGTGCAGACAACCGTTGGTGTGCAACAGGGCAACATTGATTTGCTTTCCGGTTTTTCAAAATCGAAGTTTTACAAAGAGCGTATTGCCTTGGGAGAAAAGTTTTATGTGGCCAGTGAACAACAATTGGTGCGTAATGTGATGCAGGCGTATGACCAAATTAATTATTACAAGGCACAATTGCGTTTTGCAGACCAATTGGACAGTATTTATACCAATTTTAAGACCGCTGCCCAACTTCGGTATGATACGGGAGAAACAGGTAAGTTGGAATTTATTTCAGCCTCTTCAGAATTTCAACAGATTCAAGTATTAAGGCAACAAGCCTTTGATGATATTGAAATAGCCAAACGTGCCTTAAAACAATATTTGGGAACGGATGAATCCATTGAAACGATTAGTGAACCATACAAAACATTGGATTTTATGGCAATGTTAGATTCCACTTCGGTGGCCAATAACCCAATGTTGCAATATGCGTTGCAAAATGCCGAAGTAAGCAAGGCAAATGTGGGTGTTGAGAAATCACAATTCCTGCCGAAATTCAGCTTATCGTATGGCAGGCAGGTTGTAGATGATGTTTCAGGCTTCAACACCTATCAGGCGGGTATTAGCATTCCGCTATGGTTTTTTCCGCAGAAGTCAAGGGTAAAAGCAGCAAAGGCAGACGCAATGGTAGCAGAGAATCAATATTTGGAGCAAAAGGCGGTTACAGAAAGTCGCGTGTCGCAATTGACCAAATCCCTCGAAAAAACTAAGAAGACCTTGCAATATTATAAAGAAGGCGCACTATTGTTGGCAGAACAGCAAATTACCACAGCGCAATTGGCATCCAAGGAAGGCGAAATAGATTATGTCAATTATATCACAATTCTCAACAGTGCCATCAGGATAAAACAAAACCATTTGCAATACATAAACCAGTTTAACCAACAATCCATTGAGATACAATATCAATTGGGCAATTTATAATCTTAAAAAAAGAAAAATGAAGAATATATTATTAGTAAGTACCGTATTATTTACACTTATGTTTATGAGTTGTAATGATGCCCCAAAATCTGAACTTGGGCATAACGAAGCCGAAGGCGTATCAAAAACCAATGAAGCTGGGGAAGATGCACACGGCGATGAAGGCCACAATGAAGGAGAAGAAGAAGGTCACAGCGAGGAAGAAGGCGTTGTGGAACTTACAAAGCAACAGGCCGAAACCATAGGTTTGGAAATGAAACCTTTGGAGGAACGCAATTTAGGGAACAACATTAAGGTAACGGGAACGCTGGAGCTTTTCCCACAGGACAAGGCGAACATAAGCCCGTTTGTTGGTGGAAATGTGAGTGCCATAAAAGTAATACCCGGAGATAACGTAAGCAAAGGTCAAGTGCTGGCATATATAGAACACCCGGATATCATTGCAATGCAACAGGACTATCAGGAAAAAAATGACGAACTGGTCTTTTTGAAACAGGATTTTGAACGCAAGCAGACGCTTTATGACAAAGGCGTTTCTTCGGGAAAGGAATTTCAAATGGCTCAATCAAAATTTCGTTCCACAACATCCAGCGTCAATGGTTTGAGGGCCCAATTGAAGTTGTTGGGGATTAATCCGGAAAAAGTGGCGGAAGGACAGATATATTCCGCAGTTCCCATTACCACACCCATAAGTGGTTATGTGGATGAAGTAATGATTAGCCTTGGCGATTACGTGGCACAACAATCCAAAATGTTCTCGATAAGCGATAATTCAAAAATTTATGTAAACTTCAAAGTCTATGAAAAGGACATAAAGCAAATCCAGAAAGGACAACAGATATATTTTTCCACGGCCTCTCGCCCAGATGAACTGCTTAAAGCAACCGTTCGGTCTATAGGTAAAACTTTTGAGACAGACCCAAAAGCCATAGAAGTTCTTGCTGATATAGAAAACAAGGATAAAAATCTTTTGCCAGGTATGTATGTAGAAGGGCGCATAGTGCAGGGCGAGAAAAAGGGTTTTGCCGTTCCGGAAGCCGCCATTATAAAGGAAGGCGAGCAATCCTTTATTTTTATCTTGGATGAAGATGAGGAAATGGAAGTAGGCAAAATGAAATTCAAAATGATACCCGTAACGGTTGGTATTACTGATTTAGGCTTTGTTGAAGTCAATCTGCCTGCCGAAGTTTCAACCGATGCCAAAGTGGTCATAAACGGAGCTTATAACCTGTCTTCTGAAATGATAAAGGGCGAACTGGAACACGGACATTAATTCAATAATAATCAAAGGTTTTGATTCCGAGTTTGTTTATCGTCTTAATTAGTTAGTTAAAAATTATAAAACAGACTCGGTTCAAAATTGATTAAAAATTTAAAAAGTTAATAATATGAAAGAAATAAAAGCATTTATAAAACCGAACCGAATCCAAAGAGTCATTGAAGCACTTTCTGACAATGGATTTGAAAGTATGACCCTTTCACAAGCAGAAGGCACGGGCGCGTTCAAGGCAAAAGGTGCCAGACCGTCGCTGGATTTTCACGTAACAGATAGTCCAGTGGTCAAATTGGAATTGGTCTGTCAAAATGAGGAAGCCCAAGCGGCCATTGAAACAATTATAGCCAACGCCAAAACCGACGGGCCTGGAGATGGTATAATTTATATAGCTAATATAGAAGATGCGTTTCACATTAAAACAGGAGATTCCTTAAAACGTTACGACCTGTAATTCTCTTTCTAAACAAATGGAAAAAATAGTTCAATTTTTAGAAAGCAAAGGAATACGACCTACAGCTATGCGCCTTATGACCTATAAGCGGTTGGCAGAGTTGAATGTTGCCATCAGCCTTGGCGATTTGGAAAAAGATTTTAAGATCAGTGAAAGAAGTACCCTGTTTAGGACTATGAAAGCGTTTGAAGAAAAAGGGATTGTGCATCAAATCGAGGATGGGACAGGGGTTATAAAATACGCCCTTTGCGAAGAAAATTGTGAATGCGAGGTCGGCAACGACCTTCATTTGCACTTTCATTGCAACAATTGTAATGAAACGGTCTGTTTAACAGAGCATAAAATCCCTCACATCAACTTGCCTGATGGCTATATCACGGAGGACATTAACTTGGTGGTAAAGGGTATTTGCGAAAAATGCAGTGGCAATTTGGATTAAACGTTTGGTTTTTAAATTCAATTATCATTTATAAATAGTGAGCAATGATAACAATCTATAAAAAAGAGGCTACTGTATATATGGTAGCAGAGAATAAGCTGGATGCCAAGGATTATGAAAACTTGATACCGGTCTTAACAGAACACATAAATGCATATCAGGAAGTGTTCTGGTACATTGAAATGCAAAATTTTGAAGGTTGGGCAGCAGAGACATACTGGAAGGGAATTGAATTATACCTTCCGAATGAAAAGCATTTAAAGCGAGTTGCTTTGGTGGGCAGCGTTAAATGGCAAGAGCAATTTACCGAGGTATTGCTTCCTTTTTCAGAAGCTCATATAAAATTTTATAAGACCGAAGAAAAAGACGATGCCAAAGAGTGGATAAAATAAAAATAAAAAATGGAAAAACTACAACTAAAAATACCGGTCATCCTTCCGCAAGTTCCTAACGAAAAAGATTCTTGTGTTGAAAGGCTTATTCAAAAACTACAAGCTAAAGAGGGCATCGAAAAAGTGCACATTGCCGATGCAAACGGAGCTGATGTGCCAAAGCTCTGTTTTCATTATGACCCAGATATCATTTCCATTGACCGCATTCAATCCCTCGCCGAAAGTACTGGTGCCGAGATTACCGAAAAATACGGGCATTTGCTCATTGAAGTTAAAGGAATCAGACACACAAGACAGGCTCGTTCCATAGAGAGAAGCCTTTTGGCAATCAATGGAGTTTTGGAAGCTTCCGTTTCAGGCTCTGGAATGGTACGACTTGAGTTTGATAAAAAGCAAACAAATTTTGATGAAATAAGCAAACAAATTGAAAAGGAAGACCTTCAGGTTCAACGCAGTGCTTCAAACGAAAATGATTACACCGAAGCATCCAAAAAACAAGAGCGTTCAAAGAAGGAAGAGACTAAAGAGCAAACTTCCACCGAGGGACACGAGCACAAAGAAGGCGAGACCCACGAGGAAGGAGAAGAGCACGCCCACGGTGGTATTTTCGGTAAAAATACGGAGCTTATTTTTTCCATTATCTGTGGGGCACTTCTCGGAATAGGTTTCGGCCTTTCCTATGTGGAATCCATCCCAGATTGGGTCAGTCTTACTTTATACATTGGTGCTTACTTTTTCGGTGGTTTCTTTACGGCCAAGGAAGCAGTACAGACGGTTGCCAAAGGCGGTTTTGAAATTGACTTCTTAATGCTGGTTGCCGCCATTGGTGCAGCCATTCTGGGAGAATGGGCAGAAGGTGCATTGTTATTGTTCCTGTTTAGTTTGGGGCACGCCCTTGAACATTATGCAATGGAAAAGGCCCGAAAGTCCATTGCGGCACTGGCAGATTTAGCACCAAAAACAGCATTGCTGAAAAAAGATGGTAAGACAGAAGAAGTCGGGATTGAAAAATTAAGTATAGGCGATATCATTGTGGTCAAACCCAACAGTAAAATATCTGCCGATGGTGTTGTGGTCAATGGAAAAAGCAGTGTCAACCAAGCACCTATCACAGGGGAAAGTGTACCTGTGGACAAAATTCCTGTGGAAGATACGGGCAAGGACTATTCGGCAGACGATGATATCAAGGACGAAAACCGCGTTTTTGCCGGAACTATCAACGGTAATAATACTTTGGAAATAAAGGTAATCAAAGAAGCCAAAGACTCTACGCTGTCCCGACTGGTCAAATTGGTCAACGAGGCACAGACCCAAAAATCCCCCACCCAACTTTTGACCGACAAGTTTGAAAAATACTTTGTACCATCCGTACTGATATTGGTTGGTATCCTACTCTTTGCCTTTTTGGTCATTGATGAACCGTTTAGTGCCAGTTTTTACCGTGCAATGGCAGTATTGGTAGCCGCCAGCCCTTGTGCACTCGCCATTTCAACACCAAGTGCGGTATTAAGCGGTGTGGCACGGGCAGCACGGGGCGGTGTACTTATCAAAGGTGGGCGACCGCTTGAGGATTTAGGGGTCATTACCGCTTTGGCTTTTGATAAAACGGGCACACTTACCGAAGGCAAGCCCAAACTTACCGAAGTAGTACCACTGGGGAATATTGAAGAAAATGAACTGTTAAAGATAGCCGTTGCCGTTGAAAACTTGAGCGACCACCCTTTGGCCAAAGCCGTCGTAAGGGATGGGAAAGAGCGTCTGAAAGGTACTGATATTACCGATGCGTCAGATTTGGAAGCGGTTCTCGGAAAAGGTATCAAAGCTTCTTTGGGCAAGGATAAAATCTATATAGGAAACCTTGACTTGTATGAAGACCTCGATGAAGCAAAACCATCCGAAGATATATCGAATAAAGTAAAAGAACTTGAAGGTGGTGGAAATACCACAATGCTCATAAGAAGGAACAAAGAATATATAGGTATCATCGCCCTGATGGATACCCCACGGGAAGCGGCCAAGGAAACCCTTAAAAAATTAAAGGAAATCGGTATTAAGCGGATGATAATGCTAACTGGCGATAATCAAAAGGTTGCCGATGCCGTTGCTAAAGAAATTGGGTTGACCGATGCCTGGGGAAGCCTGTTGCCAGAGGAAAAGGTAGATGCCATTAAAAAATTAAAAGAACAGGAATCCAAAGTCGCAATGGTAGGCGACGGTGTGAACGATGCCCCTGCAATGGCAAACAGCACCGTAGGTATCGCAATGGGTGCAGCGGGCAGTGATGTGGCATTGGAAACAGCTGACATTGCCCTAATGGCCGATAAACTGGAAACCCTGCCCTTTGCCATAGGTTTGAGCAGGAAGGCAAAGACCATTATCAAGCAAAACCTTTGGGTCAGTCTTGGTATTGTTGCCCTGCTTATACCCTCAACCATTTTTGGGCTTGCCAATATCGGTATTGCGGTGGTAGTCCACGAAGGCTCAACACTACTTGTGGTATTCAATGCCTTAAGGCTTTTAGCGTATAAAAAATAAATTTAGTAAAAAAGATTGCTTTTTGAATCAATGCTAAAAATGACAAAGACGGAAAAAACACTTTTAAACCGAGGGATTCGACCTACTCAAATGAGGTCGAAGATATACAAGTTCCTGAAAAGGAAACAAAGTGCCATGTCCTTTTCCGATTTGAAAAAGGCGTTTGTTCAAAAGAGCGAAACCAATAAAACAGCAAACAGAACTACCTTTTATCGCAATCTCAAGATTTTTGAGGATAAAGGGTTGATTCATCAGATTAATGATGGTGTAGGAGTGGCAAAATATGCGATTTCTGATGAAAATGCCAAAGGTAAATACGGTACAGATTTACATATGCACTTTCATTGTACCGTTTGT
Organism: Aequorivita xiaoshiensis; assembly: GCF_022008395.1. Classification (GTDB taxonomy): domain Bacteria; phylum Bacteroidota; class Bacteroidia; order Flavobacteriales; family Flavobacteriaceae; genus Aequorivita; species Aequorivita xiaoshiensis. Next base: position 44,776 of record NZ_JAIRBB010000010.1, read on the forward strand.
AGGAAAACCATCTGTTTACCAAATAAAATATCGGAAGAAAGCCTGCCAGACGATTATGAAGTGAACGATGTGAACTTGGTTTTGAAAGGAATATGTGAAAAATGCAGGAAAAAATAACAGGTGGGAGTACTTGAACCTTGAACCCTTGCGCCCAATGGTCCAGTTCAGGTTTCTTTCACCCTCTTTAACTAAAAAATATGGCAGAATTAAAAAAATCATTGGGAACACTTCGACTCACTTTTTATGGCGTTGGCACCATTGTGGGCGCAGGAATTTACACGGTAATCGGCGCAGCAGCTGGACAAGCGGGAACAGACCTCTGGTTAAGTTTTATCTTTGCTGCCATTGCAGCAAGTGTCTCGGCAATGTCCTATGCAGAGTTATCCTCTACCTATCCCAACGCCGGTGCGGAATTCATTTTTGTACGGAAAGCGTTTCCAAAAATCGACATTCCATCGTTTCTAACAGGTTGGACGATTGCGTTTCATAGTTCGGCCACAATTGCAGCGGTGCTACTTGCCTTTTCGGGATATTTCAATACGTTTTTTAATATGCCCTCTCTTCTAATAAGTTATGGCATTTTATTGGTGTTGTCATTAATTAGTATTACAGGCATCACAAAATCGTCGACAGCAAATATTATTATGGTCAGCATTCAACTTTTGGGATTGTTATTATTGATAGTATTTGGGCTTTTGGAAACTGGTCCACCCAAAGCAGAATTCTTTCAGGTGGAATCGATTTCTGGAACTTTGGCGGCCACAGCTACATTGTTCTTTATCTATACCGGTTTTGAACATATGGCAGCTTTGGGTTCGGAAGTTAAGAACCCGGGAAAAACAATACCCCGCGCATTTTTAATGACTATGGTAATAACTACTACAATTTACTTATTTATTGCTTTTACGGTTTTGAACATTGCAGACCCTTCCGCTTTGGCAAATGTGGATTCGCCACTATCGCTTGCAGCTTCCAATCTCAACAATTGGTTGCCTGTGGTATTGGCTATTGCTGCACTTTTTGCTACGGCTAATGCTGCTTTTAGTGGTATCATATCCATAAGTAGATTGCTTTTTGGAATGGCAAGCGTGGGCGAACTTCCAAAGTTTATGACCAAAACCAATGCACAGAAAGTACCGTGGGTCACTACCATTATAGTTATGGCAGCAGTTGCCGGATTTTTATTGTTGGGCGATATTAAGATTGTTGCAGGAATGTCGTCATTGGGTGCTTTGCTTGTTTTTGTTGCCGTAAATGTCGCACTTATCGTGCTTCGGTTTAAAGCACCAGAGCAAGAACGACCATTTAAAGTTCCTTTGGCTATAAGACGAGTGCCGATTTTACCCATTTTGGCGATACTTATAAGTCTATCACTGATAATCCAATTTAATTGGCAGGTTTATGCAGCGTTCGTAGGTGCTATTATCGTGGGTATTGTGCTTGATTATTTTTTGGACAAAAAGTCAAAGGATGAAATAGACCCTGAAAAAGAAAAGGAACTTTTTAACCATTAAAATGAAGCTATGGATTGGATGTTCGAAGATTTTAAAACTGACCTAGATGCCTTAAATCCTATTGTCCGTAAAAAAGCCCTGTCCATAGCAAAATAACTAATTGAAAAAAAAGATATTTCAGCAAAAGAAGCTTTATCGGAAGGCATCATAAGGGCGGAAGAATGGTTTTACGATTTAGAAGGATAATTATCAATTAAAAACTATATAAAATGTTACAGATAATCGAATTAAAAGAAAAAAATATTGTTGCAACAAAAGCTTCGGGCAAATTGAGAAAAGAAGATATAGAAAAAATCCATCCACTTATCCACGCCATACTGGACAAGGGAATGAAAGTCCGTTGGTATTTTGAGATGGACAACTTCACGGGTTGGGATTTACCTGGTTTATGGGAAGACCTTAAAATGGACACAGCCCACGCCAGGGACTATGAAAAGATTGCTATGGTTGGAGATAAAAAATGGCAGAATTGGATAACCCAATTTATGAAGCCTTTTACCAAGGCAGAAATTAAGTATTTCAATTTAGACCAAAAGGAAGAGGCTAAAAATTGGATTGGATATAACACAAAATGATACGGCAAAAATATAAAGCATTGGTTACGATTAAATTTTGGGTCGCTCTTTTTTTTGGGTTTATAATATCTATCGTGCTAATTCAACCCTTGGCCATTTCAATATTTATGTATGATAATGCAGGAGGCTTATTAAGTTGGTGGAATACCTTTAAGATAGCTTTTCAACAAATAGTTGAGATGGGAGATTCTGAACAGATTTTGAAAAATTTTCTATTTGGACTTATGGGAGTGAGCATTACGATAATGTATTACATCGGACTGTATATGAAAAAGAAAAGCAGGTAAAACCATATTGAGAATTGAAATTTAAAAAAATAAATAATAGAAATCCCATAAATGATTAGCAAATGCAATGTAATTTTTTTAATGTCTATTAAAATTGAATTGAAAATAGTCTATAAAATGCGATTTTATCACCTATAAAGTCAATGCATTGACTAAAAATTAAAATTATGGTACTGACAGTAAACACCAAAAATAAAAATCAATGGAAGCTATATTAAAATCAGAAATTACCTGTCCAAACTGCGGACACAAAAAAGTAGAAGATATGCCAACAAATTCCTGTCAATTCTTTTATGAATGTGAGAAGTGTAAAACTGTTCTAAAACCAAAAGAAGGTGACTGTTGCGTTTACTGTTCTTATGGTTCTTTGCCCTGTCCTCCTATCCAGTTAACAAGAAAAGATGAATGCTGATGCAAATGCAATTCCTGTGCATAACCTTTTAAAGTATCTTTAAAGAAAATTTTAATAAAATGAAAGCAGCTACATCCCGGCACTTAAGCCCAAAAGTTAATAAAGAAAAAACAGGCTGGAAAACCCACTGGGACCTTCTGCTTGCCTTGCTGATTTTGGTTATACTGTTAACATTGGAATATGGGTTTAACCTCGACATACCCACTATACCTTTATTGGCAATTAACCTCATTGCTTATATTCTCGCCGGAAGAAAAGTTTTAGATCTCGCTTGGCGAAAGTCAAAAAGAGGCGATTTCTTCAATGAATTTGTATTGATGAGTGTGGCAACAATCGGCGCATTCATCATTGGAGAATATGAAGAAGGTGTTGCCGTAATGGTATTTTACCAAATAGGCGAATGGTTTCAGGACTCGGCAGTTAAGCGCGCCAAAAGAAGCATTAAAGCCTTGCTTGATATAAGGCCTGATGAAGTTATCGTTCTAAGAAACGGAAAATCACAGGTTATACATCCTTCAGAAGTAGAAATAGGAGAAAAGATACAAGTGAAACCTGGTGAAAAGGTTGCCTTGGATGGTGATCTCATTTCTGAAAAAGCCTCTTTCAACACTGCGGCATTAACAGGGGAGAGCAAACCAGATACCAAATATAAAGGTGAACAGGTACTGGCCGGGATGATCAATCAAAACACACTTGCAGAAGTAAAGGTAACCGCCCTGTTTAGGGATAGTAAACTCAGCAAAATCTTGGAAATGGTACAGGATGCCACCGCACGTAAATCACAGACCCAACTCTTCATATCCCGTTTTGCCAAAGTATATACCCCAATCGTATTTTTCCTTGCACTGGCACTTTGTGTAACCCCAATATTTTTTGTGGATGATTATGTGTTTCGGGAATGGTTTTATCGTGCCTTGGTATTCTTGGTGATCAGTTGCCCCTGTGCATTGGTTGTTTCCATACCTCTGGGCTACTTTGGAGGTATCGGCCTTGCTTCCCGAAATGGAATCCTGTTCAAAGGCGGAAACTATTTGGATGTTATGACCCAAGTAAAAACAGTGGTGATGGACAAAACAGGCACCTTGACCAAAGGGGTCTTTAAAGTTCAGCAAGTAGTACCCCAAGGAATTGAAAAAGAAGAACTGATCAAAGTAGCAGCAGCTTTGGAAAAGAACTCGACCCATCCCATAGCCATAGCTGTAACGGATTATGCCGATAATAAACACCAAGGCCTACAAACTTCAAACATTGAAGAAATAGCAGGACACGGCTTGAAAGGCATCGTTGGTAATAAGGAAGTATTGGCTGGAAACCTTAAACTTTTAAAGAAATATGACATAGCTTATCCTGCCGAAGTCGAACAGATTGTAGATACCATAGTGGTATTGTCCATTGATAATAAGTACGCCGGTTATATCACTATTGCCGATGAAATAAAGGAAGATGCATATCAGGCCATCAAGGAAATGCACCGTCTAAACATAAAAACCGTAATGTTATCTGGTGATAAACAAACAGTGGTAGATCAGGTGGCAAAAGTTTTGGGAATTGATGAAGCTTATGGTGGCCTGCTTCCGGACGAAAAAGTGGAGAAAGTGGAGGCTCTTAAAAAAGAAGGAGTAAAATTGGCCTTTGTAGGCGATGGTGTTAACGATGCTCCGGTTATTGCCCTCGCCGATGTTGGTATTGCAATGGGCGGTCTCGGTAGTGATGCCACCATCGAAACAGCAGATGTAGTTATTCAAAACGACCAGCCGTCAAAGATCGTTGCAGCAATAAAGGCGGGTAAAATCACCAAAAACATTGTCTGGCAAAATATCATTCTCGCTATGACAGTCAAAATTATAGTACTTGCATTAGGTGCAGGCGGTGTTGCTACTTTATGGGAAGCCGTTATCGCAGATGTGGGTGTAGCTCTTTTGGCTATATTGAATGCTGTGAGAATACAACGGAAGGATTTATAACATCCGCATACTTATCTTGGCTTCAAAAAGATTGTTTTTCTCGAACGAAAAAAATGTTCCTTGCTCTGGCGGTTGTTGCTATGTTCGCTTCAAAAACTTAATAGACAACCCAGATGTCATTTATAAATTGCTCATTCCTCTACTGATATTTTTATTGTGATATTTTTTATTGGTCAAATCCTCAGGCAAATCCCTAAAGTTTAGCTATTCAGACAGGGTAAGCCTGACATTAACTACTACGGCAAGAAATTCACCTATTTCATTAGCCATTGCCGTTTCTGCTTTTTTTTATGAACCATTAATAGCATTATCATTAATTATTGAACCATTGGTTGAACTTCCAGTTTGGTTTTGACATCACAAATAATATTGTATTATTGTGCTTAATATACTGACCCTAATTTCCTCACCACTAAAGCTAACCTTATTCCTTCTATAGCGGAATTAGATGATTCCAATTTAAGGAAAAAAACCCACCGCACAGCCATTTGCTTCCAGTCGGTTCTTTTCGTTCGTTCGTGCCTCACTCTCTACAATCACCCACTTTCAGCAACGCGCAGCAAGAGTACTCCTTCAATCGGTTCCGTTGCTCTCCACCTCAATCAGTCGCACCCTTGCTTTTTCCCACGCGCATCCAAACGCAGGTAAAGCGGTGTTCGTCAGTCCTTCCGCTTTGTTCCGCAAAAACATATCTGCAAGGGTAAAATGAACTCCCTGCGGTCGCCCTTGCATATACCGTTCACTTGCCAGGTGTCTTGCGCTCCAGTGGGTGCTCGCCACCTGCCGTTCACTTGTTTTGCTTCACACGCTACTCTCCTTCCTCACCCGTGGCTACTCCATCCCCCCAAACCCTAATAAGGTGTTCGCTGCGCTCACCACTTTTTTAATTGGGGGTCTGCCGCCACTTGTTAATTGTGCGAGCCTGCGGGTCGCTTCGGGCTGATCGGGCTGTCACGTTTTTTGCAATCCGCCATTTGCTTTCAGTAGGTTCTTTTCGTTCGATCGTGCCTCTCTCTCTACAATCACCCACTTTCAGCAACCCGCGCAAGAGTAGCTCATTCTCTCCACTACACGAGCCTACGTACCTCCATTTCGCAATGCCATTAAATTCACTTCAATCTTTTTTTGACGATTTTATACTCAATAAAAACACTTCAATTAGATAGATGTCAAGGCATTGCTCCATTCCGGCTCCGGCATCGTTTCGTTGCGTTCAATCGCTACCCTTGCCTTTCCCTACCCGGAAGCAAAAAATCGCGCCAGCCCTGCCGTAAACGGTAGGCGTCTGCCGCCCTCCTTCCTCGGGCTTCTGCAGCCACCACCCTTGCTCCGCTCGCAGGCGGCTCGCATTATACTTCCAGCAATCCATTCCGTTACTCTCCATTCCTTGCTTCCACTATAGCTCCGCTTTGGTTTACCTGCCCAATAAAATTCAATCGAATCAGAATAAACATCCACTTGATCATTTAAGAATGGTCATCTGATAATCATTGTTGACTCCGATTAATTTCTATTTAAAACGAACTTCCGACTTGAATATGAAACTTACCACTATCTGACTTCTACAATCAAATACATTATCCCTATTCATCCGATTTACTTAAAAACAATAACCCCACTTTTAATTCGGAATCAAATCAACATTTCGTTATAGAGAAGTAAAAACTCCAACATAAAGCAAAGGTACAGGCGTGCGGATGCGAGAGCTGCAAGGGTTCGCTTCGCCTGTTTTAAAAAAAAATCTCCACCCTCGCTTCTTGCTTGCATTCAAATTTTCACTGTTAATGATACTATGGTTTCCACCTGATTGTTACGCTCTTAACACACGGGTAGTATTTTTTTTAACAGCCCTTGCATCAGTCGCACCGATCCTGTGGCATAAGGCATTATGTTCAAGTTTTTATTTAGAGTCCGTTTAGGCAGCCGGTGGTTGTTGGCGGGCATACGCACCTCGGGCAGTCCGTTCTTCATTGGTGTGCATTACGTAGGCTTCAAGGAGTATACGTTGCGCATCCTTTGGCTAGAGTGCTGCCTCACAGAGCTCCCTTTTTAGGGGGCTCTTTTTTTTAGTCGTTCCCCTAAAAATTAATAAAAGAGGTCAGCAAAGATAGGCGGGTTGCCCCATTCTTCAGCCACCACGGGTTTTCAAGGTCAAGCCCTCCGGGTTTTGATGAAAATCTCCATCCGCCTCTGGCTGGATAGTATTTTCATTCAAAAACCTTGACAACCCCAGCAAACCCGCCTAAACGAAAGCTTTCTCTTTTCTTTTTTTTCGCTTCTGATTTTCTCTTCTGAAAAAAATTAATGCGAAGCAAAAAGAAGCCAATTCTAAAAAGCTTTTATATGAAAACGTTCCGAATCAAAACTCACAGACTACCCCTCACCTATTCCAAACCACATTTCTTTATACTCAATAAAGGATTAAACAGTGGAAAACCATTAAAGGAATCTTGTCCGAATTGCTTTGTCTGCACTACAACCGGCGAAATCCACAGAGATTTTATGTACTGGTTATGTTCCGGATTATGGAAATCAAAATCATTCCATTACTTTTTGAAAGGATCCGTGATTCCGTCTATAACCATTGGAGATGTGAAAACCCATCTTGAGAAAAGTGAATCTATCGCATCCAGAAATTTTGAAAGATTCAACCAATCCATCCAAGCCCTAAAATCTTTAGAACTCAATGAACAAAAACTAAAGCTGACTCTAAAACTGATTGATACCGCGAAAAAGGCCATCCTTCGACAACTGATGTATAAATCAGATGCATTTTAAACTCTTCATTTATAAGAAAATCCATTTCTGAAAGGCAAAACAAAGCAAGTAAAAGCAACACCCCCCGCTACCAGAGCTCCGCACATTAATTGAAGTAATTTAGATGTATAAGGACGACGCCGTATAAAGTCCGTGCCAAGTCCGAATATTTGTTTAACCCATTAATACATAAAAATTATGGCAATTATCAATCAAGGTATTCTCGGTGGTGTATCTGGAAAAATCGGGAATGTAATCGGTGGGACCTGGAAGGGCATCGATTACCTAAGAATCAAACCTTCCAGTGTAGCGAACCCCAAAACTGAAGGACAATTAGACCAGCGATCTAAGTTTGCCAAAGTGCTTCATTTCCTTCAGCCGATGACAGATTTCCTACGAGTAGGTTTTAAGCAATACGCAATCAAAATGACCGAATTCAACGCTGCGATGTCTTACAACCTGTTTAACGCTGTACTTGGAGCGTATCCAAACTACACGATAGATTATCCCAACGCATTGGTGAGCCGCGGAAATCTAAAAGGTGTAGCCAATGGAACTGCGGCTTCAACAACTCCAGCAGAAATTGACATTACTTGGGATGATAACTCTGGTAGCGGAAACGCACTTGCGACCGACAAATCTCTAATCCTAATCTTGAATCCGGACAAGAAAGAGAGTATTTACACTACAAGTGGTCCCGCAAGGCCAATCGGATCTGAAACCCTAACATTGCCGGCCGAATATACCGGAGACGTTGTAGAGGTGTATTTAGGATTTGTTTCAGCAGATGGCACAAAAGTTTCCAATAGTACCCATTTAGGTTCTGTAACAGTTGCGTAAAAGCGATTGACGTTTTCTTCGAAAACCGTTCTCATTTGAGGGCGGTTTTTTTATTTTTACCACCTCATCTTGCCTATCTTTATTCCTTCATTAGTCAAAAGTAAATAGTTTTTGTTGCTTATACGTTGCCTAAACCTCGTAACTCCTTTATAGACAAGGCTAGAAAGATATTGCATCGGAAAGTAAATGACAGCCATATTCTCAAGATGTTAATCAAAGTCATATAGTTAACTTTACAAACTCACTTTAATAATGATTCATTACAAAAACTTCATATTATCTACTTGTTTAGCGATGGCTTCGCTAACAGTAGCTGCTCAAGATTGTACAACTCTAACGACAGAGCAAGCTAAGGCTGAAATCGCAAACATTCCCGGAGAAACCATGGGGCAGAAACTTGAGAGTTTGCTCTTTTGGTCGCAAGAAGAAAAAGAGAGACGCTTTCCTATAATGCACGAACTTTATCCTAGCATATTTGTTTCAGGAGCTAGTGAAAGTTCTTCATTAGAAAAAACTGAAAATATTACACCAATTTGGGATGATAAAACAACTTTAACTTCATATATGAGCGACAATCACGTTCAAGGAGTAATTGTAATTCAAAACAATAAAATTAAACTCGAAGTGTATTCAAATGGAATTGATAAAGAAACCTTGTGGACTTCCTTTTCTGTTGCCAAATCTGTTTCTTCTATGTTAGTTGGAGTTGCACTAAAAGAAGGTGACATTGAAAGTTTAGACGATCCTTTAAAAAAATATATAAGTGAACTAGATGGATACGATTATGGAGAAGTAAGTGTACGACAATTACTAAATATGACTTCAGGAATTGCTTGGAATGAAGACTATGAAGATCATAATTCGGATGTGGCTCAAATGTACTTACAGCCTTGTGAAGGTACCGAGTCGCATATACTAACTTATATGAAGCAATTAAAATTTTCAAATAAACCTGGCACTACTTGGAATTACAGTACTGGTGAAACCGATTTAGTCGGGATACTAGTTCAAAAAGCTACCGGAAAGAGTTTGGCTGAATACCTTTCTGAAAAAATCTGGAAACCATGGGGAATGGAGCACTGCGCGTACTGGCTTGCTGACGAATGCAGCAATGAAAATATTGGCGGCAGCGGTCTTTCAGCTAGTCTTAGGGATTTTGCACGCTTAGGAACACTTATGCTAAGTGAAAGCAAATTAAAGGATAATAAAATTCTAGCTGAAGAATGGGTAAAAGATGCCACTTCTATTCTATATAAAACAAACGAGCAAGGTGACGGGTACGGATATTTGTGGTGGCGTTCCAATAGCGGAAGCTATGCTGCTGTAGGTATATTCGGACAGATGATTTATATCGACCCCAGTAAAGATCTTGTAATCGCGCAAACTGCAGCTTGGCCAAAAGCTAGTTCAAAAGAACTAGTTGAAGGCCGTAAAGAATTTGTAAATGCAGTAATAAGAGCTTTGGAATAATTCTTATAATAGAGAATAAAGCAAGCTATTTCTGTATCATTGCTGCTGCTTCTCTATCGAGTATGTATTCCACTTGTGGTAACGATTGAAGTATAGATGACGGAACATCAGTAGCGATGGTACCGTTAAGTGCTTTCTTAATTATTTCAGATTTCCTTTCTCCTAATGCTAGCAATAATATTTTTTTAGCTTGAACAATGGTATTAATCCCCATCGTAATAGCCTGATAAGGAACATTATCTAAATCTCCAAAATTCTCGATAGCATCTTCCCTTGTTAGCGGATGTAAATCGATTAATCTCGTAATGGAATCAAATTTAGAACCTGGCTCATTAAAACCAATATGGCCGTTTCTACCAATGCCTAACAACTGCAAATCTAAGCCACCATAGCTCTTGATTTTATTTTCGTAATCTAAGCAGTATTCACTTATTTGGTTTGAAGAGCAGTCTGTATGTGGAATGTGAATATTTTCTTGTGTAATGTCAACATGATTAAACAAGTTGTTATTCATAAAATAAGTATAGCTCTGCTCGTCATTTACACTTATTGGATAGTACTCGTCCAGGTTAAAACTAACAACATTGCTAAAGCTCAAGCCTTCATACTTATGTAAACGAATCAATTCCTGATAAACCATTTTAGGTGTATTACCCGTAGCAAGACCTAAAATTGCGCGGTTACCTTCTTTTTGTTTCTGAAGAATAAGATCTGCGATTTTATTTGCAGTGTATTTAGAAGCAAGAACAGCACTATCATAGACTGTTAACTTATCAAAATCAGGCTGTTTATTAGAGCTTTTAATCATCACAATTCAATCAGATTTAACTGATTATATTTATTCAAGTTCAATTTAAAAAAGTGCGCAAAAATAACAACTTTAAAGGATTAGGCCCTAATTTAATACTTAAAAGAATGCTAAACTAATAATTTGAAACCAACTATTTAAAAGTTCTTTGCTATTTCGCTAAACTCCAAAAGGATTATCAATACTATGCGCCGGCTCTGTAAACCATTTTGGCCCTGCATTGGTCATATAAATATGATCTTCTAGACGAATTCCAAATTCGTTGGGTACAACAATCATAGGTTCTATACTAAAGGTCATTCCCGCTTGCAGCTCATTATCGTTCCCTCTAAGAATAAACGGATGTTCGTGAATATCTAATCCGATTCCGTGTCCTGTTCTATGTGGCAGACCGGGGAGATCGTAATCAGGGCCTAAACCATCTTTTACAAGCTGTACGCGTACTTCGTCATCAATATGTCCGCAAGGTTTCCCTAATTCCGCCGCCCTAAAGGCAGCTAGCTGTGCGTCTTTTTCATTTGTCCAGATTTTTTTTTGCTTTGCTGTTGCTTCCCCGAAAACATAAGTTCTAGTGATATCGGAAAGATATCCATTGAATCGCGCTCCAGTATCTACTAACACTATATCATTTTCTTCTAGTGGTTTTGGCGATTTCACCCCGTGAGGAAAACTAGAATCCTTTCCAAATAGAACAATACAAAAGTACGAACCACTTGCAATCCCAAGTTTTTTGTGTGCTTTATTTATAAAATCTTCTACTTCAGCGGTTGTAATCCCAGGTCTTAATATTTTGGCTGTTGCCTTATGCACTTGCATTGTCAAGTCCATTGCATATTGAAGTTGTGCAATTTCAGCATCACTCTTAAGCATTCTAATATCCCGAATCAGGGTTTCGGCGCTGCTAATTTGAAACACCTTGTGGTTTTGAAAACGAGAAACTAAGGTAAATGGCGTAACATCGTCTAAAGCAAGGCTTATCCCCTGTTCAATATTATCAGCAATTTTTTGTATAGGACACTCGTGTTCAGCCCAAGCAATTATTTCGCCATCGATTCCTTTGTAATCGTTAAAAGTGCCTATCTCAAACTCAGGAACCACGTATTTTAAACTCCCATCAGCAAACAGAACTGCCCCTACTAAGCGTTCGGAAGGATTCCATTTGGTATTTGTAAAGTAATATAAGTTAGTACCTGCATTGATATATAATGCGTCTAATCCGTTATTTTTTAATGCTGCACAAGCTTTATCAATTCTATTTTGATACTCCTCTTTACTAATTGGAGACGGTTTTACCGTAGGTTCGGTTAATTTGGATAATTCCACTTCCGCAGTACCCCCACCAATTCCATATTTTCTATTACTATTCATAATTCATTTAGTTTAAAATAAAGATACGACACACATTTTTAATATGCTATTATACAGCTAAGACCTCTTGAGTTTAGATGCTGGAATCTAGATGCTAGATGCTAGAAACTAGACTCCATTTCCATTTATCGTTATCCAAGTCTCTCTTTCTCTGTTCTAAATTTAGAAACTTGAAGGCTTATTTTCTGTCTCTTTATACTTGACTTTTACGCCTTAGGTCCTACGTCTTACGTCTTAAGTCCTGTTGCTAAAGCATATATCAACTACACTCTAAATACACAATCATTTATAAACTCAAAATCTCTGTTCTTTGTTTTCTGTTCTCTGTTCTCAACCTAAATCTACTGATTCTTGACTCTTGAATACAGATACTGGAATCTAGATGCTGGAACCTAGACGCTAGATGATAGATGCTAGATGCTAGAAACTAGACTCCATTTCCATTTATGGTTATCCAAGTCTCTCTTTCTCTGTTTTAAATTTACGAAACTTAAAGGCTTATTTTCCGTCTCTTTATACTTGACTGTTACGCCTTAGGTCCTACGTCTTACGTCTTAGGTCCTGTTGCTAAAGCATCTACCAACTATACTCTAAATATACAATCATTTATAAACTCAAAATCTCTGTTCTTTGTTCTCTTTTCTTTCTTCTAACCTTCTACCCTAGTTTTCTTGTTCAACCAATTCTGGAGAATCAAGTACTTTAAATTTTTCTAACTGTTCTTCTTCTCCTGTAAAATAAGGAAAAACATCTACAATTGGTGATTCGGTGATAGAAGGAATATTATAATCCCCCATGGTTTGTTCCATAGCTTTTGTAGTGTTATCAAAAGCTTCCTTTACATCGTTTGCCTGAACTAGCAAGTAGATATTTGCCTTTTTCTCTTTCCCACTTTCTTCGTCAAGTGCTACTAAAGAAACCTTAGACTTAAACCAGCGGTCAGAATTTTCAAAGGGATGAACTTCTGAAAAGTTGGCTACTTTTATATTCATTATTCTAAAATCTTCCTCAGTAAATGTTTTCATCTCTTCGGTAATTCTAGCTTCTGCTTCTGTATAAGAAACTGCATCAAGCAGATAAGTATCCGTTGTTACTTTTTGCTCTCCTGTTTCGTGTGTTTTTTTGTATTTCACCTTACATTCATACCAAGTTACGCTCATAATATTTTTTTTAAAAGCCCAAAAATATCAATTATAACACCACTGACTTTATAAAAATAGAATAGATATTCACAATTGTCAATTCGGAATTATGAATTAACGACTTTAAAAATTATATAAAAAAACTATACAGTTATGGTGTAAAGTTATGAGTTATGAGTTGTGAGTTCAGAGTTGTGAGTTCAGAGTTATGAGTTTTGAGTTTTGAGTTAAGAGTTCAGAGTTATGAGTTTAGTATAGAATTTGAGGTATTTGGTGAAGGGCGATTAATATAGGAAGCAATTGACAATTATAAATTTCTAAAAAACCAGTATAAATACTTGAAACAAAATCTTGGTTCCTAAATCTTGCCTCTTTTTTTCTCTTCTCTCTGTTCTCTTCTCTTTATCTTTTTCCTAAAATTTACCTAAAACTTTGAATTATAGGTAATTTTCTGTGGAATTGGCAATTCAAACCTATAGTTTTGTTCACTTATTGAAATAATTGTAAAAACAAATTTATGAGTCAAGTACAAGGAAATGAAACCGTAAAACTTCATTACACAGGAAAATTAAACAACGGACAGGTGTTTGATAGTTCGCTACAGCGTGAGCCTTTAGAGGTTAAGCTTGGGGAAGGCCGTTTAATCCCTGGTTTTGAAAAGGGGTTGGTGGATATGAAAGTGAATGAGAAGAAAACCATCACCATCCCAAAAGAGGAAGCTTACGGGGATGTTCAAAAAGAGCTTTTCCAAAAAATACCTAATGAAAACTTACCGCAAGAAATAAAGCCAGAAGTTGGTATGGGATTAGTTTCTAAAAACCCTGATGGATCTGAGCGTCAACTTCGCGTTGCCGACGTAAAAGACGATTTTATTATCGTTGATGCAAACCACCCGCTTGCAGGACAAGATCTAACTTTCGAACTAGAATTACTTGAGATAAAGTAATCATTTAGATACTTATATTTTAAAAAAGACTGCCGTGACGGTGGTCTTTTTTTTGGTTTAAACGGAAACACCACTAAGGGGGATCACAGTCTAGAGTCTAGAGTCTAGACTGAAGGAAATTAAAAATAGATGCAATGTTGTAAATTAAAACAATGTTACTGAATTATAAATTTTACTGGCTATTTAAAAAAGCGATTTATTTTATTAGTGAATATGTTCTATTGTAAATAAAATTAACAATAACCGAAGCTACTAAACACCATAAAACCAACCATGTGAAAATTATTAGAGGATATTGTGGGGCGTAAATAATATCTTTAAAATATATTATGTAAAAGAACATATGTATTAACCATAAGTTAGTGGCATGGGGAGTAAAGAAATCTAAGCCTTTTTCGAGTGTATTAGCGAGTTTCATTTGAAGAAAGAGAAAGATAAACCCTAAAGCCGTAAAAGGTGCAACAATGAAATTTGGGATGATCCCATGAAATACTATTAACAATAGTATTCCTAAAATAGCAACTAGATTTGGCCATTTAATTTTTTTAAAAACATCTGAAACTTTTTTATGCCATTGATATTTCAAGGCAAAACTCCCTAGCATAAATTGGAAAAGCGTACAAAAGTATAAGGCAGTTTGGGTATGTGTCCAGTGAAGAATAGGATTCTCAAAGATATTAGAATTATACACTCGAAAGTAAAACGCCACAATATAAATAACGAATAGTAATCCTAAATAAAGATATGGATTAACTTTATCCAACAATTTAAACCAAAACTTTGAAGTAAAAACAAACAGTATATAAATGGTAAAAAACCACCAAGCTCCATTATAACTGCCTTTTAATCCTGTAAAGTTTAAGGCGAATTTTTGCAAACTCCCTGGATAGCCATCTGTACCCATAATCCAACCCAATAATACCGCAAATAGCAAAAGAATTATCCAATACCTTAAATAAAGCTTTTTTGTCCTTTCAACATTTTTTTTAAAATATAGGTTCTTATTATTTAAATAACTATAATACAAACCATAACCAGACACAAAAGCAAATATAGGCACACAAGCATCTGAGAATAAGGAAATATAATAACTTAAAGGTTGACTACCTATAAAAATAAGGGGGCGAAATAAACCATCATAATCTCTGTTAAATAGATGCAAACACAGCATCATTAAAATAGCAATAGATTTTAGTTGATTGGATTTTTGAATAGAGATTCCCATTTAAAATAATTCCTTTATTAATTTTGGTATAATGGTAGATTTTACAACTTGATCCGTTCCCATCTTACTATAGTGATTTTATCAACCATGTACGGTACGCCTTCGTCATTTAATTTTACGACCTCCTCTAAATCGTAAATATCAATATATTGTGAATTAGGTGTATTTTCTTTTAACCACTCCATATCCCTATTTGTCTCTGCGTCTATATACTTATTTATAAATGGATTTACATTATCTTTTGCTAATGTTTTTTGTAACATAATAATTTTTGAAAATGCAATCGTATAACTTTCCTGTTGGCCAATAACTAGAACCGAAACGCCTTTATTTTTAAAATAGTTTAAAAATTCAGTATATGACTTTAAAAGTTCTTTCTTTGAATAACCTATTTGAGGGTTGCGGTACATAGGCCAATGTAAACTTAGAATAACAACATCTAATTCATCAATATGGTCTGGTAAAAACTCATTGTAAAATCTATTAATCAATTTTACACTTTCTGGTTGGCCTTTTGGATTTTTAAAAGGAAATACGATACCCGCATTGAGCTCCATTATATTTAATAAATCTCCTATTTGCTCTTGAAGGGATTGGGAAAATTGAGCAGCATGACTGTCACCTATTAGCAGTATGTTTTTCTTTGTATCACTTAACTGAAGGCACCCTGACCAATTATAGTCTTCCATATTATTTCCTATGGTAATAAAACAATTAGACGAATTGAACTGCGCTTCTCGTATTTTATTATTGTATTCATCAGCATAGTTTCCTATGGCATAGGATTCATCATCATATAAAGAAAGGCTTTTGTTAAATGGATTGTTAGGATATAAGAATGTAATTGTACCAAAAACTATAATTAAGGGCAAACTAACTGAAACGAATTTCGCTGAAGAAAACCAGTCATTCTTTTCTATACAGTAATATGACAGCACTGAAAGGAATACCGAGATCAGCGTCATATAAATAACACTAAAATCGTTAAGCAAACCAAAATATTGAAATAAAATAAACACTGGCCAATGTCATAAGTATAAAGAATAAGATATGTCACCAAAAAACTGCACTCCTCTAGAGTGCAAGAACTTAAAATCAATATTAAAGGCAATAATAAGAAATGTTGCTACCGCAGGAATAATCGTATAGTAAGATGGCCAAAGATCTGATGAGTCAATAAGAACTATTGAAACAAGCAGCGTTAAATACCCTATTATTACAATTGCCCGACGCAGATTATATTCAAATTTATTTTCTAAAGGCGTAGCATATAAAAATGCGATCCCTCCTATGGTCATTTCCCAAGCTCTTGTTGGAAACATATAAAATGCAAAAGAATTATCGAATTGTGTTACCCATAAACACAGCACTAAGGAAATTAATGTAAACCCTAAAAATCCGATATTAAAAGCCTTTCTATTATTTAAATAAAATCGTTTAACGACTAACAGGAGTAATGGATAGACTAAATAAAACTGCCATTCTACCGAAAGTGACCAACTGTGTAAAAATATATTCCCTTGAGAGGCAGAATCAAAATAACCGTTGTACAACCAATAATAAATATTGGAGATAAACATACTGCTGAACACCACATTTTTAGCATTCTGAGCAGCATCTTTGTTTAGAAAGAGTAAAATAGAAACTAATAGTATGACAAACCCTACAACTATTAAAACGGGAAAGATTCTTTTAACTCGTTTGAGATAAAATTCTTTTAGCGAAAAATTATTCCGTGTAAAACCATTTAATACTATTCGGGTCATTAAATAACCCGAAATCACAAAAAATATATCTACCCCTAAAAAACCTCCATCGAAAAAAGGAACTTTAAAATGAAAAAACAAAACGCTAATGACCGCTATTGCTCTTAAAAATCCAATGTCGTACCGGAATTGTTTTATCCCCATAACCTCTAATATTCTTTTATAAATAAAACTATCTCTTCCCTGTTAGAACATTATAAGTTCTTGGGACTACCTTTTCCACGAGTACACCAACTATTATGGATAATATTGATATGAAAATAAAAGTGAACAGATACAGTATAAAATTATACAAGGCACTATCTACATCTAATTTCTCAATTATTTTTTTGAGAAAAACTATAGGTATTCCATGAAATGCGAAAATAAAGAAACTGTATTTATAAAAGTTGTAATGGTTGTTTAAATATTTGCTTAAAAAATCATAACCAAACCACATAGCCATACAACCTAATAGATTTGTAATAAATGTTAATTGTGCCGGTAAAAACTTATGAGGTTGATAATAATCAAAATAAATAATAATGTTATTCAAGATTAACCATAACACTAAGGCTATAAGTACTATTTGCACTTTCAATCGTTTTTCAATATTTATTTGTCTTATGCTCAAATAACAGACAATAGTGTAAAACAGCAATGGATAAACATGAAAAACTTTGATACCTCCCAACGTAAATAGACTTTCATTTATAACTGAGAATCCAATTAATAAGAAAAAAATAAGCAGATTAAATTTTCGAATTAAAATATAAATAATAGGAGTAATTATAACATAAAGCATTAATTCTCTTAAAAACCAGAATGGGTAATTTAATGGATATACAATAAGATTGTAAATAAACTCTTTCGTAGATAGTGAATATAAAGGCTGATTAAAAAAGGTTTTTGTAACAGGTAATGTTTGTAATAGATAAATTATTCCAAACCAAATAAAGCACCATAATATATAAGGAACTAAAAGCGTATTTACTCTTTTTTTTAACTTTAAACCATAATCGTTTAATGTCCATACCTCATCTTTTTTTAATTTAATAAAAAATAGATAACCAGAAATCATAAAAAAACAAGGCACCGCTATTTGAGCTAACTGCAGGGACAACAAATATTCCAGGTACTTAAAGAAAGTTAATTCTGAGGAGTTAGTATCCATTGAAACGGAATGCAATAGAACAACCACCACGATAAGCCAAAAAGAAAAGAAAGTCAATTTTTGACTTAAATATTTTGTCATTTTAATATGTTTTTTTTAATCATTAGCCTAGCGAGGTTAAGACTCTCAAACGCATTTACAAAAACTCTATCTAATAGGAATTGTTTATTTCGAAGTAAAAATACATGAATTTCATCTTTTTTATTTCCTATCGGCAAATCATTGAATCTATTAGTTAATATACTTATTTGTTTCAATTCTTTTTTTGATGAACTCCATATTCCTTTTGATAGTACTGTGTCATAGGATAGTTTTTTTAACAGTTCAGCTGTTCGCATCTTGATGATATTCTCTGTATTAATATTTAGAGATGGTGCCAATTTCATAAACGCCTCGTTGGTCAATTTTAAATCATTTATATGACTCATTTTTAACAAGCCAGATAGATTATTTTCCTGTAAACGATTATAGAAATATAAATTATCACTTATAGAAAAAATATAATTCGTATAGATTAAATACTCTAATATAAAGATTAAGTCTTCAGATAGTCTAATACGGCTATCTAGCTTTAAATTATTGTTTCTAATTATGGAATTTTTAAATATTTTCCCCCACAAAACCCCATTCACACCAGTAAAAAGGAAATTGGCATAGTCGAAAGAAGAAATTTTTCTATTTCTCAAGTTTTCTGGCAAATGGTGAAGGTAATTCCCATTTGGATTATATTTTGAAAGCTCGATATAATCGCATATAACCATATCTATTTTGGAATCACTTAACAATGGCTCTATTAAAAATTTTAAATAGTTTTCATCTAACCAATCGTCTGCATCTACAAAGGCTATATACTCCGTTTTAGATTTTTCGACACCTAGGTTTCTCGCTGCCGAAGGACCAGCGTTAGGCTGTGAAAAAACTTGAAATCTTGTATCCTTAGCTTGGTAGGCTTTGCAAATTTCTAAGCTACGATCTGTAGAACCGTCATTAATAAGAATGAGTTCCCACTCTCTAAAACTTTGCTCTAAAATAGAATTCAAGCATTTCTCTAGAAATTCTTCCGCATTATAAATCGGTATAACAATAGAAACTAGACTCATTCTATAATTTTAAAATAAAGCTTGAGTGAAATAATCCTTTGCTCGTTGGCGTTCTACTGTTAATTTCTCATTTACCTTTTCAAAATTCATGGGTTGAGATGCTATAGCTTTGATATCTTGAATATTTTCACCTAACACTAATCTGTCCTTTATATCGAATAGTTCTAATAATGAGTCAAACCTACTCAATCCTCGTTCTTGGTTTCCTAATGCAACAAATGGTATGTTAAACAAAATAGAAAACACACAGCCGTGAAATGAATCTGTTATAATTAATTCAGCATTTGAGAAACGACTTATCCACTCCTCTATACTTATATAGCTTTCTAAATTTTCACTTGCACCTTTTCCATTTTGGATTACTTTTAATTTCTTTGAATGAGCTAAATCCTTAAGAATGATATCTTTTGTTTTCGAGCTATCTAAAATATAACTCAAAACATATGGTTCTTGTTTATTTGAATGTTGTACACCACTTTTTTCAACTAACTCTAAGTAATCGGTTTTATTCAATAACATGGTAGGATCTACATGTTGCATTACATCCTTTATTCCAAGCTTCTCTATTAATTCTACAGCTGAATTCTCCCTTACAGAAATGGCTGTGAATTTCATTAAAAATTTATGAATTTCGTTTTCATCGTCTAATTCAACAAGGCCATCCTTTCCAAAAGATGCGGCATATGATAATTTCTTAGCTTTATAATCGTAATCAAGGTATAAATCTTTATATATATTTGAAGCATAATCTCTTCTCCATACCTGATCGCTTCCTGTTAAAAGCACATTAAATTTTTCAGATTTTAAGTAAGCTAAAACGTCATTAGAAGAATATAAATTTCGACTTGTTTTAAGATACTTTTCAATAAAAATATCAAAATTTTTATGCTTAGTTTTAGTGGTTCTATATGCACTGTAGTTTAGCATATTATATATAAACGACTTAAACTTAACTAATGGCTCAATATTGTACTGTCTATTAATATGCTCAACTTCACAATTTAAAGATTCTAAATATTTCTGTAAGGCATAAGCCTGAAGAATACCACCATAATTATAATTATTCAAAGGAAGTGTAAATATTCCTATTTTATTCTGTTTAGCCATTTAAACCATTTTTTAAAATTCTACCTACCTTTTGCTTTACTCTTGTAAGAAAAGACTTTTTATATAATTTATAGTAGCTATTAACTAAAGGCCCCATCTGCTCCGTGAAGACCTTAAAATCGCCCTGTTCTTTTGCATTTAAAAAAGCAATATGACTTTTTTCTGCTAATAGCATTCTCAAATCTTGGACTTTTTCAATTTTTTTAGGCAATACTCGACGTGGTTCTACTCTTTTTTTAGGCCTCCAATCTCCCTTACGATCTTTTTTAAACAAACGATACTCCAACCCTTCTCTCCTATGGAATAAACCTGAACTCTGTGACAATATTGTATCATCTGCCGTTAATGACTCGATATGTATTAACTCTATTTCTTGAGCGGTTTGTAGAATGGTAAGAAATTTTGGATTTCTTACAATAATGATATTTGTACCTTGGTAATCTGAAACATATTGTGGCAGCCATGCATCACCGATAGTTATATCTGCAGTTTCCGCTGTCACATCATCACAATAATCACAAGCCTTATATTTAAAAAACCCTAAGCCCCAATTAGTTCCATACATCTCATTAACAGGGCCGGAAGTTTTTGATATCTTCTTATTATTTAATTCTTCAGTTGCAGTTATTCCATATTGATTGGCTCCATAACCATCTAGTTTCGTCCTAAAATCTATATCTGTTAAGCGATCTGGACTAATGCCTACTTGCCACCCAAGCATTTCTGCAAAACCTTTACTTTTCAAATGACCACAAACCAAACCTACTGTAAATTTAATTCTTTCATTAATTACAGCATTCTTTCTTGCTAAAAGCCTTATAGACTTTATAAAACAAGGTATTCCTACTAAAACATAATTACCAGGATTTTCTGCTATATGTTTAACAATACCACTCATTTCAATTGGGTAATATTTGGATTTAGCCCCATCCATAACTTCCTCTAAAGTTCTTGAGACTTTGTATTCAAAAACTCTAGAATCTCCTTCTGTTGGTTTTCTCGATCCAATATGCACTACCGCATCAACAAGCCTTTCTTGTAACAAATAATTTACGATCCAAGATCCAAAACCTCCAGAACTTCCACTTTCTCTGTAATTATTTTCTATAACATAACCTGCAAAAGTTGAATCTATATAACCTAACTTATCTACGTAGTTGTTTGTTTTACCAAATAGCTCTTGGCCCAATTCATCTTCATTTGGTCCTTCATTAGAGAATGGACAAATTGCTTCGATTTCGGCTTCGACCTTTTCATTAATAAAACTATCTTTAATTTTAGGCACAATTTTCCCATAACTATCTAATTCCATTACTATAGGAGAATCTTCAACCGTAGCGCAAATACCACAACCAATACAATAATCTCCTTTAATAACTGTATTATAGAATTTTGAATTTTCCAATATTATCTTCTTTTTTTTGCGCTTCTTATACTCTTAAGAAGTTTTAACACGTTATCATTTTTATCTATTTCTTCTACCTTAAGATCTATTACATTGATATTTAACGATTTCAAACTATTTACTTTTTCCCTATATACTAAATTATAATTTTTTATATAAGTTTCAAGTTCAATTGGCGTCATCATTTTTTCAATTAAATTGCCCTTTCCTAATTTAATTCTTTTCAATCTATTCTTTAAAATAAATTCATCGGAGGCCTCAAAATTGATTATCGCATCTGGTAATCTTACTTCAGTATTGGCCTTAGAAAAATCACCAAAATTAAGGTGCATTATTCCATCTTCTGACAAATAAAGATCATCTTCCTTAAATAGACTTTCATACGTTTTAAACTCTCTCATTTTATAATAATAAAAATTAGAAAGCCTCAATTTATTTATTGCGTTAGAATCATAAACACTTAAACCATCCATAAAAGTCCCAATATGAAACAAATCTGAAACATTGAAATCATCCTGGTAGTTATTTTTAACTTGAGAGCAGACTTTTTGAACTATAAAATCCTTTTTTAAATCGCAACTATATACTAAGTTAAAAACTTTATCAGACAATTTGGTCTTTGATTTAGACAGATACCTTTCTGCTAAAATAACATCTGGATTTAAACCAGAATCTTCCTGCAACAATCTTTTGAACCAAAAAGATTTTCCAACACCAGCAGGCCCCATTAATTCAATCCAAATCATATTTATTTAATTATATTTTTCAGCGCTCCAACCTTATTCAATGCCTTTTTAGTTAATTGCTTTTCGTAATTATTAAATACAAAGAAATAATTAGCAAAAAGATAAAATATTGAAAACATAGCCGTCTTCAATATAAAAGAGGGCCAATTATAATTTTGAAAAAAAGTATTAAGATAAAACCCTAAGAGTAAAAACACCATTAAAAACAAACTTCCTCTTAAGAAGGTATCTTTGTAAAATTTCCAAATTTTAAAATCAAGAACTCTTACAAAATATACATTTAATACTATTTGTGATATCAAAACTCCTATACAAAGCCCTAACATCATCCCTATTTCTTGAATTCTATCAATAAGAAAATACCCTAGTCCAAGCCCGAGAGCAACAAATAATATATAAATCACACTCTTAAACCGGTAAAGATTTTTTGCTTTTAAAATTGAAGTCATAAATGACAAAGTCAAACTATTAGTCAAAGTAACCATTATTAAAACGGCAATAACCCATGAATTCACATATGTTTCACCAACCCAAAGCACGACAAACTCTTTTCCAAAAACCACAAACCCACCTAATAAAAGGTAAAGTAAAATCAATAACACTCTTCCAATTTTAATTGCCATTTCTGTTATTTCTAATCCTGATGCATTTGAAACAACTAACTTCATTGCTTTAGGTATTAACAAATTTGTAATCGTAGTCGCAAATGTTGCATAATAAGTACCTAGAAGCACACCTATTGCAAAGATAGCCACAGTAACTGTATCTGTCTTTACACCAAGAATAAACTGCCCTGTACGCCATTGAAATTGATAAACCAAGCCCATTAAAAAGATCCAAAAGGAATAAGTAAATATTTCCTTTACAAGTTTTTTATTAAATGAAGACAGTTTAAATTGAACTTTTAATTTTTTGATCACATAATAAACATTTGAACCTATTATGGTTAAATTCATTAAAGTATCTATGACAACTAATCCTATCGCACCTCCTTTAAAATACAGCAATCCTACAACTGCAGCAGACCTGATTACGTATCGAATCATTCGCATTTTCTTAGGGTATACGAAATGTTCATAACCGTTACATATAGCTTCAAATGCGTTTCCTGGAATAGTAACGGCAATATTGAATAAAAGTATCATAAACATGACTTTGGCCTTATCTAACTCCACCAAACTCAAAGAATCTCCAAAAATATTTTCAAGATTAAAATAAATTCCAATACCAATTGCTAAAAGAATAAAGGTGATAACACCATAGATATACATTGTTGTCGCGAGAAAATTAGCCTCGCCCTCTTCATCCTCTTCTGCACGATACTTAGCAACGTATCGTACTATTGTATTGTTTAGACCAAGATCTAATACCGCCATGGTCCCAATAAAAGCTCCAATTAAAGTATATAACCCATATTCTGAATCACCTAAACCTCTAACAATAAACGGAGTTAAAACAATCCCAATTACGTTCGTTAGAAATATAGTTCCATAGGAAAGTAAAGCCCCTTTTTTTAATTGACTCATAGTTTATCAATTATATCTAAGCAGTATAAAATAATAATACTTTTAAAGCAATAACTTAATAAATTAAAGACTAACCTATTTAATTTTGCGTCTGCAAAGATAGTTAAGCTTAAAAGATTAAAGTGAATTTTGGTGAGATAAAATGTTGTTTCTTAAAGCTAAATAATTAGTGTTTGTATCAAGTTTTTTTAACATACATACCAAATCTATCTCAACTTGTAATTAAGTTTAAAAATAAGAACATAAATAATGCCAAAACCAATTAAATAAAGGTATTCATTTGAGAATGTTTTAATTGTTTTGAGCTATCTATCGTGCAAACCAAAAAATATCAATTTTAAATAGTAGCTAATATCAGATCACATATTCTAACAGTATCTTTTAAAGAAAGATCGAAATAAATCGGAAGACATAGGCATCTTTTTGATATATCTTCAGATATAGGCAAATGAATTGTAGGCAAGTAAGGCAATGAAGACGCTAAGGAGGGATAAAAATAGCGTCTGGTAAAAATATTATTTTGTTCTAAGTGCTCTTTAACACGTAATAGTTCCTGTTCTGTCTTAAATATTACGGGAAAATAACAGTAGTTATTACTCGCATCAGTGTTCCATGTTTGAAACTTCACATTGTCTTGAAGTTTTAACTTATAAATGGCCGCAATCTGTTGTCGTTTTTCTAAAATTTCACCAACGTAATTAAGGTTAACCAAACCCAAGGCCGCGTGGAATTCCGAGTTTTTGGCATTAGTACCTATAGATGCAAACCCTTCTTTTTCATGCAGCCCGTGATTGCGTATATAGCCAAGTTTTTTGTGCACCTCTTTATCTTTAGCGATAACTAAGCCACCCTCTCCGGTGTGATAAAACTTAGTGGCATGCAAACTACATGTTGATATATCACCAAATTCAAAAATGGATTTACCATTTAGTTTTACACCAAAGGCATGAGCGGCATCATAAATAACCTTCAGATTATGCTTATCTGCAATTTTTTGAATGGCTTCAACATCACACGGATTTCCGAAAATATGGGTTGACAATATAGTTGTTGTTTTATCGGTTATAGCCTCCTCAATTTTCGCTGGGTTTATATTTAGATTATCTGCATTAATATCTACAAATACAGGAGTACACCCCTCCCATACAATACTATTTGTTGTAGCGACAAAGGAAAAAGGTGTCGTGATAATTTCGCCCTTTAAGTCTAATGCTTTAATAGCCATATGTAGGGCTATGGTTCCGTTAGAAACATATAATAAGTTCTCAACCTTTAAATGTTCGCACAACTTATTTTCAAGTTCCACAGCCAAAGGTCCCATATTGGTTAACCATTGATTATCCCATATTTTAGATACATATGCGTCGTATTCCTTTCGAGGAGCTAGAAATGGTTTGGTTACAAATATTTTATCCATTGTAATATATTTCTCTAATGCTGCGAATATAGTTTTAAATTAAGTGTTAAATCGTAAATTTTAAGGTTATTGTAAACAGTGAAAAAAAAATAATTTGTTTGATAAATAATGACAACTAAGAAGAATCTGAATGATACTTTAATATAAGGCAAGTATTATAAATTAGAATAATCCTGAGCTCTACCTTTTATACTGTAAATCTTGTAATAAAACCATTTAAAATAAGTATTTTTAATAATTCACTTTAACATAACTCACAGGTATATCCTGCAATATTAGACTCAACCACTCATTAACTCTTTTTTTTTATATCAACAACTTGTCCATTTAGCTTACTAAGCAGTACTCCTAACGATATTTTCGCAACTTCATTTGCGCTTAATAAACTATCTAAAGGTTCGTGACCGAAATTTGATACACGCATTGGCGTATTAGTACGTTCAGGGTTTATACAATTTACTTGAATATTATCAGGACTCCATTCCTCTGCCAAGGCTTGAGTGAAATTAACAACTGCAGCTTTAGTTGCTGAATACACACTATAAAATGATCTTCCACGTGTATAAGAACTTGATGTAAAATTTAATAAATGTCCATTAGAGTTTTTAAGAAAAAAATGGCTCTCACGAGCAATACATATAACTCCTTTTAAATTTGTATTTAGTGCTTCATCAATTTTTTCAGCTTCCATGTGTACTAATGCCTCCTTAGTTAATACTGCGGCAGTATTAATTACAAAATCTATTTTACTTTCTCTTGTTACCACCATTTGTAGGGCCTCTGCAACATGGACTGGATTTGAAATTTCGGTATTGTTTAAACTACGAGAGAAAGGATAAACTTTAGCCCCCAATTCTTTAGCAATACTTACTATTTCTTCTCCAATTCCTGATCCACCACCAAAAACAACTATCACTTTGTCTTTTATTTCTGATAAATCTGGGTTTGTATAAAAATTGGTTGTTTTTAATTGAAATAATTTGTCTAATAAAAAACTATCTTCCTTATAGGTTAGTTTGAAGTTATTTTCTTCTCCAGGCACGACATATATCTCAACTTCTGGTAAGTATTTTAAAACAACGCCACAATCATCAGTCGTTTTAAAATTAGGGTCTTTAAGAGCTAAATCATAAGCTTTTTTAATGATATCGTACTTAAAAGCCTGAGGAGTCTGCCCTCTTCTTAAATACTTTCTTTCCGGGATACTCTTAATAATGTTATGTTCAGTTTTGAGTTGAATAATAGTGTCGGCAGAGGGAATTGCGGTGTTTACAGCTGAATATTTTTTTAATGCTTGAATTACATTGTCAATTATAAAATCACTCACCAAAGGACGCACAGAGTCGTGGAAGATTAAATTAACATTTGGAGTGCCTTCGTATGCTTTAATAGCACTCAAACTAGATTCATATCGTTCTTCTCCACCGGTGAGAATCTTTTTAACTTTAGTCCAATTGTTAAGTAGAACAAAACTTTCTACTTGAGATATATAAATAGAATTACTTACTATAACAATTTCATCAATGTTTATGTTATTTTGAAAAGCTTGAACGGTATGCTCTAAAATAGTTTTACCAGCTACTTTTAAAAATTGCTTAGGAAAATTCATTTGCATACGGGAACCTTTACCTCCGGCAAGAATAACTGCAACATTTTTTGTCATTGATTAATTATTATAAAGTTGATTTCAATATTATTAGTTTAAAAATCGGAAGCGTATTTTAGGTCCCTTTTTTATAATATGATATAAGGTGATCTCCAAAAATAAGTCTCAATAAACGACTAAAGTTCCCTTTATGCTTTAAGTTTAAAAAAAAACCAATATTATTATATATTAATTTTACCTTTTCATTTCTGCTCGCGTAATGATAGGCTTCTTTTAAACAACTTTGTTTCCACCAGTTATTAGCTAATTTAATCTCATTATTATATTTAAATCCCGAAAACTTATTAAAAAGTTTATAAGTCTTGACTCTGCTTTCAAGATGATAAATTTGCCATTCGTAAGTTTTGGATAGTTCACTCCACGAGCCTTTGGTTCTCCTCCTATACACCGCCATTATATCAGGAAGATAACCAATATTTCCATTATAAGCATAATATAACTTCATAGCTAAATCGGTAAGGGGTGCTTTAAACAGCCACTCGGGTAACTCTTTTAGACAATCTGATTTTACCATTAGAGAAACTGTCCAAATCCCTAAACCCTTGCCATGAATATACTCTTTTAAACTGAATTTTTGAACAAATTCAGCATTAGGTGGCTTTTTAATATGATTATAAGTTGTGTCATTTTCGTCGATACATTCAGTGGGGTGATAACACAGGGCACAATCTGAATTTGACTCTAAGAAATCTACTTGCTTTTGTAATTTTAAAGGATCCGTCCAATAATCATCTCCTTCACATATTGCAAGATATTGGCCTCTACTGGAGAAAGTACCATAAAATAAATTAAATAATGGAGATGGTTTACTATATAATTTGATATTATTACTTCTACTATGTAAAAACAAACGAATTTTAGAGGGGTACAGTTTTGCATATTTCTTACAAATTTCTCGAGTACCATCGGTTGAATCATCTTCTCCAATTATAAGTTCATAAATGAAGTTTGTTTTCTGATTTAAAATTCCTTTCAAACAGTCTTCTATGTAAGTTACGTGCTGATAAGTAAGCACTAAAACCGTTACCTTAGGATATTGAGAAACCTGATTCGAAATTATTTCTACTGGAAATAATTCATATCTCTCTTTAAATTTTTTAAAATTCATTTAATTTAAATCTTTAAAAAAAATTGTATCCACAACGCCTTAACGATTGTTCTAAATTTTAGATTGTACAATTAAATTATTTATGTTCTATTTAATTTAAAGACATGATTGGCCAGGCGTTCGGTACTACCATCATCCTGGTGTAAAAAATATAAATCCCGCATTTTTCTCCTTTTTTGGATATAAGCATCAACTCCACTAGCTAAAAGCTGTTCTAAGAAAATATAAAACTCTTCTTTATTTTGGTGTAATTTTGAAGGTAACCAATTTTCAATATCTTCAAAATACAACTCTTCATTATCAATAACTTGTTTCAAATCTGTACAAAAGCATATAATTGGTTTATCCAATAAAGAAAAGTCCGTCATTACCGAAGAAAAATCTGTAATTAATATATCAATACAACATAGTAAGTCGTATAAAGTCATTTTTTGCTTTAAAACCCACTGGTCATTAATCACTAATATATTGTTCAGACCATTTAATTCGCTTTTATCTAATGCATCATATAAATAATGTGGTTTTATTAGACAAATTGCATTGTGTTGCTTTAATATAATATTAAATTTAACCGAATCGAAACCTTTACAGTTGTATAGATTGTCTAATTTTAGTCCGTTTACACCTAAGTTCAAATTTATCCCAGGAGGCATTCTTCTATAAGTAGGCATCCAAAGAATAATTTTATCATAAGATCTTAAATCAGGTTTTATTTGTTTAATAATATTACCTCTATTTGTTTCGGCTTTAATCATAATATCATTTCTAGGATATCCTGAAACCGTAACGCTATCTAATGGTACTTTAAAAAATTCTGAAAACATTTTTTGAGTAAAAGCTGATGTTGCAACGGTAATATCAGCTTTAATACCCTTGCGACCACCTCTTGCTGTCATAATCTTTTTATGTCCTACTCCATGCCAAAGGTTTATGTGTACTTGGTTGTTCGGTGAATCTAAATATCCATGAGTGCTAATAACATATTTGCTTGTTAAATATGTTAATCGGTATTTTACAGTATTAATTTCAATTAACTTGATCTTAGAGTTAAGTAATGGTTTAATTGACTCTCTAAACGATCTTTTTATTACATAAAAAACTGACGTATCATAATTTTCAGCAATATAATTCGCCATTGCAATTGCATTAGATTCAGCATTCAAACTATCTGTAATTAGTACATTTTGAAATTTCGGCAAAATTCTTATCAGTGCTTTTGCCAAATTGCTTTTAAACTTTAGCGATAATATTTTTAGTGTATTTTTTTTCAATATTAATTTGTTTAAAGAAATAATCTCTTATTGGAATTTTTACATACATAAATAGTTTCTCCTACATCCAATTGTTTTAAGTGTATAAATGAATTAAATAGTTCTCAATCTTTTGAAAGATATTAATAACTTTTAAACAATTTATAAATAATTGTTTTAGAACAAATAGCAATAATAGCTTTTTTATATAAACGGTTAATATATGGTTTTTTGTAATCCTGAATAGATTGTCTATTTACGAAATGAAATTTTAACATAGAAGTTAAGTTAATAAGATATTCTATAGGAGTAAAGGAAGTAGAATTGGAAATTCCTGGTCCCGTATGCCGTATCCATTTAAACAAAGCCTTGTTTACGTATGAAAAGTCATCTATAATTAAAAATATTTTGAGGTAAAAATCTATGTCTTGTGCTTTCTTTATCTTAGGATTCCATTTTAAAAACCCAGGTTTAAAAAAACTTAAATCTATTACTCCTATAGATGTAGATAAAAAGCGATGTTGAGTTATAATTTGCTCAATATTTCTATCATTGGAAACAAACAATGTGTTTTCTCCATGTTCATTGGTATGAAAATAATCACATATGCAAATTCCTGTTTTTTCTATTTGCATTTTTTGTATTTGTAACTCTAGTTTTTCAGGCATTAAATAATCATCAGAATCTAAAAATTGTAAGTATCTACCTGATGCATTCTTAATTCCATTATTTCGAGCGCTTGGTGCTCCCGAATTTTTTTGATAAATATATACAACCTTAAAGGCCTTATCTGTGTGTTGTATGACCCAATCGTTAATAATTTGCTTTGTATTATCTGTTGAACCATCATCTACTATCACAACTTCTATGGGCCTATAAGTTTGAGCCCAAACACTATCTAAAGTACTACAGATAAGTTCGGACCTATTAAAAGTAGGAATGATAACGGAAGCAAGATTGGTTTTCATAAAAGAAACTCGGATTAATCTATGAGAGTTAGTTCAAATTTTGATTTATAACTCCTGTAAGTTTACCATTCTGGCAAACCGTTCTTGTTTTTTAATTAAATTATTAAAATTATCTATATCTATAATTTCCCCTTTCTCCATCAAGACGATCTTATCAACGTTTTTTATTGTTGATAATCTATGCGCTACAATAAGAATAGTATATTTTCCTTGAAGTGCTTCTATGCTTTTTTGAATTGCCTTTTCAGTTTCAGAGTCTAAGGCTGAAGTGGCTTCGTCTAAAATTAATAAGTCAATATCTTTGTAAAGTTCTCTCGCAATTGAAACTCTTTGTTTTTGACCTCCGCTCAAATTGATTCCGTTATTTCCTAATATAGTATTCTCTCTATCATCCAATTCAGTCACAAAATCTTCTAAAGATGCTTTTTGTACACTGTTCTTAAACCTAAGAAGGTTTTCAGGTGTTTTAGGTGCCCATAAAGTGACGTTATTATAAAGATTATCATCAAAAATTACTGGATCTTGACTTACATAACCTATACGTTTTTGATAGGAATTGGATTGAAAATTAATTAATGGAGTTCCATCGATGGTAAGACTACCATTACTTGGGTGTAACAGCCCAGTAAGTATGCTAATAAGGGTTGTTTTTCCACTACCACTTTCGCCAACAAATGCAACACTTTCATTTTTTGAGATATGAAGATTTATATTTTTTAAAATTGGTTTAGTTTCGTAAGCAAAGTAAAGGTCTTTAATCGAAATATTATCTCCAAATTCACTAAAAGCAAGAGTTCCATCTTTAAATCTATTTTTATTCATAGAATCATTAAAATCTTGAATATTTTCTATAGACCCTGACACTTTTAAAAAAGTATTCCACATTGCTTGTAAGCCTATTAAAGAGTTTAGTGCTCTAAAGAAGAACAGCAAACTCACCAATGTAGTGTTTAAATTACCATCAAAAAAATAAAACTGTACCCACATTAAAAACACTAATACAATTATTACAATTGGCTCTACCACCGCACTCCCAATACTAGACAATACGCTAATACGTTTTCTTGAGGACTCAATTGAATAAATAGTATCCTCCAATTTTTGAGCAAACCTACCTATCATTCCTGTTGACCTTAAATATTTAAAATGTGAAACATACTGAATTACTTGCCCTTGAAAATGGTGATTTTGATTCGTTAGTCCTCTAGAAGCACTTCTAGTACGGCTATAAACTAATTTGAATAAAAAATGAGAAATAACTCCAAACAAAATAACCAAGAGAGCAAATCCTGGATTAATTAAAAAAGCAAAGCCAAGGTAGACAAGTGCCATTAAAGCATTTCGAATAGTTCCAAAATATGTACTAAATGCTTCTGAAACTCGATCTACCTCTCCGCTTAAGGTATTTTGAATACGACCAGAATCGGATATCATGAACTGTTTAAAACTAATCTGATTTAATCCTCTCAACAGTTGTATTCTAAGGTTCCTAATAAACTCCTGTTGAATTTTTATAAAATAAATACTCCCAAAGTATTTTACAACCCCCTTGAGAATAAAAAAGATTAACATTACCAAGATAATCTTAGCTATACTAAGATCTATACCAATGTTTTTAATACCTTCAACAATAAAGGCTAAATTTCCCATTGCAGATATATCTACTCCTCCTTCTTGATTGAGTGCTTGTAAGATGGGTAAAAACATTGACAATCCTAAAGCATCTAGTAAACTAATAGAAATACTCAAGGTTAGAATAATCAAAAATTTACTTTTCAATTTCGAATAGAAAAAGATAAAATCAGAGAAATATTCTTTAAAAATTCTAGGAACTTTACCCATAGATATGATGTAAATACATTAAAATTCCACATATAATTACTTATTTAAACGAAAGCTTTACCGAAACCTACTTTTTCTTGGTCTATTTCAATAATTTAAACTATTCATTTGAAGTATTTATGAGGTCGATTTTAGTTAATATAAACCTTTACATTGTTATTTTAAAAGGTTGTTTTATTTTGCGTGGTATTAAAAGCTTTAAAAACAACACGTATTCATTTTTTCTTCGAAGGCTCTTAACCGCATCCCGTATAATCGGTTTAGGACTAAATTCTTTTAGGGCTTCAGGTTTTTCATATTTTAAAATTTGATATTTGAACAGGGTATCCACAAATTTCTGTCGAAGCACTTCATTTTTATTCGCGAAATATAGTTCTTTATACACTTCGTATTGAATATAAAGCTGTTCTGTACTAGATTTAGGCGCGAAAATGCCTCCTAAATGTTTATTTTGTACTCCTAAGATTTCTTGTATGTACATCCCATCACCTTCCATTAATAAATGATACATTAAATGTACATCTCGTGTAGATTTATATTGTAATAATTTTTCAAAAATTTGTGGTTTATTTCTAAATACAGTAGTGAGAGTTTTAGTTTGCCATTTTCTTACTAAATCAGAAAAATTAAATCTATATGAATTATCTTGAATTTGGGTTGAAGGGTTGATTGGCGAGTACAAATGCTCTACTTCACCAAAAGGGCTCTTCGAAATATAACCGCCAGTAACTAAAATTAAATCTTGATTTTTTTCTAAAGCCGTAACTTGCTTTTGAAGCTTTAAAGGATCTGTCCAATAATCATCTCCTTCACAAGTAGCAATATATTTACCACGCGCGGTAAATAAGTTATAAAACGCATTTATTTGAAAGGGATGTAGGCCTATCTTACTAGGGTTGCTTTTAGAGTTGTGTAGAAATAATTTAATTTTTTCAGGATACTTTTGTGCATATTCTATACAAACTTCTCTAGTTCCATCGGTAGATTCATCTTCACCTATTAGGATCTCAAAATAAAAGTTTGTTTTTTGCATTAGAATTCCATCAAGACAATCTTTGATGTATTTAATGTGCTGATAGGTTTGTACTAAAACAGAAACCAAAGGTGTATGATTAACTTCATGGGCAAATTCTTCTGGTTTATAATTTTGCAAAAAAGATTTAATTTCCTGAGGTGGCATACAATACTATTCTTCGTTAATATTAAATTAAATTACAAACTTTTAAAACGTTGAATTAAAATTTGAGTTCTTTTCTTTAAAAGTTTTATTTGGTAAGGAATTAAGGTTTTATATAGTTCTCTTCTTTCTTGTTTTGTTTTAATGAGATCTTTAATTTCCTCATATACCTCTTTAGTCCCCACAATTTTATCTTTAAGTTCAGGTGTCTTTATTTTTCGAGAAGAAAACAAACCAGAAATTCTGAGGTTGATTATACTAAAACTAACTTTTAAAAATTGAATTTTGATAAATTTATTTTGATCCTTTCTATAAATCTCCTTAAGAATATGGTAATATACTAACAATAGTTCTTGATGAGTTCTGCCGCTAAACACTCCTCCTTGATGTCTATTATAGACAACTAGTATTTCTTTACTATAATACCCTTTATTTCCTTTTAGGATATGATAAAAGAGATGAATATCAAAAGGGGATTCATATTGTTCTAAAACTTTGGCTTTGTCGGTCAAGTTTCTAATAAGAGCTGTTGACGGTCTTACAAACCAGTGTTTCATTAGATCTCCTAGATCAAAACAAAACCCATTATCAACTTCTTTTTCTGCAGAAACTATCCCCTCTTTAACAATCGGTATAACCTCTTCCTCCTTAATTAAATTAAAGGCACTACAGACCATAGAAAAATCAGGATTGTTTTCTAAAAAAGCTACTTGCTTTTGAAGTTTATCATTACCAATCCAATAATCGTCTCCCTCACAAAGTGCTATATACTTACCTTTAGCCCTTGGATAGTTAAATCTCAAATTAATACCACTTGCTTTTTTTGACCATTGATTTTCAGTTTGTAAAATTGGTTTTACAATATCTGGATATTTCTGTTGAAACTCCTTAATAATTGCTTGCGTACCATCGGTAGAGGCATCGTCGTGAATCAAAATCTCAAAATCGAAATCACATTCTTGACTCACCAAGCTTTCAAGACATAAACGAATGAACTTCTCATGATTATAAGTTATACACAATATGGAAGCTAAAGGATTGTTCATATTTCTCTAATCAAATAGATTGATTCATTGCTAGTTTCAACTTCCTTAAACCCTAATCTTTTGTAATACAAGATCAATCTTCTATTGGAATGATGCACTTCTGTGTGGATAGATTTTATAATAGGTTCTTCTGCCTTTGCCACTTCTGACAAGGCTCCTATAAACTGATTACTAACTTGTTGCATTTCTACACTCATATCATTTAGATTTTGAGACCTACTAACAGTGTTCAACAACACTTTAAATAGCTCTAATCCTTTCCCGCGATATTCTTTATCAATACTGAAATTGGAACCAAAAATAAATTTTTCTTCTACATTATAATAAATCGCCAAAAGTCCGACGAGTTTTTCTTCTGCAAAAATCTCAACACAGATCGCTCTATCCGCCAATTTTTTAGCATAATGATTTATATCTACATAGGTTCGTAGTGGAATAGCGAAATCTTCATCCACTCTAATTAAGTGATCCTTAATCTGATGTATGGTAGCCTTATTAATAGCATATTTTAATTTCATGGTGAATTTATAATTTCAAAGTGACTGAGATACTCTTGAACCTGAGCAACATTATTAAACATACAAACATCCATGATTGATAGAAAGGGTATAAAATCGTTATCAAATTGCGAATATTCTATGTGACTAGTTCTAAAAAAGAGTAATTGCAAATTTTCTTTTTCAAAACTTTCTGAGTCGTATAAGTGCTTCCCACCAAAGGAATTTATATAGTGAGTTGCACGTAATGCTTTACAAACTCCTATAACCTTATCCTGTGCCCTTAATAAGTGGACATCCTTCCCCAATTTTGAAAATACTTTAATAGGGGTTTCAATTTTTAAGTAATCTTTTATACAATATACACTATTAAGAATATAGTCAAATAGATTGCGTTCTTTACAAAATATTATTTCCTGAACTACTGGAAAAAAATCCTTAAAATAAGGAGCTTTTAAATAATTAGCTTCTATACGCCTCAATAATTTACCTGCCTCTTTATCGAAATTTTTGGCTAAATAACGCTGATCTACATCTAAAAAATCGGAATCTTTCTTAATTGGCAATGTAAAATAGGCTTCTTTTCCATTTTGAAGCATTCGATTTCGACGAATCCAACTGGCTTTAGAAAACTCTATGTTATCGTAAATCACAAATTCATCCACCATTTCCATCAATTGAAAATACCCTATATAAGGTAAAAAATAGGGTTGCATAATTCCAATTTTCTTCATTTATATTTTGCTTATAGTTTTATTAGAATCTTTTCCTTAATCAATTTAATTACAACTGCATCTTTAAAGAAGTCCATTCAAATAATTAAATTTCATTTAATTTATATTATGAGAGATAAGTCTTAGGGACAGTTTCTAATTCATCCATTAATTGCTTATTGGTTATTTTCCATTCCTGTTTCATTCTTTTTAAAATATCGTCTGACGGAGCACGGAGCTTATAAAAATCCTCAAATGGTTGTTGCGGTATACGGCTCATCTTACTTAAAGCCAAACGTTTCGTTAATATATTTTCATATACTTCTTCATTGCTATAGCCAGATTCCAAGCGTACTAAACTAGTTCTATTAAGATGATTTAAATAGGGAAATAGCACATGTTCCCCCATCCCCCTGCGAAATTCCTGATTGACATATAATAAATTTGCCTGTTCTTCTTTCTTTAAAGATGGATTATCATTCCAAATTGGTAAATTCTTATTTGAAATCCCCAAAAGCTGTGAAACGCTCGCATTAATTTCAATTTCAGGATTACTTTTCCAATTTTCAAAAAACTGTAAATGAATGTTTTCATCGCCAAAACTTTGTTTTAGAAAATCATAAACTTGAGGGTAGTTTAGAAGTTCCCAAAAATTTCGATCTCGGTAGGCCCAAACCCACTGAATAAAATTGGAAAAAGTCTCTGGATAACCCATTCTAAGAAATTCCCCATATAATGATTTTAAAAAATCAAATTGCTCTCGAATCACCAATAAAATATGAATGTCATAGCCTTCAAATAATAATTTGATTCGCTCTGTAATTGTCTCAAAGTCTAAAGAAGAAAATGGAAAAACCAAGGTTTCTAATGAAAAAACAGTCGTATTGCTCGCACTGTTAACAAATTCATCAACTATCTTCTTAGCTTCTATAAAATTGCGCTCGAAATACGGTTTATTAGCATGCTGCAATAAGCTCTGAAAAACAAACTCTAATCCGCTATTAGCAAAGCTAAGATGGTCTCCCACACCTATACCTCCATATGTAATTTCCGGATGCTTCTCAAAGAATGCTTTTTGAAGACTAGTGGAAAAACATTTCGGGTAACCCATATGGATCCATACTTGTTTCATAATATTTTTAGATTTTAATAAATAGGTAGATTTCAGTTTGGTTGCCCAAATACTATTAAGTAAAGGACTTTTTCGGACTTAAGGGTTACAGAAGTTTTAATTTAGAGGAATTATAACTCTGCCTTTCGGTGGCCTTATTTAAGTAAACAGATTCTGGATCTGTACTTTTAGAAATTGTACATCCCATTCCAACAACTGTATGTTCTCCCAAGGTAATATTGGGGCCTATTATAGAACCTAAACCGATAAAAACATTTTTTTCAACTTGCACATTACCCGCTAATATACTTGCCGAAATAAAACTATTAGCCTTTATTTTACAATGGTGTCCAATCTTAGAAGTTATTAGAGTTACATTATCATCAATTTCAACAAAATTCGAAATCGCACAATCCTGACCTATATATACGTTTTCTCCAATAATAAGGTCTTCCGGAAAGTCTAGTATTGGCCAAATACAGTTTACAAATTGATACCCCTTTTCCTTGGCATCTCGGAAAATTTCTTCCCTTGCACGGTTTATTTGTTGCGGCCCAATAGCAATAAACATTTTAAATTCACTAGGTGGGTAAATCCGTGAAATATCCTCGTATGAAACTATTGGAAGTCCATTTAACTCTGTTTTATTTAAGTACTTATTCCTAACAGTGAACGCAACAACTTCGTGAAGATTATTTCGTTTCATCTCATAGGCGGTCAATTCTGCATGTCGGCCAGCACCATATATTACAACTTTATCCATAGTGGTATTTGCTTATTAATAAATTAACAAGAATTATTGGGGAGAAAGTCGGTTTTGCTATTGGCAAATATAAGATAAATACATCTAATATAAGGTTTTAATTAAACTTATAGTAATACATTTCTATTGATTATTCCGAAACAAATTTTCAAAGTCAAAATTACAAATTACAATTCACTTGAATTGAAAGTAGTTAAACACTTAAAATACTTTACCTCTTAGCACCCATTGTCTTTAAGTAGAATATTGATTTTTCAAACCTCTTAAGATAATAAACCACCGATAAATCTTATCTTTACAAATCTAAAACGCAAACAAAGAACTATGATTTTTATAGAAAATGAGGATGTAACCAATCCACATCTAAACTTAGCTTTAGAAGAGTATATTTTACGAAATTTTAGTGTAGAGAACGATTATTTATTGTTTTATGTAAACGAGCCTTCTATTATAATAGGTAGAAATCAAAATACTCTAGAAGAGATTAACCACGAATATGTTGAGCAGAATAATATTCATGTTGTGAGAAGAGTTTCTGGTGGTGGCGCAGTTTATCACGACTTTGGGAATCTTAACTTTAGTTTTATCACCAATCACGACGTAAAAAGTTTAAACAACTTTAAAAAATTTACAGCACCTGTAATTAAGGTTTTAAATAACTTAGGGCTTAATGCTGAATTGAAAGGGCGAAATGATATATTAATAGACGAGAAAAAGATATCTGGCACTGCCCAGTTTTCTACAGGGAAAAGAATGGTGAGCCACGGTACGCTACTTTTTGATACAGATTTAGGAGAAGTTGTAAACGCCCTTAATGTAAAAATGAGTAAAATCCAGTCTAAAGGTCATAAGTCTGTTAGAAGTCGCGTTGCTAATATTTCAGAGTTTTTAAGAGAACCACTCACCATAGAAACATTTAGAACGTTACTTCTTGAAGGACTTTACGAAGAAAGTGAGCCTTTTGAAACCTACCGTCTCACAGCAGACGAATGGAAAGCTGTACACCAATTGAAAGAAGAAAAATATGACACTTGGGATTGGAATTATGGTAAATCTCCAAAATTCAACATTCAGCGCAACAAACGCTTTGCTATCGGAGAAATAGATTTGCGAATTTTTGTCGATAAAGGGCTAATTAAGGAATTTAAAGTTTATGGCGATTTCTTTGGAAAAGAACCCGTAGAAACCCTAGAAAACCTATTACAAGAAACCCGTTACGAAAAAGAAAACATCACTGAAATCCTTAAAGATGTGAACCTAAAAGAATATTTTGGTGATATCGACGAGGAAGATTTTATAAACTTGGTTTATGGGGATGATGAGTAATTTATTAGTTATGAGTTATGAGTTATGAGTTAGGAGTTAGGAGTTATGAGTTATGAGTGTAGAGTTAATAATTATGATTGCAGAATGCAGAATGCGGAATTCAGAATGCAGTATTATGAAGTTACTTTATTAGTTATGAGTTCAGAGTTATGATTGCGGAGTTAGGAGTGTAGAGTTAATAATTATGAATTAAGAATGCAGATTTAATAATTATGAATGCAGAGTGCGGAATTCAGAATTTTGAGGTTACCTTGCTAGTTAGGAGTGTAGAGTTAAGAGTACGGAGTTATGAGTTGTGAGTTATGAATTTGGAGTTCTGAGTTAGGTTTTAAAAGTTATAAATTGAGAGTTTAGAGCAGTTGAAGGATGATGGGTGTTAATTGTAATTATTTGTGAAAAGTCTAAATTCTAGATTCTTGGCTCTTACGCCCTATGTCTTACGTCCTATGGCCTACTGTCCTACGTCTTATGTCCTATATCCTACGTCCCACATCTAAAATCTAGAATCTCAAATCTGTCCCAAAAAAAAAGCCACATTTAAAATGCAGCTTTTTTAATAATTATAGAAACAATAGTTTATTCAACGATAAACTTCCCTTGCATGAGCGCGTAATGTCCTGGGAAGGTACATAGGAAGGTATAGGTACCTGCAGCAGGAGCGTCAAACTCTATAGTAGTTGTTTCTCCTCCACCAATCATTTCGGTATGGGCGATAAACTTATCTTTCATATCTGCAGGGATATAGTCAGTTTCCTTTGCTAAGGCTGCAGCTTGTCCCACTGTAGCCATATCGGCGTCTGCAGTAAGTAACGCCCAGTTATGTCCCATAACCTCTTCAGACATTTTACCTACGTGCTTAAGGGTAAGTTTTACTTTTTGACCTGCTTTAACGCGAATCTCACTCTTGTTAAATTTCATTTGGTCGTTCCCTTCTATAGTAATAACAGCTAAATTAGGATCTGCATTAATATCTTCAGTAACTTCTTTCTCTACTGATTTTTGAGTTCCGATTTTCATCTCAGTTTTTTCTTCCTTTTTATTATCCCCGCAACTCATAACTAATGCAGCAGCAAAAACTAATAACAACTTTTTCATGGTTTAAAAATTTTATGGTTATATCAAAAACAAAGCTAACTGCTATAATCAGCATTTCAAAATTATCACATCAATTCTTTAAATTATTGTGAAAAATATAACAAATTTTTATCTCTAAAATGAGGATTAAGTAGAATGGGAGTTATGAATTATGAGTTATGAGTTATGAGTTAAGAGTTAGGAGTTAGGAGTTAAGAGTTAGGAGTTTAAAATGCAGAATTCGGAATTAAGAATACAGAATTATGAATTTGGGATTTACTTGTTGTGAGTGCAGAATTAAGAATTCAGAATGCAGAATGCGGAATTCAGAATTATGAGGTTTCCTTACTAGTTATTAATTATGAGTTCAGAGTTAGGAGTTAAGAGTTATGAGTTAGGAGTTAAGAGTGCAGATTTAACAATTATGAATTAAGAATGCAGACTAAATAATTCAGAATGCAAAATGCAGAATTCAGAATTCAGACTGAGTATTTCTTTATCACAAGGCAAGTCTTACTTCATACCGTCCTAAGTCCTACGTCCTAAGTCTTATAACTTGTTTTTAAAAACATCTATCCATAAAAAATCCGAAACAAGCCTAGGCCTATTTCGGAAATTTCTATAGTTGACATTATGGTGTTGGATTAATTCCCAAACATCTTTTGGAAGAATGTCTTCTTAGTTTGACCATAAGTATATCCATATTTGTTACCATAACCAAAATTAGCTTCAGAAACGTTATTTAAAACAAAGGAAATATTATTGAGCTTACCATTATTTTTATTCTCAATTGGAAAATTAATTAGGTTTTTTTCGGTATACCCCGCTCTTAGGGTATAAAGAGTTACGTCTGCGTACTTATTAATTAAAATGGTATCCGCAACCAACATTGCTGGAGCAGTATCTACCACTACATAATCAAATCTTGCGGCCAATTCATTAAATAATTCACCTGCCCTTTCTTGCATCCATAACTCAGCAGGGTTTGGAGGTATTACTCCAGACATTAATAAAGATAAGTTT
The DNA here is from genome assembly GCF_022008395.1 of Aequorivita xiaoshiensis. Classification (GTDB taxonomy): domain Bacteria; phylum Bacteroidota; class Bacteroidia; order Flavobacteriales; family Flavobacteriaceae; genus Aequorivita; species Aequorivita xiaoshiensis. Next base: position 85,868 of record NZ_JAIRBB010000010.1, read on the forward strand.
TTATTTTTTCCTGCAGGTTGCAAATAGTCATCGACTGTTGTATCCGGATAAACCAAATACTCCACGACACCTGACTTATTGTAATCCCCATCTATATAACGTTGAATTTGCGGGTTTCGAATATCTGCCCCTACTAATACCACTTTAGCTCCACCATATGCTAAAGTAACCGCAAGATTTGAAGAAACAAAGGTTTTACCTTCACCTTTAATAGTAGAGGTTACAAAAATGGTATTTCCTTTATCTTCTTTATTTGTTTTATTCAACATTAAGTACTTTAAATTAGTACTCATTATTCTAAAAGACTCAGCGAGTATGGAAGTATCGTTAACTTGAACTAAATCTTCTTCCTTATTACCTAATTCCGGTATTTCTCCTACTATTGGAATATGCCTAGATTTACTTTCGATAAAGGAGCGATTTCTAATTTTATTATCAAATAATTTTCCTAAGTAAATTATAAGAAAAGGAATAGAAATCCCTAAAAACAATGCACCCATGTGTAAGATCCTTTTGTTAGGCGCTACAGGGGCCATGCTACTATATGGCGCATCGACTACTTTAACTTTTGGGGCTGTTACCGCCAAGGAAATGGCATTTTCCTCTCTTTTTTGTAAAAGATATAAATAGAGTGTTTCTTTAATTTCCTGTTGTCTACTTATACCTCTAAAAACCTTTTCCTTTTCCGGAATTTGATAAATTTCGGAGCCAATTTTACGCATTTCTTTATTAATCTCTCCCAAACTAATTCGAAGATTGCTTTTAGCATTTTTCATGCTCTTTAAAACATTTCCTCGAAGTTCTTCAATTTGTTGGTCTAGACCTACGACCATTGGATTTTTGGTGGTGCTGCTCTGTAATAACCGATTTCGTTCTAATATTAATTGGTTATATTTATCCACTTCTCCTGCAAAACTTTCCTCACCAACACCCAAATTTGCGGGTAGCAAATCCTTTTCTGAACTATTTTTAAAATAATCCATCATAGTGTTAATTAATGCAATTTGAGTTTCTAGCTCTATCTGTTGTCTATTAATTTGACTTGCACTTTCTAGAAATATTTGACTTTCCGCTTCAATATTAGTAAGCCTATTTTCTTCTTTAAAATCTACCTTACCCGTTTCAACGCTATCTAATTCATTAGTAATAATTTCAAGTCTCCCTTGTATAAAATCTGCAGTATTTTGAGCCACGAGATTTTTATCTTCCATGGAATCTTGATTGTATTGCTTCACCAATTCATCTAAAATTGCCCTTGATTTTTCAGGTATAGCTGAAATTAAAGACAATTTCAGAACACTACTCATTTCCAGTATCGATGAAACATTTATAGCTGCACTAATGCCGTTAGCCACTTGTTCCCGTTTTTGAAATCTCACACGAATTTCAGGGTAATTGTCAAAAGAATCGGTATTTTCTAATACACTTCTTAGGTTTGGAGTCACGAATAAAGACACTCGTTTCAATTCAATTGAATCTCCAAAAGTATAGTCCCCAATTTTTTCTCTTACATTATTAAAAACAGTAAATTGTGTTGTGGAAATAGGTTTAAAGTAAAAAGTACCTGTAAAATCTTTATCGGTACTATTAGACTTTATAACTTTAACATCAAAAGGTTTATTATCGAATATCTCAGTATCCAAAATATTTCCTTCTACAAAGTAAGAAACGGTAAGGTTAAGTTTATCTACAACTTTCTCACTTAAACTTTTAGATTTTAAAACGACCTTCAGGTTTTCGAAGTCAACTACATTGAGTTTGTCCACTAATCCCAAATCGTTAAAAGCAGCTAACTCTGAGGAGGATTTGCTATTCTCATTTTTAAGCAAAATGGTAGTAGTTGTGGAATAAGTTAATGGTGTATATCGCAGATATATAGTAACAATAACAAATGCTACTAATACAGAAACAACGAACCAAGGCCATTTTCTAAGGTAAATGGCAACATGATCTCGGATAGAACTATCTTGATCTGATTCTTTATTTGTATCTTGAGGTAATTCTTGCATATTTTACTTTATAAAAACAACAATTATGGTAATTAATAACGAAGCTACACTTATTATAGTTCGTAAATAATTATTATCATTATATGATTGTACAGCTGCACTATTAGGCTCAACATAAATTAGATCGTTTTGTTGTAAGTAATAAAATTCACTTTCCATAATTTTTACATCTCTTAAATCTAAATAGGCATATTCTTTTTTACCATTTGTCTCTCTCAATACCAAAACATTATCTCTTTTTCCTTGAATATGTAAATCCCCGGCAAGACTTATTGCTTCAGGCAAGGTTAATCGTTCTCCTTGAACTGCAAAAGTACCTGGTTTGTTAACAGCTCCTAAAACACTAACTTTAAAGTTTAAAATATTAATGGTTACAATAGGGTCTAAAATGTACTCAGATATTCTCTTGGTAAGATATTCACTTAATTCTGCTCTTGTAAGACCTGCAGCTTTTACTTTTCCCAAAACGGGAAAATTAATAGTACCATCTGCCCCTGTTAAATAGCCTTGATTTTGAGCCAGTACTCCCCCACTCGACTCTAATACCAAATTAAAGGGTTTTACCGCTGAAGGGTCATAGGCAGTAACCGTAATACTTAAAATATCATTGGGTTTAATTTTAAAATTATTTTGCACACTATCAAGTTGTTCTAACGCATCGGGTAGGTTTTGAAAATACGCTATTTCTTTTCTAGAAGCACAGGAAGCAATAAGAAACAGCAACAATATAGGAACTAATACCTTAATCGAGATTCTTTTCATTTATAATAATTTATTGCAAATATAATTTTTTATTGATAGCGTTAAAATTGTAATTCAAATAGAATTTATTCAATATGTTTATCTAAAGTTGAATATTCCGAATTTTGGCTTACAAATTCTGGCACTAATATTTTAAGCTTTTTAATGATATCCTTCTTTTTTCCCACACTATCCGCCATAAGTTCTAACTCATCAATAGCATTGCAAATAACGGAATAATCATAAGGCACTGTACTACAAACCATAATTTTTGGATGGTAAGTTGGAAGTGTATTTTCTCCGTCTATTAAAAGTTCCTCATACAATTTCTCGCCTTGCCTCAATCCCACTATCTCAATAGGAATATCTTTATAGGGTTTAAAGCCACTAAGCTTAATCATTCGTTCGGCCAAATCTAATATTTTAACAGGTTTCCCCATATCAAAAACAAATATCTCTCCTCCTTTTCCCATGGTTCCCGCTTGTAAAACTAGCTGACAAGCTTCTTTAATGGTCATAAAATAACGAATAATATCCTTATGCGTTACTGTTACTGGGCCACCATTTTTAATTTGCTCTCTAAAAAAAGGAATTACCGAGCCATTACTGCCCAATACATTTCCAAATCGCGTAGTGATAAATTTAGTTTTTATCCCCGGAGTACGCTGTAAGGACTGTACAAACATTTCAGCAGCCCGTTTTGACGCCCCCATCACGTTACTCGGGTTTACTGCTTTATCTGTAGAAACCATTACAAAACGTTCACATTCGTACTTTACAGATAGTTCTGCTAAAGTGCGCGTTCCTACTATATTTGTTCTAATCGCCTCCCTAGGATGCCGCTCCATCATAGGCACGTGTTTATAGGCTGCAGCGTGATACACTACATCAAACTTAAACTTTTTAAAAATACCCTCCATTCTTCCTTTCTTAGTTACATCGGCAAGGAAGATGCTGTAATTAAGATGTGGAAAGTTATTCTTTAAGTATATTTCTATCCCGTGTAAAGGACTTTCACCATTGTCTAAAACAACTAATAATCTAGGGTTTATTTCAGCTATTTGTCGAACTAATTCACTTCCTATACTTCCTGCTCCTCCAGTAATTAGAATCGTTTTATCTTTAAGATCTTTTGATATTAGCTCTATATCTGTTTCAATTACACTGCGCTCCAAAAGGTCCTCGATTCTAAGAGGGTCAATCTTTAATGGTTTTTTTGAAATATCACTCCATTGCTCTGGCAATGATAAATTATAAACTTCAAGCCCTACAGAAAAACACGCTTCGGCAATAGAGTTTCGTTCTTCAACGGAAAGCAAATCTCCAACGAACAACACCCCATCTGCATTGTGCTTAGATTTGGTCGATTCTAAGTTTGTTTCAATATCATCATCGGTATAACAAACAGGAAGATTTAATATTTTGAAACGCTTACGCTTTTCTTTAGTAGTTAAAAAAGCTACTGGTCGATAAATAGAAGCAGAATCGGATAAAATAGCATGGGATAGGGAAATTGTTTTATCGTCAATTCCCAATACAATAACGCGCTTTTTTAAACGGCCCGCAGTAGCTGCAGCGCGAAGAAAGCGATACATTTCTTTTATAGTTATTCTAAAGGCTAATAATAGAGTTAACGAAAAAAAGGCATAAAGCAATATAGTAGTTGTAAGGAATAGTTTGGTGCCATTAAAATAATAAAACACCATGTTCCCTGCCATAGTAATAAATAGAAATGCCAAGGTAGATTTCGCAAAACGATACACATCGGCAAATGTGCTATGTCGTATAATTCCAGAATAGGTTCGAAAAACAATAAAACATAAAAAATGTATACCTATAAGCAATAAGGCTTTTTCAGGAATAGATAGGAATTGGTTAAAAAATACAGGGGATTCACTTAAGATAAGCCAAGTAAGCAAAAAGGAGACGCCACAAATAGAAAGGTCTATTAATGCCACTATCCAACGCGGTAAATAGCGTTGTCCTAAAATAAAGTCTCTAAACCTGCTGTAAAGTCTAAAGGCAAGAAAAGTAAATTTTCCTGGCATTTTCATTATACGCTATTTTTTAAATAGTTAATAATCGTCTCTGTAATCCTTGATCTATCTGCATCAATTAAATTACTTCCTGAAGGCAAACACAAACCAGTTTCAAAAAGTCGTTCCCCTACCCCATTTACATATGAAGGTGCATCCTTAAATACAGGTTGTAAATGCATTGGTTTCCATAAAGGTCTTGCCTCGATGTTTTCAGTTAATAAAAACGTGCGTAGGGCTTCAGGATTTAATTTTGCTGTGGTATGTGTAAATGTAATACAACTCAACCAATGATTGCTGTAAACTTTTTCATTTGTTTCTTTAAAAACCTCTATTTCTTTTACATCTTTAAAAAGATCTTGATAAAATAAATTCATATCCCGTCGTAAGGATACGTGTTTATCGAGAACCTCCATTTGTCCGCAGCCTATTCCAGCGCTTACATTGCTAAGCCTATAGTTATATCCTATTTCAGAATGCTGATAATGTGGTGCGTCATCCCTAGCTTGTGTTGCTAAAAATATAGCTTTGTTTTTATGAGCAAGTTTTTTTGAAACTAAAGCTCCTCCACCTGAAGTGGTTATTATTTTATTCCCATTAAATGACAAAATAGAAATATCACCAAAAGTTCCGCATTTTTGCCCATTATAACTACTCCCTAGAGCTTCAGCACTATCCTCAACAATAGGAATATCATATTTATTAGCAATTGCTCTTAAGGCTGTTACTTTATATGGCATACCATATAAATGAACGGCCACTATAGCTTTAGGCTTTTTTCCTTTCGCTAGACGATCTTTTATTGCTGTTTCCAATAATTCAGGACACAAATTCCAAGTTTCCGCTTCACTATCTACAAATACAGGAGTTGCCCCTTGATAAAGGATTGGATTGGCTGAAGCTGAAAAGGTCATACTTTGACATATAACTTCGTCCCCTGTGCTTACGCCTAAAATTATTAATGCTAAATGAATTGCTGAAGTACCAGAACTAAGGGCTGCCACATGGCTTCCCGCCTGTAAATACTGCTCCAATAACGATTCAAATTGGGAAACGTTTGGCCCTAAAGGTGCTATCCAGTTTGTCTGAAATGCTTCTTTTACAAAGTCCAATTCACTACCGCCCATGTGGGGTGAAGAGAGGTAAATCTTATCTTTCATTAATTATAGAATAATTGAAAACTAATTATTATGAAGGTGGAAAAATTTCCGTTAATCATCTCACACATAATAGGTTTCTGTTAGATTACATTTTTGTTTAAATAAACAGTAATCAGGGAGTTTACAAAGATATAAATTATTTACCCAAATATAGCAAGAACACATCACTACTCATAGAATAGTTTTAAGCAATTAATTAATATAAAATACTTACAACATTAAATCCTAACAAATTGAAGAGCACTTCATTTAATCAATTCTAAACCCCTAATTTTCGTCTCACGTCTTCTGTCCTACGTCCTATGTCTTATGTCTTGCGTCTTGTGTCCTACGTCTTACGTCCTACATCTTACCTCCTATGTCAAACATCCTACTTCTTACGTTCTATGTCTTACGTCCTACATCTTACGTCTTATGTCTTACGTCTTATGTCTTACATCCTATGTCTTACATCCTATGTCTTACCTCCTATGTCTTACGTCCTACGTCCTACGTCTTACGTCCTACATCTTACCTCCTATGCTAGAAAGAAAATAAACTGGAAATTATTCTTTTTATAGACGCCCTTAAAATTTTAAGATCCTCCTTCATTGACCGTTGATAGTAATACTCCAAGTTCATCGAAACTTTATCTGGAAAAATTATATTGTCGTTATAATATTGGGGATTGTCTTGAGATTTTAACACACTTTCTTCACTGTAATACTTTAGGGCTGCCCAGCTAAATAGCCCAGGTTTTAAGGTTAGAATTTTTCTAGCCTCACCTTCTAGTTTATCATAATAACCGGGAATATCGGGACGTGGACCTACAAAACTCATTTGACCCAGTAAAATATTAATTAATTGTGGAAGTTCGTCTAATTTATATTTTCGCAAAAAATCCCCAAAAGTAGAGATATCTCCATTTTTTGAAAAGGTTCGTATTTTAAAAATTGTAAAGGTTTTTCCGAATTGACCTATTCGCTTTTGCAAGAATATACCTTGACTTTTTGTATCAATTGAAGCAATTATAATTAAAAGTAAAATTAATAACCCAAAAATTAGCAGACCAATTATTGAAAAGACTAAATCAAGAAGTCTTTTAGTTTTCATAGTGCTCCGTGTACTTGATAATTTTCGCAGGCGCGCCTACAACAACTGCAAAGTCAGGTACATCTCTAATAACTACAGCTCCTGCACCAATTACCGCCCACTTTCCGATTTTTATTCCTTGTAAAACACTAGCGCCTATACCGATATGCGCTCCTTCCCCCACTACAACTTCCCCCGCTAAACTAGCATTTGGAGATATATGAACGAAATTTTTTAAAACACAATCGTGTTCTAATACAGCCCCACTATTTATGATACAGTGTTCCCCTATAGTTACATTAGCGTTAATTACTGTATTCGCCATTACAACGGAACCCACACCTAAAGAGGACCTTTGTGATATACTTGCTGTTTTATGAAACAACCTTCCAAATGACACTTTTAAATTTAAACTAAGTATTTTTCGAGTGTTATTATTCCCAATTGAAATCACCCAATTACTTTGTGTGTCAACGTCTATATCTGAAAATTTTTTAACAGGTATATTAAAAATAGCTTCAGTTTTAGGATTATCATCGTAGATGACTTGAATTTCTTGATTCACTGATTCTGCTATATCGATAACAGATTTACAATGCCCACTTGCCCCGTATAGAATCATACTAGTTTCCTTTAAATGATTCGGCAGTAACTTGCCCTTCTTGACTAATCCCTTCTTTTATAAATACTTTCTTAATCGTCATAAAAAATATTTTTACATCAAGTAAAAAAGTTTGATTATTAACATACCAAACATCATATTCGAACTTTTTTTTCCAAGATACAGTGTTTCTCCCATTTACTTGCGCCCAACCTGTTATCCCAGGCTTTACATCATGCCGATGGCGTTGAGTCTCATTATATAAAGGCAAGTACTCTGGTAATAACGGTCTTGGCCCGATAAAACTCATATCGCCCTTAAGCACATTAATAAGTTGTGGAATTTCGTCTAATGAAGTTTTTCTTACAAAGCTCCCAATTCTAGTTAAGCGCTCGGAATCGGGCAACAGATTGCCTTTAGAATCCTTTTTGTCGTTCATGCTTTTGAACTTAATTATTTTAAAAATTCTCTCGTTCTTACCCGGTCTGCGCTGAAAAAAGAAAGGCTTGCCATTATTTGCAATTGTCAAACCTAGAGTTACTAATATAAATATTGGAGACAAAACGACCAATCCTATAAAGGCAGCTAAAAAATCGAAAAATGGTTTTAATATATTCTTATACATTTATTAAAGTCTAATGGCGTAAAATTACTTAAAAGGATTGACGATTAATTAGTAATTTTTAATTGAATCATTTTCAATCGCTTTCATTGCCTATAAAAATATTTAAGATATATTGTTTAAGCAGTTTTTATACTCTTTCAACAAAGCTTCCCATATTTCTTTTCTACTATAGTTAACAACTATATTCCGTCTGGCATCTGATTTTAAATTCGAAAATAATTCAGCATCTGAAATTAAAAGTTGCATTGCCAAATATAGTTCTTCTGCACTTTTAGGAGGTACTATTAATCCATTAACATTTTGATCTACAATTTCATTACAACCATTGATATCTGAGACGATACTCGGTAACCCCATTGCTCCAGCCTGCATAACTACATTAGGAAACCCTTCACGGTAACTAGGGAAAGTTAATGCATTAGCTATCGCAAAGTACGAACGCACGTCATTTTGATATCCCACTGAAATAATTTGAGGAGTGTTTTCAACAAAGCTTAATGTATCTGCACTTAACGGATCCAAATCACTTTCTAAGGGTCCAACTAATAAAAGAGAGAGATTATCATGTCTTGTTAAAAGTTTTGTAAACGCTTCCACTAGTTCATTAATCCCTTTATCCTTCACCAATCGTCCTACAAATATGAAAACAAAGTTTTCCTGAGGAATCCCCAACTGATTTCGTAAATCAATTTTGTCTTTTTCGGCATATAAGTTCGGATTGAAATATTCTGTATCTATTCCATTACTACTACCATTTCCAATAATTGCAAGTTTAGAGGGATTAGAAAAATTTTCCTTTAAAATAAAATCATATAAGCCTTTTGAGTTTGGATAAACCTTGCTAGCAAAGCGGTAAGTTAATTTCTCAACTAAATTTAGGATTATACGCTTTACCCCTTCAGCTTCCATTAATGGAAGACCAGCTACGGTATGCAATCTGTTAGGCACTCCTGCAAGCCAAGCTGCGAGCATTCCTACGATACCTGCTTTAGGAGTATGTGTATGCACAATTGCAGGCGATTCTTTTTTTAAGTATTTATACAGTTTAACCACCGCTTTTAAATCTTGCCAAGGGGTGATCTTTCGCGTCATTTCTATATAATAGGTATGGTAGTTGTTTTTCTCACCTAATGCATAGAGTTTTTCTTTATCTGCTGAAATAGCTGTAACCTCAAAATAATCTTGCATAAACTCCAACTGTCCTTCAAGAAGTTTTTCAAGGGAAATTGGAACAGTTGTGATGCGGATGAGTTTGGGATATGGCATTCTAATATAAAAATTTGTTTAGGTGTTTTTATTTAGTGAAAAAGAATCCTTATAAATTTTTAAGTAATTTTCAACCATTAATGAAGTATCAAATGATTTTACATGCTCTAAAGAATTTTTTACCATTTTATTTTTAAGTACTTCATCATTTTTAATTTCCAATATTTTTTTTGCTAAAGCTTTTGGATTTTTTGGTGGAAATAGAAATATTGGGGATGGCACTATTTCTTTAATTCCAGCTACGTCAGATCCAATGAATGGTTTACCGGATGCCATTGATTCTAAAGTTACTCCAGATAACCCCTCGTGGTTACTCGAAAGTATATTTAAATCTACTGAATTCATCAGTGCATAAACATCTTTCCTTAACCCAAGAAAAGTAACCTTATTCGAAAACCCTGAGTCAATTACATGCTTTTTAATATCAGCTTCAGCTTTCCCTGTACCAACTAGAAATAAGTGTACTTCATCTGGTAAATTAGCTAGGGAGTCGATTAAAGAAATTTGATCTTTTTGATAACCATCTAAACTTCCAACCATTAACAAATTGAACAAATTATAATTTAATTGATAGGTAGTTCCTTTATCAATTTCAGCTTTAATTTGGCTTAAGTTTACGCCATTTTTTACCACAATAATTGGAAAATTTGTACCTATCCAATTTTCAAGATTTTCTTTAACCTTATTTGTGATTGCTATAATATTGGTATACCTCGAATAAATATGTTTTTCTATAAACCGTAAAAAACTAATGCTTCTTCTCTTATTATTTGCATTATGTTCTGTCTTTATTAAAATTACCGATTTTGGAATAAAGTATGATGCAATAGCCAACCAATACTGTGTTGGAAATAAATGAGCATGTACAATGTCGATTTTGTACTTTTTTATAAATATTATTAATTTGAATATTTGAAAAGGATTGTAAAATGATCTATCTAAGCTGATAAATTTAATTTCAGAATCTGAAAGGATTTTTTCATATTTCTCAAAATTTTTTTCCGCATTCGAGATAATTAGGTAAACCTCGTTCCCTTCTTGTTTGAAGTAGGGAAGAATATCGGTTAATAATTTCTCTGCACCACCAGACCCTAAATTATTAATATAATGTAATATTTTCATTTTACTTATTGCTAATTTTATAACGGACGTAAATATTTAATATAATACTTAAAGGAAAGACCATCACATTTAAAAATGTTCTATTCTTCTCAGATAATATTCTCAGATCTTTAGAAAATATTGCTGATGACCCTATATGAATTGCATTCTTAAGGCGAATTGATACACTTTTTGAAAATTTATTATTTAACTTTCTGGCATAAGCAAAACCTCTTGGAGATTGCTTATATTGTTTAAAAATCGAATGTGAAGATCCTTCATCTTGATATTCCACAATACAATAAACCTCATTCTCATAAATAAAATCGTATTTGGAACCTATTAAATTATATAAACATCCTAAAGGCACTAATTTCTCATTTTTATATTCGGGATAAGGAGGAAATTGTTTTACTATATCCGATTTTAAGACCACTTTTTTATCCCCACTACATTTATATTTTTCATAAATATCAATAAAATTTCCCTTAGCTATTTCTGGTAATTTTGAACCAATTATTTCTCCATCTTCCGTAGCGTCTAAACCTACAATTCCGGCTATTTTTTTAATTTTGCAAGCATTCCATTTATCCAATATTTTCTCAACAGCCTTATCAGGCATATAGTCGTCAGAATCGATACACACATTTAATTCTGTCTTTATCAATTTATAAGCTAAATTATGTCCTGTATGCATTCCACCATTTTCCTTGTAACGGTATTCAATTTCTATCTTACCTTCTAATAGCCATTCTGAAACTATTTTGGATGTATTATCTATAGAGCCATCGTCTATAACTAACCATACGAAGTCTTTATTGGTTTGATTGCATAAACTTTTATACAACCTCGATAACAAATGAGCTCTATTATAAGTTGGTGTAAATACTGTGAGCGTTTTCATAATAATAATAAGAGATTCATAAATAAAGTGAATGAGAAATAAGCTAATAATATTAATCCTAACTTTTTATGTTGTTTAGCGATAATATATTGTTTTAAAAGCGGATAAATAATTACTAAACTCATCATAAACCATGATAAATATGCAAAACGATTGGAAAAGTTTGCTCGGATCACTAAAACCCAAAAAGCATTTGTTAAAACGTAGGTGTTAAAAAGCCAAAAATAAATTTTGTCTTTAAATTTACGTTTAACAATGTAATACCATCCCGCAAATACAGCAGTAAATGAATACAATAAGAAATCCCAACGAAACCCTGTACTTGAAAAGTTGTCACCATGTTTGTTTTCCTCTGTAAGGTAACTCATACGTTCATCATCAAACCCCAAATTGCCAAAAAAACTTTCAAAAAATCCGCCTCCTACCAAAGATAATGGTATGCACAGCAACCACAAATAAATCATTTTTTTAGGGTTATTATAAAAATTAGCTAAAACAAAGGCAGCGGTAGGTATAATAATTGATTTATGAAAAGATATAGCTAAAAGTATAAGCAATATTTGTGATATCCTTTTTTCTCTTGAGATTGCCAAAAGAAATAATGACCCTGCAATTCCATTTCGAATTCCATTGGTGCCATACGCCCAAAATGAAAATGCTGTCACTAAAAATAGAAAACCGTAATACCAATAATTTCCAAACCATTTTCTACATACAACAACTAAAGGAAATATGTATAAACCTGCACATACTAAAAAGTAGGTATGTACAGACATAATCTGAGAAGATAATTTTGTAAAAACATGAAATGCGATGTCTTTACTACTCATAATTGGGGCACCAAGCGCATATTTATAAAAAATTTTACTATATGTTTTCATGTCACCAAAGTATGCACCACTTATGGGACGCAGTCCCATATACAACCAAAGAAATACAAAATAAATCCATCCTATATTATTTATAAAACTCAAATTACTCTTACTGTGCATTGGTAAACTTTGTGTATTAACAAAAGTAAGAACAACCACGAATAGCATTAATAAGTAATAAGTATGTATATAAATTTCTAAAGGAATTAATTCAATCATATAACACTTTTAATTAAATTATTCCATTCACCCATAACTGCGTTAGCTGAGTATTTATAAACACTGTTTTTAGCCCGATGCCCAAAATCCCTCCTAACTTCGGGATTCTCTATCAGTAGAGTAAGCTTATCAGCAAATTCATTTATACATTGATCCTTTATCAATATTCCATTACGATTGTTTTGTATAATATTTCTAGGACCATTGGGGCAATCGTAACTAATTATAGGTAAACCTACGCTTTGTGCTTCCAACAAAACCATGGGAAAACATTCGTTTGCCGAGGTCATAGCAAATATAGAAGCTTTTTGCATTTCCGCTGTAAGTTGAGTGGTTGCCCCCATTAATTTTATACGCGGAATATTATCTTTACGAATCTGTTCAGTTAATTCTTTAGATAATTGTACATCGCCGTCTCCAAAAATTTTTACTTGCCAATCAGGAAATTTATCTGCAATTAAACTCCATGCCTCTATAAGATGATTAAATTGTTTAACTCCCGAAATTCGACCAGCGCCGATTATAGTATTATCTCGACGGAATGTGGTTAAACCTTCCTTCAACTTTATGAAGTTGGGAATTACCACTAGATTTTTAAAGTTATAATACTTTTTTTCATCCTCATTTAAAACAACTACAGCATCATACTTATTGAATTGTTTAAAGAGAAAGTTATTTAGAGTATTTAATATTTTATTTCGCTTCCGTTTTAAGATGACCCCAGAAAAGTGAAACTCTTTAATTATAGGTGCTTTTTTTACAATTAATGGTAAAAAATATTGTTCGGGAGAAAACCCCGCAGATATAACAACATCCGGTTCTAAAACACGGATTTGTTTTTTCAACTTGAAGAAGTGTTTTAAAGCTTTTAGTAAATTTAAAGGGTGAAAATAACTTTTTCCTTTAAGATAATTCACGCCTAAATTTATATGTGTTAATTTTTCACTTAATCGATAAACAAATGGTTGTCCTTCTACATGTTGAGTAGTAATAAGCGTTACATTGTATTCGTAATTTTCTATAAAATGATTTATCTTTAATGAAAGCATTTTTTCAATACCTCCATGTTTATGAAACTGATCTATTAAATAAACAATTTTCATACTAAAAGCGTTTTAAAAAGTTTATCCCACTGGTCCACAATATGCTCAGGTAAGTAACGCTTTACGTTTCTACGAGCCTTTACCCCTATTTGCAATAAATTTTCAGGATTTTGAATTAGGCCAATAATCCTATTTGCAAATTCATCAACATTTCCATTTTCAATTAAGTATCCATCCTCGCCATTGGTAATGATATCCCCTGGGCCATGAGGACAGTCGTATGAAATACAAGGCAATCCATAGGCCATCGCCTCAATCAACACCATACCAAACCCCTCCGACCTCGAAGGAAGAACCAACATAGCTGCTTTAGCATAGGCCTCTTCTATATTGGGTATTGGGTCATTAAAAGTTACACTAGACGATATCCGCAATTGATTAGATAATTCCACCAATTTACATTCGGGGTTTTTTTTACCATAAATCATAAGTTTCCAATCGGGAAATTGCTCATTCACTTTTTTCCAACTTTGAAGTAATAAATCATACCCTTTATTATAACTATGACTCCCAACCGCAAGTATTGTTTTAGGTAATTTGGTTTTTTGAAGCAGTTCTTTAGGATAAAATGAAAGTGGATTAGGAATTACTTCTAAATTTCCATCTTTCCACTCCTTTAAATTTCCATTTGTCAACACCACAAACTTATCAAATTTAGTGGCAGCCCAACGCATTAAAAAGTATGTAAACTTATTTTTTAACTTTTGAAAAAAACCTTTATTTGCCGTATTAAAGTTTAGAGAGACAGATGCGTGCCTTTCATATATAATTGGAGGTTTACTTTTCAATATTTGCGGTAATATAAAACCCTTTAATCCATCGTCGCAAACAGAAATTATATCAGGTTTAAAAGATTTAATAATGTCTCTTATCCCTCGTTTGTATTTCAAAAAGTAAGCCAATGGATTCCCTGATACGTCAATACTAACGAATTTTATTTTTGGTGAGAATTGATAAAAAGGTTCCTTTAAATCATTTAAAGAAAGTATTGTTATATCGTAATTATAGTGTTCAGCCAAATATGAAGCCTTTATAGACAACACACGCTCCAACCCCCCAGAACCATGAATACCATTAGTTATGTAAAGCAATTTTACCATAGTTGGGGTAGAAATATGTTAAATAAAATATTCATATTAAAAATTTAACATTGAAAATAAGGCAAATACGTATGAAACTAATTAAAAAACATTCAAACCATACCATAAAAAAATGGTCCTTTTTGAGTTTCAAAAAAGACCATTTTAAATCATACTAAATAATGGCCAATGCCAGTTAAATTATTTAATGAGAGAATTAATTGTCATAATACCAGTCTGCGTGCTCTTCTCTATTACCAAAGCTTACACTTACTCCTACACTTAAATTAACTAAACCACCTGTTTCGTGTTTATAACCAAGGTCGAAAAGCTCCCCTCCATAAGAGTAATGCTGCTTTATATTAGCCATATAAGAAAAATCTGCAAACAAGGCAATGTTATCTGTTATTCTAAATTGAGGTGTAAAACCAACAATAATATTTCCTATGTGATCTGTTCCGGTAACAGTACTCGGGTTAGCAAAAGTCACACCAGCACCTAAGTGAAATAAAAGACCAATATTTTCTTTGAATTCACCTTCAACATTGGCTACCTTCCAAACATTAGCAACCCCTTCAATGGCAACTCTATTGTATTTCACCCCACCACCTTGTACTTCTGGGTTTTCAAAGTTTAAGAATGAATAATGTGCTCTAACGCCATATTTCTCAGTTATCATATAACGCACACCAGCTTGAAATTGCTTAAACGCCCCGTCATAATCTCCTAATTCTACAAATTTATTTGGAGCTAAAGGAACGTGATATCCTGTTTGGGCTTCTATAGACCAATTGTTGTATTGTCTATCACCTTTTTGTGCTGTTGCTGTTATGCCAATCAATAAGAATGCGGCAATTGAAAGAAACTTGATATTCACTAACTTCATGTTGATTAGTTTAAAAGTATTACAATTTTATTTTATAAAAATTCAAATTAATAAGTGGCAAAAGTAAGATAATTTTTATTGAATGCTAATCTTATTAACACTAAATTGTTTCTAATTTAATATTTGGGTTAATTACCGGAAATATTTAGACAATCATCCCTGCTGCTACCGTCTCATGTGTGGAATCTTCTATTAAGATAAAACTTCCTGTAATTCGGTTGTCGCGGTATTCGTCTACCATTAAAGGGCGTGTAGTGCGAATGGTAATTCGGGCAATATCATTCATATTCAAGGTATTATCCTCCTCTTGACGAGCATAGGTGTTGACATCTATTTTATAAATCACATCTTTTATCATTGCCTTTTGTTCGTTTGAGGTATGAACTATAGTGTATTTCGCCCTAGGTTTGGCTGCAGAAGTATTAAACCAACACAGCATCGCGTCAAATTCCTGTAAGGCTTTAGGTTGGTTGTTTTGCTTTACAATCATATCACCACGACTAATATCTATATCATCTTCTAGAGTAATAGAAACACTCATAGGTGCAAATACCTCATCCATAGCGCCTTCCATAGTATCGATGCTTTTAATTTTCGAACTAAACCCAGATGGCATAACAACTACTTCATCTCCCTTTCTAAAAATTCCACTAGCAACTCTACCTGCATATCCTCTATAATCTATAAAACCTTCTCGTTGCGGACGTAAAACCGTTTGCACCGGAAAACGAGCGTCAATTTTATTGATATCACTCCCAATATGCATAGTTTCTAAGGCATGTAATAAAGGTGGGCCTTGATACCAATCCATATTTGTCGAACGATTTACTACATTATCACCATTTAATGCACTTATAGGAAGAAATTGAATGTCCTTAACAATAAGTTTCGAAGAAAAACCTTCAAACTGGCTAACAATATTCTCATAAACCTCCTCGGAATAGTCCACTAAATCCATTTTATTGATACAAACAATAATATGAGGAATTTGTAGAAGGGAAGCTATAAATGCGTGACGTTTAGTTTGTTCTATTACCCCGTGTCGCGCATCAATTAAAATTAATGCAGCATTTGCTGTAGAAGCTCCCGTAACCATATTTCGGGTGTATTGTATGTGCCCTGGAGTATCGGCAATGATAAACTTACGCTTGGGAGTTGTAAAATATCTGTAAGCAACATCTATAGTAATCCCCTGCTCACGCTCATCGCGTAAACCATCTGTAAACAACGCAAGATCAATTCCTTCGTGTCCTTTTTTACGGCTTGTATTTTCTACCGATTCCAACTGATCTTCAAAAATAGCTTTGCTATCGTACAGTAGCCTTCCTATTAAAGTACTCTTCCCATCATCTACACTCCCCGCAGTCGTGAATCTCAATAACTGATTCTTATCTATTTCCATTATAAATGCTTATCACAGTTTATATTATATTGAATATTATCTAATAGTGTTCTTCTCCCAAAACCCTTCATTACTCATAAGCAAGATTTAAAAACCAAGTTGAAAGAAGCTAAACTTTTGTCTCATGAAATTGAAACTACCACTCAACCTCCTGTATCACGATTTCGTCCGAACTCATAACTCACAACTCTGAACTCATAACTCTGAACTCACAACTCTTAACTCTTAACTCATAACTCATAACTCATAAACTTTAAGTAAGTAAATCCATAATTCTGAATTCTTAATTCTTAATTTAAAAATACCCCTCTCTTTTCCTGTCCTCCATTGCTGTATCGCTCCTTTTATCATCGGTACGATTGCCGCGTTCAGTTTGTTTCATAGCTGCTACCTCCAGAACAATTTTATCTAAGGTATCAGCATCCGATTCAATGCCACCTGTAATAGTGATATCACCAAGGGTTCTAAAACGAACTTTCTTAGTGTGAATCTTTTCGTTTTCCTCAAGTTTTAAGTATTCAGAAACTGGAATCCAAGAATCACTTCGCCATACTACTTCACGATTATGGGCTTTATATAAAGAAGGAATTTCAATTTGTTCTCTTTTGATGTAATTCCAAACATCCATTTCTGTCCAATTGCTTATTGGGAAGGCACGGAAATGCTCTCCTTCAAAATGTTTTCCGTTAAGAATATTCCAAAGCTCTGGGCGTTGGTTTTTTGGGTCCCATTGTCCAAAATCGTCTCTGTGTGAAAAAAAGCGTTCTTTTGCTCGAGCTTTTTCTTCATCGCGTCTGCCGCCGCCAATAGCACAATCTATTTTGTTGCTTTCAATAGCATCCAATAAAGTTGTTATTTGCAAGGCATTACGAGTAGCGTGCTTTCCTCTCTCTTCAGCAACACGCCCAGCATCAATAGATTCCTGTACAGAACCTACTAACAACTGTACTCCTAAATTCTTCACTAAATTATCTCTAAACTGAATGGTTTCAGGGAAGTTATGTCCTGTATCAATATGCAGTAAAGGGAAAGGTATCTTACAAGGGTAAAATGCTTTTTTTGCTAAATGGGTTACAAGAATAGAATCTTTTCCTCCAGAAAACAGTATTACAGGATTCTGAAACTGCGCATATACCTCCCGAAGAATATAAATAGCTTCAGATTCTAATTCATCTAAATAATTTAAATAATATTTACTCATTTACATTTTATTTATCCGAGGCATACCTCTTTACTCTCTGTTCTATTTTCTCTGCTCTATTTTCTATATTCCCTGCTCTCTTTTCTATGTTCCCTGCTCTCTTTTCTATATTCTCTATTCTCTGTTCTTCCCCCCTTTACTTTGCTCTATCATCAATCTCATTCAAAATTAATGAAACCGCATCTTCCACCGAAATCTGTGAAGTATCTATTTCAATATCTGCTGCCATAGGGGGCTCATAAGGTGCATCTACACCGGTAAAGTTTTTAATTTCTCCTGCTCGAGCTTTAGCGTATAAACCCTTAACATCTCTGCTTTCACATATCTCAATTGGAGTATTTACATATACTTCTATAAAGTTTTTATACCCTACAATCCGTTTTACCATTTCTCGATCCTCTCTATAAGGCGAAATAAATGAAGCCAAAACTATCAAACCCGCAT
This sequence comes from Aequorivita xiaoshiensis, assembly GCF_022008395.1. GTDB lineage: Bacteria > Bacteroidota > Bacteroidia > Flavobacteriales > Flavobacteriaceae > Aequorivita > Aequorivita xiaoshiensis. Next base: position 104,588 of record NZ_JAIRBB010000010.1, read on the forward strand.
CCAGCATTAAATTGGCTACTTCGGCTATACGTCTGATATTTTCCGTTCTATCTTCAGGTGAAAATGTCAAGTTGTTATTTAACCCACCTCTAACGTTATCACCATCTAAAAGATAGGTGTGCATATTGCGTTGAAAAAGAGCTCGCTCCAAAGCATCGGCAATGGTAGACTTTCCAGACCCCGATAGCCCTGTAAACCAAAGCAACATTGGCTTCTGCTCTTTTAAATCACTCCTTTCATTTTGAGAAACACTAAAATTATGTGGAATAATATTTTCTTTCATTATTAAAACAGATATTTCGTTTATTCTTTTTTCAACTTAACCAATAGCTGTATTTTTTTACAACTAAAATCTCCTCTACCCTTTTTCCTATCTAATGCCATTAATCTATATATAAAGAAGATTCATAATTCATAATTCTGCATTCTGAATTCATAATTATCTCACGTCTCACATCTCACGTCTAAAGTCTCACATCTCCACCCTATCAATCAAACCATAATCAATTCTATACCAAATTCGTTCGTGAATATAGTATAAAATCATTTTTGTTAAAAGTTCAGCTAGACCTATTTTAACTCCAGTTAAAGGGTTACCGGTTAACAGCCAAGCTAAAACCATAGTATCTGCTGTTCCCACCATTCGCCAAGTAATAGTTTTTGCTAAATGCCGCATTTTGTTTTCGCGAACCAATCCACTTTTTGAAAGATTGATACTAAACCAAACTCGTTCGTGTAAGTAATACAGTACCATTTTCGTTATTACCTCGGCGAATCCTATTTTTAACCCCGTCATAGGGTTTCCTGTGATTAACCATGATAGAAACACGGTATCTACAGACCCCACTATTCTCCAGGTTAAGGCTTTTGCAATATGTCGTTTTCTAGAAGGATCCTTCATCAAACTTCTGCAACAAAATAGTTGTTCAATAAATTAGGCTTGTTATAAATCATTTCGTTGCCAGTTGTTTGGTCAATAACACTTATACCAACTGCTTTGCAAATTGCATGTCCTGCGGCTGTATCCCATTCCATAGTAGGGGCATATCGCGGATATAGATGCGCCAAACCTTCAGCTAACAAACAAAATTTTAATGAACTTCCCTTAGAAACTATTTCAACCTTATGTTTCTTTTTTACCTCAGAAATAAAGTCTTCTGTTTCCTTATTTAAATGCGATCGACTTCCAACTATTTTTACTTCTGAAGTTATAGCCGAAGGTTTTATCGCTTCTGCTTTTGCAAAAATTTCTTTAACCGAATCCTCTTCAGAAGAAATAATTACTTTTCTTGACTCCTTTCCTGTTTCCGAAGTATAATAAAGCTCTTTTGAAACTGGAACGTAAATCACACCTAATATAGGAGCGCCATTTTCAACTAATGCAATATTTACAGTGAATTCACCATTTCGTTTTATAAATTCTTTTGTACCATCTAGGGGATCTACAATCCAACAATGTTTCCAGTCTTTTCGTTCTTCATAATCTAACTGACGGTTTTCTTCGCTTATAATTGGAATATCAGTAGTAAACAGATACTTCATTATAGCAGTATTTGCATTTTTATCTGCCTGAGTTAAAGGAGACGCGTCATCTTTAGTTTCAACATTAAAATCGGTTTCGTAAATTTTTAAAATTTCAGCACCTGCAACTAAGGCTGCTTTAATTGCTATTGTTAAAAGTGATTTCATACTCGCTTTGGTTAGGGGCTACAAAATACAATTTAATGAATAACAATAAAAAGTTATTAGCATCAACAAATATCACCTATCGAACTTGTAATATTCTAAATAAGGATGCGGGGTTTTGTTGATAGAGTTAATCACAGCGTCCATTCCCATTACACTAAATGTTATTCCATTGCCACCAAATCCTAATACATAATGTTCGTTTTTATTAGAATCTGTTTTTCCAAAATAAGGCAAACCATCTTTTGTTTCTCCAAAAGTTCCTGCCCAAGTATAATCTGCAATAAATGGAATTTCAGGAAAACACTTTTTAAAACTTTTAGTTAAGGCTTTTTCTTTTTTTGAAAGCAATGCATCCCGTTTCGCTGCATTCTTAAAGTCTCGGTCACCACCACCCATTACTATTCGTCCGTCATCAGTGCTTCTGAAGTATAAATAGGGTTCATCGGTATTCCAATAAATTCTATCTTTAAATGCTTTTGGAACGGTTTTAAATGCTTCAGACGCTAGAGCATAAGTGCTTTTTAATTCAACTATTTCCTCCTTTACAGTTTCTACACTTTCATAACCTGTACAGTGAACTATGTCATCTACTTCAATAGTAAAATCATGATTTACAGTAGCAATCACCTTTTCATCTTTAAATTTCACATTATTCAACGCTGTTTTATCATAAATTTGCAACCCTTTTTTGGTACAATACTTCAACAAATCGTGGGCAAATCGATAAACATCCATCACCGCGCCCGATTCTGACTCGATGGCAGCATAAGCATTTAATTCTATTTCACGTAAATCTTCTTTGGAAAGCCACTTCACCTTAAAACCGTGTTGTTGACGGGCTTCAAACTCTTCTTTAAGAAAAGTAACATCCTTTTTAGTGGAAGTAAAATAGACGCTCTTCTTTTTCGTAAACCCACATTTACTTTTAATTTTTTTTGCAATTAGTTCGAGGTCCGAAATAGATTTTTCACAATTTTGATAGCTTGATACCGCAATGGTGACACCCACAAGGTCGATTAATTTATGTAGCGGTTCATCGATTTCATATTGCAACATCGAAGTACTAGCAGCTGTACTTCCGTTACAAATATCACGTTTGTCCACCATGACCACTTTCTTACCTTCTTCTAAAAGTTTATAGGCAACTAGTGCTCCTGTTATCCCTGCTCCAACTATTAGAACTTCTGAAGAAGTAGATTCCCGAAGTGATGGATAACTCTGAGGGAATTCATTTTTTATTAACCAAAAAGGCTCGTTTGATTTTAAGTCCATAGTTTTTAATTGAAAGATAGAAAATTAACTTGAATCCATATTTAAACGTGAAAACAATATTCTTAAAATATGAATTGCACAAATCTTAACAACAATTGTTAAACACTTCTCAATTAAGAAAACTGTAAGATACTCAAGTAAATACTTCAAGTATCTTTATATCAACCAAAAAAAGAAAACTATGAAAACTACAAATGAAAAAGCAAGAGAAGACAACCACGATAACCTGGTTAACAATTTACAAGAGCTTTTAGAAAAGAATTACGATGCTGAAAAAGGGTTTACAAAAGCAATGACTGACGCAAAAACGCCTCAATTAAAATCATTTTTAAAACAGCAAGCCGTTCAAAGAAGTCGTTTTGCAACCGAGCTTACTAATGAAATTATCAATTTAAATGAAGAACCTAAGGAAAAGGGAAGTTTTGCCGGAGATCTTCACCGAACTTGGATAGATGTTAAAAGTGCATTTACAGGGCACGACGATGAAGCAATCTTAGAAGAATGTATAAGAGGTGAAAAAGCGAGTTGGGATGAATACGAAGACAAACTAAAGCACGAAAATTTTCCACCTAAAATTGCTGAAGTAGTTCAAAAACAGGCTACCGAAATTTACGGTACACTAAAGAAAGTGAGAACGCTTGAAGATATTGCCGACCATTAGGATGATGCTTAAATAAATAGAAAACCCCGAGTCAAAAACGATTAGGGGTTTTCTATTTAATTCTTAATAGTATTGTATTAAGCTTCCACTGGAATTCCAGCTTCTTTAATAGCTTTAAATCCTCCGGCAACATCCACTACATTATGAATTCCTCGACTTTTTAAAATAGAGGCTGCAATTACTGAACGATATCCGCCTGCACAGTGCAAGTAAAAAGGTTCATTTTCTGGCAAACCATCTAAATATTCGTTTAAGAAACCAAGAGGGGCATGTTGGGCTTGTGGAATATGAGCCGTATTATATTCACCATCATTACGAACATCCACAATAGGAACATTAGATTGCATTTTTTCTTTTAAAGTTTCCGCTGAAACTGACGTTAAGGTGTCGATTTCCTTACCTGCTTTTTCCCAAGCAGCTACGCCACCTTCTAAGTAACCTAAAGTTTTATCGAAACCAACTCTAGATAATCGTGTAACAGCTTCTTCTTCTCTACCCGGAGCAACTACTAACAGTATTTTTTGTTCTACATCGGCAAGCAAAGCGCCCACCCAAGGAGCAAATCCACCATCTAACCCTATAAATATAGAACGTGGAATATGACCTGAAATAAAGTCATTTTGATGACGAACGTCCAATACTATCGCATTTGTTTCATTAGCAACTCTTTCAAAAGTTTCTGGATCTAATGCTTTCGTTCCCTCAGCAAGTACTTCGTTAAAGTCTGAATATCCTTCGCGATTCATCTTAACGTTCATCGGGAAATACAAAGGAGGCGGAGCTAAACCGTCGGTAACTTCTTTTATAAACTCTTTACGCGTCATATCTGCACGTAAAGCGTAGTTCATTTGTTTTTGATTTCCTAAAGTGTCAACCGTTTCTTTCATCATATTTTTCCCGCACGCAGAACCAGCCCCGTGAGCAGGGTAAACAATAACATCATCGGCTAAAGGCATAATTTTGTTTCGAAGACTATCAAACAATATTCCGGCTAAGTCTTCTTGAGTAACTTCATTGGCTTTCTGTGCAAGATCAGGACGTCCTACATCACCTAAAAATAAAGTATCTCCACTAAAAATAGCGTGATCTTTTCCATTTTCGTCTTTCAGCAAATACGTTGTGCTTTCCATAGTGTGTCCTGGAGTATGGATTGCAGTTATGGTTACATCACCTAATTTAAATACCTCATTATCTTTTGCTACAATTGCTTCAAAAGTAGGATTGGCTAATGGGCCATATACAATTGGCGCTCCTGTTTGCTGCGAAAGCGTTATATGCCCACTAACAAAATCGGCGTGGAAATGGGTTTCAAAAATATATTTGATTTTAGCGTTGTCTTTTTCAGCACGCTCAAGATATGGCTTTGTTTCTCTTAATGGGTCGATAATTGCTACTTCACCCTGACTTTCAATATAGTATGCACCTTGTGAAAGGCAGCCTGTATATATTTGTTCTACTTTCATAATTACAAAATTTCTGCAAATATAAGAAATGCTACTACTATAAGTCGTTTCTAAAGTTTTGTATGGTCTTTTTCACAAAACTTTTACATTAAGACTTACAACTTATTTTATCTTTACCAATTAACCTAAAATGTAAAATGATGAAAAAACTTGCATTTATCTTATTATCGTTAATAATAGTATCCTGTGCTACTGAAAGTGACAGAGAAGCTGTTATTCGTGAATTGGCAAAAAAAGATGCCATTGAAAAACTAGAATTACCTGAAGGAACAAAATTCAATAATGAAAATATTGAAGTCACAGAAACCGACGTTGAAGACGGGACAATTGGAGTGAATTATTTGGTGAAAATCACAATCAAATCACAAGATCGCGATGGAAACGAAATAGTAAAAGTCCACACTTTTAAATATAACAAAGCTAATGGTGATGGTACTTCACCAAACCATTACAAACTTATTTCCCACGAATAAATTAAATTAAAACAACCTATGAAACTATTATTTCTGACAGTTTTTTCTTCGTTAATTCTATCATGTAACGCTACTCAGAAACAAACTAAAACCGATTCTACAGAAAACAACTTAAAATACGCAAATACAATAACCGCTAAAGAACTAAAAGAACACCTATATATTTATGCTAGCGACGAAATGGAGGGTAGAATGACAGGTTCTAAGGGGCAAAAAATGGCTTCGGAATACATTCGCGATTTTTATGTTAAACACGGAATAAAGTCTCCTATTGAGAAAGACAATTATTACCAAGTTGTTCCTGCTAGTTATTTTCAAGGAAGAGGCGACGCAAAAGCTTCTGAAAATGTTATAGCATATATAAAAGGTTCAGAAAAACCAGAAGAAGTAATTGTTATCTCAGCCCACTTAGATCACGTAGGGATGGATAAAGAAGGAAATGTATTTAATGGTGCCGATGATGATGGAAGTGGAACTGTAGCAATTATGATGATTGCTAAGGCTTTCCAACAAGCGGTAAAAGATGGGTACAGACCTAAGCGCTCTGTGGTTTTCCTTCATGTTACCGGAGAAGAAATTGGACTTTATGGCTCTCGCTACTATTCAGAAAATCCAATTTTCCCATTAGAAAACACTGTGAGCAATCTGAATATAGATATGATTGGAAGAATTGACCCTGATAAAAAAGACAACCCTGATTATCTTTATCTAATAGGAAGTAATAAACTTAGTCAAGAATTACAAGATGTTTCTGAAAAGGTAAATGAGAAGTATATCAACATGGAACTTGACTATAAATATGACGAACCTAACGATCCTAATCGTTTTTACTACAGAAGCGACCACTACAACTTTGCTAAGAATAATATTCCAGTAATATTTTACTTTAACGGAGTTCACGAAGATTATCACAAAATATCTGACACTCCTGACAAAATTGAATACGACTTGTTAGAAAGACGCACCAAACTTATCTTCTTAACAGCTTGGGAACTTGCAAATAGAGAAGAAAGAATTAAGCTAAACGACACTAGTAAGTCGTAATTTTAAGATTCATACACAATTACCAAAATCCTCCTAAATTTCTAGGGGGATTTTTTTATAAACCTTGGTAACTAATCAAATAGAGCGTTTAAAAAACAATCGTGGAGGTCCGTTCGAGCGCAGTCGAGAAATTTAAATAGCTGACTTCTAATTATAATGCTAGGTAACAGAATCGCGCGGGAACGGTTGGACTCCGCTCAGGGTAAACTTCTCAACCTAAATCGTACCTACAAAAACTCTTAAAACAAAAAAAGTCCTCCTTTTAAGGAAGACTTTGTCTTTTGGGTGG
>NZ_JAIRBB010000011.1 GCF_022008395.1 Aequorivita xiaoshiensis
AATTAATAACACTAAAACTAAGTTATTTTATTGAGACTAAAACCGTTTTAAAGAAGGAAAGCTCAAAGCACGCGAAAGGATTCGCGCGCTAGCGGAGTCGTAGGTGATAGATATTCTATTCATATACATCCTAATTCAAAGCTTAAACCGATTAATTACTCAAAATTCAATAATTTAAATACCAAACTATCTTTTTTATTGATTATATAGAAATAATTTTCGCCCTTATATTTATGTAATTTATATGGAACTAATTTATCAACAGAATAAAAAATCTCTATATCCTGATATTCTGGATTATCGCTTTTTGAAATTAATGGGCAAAATGAAATAAACAAATATTTCTCATTTAGAATTGCTCCTCCTCTTTCATTTATTTGACTATGTACTGTAATTTCTAATGCGTCGTCAATTGAAATCCTATTAAATTCATCAAAAGGATTTTTACAGCTTAAAATAATTACAAAAAGTGACAGTAATGAAATTTTTACCATGATTTTCCAATTGTTGCTTTAGACTTTCCTAATCCCCCATTAATATCTAATAAAGTTAAACTTCCTCCAAAACCAGCTGCACCCCCCGCTGGTGCGCGATTGCATCGCGTTCCTCGCACAATTTTAATTAATAACTCCCAATTCAACCATAATATTAAAACACCACAATATTTTCCAACAACCCTTTTTCATCTGCAAAGCTTACAAAATACAGGCCCTCTGGATTATGAAACCCCCCGCTGGTGCGCGATTGCATCGCGTTCTTCGCACAATTCTAATTAAACTAACCTATTCAATCATAATACTGAAACACCACAATATCTTCCAAAAATCCGTTTTCGTCTACACAGCTTACAAAATAAAGTCCTTCTGGATTGTGGAACCTGTCTGTCGTCAGGCAGGTTTATACTTTCGACTCATAAATATATCAATAAATAAACACTAAAACTAAGTCATTTTAGTGAAATTGAAGCTGTTATAAAGAAGGAAAACTCAAGGCACGCGAAAGGATTCGCGCGCCAGCGGGGTACACGCTCACGCCAACTATATAACATAAAAGTTCGCAAGATCAAAATGCCTCAATTCATGTGTAAAAAGATAGAATTAAATAAGCCTTTTTTCTTTTCAATCCTTACACCTTTTAAGATGCCTAATGCATTATCTACTCTTGGGGTTAATAAGCATGTTATGGTTAAGGTTTTACCATTCTTTAAAAAGACATGAGCAAAATGATACTGCTCCATAGCAGAAAGATGAAACCAAGGTTCAAATAATGTAGCTGAGCCATAAAGTATTATTTTTTTTATGTCTTCGGAATAGTATATTTCCTCTTTTTTATTCTTAAACCGACTAATGGAATCTGTTCTAATAATATATTTTTCGTGTCTATTTATAAACCAATATTCTAAATGTAAATAGATTCCTGGTATAACAAATAATAGAGAACCAATAAAACATATCATTATAATTCCAAAATCGAAATTAAATGCTACAAGCAGGATAAAATGTCCAGTAGTCAAGACAAATATAGATAAAGCTGCTATAAAATGATTTTTTGAACTTATTTTCAACAACATTCTCTAAATGAATTTATGGCTTAAATCCTTGCATTAATCCCTGAATATCAAATTGAAAAGATCGATTTATCTGAGGAGTAATATTATTGTCCCACCAATCGTGAAATATTTCAAGACCCATTGTTGCTCCACCTACTAATGTTCCCGCAGCAGCTCCCCAAGGGCCACCTACTTTAGCCCCCACATACGCTGTGGTAAAAATTGAAGCAAATGTGGAGGTGGTTCTATAAGCAAATTTTGTTGTGGTAATATTATTTGAGGTCATTTCAGAATAATCCATATGCATATTTAGTGCAGCGGCAAAATAACCTATATTACCTCCTACTCTCCTTACAGTTCCCACTCCTTTATAAATAGAACTAAATTTTCCAAAAGTACTAATTTTATTTTCTAGTGGTAGTGCTTGTCTATATTCTATCATTCCGATTTGCGTCATTCCTGCAATACCACTTGAATAGGATGCAGCGTTAGCTGCATTTCGCATTGCCCTAAAAATCTTTTGCCACTTGTTTGGAGGACTACTACGTAAACTCTCACTCCCATCAGTACCGTTAGTATTACTAATAATATCCCCTCGAGTCTGTAAATTATTTTTTTCAAGAGTTCCATCTGCATGAAGGTCCACTCCTTGTTTATCATTTACTGTTACAAAATCTAAAGTATTTCCGTCTTCATCAAAGCTGCGTACATTTAAATCTCCAGTAGAGCCAATTACATCATTAAACGAAGTGTCAAATTTCATCCCATAACTATCGGTAGGCATCATCCCATCGGGATCTATAAAATAGATGGGGTTATTAAACGCATAATTATAAGGCGAATGTCTGCGCATCGCCTCCGCGAGCGGGTCTATGTTCATCCACCTCCCGAGGGTGGGGTCGTAGTTTCTTGCGCCGAAGTCGTAGGTGTTTATGTCGAACTCCTCTTTGAGATATGCATTCCTCTCGGTCGTGCCTCCCTCGTCGGATGCAACATTATCTAATCTGTAAGAGTTTGTTGTCTTAAATACCACTAGCTATATTTTCAATATCTACATTAATCTTTTACAAAAATATCCTTCTCAAAATAATAATAATGTTCCTTATAATCTGCATTCGTATCATCTGAAAACTTTCCATCAGAATTGAATTCGACAATAATTCCTCTGATCTTTTTCAAACCTCCAGTATCAAAATAACGTCCAAAGAAAGCACTTCTTCTATAATCACCCTCTAGCTTTCCTTGTTCACGATACTCCTTTTCTGTATTAAGATTAAATATTGTGTCTTTTAAAACCTTTGATATATTTGAAAAATCAGAATTAAAGTTTTCAGTTTTTTTTTGTGGAATCAAAACCATAATAGATGAAGGTTGATCTTTAAAAAAAGCTTCTTTAAGATTGACTAATGCTTTTACAGGGTCCTTTAAGGATATAGTATCCTTCTCAAAAAAAATTTCATAATAATAGCTTAAATCGGGAATAGTATCTCCTTTAATGTCAAAAGTCCAGTTTTGGTTTAAATACGGACTATTTTTTATATCAATAAATTGTTTTACTTCCAAAAGTCGCTTTTTAGAATCATAATATCTCCATAATCCTATTGGAAAGTTATTCCTTAAAAACATTCCCTCTCCTACAAGGTCATCAAAATGTATACGACTTAATGTCTTTGACTCTTGCTCTTGAACGTTTTTTGATTCTTTTTCCACGCACGAAAAAAGAAACACGCATAGTATTCCGATTATTAATTCTTTCATATCTGCTTATTATTTAATTGTATCTCTTCTAATGGATAAATTTTTGAAAAGTCCGGTTTTCACGAATCTTAGGGAATCTTTCTTAGCTTTATTGTAATTTTTTGTAGAAGACGATTCGCCTGTCCCGCCATAATCTGGACTATTTACTCCATATCTGGAATTGGGTTTCAGTTGCCCTTCCACAGTGTATTCAATACTATTTTTAGGCGGTTCAACCGGCTCCTCATTATTAGTCTCCATAGTGCTCTCATTAGATTCAGGTTTCTTGTCTCCTTCCGGAACATCATCATACCAATTAAGCATATCAAGAAAATCGCGCATCAACTGCATTAGCCTATTTGTTTTACCTCCCGCTGGTGCGCGATTGCATCGCGTTCCTCACACAATTTAAATTAATATATCCCAAATCAACCATAATACCGAAATACCAATGTATCATATAAAGGTCCTTTTTCATCTATACAGCTCCACAAAATAAAGTCCTTCTGGATTATGAAACCTGCCAGTACGCAGGCTGGTTTGTAATTGCGACTCATCCTCTAAAGATATTGTTATTTCCTAATTCATGAAAACAAAGGTTGCTAAATGATATCGAGATAAGAAAAGTAAGTACTGTTAATCAATTAAAGTCTGGGAGACCACGCGATGTAATCGCGCGGGAGCGGGGGGACACAAAAATAAAGCCTAGAAGACGATGCAATGCTCGCGAAGCTTCTAGAGCAGGGAAATAAAATCTTGGACTCTCAATCTATATTTTAATAAAAACCTAATTACGGCAGCAAAATAAAAACAGCTATTCCCACAAATACCACAATTTGCAACCACTTTAAAACAGTATTTATACGTTTCCACTTCATTAGCAAATTAGATATTCGTCCTGCTAAAAGCGCTATTAAGCTGAAAACAAAAAAAGAAACTATCATAAAAGTAATTCCTAACACATAAAACTGGTAAACCGTATTGCCATCTTTATCCCAAAGAAAACCAGGGAAAAACGCCAAAAAGAAAATCATTACTTTAGGGTTTAATAAGTTCATTATCACCCCCGTTTTAAAAAGCTGCCAATACGTTTTTTTTGGAGCATTATTGGTAAAAGTAATTTCTGAATCACTTTTAAAAACCGAATACGCTAAATAAAGCAGGTAGCATGCTCCCAAAATTTTAATGCCGTAGAAAATTTCTTCGGAAGTTGTTATTATCGCAGAAACTCCAAAAGCCAATAAGGTGGTATGCACAATACAACCACTAATTAAACCAGCTGTTGTCGCTATTCCACTTTTAGTGCCATTTACCAAAGATTGTGTAAGCACATAAATATTGTCTGGCCCCGGAGAAAGTGCAAGAGCTAACGATGCAATGGCAAAGGATAATAGGGTTTCTATCATAGAATAAATGACTTAGTGCTATAAGATAACCACCTTGGATTTGCTCTAATATACTTTTTAATATTGATTGCGGATAATTGAAAACGCTAATAATTCGTATTACGTCTTACGTCCTATTGTCTTAAGTCCTTTTAAGAATTGCTTTATTTATCCGTTTTATTAAACCCGGTCCTTCATAAATAAACCCTGTGTACAGCTGAACCAAACTCGCTCCAGCTTCAAGCTTTTCGAGCGCATCTTCAGCTGAATGAATTCCACCTACTCCAATTATTGGAAACGATTTATTACTTTTTTCTGAAAGATAACGGATTACTTCTGTGGCACGCGTATTAAGAGGTTTTCCGCTTAACCCACCCATTTCATTTTTGTTTGCTGATGTAAGTCCATCTCGTGAAATAGTAGTATTTGTGGCAATTACACCATCAATTTTGGTAGTATTTACAATGTCAATAATATCGGTTAGCTGTTCATCTGTTAAGTCTGGAGCGATCTTTAAAAGAATTGGCTTACGCTTTTCCTTTTTATTATTTCTATCTTGAAGCGTTTTCAACAAGTCGGTTAAAGGTTTTTTCTCCTGTAACGCACGAAGGTTTGGTGTGTTTGGCGAACTTACATTTACAACAAAATAATCTACATAGTTGAACAGTGAATCGAAACAAATGATATAATCATTAACCGCCTCTTCATTTGGCGTAACTTTATTTTTACCAATATTCCCTCCAATTAAAACCCTTCTTTTATCTCCTAATTTCGGATTTTGTTTTAACCTTTCTACGGCTTCTGCCACTCCCCCATTGTTAAACCCCATTCGGTTTATAACAGCTGAATCTTCCTTTAATCGAAATAAACGAGGTTTCTCATTTCCGGCTTGAGGTTTTGGCGTTACGGTTCCAATTTCGATAAAGCCAAAACCGAGATTTGACAATTCTTTATAAAGTTTTGCATCTTTATCAAAACCTGCTGCAAGACCTACAGGGTTTGGAAATTTTAAACCAAAAAGCTCACGTTCAAGTTTTTTATCTTCAACTTTATAAATACTTCGGAAAAGACCTCCTAAACCAAGTTTATGGCAGAATTGAAGTAATGAAAATGTAAAATGATGAATTTTCTCAGGATCGAAGCTGAAAAATATGGGACGGATGATAGTTTTATACATAATTGCAAAATGTGGTACAAAAATACACTAAACTATGTATTTGTTATTTTGAATATGCTTTATTTTGTATTGTAAATGAAAAAGACATGATTGAAAAACAACACATTATTGACCGCTTTAAAAGTTATGTAACTATTGACACCGAAAGTGACCCAAATAGCGACACAACTCCGAGTACCGAAAAGCAATGGGATTTAGCAAATAAACTAGCTGAGGAGCTAAAAGAAATAGGAATGGAAGACGTAAGCATCGACGAAAACGCTTACATTATGGCTACTTTGCCATCAAATGTTCCACACGATGTTCCGGTAATTGGTTTTGTATCGCATTTTGATACTTCCCCTGATTTCACAGGTGCCAACGTTAAACCGCAGATAATTGAAAATTATGATGGGAAGGACATTGTTCTGAATAAAGAACAAGATATCGTTCTTTCTCCGGATTATTTTGAAGACTTATTGTTGTACAAAGGTCAGACGCTTATCACTACTGATGGAACAACACTTTTGGGTGCCGATGATAAAGCTGGAATTACCGAGATTGTTTCGGCTATGGAATACTTAATCAATCACCCTGAAATAAAGCACGGAAAAATTCGTGTTGGTTTCACTCCCGATGAAGAAATTGGCCGTGGCGCACATAAATTCGACGTAGAAAAATTTGGTGCTGAATGGGCCTATACTATGGACGGAAGTCAAGTGGGCGAATTAGAATACGAAAACTTTAACGCAGCCGGGGCCGTAGTTACAATTAAAGGAAAAATTGTACACCCAGGCTATGCAAAAGGGAAAATGGTAAACAGTATGTACATTGCTACAGACTTTATCAATTCCTTACCAAGACTTGAAACACCAGAACACACAGAAGGTCGTGAAGGGTTCTTTCATTTACACAATATAAAAGGAAGTGTAGACGAAACGCAACTTCAATATATTATCCGCGATCACGATAGAGGGCATTTTGAAGCTCGAAAAGAAATGATCCAAAAACTTGCTGATGATTTAAATGAACAATTTGAAACGGAAGCTGTATCGGTTGAAATAAAAGACCAATATTTTAATATGCGTGAAAAGGTGGAGCCTGTAATGCATATTGTAAATATAGCTGAAGAAGCCATGTTGCAAGCAAACATCAAACCTTTAATAAAACCTATTAGAGGTGGAACAGATGGCTCGCAATTAAGCTTTATGGGGCTTCCTTGTCCAAATATTTTTGCTGGAGGTCATAACTTCCACGGTAGATACGAGTATGTACCTGTTGAGAGTATGATTAAAGCGGTAGAAGTAATTGTAAACATTGCGAAAATTACAGCTGAAGACCTTACTAAGTTTAAGACAGAAGCAAAATAAACTCCTAAAAAACTAAGCACCAAATTCCAAAGGTATTCTTATGGAATTTGGTGCTTTTATTATTTTACAAATCAGAATTTAATCACTCCCTTATAATTACACAATTGGAGTATACTTTTATTAATTAACGGCTTAATACTAAGGTCACCAATTAAAATTAATTTTAAAAACCAGATCAATCCATTTAACATTAATATAAAGTTGTCAAATATCAAGTCTTAAGTCCTACAGCGCAGCGGTCTTTAGTCCTATGTCTTACATCCTCCAACGCAGCGGTCATACATCCTATGTCTTAAGTCCTTCAGCGCAGCGGTCTTACATCCTATGTCTTACGTCCTTAAGCGCAGCGGTCTTACGTCTTACGTCTTAAAAATACACAACCGAATTTTAGTGTTAAATAAACAAATGAGTAAGTGTATAAATTAGCAATCCCACAAAACCACCTACCAAAGTACCATTTATACGGATAAACTGAAGATCTTTTCCCACTTCCAACTCTAGTTTCTCACTGAGCTCTTTCCCTTCCCATCCAGCAACAGTGCTGCTAATAAGTGATACTACTTCATCGCTGTTTTTTAATGTCATTCTATATAAAAAATGTCGCACCCAACTATTTATCCTATTGCTAATTTCTTGGTCATCGGAAAGGCTATGCGATAACTTTTGGATATTACTTTGTAGATAACCTTGTAACTGTGAGTTAGGATTTTCTAAGTTTTGCAATAAAAGCCCTTTAATAGATTGCCATGCATCATTGGTGTAAGTTCTTAAGTTTTGCTCCGTTAATACTTCTTGTTTTAACGTCTCAAATTTCTCCTTCCATTGCTCAGAAACAAGAATATCTTCAGAGAATCCTTGTAAATTTTCCGTAAGTTTTTTCCGAACAAAATGCTCCTTATCCGATTCTATTTCATCAATAAATTTTATTAAGCCTTCAACCACTTCATTTGAAATTTTTCTACCAGCTAAAAAAGCAATAAATGGTCTGTTTTCAGATAATCGGTGAAGTATCATCTCTTGGCTTTCATTGATATACTCCTTAATTTCAGGTAGTAGAATTTCCAATAAGGTGATATGTTCATTTTTATCAATAAAGTATTTAATACCTGATGATGAAATTTTCTGAAAATCAATTTCACGTAAAATCTCCGTCCCTTTATTTGCTAAAAATTGTTCTACATCCTTATCCTGAAGGTCTGAAATGATTTTTGTAGTAAGATTAATAATTTCTTTCTCCAGTATTTTTTGACTAGTGGGTTTATTTAGCCATTCCGAGACCCACTTTACAACATTTAATTTTTCTATATACGGCCGTATATTTTCGGGATTTAAGAAGTTGTCTTTTACAAACTTCCCTAAATTTTGTCCAAGATCGTCCTTTTTTCGCTCGATTAAATTTGTGTGAGGTATAGGAATTCCAAGAGGGTGTTTAAAAATAGCCGTTACAGCAAACCAGTCAGCCAGCGCTCCAACCATCCCAGCCTCCGAAAACGCTTCTACATATCCCATCCAAGCTTCACTACCTTGATGTTGAAGGTAAACCATTAATCCATATACAATCGCCATAAAAAAGAACAGCCCAGTCGCCAATCTTTTGTGTTTTCGCAATTGATTCTTCTTAATGTCGGACATAGTAAATACAGCGCTAAATTAGGAGATAATATTTAAAACTAGCAAATTGGATATTCTGAAGAGCGTTTAGCCTCACAAGAATTCTCTAAAATAAAAAACTCCCTCAACTATATAAAATAGAGAGGGAGTTTTTAATTCAAAAAGGAACAATTTTCTATTTCTTTTCTTTCACAGGTGCGTTTAGTTTTGCTGTTCTTTCCATAGATATGGCAGATCTTTCAAACTTCATCTTTCCAGCAAGGCTTTCAATAACACAAGTTCCATCATCAGACAGTTCTAATATTTTACCGTGCAATCCTCCTGTTGTAATAACTCTATCGCCTTTTTTAAGCTGAGCAGCGAACTGCTTTTCTTGTTTGGCTTTTTTCATTTGTGGGCGTATCAAGAAAAGATACATCACCAAAAACAATAATATTATAGGTAAAAAACCTTGTATTTGTTCCATAGTAAATTTTAAATTCCAGTAAGTAAATTATGAGGTTGGTAGCTGTTTTGCTCCACCTTTAGGGGTAACGAAAGCCTTAATAGTTAAGGTTTCAACTCCTGCTTTTGTATTTGTAATAATAGTTACAGTCTTGCTAACTTGGTTTTGTCCAGCACCGTTGAATTTAACTAAAAGTTCACCAGATTCTCCTGGAGCAACTGGCTCTTTAGTATATTCTGGAACAGTACATCCACAGCTACTTTTAGCGTTAACTATCATTAATGGAGCATCTCCAGTGTTTTTAAATTTAAATACGTGTTCAACAGGTGTATTTTGCTCGATAGTTCCGAAGTCGTATTGACCTTCTTCAAATGTCATTACTGGAAATTTTCCAGATTCTGCATCACGTGCTTCTGCTGCTGCTACATTTTCTTCGTTCACCTTATCTGCTGCATTATCTTTACAAGAAGAAAACGCAAAAACAGAAAGTATAGCTACAAATAAAACTGATTTTTTCATTTTTTTTTCATTTTTTATGTTTTTAGCTGGGCAAAAATAGACAATATTTTGCTCTTATTGAAGCCCTCTTCCCATTTTATTAAGATCCCCATTTTCGGTAAACTCTTTTACCAATTTATCCAAGATACCGTTTACGAAAATGCTACTTTTTGGGGTAGAATATTCTTTTGAAACCTCTAAGTATTCGTTTATTGTTGCACGAACAGGAATTGATGGGAAATATAAAAATTCAGCAATAGCCATTTTTAAAATAATCAAATCTATATCGGCAATTCGATCTTGATCCCAATTTGGAGTTTTTCCTTCAATTTGAAGATTTAGCTTTTCTTCATTTAAAATTACTTTTCTAAAAAGTTGAAGCGCATACTCACGGTCCTCATGGTTTTTGTAGGTATCAGGAACTAAAAGGTCAGAAGCATTCTTTTCCGAAATTTTTCCCAACATTTTAACGATGGCAGTATTTACAATCGGAAAGTCATCTATCCAAGTAAGACGTTTATCTTCTAAGTAATCATAAAGCTTGTCGTTTGGAGCAATCACATCTTTGTAGAACTTCGCAATGAAAGCTTGATCCTCTTTAAGGGTAGTATCTGTTTTACCTAGATAAGTTTGATACCAATCTTTTTCGCGTAATTCTTTAAAAACAATACTTACATATTCGTTGTCTAATGCCCAATAGTTAAGTTTTTTCTTATCAATTATTTCAGAAAAAACAGCATTGTTGGCTATAATGTTTAATACTTTGTTATCTACAAAAGTACGACTCGGATTTTTTTCAGAATCGGTAGCTAGATACTTATTTTGTGACTTCGCGAGAAAATCTTCTGCCTGATCTTTTACCGCAACCAACAACTCTAACATTAGTAAATACAAATCTTGCATTTGACCAATACTGTGATGAAGAAATTTTTCTTGTACATCGATGTTCGGGTTTACACTGTGATTGTAAGCATAAACAGTCTGCAAAACTTTTACTCGGATATGTCTTCTAGTAAGCATATTATTTTTTAAAAGAACTTGTTTTTAAAATAGCAACGCACAAGAACATCTTGTGCGCTGCAAATATAAGAAATAGTGATATTGTAGTACTAAAAAGGTTTGAACTATTTTTCGTTTTTTCTTGCGTCTATTCTAGCTTGTGCAATGTTGAAGGCTGCTTGATGTGTAGTAATTTTATCACTATCAGCTGTTTTCAAGATCTCAAGCGTGGTATTATAAATGTTTTCAGTCTTACTCATTATCTCCTTACGGCCATAATTCTCAAGTTCAGCATATACATTTATAATCCCTCCAGCGTTAATTAAGAAGTCTGGAGCATAAACTATACCTTTTTCACGTAACATTTTACCGTGCTTTTGCTCATCAGCAAGTTGGTTGTTAGCCGCACCAGCAATAATCTTTGTGTTAAACTGATTAATAGTTTGATCGTTAATTGTAGCACCTAACGCACATGGAGCATAAATATCCATTTCTTCCGCATATAGATTGCTACCTGTGTAAATGTTTACACTGTATTTGTCGCGAACTTCTTCTAAGCGCTCTTGGTTGATATCTGAAATATAAACTTTAGCACCTTCTTCACTTAAGTGCTTAACAAGATTTTCACCAACGTTACCAATTCCCTGAACGTAAACTACTTTCCCATCTAAATTATCTGAACCAAATTTATAGTTAGTTGCAGCTTTTAGTCCCATAAAAACACCGTAAGCTGTAATTGGAGAAGGGTTTCCTGAACCTCCGTTTGCTTCAGAAACACCAGTTACGTGAGGGGTTACTGTGCGTACTAAATCCATATCGGCAGTTGTCATTCCTACATCTTCTGCAGTAATATATTTTCCACTTAATGAATGTACAAACTCACCGAACTTCAACATGTATTCTGGGGTTTTTTGAGTTTTAGCATCACCAATTAAAACTGCTTTACCTCCACCAAGATTTAAACCTGTAATTGCACTTTTATAAGTCATACCACGAGAAAGACGCAAAACGTCATTCAATGCTTCCCACTCATTTGCATAGTTCCACATTCTAGTACCACCTAAAGCTGGTCCTAAAACAGTGTTGTGGATACCAATTATTGCTTTCAATCCAGTATCTTTGTCGTTGCAAAAAACGATTTGCTCGTGATCATCAAATGACATTTGACCAAATACAGGGTCTATTTTATGTAGTTCGTTTGTATTGATTACCTCAGTTTTCATAACTATTTTGATTTTTGTTTATCCTTTAAAAAGGCAGTGCAAAAGTAACTTTTACTTGTTAATTCCACAAAGCAAAGGGTGTTAATTTAAGAACTTTAAAAAAACATTCAATTTATTTCTAATGAAAGAATTAAAATATCTAAACAAATACTTTTTAAAATACAGGTGGCGCCTTCTGTTGGGAGTATTTATTACTATAGTTGCAACAGTATTTAAACTTGTTGTCCCTATGAAAGTAGGAGATTCGGTAACAGTTGTAAAACAATACTTAAATGGAGAGGTAACCGATTTAGCTTATGTAAAACACGAGCTTTTGATTAATATTTTACTTTTACTTGGCGCTGCATTGCTTTCTGCTTTTTTCACATTTATGATGAGACAAACATTTATTGTGGTTTCTAGATATGTGGAATACGACTTAAAAAATGAGATTTTTCAACATTACGAAAGACTTTCTTTAGGCTTTTACAAACAAAATCGGACTGGCGATTTAATGAACCGAATAAGTGAAGATGTTTCTAAAGTAAGAATGTATGTTGGGCCCGCGCTTATGTATAGCATTACTACAATTACACTTTTTATTGTAATAATAAGTTATATGTTTTATACCGCACCAATTTTAACGTGGTATGCTATTGCTCCACTGCCAATTCTATCGATTGCCATTTATAAACTAAGCGTGATTATCAATCAACGCAGTACTATAGTTCAACAATATTTATCAAAACTAACAACTTTTACTCAAGAGAGTTTTAGTGGAATTGCCGTTATTAAAGCCTACGGAACCGAGGAAAGCATTAATGCTAATTTTGAAGAATTGGCCGAAGGAAGTAAGGTAAAAAACATAGACCTTGCTAAGGTACAAGCCCTATTTTTTCCCTTAATGATGTTACTTATTGGCGTAAGTAATATTCTAGTTATTTATATTGGGGGAAGTAGATATATAAATGGTCAAATAGCCGAATTTGGAACTATAGTCGAGTTTTTAATTTATGTAAATATGCTTACTTGGCCTGTAGCTGTTGTGGGATGGGTTACTTCTATGGTTCAAAGAGCAGAAGCTTCACAAGAACGTATAAATGAGTTTCTAAAAACAGAACCTGCCATTAAAAATCTTGTTACAGAAAGCACTCCTATTGATGGTGAAATAGAATTTAACAATTTAACATTCACTTATCCAGACACTGGAATTACGGCCTTAAAAAATGTATCCTTCTTAGTGAAACCTGGAGAAACTCTTGCAATAGTAGGAAATACTGGATCTGGAAAATCAACCATTCTAGAGTTGATAGGAAGATTATATGATGTTAAAGCTGGAATGCTTAACATTGACCAAACTTCAATCCGAAACCTCAACCTCGAAAATTTGCGTGACAGTATTGGGTATGTACCACAAGATGCATTTTTGTTTAGCGATTCGATAAAAAACAACATTCGTTTTGGGAAAGAAGAAGCAACAGAAGAAGAGGTTATATATGCTGCCAAAAATGCTGCGGTTCACAAAAACATTATTGGCTTTAAAAAAGGGTATGATACAATTTTAGGAGAACGAGGCCTTACATTGAGTGGCGGGCAAAAGCAAAGAGTTTCTATTGCAAGGGCAATTATTAAAGATCCTCAAATATTATTGTTCGACGATTGCCTTTCGGCTGTAGATACAGAAACTGAAGAAGAGATTCTTCAAAACCTATTTAAGATTTCTAAAGATAAAACCACTATCATTGTAAGTCACAGAATTTCTTCAGTTAAAAATGCAAATAAGATTATTGTTTTAGATGAAGGAAAAATTATCCAAAAAGGGTCCCACGAGGAGCTAGTTAACATTGAAGGTTACTACAAGGAGTTATATTCAAAACAGCTTTTAGAAAAAGAAATGTAATTTACTTTGGCTGGTTTGGTTTTTTTTTAGATTTTTGGCGACACCTAGTAAAAAATAATAGAAATTATGAGTGAGCACTATACGATGGAGCAAGAAGAAATTTTTTCAAAAGTTATGCGTGCAGGAAGACGCACCTACTTTTTTGATGTAAGGTCTACAAAGGCAGGAGATTTTTACCTTACAATTACCGAGAGTAAGAAGTTTACAAACGATGATGGGTCTTTCCACTACAAAAAACATAAGATTTATCTATACAAAGAAGACTTTACTGAGTTTAAAGACACTCTTGAAGAAATGATAAACTACATTATAGATGAGAAGGGCGAAGAAGTTATAAGCGAACGTCATCAAAAAAATTACAAAAAGGAAACAGAAAATACGTCTAATCCTGTTAAAGAAGCAGTTGCTCAAACAACTGCTACTGATACTAGTACTTTTACAGATATCAGTTTCGACGACATTTAGTAGTTGAAAAACAAAAAAGTAAAACCGGCGCGAATAATTTCGTAGCCGGTTTTTTTTATTTCTTAAAAATCAATGTTTTAAATAGTTTTACAACTTAAAATGCATTGAAACACTCAATCCTTTAGTTTTATTTCAAAAAGGTTATCTTTGCCGCCCTTTATAAAAAACATTATGTTCGCAAAAACACTTCAAAATTTCACTCAGAATCCTAAAAACGATATTCTATCAGGACTTACTGTTGCACTTGCATTAGTTCCAGAAGCGGTAGCTTTTTCATTTGTAGCGGGTGTAGATCCTTTAGTGGGACTTTATGGTGCTTTTATAATGGGACTCGTAACAGCTCTTTTTGGAGGTCGTCCTGGTATGATATCTGGAGCAACGGGTGCTATGGCGGTTGTTATGGTACACTTAATCCAAAAAGGAAATGAAGTTGGACTTACATTAGCAGAACCTGTTCAAAACCTTGGGCTTCAATGGCTTTTTATAACCCTTTTATTTGTTGGGGCCATTCAAATAATGGCGGGCGTTTTTAAGTTAGGGAAATTTGTACGACTTATCCCCCATCCCGTTATGATGGGATTTGTAAATGGTTTAGCAATTGTGATTTTTCTTTCTCAACTAGGTCTATTTAAAGAAACTCGCGGAACGGTACCGCAATGGATTTCCGGTTTGGACCTATGGGTTATGCTAGCGCTAGTTGGATTGACCATGGGTATTATGTTCGGTTTACCGAAAATCACCAAAAAACTTCCAGCGGCTCTTATTGCTATTATTGTAGTTGCAGCAATTACCATATTCGGAGGTTTAGATGTGAGTACTGTTGGTTCGTTTATACGCGATGGTGGCGGATCTGGTTTAAAAGGTTCATTGCCGATGTTCCAAACTCAAATTTTTGGATTTATTGAAACCCTAGACGGACATTGGGGATTGATATTTTCTACTGCTTTTATATTGGCTGCCGTAGGTTTAATTGAGTCGTTGATGACATTGAATCTTATAGATGAAATGACCGAAACTCGTGGTAGTGGAAACCGAGAATGTGTAGCTCAAGGAGGAGCTAATATCTTGAACGGTCTTTTTGGTGGAATGGGTGGCTGTGCAATGATTGGGCAATCTATCATTAACGTAAGTTCTGGGGGACGCGGGAGACTTTCTGGAGCCACAGCTGCAATAGCTTTACTTTGTTTTGTGCTATTTGGGGCTCCACTTATTGAACAAATTCCTATTGCTGCATTAGTCGGAGTTATGTTTATGGTTGTAATTGGAACTTTTGCTTGGAGTAGTTTTAGAATTCTGCATAAAATTCCAGTTTCGGATGCTATAGTGCTTATTACAGTGTCTGCAGTAACAGTTTGGTTAGATCTGGCAATAGCAGTGTTTATAGGGGTTGTTATGAGCGCCTTGGTTTTTGCTTGGAAAAATGCTACAAGAATTAGAGCTCGAAAAAGAATTAAAGAAGACGGAACCAAAGTTTATGAAATCTGGGGGCCTTTGTTCTTTGGATCGACCACAGCCTTTAATAGTAAGTTTGATGTTTCAAGCGATCCAGATTCGGTGGAAATAGACTTTATTGAATCTAAAATATCAGATCATTCTGGGGTTGAGGCTGTTCGTAATATTGCTAATAAATACCTCGATAACGGAAAGCAAATTAAATTAACGCACCTTAGTCCAGATTGTAAAGCGTTATTACTTAAGTGGAATCCAGAATTTGAAACTATAATAAAAAATTCTGTTGAGGATCCACGTTATTATGTTGTTACCGATACTCTAGATGCCGAAGCTTAATTAGTCTTTATTTTCTGGTGAAGTAAAAATCTGTTTTAGTTGGCTCACCCTCTATTTCTACTTCAATCCAAGTGTGTAAGGAGTCTTTAGCAGGATTGGTATAGGTAATCCTTTCAGGGAAGTCTATATTATCATTGTCGAAAACAAATTTACCTTCTCTTGATGAAACAAGTGTTAGGGTTTAAGGTTTAGAGTTTTTTTCATCAACTTTTAGAAAGGATAAAAACAAGTTGTTTTCTTTCTCCTCTAAGGCCATTGTTAGGGCTTGTTCAGGTTTACCATCAACCTCAACAAAGCTAAACCCCGTAAAAGTACTGTCATTTTCTTTAGACCATGTTTCTTGAGAATATTCATCATCAGATTCGTTTGTCCAAGTTCCTATCAACCAATTTAATTGATTGATTCTATCGTAATTATTTACAACAACCTCTTTTTCAAGCTGCTCTGCTGCTGAGTTGTTTTTACATGAAATAATTAAGATTGGTAAGAATATATAGATTAAGAACTTCTTCATTAGTTAGTTTGCTATTAAGCCTTGGTATAAAGTTTATAAAATTCGTAAACCGTTTTTAACTGGTTTATCGGTTTGCAATAAAGTCACGTTTTTGCCTTCTACAGCACCTAAAACAAGACACTCACTCATAAAGTTTGCGATTTGTTTCTTTGGAAAATTTACTACGGCAACCACTTGTTTCCCTATCAATTCATCTTTATGATAAAGTTTTGTTATTTGAGCAGAAGTTTTTCTTTTTCCAATTTCTTCTCCGAAATCGATCTTTAGTTGATATGAAGGGTTTCTCGCTTCAGGGAAATCATTGGCTTCTATAATAGTTCCAACCCGCATTTCTACCTTTTCAAAATCTGTCCAAGTTAGTTTATTTGGCATGGTTTATTCTAAGTTTCTGAATCATTGCTGAAGAAACCACACTTTGGTCTGCACCATATGCATCTACCAGAAGGCCTTTAACTCCTCCTTTGGTTTCAATTAAATATAGAATAGTATTATCTCCGGGGTCGGTCATACCTTCAAATCGGTAATATTTTACAACATCTAGCTCCCCAGCTTTCCACTTCTTCCTAAGATTTTTAGATTCTATTCCTTCCTCTACAAGATTAAAGTCTTCAGTATAACCTTCCTTTTGTAAATCTTCAATAGCTACAGATAATGATGAATATGATTTTTTCATAATGTTTTAATTTAATCTTTAAAGTTAACTGAGAAATTAAACATCGGCAAAAAATTATAAATTCTTTAGTAAAATTTTTAAGAAGCGTATTAGTATTAGCCTGCAATCGTTAGTTATTTAAACCCTTAAAAATTGTATATTTAGACCTGAACACAATACAAATATTTTAAAAACAAAATGGCAAACACTGAATCAAATATGCTACCCCTTGGCACCAAAGCCCCAGACTTTGTACTAACAGATGCGGTAACTAACAAAATTGTTGCGCTAAAGGACATACGGGGAGAAAAGGGCACTGTAGTTATGTTTATTTGTAACCACTGCCCTTTCGTTAGACATGTAAATGAAGAATTAGTTCGCATTTGCAACGATTATAGGGTGATTGGTTTTGGGTTTGTTGCAATTAATAGTAACGACATAATTAAATATCCAGCCGACTCTCCTTTGGAAATGTGGCGAACTGCCCAAAAAGAAAGCTATCCATTCCCATATTTATTCGATGAAACTCAAGAAATTGCAAAAGCTTATGATGCAGCTTGCACGCCAGACTTTTATCTATTTGATGATGACCTTAAACTGGTTTACCGCGGACAATTAGACAACAGCCGACCTGGTAATAGAATTCCTGTAAATGGCCGTGATTTACGCGAAGCTATGGATAATATCCTTAACAATAATCCGCAGCGAAAGGATCAAAAACCAAGTATTGGATGCAATATCAAATGGAAATAAAAAATTCCAACAATCAAATTAATTTATGAGTCAATTAAATAATAAAACCGTTTTAATCACAGGCGGAGGGTCTGGTATTGGAAAGATAATGGTTCGATTAATGCTTGAGCGGAAGGCAAAAGTGATTATATGGGATATTAGTCAGAAAAATATAAACCGTACGCTAACTGAGTTTGCCAATAACAAAGATCTTTTTGGATTTAAAGTAGATGTTTCCAATCCTGAGGAAATTAAAGAAACAGCTAATCGAGTAAGGCAAGAAATAGGAATTGTTGACGTACTAATCAACAACGCGGGAATTGTTGTAGGGAAATATTTCGACGAACATACAAATGCAGACATTGCTAAGACTATGGAGATTAACGCCATTGGACCGATGTATGTTACTAACGAATTTCTTGATGGCATGTTGAACCAGAATTCAGGGCATATTTGCAATATCGCGTCTTCCGGTGGATTAATCTCCAATCCAAAAATGTCGGTTTATGCCTCTAGTAAATGGGCTATGATTGGTTGGTCTGATAGTCTTCGATTAGAAATGATGCAAAAAAATAAAGCCATTAAGGTTACTACCATCATGCCTTACTACATCAATACAGGAATGTTTGATGGGGTTCAATCTAAGATACCAATTCTCAAACCTGAAGCAGCGGCGCTTACTATTATAAAAGCAATTGAGAAAGATAAAAAGATGGTAACTATTCC
This sequence comes from Aequorivita xiaoshiensis, assembly GCF_022008395.1. Classification (GTDB taxonomy): domain Bacteria; phylum Bacteroidota; class Bacteroidia; order Flavobacteriales; family Flavobacteriaceae; genus Aequorivita; species Aequorivita xiaoshiensis. The sequence continues at coordinate 18,730 of NZ_JAIRBB010000011.1, forward strand.
GGGGTACATATACCGCTTCACACGATTAGGACAAGCATTACTTTCTATTAATACTTTCGATTGGTTTGCTGGCAAGGTGCTCGGCATTTACAAAACGATGGAACATTTCGTTGGAAGAAAATAATAGTTCCAAAAAAAAATCTTCATTACACAAAAAATGGAGTAATGAAGATTTCTAAAACTAACGATTCAAATATGTAAACTTATTTTACGTCCATTAATTCAACATCGAAAATTAAATTTGCATTTGGAGGAATTACACCACCAGCTCCGCGCTCACCATAAGCAAGATTAGAAGGAATTACAAATCTGGCTTTATCACCAACTTGTAATAACGCAATACCTTCATCCCAACCTTCAATTACGTGACCTTTTCCTAATGGAAAGTCAATTGGTTGTCTTCTCTTGTATGAAGAATCGAATTCGGTTCCGTCAGTTAGCATTCCTTTGTAATGCACAGAAACTGTTTTTCCTTTTTCAGCCTTCTTACCATCACCTTTGATTATGATTTTATAGTGAAGTCCGCTATCTGTTTTTTCAAAACCTTCTGCTACTTTCTTAAGTTCGGCTTCTTGTTGCTCTTTCATTTTTGCAATTCGCGCTTCTCTTTCGCCAGTAAAACTTCTAAACGCTTCTACTGAATTCCACTTTTCAGCTTCTTCCCCTACGCGAATAATTTCAACTTTTTGCATAGTATCCCCTTGAGCAATACTATCAACAACATCTTGTCCTTCTACTACGTTTCCAAATACAGTGTGCTTATTATCTAACCAAGGCGTTGCCACGTGAGTAATAAAAAACTGACTTCCGTTAGTTCCCGGACCTGCATTGGCCATGGAAAGCACCCCTGGAGTGTCATGGCGAAGATCTGGATGGAATTCGTCCTCGAAGTTATATCCTGGACCTCCTGAACCTGTTCCCTTTGGATCACCTCCTTGAATCATAAAATCTGGGATTACACGGTGGAATTTTAATCCGTCGTAATATGGTTTCCCTTGTGGAATTGCTGAATTTTCTAAATTCCCTTCTGCTAAAGACACAAAATTTCCAACTGTTCCTGGAGTTTTATCGTGCGTAAGTTTAATAAGGATTTCTCCTTTTTCTGTGGTTATTTTTGCGTAGATTCCGTCTTGCATTATATTTATATTTTAAAAGATGTGCAAAGGTACTTAATTCTGAATATAGAATTCAATGTTCAGAATTGAAAATGTAACAAAAGCCTTTGCAATTCGTCATACAAACAATAACCACCAAAAACTTTTCTGTGGAAAACATTCTCACAATAAATAATCTTACTAAAAAATTCGGTTCACTTACTGCTGTAAACAACCTATCTTTTACAATCGAAAAAGGTAATGTTTACGGGATACTTGGTCCAAATGGAAGCGGTAAAAGTACAACACTAGGTATTGTGCTTAATGTAGTAAACAAAACTTCAGGCGACTTTCAATGGTTTAACGGTGATATTTCTACTCACGATGCTCTAAAAAAAGTAGGAGCTATTATTGAGCGACCTAACTTTTACCCGTATATGACGGCAGTACAAAATCTTAAATTGGTATGTAAAATTAAAGAGGTTTCTGAAGCTAAAATTTTAGAAAAGCTAGAGTTAGTTGGTTTATCCGAAAGAAAAGATAGCAAGTTTAGCACCTTTTCACTAGGAATGAAACAACGTTTAGCCATTGCTTCAGCCTTATTAAATGACCCTGAAATATTAATTCTAGACGAACCAACCAACGGTCTTGACCCGCAGGGAATTCATCAGATTAGAGAGATTATAAAGAAAATTGCTTCCTTAGGCACCACGATATTACTCGCTTCACATTTGCTAGATGAAGTTGAAAAAGTATGTACTCATGTAGTTATTCTTAGAAAAGGAGTTAGTCTGTATTCAGGCGGTGTAGATGCTATGAATGCTAGCCATGGGTTTTTAACCCTTCAAAGTAATAATATGGAGCTATTGGAACGAGCATTAAAAGGCAATTCTGCTTTTGGAACTGTTAAACGTGATGGAGAATATCTAATAGTTTATCTAAACCAACCCATGGATGCAACTGAGGTAAATAAATTACTTTTTGAAAAAGGTGTTACCCTTTCACACCTTGTAAAGAGAAAAGAAAGCCTTGAAGAACAATTCCTTGAACTAACCAAACAAAACTAATTGCAGATGCTACGATTATTAAAAATAGAACTTTTTAAACTGAAACATAGCCGATCTGTAAAAGTTATTTCGAGTATTTATTTTATACTAATCACTTTTATTGCCCTTATTGCTTCTATAGAATTCAATTTTGGAAATATTCACTTTAGAGTAGCAGATCAAGGAATTTTCAACTTTCCTTTTATTTGGCATTTTAACACATATGTTGCTGCTATTTTAAAACTCTTCTTAGCAATTGTTATTGTTTCCCTGATGAGTAATGAATACACTTATCGCACTCTTAAGCAAAACCTGATTGACGGCCTTAGCAAAAAAGAGTTTGTACTTTCTAAGTTTCTTACGGTGCTTTTGTTTGCAAGCATTTCCACCATATTCATATTTATAGTAACATTAACCCTAGGTTTAAGTTTTTCCGATTACAATGAAATAGGAATAATTTTTAGCGATTTGGAATACATAGCAGCGTATTTTATAAAACTCGTTGCCTTTTTCTCGTTTTGTTTATTTTTAGGGGTATTGGTAAAGCGTTCAGCCTTTGCGCTTGGCTTCTTAATTGTTTGGCAAGTAATTGAATGGTTACTCTACGGTTTAATGAAATGGCAGTTCTTTAGAGACACTGAAATTGCAGATAAAGTAGCTTTGTTTTTTCCTTTAAATGCGATGGCAAACCTAATAAAAGAACCGTTTAGCCGCTTAGGAGTTATACAAACCGCCGCAAACCAGTTAGGGGAAAATTTTACAAAGGATTATGCGGTTGGTTGGTTAAATATTCTAATTGTAGTGGTATGGACTTTTTTATTCGTTTATTGGTCGTACGCTGTACTCAAGAGAAGAGATTTATAATTTCTAAATCCATGCTTATGCTTTTGATTTAGCATAGGGGATTAGTTTAATTCGATATTAATTTACATTTTGTATAAAAGTTGATATCTTGTCGTTTCCTTTAAAACTTCTTATTATGAAAAAGTTACTCCTTTTGTTGATGCTATTTCCCCTACATCTCTTTGCTCAAGAAGCTCCTGCATCCGAACAATTTTGGAACAATCTAAAATCGCATTGCGGGAAAGCTTATGAGGGAGAAATTACAGCTGGCGGCAAGGAAGGTGATGGTTTTATGGGTGAAAAACTTGTTATGCATGTAAGAAGTTGTGAAAAAAATATCATTCGTGTTCCGTTTTTTGTAGGGGAAAATAGATCTAGAACTTGGGTATTGACCTTACAAGATGACAATCGCATCCTTTTAAAGCATGACCATCGTCACGAAGATGGAACTGAAGAAGATGTTACTCAATACGGAGGGTTAAGCTCTAATACTGGTTTACCTAATATCCAGATTTTTCCTGCAGACCAACATACAAGCAATATGCTTCCTTTAGCATCTACTAATGTATGGTGGTTTACCCTTGATGATACTTCTATGACCTACAATTTACGTAGAATTGGAAGCGACAGAGTGTTTACAGTAAAATTCGATTTAACTACTGAAGTTGAAACTCCTGCAGCACCTTGGGGGTACAGGTGAGATTTGAGATGCTAGATGTGAGGTTTGAGATGCTAGATGCTAGAATCTAGATGAAATTTAATGTATTTATGAATAAATAAGAAAAGACTTACCAGCTTCCACCGCCACCGCCGCCAAAACCGCCACCTGAAGATCCGCCTCCAGACGAACTGCTTGATGGGGAACTAACCATGGTAGATTTGGTAGACTGTATGGTATCGGAAAATGATTTGGAAAAATTATTTATTGTCACCACGCCTCCTGTTGAAGAATACCAAGTAGGAGGTTGTATATCGAGTGCTTCAAACTTCTTAACCCAATTGCTTAACAAACCAAAAGCTAGCGCATAGCTCATCGTAGATTCAAAGTAGTTGGGGCTATCTTTTAATAGCATTTTTAGTTTATTCTCTTCTGCTATTATAATGAATTGTTTAAACCCTTTTAATTCAGATAAAACCTGAGTTCCTTTAGCGTTTTTCTTTACCAAGTGTACTGTCATATAAAGAAGGAAGATAAAAACAGGTACAAGTGTAATTACAGCAATAAACCCCCAAAATATTAAAAAAACAACGAGTAAAATAAAATTTATTAGTAGCAACCCCACTATTGCTCCAATTTGAACTTTATTGGCTTTGGGATCGTAATATACCTGAGCTTGTTTTTTTAATAATCTCTTTGCTTTATCCATTTTGGTGTAGAAGGAATTTTTCAAACTACTTATTAAAACACTTTTTTCACCAGAATTATGTTCGCTACCGAAAATTCCATTAAAAAGTTCTATTTCATAGGGTGGAGCACCTTCTGGTAGGGGTCTTAAACGTGTAATTTTAGTATCACTCTTTCCAAACCAATTTTTTTTAGGAATTTCCTTTATGGCTATTATCCCACGTTCGCCCCAATATGGTAATAAAGCAATTAGATCTTCAGTATCACCTTTATCATCTATTAAATACCCTGCCATAGCTGGATCTATGCCACTTGGAGGAAAATAACTTGTAGTCGCAATCACCTTATCATCCTTCCCGTACTTATTCCAAACTAAATAAAAAACAAAGATTAAAGCTCCCAAAATAATAATCCAACCATAGTCTGACCAAAACGGCCAAAAGGGTTTTATTTCTTTTATAGAACTAGCTGGAAGTTTAACAAGTGCCGTTACACTCTCTCCGGTTGCAGAATTAAAGTCTCTAGTACTTTTAGCTAGAAATACTCCATCGACATAATTAACTTCAAAATAAGGTGAAGCTGCAGTTTCACCTCGCTCACCTGAATACACATAAAAATTGTCTAAATCTAAATGGATGCTTTCAGGAATATGAATAGTAAAATCTAATTTTTTAAAAGGAGCCAACCAATTGTCTGGTTTGATATTCCAATAGAAATGAGTGTTTTCTTCTTCATAGAGAAAAGCATTGTAAACCCTATATTTAATTTCGTAGTGCTCCGGACCGATTATAGTTTTATCCTTGTTCCCAATTTTAATTTCAAAATCATTGCTTACTTTTCGTGCTAAAAATGGAGTAGTTGAATACTTATGTTTTGAAACATCTAATTTTTTAATCTCAATTTTGCGTTTTTCATTCGTTCCTTCTTCCGTTTTAATATCGTATTGAGTTTGTATAGTACGATATATCCCGTATTTGGGAGCCGTAAAAGTAATGTCGTAATTTTCTACAACATCAAAATACCCCTCTTCACTTATATAAATATCAACCTTTGCATAATCAACAGTAAAATTCTGAGAAGAAGCTTTTAGGAAAAAGAATATTCCACAAATCAATAAAACCAGTTCTTTGTTGAACCAGCAACTAACCTTGTATTTTATGAAATAATTGAAGAGCATTTTAATTGCATACGTTTAATTACTTTTTAATTAAAGCTCACGTTCACATTTTTGCGTTCGGCTTCATCAGCTTCAAAGTAATCGAAATGCTTATACCCAAACATTCCAGCAAATAAAACACCAGGCATACTTTCGCCATAGGTGTTATTTTCACGCACCGTACCGTTGTAATACCTTCTGCTGCGTTCGAGATTTACCTCAATTTCATTTAACTTTTGCTGCAGGTCTAAAAAGTTTTGATTAGCTTTTAAATCTGGATATGCCTCACCTAATGCGAAAATACTGCGTAACGATTGTTGTAACTGACTTTCTGCTTTTATCTGGCCACTTATATCGTCGGAAGGAACAGACATAGCAGCATTACGCGCATTAATCACATTTTCTAATGTGGTTTTTTCGTGAGCTGCATACCCTTTTACAGTTTCAATAAGATTCGGAATTAGATCATAGCGACGCTTTAAAGCGACATCAATATTACTCCAAGCATCTTTCACTAAGTTTTTGTTTTTTACAAAGCGATTAAAAACAATAACAAGCAAAATCGCAATCACTACTATTACTCCGAAAATAAAAAGCATAATATTCATAATTGATTAGGTTTTAATTTGATAGTCCATTGGTTATTAAAAGTAATGAATTCAATTTAAAACTTTCACACATTTTTTTTATAACTAAATACTACGTTTAATATAAACTCGATTCGTTGGGAGTTGTTATTTTTATCATTCCTTAAAAAAGATTTCCCTTGGAACAATTTAATTTATTTTCTCAAAAATCAAATTCAGAAAAGAACTTACTTCCGAGAGATGGCGAGGTTAATTATTTCGGAAAAATATTTTCTGAAGACTTGGCAAATCGTTATTTCGAAATTCTTCTAAATTCTATTTCTTGGAAAAATGATGAAGCATTCATCTTTGGAAAAAAAATTATTACAAAACGAAAGGTAGCTTGGTACGGTGATAAGGAATTTAAATACACCTATTCAAAAACTACAAAAAAAGCGCTTCCATGGACACCAGAATTACTTGAGCTTAAAAACTATATTGAAAAGAAAAGTGGAGAAACTTATAACAGCTGCTTACTTAACTTATACCACACTGGTGCAGAAGGAATGGCTTGGCATAGTGATGATGAAAAAGATTTAAAAAAGAATGGAGCCATTGCCTCTGTTAGTTTTGGTGCAACGCGAAAATTCGCTTTTAAGTATAGAGAAACCAAAGACACAATTTCTGTAATCTTAGAACACGGTAGCTTATTAGTGATGAAAGGTGAAACTCAAACCTATTGGTTACATCGATTACCGCCAACTAAAAAAGTAAACTCAGCAAGAATCAATCTGACGTTTAGAACTATTGTAGATTAATATTTAAAGTTTTACAACTACAACATTTGCGTATAGATGAATTTATTGATTAGAATAATTCATTTGTATCTTTGAGGAAAAAACATAAACTATGAGACTCCTTCCACTAATTGGATTTCTTTTTCTTTTTATTTCCTGCAAGCAAGAAGAAAAAAAACTTACAGCGCAGCAGATTATTGACAAAACAATTGAAACTGCAGGAGGGGATAAGTACGACAAGGCCAAAATTGAATTCACCTTTCGTAAAAATAAATACACTAGCGAAAGAAAAAACGGTCTTTACAAATTAACCCGAACAATAAACGATTCATTAGGAGAAACCTATGATGTGCTTACCAATAGTAGTTTTGAGCGACAAGTAGATGGTGTAAAGATAAACTTGCCCGACTCACTATCGAATCTTTATGCAAACTCGGTGAATTCTGTACATTATTTTGTGCAACTACCTTACGGTTTGAATGATGAAGCCGTAAATAAAAAATTGGTTGGAGAGGCTGAGATTAAAGGCAAAAAATACTACGAAATTGAAGTGACGTTTGCACAAGAAGGCGGTGGCGTAGATCACGAAGATATTTATATGTATTGGATAAATAAAGATGATTTTACTACTGACTATCTCGCCTATAAATTCTACACTGGAAAAGGTGGTATTCGTTTTAGAGAAGCATTCAACCCCAGTGTTGTAAAGGGAATACGTTTTGTTAATTACAAAAACTATAAAGCTGAACCTTGGGAAAATGTTGATATGAAATCGCTTGATGAGCTCTTTACTGAAGGAAAATTAGCCTTAGTTTCAGAAATAATTACAGAAGGTATTTCAGTCGATATTATAGAATAAAAAAACTCGGTCTTTAAAAGTAAAGACCGAGTTCTATTTATACTATTCGGGTGTTTTATTTCACAAAGAATACTGCATTGGCTAGAAACAATTTTCCATTCTGCCAAAACGAACGGAAGGAAACATCGTCAACCATATAAACTACACTACCGCTACCCTTCTTTGCCTGAGCAAAAACAATTGAGTTTTTAAGCGAGGCTTTTGCGCGTTCACCAGTAAATCCAGAAACACTTTCAGCGTCTCCTTCAATATAACCTACATTATAGCCATCCTCTAAAAACTTATAAGACTTATTACCCAATTTCATACTGTAATACGTATCATCATACCCAAAAGCCAAAGGGTGAGTGTTGTCTAACTTCACTTTAAATATACTTCCAGTGATCATATCCTTGGTACTTTCCATCTCACGTTCAGCATAAGGTATTAAGTTTTTATCGGAAACTTCATCTTCTTTTTCCTCATCGTTTTCAGAAGCATTTTTGGTTAAATCAAAACCTTTTTTACCTTCAAAAACAGCTACAGCATTTCCTATAGCTATTAAATTACCGCCTTGGTTAACCCAATCTTCAAGTATTTTAAAGTTATCATCGTTAAAAATTGAGTTGTAATTTCCTTCAGGTAATATTAAAACATCGTACTCACTCCACTTAACCTTTCCTACACTTTTTGTATTTATTGATGTGATAGGATATTTTAACTGCGTTTCAAAAAAGTGCCATAGCGCTCCGTAATTTAATGAAGAGGTCCCAGCACCCTGAAGAATTGCAACTTTTTTATTCTTAATTAAATTCACATACTGTGATCCAAAATCTGTTAACTCATCGGCATAGCTAGTTGGAGAAGCATAAAGCTCTCGCTCCATTTTATTTGCTATTTCGATAAGTTTTGTATCGAAATCTGAATTGGTTTTATTGTCACTTCTTGTAATAATTAAACTTCCTCGACCAAAGCTTTTACCATTAAAGCGAAGTTCTTTTTCTGAAAAACGCACTTTTATATTATTCTTTAATAATTCAGCAAGAAATGAAGCGTCTTGTAAACTATTCCACTTCGCGATATAACCAGCGGCATTAGGAGAAGCAATATTCGAAACTGATGATTTCTTCGCTGTACTATTAGCAGTAACCAAACTATTACTTGCAACACCATCTAAGCCAAAAGCATAAGGCAAGCTCCATGCTGTAATATCGTAAGTAATTGGAGTTGATAGTGCTGTTGTAGGTTCAAAAAGCACTTGCACCATCTTTCCTTTTGGTTGATTTGTACTAACTACTAAAGCATCTTTAGCATCAATAGTCGCATTTTTGGATGTTGAATATCTAAAACCTTTCGCTTTACCGCCATCTGCAAATCCGTATTTAATATCGTGACGATCCAACATCTCGGTTAGACTTTTGATTTTATCTGCATTTCCTTTTAGAACAAAACTCTTGAATTTTAGATTTTCATTTTGAAAAAATGTTCTGAATTCTGAATTAAGAGTTTTTGCTTGTTTTGAAGCAACTTCAATGGTTGAAAGTCCTGTTGTGGTATGATGAGCAACACGATCTACAAGTGTAAGTTCAATATCTTCATCGTTCATAATACCCAACCCAGCCATACCGTGACCAGCTTGCTCATAAGTCATCCCAATGGCTCCCATATACATTGGGTAAGTATCGCCATAACTTGGGTACAATAAGTCGAAACTCTCACGGGTGAAATATAACCATCCGTTTTCATCAAAATACTTTGCGTTGTTCTTTCCTATCTGATGTTGAAAATCGCGTTGCCAAGGAGTAATTATTTCGTGATACGGCTCTGCTCCTGGCGCAAAATAATAAGGGTTGTTTATAAACTGTTCGTGAAAATCTACGTGTATATGCGGCATCCACTGGTTGTATATTTTTAAGCGTTGTTGTGTTTCTACCTGACTTGCCCACATCCAATCGCGATTTAAATCGAATAAATAATGGTTTGGTCGTCCACTTGGCCAAGGCTCTTTATGCTCTGTAGCGTCTTGCGAAGTGTTATAAGGTTTAGCTTGCACTTGATTGTACCAATTTACATATCTATCTCGCCCATCTGGATTAACACCAGGATCCATAATTATAACAGTATTTTGAAGATAATCTTGGTGTTCTGTCAGTAATTTATAGATTGTATTCATTGCTGCTTCACTACTACTCGCTTCATTTCCGTGTACATTGTAACTTAACCAAACAATAGCTTTCTCAGGGTTTGCCTTTCCAGAAATAATTCCAGCATTTTTTAAATTATCAGTGCGAATCTTTTCAATGTTTTTAAGGTTCTCTTCAGAAGAAATAATGGCATAGGTCAATCTTCTACGTTCGTTTGTAATACCATAATCGGAATATTGAACAAGCGCACTGTTTTCAGCAACGTGTTCGAAATAGGCAACTACTTCGGCGTGTCGCGAAAATTGAGTACCAATTTCATACCCCAAAAACTCGGCAGGTGATTTTAACTGCGCGAAAATAAAAACAGGAAAAATTAAAAATAAAATAGTGAGAAAACGATTCATTCTGAAGGAGTTTAAAATAATTGATAAAGCTAAAGAAACAATTTGAAATAATGTTATTGATTTTAGGGCAAAGACAAGGCTTAACCCTATTAGCAGCTAAAATTTAAATATCGCTAAGCTTCAATAATTGATAGCTAATTAATTAATGGTAAATGATTGAGATTGGGTTCTTGTAACAAATTAATAAGTACATAGAAAACTATAATTTACTCTCTATTTTTCTTTGGATAGGTTTCCTCTAAAACAACTTGTCCATCCTTGTAATATTTCCAAAGACCATGCTTTTTACCGTGTTTGTAGTGCCCTTCAATTACAACATTTCCATAGGCATCGTAGTAAAAAACCTGTCCGTGAATTTGGTCATTAGTATGAGGAAGTTTTTTAAGAAGCACCCCTTCCACGGAGTAATAATTGTCTTCTCCGTCCTTTTTTCCGTGCTTATAATCGGTTTCCTGGGTTATTTTTCCATTTGGGTAATAGGTTATAACTTTTCCGTGAAGTTCGTCGTTAAGGTAGTTTTCTCGAGACATAATTACCTTCGATTTTTGGTGATAGTAAATCCATTCCCCTATTCGCTCTTTACCCTCCATTTTACCTTCACTTACAAGTTTGCCTTTTTTAGTGAAATACTTGACATCAGCAATATTATCACTCTTGTTAAAAGTTTTAATTATGGTAGGCTGATTTTGGCAGTCTTTACAATAGAATTTGAATTCTCCAACCTCCTTTCCGTGTTCAAACTTACCCTCATATCGCAATTGTTCCGTTCCGGGATATGTCTTTTTCCAAATTCCATGACGTTTACCATCTGCATCCATTTGGTTTATATCATTTTGAGAAAAACCTGCTACAGATGAGATAAAAATTCCAAAGAATAGTAAGGCATTAAGTGTTTTCATAGTGTTTGAAATATTTCAATAAAGATAACGAAGAAGCTTTAATTCTATTTTACTAATAAATGTGAATTGAAAAAGGGTTTCTAGATATGCTGAATAATCAGCCTACAAAGAAACCCTTCTTTACTAAGTTTAGAAAATATTATCGTTTTCCAGCTCGCTTTTGTTCTTCAGCCTGCTCCATCATTTCAGCCATTTTACGCTGAAATTTATTTTGCTTTTTTGGTTGCGCTTTTTTCACCTGAATTTTAGCGTGAATCTTTTCTTCATCAATAATAAAATTTTTGATTACAAGCATAATCCCAATAGTAATAAGGTTTGAAACAAAATAGTACAGAGATAAACCACTTGCGTAATTGTTAAAGAAAATCAACATAAACAACGGTGATAGGTACATTATGAATTTCATATTAGGCATTCCCGGTTGCTGCTGTTGCTGCATTGTCTGTCCTGTTGTCATCATCATATAAATGAAGATAGCAATAGAAGCTAATATTGGAAATAAACTTACGTGATCCCCATAAAATGGAATATGAAATGGCAATTCTAAAATTGTATCATAGCTCGAAAGGTCGTCTGCCCATAAGAAACTTTTCTGTCTCAAATCGAATGCCGACGGGAAAAAGGTAAATAAGGCATAGAATACAGGAATTTGCAATAAAGCTGGTAAACAACCCTTAAGCGGACTGGCGCCTGCGGAAGTTTGTAACTTCATAGTTTCCTGTTGAATTTTTAACTTATTGTCCTTGTACTTCTCTTTAATTGCATCCATTTCAGGTTTTAAAACCTTCATTTTAGCCTGTGCCAGATATTGTTTGTACTGAACTGGAGAAAGCAACAATTTAATTAAAATAGTTAGGACAATAATTGCAATCCCAGCAGGTAAAAAGTCTGATAGTAATCCAAATAATGGAATAATAACATACTTATTAATAAACCCGAATATTCCCCAACCTAGCGGCATTGCCTCGTCTAAGTTACGACCGTACTCTTTAAAAATTTTATAATCTGAAGGACCGTAATACATATTCATAGTATGGGCCAGCTTTCCACCTTTAGGTTCAATAAGCATTTTAGCTCCGTACTGTTTTGTAAATACAGTATCTATTTCTTCATCTTTTACTAAATCTACAGATGTAAGTTTTACCTCTTTAAATGGAGTATCGGTAAGTAGCATCGAACTAAAGAAATGTTGACGGAAATTCATCCAGGTAACATCTTTTTCTAATTCTTCATCATCCCCAGATGGAGATAATTTTGAGTGCTTTTCGCCGTCGTATTCGTAGGTTAAACGAGAATATCTGTTTTCGTACGAGATACTTTTTGCGTGACGATATCCTTTTAACCTCCAGTCTAAATACATAGGCTGAGATGTATTTAATACACCATCTAAACCTTGACTATTAATACTGAAGTCAAGCATATACTCACCTGGCTTCAAGGTATAGCGATATTCCAAGAATCCATTTTGTGAAGTTTTTAGCTTCATAGAAAGGACTTTATCTTCGCCATTTTCACTTAAGGTAGGCTCGAAGTATAAATCTGCTGTGTTTAAATTTCTATTTTCAGCTGTAAACTGAAGATTTAATGAAGCGTTACCATCTTTAATAAGATAGATTGGAACAGAATCAAATTTGGTAAAATTCTTTAATCTAGCTTCCGAAATATACCCCCCTTTATTACTCACTTTAAGGTAAAGTACATCATTTTCAAACACTGTAGTTTCATCGGTTGCAGAAGGCAATGTGCCAGAATAAGCAAAAGAACCTAGTTTGTTTTTCAATTGCTCATAAGCTAATGAATCACTTGCAGAGCCTAACTTCATTGAATCTGAAATAGCTCCAGTTAATGTTGTGTCTAGTGGTCCTTTTTCTGATGAAATAGCCACACTTGCTGCAGCTTCAGTTTTTGCTTGTTCAGCTTGTAATTCTTCCTCGGTTGGTTTATTCATATAAAGCATCCAAATAAGGATACCTCCAATCAATAAAAAACCTACGAGTGAGTTAACGTCAAATTTCTTTTCTTCCATACTAAGTCGCGGACATGTACCGCAATCGTTTTAATGCATTCCGAATTTATAATTCGAAAGTTTTAGTTTAATTTAATCGTTTTGTTTCGTTGTTATCTTCGTTATTAACTTAGACTTAAACTTATAAGATAGCTAGGTAAACAATAATCCCGCCTTTTATTAACCTTACGCCAAATTGTCTTAGTTATTTTTTTCTGAATGCTCGTGCATTGCTTTTACGAAAGCCACGAAAAGCGGATGCGGGTTGGCAACCGTACTTTTATATTCAGGATGGTATTGAACACCAATAAACCAAGGGTGACTTGGAATTTCTACAATCTCTACCAAATCGGTATTTGGATTACTACCTGTAGCAATCATACCTGCTGCTTCTAAATTTTCTCTATACGTACTGTTAAACTCGTATCTATGGCGGTGACGCTCTTCAATAGAATTTGAACTATATATTTTATTCGCTAAGCTACCTTCTTTTAAATCGCACTTCCAAGAACCTAAACGCATAGTTCCTCCCATATCCTCTAAGTTCTTTTGATCCTCCATAATACTAATTACAGGGTCTTGAGCTTTCGGATTCATTTCGGTACTATTTGCATCCTTTAACTTCAATACATTTCTAGCAAACTCGATAACCGCCATTTGCATTCCTAAGCAAATACCTAAGAATGGTAAGTTGTTTTCACGGGCATATTGTACAGCAGCAACCTTTCCTTCAACTCCTCGTTCCCCAAATCCTGGTGCAACAAGAACTCCATCAAGTTTAGAAAGTTTATTCCCAATTGTTTTTGCGTTGATATGTTCTGAATGTATGAAATCTACATTTACTTTCACTTCATTTTCAGCACCTGCGTGAATAAAAGCTTCTAAAATAGATTTGTAGCTGTCTTGTAATTCAACGTATTTACCAATTAAACCAACTCTAACCTCAGCTTTCGGGTTTTTATGTCTTTGCAAAAAGTTATTCCAACTTTTCAAGTCTGGTTCATTAGAATCTACAAGGTTTAATTTTTTAAGAGTAACCTTATCTAAGCCTTCTTCAAACATTAAGTTTGGAACATCATAAATTGTAGAAGCATCTATAGATTGAATTACAGCTTCTTGTTTTACATTGCAGAAAAGAGCTAGTTTTCTTCTTAAATCAAAAGAAAGTTCGTGTTCTGTTCTACAAACTAAAATATCTGCACGGATACCACTTTCCATTAAGGTTTTAACCGAATGTTGTGTTGGCTTGGTTTTTAGTTCACCTGCAGCAGCAAGAAAAGGAACAAAGGTTAAATGTATTACTAGGGCGTTATCATCTCCCATTTCCCATTTCATCTGACGAACAGCTTCTATGTATGGTAAAGATTCAATATCCCCCACAGTTCCACCAATTTCAGTAATAACGATATCGTAATCGCCTGTTTTACCTAAAAGTTGGATACGCTCTTTAATTTCGTTTGTGATATGTGGAATTACTTGAACCGTTTTTCCTAGGAATTCACCACGGCGCTCCTTTTGGATTACGCTTTGGTAAATACGTCCCGTTGTAACATTATTTGCTTGAGAAGTTGTTACGTTTAAGAAACGCTCGTAATGTCCTAAATCTAAATCAGTTTCAGCACCATCATCTGTAACATAACATTCGCCATGCTCGTAAGGATTTAAAGTTCCTGGATCTACGTTAATGTAAGGATCTAGTTTTTGAATAGTTACACGGTAGCCTCTAGCTTGCAAAAGTTTAGCTAGCGACGCTGCGATTATTCCTTTTCCTAATGATGATGAAACCCCGCCCGTAACGAAGATGTATTTTGTAGTGCTCATGGATGCCTCTGCTGAAATGATTATACGGGATGCAAAGGTACATTTTTATTGTGGAAAGGAAAGGTTTAAATTTCAAAAATGAAACACTCTATTTTGAAAATAAATTTCCGTTAATTGTCAGAATTAAGATATTTTTTTTCCAATTAATAAATGATTTGTTCCGTTTACCTTTTTAAGTGAATAAAACTTGAAGTTAATTCCGAAATTATCAATAATTGAGGAAGCTATTTCTGTATCCTTATCTAAGTTAACTCCTATATTAAAAATCAACTCTCCATTAATACTGATGAGTTTCGAAACATTTTCACAAAATTCCCTTTTGAAAAATTTTGAAGGCACAGTAGTGTCTATAAAAAGATCGATTATAATTAGCTGAAATTTGACTTCAGAATTTTGGACATACTCAAAAGCATCTTGTTGTACAATCTGAAGATTTTCTGAAGCTGATATTCCAAATTCATCCTTAGCTAGTTTTATTATTTCTGGATCAATCTCAACAGCAATAATGTTATTTTTGTATTCAAAAGTTTCACGAAGTGATTTAATGATACTTCCACCGCCTAATCCTAAAAGCAATAAGTTTTCAACCGACTTTAGATTTACTTTAGTCAAACCTATTTCTAATATTTTTTGAAGTGACCCGTAAGAATAATTTGCATTTTCTGTATCTAAAACTCTCTTACCATTGACATAAGATATTTCTAAAGTACCATTAAATTCAGAAGGAATTTTTTTAGTAACTGGCCAGATGTAGCTTAAAATCTTTTTCATTATACATTTTAGTTATTACCACTTTATCTATCGCCAAAAAGATACAGATTTTCACTTTTTAATAAGCTTTTTCACTAAGCCTTCTAGTCCGTTGAGTTTAAGCTCGTACATTTCGGCCATCATTCTACCAAGTTTCCCCTCTGGGAATCCCTTTTGTTTAAACCATACAAAGTAATATTCAGGAACATTCACCAAATAATACCCCTCATATTTTCCGAAAGCCATTTTATAGTTAGCAAGTTCAATTAAGTGATTAGGGTCTGGGCTATTTCCAATGTTCATATTCGGCGAGCAGTTGGGCGATATATTTTCGCCAGTATAATTCTTGTTTTTCGTTTCGAGAGTGATCAGTTTCGGCGTCAAATCTCGTTTGCATTGCCCTTCTTTTCTGTTCGACTTCTCTGTAAATTTTTTCAATTTCAGATTGCACCCTCTTTGAGAATTGCTTTCCTTCTAAATTCTTTTTAAGCATTCGAGCATGAACTTCTGATATGTCAAAATGAAGCTGTTCGTGTTTTAGAATATGATCATTTACTTTTTCAGGAATATACCAAGAATTATTGGGCTCGAAAAAGCTTGATACCGAATAGTCAACACTAACTTTATTATTCTTGATGGAATATGAATACTGAAAGCTTATTCCCGAATTGGTGGTTGCAACAAAACTTGCACTACGTATAGGTTTTCCGCGAAAGTCATTCCAACTAAGCTTATAACTTTCACTCCACGTAATTTTTTCAGAATTGTTCTGAGGGTGTGGGTGTGTTACCAAGAAAATTAAGAATGCAAATAAAAGTTTCATAATAAGTTGAAGTCAATAATATCGTCGAAATTAAAAATAACTGACTCACAACTGATAATGAAAGCAAATTGCTTATTTACCCCCAATTATAATCAATTACTTTTTCAATATCAGGGTGAAGACTCTGTATAACAGGGCAAGTATTCCCTGTATTTTCTAATATTTTTCTCGATTTCTCATCAATACCAGCAGGAAAGTCTAGGACTATTTCAATTTTAGAAATGCGACGCGGGTTTGCAGCCATAGTTTTTGTTACCATTGCTGTTGTTCCATCCATATTTACATTGAGATCTCTCGCCTTAATCCCCATTACGGTTATCATACAATTAGCAAGCCCTGTAGCCACAGTATCTGTAGGCGAAAACGCTTCTCCCTTTCCGTTATTATCGGTTGGAGCGTCGGTGATGTATGTGTTTTTCGACTTTAGGTGTTCGTTCTCTGTACGAAGATTTCCTAAATATGTTACTTTAGAAGTACTCATTCTACTACTTCAAATTTCAGTTCGTTATTATATTTTAGAATATAAGCCGCTTCATTGCAATACCCTTCAGTATCAGACTTATTATATCGAAACTTATTCTCAATATACACTGTTTGATTTTCAGGTAATACAGCATCGTAAATATCGTTTTCTGAAGCCATACGCAACAATACGTCGTAAGTTACATCAAAACCTCTAATGGCGTATCTATTCGGTAACACCCCGTATTTATTTTTATAACTTACTAAAAAAGAATTGCGTTCGTCCTCATCAATTTTTTTGTTTACAGAAGGAAATGTAAAATCTAATTTTGCTAAACGTCTACTCGATACTTCGTGCCATTCGTAAGCGTCATTTTTATCGAAAGTAAATAAGCGAAGTTTATAGCTTGGAGACATTCCAGCCAGCACATTTACAGCACTACTAATTAATACAGGGTTTTCCGATTCAAGAACAACCCAATTTTCCATACCGCTATTAACCACAGCAGAAATATCACTAGCGGCTACATATCCTCCACCTCTTGGCGCTACAGATTTTACGGATGGAATTGCCGATAGTAGCATTTCTTTCTGTTTAGCTCTTTTTGAATCTGAAATTATTATAATATTTCTACCTGATGAATGCTTTACCAAATATTGAATCATAGTTTTTTCAAGAATTGAATTGGTAGGTATGGTTTGAAAAAGGTTCTTATTCATAGCCATATCTCTATTGCTTAAAGGAGAAAAAACCGGAATTTTATCTCTCTGAAGCATATCTGAAGCTTTTTCAACATTCTTCTGTAGTAAAGGACCAATTACGGCATCTACATCTTTAAAGTTTCCATTTGAAATAATAGATGCAACTTTACGTTCACTTCTTTCCGTATCGTAAACGTTTAGTGTAACAGGAATGCCTTTATCCTTTGCAAACTCAGCAGCCATTAATGCTCCGCTATAAAAGTCTAAAGATACACGAAGCGTAGGATCTCTTTTAATTAAATCGCTATCGCCTTCAGTTGAATCGTCTGGACTTCCAGGTAAACGAAATGGCAACATAAGCGCTACCGTCTTCATTCTCTTGTTGTCTATTCGGTCTTCAAGATTAATATCAGTGTAAACATCAGAAGATTGGTAATCTGCTTCTTTAGGCAATTTAAGAATCATTCCTTCTTTTAATCCATCTTTTGCGTACGGATTTAAAGCAACAATTTCATCTCGAGAAAGACCAAATTTCACTTTCAATCTATAAAAACCTTCTTTTGGTAACACCTCGTAATACTGAAATTTTTCATCGTCTATTTCAGCATCTTCCATTACAGTGTCTTCAGGAACAATAATTATTGAACCTTTCTTTAAACCATCGCCCAACTCTGGATTTAGTGCATCTAATTCCGCAATACTAATCCCGAATTTTCTCGCAATTCCAAACTTAGTTTCCTTAGCTTGAACTTTATACTCTTGTGTGCCAGATGGTAATTTATCATCAGGTTCTTTGGTAGTTACCTCAGTACTTTTTGAAGCCGCTGGAATAAGTATTCTTTCACCGTTTCTTAAGCCCCTAGAATACAACTCCTTATTTAACCTTTTGATATCATCAACACTAACATTGTATTTTTGAGCTATGCCGTATAAGGTTTCTTTTCTTTTAACCCTATGCTCGCGGTAGTTGTTTTTTTCTGTTCCCGAACTAATAATTTCATTAGAAGGAATAATCAAGATACTATTTGTCTTTAGTCCATTTCTAGATTCAGGGTTCAAATTGTAAATTGTTTCTTCAGAAATATTATATGCGTCTGCAATACTTGATACAGTTTCACCCTTTTTAACAGCGTGACTCTTGTATTGTTGTTGAGCTGCAGATCCACAACTAACCATAAATAACAACGTAACTGAAACGTATATTAAACACTTCAACATAGGGATAATCGAATTTTTAAGTTTGTCAAACATAGTCTCAATTTCAGTTAAAATTAAACATGATTTAGAGGTTAAATCAATTTCAGCAAAAAAGAAACTTTACAGAAATTATTCCCACTCTATTGTTGCAGGCGGTTTAGAGCTGATATCATAGACTACTCTATTAACGCCTTTAACGCGATTTATTATATGATTACTTACTTCTTGCAAAAATTCATAAGGTAAATTTACCCAATCTGCAGTCATCCCATCGGTAGACTCAACCGCTCTAAGGGCTACTACTTTCTCATAAGTTCTCTCGTCTCCCATTACCCCTACACTATTTACAGGTAATAGAATTGCTCCAGCTTGCCATACCTTATCGTATAAGTCCCACTTTTTCAATCCATTTATAAAAATAGCATCAACCTCTTGTAATATACGAACTTTTTCGGCTGTAATATCTCCTAAAATTCGAATTGCTAAACCTGGTCCAGGAAAAGGGTGTCTTCCTAATAACTCAGGGTCGATTCCCATTTCTTTTCCTACACGTCTTACCTCATCTTTAAAAAGCATACGTAGTGGCTCTACGATTTTTAATTTCATAAAATCTGGTAAACCTCCTACATTGTGATGACTTTTAATGGTTACCGATGGTCCGTTTACAGAAACACTTTCAATAACATCTGGGTAGATAGTTCCTTGACCTAACCAATCCACGCCAGTTAATTGATGTGCCTCATCATCAAACACTTCAATAAAGGCATTACCAATAGCTTTACGTTTCTTTTCAGGGTCGCTTACATCTTTCAAAGCTTTCAAAAATCGTTCTGATGCATCTACACCTTTTACGTTCAGCCCCATATCCTTATATTGGTCTAAAACGCTTTCAAATTCATTTTTACGAAGCAACCCGTTATTTACGAATATACAGTATAGATTTTTACCAATTGCCTTATTAAGAAGAATAGCAGCAACAGTAGAATCTACTCCACCACTTAACCCTAATACAACTTTTCCATCTCCTATTTGCTCTTTTAAAGTCGCAACAGTAGTTTCAACAAAAGCAGCTGGTGTCCAAGTTTGAGGTACCTCAGCAATATTCACTAAAAAGTTCTCTAACAATTGTTTACCGTGCGTTGAATGGTATACTTCAGGATGAAATTGAATTGCGTAGGTTTCTTCGCCCTCAATTCTATAGGCAGCGTTTAAAACATCTACAGTACTCGCTAAACGTACTCCGTTTTCAGGAAGTTTCGCAATTGTATCGCTATGACTCATCCAAACATTAGTGTTTTCAGGAATGTCTTTAAAGAAAACTTCGCCATCTTTAATCATAGACAACTTCGCTCTCCCGTATTCACGTAAGTTTGATGGTTCTACACTTCCGCCATTAAAATGTGCTAAATACTGTGCACCATAACAAACCGCTAAAAGTGGCTTTTGACCTTTAATTTTTGAAAGATCCGGATGTGGAGCATCTTCAGCACGAACAGAAAATGGACTTCCAGAAAGAATTACAGCCTTATAAGGATCTAGGTTTTCTGGAACTTTATTGTAAGGGTGGATTTCGCAGTAAATATTCAGCTCTCTAACGCGTCTAGCGATTAATTGAGTGTACTGCGATCCAAAATCTAAAATGAGGACATTATTTTGCATAGGCAAAAATACTGTAAATTGTTAATTTGGTTAAACTGATGTGAGTAATTTTTTAATGTATTTTCAACAAAAGTAAAATTGTTGATGTACTATTTTTTTAATATCATTTAAAAAATCACGAACACACGAGTTTTTATTATCCTTCGTGCATTCGTGACATTTCATTTAGCATAAATTAAAGTGTTTCTTTCAACCAACCAAAGAATTCTCTTTGCCATACCAATGCATTTTGTGGCTGAAGCACCCAATGGTTCTCTTCTGGGAAATAAAGAAGCTTACTTTTTATATTTTGTAATTGCGCCGCTTGGAATGCTTGCAATCCTTGCTCAATAGGGACACGGTAGTCTTTCCCACCTTGTACAATTAAAATTGGAGTATCCCATTTATCCACATAGTTAATTGGGTTGAACTCATTGTATGTTTTCTGTGCTACTTCATTTTCTTTCTCCCAATAAGCACCACCCATATCGTGGTTTACGAAGAACAACTCTTCAGTGGTACCATACATTGATCGATTGTCGAAAACACCGTCATGGGCAATAAAAGATTTGAAACGACCATCGTGATTTCCAGCAAGCCAGAAAACTGAATAGCCACCAAAACTTGCACCAACAGCACCAAGTCTATCATTATCTACATAAGGCTCTTTAGCAATAGCATCAATGGCATCTAGGTAGTCTTGCATTGCACCACCACCCCAGTCGCCGCTAATTGCCTCATTCCATTCTACACCGTGACCTGGCATTCCTCTTCTGTTTGGAGCTACTACAATATAACCTTGCGAAGCCATTAATTGAAAATTCCAACGGAATGAGTAAAATTGAGATAAAGGAGACTGTGGACCGCCCTGAGCATAAAGCAATGTTGGATATTTTTTTGTTTTATCGAAGTTTGGAGGTAAAACCACCCATACCAACATTTGTTTACCATCTTTAGTAGTTACCATTCTCTTTTCAACTGATGGTAAATCCATATTTCCGTAAAACTCTGTATTAACTTGTGTAAGTTGTTTAAAAGTTTTTTTCTTTAAATCGAAAGAAAAAATCTCTGTAGCGTGGTTCATATCGGTACGTGTAACGATTAATTGACCATTATTTTCTGCTACTATTCCCGTTACATCAAATTGACCTTGTGAAAGCTGCTCTACAACAGGCATTTTTCTAGATCTCCCCGGATAATCTACTTTAAAAAGCTGTCTTGTACCATTCACAGGAGCTGTAAAGTAAATGTCTGTATTGTTGTTTGCCCATATAAAGTTAGCAACAGTTCCATCCCATTGTGCTGTAAGGTTTTGTTTCACACCATCTTTAAGCACTATAATATCGTTTTTATCTGCTTCATAGCCCGGAGTTTTCATTTGTAACCAAGCTAAAGCACCATCTTTCGAAAATGCAGGGTTTGTATCGTACCCTTTATTTTCTTCAGTAATATTTTCAGTTTTTTTACTGGCCAGGTTGTACTTATAGATATCAGTATTAGTACTTACTGCATATTCTGTACCTGCAACTTTTTTACTTACGTAATAGATATTTTCTCCTTTTGGACCCCAAACATAATCTTCATCACCTCCAAATGGAGCTTGTGGGGTGTAATATGGCTGGCCAGGTGTAATATCGGTTTCAGCACCAGTTTCTACATCTTTATAAAAAACGTGATTAAAACTTCCGTCGTTGAATTTATCCCAATGACGGTAATCTAATGACGTAAACACATACGCATCACTTTTTGGTAAATCGTTGTAAATATCTTTTCCAGTAATGTCGTTAATATGAACTGCTTTGTGCATTAAAAGGTATTTGCCATTTGGAGATAGGTCTTTATCTGCCACTTTAGCTTCTTCCTTAGTAACTTCTGCAAAATTGCCACCAGTTACTTTCATAG
This sequence comes from Aequorivita xiaoshiensis, assembly GCF_022008395.1. Lineage (GTDB taxonomy): Bacteria > Bacteroidota > Bacteroidia > Flavobacteriales > Flavobacteriaceae > Aequorivita > Aequorivita xiaoshiensis. Next base: position 41,162 of record NZ_JAIRBB010000011.1, read on the forward strand.
CATAGAATTTTGAGTCGAAGCTATTTTCTTCCATATTGGGAGTTGTAACTTTATAAAAAAGCACTTCTCCATTGTCAGAAATTCCAATCGGGCTTACTTTTTTTACTTGCCACAGTAGCTCAGGCGTCATTGTTTTTTGAGCGAACATGATGCCAGCAGTAAGAAATGCTAGCAGGAACATTATTTTTTTCATTTCAAAAGTTTTTAAAAATGCAAAGTTACTTAAAAAATCTATGTGGGTTGCACTAGATATAGATAGTAATGAATGTTCTAATTTTTCGTGGTATCTTTGCACACTTTTTAAATTAAGAAATAACAGAAATGCGCACGAAATCCCTAAAGAAAAATAAAATTAATGTAGTAACATTAGGTTGCTCTAAGAATGTATATGACAGTGAGGTACTTATGGGCCAACTGCGTGCTAGTAATAAAGAGGTAGTACACGAGGAAGAAGGAAACATTGTGGTAATTAACACCTGCGGCTTTATTAATAACGCCAAAGAAGAAAGCATAAATACTATTCTTGAATACGTTCAGAAAAAAGAAGAAGGTGTTGTAGATAAGGTTTTTGTTACAGGATGTCTTTCTGAAAGATATAAACCAGACCTTCAAAAAGAAATTCCGAATGTGGATGAATATTTTGGTACAACCGAACTTCCAGGTTTATTAAAAGCCTTAGGTGCAGACTATAAACACGAATTGATTGGTGAAAGAATTACAACCACACCAAAGAATTATGCCTATTTTAAAATTGCTGAAGGGTGCGACCGTCCATGCTCTTTTTGTGCGATTCCGATTATGCGTGGAAAGCATAGAAGTACTCCAATGGAGGAATTGGTTGTTGAAGCTGAAAAGCTAGCAGCGAAAGGTGTTAAAGAGCTTATTTTAATAGCACAAGATTTAACTTATTACGGTTTAGATTTATACAAAAAAAGAAATCTTGCAGAATTACTTCAAAAGCTTGCAAAAGTTGAAGGGATTGAATGGATTCGATTGCATTACGCCTTCCCTACAGGTTTCCCTATGGATGTGTTAGAAGTGATGCGTAATGAACCTAAGATATGTAATTATATAGATATTCCATTACAACATATTTCAGATTCAATTTTGAAATCGATGCGTCGAGGAACTACTAAAGCAAAAACAACCAAGTTATTGGAAGACTTTAGAGCTGCCGTTCCTGAAATGGCGATTAGAACTACACTAATTGTTGGATATCCAGGTGAAACCGAAGAAGATTTCCAAACGTTAAAAGAATGGGTAAAAGAAATGCGTTTTGAGCGTTTGGGTTGTTTTACATATTCTCACGAAGAAAATACTCACGCTTACAATCTGGAAGACGACGTTCCAGAAGATGTAAAAATGGATCGTGCCAACCAAATTATGGAAATTCAATCTCAAATATCTTGGGAGCTAAATCAGCAAAAAATAGGTAAAGAATTTCGCGTGGTAATCGATAGAAAGGAAGGTGGATACTTTGTAGGGCGAACTGAATTTGACAGTCCAGATGTTGACAACGAAGTATTGATTAATGCAGAAGATGAATATTTAAGAACAGGAGAATTTTTTAATGTAAAAATTACCGCTGCCGAAGACTTCGATTTGTATGCTGAAGTTGTTGGATAACATTTTATACATCATATTATAAAAACAAAAAAGCGAGAAAATTCTCGCTTTTTTTTGTATCAACTAATTACTCTGAATATGTAATCTTACTTGATGAAATTAAGGCTAATACGCTAATCAAAAGTTTAGTGTATGTATTTGAACGAAATCAATTTCTAGCTTGGCTACTTTTTCTTTTTAGTTTTAAACTTTCCTTTAATAATCGCTTCTTTTTTATTTTGCGAATAAAGTGTACCTTCAAAAGTTCCTTCAGCATGATTTTCACTATGGGAAATCAAATTGATTCTCACCTTCCCTTCTTCTCCATTTTCGTTTTCATTAAAAGAGCGGTATGATTCCTTTCCGAGCGGACCACTGTGTGATATACTTGTAAGCGTAATTTGTGCATCAAGCGGATCATCGTAAACCTTGTTTTCTAAAGGCGTTTTATACTTGCTCAATTTTAGCATTACAACTATACCATCCTTATCCATATTTACAGCAAGGCTACTAGGTGCGAATAGATTCCCACTTTGGTTAGGGGAGTTTAATATGATGTTTTTACCATCTTCTAGTTGTATTTCAATAGAGCTATCATCCTTGCTTTCTACCTTGGATGAGACTTTATTATCGGCATCATTTTCACTGTTTGAATTGTCTTTACAACTTATCAGAACAAGTCCGATAATCCCTAAAACAATAAATAAAGGTTTTATCTTACACATAATTATAAACTCTTAAACCATTCTTGATATTTCTTACCTAAAAAAGGCACTGGTTTTTCTGATCCATTTAAAGCTCCCATTAGTCCGATAACCCATAAGACAATTAAAAAAATACTACCTAAGAATGAAACTATCCATCCCAAAATAGGAACGATATTAATAATTGATAACACTATCCCTGTAAGCCCTAACCCAAGAGATTGACGAAGGTGGTAGGAAGCAAAAGAGTTCTTTTTATCGTTATTCATTAAAAAGGCTATCAACAAGCCAAAAATGGTTATGTAAGCTATAATTGCGATAGTCTTTCCTTCTTCAATCGTATTTGAAGGTTGGCCCTCCTGAACATTTTGATTCTCGTACATCTTTATTGTTTTTAAACCAAACCCTTCATTAATAACACAAGTTTAATATTAACGAAGGGTCGGATAGAGTTTATGAAAAATTGAAAATTACAATTTTAGCGATTTATAGTTCCTCACAAATATCGCCACCAACATTGTTAGTAAAAGTGAGGTCGTTATAAACCAAACTAGCGTTACTAGCCATCTTTCTTTCAACAATTCCGCATCCACCACTATTGGTAAAATGAACGCCGTTTAAAGTTAAGTTTACAGCATGAGAAGTTTGTCCTCCTAAAGAAAGACCCCCTGGTTGATTAAACCAATCCCAAGTAGATTGTCCTGCGTCGGCTATCACTGCATTCTCAATTTTATTTAAATTACTTATACTTTGAATTATATTTATTCCTTTCCAACTCCCTTGTCCGTATTGCCCAGAGAAATTTACTGGATTTTCTGCTGATCCTAATACTTCCAATACAGTATTACCATGATATACTTGGATACCATAATTTTCTGCAAAAACAATATTACATCCTTCGGTAATCTTTAAATGGCCTGGTCTTTCATTTTCTCTATCTTGTCTAACAAATATATTTTCTTCAATAAAGAATGGAATACCAGGATTCAGCCATGTGTGTACAGGCCCATTTACCTCGTCTTCAATAAATCCGCGATTATATATAGATCCTGAGTTTACATATATTTGATTTATTCCGTTGTCGGCATATAAGCTTGCTGTTCCGTCTAAAAACTTTACTTTTCTCGCTGCAATTTGCATTGGATACCCTTGGTTGGCAACTACCGTATTAGCTTCCCATCCATCTATATTGGCATAGCTAGCAACATAAACTCCAATTCCTTTATTATTGCGGATTATACTATTTTTAATTTCTACTTTACTTCCATTCAAGTTTGTCAAAGCAGGTAAACTTCCATCAGTGCCTCCAGCATATTCTATTATAGTGTGATTTAATATATTATTTAAATCGCCCGAATCCATAGAAATTCGATTCCATGCCCCAGGGGTTTGGTTTGTACCTGTAAACACAATTGGTTTATCTTCTGTACCATTGGCTATTAGCGCACCTGTTCTAGTGTCGTAATCGTCGATAATCAATCCTCCCCCTTGTTCAAATGCGATTGTAACACCTGGCTCTATTGTTAACGGAGCTCTTACTTTAACGGCACATGGCCATATATAATCTATTCCAGAACCTCTATCCTCTAGCACCATCGCTTCAGTAATTGTAGAACAATCTAACACTAATGGCTCCACTACTGGGTCTGGATCACCACCATCGTCATCGCTACTACAACTTGTTAAAGCAATAAAAGCTAATGGTATGTATAAAAGATTTTGAAATTTAAATTGAAACTTTTTCATGTCTGAATTTTTATTTTTAATTGTTATGATGTTTATTAATAAATCTAATTATATACTTAAAGTTTCCCCAAAATATCATTTATAGTGTAGCCACTTAGGTCGAAATACTTAGGGTCTGACGATTTTTTAAAAGAAGTAATATCCATAATTGAACTAGGATTATCGCTTTTTTTATTATAATAAATACTTCTAACCATCATTCCTTGGGGGTAGTTCTCATCCATTTTTACAGTTGAAGCTTTTGAAAAATCTTTAATCTGTCCGCCAAAAAGATGGTTCCCACTAAGGTCAATACTAATATCTTTAGTTACCCAAGCATCCATTTTAATATCTTCGTCTGGATTGGTATAAACGTATTTTCGGGCATTATACCCGTTTATTTCTTTTACCTCATTAGTTCGTTTCCACTTACCATTACTATCTTCTAAATCAGTTTGATCTCCAGCCATTTTCTCAGCCATTTTCTGAAAATTTATCATTGGCATTTTCATCGCTGTTTTCTCCTTGTGATTTACCATATACGTGGCAGCACCTTTATAATCAAATAGCATTCGGCTTTCATTTTTATCACCTTCATTCATAATCATACACTCACCTGTTTTACCAAATACCATTTTAGCGGTATTAGTGTCGTCTAATTTACCGTTCTTTTTAAACGATTGCATTTTCATCACTAAGGTTGCTTGTACAGGATTCTCTGGCACTGGATAGCGTGTGTCATTTTCATAAGTAATATCTTCTATCGCTTTGCGACCTTTTTCTCTTTGCGGCTCTGCATGCTTCTCGCGCATGTCTCTTTCAACTTTCTCCTTTATTTTTCTTTTAATAAAACCTCGTTGTCCTTGCACGGGCGCTATAAAAGCTAATAACATTAAAGTTGTCACTATAGTTGTATAAATCTTTTTCATGATACTATTTTTTATTCTTTTATAAAGAATTCTACAAACAAACCTATCGATGCTGTTAGAGTATTACAACCCCTAATGAGAATTTGGAGGTTTTGATTTAGAATTTGGAAAAATTGCTTTTTATATTATTAGACAAATAAAAAACCCAGATATATGAATGACTGGATTTAAACATTTCAATTCTAGACAGCTTAGTTATCCATTATTATACTTTTTATTTAAAGCGGAGCATTGTCTCTAAAATTTCATTAATTTGTTTGGCTTTTTGACGCGACACTGGAATCTCAACATCATCGTGCATAATTAAACTCCCTCCGTCGTGTTTTAAAATTCCTTTTACATACTGAGGGTTAATTAAATGGGATTGATGCACTCTTATAAAACCCTTTTCGTATAATAGCTCCTCTATTTCTTTTAATGTTCGGCTAATCAAAATCTTGTGTTGATCTTTACAAAATATATTAGTGTAATTACTATCAGATTGACATCTCACTATATTTTGAATTTCAACAATCTTATATCCCACCCCCGTTGGGAGTGCTATTTGAGAAATGTCTCTTTTAGGATCCTGCATATAATCATTGAGAATCTGCCACTGTTTGGTAGATGTTTTTTTCCGACGGCTTTCCCAACCAGATAATGCCTTTACAATACTTCTTTCTGTAATAGGTTTTAAAAGGTAATTTATAGCGCTATAGCGAAATGCTTTTATCGCATATTGATCATAAGCAGTTGTAAAAATTACATCAAAATCAATAGGAAGCAAATTATCTAATAACGTAAATCCATTTAAATTGGGCATTTCGATATCTAGAAACAATAAATCAGGTGGATTTTTTTTAATAAACTCTAAGCCTTCGAGCGGATTTGTAAAAATCCCCGTGATGGTATAATCTGAATGTGCCCTTTCTATTAAATGTTTTAATACATTAGTACAATGCGCCTCATCATCAATTATTATAATTTTTGTCATGATTTAAGTTTCATAGGTTAATGTAATTTTTGTTCCTAAAACTACTTCATCTTTTTCAAGATCTGTAATTTTTAGACGTATTGACTTATCGCTCAAATGGTTAAAAAGTGTTAATCGATCTTGAACTAGACTTGTGCCCATAGCCTCATGTAATCTTTTTTTCTTGGCACTTTCCTTTCTGCCGATACCATTATCTAATATAGTGATTATTAAATCGTCAGAAGTATCAAATATAATCGATAATTTTTTCTCGGCTTTAAGACTTGGTTGCAAACCGTGCCAGATAGCATTTTCAACCAAAGGTTGCAACAACAATGGAGGTATTTGATATTGTGAAAGCTCCTCCTTGGACGCTACTTCAATATCATAAGAAAAGCTAGACCCCATTCGACTGCGCTCCAAAGAAAGATATAATTCTAAAATTTCCAACTCCTCTTCTACGGTAATTTGTTGATGTTTACTACTGTTTAGTATTCCTCGTAGTAAAGCAGAAAATTCATCTAGATAGGTAATTGCATCATCATTTCTAGAGGTCATTATTAAATGCTTAATAGCACTCAAACTATTAAAAATAAAGTGAGGGTTCATTTGTGAACGCAGCGCTATCATTTCTGTTTCTCTTATTTTCTGAGTAAATTCATCTTTAATTTTCTGTTCTCTATCTTTTTCAATCTCAGAATAAACCTTAATTAGTTCTTCAGTTTTTTTATGAACTTTCTCATCAAGCTTCCGATTCATATTTTCTTGCAAAGCTTGGTTTTCTTTTAATTGAACAATTAATTCTTTATTAGCTATAGTTTTTTCTTTTTGAAGTAGAAGTACATTTTCTCCTAATGCTAGTGAAAAACATATTACCTCAGCCAATAATCCTATTTGGAAGATGATATTTGGAGCTTGAGTAAAGTTGAAGAAGTGGCCTGGAACAAAATTCAATTCTGCATAAGCAACATAGGACGACAAAACTGCACCAATAAAAAAGAATGTTTGTCCTACTATAAAATAACTGATAAGCGGATGTTTTACCTTATAAATAATCCAAAAAATCAAAATAAAATTAAGTGGAATAATTATTAATCTCACAATAATAAACACTGTTTCGGCAAACATATTACCAAAGAAAAAATAGCTGAATATAAAATGTGAAAACGCATAAATAAAACAAAATCCCCCTAGGTATGATAATACTTTCGCTAGTAATTTATCATAGTACTTAACTTTCAATAAATGTTTTATAAATAAAATATAAAACCCTATAAATACAAATTGAACAGGTTGAAAAGCAGAAGTGGAAAGTGTTGGAAAATAAGTAAACAAATTACCAAAAGATGCTGAAGTAGTCCTCAATACTTGAAAACCATAAATTATTTGAAAAAATAAATATCCTATATAATACAGGTATAGTTTCTTCCAAAGCCGCAACCAAAACACCAGAGCAAAGATAAAAATTGTTGTTATGGTTATTATATAAATATATATGAAGGAAATTGATGCATCTTGTTTTGCATTTATGTTATGCAATGTTTCCCAGTAACTAAGCTTGGAGTTAAGTGTGGGTGGATCTATTTTTTTGTTTAAAGGATTGTGTAACTCAATAAATACCTGAGAAGTTTGAAATGGATCTAGTGCTATTTCAGTAAAATAATAATCAGACTTGTTTGTGCGCTTTGGTAGGGGAATTAACCTTCCATTCTTAAATACCTTAATTTCATTTTTAAATACCTGATATATAGTGTTACTTGGGGTGTCACTGTATATATAGTTGCGGATAGTGTCTTTGGAATTATTTTTTAAGTCGAATTTTAACCAAAGCGCTTGTTTAGAGTTTACAGCCAATTCTGAACTGTAGGGCCTCCACGAAACACTCTCCTTAACATCTTTAAAGTTAGAACCTTTATCATTAATAAGCGCTTGAACCTCCTTACTATTGATGAGTTCAAATTTGGACACAATTGAGTCGGCCATTATTTGACCCTGTAACGATGTCAAATTAGCTAAAAGACAAAAAACAAATAAAACAATGGAAGTTCTCATGTCTGTAGCTAATATACCATTATACCCCCGCTTACACCTTAACATTTTAGTAAATAGCGGCTATAAATTAGTATTTGGGAAATTAAAACACATTTAAACCGAATACTCAGTAAGATGAACCAAATACTAATTTGGTATTGATACTACCTTATATCAAAGGTATATTTGTTTCAATATTATTTTTTATACTGCGTTTAATAGCGCAATAGAGTTTAATAACTTAGTGAAAAAAGTTAACATTTGTTTGTTTATTAAGTTTAATTAGAGGGGGACTCCACTGTTATATTTTAAAGAGCCGAATTCTCTATATAACAGTGGAGTATAAAACTAACCAAATTCAACATGCCTTTCCAAAGCAATTGCTGCATTGGAAAGGCTTTTTAATTGTTGAAGCTTTTTAATTCAGTACCTTTGATATAAAAGTGTCGAGATGGGCTATTCAAGATTCAAACTTCCTAAAACAGTCTTATCTACCATCAGTGCGCTTTATGTGTTTCTGATGATTGCTACCTATATTCTTTACTATAAGGAGCCTGTTATTGTGTGTGCCGAACGGATGCTAATAGCCCAAGGTTTTGCTATGGTTATTCAAATAATTTTGAATTACATCGCATATCGCTCAAAAAACAAAGTTGTAATTCTCACCATCATATTTATAAGTACTATGCTCTTTTTAGGAGCTCTCTCTGGATTTTTCAACCTTGGATTAATGTGTGAATTCTATGGATACTAATTTGAATACAAAAAAACTTCTAATTATAGGCCATACATACCCTGAGCCTTCAACTACCGCAGCGGGCGGGAGAATGATGCAATTGATTAAACTCTTCAATGAAAGTAATTATGAAATAACCTTTGGAAGTACTGCTTCAAAAAATGAAAAATCGGCGAACCTAATAGCTCAAGATATTACTATTAAAAACATAAAGCTCAACGACTCTACATTTGATGATTTTGTAAAAGAAATAAATCCAACGGTAGTAATGTTTGATCGCTTTATTACTGAAGAACAATTTGGTTGGCGCGTATCTGAAAACTGTCCAAATGCATTAAAAATTTTAGATACAGAGGATCTGCACTTCTTAAGAAACGCAAGAAAGGAAGCTATTAAAAAAAATAAACCAGTTTCTGTCGCAAATCTATTCTCAGATTCTGCAAAAAGGGAACTCGCAAGTATTTTAAGATGTGACCTCTCTTTAATAATTTCAGAATATGAAATTATGCTCTTAAAGAACTCTTTTAATATTTCCTCTGATATACTTTTTTATCTTCCATTGCTGGCTGACGCTAATACGGAATTCAAAAACAGTGTTTCATTTACAGAAAGAAAAAACTTTTTAGCTATCGGAAATTTATTGCATCCGCCTAATGTAGATTCCGTTTTACAACTGAAAAAATTATGGCCTAAAATAAAAAGGCAAATACCCTCAGCTGAACTCCACGTTTACGGTGCGTATGCTCCTCAGCAAATTCTTCAACTTAATAATAAAAAAGAAGGTTTTATTATACAAGGTTGGGCAGAAGACGTTAACGAAATAATGAATAATTATCGTGTTCAACTTGCTCCAATACGTTTTGGTGCTGGATTAAAAGGAAAACTTTTTGATGCAATGCAATTTGGCTTGCCGTCTATTACTACTAAAGTTGGCGCTGAAGGTTTATATGGAAATTTAGCCTATGGTGGAGTTATAACCACTTCGGATGAAAATTTCATCACTAACGCAGTCGAACTGTATTCAGATGAAAACGCCTGGCAAAATGCTCAGAAAAATGGTTTTAAAATTATTGAAAAACGTTTTTTAGGTGAATTATTCTCCGAAAAACTCAATGCGAAAATTACTACCCTTGTTAAAACCATAACAAAACACCGACAAGAAAATTTCTTGGGTCAGGTGATACAGCATCACACACTACAGAGCACAAAGTACTTAAGTAAATGGATTGAAACTAAAAATCAAATTCCTCAAAATTCATCACCAGTTTGTTTTGCAAATAGTGATGAAGTACGCGATGAGTACAAGTAGTTAATTTCCCTAAAATACATTATAAGAATAAACCCATTGCGTAGCTTTGTGAAGTAGCAATATTGATTTACGCTAAATTTAATTCAACAGTAAAACACCAATCACTATCAATGATTCTAAAAAGAATTTTTCAAGTTATAATATTGATCTTCTTAAGTGTATTTTTTTTGACTTTTTATTCCAATTATACAATTACAAATACAAGTAAAGGCAAGACGTTCAATAGCGCAAACTCCATAAAGAAAAATAGCGTTGGCGTAGTATTAGGAACAGCAAAGTACTATAAAGATGGAGGAATAAACTTATATTTTAAATATAGAATTGATGCAGCTGTAGAATTATTTAAGAATGATAAAATTGATTTTATCTTGGTGAGCGGCGATAACAGCTCGAAGAGCTATAATGAGCCAAAAACATTTAAGAGGGAATTGATTAAACGCGGCATACCCGAAGATGTAATATTCTTGGACTATGCTGGCTTTAGAACTTTAGACTCTGTTATCCGTGCTCATGTTATCTTTAGTCAGGATAGTTTTACTGTAATTTCACAACAGTTTCACAATGAACGCGCTATATATCTCGCCGAAAAAAACGGTTTAACCGTAATTGGTTATAATGCAAAGGATGTGGGTGGAAGAAATGGTTTTAAGGTGAAGCTACGCGAGTATTTCGCAAGAACGAAAGCTTTTCTAGATATCATTTTCAATGTTGAACCTAAGTTTTACGGTGAAAAAGTTGAAATTAAATCTGTTTAATAAACGAATCACTCTAATAGATAACCGAAAAATTATTTAATGAATTTCAAATACATAGACGATCAAAATTTTAGCAATATTGACACTTCGAAAGACAAATTAGAAGTAGCCGAATATGAATTCTGCACTTTTACACATTGCAATTTTGCTAATAGCAACCTTTCTGGAAGTAGATTTTCAGACTGTAAGTTTGTAGATTGTAATTTCAGCAATAGCAATTTGTCTAAGGTATCCTTTCAGGATGTTAGGTTTAAAAATTGTAAAATGTTAGGGTTGCAATTTGATTCATGTAATGACTTTGGATTTGCTGTTTCGTTTGATGAATGCCATTTAGAGCATTCGATATTCTTTAAAATGAAGTTGAGCAGAAGTATTTTTAAAAATTCACAATTGCAATTTGTAGATTTTACTGAAGCAGACTTAAAAGGTGTAAAGCTTACGGGATGTAATTTTAAAAATGCAACTTTTCAAAACACGAATTTGGAAAAAGCTGATTTTCGAGAAGCTAAAAATTATTCTATTGATCCTGAACAAAACAGATTAAAAGGCGCTAAATTTTCATTACCTAGTGTAATTGGACTTTTAGATAAATTTCAAATTGAAATTCATAATTAATATACGTTAAGCATTAGCTAACTAATTATCAGTTCTCACTTCAATTCACTATTTTTGTAAAGCTTTGAAAAAGAACATATGAAGTTTAAAATAGAATCAGAATTTCAACCCACTGGTGACCAACCACAGGCTATAAAATCATTAGTTGAAGGCCTCAATTCCGACGAAAAATATCAAACACTTTTGGGTGTAACTGGTTCGGGAAAAACTTTTACTGTTGCTAATGTTGTAGAACAAGTACAAAAGCCTACTTTGGTTTTAGCCCATAATAAAACTCTTGCGGCTCAGCTTTATACGGAGTTTAAAAATCTGTTTCCAAATAATGCAGTAGAATATTTTGTATCCTACTACGATTATTATCAGCCAGAAGCTTTTATTCCTAGCAGCGGAACCTATATTGAAAAAGATCTTTCTATAAATGAAGAAATAGAAAAAATGCGATTAAGCACTACTTCTGCCCTATTATCTGGACGAAGAGATGTGTTAGTAGTTTCTTCCGTTTCGTGTTTATACGGTATTGGTAACCCTGTTGAATTTAAGAAAAACGTTATTTCATTAGAAAAAGGACAAATAATTTCGCGAACCAAGTTACTTCACCGTTTGGTTCAAAGTCTTTATTCTAGAACTGAAGCCGAATTTAATCACGGACGATTCCGAATAAAAGGAGATACCGTTGATATCTTTCCAGGTTATGCCGATGATGCATTTAGAATTCATTTTTTTGGAGATGAAATTGAGGAAATTGAAGTATTTGATCCTTTAAATAACAGCATAAAAGCGAAGTATGATCGATTAAATATTTATCCTGCCAATATGTTCGTAACCTCACCAGATGTGTTACAAAATGCTATTAAGAGCATTCAGGATGATTTAATTTTACAAATAGAATATTTTAAAGAAATCGGGAAGCACTTAGAAGCAAAGCGACTAGAAGAGCGAACCAATTTCGATCTTGAAATGATTCGCGAACTAGGGTATTGTAGCGGAATTGAAAACTATTCGCGTTACTTAGACCAACGTTTGCCTGGTACTCGTCCTTTCTGCCTATTAGACTATTTTCCTGATGATTATTTGATGGTAGTCGATGAAAGCCACGTTTCTATCCCCCAGGTTGGCGCTATGTATGGGGGTGACCGTTCTAGAAAAGAAAATTTGGTTGAATACGGATTCCGTTTACCAGCTGCAATGGATAACAGACCACTTAAGTTTGAAGAATTTGAAGCTATTCAAAATCAAGTTATTTATGTGAGTGCAACTCCTGCCGACTACGAATTGGAAAAGAGCGGCGGTGTGTTTGTAGAGCAAATTATACGCCCAACAGGACTTTTGGACCCACCAATTGAGGTTCGACCTAGCCTCAATCAAATAGATGATTTACTGGAAGAAATCCAACTTCGTATTGAAAAAGACGAAAGGGTTTTAGTTACTACTTTAACTAAAAGAATGGCAGAAGAGCTTACCAAGTATTTGATTCGTGTACAGGTAAGAACTCGTTATATCCACAGTGATGTTGATACTTTGGAACGTGTAGAAATTATGCAGGATTTACGTCTTGGTCTTTTTGATGTATTAGTAGGTGTAAACCTTCTTCGTGAAGGGTTGGACTTGCCAGAAGTTTCATTGGTAGCTATTTTAGATGCTGATAAGGAAGGGTTTTTAAGAAGCGGGCGCTCTCTAACCCAAACCGTAGGTCGTGCTGCTAGAAATCTGAATGGTAAAGCCATAATGTATGCTGATAAAATAACTAAAAGTATGCAAGAGACAATTGATAGTACCAACTACAAAAGAGAAAAGCAAATTGCATACAATAAAAAACATGGTATCACGCCAACAGCAATTAAAAAGTCTTTTGAAAATTCACTAACCAAGTCTAAACAAGAAGCATATTCGTTTGAAACAGCTGAAAGCCTTGCTGCAGAATCTGAAGTGGAATACCTGACTAAAGCTCAAATTGAAAAGAAAATCCGAGATACTCGTAAAGCAATGGAAAAGTCGGCAAAAGAGTTAGATTTTATGATGGCTGCTAAACTTCGTGATAAAATTAAAACATATCAAAAACAGCTAGAGGAGGTCTGAGTATTTTAAAATATTCTTTTTATATTATAGTCAGCAGTATATTAACAAGAGAATTAATTTTACAATGCTTTTAACGACTTTCATAAAATCTATTTTGTATTTTACTCTTTCTATGATTTCAACTCAAAATATCAATTTAGATAACAAAATAATTCCAGAGAACATTAAAAAAGAGGTAATCGAAGCAATTTCGTATTATCCTGAACTTTATGACACTTCCATAGAGTTTAAATTTAAGAACAATATAAAAAAGTCTACAATGCAAGCTCAACCTCGGTTTGCAAGTTTTTTTAAATCGAAAGAAAACAGGGAATATGTGATTCTAATTAGTAGAAACATTCAAATTGAAGGTGAAAAATTCACCATAGACGACATTCCTTCCGATGTAATAATTGGTTGGATTGGCCATGAACTAGGTCATGTTATGGACTATCGCAATAGAACGAATGTTGGAATGCTAATATTTGGGGTGAAATATCTTTTCTCTTCAGCACATATCAAAGAAGTAGAGCGCGCAGCAGATACTTACGCTATTGCTCACGGTATGGGTGATTATATTTTAAAAACAAAAAACTTTATACTCGATAACGCCAATCTTTCTGAGAAATATAAAGAACGCATTCGAAGACTTTACATTTCACCTGAAGAAGTTATGGAACTAATCAACAAAAATAAAATTGAGGAAGAAATTGAAATGGTAGAAAAAGAAGGATAGATCTATTTTTGGACTTAAAAGAATCAAGTTAAATGTATGAAATAAAAATATATGCTTTCGAAATTAAACTAGCCAAATTTTAAACCAAAACTATTAGATACTAATTTTAAATAATGGAGATAGAAAAGGACTATATAAAACGAGAAATTCAAAAACTCAATTTAATATTAGTCAGTTTAATTGATAAAATTAGTGGTATTAATTCAAGTAATGCAAACAACGAAATTAGCAGTATAAATGAAGTTCTAGAAAAAGAATTTGACTTAACATTAGAAAAAATATCTAATATCAATACTACAGACTTAATAAAACATATTTCGACGTTACATGAATCTCATATTGAAAAAATCGTAAAATTATTATATCAGTTTGTGGTTAAAATACAATCTCTTGATTTAAAAGAAAATTATGAATTAAATAAAACTGCTGAAAAAGGAATTATTATTATTGAATTCTTAAACCAAAAATCAAAACTTTTTTCAGTCGAAAGAATGAATATGAAGAAGACGTTGCAACTATATCTATAGGCAATAACATGTTTTTAAACATTAATTAAACATTGCACATTTTCAATATCGATTATTTGTTATCAAATTGCGTTAAGTAACTATTCGCCTGCCTATACACCCAGTTGCTTTACAAATTCCTCCCATTCCGCAAACTTATCTTCTCCCATCACCTTCTCCATTTTAACCTGTCCACCTTTCTTTTTATTCTTGGCACTCCATTCTTGGAAAACCTCTAAACTTACGGTAGAGACTTTTACTCCTTTTAAAGCTTTGGATCTAGCTACTGCATAATTTTTATTTGCTTCTTTTAAAGCATTATCTAAGGCTTCAGCTAATTTTTTATCGCTAATTTCAGTATCTGTACCCAAATACCAATGATGATAAAACTCGTCATCTATCTTAACAGCAGCAAGTGTAAATTCAGGGATTTTTATATCAAATTTCTCTTCCAGTTCACGCATGGCAGCTTCCATTTTATTTACAGATAGTTGTGACCCTACCACATTTAAAAAGAATTTGGTGCGACCTGTAATTTTAATTTCAGCTTTTTCTACATCTGTAAAAGCGATGGTATCACCAATTAAATAACGCCAAGCGCCAGAAACCGTACTTATTATTAAAACATAATCTGTATCAACCTCAACCTCTTCAAGTGTTAATGCAGGAGCATCTTGAGACAGTGATCCATCATCATTTATATAATCTGGGTTAAACGGAACAAATTCAAAATAAATACCATTATCTGTAACCAACTTCATTGCGGTTGTTTCGGGTCTATTCTGAAAAGCTAAAAACCCTTCTGACGCTAAATAAGTATCAATAATTATAATAGGATGCGCGAGTAACTGATTAAAACTCTTTTCATAGGGTTGAAAAGCAACCCCTCCGGAAGTATAGGCTTGAAGGTTTGGCCATATTTCGTGTATATTTTTTGCATCGTGATATTCTATCACTTTTTTCATCATTAGTTCCATCCAGGAAGGAATTCCACTCAATGCCCCTATATCCCACTCCCGTGCGCGTTTCGCTATTGTTTCCACCTTTTCGTCCCAATCTTCCATTTGTGCGATTTCTTCGCCGGGCTTGTAGTATCCGCGAAACCAAAATGGAATATTACTCGCACTAATCCCGCTAATTTCACCTTCTAAAAACTGGTCTTGTTCTTCAAGGTTTGTACTACTACCCAACATCATTATTTCCTTTTCGAAGAAATCTGATTGAACATCAAAATTTGCTAAAGCACCCACTTGTTTAATCCCAGCATTGCGAATGGTCTCAACCATTTCATCAGTTACAGGAATTTTTTTTGATGTTTTACCAGTAGTTCCGCTACTTCTCGCAAAATATGTAGGTACACCCGGCCAAGTAATATCCTCAAGCCCCTCTTGTGTTTTTACCCACCACTTCTCTTCCATTTGGTGATAGTCGAAATAAGGAACTTTGTCAGAAAATTCTTTTTGTATATCCTCAGCCTCTAAAATTTTAGAAAAACCATAATATTTCCCAAAAGCTGTATCCTTAGCTGTTTCTAGCAAGCTTTTTAAAACTTCCTTTTGAGATTCTACTTGGGATTTTTCAGAAACTATCGCGTCGCGGAGGTCGATTGCAGTCTTGATTATTGAACCTAATATTGCCATATTTTTAGTTTTTTATGAAACTACAATTTTTAAAATATCTACATATAGAAATTAAATCAATTTTAACCTTTTTAATTTGACATTCAGTTATGGTATCTTTACAAAAAATCTATAAATGCATCATCCAGATTCTGTAAGAATTAATAAAGCTATAAGCGATAGTGGTTTCTGCTCACGTCGTGAAGCTGACGCCTTAATCGAAAAAGGGCGCGTAACAATAAATGGCGTAAAAAGTACACTTGGCGATAGAGTTATGCCTAATGATGAAGTACGTGTTGACGGGAAATTAATTAAGGAGAACGAGAATCTAGTTTATATAATGCTCAACAAACCTGTTGGAATCACTTGCACCACAGATACTCGTTATGAAGATAATGTTATAGATTTTGTGAAACATCCTGAACGAATTTTTCCGGTAGGAAGATTAGACAAACCTAGTGAAGGCTTACTTTTACTAACTAATGAAGGAGATATTGTAAATAAAATTTTACGTGCAGGAAACAAACACGAAAAAGAATATATTGTTAAAGTCGACAGACCTGTTACAGATGAATTTATAAAAAGAATGGGGTCTGGAATTCCTATTCTTGATACTGTTACAAAGCGCTGTAGAGTTGAAAGAGTTAGCCGATTTGAATTCAAAATATTCTTAGTTCAAGGTTTGAATAGACAGATTCGCAGAATGTGTGAATACCTTGGCTATGAAGTTGTAGCACTACAACGAATAAGAATTATGAATTTGGAATTAGGCGACTTACCCATTGGTGAATGGCGTGATCTAACTGAAGAAGAATTAAAAACTTTAAAAGATTCTGTTAAAGATAGCGATGGACAGCCTAAACCGCATCCTAAAGCCGACTTTGATGAAAAAAGGGCCTTAAAGCCCACAAGACGTCGTGCAATAGACAATAAAAAAGGTAAACCTCTTAGAAAGGACAAGCCACAAGCAAGAAAAAATGGCGGTGAAAAAAGAGGTAATTCCAATATTAAAAGTACAGGAGGAAAGCGAAGACGAGGTTAACTAAAAAGCATAAAAAAAACCGCGTACCGATTGAGTAGCACGCGGTCATTTTAACTAACTAACCAAATTAAATTTCAATTATGAAATCTCAACCATTCTCTTTAAAACTTTCTTTTCTTCCATTTTAGGCAAAGTAACTTTTAATACTCCATCTTCATAGTTTGCCAAAATATCTTCAACATTTACATTTTCAGGTAGTTTAAATGACTTTTCAAAACTTCCAAAATTGAATTCTCTTCTTTTATATTGAGCTGCATTATCATTTTTCTGCTCTTCTTCCTGAGATTCCTTAACTTCATAAGCTATTTTCAAGGTATCTTCCTCAACTTCAATACTAAAGTTTTCTTTTTGCAAACCTGGCGCAGCCAATTCGACTACAAAATTCGATAAATTTTCGATAATATTTACCGCTGGATTACTAAAAGTTTCATAATTATTTAATCTATCAAGACGGTTTTCTAAGAATATATTATCTAATAAACTAGGCAACCACATATTATTGTTATTAACTGTTTTCATAGTGTTATATTGTTTTATTTTTTACTAATTTCAATTACAATTAGACAATAACAATTCCATTTACAAAAACCAGACAATTTGGCTCGTTTTAAAGTAATACAACTGTCTTTTTGTCATTTAAAACTATAATAATGAAGTACTTCATTAACCGACTGTCAACTTTCTTTAATATGCTAGAGGGTAAAATTGCTTTCTACCCTAGTATTTTTGCTTTAGGAGGATTTTTTTTAGCACTTAGCATGATATTTATTGAGCAACAAGGAGTTTCTCAAAAAGTGCTTAAGATATTTCCGATGTTGATGGTAGAGGATGGAGATACCGCTCTTAATGTTCTAAGCACTTGTATTGGCGGCTTGATAGCCATGATGACTTTTAGTTTTTCTATGGTTATGCTTTTATTGAGCCAAGCATCAAGCAATTTCTCCCCTCGCCTACTTCCAGGTTTAATTTCAAACAAAACCCATCAAGTTATTTTGGGAGTCTTTTTGGCTTCTATTATATACTGCATTTTCACATTATTTTCCATAGACCCTAGTGAAGACAAATACACCTTGCCTGGAATATCAATTCTAATAGGCGTAATGTTTACGGTACTGTGTTTATTTTCATTTATATTTTTCATTCATAATATTTCCCAAAGCATTCAGATAAATAATATTATGGACGGGATTTATAATACAGCCACAAGGCGTTTAGAAGAAATTATTGAAAAGGAAGAAGATTCTTCTAAAATGCTTCCGCAAATATTTCCCGACACTTCCGATTGGCACACTTACAGTTGTTCTAAAAGTGGGTATTTCCAAAATATTTCAATTAAAAACATGAATGCATTATGCTTAGAACACGATATTAGAATCTACATAACCGTTCCTAAGGGTTTGTTTGTATTGAAAAACAACTCAATGTTAAAGGTCAACAAACCAATTGACGATAAATTAGTGGAAGAAATATTCTCGAACATCAACTTTGCTAGAGGAGAATACATTCAAGACAATTACACCCTTGCCTTTAAGCAAATTACCGAAATTGCGGTAAAAGCTATGTCACCAGGAATCAACGACCCAGGAACCGCTATAAACGCCATAGACTACCTAACAGAGCTCTTCGCCCTTCGTTTAAGAAAAAATGATAACGGTGTAATTATTATAGATGGAAAAATGAATTTAAAAATAGCTATAATTCATTTTGAAGAGCTATTGTATAATGTAATGGCTTCGCTAAGAGCTTATTGTAAGCACGACCCCATTGTGATCCAAAAATTAATAACCATGCTGACCTATTTAGATAAACAATCTATTAGAAACAAGGACTACAACATTGTTGTAAAAAATGAATTAAAAGCCTTGGTTGATGATATGGATTTTAGTTCTGAAAAAGATAAGAACAAGATGGTTTCGTTAGCTAATCTTGATTTAAAACCATAAAAAAACCTTCCATCTGTTAAGATGAAAGGTTTTATATAACTAAAGATTAGGCAAATAAATTAAGACAATACTTCTTTAACTTTATCTGCAGCTTCTTGGAATTCAATAGCACTCTGAACATCTAAACCACTATTGTCTATTAATTCTTTTGCGATATCGGCGTTTGTTCCTTGTAGACGAACAATAATTGGCACATTAATAGTTCCCATATTATTATATGCATCAACAATACCTTGGGCTACACGGTCGCAACGAACGATACCACCAAATATA
Organism: Aequorivita xiaoshiensis; assembly: GCF_022008395.1. GTDB lineage: Bacteria > Bacteroidota > Bacteroidia > Flavobacteriales > Flavobacteriaceae > Aequorivita > Aequorivita xiaoshiensis. The sequence goes on from NZ_JAIRBB010000011.1 coordinate 60,697, forward strand.
TTTACTAAGATTGCTTTTACGTTTGGGTCTTTCAAAATTAATTTGAATGCTGCCTCAACGCGCTCTGCATTTGCAGTACCTCCAACATCTAAAAAGTTAGCAGGCTCACCACCAGCTTGTTTAATCAAGTCCATAGTGGCCATTGCAAGTCCAGCACCATTAACCATACACCCAACATTACCATCAAGATCAACGTAGTTAAGACCCTTTTCTTGAGCTTCAACCTCCACTGGGTTTTCTTCACGCTTATCGCGCATTTCCATATAATCTTTATGACGATACATTGCGTTATCATCAAGACTTACCTTAGCATCTACAGCGATAATTTTATCATCACTGGTTTTTAGTACTGGATTAATTTCAAATAGCGATGAATCTGATTCGTTATAAGCTTTGTAAAGTGCAGAAACAAATTTTGTCATTTCCTTAAAAGCTTTTCCACTCAAGCCTAAATTAAAAGCAATTCTTCTTGCCTGGAATCCTAAAAGACCAACAGCAGGATCAATTTCTTCAGTAAAGATTAAATGTGGAGTTTCTTCAGCTACAGTTTCAATATCCATCCCACCTTCTGTAGAATACATAATCATATTTCTACCTGTAGAACGATTTAAAAGAACACTCATATAGTATTCTTCGGGCTCACTATCTCCAGGGTAATAAACATCTTCAGCAATTAAAACTTGGTGTACTTTTTTTCCTTCTGCAGAAGTTTGAGGAGTGATAAGGTTCATTCCTATTATATTTCCAGCAATTTCTTCAACCTCTTGAAGGTTCTTTGCAAGTTTTACTCCGCCACCTTTTCCACGGCCACCAGCATGAACCTGAGCTTTAATTACATGCCAGCTAGTTCCAGTGTCTTCGGTAAGTTTTTTTGCAGCTGCAACAGCTTCTGCTGGAGTAGTTGCTACGATTCCGCGTTGTATTTCAACGCCAAAACTGTTTAGTATTTCTTTTCCTTGGTATTCGTGTAAGTTCATAGTTGCGATTTTGTTCCTACTGCATTTTATCAGCAGGCTTGATTTATGGTTTGCAAAAATAACAAATGTAACAAGAATGCCCTAATGTTTTTTAAGGCTTTCCTTCTCGATGTAAAATTAAATTGAAAATTAATACTTTTCAAATATTTAGTATCAGTTACAAACAATCCATATTTATAACACTTCAGAAAGCAATTTATTGAAAAATAGCCTCAAATAATGAAAGATAAATAATTTTTACAATTGAAAAGTTTATAGTTTTTAAAAAAAATAGTTAAAAACTCCGCAAATTGTAATTAATAAATCTATATTTGCATCTTATATTAATTATTTTATTTAAATACAATGAACAAAGGAACAGTAAAATTCTTCAACGACACCAAAGGTTTCGGTTTTATCACTGAAGAAGGAAACAACAAAGAACATTTTGTACACGTTACAGGACTTATCGACGAGATTCGCGAAGGTGACGAAGTAGAATTTGATCTTCAAGAAGGAAGAAAAGGATTAAATGCGGTTAACGTAAAAGTACTATAATATAGTTATCACTTTTTAAGACAATAAACCTCGCTTTTAGCGGGGTTTTTTTTTGCTCAAAACTTTCCTACTTTAATTTAGAGTGAAATAAACAGTGTCAATTGCTAAATAAATTTTTATTTATTGTAATTTTAAGATTCCATTAAATTTCAATTATAATATGAAAAACACTACCCTATTTTTACTAGCACTGTGTTTGCTGACTTTTCAGCTCAATGCACAAGACACAAATCGAGAAAAAGAAAGGAGAGAGGCAAAAATTTTAAATGAGCCATCCTCTATTTCTTTAGAAGAACTCATCAAACAAAAAAATGACACCTATGTAATCACTAAACAACATGTAAGTAGTATTAGCGGTGTTCATCACATCTATTTACGTCAAGCCATAAACGGAATAGAAGTTTACGGTACAGAATCTAGCATTCACATTGACAAGAACGGAAAGGTATTAGTAGCTCACAACAAATTTTTAGCAGATATTCAAGCTACTTTAAAAAGTAATGCTCAAGGAATTTCTGCAAAACAAGCAATTACTTCTGTAGCTAGACAAATGAACTACAAAATTGGCAATCTTCAAGAAGTAAAAAGCATCGGCGGTAAAAATAAGGCTGCAGTTTTTAATAAAGCAGATATTTCTTCAGAAGACATTCCTGTTAAACTAATGTATTATTACAGACAAGGGATAGGTACTCAACTAGTTTGGGAGCTTTCTGTATCTGAAACAACGTCACCAGACTGGTGGAACTTCCGCGTTGATGCGTCAACCGGAAATATTATTGACAAAGACAATTGGACCTTATACTGTAATATATTAGGAGATCACGAAAACCACATTCACGCTGCTGAAACCTCAGCACCTTTTGTTGGGCCGATGAATGAGCCTTATAATTACAACAATACAAATTCTTCGACAACTACATTGGCTCCAGCAGCAAGCTATAGAGTATTTGCTATGCCGGTAGAAAGTCCAAATCACGGAACCCGAACTTTAGTAACAAACCCAGAAAACCTAACTGCATCCCCTTACGGATGGCATGACATTAGCGGTAATAACACTGCTGATTACACCAATTCACGCGGAAATAATGTTGATGCATATGACGATGACAATGCAAACAACCAACCAGACAATAAATACGCGTTTAGCCCGGGCGGTAATTTAATTTTTGATTTCCCATTAAATACCAACTACAGTAATAGTGACCAATCGGAGAGCGCTGCAATTACAAACCTTTTTTACTGGAATAATATTATCCACGACGTAACTTATCAATATGGTTTTGATGAAGCTAGTGGAAATTTCCAACACAATAATTATGGAAAAGGTGGCTTAGGCAATGACCGAGTTAATGCAGAAGCGCAAGATGGCTCGGGAACATGTAATGCAAACTTCGCGACTCCCCCAGACGGAAACAGACCTCGTATGCAGATGTATGTTTGTGATAACAGAGATGGGGATTTAGATAATATGGTAATTGTTCATGAATATGGGCATGGTATTTCTAATAGATTAAGCACTTTAGGCGGACAAGAACAAATGGGTGAAGGATGGAGTGACTATTATGGGTTAATGCTTACTATGCAAAGCGGAGATTCTGGAACCGACTCTAGAGGTGTTGGAACTTGGTTAATGGGAGAAGGTCCTAATGGTCCAGGAATTAGAACTCATCCTTACAGTACAAATTTTGCAATTAACCCTCACACATATGATGATATAAAATCAGAAGTTGCACCACATGGAGTAGGCTCTGTTTGGACCGCAATGCTTTGGGAAATGACGTGGGAGCTAATTGCTGTACACGGATTCGATACAGATTTTTATAATGGAAGTGGTGGAAATAATATTTCTTTAGCCTTAGTAACAGAAGCTCTTAAACTACAACCAAGTAATCCTGGTTTTGTGGATGGTCGTGATGCTATTCTAGCAGCAGACATGGCTTTATACGGAGGAGCTAATCAATGTGCAATTTGGGATGCATTCGCCAGAAGAGGACTTGGTTATAGTGCCATTCAGGGCTCATCTAGTAGTAAAACAGATGGAACTGAAGCATTTGATTTACCACCAAACTTTTCAAGCTTAGATGTTGTAGATGAAGTTTGTCTTTCAGACGGTGTTCAAACTGGTCTTTCAGGAGGTAACCCTGCTGGCGGAGTTTATAGTGGACCTGGAGTTACAGATGATGGAAACGGAACAACCTTTACATTCGACCCAAGTGTTGCAGGTCCGGGATTAGTAACGGTGACTTATGCAGTAGATGATTTCTGTACTGGAAACCCTACAACAATTACCGATGAAATTAATGTAACGAACGAACCTCCTGTGATTATTTGCATGGGTTCAGGCGGTGTGCCAATGACAGGTTCACAATCAAGTTCCCCAGGTGTTGCAATCCCAGACGGGAATTCAAGTGGGGTTACCGTTACGATGAATGTTACAGAAGATGTTACAATAACCGATTTAGATGTAGATTTAAACATATCACATTCTTGGGTGGGAGACGTAATTGTTAGAATAAAATCTCCAGCTGGTACTACCGCTGTTATCGTTGATAGACCAGGAAGAACAAATTCTGGGTACGGTTGTTCTGGCGATGATATTGTTGCCACCCTTGACGATGAAGCTGCAACATCTGTAGAAAATGAATGTTCGAGTTCAACACCAACTATAAATGGAACATTCAAACCAAATAACCCTTTGTCAATTTTTGATGGTGAAAGCACTTTAGGAACATGGGAACTTAAAGTTTCGGATGTTGCAGGTGGCCTTACTGGTACACTGAACACATGGGCTATAGATTACGATTACGAAATTAACGCTCCTGTATTAGATGTAACACTTGACGGTACCGGTAATGCTACTATAAATGCAGAAGCATTATTATACGACGTTAGTGTTGAATGTGGTAGTTACACTGTACTTGCAGGAAGCCCATTAGCTCCAACAGTAAGTTTTAGCTGTTCAGATGTTGGCCTAAATACAATTTTAGTTGAAGTAACAAATGACAGTGGAGCTAGCTCTACTTGTTCTGCAGTGGTTAATGTTATTGGTACCGGCGGTGGCGGTCCACTACTTTGCCCAGGTGATATCACACAAGATAACGACCCAGGGGTTTGTGGTGCAGTTGTTACATATACTGTAGACTCTCCAGCAGGATGCGGTGGTTCAGGAACTATAACACAAACAGAAGGTTTGGCAAGTGGAAGCACATTCCCTATTGGAACTACGGTTAACACTTTTGAATATGACGACGGAATTAATCCGATAGAAACTTGTTCTTTTTCCGTTACTATAAATGACACTGAAGCACCTACAGTAGTTTGTCAAGATATTTCTGTACAGTTAGACGCTTCTGGAAATGCAACTATTACCGCTGCAGATGTTGACGGAGGTTCTAGTGATAATTGTGCTATTGATACATTAAGTATTTCAACCAGCTCATTTACTTGCGCAGATTTAGGTGCAAATAATGTTACGCTAACTGTAACAGATGTAAATGGAAATACAAGCACTTGTGTAGCTATTGTAACAGTAGAAGACAACCTTCCTCCAACAATTAATTGCCCTGCAGATATAACTGTAAATACTGATGCTGCTATGTGTGAAGCAGTAGTTAGTTTCACCACTCCAACGGCAGCAGACAACTGCTCTGTAACAGTTGCACAAACAAGTGGTTTACCTAGCGGAAGTAATTTCCCTATTGGTGTGAGCACTATTGAATTTACAGCTACTGATGGTGAAGGCAATACTACTACTTGTAGTTTTACTATTACAGTAGAAGACAGTGAAGCACCAGTAATTACGTGTCCTAATGATCAAACAGTGGATACTGATCCTGGGAATGAATTTTACATACTACCTGATTACTTTGGAACTGGAGAGGCAACAGCAGTAGATAATTGTACATCTCCTGTTACTATTACTTCTCAAAACCCAGCGGCAGGAACACAACTTCCTGAAGGAGTTCATACAATTACGTTAACTGCTCAAGACGAGTATGGAAACGATGCCACTTGTACGTTTGAACTTACTGTTAATGAAGTCTTAGGCATTGGTGATAACAACTTAGATTCGGAAAGTGTACAAATGTATCCTAACCCGACTACACACGCTATCACCTTAGGAAAATCAACAAGTCTTTCTCTTGAAAACTTGAAGATATTCGACTTAAGAGGAAGAGTAATTAAAACAATCGATCTTAGAAATATGGGTGCTGAAAAAGTTATTGATGTTTCTGAATTGGCTTCAGCTACTTATTTTGTAATTATTCAAGGTAAAGATGGTCAAGTAATAAAAAGACTTATTAAAGAATAAGTTTATAATTATCCTAATAACAAAACCCTTCCGAAATAAATCGGAAGGGTTTTTGCTTTTTAAAATATTTAATAAGAAGGCTAAAAGCTAGCTACTTCCTTTTTTGCAGTTTGAAATTCTTCAACCATTTCTTTTAATATAACTCCAGCTGGTTTAATATCGTGAATCAGTCCAGAAACCTGCCCTATTTCTAATTCACCTTCAACTAAATCTCCCTCAAACATTCCACGTTTTGCACGAGCCCTACCCAAATGTTTGGCGAGCTCTTCTTTGGTAGGATTCGTTTTATACAACTCCATAACACTTTCAAAGAATTCATTCTTAAGCATTCTTACTGGAGCCAACTCTTTTAAAGTAAGTTGGGTATCTCCTTCTTTTGCGTCTACCACCATTTGTTTAAACGCATGATGTGACGAAGCCTCATTCGATGCCACAAAACGACTACCTACCTGTACCCCATCTGCACCTAAAACCATAGTAGCAAGCATAGCGCGACCTGTAGCAATACCTCCAGCAGCTATTAATGGAATCTGTAACTGTTCCTTTACCATTGGAATTAAAGTAAGTGTAGTGGATTCTTCACGACCATTATGACCTCCTGCTTCAAAACCTTCAGCTACAACGGCATCTACTCCTGCTTCTTGTGCTTTTAAGGCAAACTTTACACTACTAACAACGTGAACTACGGCAATCCCGTTTTCTTTAAGTTTAGAAGTGTAAGTCTTTGGATTTCCAGCCGAGGTAAAAACTATTTTAACCCCTTCTTCAATTATTATATCAATAATTTTTTCGATATCAGGATAAAGCATTGGCACATTCACCCCAAATGGTTTGTCTGTAGCTTTTTGACATTTTATTATATGTTCCCGAAGCACTTCAGGATACATTGAACCTGCTCCCAAAAGACCTAGTCCACCTGCATTAGATACAGCACTAGCCAAACGCCAACCACTATTCCATATCATTCCACCTTGAATAATTGGATATTCAATCTTAAAAAGCTCTGTAATTTTATTCTGCACTATTTTTTTATGATTTTGTAACTTGTTGTTTTATTGCTTGAAGTAATAGATGCAATATACATCCCTGAAGTTAGGTTAGATAAATCAATGCGATTATTACTAGCCGTTATATTAGCTTTAAGTATTTTTTCACCTAAAACATTGTACATTACAAATACAGCATTTTCTGCAGTTTTAGGAAATGAAATATTTACTTCAGTTGTAACTGGGTTTGGATATAAAGCAAATTGATTTTTTTGAAGCTCTTGATCGTTCACTTTAAGTAAAAGTGTGCTTAATGCTTCTCCAAAATTTGGAATTCCATAACCCATTAAATCTGTAGGATTGTTGTATAAATGTGCAGACTCACGAATTGCTTGCATAACGACATCGTTTTTTAAAGTGGGAACAGCACTCCATAAAGATGCCACAGCTCCAGCAATTATAGGTGAACTAAAAGAAGTTCCATTAGAAGTTAATGGATCACCCCAATAATCCGTGGTTTCTCCAAATCTATCTACAACAGCTGTATTAGCCCCTTGAGCCATTACATCAGGCTTTACTAGTCCAGCTGAATTAGGACCATAAGAGCTGAAATACACATAATTTTCGTTTGCATCCACTGCGCCTACCGTGAAAGAACCTGGCGCATCTGCAGGAGTTCCCACATAACCAAAGCCAGAACCGTCGTTACCTGCAGAGGTAACCGTAATCATACCTTTATCAAAAGCTATATTAGCACCGCGAGCTGCAATAGTAGTTTCTCCATCTAAATCTGAATATTGATGAGTATAGGCTGATTTGTCATAATCTTGGTAACCTAAAGAAGTATTACTCACGTAAACCCCTAAGCTATCGGAACGCTCCAATGCTTCTACCCAATAAGCCTCCTCAGCAGGAGACTCTTCACTATCATCCTCGGTAATAAATAAGTAATAGGAAGCATTTGGCGCAGTACCTACAAATTCATTTGTAACCACCGCAGCGGCATCACTTAAGGTTAAAGCTCCGTGACCACCAGTTCCATTTGGACTTTCCACACGAGCAACAAAATCATAATACCCAAGTAATCTTCCTTCATCACGCATATGAGCATAAGCAGGATTGTACAATACATTAGGATATCCATTATCCATAAATGCTACAGCAATTTCTTGCCCCGTAAAGTCTTCTTGATGCAAAACATCAACACCAATCATTTCAGTCTGATTCTCAGCATTCCCATAATTATAAACTACTCTTAATTGCTCTTCTTGTTCTATTTTGTTCTGTAAAGATCTAAACTGTCTTTCAAATTCTTTAGGTCCAGGTCTATTCATACTTTTATCAGCATATTCAATATCTGAAACAAATGAAAGATTTAAAAGATTATTGATATTTGTTAAAGTTCCTCGCACATAAACAGCATTTAGCCATTTTGATTTTGCAAGAACTGTAATACCCGTTGCATCTTCTATCTGTGCTTTTTGCACTTCATTTAAAGGTACATCCCGTTCATCAATAACAATACCTTGTGCTAATTTTCTATTTATTGCCGCTGTAGTTAAAATAGTTGATGGGTCTGCCAATGCAGCCGAAACCACCGAAGGATCCTTAGGTTCTAAAAAAACCAAGGCATCTTCTAACTGTGCAAAACTTAAGGTTGACACAAATGCAAATACTACTAATAGGAATAATTTTTTCATATAATATTTTTAAGAGATAACACCACTTCCAAGTAACTCAGCTCCGTTATACCAAGCCACGAATTGACCCTCTGTAATGGCAGATTGCGGATTATCAAAGATAATATAAAGTCCTGAATGCGTGCAGTGCAATGTTGCTTTTTCTAATGGCTGTCTATAGCGTATACGAGCCATAACTTCCATCTTTTCATCTTCTTGAAGCTTTAAATCTTCACGAACCCAATGAACTTCTTCATCCTTTACAAAAAGTCCGCGTCTATAAAGTCCTGGGTGACTTTTACCCTGTCCTGTATAAATAATATTTTCAGCCACGTCTGTGTCTATCACAAATAATGGTTCTTTGGTACCACCAACTGCTAGACCTTTTCGTTGCCCTTTAGTAAAATAATGCGCTCCATTGTGAACCCCGACTTCTTTACCATCAGATTTTGAATACTTATGTTTTGCTGATAGAAATTCAAGTTCTTCCATCTCAGAAGTAAATTCTGGAGTTTCCACTTTATATTCTGGCAATGTTGCTGGAACTTCAACAATTATTCCATCTTTAGGAGCTAATTTTTGTTGAAGGAAATCTGGCAATCTCACTTTTCCTATAAAACACAAGCCCTGAGAATCGCGTTTTTCAGCAGTGATAAGATTTTGTTCGGCTGCGATTTTTCTAACTTCAGGCTTTAATAATTCACCAATCGGAAACAATGTTTTGGATAGTTGTTCTTGCGAAAGTTGACACAAAAAGTAAGACTGATCTTTATTAGGATCTTTCCCTGCTAGTAAATGATGAATTTCTGTTTCAACGCCATTCTCTTTACTTCTTGAAGTTGTTTTTCTGCAATAATGTCCAGTTGCGACAAAATCTGCTCCCAACCCTAGCGCTATCTTCATAAACACATCAAATTTAATTTCTCGATTACAAAGCACATCTGGATTTGGAGTACGTCCCATTTGGTATTCACGGAACATATAATCTACAATTCGCTCTTTATATTCTTCACTTAAATCTACAGTTTGAAATGGTATTCCTAATTTCTCAGCAACAAGCATTGCATCGTTACTGTCTTCTAGCCAAGGACACTCATCTGAAATAGTTACAGAATCGTCGTGCCAATTCTTCATAAAAAGACCTATAACTTCATAGCCTTGTTCTTTTAACAAATAGGCTGCTACACTAGAGTCTACACCTCCACTTAATCCTACTACAACACGTTTTTTCATGGGTATTTTTGAAAGAACTATCACCTTTAATGGCCATAGTTTTTGGATGTGCAAAGATACAATTACTATGCCCGAAATTCAAACTGCAAATACAGTGACTTTAAACAATTTTAAAAGGCCTTTATTACAATCTGAAATTAACGTATCTTTAAAACCTAAGCCCACATAAATCGGCTATTTTTGTTCAAAATCTTTCATACTGCACATGTCAATTAAATCTATTCCTTATAAAGAGACTGGTTATTTTTCTAAACTTATCTGCGACTACTTAGCAGAAGAAAAATCATTAATTCCTTTTTATAATCGTTTTCCAAATTTGGAGAACTTCAAACTTCAAATTGAAGAGAAACAAAATAGTTTTAATATTCGTCAGAGACGGTTATTATCCAAACAGATTATGTTGCAATACGGGTACAACTCTATATCCCAAGCTACATTAACAAACTTAGACTTGCTTAAGGAAAACACTACTTTTACCGTAACAACTGGGCATCAGCTCAACCTTTTTACCGGACCACTGTATTTTCTTTACAAAATATTTTCAACGATTAACTTATGTGAAAAGCTAAAAGAGCACTATCCTAATTTTAATTTTGTTCCCGTTTATTGGATGGCAACAGAAGATCACGACTTTGAAGAGATAAATTATTTTAATACATACAAAAACAATAATACTTCCAGGTTAGAAAAGCATAAATGGGATAGAAATTCTTCCGGCGCTGTTGGAGAATTAAGTACTGAAGGCTTAAATGAGGTTTTTGAAAAATTAAAAACACAATTTGGAAACAGTGAAAATGCTAAGGAGCTTCTTAAATATTTTTCTGACGCTTATTTAAAAAATGACAATTTAGCTGATGCTACTCGACACTTAGCCAATACATTGTTTTTTGAATCTGGATTGGTAATTGTCGATGGCAATGATGAGGTTTTAAAGAAACATTTCATTCCTTATGCTGAAAAAGAAATAACTGAAAACTTAAGTTTCAAAAAAGTTTCTGAAACCACTAAAAAACTAAAAGACCTAGGTCATCCAGAACAGGTACATCCTCGAGAGATTAATTTATTTTACTTAAATAAGAATGTTCGGGAACGTATCGTTGAAAGTGAAGGTGATTTTTACGTGAATAACACTGAAATTTCATTTTCTAAGGAGGAAATTTTAGCCGAAATTAATGATAAGCCACAATGCTTTTCGCCAAACGCCTTACTGCGTCCATTATATCAAGAAGCTGTATTACCAAACCTCTGTTATATTGGTGGAGGCGGCGAACTAGCATATTGGTTTCAATTGAAAGATTATTTTAATGAAGTAAAAGTTCCATTTCCTATTCTTTTATTGAGAAATTCAGCTTTAATAGTTCCTAAAAAATTATTGGAAGAACTAGAAACTTATGACGTTTCTATTAAAGATTTATTTCTTCCACAACAAGAGTTAATTTCCAAGCACGTTTATAAAATTTCGGATATTGAAATTGATTTTTCTGAACAAAGAGCGTTTTTAAAACAACAATTTAAAGATTTATATGTACTAGCTGAAAAAACGGACAAGTCGTTTCTTGGTGCTGTGGCTGCTCAAGAGAAAAAACAACTTAACGGATTAGATAAACTTGAATCTAGATTACTAAAAGCGCAAAAAAGAAAACTTTCTGAGAAATTAAACCCTGTAAAAAATATTCAAGGTACTCTATTCCCAAATGGTAGTTTACAAGAGAGAAACCTGAATTTTTCAAACTTCTATTTAGATAATGGGGAAGAAATATTAGATATTATTAAAGAGAATTTAGATCCTTTAAACTTATCTTTTACCATTATTGAAGTTTAAATTTCAACTCCACAAAAAACACAAAAACCCACCTTTAGATTAAGAAAGGTGGGTTTTTTAATAAAGTTTTATTATGTGATTTATTTAAAGAACGAATCCACAAATTCAATTTTATTAAATACCTGAAGATCCTCCATTCCCTCACCTACTCCAATATATTTTACCGGGATTTGAAATTGGTCGCTTATACCAATAACAACACCACCTTTTGCAGTACCGTCAAGTTTAGTAACTGCTAGAGAGGTAACTTCGGTTGCAGCTGTAAATTGCTTAGCTTGTTCAAATGCATTTTGGCCAGTAGAACCATCTAAAACTAATAGTACATCGTGAGGCGCATCTGGTATAACTTTCTGCATCACACGTTTTACTTTAGTAAGCTCGTTCATTAAGTTTACTTTATTGTGAAGACGCCCTGCTGTATCTATAATTACAACATCAGCATTTTGATTTACTGCGCTTTGTAAGGTGTCAAAAGCAACACTAGCGGGATCACTACCCATACTTTGTTTAACGATGGATACATCTGTTCTATCAGCCCATATTTGCAATTGATCGATCGCGGCAGCACGGAAAGTATCGGCAGCACCTAAAACTACCTTCTTACCTGCTTTTTTAAATTGATAAGCCAATTTCCCAATGGTAGTAGTTTTACCTACACCATTTACCCCAACAACCATAATAACATATGGTTTTTTATTTGATGGAATTTCAAATTCGGTAGCGTTACCAGAATCTATTTCACTTAAAAGCCCAGCAATTTCTTCGCGAAGAATTTTATTTAGCTCATCCGTACCTAAGTATTTATCCCTAGCAACTCGCTCTTCAATTCTTTCAATTACTTTTAAGGTAGTATTTACACCAACATCACTAGAAACCAATACCTCTTCAAGATTATCTAAAACCTCATCATCAACCTTGCTTTTTCCGGCTACAGCTTTACTAAGCTTATCGAAGAAAGATGTTTTAGTTTTTTCTAGCCCTTTATCAAGTGTTTCTTTTTTCTCCTTGGAGAATATCCTTTTAAATATACTCATGGTTTCCGTGGTCGGTTAAAGGGTATAAATTTATGCCATTATTAGCTCAATTTTATACCTGACTATTTTTTAAATAACAAAAATACGAAAAGCCACCTTCGTAAAAAAGTGGCTTTAACTCAATATTTTAATCTGGTTATTTTTTGTTTAACCAGTCGTTTACCATTTCTGGAGACATAATAGCCTCAGTAAATGTATATGCTCCTGATTTTTCCGATTTAACCATTTTAATAGCTTTGGTTAAACGTTTTGAACCTGTCTGTAACGATGCTACTGATTTCTTTGCCATTTTATCTCTTATTTAATCTCTTTATGAACCGTCATTTTCTTAAGAATTGGGTTGAATTTCTTCAACTCCATTCTATCCGGTGTATTCTTTTTGTTTTTGGTAGTGATGTAGCGAGAAGTTCCTGGTTTACCAGATTCCTTATGCTCAGTGCACTCCAAAATTACTTGTACTCTATTTCCTTTTTTAGCCATTGTAATAGACTTTATTGATTATTGCAATTATTTAGTTAAAAAGCCTTTTTCACGCGCTTCTTTCATAACCGCAGAAATACCTTTTTTATTGATATCTTTAATAGCAGAAGCTGAAACTCTAAGTGTTACCCACTTATCTTCTTCTGGTATATAAAAACGCTTTTTAAGCAAATTTACATCAAACTTACGTTTGGTTTTATTCATCGCGTGCGACACGTTATTTCCAACCATCGCTTTCTTTCCGGTAAGTTCACAAACTCTTGACATTTCCTTAACTTTATTAGTTATTTTAAAACAGGGTGCAAATTTAAGTAATTCTTTCGTGTTGTACAACAAAAGAAAATTAGTTTTTTGAAATTTCTTTTAATAACATCTCAAAAGATTTGTTTGCCGCCTTTGTAATCACACGATAGCGATCATTTCCGAAATTAAATTTTTCTGAAAAAACTTCGTTTCCAGATGCTATTGCAATACAAACAGTTCCAACTTCATCTGCTCCATCTCCTTTTGTTGGTCCTGCAATTCCTGTTGTGGCAATCGCATAATCTGTATCAAATAGCCTACACGAATTTAACGCCATGCTTTCAGCAACTTCAACACTTACAACTGAATATTCTTCAATAAGTGATGCCGGCACACCTAAAACTTTTGTCTTTAATTCTGTTTTATACGGAATAATACTTCCTAAGAAAAATGATGAAGCTCCAGGCTCCGCAGTTATCTGGCTTGCAATCGTCCCTCCTGTACAACTTTCTGCTAAACTTAATGTTCGCTGCTTTTCGTTTAAAATATGTGCAATCTTTCCTACTATAGTCGTTTCATCTTCAAAACCTATAGCAATATCCGAAAGCATATTAGATAAAACTTCCATTCGGGAATCTATACTTTCTTTTAAAGCATTTTCGTCGGCACCACTAGATGATAGTCGCAAACGTACTTTTCCTAAGGAAGGCAAATACGCCAGTCTTATATTTTCAGGTAAATTATTTTCCCAATCTGCAATTCTATCTGCAACAGCACTTTCCCCCATTCCATAGGTAAGTAGGGTTTTGTGGTAAATAAATGGTCTATTAAAGCGTTCTATTACTAGCGGTAAAACTTGATCCTTTAACAAATTTTTCATTTCGTATGGCACGCCTGGCAATGAAACAAAAACAGTTTTATCCTTCTCCATCCACATTCCAGGTGCGGTTCCATAATAATTCATTAAGACTTTTGCTTTAGAAGGAACGAGTGCCTGCTGAATATTTGAGGGCAAAGGCTCCCCGAGCTGATAGTTATTAAATAATCGCTTAATGTTTTCAACTATCTCTGAATCTTCCACCAAAGTATCCTCAAAATAATCGCAAAAAGTACGTTTGGTAATATCGTCTTTGGTAGGGCCAAGTCCTCCAGTAACAATAATTAAATCGGCGTGTTTTTTAGCATCTTCAAAAGCTTGCAATATATGCTCACGATCATCCTGAACCGAAGTAATTTGATATACTTTTACCCCTATTTTATTAAGCTCTTTCGAAATAAAAGCCGAATTTGTATCTACAATTTGACCTATGAGAATTTCATCTCCTATGGTTATAATCTCTGCTAGCATTTACATTGTTTTTTTTAAAAAAGCACACTTCAAAGACAATTTTGAAGATAATGTCGGAATGATATTCCTTTACTTTATTTTTATTGAAAACATTTCTCTTTCTTCAATATACCCCTGTAAAACATCATCTACAGAAACTGGCCCAACGCCTGATGGTGTACCTGTGAAAATAACATCTCCGATTTTTAAAGTGAAGTATTTTGAAATATTTTCGATTAAGGCATCTATTTTCCACATCATCTGCTTTGTGCTCCCCTGTTGAGCAACCTCTCCATTGCGTTTTAGACTGAAGTGAATATCGTTAACATCTTCAATCTCAGTTTTTGATATAAAATTTCCAATTACAGCCGAACCATCAAATGCCTTCGCTTTTTCCCAAGGTAAACCATCGCTTTTTAGTTTCTTTTGTAAATCTCTCGCTGTAAAATCAATACCCAAACCTATTTCATCGTAGTATTTATGTGCAAACTTACGATCTATATGCTTCCCTATTCTATTGATTTTCACCAACACTTCAACTTCGTGATGAACTTCATTTGTAAATTCAGGAATGTAAAATGGTTGCTTTTTTAATAGTATAGCCGAATCTGGTTTTAAAAACAATATTGGCTCTTCAGGAACAACATTATCCAGTTCCTTAATATGTTCTGTGTAATTTCTTCCTACGCAGATTATTTTCATATTGTAAATATTATTATTTGAAAGTAGAAAAACTATCAGTTATCAAAGGGGATAATTTTCTTAAAGTTTTGTATTCAATTTCTGAAGTCTAATTCGCGTAAGCACCTTTTTGGTATACAATGGAAAGTCGGCATTGAGCAACCATCCAAAATAACCTGAATCTTTATTTAATATTTCAGTCACTAACTTACCTTTATATTTTCCGAATGAAAAAACTTCTTCTCCATTCTCATCATAACTTATATATCCCGCAAAATCTGCATGGTTTTTATGAGAACTAAAATCTGCTAAGGAAGCTATATCGTTCTCCAAGTTTGGATAACGCTCTAATTGCGCTTTTAAAACTTCGTAAGTGGCATTTGTATCGGCAGCAGCACTATGAGCATCTAGAAGGTCTTTGTTACAGTAAAATCTATATGCTGCTTCTAAGGTTCTCTTTTCCATTTTATGGAAAATGGTCTGTACGTCAACCGCAAGAGCTTTTTTCAAATCAAAGTCTATTTCTGCACGAAGCAACTCTTCAGCAAGCAGTGGAATATCGAATCTATTTGAGTTAAATCCGCCAAGGTCACTATCTTTTATCAATCCATAAACTTTTGGCGCAATTTCTTTAAAAGTAGGCTCGTTAGCAACCATTTCATCGTTAATTCCGTGTATAGCTGTAGATTCTGGTGGAATAGGCATTCCTGGGTTTACGCGCCAAGTATGACTTTCTTTATTTCCATTTGGAAATACCTTTAGGATTGCAATTTCAACAATTCTGTCTTTGGCGACGTTTACACCTGTGGTTTCAAGATCGAAAAAACAGATTGGTTTTTTTAGGTTCAGTTCCATTTTTTTATTTTAAAAAAGTAAAGATACTTCTTATTGAAGTTTTGAAAGAATTTATAAAAAAGAAAAGGGGGATTTTGATTACAAAATCCCCCTTTAACGTATTACTTATCTCAATTAAATCTCACGATTTACATCCCAATCTTCAAGGTAATCTGCAACACGCTTTACAAATTGCCCTCCTAATGCACCGTTTACAACCCTGTGGTCGTAACTATGCGACAAGAACATTTTGTAACGTATTCCAATAAAGTCACCTTCTGGAGTTTCTATAACAGCTGGTACTTTTCTAATTGCTCCAAGAGCTAGAATACCTACTTGTGGTTGATTAAGGATTGGTGTTCCCATAATGCTACCAAATGTTCCAACGTTAGTAACTGTGTATGTACCACCTTGAATGTCGTCTGGTTTCAGCTTGTTTTCACGAGCACGTACTGCAAGGTCGTTTACAGCCTTACTCATTCCAAGCAAGTTTAACTGATCTGCATTTTTAATTACAGGAACAATTAAGTTTCCATCGGGTAAGGCAGCAGCCATACCAAGGTTTATATTTTTTCTTTTGATAATTTTATCACCATCTACGGCAATATTCATCATTGGAAAGTCTTTTAGCGCTTTTGCCACAGCCTCCATAAATATTGGAGTAAAAGTTAAGTTTTCACCTTCGCGCTTAGCAAATGATGCTTTTACTTTATTTCTCCAATTCCAAACATTAGTTACATCACATTCTACGAATGACTGTACGTGGGCAGATGTTTGAACACTTTCAACCATATGATGGGCAATCAATTTACCCATTCTAGACATTTCAATTATCTCATCACCACCATTTACCGATATCGGAGTTTTAGCTTTTGAAGTTTCTTTTGCCGCAGGAGTTTCAGAATCCGCAGTTGCAGCAGCATGTGCTGGAGCATCAGTTTTAGCAGAAGAACGGTTTTCTACATAGGCAAGAATGTCGTTTTTGGTTACCCGGCCGTCTTTACCAGTTCCAGATATACCATCTAACTCTGCTTGTGAAATACCTTCTTCAGCAGCAATATTCTTCACTAAAGGAGAATAAAAACGATCGCCAGTATTTTCAATAGGAGTTTGAGTTTCTTGTTTTGCAGCTTCAAATTGCTTTTCAACTTCTTTTACAGCTTGTTCAGGTGTTGAATCGGCAGTAGCTTCTGAAGTACTTTCAGTTTTTGGAGTTTCATCAGCCTCTCCTTCTGTTTCAATAATAGCAACGGTTTGTCCCACTTGCACAACATCATCTACATCAAATAGTTTTTCAACTAAAACACCATCTACCTCACTGGGAACTTCGCTATCCACTTTGTCTGTAGCGATTTCTAGCACTGCCTCATCTGCTTCAATAGTATCACCTACTTCTTTTAGCCAGTTTGTTAAGGTTGCTTCAGCAACACTTTCGCCCATTTTGGGTAGTTTCAATTCAAATTTTGCCATAATATAATTTCAATATCGAATTTGGAAGGCGTAAGCCTTATTTTAAAAACGTTGCAAAATTAGTCAAAATTTGCTCGTCTTCTGTTTCAATTTTCTTAAAAAACAAATACACCACCTTTTTCGTCACTTTGGTCACTTCCAATTATAAAGTTGCGACCTCGCGGTTTTATTCTAAAATGATTGCCTTTTCCTTTCAATTGTTTCATAAACTGAAAGATTTCACCATTTGTAACATAGTCATTATCAAAAACCAGCAAGCAATTTTCCAAAACGATCTGCTCGTGAATATTTTTTGATACCATTTGAAAATGTAGTTTCATTTTATCTGAAAGCCTTTCAATTAATTCAACATTTTCAGTAAAAACATAATGTTTTTCTAGCTGTACAC
This sequence comes from Aequorivita xiaoshiensis, assembly GCF_022008395.1. GTDB lineage: Bacteria > Bacteroidota > Bacteroidia > Flavobacteriales > Flavobacteriaceae > Aequorivita > Aequorivita xiaoshiensis. The sequence continues at coordinate 78,700 of NZ_JAIRBB010000011.1, forward strand.
TTTCATTGTTTTTTTTACTTGACGTAAATCTATATGCATTTTTTGCAAGAGCAACTCCTAGAGAAACTGAATTTTTAAGCAATGCATTATTATTAAAATGTTTTTCATAAAAAATCTGCATTGCACCATAAAAGCGCTCAAAATACGCTTTGTTCTTTTTAGTGCTTTCTCCCTTATAGTGAAGTACAGTACTATTTCCTAAATAATGGTTTTTATATCCTGCTTTAGTAAATTTATAAGACAAGTCTATATCCTCACCATACATAAAGTAATCTTCATCAAATCCACCAACTTCATTGTAAATACTTCGTTTTACAAGCATAAATGCACCAACTAATATTTCAACTTCACCACAAGAGTTTTCTGATAGATGAGACGTATAATACTTTTTTGTAAAGCCTAACAGTTTAAGTAAAGATACTTTTGGTGTTGGTAAATTCCGTTTACTTTCAGGTAAAAAACTACCTGTTCCGTCCATCAAATAAACACCTAAAGCGCCAATATTTTCTACATTTTCAGAATAATGAATTGCATTAACAAGTGTATCTTCAGCTACAACAGTATCTGGATTTAATATACACACATATTCCCCTTTGGCTACAGATACTGCTTGATTATTTGCCTTACTAAATCCTACATTTTCCTTATTTCGAATAAGAGTTATGTTTGGAAACTGAGTTTTTACCATCTCACAACTATCGTCCTTAGAGTCATTATCTATTACGATAATTTCAGCGTCAATATTTTCAATAGCTTTTTCAACAGACAGTATGCACTGTTCTAAAAAGTACCGCACATTATAATTAAGTATAACTACAGATAATTTCATCGGTACAAACTATTTTGAAAAATTAAAAGCTAAGATGGTTTTATTATTTTGAAGTAATGGAATCAAATCTAATTGTTTTTTAAGGACGATTCAAATGGGATACGATGAAGTATACTTCGCCCTAAAGTTACCTCATCTGCATATTCCAACTCATCACCTACTGAAACCCCACGAGCGATAGTAGTTGTAATAATGTTATAAGGCTCAATTTGTTTAAAGATATAAAAGTTAGTAGTATCCCCTTCCATAGTAGAACTTAAAGCAAAAATAAGCTCGGTGATATTTCCAGATTTCACTTTTTCAACAAGTGAAGGGACCGTTAAATCACCAGGACCAATTCCATCCATAGGTGATATTTTACCTCCTAAAACGTGGTAATGTCCGCGATACTGACTTGTATTTTCAATTGCCATTACATCGCGAATATCTTCTACCACACAAACAATTTTTTCGTTTCGGTTAGGGTTAGCACAAATCTCACATAATTTTGAATCACTAATATTGTGACAATTTGAGCAAAAATTAATCTCGTCCCGCATTTTTACCAAACTAGCAGCCAATTTTTGGGTTTGCTCTTTTGGTTGTTTTAATAAATGAAGCACTAAACGCAAAGCTGTACGCTTTCCAATTCCAGGGAGTTGGGACATTTCGTTTACCGCGTTCTCAAGTAATTTTGAAGAAAATTCCATAGCTAAAATCCTGCCGACAAGTTAAAAAAAATGCTTCAGAAAAAAATGTTTTTCCTGAAGCATTCCTAACATGGGTTAAATTTGTATTAATTAATTACAAGCTTTTTAATTGCTGTACCAGCAGTTGTATTTAAACGCACAAAGTAAACACCCGAATTCAATGATGAAACATCCATAGTGTATTTATTTGCGATATATGCATCAGCTTGATACATTAATAGTTTTCCTGAAATATCAAAAATTCTAATTTCTGCATTTATTGGATTTTGCAATCCTAGTGTAATCTGAGAATCCGCTGGATTTGGATATATACTTACAGTAGATTCAAAAGTGTTCTTACTAACTCCCATTGTACCTTCAACTACTGGGGAAACCCAAAGACCTCTACCATATGAACCCGCGTAAATCATTCCGTTTTCATAGTTAATCTCCAGCTCATTAATCTGAACGTTTGGCAGTAGATTACTATAAGGCTGCCATTCGGTAAAAGTGTTATCTATATAATAAATACCGTAATCCATACCTAAATAAAGACCATCCTTACTGTTATTTTGCCAAACAACTGCTAAAGCTGAAAAGTTTGGAAGATTTAAATTGTAACTACTCCAAGTATCCCCTCCATCTTCAGATACCATCACTTTATTTGCACTTGTGGTAGCTACTGCAATTTTGTTAGGGTCTACAGGGTGAATTGCAATTGAATTGATTAGTCCTCCTGGAATTCCAACTTGTTCCCAATCTGTAGCACCCCCATCAGTAGTTCTGTACATTAATGCACCTCTTGATGCATACATGATCTGATTGTTTCTTTCGTAAATTTTTAAATTGTTTAAGTTACCTCCAAAATTTTGAGAAATTGGAGTCCACGAAGCACCTAAGTTAGCCGATTTATAAACTCGATTGTAACCAACATATATAGAATTTTGAACTGTTGGATCTTGCTCAAAAGGAGTTACCCAATTCCCTGAACCCGTTCCTGGTTCATTAATTTGAATTAGACTATTTCCACCATTCTGAGTTCGGTATAATTGACCAAATTGACTAGTACCATACATAAAGTTTGTATTGTCTTTGTCTATAAAGGTTTCCATTCCGTCAGCACCAATCCAATCTCTCCATCCAGTTGAAGAGGTGTAGAAAGAAGTACCATTATCTTGCGACCCACCAGAAACAACCACATCTTCGGTTTGTGAAATACCAATTTTATAAAATTGACGAATCCCTAAGCCTTCTGTAAGATCTTCAAAATATGAAGCGTTTATTGTAGCCGTGTTTTCAGCTTTAAAAATTCCTCCATCAGTAACAGCATATAGTGTAGTTCCGTGGAATAGCATATCATCAATATCGGCATGACAGTAGCCGATGTTTTGTGCAGCAGCATTTGCAGGAACCCAATCTGAAGTAATTTCAAAAGTCACTCCTGCATCCATAGATCTCCAAGAAAGAATACCTGCAATATGCACTTCATTAGCATCTAAAGGATTTACAGCAATCGCCATATCTCTAGGTGCTTGTCCGTTATTGTCATTTCCAGTTGTACTATATCCAAAATAGTTTTTGTTACCGTGATTAAGCTTTGTAAATGTATTACCTCCATCTACAGATGAATAAAATCCACCAAATCTATTTTGAAAAGCTTCTACCACATAAACTACCTCTGGATTTGCTGCCGAAACACCTATCATTTTTGGGCCCGTAGTAAATCCGCCGATGGTTGTAAAAGTTGCACCTCCGTCTGTTGATTTATGAAATCCCGTTCCCGAAGCATAAACTACTGAAGGGTCTCCTGGTTTAAATTCTAAGTCGTACCCTCTTGAGTCCGAAACTGCAGTTGTCCATGTGGCTCCCCCATCTGTAGTAGCATAAATCCCAACATTTTCGGCAGTTGCAAACATTATATCGCTATTGGTTGGGTGAATTAAAATTCTATTTACCACACTGTTCCCTATAGTAGCTAATAAACTCCAAGTTGCTCCAGCATCTGTCGATTTAAAAATATCGCCATTAGTTGCTCCAAAGAAGTAAGTATTAGCATCGGTTGGATCCATAGCAACAGCATAAACCTTCATATTTGAAAAGTAGTCGTTTAAAGGAGTCCAACTTTGAGCTCCATCAGTAGTTCTCCAAACACCTCCGGTGTTAGCCCCAACAATAATGTGGTTTTCGTTTCCTTCTTCAATAGCTACTGAAGTAATTCTACCTACACCTGGATTCCACCCTGAAGTTGCATTCCAATTATCTGGCCCCATTTCTTGCCAGCTATCTGGAAGAACCATTCTATTTTCAGCAGTATTATTTACATATGCGTTCCAGTTTTCTAGTTCTCTTAAACGATCAGCATTAGAAGCTAAATATCCGTCTTCTTGAACCATTCTAAGAGCGTTGTACTCCCATCTCTTATATTGTTTATATCCTGTGCCACGGCCTTTATCCTTCCCTTCGAAATGGGCTTCGGCACTATCTATAATATCTTGCACTTTGTAGGTGCCAGCATCAATCATTCGTAAATATTCTTGAGCCTGAATGGCTAAAGAACTAAATAAAAGGGTAAAAAGCAGTAGTAATCTAAAACGCATCTTTTTAGTTTTTAGGTAGTTATAAGTTAATTTAAGTAAAGCCATCAAATGTATTAAAAATAAAATGGGTAGAGAAACCAAACTTTGTATTTTTACGCGGCCGAATTCCTAACTATTATAGTCTAATATAATATGCAACCCTTACACATACTTTTATTAATTATTGGATATTTTTTAGCTTTAATTTTAATTTCCTACTTAACTAATAAAGGTGGTAGTAATGCCGATTTTTTTAAGGCAGGAAAACAATCGCCTTGGTACTTGGTTGCGTTTGGTATGATTGGTGCTTCATTAAGCGGAGTAACTTTTATATCAGTTCCCGGTTGGGTTGAAGCTTCGAAATTCAGCTATTTTCAGGTTGTTTTAGGCTATATAGTAGGTTATGCAGTAATTGGAACCGTTTTACTTCCACTCTACTACCGCTTAAACCTCACTTCAATTTATACATACTTAGAAGGAAGGTTTGGAAATGCCTCTTATAAAACAGGAGCTTCATTTTTTCTATTATCCAGGGTTGTTGGAGCAAGTTTCCGCCTCTATTTAGTAGCTGTAGTGTTGCAAAGTTTAATCTTTGACGATATGAATATTCCTTTTTGGGCAACAGTAACCATTACAATTTTATTGATTTGGCTCTATACTTTTAAAAGTGGTATAAAAACTATTGTTTGGACAGATACACTACAAACCTTATTTATGTTAATAGCAGTGGGAGTTGCTGTCTACTATGTAGCCACAGATTTAGGACTTTCTGGAAGCAGTCTTTTTACATTTGTAGCTGAAAGTGAAATGAGCCAGATATTCTTTTTTGACGATTGGAGATCAGGAGATCATTTTGTAAAGCAGTTTATAAGTGGTGCTTTTATTGCAATTGTAATGACAGGTTTAGACCAAGATATGATGCAAAAAAACCTTACTTGTCGGAACTTAGAAGACGCTCAAAAAAATATGTTTTGGTTTACTATTGTACTTACAATTGTAAATTTTGTGTTCTTAACTTTAGGGTTATTACTTACTGTGTACGCTGAACAAAATGGAATAGATGCTCATAAAGATCAACTTTTCTCAACCCTTGCTGCGCAAGAAAGCGTGTTTGGTATTGGCGTTGCCGTGTTGTTTATCTTAGGGCTAATAGCCGCAGCTTATAGTAGCGCAGATAGTGCTTTAACGGCATTAACCACCTCCTTTAGTATCGATATACTGGGTATTGAGAAGAGATATGATGAAAAGAAGCAAATTAAAATGCGAAAGCTCATTCACATTTTATTTTCACTATTATTAATACTTGTAATTATTATCTTTAAGTATGTAATTGCAGACGATTCTGTAATATCAAAATTATTTGTTTTCGCGGGTTATACTTACGGTCCACTCTTGGGTCTGTATGCTTACGGTCTCTTTACAAAATGGAATGTAAAGGATAAACTAGTTCCGGTAATTGCAATTGCCACTCCATTTATAGGGTATGGTATAAGTCACCTAAGCTCATTGCACCTAAACTTTGAATTCGGATTTTTTATATTAATTTTAAATGGAGTACTTACATTTTTAGGTCTAATACTGATTCGTACCCAAAAGCACTAAAGTACAAGCAACCTCAGCTTCAATATTATTGTCTTTAAGAAGTGCGTAGAATTCAGGATTTTCAGTACCTGGATTGAAGATCACTCGCTTTGGTTTTAACGAAATAATATAGTTGTAGTATTCTTCTTGTCGTTTTGGATTTAGATATAAGGTTACTGTATCAATATCTTTAAAATCCTTCTTTTCTGTAACAATATTTACGCCAGCAACCTCACCTTCTTTTAAGCCTACGGCTTCAACAATATGATTGTGATTCACTAATCTATTTATTGCCAAATTAGAATATCGATTCGGCTTTAAACTTGCGCCTAGCACTAATGTTTTTTTCATTTTATTTAGTTTTTAGGAAAAATACAATACAACGCTTTAAATTATCATAAATGTTAGTTAAAAAGAAGGTAGCAATGAAACATAATAACTTTTTGAACGTCTTAATTAAAGTAGAAGAAAGATATTATTTTACTGCAATAGTTTTACGTTGATGGTTAGTGTTAATAATTGCAGTTATTTTTCAAACCCGAAGCAAACACTTCGGGTTTGTTTGTAATAAAACTCAAATGTTATTGTATTGTTAAATAAGGTTTTACAATGAAACAATTAAGATGGTTTTTCGTCTAACACATATAATCCTAAGTTTCATTTTTATAATTTATTTGAATTAGCCTTCAACGAATTATTCCATATTTTAGGAAATTGAAATAGCCTTTCAGAAATTCTGAAAGGCTATCTTATTTTGTGAGTAAACAACATTTTAAAACAGGTTGTTTCGCAATCGCATCTTTATTTTAAAAAAATAAATTTACCATCTTATAATTGCACTTCCCCAGGTAAATCCACTTCCGAAAGCTGCTAACACTACAATATCTCCTTCTTTGATTTTACCTTGTTCCCAAGCTTCAGTAAGCGCAATTGGAATTGAGGCAGCTGTTGTATTTCCGTATTTCTGAATATTGTTAAAAACCTGATCGTCTGTTAATTTCAACTTGTGTTGAATAAATTGCGATATACGTAAATTAGCCTGGTGAGGTATTAACATATCAATATCTTTCACTTTAAGGTTATTTGCATCCAAACCTTCATGAATTACCTCGGCAAATCGAACTATAGCGTGTTTAAATACAAATTGTCCATTCATTACAGGATAGTACGGAATATTTTCTTGAGGATTTTCAGCTATAATTTCTGGAACCCAATGAGCGGTGCTAGGCCCTTGTAATGCAAGTTCATTTTTGTGTGCCCCTTCACTATGCAGATGCGTAGATAAAATTCCATTGGCACCCTCTTCATTTCTAGATAGTACAGCAGCTCCTGCACCATCCCCAAAAATCACTGAAACGTTTCTTCCACGCGTTGTAAAATCTAATCCCCCACTGTGATTTTCACTACCAATTACTAAAACGTTTTTGTACATACCCGTCTTAATGAACTGATCGGCCACAGAAAGTCCATAGATAAAACCACTACATTGATTTCGTACATCTAATGCTGGAATCGTTCTCATTCCCATCATTTCTTGTACTTCTACTCCACCGCCAGGGAAATACATATCTGGACTAAGCGTAGCAAAAACAATCATATCTATATCTTTAGGAAGCAGTTTAGCGCGGTCTAGGGCTACAGTAGCAGCCTTAACTCCCATAACAGAAGTAGAGTTTCCATCGCCCTTTTTAATATGTCTGCGTTCTTTAATACCTGTGCGCTCTTGAATCCAAGCATCATTGGTGTCCATTAATTTCGACAAATCGTCGTTGGTCACAACATTTTCGGGAACATAATATCCAAGACCAGTAATTTTTGAAGTATACATTTTTTGCGTTTTAAATAATCGTGAAAGATACGCATATACTTTTTTTATGGAAGTAATATAAACGTAATAAAGTATGCATGCATAATAGATTATTAAGATGAAACAAATTAACCTTCACATTTTAAAACATTCTCTGTACTCCTGGTTTTATAAAACACCTAGAATAATTATTTTGAATATCTTTAGGCATTTAAAAATTTTAATATGAAAAACATTATTGCATTTGTTGCATTTTTATTTGTAACAACATCATTTTTTGGACAAGAGAAACTAAAATATCAAAAACCCCCAAAAGAAATTTTAGAACTTGTTGATGCTCCTTTAGCACCTTCAGTTTGGATTGATAGTAAAGGGGAAAACGTTTTGCTATTTTACCGAGACGCATATAAATCTATTGCCGAACTTTCTGAAACCGAACTTCGTTTGGGAGGTCTACGTATAAACCCTAAAACTAATATCGGAAGTAGAACAAGGTATTTCAACAACATAAAAGTAAAGGAAGCTACAACAAAGGATGCAAAGCAAATCATTGGATTACCTGAGAATGCAAGAATTTCTAATTTATCTATCTCACCAAACGAAAAGATGATTGCTTTCTTAAACACCTCGGGCAATGGAGTTCAGTTATGGATTGCAGATATTGAAAAAGGAAGTGCAAAGAAACTAAGTACACTTAGATTAAATGCAAATATGGGGAATCCTATCAATTGGTTTAAAGATAGTAATGCACTGTTAGTAAATGCTATTCCTAACAACAGAAAAGAATTAATAAATATTTCAGAAGCTGTACCCGAAGGGCCAACAATTTCAGCAAGTGACGGAGAAAAAGCTCAAAACAGAACCTATCAAGATTTATTGAGTAGCCCTAATGACGAATATAATTTTGAACAATTGGCACTTTCAACGATAAAAAAGGTTACACTTAACGGAGAAGTTTCAGATTTCCTCCCTACCGCAATGTATGACGACATCGATTTCTCGCCAGATGGTAATTATGTTATGGTAAATATTATAAAAAAACCTTTTTCGTATATAGTTCCTTACTACAGATTTCCATTTGAAACAAATATTTATGACAAGAACGGGACACTGATTCAAAAAGTAAACGACGTACCGCTAAACGAAGTACAGCCAAAAGGATTTATGGCTACTAGAGAAGGCAAAAGAAGTATGAGATGGCGCGCAGACAAACCGGCTACTTTATATTGGGCTGAAGCGCAAGATAAAGGTGACCCAGAAGTAAAAGTAGATTACCGAGATGCCGTTTATGAATTAGCTGCTCCCTTTAAAGGTAAAGGGAGGTTGCTCCTTAAAACTATCAATCGTTTTTCTGGAATTACTTGGGGGAATGATAACCTAGCAATTGCAAGAGATTACTGGTGGAACGACCGTAATACAAAGAGTTATATTTTCAATCCTTCAAATGCTTCACAAACACCAAAAGTAATTTTCGATAGAAGTTATCAAGACAGATATAGCGATCCAGGAAATTTTGTAACTACTAGAAACAATTATGACGAAAGAGTTCTAGAAATCAACAATGGTACAGCTTATCTAATGGGTGACGGTTTTTCAGAGAAAGGACAATTTCCTTTTATTGATGAATACAATTTAAAAACTCAAAAAACTAAGCGTGTTTACGAATCTACTTATACCGATAAGTTAGAAAATTTAAACTCTGCTATTGACATGAAGAAAGGGAAGATTTTAGTACGAATAGAATCACAGAATGAATACCCTAATTATTACTTCAGAAACATCAAAAAGAAGAATGATTTAACTGCAGTTACTTCATTTGAAAATCCGTTTAAAAGCATTCAAGATGTTCACAAAGAAGTTATCAGTTACAAACGCGATGATGGTTTAGAGCTTGAAGGCACCTTGTATTTACCTATCGGATATGATGTGAATAGCAAAGAAAAAATGCCGATGATTCTTTGGGCATATCCGCGTGAATACAAAGACAAAAGCAGCGCTGCACAAAGCACAACAAACCCTAACGAGTTTATATACCCATATTACGGATCTCCAATTTACTGGGTTACCCAAGGATATGTAGTTTTAGATGATGCTGCATTTCCAATTGTAGGTGAAGGTGATGAAGAGCCTAACGATTCTTTTGTTACTCAGTTAGTTGGAAATGCAAAAGCCGCAATAGATGCAGTTGATGAAATGGGATACATAGACAGAAACAGAGTTGGTGTTGGAGGACACTCTTATGGTGCATTTATGACAGCAAACTTATTAAGTCATTCAAATTTATTTGCTGCAGGTATTGCTAGAAGTGGTGCCTATAATAGGACGTTAACTCCTTTCGGATTTCAAAGTGAAGAAAGAAGCTATTGGGATTCTCCTGAAACCTATAATACTATGTCTCCTTTTATGAATGCCGACAAAATGAAATCTCCATTGTTATTAATCCACGGAGAGGCAGATAATAACTCAGGAACCTACCCACTACAAAGTGAGCGATATTTCAATGCATTAAAAGGTTTAGGAGCAACTGCTCGCCTTGTTATGCTTCCAAAGGAAAGTCACGGTTACAGCGCCAAAGAAAGTGTTCTTCACGTTTTATGGGAACAACATGAGTGGCTTGAAAAATATGTAAAAAACAAAAAGAATATCGGTGAATAAGCACTTCAGAAAATAATTTAATGTAACAAAAAAGGCGCATTAACAATGCGCCCTTTTTAAACAACCTAACCAATTAAATAATTGATATTTTACTTTTTCATAGCAATTTTATATCTAATTATTTAATGGTAAATATACCATTCTTTGTTTAGTGAAATTGTTAAAGGATTAAACAAAGTTTTGTTAAAGTTTAAATGTATTTTCTATAATTGTTAATTTGAACCTTTGCCCCTAAGTCGTTCATCAAGTTATAAAGTCCAAAAAAAGTTCTATTTATATATAAGAAATGTTGAGAACCCCTATTTCCATTCATTTTGCTCAATTCGGTATCTTTAGAGTATTTATTACTTAATTCGGCGATTTTCATAAAAAACACTTCATCTGAAAAGTCGAAAGTTTCACTGTGGAATGGTTTTGTAAACAAGCTTAGCATCTCGTGAAATAGCTCTGAAAAGAACTTAATTTCCTCAGGAGAATCTTCTTTCTTCAAAATTTCTAAAGCATACATTTTTTCTGAAAAAATTCTAGGATTGTTGATATTCTCAGGTTGAGCCAACTCAAAGTAAGGGGTATAAAATTCCTCTGGCACGGTTTTAACACAACCAAAATCTATGGCTATTAGGTTTGCATCAGTATCTACCATAAAATTCCCAGGATGGGGATCGGCGTGAACTCGCTTTAATTGATGCATTTGAAACATATAAAAATCCCACAATGTCTGCCCCACTTTGTTGGAGTATTCAGGGTTTGAATTGGTTTTTACAAACTCAGACAAATGCTGCCCTTCCATCCAATCCATAGTTATAATTCGCTCGTTAGAAAGCTCTTCGTAATATTTTGGAAACCTAAGATTTGGAATTTTGCTACACGCCTGTGTAATCTCTTTACTTTGAACAACTTCGAAAATATAATTGGTTTCTTCCAACAGTTTCTCCTCTACCTCCTGAAAGTATTTGTCACTGTCTTTTCCTTTAATATTAAACATTTTCATGGCTACTGGCTTAACCATAGCCAAATCACTGCTTATGCTTTCGGCAATTCCAGGATACTGAATCTTTACAGCTAAATTCTTTCCATCTTTAGTTGCTTTATGGACTTGCCCTATACTCGCAGCCGCCACAGATTCGGCATTAAAAGAATCGTAAATATTTTCTGGAGTATTGCCAAAATACTTTTTAAAGGTCTTACGCACTAAAGGTGCAGAAAGTGGCGGTACTTGAAACTGAGCTAAAGAAAATTTTTCAACATATGCCTTTGGCATGATGTTTTTTTCCATACTCAGCATTTGGGCAACTTTTAAAGCGCTTCCCTTTAAGTTTTTAAGACTGTCATAAATATCTTCAGCATTGCTTTCGTTTAACTCATCTTTTGAATGTTGTGGGTTTACGAGTTTTTTACTGTAATATTTTAAATAATTTCCGCCGACTTTTGCACCTGTAGTCATTAACTTGGAAGCACGTTGAATTTTGTTTGTTGGAATTTTATCGATAGTCTTCATTATACCATTTTTTCTTTCCACAAAAATTTCCCAAAGTCTAAAACACTTTCCAACGGCTGTGTATCGAATACATCAAAAATGGCTCTTACCGACTTTTCAATTGCAACATCTGTATTTTCAAACCCAGCAGAATTGTCTTCCATCCAATATTTCATCAGAAACAGGGTTTGTAACCAAGCGCCTTCAGAAAAAATTGTGACAGATTGTTTTAAAACTTTTAGCTTTTTGTCTTCATTATTTTCTCGAATTAATTCGGCCGCAAAGTGTTTTACATCTTTGCGAAGTCCCTTTAACTGACTCAAATTTTTCAACATACTTCGATGCTCCTTCAATGTAAAAAGCACATAACTTCTATTAAGTGTAAGCAACTCAAAAAAGGTAAAAAAGAAAGTTAGCATTTTATCTTGGTTGGAATAACTCTGAAATGCTTTGTCATTATTGGCTAATGAAATTGTTTGTTCATAGAAAGAACTCCAAATTTCCTTTTGTAAACCTTCAAAAGAACCAAAGTGCTCGTAAAATTGAGTTTCCTTTAAATTGTTTTCCTTACAAAATTTAAAAATGCTTTTCGGAGCTTTTTCATCTGTAAGAACTGATTCCATATACAAGGAAATAATTTTCTCCTTACTCATTTTAGTTTTCGAATTTGATTTTTTTAAAGCAGGAGAATTCGTTTTTGCAGTCGCCATAGTACGTCTCGTATTTAATATTAAAAAAGGTGTAAATCAACCTTAGTAAGCAAAGATAGTTACTGTTTAACATTTTAGACTAACTGTTAAACAAAATGTTGTGTTAAAGTTTATTTCTTCAATAGAATGACAAGGTGTCAGCATTGTAACCCTTGGTATTTTTTTTGACTATGAAGTGATACTGAATACAATTACAAATTATATAAAATATAAAAAAGATGAGCAAAGGAACTATTAATGTATCAGTGGATAATATTTTTCCGCTAATTAAGAAGTTTTTATACAGCGACCACGAGATATTTCTTCGTGAATTAATTTCGAACGCGACAGATGCAACTTTAAAACTCAAACACCTTGCTAATATAGGAGAGGCTGAAGGAGTTGAATACGGTAATCCAATAATTGAAGTAAAGCTTGATAAAGAAAAGAAACAGCTACGCATTATAGACCAAGGTATTGGAATGACTGCGGAAGAAGTTGAGAAATATATCAACCAAATTGCATTTTCTGGAGCTGAGGAATTTATAGAGAAGTACAAAGACAAGGATGGGAAGGATGCTGGAATAATTGGTCATTTCGGACTTGGCTTTTACTCAGCTTTTATGGTTGCCGAAAAAGTTGAGATAATTACCAAAAGCTTTAAAGATGAACCTGCTGTACATTGGTCTTGCGATGGTTCGCCTGAATTTACATTAGAAAAAGCCGATAAAAAGGATAGAGGGACAGAGATTATTCTTCATATTGCTGAAGACTCTACAGAGTTTTTAGAGGAGTCACGAATCAGTGAACTTTTAGTGAAGTATAATAAGTTTATGCCTATTCCAATTAAATTTGGAACTCGTACTGAAACTCTTCCGAAGCCAGATGACGCAAAAGAAGACGATCCAGCTCCAACTCAGGAAGTTGACAATATAATCAATAACCCTAATCCAGCGTGGACAAAAACACCTACTGAACTTGAAGATAAGGATTATAATGAGTTTTACCGAGAAATGTACCCAATGCAATTCGAGGAACCTCTTTTCCATATCCACCTAAATGTAGACTATCCGTTCAACCTTACAGGAATTCTTTACTTCCCTAAGATGACGAACGATATGAGCATTCAGAAGGATAAAATTCAACTTTACCAAAATCAAGTTTTCGTAACTGATAATGTGGAGGGAATTGTTCCTGAATTCCTAACAATGTTACGCGGAGTGATTGATAGTCCAGATATTCCACTTAACGTATCTAGAAGCTACTTACAAGCAGATGGAGCAGTTAAAAAGATATCTAGCTACATTACAAGAAAAGTTGCAGACAAGCTTAAGAGCTTATTTAACAACGACCGCGAAGGTTTTGAAAAGAAATGGAACGATATCAAAATCGTTATTGAATACGGGATGCTTACTGAAGATAAATTCTTCGACAAAGCAAAAGATTTTGCGCTTTACCCAACTGTAGATAACGCTTTTTACACTTTCTCTGAGTTAAAAGACAAAATAAAAGACGCCCAGACTGATAAGGATGACAAGCTTGTAATTCTTTATGCTTCAAACAAAGAAGAACAACACAGTTATATTCAGGCTGCAAAAGACAAAGGATACGAAGTTTTATTATTAGACTCTCCTATTGTTGCTCACCTACTTCAAAAAATTGAAGGCAGTGAAGATAAAGTTTCTTTTGTTCGCGTAGATAGTGATCACGTCGAAAACTTAATTAAGAAAGACGACGAGCAGATTTCTAAACTTTCTGATGAAGAAAAAGAAACGCTAAAAACGTTCTTAGACGGGGTTATACCAAAGGAAAAATTTACTGTTCAATTAGAAGCAATGGATAGCAATGCCAATCCTTTTATTATTACCGAGCCAGAGTTTATGCGTAGAATGAAAGATATGCAGAAAACCGGAGGCGGTGGTATGTTTGGAATGGGTGGATTCCCAGAAATGTACAATTTAATTGTAAACACAAACCACGAATTGGTAAGTGAAATACTAAATACTAAGACCGATAAGAAAAAGGAGCGTTTAGTTAATCAAGCTTTGGACTTAGCAAGATTGAGTAAAAACTTATTAAAAGGTGAAGAGCTAACTGCTTTTATAAAGCGTAGCTACGAAATGATTAAATAGTCTCTAAGCAATACAATTAGATTAAATATTTTAAAAGCCTTTCTAAACATAAATTAGAAAGGCTTTTGTCTTTTTAAACAATTCGTTATTGTTGTACATCTAAAAAAGGCCTACATTTAAAAACTTAAAAAAATAACTTATGTTACCTTGGCATCAATATTTAATGGGAATACTACTAGTACTCGCTGGAATGAACCACTTTAGAAAACCAAAGTTGTATGAGCGCATTATGCCACCATATATTCCTGCACATAGCACTATGGTTATGCTTAGTGGAGTAGCCGAAATGGTTTTAGGTTTTATGCTAATGAATAAAAACAGTCAAGAAATGGCGGCCTGGGGTATAATAGCATTATTAATTGCATTCATACCAGTACATGTTTATATGTTGCAGGATAAAAAAGCTTCTATGAAGCTACCAAAATGGGTGTTAATCGTAAGATTTCCATTGCAATTAGCATTGATTTATTGGGCGTATTTATATACTTAATAAATACAAACCTTAGCTCATTATGCCTTAGGTAACAGAGAGCTAACCCGTTTCGCTTTAGAAAGCCAAAATGCAGAGAAGCAACGACATTCCCCATTCACTTCTCGCCATTAAAACACTATCGACTAACCAAAAATCTCATTTAATAGTCCTGCTAACCGAACTCCTCCTTTTTGAAGTTGAAAGCGTACAGTCTCCATATATTTATACATATACCCGTAGCTCAGTTTTTGTCCCACTTCAGTATTGGCGTAGATATCCTCGCAAAGCTCACGACTTTCGTACATCCAATCTCTTACCGAACCACTTTTAATAGCTTCAATTTCTTCTTCATTAAGAACGTCAATATTTGAAGCTAGCTCGGTATAAGACATCTTGTACGAATCTATCATTTTGGTATCCCATACCTTATGTAGATTTGTTCCATTTTTAAACCAGCGAACTTGAAAGTCATTCCCTCCCTTATCTTCAGCTAAACCAATATGTAGCGGTTGGTGTAAATCTCCTATAAAGTGAACCAATAGTTTTAAATGAAAAACTTTATCTTCTTTAGTGCTTGTATCGTCCTTCAACACAGCAATACATGTTTCAATAGCCTGAATTAAATCTCCGCTTTCGCTTTTTGGATGTTCATCATATTTTTCCCCAAATGGAAAGCTTACATAATGCCAAGGACCATAAGAATCATAAGCTCTATCACTTTTAATATCATCACCATGATTAGAAACTAAAGCTAAGGATTGACCATTTAACAACTTAAATATCTTTTCTTTAGCTGTTTCACTCAAATGGTTTTGGGCAATCTCACCTACTGCTCTATGCCCCGTTTTTCCGAAGTCTTCAGATGCATAAGCGGTTGATAAACAAAGCAAAAAGAATGTAGTAATTACTATAAATTTATTCATGATATTTTAAGATTTAGGAATGCAAAGATAGCATCTTATATAATTGTTCACATTCAGATTTCGAAAATAAAATATTTGAATAAACGACTTGTTAATAGAATAAGAGAATTCAATTTGTGTTATCTTAGCAAGACACAATCTCAACGTTATAAATTTAGAACAAATGAAAAAAATACTTATTGCTTTTATGCTCTTCAGTGGTTTGATTTCTGCCCAAACTAAAAAATTTAACGCTGAAGATTTACGGATTACTCCACTTATAGATGGCACCTTATTAACACCAGATTCGAATGAAAAAATTCCATTGGCAATTATAATTGCGGGTAGTGGTCCAACCGATAGAAATGGAAACCAGCAAATGATGGAGAACAATTCATTGAAATTCTTAGCTGAGGCACTTTACGATAAAGACATTGCTACTTTTCGATACGATAAACGAATTGTAAAGCAATTGAAAATGCGCAATATTGATGAAAAAAACATTCGGTTCAGCGATTTTATAAAAGATGCTGATGCTATCCTGAATTATTTCAAAAACAAAAACGAATTTTCAAAAATTTATATCATTGGTCATAGTCAAGGTTCCTTAGTGGGGATGGTTGCAGCGCAAAATGGTGCAGATGGCTTTATATCTGTTGCAGGAGCTGGCCAACCTATAGACGATGTAATTGTTTCTCAACTTACCAAACAAGCTCCAGGATTGGCAGATAGTGCTCGTGATGCCTTCGATGATCTTCGCGTAAATGGTATTGCTAACAATTACAACCCCGGATTAGCATCAATTTTTAGAAAAGAAATTCAACCGTTTATTGGGAGTTGGATGGTTTTTAATCCAAAAGAAGAAATTGCAAAATTAGATATTCCAGTTTTGATTATTAACGGAACAAAAGATATTCAAGTTTTAGTTTCGGAAGCTGAATTGCTCAAGGAAGCAAAACCCGACGCGGAATATAATATTATTGAAAATATGAATCATATCCTTAAAGAAATTGAAGGTAATGATTTGGAAAACAGCAAAACCTATAATATTCATAACTTGCCTATTATGCCAGAGTTGGTAGAAACAATAAGTGGATTTATTAATAAGTAGAATATCAAAAAAATTAAGTTGTTATAAGATTCAAACACCTCATAATTCTGAAATTAGAGTTCTAAAAATTTAAATTAAATATGTATTTTGCGCCAAAACTACCCATAATGCAAGATACAGCTACCGAAATTATTAAGGACACTACTCCCCTTTTTACCAACGACACAATCGTTTTTGGAATTTTGATGATAGCCTTAGGCTTCATTTTTTATACTTCTTCACGCGAAGATGGTTTTTGGAAAAAATTCTACGGTGTAGTTCCCGCGCTTTTTATGGCGTATTTCCTTCCTGCTTTATTAACAACATCAGGTATAATATCACCAGAGTGGACAACTATTTCTGAAACCGGAGAGACTACCACAGGAAAAACAAGTTTATATTATATGTCTAGTAGGTATTTATTACCTGCAGCTTTAGTATTAATGACATTAAGTATCGACTTGAAAGGAGTTCTTAATTTAGGTCCAAAAGCTTTAATTATGTTCTTTGCGGGAACCATCGGTATTGTAATCGGTGGGCCTTTAGCCGTGCTAATTGTAGGGTCTATTCATCCTGAAGCTGTGGGTGGCGAAGGTGCAGACGCAGTATGGCGTGGACTTTCAACACTGGCAGGAAGCTGGATTGGGGGTGGTGCAAACCAAACTGCCATGCTAGAAATTTATGGTTACAACCAAAAGCTTTACGGCGGAATGGTATTCGTTGATATTGTAGTCGCAAACATTTGGATGGCTATAATCCTCTTTGGGATAGGAAAATCTGCTAAAATTGACAGATGGTTAAAAGCAGATACTTCAGCCATAGAAAGTTTAAAAGAAAAGGTTACCGATTACGCTAAAAAAGTTGATCGCAACCCTTCACTCACAGATTTAATGATCCTTGCAGCAATCGCATTTGGAACTGTTAGTGTGGCACATTTTGGTGCTAACTTCCTAAGTGGATTTTTTACTTCTGTTGTGAGTGAAATGCCAAAAGGCATAACAAGAAATATTTTCACATTCTTAGATTCAAGTTTCTTTTGGATGATCACTATAACTACTATTATTGGTGTATTGTTATCTTTTACAAAAGCTAGAACTTATGAAGGCGCAGGCGCTAGTAAATTTGGAAGTGTATTTATCTACATATTAGTTGCCAGCATTGGAATGAAAATGGACTTAACCCTCATCTTTGATAACTTATGGTTAATTGTTATCGGGTTAGTTTGGATGGCTGTACACGCGGGACTAATGATTCTGACAGCAAAATTAATTCGCGCTCCTTACTTCTTCTTGGCTGTAGGTAGCCAGGCAAATGTTGGAGGTGCTGCATCTGCTCCTATTGTTGCTTCGGCTTTTCACCCTTCACTAGCAACGGTTGGAGTACTATTAGCAGTATTTGGATACGCTGTGGGAACGGTAGCCGCAATTTTATGTACTGTACTTATGCAATTAGCTTCAGTTGCCTAAATGCAAATAATACAGTTGTGTTTCTATTTTGAAGTAAACTAATCTTTAGTTAACCTTTTAAAGATTAAATTGTGAATAAAGAAACACTGAATCTATTATTTTCAACGATTATTTTTGAAAAAAAATAGTCATATTTGCAGGCTCTTAAATCAAACCTACTTTAACATAATATCATCTTTAAATTATTAAAATGCGCTATTTTCTACTAATTGCAATTGTACTTGTATCACTTGTTAGCTGTAATAATACCAAGGATACAGAGATTATGAATATTACTGGTACTGTAAAAGGTCTGAAGAAAGGAACAATATTGTTTCAGAAATTTGAAGACACAGTTCTAGTTACAATAGATTCGGTGATTGTAGATGGTAATTCTAATTTTAAGTTTTCAGATAAAGTTGAGAGTCCCGAAGTTTACTATTTATATGTTAGGCTTAAAGACGGAACATTAAAAGATGACCGAATCACTTTTTTTGCTGAAAACAGCGATATTAATATCACTACCAACTTAAAAAACTTTGGAAGTGCTGCAGTTGTTACAGGTTCAGAAAATGATAAGGCGTATAGAGATTACCTTAAATTAAAAAACAGATACGTAATTAAAAATTTAAGTTTAATCGAAGAAAGGTTAAAGTTGAAAAACAACGCAAGCGAAGCGTCTAGAGCAAAAATTGAAGACAAACAGCGGGCTTTACATTCTAGCAAATATTTTGCAACTATAAATTTCGCTTTAAACCATAAGGAATATGAACTTGCTCCTTATCTTGTATTGAGTGAAGTTTACGATGCAAATATCAAATATTTAGACACCGTTTACAATGCACTTACCCCAAAAGTAAAAGACTCCAAATACGGTAAAGAATTGGAGTCATTTATTGTAAATCGTAAAAAAACAGATACTATATTATAGTGTGTTAATTTGGTCGATTAATTTTCTACCTCTTTCTTCTAGCTCAGCTTTTACAGCAGTAAAGTGTTGTTTTTTATTGTCAACATCTTTTTGATTTACTTTTGCGATTAACTCGTCAAAAGTTGTGATAGCTTCGTCTATAATACCTTGTGATTTTTTGTTGTCTTTCTCTGGATTGGTAAGTTCCCAAATGCTAACTGCTCCAATAATATCACCTAATACGTAGTTTATGTCTTTTTTTAAATCTCTAACGTTTGCCATTGAATTGTTCTTACTTTAATTGTTTTTGTTGTATTCTAAATAATTGGGTGCAAAGATACGAACAATTAAGCTATGTACACTTCTAAAAAGCTTACTGAATTTGTAATAAATTTTATTTCAGGTAATTGAGCAGGTATCAAAACGGTTTCTCCCTTACTAATTGTTTCAGTATAACCATTAGTTTTTATTGTGGCTTCTCCTTCTAAACACATATAAACGGTGAAAGATGGGATACTTCTTAAATCTCGAAGGTAATTTTTGGATAGATCTAATTTATTGACAGTAAAGAACTCTGTAACACCAATTTGAGAAGGAGTGTTTTTCTTGGTTATATAATTCTGTTTTGATTCTTCCGATGAAAAGTCAATTGCACCTATTGCAAGTTCGGTATGCAATTCACGCATTTCTCCGTTGATATCCGGCCTATCCCAATCGTATATTCTATAAGTGTTATCTGAGGTTTGTTGAATTTCTGCTAAAAGGATTCCTGCGCCAATAGCGTGAACAGTTCCTGGTTTTAAAATAAAAGCATCTCCTTTTTTTACAGATTCAGTTTTTAATACTTCCGTGATTTTTTTTTCAGATAGGGCTTTTAAATATTTTTCTTCATTGATTTTCCCGTTAAAACCTATTATCAGTCTTGAATCTTTCTCCACATCCAAAATATACCACATTTCGGTTTTTCCTAATGAATCGTGCCTTTCCTTGGCGAGTATATCGTCTGGGTGAACCTGTACCGAAAGATCTTCACGAGCATCAATAAACTTAAATAATAAAGGGAAAGTGTTTTGGTAGTTTTTATAAACTTTTGCTCCAACTAATTTTTCTTTATAAACCTCTAATAACCAGTTAAGGCTTTTTCCTTTTAAACTTCCATTAACAACCTGCGATACACTTTCTTCTACCCCGGAAATCTCCCAACTTTCACCTATATATTCATCGGCATCTTTATTGAATATTTCCTTCAACTTATTACCACCCCACACTTTTTCTTTAAGTATAGGTTCAAATTTTAAAGGATAAAGGGGAGAAACTGTAATCATTAATGTCCGTTGTAAACAACAAAGTTGCGTGGGGTTTCGTATAATTTTATTGTAATGTCGAATTTAGAATCAAGACGTTTTCTTAGTTTATTCCAAATTACAATAGCTATATTTTCTACAGTAGGATTAAGATCTTTAAATTCAGGAACTTCTAAATTTAGGTTTTTATGATCTAAAGCATCTTCAACTTCTTCTTTAATTAGATCTCTTAAAATATTAAGATCTATTAAAAATCCAGTTTCAGGATCTATTTCACCGGTTAGGCCAACCTCCAATTCATAGTTATGCCCATGATAGTTTGGGTTGCTACATTTTCCAAAAACCTGAAAGTTTTTTGCATCGTCCCATTCTTTATTAAATAGGCGATGAGCAGCATTGAAGTGTGCTTTTCTAAATACAGTTAAACTCATACAACTAAATGTTGATAAAATTTATCGAAAATAATTTTAAACCAAGCTGTATAAATATCTGGATTCACTTGAATATCATTTTTAACTTCTTCTAAACTCATCCATTTCCAGTCGGCTACTTCATCAGGATTTATGTTGGGTTCTCCATCATACTTTCCTATTAGAATATGGTCAAGCTCGTGTTCGGTTAAACCATTATCAAAAGGAGCTTTATATATAAACGTTGTGGTTTCCTTTAAGGCTGTGGTAAAACCCATCTCTTCTGAAAGTCTTCTCATTCCAGCATCTATAGAAGATTCCCCATCGCGTTGATGACTACAGCAAGTATTTGCCCAAAGTCCAGGGGTATGGTATTTATGTAATGCACGTTGTTGAAGCATTAATTCATTATTTGAATTAAATACAAAAACTGAAAAAGCTCTATGAAGCAAACCCTTTTCATGGGCTTCCATTTTTGGCATTAAACCAATCTTCTGATCGTTCTCATCGACAAGTATTACTTTTTCTTCTTCCATTAAAAACTTAGTTTTGGCTCAAAAATACGAAAACAGTAGCTGTATAAAAAGCAAAAAGCGTTCAATACAAAGTATTAAACGCTTTTATGGAATTTAATTTAGTCGAGTTAATTTTTTATGATAAACACAGATCTTCTATTTAATTGATGTTTCTCAGCACTACAAGGCACTCCATTCTCACATTCATTAACTAATTGCGATTCGCCATAGCCTTTGGCTGTTAACCTACTGCTATCGATTCCTTTTGAAATCAACCAGTTAAGGGTAGATTGAGCACGACGTTCAGATAAAGCTTCGTTATACGCATCACTTCCTCGTGAATCTGTATGAGATTCTATATGAATAACTATCTCTGGATACTCTCGTAAGGCAGCAAGAATTTTAGCTAACTCTATTTCTGCATCTGGACGTATATACGACTTGTCAAAGTCAAAATAGATTGGTCGTAAGTTTAATCTACATCCCAAATCGTTGGGCGCACAAGGGCCTTCGCTAAATAATGGTAATGGTACATTAATAGTTCCTGCAAGTTTAGGAGTTTCAACAATTTCTTCGTGAGGATTATACCCCTCCATGGTTCCTCTAACTGTAAACTGCTTTTCACAATCTGCATCAAAACTATAAACACCATTCTCATCAGCAGTTGTTTGAGTTATAAGTTTATTATTCTCATCTAATAAGGAAACACTTGCACCAGCCAACATCTCTTTTGTTTCAGCATCGAACACTGTTCCTTCTATTAAAATAGTACAACTTTCTCTTACTAGATATATATTATCATCTACACTTCCGCGATCACCATCTCTATTAGAAGATAGATATCCTATTTTAGATTCTTCATCTATAATAAATCCGAAGTCGTCTTTTGCACTATTAGTAGGTGCTCCTAAATTTGTAGGTCCCCCTGGTTTTCCTTCTTCATCTAATGTTGAAACAAAAACATCATAGCCTCCCAATCCCGAACGACCATCACTAGAGAAATAAAGGTTGTTTTTATCACTAATAAAAGAAAAAGATTCTCTTCCTTCTGTATTTATTTCAGGGCCTAGGTTAACTGGTGTACCATAGGTGCCATTTTCTAAAATATCTACATACCAAAGGTCAGACATACCTAGAGTACCTGGCATATCAGATGAAAAATACAATCTTTTGCCATCCGGACTTAAAGCAGGATGCGCAACTGAATAGGCTTTGTTATTAAAAGGTAATTCCACCACATTAGTCCATGTATTTTCCCCCGTTTTCTCGGCTTTAAAAAGGCTTAATCTTAGTGTTTTATGTTTTTTAGATTTATCCAGTTCTTTTTGACCATCTATATAGCTATTTCGAGTAAAATAAATTGTATTACCATCTTTTGTAAAAGCTGCAGTAGATTCGTGATATTGAGTATTTACATCTCCTCCTAACGGCTTTGGATTACTTAGCAATCCTTCTTCATCTCTATTAGCTATAAACAAATCTAAATAAGGCTCTTGAGTCCATGGATCTACATTTAATCCTGTTGCATTGGCTGCGGATGCATAAACCAATTTATCCTTCATATAAAAAGCAGGTCCAAAATCTGAAGTTCCTGAGCTTATTGGAGACATCTCAATTACAAACTGTCGAGATTTAAAAACAGTACTCTTTAAATAATCTACGTCCTCATCGTAGGTTTTTATCACAAAACCAGTTCCTCCTTTCGCAGTATAGGATTCTAATAGCTCACGACTCTTATCGTGTTTACCAAGACTCTTTAGTGATTGGGCGGCTCTATAATAGTATTTAGGTTCAGTTTCATCTGGAAACGTAGTTACTAATTTTTCGTACCATCTTGCTGCATTGGTATAATCGCCATTAAAGTAATAGGTGTCTCCTAAGTTTTCATATATCTGAGCAGATTCATATCCATCTTCAACTACTTTTAGATAGATTTGTCGTGCATCGATATAAGCATACTTATCAAATTCTTTATTTGCCCTTTTTACATCTTTTATCTGCCCAAAAGTGCTTCCCGTTGAAAGAACCATAAAGGCTAAAATAAATATATTACGTAATATTGTATTCATAGTCATTATATTTTAGAAGAATCTTGGGGTTAACACTCTTTCTGGTCTATTAAATATATCAAAACGAAGCATAAGTTCATAAGAGCCATCACTATAAGTTTCAATATCTGTTGTTTGATAATCATATCCAAAGCCGATAAATATTGCATCCGAAGCTTGAAAACCTACCATAGCACTCATAGCAGCACTCCATCGATAAGCGGCACCAAGTGTTAGCTTATCATACAATAAGAAGTTGGCAGAAACATCTGCTTGTAAAGGCGATCCACTTACCATCTTAACTAAGGTTGCTGGTTTAAACTTTAAATTATCACTGATATCAAATACATACCCAGCAATTAAAAAATAATGCATACGCTCGGAAGCGGTTGTTTCAACTGTAGTATTGGCTATGCTACCTTTATCAAAATGCTTAGTAGTTAAAAAATTGGGTACTGATAACCCAGCGTAAAACTTATCAGTATTAAAATATACACCTGCACCAATTTGTGGTTGAAGCTTATTGTCTATATTATTTTGTTCAAAATATGGATCAGAATATACATCGCCCGGTAAATTCAATTTAGCAAAATCTACATCTAAAATGTCTAAACCTGCTTTAAGACCGAATGATAACTTAGCGCTTTCCGAAGTATTAATTGAATAAGAATAGTCGATATTGAAATTCGTTTCAACAGCGGGACCAATTCTATCATTAACCACTGAAAGTCCTATTCCCATATTTTCACCCATAGGAGAATTTACGGTAAATGTACCTGTATTAGGTGCACCATCACCGAAATTAACCCATTGAGTCCTATACAAAAGACCAAAACTAAGAGCTTCACGATTTCCTGCATAGGCAGGGTTAACCACCTGCGTA
Organism: Aequorivita xiaoshiensis; assembly: GCF_022008395.1. Classification (GTDB taxonomy): domain Bacteria; phylum Bacteroidota; class Bacteroidia; order Flavobacteriales; family Flavobacteriaceae; genus Aequorivita; species Aequorivita xiaoshiensis. The sequence goes on from NZ_JAIRBB010000011.1 coordinate 103,093, forward strand.
TTATACATATACTGCGTGTATTGGGGGTCCTGCTGAGCATTACTTGAAAACGTGCCAAGTAAAATCAAAATTATTAGTGTTAGATAACTGTGTTTCATAGTTATGTATTTTTAATCCTGGGAGATATGCTCCCAGGAATATTTGATTTTTCTATCTATTTATATATAAGTATCCAGTATAAGTATCTTTACCAGGGTTCTCACCTTGGAAAGTAAGAATATAGAAGTAAGTTCCAGTTGGTAACTCCTTATCTTCCTGAACAGTTACACGACCTTCTGAAATACCTCTAAAAGTATTTATGCTATCGTCTTCTCCCTGTCCATAACCATCTGTTTCGTAAACCAATACCCCCCATCTGTTGAATATCTTAACATTATTATTTGGGTAATTGTTAATTCCTCTTATCCAGAAGAAGTCGTTCATACCATCTCCATTTGGTGTAATACCATTGAATATCTCAAATACAACTCCTAATACATCTGGAAGAATAACAATTGCTTCGGCATCACCTTCTACAGTGTTACCTGTAGTATCCTCACCGCTTACGGTAGCAAGGTTTACAACCTCTCCATTATCAATATCTTGTTGCGTTATTGAATAAGTAGCAGTAAATGTTGTACTATCCACTTCACCTGGTTGCAATACTTCTATTGGACCACCAGACATTACAATTCCTGGTAGCGGATCTGATATGGTAATGTTATAAAGTGTAACATCTCCTGTATTAGTCACTACGAATGTGTAGCTAATCGTTTCTCCGACATCAGACGCACCATCCCCGTTTTCATCATTAAATACTCCTGATTTCTCTAATGAAATCGATGGATTATTACATAGTGAAGTTATGGTAGGATTATCTTCTAAATAACTAGTATGGTCTGAAAGGTCTGAAACAATGTTTCCTGCTGGCGCAATACCTTCTGCTAAAGCTTGGTTTTCAATAAATCCTGCATCAACATCAGTTTGCGATATAATATAGGTTGCAGTAAAAGTAGTTACATCTTCTTCCCCAGCCGCTAAATCAATCGGACCACCAGTTACAGTTACCAACGGATCTGTTATAATCACATTGGTTAACGATACATTACCTGTGTTTTTAACACTAAATGTATATATAATCGTTTCATCTACTCCTGCACATCCATCATTGTTCTCATCCACTGGAGTACCAACTTTAATTACAGCAACTGAAGCATTCTGACAAAGCGTAATAATTATTGGATCGTCATTATCAATAGCTGTTCCTGAATCATCACTTACTACAGTTTGATCTGGAGCTGTTCCCATAGCAGTCGCTTGGTTTACTACTTCACCAGCATCAATATCTGCTTGGGTGATTGTGTAGCTCGCTTCGTAT
>NZ_JAIRBB010000012.1 GCF_022008395.1 Aequorivita xiaoshiensis
GGGCTTTTCTCAAACATCCGCACATGTTTAATTATTTTTATACACACAGCCCCTTCCCCTTCTAAGAATTTTTAATGAAATGTTCGAGGTTTCTTCCAGGGTAAGGTGTCTTTTGGCATTTTGACAAAAGACGGAAGGGGTTTTATTTTTAACTTGATCATTCCTAATAAAAAGTTAAATTTTAATGATTACAACTCTTTTCAAAGGGATTTTCGCAGTTAAAATGGTTAATCCACTATATTTACAAGCTGAAAATTTTGTGTGATAACAAGATCATTTTCAATTCATATTTAATCAATAATTACATTCACTAATGAAAAAATTTATTCTTTCTTTATTTATCGCAATCTTCGTTTTGCCGGTACAAGCAAATGAAGGTATGTGGTTCTTAATGCACATTGAACGGTTGAATTACCGCGATATGCAAAAAATGGGGCTTCAACTTACACCTGAAGAAATATACAGTATAAACAACTCTAGTATAAAAGATGCTATTGTTCAATTTAACCGTGGTTGTACTGCTGAAATAATTTCGGATAAAGGTCTTGTGTTAACTAATCACCACTGTGGGTATAGCCAAATTGCTGAGTTATCTACTGCTGAAAACGATTATTTAACAAATGGATATTGGGCAGCAAACCACAAAGAGGAACTAAAGCCTAAGAGTCTTTCTGTTCGTTTCTTTGTAAGAATGGACGATGTTTCTAAACGTATTTTAAGCAAGGTTAACGATAAAATGACCGAACTAGAGCGCGAAGCAGCAATCAATAAAGAAATAGCTTTAATCGAACAAGAGAATAACGAAGGTGGAAAATATACAGTTTCAGTTAAATCATTTTATGAAGGAAATGAATTTTACTATTTCGTTTACCAAGATTATAACGATGTACGTTTAGTAGGAACACCTCCTGCTAGTATAGGAAAGTTTGGTGGCGACACCGATAACTGGGAATGGCCAAGACACACAGGTGACTTTTCTCTTTTTAGAGTTTATGCGGATAAAGATGGTAACCCAGCAGAATATTCTGAAGATAACGTGCCTTTAAAGCCAAAACATCACTTAACTACAAGTATCAAAGGATTTGAAGAAAATGATTTTGCTATGATTCTTGGATACCCAGGTCGTACTAACCGTTGGATGCCGGCGGGTGGAATTGAGCAAAATGTAGAATATGCTTACCCTGCTTGGGTTGAGGCTTCAAAAACATCTATGGATGTAATGAAGGACTATATGGACCGCGACCAGCAAGTAAAATTAGACTATGCATCTAGCTATGCGTCTATTGCTAATTATTGGAAAAACCGTCAAGGGATGATTGATGCTTTAAAACATCATAAAACTGCGGAAACTAAGCGTGAAACTGAAGCGAAATTTCAGAAATGGGCTTCTAAAAAAGCTAATAAGAAATATGCTAATGTAATTCCAACTATCAATGATTACTACGCAAAAACAAATGAAGCAAGTAGTCATAATAATTACTTAGGCTTGTTGTTGAGAACAAGAATGGCTACACTTCCTTACCGTTTAGGATCTGCTATTGAATATTACATCGATCAAAATGATGCTAAAAGAGCGGAATTAAAGCCAAAATTGGAAACAGAAATGAACAATCTTTACGACGGACTTTACCTTCCATTAGAAAGAGATGTGTTGGCTGCTCAGTTTAAACTATACTCCACAAAAGCTAAAAACATCGCTCCTTTGATAGCTGAGATTGCTAAAGAGGCTAATAAAACCGAAGATGGATGGAAGGAATATTTAAACAATGCACTACAAAATAGTATTTTTGAATCTAAAGAAAAGTTACAAGGCTTCATGGCTAACCCAGATGCTGAGGTTCTTAAAAATGACCCGTTGTACCAACTTTCTGTTGACTTGTTAAAGCGTTACCGTTACAAGTCGGAAGAAGAAACTCAATTAGGTCACGATTTCGACCGTGCATTTAGATTGATGGTTCAAGGAATGAGAGAGCAAAATCCAGACGAAAAATACTATCCAGATGCGAACAGTACTCTGCGTTTAACTTACGGGAAAGTTATTTCATTGCCAGAAGATAAGCGTAACGATGCTAACAAAAACTACTATACTACTTTAAAGGGAACAGTGGCTAAGTATCAGCCTGGTGACGATGAATTTGATATGCCTAAGGAGCTAATCGACCTTTATGAAAAGAGAGATTTTGGTCAGTATGCAGATAAGGATGGATACCTTCCAGTAAACTTCTTAACAGATAATGATATTACAGGTGGTAACTCTGGTTCTCCTGTTCTAAACGGAAAAGGAGAGTTAATTGGACTTGCATTTGACGGTAATATTGAGGCAATGGCTGGAGATGTTATTTTTGACGACCAATTACAACGAACTATCAATGTAGATATACGTTATGTATTATTTATTATAGACAAATTAGCTGGTGCAACTCATCTTATTGATGAAATGACAATAGCTGAATAAGTAAACTATTATTTACTACTAAAGCTCACAAGTCTTATTAATAGACTTGTGGGCTTTTTTAATTCTAATGTTTATTATAAAAAGATTAACCATCAACACTAAAGTTCTTTACTACATTTACCGTCAAATAATATCTGAATGAAAAACTTAAAATTTCTGTTGATCTTTCTTACGCTTGCATTATTTGCTGCTTGTAAAAACGAGTACGCCGAGTTTTCTAAAAAGCCTGATTATATTACAGCGCCTAGTAAAAAACACAAAGCATATTTTGAGGCTTACGATGAAACTATGAAGCAATGGGGCGTTGATTATGAAGAGCTTTATATAACCACCTCTCACGGTATAGCGCATGTGGTAGTAAGCGGAAATAGAAAAGCAACTCCAGTTGTTTTGCTACATGGAATGAATGCTAGTTCTACTATGTGGTATCCCAATGCTAAAGCTTTAGTGAAAGATTATAGGATATTCGCAATCGACCTATTGTCTGAGCCAGGAAAATCTTATAAAACAGCCGATTTTAATAATATAGATGAAATTACTGAGTGGTATCAAGAGGTTTTATGGGCGCTAAAATTAGATTCTTTCCATCTTGTTGGCGCTTCAAGAGGAGGTTGGTTTGCTGTTGATTTGGCAACGAAAAGTAAAAGAGATATTAAAAGTCTAGTTTTGTTGAGTCCTGCACAAACTTTTATGTGGATTCCGCCTAGTACCGATTTAATTAAAAATATAGTTAATGCACTTTCTTCTGATGAAAAGAAGTTAGAAAGAGAGCTGGAAACGATGTCAAGCAACATAAACGCGATAAATAAGAATTATTTAAAACAATATAGAATTGGGGTGAAAAATGATACTCTTCCTAAGTTTATGATGCAAATGACGCCATTTCCTAATAAAAGTTTACAAACCTTAAAGATGCCTACACTTGTTTTGATTGGTGATGATGATGTAATTAACGGCAAAAAAACTATTGGTGTAGTAAAAAGCAATATATCAAATAGTCACGCCGAAGTCGTTCCAAATGCAGGCCACTTTGTCTCGGTGGACCAAGCTGAAGTAGTTAATAAGAAAGTTTTAAACTTTCTCAATAACATAGATAAAGCGGAGTAGGAGTTAACTAGAAGGCTTCAGTGAACTTAATTTTTCTATTTACATACTGTTAACGATTATTATCTTTTTGAAGATTCATTATTTCATATTATTTCTTCAAAAAAATCTAGTTGTCAACGCTTTCATATTAATGGAATTTTTATTCAATTTCAAAATATACAGAAGTATTTGAAGGGCTATCTTTGCGCAAAAGTGAAATAGGAAAATGCACGATAAACCAGTAAAAGAAATGCGTAGAAATTGGGTGTTATTTGCACTCATGATTACTATGATGCTAGCCGCAATGGATAATACTATTGTTGCTACAGCAATTCCTCAAATAGTTGGTGATCTTGGTGGTTTTTCACTTTTTAGCTGGTTGTTTTCAATCTATTTACTTGTACAAACGGTTACGATTCCCATTTATGGAAAGTTAGCAGATATCTATGGACGGAAACCAATACTCATTTTTGGAATTTTAATATTTCTTCTTGGTTCTGCTGCCTGTGCTGCGGCTTGGAATATGCATTCATTAATTTTTTTTAGAGGGTTGCAGGCTGTAGGAGCTGGAGCCATAATGGCTACTGTAAATACCATAGCAGGAGATATTTATACTATTCAAGAACGCGCTAAAATTCAAGGTTGGTTGTCTAGTGTTTGGGGTGTTTCTGCAATAATGGGACCTGCAGTGGGTGGAGCCTTGGCAGATTATGCATCGTGGCGATGGATATTTCTAATAAACCTACCTATCGGTGCTGGAGCAATAGCATTAATAATTTTTTATCTTCATGAGAACAAACCTAACAACCATCACAAAATAGATTGGGCAGGAGCATTGGCAATGCTTGTAACTGGAACGGTTATTATGTTTGGTTTACTACAAGGTGGACAATCTTGGCCATGGTTATCTTTTAACACCTTGGGGATTTTATTATTAGCAGTTTTGCTGATATTCATAACAATTCGAATAGAACGAAGAGCAGTAGAACCCATTTTACCAGCATGGGTTTGGAAAAAGAAAGTTATCCTAAGGGCTAATTTAGCAACTATAGGAATGGGGATTGCTACTATGGGGCCAAGTATGTATCTTCCAGTATTTGCGCAATCAGTTTCTGGAGTAGGTGCTATGGCGGCTGGGTTTATTTTGGCAAGTATGAGTATTACCTGGCCATTGTCTTCGTCCTTATCAGGAAAGCTTTATCTGCGCGTAGGATTCAGAAACACGGCTCTTTGTGGAATTATAATTGTTATATTAGGTGCAGCAAGTTTTCTGCTAATTCCTTTTCCAGGGCCAGTGTGGAGCTTAGTAGCAATTCAAATGACATTAGGAGCAGGTTTTGGATTAATTACAACCCCACTTTTGGTTGGAGTGCAGTCTACTGTTGTATGGGGGCAAAGAGGAGTTGTAACAGGTACTAATATCTTCTCGCGTTATTTTGGGCAGAGTATAGGTGCAGCTGTATTTGCGGCTGTCTTTAACGCTACAATATCTGAAAAGTTGCAAAACGCTCCAGAGGTTTTACAAGGAAAACTGCCAGGAGTAAATAAAATGGTTGAGGTCTTACAAACTCATACTTCTGTATCAGAAGTAAGTCTATACTTACGAGAATCTTTCTTTTATGCTACTAATAATGTTTATATAAGTATGGTAGTAGCGGGATTAGTTACTCTAATTATTCTATTATTAACTCCAGCTAAATTTCCTTCAGTAAAAGAATAAAAACTATTTTTCATCTCTTTTAATTTTAAAATCTATACTTCGTTAATGTTGTGTTAATGACTTATGTCATAGTTTCTTACGTTTATTTTGGTTATGTTAGTACTTATGAGTTTTAATTAGATTCTTATCAAAAGTACACGAAATTTAAAGCTGAATTTTTGTGACTTGAAATAGTATTAACTTAAAAAATAAATAATATGAACATAACATTGAAAAAACTAAAAGACATACGTTCTGAAAATTGTATCACAGTTATAGCAACTACGCATAGAACAAAACCAGATTATTTAAATGATGGACTACGTTTAAAAAATCTTATAAAAGAAGCCGAAGATAGGTTAATGGCAGACACTACAAAGCGGAATGCTACAGGCTTGATAGACAAGTTAAACAACCTAGCTTCTTCTATCGACCATAGCCAGAATTTAGAAAGTTTATTGCTTTTTGTAAATGACGATATTGCTGAGTTTACTCGTTTGCCAATAAAAGTTGAAGACCGGGTAGTAATAGACGATACCTTCGCTACGCGTGATTTAATTAGGGCCATGCACTTAGAAACTCATTATTTTATTTTGGTTTTAAGTCAGGAAAAAACTAGACTTCTTGAAGTGATGAATGATAAGGTTATTCAGGAGGTAGGAAATCCTTTCCCTTATGAAAACACCCAGTTCTTCTCAAAAAATAGGGCTGCAGCCGCAATTGCTTCAAAACAAACAAGTTTGATTGCAGAATACTTTAACCAGGCGGATAAATTGGTGAATGAGGTACGAAAAGATAACCCTCTACCAGTTCTAATTTGTGGGCTAGAGGAAAATCATAATGAATACCTAAAGATTGCCGACAATAAGAATAGTATTTTTGAAGTATATCTTAATAAGAATATGATTAACGAGCCTGCTCATACTATAGTAGAAGAAAGTTGGGAAGTTGTAAAAGAATATATCGTTCAAAAAAATAATGCGAGAAAGGAAGATTTGAAAAAGGCAGTTGGGCAGAATAAATTTTTGAGCGATACGAATGAAATCTGGCGAGCAATTTCTGAAGGGAAAATTCAAACACTATTTATCGAACAAGGTTTGTTTCAACCTGCAGTTATGAAGGATGATGAAATAGTATATGTGTCAGATGAGAAGAGAAACGATAAGGGAGTAATTGACGATATTTATGACGAAATGATTGAAGCCAATATGGACTTTGGCGGGGATGTGGTTTTTCTTCCTAAAGGAGAATTATCAAAATTTAATGGATTTGGAGCGATAACACGTTATTAGTCTTTTAGTAGTTATTGTTTATTAGACCCGATTTGCTTTCAATTCAGAAAGTAAATCGGGTTTTTATTTTCATATTAAAGGAGAAACTAATTTTCGCATTTAATGTCGTGCAGCCATGAAATAAGATGAATTCACTGATATAGCTTGAAGTAAAGTAAATTGGGCAATAATTATAAGAAGTTTAATGTCAACTTGCCTATTTTTGCTAAAATTTAAAAGAAAATTTTATGGCTTCAGGAATCTTCGCAATACTTGATGATATAGCAGTTTTACTTGATGATGTGGCAGTAATGAGTAAAGTTGCTGCAAAAAAAACAGCAGGTATATTAGGTGACGACTTAGCTGTGAACGCTGAGAAAGCTTCAGGTTTTGCATCTTCCAGAGAAATTCCAGTTTTGTGGGCTATTACTAAAGGGTCTTTTATCAACAAGTTGATTATTCTTCCAATTGCATTCTTATTAAGTGCTTTTATACCGATTGCTGTTACGATTATTTTGCTACTCGGAGGATTATATTTGGCTTATGAAGGAGCAGAAAAAATATACGAATTTATTTTTCCTCACGCTCATTCCAAAAAAGAGAAAGTAGATGTAGAGATGAGTGAAGCAGAAATTTTAGCTTACGAAAATGAGCGTGTGAAATCTGCCATTATAACCGATTTTATTCTTTCGCTAGAAATTGTAATTATTGCATTAGGAACTGTTCTAACGCAACCCCTTGCAACACAGATAATAGTTGTAAGTATTATTGCTCTATTGGCTACTGTAGGTGTTTATGGTATTGTTGCACTTATAGTGCGTATGGATGAAGTAGGGTTTAAGCTTATAAAAAGCAGCAAAGAAGGAAAAAGCTTTAAAAAATCGTTAGGGCTATTCTTAGTACAGGCATTACCAATTATAATTAAAAGCTTAAGTGTTATTGGAACTATTGCTTTATTATTGGTTGCCGGAGGGATTTTTGTTCATAATGTAGATTACTTTCACGGTTTCCTACCATCATTACCTTCTTTTGTAGGTGAATTTATTGTTGGCTTAATTATTGGCTTTATTTGCTTACTTGTTGTAATAGGAGCGAAAAAGTTTTGGAAGGTTATCAAAGGAGATAAATAGCACAAATTTTAATTTAAAGTATTTAAACGTCTGAAATAAGTTTTTACTTCAGGATTATAACTATGAGATATATTTTCACTCTAATTTTATTAATAGGTTATGCGATTAATGGCTTCGGTCAAACAATAACTATAAGAGAAAAAGAATCTAATGAGCCTATTGAATTGGTTACTGTTTCGAATGTAAAAACGAATTTATATACCACTACAAATGCCAAAGGACAAGCTGATATTTCAGCTTTTAATAACATTGAAAAAATTGAAATTCGAACACTAGGATATAAATCTATCACCAAAAGCTATGCTGAATTAGAGTCTGAAAACTTCGAAGTTTATTTAGAAATATCAAACTTCAATTTAGATGAAGTGGTTATATCTGGCTCACGTTGGCGACAAAATAGTGATGATGTAGCTTCCAAAATTATTTCTATTACTGCCAAGGATGTTGCGCTTCAAAACCCTCAAACAGCTGCAGATTTACTTAGTACTTCAGGAAAGGTTTTTGTGCAAAAGAGTCAGCAGGGAGGTGGAAGCCCTATAATTCGTGGTTTTGCTACTAGTCGTTTACTTTATTCTATAGATGGTGTACGAATGAATACCGCAATTTTTCGTTCTGGAAACCTTCAAAATGTTATAAGTTTAGACCCATTTGCAATTGAAAATACCGAAGTGCTTTTCGGTCCAGGTTCTGTAATTTATGGTAGTGATGCTATTGGTGGAGTAATGAGCTTTCAAACATTAACTCCAAAATTCACCTTCACCGATAAACCTTATATCACAGGGAAAGCAAGTGCTAGATATTCATCAGCAAATAATGAAAAAACAGGACATTTAGATGTAAATCTAGGTTTTAAAAGTTGGGCGTTCATTACAAGTTTTACATCCTGGGATTACAATCATCTTCGTCAAGGAAGACATGGTCCAGACGATTATATAAAAGATTTCTATGTTCAGCGACAAGGGGATTCGGACATGGTTATAAACCAAGATGACGAATTACTACAAATCCCTTCAGCTTATTCACAAATTAATTTAATGCAGAAAATTCGCTTTAAGCCAAATGAAAAATGGGATTTACAGTATGGATTTCACTATTCAGAAACTTCTCCATACGGCAGATACGACAGGCATAACCGCTTAAAAAATGGATTGCCAAGATATGCCGAGTGGGATTACGGGCCACAAATATGGATGATGAATAATTTAAATATTAACCATACCGCAAACAATGCAGTATTTGACCAAATGAGCATACGATTGGCGCATCAATGGTTTGAAGAGAGTAGGCTAAGTAGAAACTTCAATAAAACTTCTCGTAGCCATCAAGTAGAAGAAGTTAGCGCATATTCTGTAAACCTAGATTTTGTAAAAAGTACCAGCAATAATAACACCTTCTTTTATGGAGTGGAATATGTTGTAGACGATGTAAATTCTAAAGGGAAAACTAAAGATATTATTACAGGTATTACAGAGGCTGCACCCTCAAGGTACCCTGTTTCAACTTGGCAATCGTTAGCGGTTTACGTTACAGATGAATATAAAGTTTCTGAAGATTTTACTTTAAGTGCAGGAGCGCGATACAATCATATTTTATTGGACTCAGACTTTGATACTAGTTTTTACTCTTTTCCTTTTTCAAAAGCAAGTATTAGCAAAGGCGCACTTACTGGGAGTATAGGAGGTGTTTACAGACCAACTAAAACATTAGTTTTAAGTACAAACTTGGGTACAGCATTTAGAGCTCCAAATGTTGATGATATCGGGAAAGTTTTCGATTCTGAACCAGGAAGTGTTGTTGTTCCTAATCCCGATTTAAAACCTGAATATGCTTATAATGCCGATTTAGGTATTGCTAAAGTGTTTGGTGATATTGTAAAACTTGATGTTACTGCATACTATACCTCACTTAAAGATGCATTAGTTCGAAGAGATTTTAAACTTAATGGCCGTGATAGTATAATTTATGAAGGAGAACTAAGTCAAGTGCAAGCAATTCAGAATGCTGCAGTTGCACATGTTTATGGAGTTCAGGCGGGAGTAGAATTAAAACTACCAAGAGGGTTTGGATTTTCTACAGATGTAAACTTTCAGAAAGGAGAAGAAGAATTAGAGAACGGGAAAACTAGTCCTGCACGTCATTCTTCACCATTTTTTGGAGTATCACGCTTAAATTACAAGAAGAATAAATTAAGAATGGAATTAAACGTGAACTACCAAGGTAAACGTGATTTTAACGACCTACCTGAAGGAGAAAAAGGAAAAACTGAAATATATGCTTTAGATGAAAATGGTAACCCTCATGCCCCGTCTTGGTATACATTAAATTATAAAGCTTATTATAAGCTTTCAAATACATTTGATATAAGTGGTGGGGTCGAAAACATAACAGATCAACGTTACCGCTCATATAGTTCGGGTATTTCAGGGGCAGGGCGAAATTTTATTTTATCGTTAACTGCTCACTTTTAAACGCTAATAATTACGGTTTCTTTAGAGTTGAAGAAACATTGACATATTATATAATATGAATAGAAAAAAACACGCTGCCATTTTGCGATCTACTAGGAAAATTCATCGTTTGATGGGAATTTTTCTTGCAGTGTTGTTTTTAATAATGGCTGTTACGGGGTTGTTATTGGGATGGAAGAAACACAGTTACGGAATAATGCTTCCGAAATCTGAAAAGGGAATTTCCACAAATATTGAAGAATGGATGCCTTTAGATTCATTGCATAGCATAGCGACAAAAACTCTTCACGAAAATGTCGATTCTAATCTATCTTTAAAATTAGACCGAATTGATGCTAGACCAGATAAGGGAATGATGAAGTTCGTATTTGAAGAAGGTTATCACGAAATCCAACTAGATGCCACTACTGGTGAAGTTTTAAGTATAGACAGAAGAATTTCCGATTTAATTGAAGAGATTCACGACGGTTCAATAGTTGACGATTGGTTAAATATAAAAAACGGAGCATTCAAAGTTTTTTATAACACCTTAATGGGACTTTCTTTATTCTTATTCGTTATTACCGGAGTTTGGCTTTGGGTTGGTCCAAAATTTATGAAAAGAGCTAAATAAGGGTTTTTATAGAACTGAAAAAGGGCCTGTCAAGTTAATCGACATTGGCCCTTTTCATCATCAAACCAACTATTTAAAAAAAAACAAACTAATATTAATTTTATGAATTGCTAAAAAATTAGCCTTTAAATTTTAATGTGAATCGTTGTCTTATATACCTATACTTTTTGGTGTAAAATTTTTCGTAAAGCTTCAAAATACCTGAAAAATATTATTTCATATAACACACAAGTGCTGTAATTATATCAAAAAGATGGTATATAATTTATAATAAGAAATTATGGATTTTCTTAACTGAGGAGTATTCCTATCGCATTCATTAAAATTATTCGGTCTAATCATAACGGGGGATTTTTTGATAGAAGGACAAACATATCACTTTATAAATTGATAAACAAGTATTTATTGTGAATATAAAATGGGTTTATATGTTTGATTTAAAGATTCTTATGTCTTCAACTTTTTCCACAACATAGACTCTGAATTATTTCAGTAAAAAATCAAACTTGGTGAAAATTCATCTCACGTTATCTCGATTTACTTTACTAGAGTTATAACTTATAATCCACTTTCTTTTAATAGTTTTGCAGCCTTTAAAAAAAATATGACGTTTGGACGTGTAACACCTATTTTGGCAATACCTTATTTGTCTTTCATTTAAGTTCAACGTTCTATTAAACACCTATCAGAATATGATTTCAATAGATAATTTGGCAGTTGAGTTTAGTGGCGATACGCTTTTCAGGGATGTGTCATTCGTAGTAAACGAAAACGATAAAATAGCCCTAATGGGTAAGAATGGTGCTGGTAAAAGTACTATGATGAAAATAATTGCAGGGGTTCAAAAACCTACACGAGGAAATGTACGTGCTCCAAAGGATACAGTAATCGCGTATTTACCTCAGCATTTATTAACGGAAGATAATTGCACTGTATTTGAAGAAGCGTCTAAAGCTTTTGCTCAGATATTTGAGATGCGTGATGAAATAGATCGCCTTAATAAAGAACTCGAAACTCGAACAGATTACGAAAGTGATGCGTATATGAATATCATAACTAAAGTTGCAGAGTTAGGTGAAAAGTATTACGCACTTGAAGAGATAAATTATGAGGCTGAGGTTGAAAAAGCGCTTCGTGGTTTAGGGTTTAAAAGAAGTGATTTACATCGACAAACTTCAGAGTTTAGTGGGGGATGGCGTATGCGCATTGAACTTGCGAAACTCTTACTCCAAAAGCCAGATTTAATTCTATTAGATGAGCCCACAAACCACGTTGATATTGAGTCGGTTATTTGGTTAGAAGATTTCTTGCTGAATAAAGCCAAAGCAGTAATTGTAATATCCCACGACAAAACGTTTATCGATAATATTACAAATAGAACCATTGAAGTAACTATGGGGCGTATTTACGATTATAAGGCCAATTACAGCCACTATTTACAATTACGTGCCGATAGACGTGCTCATCAAATAAAAGCATACGAGGAGCAACAAAAGTTTATAGCAGAAACGAAACAGTTTATAGAACGCTTTAAAGGAACTTATTCAAAAACCAATCAAGTAAATTCTCGCGAACGAATGCTGGAAAAGCTTGAAATTATAGAGATTGACGATATCGATAATTCGGCCCTAGCTTTGCGTTTTCCACCAGCACAACGAAGTGGCGATTACCCCGTTGTTGTTGAGGGGCTTACAAAAAAGTATGGCGATCATGTGGTATTTCAAGATGCTAATATGAGTATTTCTCGAGGTCAGAAAGTAAGTTTTGTTGGTAGAAATGGTGAGGGTAAATCAACAATGATTAAAGCCATAATGGGCGAAATAGATTTTGAGGGAACTTGTGCTTTAGGTCACAACGCTGAGGTGGGCTATTTTGCTCAAAATCAAGCAGCACTTTTAGATAAAGAACTTACTGTTTTTCAAACCGTAGATGAGGTTGCTAAAGGTGAAATTAGAACCCAAATAAAAAATATTCTCGGTCGCTTTATGTTTAGCGGTGATGATATCGATAAAAAAGTAGGCCTGCTCTCTGGAGGTGAAAAAACACGTTTAGCAATGGTGAAATTATTGCTGGAACCCGTAAACGTTTTAATTCTCGATGAGCCTACAAACCACTTAGATTTAAAGTCGAAAGACGTTTTAAAAGAAGCCCTGCTTCAGTTTGATGGTACCTTAATTTTGGTTTCCCACGATCGTGATTTTCTTCAAGGTCTCTCTGAAAAGGTTTTTGAATTTAAAGACAAACGAGTAATCGAGCATTTTGAAAGTATTGACGATTTCCTTGAGCGTAATAGAATTCAAAACTTAAAAGAAATCGATTTAAAAGCGTAAATTTATTCGTTTTATATTGTAGTCTGAAACCCGAATGCGGTATAATTGTTGTACTCTTCGTTTCATTCAAAAAATAAATATCATGAAAAAACATATTTTAATATTCACAGCACTGGTTGCTTTTGGGTTTGTAAACGTACAAGCTCAAGATAAGCTCTTAAAAAATAATCTTTCTATTTCAGCCCAACAGAATAGTGTAGAGGCTTTATTAAACTCCAAAAATTTTGAATTTATAGCAAATACAGCTTATCCTACTGGAGGGACTTCAAAAAACTTAGTTGGGAGTGATTACGCTATTATCTTTTCTCCAAAAATGGTAAAGAGTCATTTGCCGTTTTATGGACGGGCATATAGCGGTATGAATATGAGTAAGGATAAGGGAATGCGTTTTAATGGCAAGCCGAAGGATTTTAAAGTAGAAAATATCGACAAAGGATATCACGTTCAAACCAAAGTTGAAGACGATAATGATACTTTCTCAATTGCAATTTCAGTGAGTAATTCTGGGTATGCTACGCTTACCATTAGTAGTAACAACAGAGGAACCATAAGTTATTATGGAGAAATTATTTCCGTTAAATAATTAACAGCTAATCCATTACTCTTATAATATATGAGTCTATTCAATAAAATTCTTGGTAACGCAAGTGAGGTTTCTTCCGAAAAATTAACCGAAAAATACAGCCGACTATTAATAGAAGGAGAAGTTATAGAACTTGGTTTTAAGCTTTTTCGTGATGTCTTTATGTTTACAAATAAACGATTAATTCTAATTGATGTTCAAGGTGTAACTGGAAGCAAAGCCGAATTTAAATGTTTGCCTTATAAACATATATCTCGCTTTTCATTAGAGACAGCTGGGACATTCGATTTGGATGCAGAACTAAAAATTTGGATTTCAAGCGAAGATACGCCAACGGTAAGTAAGAAATTCAACAAGAGTATTGATATCTACGAAGTGCAAAAGTATTTAGCTGCCAAGGTATTGTAGTTTGGTTTAATTCACTTAGTGATGAAATTCTTATACCTTATAAAACCAACTCTTCAAACAATCGCTCAAGGGTAGCATCTAAGTCATTGCTAAAACCATTGTGAGGGCGTGAGGTTTGTAATGATGAGCTTCGTTGTGCGGTAAGCCATCGAAATCTGTCGGAAGTTTCCCATTGTGCAACTAGCCCGCCTTGTTTTGCTCCCAAACAAATTTTCTCAAAAGCTTTGAGGTTGTCTTCAATCTCTTCAGCTTCTAGTTCGCAGGAAAAGGCTTTAAGTTTTTTAGTGTCGATATGGTATTTGCAGCTCAAGTATTTTGCACCTTTACTAAAAAGTATAATACCTACATTCAAGAACTCCTCACGTTCAACGCGGGGTACTAAACGTATTACCGCATATTCATATAAGTGTTTTCCTGGCATCTTGAATTTGTTTTACAAAATTGTTTGCATGGTTTCTTCTCAGTACTAAAAACTGATAATATACATTTCTAATTTCCTCTGGATTCAAATCTGTGCCTTCCCAATTTAGCCAATCTAAAGGGATAAGATTAGTGATTTCAAGTAGCTTGTCATCTGGGAAAAGAGAAATCATTTGATTGTTTATTTCTTCAACTTTAGTAGCTTGAGGTAATAAAACATGGTCTTTAATATATGAAAACGGACTCTGTGCTGCTTTTTTCCAATCGCCCCAAGAATGGTGAAAATAAAAAGTTGCTCCGTGATCGATAAGCCACAGTTCTTTATGCCAAATAAGCATATTGGTATTTTTTACCGTACGGTCTATATTGGTGATAAAAGCATCCAACCAAACTATTTTTGAAGCTAATTCTTCTTCAACTTCCGTCACAACAGGATCGTATGTTAAGGCACCTGATAGGAAATGTAAAGCCAAATTTAGGCCTTGACTTCCTTTTAATAAATCTTGAATTTCTTCATCACCTTCACTACGTCCAAAAGCTTCATCGAGGTTTGCAAATACTAACTCAGGCACTCTTAGTCCCATTGTCCTTGCAATTTCGCCACCCAACAATTCTGAAATTAAAGCCTTTACGCCATGTCCAGCGCCTCTAAACTTTAAAACGTATTTAAAATCGTCATCGGCTTCTGCCAATGCAGGTAACGAACCGCCTTCCCGAAGTGGGGTGATGTAGCGCGTAACGTTAACGGTGCGAAGTTCAATTTTATTCTTAGTCATCGCTTACAAAATTAGTGTTATTTGTGAATATGGTAGTAGAATACACAAGTGAAATTATTAGTGGGTGCTTAAAATTTTACAAAGCCTTGAATTGTCAATGATAACAGATTTTAGAACCTTATTATTTGAGAAGTACCTTCTTGTTGTTTCTGTTGAGAATTAAAAATGTAAATAGCAGATAATTTTACAAATTTTAATTTGTATTTTGCAATCATCCTAATATTTTAAAAGATAAAGTTATTGAATCTAACCATTGAAAACATTCTGCTTGTTGGCTCAATTCTACTTTTTATAAGTATTATAGCAGGTAAAACTTCGTATAAATTTGGCGTTCCTACTTTGGTGCTCTTCTTGGGAATCGGAATGTTAGCAGGTGAAGATGGAATAGGGATTAGCTTTAACAATCCTCAAATAGCGCAGTTAATAGGAATTATTTCACTAAATTTTATACTCTTTTCTGGAGGGCTTGATACCGATTGGAAAGCCGTAAAGCCCATTATGAAAGAAGGGTTTGCTCTTTCTACAATTGGTGTGTTTTTAACGGCTATTGGTTTAGGAACATTTGTATATTATATCACAGACTTTACAATTTACGAAAGCTTACTTTTAGGAAGTATAGTTTCCTCTACAGATGCAGCTGCAGTTTTTTCAATTTTAAGGTCTAAAAACCTTGCTCTACGCGCCAATCTACGACCTACTCTTGAAATGGAAAGCGGAAGTAACGACCCAATGGCTTATGTGCTTACAATTGCATTTTTAGGCTTAGTGGTTAATCAAGACCAAGGTTTGGTTTCGATGATTCCTTTGTTTTTTCAGCAAATGATTCTTGGAACAATTGCAGGTTTTGGCTTTGGGAAATTAAGTAAGATTATTATTAACAGAATAAAGTTAGACTTTGAAGGTCTTTACCCAGTGTTGGTAATTGCATTGATGTTTATCACCTTCTCGGTAACAGATTTTGTGGGAGGAAATGGTTTTCTAGCTATTTATATATGTGCTGTGTTTTTAGGAAACCAATATTTAATTCACAAAAAAACTATTTTAAAAATGTACGACGGTCTAGCTTGGCTGATGCAAATCGTACTGTTCTTGACCTTAGGGCTTTTGGTGTTTCCTTCGCAAATTGTCCCGGTAATTGGTATCGGACTTGTAATATCGTTGTTTTTGATTTTCGTTGCGCGTCCAGTTGCAGTTTTTATGAGCTTAATTCCATTTAAAATGAAATTGCGTAGGCGATTTTACATCTCTTGGGTTGGATTACGGGGAGCAGTGCCAATTGTATTTGCTACCTATCCACTGTTAGCCGGAATCGACAAAGCAAATATGATGTTTAATATAGTGTTTTTTATTTCACTTACATCAATTTTAATTCAAGGAACTACACTTTCGGTAGTGGCAAAATGGTTGAATGTAAGTATTCCAAGTAGTCAAAAAATACTAACCCCTTCCGAGAAATTTTTAGAAGAACATCCTAAAACGGAAATGCGCGAAATTGGAATTGCTAATGGAAATAAAGTAGTTGGGAAACAGATAGTAGATATAGAATTTCCTAAAACCGCTATTATCGCAATGATAAAAAGAGGGGATAAGTATATCACCCCTAATGGGAATACTGTAATTGATGGAGATGATGTTCTTATCGTGCTTTCAGAAAATAAAGAAGGAATTAAAAAAGTATTTAAAGCTTTAAATATTCGAGAGTTCTCAGCTGCGTAAACGAAATTCGCATAGTTAAGTTTGAAACCAATAAATTATCGTAATTTTATGGTTGTAACAATAAATAAAAACCTAGTTGAATATTAAAGAATTCGTCATATTAATTATTCTGTTTGGGGTTTTTTCAGCTTGCGAAGAAACTACTGAAATAAGCTCTTTTAGTCCAAATCATTGGGAAGATCATTATATTGAAAATGAATCATTTTTACTGAAGAATGACTCGTTGCAAACCGGAAAAACCTATCTAAGTGTATATTCTCACATTTATAGTATTTCATTAAAGAAAACTCAGAATCTTACGGCTATGATAAGTTTGAGGAATGTAAGTGAAACAGATACTGTATTTATATCTAATGCCAATTATTACAATACCAATGGCGATTTGATTAGACAATATTTTAAAAAACCGATTTTTTTAAAACCACTTGAAACAGTAGAGATTGTAATTGATGAAGCCGATAATTATGGGGGTAGTGGGGCCAATTTTATTTTTGATTGGTCTTCTAATGTGAATACACCAGAGCCAATTTTTGAAGCAATAATGACATCGCTACGCGGTGCTCAAGGGCTAAGTTTTACAACATTAGGAAAAAGAATAGAGTAGTTCTCCTGCTTGGTGTCTTTTGTTTATTAATGAATATTTAATTACAGTGGTTTCTAGCTGATAACATTTTGTAGAGTTGTATTTCTTTTCGTTATTTTTGAAACAAAAGCTAAAAAAATGAAAATTGTAGTTTCCCCTGCAAAAACGCTGGATTTTGAATCTAAACTTCCAACCCCTCGTGCCACTCAGCCACAGTTTGTAAAAGAGGCAGAGCTCATTAATAAGAAACTTGAAAGAAAGAGTAAAAAGGCAATTGCTGAATTAATGAATATTAGTGATAAGCTTGCTGAACTAAACTACCAACGATATAAAGAATTTAATACTCCTTTTACGGCTGAAAATGCTCGTCCTGCAGTTTATGCTTTCGCAGGCGATGTTTACACGGGATTAGACGCTTATTCTATTCCATTAGAAAAACTCGATCTTTTACAAGACTCACTTCGTATTCTGTCTGGAATGTATGGAGTATTACGTCCCTTAGATTTAATGCAACCTTATCGTTTAGAGATGGGGACAAAGTTTTCTGTTAATAGGAAAAAGGACTTGTATGGCTTTTGGAAAAAAACTCTTACTGAAACTTTAAACAAAGAATTAGAAGATGATGAACTTTTTATCAATCTTGCTAGTGTTGAGTATTTTAATGCTATAGATGAAAAAAAATTGAAAGTTCCTGTAATTTCTCCTGTTTTTAAAGATTTCAAAAATGGAAAGCTTAAGATAATATCTTTCTTTGCTAAAAAGGCTAGAGGTAGTATGGCTCGCTATGCAATAGATAAAGAAATAAAATCTTTAGATGATTTAAAAGCTTTTGATTACGATGGTTATGGTTACAGCGAAGAATACACCGAAAAAGAAACTGAACCAGTTTTTATAAGATAACATTTTAAAATCCCTAAATTGAAAGTAGTAATCTAATTTCTATATTGCATTTGTTTCATCATATACATCCATATCCTCCATTCATTCCTGAAACAGCAACTAAGTTGATTGTAGGAACGCTACCACCA
Organism: Aequorivita xiaoshiensis; assembly: GCF_022008395.1. Taxonomy (GTDB): domain Bacteria; phylum Bacteroidota; class Bacteroidia; order Flavobacteriales; family Flavobacteriaceae; genus Aequorivita; species Aequorivita xiaoshiensis. The sequence continues at coordinate 18,567 of NZ_JAIRBB010000012.1, forward strand.
CCACGTTTCACTACAGGGGAATTAAAAGTAGGGGACGTCGATTTTTGTTACGGAAGTCGTGATGGACAATTATGGCTTATTTTAGACAAAATATTCAATTTAAATTTAAAGTTCGAAAATACCGCTGAAGCTATAGAACAGCGTGAACGATTTCTTATAAATCGAGGAATTGGTATTTGTGATATGGTAGCCTCAGCAAAACGAGTAAAGGTTGATGCTTCAGATATTGGAATGAGCGATGTAGAGTTACGCGATTTGGTAGTGATACTTCAGCAAAATCCAAAGATTAATACCTTGCTCTTTACAGGGGGAAATAGTAAAAATGGGCCAGAATACTTCTTTAGAAGAAAATTAAAAGAGTACAATATTTCACTTAAGGTAATTTCAAACAAAGTACCCCGAATACATTCTTTTCAATTGCCAAATGACGGTAGAGAAATAAAAACAGTTTCTCTCATAGCTCCTTCTGGAGCGGCAAATAGGGCAGTAGGAAGTCTTGCTTCATATAAAAAAATGAAAGCAGAATTTCCCCAAAAAACTACAATAGATTTCCGAGTACAACAGTACAAACCATTCTTCTAGTTTTACTATTTACTTTCCATTATTCAGGTAGTACATTTTATGTAAACTCGTGTTTTGTTTTAGAGCCCTCAAAATATTTTACCCAACTTATTTTAACAGTGGGTTAATACAAAATTCATTTTAGTCGAGATATCGTAAAATTTTCACAGTTGATTCTCCTGATTTTGTAAATATCTGTAAAGGAGATATTTGTGTAATTTTTTTAGAAAAACAGTTTAAAATATTAATAAAATTGCGACTTGTTTAATATTTTAATGACGCATTTCAGAATAATTTGTCATTTAATATAAAATGCTGTACATTTAACGTGATTTTAACTATTAACTTAAATTATGTTTTATGAAAAAAATTACCTTTTTAACCTTAATGGCATTATTTCTTACCTCCTTGGGGTGGCAAGCCAATGCCCAATATTGTGCTGCTGCTGGAAACAGTACCACATATGAAAAAATTACAAATGTTACCTTTGCGGGCATAAATAATTCTACTACCGTTCATCCAGGATATAGCGATTTTACAAGTATGGTTGCAAGTCTTAGTCCTGGAGGAACTGAACAATTATCAATCACTATAGATCCTGATGGTGGTGATTATTTATATGCCTTTATAGATTGGAATCAAAACGGTATTTTGGATGATGCTGGTGAGGCATATAATATTGCGGGTCCTATCGGATCTAGTGGTCCTCATACTTTAAATATAACTGTTCCTGCTTCAGCCTCACTTGGGGATACTCGTATGAGAATTAAGTTGAAATGGGGGGCATCCGATCCTGGACCTTGTGGTACTTTCTCTTTTGGGGAAGTTGAAGATTACACTGTAAATGTTGGAAGCGTAGTTGGTAACCCACCTGTTATTTCTTGTCCTACAGATATAACAGCGTATACTGAGGCTGGCGTATGTACTGCAGCGGTGAATTTCAGTGATGCGATTGCATTCGATACTGAAGATGGTGCTATACCTACAACTCAAACTGCTGGTCCTGCTAGTGGAAGTGACTTCCCTTTAGGAGTAACTGTTGTTGAGTATTCTGCAACCGATAGTGATGGTAATACTGTTACTTGCCAGTTTGAGGTTAATGTAATAGATGACGAAGCTCCTGTGGCGGTTTGTCAAGACATCACAGTAGATCTTGATTCTGTAACTGGAATGGCTTCAATTACAGGTGCAGATATAGATAACGGTTCTACTGATAATTGTGGAATTGCTTCTTATACTCTAGATATTTCAAGTTTCGATTGTTCAATGATTGGAGAAAATACAGTAACCTTAACGGTAACTGATAACTCAGGAAACTCGTCAACTTGCACGGCTACTGTTACGGTACAAGATACTACTGCACCAGAAGTGTTCTGCGTTGGAGGGTTTGGAAACTTTTCAGAGTCTGAAGACTTTGAATCATCTTCTGTACCGGCTGGATGGACAACTAATATAATTCTAGGTTCTCAAGATTGGACCTTTGGTTCAGGTGAAATGCCAACTGGAGGAGACTTCCCAACTAATGCTGCAATTTTTGATGACGACGCAGCGGGAAGTGAAGATAATATTGCAGAGTTAATTTCCCCAGTTTACGATTTAACAGGAGCAACCGCTGCAGATATCTCGTTTGATTATGCTTTACAAGATTTCGCAGGGTTAGGTTTACTACGTGCAGAAGTATGGGACGGTGCGGCTTGGCAAGAAGTTTTCTTAGCTGATAATGCGGATATTGATCCTACAAATACGGGCGCAATAGATGTAACTGCGTATATAAATAATGCCTTCCAAGTTAAATTCACATTCGATGACGAAACAGGATGGAATTGGGGTGCAGGTGTTGACAATTTCTTACTAAACTATCAAGCTGCTTCAGGTGGTGGATTAGACGTATATCTTGATGCTAATGGTGTAGCAAGTATAGACCCTAGTGATCTTGTAACAGGTGTTACAGAAGCCTGTGGATACACAATCACCGCTGGAGGTGTTGGTGGAGGAGCTCAAGGTTCTCTAACAAGTCTATTTGCTTCTGGAAATAATGGAGCTATGGGTGGTGCTGTATATTTCGATATCACAGTGGGACCAAGCGACTTAGATGTAACCGAAATTGATATAAATACCGCAGACCCAGGTGCATTTACTATGGATGTTTATACTCTAGTGGGAACTTATGTTGGCAATGAGACTAATGCCGCTGCATGGGGAACAGCTGTTGCAGTTGGTTCTGGAACTGGTGCAGGGCAAGACGCTCCTTCTAATGCTGTATTAGATAACCCTATCACATTAAGTGCTAACACTACTTACGGTATTGCATTGGTATTAGATGCTACACATGCTCACTATTATACTAATGGTGACGGAAGTAATCAAAACTTCTCTAACGACGATATGTCTATGTCTTTAGGGGCTGCTTCAAATACACCTTTTACAACGCCAATCTTTGCACCAAGAGTATTTAATGGTACTATCCACTATGAAACTTCTGGGGGCTCAGGGCTTGACTTTACTTGCGCAGACCTTGGTGAGAACATGGTAGAAGTTACGGTTACCGACTCAAGCGGAAATACTGCAACTTGTACAGCCGTTGTTAATGTTATCGACAACATTGCACCAGTAATTACTTGTGGTGTTGTACCTGTAACTACAGAATTAGAAGAATTTGAAGGATCAACTATACCTTCTGGATGGACAACTGAGGTTCTTAGTGGAAATGCAGATTGGGCTTTCGGTTCTGGTGATATGCCTACCGGAGGAGATTTCCCTACCAACGCAGCAATTTTTAATGACGACGCAGCGGGTAGTGGTGAAGTAAATTTAGTATCCTTAATTTCACCTGCATATGATATTACAGGTGCTGTTTCGGCTTCTATATCATTTGACTATGCATTACAGGAATTCGCAGGTGATGGTACACTTGCAGTAGACGTATACGATGGTGCAGCTTGGCAACAAGTTTTCTTTGTAGACGTTGATACTGATCCTACAAACTCTGGTAGTATAGATGTTATGCCATACGCCAATGCTAATCTTCAAGTTCGCTTTACCTTTGACGATGAAGGTGCTTGGGGATGGGGTGCTGGAGTTGATAACTTCGAGATTACTTACGAGACTTCTGCAACTGGTAATATGATAGATGTTGCTCTAGGTGCAGATGGAACAGCTACCATCGATCCTTATGCTTTACTTTCAAACATCGATGAAGCTTGTGGAATCGATACTATAGCAACAGATGTAACAACTGTAACTTGTGCAGATATAGGTACCCCAGTATTGGTAACGGTATTTGTGAGTGACGCAAGCGGAAACGTTGCTTCGTGTGTAGCAGAAGTGAATGTTGTTGACTTATTAGGACCAGAAATAACTTGTCCGGCAGATCAAACCGTTGATCCGGGCGTTGGTAACCTATATTATATAGTTCCAGATTACTTTGCAACAGGAGAAGCTACTGCAATGGATAATTGTACAGACCCTGTTACTATTACTTCGCAAGATCCAGCTCCTGGAGCTGCCTTGCCAGATGGAGTACATACAATTACTTTAACTGCAACAGATGAATATGGAAACTCTTCTACTTGTAGCTTCGAACTTACTGTTGAGACTGTGCTTGGTGCAAATGAAAACTCTTTAGACACTGGAGTTACATTGTATCCTAACCCAGCTAGCACAATGGTAAACCTTGTTAATAAAACCAATATAGCTCTTGAGTCGATGACAATTTTCGATGTGAGTGGTAAAATGGTTAGCGAGATAAACTTAAGCGCTATGCATGGGGAGAAAGCAGTTGATATTTCGACTCTTGCTACAGGAGTATATGTTGTTCAAATTGTTGGTGACAACGTAAGTACTGTTAAACGTTTGATTGTAGAATAATTTAAACTATAAAATAACCAATCAAAAAAAGGAGACCCCTTCAGCTTTTGCTGAAGGGGTTTTCAATTTTGTTGCGAAAGGTTATTACGTATCTTTACAGTTATATTTTAAAAAATCAACATAATGAAAAAAGTTATTCCGTTTCTTACCCTAGCGTTGCTAGTGGTAGGTTGTAACAATTCTAAAGAGAAAGAGAGTAAGAGTAAAAGCGAGGATGAGATGAGTACAGAAAATCCATTATTTTCTGAAAGCACCTTGCCTTATGGTGCTCCAGATTTTTCAAAGTTAAATGATGACCACTATAAGCCAGCGTTGCTTAAGGGTATAGAAGAACAAAAAAATGCAGTGCAGGCCATAGCAAATTCTGAAGAGGAACCTACTTTTGAAAATACGGTTCTGGCATTGGAAAAAAGTGGAGAATTGTTAGAAAGAGCTTCACAAGTGTTTTATGCGCTAACAGGTTCGCATACTAACGAAACCTTACAAGCTATTCAAGAAGAAATGGCTCCAAAATTTGCAGCGCAAAACGATATGATTTATCTAAACGATAAATTATTTCAACGTTTTAAAACTTTATACGATAAAAGAGAGTCATTAAATTTAGATGCTGAGTCGTTAAAGCTTTTAGAAGTATACTATGAGAATTTTGAAATAGCAGGAGCAAATCTTTCTTCGGAAGATAAGGAGAAACTAAAGCAGTATAACGAAAAAATAGCAACACTTACTAATAAGTTTGGTAAAGTGCTTTTAGATGCTAACAATGCAGGTGCAGTTATTTTTACGAATAAAGAAGAGTTGGCTGGATTAGATGAAGATTATCTTAAGTCGATTGAAAATGAGGATGGAAAAGGTTGGACAGTAGCTTTATTAAATACTACCCAACAACCACTATTGTCGTCTTTGGAAAATAGAGCGACACGTGAAAAATTATTTAAGGCTGCATTCCACAGAGCAGATCAAGGAGCAAATAACACTAGCGATATAATTAAAGAATTAGTTGAGGTTCGCGCTCAAAAGGCAAAACTTTTAGGATTTAACAACTATGCTGAATGGAGTCTTCAGAAAACAATGGCAAAAAGTCCAGCAACAATTAATAAGTTTTTTGAGGGGTTAATAGCTGCTGCAACTGCAAAAGCTCAAGTTGAGTCTGATGAAATTCAAAAAATGATTAAATCTAAAGGTGGAGACTTCACTTTAGAACCTTGGGATTGGAATTATTATGCTGAAATGGTGCGTAAAGAAAAATACGACCTAGACGAGAATCAGATTAAGCCTTATTTCGAAATGTATAATGTTTTGGAAAACGGTGTTTTCTATGCTGCAAACAAACTTTATGGCATTACTCATAAAGAAAGAACCGACATTCCTGTGTATCACGAGGATGTAAAGGTTTATGAATTATTCGAAGAAAATGGTGACCAACTAGGACTGTTTTATGTAGATTATTTTGCTCGCCCTAGCAAAAGAGGAGGAGCTTGGATGTCTAATTTTGTAACACAATCTAAGCTATACAACAAAAAGCCAGTAATTTATAATGTATGTAATTATCCAAAACCAGCTGGAAATGAACCTGCACTATTAACTTACGATGAGGTAGAGACTATGTTCCACGAATTCGGTCACGCGCTTCACGGGTTTTTTGCAGCCCAACAATACCCTTCACTTTCAGGAACAGCAGTTGCTCGCGATTTTGTTGAGTTTCCATCACAGTTCAATGAAAACTGGGCCTTATATCCAGAAATTTTGAAAAACTATGCAGTGCATTATAAAACAGGAGAAAAGATTCCACAGGAACTAATAGATAAAATTAAAAATTCTGGCACTTTTAATCAGGGCTATAGTCTTACAGAAAACTTAGCAGCTTCTAATTTAGATATGCAGTGGCATACTATTACAGCTGATAAAAAGATAGAAGATGTTGCTAAATTTGAAAAAGACGCTTTAAATAGAACTAAATTGGATGTAGTTCACGCTGTGCCTCCTAGATACCGTTCAACGTATTTTGCACACGTTTTTGCTGGAGGTTACGCTGCAGGTTACTATTCGTATTCTTGGACCGAAATGCTGCACCACGATGCTTACAATTGGTTTGAAGAGAATGGAGGGATGACACGTGAAAACGGGCAGCGTTTTAGAGATATGGTATTGTCTAGAGGAAATACTATGGAGCTTGAATCAATGTACAAAGCTTGGAGAGGAAGTGATCCAAAAATAGAGCCGATGCTAAAAGCTAGAGGTTTGAAGTAAAAAGCTTATATATTGACGTATTCCAATACTTCTACAAATAAGCATTAACTGCAAATCGCTTGTAAGTGGAATAGAATTTAAAAAGCCCCCAACTTTCGTTGGGGGCTTTTAATTGAAATAATATTTGTAGTAATTATCTGAGGCTTATTACTTTCTTTTCTTAGATTTCTTATTTCCTTTTTTAGGGTGAACAAGTTTCATTTCATCAATAAGATTTGTTGCGCCCGCATACTTATCTACAATAAATAATACGTAGCGAATATCAACCATAATGTTTCTTGAAAGAGAAGGGTCGTAATAGTAATCACTCATTGTACCCTCCCAAACGCGGTCGAAGTTTAGGCCGATTAGGTTTCCGTGTGCGTCGATAGCAGGGCTACCGCTATTTCCACCTGTAGTGTGGTTGGTACCGATAAAGTTTACAGGCATTTTTCCATTTTCGGCATATTGGCCGTAATCTTTAGCTTCGTATAAATCTATTAATTTTTGAGGTACATCAAACTCATAATCTCCTGGAATGTATTTTTGCATAACACCTTCAAGATGTGTTACTGGCTCGTAATAAACGGCATCAGCAGGAGAGTAACCTGCTACTTTTCCGTAAGTAACACGTAGTGTCCCATTTGCGTTAGGAAAAATTCGATCTTCTTTTGGGCTTAGTTCAATCAACGCTTTCATATAGTCACGTTGTAATCCAGTAATATTTAGCTGAATTTCTTCATATTTAGGAGCGATTTTTTCGAAATATGCTTCTGCCATATCCTTCACAACTTTAAAACCTGGGTCGTTGTTAAGATTTGAAATTACAGTTTCAGCGTCACCTTCTAATAGTTTCTTCAATGAGTCGTAATCTACAAAAGCAGACTTACTGTAAACCTCTTCAGTTAGTGCTTTTGAATCAATGTTATTAAATGAAGCAGGTAAAAACTCCTGTGGAACTTTATCAGCATAGATAGCAATTAAAGCTTCAAAAACTTCCTTGTCAACTTTTGCACTGTAGTCTTTATAATGGCCAGACATTCTCTCTACCATATTATCTCTTCTATCTTCAAAAGACTGAGCCCCTCTAGCATCATATACTTGTGTGAGCTGATAAGCTTGAAATCCAGTGCGAAGTAATTCAACATTCCTTAAAACTGTTTCAAAGAAATACTCACGAGCTAAAATGTAAGGTTCAATTTCAGCGTAATATTTTTCAAATTGTGGTAGCAAATTTCCGTATTCATTTTGCTTTCCTTTTTTGTTTATTTGGTTAGTAAGCGCTTTTTCTTGTTGCTGTTTAATACCAACGGCATTACTTTTTGTTAATCCAAGTGTTTCCCCTTGCCACTTTTTCCAATAGTTTGCGATACGTGCAAACTTTGATGCGTATTGAATTTTAATTTGTGGGTCGGCACGCATATATTTATCCTGTACAGCTAAGGCAGCATCGCGAATTGCAATACGAGCAGGGTTTATCGTATTTATAATTTGCTCAATAGCTACTGAAGGTAAATATTCGTCGGTTGTTCCTGGGAATCCAAACACCATAGTAAAATCATTTTCGGCTACTCCGTCTAATGAAATTGGAAGGAAGTGCTTTGGAGTATAAGGTACATTGTCTTCCGAATATTCTGCTGGACGATTGTTTTTGTCTGCATAAATTCTGAAAAGTGCAAAATCACCTGTATGGCGTGGCCAAATCCAGTTGTCGGTATCGCTACCAAATTTTCCAATAGATGAAGGTGGAGTTCCTACTAGGCGAACGTCCTTAAAAGTTTCAACCACAAATAGCATGTATTGGTTTCCTTCAAAGAATGTACGTACTCGGTTTTCTTGCCAAGCTTCTTTCGGGAAGCTTTGTGAAACTTGAGCGATGTTTTCTTCTATTTTTTTCTGCTTATCGGCTTCAGGCATTAATTCTGTAACACCATTCATCACCTGAGTGGTAACATCTTCAATTTTAATGATAAAAGTTGCTGTTACTCCTGGGTTTGGCAATTCTTCTTTCAAGTTCATTGCCCAGAAACCTTTTTCTAAATAATCGTTTTCTAATGTTGAATGACTTTGAATTTGTGAATAACCACAATGATGGTTAGTTAGTAAAAGTCCTTGGTTACTAATAACTTCTGAAGTACAACCGCCATTAAAATGTGGTACCGCATCTTTTAAGCTAGCGTTATTAACATCATAAATATCTTGGGCAGACATTTTCATCCCTAGATTTTCCATTTCAGATTCATTCATTCCTTCTAAGAGCGAAGGAATCCACATACCACCTTGCTGCGCAAAGAGAGGGACGGATAAAAAGATAAAAAGTACACGTAATAATTTCATAGAATAATTTTTAAAGAATAATTGTCTGCAAGATAAGAATACCACGACAATTTTGAAGATTTTTGAGCACTATAACTTGTTTTGCCTTCATTTTGGCTCCTTATTTCATTGATAACCATTAGTATATATAAGTCGTTTTACAATTTTGAAAATCTCTTGTTTTGTAAAAATTCACAATGAAATTTTAATTAGTTTTGCGCCACATTTGGTTTGTTGCTGAAAAACTTCAGTACAATTAAAAGGGAATCAGGAAAAGTGAATTTTTGCACTTAATAAAAGCCTGAGCTGTTCCCGCAACTGTAAGCTGAGTCCCAAGATTGGGATGTCTGTAATTAAAACTTCAAAATCCACTGTTGGTGAACCAATGGGAAGGAAAATTACAGAACGCGAGCCAGGAGACCTGCCAAATAACAACTAACTTAAAACAATGGCTTTCGGGTAAAAAGCTACAGGTTTATGAAAAATTACTGCTGTAAATTAATTATTTGTATTACTATCCATTTTCTGAGATTCGCTCAGAGAAAAGGCATAACTGCATTTAAATATTTTCAAAATAAACACTTAGGTATTATCAAATTAATCAACCTAGATGTATTTAAAAACTCCTGTTTGGATTTCTGTAAATCAAAGCAAATCAGAAGTGATTTAAACTTGATCTGTAATTCAATTGCGTGATCATAGGCAGACTAAATCTCAAATAAATTCAATTCTAAATAAATTTTATAAAAAAGTGAACATGAAAAATTATTACAACAACTTACTTACAACTGTCGCAACTTTATTATTCAGTATTAGTGGTTTCTCTCAAAACTATGAGCATGGAATATTTATCTTAAACGAAGGTATGATAGGTACTGAAACAGCTTCAGTTTCATTTTTAAATTCAAATGGTGCATTAGAAAATAATGTTTTTTCAAATCAAAACATGGGTATGGCATTAGGTGATACTGGTCAAGGAATGGGGTTTACAGAGGATTTTGCTTATGTCGTTTTAAATTATAGTAATGAGGTGAAAGTGATGAATAGAACAACTTTTGAATTGGTTGCTAGCATCACAGACCAAATGGCTTATCCTCGATATATTGCTTTTTCCGGTGACAAAGGATATGTCACAAATTGGGGTGATCCAGGAGATGTTTCAGACGATTATGTTGCTGTTATAGATTTAACTACAAATGAGGTGGTTGCAACTATTCCAGTTTCTGAAGGGCCAGAAGAAATAGTTGAGAAAAATGGTGTTCTATTTGTTGCGCATCAAGGAGGCTATGGTTTTGGGAATTCTATTTCAATTATTGATGCTATTACCAACGAGGTTACTGAGGTAGCTGTGGGCGATGTGCCTTCAGCCTTACGCGTTGACGATGACTTCCTTTATGTTCTTTGCACCGGAAATCCTAGTTATTCAGGAAATGAAACATCTGGGAAGATTGTAAAAATTAGTTTAAATGACTATCAGAACACTGAAGAATTCACATTTACAGGTTTAGATCATCCAGAGTTTTTGGGCCTCGATTCTACTAATCTTTACTATGTATTAAATAGGAATATTTATAAAATGGCTTTAACAGATACTGAAATTCCAGCTCAACCATTTATTATTACGTCATCAAACAACGTTCTAATTCCTTATGGTTTTAATAAAATAAACGATAAGCTATATTTAACCGATGCTGTAAATTATGTGAATGATGGGAAAGTATTTGTTTATAATGAAGATGGAAGTTTTGAAACAGAATACACAGTAGGCCAACTACCAAATGGAGTATATAAATATGAAGCCCAAACAGCATCCGTGTCAGATTTTGTAGCGAATAGCATCGCGATCTACCCTAATCCTGCAACAGATGGTTTCAACCTCAATATTGATGGAATGGCAAAATTTTCAATTTACGATACATCAGGAAGAATGGTAAAAGCTGGAGTTTATAGCAATGAAGCAGTAAAAGTAAACGACCTAAAAGCTGGAGTTTACCTAGTGCAAATAACTTATGAAGGAACTATTTTAACAGAGAAGTTAATTGTAAAATGAGGGTAATTTTTATCTTATTTCTGATGACTACTTGTTGGCTACAGTCGCAAAGTTATGCGCCTGCAGCCGGCCAGGTTGGGTCAACAGCAATTGCAGCCGATAGCGGATTATTTGTTTCTTGGGCGACAGGTGTAAGTATTGAAAGGGGATATGTAGATATTTCGAATCCGGATTATCAGGCTAACGGTAGTAACTTTACAACTTATGGTGAGCCCGATAATGCAATAGGTCCTGCTACGAACAGTGCGGTAAGCTTAGGAGATGGGGGGCAGGCTATTTTAACATTTGATAAACCTATAAAAGATGGCCCTGGTTTTGATTTTGCCGTTTTTGAAAATAGCTTTAGTGATTTTTATTTAGAATTAGCTTTTGTTGAAGTAAGCTCCAACGGAATTGATTTTTTTAGATTTCCTTCTCATAGCCAAACTCAAACAGAGATTCAAGTGGAAGGATTTGATGAATTAGATCCGACTTATATAAATAACTTAGCCGGGAAATATCGAGCGATGTTCGGAACGCCATTCGACCTTTCAGAATTACAAGATGATCCATTACTTGATAAAGGTACCATTACTCATATTAAAATAATAGATGTTGTAGGCAGTTTAGATATCAATTATGCAAGTTATGATAGTCATGGAAATATTATAAACGATCCTTTTACAACTCCATTTCATTCAGGTGGATTTGATTTGGATGCTGTAGGAGTAATACATGAACAAGTTTTGGGGATAGATGAAATTGACAAAGTTTTGATTCAGTTATATCCTAACCCTGTTACTACTCAACTTTTTATCAGACAATCAACTTCTTCTCAGGCTGAAGTTTACGATTTGGGCGGACGATTAGTGTATTCTAAAAATTTGCATAAAGAAGATTTTCTCGATGTGTCAAACTTACAAGATGGGTTGTATGTATTGGTGTTGTTATCTAGTGATAAAATTAGTCAGTATCGATTTTTGAAGCGATAATTTTCAAGTTTAGAATAAAAGTGGAGCTAATTTTCTTGTCAATTTAAACGTTCAGATCTTAAATAGATGAGATTTCAATTTAAAACCGAGGTTCTTGCATCTGAATCAAATATTGAAATTCCAATTTCACGGTCATAATGTTAAGTTTATGATAATTAAGGATTAAGAAAATGTTATGTAGGGTAAATCTAATATTATTCGTGTTAATTTTATTGCCGAAATAAAAACTAACAAATTAAATGCTATGAATAGGATAGATATACTTCGCAGTACAACTGAAAGTTTGATAGCTCAATTAAACTTACAACTAAAGTTATCCAAAAATGAAACCCGTGATGAAAATAATAATAAATCGAAATTTACAGTAGAAGGCAGGAATAAGAAAAGACATAAAACGGTAAATAAGAAAAAATCTAAAAATATACGATATACATTTTAGTTCATTAGATTACTCTATCCTTTAGTTTAAGAAACATCTTAAATATCCAAGATATTAAAAAAGCTTCCAATAATTTGGAAGCTTTTTTATTTTACTAAATTATACTTAATTAATTGAAGTCTGGTCCACATATTATTTGCTAAAATTTAAGCTTTTCCTTTTGTTAATATTAATTTAAAAACTGAAGACAAAACACATCGATATATTTTGATTTATATGTTAAAAATTGAGAATTGTCTTTTTATATTATCTATGGTTTTGTTGGAAACTATTGATGTTTTCTTAGGAAAGTCAAGGTGAAAACATATGATTTTAACCTAACCTAATTTGTTCTCAATCAATTAGCATAATTGCAAGTTAAAAGGGCGTGATTTGGTTGTTGAATAGGTATTGAATAATTAGTTTTGCTCTTTTATTCAGTCATGTAGAAAACTTATTATTGTTGAATTAATAATTACAGTTATTTTGAATGGAATCTAAGTGAATTGAAGTTAGCGGCATTTATTTATCAATTAAATTAATGCATTTAAAAACTCTATTTTCATATTAGTATCTTGAGAAATAAGTTGTAATTTGGTCCTTAATATCTAAAATCTACAGCTTACTGATTATCAGAATTTTATATTTTATAAGAGCTAATATATTCTATAAAACATAGACCCAATTTCAATAAATCCCAATTATGCGTACTCAATTCTTTATATTTTCGAGTGTTTTGCTTATAATAACTTTTGCATTAGGCTACTACTTAGACCCTTCATGGTATGTGTTTTTTGTAATCGTTTTCCTATTTACTGCTTTAGGGTATTACGATGTATTTCAAACGCGGCATACAATAATGCGAAATTATCCCGTGTTCGGTCGTTTGCGTTATGTGCTTGAAGAACTTCGTCCAAAATTGTATCAATACTTTATTGAATCTGACATTGATGGCCGTCCTTTTCACAGGGTCGATCGTTCTACCGTGTACCAGAGAGCTAAAGGTGTAAGAGATACCATTCCTTTTGGAACCCAATTAGATCTATATGTAGAAGGCTACGAATGGATTTGTCATTCAATAGCACCAAAAGCTTTCGATACCTTAAATAATGATCCACGTATAATTATAGGAAATAAGGATTGTACTCAACCGTATTCTGCTAGTATTTTAAATATCTCTGCGATGAGTTTTGGAGCACTCAGTTCCAATGCTGTAGAAGCTTTAAACGCTGGTGCAAAAATTGGTAATTTTGCCCATAATACAGGCGAAGGAGGATTAAGTGACTATCACCTAAAACACGGAGGTGATTTAATTTGGCAAATTGGAACAGGGTATTTTGGATGTCGTACCGAAGATGGAAGGTTTAACCCTGAATTATTCGCAGAAAAAGCTAAACATCCTAATGTTAAGATGATTGAGCTTAAAATTTCTCAAGGAGCAAAACCTGGGCATGGTGGAATACTTCCTGCTGAGAAAAACTCGGAGGAGATTGCAAGAATTAGACATATTAAACCACACGTTAAAGTAGTATCTCCACCGTATCACTCTGCATTTAACTCTCCTATGGAAATGGTGAAGTTTATTCAAAAACTAAGAGAACTATCGGGAGGGAAGCCAGTAGGATTTAAATTGTGTATAGGGTATAAAAGTGAATTTATAGCTATATGCCAAGCAATGGTAGAACTAGATTTATATCCTGATTTTATTGCTGTAGATGGAGGAGAAGGAGGAACTGGAGCTGCACCACCAGAATTTAGTAATTATGTAGGTGCACCGTTGTTAGATGGTTTAGATTTCGTGCATAACATCTTAAATGGTATGAATATTCGTAGACATATTAAGGTGATTGCTTCAGGTAAAATTACTTCTGCGTTCCATATTGCTCGTGCTATTGCTTTAGGAGCAGACGGATGTTACCAAGCGAGAGGTATGAAAATGGCTATTGGGTGTATTCAAGCTTTACTTTGTAACACCAATAAATGTCCTGTAGGTATTACTACTCAAGACCCTAAATTAACAGTAGGTTTGGTTCCAGAAGATAAGAAAACTCGTGTTGCTAATTATCACGAAAAAACAATTAAGAATTTCGTGGAATTATTAGGAGCTACCGGTGTAGATGAAACTAGAAATCTTACACGTACTCATATTTATAGAAGAGTATCATTAAATGAAATGATTACTTACGAAGAGCTATTCCCGTCTATTAAGGAAGGTTCTATGCTAAATGGTGATATTCCTAAAAAGTATCAGATGGATTTCGCTTACGCCGATAAAAACCGTTGGGGAATTCACCCATAATCGATAATAAGTTAAAGACAAAAAAGAGTCTGATTCTATAGTAGAATCAGACTCTTTTTTATTTCCTAAATAGGTTCATTATCTTGTCTAATATCGTTGGTTCTTTCTGGTTCTCTTTATCCTCATCTTCATTATCATCACCAAAAGTGTATTCTCTTAAAAAGTCGCTATGAGATTTGCTAGAATCGTATTTTCGTCTCTGCCTATCTATACGGTCCATTTTATCTTGACTATTTGCTATAATAGTCTCAAATAACGGGAGTAATCTTTCATTAAGTGTATTAATAGGTTCTTTGAGAAAAAAACCTTCGGCACCACTCTTTAATAATTCATCCTTATCTCCTTCGTATTTTAAATTTCCTGTGATAACTACTATTGGAATATTGTCGTTATAATTTTTAGAAATTCTAATTACATCAAATGCATTCATTCCTACAAGTTTAAAGTCGGTAATAACCATATCTGGAATGTATGTTTTTAAAGCATTTATTAAACTTATCTCGCTATCTACAAATCGAATTTCAGGATTTACTGAAATTTTTTTAAGCTGTCGTTGAAGTAAAAAAGTATCTGATACTAAATCTTCAACTATCAAAAAATTCATATTATCAGGTAAAGCCATCTTGGATAGGTTGGGGTTAGACTAGTAAATTTATCTAATTATTTGGTCATTTTATACTTACGGTGGATTATTTGAAATTATTTTTTGGATTATTGTCATGTAAATCTAGTTCATTACTTTTGAAAGGATAGCTGTATTTTTTTTACAACTTATACCATTTGCCTATGAAAAGAATTAGAAAAGTTGGTTTAACTAATTTTATATTACTAGTCTCTTCGCTTATTCTTGTGATTATCTTAATAGGATTTTCATTTATGCAAAATGCTGATTCTGCCGATGAAATTGCTGAAAGTTGGAAGGTAAAAAACAATATTGATCAAATTTCTTCAACAATATCTAAAATGGAGAGCTTTGGCTTAACCTATAGATACACTAATAATATTAAGCATAAAGAAGAATTCAGGTTAGCTGAAAAAGAATACGACTCATTATTAAAATCGTTAAGATATTTAGTTCGTGAAACAGAACAACAAGTAAATCAGGTAAATACGATTGAGGCTAAAATGGATGCTAACCTTAAATTGTTAGACAGTATTTTATTAAATCCAACTTCCAATTTATCTTCAATTGAGAATGATAATCATCGCGATGTTCATTTTAATGATGACGTATCATCAATATTGAAAGATCTTTTAATAACGGCCGATGTTATTCTTGATAAGCGAATTAGAAAGTTTACTACTTGGAAACTTATAATTCTAGCAGGATTGGGGATTGCTACTATCATCGTTTTCCTAAGTCTTTTTAACTTAATAAAAAAAATCAGACCTTTGATAGAAGAGCTTCTCCAAACACAGTCCGATTTAGAACGTTCAAAC
Source organism: Aequorivita xiaoshiensis (assembly GCF_022008395.1). Lineage (GTDB taxonomy): Bacteria > Bacteroidota > Bacteroidia > Flavobacteriales > Flavobacteriaceae > Aequorivita > Aequorivita xiaoshiensis. The sequence goes on from NZ_JAIRBB010000012.1 coordinate 34,715, forward strand.
AAAAATTTACAACATACCTTAAAAGATTTAAAAATTTCTAATGCCGAGAAGCAAAGGGAGATTAAAGCAAAAGAAAGGGCAATAGAAGAGGCAGCTAAATTAAATGAGTCTCTTATTGTAAAAAATCAACAATTAGATCATTTTGCCTACGTAGCTTCCCACGACTTGCAAGAGCCATTACGTACAGTTTCAAACTACTTAGAAATATTTCAAGAAGATTTCCCGGAACGAGTGGAAGGGGAAGCTGTAATGTATTTTAACTTTATAAATAAGGCAGTAGAACGAATGCGAAACCTTATTAGCGGGCTCCTTTCTTTTTCCAGAATTGGTACAAGCGGTCAGATGGAGGAAGTGAACTTAAATGAAACATTAGAAAAAATTAAAGATGATTTCGCTGTAGTAATTGAAGAACGTGGAATTGTAATAGAGCACGACCCGTTACCAACAATAACAGGATACAGAATTGAGATAAAACAATTATTTCAAAATCTTATTTCTAATGCTATAAAATTCACCAAACCAGAGGTGCAACCTAACATTAAAATATCTTTCGACGAAACAGATAACTATTTCAACTTTCATATAAAAGATAATGGAATAGGTATTCCTGAGAAAGATTTTACTAAGGTTTTCGATATGTTTAGCAGGCTTAATAGCAATAAAGACTATGAAGGTCAGGGTATAGGTTTAGCATTTTGTCAGAAAATAGTTGAACTTCATTTGGGTAACATTTGGGTAAGTTCTACTATTGGAGTTGGTACCACTGTTCATTTTACTTTAAAAAAAATAACTATATGAAAAAATTAAAAAATGTATTGCTTATTGACGATTCGGAAAGTGATAATTTCTATCACGCTCGAAAGATCAAAAAAATGGGTATAAGCGATAATATTCATATATGCTATAGCGGACATGAAGCCTTAGAATATCTAAAAAGTGAACTAGACGGTAAACACCCTCAGCCCACGTTGATATTTTTGGATATCAATATGCCAGGAATGAACGGATGGGAGTTTTTGGAAGAATATGAAAAACTTTCGGTGTCTCAGCAAGGAGAAGTTGTGCTTACAATGCTAAGTAATTCAATAGACGAAAGAGATAAAACTAGAGCTATGGAATTTAAAAGTGTTCATGGTTTTTATAACAAGCCCCTTAATGAAGATTACCTTAAGACTATAATAGATACTTATTTAAAAAAATACCTTACCTAATCTTGGCTTTTCGAGTAGCGGTGTATTGAAATAGCCTTTTTTTTTATTAATCTTCTTTAAATACAGCCATAAAAAAGGCCAGCACATAAATAGTTGGTCAATTAGGTGCTGGCCAGAAATCCTGTCGGATCTAAATTTATAATTGTTATCCTCGCGTTAACCAGCCTCTTTTACTAGCAGTAGCGATTGCATAAGGAGTAATCCAGAATAATGCAAAAGTGTACAATATGCTATATGAATACGCCCAAAAAGATTCTGAAATATTGTATCGTTTGGCATAGAATAACATCGGAAAACTTGAGAATATAAGAATTCCGAATAACGTAGAGCTAAAGAACAATATCGGGTGTGTTACTATAAAGAATAACATAAACAGAATAAATGGATAGCTCATTATAATCTTTAACGATTGACTTATAAACAATAAACGTATTCCAGATTTTGATTCCTCTCTAAAATTAGTGAATACATATTTAGACATTTCAATGTTTTCGCGCACATTACTTCGGCCCCATCTAATGAACATTTTATATAAACCCTTATAATTTTCAGGTACGTTAGTATAAGCATAAGCATTACGTTGAAACAAGACTTTATTACCTTGTTTCAATATCATATTCGTCATGGCTCTATCTTCGCCTATATCTGATGGTTTCCCCATAAATGTTTGATTTATCCATTCAGGAAGTACAGCAAAAACAGCACTTCGGCGGTATGCAGCTAATGCTCCTGGAGTACATAATACCGAGTTAAGACTACTTTCTGCAGAACGTACAAATTCAAAACTAAGTACGAAACTTACATCGAGCATTTTTGGTAAAAGCGCTTTTTTGTTGTTTAATACTCGAATGTTTCCAGCTACCGCCCCGCATTTTTCATCTAGCATAAACGGGCTAACCAAATTTCTTAAAGTATCTTCATTTACAACAGAATCACTATCTACAGTTACAAACACATCTCCAGTCCCAATATTGAATCCACGATAAAGCGCGTGACGTTTACCTTTGTTTTTAGGTTGTTGAAATATAGTAACTCTATCTCCTAAATCCTTTTTGGCTTGTTGTATCCAACGCCAAGTATCATCTTTACTCCCATCGTCAATAGCTAATAATTGTAATTTTTCTGCTGGGTAGTTACTGTTGGCTAAACTTTTTAGTGTTTCCCACACTTGTTTCCCTTCATTGTAAGCAGGGACTATTACTGTACAAGTAGGTAATTCCTCATCGCTTACAGATGCTATAGCCTTGTATTTGAAATATCTAATAAGAGTATAAATAAAGAACCCAGCTTTAAAGACTAAAAGAGCAGTAGCCATAACTAAAAATGCATAACCAAGGGTCGAGCTCATACGTTCTTCACGAAAATTTGCAAAGTCAGTATCTAAATAGAAAAAGAGATAAGTAGCAATAAAAATTAATAAGAACGTACTAGCAAGCACAAATATCCCCCAAGGGTTTGTACGTGAAACCGACTTATTTTGACTAGTGTAATTAATAGCTACATGTTCTGTAGATTTATCTAAATGATTTCCTGAAGTGTCTTGTGTGTTGTTGTTCATTTTAAATCCTTAATTGATTCTTAATCGCTTTTAAAAATTGTTTATCAATTCGAGGAAGTGTTTAGCAACTGTTGTGCCGTGTGGAATTTGCTAGGTTTTATAGAGATTTTAGGGATTTAAGGCTACAAAAAGTGTATAGATTTTATACAGTTGGATATCCAATTATACAGTTTGGATCGTAAGTGAGTCTAGATTGTGTAGATTATTGTTCAATATTTAATATGGAGTAATAATTGCTATAATTACTAATATCGGAAACTAGTTAAGATCTAAATGTTTCGTAAGTTAGTATTAATTTGTTCGTTTTTTCGACTATTGGAAAAACGAACAATTTTAATGTTTAAGAGTAAAATAAATTTAAAATAATAACTATGAATATCATTAAAAGCCTTCCATTACTTACATTATTGGGTCTGTTTACTGCTTGCGGTGTAACAAAAACCGATACGGATACAAACACTAATTCAAATCCGATTGAAACTACCAACAGAGGTAGAGCAAACACTGATGTAGCTGTTAAAGGCGATAGGTCCAATAGATCCCAACAGTTATCTACTGAAACTCCTAACAAAGAATTGTCAAGGAAACAGATTGAAGAAGCTGCTAAGGCTAGAAATCAAAAAATGTTTGTAGATCTCGCTATGACGGAGGAGCAAGTAAAAAAATTTAATAATGAATGGAATAGAACTTTGCAAAATTGGAACAAAAACAATCGAAATAGGGTAATGAATAGCTTTGAGCGCACCGAACTTCAAGACAATATTTTAAGTAACATACTAAGTGAAACTCAATTTAAAAATTACAGAGTTTGGGCACGTGAAAACGCAGGAAGCCGATTAGATTAATTCGCTGGAAACAAGGTTTAAATTGGATTTTGTAGCTGTATTTTGAGTATTAGTACCTGATAAGTACGTGGCGATACGTATTGTTTTAATACGTTAGAAATTGTTTCTTTGGTAAAAGTGTATAAGTATATTCTAGTAGGGTGTTGAAAGATTCATAATATTTACCCCACAATATTTAAGCAATAAACTTACCAGTCAAAATTTAACTTCAGAAAGTTCTGATTTAAAAATTAAAATCCCTTTGTTGTAACATTTCAACATACTTTGGTTTTGATAGAAACCGAGCTTTTGAGTACGAAACATATAAACTTAAATAGTTTGATTATTAATTATGGATACATTTTTTTCAGAAGCTTTAAAGGAAGCAGAAATCGGTATAGCAGAAGGCGGAATCCCGGTTGGAGCTGTTTTGGTGCATAATGGAGAGATTATTGGACGCGGACATAACAAAAGAGTTCAAAAAGGTAGTCCTATTATACACGCAGAGATGGATGCTATTGAAAATGCTGGCCGACAATCGGTGTCAGTTTATAAGGAAAGTGTTCTATATACTACTTTATCGCCTTGCCCCATGTGTGCAGGGGCGATTTTACATTATGGTATTCCAAAGATTGTTATTGGTGAAAACACCAATTATCTAGGTGCCGAGGATATGTTGATAGAAAACGGAGTTTCGGTGATTGTGTTAAACGATAGAAGGTGTAAGCAACTCGTAGATTATTTCATTTCTGAAAATCCTGAGCTCTGGAATGAAGATGTTGGAGCGTCATAAACTACTTAATCTGAGTGATTTATTGAGATGCTTGTAGGAAATGAACACATAATGTAGTAGAAATCGACTTGTGTTTTGCTAAAACAAGAGTGTAATATATTAAGCTAGATTCTGGAATCTAGTAATATCGTAATCTGTAGATGTTTATGGAAACCGTTATAGTCTTTCTTGTAGCTCCATAATAATGAATAGAGCTAAGAAAAGTCCAACAGTCCATATTGCTAATAAACCTAATCCCATACGGCAAACTTACTAAATTTATTTAATCGATTTCAACTATTTTCTTGAAAAAATTAAACAAGAAGAACTTAGCAATAATAGCTTTGTGAAGTGGCTAAGAAATCCAATTTTACAGCAGATTTAAACCCCCTTTTAATCGTCACAACCTAAATATGTTACGTTGTTTCCCTCACTAGCTTGTTGTGAAAGTACAGGCTCCCCATCGCTGCAATTAACTACATCGCCATAAAAAACACCTTCATTTCCAAGAAACTTTCCTCTGCAATTGCAGTTGTCATCGGAGCCACAGCCTAATAAAACTGTTGCTGCTAAAAGGAAACCTAATTTCTTAATATTCTTAATCTTAAACATAAAGCAATTTTTAATTCTCAATTTTTTTAATGGTTGTTGTACACTTGCAAAGATAAAGAAAGATTGTTGAGGGTAATTGACTAAATTATTTTTGGGGCATACATTCTCTATGGCTATAATTTTTATACTAAAACCGTTCCTCTAAAGATTAACAGTCGCAGTGTTAATGCCATCTTTTAGATTAACTAGTTTATTCCCGAAGTTTTTACTTTTAAGAATTTTTATAGCAAGCTTACTGCGTACTCCAGATTTGCAAAACACCAATAAGGGTTTGTTTGTTGCTAGTTTGGTATATCTTTCTTTCAATTCCACTAATGGTATATGAAAGCTTTCTATTGTAAGTTCCTCTCGTTCCTCTTTGTTTCTTACATCCAATACATTAAAAGTATTCGCTTGTTGTAGATACTCTTGATAGGTTATTTCTTCAAACCCAACATCAAGACCACAAAACATTTGATAATCTTGTGCTAAAGATGCAATTACAAGGGAAGGATTCTTTTTAAATTGAAATAGCTCCTGTTGTAATGTAAGCGCATTAAATGTCAATAGCTTTCCAGACATTATATTGCCTAAGCCTAAAATGATCTTTAATACTTCATTTGCTTGCAAGCTTCCAATAATACCAGGTAGAATCCCCAATACTCCTGCTTCTGAACAGTTAGGGACTAATTCTGGTGAAGGTGGACTAGGGAACAAACATCTGTACGTTGGTCCGTTGTTATAGTTGAACACTGAAACTTGTCCTTCAAATTTGTTTATCGACCCAAATACTACCGTTTTTTTCAAGATTACGGCAGCATCATTTATTAAATATCGAGTAGGGAAATTATCGGTACCATCTACAATGATATCGTAGTTTTCAAATAGCTCAAGGGCATTATCATTACCTAATTTGGTATTATAACTATGAAGTTGGATAAATGGATTTAATCTTTTCAAACGGGAAACAGCTGCTTCCACTTTATATTTCCCTAGATCCTCATGTGTATACAGAATTTGCCGTTGCAGATTGCTTGGATCCACTGTATCATTATCTACAATTCCTATGTTACCAACCCCTGCTGCAGCTAGATATTGTAGCACCGGACAACTTAAGCCCCCAGCACCAATTACTAATACCTTTGCTTGTTTCAATTGTAATTGCCCTCTTTCTCCAACTTCTTCGAGGCTGAGGTGCCTACTGTATTGAGTGGTTTCTTCTGCGGTTAATTTCATGTTTTACTTTTTAGAATAGGATGTATCCCAGTCTTTCCAAACTACCTCATAGCCTTGGGATTGTATCATGGCCTTAATTTTATTCGTGCCTCGTTCATCCGAAATTTCAAACTGCTCCAAGGATTTTTGATCTACAGCATAGCCACCCGGATTTGTTTTCGATTCGGCACTCATAGAAGTGATTCCTAGGTTTATGACGTTGTTTCTAAAAGTTTCACTTTCTCTTGTGGACATAGATAGCTCCACATCTTCATCTAATAATCTATAAGCACAAATTAATTGAACCAGATCGGCGTCGGTCATTTCCACTTTAGGTTGCACTTCTCCCTCATGTGGTCGCAATCTTGGAAAGGAAATAGAATACTTGGTTTTCCAGTAGGTTTGCTGTAAATACTTTAGGTGTAAGGCGGTGTAAAAACTATCTACTCTCCAATCATCCAAACCAAACAAAGCTCCTAAGCCTATTTTATGAATACCAGCTTTTCCTAATCTATCGGGAGTATCTAATCGATAATCAAAGTTAGATTTTTTGCCTTTGGGGTGATGGGTTTTGTAGGTAGCTCTATTGTAAGTTTCCTGATATACCAATACTGCGTAGAGTCCCTCGTCAATCAAATTTTCGTATTCCTCCTGATTTAGGGGCTGTACTTCTATACTAATATTAGAAAAGTGATTGCGAATTAATTTTATGGCGTTTTTTAAATAAGCCACTCCAACGGTGCTATTAGCCTCTCCGGTAACCAGTAAAATATGGTCGTAGCCTAACTGTTTAATATAGGCTACTTCCTTTAGGATTTCTTCGTCACTAAGGGTTTTCCTAGGGATTTTGTTTGTTAAACTGAACCCGCAATAAGTACAAATATTTTGGCACTCGTTGGAGAGATACATCGGGACATACATTTGTATGGTGTTTCCAAATCGCTTTCTGGTAAGTGCGCGGCTTCGTTGGGCCATGCTTTCTATAAAAGGTTTGGCAGCAGGTGAAATTAATACTTGAAAATCTTCTAAGTTTATCTCCTCTTTTAATAATACCTCTTGCACATCACTAGCAGTATAACTGTAGATCTTTTCCTTTACAGTGTCCCAATGATATTGATTAAATATGTCTTGAAAATTACTCATTTAAAAAAGAAGTTAACGGACTGCTTGCCTCTGCATATGGATTAACTGCGGCTAATTTTGCTTCGTATGCCAACCTTCCAGCCTGCACGGCTAACTTGAAAGCAATCCCCATTTGCACTGGGTTCTTAGAAACTGCTATTGCTGTATTTACCAAAACAGCATCGGCTCCTAACTCCATGGCATAAGCAGCATGTGATGGCGCGCCTATTCCTGCATCTACAATTACAGGAACCTTGCTTTGCTCCATAATTATCTTTAAAAAATCTTTAGTTATAAGTCCTTTATTGCTACCTATTGGAGCCCCAAGTGGCATGACACACTGCGCTCCAACATCCTCCAATCGTTTGCACAACACAGGATCTGCGTGTATATATGGCATGACTATGAAACCTTCTTTCACCAAAATTTCGGTGGCCTTCAATGTTTCTATGGGGTCGGGTAATAGATATTTTGGATCTGGATGAATCTCTAACTTTATCCAATTGGTTTGTAAAGCTTCTCTAGCCAATTGTGCAGCAAAAACAGCTTCCTTTGCTGTGCGTACTCCCGAGGTGTTTGGTAGTAAATGAATATGATCCTGCTGAAGATGCGTTAATATATCGTCACATGTACTGTGGAGTTCTACCCGCTTTAAAGCCACGGTTACCAATTCGCTTTCTGATGCTACAATGGCTTCTTGCATTAATTTAGAACTGCTGAATTTCCCCGTCCCGGTAAATAATCTGGAACGGAAGGTTTTATCTGCTATTTTTAGTGTGTCTGTCATTTTATCTACTTATTAAATTTTTAAGTTTAAACCTGATCAACAGGGGTTCTTAATATTTTTTGGAAGGCTTTGATGCTCTCAAAATCCTTTGTAATTGCTCCCGAAACTGCGACGCCATAAATACCTGTTTTTAATAATTCAGGAAGGTCTTTTATAGTAATGCCGCCAATGGCGATAATGGGAGTTTCTGAATTCCATTCATTCAATAGCGATACATAGCCTTCTAAGCCCAATATCGAACTCAGATTTTTTTTCGTGCTAGTAAATCGGAAGGGACCTAAGCCTATATAATCTACTTTCTTATCCATAAGTTCTTGGCAGTCTTGTAGATTGTTCGCTGTTCCGCCAATAATTTGCCAATCGTACAAATGCTGTCTCGCTAAAGTAGGACAGGCATCCGTTTTGCCTAAATGAACGCCATCTGCTTCAACAGCTTTAGCGATTTTATAATGGTCGTTTATTATTAATTTTGTTTGGAATTTCTTAGTAATTTCTCTTGCTCTTTCAGCTGTTTTCAACAAAGTGATTTCATCCTCGTTTTTAAGTCGAAGTTGGACTAAATCAGCTCCGTGAGTACAAGCTTTTAGAATGTTTTCTAAGTGTTGTTCCGTAGTTTCGCCTTGAGAGATATAATGTAAATTAGGAATCATATTATGACGTTTTTATGGTGAACTCCCAATAAGGAAGGGTGTGAGTTTAAAAATTGTTCGGTATACCGCTTTGCCTTATCACAAGCAGTTTGTAAATCCTGTCCTAAACGAATATTGCTAGCTAAGGATGAGGAAAGCACACAACCGCTGCCGTGTTTTTCAGAAATACTAGCGGCAATAGGAGGGATCTGATAGGGCTGTTGGCTTGTTGGATGCAGTTCATCCCACCCTTTTTTATCCAATCTATGTCCTCCTTTTAAATAGATATTGGTGAATTTCTTCATATGCAAAAGCGTTTCTTCAAAATCTATATTCGGATACAAGCTCAACATTTCATCGTAGTTTGGGGTGATGATATAGCAGTGTTTTAATATTTTATCTAGGTTATTTTGATCTTCATCGGAATGGAAGTCAAACCCTGCACTTGCCTTAAAAATAGGATCCAACACAACTTTTATGGAAGGGTTTATACGGTGAAGTTTTTCTAGAATACGAAGCAAGCTTTGCCAAGATTTTACTAAACCAATTTTTACGGTATCCATAGGGAAGCGTTCAAAAAGAACAGCTATTTGAGCCAAAATAATTTCCGTGTCCACCCAAACACAATGTTTAAAATCACTGTCGTGTTGAATTGTAATTGCTGTGCAAACACTTAGGCCATAAAGTCCGTGAGCTTCAAATGTTTTTATATCGGAAGTTATCCCAGCCCCTCCGCTAGGGTCATGACCTGCAATGCTAAGTATGTATTTATGATTGTTCAAAACTGTCTTTTATTTTTTTAAAGGATTCTACAGGATTATCAGTGTTCCAAACACCTCCTAACAGACCAACACCATCATAACCCAGGACTTTCATTTTTGCAATATTTTCAGCACGAACACCACCTAGTCCAATGACGATTTTGTTAATACTATTTACATCAAAACCACGCCCTATATATCCCGTTTTTGAAATAGAAGTAAATACAGGACTTAAAAACTGGTAGTCGAAATCTATAGTACTATTGGAAATATCCTCGGGACTATGAAAAGAGGAACTAATCGTCAAATCATTCGCTTGAAACGCTTTAAAATAATCTGTCTGCTTAGTTTTTAATAAGACCTTTCTTTTCTCTTCCTGAAAATGAACACCTTTAAGAGGAAACTCGCTTGCTAGTTCATGAAATAAATGCACTACAATTCGATTGTGAAATTTTGGATGTATGCCGTTCAGATAAGCAATATGTTCGTCCAAATTCATCTTGGGTTTTCTAAGGTGATAACAGGCCAAACCAGCTTCAAAAAGTTGGTTTAGCCTGTTTATTTCCTCAGAAATAGTTACTTCAGGTGCAATTACAATTAGCATAATCTATAAATAGACTTCAGAACCTTTGCTTTTAAACTCTTCCGCTTTTTCTTCCATCCCTTTTTGAATTACTTCGTTATCCACGATATCATTTACAGCGGCAAAGTCACGTACTTCTTGTGAAATTTTCATGGAACAAAACTTCGGACCGCACATAGAGCAGAAGTGAGCCAATTTAGCTCCCGCAGCAGGCAGGGTTTCATCATGGTATTCTCGGGCGCGCTCTGGATCTAGTCCTAAATTAAACTGATCTTCCCAACGGAATTCAAAACGAGCCATACTCAAAGCATTGTCTCGGTGTTGTGCTCCCGGGTGTCCCTTAGCCAAATCGGCAGCGTGAGCTGCTAGCTTATAGGTGATTACTCCTACACGAACATCTTCCTTATTGGGTAAGCCTAAATGTTCTTTTGGCGTTACATAGCAAAGCATGGCACATCCGTACCAAGCTATCATAGCAGCACCAATACCAGAGGTAATATGGTCGTAGCCTGGAGCAATATCGGTAGTTAAAGGGCCTAAAGTGTAAAATGGCGCTTCGTCACAAACTTCTATTTGCTTCTCCATATTTTCTTTAATCATATGCATAGGTACATGCCCCGGACCTTCGATAAAACACTGCACCTCGTGTTTTCTTGCTATTTTTGTCAGTTCCCCTAAGGTTTCTAATTCTGCAAACTGCGCTTCATCATTAGCATCGGCTATAGAGCCTGGACGCAAACCATCGCCTAATGAAAAGGCTACATCGTATTGCTTTAAAATCTCACAAATATCCTCAAAATGGGTGTATAAAAAGCTCTCCTTATGATGGGCTAAACACCATTTAGCCATTATAGAACCCCCGCGAGAAACAATACCAGTTACACGCTTTGCCGTCATAGGAACATAACGAAGTAAAACCCCAGCGTGGATGGTGAAATAATCTACACCTTGTTCGGCTTGTTCAATTAAAGTATCTCTAAAAATCTCCCAGGTTAAATCCTCTGCAACGCCGTTTACTTTTTCTAAAGCTTGATAAATAGGAACCGTCCCAACAGGAACAGGGGAGTTGCGAATAATCCATTCGCGGGTTTCGTGTATGTTTTTACCAGTAGATAAATCCATAATATTGTCTGCACCCCAACGGCAAGCCCATACTGCTTTTTCAACCTCCTCTTCAATAGAAGAAGTAGTGGCAGAATTCCCAATATTCGCATTAATCTTTACCAAAAAGTTTCTCCCTAAAATCATAGGTTCTGCTTCTGGGTGATTGATATTCGATGGAATTACAGCACGACCCCTAGCAACTTCCTCTCGTACAAACTCCGGAGTGATTTTAGAAGGAATAGCAGCACCAAAATGTTCCCCTTTATGTTGTTTTCTAATTTCGGTCATTTCGTCAATACGCTGATTTTCACGTATAGCGATATACTCCATTTCTGGTGTAATAATCCCCTGTTTGGCATAATGTAATTGCGTAACATTTTGCCCTTTTTTTGCTCGCAAAGGTTTCTTTAAGCTAGAAAAACGCATATGGTCTAAACTTTTGTCGTTTAGTCGTTCCCTAGCGTATTCTGATGAAAAATTTTCTAGCTGTTCCACATTATTTCGGTCTAAAATCCATTGCTCGCGAATTCTTTCAATCCCTTTATGCACGTCAATTTCCTTATTCGGGTCGGTATAAGGGCCCGAAGTGTCATAAACAGTAACAGGTTCGTTAGGGCTTATCTTCCCTGTTAGGGAATCTTTTGTGTCACTTAAAGAAATTTCGCGCATGGCAACTTTTATTTGTGGATGTAATTTGCCCAGTACGTATATCTTTTTTGAATTTGGAAATGCTTGTCTGGTGATTGTTCCTTGTTTTGGAGCAGTGTCCTTGTTTTTCATATCGAAAAGTTTTTGCAGTTGTGTTAGTTTATTAAAATGAAGAGATTATCCACCTTGAGTAGCTTGAATTATTAAAACCTTGTCGTTGGCAGACAAGCTTGTGGAACTCCATAAATGTTTTGAAATAATGCAGTGGTTTACGGCTACCGCAATACCATCTAGAGGAGAATTTATTTTCTTTAGCAGTTGTAGAATGTGGAAGTCTTGGTTGACTTCCATAGCTTTCTCGTTAACCAAAATAGTAATCATCATACAGTATTGTTTTAATAATGCTGTAAACGATAAAGGGTTTTGAGAAAGGAAGTATTTGAAATGAAAGTACAGTTTAGGATACGGTACTTTTATAAAAAGTGTATAAATACATCTATCCATTTGGAGGATGTATTGCTAACTTTTCCCTTCGCTGGTACTAACCAGATCAGGTTCAAAGGGTCTTTCTCAGTTCTAATTTTTAGAACACCCCTAAAGTTTACACCACAAACTTATCAATAAATTCTATTTAAAACCAAGGAAGCTTGTTTAAAATATTTTAAGATGGTGTAGGGGGACAAATTGTTATAGAATGATTTTTTGTTAAAAGGTTTTGGGAATTATTGTGGGATTAGATTGTAAAGAGTATCTGTGCTAAAATGGTATGCCTTTTTCTATTTGAATTCAATTAAAGTCGAAACAAAATCATTTTTACTACTTCAATGTTTTAAAAATTTCGTTATAACGGAGTTTTTTAATAGGACTCTTAATTTGAATTCTTCTATTTAATTTAAAAAAATGTTGAAATTGTTTTAGGTGTATCACTTTTATTAAACCTGTTTACTATCAATAAATTAGCGAGTGTTGTAGTATGTGTGTAGTATGTTAAAATCATTGCTAAATCATATTCCTTTGTAACTTGCATCAAAATAAAATCGTGAAATTAAATTGAGCTAAAGCTCGCGATAATTTTAATTAATCAATCTAAACTTTAATTACTACAAATTATGAAATACACTCTATCTTTTAGCTTCTTACTTTTACTATTTCTTACGCCTATATTAGGAATTAGTCAAAACAATTGTTCCCCACATGACCATCCTGCAAACGATATTAGATCTAAAGGTTTCATGGACGCTGGCGGACAAACAATAGCTAACGATTTTCAGCTTTCAGCCAATACTACAAATTTCTCATTAGAACAAATTGAAGCGAATTTATGGACTGAAGATGGCGAAATTGCGTCTATAGATGTAGTGTTTTATAATAATGACAATGGTCATCCAGGTTTGGTTTTTGGAGATACAATTGCTAATGTTGTTCCTACTTCACAAATAATTATAGATCAAGAAGAAGATTTTGACATTAGACGAGTAGTTTTAGATTTACCACAAGCTATAGATTTCGAAGGTACTGGTACTGAACCCGTGAAATATTGGATTCAATTAATAGCACATGCGTCGATTCCTGGAAAACGTGTAGGATGGGAAATTAACGGGGTAGAAGTAGATGGTGAAGGAGTAAATTACTCAAACCCTGCGATAAATTATTGGTTAGTAAATGAAACTTGGGATGGGGTATTTACATTGAATGGTGTTTGTACATTAGCCGAAGGATGTTTAATTCCTGAAAATGTAGCAGCATCCAATATCGAAACAAACCAAGCTACAATAGTTTGGGATGGATGGCCTGAAGCGGAATCTTACACCGTCGAATATGGTTTTTCTGGGTTTACTCCAGGAACAGGAAACGGTATTGAAGTTAGTGTTCCTGTTAGTACAACAGAGGTAATTCTTGATAATCTCGAATTAATAACTTCTTACGATGTTTACATAAAAACAGTGTGCAACGAAGGAGAAAGTATCTTTACCATCCCATTTAATTTTATCACAAACGACTTTTATTGTCAAGTAGGTAATTTGGATATTATTGAGCCAATTTCAAACGTTGAGTTCGCGGGAATTGAAAATCGATCTCCTTCAGCTCTTGATGAAGCTCCAGCACACGAATATTTTTTAGACATCTCAGCGCAAGTAGTACCAGGCGAATCGTATGAAATTATTGTGGAAGGGAATACAGGTGGGAATTATCAAGATGGTGTAAGCTTGTTTATAGATTGGAATCAGGATAACACTTTCAATAACACTACTGAAAGGTATGATATAGGAATCCTTGAAAACAGTAATGGTGAAGATGGAATTCAAATTAGTAAAATTATAGAAGTTCCAGCCAATGCTCTAGCAGGGACTACAAGAATGCGATTGGTTAAGGAGTTTTACGCAAATATGTATCCGATAGATGGATGTACGTGGGTTACTTACGGACAGGTTGAAGATTACGCTATACATGTAGGTACGCTTTCAACAAACAGTTTTGAAACCAATTCTTTTTCTATTTACCCTAATCCAGTGTCGGATGTTTTAAATATCACGTCACAACACCCTATCACAAAAATGGAGATATATAATATTATGGGACAAAAAGTTTTCGAACAAAATATAGATGCAACAACAACAGAGATTGACGTAAACAAGTTTTCCCCAGGAATGTATTTTGTAACAATAGAAGCTGAGGGTATTACAAAAACTCAAAAATTCTTAAAAAAGTAAAATTTAAATACTCCCCAATTCAGATGGCTGTTTCAAGAGTTAATTTTTGAGGCAGTCATCTTTTTTATTTACAAGAATACCTGCTATTTTTTAGGCAAACATTAGCTTCTGCGAGAATTATTATTCAATATTTTTTTAAAAAAACTTCTAAATCTTGTTCGTTAGTTAGTTTCAATATTTTTTTTAGCCTGTACTTTCCAGTTTGAACAGATTTATGAGAAATATTAAATAAAACTGAAATCTCTTTTGCTGTAAAACCATATTTTATTAAGGCTGCTAAGTGTTTTTGACGATTAGTTAAACCGTTAAATTCAGTATCGAGCTTGTCAAACATCACTACCGAACTTTGTTCTAAATTTAATAGAAATTGCTTTCTATCAGCCTCTAAATTCTTACCCTCTCTAGTATTCTTAATTAATTCAGTTATTTTTCCTTGGTTTAAGTGCTTTTGAGCAGAGGTGCTAATTTGGTTTAAATGCTCTTTTAGGCTTAAAATATTTTCATTCTTTTCTACAATTTGAGAAGCTAATTGATGTACCTCCTTTTTCTTCTTATGTAGTATTTCCTCTTGTACGTCTATCTTAGATTCTAACAATATTTTATTTTTGGCCAATCGATGTCTTTCTTGTTCGGCCTTGATAAATTTCAGCTTTTGTCTGTATAAAAAAATCAAAACAAGAATCAAAATAAGTAATAACACTGAAAGAGCAGCCCAATACATCATCGCTGTATTTCTCTTTTTTAATTCAATCGCTTGTTGATTTCGGAAAACTTCATGTTGTGTTTCCAACTCAGCAATTTGCCTTTCACTCTCTAAATTAAAAAGTGTATCATGAACACTCTGATACTTTAATAGCGTTTCATAAGCCGCTTGGTAATTGCCTTTTTCACGATACAATTCGTGTAAACTTAACAAAGGTGCACGGGCCTCATTAGGAGCAAAAAAGGTATCTAGAACATTTAAAGACTTAAGTAAATGTTCTTTATACTTGTGCGATTCACCTGCTCCGCGATAATAGTAAGCTTTATTGTATAGTAACCTCGCGTAATCCTTTGATAATTGTAAGGTGTTCTTTTCGTTTAACTGGGCTTTGAGAATGACAGCCTCCGCCTTATTTAAATATTCGAGACCATCTGTGTTTTTTCCTATTAGTAAGTTTAAAGCTCCAAGATTTGAATAAAGTATTTGTATATCATTAATTTGGTCAAGATTATCATAACCTAAAACTTCTTCGTAGGCAGCTATGGCTTTTTGTATCTGTCCTTCCTTATAATATATTCCTCCAATATTACTAATCGTTCTAATAATATTCTCTTCTTTAGATAGTAATTTGTAAATAGATAAACTTTGCTGTAAATACCTTAAAGCTTTATCGGTTTTCTCTAATTCATAGTAAACTTGACCAAGTTTATTCAACGTCCTAGCGTAGTCAAAACGAATAATACTATCCATTTCCTTATTTTTCTCAAGAACAGCTTTAGAATTTAATAAATATTGAAGAGCTTCAGGATAATTTGATCTGTAAACTGCTATTTCACCTAACGTATAATCAATTTTATATCGTAGAGAATCATTTTTATTTTCTAGAAGTAATTGCTTGGCAGCTCTACTTAAAGAATCGGCTTTTACCGGATCGCGACGCATTATCAACTTGGCCGAATCTAAAAGAGAAGTTAACTCTTGAGGAGTCTCATCGCTGCTTTCAGTGCGAGAAAAAAAATTAGTAGAGCCCATAAAAAATCCAATAGAAAAATAGACCACTACTAGTAATACAGTGGTTACTAATAAGAATTTAATAGCGAGCGAAATATTAAATTTAGGGAACCATCGCATTTGTCAAAAATACTTAAATCGATGAACAATGTTTATGTTTAATGAAGGGAAACATTCAATTAATAAAGAGAACTGCCAAAGACTCTTTGCTTTACTAAACCTGATTTCACTCACAAATTACTATTTACTAGTTTTATAGTTTTACAAATCGATTTTGGAATCGCTAAAAATAGTTTCCTTTGTTTGAGCTAATAATGATTAACCGATCGTAGAGGTCGCTTTAATTGTAAAACCAAAAGAAATAAATAGATAAAAATGATATTAAATTGTAGAAGCCTAATAAGACTATATTTAGTATTAGGATTTTTGACTGTATTTTACGGATGTAGCGATAATAATGAAAAAATAGCTGTAAATAAAACAGGTGAAACGCTTATCGAACGAGTACTAGCACCAGAGGGCTATGAGTGGATAGTCGAAGACAGTGGCTCATTTGGTGAGTTCTTACAAAATACAAATTTGAAAAAAGACGGAAGCCCTATATTAGACTATAATCAAAAATCAATTAGAAATCAGTCTGAACACATTGCGATTTTGGATTATGATATAGGCAATAAAGATTTGCAACAATGTGCGGACGCAATTATTAGATTAAGGGCTGAGTATTTATTTGAAAAGGAACGATTTGATGAAATTAGTTTTCACTTCACAAACGGAGATTCTTTCAGTTGGAATGATTATAAAAACGGAATTAGACCTAAATTACTAAGTCCTTCTAAGGTTTCGTTTGAGCAAGTAGCCAGCAAAAATGATAGCTACGAAAGTTTCAGGAAGTACCTCGATGTTGTCTTTATGTACGCAGGAACTATTTCTTTGAATAATGAAACAAAAAAAGTAACAAATAACAGTGAAATTAAAACTGGTGATTTTTTAGTTACGCCTGGAAGTCCTGGCCACGCCGTGATTGTAGTAGGAAGAGCAATTAACAAAAATGGAGATATCGTTTATTTGTTAGCAGAAGGGTACACACCTGCACAATCTATACACGTGCTAACAAATCCTTATAATAGCAAAATCAACCCCTGGTATACACTGGATGTTGCTAAAAAGTCTACCATAACGGCAAGGTATTTATTTAGAAAAACCAATATACGCACCTTTAAAAATTAGAGTGACTAAATTTTAACTTAATCTAAAATGTAATTTTAAAAGCTTACGTTTCAAAAATGTTTAAAAAATCCCTAACCCTTTCTATACTGTTAATAAGCACACTCTTTGTTTTTATATCTTGTGATAAAATTGAACAAAGATTAAAGTCTAAAAATCTAAAGATTGGTGATAAAGTAGATAGCCTAAATGGTGTTTATGTTTATTACAACGCTAATGTTGGAAATGTAAAAGGAAGGAACACTACTGCCGATGGATACAACATCGGACTAAAATACCAATGTGTTGAATTTGTTAAGCGTTACTATTACGAACATTTAAATCATAAAATGCCAGATAGTTATGGGCATGCAAAAGATTTTTATGAAAAGGGATTAGGAGATGGAAAAAGAAGTAAGCGAAGAAATTTAATTCAATATTCCAACCCTAGCAATAGTAAACCTAAAGTGGATGATCTTTTAGTTTTTGATGGCACAACTACCAATAAATATGGACACGTAGCTATTATTTCAAAAGTGACAGATTCCAAAATAGAAATTATCCAACAAAATCCGGGACGCTATGGCCCCTCACGAGAAAACTTTAAACTGAAACAAAGCAACGGAAAGTGGAAAATTGGTAATACTAAAATTTTAGGATGGTTACGAAAGGAGTAACTGTTGGTTTTTATTTTTAGATTTGATAACCTAATATTTACTAGTAAATGAGATTTTTTAGAAATATAGCACTTCTCTTACTTCCATATCTCTTAATGATAATTATCAATGAAGCCTATCGCCCGACGATAAAGGAAACACCCTATTCGCTGAAAGGAATAACAGCTATAAATTCAGATGTAAGAACGCCGGATAAATGTACATGGGCGGCACATAGCGATACTGCGTATTGTAAGCAACACCATGTAAAACTTCTTAAAAACTATATGGAAACTACCGATAAAATCTATTTTGGAGCCATAGGCGCGTTGCGGTCCACCGGTAACTATGGCGCTGCCAATGTGATTTTTTTGGTTATCCTATTTCCACTAATAATTTGGTATTCATTAGTGAAAATCATTGACTACACTTTAGAAATTAAAGCACTAAAAAAACAGTACAATGGAAAATCTAAATAATCTATATCAGACGATAATGTATATAGGCGGTGTTGTGTATGCCTATTGCACAGACTTTACTATCAATCTGGCAAATCTGACAGGTACGTCGTATTACGAAATTAATTTTTTCTTTTTCTGTGTGCTTTTTCCACTCCTAATTATAGTATTACCTGTAATTGCTGTAATCCTAAAATATAGATTGCGAGGCTTGAAAAAGCGTACAGGCCTTTATTCGGTTCCTTGAAAAGCACTGCTAAAATTATTTTTAGAAAACTCCATCTACTTCAACAATAACTCCTTAAAAAATGCTTTCACTTCAACTTCAAATATTTCCTCTGGTATTCGATGTTGTAAATCTTGCCTGACTTTAATATTATAATTGTCAATTCCGATTGAGTTCGATAAAAATTCTAAAGTTGATTTTGGATCAATAACCTCGTCTTTCGCCCCTAAAACCAGATGTTTTAAGTTGGAAATAGGATTTTTAATGTCAGGAATTTCTTGGTGAACAGAACGGTAGGCTAGGGCAGGATTAAATAGTAATGCCGGACGTTGAAACCTGTCTGCTATATAATATGCCGCAAAACCTCCCATGCTACTGCCAATAACGAAATCGATGTTTTTATCGTTGTATAGCTTTATCAAGCTTTCTATACTTCTCTCGTCATTTCTATAGTCGATTTGAGGCGAATAAACCATTCCGAATTCCTCAAGAATAGCTCGTTTTTCAGTATTAAGACTGCTGTCCAACCCGTGTAGGTAAAGTATGTTCATGTAGTTGTTTTTCTTTTTTTATTCATTTATAGCAAGGGCGTCGATATTTTTTTTCCACTCATATATTATGTTTTCTTCCAATCGTGATCGTCAAGTGAAATCCAACTAAGATAGTAGACATTATTAAGTTTAATCGAAAACCTTAAGGTTTTAATTCAAGTAATAGTACCATCGTTCCCGCGCGATTGCATCGCGTGGTTTCCTAGGCTTTAATGTAATATCAACTTGTTAATTCTCTTTCTTTATTCGATATCCGCTATTGCTTTTCAGTATTTTGGTCGAGTTGTTGAGCTTTTTAATGAACGGCAGAAAACCATACGAGAAGACTCGTGCGGTAGCGGGTGTAGAAAATTTTCATTGCTTCAGTAATTTTGAAAAACAATGAAACCTAACCTAAATGCTTTAAGTAGAAAAATTAAATTTTGAAAATTAGAGCATACCATGCAACGGTTCAGATTATGATAAACGATTTTCCGGGTTAATTTTTGTTAAACTTAACACCCTAATAATTAAATTTTAAGTACATCAAATCCCAAACAACCATTTTATTTTAGATGTTACTCCTTTTTTCTCATGATCAGCAATTGTAAACGTTTCATTGCAATCTATTAATGTAAGCTCTTTATTAAATCGCCTATTTATTTTAGATAAATTAATAATCGTACTCTGGTTAATTTTTTCGAAACCATATGGTTCTAATTTTTTAGAAAGTGCATTAATACTTATTCTTATATTAGGAGAAATAACCTCGTCATTCTCTTTAAAAAAGTGAACACAATTTTTATTTGCTTTTTCACCCTTTATATTTTTGGACGTTGTAATGTAAAATATTTTATCAGGGTTAAAACCTATATCTTGGTTTACTCCAATGGAAAGTATTAATGATTCTCCTTTCTGTATTCCGATTTTACTATTTACTCTACCAACAACTTTGTTTTTTAAAATGATTTCAAACTCCTCTATCGCAAAAGGCTTACTTAAATAGCCTGAAATATCTAAATGATTAATCACATTCTGCTCATTGTTTCTAGTCGAGGTTAAAAAGATTACTTTTTTATTAGCTCCAATATTTTGTGCTAGTTCAAGACCATTATAACCTGGCATTTCAAAATCCACGATTAGTAAATCATAGTCCGTTTCGTCAACTTCTTTAAAAGCATTTATGGAACTACTATAGCTTTTAATATGTTTTAAAGCATAATTGTTAGCGATAGTGTCAATTTTGCTTTTTACATAGCTTAATGTTTTGGGGTCATCATCAACAAGTATGTAGCGTATCATTTAATTAATATGTAAAATTAGTTCTGAGAGGTATTGTCTATTTGAAAGTTCTTTATGTACTAACTTGCTATTAGGATAGTAAGCGTCGAGTAATTGTTGTAAAGCATTTAACCCAAACTGATCGGAATGCTCTGTTTTCATTTGATTATTAATTTCTATACTATTTGTTAAACTGTATCTTAGCTGTTGTTGCCCTGTTTCTTCTAAAGTGAGTTTAATAAAGGAACCTTTCTCATTTAGACTTCCGTGTTTTAAAGCATTTTCTACAAAAGGGAAAAATAGAGTTGGTTTTATTTTTAGCTGTTCTATTCGTCTTTCACTCAGCGTATTCTTTATTTCAATATTAGCCTGAGGTTTTAAATACTGAATTAGCTCCATAAACATATTAATATGATTCCATTCTTCCTGTAAGCTAGAATTTTCTTTATTAAGCGCAGAAACATTGTAATCTAACAGTTTAAAAATTTGTTTTAAAGCTTTTAAAGAGGGTATTTTGATTTCTGGCTTTTTAAAACTGTAATAAAACCCTAAAAAAGATTTTTGCTCGTTTTGACTACTTTCTAAATCTATATAAATCTGGTTAATCAAGTTTTTTATAAAATGGGCGCCCAGCCTAGTATTATTGGCTTCTACACTTTTAAAAACCACGTAACGTTCATAAGCCTCTTTTTGGTGATTTATAACCTCTTTTTGTTGTGCCATTTCTTTTTCTTTCTGGCTTAAGGTTTCATTTAATTTTTGCTTGTAGCGCTTTAATTCTACTTTAACCTGTGCATTTTCAGTTTGGCTTGCTATTAGTTGCCTTTGTAATGTCTCTACTAGGGTTGCTTGAGTTTTTAAACTTTCAATTTTAGTCTTACTAACTTTTAACTCTTTCGTTATTCTTCTATTTTTTTTTCTGAAAGAACGCTTTTTGTAAAGGTTGTACCAATTGCGAATAACTAAAAGGACTAATAATCCTAAAAGAATAAGTGTTACGGTTTTTAATACTTCATTTTGCTCTATAAGGTCAGAATACGAAGACTGCTGTAACATAAAGAGTTTGGTAGGTTTGAAATTGGTTGATAATACAGGCTGCTTTTTGTTAAACTTTAAAGAGAATTTAATAAAAACCGGGGGCTATGTCCCAAATATAGCTTGTATACCCCAAATTATAAAAATAAATTTCATTCTATTTTAAATTAGCCATGAATAAGAAATGTTTGGTAAAGTACCAAACTGTTTAAATTTAATTAAAAATAATTTTCATGAGTAATTCAACCCAAAACAATCACAAAGCGAATCAAGCAAATTCAAACAAAGGAACATCTGGAAATAATACAGCTAATAGCAAAGTACATGGTAATAGAGGTAAACAGTTAAACCCAAATCAAAAGTCTAAAAAATAAACTATATAAATCTCGCTTTTAATATTAAAGGCGAGATTAATTTGCTTTTAAATAATAAAAATAAATCACATTAAATTGATTTGACGGAGGAGAAAAGTCTTTCGCAAGTACACCCATTAGAGAGCAATTTAGGTGATAATCACCCAGTATTTGACAATCTATCTATGAGTAAACTTTCAGTAGAATGCAACTGTAATATCAATATAGTATTTGATTATACGTTCGGGTCTCATTTCATTAAAAACGCATTTAATGTATAATTAGAAGTGTCAGATCAAATAGCCTCCAACTAAATTAGATAAAACAACAAAGTAAATGAGATAACAAGTTTATAAGAAATTAAATTATCGGGGGTATGAAAACAAATTTTTTAAAGGTTAACAATGTTGATTTTTTAAACAAGACTAATTATTATGGTTTAGTTCTAAATACAGATAATTTTACAACTAAAGAAGTTTCTCATCGTACAAATAAACACTACCCTGAATGTAATGGTGTAGGCACGATACCTAGTATTAATTTTCACCTGTGGGAACCTTGTAACATGAGATGTAAATTTTGCTTTGCAACCTTTCAAGATGTAAAACAAACTATCTTACCAAAGGGACACTTGCCTGAACAGGATGCTTTAAAAGTAGTAGAGAAAATAGCTGCTGCAGGTTTTAAGAAAATAACTTTTGCAGGTGGTGAGCCTTTACTATGTAAATGGTTGCCAAAATTAATTAAGAAAGCGAAGCAATTAGGAATGATTACTATGATTGTTACCAATGGTAGTAAATTAACAGATGCTTTTTTAAAGGAAAATAGAGCCTATTTAGATTGGATTGCAGTAAGTGTAGATAGTTTAGATGAGGATATAAATATTAAATTAGGGAGAGCAGTTATAGGCAAAAAACCATTAAGCAAAGCGTACTATTGTAATCTAGTGGATAGCATCAAGAAGTATGGTTACGGTTTAAAAATTAATACGGTAGTGAACAAAGTAAACTATAAAGACAACTTTACTGAATTTATTGAATATGCCAAACCAAAACGTTGGAAAGTACTACAGGTATTACCAATTATTGGACAAAATGATGATAAAATTCATCAGTTTAAAATTACAGATGCAGAATATACATATTTTGTAAATACACATAAATCAGTAAAAGTGTTAGTGCCAGAATCTAATGAGCAAATAAAGGGGAGTTATGTCATGGTAGATCCTGCAGGACGCTTTTTTGATAATGCAATGGGAACGCACAATTATAGTAAACCAATTTTAGAAGTTGGAGTGAAAGAAGCTTTAAATGCAGTTTATTATAATCTTAATAAGTTTTTAAACAGAGGAGGGGTTTATGATTGGGAGATTACTAAAAATAAGTAATTTTTAATATATACGAATAGATCATAAAGTATAAAACTTCACAAGCAGCTGAGGTTTTATAAATTTTTGTAATTTGACTTTTTTCTACTTGTTTAGTCTTTGTAGATTCAATGTTTGTTTGGGATCGAGCGTTCGAAAAACATACGTCTGCTAGCTGCTGCTAAACCATTATATCGTCTGGTCTCCTAGGCTTTAACGTAGTATCGGTTTGTTAATTCTCTTTCTTTATTCGATATCCGCTATAGTCTTTCAGTATTTTAGTCGAGTAGTTGAGCTTTTTACTGAAGTGTAGGAAGCCACTCGAGAGAAATGACTTCGTCGAATTTCATTTCATGCGGTAGCGTGGTTTGGTTTGTAATCAAAGTTTATTCCAACTAGTGTAGGTGATAACTATGGTTTAAGCTAAATAGTTATAATAAAAAATATCTAGGAGTAATAAGTTAATTCATCATTAAGCAATTTAAAATTTATAACCTTGGTACATATGTAAAGTTCTGCTCAGACAAGACAAGTTCATCATCAAAACTATAGGCAGCTAAAACCCCTTTCTCCTTTGCAACGCTATAATCAAGACAACAAATATTTTCTTTATAGAGTGATGGTTTATTTTTAAGCCAGTAGTGTCCGAAGAAGACATTCTTATCGTCTTTTTCGTAATAGTCTTTATTTTTTAATATAGATGTCTCAATTTTTGTGTTGGGTAACCCATCTAATGGGTGTATACAAATAGAGTTGTAAGTCATCTGGGAGGGGTCTTCCCACCATTTTATTCTCATTTGTGATCGTTCATTGCCATCAGTATCCTTGAACTTACTTCCATTAGGAGTACTAATTTCCTTGCCTTTCAAGGTTACCCCAATCGCCTCATTTAATTCTGTTCCAGGTTTTACAGTTTCATGAATTAAATCGCCTGTAATTCTATTGTTATTTAGGTATTTTTTTAAACATGCTATGCTTTTATAATCCCAACAAGCATGAACCGCTCTTATTTTTTCTGTTTCATAAAATAGGGGGAGTGTTTTAAACCACTCTAAGTACACTTTCAACTCCTCTTCTTTATTTTTAAACTGTCTGATGGTTTCGTAATGTTGAAGTATATTTTTTACGGAATGTTCTCTTAAATATCCACCATTTGAATTTATAGTGTGAAACCCTAGCGCATTGTATTCGTGGTTGCCCAATAATGCGATTGCACTTTCATTATCGACCATTTGCTTTACAATTTGTAATGTCTCTCTTATTTTCGGTCCCCTATCAATATAGTCGCCAACGAATAATGCCGTTCTATTAGGATGAGAATAGTATTTGTTTACTTTAGTATACCCTAGTTTTATGAGTAGTTGTTCTAGTTCATCTGCATGGCCGTGTATATCTCCAATTAAGTCTATCATTAATTATTGTTGAAATTTGGTGTTGTTAATTATATTACTACAAAAATCAATTCATATTTTTATAAAATAGGATTTTTCATAGAAGTTTTACCGTATGAAGGCTTTCCTGTTTTATGACAGTATTTTTCTTTAAAATTTTCATTTCCATATTCATTCCAAATTTTCCAAGCTTCTTTACACATGGGTTGTTTTGGATTGAACTTAATTTTTTTTCCAGTTCGAATACAATATCCATAAGTTTGAATTTCCGAATTATTTTTATTCAAGAATTCTTCATTAAAAGCTTCTCTTTCGGGTCTGTCTTCTGAATTCGAACCTAATGCTAATTCGTCTGGATAATCATTCAATTTATTATTTCCTGTTTCTCCATTTAAAGAATTTCCATAGAATTTTTCTGTTGAGTCAAAAAGAATTTTGGAGCTGACATACCTTTTTCCAAATAGTTTCTGATCATAGACAGGTCGTTTAATGAACACAACTTCATTTGCTTCCGCAATATCCATGCAAGTATTCCAGGCTTCATTATCTGCTGAGGTTGAAAACCGATTTAAAATAGATTGTTTTGAAAAAACTCCAAATTCAATATTGTTTATAAACGAGTAATCATAAAGATTAATAGATGTAATAATTCCTTGACTTTCATTTCCATAATATTTTGCATGTAAATTAGGAGTATAAATAATACTAACATTAGGAAACTTCTTAAAAAAGTCAAAGTCCCTTTTATTCAAACTCCGCTTAATGTCCTTTTGATTTTTACCAAACACCAAAAGAATATGAATTTTAGGGTCATTTTCATGTTTGTTAAACAACTTTTGAAAATATTCATCAAGCTTGATGAATGGGGAGACTATTAGTAAGTTAGCTTTTGCATCCCAAATAGTGTCATATATAGCTGATTCTAATTCTTTACCAGTTACAAATTTACTCATAGTTGATTATTTAAATATTGAATATCTTCTTTTAAAGGAATAAATTAAATAGGCATCACATAGAAAAGAAGTTAATTCGGCACAATATATCAATTTTTGAAATATTTAAAATGATCGGATTAGAGGATTCGAATCGTTAATTGTGTTGAATTATTGTAAAACTATCAGGTTATATAGGAATGACGAAGGTATAATTTCATGGCTTTCATACTAATATGCAAAATCTTCTAAGGCCCCCTATCTAATATCAAAATAGACAACCTATTTTAAGATTTAAAGTGTAAAAACTACTCTTAAAAATATCTTAAAATAATTATTATATTTGAAACGCTCCCCAGAATTATAAATTCGTCCCATTCGTGAAATATCGAAATGGGATGGATGTTTATTGTTCTATATTTTAAAAATAGCCCTTCAAATCAGAAAAGATTTCAACGGAAAAGACTTAGAACAAGTTTAAAAACTTTTGATATTATTTAATTTAACATGATCAATCCTAACAAGAGTATTGAGGTGATAAAAGCATCACTTTTAAAAAATAAACTTAAATCCTTATCAGGCGATTTAGATGAAAATAATGCAATTCGATTACATCGTGCAATAAGTTGGGTGAAGTGTGCCGAAGAACAAGCTAACAATCCAGATTTAAAGTTTATTACATTGTGGATTGCATTTAATGCTTGCTATGCCGACAATGACGCACATGAATTTGAGTTGTCCGAAAAGAAACGGTTTAGGGATTTTATTTCTAAACTGGTGGAGTACGATGCTGAAGATAGATTCTTTAAAATATTGTGGTATAAGTTTCCAGGACCTGTAAGATTGTTAATTGATAATAAATATGCATACAAGCAATTTTGGGATGCACAACGTGGAGATTCAATAGATTGGGAGTCGCGTTTTAAACAATCTCAAATAGATTCGAGAAATTATCTAGCACACCAACAAGTATCTAAACTATTGGAGTTAGTGTTGGATAGATTATACACAGTTCGCAACCAATTAATTCACGGTGGCGCAACCTATCAAAGCAAACTAAATCGCTCTCAAGTTAAAGATGCTAGTCAAATACTTGAATTTCTATTACCTATTATAATAGATATCATGATAAGTAATAGGGGAGAAGATTGGGGAGTGATAAATTACCCGGTTATCGAGTAATAAAAACTAATTATTAAAAATAATAACACGCATATTTAATAATTAAAAGCATCAATTCTTCTTAAAAAAACCTTAAAATAAATGTTATATTTGATGCTCACCCTGTTTCAACACTCTTAATTTTGGTAGTTATTAAATTAGGTTGAAAATTATTTATTTAATCTATGATGGTATCAAGAAAATACTTCAAAAGTTATAAAGTCATTAGGCTTAAGGCAAATATCTATATAACTTTTTAAATTCGATGGAATAATTATTATGGATGCATTTAGAACACACAATCAAGTAATTTCAGAATATAGAAGTTATTTAGAATCTTTTTTAAATATTAGTGATGATAGAATTAAGACAGAAGTAAAAAAAGCTTTTAATGAGGAAGGTTTTATTCCTCAACCTCTTATTCAATTTAATCCATCTTTCCAGAGAGATCAATCACTTCAAGATCTGGTATCTCAAGGAATAGTACATAAAAACCTTCCTACCACATTTGGAGATTTTAAATTATATAAGCATCAAATTGAAGCGATAAAAAAGGGAGTAAACGACAAAGGATTTATTGTTACTTCTGGAACGGGTTCGGGTAAGTCGCTAACTTTTTTGGCAACTATTTTTAATCATGTTTTCAACTTTGGAGAATCTAAACCTTCCGGTATAAAAGCTATTCTAGTTTACCCAATGAATGCTCTTCTTAATTCTCAAGAACAAGAAATTAAAAAGTATCAGGAAGAGTATCAAAGGAAATTTGGTGAAGATTTTCCAGTTACTTTTGGGAAATACTCTGGGCAGGAAGTTAGTTCTACACGTGAAGAAATCAAAAAGAATCCACCAGATATTATTCTTACTAACTATATGATGCTTGAGCTAATTATGACCAGGCAAGGGGAAGGTTGGTTAAGAGATTCTTTATCAGAGTCATTAAAATATTTAGTGTTTGATGAATTGCATACATATAGAGGTCGTCAAGGTTCTGATGTAAGTATGCTTATCCGGAGAATTAAAGGAATTTGTATAAATGAGTTAATTTGTATCGGTACTTCAGCTACTATGGCTAGCCTTGGATCAGTAGAAGAAAAGAAGGAGGCCGTTGCTAAAGTAGCTAAAACCATATTTGGAGAGGAATATTCGGCAAAACAAATTGTTAATGAGTATTTAGAGCCTTGCACTAATGGTCAAACTCCAGAAGCCCCAATCTTAAAATCCTATTTAGAAAATGAAATCCCACAAGGAGATGAGGTTGCATTTATGACTAATCCATTAAGTAATTGGATAGAAACAGAAATTGCTTTAAAGTTAAATGGAGATGTTTTAGAAAGAGGAACGCCGATGACAATCGACGCGATAACTAAAAAGTTATCTGACTATACTGGTGTAGAGTTTGAGATTGCCAAGGGAAAAGTAACCATCTTATTAAAATGGGCTGAAAAGCTCAATGAAGATAATCGTCAAAGAAAGACTAATCAATCTTTTCTTCCTTTTCGTTTTCATCAATTTATATCGCAAACAAGTAATGTTTCAGTCACATTAAATTCTCGATCCGAAAGATATATTACAATTCAATCAAATAGATATGTCAAAGAAGGTGATCAGGAAAAATTATTATACCCGATTCTTTTTAGTCGATATTCCGGAATAGATTTTATCTGTGTAGAGAAAGATGTTCAAACACGTACTTTATTGCCGCGGAACCCAAAAGACCACGTTAGATCCCTTACACTAAAGGAAGGGAAAGGTGAGGATTTAAACGAGTATAATTTTAGGAATGGATACATTATTCTTGACGAGGGTGAAGAGTTTTGGGAAGATGACCCGTTGGAGATAGTTCCCGAATCTTGGTTACGCAGCAGTTTAACTTCTTTTTTGCCGTATTATCAGTGGCATATGCCTCAGCCAATATATTTTGATGAAGAAGGAAATTACTCTGATACCCCTGATTATCCTATAAAAGGATATTTTATCCCTGTGAAATTACGAATAGATCCAACCGCGGGAATTATATACGAGGATGCAAAAACTAATGAGAATACTAAGTTAATGAGTCTTGGTAATGAAGGAAGAAGTACGGCTACAACTATTACAAGTTTCGCCGTTATTAATTCATTATTTGAACAGGAAGAAAGTGCGAAAGATCAAAAACTTTTAAGTTTTACTGACAACAGGCAAGATGCCTCGTTGCAAGCAGGCCATTTTAATGATTTTATTTCCACAATTAAACTTCGGGCTGCCTTATATATAACAATTAAGGATTCGGATGCTAGTTTAAATATTGAAAACATTGCCGAAAGAGTTTTGAAAGTATTGAATTTAAAGGAAATCGATTATGCCAATCCCAATTTAATGAGCGATGATCCAGACTTTCCCGAAATAGAGAATATTAGAGCAATTAAAAACTATATTTTATATAGGCTATTTCAAGATCTAAAAAGAGGTTGGAGATATACGCTTCCAAATTTAGAGCAAACAGCTTTGTTAAAAATCGAATATTTTAGACTTGAAAAATTAGCTGGGAAGGATGATCGTTTCGCAAACATTCCTCTTTTCAATGCAGTATCAGCTGAAGAAAGATTTAATATGCTAGAGCAGTTCTTAAACTTCTTTAGAACTAATTTCTCTTTATATCATAATATTTTAGTTGATAAAAGATCGGAGATAGAAAGTTTACTCCAAAATCGATTGGATAATAAAAAATTATGGTCCCTCGATCACAATGAAAAATTGGATAGTCCCACATATTTGGTCAGCCGAAATCCAGGTAGATCTAGACAGCGGGGACTGTATTTTGCTTCTATTGGAGTGCGCTCGGGAATTGGAAAATATTTTAAAAGAAAGTTTGCTGAAGCAGATATAGCAAAACCTAATGTTGATGAATATACTGATTTTATTGAGCAACTATGTGAGCTATTAGTCTCTACTGGATTCTTAACTAAAAATGAAAACATACGCGGGAAAAACGGAACGGTAACAGGATATCTCTTAAGATCTGATAATTTAAGATGGATACCTGGTGATGAGGAAACAGTTCCTGTGGATGATACACGAACAAACACATATAAAGATCTCGATCTTAAACCTAATATGTATTTCCAGAGGCTGTACAAAAATGATTTCTCCAAATATGATAAAGAAATTATAGGTAGAGAACATACGGGACAACTTAATAATGACGATCGAATAGAGAGAGAAGATGATTTTAGAGAGGGTAAAATTTCTTCTTTATTCTGTTCTCCAACTATGGAGTTGGGTATTGATATTGCAAATTTGAATATTGTGCATATGCGAAATGTTCCACCTAACCCGGCCAACTACGCACAGAGAAGTGGTCGTGCTGGACGTGGTGGACAAACTGCACTGGTTTTTACTTATTGTTCAGGCTGGTCGCCGCACGATCAAAATTATTTCAAGGCTTCAGAAACCATGGTTGCAGGTTCGGTAGTTCCACCGCGTATTGACCTGATTAATGAAGAACTTATAGCATCGCATTTAAATGCTATTATTTTGATGGAATTATCCATTGGAGAATTGAGTACCTCCATAGCTGAGCTTTTGGATATTTCAAATGAGGTTGAATTGGAATTGAAACAACGAATTAAAGATCATATAGATCATGGAATAGAACTTAATAGAGAAAAGTGGATTAAAAATTTCAAAAGAGTGGTTTCCTCAATTGAGCAGGATTTATCATCTGCTTGGTGGTATTCTGATGATTGGATTGAGAAAAGGTTGTTTTCTTTTAAAGATAGATTTGATTCTGCGTTTGACAGGTGGCGAAACCTATATAAAACAGCGAAAAAAATGAATGCCTCCGCACACTTAGTCCTGAATGATCCACATATCAGAAAAGAAGATAATGAAAGATATCGTGAAGCTTTAAGACAATATCATATTGCTTTAAAACAAATTGAATTATTAAGCAATCAAAGCAACAGAGAATTTGGAGGAGAGTCTGAGTTTTACGTTTTCCGTTATTTGGCATCTGAAGGCTTTCTGCCTGGTTACAACTTCACCAGGCTACCTGTTAGATCATTCTTGGGTTATAAGCATAAAAATGAAGGCGAGTTTATTTCTAGACCTAGATCCGTTGCGATTAAAGAGTTTGGTCCTGGAAATACAATCTATCATAATGGAAGTAAGTATTCTATTAATAGAATGCCTGTATTGGACTCTGAGCAATTTCAACAAAAAATAAAAATATCGAAGGACACTGGTTACATATTTCTTAATCAAGACGCTGAAATCGCGAATAATGATCCCATAACGAAAGCCGAATTAAGAGGTGAGAATTTTGAATTTAGAACCAACCTCGTTGAATTAATGGATTCTGAAGGGATTCCTAGAGAAAGGATTTCATGTGCAGAAGAGGAACGAATTTCACGTGGCTTTAATGTTCAGGAATACTTTAGATACACTTCCGGAATAGAGCATACCAAAAAAGTGATTATTAAAAATGCGGGAGAACCTTTACTGAACCTTATTTTTGGTCAAGCTACTGAATTAATCAAGATCAATAAAAAAGCAAGAAGATCTTCCGATGATAGCGATGGCTTTGCAATCGATCAAAGAAATGGGAAATGGGTATCTCAGAAAGATTTGGAAAATGAGGAGGTTAAAAACAACTCAAAGGATGTAATGCTTTTTGTTAGGGAAAACGCCGATACTATTTATATCCAGCCTCTTGCAAGTCTTGAATTATCAGCCGATGAAATTATTACGTTGAGTTATGCTCTCAAAAGAGGAATAGAAAGGCTTTTCCAAGTAGAGGAACAAGAGATTGGAGTGAGCATAATGGGCGATCAAGAAAATCCAAATATGATGATCTATGAAGCCGCCGAAGGTAGTCTTGGAATCCTCAGTCAATTAATCGAAGAACCAACTAAACTTAATGAGTTATTTGTTCAAGCTTATGGCTCAATGCATTTTAATCCTGAAAACCGCGAAGAAACGGAATACGGGAAAAATTTACCTAAAGCTACTTATGAAGATTTACTATCCTATTATAATCAGAGAAATCATGATATTTTAGATCGCCACAGTATTAAAACAGCCCTGGAACAATTGATGGATTGTGAGATTTCTACAGTACAAGAAGGAAAAGATTACGAAGAGCAATATCAATTCTTATTGGATTCTTACGATAAAAATAGTAACACAGAACTACAATTATTACGCTATTTGTATAAAAATAAGTTAGCCTTACCAGATAAGGCTCAAGTAAATGTTCCTGAATGTTATGTAAGCGCAGACTTTGTGTATAATACAGAAAATGGAGCTACATTAATTTTTTGCGATGGAAATGTTCACGATCTTCCTAGTGTGTCAGATACGGATGATGAAAAACGACGATGTGTTCGTGACGCGGGTTACGATGTTATGGAGTGGCACCATACAGAACCTATGGAAGATTTAGTCAAGAGAAGAAAAGACATATTTAAAAAAGTTAAATAGCATATGCAGATTATACATAAACCAGGAACACTGGTGACCTACCGAAACAGGGACTGGATGGTTTTACCATCTGCTGACAAAGATTTATTAAGAATAAAACCACTTGGAGGGACTGAGGAAGAAGAAACAGCAGTATACCTACCTCTAAAACTACCAGGAGAGGAAGTAAGCTCTGCTAGTTTCCCATATCCCAACCCTTCCGATATAGGAGCCTTTGATACAGCCCGCTTATTATACGATGCATTTCGGCTTTCTTTTAGAAATGCAGCTGGTCCCTTTAGGTGTATGGGTAAATTGTCATTTAGGCCCAGATCATATCAACTTGTACCTTTGGTGATGGCTTTGAAAATGGATGTGATTCGCTTGCTGATAGCAGATGATGTGGGGATAGGAAAGACCGTTGAAGCACTTCTTATTTTAAAAGAAATGATGGAGCGAGGAGAGGTTAGACGTTTCGCTGTTATTTGTCCACCTCATCTGTGTGAGCAATGGGAAAAAGAATTAAAAGACAAACTGGATATTGATGCTGAGATAATTAGATCTAGCACTGTTGCTAAACTTGATAAACAAATTCCTGATGACCACAGTGTGTTCCATCATATTAAAGCCCAAGTTATTTCTATTGATTATATAAAATCTGATCGTCGACGAGGAATATTTTTAAGTGATTGTCCAGAGTTCGTTATTGTAGATGAGGCACATACGGCAACCTTACCTGAAGGGGCTACTTCAAGGAACCAGCAACAACGTTACTCACTTTTACACGAAATGTCAAAAGATCAAAATAGGCATATACTGTTGTTAACTGCTACGCCACACAGTGGTAAGGATAGCGAATTTGGTTCTCTTCTAGGTTTGTTAAAACCCGAATTTGAACAAATTGATTTTGAGAAAATAGACCAAAATGGTAGAAGAAGATTAGCACGACACTTTGTTCAAAGAAAGCGAGAAAATATTGTTCGGTGGTTAAATGAAAAAACGGAATTTCCAGAACGTGAATCTCTAGAAATTGGGTTTAATATGACTGCAGAATATATAATGTTCTATCATAATTTAATCCGATTTGCAAAAGGAGTTTCTTCTAAGGACGCATCAAACGAACAAACAAAATTACTGAGGTCTTGGGCAGCAATAGCCCTGATTAAAGGTGCAATGTCTAGTCCAGCAATGGCTATGGAGATGCTTGCAAATAGAGAAAATAAACTTATTGCCGATCATACCTTAGAACAATTTGACCTGAAAAATACGCTATTTGAAAATGAAGAGGTCTCAAGTGATGTTCCAAGGAGAGATTTAATGGAGGGTATAGATTTCAAACAGGACGAATTATCGGATTTGAAAAGTCTTCAAGAAGAAATTATACTTATTGACCAACAAAATCTTGATCAGAAAATTAGTCGAGCAATTAATATCCTCGATAAATGGATTAAGGAAGGTTTTTATCCAATAATATTCTGCCATTATATTCCTACAGCCAATTATGTAGCCGAAAAACTTAAAGAGCATTTTCCAAAAAATATCCATATTGAAGCTATTACTTCTGAGCTGGCTGATGAACAGCGAAAAGAAAGAATTGAATTAATGGGTAAAAGTAATAAGCGTATTTTGGTTGCTACCGATTGTTTAAGTGAAGGTATAAACTTACAAGAGCACTTTACTGCGGTACTTCATTACGATTTACCTTGGAATCCCAATCGATTAGAACAAAGAGAAGGTAGGGTCGATCGTTTTGGTCAGACCGCACCCATAGTAAAGACCTACTTACTATACGGTGAAGATAACCAAATGGATACTTTTATCTTGGAAGTTCTTATCCGTAAAGTAAAGGAAATAAGTAAGGCAACCGGAGTATCTATTACTATTGGAGAGAATAACGCTTCTCTTATGACAGAGGCGGCTAGAAGGCTATTCCTGGATGAAAATAGTAATGAGGGTATTCAACAAAAGCTTTTTGTAGAGGATACTATTAAAAACGAATTAGAAAGCGCGAGACGTAAAGGTGAAAATCTGCGTAGCATTTTCGCTCACGAAACTATTAAGCCAGAATTAATCCAAAAAGATTTAGAAGAGGTAGATGAGGCTATTGGAGATATTAAGACTGTCGAAGAGTTTGTTAGAAATGCAGTGCAATTATTGGGTGGTACTTGTATTCCTGATGCAAAAGAGATAAAAGACGGAAAGTCTAGATACCTTCTCCATCCTCAAAACCTTCCCGCGCATTTAAAAAGAGCTCTAAATTCTGAGAATGCGCTTAAGGTAAGTTTTGATTCCCCAACACCTAAGGGGTATCGATATTTAGGTAGAAACCATCGTTTTGTAGAGTTGCTGTGTCAATTTCTTATCGCTTTAGCATTCGAACCTAAAAGAGAGTATGGTAAGGTGGCGCGAGTTAGTGAAATTCAAACCGACTCTGTTCAAACCAGAACTACGCTCATTGTTTTCCGAGTAAGAAATGTTATCAGTGAAGTGGCAACTAATCGTGAAACAGTGGCAGAGGAAATGTACCTGTGGGGTTATGAGGCACAACCAGATGGCCTTAAAACATTAGAATTTGACACTTCTAAAAAGCTATTGGCTGAAGCAAAAAGCCTTTCTAACCTTCCCGTTGAAAGACAAGCGGCAGATATTGAGGAGGAATTAAAACGTTTTGAAACAATGAAAGAAGAGTTTATGGAAATGGCTAACGAACGAGCAGACAAGTTAGTGGGAGCTCACGGTCGTTTTAAAGAATTAGTTGGAGGCAGACGTTTTGAAAAAGCCACTCCAGTTTTACCGCCAGATGTCATGGGAATTTATATTCTTCTTCCTAAACCAAAAGCCCTTTAAGCCATGAAGTATTCAGCAATCAACATACAGGGTAATATTATTACCAGCGATATTCTTGAGAAAATAAGGAGAGAGGATATTCGCTTTCAAAAACCTATCGACTTCGGATTAAACCCGACGTCCTCAGTTCGTGATGAAATAAGCCTTGCTTGGTCTTTAGCCTCATCACACTGGAAAGCATTTCAACAAAAAAGAGAAGGTTTACGAGAAACCGATACGGGTACTACTGAAACGCGAAGAATGTGGTTGATACCATTTCTACAACTTTTAGGGTACGACATTAGTGTGGCAAATGCCGAAATAATAAATGGTAAATCCTATGCCATTAGCCATAGAGCGACAAACTTAGATAGGTTTCCTATTCATATTGTGGGAGTAAATCAAAAACTAGACACTAAAAATGATGGAGCAAGATTGTCTCCTCACGCGTTGGGTCAAGAATATTTAAACAACCACGAGCATTTATACGCCCTAGTTAGTAACGGTAAAAGCCTACGATTACTACGTGACGCAACCTTATTAAGCCGATTAAGCTTTGTAGAGTTTGATTTACAACGCATGATGGAGGAAAATCTATATGCGGAATTTGCACTGCTCTACAGGTTTTTACATGCAACTAGGCTCCCGAGAAAAATAGAAGATGCACCAGATTGTTTTTTAGAGTTTTACCATGTGGAGTCTCTTGCCTCTGGATCTCGTATTCGCGAACGTTTAAGCCAGGCGGTAGAAATTTCCATAAAAGATCTTGCCAATGGATTGTTGTCTCATCCGGATAATAAAGAATTGCGGGAACTGATTTTAGATGAAAAAATGACTTCAAAGGATTTTTATCTCTACAATTTAAGAACAATCTACCGAATCTTATTCCTGTTGGTGATTGAAGACCGGAAATTGATATATCCCGAAAAGTTGGATTCAGAACAAGTCCTAAAGCAAGAAATTTATTATAATTATTATAGTTTACAACGATTAACCAACTTGGCAGAAAATCTCATTTACATCGATCCTAAAAAGACCGATTTATGGAGTTCTTTACTTACAACATTTTCATTATTTGAATATAAAGAGAATGGGAAGAAGTTGGGAATCGCTCCATTAGGATCTGGACTATTCCACCCAAGCTCACTGGGCAAATTGCGAGAGCAAATTTTAGATAATGAAACACTCTTGGGAGTGCTCCGTTATTTGGTGTCTTTTGAAAATGAAAACAAACAACGTGTTCGGGTTAATTATGCCGATTTGGACGTCGAGGAGTTTGGATCTGTTTACGAAGGACTATTAGAATATGAGCCTAAATTTGAAGTGAGTTTGGGTGTTCCAGTCTTTACGTTTGTAGAGGGAGACGAACGTTCAAGTAGTGGCTCACACTATACCCCAGAGGAGTTGGTAAAACCTTTAATTGACCATTCTCTACAATATCAAATTGAGGAAAAATTAAAAGAAGCCGATCCTGAAAAAGGACTACTGTCCTTGACTGTGTGCGACGTTGCTTGTGGTAGTGGGCATATATTACTGTCTGCAGCCAGACGAATTGGTTTTGAACTGGCAAAAGTACGAAGTGGGGAAGATCAGCCCACGCCATCTTTATTGCGTATAGCGGTGCGCGACGTAATTAACCATTGTATTTATGGCGTAGATTTAAACCCATTGGCGGTTGAGCTTTGTAAGGTAGCCTTATGGCTAGAAGCCCACCAACCTGGAGAGCCGTTAAACTTTTTAGACCATCATATTAAATGTGGAAATGCTATTGTAGGCTTAGCACATTTTGAAGAACTTAAAAACGGGATTGCTACAGAAGCATTTAAAACCTTACCAGGCGATGATAAAGAGGTGGCAGCTACGTTTAGAAAAGCCAATGCCGACCAACGAAAAACAAAAGGACAATTAAGTCTTCACGACCTTGAAAAAGTTGAAAGCAGTATTAAAGATATCCAACAAGAATTTGTAAAGTTTTTAGACCTACCAGAGCAAACACCTCAACAAATTGAAGCTAAAACTAAAGCCTATGAAAGCCTTACTTCAGGCAAAAAATGGTTCAGGATAAAACAGCTGGCAGACTTACAAGTTGCACAGTTTTTTATTGCTAAAACAGAAGAGAACCGTGAAAAGCTTACAACAGAAGCCAAATACCAAAACTATTTAAATACAGGAGCACAAATTTTAGATCGTGGAGCTTCTATGGCAGTGGCTGCTGAAAAGCGAATTTTTCATTGGTTTTTAGAATTTCCTCAAATATTTAAAAATGGTGGTTTTGATTGTATTTTGGGAAATCCACCTTATAGAGGGGGATTATTCTTAACGAATGATTATGGCGCTCCTTTTACATCATATATTAAGTTTAATATTAATAATCAAGGAGCAACGACCGATTTAGTGGCATTTTTTTTCAGAAGAATAAATGCATTAATAGCGAAAAATAGATTTTGGGCATTAATAACTACTAATTCCATTTCAGAGGGAGATACTAGATTGAACTCTTTAGACTATTTAGTTCAACGTGGTGATATAGTTATGGCTCTTCCATCACTAAAATGGCCTGGGGAAGCAACACTTCATGTTACACTTATCTCGTTCTATAGTGGTAAGTGGGAGAAAACTTGTTTTTTGAATTCTGAGCAGGTGGATAATATTAATTCGAAATTAACATCAGGTGAGGAAGAACTTAACCCTATTAATTTAGCTCAAAAAATCAATGCATATTTAGGCACTACTGTTTATGGTAAAGGGTTCTTTCTAAATTCGGAAGAATATAAAACTGCGTTAAATCTCAGTAAAAATAACTTCGAAGAAGTAAACAAATTTTTAAACGGTGATGATATTCTGAATAGGGAAGATTCTATGCCTACCCGTCATGTTTTGAATTTCCAGAAATATAAAACTGAAAAGAATCTTCAAAAGGCCTCTTTACTTTATGATTTTGCAAAAAATAGAATATTTAGTGAAAGACAAAAAAGTTCAAGTAAAAGAAGGCGTGAAATGTGGTGGTTATACACTTCACCGGCGTCAAAGATATATGAATCTATTACTAAATTAGAGAATTGTATTGTTACATGCTTTACAAGCAAATATATTTTGTTCACTAAAGTTCCAACTAAAAACACAGTATTTTCAAATGCCGTTATTGTTGTTTGTTCAGATGATTTCGGTGTACTTGGAATCTTATCAAGCACTTTGCATGAAGTTTGGGTTCAAAAATACAGTTCAACTTTAGAAACTAGGCAACGATATGCTGTTTCAGATTGTTATAACAATTTTCCATTTCCAATTTTAAGTAAATTATCACAAAAATTATCTGAAGACTTAGAATTTTTAAGGAGGTCTTCATTGATTGAATTAAAAACTGGATTAACTAACTTATATAATATGGTTCACAATCCTACAATAGTAATTGAATCTATTCTCAATATTAGAAATCAACATAAATTAATTGATGAGAATGTTCTAACCGCTTATGGCTGGCAAGACATACAATTACGCCACGATTTTTATGAAGTTGAATATTTGCCAGAAAATGATAGAGTACGTTATACTATCCATCCTGATGCTCGTAAAGAAGTTTTAAAACGTTTATTACTTTTAAACCACGAACGCTTTGAGGAGGAAGCAGCAAATGGGCTGCATAAAAAGAAAGATGTAGAGGCTTATTTTAAGCAAAAAGGAAAAGAAATTCCAGAAGAAATATCGAAGCATTTCTCTAAAAAGAAAACAAAAGCTTCTAAGCCTAAAACCACTAAAAAAACTACTAAAGTCAAAGAACCCACAGCCAATTATCAACTAGATTTTGGGAGTTCAGTAGTTTCAAACACTTCAAAGGTGCAAATTAAAAACTCGGATAATAAACAATTTCATTACCACCTTACTCCAAATGCCGTTAAAGGCAAGTTTACTGGAGAGTTTAAACAAATAACTCCAGATTCTGCATTAGCACAGGCTATGTTAGGGAAAGGGGTTGGAGAGAAATTTGAGTTTGGGGGTGTGGAGTATGAGATTGTTAAGATAGAAAGTTAATTAAAAAGAGTTTTATTATGGAATTTTTTACGGATGCTGATATTTCTCTTGTACACTCTTCGGGTGATAAGGAGGTAAATAAAGAGACACACAGAAAATTAGTTGAAGTTTACAAAAAATTAGAACATTTATGTAAACTTCTAAAAAAACATGGCTTTGAATACGAAATTAGAAAAGACCCTAGAAGCCAAGGTGGAGGTTTTAAATATTTTCAGACATATCAATGGGCTAAAGTTTATCCTCCAGGTTTTATAGAACATTGCAGAGGAAAGTTCAGTTATATTATTGGAGTTTCCTCTGATGTTCACTTCCATATGATGGGAATTGGTAATTATCAAAATAAACCAGCTTCCGTGAATGCAAGTGAAATGAGTTCTCGCCAAACACCTCACCAAAACTCGAGTTACGAGGTAATGGTTCAGGATTTCCTTGGGTTCGATAAAAGTAATAGAGATTTATTTACTAAAACAGGTGCGGAGCTAGGCATCGAATATTGTCAACATATTATGGAAGAAAACAACTTAAATGATATTGTAAGAATTTTAAAATTTAAAAACCAAATCATTCTACAAGGACCTCCTGGCACCGGGAAAACACGATTAGCAAAAGAGCTTATTAATAAATTTATTACCGTACCAGATTCAATATCAAACGAGCTCATTGCAAAATATCTTAATTCAAATCAGATAATAGAGTCTCCGGGAAAATTAAAAAAATACACCATATTAGAAGTAGATGACCAGAATAAGAGGGTTCAAATATCAAGGGAATCAGGAACCACAGATTACACTTCTTTTCAAGATATTTTAAATGCTTACGATCAAAAGCTTTGGGAGAATTCTTTAGATCAAAATGGTCCAAGAAGAGCGGCTTCCACTGCTAAATATATTTATGACCAAATTAAAAAAGCAAAGTTATCCGAACAATCTAAAATGATTCAATTTCATCCGTCTTATACCTATGAAGATTTTGTTAGAGGGATTACCGCTAAACCAAATCAAAATGGCGATGGAATTTTTTATGAGAATGAAAACAAAACTTTAGGCTTATTTGCAAAAAAGGCTTTAGAAAATTACTTAAAAAGTAAAAACCTATCTACCACACTTTCTAAGGAATTGTGGCTTGATGATGTGTTTAATGGTTTTATTCAAGAGATTGCTGAAGACTTAGGAGAAGATATTCTCCCTTTAACAAAGAAGGTGAATATGATTGGTTTGGATGAAGATGCTTTTCGCTATAAAGGAAAAAGTTGGGAGAGCAATGGTAATAGAATGTTATTTAGGGATATTAAACAGGCCTACTTAGACGGTAATAATACAAGACAGGATATTGTAAATAATAAAAGCTTAGCGGGACTAGCTAATTGGCACGCTACATATTTTCTGGTAGTTTTAGAACGGTTTAAAAAGTATTTGATCGATAACACAATAGAATTTAACCCAACAATTCAAAAAGAAGTAGCACTTCAGAATTATGTATTGGTTATCGATGAGATTAATCGTGCAAATCTTCCCTCTGTATTAGGAGAATTAATTTATGCTTTGGAATACCGAGGAGAAGAAATCGATACAATGTATGAGATAGATCGTTCGCGTAAAATAATCATCCCACCCAACTTATATATTATTGGCACTATGAACACTGCTGATCGCAGTGTAGGTCATATAGACTACGCTATCAGGCGAAGATTTTCATTTGTGGATGTCCTTCCGAATAAGGAAGTGGTTCATCCATTGGTACAGAATTTATTTAAACAGGTTTCGAAGCTGTTTGTGAAAAATTATGATGAAATAAACTGGGCAAATCCAGAACTAGAAAAATCAGAATTTCTGGTGGGAGATTTCAGACCGGAGGATGTGTGGATTGGTCATAGTTATTTTATTACTGAAAAAACAGACGACGCAGAGGCCTTAGTTGAATTAAAATTAAAACTGCAATATGAAATAAAACCTCTGTTAAAAGAATATGTGAAAGATGGGATTTTAACTGCAGCGGCAGAGGAAAAAATAAAAGAATTGGATGAATACCTTGACTAAATACCCTTTAATTGTTTCAGAACATTTTAAAGGTAAAACGGACTTGTTTAATGATGAAAAAAGTGTTTTTGCCGAAATCGTCTTTCCTAAAAACAGAGGAAACGAAATCTGTGCCCAGGTTAAAAAATCTTCAGAAGAAAAACAAGCCAAGCTCGAAACCTCTTATTTTATAGGTATAGATAGATTTCCAAATACAGACCAAAGCATCTATGTGCATCCCAAACTCAATAAATTTTCAGATGAAAGTACAGAAGATTGGGTTGAGGTAGATTATATGAAAATGCTTTTCAAAAGCCTAAGCAATCCCGAATTAATGAATGATTTAGATGAGTTATTTATTATTAAATGGGATGAAGATGAAATTGAGCTTTATGGCCAACAAGATCTATTAACGCCATTTTTAGTAGTACAATTTTTGGGTGTTATGAAAGACATTGTTCGAAAGGGTCTTAAAAAATCATATTATCGAGTTGAGAAAAACTTAAAGAATCGGGTGAAAGGGAAAATACTCATCGGCAAGACTATAAAGCAAAATCATTTTAAACATAAATATCTTAATAACTATTGCAGTTATGAAGAGTTTGGAATTAACGGAATAGAAAATCGACTCCTTAAGAAAACACTTGAGTTTGTTGAGCCTTATTTGTATAGTCATGCAGGTATAATTGAGGGAGACGGCTTAACCGATTTGTTTAATTTTATAAACCCTGCCTTCTCACAGGTACCTTCTAACTTTGATTTTTCAGAGCTACGAAAGGTTAAAAAAAATCCCTTTTATAAGGACTATACCCAAGCCCTGGATCTAGCTGAAAAGATACTTCGCCGCTTCAGTTATAACATTTCCAATTCAAGTAAAACGGAAATCAAGTCTACTCCTCCTTTTTGGATAGACATGAGTAAGCTTTTTGAAGTTTACGTTTTAGGGCTATTAAGGAAAGAGTTTTCTGACTCTGTATTGTTCCAATATAAAACGCATTGGAATGAACTGGATTATATCTTAAATAATGAAAAATATCAACTTGTAATCGATGCTAAGTATCGACCGCTTTACGATAAAAAAAGTTATGATATTCAAGATATAAGGCAAATAAGTGGTTATGCTCGTTTAACATCCGTCAGAGAAAAACTCGGTTTAAAGAATAATGATGAAAGTCAACGTATACTAGATTGTTTGATTATCTACCCTACGTTTGATGAGAATTGTACAAATTTTGAAGGAAGATATTTATTGTCAGATCCGATACAGAATTTTAAAAATATATATCGAATTGGGGTTAATCTACCGATTCAGGAATTCCATTAATTATGATTA
This sequence comes from Aequorivita xiaoshiensis, assembly GCF_022008395.1. Taxonomy (GTDB): domain Bacteria; phylum Bacteroidota; class Bacteroidia; order Flavobacteriales; family Flavobacteriaceae; genus Aequorivita; species Aequorivita xiaoshiensis. Next base: position 77,182 of record NZ_JAIRBB010000012.1, read on the forward strand.
TTAAGAGCGCATATTACATAGAAGAAGTCAAGAGACTGTTAGATGAAATTGTCGGTGTAAATGTAGTTAGAGAATTTTACGATGAGAATGATTCGTTTTCTTTGTCCAATGCCCCACAACATATAGATCAAGATAAAGTTCCTCCATTATTGAAAGTTGCATGGAATATACTAGGCCGTGGAGATACAACGCGCGCATCATTGAGAATCAGTGAATATTTGCTTAATAAATACTTTCCGGAACATACCCCTTTTAATTTTTCGAAACCTGAAATTAAAGCTGGGGTCAATTTAGATTCTACTCAGAAATCTGACCTGATTTTATTTTTGAAAAATTACAATTCACTTGCTGAAGAACAAATAAGTGACTTAGGCCTATCAGTTTACAATTTATCCAAGTGCATTCAAAAAGGAATTCTTTTCGCCCAAATTCAAAAAACGATGCTTTTGGTACTGATGTCAAATCCAACCGAAACTGAATTTAAAATTAATGGAATAAGTGAGGAAGAATCACAATTACTTCAACAAGATTTGAATGAACACTTTATTGCACTTAATGATCTCATAGAAAAGGATGAGGAACCTATTCCTTTACTCAAAGAAAACCCTAAAAATAATATAATTACGATTTCTGTCAATAATCCAATTGCCGGCGCTATAGTATTGGAACAGAATGTCAAAAAAGATAATGGTCCAACGTATTATACAATACTAACTGACCGTCGAATCCGATATAGGTCTTTAGGTAAAATCGTTATCTCCGAAAAGGATAAAGGAAATGGAGAAAAACAAGAAGTCCATTCATTTAAATATAAAACACAAAAACAGCAGCGAGCATTAAAATTTTTCCTAAATAACCTTTTCAGAAATTCAGCTTTTCGAGCTGGGCAGGAAGGAATAATAAATAGAGCTTTATTAGGTAAAGATGTTATAGGCCTTTTGCCTACGGGAGGTGGAAAGTCCTTGACTTTTCAATTATGTGCTTTATTGCATCCAGGAGTAACAATTGTTGTTGATCCTATAAACTCATTAATGAAGGATCAGTATGACAAATTATTAATGAATGGTATTACAAATTCCACTTTCATCAATTCCTTTAACGATAGAGACGAACGAGCTGAGAGAATGCAAATGTTGGCAGAAAGCAAATACTTGTTTTTCTTTGTTTCTCCTGAACGCCTGCAAATGGAAAACTTCAGGCAATCACTTTGGAGTTGTAGGGATACAAATGTATTTTTCAGTTATGCTATTATAGACGAAGCGCATTGTGTTTCGGAATGGGGTCACGACTTCCGTCACGTTTATTTGAATCTTGGGAAAAATCTAAAAACCTTTTGTACTCCAAAAGAAGGAAATTTGACAATTTTCGGCTTAACAGCTACAGCTTCTTTCGACGTTTTAGCAGATGTTCAAAGAGAACTCGATTTACCCGATGAAGCAATTATAAGTTTGCCAGCGGAGGCTATTGACAGGAAGGAGTTAAACTTCAACATACTTTCTATTTCTACCGAGATTGAATCAGGTTTGGAATATTATGTAAGAGAGAACAGATTAGGTGCCAGCAAGTATCCTGTAATAAAAAAGTGGTTACACGATTTACCTTCGAAGATAAATAGTTTGGAGAAAAAATATGGTTATCTCGCACCTACCGGTGATTTTTATGGCAAGACAAATGACGAATATAAAAATGCCGGAGTTATTTTCTGTCCAACTAAGTCAACAAAATTACCAAATGGAGTAATGTATTTAACCCACGGGCAAAATCAAGAAGGTGGAGGACTTTCAGATTTATATTTTTTGGATATAAAAACTTTTTTTGGCAGTGGTGACGACAATGTTGTTCTAGATAATCAGATAGAGAAAGCCGCCGGGGAATCTTACAGCAATCAAGATGCCTTTATCAAAAATCAAGCAAACTTAATGATCGCTACCAAAGCATTTGGTATGGGAATCGATAAACCAAATATTCGATATACTCTTCATTATTCCTTCCCAAATTCGGTTGAAAGTTTTTATCAAGAAGCAGGTCGTGCAGGCCGCGATGGAAACCCTTCCATCTGTTCTATAGTATATCACCCCAGGGATATTGAAACCAATTTAGACTTTTATCAAAATGCTTTTAAAGGGATTCAAAGAGAACAAAAAATAATTGATGAACTTTTAGATGAGGTCCAATATGAAGATGGTTTTTTCCTGAAGGTTCTAGAACGAGAGGTAAAAGATAAATATCCAGAAGTACGCGGATTAAATCTTCATAACGATCGATATGTTTATATCAATGGACCTTGGCATGATATTCCGGGACAACGCGTTTCTATAGGGTTGTTGGATTTGCAAAGAGGCCTAATTACCTACGATAATGCAACCAAGAATTTTGACAAGAGCCAAGCAAACCAAATTTTAGAATACACTAGGAAGAAACTCATGGAGCATTGTCCCGAAAAGGATTACTTAGCGTGGTTTAATACGAAATCTACAGATGGAATTAAAACTCTCATTGAAGGCGAAAAGAGTGAGAATTATATTTTAAAAATAGGATTCACTAATCGCATTGTATCTGATATGAATGAGGTTATTAAAAGTATTGGCTATGACGATTTTGAGGAACGTATAATACGAGCGGCTTATAATTTCAGTACGAATGAGGATGATTTCCTCGATAGTTTAAGATACCAATACTATAAATTTCAAATGAATAAAATAGGTTTTGCTAGTCGCAAATTTCAACCCAATCCAGATACTGAAAAATTTCTATTAGACAATTATTCAGGGATAAGAAATTCATCTGACACTCAAAGAGCAATATATCGATTGAATATTCTCGGTATCATTGACGATTATGTTATTGACTATGATGGTAATATGATTGAAGTTCGTTTTAAAGCCAAAACAGATAAGGAATATCGAAATAATTTCCAGAAGTACCTTAGAAGATACCTTGGAATCCAAACCTCAAAGTATTGGCTTAAGAAAGTGAATGAGGTTGAAGAAGATTCAATTTTAAAGAAAGTACTGTATGTATTAATCGAGTTTATCGAAAGTGAGATAGCAGCTAAACGAAAGCGCTCTATCGAATATATGCGAGATTTATGCGAAATTCAAATAGAGCAAGGAGAACAAGAGTTTAGGGATAGAATGGTTAGATATTTTACTTCAAAATATGCCAGACAGGACTATTTGCCAACCGACACCCAAAAAGGAACAAAGGAAAACTGTGCTATTGTAAAAAAATATATAGAGTATATAAATAATCCTCCAGATGGATTGGGAGGCCAAATAGACAATGCTAAACACTTAAGAGGTGCATGTGATAACTTGCGAATAAACATGACTGACAACGCAAGTATCGATCTATTAACTTCGTTCAGTTTGTTCGCATTGGAATTAAAAGAAGAGGACACTCTCCAAGCTATGAACGACAAGCCTTTGGTAATCAAAGCCGTTTCTCTTTACCGAGAAGGTTTTAGGAGAATGTTGCGTATAGATTCTTGGTCTGAAGTTTTAGATCTAATTAAACTTTTCAATGAAAGAGTACTGGATTTTAATTCTGAAATAAAACCTTTAATGAGTGAACTTACGTTCGAATTAATTACAAATAGAACCAACTATAAACTGAAAGAGCTACTGGATAAAATATCAGCATAATGGAAAAAACAATTACCCTACAAAAAGAGTTCGAAGGATTAATATCTGAACTAGATCGACTAAAGACATTAAACGAAATTACTGCTACAAACAGCACTAATGCCAAAAACACTATTGATGAAATCAAATCTTTCATCACTGCGGTTGAAAAATTCAAAAAAACAATAGAAAATGACTATGAGGCAAAAAAAGAAGACTTAAAAAATATAGAAAAGTCTTTAAAAGAAGTTATTGAATCTCTTAACAAAACAAAAAATGAAAATACTGAACTCTATCTGAAAGAACAGAAGGAGTTTGCTGATAAATCAAACAAAATCATAGAAAAGTTTGATAGTAGCTTAAAAAATGAGATCGAGAGATTTAAAAACGAAACGGAGATTGTTAAAAAGACTATTAAAACTCACGTCAAAGCATTCACTGAAGCAACTACGAAACATTTAAGTGAGGAAACTTTAAAAATTCAGGAAGCTCTTACAATTTCAAACGAAAAGCAAAATAGTAATTTTCAGGTAATACAAAATGATCATAAAGATCAATTTACAACACTAAAAAATGTTTTAACCGAAATTAAAACTTCCTTTGATCGTGAAGTAAGCGATTTAAATGAACTAATAGCCAGTAATAAAGATTCATTGGCAAAAGATATTACGCTTCTTCTTGAAAAAATTGAGCACCAAAATAAGAAGGTTAATCAAACAAATAAAATCATTGTCATTTTTCTTGTCATTTCAATTCTATTATTAGGTGTTTTGGTATTTCAGAATTTTTGACTAATTATTTAGATAATGATATTTACATAATTTAAAAAAGTATCGATTTATAATCATGAAAATCCAAATCATCCAAGCCATAAAAACCTTCGATATCAACGAGCTTGATGCATTGCTCGAGGACGGTAAGTCTTATATGGAAGTTACCAAAACTAAATTCTTACAAAGCTTAGCGGAATTATTTGAGACTCTTAAAGATGAAGGTTGTACTGCATTCGATGATGTGTTTTTTGGAGCCTCTCAATCGTGCTATTGGGATGGGGAGGGAATGACGTTTATTACCAACCAAGGATTTTATCTAGACCTCTATATAGAAGAGAAAGACGGAAATGTAAACGACATTTATGTTTGTTATGACTTGGTTAATTTCATTGAGTTATATAAGGAATACGATTTAGGCTTTTGTTTCTACCATGATGAAAAAATTGGCTTTATCCCAGATTTAGATTATGTAGCCATACGTGATGAATACAACCAATTACTAGCTGAAATAGAACTTCTGATGCCAACTACAAATCTTGATGGCTTGGAACGTTTATATCCCACTTATCAGAAGCTTGAGAAACTTTTGGATAAGTTTGGTCTTTTTATAGCCTTTGAATACAGGCTGTACAGTAAAGCATACGATTTGATAATGGAAATCGAAAATCTATTCCAAATAAAGGCAAAAGAGCATGTTGCAATTGACGCTATAATTGATTTTCAAAAAGCTAAAACTGAAAGAGAGAAACTGATTTGGTACTTTAAGAATAGAAAAGATAAATTAAGCTTATTCAATATTTCAATTCCTGAAGACCTAAATAAAGATCCATTTATAACGCACAAATCTGATAGTTTAAATATTAAGATAGATGTTTCAGGTTATGAATATGTATTGGAATTTTTTAAGCAATTGAATGAGTTGTACCATGAATTTATGAAAAAATACGAACCTCTTCCAGAGCAAATTGAACAGGCTTCCGATGGTGCCTTTCAATATAATCTAGAAAGCTTCTTAAGATTGCCCAATAAACATATAGACATTATAGATAAGTATAGCGGTCCTGCATTCTAAAAGTAGTAGTTAAAATCTCTAGATGCTAGCGCCAAAATTAATTAGAGAATGACTAACCGACGTTTTGCAAACCTTATAAATTTCCAACCAATGAAATCAAGATTTAATTTTGCATTTCTGTTTATTCTTTTCAATTTGTCACTTTATTCTCAGGAATATAGGGGGCCAACTTGGGTGAATTTAGAAGATGGTATGACTAACACGCTTAAGTTTACCAATACGGATATTTTGAAAAGCAGTAATGGCTTGACGTTTAAAGCAACCTGGAAGGAGGATTTAGATTTATCTGATGAAGAATATGCCTATGGAGGAATTTCGGAGCTGCACGTTTATAAGGGACAAAGACATATTCAAACCATTAAGAACATTGTAGATTATATTGCTTTAGGCTATGTTAACCTTACTTTTTTCGATTACAATATGGATGGCTATTTAGATTTTACCGTTCCAATTAGTTGTGGAGGATCTTGTTATGAAAAGTACTACCTATATAATCCTAAAACCAAAATGTTTACACATCAAAAAGAATGGGATTATTTAAGAATTTGGAAGTTTAATAAAGCTACAAAACAAATTCGCAGTGTTCCTGATGGTAATGCTATGAACGCAAAACATTATTTATATAAGGTTGATGGTCTTAAACTAATAAAGGTCAAAACAATTGAATAGCTAAAGCGATGATTGTGCAGACTGCAATTTACGGTAGAGAACAGAGCTCATTGTAAAACTAGTATCAGCTTAGTCTATAAACCCTACAAACAAAAATTTCCCGACATATTTTTACGTCCTAAGTCTTTACGTCCTACGTCCTTATGTCCTAAGTCTTTACGTCCTACGTCCTAAATCCTTAAATCCTACTTCCTACGTCCTTCCATCCTACGTCTTAAACTCTACAACTCGCACCTCACAACTCCTAGACATTTTTTAAATTCAGCATATTTCTTCTTAAAAAAAATAGATTTAACCTGGTGGTCAAATCTATTTTTCGAATTGTTGCTATTTATAACTAATTAAGCGTGTTGTAATTCGTGCTTTCCCTCTTTAATTTCTTCAATTAATTTACTATTGAATGCTGGTAAATCGTCTGGATTTCGGCTAGTAACAAAAGCTTGATCAACAACTACTTCCTCGTCAACCCAATTCGCACCAGCGTTTTCTAAATCTTTTCGGATAGAAGCGTAAGATGTCATTTTTCTACCTTCTACAACTTCTGCATTAATTAAAGACCAAGGGCCGTGGCAGATAGCTGCTACTGGTTTCTTTTGTTTAAAGAAATCTCTAATAAATTCGATAGCATCTTCATTAGTACGTAACTTATCAGGATTAATAACGCCACCAGGTAATACTACGGCATTATAATCGTTAGCGCTAACATCCTTCAGCACCCTATCTACTTCGTATTCATCACTCCAATTTCCTTCACTCCAACTTTTAATTTTTCCGGAGTTCGGACTTACAATATGAACGTCAAAGCCTTCCTTCTCCATCGCTTCTTTTGGAGATTTTAATTCACTCTCTTCAAATCCATCGGTTGCCAATATGGCTATTCTCTTATTCATAACTTTAATTTTTTAATTAATTAATTTTTCTTTTATGTAAAGATAAGATTCACAGCGCGTTTACTATATTAAGTAAATTGTAAACCTGTGATAAAAAGCGTTAAAATCATTAAAAATTATAGAAGTGCGAGCTTGTAATTTTTGGTGGTAGGTAACTCGCTTCTCTAAAAGTTAATCTAATTCTTGCCAACAACATTATACATTCCTTTGCCTAAACAATTTGCCAAACTATTTCTTTCTTTTATGTAATTTCATTTAACTCGTGCAAGTGGAATTATTTTATTTACAAAAGTGTTTTCACATATCGATTTTTAAAACTTTTAATTTGTAGGACAATAGGTTTATTACACTTTAGAAGAGATTGGTTAAAGTGTTTTTTTATTTATCATATTTTCTAAATTTTTTACATAACTTCATAAAATGAAAAAGCTGAAAAACGTATTAAAGTTTCTTCTTTATACCATTGCACTACTAATAGCAGTTTTTTCTATACTTTCAATTTTTAGAGATACTGAAAATCGCATATTAAAAATGATGGATTTTCCTCGTATTCAGTTTTTTATAATTTCAGTATTTTGTTTAATTCTAATTTTATCCGTTGTAAAAAAATGGAGGTGGTACAAGTACTTGATATTGTTATTTATAATATCTGGAATTGTTGTAAATGGATCATATATAATAAATTATACACCGTTGGTGGCTGAAATTGTACCAACTTCAAAAACTTTAAGTTCTACAGATGCTCAGATTAGCTTGCTATTAACTAACGTTAAAATGTCTAACAGAAATTCCCAAAAGCTTATTTCCATAATTAACCAAAGAGATCCTGACTTAATTTTAGCCATGGAAGTTGATAGTTGGTGGGATAATAATCTTGACATCTTTGTTAATGATTATCCTTTTTCGCAGAAAGTTATATTGGATAACACTTATGGAATGATTTTGTACAGTAAGCTACCCTTCTTAGAAAAAGAAATATATTATCTCAATAACGAGAATGTACCATCATTTGAGAGTACAATTTTATTAAACAATGGGAAAAGGCTTAGTTTGTTCTGTATGCATCCTGTACCGCCAACTCATTTTAAAAAGTTACCTGATAATGCCGGTCAAAAAGAAAAGGCTTTGATGAAAATGGGTGCAATGATTAACAAACGGAAATATCCAACAGTGGTTGCTGGTGATTTAAACGACGTGGTATGGTCTAATGTGGATAAATTAACTAACACTAAAAGCATACTCTACGATGTTAGAGTAGGCAGAGGTTTCTTTAATAATTTTAATGCTGAGAATTTTCTAATGAGGTGGCCATTAGATCACGTATTTGTTACCGATGAATTTAGTGTGAAGAAACTAGAGAGACTTTCAGATATTGGTTCCGACCATTTCCCTATGTATATAGAGCTTGTACTTGAAGGGCAATGAATTAATTGAGAAATTCCCCGTTTTGAAATCAAATTTGAATTGTTGAGATATATAAAGAATTATAGTAGTTAGTAGTGAATTCTATCTATTTGGTTTACTAGTTTAGTGTTTTACAATAGATAGTTATGCTTCTTTTTGAACAACACTCCTTCAATTCCCCCTCTCTTTCTCTCCGTTCTCGCACAAACGCTACCTGATTAATTTAACAACGATTTTTGCATAAACACAACATTTGTTCTTGATCCATAAACTTCTCGCCTAAATGATATTTGTCCAAACAAAAAAAATCCCGACATTATATCGAGATTTCTTTTATAATTTGTGACTTGGCTGGGGCTTCCTTCGACTCCACTCGGGATAAACTTCTCGCCTAAATGATATTTGTCTAACCAAAAAAATCCCGACTTTATATCGAGATTTTTTTTTCAATTTGTGACTTGGCTGGGGCTTCCCTCGACTCCGCTCGGGATAAACTTCTCGCCTAAATGATATTTGTCTAAACAAAAAAA
>NZ_JAIRBB010000013.1 GCF_022008395.1 Aequorivita xiaoshiensis
TCAATCGCAGATTTCTATCCGAAAATAATGGAATATTTAAAAACCTATGAGGAATAAATGCCTGCGTACAACAATGTATATAAAAAATAGGCGAAGCAGTAATAAATTCAAAGCTTTTGGCTTGTATAAAACTTTGTACTTAACCGAAAGTTTAGTGCTACGAAATCGTCTACTTTTAATAAACTAACCGCTGTAAAACTTTTAAAAAAAACTGATTAGTGAAAAAATATTTTCAAATAACATTCCAACTTTTATCGATTTTTTTGTTTTGTTTTTACACAGATTTAGCTGCACAAGAATCTGAATATTTTGATGATTTAATAGAAAAAACTCAAGACGGAAAAGTCAAAATTTATTTAGACGGAGTTTTTCGTATCTCCTACAAAGATTGCTCTAAATATTACTTAATTGCAGAATTTGACGACAGACTTTTTCAATTCAAAGATTCTTTAAAAGTTTATTACAAAAATGATGATTTATTCTTAACTGGCTCATATCAAAATGGTAAACTAAACGGAAAATTCAATTCATTTTATAGAAACGGGGAAAAGAAAATGGAATTTGAATATGCTTTAGGAAACAGAACAGGAATTTGGGAGAGTTTCTCAAAACGTGGTAAATTAATTAAAAAAGTGATTTATAAAAACAATAACGAATTCCTATTGGAACAGCGTACTGAACTAGGAGAAATTATTGTTGAGAATGGAAATGGAAAATTTATTGACAGCCTTTATATGTCTATTTCGGGTTCTCAAAAATCCAAATTAACCGGAAATGTAAAAAGCGGATTACCAGATGGAGAATGGAACTTTTACACTGCAAACGCGAATTATGGGAAAGAATATTTTGAAAATTTTACTTTCAAAAAAGGAATGTCTATATCACCAATTTTAGGTAATGAATTGTATTATAATTACTTCAATGCAACATTTACTGGAATAATTTTTTTAGAACACCTAAAGATAATTGGACCTTCTCGGTGTAATCAAAAAACGGACATTGGAATAAATGATGACTTTTATGAAAAAATTAAAAAACGCTTCTATAAACTAAAATTAAACGAATCAATAACTGATAATTGGTTTTTATTGGAAATAGAAACGGGAACAAATAAAAAGATAATTGATGTATCGATTATTTCAAAAGCGGATAATCAATCAATTAATTTGATAAAAGAATTAATTTTTAGTTTAAAAAAGGCAGTTACTTTTCCTTTCAAATACAAACCAGGTTTTGATTATTTCCCCATTGTAATTAAAAACTCAGAAATATTTACACCATATGATAAAGAAATTGAATTATTGAGTTATAAATATTGAAAAAATAATGTGCTACCACACCGTATAAAATTAATTGCTCTGTAGGAGCCTACTTACAAATCCCGATAGCTATCGGGACGCGGATTTTCTATTCGGTTTTTATTTGCTAAATTAGTTGCATGGAGCACGCCACAAATCATACACAAACACGTTTACCGCAATTATAAAAAATCCGTGATATAATGAAAATTGTCACAAAAGGCCAAGTTAAGCGTCTTATTTGTAAATCAAATCACAGAAAATAATCCTATGAACAAATTATTTGCAGCCTTATTTATCTTATTTACAACACTAAACTACGCACAGGTCAAGACGGACAAAAAAATTGAAATTCCATTTACTCAAACTTCAAATGGTCACATTATAATTTCAGCAAGCATCAATGGAATTCAAGGGAGTTTTATTTTCGATACAGGAGCAGGAATAAATCTCTTGACCAAAAAGTTTGCAGACAAAGTAACCGACCTCGAAAAAACCCATCATTTCTATACAGGACATCGAGCGACAGGCGAAGAAATTCAATCAGATTTATGGAATTCCAAAAATTTAAAGATTGGCGATTTTAAAATAAATAAAGAAATATTTGCTGTTTACGATATTGATTTCCCTCTTGACGGACTAATTTCATTGACGCCATTTAAAGACAAGCCTATTACAATTGATTTCGAGAATAAAATTCTGAGTATCGAAACGGAAAGATCAATGAATCAATCTATGGCAGATAAAGATTTTGAGATGCCCATCCAAATTAATAATGACAGAGATATTAGAATTGGTATTGCCACTACCATAAAATTAAATGACACACTAACATTAAATGTAAGTTTAGATAGTGGTGCTGGATTTAATGTTTTCAGATTTAGTTCGAGATTTATGGAAAATCTTGGAGTAGACAAGGAAAGTATTGAGAGTGAATATAAGCAAAGTATGTTCAAACCAGAAAACGGAAATCAATATTACTACACGACATTATCAAAAATGACGGATATAAACAACAATGTTTCTGTAAGAGATTTTAAGGTTACATTTATTGATGGGTTGATATACGAAGGAATTTTGGGAATAAATTGGATTGGTAAAAAAATAACGATTGATATTCCAAATAAAAGACTAATCGTGCGGAAATAACTATGGCTAAATATCTAAATAAAAAATAGCGCAAGTCTTTACGTAAACTAAGACATGGGCATATTTGGAAAGTCACCAAATTTATAACTTTACTATCATTTCTATTTTCCATATTGATAGCAGTAGCCCTTCGGCGGACGACTTCTAATAAATAAGTTAAATAGTAAAATTTAAAATTTGGCTTGTACTTAAAACCGAATATAATCGCTACATTACACACTACAAGCCATATATAAACACGTTAACGGTTGTATAACACGAAAACAGTGAGGAAATTTATATTCATCATATTATTAATTACATCCATTAATATAGTATCTGCTCAAGACACTCGAATTGAGCAACCAGTAAATAATTTTGAAAAACTCTGGAATGAGTTTAACGCTAGATATGCAAGCTTTAAAATTAAAAACATCAATTGGAGTGAAATTTATAAAAAATACCGACCGCTAATTAATGAAAATACTACAAATGACAGTCTTTTTAAGGTTTGTAACAAAATGCTTCTTGAGCTAAAAGACGGTCACGTTAACTTAATACATTACGGAAAAAAAGGTAAGGTCATAAACAAAGCAAGTGATGGAAGCTCTTCCAAATTCCTTAAAAAGTTTCCTCTTTCAAAAGAAGAAAAACCGAATATTTATCAACTATTAAAAACAACAGATAAAACCCTTAAGGATAAAGGCTTTTCCATTGTTGGTGTTTCCAAAAAAGGTTCTATGGAATATGCAATTTCGAAAGATTATGGGTATTTAAGAATTTTATCAATGGGCAATTTATCTATAAGTGATTATAGAAAACATGTAGATAAGGCAGTTAACGCGTTTGAAAATTTGAAAGGTGTAATAATTGATATTCGATTCAATGGTGGTGGAGATGACAAAACATCATTTGAAATTGCAAGCAGATTTACTGACAAAAAGAGAATTGTACTATACAAAAGAGAGAGAAAAAAGGGAACTTCAGAATTCAAAAAACTAGAAACTAAACACTTAAAGCCTTCGGGTAAAAAACAATTTACCAAACCAATAATAATTTTAACAAGCGACTTGACGGCAAGTGCAGCTGAGGTCTTTACTATGATAATGAAAGAACTACCATACGTAACCATAGTTGGGGACCATACAAATGGAATTTTCTCAGATATGTATGATTTCAAATTACCCAATGGATGGCTTGCTACTTTATCCCATCAGCAGTACTTCTCTTCCGAAATGAAAAATTTTGAAAGTATTGGTATTGAACCTGACATAAAACTATTGAATGAACCTCAGAACATTATTGATAAAATAGATCCTTTAATTGGAAAAGGAATTGAAGAATTGAAAAAAACAACCGCTAATAACTAAAAATCCGTATGGTCGGTACAACTCAACAAGAATGCAGTGTTGACTGAACCGGTGTATGTCGGTTTGTCCTTATGGGGATTGGTTTAGTTTGGGATGGATTTTTAGAAATTGATTTTTCTAATTTTAATTTTTGCACATCCAATATATTTTTAAAAGTTATTATACTTGCTATAACCCAATTAACCACTCTGGAAGCTTTAAAAATCGCATTCTCGAGAAATTTTATAAAATTCATGAAATACGGAAATCTTAAACCTGCAACTGAAGTTATAAGAAAATTAGTGTAGTTTTGGGACAGACTGCCGTTGCCACCCATTTAAAAAAAACGAGAGTTGATTAATAAACTAACATTTATATTTCTAATTTCTATTGGATTCAGTGGATTGTCTCAAAATAAAATTGAGTTAATGACTTCAGATTGTACTCAAGAAAATGGATTTACAATGTTTCAATTGGACGAAGCAAATCCACAAATTTTGACAAAACAAATCTTTAAAAAGGAGAATGGATATTGGGGCGGCCATAAAAAAATAATTCAAAACCAATCGGATAGTTTAAAAATAGAATACACAAATATTTTTGGTCAACAAATTGACACCACATTTGCAAATGCAAAGGAATTGAGTAAAATAAAAATTTGTGTAAATAAATATAAAGATTACGAAAAAAAATCTTTGATAAGGCAATCAATCGAGGGAAACAAAAAATGGATTTTATCTACAAGTTGGGGACATCAAGTTTTTGAATCTGACAAATTAATTCTAAAACCCAAAAAGGGATTTTTAAAATTTAAATATTATAAAAACGGGAAAAGAGTAAAACGCGGTAAAATAAAAATAACCAAAATCATTATTAACCGAATATCCTTATTTGAACGCAAACTTAATTCAATGCAAAATGCAGATGGTGGTTGTAATTTTGGAGTAAGTTATTATCTTGATAATGGAATTGAAAAACTTAATTTTCAAGACAACAGTTGTAATGGATTTTCGAACGACCAGTTATTAACCGAATTAAAAATAATTGAATAAAAAACGTGTGGCTACAATGTATATAAAAAATAGGCGAAGCAGTAATAAATTCAAAGCTTTTGGCTTGTAAGACTTTGTACTTAACCGAAAGTTTAGTGCTACGAAATCGCCTACTTTTCATAAACTAACCGTTGTAAAACATTTAAAAAAAACTGATGAGAAAAAAAATTACCTTATTGTTATTGATTATAATATCAGTAACATTTATAACGAAATTGAATGCGCAATCTTCTGAAAAAGAAATTACAACTGAATTTTTTCGAGTATTCGAAAGCGAACCGATGAAAGCTATGGATTACGCTTTTTCGACTAATAAATGGATGGAGAGAAACATAGACGGAATAGAAAGTTTAAAAACAAAATTTAAAGATATACTTCCTTTGATTGGCGATTATTATGGTTATGAAATGATAACAGAAAAAAGTGTCGGAAAAGATCTAAAATTAATAAGTTATATGCTCAAATACGACCGACAACCTTTACGCTTTACTTTTGTTTTGTATAAACCGAATGACAAATGGCAAGTTCAAAATCTCAATTGGGATGTTGACATAGATGATGAACTAGAAGAGTCTGCAAAATTGAATCAGAATTAGATGAAAAAACGTTTTACAATAACTAAGCATTCGTGTGGACGGTACGACTCAACATGAATGCGGTGTTGACTGAACCGGTGTATGTCGGTTTGTCCTTATGGGGATTGGTCTAGTTTAAGATGGATTTTTAGAAATTGATTTTTCTAATTTTCATTTTGGCACATCTTATATATTTTTAAAAATTATTTTTCTTGCTATAGCCTAATTATCCACTCAGGAAGCTTTAAAAATGGCATTTCCGAGAAATTTTATAAAATTCATGAAATACGGAAATCTTAACCCTGCAACTGAAGCTATAGGAAAATTAGTGTAGTTTTGAGACAGACTGCCGTTAACACACATCAAAACAAAAAACGAACATCAATGAAGAAATCAACGATTTTAGCAATTTTAAGTCTTTTAATGTTCAATCTTTCCTTTGGACAAAACCGAGAAAAATATTCCGAACTTATAAAGGAAGCTTGGAATTTATACCAAACAAAGGATTATAAACAATCCGCTGAAAAATATTCCGAAGCTTTTATTGCTTTAGGAAACAAAGGCAACATATCGGACAGATATAATGCGGCCTGCTCTTGGGCTTTAGCAAAAGAAATTGATTCCTCATTTGTTCAGTTGTTCCGAATAGCCGAAAAAGGAAATTATTCAAATTTTGGACATTTAACAACAGATACAGATTTAGATACTTTACATTCGGACAAAAGATGGAGTGAAGTTCTCGACAAAGTAAAGGCTAATAAAGAAAAAGCAGAAGCCAATTTAGATAAACCGCTAGTGGCAATTTTGGACACCATTTATCAAGAAGACCAGGGTTTAAGAAGACAAATAAGCAAAGTCGAAGAAAAATATGGGAGAGATTCGGATGAAATGATAGCTCATTGGAAAAAAATATCCGAAAGAGATTCTATTAATCTTATCAAAATCAAAAAAATACTTGATGAACGGGGTTGGCTCGGTCCTGACGTTATCGGCAATCAAGGAAATATAACATTGTTTTTAGTTATTCAACATTCTGACCAAGCAGTTCAAGAAAAATATTTGCCAATGATGAGAGAAGCTGTCACAAAAGGAAATGCAAGACCAAGTAATTTGGCTTTACTGGAAGATAGGGTTGCACTAGGGCAAGGAAAAAGACAAATTTATGGAAGTCAAATTGGTCGAAATCCCGAAACTGGAGAATACTTTGTTTCGCCTTTAATTGACCCTGAAAATGTAGATAAAAGACGAGCAGAAGTTGGACTTGGACCAATTGAAGGTTACATAAGTAATTGGAATATGACTTGGGACGTTAAGAAGCATATAGAACAAACTGAAAAAATGGAGAATGAAAAGAAATAAATACGTTTGCTAATAACTAAGCATTCGTGAGGTCGGTACGATCCTTCATGAATGCAGTGTTGACGGAACCGAATCCCCACAGCTATCGGGATGTGAATTTTTGCTACGTACATTTCGCACAACTCGTCGTGTCAATTCGCTTTGTATATGCTAAATTAGGTGCTTAATACACGCCACCAATTATAAACCATTACATGCTAACCAATTTGAAAAAAAGTATAAAACAAACAATATTAAGTCTAATTCTACTTTTAGTAGTTCAAATTGTCTACAGTCAAGAAGTAAGCGAAAAAATTAGCGAAACTGAATTTTCAATTGGCAAGACTATAAAAATTAAATCTCAATTATTAAACGAAATAAGAGAAGTAAATATTTATCTACCCATAAATTACTCAAAGGACAGCTTAAAGACCTATCCTGTAATATATTTACTTGATGGCTCAAAAGATGAGGATTTTATCCATATTTCAGGAATAGTACAATTTGGCTCATTTTCTTGGATAAACATGATTCCCGAATCAATCGTAGTTGGAATAGGTAATGTAGATAGAAAAAGAGATTTTACTTATCCCTCGCAAAGTGAGCTTGACCAAAAAGAATTTCCTACGTCTGGTAAATCTGAAAAGTTTATTTCCTTTCTAGAAAAAGAACTTCAACCCTTTATCGATTACGAATATAGAACAACAGAAATGAAAACAATCATTGGACAATCGCTTGGTGGCCTACTAGCAACAGAGATTCTATTCAAAAAACCCAAACTTTTTGACAATTATATAATTGTAAGTCCAAGTTTATGGTGGGATGAGGAAAGATTGTTAGATGAAAATCCTAAAACGTATCATTCTAAAAAATCGATTTATATAGCTGGTGGAAAAGAGGGAGAAATAATGGAACGAACTGCAAAGGAATTGCATGACAAGCTCAATAAAAACAAAAAGCAAAATACGGATTTGACTTACAAGTTTTTAGAGGATAAAACCCACGGAGACGCTTTGCATATTGCTGTTTATAATGCGTTTGAGAATATATTTAAACAGGAGAAAAAAGAAAAAAACTAGCTACAAAGCCGAATATAATTATTTACTAGTAATAGTTTAATTACAGATCCCGATAGCTATTAAGCCTAGGACTTTCAGTATGGAGTATGCTTGCAAAACTAAGTGCTAACGCACACAACTACCCATAGTCGAGACCGCGTTGTATAACATTTACATAAAATTAGAGAATGAAATTAAAAATTTTGATATTTAGCATATTTCTGAGTAATACAATTTATTCACAATCTGTTAAAGACTCCCTTTTGAAAAAGGATATAACCATTTTAGTAGAAGAAATGGAATTTATGTATGGTTACGACCAAATTATGCGTGAGTACACAATTTTTAAGACTTTTGACAAATCTGAAACAGACAGAATTGAAAACCTTCCAGACAGTTTGAGGGTTATGGAATTGGAAAATCGAAAATTCGTATCGGATAGTATTAGCAAGTTGATTTCTAGAAAATATATTAATCCAATGGATGCTGAACACACCGAGCGATTGATAGCAATAACAAAAAAATACGGATTTCCAAGCACTGAACGAATTAGAAAATACTATAAACAAGATTTTGCTGACCCAGAATTTAATCCCCTACTAATCCTTATCCATTCACCAAAAAAGTATTGGGAGGAACTAAAGGAATTAATGTTAATGGAATATCAGAATGGAATAATCAATCAATGCCAATATGGGTATGCACTTTGGCAATTTACTGGACGAAAAAGCTTTCAACCAATGCTAGATAATGGATTTGTAATGGTTGAAGAAAATGGAAAAACAACGCTAAAATCAACCTGTGACTAAAAACGTAGCACAACCTTGTTTGTCCCCATTTTGTCTCGACAATTGGCTGCCTTCGTGTCGACGGATTACACTACTACAACCTAAACTTTGAACAAGTAATCCGAATACACGCATATTAGCTCAAACCAGTGCTAAACCCTATATTTATGCTAAAAATCTAGTAATTGCAGTAATACTAAACGTTATAACCAATTTTGACCTGTTCTGAATAAAAGCTAAATATTTTAAACATTATGTATAAAAATGATTAAGTATTTAAACTATATCCAGAATCTTTTAAATTCAAAGTTTAAAATAAAATAAAACAAAATTTATCAACTGACCACTGAATCGGAGATTAAGCAAGTTTGAAGATTGAAAAAGCATAATTCTGAATGGAAAAATTAACTGACCTGATAAACAAGCCTAAAAATAATATTATCGGAATTCTAACTGCAACGCTGATTTCGTGGATTATCGCAATGTCAACTGATTTATCGCCAAGTTCAGGTCACGGCGGATTTATTCCATTAGTGTTTTTACCAATAATTGGAATATTTTTTATAGGAGTCTACTATGTTTCTCGGATTTTTACTAAAAAGTACAATTGGATTATTAGTCTATTTGCAATAGTCTATCTTTTACATTTTGCGATTGACTTTTACTTAACGGAGAATATTTAAAAAAAAACGAACATGCTTTCTCCAATGTCTCGCAATCTATTGTGAACACTGAACTTGGGTGACTACAAGTTAATCTCTTCATTATCTCATTTACTGCCGGGATTATTTTCAGCTTTTATTTAGTACCTTACGTTATAATCCACGTATCTAATCATACTCAATCATGATATGGTAATATAAATAACTGATGAAAAATGACTTCATCATACAAAAACCGTTCAATGACCATCTTCAATCGCTGGTGGACTACTACTTTTATATAGATATCCCGATAACGGAGTTAAGCATGGAAGAAGAGTATGTAATTCCTTTTCCTAGAATTACGTTCGGATATTTTTTTGAACATCCATTTTCGGTTACTAACCACTCTACCGAAGAAACTATTAAGGCGGAAATGATTATTTCTAGAATATCCACAAATCAAATTTCGGTGAAACCTATGACGGAGCGAATAAAAATTATTGGAGCTCACGTTAGACCCTATACTTTGGCCTATTTGACAAACGTGAATATTTGTGAAATGCCTTGGCTAATCAGAACAGAGAATTTGTTTGGTAAAAAAGCACTAAATTTCAAGAACAGAATCAACACATTTTCAAATCCAAAGAAAATGTTTGTAGAAATAGAGAACATTTTTTTAAAAACAATATTAGTTAAAGACCTTAATGTTATTACTGAAGCCATTAACATTATTGAATCGAAAAAAGGAAGTATTTCTATATCAACAATTTCGGACAAAATAGGAATTTCTAGCCGTACATTACGAAACCATTTTTATAAATCAGTTGGCTGTTCACCAAAAGAGTACATTCATTTAGTAAAATTAAAACAGGCTATTTTTCAGATGAAACATTCGACCGATTCTTTGACATCGGTGTCGTACACCCAAAATTATGCAGACCAAGCTCATTTTACAAATACGTTCAAAAATATAACCGGAGTTTCACCAAAAAACATACGTGGAAATATGTCTGATTTCCGATTCTTGCAATTTTGAGAGTATATAATGCAATAGTTTTGTTTCATAAATTGTAAAGAAATGAAACGGTCAAAAATAGTTACGGTACACATTATGGCAACAGTAATTGCCGGATTCACAATAAGCTGCTTTTTTAGCTTTTCGCTGATTGCAGAAATACTTGGAGAAGATTTGTTTATAAAACAAGTGAAAACGGGGATACTTTATTGTCTTCCGATTCTTGTTATTACAATGCCTATGTTGGCAATATCGGGGAAAAAACTTGCAGAAAGTTCAAAGAGTCTAATTGTTGCGAAAAAAATGAAAAGAATGAAATTTATTGCCTTAAATGGTGTGGTTTTAATTTTATTAGCAATTTACCTTTACTATCACGCAATTTATAAGACAATTGACAGTGCTTTTTTATATGTACAAATAGTGGAGTTATTAATCGGAGCTGTGAATTTGAGATTGATTGTATTGAACATTAATTCGGGACTAAAATTATCAGGCCGGAAATGGACAAACAGCACATAACTGTGGAAACAGCTGCACAAGTCATTAATTTTAAAAATTCAGTTATTAACAAAGTTTGAAGAGATTTTAATTTATGATCAGTGTAAAGAATCGTCAGATCTCAAGCGTCATAATTACAGCATTATTGGGTTAAGGAAGGAGGTATTTGAATAAATTCTAGTTATCGGAATATATAATAAAGTACTTACCCACTTTCCTACATGTTTAATTGTAAAGCTAAAAATGTCAATATAAAAATGGGAAATGATAAAGAGAGGGAGTAGGAAGTTTTGTAGCCTTAATTATTTAGAATATAAGGAGTTCAAGTTGCATTACGATGACATCAATGCAGGTACACATATTTTAATCTATCGATGTGAATATGTGTACATTCATCGTTTAAAAATCCTTCCGCTTAGCGATTCTCCAAATAAAGAAAGTTGGAATAACAACCCAAAACACTAGCATTACAAAGGATAATATCACACCAAAGCTAGTGCCGAAAAACTGTTGAAATACGGCTCCGGTATAGCCTAATAAAGCAGAAATATCGAGTTTAAGAAGTATTAAAACTCTCGACAAGTCTACTGGGTTTAGCATGGTTGCAAATAGTGAGAATTTATCTAAAGGGTAGTCTTCAAAATACAACAGCGACATTAAAAATAATCCGTCGTAGATAACCGCCATAAAAAGCCAAAGTAAAATAGCATACCCAAAACCTTTGATTTTATTTTCATTAGAAAGTGCTATAACAAAAGCTAAAGCGGTAAAAATAAAGGTAAGAAATCCACCAGTAATTAAGAGTAATGAGAAGTCCCAGATTGCACTGCTATTAAAAATTCCATAAAAAGCAAATGGAAGTCCTAGTCCGATAATTAAACTCATTGCTAAAGAGGTGGCAACCCCAAAGTACTGCCCTAAAAAAATAGAACTTCGCTTAACAGGTTGTGCCAAAAGAAGCTCAGTAAATTCGCGAGAATTGTAATAATACATCACGCCAAAAATGGTTCCAATTAAGGGGACAAGGATGATGATAACGTTCATTAATGTTATCACTGCTTTTGATAAATCGTTGTTTAAAAACAATAGGACAATACCAAGCAGTAAATAAAACAGAAAGTATACGTAGCTCCAACGGCTTCGCATTAAATCGTAAAAACTATATTTTAATATCTTAAGCATAACTTGCGGATAAAATAGAGGCTATTGCGTGTTCAAAATCTGGTTGTTCGGTCTTAGTCTTGAGCTTAGTGATACTACCTTTAAAGTAAATTTTTCCTTCTAAAAGGAAGACTATTTCATCGGCAATTTCTTCAACAAAACTTAAAATATGAGAGGTTACAAGAATTGTTTTTCCCTTCTCTTTTTCGGCAAAAATTAAATTCTTTAATCTTAAATGAGAAATAGGATCTAGACCGCTTGTAGGCTCGTCCAGAATAATTAACGGACTGTCGAACATAAAAGTAAGGACTAAGTTTACTTTTTGTTTTGTACCTCCAGAGAGGTTTACAAGCCGCTTATTCAAAAAAGGTTGCAGTTTAAACAAATCTATTAAAGCTTCGTCATGTGTTGCCTTAGTAGCTCTAAGATCTTTAATCATCTCTATAAGCTCACTTACTTTCAAATTTCCAGGGAAATTGGCTATTTGTGGTAAATAGTCAATCTTATCGCGATATTTAAAGTTGTTTTTTAAAGATTCTCCATTAAAGAGAATTTCACCTGAATCTGGTATTACCATCCCAAGAATAGCTTTTATAAGTGTAGTTTTCCCTGAACCATTCGGCCCGAGAATAGAAAATATTCCTCCTTCACCTATAGAGAGGTCTATGCCCTTTAGCACCTCGTTCTTACCAAATTTTTTATGTAAGTCTTTAATTTCTATCATGGTCTATACGTTTCATTTTTGGATTTTCATCCAATAAATTGTCTGGCGTAAATACTGGAGATACTTTTTCTGAAAAGTCTATGATATCTATAAATAGACTTCGCATTAAAATTATCGTTTCTGGGGTTCGGTTTACTATATATGAAAACAGTTTTACAGGTCGATAGGGAACATCACCTATCCCGTTTTTATTAAGATCGTAGCCGGTATAATTACTCCAAAAATTATTGTCGAATTTATTGTCATTGATTCGTCCGTTATAGGAAATATCGAATGAATTATACAGAAAGTTATTGTTTATTACATGGTTTTGATAGCAGGCACCTTTCACTTTTAAAGCATATCCATTACTCGTAAAATCGTTGTTGGTATATTCCAATCGATTACTTCCTTCTACCGTTATTCCCACGGTATTTTCGAAAAACAAATTGTTTTTTATGTTGGCGTCGTTTACTTCTTTTAACAATAACCCATAAGCCGCTGTTCCCCAGTTTTTCTGAATAATATTATTTTCAACTTGCATAAATTTTGAAAACATTAGTGCTATTCCTGCTCCATTAGTTTCAAAAGTATTATTGATTACATAGTTGTTGTTACTAAACATGAAATGAAGTCCGTATCGAATGTTGTTCTTACTTACATTATCTTTGATAGTTATGTTATCTGAAAATTCTAGATAAATCCCATCGCGAACATTTTGCACATCATTACCAATTACCTCAACGTTTTTGCAATACCATAGATGAACTGCATTTCCAGAGTTAAACTCAGTCACAGCTTCCCCCCTAACCTTATTATTTAAAACTTTACCATCGTTAGATTTTTGAAGATAAATTCCGAAGAAAAGCTTTTCGAGTTCCAAATTCTGAATTAGGAAACCCTTGCTATTTACAACTCGAACCGCAGCATAATCTGTGGTATAACTTACGCCTACGTTTATAATTTTAAATCCGTCTATAGTAACGTTGTCTGTGCCAATGGTTATTACTTCTCCTTTTTCTTGTCCATCAATAGTGGGAAGATTTTCACCAATAAGCGTAATTCCTTTATCAATTTTAATATTAGCTTCTTTATATACACCTTTTTTTACCAAAATCGAATCTCCTTCCGCTGCTTGTTTAACCGCCTCTTTAATAGATTTCACCGGACAAGTAGCGCATACAGTAATTGTTTGAGACCATAGGTTTTTAAGGGAAAACAAGGAAACAAAAAGGAATAATATGAAGAATTTATTTTTCAAAATTTTATTAGATTTTAGCAATACTATGCTTGCAACTCAATCGATTTAGAAATTAAAAACATGGTTTCAGACAGGCTTCTTAGCGCCTTAAAATTTAAAAAACTGCAGAAGTCTATTTCTATTTCAATTTTAAGTGTTTCTGAATATCATTCCAGTTATATATTTTACCAGTAAACGTTTCTTGTGCTTTTTGAGCCTCTTCGATATTTGTAAATGCAGATAGGTTAGCCCCCATAGGACTTTGTAAATTTTCACTTACCAAATAGGATGCGTTTGAAGCATCAATCAATTCACTTGGATTATTTAGGTTAGCCACTATTTTATACGCCATTTCTGTGTCCTTAAATTCATCTTGTAAGGAATGAACCATACATTCAATAGCATCATATTTATACGCCTTCCCTTTAGCCGTAACCATCTGTGCAGCGTGTTGTCTATCTACAATAGTCATATCGCAATAATAACAAGCATCTGAGCCATAATTAATGGGTTTCGGTTGGATATTACAGGCTGCAAACACCAATGAAATTAGTAATAATTGTATGACTTTCATGATTTTAAAAGTTTTAAGGTTTACCCCTTTCATTTTAATAAGACGTATATATATTTTATTAATTCACATTCCGCTAAACAAGGGAAAGGAGTATTAATTATATTCTTTTTTATATTCTTTTTTACCAACAAAGAAGGCTACTACAGTTAATAACATCCCAGTAAGTATCATATAAGCTCCTGCTCCTGGCCAAGAATCTACATCGAAATTCAACATTTTTTGATACCCGATAAGCGGTGGTTTATAAGTCATAGGTGTACCATCAGGGTTTTCTAACTTCATTATAGCTTTTGGATCGAGGTCTGTTCCGTATTCTATCAACCAAAGGTTAAAATCATACATCCCTAATAAACCTAGAATGGACATTACTATAAACCAACCTAAAAACCATTTATAACTTACTTTTCCTAAGAAGCCAAGAATTCCGATGATGACCCCCAATGCAACCATAAGTCCGATTACTTTTGGAAACACATCGAACTCCCACATTTCTTCCACTTTAGGGATTGGTTTCATCCCGATATAGTGGTTAATGCCGTCGATATTTTGAATATCAAATTCTTCAACCCCTTGAATTCCTTGAATGTAAATATCCATTCCTAAAGGCTGTGGATATTGTGGTGCACCAAGCATAATATTCCACAATGGGAATTTAAAAAGACCCAATAATAGCAAGGAGCCAATTATCATTATTATTCCTGCTTTTTTCATTTGTAAGAGATATTAGATGTGAGATGTATTGAATTTTAGGATTTAATTACTTTAAAAAGACGGGGGAAATCAACAACCCCCGTCTTCACTGAAAATACTACTAATCACTAATATGTATTTTCACTACTAAAAACATCTTTTAATCTTCACCTAAAGTCCAAGACAATTCAATATCCGAATCAGCGGGGCTAACACGTACATATCCTTGCATTTCTTGGTGAAGTGCCGAACAGAAGTCGGTACAGTAGAATGGCCATACACCTACTTGTTTTGGTTCCCAAACTAAAGTTTCGGTTGCTCCTGGCATAATTAGCATTTCGGCATTATTTGCACCAATTACTGCGAAACCGTGAGGTACATCAAAATCTTGTTCGTGGTTTGTAATATGGAAATATACTTTGTCACCCACTTTTACACCTTCAATGTTATCAGGGTTAAAGTGACTTCTAATCATATTCATATAAATATGAACTTCTTTTCCATCGCGCTCCACTCTAACATCGCTGTTGTCTAATACTGCATATTTGTGTTTGTTTTCTGCTAGTTTGAAAATTTTTCTAGACTTCGGAGCTACCATTTCTGCAGGAATAGCAGCTGCGTAGTGAGGTTCACCAATAGTAGGAAAGTCTAGCAATAGTTCCATTTTATCTCCAGTAATATCAAATAATTGAGCAGATTGGGTAAGTTCAGGACCGGTAGGCAAGTATCTATCTTTTGTAATTTTATTTAAGGCTACAAAGTATTTTCCAAATGGCTTACGTGAGTTTCCTCCAGGAATCATCCCGTGACCTACAGAGTAGAATACTGGTTGACGGTCTAATACTTCCCAAGTTCCCACTTTCCATTTTACAACTTCAGAAGAGATAAAGAAGGTTGTATAAGCATTTCCTTTTCCATCAAATTCAGTGTGTAATGGGCCTAATCCTGGTTGTTTTACAACTCCAGCAAGAATATCCTCAAAGTTTAAAATTGGAATACCATAGGCTTCTCCATCAAATTTCTTGTTTTCGATGGCATCAAGCATTTTAGTAAAACTGTGAACAGTTAAATCGGCAGAAAGTTTTCCATTACCGATAATGTATTCTCCAGTAGGATCTACGTCACATCCGTGAGGAGATTTTGGAGTTGGCAGAAAGTAAACTGCTCCTGGCACTTCTAATGGGTCTACAGTAAGAACCTCATCAATCATAGTAGAAGTTGCAGTATGCGTATGCTCATCTAAAACGTTGTGTGCATATTTAGCTGGTACTTTTTTCCCGCCACCATTATTTACGTATTCTTCAATTTTTTTCCAGTTTACAGCCGCAATAAAGTCTTTATCGTTTTGTGAAGCGTTTACTTCCAATAACGAGTGGGCTTCCTCGGTATTATATGTAGTAAAGAAGAACCAACCATGACTCTTATCACGTCCTGGGTGAGAGAGGTCGTAGTTAAATCCAGGCATCATTAGCTGGAATTTAATATTCATTCTTCCTGATTCTTGATCTACCTTAATAAAAGTTAAGGCCCCTTTAAAGTTACCCTTGTATTCATTAATAGACATATCTTTCTGTGGCACTGGCACAGAGAAACGTGTTCCTGCTACAACGTACTCAGTATTTTCAGTAATAAATGAAGAACTGTGGTTACCCGCACTATTTGGGATTTCAATAATTTCTTCAGTTTTAAAACTTTCTAAACCTATACGTGCGATACGTGGAGTGTTGTTACCATTAATAAATATCCAACGTCCATCTAGTACTCCTTCAGTTTGAGAAATATCAGGGTGGTGAGAGTCGTCCCAAGGTACAAAACCGAAAGATGTATTTAGCATTGGTTTAGTCTCCTCGGTATATCCCCATCCATTTTCTGGGTTCTGAGAAAACACTGGAAGTACTTTTAACAAACGTCCTGATGGTAATCCGTACACACCAAGTTGTCCACTAAATCCTCCAGACATAAATCCGTAAAACTCGTCATGCTCTCCGGGAGCCACATACACCCTTTCGGCAGCATTGGTTGCCAAACCTCCTTGGCTTCCACTTTTGCTCTTTTTTGTTCCGCCATCATTACAGCTAACCAAACCGGCTACCATAATCGCGGATATTAAAATATTAATTGATTTTTTCATTGGTCTATTATTTAAGTTACATTGTTTTAAAACTAATTTGCAGGTAGAATTACCTTATCTACCACGTGTACAATTCCGTTACCTGCAGGTACACTTGCTATAATTTTTGCTCCTCCTACAGTTACATCATCACCATTTACTTCCACTATTGCATCACTACCATCTGCCTGACCTACTTTTTTAAACTTTTTTAAAAAATCTTTCGAATAATTACCAGGTGTTACGTGATGTTTAAGTATTGAAGCCAATTTCTCTTTGTTTTCTGGCTTTAATAAATTTTCTACAGTACCCTCAGGCAAAGCGTCAAAAGCCTCATCAGTTGGTGCAAAAACCATTAACGGACCCGCGTTAACTAGTGAATTTTCTAAACCCGCCGCTTGAACCGCTGCTACTAATGTTTGGTGGTCTGGCGAACTCATTGCAATTTGAAGAACATTAGGGGCAGACTCATCATCGGTAATAAATGCTTGCCCTTGCTTTTTAGGCACACTATTTTCTACGGAATTCTCAATAAGGGTTCCGTTTCCTTCCGAATTTGTTTCGTTTTTACACGCGGTATAAGCGAGTAATAAAACAGAAACAACAAGTACTTTCAAAATCGCTTTCATCCTGCTTCTCAGTTATTTTAACCCTTGCAGAACGATTAGTCCTGCAAGGGAAATTTGGTTAGTTAAAAATTTTTATAGGGTTCTAAAATACTCTAGTATTTGCCTTGCTTCTTCTTCTGTTAAGCTTTGATTTGCCATTGGCGAACCATTGAATTCTTGTAATAAAGCTTTTGCTAGTGGATCGTTTTTAACCATTCCTTCCGGGTCGAGTATCATATTCATTACCCATTCTGGAGTACGTCGCTCCAAAATTCCCGTTGGAGCTGGACCGATAAACTTTTTGTCAACTTTATGACAAGCCATACATTTTGATTTAAATAACTCTAAACCTTTGGCAGCCATTGCATCGTCAACTTCAGCAGAAAGATCAACGTTTTTAATAGGACCTACCCCTTTATTAGTAAGGTCGATAGTCTCGGAAGGCTTAACAGTTGAAGCTGGTGTTTCTTTTGGAGTTTCCGTTGGAGCTGGTTTTTGCCCAATTTGAATTCCTTCTTTCTTTTTCTCTTCTTTTCCACCGCAACTTACTAAGAGTAAAATTACGAGTGCAGCCATCGATTTAATTATGTTTTTCATAGTTGTTAGAATTAAATTATAGAACAAATGTATTTTATAATGGAAGCTTGTAAAATGATATTTATCATATTTATGACCTTTTGGTCATTTATTGTAAAATTAATTATCTTCGGTAAATTATGTTGTAATTTTAAAATTGAAAATCTAGATATTAATGACATAAATCATTCTTTAAAACAATCGTTGTCAATACATTTGAATAAAGAATAGCTTATGAAAAATATACTCTTACCTACAGACTTTTCTAAAAATTCAAAAAATGCAATCGAATATTCATTGAAGCTTTTTGAAGGAGAAACTGTTACATTTCACATTTTGAATTCACAAAAACCAACAGGATATATGACTGCAGATGTTTTATATGGCGCTGCAGGAGATTCCGTTTATGATGGGATTTTAAACGACAATAAAAAGGAACTTGAAAAGTTAATTCGATACTGTGAAACGCAATCTGAAGGTGAAAACTTCACATTTGTCCCGAAAATTGATTTCGACAATATAGTTGATGCTGTAAATCAAGCAGTAAGTTTAAATAATATTGAACTTATTATCATGGGCACAAATGGAGCAACTGGAGCTGAAGAAGTTGTATTTGGAAGTAATACATTAAAACTAATTAGAAAAGCAAACTGTCCAGTTTTAGCAATTCCTGAAGGATATGTCTATAATAAAATTGAATCCGTTTTACTGTCTGTAAATTCCCAGTATGAACTTAAAACTGATGGTTTAGCAGTAGTTTTAGATATAATTCGAAAACACGATGCAACTTTAAAAATATTGAATATAGAAGAAAACAATGTAGAAGTTGATCCACCAAATGGTAATAATTTCGATCAATTGAAAGATATAAATATAGAGCGTTTTTGTATTAGGAAGATTCCTTCTGCTGTTGCAATTGATGCCTTTACACAATTAATTCCTGTTCAACTTCACGCTATGTTTGTAGAAAGAAAGAGTTTGTTAGACCGTTTTATATATGGCTCAGAAACTTCCAAAATCAGCTATAGCTCTAAGGTGCCTCTGTTGATATTTAGAAAATGATTTTAAGAGTTTTACCTTAGAACTAGCAAGTTGTTCTTCTTAAGTGCTTGCATCAAAGTATTTACATAGTCTCGAATAGAAGTAGCTGCAGTAGGAGGATTTACTATATCTATTTTTCCTCTCCATATTAAATCGTTGTTCCTACCTGGGCAAAGGCAAAACAAAGATGTTTCTGTATTATAAACTGGATAATCTTCAATGTGGTCATTTCCATAAACTACCTTATTTTCATTGTAGTAATCATTAAATGACTGAAAAGATCTTTTAAGGTTTCTGTAAGATTGCGCCATAGTTACCTTGTTTTCCTGTCCTACTATTTTTGAAAAAAGTACTGCATCGAAACTTTCGTTTAATAATTGCTTTTTTAGAGCTTCTAAATTCTCTTCAGATTGATCAATCTCGTTCACATTACTTTTAAAGTAATCTACACTTTTAATGGCGATTATATTTTTATCCTTTAAAGCCTTTACAAGACTGTATTCAAATTGGCGTTGCAACCCACCATCTGGAGTTAACCCCACTACCAATACTTTCTGAGCTTGAAAGTTCGGGCTTTCCTTATTAATGTATTCGTCTACCAAGCGACTACTCGAACAACCAGCAATCAGAATTACTAAAACGAAAAGCAATACTAAGTTTTTCATCGGATTAATATTAGAAAGACAATAATAAGAATTGCCATATGTAAATATACGTTTCTCTTTTTTAAATTAATTGAAAATAAAATTGTTGGAATAAAAATATGTGGTTTCAATAAACCTTAATATGATTATAATCATAACTTCTCGATATAAAAATCCCGTGATTTGTTAAAAGTTAAACAAGAAAAATCAAAAATTATAAATAATGAAAAAAACAATTTTATCATTAGCCATCATTTTAGCTTTTTTAGTGAGCTGTAACGAAACAAAAACAAAAGATGTAACCACTAGTATTGAAGAAATGCACGAGCACGATACTTCCAATTCAAATGCTACCCACGAAGAAGTAGCTGCCGAAATGCATGCTATAAATAATGCATGGGTAGATGAAATAAAACTAGACAATGGAGATAAATGGGAAGCAAATATTGAAACTACTGAAGGAGTAAATAAAATGTTAGATATGCTTAAGTCTACTGAAACTAAAACCACTGAGGGCTACCACGCTTTAGCTTCAAATTTAAATGAAGTAAAAAACTTTGTTGTTAAGGAATGTACTATGGAAGGACCATCTCACGATAATTTACACGTTTTCTTACATCCACTTATCGAGAAAATCGAGGCGTTAGGAAAAGTATCAACTGTAGCCGAAGGCGCACAAATCAAAAAAAGTATTAAGGAAAATCTAGATGGATATTTTAACTATTTTGAATAGAGCAAATAGCATCTTTTACAATAATTCAAAGTCTTCCTTAGCTTAAATACTCAATGGAATTAGCTGTCCGGAAATAAACATGTTTTTATTTAAAACATTTAACCTATAAGGCTTATTTAGTATTATTTCAACTTAAATGATATTCAGTAAAATCACTAAATAAACATTATAATTATCGAGTTTTGTATATGTTGAAAACAGACAGGTTTATATTGAATTGTATGAATAGAAGTTCTACATTGCTAAAAAACACTTGTTTGAAGAATTTTTTACAGATTTTTAGAATAATATAATACTATATGGGGGAAATAAATATTAAAATAGAAAAATTCAACGGCGACATTGAAGAATTTAAAGTCGAAAAATTAAAAAATTCACTCAGAAGAAGTAAGGCTTCTGAAAACGAAATAGATCAGGTAGTTAATAAGATCATGCCTACGCTTTACGACGGAATGAAGTCTAAAGAAATTTACAAAACAGCGTATTCTATACTAAAAAAACTCAATCGCGTATCAGCTTCTAAATACAGCCTAAAACGGGCTATTTTAGATTTAGGTCCTACAGGATTCCCTTTTGAAAGTTTAATTGGCGCCGTTCTTAAGCACCATGGTTATACAACACGGGTTGGAGTTACTTTACAAGGGGAATGTATAACACACGAAGTTGATGTTCTAGCCGAAAAAGATGGTAATGCTTACACTGTAGAATGTAAATTTCATGCAGATCCTAGGGCTGTAAGTAATGTAAAAGTGCCGCTATATATTAATTCTCGATTTTTAGATATTCAAAGGCAATGGAATAAAGATTCTGAGAAAAAATCTCATTTAAAACAAGGATGGTTAGTTACTAACACACGCTTTTCGAAAGACGCCATTGATTATTCCGAATGTGTTGGATTGCATTTAATGAGTTGGGATTATCCTGATAACAATGGAATTAAACACAATATTGATAAATATACCCTCTACCCTATTACCACGCTAACAACTTTGACAAAGAAGGAAAAACATCTTCTTATCGAAAAAAATGTTATTCTAACCAAGGAATTATACGAGTCTTCTTTTTTACTTGAAGAAATAGGACTTTCCCCAATACGACGAAAAAGGGTTTTAAATGAAATAAAAAAGCTGTGTAATCTTTAATAAAGAAAGTTTACACAGCTTTTTCCATTATATATTTTCTAATGAATATTATCGATTAGAATCTATCGATATATTTTGAATTAGTTCATAAACTTCAGGCGCTCTACTATTTAGCCTAACTGGTTTCCAGCTTTTATCCAACCACATATGCAGCGATGTTCCAGATGCCAGAAGTTCTCCTTCAGGTTCTCCCTCTATACTTTCATCTCGAGACAAAGGCGTACCTGCTTTTCCCAGTCGTCTTGCTTCATAATAGAATTCTAATTTAACTGCAGATTGACTCTTTATCTTTGTAAATACCCCGATAGCCTCATCGTAAAGTGCGGGTTTATGATATTTAACTTGAACATCTAAAACAGGCAGCATTAACCCCATACTTTCCATTTTGCTGTAAGGAAGCCCGTTGGAACGCATCATTTCTGTACGACCAATTTCAAACCAAGTAACGTAATTGGCGTGATGCACTACTCCCATTTGGTCTGTTTGCTTATAGTGTACTCTCAAATTGTGCTTGTGCCAGAATTCTTTCATAGTTTATCTTTAAAATAATAGCCGATAAAGGCTAGAACGTAACTAATAATTCAACTTTTTTAAAATTAGTGATGAGCTTTTTCAAGGCTACAACAAAATTAGAAATTTAAAAAGCTAATAACCATCACATTTTGAAAATAGATTTGAGGATGCAGAATAGAACTAAAAGGTTTCTTACATCCAATCAAATCACTTCAAAATAATTAAATTATCTACACTAAGATTTCCTTAACATCAAGTAGCTTAGGAATTGAAACCTTCCAACCATAAGTATCTTGAAGTTTTAGGCGAAGAACATCTTGTGCTGTGGGCTCTCCGTGAATTAAAAATGTATCCTCTGGTATATTTTTAATTTCACTCGTCCAATTTAGAAGTCCTTGTTGATCTGCATGGGCAGAAAGACTTTCAATATGGTGTATCTCTGCCTTCACTGGGTGATATTTTCCAAAGAATTTTAATTCATGAGCTCCTTCTAATAGCTGTCGTCCACGAGTACCTTCAGCTTGGTAACCAACTAGCAATACGGAAGTATTTGTTTTATCAATCATTTGTTTTAGATACGTCAATACTCTCCCGCCCGTAACCATTCCACTTCCAGCAATAATTACCTTGGGTTGTAGGTTATCTATTGTTTCCCAAGTTTCTTTATAGGATGTAATTATATTCATCCTTCTATTCATGGCATTAAAATCTTTCATTGGTATTTTGTGCCAATCTGGAAAATTCTGAAATACGGACAATACATTATTTCCCATTGGACTATCAATAAATATTGGAATGTTTGGAATTCGGTTTTCATTGTACAATTTCCAAAGCAAAAACATTAAAGTCTGTAGCCGTTCTACAGCGAATGATGGAATTATAAGATTCCCCCTATTGTTAATCGTTTTGTTGATGAGTTCTACCAATTTATCTGAAACACTTTCTTGCGGATGAAGTTTATTTCCATAGGTGCTTTCAATAAATAAATAGTCGGCCCATTCTGGTTTTTCGGGTGGAGAGAGCAATAAGTCGTGTTCGCGACCAATATCTCCAGAGAAGACAAAAGTTTTACCGAAAATATCCAATTCAATAAAAGTGGCTCCAATTATATGCCCGTTATATTTAAATCTATATTTAATGTTTTCTGAAAGTTGAATCCATTGATCTCTTTCTTCCGATTGGAAAAAACCTAAGGTAACCTCAGCTTCTTGTAAAGTGTAAAATGGCTCGGCAGGTGTGTGTTTAGAATATCCTTCTTCATTTGCTCTTTCAGCTTCTTCCTCGTGAATTTTTGCACTGTCTAACAATATAATTTTTGCAATTGCTAAAGTTGGTGCTGTCCCAATAATTTTGCCCCTATACCCCTTTTTTACCAATCTTGGTAAATATCCTGTATGATCTAAATGCCCATGCGTTAATAATACAATGTCGATTTCAGAAATAGCTATAGGTAAATCTTCCCAGTTTTTCTCCCGCATCTCCTTTACCCCTTGAAACATTCCACAGTCAATTAAAATATTTTGCTCTGGCGTTTCAATATAGAATTTTGACCCTGTTACCGTTCCAGTTGCACCTAAAAAATGAACTTTAATTTTTTGCATAACTAGTTGTGTTTACACAAGATTTTTATCTCTTCTAAAATTCGAGCTTGTCTATTTTCAGAAATTCCCAGATGGTCTAAATAAAAATCATCGTTTATTAATTGTTTGCAAAGCACTATATCACGACTGAGCAAAAACTGTTTTTCTCGCTGGCTCAACAATGTTGAAGCAGTAATTGGGTAAAGCCCCAATCGATCTATCCGGTCTTTAATCCCGTTGTCTTTTGGGTAATCCCAACTTAACAAATAGAGTCCTGCACATTTCCCGTATTGCAAGGCATCTTTTGAAAAACGAGTATTAGTAACCACCCAACCTTGGGTTGGCTTTTCTACTTCATTTTTAACGTTATAATTGTTTAAAATATCTCGATATCGGGAATGGATATACAGTGGAATTTTCACATTACAATTTCGACCTTCATCACTGTGAAACTTACATTCTACAACAATAATTTGGTCGTTTTTTCGTGCAACAACATCAACCTCGTGAAGGACGCATTTTCCTTGTAAAAACTGCCCAGTTTTTACATTATAGCCACTATAAAACAACAGGGCAGCTATAAATTTTTCAAAAGGAAATCCCGTTGGTCCTAATTCGTAAATTGCTTTTTTTAACTTGTATTTTGAAGCATAGCCTTTCTTCTCTTTTTTAAGAAGAGCAAAGGCGCGATTATATATTTCTCTTGTTGAAATGCCCTGATATAACTCGTCGCGGACGTTGTTGGAAATTTCATTAACCAATGCCTCTTCTGCTCCACTTTTTCGAAGTGAAGATTTTAATTTATCGATTGAAAAATTTGTCCGTTCTCCAGAATGCTTAATAATTTCAACATCCATTATTTCTTTAATTTAACTATGTTCTGGAATCGTGTAGCGCCAATATTGGCACTTTAGAATGTACACCAAGGCTTTTAACCAAAGGATTTGTAAAAGCACTGCCAAAAAACCAATGTTTTCTGTTTACAAAAGCTATCATCCCACTTTCACGTTCATCAATAAACGTGAGCAGTTCTTCTTTAACCCCTCCACTATCAATCCAGTGATATGTAAATTCTAAGTCTTTAAAATGGTTTTCTAGTTGACTTCGGTTATTTTTTTGTCTTTCAGTGAGATTGGTTTCCTTCCCAATATGTAAAATACGAATCGGAGAATTGCCTTGTTTTGCAATTTTCACAAAGGTTTTCATCTCACTTTCGATATAGTGACTTTTAAAATTGGTTGGAAATACAATTTCATTAATATTTCTGTAGGATATATTGGAAGGAATTGCGAGAACGGCACAATCCCTTATATTTTCCATGATATTTACCGAATTTCTACCGTAGGCAACTTCTCCATCATTAGTTACACCGCGGGTTCCCATGACTATTAGATCAATATCATTTTTTTTTACTTTTTCTTCTATTAAGTCTATAAAAGATCCAAATTTGTGATCGTAGTATATTGTATGTCTAGGATTATCAGCTAACAGATTTACCTTATTTTTAAGAAAAATCATTTTCTCTGCTGAATGTCTTGCTGCAGCATCATACTCAGATGGTTCTGGTTCTGGAAATAAGAAATTTCCACGAGCGGAATGCTGTAAAAAATAAGAGTGAAAAATATAAAATGTACAATCTATATTTTTAAAAAGCTCAAATGTGTAGACAATAGCATTAAATGCATTTCGCGAATAATCAGTAGGAATTAATATATTTTTATGCATAGCTAAAAGTTTATTTGTGTATTGAACCCCACTCTAAAATTCTATGTTCTTACATCGTGCATTGCTAATAGTGGAACATTAGTATGCTTACCGAGTTCTTTCACCATAGGGTTTGAAAATATACTGCCAAAAAAGTTGTGTTTTTTATTTACAATTGCAATCATTTCGCTTTCTCGACTTTGAACAAAACAACTTACGCCATCTTTTAAATCTACATCATACAATCTATGATGCGTAAACGATGCTGGATCTAAAATTTTTTCTAATAGCAATTTGTTGTCTATTTGAGGTTGTGATAAAGCCTTCCCCCTTTGCACGTGTAAAATGCGAATTGGTGCATTTAAAAGCCGAGAAATCTCTACTAAAGTAGACAGTTCCTTTTCCTTATAATGTGTTCTAAAGCTTGTTGGAAAAACTATTTCGTTTGGCTCCTTAAATAATACTGTAGATGGAATGGCTAGCACTGGGCAACTTCTAATTTTCTCCATCACATTAACAGCATTACTTCCTAAGATAACAGTTTTATTATCTGTTTCACCTTGAGTTCCCATTATAACAAGTTCTATATCTTCTCTGGCAACAACAGTTTTCATTACTTCGAAAAATGGTCCAAACTCGCTAAAATATTTAAAACTGTGTTTCTCATTTTCTTCATAAAAACTCATTTGAACTTTTAATCTTTCAATATTCTTTTCAGAACGTTCTTTTACAATACTTAGGTCTTTATCTGTTGGCTGAGGACTTAATAAATTGTCTTTAGAATATCCTGATAGATAGTATGTGTTTAGAATAAAAAATTCACAATATTCGCGTCTATATAGTTCCATTGCATATTTAATAGCGTTAAATGCATTGCGTGAAAAATCTGTGGGTATTAATATTCTTTTCTTCATAATATCTGTTTATTTAAACTTTTAATTTACAATATTTTATTTAATCTTTGATGGAATTACTAGAAGTGGAACATAATCGTGTTTTCCAATCCGGTTTACAACTGGCTCACGGAAAAGTTGTTTTATAAAATTATGTTTATGATGTATGATTGTAAATAGATCTATATCCTCTTTTTCTACAATAGAATGTAAGGTATTAGAAATATTTCCCTTTTTCGGTACAAAGTGAAAATCTACATCGTATTCAGTTAAGTCTACCAAAAACTTGTTATAGTTTTCTTTTTGTGTTTTGTCAAGTTCTTTTTCCGAACCTACATTAATAATGTGAATTTGCGAATTGAACTGTCTAACAAGCCTTGTGATTGGTTTAAATTTTGAAAAACTAAAAAACTCATTGTAATCGCTAGCAAAACCAATCTTTAAAGGAACTACAAACTTTACGTGA
The DNA here is from genome assembly GCF_022008395.1 of Aequorivita xiaoshiensis. Lineage (GTDB taxonomy): Bacteria > Bacteroidota > Bacteroidia > Flavobacteriales > Flavobacteriaceae > Aequorivita > Aequorivita xiaoshiensis. The sequence continues at coordinate 27,122 of NZ_JAIRBB010000013.1, forward strand.
TTGGGAACAATAAGTAAAGGACAGTTTTCTAGCGATTTTAAAACTTTTATTGTTGTACTCCCTACTAATACATCTTCTGCACTAGTTCGCCCTTTATCTCCCATCACAACAAGGCTTACTTCATCTTCCTTAGCCATTTTATTGATGGTACTCGACAAAGATTCTGGGGTTAAAATAAATTCGTAATTATGCCTTTGCTTCGGGGTGCTTAGTTTAATTTTTTGAAGCAATTTTTTACTTTCTTCTTCAGGATTTATTTTGACGTTTTCTGTTTTAACACTTAGCCCTGCAAGATTATTATTATTTCTACTCTGCGAACTATAGGAATGTAAAACTACTATACACAACGACTCATCACCGTAAAGTTTTGAAGCATAATGCAATGCTGCAAATGCATTATCAGAAAAATCTGTAGGGACAATTATTTTTTTCATGGACTAAAAATTAGTGGTTTAAGCTTCAATTTATTTAAAATGAAGCTTTAGAGTCTATGTGGTTTTGGTAGTATAAATTATTCAAAATTCCATAGATAGCAAAGAATAATTAGATAAATGATCGGTTAAAATTTTTTACTAACGCGGTAAGTTTTGAAGTACTAAAAATGGAATATCAATTTTTAAACCTATTTTTTCTATAGTTGACTTGTACAAGATATTTTCTAAATAAGAATGCCGTGTATTCACCATAACTAGCATATCAATAGGGTTTTCTATAATAAATTTATTAACTGCTTTAGTTACATTCTTTTTATCCTTTTGAACAAAATCTATCTGATTTTCACTTAAACAAGCTTCCATAAAGGCTTTATTATCATGTTGCCTTAAAGACAAGTTATTAAATTTAGATACGTACAAAAAGTTAATTTTGGAAGCAAAGCATTTAGCTAGTGACCCTAATAGCTTTAATTCTCTTCTTTTAAAAGGAATCATAAAATCTGATGGAAACAAGATGTTTTTTGGATGAACATCGGTATAGATTTCTGGAATAGCCAAAACAGGACATTTCACGTATTTAATAACTTGAAGTGTATTACTACCAAAAGTGATATTTTTATCGTCGGTTTCCCCTTGTGTTCCCATCACGACAATATCAGCATTTTTACTTTCCACCCATTCATTTACCGTATCCACCAATAAGCCAAATTCAGCAACTGTAAAAATTTTATGTTTTGGATTTGGTGAGTAAGCGAAAAGTTCCTTTTTCATTTTAGCTAATTTCTCTTCTACATCACTGAGTGTCTTTGCCTTTAAATTGTCAAAATCGGCATCTGGCAAATTTATTTTTTCATTATACACTCTATCTGCAAACGCGTGTATAAGATAAATTTCAGAATGACCGTGCTTAAAAAGCTCGGCAGCATATTTAGCAGCATTCATGGAGTTATTAGAAAAATCGACAGGAATTAAAATTTTGTGCATTAGAAAGTATTTAGAGGTTTAAAAGTAAATATACGTTTTTCTTACTGAAATAAATATGATAAGTATCAGCTAAACACTTGATATTTAAGGTTTCATTATGAAACATTAGGTTTCGATTTTCGTAACTTTAAAATAAAAATGTTATGAAACTCTCTGTTATTTCATATTTGGTAATAACTACTTTAGTATTGACGACAGTTGCAATATTTGCAGCCTTAGGATTCTCATTCGATTATATTTTTTTCCTCACTGTTATAGGTGAAGTATTATTGATATATTCGGTCTATAGCGTTTTGTCTGATTATTACACTACAGATAAAAAATTTAAAGATTTTTATGAGGATCATCCTATAAAAAAAGAAGAAGACAAACTTTAAAACTATTGTTTTAAAAACCTATCAAGCTCTTTTTTAAATTATAGATGCTCATAAATATCAACTATTCGTGAATCACTAAAAACGGAACATTTGGCTCATAACTCACTAATTTAGCCACGGGCCTTAATAACAAACGCTCTATAAAATTTAAGTTTTTAGCTACAATGGAAACCATACTTATATCCCAAGTTTCGATAAAATTTTTAAGCCCTGTTTCTAGTTCCTTATTTTCTACAAAATGAAAACTGTGTTTCTTTTCTCTAAAAGAATAGTGTAAAAAACCTTTATTGTCGGTTTGCTCGCTATTAAGTCCTAAATTATGTGTTCTTATATTAAGCACCCGAAGTGCTGAATTATGCAGTTCCAGATTATCGGAAAGTGTCGAAAATATTTTACTTCTAAATATATTGTTATAATCGGTTATAAAGGCAATATTGCTTATTTTTCTAAATCTAGCATTACCAGGTATAACCATTATTGAACATTTAACCTTTGTAATAACTTCACAGGTATTACTTCCTAGCCTTTTTAAATTAGAAACAGACATTCCTCTGGTTCCCATTAAAATATAATCTATTTCTTTCGCAATTACCTGCTTGCGAATAGCTTCTACTAAGTTTAAGTCGTCTTCTATTGCATAGAACTTATGCTGAGCGTTTAATCTGGATGTTTTACAGGTGTTAATTAGCGATTTAAGTTTGGAGGAAGCGTTTTGAAGTGTAGTTACATTAGCGATAGATTTTGTGAAACCATCCCCCTCTCCATTTGGTTCTTGTATTTCAATTGAAGCTACATGAAGTAAATAAAAATTGACTGGAATATCAGCAAAGTAATCTAGCGCATAACGAATTGCATTATGCGAATTTTTAGAAAAATCTGTAGGAATTAAAATATTTTTCATTTTACCAAAGTCTCACAGGCAAAGTTATCCGTAAGCTTTGATATTAGAAATGATAAAAATCAGTTTTGAAGGAGGTAATTGTGTTATTCTATAAACTTTAACCTGTCTAGGTCTACAATGTGAATATCACGCCCTTCGATTTCAATAATTCCGTTTTTCTTGAATTCAGATAGCGTTCTAATTAAACTTTCTGTTGCTATTCCTGCAGTTGCAGCTAAATCATTACGCGAAATTCGCAAGGGCGCTGAAGTGTTTTTATTCATAATTTCAGCAAATTGAATGATAGTAGCTGCAGTTTTCTTCCTAACCGAACTATAGGCCATCCTTATAAGTTGCTGCTTTATCTCGGTTAAATTATCGCTAAGAAGATTCATTAATTCTAAAGTAACATCCTTACTTTTTATTAAAATGTCTTTTAGATAAGTTTTGGATAAACTAACCAGTTCTACATCTTCTACCGCTGTAGCAAACTCGGCATAAGGTAGATTATCTTCAAACGAGGTAAATCCTAAAAAATCGTCGGCTTTGTATAATCCAGTAATAAGCTCTTTCACATTATCGTCCATGGTATGCGTTTTTACAACTCCTCTGGTCAATAAAAAAATGTTATTTGAGTGATCACCAGCACGATAAATAGTTTCACCTTTTTTATAATTGGCAATGGTACCCTCATCGCAAAAATAATTTTTTAGCTGATTTAAATTCCTTGGGGCGTCCTCATCTTCAACTACATCTACATTGATGCCTGCGTTAATTGAACGCATAGATAAGATGGCAGATTTCGCCAATCTACTTTCTATAGCACTAATTAAATCCGCTTCATCAAATGGTTTAGTAAGGTAATCATCTGCTCCCATATCCATTCCTTTTCTTATTTCTTTGTGCTCGGTTTTAGCAGTAAGAAATATAAAAGGTATATGTGTGGTTTTTTCATTTGAAGCTAATGCCTCTAACACGCCGTAACCGTCAATTTCAGGCATCATAATATCACAAACTACAATATCGGGTAATTCCTTGAAAGCTTGTTCAATCCCTAATCTGCCATTTGCCGCAGTAATTACGTTATAATCTGATAGCTCTAAAAGCTCGGCTGTATTTTCCCTTAGTGCTGTATCGTCTTCAATTAGAAGTATTTTCTTCATATTAACTTTTTGGAATTTTACTTGGGAAGGTAATAGTAAATGCACTTCCTTTATTTTCTTCACTTTCGAAGATTATAGTACCACCTATATTGTTTAGATGACTTTTAACAATATTTAAACCAATGCCAGTTCCTTGATTCAATAAAGCATTTTCAGCTCTAAAATATCTGTTGAAAATAAATTTCTGCTCTTTTGCAGGAATACCAATCCCTTGATCGATAATTTTTATACTCATAGCGTCCTTCTGAGGCAGAACAATTACATCGATACTTGTGTTTTCTGGGGAATATTTTATGGCGTTATTAATAAGGTTAGTTAACGATAATTCTAAAATTTTTTCGTCAAAATAAACCTGTATGCCGTCAATGTTTTTTGGGTAGTTAATTTGCTGACCTTCCTTTAAAAGCATATTAGCATTATAGATCACTTCATTAACTACTTTACTTAATGGAAAAGTACTGTACTTATAAGTTTCCCTCCCAGATTCTAGACGTTCAATAGATAAGAAGTCGTTGAGGATATTATTTAGATACTTTACTTTATTTTGAATGGTTTTTAAGTGTTTCTCTCTTTTGTCTTGTTGGCTAGTCTCTTTGTATTTCTCTACCAATGTTGCAGACGTGAGGATTCCACTTAACGGGGTTTTAAATTCGTGTGAAACTAAGGATAAAAACTTTGTTTTAAGCTCACCTAATTCTCGTTCTTTTCTTAAAGACTCTTTAATTTTATCCTCGGCATCTTTCCTTTTTACTACTTCTTTTTCGAGTTCTATAATACTTTCTTTTAAAGCTTGTGTTCGCTTTTCAATTTTCAATTCTAATTCATTATTGAGCTCTCTAATTTGCAACTCCTGTTGTTTTCTAACAGAAATATCTGTAACCAAAGCCATTACATATTTGCTGCCATAAACTTCAAATGGATTTAGTCCAGCTTCAACAGGAAAGGTGCTGCCATCTTTTCTTTTACCATATAAATCACGACCATGACCCATTTGTCTCGGGTCGCTATTTTCCATAAACTCATTAACCTGAACATGATGATTACTCCTATATTCCTGAGGTATTAAAACACTAAGGTTTTTACCAATTAGTTCACCGTGTTCGTATCCAAACATTCTATCACCCGCATCATTAGAGGTTACAATTTCATGTTTGTCGTTAACAATAACAATCCCTTCTGAAATAGCTTCAGAAAGAATTTTAAAAATGTTACCTTTTTTTTCGTCAAATACTTTCATTCCTTACAAAAGTAAAGAATTTTATCAGTTTCCCTTAACTGATTTATATCATTAAAATTAAAATGAATTAAAACTAGATTTACACACTTTATAACCACAGAATTATGGGTATTATGGATAAACCACAATTGCTTTTTTACCAGAAAATGGGAGAACTCTTTTACGCAATTGCAGCTGCTGATAAGGTTGTGCGCAAAGAAGAATATGAAATTCTTAAAAAAATGGTGCTAAATAAGTGGAAACACATTGATAACGATAAAAATTCATTACAAGAAGCCGCTGCACACCAAATTGAAATTGTATTTGATTGGTTCGACTATGAACAGCTTGATGCAAACGACTGTTTCGACAGTTTTGCCGATTATAAAAAGGAAAATTCAAAACTCTTTACTGAAGAGCGAAAAAAACTAATTTGGAAAACTGCTGATGTCATTGCCAGTTCTTTTTCAGGTAAAAACAAAAGCGAACTTGTAATGCTTGCCAAATTAAAGTTGCTACTTGAGGAATAACTCTTAATTATTCTTACTTTTTTCTCTACAATATAAATCTTTCATTATTTTTATAAATCAAACCAAAATTAAAATGAAAAACCTTCTTCCAATCCTTGTCTTTCTTTCACTTCTTGCGTGTAAAAACGACACTAATAAAGTAAAAATTGAAAGTGAAGACGCACAACCAATTGAAAAAAACGCTGATTCCTTCAGTGTATCAGATAAGGATTTGAAGTTGAAGGAGCAAACTCTAGATATTAAAAGAAAAGAACTACTTGAAAAAAAGGATCAAAAAGAAGAATTAGAGACATTACTAGTTTCTAAGTCATTTTTAAAAAAAGATGAATGGTTTACATTAGATTTTAAATACCCTTATTTGAATGAAAAAATTAAACCACAATTTGAGAACTTCAATCAGTATATTACGGATAATTATTTAGACATTAAAGAAATAGAAAAGCAAATTTTAGACGAAAAGCGCTTGTGTGATTCATTGGGAATTCCAAGACAAAATGAGCTGCGAAGTGTAGACTACAAAATCTATAATCTTAACGATAGAATAATAAGTGTACTTTTCTATAAAGAAAATCACTACACGGGTGCAGCCCATGCTGCTTATACCTTTGAGACTTTGAACTTTGATTTAGAGCGCGGAGTTTTCTTAAAATTTGAAGATTTTTTTAACGACGGAACGGAAGAAGAAGTTCAGGAAATTTTAAACGAATTTTTAAAAGAAAAGATTCAATCGGGCGAAATGTATTACGATTGTTGGACAATTTCAGACGACGATTTTTTCAATGCTAAAAACAATTTTGTAATAAACGATATGGTTGTCGAATACTATTTTGACGACTGCATAATCTGCCCTTCATACACTGGGACGTATTCTATTAAAATACCCTTAGAAATGCTGAAACCAGTGCTTAGAAAGCATAAAAAGAACCTTTTAATGTTATAATTTAGCGAACAAAACTTGATACTTTAGCCTTCAAATATTAAATTATCGTTTAAATATAAATCGTATTAACGCACAGCCAAATACTAATACTATTTGGCAAATTTAATCCTAAAAAAATTCTATGAAAAGTAATTTTAAAGATATCATTAATTCCGGAACACCTGTTCTTGTTGATTTCTTTGCTGATTGGTGTGGACCTTGTAAAATGTTAGCTCCTATTTTAAAACAAGTGAAAGATGAACTGGGTGATTCTGTAAAAATCGTAAAGATAGACGTTGACAAAAACCAACCACTTGCAGCACAATTTCAAGTGAAAGGTGTTCCTACCATGATTTTATTCCGTAATGGAGAGCAAAAATGGCGACAGAGTGGTGTTTTGCAAAAAGATGAATTAATTGCAATTATCAATCAGCATAAAAACTGATGGAATTAAATCAATATATAGACCATACTCTTCTTAAAGCCACAGCTACAAAAGATGATATCATCAAACTTTGTAATGAAGCTAAGGAGTATAACTTTTACGCTGTTTGTGTGAATAGCTGCTATATTTCACTGGTAAAAAACGAACTTAAGAATAGCGACGTAAAAATTGCTGTAGTTGTTGGTTTTCCTTTGGGAGCTAATTCTGCCAATTCAAAATTATTTGAAGCAGAACAAGGTGTAAAAAAAGGTGCCGATGAAATTGACATGGTGCTTAATTTAGGATTTTTAAAATCTGAAATGTTTGATGCTGTTGAAAAAGAAATTTCAGATATAAAACAGGCAATTGGAGGTAAAATTTTAAAAGTAATTCTTGAGACTTGTTATTTATCCAATAGCGAGATAATTACCGCTTGTAAAATTTCAAAAGCAGCCGGAGCAGATTTTGTAAAAACATCCACAGGGTTTGGCACTGGCGGCGCGACCGAGGAGGCCGTGAAACTAATGGTTGAAACTGTTGGTGATACATTAAAAGTAAAAGCTTCTGGGGGCATTAGAGACGCAAAAACAGCAAAAAAATACATCGATCTAGGCGTGAGTAGAATAGGAACTTCTTCCGGAATTCGAATTGTTACATCAAGCAATACAAGTACAAATGAGCACACATATTGAAGCCAAAATAGGCGAAATTGCAGAATCTGTTCTTCTCCCTGGCGACCCTTTACGCGCAAAATGGATAGCCGAAACGTATTTAAAAGACGCTAAATGCTATAACGAGGTACGCGGAATGTATGGTTATACTGGCACATATAAGGGAAAGCGTATTTCGGTGCAAGGTACAGGAATGGGAGTTCCGTCAGCCTTAATTTATTGTCACGAACTTATAAAAGACTACGGCGTTAAAAACTTACTTAGAGTAGGTTCGGCAGGTAGCTATAAAAAAGATATTAATGTTCGCGATATAGTAATTGCAATGGCAGCATCATCCAATTCTGGCATCAATAAATCACGGTTTTCAAACTCCGATTTCGCTCCTACTGCCGATTTCAATTTGTTTATGAAAGCTGTGTCTTATGCTAAAGAAAATAATATTTCTATAAAAGCTGGAAATATTCTTACAACCGATCTGTTCTACGAAGACAATGTGGAAGATTATAAAAAATGGGCTGAATACGGGGTGCTTTGCGTGGAAATGGAAACTGCAGGGCTCTATACCATTGCGGCAAAATATAATGTAAAAGCTTTGTCTATTCTAACTATTTCAGACTCCCTAGTAACTGGTGAGACTACGACTTCTGAAGATCGAGAAGGAAGTTTTTCTAAAATGATTGACATAGCGTTAAACACCGTTTAGTAAAAAAAAGAAAGCAGAAATTCACCAATTGAATTTCTGCTTTTTATAGTTAATTGATGTCGATAGCAACTAACTAAACTTTAAATGTCATAACTGGCAAATCTGAGTGGTTTACTACATCTTCCCCTATACTTCCTGAGAAAAAGTGTGCTAAGCCTTGTCTACCCTGTGTGGGTAAAGAAATAATATCTGCATTAACTATTTGGCTGTAACCAAAAATTCCTGCTTCTACAGAATATTCGTTGTAGTGAGCCACACTGTTTAAGCTTTCCAAAGGGTTGGCTTCTCCAGCAGATTTGAAAAAATCTAAAATTCTTTTTTCAATTTCTCTTGTACTACGAAAATCTCCAGCTAGGTTTATATATACCATTTGCATATCTATTCCGAAAATTTCAAAAACCTCTTTTGCACGTTTATAAGGTCCAACTGAATTCTCTAAAAAATCACAGGCGAATACCCCTAACTTCGGATTAAATTTTTCGTGTCTGTGTTTTATCACTAAAACCGGAATTTCTGAAGTGCGAACCACTTTCTCGGTATTACTACCTACAAAGACTTCTTTTAAACCAGAGCTTCCGTGAGATCCCATTACTATAAGATCTATGTTCATTTCTTTAGCAACGTCATTTATTTCACTAAAGATTGTATAATTATGAACTGTATCGGTTACTTTAACACCTTCTAAGTAATCTTTATCCAAAAGTTCTGCAAACTTTGTTTCAGCAAGCCTCATATAGTACATTGCCTCAAAAACCTCTCTCGATTCGTTTTTTGTTACTACCGCATCACTAAGCCCCATCATATGCAAGGCAATAATTTCAGCGTTTTGTTTTTTAGCAATTCCAGCAGCCACCTCCATGGCGTAATCTGAGTATTTCGAGAAATCTACAGGGACTAATATTTTTTTCATCTTTATGTTTTTAGTGGGTTGAAAATTTTGCTTTACGTTTTTTAAGTTGTCTTTCTAAATCTGAGATTGTTTCTTTAGCTGCTGCTTCAAAAGTTGATTCGGTTGAAGTTGCAAATATTTTAGGTCCAGGCAGACTTAACTCAATTTCACAAATGTTACCTTTTCCATAGACGTTATTTTCCATTTTAAAACTTACATCTGCACGAATAATCCAGTCGTATTTATCACCTAGTTTATTCAGTCTTTGTTTAACATAATCAGACATTGCCTCACTAGTTGGCATTTTTATGAATTGAATGTTTATAGTCATAATATCACAAATTTGTTACTTATTATATCAAATATAACCTTAATTAACGAGTCTAATAATGACTAAAATCATATTAAGCTTCATATTAAAAATAAAACAAGAAAAATTATCCAAATAAACTTTGAAGGCTTTAGCTTTAATTTTATAAAATATTATATTTGCGCTCTGTTCGAGAAAGCTAGCAGCTTATAGCAACATCCACCCGGGTGCTGGAATTGGTAGACAGGCATGGTTGAGGGCCATGTGTCTTATGGACGTGTGGGTTCAAGTCCCATTCCGGGTACAAATTTTAATGTATATTTAATCAATATACGTATCGAATTGTTTAAAGATAAATTCAAATTTTTAAACAAACTTTCTTTCTTTTTAGTAATTTCACCCTTGAAATATTAATTATTTAATTTTTGTGGTTAAAACTCAATTCGGCATAAAAGATCTTGAAAATCTTTCAAACGTTAAAGCCCATACGATAAGGATTTGGGAAAAACGATATAATCTTCTTGAGCCTAATCGCACCGATACCAACATAAGGAAGTACGATCTGGAAAGTTTAAAAAAGCTTCTCAACATTGTATATTTATATAATGAAGGTCATAAAATTTCAACCTTAGCAAGTCTTAATAAAACTGAGCTTCAGAAGTTAGTTAAAAAGAATATCCACGAACTAAACACCGAATATGCTTGTAATGTTTTAAAGACAGCTATGTTCGAGTTCGATAGTGAGCTTTTTGATACTACTTTTATGAAATTAATAGAACAAAAGTCGTTTCGAGAAGTGTTTTTAGAAGTATTTGTTCCTTTATTAAATGAAACAGGAGTTCTTTGGCATTCTGGAACTATTGACCCTTCGCATGAACATTTTATTTCAGAAAAAATACGCCATTTAATTATCCAACAATACAATCTTGTAAAAGATGCTTCTACAGGGAAAGAAAATAAAATCTTTGTATTGTATTTACCGCTAAAAGAAATTCACGATATTGGGCTACTATACGCTAATTATGAACTTTTATCTGCGGGTTATCACACTATATATTTAGGAGCAAACGTACCCATTGATAGTTTAAATCACGTTGTAAAAACCCAATCTGAAATCGTTTTCTTGACGTATTTTACAGTACAACCAGAGACAGACCAAGTAGAGAATTATATTGGTGAATTTCAAGAGAAAGTTAGCCATATAAAACCTTGTGAACTTTGGATTTTAGGTAAAAGGGTTGATCAGATAGCAAACCCAAATAATAATATTCGCGTTTTTAATAGCTTGGAATTATTTACCCAACATATTGAAACAACTTTATAAATATTTTACACTCTAAAGTTCTCACAATACCTCACCACCCGCTCACTATAAAAAATTGCTGTGCAAATAAGAATTATTTGGAATGAAAACTTTTAATTAGTGATTTTTTTGACATTATACTGTTTAATTATTTTGTACATTTGTTAAACAAAATGAGCAAATCTGTAATAATCATTGGTTCTGGGTTTTCATCACTAGCTGCTTCTTGCTATTTAGCTAAAGCGGGATATAGTGTAACCATATATGAAAAAAATTCAAGTATTGGGGGCCGCGCTAGGCAATTAAACAAGAATGGGTTTAAGTTCGATATGGGTCCCACTTGGTACTGGATGCCTGATGTGTTTGAACGATTTTTTTCCGATTTCGGGAAGTCTCCTGCAGAATATTACCAATTAGAGAAACTCAATCCTGCCTATCGCGTTTTTTTCGGAAAAAACGATTCTATAAGCATTGAAGATACTTTAGATAAAATTTGTGTTGCATTTGAGAATGAAGAGGTAGGCAGCTCAACGAAGCTAAAAAAGTTTATTGCACAAGCCCAAGATAATTACAATATAGCCATAAAAGATTTGGTTTATCGACCTGGAGTTTCACCTTTAGAACTCGTAAATACTGCCACCATAAAAAAAGTTGGACAGTTTTTTAGCACCATCAGTAAAGACGTTAGGAAAGAATTTACCAATCCTAAACTAATTTCTATATTGGAATTTCCAGTTTTATTTTTAGGTGCTAAGCCGTCAAATACACCGTCTTTTTACAGCTTTATGAATTATGCCGATTTTGGTCTAGGTACATTTCATCCAAAGGGAGGGATGTATTCTGTAGTAAAAGGAATTCAGAAACTTACAGAAGATCTTGGTGTTACAATTAAAACAAATCAAAACGTTGAAAAGATAAATATTGAAGATGGCAAAGCCACATCTATTATAATAAATGGAAATCTAGTAAATGCTAATTTTATATTAAGCGGTGCAGATTATCATCATACGGAAAGCTTACTACCCACTAAATACCGTCAATATTCTGACAGTTATTGGAAAAAGAAAACTTTTGCTCCTTCTGCCTTACTTTTCTATGTAGGATTTGATAAAAAGATTCAAAATGTAAATCATCACACTTTGTTTTTCGACGTAGATTTTAAAAAACATTCTGAAGAAATTTACGACCACCCCAAATGGCCTAAGGAACCTTTATTTTACGCTAGTTTCCCTTCAAAAACAGATGAGAGTGTTGCGCCTAAAGGAAAGGAATTAGGGATTTTTCTTATACCTCTAGCCCCTGGTTTGGAAGATAATCTCGAAATAAGAGAAGTGTATTTTGAAAAAATAATAAAAAGATTTGAAACTGTTACGAATCAATCTATCACAAAATCAGTTATATTTAAAGAGTCATTTTGTGTAAACGACTTTATTTCAGATTATAATAGTTATAAAGGAAATGCATACGGACTTGCAAATACGCTTTTGCAAACTGCATTTTTAAGACCGAATTTAAAGAGTAGTAAAGTGAAGAATTTATTTTTCACAGGACAACTTACTGTTCCAGGTCCCGGAGTACCACCAGCTTTAATTTCAGGAAAATTGGCAGCAGGATTAATTGAAAAATCAATAAAAAAGTGAAAGAGCTTTTCGACATAGTATCTAAATCCTGCAGCAAAAAGGTTACTGAAACTTACAGCACATCTTTTTCGTTAGCTACACGAATGTTAGCTCCATCTATTCGTCAAGATATCTACAACATCTACGGGTTTGTTCGCTTCGCCGATGAGATTGTAGATTCGTTTCACGATTACAACAAGGAATTACTTTTTAACCGTTTTGAAACTGCATTAAATGAAGCTTTGGAAGATCGCATTAGTCTAAATCCAATATTAAATTCATTTCAACATACCGTTTACAAATACAACATTGAAAGAGAGTTAATAGACACCTTTATGGCCAGTATGCGATTAGACTTGACTAAACAGGTTTACACCACTCCAGAAGAATTTAATAACTATATTTATGGTTCTGCCGATGTTGTTGGGTTAATGTGCTTAAAGGTGTTTGTGAAAGGAAATACTAATAAGTACGAAGCTCTAAAAGATGCAGCAATGTATTTGGGTTCAGCTTTTCAAAAGGTAAATTTCCTCAGAGATTTAAAAGAAGACCACGAAAATCTACAACGAACTTATTTTCCAAATGCAAATTTGGATTCGTTAGATGAAATTTCAAAGCAAGATATAATTAGTGAAATAACTGATAATTTCGACAAAGGATATCAGGGAATATTACACCTTCCAAATGAAGCGAAACTCGGAGTTTTTATTGCGTATAGATACTATAAAAGGTTATTAAAAAAACTTCAAAAAACTCCAGCCTTAGAAATTAAAAACACTCGGATTCGAATCCCAAATACTGAAAAGATTGGGCTTTTGATGAGGAGCTATGTGAAATATCAATTAAATTTGGTGAGGTGATATTATCTCTAAACAAGATTCCTAATACATAAAACAGTAAATAGAAAAATGGATACAGTTCTTTGGATAATAATTTTCATTGCTACTTTCTGCATAATGGAATTTATGGCGTGGTTCACTCATAAATATGTTATGCACGGATTTTTATGGAAGTTACACAAAGATCACCACAAAAAAGATCACGACAGCTGGTGGGAACGCAATGATTATTTTTTTCTATTCTATGCTTTAGTAAGCATAAGTTGTTTTATTGGGTGGAGTTATTATGGCTTCTGGGCCGGACTACCAATTGGGTTAGGAATATTTGCTTACGGCCTCGCCTATTTTTTTGTTCACGATATCTTTATCCACCAGCGCTTTAAGTTATTTAGAAATGCAAATAATTGGTATACTAGAGGCATTAGAAGAGCGCATAAAATGCACCATAAACACCTGGGAAAAGAAGATGGAGAGTGTTTCGGAATGTTACTACCACCCTTAAAATATTTCAAGAAATAAATTATGTGGCACCTTTATTTTGTATTGGATTTAGCTTCCTTAAGCATTCCATTTATTTTCAGTTTTCACCCAAAATTGAAGTTCTACAAATTGTGGAAATATTTTTTTCCCGCCACATTCATAATGATGGCTTTTTTTGTTTCTTGGGATATCATTTTTACTCAAAATGGTTTTTGGGGCTTTAATGACACCTACCTTTCAGGACATCGATTAATAAATCTCCCCATTGAAGAATGGCTGTTTTTTATTTGCATACCCTACGCTTGCCTATTCACCATATATGCTTTTAAAGATTTATGGCCTAAGTTTGCATTTTCCAATAAGCTTACAAAATTAGTATATTACACGCTGCAAACCATTTTTATTGTAATTCTTCTTTACAATTTCGATCGTTGGTATACCGCTATTAATTTCGCTTATGCTGTGGTTTTACTAGGTTTAGTCTTCAACTATATGCGAAGTGCTTTAAAGATATTCTTCCCAGTGTTTTTGGTGCTTTTAATTCCATTTTTTATAGTAAATGGTTTCTTAACTGGAAGTTGGATAAACGAACAAGTGGTTTGGTATAATGATGCTGAAAACTTAGGAATTCGAATAGGAACTGTTCCAATTGAAGATAGTGTCTACGCTCTTAGCATGTTGCTTACAATATTTGTATTAATGGAAAAATTTAAAGAGAAATACCCTTCAAAAACGAAAGAAATTACAAAATAGTAAACTTAATCTTTATATCTATTCCGACAGAAGTTTATCTAAAAGGGCTCTCATTTTCTTGCTATTCCAATCGGCTACACCCGTTTCATCTATAACTATTTCACCTGTTTTAGACATTACATAAGTAGTAGGAAGCACATTGGATTCTAACTGCGTTGGTGCTTTATATTTTTGAATATATATCGGCAAATTATAACCGTTTTTATCTATAAATTTCTCAATCTTTTCTGAAGTTTCTGAAGTAACGAAATAGAAATCTACTTTGTCTCCATAACTGTTGAATAGTTTTTGAAAAGAAGGCATTTCTGCGACACAAGGTGGACACCAAGTAGCCCAAAGGTTTACTATTGTGACCTTTCCTTTTGATTGTGAGAAATTGATTGCTTCAGAATTGAGTGGCTGTAAACTCCAATTGTAATCGGTTAATGTTTCTCGTTTAGATTCGGCTTTTTCAGATGGCGAAAATGATATTAATCGTTGTACAAAAACTTGTATTGGCATTCTCGTTTGCGGGATAATAAGTAAAACAAATAATCCAACGAATAGAATATTGCTCCAGTGCTTTTTTAAAAAACCTATCATATTTCTAAGGTATAAAAAAAACCTAACAGGTAATGAAACCTGTTAGGTTTGTATATTGAAAACAATGATTTTTAAGCGTTTTGCTTTTTAATCAAATTTAAAGCTGAACCTTCACGGTACCACTTAATTTGAGCATCGTTGTAAGTATGGTTTGCCATAATAACATCTTTACTTCCATCCTTATGAACAACTTCAATTGTCAATGGTTTATTAGGAGCAAAGTCTGCAATATCCACAAAGTTGAAAGTATCATCTTCTTGAATTAGATCGTAATCTGCTTCATTAGCAAATGTCAATCCAAGCATACCTTGTTTTTTCAAGTTTGTTTCGTGTATTCTAGCAAATGATTTTACTAAAACAGCTGCAACACCTAAGAATCTAGGCTGCATGGCTGCGTGCTCACGTGAAGAACCTTCACCGTAGTTATGGTCACCCACAACAATAGTTTTAATTCCTTGCGCCTTGTATTGACGCTGTACATCTGGTACACCACCGTATTCCTCAGTCAACTGATTTTTAACGAAGTTAGTTTTCTTGTTAAAAGCGTTTACAGCACCGATTAATGTATTGTTCGAAATATTATCTAAGTGCCCACGGTAACGCAACCAAGGTCCTGCCATAGAAATATGGTCGGTAGTACATTTTCCGAATGCTTTTATCAACAGTTTTACACCTTGTAATTCAGAATCTTGAATTGGCACGAATGGCTCTAACAATTGAAGGCGCTCGCTATCCGTTGCAACTTTTACCTCAACAGTACTACCGTCTTCAGTTGGCGCTAAATATCCATTATCGTCAACCGCAAAACCTTTAGGAGGTAATTCAAGACCTACTGGCTCGTCTAATTTAACCTCTTCTCCATCTTCATTAATAAGCGTATCGTTCATAGGGTCGAAGTCTAAACGACCTGAAATTGCAATTGCTGCAACCATTTCTGGTGAACCTACAAAGGCATGTGTATTTGGATTACCATCTGCACGCTTTGAGAAGTTTCTATTAAAAGAGTGCACAATTGTATTCTTTTCTTCTCCTTTTCTATCACTTCTATCCCATTGTCCAATACATGGTCCACAAGCGTTTGTAAAGATAGTAGCATCAAGATTTTCAAAAACATCTAGTAAACCATCACGCTCTGCGGTGTAACGTATTTGTTCAGAACCAGGATTGATACCGAAGTCACTTTTCGACTTTAATTTTTTATCGATTGCTTGTTGTGCGATAGATGCAGCTCTAGATAAATCTTCATATGAAGAGTTTGTACAAGAACCGATTAATCCCCAATCAACTTTAAGAGGCCAATCATTTTTTCTTGCTTTCTCACCTAACTCACCAACTTCAGTAGCTAAATCTGGTGTAAACGGACCATTTAAGTGTGGGCGTAATGTAGAAAGGTCAATTTCAATTACTTGATCGAAGTATTGTTCTGGATTTTCGTAAACTTCATCATCTCCAGTTAAATACTCGCGTATCTTGTTTGCTTCATCAGCAATTTCATTTCTATCTGTAGCTCGTAGGAAACGCTCCATAGAGTCGTCGTAACCAAATGTTGAAGTAGTAGCTCCAATTTCGGCACCCATATTACAGATAGTTCCTTTACCAGTACAAGAAAGGTTCTTTGCACCAGGTCCAAAATACTCAACTATAGCCCCTGTTCCACCTTTTACAGTTAGAATACCAGCTACTTTTAATATTACGTCTTTAGAGGCTGTCCATCCATTTAACTTACCAGTTAATTTAACACCAATAAGTTTTGGGAATTTTAATTCCCAAGGCATTCCTGCCATTACATCAACTGCATCGGCTCCACCAACTCCAATTGCAACCATTCCTAAACCACCTGCGTTTACAGTATGGCTATCGGTACCAATCATCATCCCTCCAGGGAAAGCGTAGTTTTCAAGCACTACTTGGTGAATAATTCCAGCTCCTGGTCTCCAAAAACCTATTCCATATTTATTTGAAACAGATTCTAAGAAGTCAAAAACTTCATTACTAGTTTCGTTAGCGCGCATTAAATCTTTTGCAGCACCTTGTTTTGCCTGGATTAAGTGATCACAGTGAACAGTAGTTGGAACTGCAACCGATTTTTTCCCCGCTTGCATAAATTGTAACAATGCCATTTGTGCTGTTGCATCCTGGCAAGCAATTCTATCTGGAGCAAAATCTACATAATCTTTCCCACGTTGGAAAGCCTTACTAGGTGTGCCATCCCAAAGATGTGAATAAAGAATTTTTTCAGAAAGTGTAAGGGGCCTACCCGTGATTTCACGTGCTTTATCAACACGTTCCGCCATCTGGGCGTACACCTTTTTAATCATATCAATATCAAAAGCCATAGTTGTATTTTTTGTTGTTGCGAATTTACAAAAATTTGGAATATTTAAAAAGTATTTAACGAAGTTGCTTCTTTAATGAAAATAATTCACTTAAAACTAATATTAGTTATTGAAAAATATCAATTCTTTAATTTTTAGCTACTAATAATGAGAATTTAAAAAAGAAAAGAGCAACTTAATAAGTGTCTGATTTTATTTCAACTAAAATTATTACTGTGAAAAAGTTCACGCTATAATTTTAATGAAAAGAATTAGGCAAAAAACTAGAATAAACTTCTAATAATTTCTTCTATACTCAAGCCCTCAGCCTCTGCTTTATAGTTTTTTATGAGTCGGTGTCTTAAGATTCCGATAGCAGCTTTCTGAACATCTTCAATATCTGGCGAGTATTTCCCATTTAAAGCAGCATTCGATTTTGCTGCTAAAATTAAGTTTTGTGAAGCTCTAGGTCCCGCTCCCCAATCGACATAATTCTTTACAATTTCAGGTGCTGACGGACTATTCGGTCTCGTTTTTCCAACTAGTCCTACAGCGTATTCAATAACGTTATCAGCAACAGGAATTCTTCTAATTAGTTGTTGAAAATCAATAATTTCTTGAGCTGTAAACAATGCATTTACATTTTTATGTACACCAGCGGTTGTTTGCTTTACAACTTCTACTTCCTCAGTAAATGAAGGGTATTCTAAGTTAATGGCAAACATAAAACGGTCTAATTGCGCTTCAGGTAATGGATAGGTTCCTTCCTGTTCAATTGGGTTTTGAGTAGCGAGCACAAAATAGGGTAAATCTAATTTATAGTGATGTCCGGCCACAGTTACAGCGCGTTCTTGCATTGCTTCTAAAAGAGCTGCTTGTGTTTTCGGCGGCGTTCTATTAATTTCGTCTGCAAGAATAATATTTGCAAATATTGGACCTTTGATAAACTTAAATTCGCGGTCTTTATCCAAGATTTCTGAACCTAGAATATCACTAGGCA
The DNA here is from genome assembly GCF_022008395.1 of Aequorivita xiaoshiensis. Taxonomy (GTDB): domain Bacteria; phylum Bacteroidota; class Bacteroidia; order Flavobacteriales; family Flavobacteriaceae; genus Aequorivita; species Aequorivita xiaoshiensis. The sequence continues at coordinate 45,513 of NZ_JAIRBB010000013.1, forward strand.
TTAAGTCTGGAGTAAATTGTATTCTTTTAAAGTTTAACCCCAAAGCTTCAGCAACAGTATTCACCAACAAGGTTTTTGCAAGCCCAGGAACACCGATAAGCAACGCATGCCCGCCAGAAAATATGGAAAGCAACACTTGCTCTACCACTTCATCTTGACCTACTATTACTTTTTTAATTTCCTGCCTAAGGGCATTGTATTTTGAAACCAGTTGTTTTACGGCTGCTACGTCTGACATATTAAAAAATCATAAATTATTTTACCCAATCCCCTGCGAAGTCACAATCTTGGTAATCTTCGTTGATGCTAATATAGGTACTTTTAATCTTTTCGTTCTGCCACTTGTTTATTACCTTGATTTGCTTTTCGCGTAATGCCAATTCTTTTATACGTTCGTAGTCTTTCGTATAGTCTGCAGTGTGCTCTTCAAAACGCTTGGTAACTGTAAGAATTTTTAAACTACTCTTACCTGTGCGGTCACGATCTGTAAATACTTTAGACACTTCACCCTCTTCAAGGTTGTACACTTTTGCACTAAGGGTTGGGTCCATTTTTGTTAAATCGAATTTAGTATCGAAAGTAACTGGATTTACTAATCGACCTCCGTTGTTGCGCGTTTCTTTATCGTCTGAATATTTCTGAGCTGCCTCAGCAAAAGTGATTTCTCCGGCTTCAATTTCAGCTCTAATATCATCCATTCTTTTATGAGCTTCATCAATAGATTTTTGTGAAACTTCTGGGAATAATAAGATATGACGTACATCTACTTCTTGACCTCGAATTTTTTCAACATAAAGAATATGATATCCAAATTCGGTTTCAAATGGCTCACTTACTTCTCCTTCTAACAATGAAAAAGCCTGATCTTTAAATTCTTTAGCCCAAGGTGAATCTCTTTTAACCCCTTCATACAAACCTCCTTTTGAAGCAGAACCTGGATCTTTAGAGTAAAGTACTGCCTTAGTAGAAAAACTTGCGTCGTTGTCGATAATATCGGCACGCATAGCGTATAACTTAGCTATAACTTCATCTTTTGCTTCTTGCGTAACTTCAGGTTCAACTACTATTTGAGCAATTTCAATCTCAGCACTAAACACTGGACGCTCATCTTCTGGAATTGAAAAGAAGAATGTACGCACCTCTTCAGGGGTAATCTCAACCTTTTCAATTACTTTTTGCTGCATTAGGCTAGCTAATTTTATATTTTTATTTGCCTCAAAAAGTTCTCTTCTTAAATCTGCAATATTGTCTTTACGGTAATACGCAGCAACTTTTTCTTCACTCCCTAATTCCGAAACCATGTACTGTAATTGCTGGTCTATCATTCCATTAATTTCAGCATCAGCAACCATGATACTATCTTGTTTAGCTTGATGAGCATAAAGCTTGTCTTCCATTAGCTTCCCCATTAACTGGCAACGACTCACATCTTCAACAGACATACCTTGCGACTTCATTTCAACATAAGCTTTATCAATATCGCTATCCAAAATAATGTGCTCGCCTACTACTGCGCTAACGCCTTCAGCTTTAAATCGTTTAAACGGTACTATTGTATCTTTTTTAAGCGCTTGACTCACTACAAGCGAATCGTTACTTTTTACAACTCCGCTGCTATCCGGCTCCAATACTGTTTGGCCGTAAATCATTGGTGTGCATAAAAGGAATAGTAATAAGAATTTATTCATTGGTGTAAATTTCAAAGTTTTTTGTTTCTATAGCGTCTTTAGTAATATCGGCTTCAAACTTTTTTATAAGCTCAAGCTTTCTTTTGTTGAGAATAATCTGCTTTAAAGTAGGTTTAATGTATGGTAGTGGTGGTGTATCATTGGGATTGAGTACATCTTCAATTTTCACCAAATATACCCCCAAAGAATCTTGTAATTGTACAAAATTTGATTTTTTTAACACTTGCTCATTAATTCCTTTTAAAACAGGTAAAACATTGAGTAGCATTTGTTTTTTAATCCAAACCGAGTCATTAAAATTACTTGAAACAAATCTGTAATTTTCGGTAGTCAATGACTTTTTATCTTTTTTATCGTAGCGTGATAATTTCTGTTTTACCTCTTGTACTCCATCGTATTCGGGAGGTAGGTGTATGTATCTTAATTTTACCAATAAATCTTTTAGTCTAAAATTATCGATGTTTGAAGCGTAATAAATTCTATAATCTTCTTCGGTTATCACACTATCTATTTGTTTACTAACAACAGCTCCTTTATAGCTTTCGGTTAACAAATCGTTTTTATATTCCTCAACCAATTTATCAAATTGCTGAAGCTTATCCGGTGATAAATTAATTTTAGCTTGTTCGATAAGCAATTTTTGCGTTGCCCAACGATTGATATAATTATTGACAATTAAAATACTATCCTCTTTTGAAGAGTTTTCCGGAACTAAACTTTCAACCTCACTTAAATATAGGTAATTGTCGTTAACTCTAGCTACAACATTTTCCTCTGTTGGTTTTTCAAAGTAATTGCAGCCCGTGAAAACGGATGATAATATGAGAGAAAAAAGAATTGTTCTTATCACTTAAGCTCTTTTTTAATACGCTTTAAGGCTTTTTTATTTACTTGAACCTTATACTTAGCACGTAAAGTTTTATTCCACTCCTGCTCTAAATGATTTTGATAATCACTTAAAACCCTACCTTTTACTTCATCTAAAGGCTTTATACTAGGAGCTAAAATATCGTTCACTTTTACCACTATATACGAATCGTTACTCTCGTAAATATCCGACACACCCTTTTTAGCGGTTATATTTTTTGGCAGATCATCAGCGTCAACTTCAAAAGTACCAGTTGAAGCTAATACCTTTACTTCTTCATTTTTATTTATTTCAGATTTTATTTCTTCAACAGACTTGTTGCTTTTCAGCATTGCTTGAATTTCTTGAGCTACCTTTTTAGAAGTTGCCGAATAAATCTCTGCATCTAAACGTTGTTTCCAAGTGTAATTGTTTTTTGTTTTATCATAAAACTCCTGCAGACCAACAGTATCAGTTTTAGCTTTTTGCCAAATGTTTTTGTTCATAACATCAAAAATCAAAAGCCCATTTCGATATTCATCTAAAACGGCTGCATACGCCTCATTTTCATCTTCTAATTTGTCTTTAAAGTAATCTGTTAAACTTACGTTCACAAATTCTTCATATAAACTGTTCAGTAAAAGAGTTTTATCTTTAAAAGCTCTAGTAGATTTTTGACGATAAGAAATATAATTAGCAAAATCTGAATACTTTAAATCTTTATCCCCAATTGTAAACAACACTTTATCGTCTTCTGGCTTTATCTCTTCACCTTCCCATCTTCGGTTAAAGACATCTTTTGAAACATAATTATCAAAAAATGGCATATAATCTACACCTTCTTTAAAGCCATATTTATCTTTAATTTTCTTATTTACTGCGTGATATACTACTTTTGATCTATCGCCACCCTCCACTTTTTTATCGAGTGTTTCTTTTTGGCTTTCGTAGCTTTCTTCTGGAATAATATTTCTCAATTTGATGATATGCCATCCAAACTCAGATTTTACAGGCTTGCTTAATTCTCCTGGAGTTTTAAGTTTGTATGCCGCTGCTTCAAATTCTGGTGCTTTAAGATCGCCTCTAGTAAAAGGCTTTAATTCGCCACCTTTATTTCCAGAACCTCTATCGTCTGAGTATTGTTTTGCCAAACTCTCAAAAGACTCCCCTTGCTCTAGAAGTTTATAAATTTCCTGAATACGTTCTTGAGGATCAAAATTGCGCTCTTTTCTTTTGTCGGAAATCATTATATGACTTACTTCAATTTTTGGAGCCCTTTCTCTTCTATTGTTTACTTTTATAAGGTGATACCCAAACTGAGTTCTAACTATATTTGAAATCTCTCCAGTTTTAGTATTGTATGCTTCTGTTTCGAATGGATAAACCATTTGAAAAACAGAGAAATAACCTAAATCTCCACCACTTACTGAAGCATTAGGCTCTTCAGAATATTTTTTAGCTAGTTCGGTGAAATCTTCACCCTTTAAAGCGCGCTCGCGAATCTTCTTTAATTTGTTATAAGCAGCCAACGTATCTTGTGGCATTGCATCAAAATCAACAAGAATTAAAATGTGAGAAGCATTAATCTCTTCTTTCCCTCTTTCGTAAGCTTCTTTAGACAATTCATCAGTAATTTGATCTTTTGCTAAATACTGTCTTGAAAGTTGATCGCGATATTGAGAAAGCTCTCTAACGTAAGATTGATCTTGATCTAAACCTTGTGCCCGAGCTTCAGCAACTTTTAATTTATAATCTATAAATAACTCCAAGTAGCCATCGACATCTTTTTGAGATTCGTCCTGTACAAGGTCTAAGTTTTTCTTATAAACACGATTAAATTCTTTTACATAAACAGGAGAACCATCTATCGTTAGAAGTTCATCTTTTTTACTTTGTGCAAAAACTGTCGTAGCGCTTAAAAAAGCTAAAAGACATACGGTAAGAAATTTTCTCATTATTATTGAATTATTGTTTTAAATGAAGTTATGCCTATACAAATATTTTGGCCTACAAATGTGCGAAAATAGCAAAAACCTATGTGAACTCACACCCAAAAGCAAACGAATTTATCGGCAATATAGTGTCTTCAATACTAAAATAAATACAAAAAACACTTAACTTGCATTGGTCTTAAAATTTAGATTATAAATTTCATAAAAAGTATTTGATACATATAAAAAAAAATGAATGAGTGAAAGAGTAAAACTTATATGGGATTTTCGTGGCCCTAACGCCGAACAAACAGCAAAACACCACACAATTCATCTTTCTGAATTCGCACAGATTGAGAACTTAAACAATCCAATAATAGGTCAAGAAGAACTTTCAAAAATGCATCACACCGCATATATGGTTGTTGATAAAGATTTAATGCATTCTTTGAGAGAAACACTAAAACCTACTCGTGGACAGTATTACGATGAAGCATGAATGTTAATCCTGATGCATTAAATTAAGACAATTTTAGCGTACTCTAATTCCATCATTTAGGGTTATTTGTAAATTTTATAGTAATATTGCCCTCTAAATAATTAATTACAAACGAGATGAAATTTTTAAAAATTGCCGTTTTCTTTATTAGTTTATCCACTTTTGCACAAGGAAAAGTAGGTGCTGTAGACATAGAGTATATACTTTCAAAAATGCCAGAACTTACTTCTGTACAAACTGAAATGGAAACTTACGGAAAGTCTTTAGACGTAGATTTAAACAAAAAAATAGACGAATACAAAGCGCTTCTTGAAGAGTATAAAAAAGATGAAGCTACATTTTCTGCTGAAAAAAAGAAAGAAAAACAAACAGCTTTGCTAGCATTAGATAACGATATTCAAAAGTTTCAGCAAAACGGAACAAAACTTATGGAAATAAGGCGACAAGAAGCTTTAAAACCGTTATACGCTAAAATAGGTCAAGCGCTAGAAAAAGTAGCTAAACAACAAGGCTATACTCAAGTAACTAGAGCAACGCAAGACATAGTATATCTAGACCCAGCTTACGACCTTACAGTTCCAATTTTATTAGAACTTGGCATTTCAGTATCTGATGAAGAAGCCGAAGGAAACTAAATTCTTTATCGTATAAATTTTAAAAAGGTGAGGTTTATAACTTCACCTTTTTTTATTGACAACATTCTTGCTAGTAGATTTGGTCTTGTGGGGGTAATTCCAAATAATATTAAAAAGCAAAAGACACTAGAAAACCCTAGTGTCTTTTATTGTTTAATTTATATATGTTGAAAAAATTATCTACTATAATTAGGAGCTTCTTTAGTAATAGTTACATCATGAGGATGGCTTTCCGTAACCCCTGAAGATGTTATTTTAACGAATTTTCCATTCTCTTTTAAAAACTCAACATCTTTTGCACCACAATACCCCATACCAGCGCGAAGACCACCAATAAACTGAGTCATACTTTCTAGCAACTCACCTTTGTAGGGTACACGTCCTACAATTCCTTCTGGCACTAATTTTTTAATATCATCTTCTACATCTTGGAAGTAGCGGTCCTTACTACCTTGTTTCATAGCTTCTACTGAACCCATTCCTCGGTATGACTTGTATTTTCTTCCTTCGTAGATAATTGTTTCTCCTGGTGATTCTTTAGTACCTGCTAGTAGCGAACCTAACATTACAGAATCTGCACCTGCAGCCAATGCTTTAGGAATATCGCCTGTATAACGTATTCCACCATCTGCAATTACAGGAACACCTGTTCCTTTTAAAGCTGCCGCAACTTCTAAAACAGCTGAAAATTGTGGAAAACCAACTCCAGCAACTACTCTTGTAGTACAAATTGAACCTGGCCCGATTCCAACTTTTACAGCGTCTGCCCCTGCCTCAACTAAGTACAATGCAGCTTCGGGTGTTGCTATGTTTCCAACTACAACATCTAAATCTGGAAACTTTTCTTTTACTTTTTTTAGAACATCCACCACACCTTTTGTATGCCCGTGAGCTGTATCGATAATTACAGCATCAACTTGAGCATTTACTAGAGCTTCTGCTCTATCAATTGCGTCAGGAGTTACACCTAAAGCTGCTGCAACGCGAAGTCTTCCGTATTGATCTTTATTAGCACTTGGTTTTTGGGTAAGTTTTGTGATATCTCTAAAGGTGATTAAGCCTAAAAGTTTTCCTGAATCATCTACAACGGGAAGCTTTTCAATTTTGTTTTGTTGAAGAATTATTTCTGCTTGTTTTAATGAAGTTCCTTGTGCCACTGTCACTAAATTTTCTGAAGTCATAACTTCCGACAGCGGACGTTTTAAGTCTTTTTCGAAACGCAAATCACGATTGGTAACTATTCCGATAAGTAATCCAGCTTTATCAGTGATAGGAATTCCTCCAATACTGTACTCACGCATTGTGTTTTGAGCATCTCCAACAGTATTTTCTTTATGAAGCGTTACTGGATCGATAATCATTCCGCTTTCTGCACGTTTAACTTTTCTTACTTCGGCAGCTTGTTGCTCAATTGTCATATTTTTATGAAGAACACCAATCCCTCCCTCTCTAGCCATAGCAATTGCCATAGCACTTTCAGTAACGGTATCCATAGCTGCAGAAACTATTGGAACGTTAAGTGTAATATTTCTAGAAAATTTGGTGGTTATTGAAACCTCACGGGGTAAAACTTCAGAAAATGCGGGTACTAAAAGTACGTCGTCATAAGTAAGGCCTTCTCCAAGAATTTTGTTGTTGTGTGCAGTCATTGCAATTAATTTAATTTCCGAGGCTAAACTGAAGTGACAGAATCGGAATGTAGTTATGTTTTAATTGCGTGCAAATATACAACTTTTAATTTTAAAATATATTAAGCTTAGAGCTTAATTTGAAGTGTGGCATACCAAGTTCTCGACTGACTAGGAAGAATTCCTGGACCTGGATAACCAGTAGCTCTTCTGGTAAAATAACTATTGTTTAAAACGTTGTTGATCCCGCTTTCCAATTTAAAATTACCAAAGGTATAAGCCAAAGAAATATCTAGAATATCGTACGCAGGAATTTCTCCTACAATTCCGCTTTGACTCTCAAAATCGCGTTCGCTATTCGTGGCATCAGTAAATTGTTTACTTAAATAGGTATATTGAGCACTTCCTAAAAAGTTTTTATAACCGAATCCTAATCCGGTTTTTAGATTAATTGCCGGAATAAATTCTACTTTATTTCCTTCTACATTATTTTCTTTCGAGGAAATATACTCACTATTAGTAAGTGCAAGGTTTACAAAGTAATTCATCTTAAAGTTGCTATTGGTGGAGAAAGACTCCATTACATTCCAATCTACAAAACTTTCCAAACCATAAGTTACGGCATCGCCAATATTGCCGCGAAAACGCTCTTCCTGAATGTCGCTTACCTCACGAACAATAACTCCTAACCTATCCTGATAACTTAAAAAGAACCCTCCTATATCATAAGAAATATATTTTCCAAACCTTCCACGAGCACCTAAATCGAAAGTATATCCTTGCTCATCGGTGATATTGGGATCCACTACTAACGACGGGTTGGTTATTCTAATATCATTGAAAGTTACAGAACGATAATTCTTACTTAAATTCGCATACATTTCCAGAGACCGCAAAGGTTTATAGCTCATGCCCACTCCCAATAATAAGAAAGCTCTGTCAAAATTCCGATTATCTTCAATATTCTCATTCAATATAGGGTTTCCCGCAATGTCAAAATTAATTTTTTTGAATTCGCCTTCGCTCTGTGTCTTGATATATTCAAATCGGAAACCTGGAGTTATAGAGAGTTTTGAGCTAAGGTTAAAAATACTTTCTCCAAAAACAGCAATGTTTAGGTTTGGAAATTCAAAATCACTCTGTCTGGGATAGTTAGGATATTTATCGTTGGCGAAATTAAAATCTGGATCGCTTCCATCACTACCAGGCCCTTGGCGTTCACTATTTTTAGATTGGTAATATTTACCCCCCAAAAGCAATACATTTTCGTTATTTAGTAAATTGTAATGAGTTAAAAATCTAGCTTCTGCTCCCCAATTATTGAAATTCCCCGAAACTAATTCTCTTGGCGAATCTAAATCATCTTCTTGTGAAACCCTATTTTCACGAAAACCAACAGTCTTTCGGTAAGCATCCAAGGCAAATAAATTTAAACTGAAATCTGTTTTATCGGAAAAACTATGGTCTAATCTAAGTGAGTATAGTTTCCAGTCTACTTTAAACCAATTTCGCGTGCGATTACTATATGTAGGATCTTCTTCAAACTGTCTATCGGTAAGCCCTCCTGGTTGTTGTGCTAAATAATTCAAGTAGCTCATTTCAAAAGCTACTTTAGTATTGTTGGTGAATTTATAATCTGTATGCGCATAGGCATTATGAGAATCAAATTCGGAATTTGGTCTAAAGTCATCGCCCGTTTTAAAATTGTAGTAGACGTAATAGCCAAATTTCCCTACGGTACCGCTTAAGCTATTAAAGCTATTGAAAAGGTTGAAGGACCCCAAAGATTGTCTTGATACCCACTCTACCTTTTTTCTAATATTGGGTTCTTTTAATTTAAAGTTGATTAAACCTCCAAACTGTGTTCCATATTGAAGTGATGCCGCTCCACGCACTACTTCAATCTCTCTTATGGCATCAGCAGGTGGTGTGTAGTAACTTTCGGGATAGCCTAAAACATCTGCGGAAATGTCGTACCCATTTTGTCGCGTATTGAAGTTTGCTGTTCTGTTTGGGTTTAAACCTCGACCGCCAATATTTAGCTGTAACCCTCCATCGTTGTTTTCGTAAATATTTAAACCTACAACTTGGGCGTAAATTTGCCGTGCATTATTAGTTGCTGTATTGGTTGTTAGATTACTCATAACCACAACCTCACTCTTTTTACCAGCGTATATAGCTGTACCCTCTACTTGTTTCAAATTTCGTAAAGCGAAAATTTCTTCTTTTCTCTTTGTAATAAGCACTTCAGATAACTGTTCGCCCAACAAATTAAGATTAAAAGAAATTGTTGTGTTTTCTGAAATAGTTATATGTTTTTTTAACACTTCATATTCCAGACTAAAGACTGCAAATTCATACGTGCCCGCAGGAATATTAGCAAATTCAAAATTTCCTTCCGCGTCGCTAATTCTAGATTTCCCTAAATCTAAAATATAAACCTCTGCGTAGGAAACCGCTTTATTTGATTCGTTTGAAAATACTTGCCCCGAAATGGAAAATTGTGCGAAAGCTGAAATATTAAAACCTAAGAATAAAATCAATAAAGTATTTTTAAACATAGAGAAATCTTTAAAGTCCTTTGATATTATGGTTAAATGGTAAAATCCAGTTTTTTGGTAAAAAGGATTCTTTTTGCAACATTAAGTCGGTTTCTGGATTTATAAACGGTTGGCTCAGTCTTCCATTTAATGCCACATAACTTTCTACGTAAACAGCAATATTTTTATGCCCCTGCGCGGCAAAATGATTACCTAAATAATGTGCATACTGCAATATAAAATCTGGTTGTGTACTCATTTGTTTTTCCTGAAATGGGGTTAGAAAATCTGTGTTATCCACCAAAAATTGTTCTCCAGTTTCCTTATTTTTTATTTTAAATTGCGCATAGCCAGCCTTCTCCATAAGCATTACCCGCCAGGAAAAACGATACCCTTCCTCAGTCCAAAAAAGCTCATTGGGGTACGCCAAATATCGCCAAGGAAATAACAATTGGACTATAAAAAATACCGTTACCACGGGCAAAGATATACTATTGTTAAACCTATATGTTGTTATTTTGGAACTAGCAGTATTTTTTGAAGGTTCGCAACCTAATATTCTTGAAATGAAATTAATGATACTTTGATGAAAACTTGGGTCAAAGAAAATTAACGTACTTACAATCATTATATACGGAAACATTCCAATAGGAAATAAAACTCTTGTAAGTATATGAAAGATTACAACCAGAGTAAAAGCTAACCATCGCGTAGGTTTATATAAAAGCAGAAATGGGATTGTTAAATCATAAATCGCACCTGTATAACTAAACGTATAATGCAGCCACTGTTGCTGCATCAAATCTCCCAAAAAGGGTAAATCATATTTTGAAGGGAGCCAAATTTTTAAAGGCATTGCATGCACCAACCAATCACTATTTAATTTTGCCAACCCTGCATAAAAGTAAACTATACCAAGCATAAGCTTAATACTATCTACTGTCCATTTAGGGATGGTATTAAAAGCATTTAAAGGTTTTTTTAAAGCGTCAATAGAAAAGTAAACATTAGCTGGTAAAAAAATCATTAAGAATGCAACACAACTTATGAAATAGTAATGGTTGAGATATGTAGTTTTATCCATCAACTCTATATAAGTAAAACTTAAAAAGAAGACGATAATGGCCAAACGATACTTATATCCCAAAGCCACTAATAGGGAGGCGATACCGCATACTATAAAAATGATATACGTGTAATCCCCAATTGGTTTCACCCATTCAAAACCGTAATAGCTAAAGAAAAACTTTGGTTGTACGTATAATTTATCGATCCACCCATTCGCCCAGAAACGAACAATGCTAAAAAACATCATAAATCCAAATAAAACACGAAAGACCGCTAATGGAGCGGCCTGCGTAGTTTTATTTAAATACCTATCAATTCCTTTTAACATTGTATTCCAATTAATTGGAAATAAGCCAATTTAATTATGAAGCTAGATTAATTTTCTCGGTATTTTAGTCCCCGTCAGAATCTATGTAATCTATACTTACGTCAAAGGCTTGCACCATGTCTACCTTCATTAAAATTACAAGACGTTGTAATTCGTCATAAGTCTCTAGCATTTTAAAATTATCCGTTTCTATTTGCTGAGCTAAATTTGGATTTAATTCATTGGCCTTAGTTTTTGCAACCGCAAATTGACTATTTATCAAATCACCCAAATTTTCTCCATTTTTAATGGTATTCAAATAGTTTAAATACGTATTAAAGCCAGGGCCGTTTTCATTTCCGTCAAAACTCTTTCCGTTGAAAAAATTTTGGCTTGCGGCAATTGCTTCCAATAAAAGTTCCTTTGAAATATCCTTCTTATAATATGCTTCCACATTTTGAGGCAAAGTTTCGGCAGAGAATACACCAGCTGGAATACCAACTTTTCCGGCACGAAGCGATTTTTCGAAGTAAAAAATGTAATCGTTGGTCAGTTTATCAACGGCTCCAGATGCCGATGAACTTGTATTAGCTACAAAAGTATCGCGATAACCGTTAATCCAACTATCTAAAACCGCATTACTCAAAGATGAAATGGATTCGGACAATGCTAAAAGATAGTTTCTATAACCTTCGGAATTTGCGTTTGTAGTGTAAAACTGAATAATTTCGGTATCGTTTTCTGCCAATCCGTTTAGCATATAATCTAAAGCTGGAAAGCCTTGTTTATCTATGGTAGAAGGCAGGGCAAAATCATAATCTCCACTGGAAATAAAATTTTCAATTTGATCTGTATTCGCAGGATACACATTTAACCGATTTCTAAAACGAAGTTCCTCCGCTTTTCCAATTTCGAACATGGATACATTTTGAAACGATACATAACTATCTTTCCATGCTGATCTAAGCAATTGTAAATTTTCCGCCGTGGGATTTGCAGTAAACTGTGCTGTACTTGCTTCTAACGCAGTAGCCTTTAGGTTAAAATTGGTATAGGCAGGAATTATAATATTGTCTGCCCAGTTAACTAACATTGTACCACGATCAAAGTTATCACCTTCATCTTGCGGGGTATCATTATCACTTGAACACGCAACGATAGACGTAAATATCGTAATTAATAATACAGAAACTTGAAGGAATCTCATAGTAATAAATTTATAACCCCACCAAAATTATATTAGTGGGGAGAGTTGAGTTAATTGTTTTAGTTAGTAGCTGCCTGTGCAACTGTAAAATCAAATTTTGTAGCAATGGCTTCGGAAACCTGATCAATAGTTTCAGGCGTAACACTCCAGAAACCATTTTCAGAAGAATCCATCAACATCGCTAAAAGAGTATCTACTTCATTTCTAGTGAAAAGTGGTGTAGCACTTTCAGAATTTCTGGCAAAACGAAGGCTATAAACAAAACCGTAAGCTTCTGATAATGCGTGAAATGATCCTTCACGGTTACCTTCAGCAATTTTATTTTTACCAACCTGAAGGTAGAATATGCCACGAACGGCAAGTACAGTTGAAACTTTTTCACGAATAATCGCGGCCTGAGCATCGCGAACCTCATAATCTTTTGCAACAATAGCAGCGCGACCTAATTTAAATGCATTCCATATATCTGCAGCTATGGTTGAGAAATCTGAATTGTCATTAACGCGACCAACATATTCATTTAAAAATTTATCATCATCGCCAATAGTTAAGTTAGGGTTTTCAGGATTTGCAGAGGTTCCATAAAGATACCCGTATGCCTCATCCCATTTGTGCTCCATAGTGGTATAATTTTTATTCTCCTCGGTTATTCCGTTATCATTGTTTTCACGATTATCACCTTCATCCAAAACTGAAGTGCTCAAATAATTATTCAACATTTGATCTGTCATAAGTGCTCCTATAATACCTTTGGCAAATGCTTGATTATATTCTAAACCTTTAGCATTTACATATCGAGTTTTGTCACCATCGGCAATCTGTCCGGAAATTCCTGGTGATGCTACAACCATTTTGTTTGGAAACACCTCATTGGTTTGTGAAATAATATAGTCATCAAAAGTGGCTTTAATCTGAGCACTTTCAGCAGTATTTGTTGCAAAGTAATCATAAGATGCAGCACATTTACTTCTTAAATTCTTACCTGAAGCATTTAGCGTAGCATCAGAAAAGTCGTCGTTTCCAGCTTCATGATTAAACATAGCTAATAATGATGCTTCGGTAGTATTATCAAAATCTGTAAATGCTCGAGCTGTCTCGCCAGCCATTAGAATACGAGTAGTTTGGCCATTAAAATTAACGGTAGACTCCCCATCACGCATAAATTTGTAAGTTTCTGGGGTTTCAATATTATTTTCCAATATAGCTTGATCATCATCTGAAGAACACGAAATAAAAAAGGTAGCACTTAAAAGTGAGGTAAATAAAAATAAATTTTTCATCAAATATTATTTAGACTGAATTAAAATAGTGTAATTTTCAGCCGCAAAAATAAGAGTGATATAGAAATCTCGCAAATTTATTTAGATTTAATTTAAATAAATTTTAAAAATATATTGTAATGAGAAGTAGTTTAGACTTTTATAGTGATAACGGCACATACCTTTTAAGCTTAAAACATTTACGTATTAGCTACTTTATTCCAATAAATTTGAAAATGCAGTAAGCACAATAATTAATTCTTTGACTTTAAATAGTTGACAATTGCTTTTCGAATATCGGCTGCATTTTCTTTTTCAGAAGGGGTGTATACTTTTAATACTCTTTTATTTTCTTGCGTTAAAAATGGAATATCTAGCCCTTTCATAAGAAAGTCGCTTATGGCGATTGTGTAACGATATTTAGGATTTATAGGAGCCCCTTGTACTAACCATGTACCTTTAGAATTTTGAGTAAAGTTATGTCTTTGCAAATATGCGCCTGAACCTTTTTGATTATTGCCATACTCTAGTACCTCAATTAGTAAACTTCCTCTAAGCTGAACTTTTAATACACTCCCTCCAAAAGGTAGCACTCTAAAAATATCTGTACTAGTAATATTTCCCTGCAAATTATCGTCAATACGTATTGAGCCTCCGTTAACAATTGCACCCGCTACTTTATTGTTATACGCATGTGCCATCGATTTTGTTATTATACCACCTAGATTAGTTTGCTTACTCCTATTTGCATCATCTGTCCCATCAAGTATTTCATCAGCTTTATAAATAACATCGTAAGGAGAATCCACAACTTCCTTTAATTTATCATCCAACAAATCTTCCCATTTTTTTACCACTCGCTCTACTTTAGGAGCCGAAGGCACATCGCTGCCTACAAACACCAACTCAGAAGCTACTGATAGCATTTTAGTTCTTAAATTGTAAATTAGGGTGTGGACATATAATGTTTTTGCATTTGCATCGGCTTTGGTAATAATAGTTCTACCTTCTTTTAACAACATATTAAAATGTTCATGACCTCCCATTATTAGCGGTAAATTCCTTAGAAGTCTGGCTATTTCTAAATCTTCTTCAATAGATACATGTGTTAAGCCAACCACAAAATCCGATTTTTGTATCGCTTCTTTATACGCTCTTTTAGAACTTTCGTAAATATTTTCATAGGACACGTAATCTTTCGGATTTGAAGGTAAGGTAACGCCAAAAACAGCAAATTGAATTTGATTTCCTTCTTCATCATATGCCGGAAATGTTACATAGTCGGAAATTGGTGCATTAGTATACTCCAATTTTGTTGTAAACGGGCTTACTTTTTCTTCTGTAGCATGCCGTACATTTGCTGATGTCCATTTAAACTTCGATTCATCCAATCTTTTTTGTAATTCCGATTCACTTAAATCGAATTCATGGTTTCCAAAAGTCACCAAATCTATTTCCATAGCATTTAGTACATCCACCATATGTTTTCCCTTTATCGCTTCCCCTTCGTGTTTTAGAGTACCCAATAGAGAAGGGTTGAGAAAATCGCCGGCTAGAAACATAAATGTATTAGGAAAATCCTTTTTGATAGAATCGCGTATATATGCTACTCTTGCCAACCCACCATACTCACCACCGTTCAGTGGAGAAATCTCGTAAACATCGTTAATTTGAATAAATTTTAAGGTAACAGCACCCGCACCTTGTATAGGATCTTCCTTTGGAATTGAGTTAATTATTGAACACCCAGAGCAAAGAATCGCAAGAAGAAAAGAAAATAGTAAAGTTTTTTTCATCTGTAATAAATATTAAATTAAAATGTAAAAAGCTTTAGCTTAACAAATTACAATAATTCAGTTTAAATTAAGCTTTATTTATTAATGATATTTAGTAAAAATTTTAGTAGCTTCATTATATGCGCTTTCAAAAGACATAGGATTTATGTTACTCGAAATCTTTTCAGTTGTAAAATAACTTAACATTTTTTCGGTAGGCATATTTCCTGTTAACTCATCTTTTGCCATGGGACAACCGCCAAAGCCTTGAATAGCACCATCAAACCTTCTGCAGCCAGCCTCAAAAGCCGAGCTTATTTTTTCGTGCCATGCATTTGGGGTAGTATGCAAATGAGCACCAAATTCAATGTGAGGATAATTAGGGATCAAGTTACTAAATAAATATGAAATAATTTCAGGTGTAGAGGAACCAACTGTATCACTTAACGATAAAATCTTAACACCCATGGCAGAAAGCTTCTCTGTCCACTCTCCTACTATCTCGACATTCCAGGGATCGCCATAAGGATTTCCGAAGCCCATAGACAGGTAGGCAACAACTTCTTTGTTATTTTTATCTGCAATGTTTAGAATCTCACCTAACAATACTATCGACTCATCAATTGTTTTATGGGTATTGCGCATCTGAAAATTTTCAGATATCGAAAAAGGATACCCTAAATATTGAATTTCCGGATGTTTTACAGCATCTTCTGCCCCGCGTAGATTTGCGATAATTGCTAACAATTTACTATTTGTAGCAGATAGATCTAACTGTGAAAGCACCGCGGCTGTATCCTGCATTTGCGGGATAGCCTTTGGCGAAACAAAGCTTCCAAAATCTATAGTATCGAAACCACAGCGCAATAGTGATTGTATATACTTCACTTTTAGCTCGGTGGGAATCCATTCTTTGATGCCTTGCATAGCATCGCGCGGACATTCTATTATTTTTACTTCTTGCATTGGTCCAAAGATAGCTTTTGAATAAGTAAAAACGAAATTAGGAAAGCGAAAAAATGATAAATGAAAGAATCATGAAGGGTTTTTATTAAGTAGGTTGACTTCTTCCCACTACCATACGAAACGAAATTCGAAGGAGTCAGCCCTCTGCTACCGCACGAGTCCTCTCGTGTGGTTTTCTACAGCTCAATAAAAAGCACTAATCCTCAAACAAAATACTAAAAGACTATAAAGTCTCTAATTTTTGCTTTCCAAAAAGAATCGGAATGTAGCTTCGAGATGGAATTTTAAGAAGGTGGAAAACCACGCGATATAATCGCGCGGGAGCGGAGGGATTTCCTGGATTGTTTATAATCAAATATTGTTTTAAATTTCCAATAAGTATTAAATTGTATATTTACTATAATAAAAAACATCGTTATGGATTTACAGGCTGATTTAAAATGGATACATAAGGAATTGGACAAAGTGAAAGATCCAATATTTATATAGGCAATAAAAAGCATGTTGAAGTATAATAAAAAAATGACTTCGGAAAGAATTTCCAAAGAACAATACAATCAAGAACTCGAAGCATCCATTGCACACATTAAAGATGGTAATAGATTTACACATCAACAAATTAAAGAGCGCATGGAGCAATGGATAGAAAAATAATCTGGACTCATCAAGCAGAGGTAGATTTACATACAGCTTTTCTGGATTTGTTGGAGTATTCAAAATCTATTGAAATCTCCTCGCGGATTATCACTGAAATATATGAGTCGACATCAATATTAGCGACGGATCTAGAAATTTATAAGCTCGACTTGTTAAAGATAAATAACAATGGAAATATACGAGCCTTCGAAAAACATACGTATAGGATTTCGTACCTATTTGATAACGAAAACGTTTATACAATTAGAATACGTCCAGCAAGAAAAGAACCTTTGGAATATTGATCTTATTAAAAGACAAAATACCCATCTGGTGCGCTCCCGAAGCTTCGGGAGCATCGCGTTCCTCGCACAATTTAAATTAATAACTCCCAATTCAACCATAATACCGAAAAACTATAAGATTCGTGGAACAAAGCAGACTTTACTGGCTATTGAATTTTATTCAGACATTCTGTTTCTGATAATCTCTGGATTTCTACTTGTGTGCAGTAGTCCAAATACTACAATCCTTTTTTGTGCTTCATCCAATAAATAATATATAGCGTAGGGAAAGCGAATTACCAACGACTGACGTAGTTCTTTATACTTTCTTTGGTAGTGTTCTGGATATTTGCCGATGTAGTTAATTTCCTTATTGACCGCTACTTTAAATTCTTCACCCAATGCTTTGTTTTTATCACTGTACCATTTCTTAGCTTTTCGTAGGTCGTTCTGAACAGTTGGTAGTAATTTTATCTCATAATCCATTACCAATCCCGTTTTACCTCTTCCCAGTCCAGAACATCTTCAGGATTGTCTTTAAAGCTTTTCAATCGGCTATCAAGTTCCTTTTTATGAGCTTTTGATATTTCTAGTTGTTCTTCTATTTCTTGTTTCAAAACACGTTCCAAAGCAGTCATAACTTTTTCTTTATCGATCTTAAAGAGTTCTTGTATAAAATTGTATTTGCGTGTTTTTAAATCCATAATGATAATTTTATTCAGTGTAGTAAAGATACAATTTGTGATTCATATTTTAGCTTATTAATGCGATCACAATTTTTAAGGCATAATTTCGATTCCCCGCTGGTGCCTCCCGAAGCTTCGAGAGCATCGCGTTTCTCGCACAATTTAAATTAATAACTCCCAATTCAACCATAATATTGAAACACCACAATATCTTCCAAAAATCCGTTTTCGTCTACACAGCTTAGAAAATAAAGTCCTTCAGGATTAAGGAATTTATAGTTACGACTCATCCTCTAAAGATATTGTTATTTCCTAATATCATGAAAACCCCCGCTGGTGCGCGATTGTATCGCGTTCCTCGCACAATTTTAATTAAACTTTCCTATTCCCAATTCAATCATAATACTGAAACACCACAATGTCATCCAACAATCCTCTTTCATCTGCATAATCCGAAGCACTGCTATAAACATAATCTTGTGCCCTATAAACCAATCCAGCCTCAACGGGATTATTGTGTACATAGTTGATCTTCTCCCAAATAACCTTGTTGCTCCATAATTCGATAGGTTTATTATCGTGTCTCCAAAATTGATACTCTTTCACATTGGACGATTTTTCAGCAGCTTTTTTAAATTGCTCCAGCCCCCGCTGGTGCGCGATTGCATCGCGTTCCTCGCACAATTTTAATTAATAACACTAAAACTAAGTTATTTTATTGAGACTAAAACCGTTTTAAA
>NZ_JAIRBB010000014.1 GCF_022008395.1 Aequorivita xiaoshiensis
AGGAGATTGTTCTTCTTCCTTTTATTTGACAGTTGTTTTTCTAAAGTTATAAATAGAACGACCTACACTCCCACAGCGTGGGTGGTGATTGCAGCATTACCAAAGTAACCCTGCAAGAACCGTTTTTACTCCTCCAGCCGCCTTCCTTTTTTGCAAACCTTATAGTATTGGAGGTGATCAAAACTTCTATTTGTTCTAAACTGACAGCGTGGGTGGTGATTGCAGCGTTACCAAAGTAACCCTGCAAGAACCGTTTTTACTCCTCCAGCCGACTTCCTTTTTTGTAAACCTTATAGTATTGGAGGTGATTAAAACTTCTTTTGGCCTAAACTGACAATGTGGGTGGTGATTGCAGCGTTACCAAAGTAACCCTACAAGAACCGTTTTTACTCCTCCAGCCGCCTTCCTTTTTTGTAAACCTTATAGTATTGGAGGTGAATAAAACTTCTTTTGCCTTAAACTGACAGCGTGGGTGGTGATTGCAGCGTTACCAAAGTAACCCTGCAAGAACCGTTTTTAACTCCTCCAGCCGCCTTCCTTTTTTGTAACCTTATAGATCTGGAGTTGAGTAACATTTTTTTTGCCCTAAACTGACAGCGTGGGTGGTGATTGCAGCGTTACCAAAGTAACCCTGCAAGAACCGTTTACACTTTCCAAGCCGGCTTTTTCTTTTTTTGTAAACCTTATAGATCTGGAGTTGAGTAACATTTTTTTTGCTTTAAACTGAAATACTTTACTGGGTGGTAAAATTTTTGTATTTGGTTAGAATCTTATTGCTGTCCCTGGCGTTGCTATTATGGAAGGCCTAATCAGTTACAAAAAAAATCAATTAAATATTCTTAGGCTTAGTTTTAAGTAAGCGATTTGTTATTCTGCTATAACCACAGTATAATTCACATAAATCAAATCATTTTCATATTTAATTGAACTGCCTACCTCATTTCGATTAAAGCTTGAAAAACTGCTGTTTACTCAACAATTAGTTTAAGGCTAAATTAT
This sequence comes from Aequorivita xiaoshiensis, assembly GCF_022008395.1. Taxonomy (GTDB): domain Bacteria; phylum Bacteroidota; class Bacteroidia; order Flavobacteriales; family Flavobacteriaceae; genus Aequorivita; species Aequorivita xiaoshiensis. Next base: position 1,000 of record NZ_JAIRBB010000014.1, read on the forward strand.
TATTGATGCAAACTATGACCTGTAGGTTTTAATTTCCAATTTTGTTTCCACGCTATATTTATTATATTTAATAATCCAATACATTAATCTCCTCCACAATTTTTAGTTATGATTGAAAATCCTGAAATCGATCTGGCTTGGAACTTCGTCAATTATACCGATAGGAATATTTTTCTGACCGGGAAAGCAGGGACTGGAAAAACTACGTTTCTACATAGGTTAAAAACGGGTTCCTTAAAGAGGATGGCAGTTGTTGCACCTACCGGAGTGGCGGCTATCAACGCAGGAGGGGTAACTATTCATTCTTTTTTTCAGTTGCCATTTGGGCCCATATTACCCGAGTCTGCAAATACGCAAGACAATTCTTTCTCTAAAAAATTCAGTAAAAAGAAAATCAATATTATTAAGTCTTTAGATTTGTTGGTTATAGATGAAGTAAGTATGGTGCGAGCTGATTTACTCGATGGAATAGACCAAGTTTTGCGTAGGTTTAGAGATAGAAGCAAACCCTTTGGTGGCGCCCAACTTTTAATGATTGGTGACTTGCAACAGCTTTCGCCAGTAATTAAAAATGATGAATGGCAGCTTTTAAAACAATACTACAGCACAGGATTTTTTTTTGGAAGCAATTCTTTTCAGAACTCGAATACGCTTACCATTGAATTGAAACACATCTACAGACAAGAAAGTGAAGATTTTATAACAATATTGAACGAAATTAGAAATAATTCCTTGACTCACGAATCTTCCGAAATACTCAACAAACAGTATATTCCCGAGTTTTCGGCACATAATGGCGCTGGGTATATCACTTTGACCACCCATAACAATAGAGCCGACAGAATTAATGCTGCAGAACTGAAAAAGCTGAAAACGAAAAGCTTTATTTACGACGCAGAAATAGATGGAAAGTTTCCCGAATATACCTATCCCACTCATTCGGAGCTGGAACTCAAGATAGGTGCGCAAGTTATGTTCGTTAAAAATGACAGCTCTCCGGAAAAGCGTTATTTCAATGGAAAGATTGGGACTGTGGTCGATTTAGACGAAGGTGAAGTGCTAGTGCGATGTCCCGATGATAAATTTGATATTGTAACCAGCCCAGAAATATGGAAGAATATTCAATATTCCATAAATCCAAAGACAAAAGAAATAATGGAAGATGAAATTGGTTCATTTACACAAATTCCGCTGCGTTTGGCTTGGGCTATAACTATTCATAAAAGTCAGGGGCTCACTTTTGAAAAAGTAATTATCGATGCCCAAGAAGCCTTCGCCCACGGACAAACCTATGTAGCTTTAAGCCGATGCAAAACTTTGGAAGGGATAGTTTTAACTGGTCCGCTCTTCCAAAAAAGTATTATCAACAATCGTGAAGTCGCTTCCTTTAACAAAAATGCCGAAGAGAACCAGCCAGATTCTTCTATTTTGGAAACTTCGCAGATAGTATATCAACTTAATTTGATTAACGAAATTTTTAATTTCCATTCTTTTCTACAACCGGTTAGTAGAATTATAGATATATGCTTTATAAATAAAGGCAGCATTAGCGGAAATTTATTCGATCAATTAACCATTTTAAAAGAAAAAGGTGTGACCGAACTTTTAAAAGTTAATACGAAATTCCAAATTCAAATAAAAAACTTAAGTGAACACGAGGCTCCAGAAAATAATGTTATACTACAGGAACGCTTCAAAAAAGCGGTTTTTTATTTTGAAAAGCACCTAGAAAATTTTATTGTACAACCTTTAGCTAATTTAAATTTTGCAACAGATAATAAAGCAATTAAAGAAGATATTACAAATCAGCTTAATAATTTGGAAGAATTGATAGCTGTAAAACAATATTGCTTTAAAGGTTTAAAAAAAGGTTTCAATACCTCAAAATACCTTGATTTACGGGCTAAAGCTGCACTACAAGAAGTAGAAATACCAAAACGGAAAAACGCCGACTTTATCCCTTCAATTGAAAATAATCAATTATTTGAATTTCTGCGAGAACTGCGCACCAAGTTTTCGGAAGAAGAAGCTATTCCGCCCTATCAAGTTTTTACCCAAAAAGCGCTTTTTGAAATGTGCGAAGTATTACCAACAAACGTAAAGCAATTGCGACAAATTTCCGATATCGGAAAAGTTAGACTTAAAAAATACGGTGCTGCAATCCTGGAGGTAATTAATCAATACTGTGAAGATAACGCAATAACCATAAATAAGGAAACCAAATTGGTTCCTAGAAAAAGCGAAACACAGAATATCTCCTTCAAATTATTCAAATCGGGTATGAGCGTTGCTGAAATTGCTAAAGAACGAGGTTTTACAATGGGCACTATTGAAGGGCATCTCAGCACTTTTCTTGCTACGGGTGAAATTAAAATTACCGAATTAATGCCTGTGGAAAAATATCTTGAACTCAAAAAAATAATGGAAACCGAAGACTACAAGGGTTTCGGCGATTTAAAAAGCAAAATTGACGATAAATTCACTTATGGTGACTTACGAATGGTTGCCAATGTACTTCAGCTCAAGAAAGGCGCGAAATCTCAAGCCAATTCATCTAAAGTAAATTAAATAAAATAAGCAATGATCACAGCTAGGATAACTGCTGTCATTTTAGAGAGATTGAACTTATGGTTTTTAGAACTTTCAAAAAGTATTGTTGTTGAAACGTGTAAAAAGATTCCGATTACTATTGCTGTTATTGGCGTTTCGTATTGATGAAAGAAGTCATAATGAGTCGAAAGATAGTTTCCTAGAGGTGTCATTAAGGCAAAAAAGAATAAGAATAACAATGTAGTCGATTTTCGATACCCAGCGGTTATAAAAAAGAAGGATAGTATGATGGCGACAGGCACCTTATGAATAATAATAGCTGTTAGTAAATTGTTTTCTTCCGAGATAGGAAAACCTTCCATAAAGGCATGTATGCCCAAACTTATAAAGAGTATCCAAGGAAAATGTTTGTTTTCTGAATGTAGATGAATGTGTCCGTGTTCGGCCCCCTTAGAAAAAAACTCTAGAAATATTTGCAAGAGTATTCCGAGCATTATATATACTCCAATACTTTTAGAATGGTCTTCAAATACGTGTGGTAACAATTCAAAAACTGTTATAGATAATAGAAATCCACCGCTAAAGGCTAGAAAAACTTCCATATTGCGCATTTCTTTTTTCTTTAAAAAAAGTGCGACTATGTAACCTATTACTACGGCTAAAAAAAGTAAAATATAATTCATTAGTTAAAAATCAGGATTAATCTTTCTGAGGTGTTTTCATCAAATTTATTGAGTTTGTAATCTCCAAATACTGCTTTTAACGTTACTCCAGCCTTCTCAAAGTAGTCTTTAAAGCCTTCCAATCTTAATGCTTTTACTCTTTCAGTAAAACAATAGTCATCTCCTTCATCATTAAATCGGATATTTTTTATGATATAACCATCTTCAACATATTTTTCAATATCAAATAAGATTCCACCAACTTCTTTTTTTTCTGAAGGAACTAATTTTTTTATAGCTAATTCGACATTTAAAAAATCTATAACCCCATATCCGTTTGGTTTTAATTCAGATTTAATTGCTTTAATTGTCCTTAAGTTATCTTCTTCTTTTTCAAAATAACCAAAACTTGTATAAAGATTAAATACAGCGTCAAATTTTTTTGGAAATGGTAAACACATATCGTGGACTTCAAATTGGAGTCTAGGTTTTTCGTATTGTTTGGCATAAGCAATACTTTCTTCAGAAAGATCTACTCCTGTTACATTAAATCCTTGTCGGTATAAATATTTTGAATGTCTGCCCTTTCCACAGGCAAGATCTAGAATACTGTCGTTCTCTTTTAATTTTAAATAATTAGTGAGCGTGTTCATAAACAACGCCGCTTCTCTGTGGTCTCTATCTTTGTAGAGAATATGGTAATAAGGCGTGTTAAACCAGGAAGCGTACCAATTGTTTTTTTCTTTTTGCATAGTTATCGTTTCGCACTGCTAAAATACTGTATTTTTGCAGTAAAACTGATTATATATTATGGTAAAGAATTTTAAAATGGTAGCTAAGACCCTTTTCGGGATGGAAGAGCTACTGGCTCAGGAACTTCGTCAATTAGGAGCGTCTTCGATTGAATTAGGGACCCGAAATGTTTCCTTTGAAGGAGACACTGGCTTTATGTATAAAGCAAACTTATGCTGCCGTACTGCAATTAAAATTCTGAAGCCAATTACAGCCTTTAATATTTTCACAGAAGAAGATTTATATAAAAAAGTCTATGAGATGCCCTGGGAAAACTATATGGACGTAAAAGGTTCATTAGCAGTGAATGCTACTGTTTTTTCAGATGTATTTACACATTCTCAATATATCGCTTTAAAGACAAAAGATGCTATTGTAGATCGTTTTCGCGATAGGGAAGGAGTTAGGCCAGATGTGGATTTAGACCACCCTACTTTACGTATAAATGTACATATAGATCGTAATATCTGTACTATTTCACTAGATAGTTCTGGAGAATCATTACACAAACGTGGTTATAAAGTAGAAAGTACTCTTGCCCCAATAAATGAAGTTTTAGCTGCAGGTATTTTAATGTTATCTGGTTGGCAAGGGCAGTGTGACTTTTTAGATCCAATGTGTGGGAGTGGCACTATGTTGACTGAAGCTGCATTGATAGCGTGTAATATTCCACCAAATCTAAATCGTGAGGAATTTGGTTTCGAAACTTGGCCAGATTTTGATATAGATTTATATGAGAAAATAGAAGAAGCAGCTCTTAAAAAAGTTCGTGATTTCCCTCATAAAATTTATGGTTTCGATTCTGATCCTGTTGCTGTTCATAAAGCTAAGGAGAATATAAAAAGTGCAAATCTTCAAGAATTTATTGAGGTAAGACAACAAGATTTTTTTGAAAGTAAAAAGCAAGGCGAAAAGTCGTTGTATATGGTTTTCAACCCACCGTATGATGAAAGAATATCTGTAAATGATATTCGGGAGTTTTATAGCTCTATTGGGAATACATTAAAGCGTGGGTATCCTGGGACTCAGGCTTGGATGATAACTTCAAATATGGAAGCGCTTAAATTTGTTGGACTTCGACCTTCAAGAAAAATTAAATTGTTCAACGGAAAATTAGAATCCAAACTTGTGCGATACGAAATGTATGAAGGAAGTAGAAAAGCGTCTAAGCAATAAAATTTAAGATTAATCTCCTATTCAAGAAAATTTTCCTCTAAAAAATTAGTCTATTTCTAAAATATCGCCTTGGTGATTAATCGTGAAATCGGTTATCGGCCTAGTAATAAGTTGATGATTGAAATTTCTATTGAATGCACTTTGCGAATCACTTCTTTGCTATGACTGAAAAGTGATTTTTTTACTTTACAAAATACTTTGCTATATCGGCAAAGGCACATCAAACTGGCTCAACTATTATCTTGGATTTTAGGTATAGTATAAAGCTTAAAAAACCTATATATGCCGCTATAACTACATTGCCACTGAAGCGAATTATTATGGAACTGGTTTCCTTGTATATTGAGAAAAACATAATTTATTCTTGTATTATTAAATAATAAATTGTATTTATGCAATATCATTACGAGTTTCTTAATTGAAACAGCAACCTGCCTAAACAGGCGAAGGTGCTAAAACGATGAGCCAGTCCGGGAAAAATATGTTATCCTACACATTTCATTTGTTTTTTTGTAATGGTTTAATTTTTTAATTAAATCTATTATGGAACATCTTATATTAAGCATAAAGGAGAGAGAACTGCATATCTCAAACTTCTTAGAAGTTTTTAAAACCTTGTGTGACGAGGAACTTATAGGAGCCTACAAAAATGCACTTAAAACCAACACAGGTGGCGAGCACCTTCAGGGTTTACGTATACAAGCTATGCGTAAAGCAATTTTCAGGAGATTAAATAAAACACCAGTTGATTTTAAAGATACCGTTTTAAGCACTAACGAAAACTCTGATATTCCAAATTTAAGTGTAGAAATAAAAGATCCAAAAATTCAAATCGTCAAGGAGATAAAGAAAAAATTTACTACAAAAACAGATACTGAGTCTCAGGTAATTGTTCATATCGATTCGGGGCCATATCGCGATAGCCAAAGATTGCGAATTTGGGATAACACTTATCTAAAATGTAAGCAAACTGCAAGAACGTCTAAGTTGCTTTTTAGTGAAAATATTGCAATATACCCTAAATGGAGTTTTGTTGCATCTGGTACGATTTTCTCGTTTACCCTAATCTTCGAAAACCTTCCTAAAGAATGTCTCTCTTTTGATTTAATTGAAAATATACCAGAAATGGGTGGATTCTTTTTTAAAGGAATAAGGAGGAACAATCCGAACGTTTATCACTTACGGATGTAGAAAATTTTAAGCAACTTATAGCAGACTGAAACTATACGAGATGTTTTAAAGCAATTTGGATTGCGCTATGATAATCAAATCTCCTACTCTAAACAAGAAGTTTATAATTACTTTTCAATTATTTAATCTATGTAAAGGGTAGTACCATAAAAGTGTTTTTATAAACTAATATCACAACAACTAAGAATTAATAAATAATATGAATACCATTAATGTCAAATTAACCAATTCAAAAATCTCACAACCAATTGATGTGGTTGTTGCTACTATAGAAAAAGATTTCATTGATGTATCAGAAATTGTTACACAAAATAGATTTCCTTATTTGTTATGCTTACCAGCTGAGAGTGTCGTGGCTTTATTAGATTTCACCAATGTATCACCCTATGAGATTTGGTATTTCGATGATGAATTTAAATTCTCAGGAAAAGGATTTAGTTTGATTTCGGGTAAAGGATCTTTTAGAATTCAAACACGTGCGAAGTATATTGTTTTGTGGAATCTCAAAAGCCAGTATTATAACAAGCACGCTCCTAAAAAATGTAATGAAGTTAGTTTGATAATATAATTCTGAATTTATGGAAAATAAAAATAATACATTGGAAAACGGGCCTGAATTTCTAGATAGCGACCAGATGCCCTTTGTCTTTTCAAGCCTTATAATAAATGTGGCGTCGGTTAACAAGAAGTTTGGAACATTGATAGACTTTATTTCAAAGTTTGATTTAAATGGACAGACTAATGGAAAACTCTTAATAGTAGCTGAGATAGTCACTCCACCTGGCAACCTTATTCAAATAGTTGAAAATCGGCTTCGCCCTTTGAATTTTGTAAATAAGCTGGATTATGTATTTGTTGACGAAGAGTTAATACGTGGTGCTGGAGGTTCATATACACCTTACCTTAATCAGCCTCACCTTGCTTGTAAGAATATTCCTTGGTTAGGCAGCTTGATTACAGCAGATGGGAACTTTGTTTGGTATAAAGAAACAGTTGAGAAAGAGATTGAAGCATATAATTTTCCATTCGTTAAATTTAATGTTTGGAAACAAATAGGTGTACAGAAGGCAGAAAAATCTGTTCTAAGAAGTGCCAAAATGAACCATATGCCTATTTCAGAATCTAGAGTAGAATATATTAAGAAGCTGTCTAAGCTTGACGATTTAGGGCTTATAGAATTGTTTAATACGTACGTTGGTCGAAAACATTTCAGCATTAGAATGCAAATGGATGTATGGCTACTCCAGGATGAGTTTATAAAAAGGAATTTAGATTATAGTGTGATATTCGATGGTAAGTCATTCTCATTTGCCAAGAAGATAAAATTAGAGGGAAAAAAAGTAATTACTATATAGAAAAACAAACTTATGAAACATAAACATCACATAGTGTTTTTTACAGGTGCAGGTATTAGTCAGGAAAGTGGTATTCGCACTTTTAGAGATAACAACGGACTTTGGTCCAACCATAAAGTTGAAGACGTTGCGTCTATAGAAGGCTTTAGTAAAAACCCACAACTTGTATTGAACTTTTATAATGAAAGAAGAAGGGAGGTTGAAAAAGCTCAGCCAAATTTAGCGCACAAATTAATTGCTGAACTAGAAGACAAGTATGAAGTGTCTGTGATTACACAAAATGTGGACAACCTACATGAAAGAGCTGGCTCTACAAATGTTTTGCATTTGCATGGTGACCTGACTAAATGTAGAAGTATTAAAGATGAAAACCTTATTTACCCGTATACTAAAGATATTCAAGTTGGTAATTTGGCAGCCGATGGAGGTCAATTAAGACCACATATAGTATGGTTTGGCGAAGAAGTTGCGGAAATTGAGAAAGCCATTTCAATAGTTGAAACGGCAGATTTGTTTGTAATTGTAGGAACTTCAATGGTAGTGCAACCAGCGGGATCATTGTTACTGTCTGTTCCTGTAGATGCTCAAACAGTTTATATCGACATAAAGCCTGATGTGGAAGATGGTATAAATCTGTTAGTACTTAAAGAAAAAGCCACAACAGGGGTAAAGCTGTTGGTCGAAGAGTATCTGCCTTAAACATTCGAACTATTATTTATGTAATTTTTTATTGTGAAACCGGGGAGATTATAAAGAACATATGATCTCCATAGGCACCAGTCCTGCAATTAGAAAACCACAGGCTGCGTCCTAGCTTTGTGATTTTATTCCGAAATTTTGAGCGAGCTCAATTTCTTCATAAAATAACAAAACCACACCTATTGGCGTGGTTTTCTAAGTAATCAGTGGAGCCGGGGAGATTATAAAGAACATATGATCTCCATGGGCACCAGTCCTGCAAATAGAAAACCACAGACTGCGTCTTAGCTTTGTGATTTTATTCCGAAATTTTGAGCGAGCTCAATTTCTTCATAAAATAACAAAACCACGCCTATTGGCGCGGTTTTCTAAGTGATCAGTGGAGCCGGGGAGATTCGAACTCCCGTCCAAACGTGCAACCATAATGCTTTCTACATGCTTAGTTTTCAATTAGGTTTTCGAGAGATTGCCGGTCGAAAACTACCAACGCACTCCTTATCTTTACTTGAGTTTCACGATGCCATCAAAGCACTAACATCGCTAGGTTTACTTTTACGAAGCCACTAAATCAACCGCCGTAAACCAAGGCCGTTGAGTGACTTCCTGCTTGCCCACCTTGTGGGCCGAGGCACATCCTACTATGATTCAGATTATGCAGCTAGGGCGTAGTTATTCTCGCCGTTTAAAAAGTGTGAAATATGATATTTACGAGCTATATCCCAGCGCTCGGCATGCTTACAATACAATTAGACCCGCTGTCAAAACCAGTCGGCCCCATTTATTTGTCAGTGATTTTTAGAGAATTAACAGAAATAAACAAGGTTTACGCTACCTTTTCTCTATCATCTAGCTACTAACAAACGTGCAAAGATACAAGAAATCTATTACATTTGCATTCCTAGAAATTCCATTATTCATTTGTTCAAAAAATATACCAAAATGCCAATAACCTTTGCTATTATAAAAGAACGTAAGAATCCGCCAGACCGTCGTGTAGTTTTTTCACCAGAAATGTGTCAAGAAGTCATAAAGGAGTTTCCCGATGCCCGTATTATCGTTGAATCTTCGGATGTTCGTGTTTTTCCTGATGAGGCTTATCGCAATGCAGGCTTTGACGTTTTGGATGATGTGTCTGAGGCAGATGTAATGTTGGGAGTAAAGGAAGTTCCGGTTGAGGCGTTAATTCCTAATAAAAAATATTTCTACTTCAGTCATACAATTAAAAAACAGCCCTATAACCGTGAGTTATTAAGGGCAATGCTGGAAAGAAATATAGAAATGTTCGATCATGAAACTATAGTAAATAAATCTAATAAGCGATTAATTGGATTCGGTTATTACGCTGGACTAGTTGGTGCTTACAATGGAATTAGAGGCCTAGGTTTACGTGATAATTTATATGCATTACCTAAGGTTGAAAACTTGCCAGATTTAAATGCTGTTAAGGCAGCCTTAGATAAAATTACCATCCCGAACATGAAAATTGTTCTTTCAGGGACAGGAAAAGTAACCAAAGGAGCAAAACGAGTTCTAGACCATTTAAAAATTCGTGAAGTAAGTGATGAAGATTACCTAACTAAAGAATTTGATGAGCCTGTATATTGCTTGATTGATGTTTCTGAATACAATAAACGCAAAGATGGGGGTGAGTTCAATAAAAGAGAATTTTATAAAGATCCCTCAGGCTATGAAAGTGATTTTATGAAATATGCGAAGGTGAGCGATATGTTTATTTCTGGCCACTTTTATGGAAATAATGCTCCTTATCTTTTTACAAGAGAAGATGCTAGAAACCCTGAATTTAAAATCAATTTTGTTGCTGATGTTTCTTGCGATATCGATGGTCCCGTGGCTTGTACAATTCGAGCATCAACTATTGCTAATCCGTTTTACGGTTACGACCCAGTAACCGAAAGTGAAACCGAGCTAGGAGCTCCTGGGTCTATAGCGGTTATGGCTGTAGATAATTTACCATGCGAATTGCCAAAAGATGCTAGTGAAGGTTTTGGCGAGATGTTTATGGAACACGTAATGCCAGCCTTTTTTAATAACGATAAGGATGGTGTTTTGAAGCGTGCACAAATGACGACTAGTACAGGAAAGCTAACTTCTAATTTTAAATACCTTAACGATTATGTAAATGGTGTTGAGTAAATAATGAATTAAATAATTGTAAAAATTCTAAATTATTGAAACACATAAAAAAATAGCAATAGTAACAGGAGCTGCTTCGGGCTTGGGGTTCGAACTTGCTTTGTTATTAGCAAGGGATGGGTATGATTTAATTTTAGCAGATATTGATGCAGACAAACTGCAACAAGCTAAAGAAAATCTTGCAAGTCAATACGCTTCAGAAATTCAACTTATTGTAAAGGATTTGAGTAAGAATAATGTTGCAGAACAAATTTTTGAAGCTACTCACGGCAAACCTATAGACGTATTAATTAATAATGCAGGTTTTGGAATATTTGGAACTTTCAGTAATACCGATTGGCAGCGTGAGATGGATATGCTAAACCTTCACGTGATGACTACCACACATTTAACCAAATTAGTTTTAAAGGGAATGCTTGAAAGAGGTGAGGGGAGAATTTTAAACATGTCCTCTCTTGCCGCATTTCAGCCGGGCCCGTTGATGTCCTTGTACTATGCATCTAAAGCCTATATTCTTTCTTTCTCAGAAGCTATAGCCAATGAGTTAAAAGGAACTGGCGTAACGGTTACCTGTTTATGTCCTGGACAAACCAATACTTCATTTCAGCAAGTAGTTTCAAATGGTGCTGAGGCATCGAATAATAAAATTAAATTCAATATAGGATGTCCTAAAGAGGTAGCTAAATATGGTTATGAAGCAATGCTCAAGGGAAAAGTTGTGGCAGTTCCAGGTAAAATTAATAGGTTTCTATCTAGACTTCCTCGCTTTCTACCGAGACGTACTTCAACTGCCATAATTCGTAAAATACAAGAAAAGAATCGGGATCATTAGTGACTTACTACTATTGAATGTCAAATTCTTTTTAAGTGAATGGGCTCTTCGTTTTGAACTTTAATTAATTCAGTAAAAAATTCTTGTAGAGATTTATAAGCTTCTGGAGCAAAACTTGGATTGTTCAGTTTTACACTAAGTCGGATATTTATTTTACTCCCTGAAACATCGTATACCACTGAAAACTCGCCATCGTTTTCTGGAAGTTTTAGAATCTTATTGGCAGGAACTTTTTCAATTTTATATTGATCATTTACATCTATAGCTATTAAGTAGTTGTTCATTACCGGAAAACCAAAATCTATAGGGTAAATTCTTTCTTTTTTCACAAAAGGATTTTCACCAAAATAGGTTTCCATTAAAAACGGATATAGATAAAGATTATCTGCTATTGGCTGTTCGTGAAGCACTAAATTAAAGGTCTCTTTGTACGGCTTGTCTAGGTCTTTTTCATTTTCAATTTTAAGATCGGAAATCTCCAAGCTTTCATTTCTACTTTGTTTCTTTCTGTCGATTATATCTTTTCTGTAATCGTTGTACTCTTTCCGTTCTACAACCGATACATATCCCGTAGAAACTTGACTTGCTTTCCCAGTGAATAATCCAGATTCGTCTGCAGTAAGTTGCATATTTACATAATGTAGATTTTTGTTAAAAGGAATGATGTTTTCCCAATAACTACCTTTGTTAAAGTCCATTAAACGTCCTTCTGTACTAAGGGCGCGAAAGGGTAAGACGCCAAAGGGCGTGAATTTGTCTGTTGCGTCTAGAAAGTACTTGTTACCTTGAATTTCTAAAACTACAATTGCATAAATAAAATCGGCAATTACAGGGTATTGTTTTGTAGGAAGGGCGTATTCTCGGGTAGAAATAAGCATTGTATTCACATTCAGACCTGCTGCATCAAGGGCGTTGTATAGAGCGAAATTAATCTCATGACTGTTTCCAGATTTTTCATTAAATGCATCTTTTACGCGTACGTCTTCCGAGTACCCATATCGTCCATTCCAATTCATATTACTTTGAATGTAGTAATAAATGTCTTTTGCTTTTTCAACCTTATCTTGCTTTGATAATAACGAAGCTGGAAGTTCATTTTTAAAGAACTTAGAATATTTAAGTTGTCGCCCGTAATTTTTATCGTATTGAAAATGTTTATCTACATCTTTCCATTCGTTGGTATATCGGTGAACAGTTCGATTAAAGTCTACAAATTCAATAAGCTCGTATTTCATGCTAGCTAAATAGTTGTCGGGAGAAAGCATAAACTTTTCCTCTTTTACGGCTGGTACATTTATCATAGCGTAAGTCGCTTTTTCACAATCGGCGTGAACATCAAAGCCTTCAATAGAGAAACAGGCTTTAGATTTAATTGCGTCGTTAATATATAAAGGTAGATTTCCGTAAAGCGTTCTATTGTATTTAAAATTACCAGGAATGTCGGTATACAGTTCTACATATAATTTTGGAAGTGGTCCTTGAAATTTCCAACCTCGAATATTTGAAAAATAAGTAGATTCTACTCGGTAGGTATATTCTAAAATACTACCGTTCTGTATGTTTGGGAAAGTAAATTTTTTAATCGACCATTTGGGGGTTTCATCTGTAGTAAAAATATCCTTATCACTCACAAATGTCTTTACAGCACCATTATGGGTTATCGCGGTAATTTTAGTGACTTTTTCACTGTTATTTTTTTTGTTGTAAAATGGTATTCTTACTGTCGCTTGATCGAATTTGCTAATATCAAACACTTTTGTCTTTACGTGAACCTCTTTAATTAGTTTCACTTGATTATCCACTAGTTCTACATAATTTTTAGCGCTTTCAAAAAGAACAACTCCAGCTGCTTCAGGATCTTGATTATACGAATTTATTTTGAAGTCTTCGGAAGTAGGTTCGCCAAACACCGCAGTTTTTCGTGATTGTGAAAATGTAAAAGTAAAAACAAATAAAAATAAAATTAGGATACTGTGTTTGAAGTAAAGCATATTGGTATTATAAGGAATGGTTGGATTATATTTTTTTTAAAATTATAGGTTCATCTTTCAGCATGGTAACCATAGTGCCAAAAAATTCTTTGAGGGCTGGGTATGCTTCGGGAGCATAACGATATGAATTTAATTTCATATTAAAACGAATATTCACTTTGTTGCCATCAGCTATATAGGTTACAGAACATTCACCATCATCACCTTGCAGTTTTATGCTTCTACTATCTGGAAGATGTTCAACTTTATATTTATCGTCTAAATCTATTGATACCAAATAAGTATTAGTAAACGGAAACCCAAAGTCTATGGGGTAATTTCGCTTATTCAAATTAAATGGGTTTTTAGAAATATAAGTTTTATTGAAAAAAGGATGAAGTATTACTTTGTCGCCTATTATTTCAGGTTCAACAGTTACCTCATAGTTTTCTTTAAGCGGTTTCTCAATATTATAAAGCTCCTCTATTTGAAAGTTTTCGACCTCAATTCCAGCGCTTTTATTTTCTTGAGTTTTTATGTATTGTTGTAGCGTTGCTTTTTCAATTGTATTTCGTTTTTCAAATCCTATATAACCATAATTAGCCTGATTTACTACTCCTTTAAAATGTCCGTTTGTATCGGCTAAAATTTTTGAATGTGCAAATAGAATGTTTTTATTATAAGGCTTTATAGGCATCCAATAACTGCCTTTGTTAAAGTCCATTACCCTACCGTGTATATTAAGAGCGCGAAAAGGAATTATACCAAAAGGTGCTTGTTTATTTGTAGCGTCTAATAATATAAACTCATCGTTTATCATCAGTACTGAGATCACATAGTTAAAATTTGAAAGGATTGGATAAACTTTTGTAGGTAAGCCATTTTTACGTGTGGACAATAACACAGGTTTAGCTTTAAGGCCGGCGGCTTCTAAGGCATTTACTAAAGATAAATTTATAGCAGATACACTTCCTAATTTATCTTTGAAAGCTTCTTTTACGTTTACATTATAGTTAAAGTACTGTTCATTCCAAGTGTATTCATTTTGAATAAATCTATATACAGCTTTAGCCCGTTCTAGTTCGTTTTCAATATTTAAAATATCTTTTGGTAATTTTCTTCTAAAATAGTTTTTTCGCACAAGTTGATCACCAAAATCCTCGTCCTCTTTAAATAGCTTATCTATATCATTCCAATTTCGGGTAAAAACTTGTTTTTTCCATTCAACATTAAAACTCTTAAATGATACAGGTTCGTAAACTATTCTTGAAACGTAATTTTTTTTTCCAAGCATATAGTCTTCTTCGCTAAAAGAGGGAATATTCTCCATTGAGAATAAGTGAACTTCAGAATCAACTCTCCTATCATCTGGAAGCTTAAAACCATTTTTTTTAAGGGCTGTGTTGTTAATTACTAATTTCTGATCACCATATAATATACGGTTATACTTAAAATTGACAGGAATTACTGTTTGAAATAAACTATAAATTGTAGGTAATTCATGTTGAAATTCCCACCCATTAAGATCATAAAAAAACGGACTTAATTTGGTGTATTTGTATTCTAAAATACTTCCATCTTGAACATTTGGAAAGGTAAATTTTAATGATTTTCTGGTATTCGACTCCTCTACGGTAAAGAATGCACTTTCGGGGACATGGCTTTGGTTGGTGCCATTGTGCGTTATAGCTTCATATTCTAAAACTTCTTCTTTATACCTGCCATTTCCTTCATAATAGGAAATAGTTACATCGGAATAATCAAATTTTTTAGCATTAAAAACTTTAATCTTTCTATAAACTTCTTTAACTAAATAAATACGAATACCGACAGACTTAGCGTAATAATTTCCCGATTCATATAAAATTGCACCTGGAGAATCAGGTTCAGGATCATATTTATTTATTGCAAAATCATGACTAGTGGGTTCTCCAAATTTTTTATAACGTGGACTTTGAGCGTGCAAGGAATAAAAGGTTAGAAGTAAAACTAGAAAAAAGATCTTTTCAGATTTCATAAAATAAAAAACAGATATCCTTCGCAAAATAAAATATTTATTACTCCTACAAAACTTTTAAAGTGGTTTTAAGGGAAAAAGGAAGTATTAATAAGTAGTGACCAAAATTATATACATCATACTTTCGTAAATGCTTTTTTTGTATTAAAAGGTTTAGTTAGGGGTTTAGGATCAGGGAATTACACATGTTTTATAAAAAACTCTCATTTTTTTAAAAATTGGGGGATTTCCCCCTTGTAGCGCGTTTACAAAAGTTACATCTTTGCATCACTAGACATTAATTGGGGAGTTAATATGTAGTATTCTAAAAAAAAGGTTGTCTTTAATAGACAGCCTTTTTTATTTTAAAGGAGTGTTTGGTTGCTTAAGGAAAGTAGGTCAGTAACAATTCTATCTGAGTGAATTGCTTAAATATTATTCTTCTTTTTTATACCTAACTAGTGAAACAGCCATCTTTCGTTAGAGTTTTTTATTAAAATATTGAAAATCAGGGGTTAGTTGTAAATTTAGGGGGATTTACCTCTTGTTTTGTATGTGTAATTAAACTGATATTTGAATACTTATTTAATTGGGGAGTTAATAAGTAAAATATCTAAACTCTTATAGCTTAATTGTTATTTAGAATTGGATATAAAATGTAAGAGTCTTTTTTATAAGGATTTTTAGCCAAAAGTGCCCTACCAATTTGAGGAGATGGTAGGGCACTTTATTTTATTTATAAATTATGTATAGCTTCTACAATCAATCCTTATTTTAAATAGGAGTACAGTTACAGTTGGTTAATTGTTTTTCTAATCGCTACAAGATCTGATAGTAGTTTTTCAAGTAAATTTAGATTTAACATATTGGCACCATCGCTTTTTGCATTTGCAGGATCGAAGTGGGTTTCAATAAATATCCCATCTACGCCAGTTGCAACTCCAGCCTTTGCAATTGTAGAAATCATTTCTGGGCGTCCACCTGTAACTCCAGCCGATTGATTTGGTTGCTGTAAACTGTGAGTCACATCTAAAACTACTGGCGCGTATTGTTTCATAGTAGGAATGCCTCTAAAGTCCACAATCATATCCTGATAACCAAACATTGTTCCGCGGTCGGTAATTAGTACTTGCTGGTTATTAGAATCTGTAACTTTAGTAACCGCGTGCTTCATGCTTTCAGGACTCATAAATTGTCCTTTCTTCAAATTCACAACTTTTCCTGTATTAGCAGCAGCCACAACTAAGTCTGTTTGACGAACCAAAAATGCAGGGATTTGCAATACATCAACATATTCCGCAGCCATTGCTGCATCACTTACTTCGTGAATATCGGTAACTGTTGGTACATTAAAAGTGTTGGATACTTTTTTGAGAATCTTTAATGCTTTTTCGTCGCCAATTCCTGTAAAGCTATCAATCCTACTTCGGTTTGCTTTTTTAAAACTACCCTTAAAAATGAAAGGAATTTCAAGCGTGTCGGTAATTTTTACAATTTTTTCAGCAATCTGCATTGCCATCTCTTCACCTTCAATAGCACAAGGTCCTGCAAGTAAGAAAAAATTGTTGGAATTGAGGTGTTTTATATGGGGGATTAATTCGAGTTTCATATTTTATTTTTAACACTGTAAAGATAGTTATTTTACACTTCTGATATAATGCATATATTATTTGATGTTAATAATTGAAAATTAACTTGTTTGCTTAAATAAAAATAAAATGTTAACTTTTGTTTCTAATCCACTTATAAACACTACTTTTGCACCCTCCAAAAAAAAGGAGGAAGTTTATGAAAATTAAAAACATCGCCATTATTGCCCACGTTGACCACGGTAAAACTACCTTGGTTGATAAAATTATGCACCACTGTAGTCTTTTCCGTGAAAACGAACAGTCTGGTGAGCTTATCTTAGATAACAATGATCTTGAACGTGAAAGAGGAATTACTATTACTTCAAAAAACGTTTCTGTAGTTTATAAAGACACAAAAATAAATATTATCGATACTCCTGGTCACGCCGATTTTGGTGGTGAAGTAGAAAGAGTATTGAATATGGCCGACGGAGTATTACTTTTAGTAGATGCTTTTGAAGGACCAATGCCACAAACTCGATTTGTATTGCAAAAAGCTATCGATCTAGGTTTAAAGCCTTGTGTGGTTGTAAATAAAGTAGATAAAGATAACTGTACTCCAGATGACGTGCACGAATCTATTTTCGACCTAATGTTCGAATTAGGTGCTGAAGAATGGCAACTTGATTTCCCTACTGTTTACGGTTCGGCAAAACAGAACTGGATGAGTGATGATTGGAAAAAACCAACCGATTCTATTGAGCCATTATTAGATATGGTTTTAGAGCACGTGCCTTCATTTGAAGCAGAAGAAGGGTCGCTACAAATGTTGATTACATCTTTAGACTTTTCTTCATTTACAGGAAGAATTGCAATTGGTCGTTTACAAAGAGGTGTATTAAAAGAAGGTTTACAAGTAGCCTTAGTGAAGCGAGATGGTACTATTGTAAAGTCTAAAATAAAAGAAATCCACACTTTTGAAGGGATGGGCCGTAAGAAAGTTACGGAAGTGCAACCTGGAGATATTTGTGCTTTAGTAGGTCTTGAAGGTTTCGAAATTGGTGATACTATTGCCGATGCAGAAAATCCTGAAGCACTACAAACTATAGCGATTGATGAGCCTACAATGAGTATGCTTTTCACGATTAACGATTCACCTTTCTTTGGAAAAGATGGAAAATTTGTTACCTCGCGCCATATTAAGGAAAGACTTGAAAAAGAATTAGAGAAAAACCTTGCGTTGCGTATGGTGCCGACGGATAGTGCCGATAAATTTATGGTTTTTGGCCGTGGCGTTTTGCACCTTTCAGTTTTAATTGAAACTATGCGTCGTGAAGGTTATGAACTTCAAATTGGGCAACCACAAGTTATTGTTAAAGAAATTGACGGTGTAAAATGTGAGCCAGTTGAAGAAATGACTATCGATTTACCTGAAACCGTAAGTGGAACCGCTATTAATATGGTGACCATTCGTAAAGGGGAAATGCTGAGTATGGAAGGAAAAGGAGATCGTATGGTTTGTAAATTCGTTATTCCATCTCGTGGTATTATTGGTTTGCGTAACCAATTACTTACAGCAACTGCAGGTGAAGCAATTATGACACACCGTTTTCTAGAATACCAACCGCTAAAAGGTGGAATTCCAGAAAGACAAAACGGATCTTTAGTTTCTATGGAAACAGGAACTGCGATTCCTTATTCTATAGATAAGTTACAAGATAGAGGTAAGTTTTTTGTAGATCCAGGTGAAGATATTTACGAAGGGCAGGTAATTGGTGAAAACTCTCGTCAAGATGATATGACCGTGAACATCACTAAAACTAAAAAACTTTCGAACGTACGTTCTTCTGGAGCTGATGATAAAGCGAAGATTGTTCCTGCAATTAAGTTTTCATTAGAAGAAGCTTTAGAATACATTCAAAAAGATGAATACGTTGAGGTTACTCCTAACCACTTGAGAATTCGTAAGATTCACTTAAAAGAGGTTGATCGTAAGAGAAACAAAATATAATAAAAGGTAAATAACCTTTTTTATAAAGGACGTAAGACAATTGATTTTAGTTTTTAAACTAAATTCAAGTCTTACGTTTTTTTTTGGAACAATCTTTTTGCAAATGCATCAGACCTAATGTAAGCTAATGGCTATATTTGCAAAAAAAAATACCTTAAGATTAATTCCTGAACTTTTATGGCCGAAATGCTTTTTAATCCTTACTTAGAATTAATTTTCGATGAACACTTTTGTTTTCTTACTGGAGATTTAACAAATGAAAAAATGTCGGTTTTCCCTCAGTGGTTAATGGATCATTTTAAGTTTGGAGATGAAAAGATTGAGATGATGGATAAAACCAAGTCTTATACATATGCCGATTTGGAATTACCGTGTTCGCCTAAAGTGAAAAAAGCTTTTGATGAATTAGACCTTAAAATTCAAGAAGCATACAAAGATGGCTATGAAGGAATGGCGACGCTAGACGAAGAGCTTGTTTTCCAATGGTCGGGCAGAATGGTGTATGGCTTGCTTTATTACGAAATGCTATATGAAAGAGATAGGCTATTACGCTTAGGTGAAGATTTTAAACTCTCGCTAGCCTTAAGAGAGCGTTTTGGACAATTTCACCTAATGCTTCAATCTATTATCGAGCCTGTTTCATTTGTTGGAAAAAAGCCCTGGAGTATTGCAATTTTCCCGCTTAAGTATTCAGCGGATATCTTTAGCTACCGCGATGATGCTATTAACTTGATGTTTTCGTTTGGTGTAAATGGCTTCGGATTTATTGCTTCTTTGCAAGACGCTGGTATCATTGGTGAAAGTCAAAAAGATATTCTAGATAAAATGAAAGGACACGTATTACATCCTATTCAATTTGAAGAGTTATATGCACGTTTCCACTATTCCGACTATATTCTACAGTACAAGCCTGAGTTTAATATTGAAAGTAGTGAAAATGGGATTACTATTGAGGCGCTTCCAATAGAAGGTACTGCTGAAAAACCAATTTTTGGATTTTGGGATGAAAATATTTTTGCACAGTTGCTTTCTAATTATTGGAGTGTCTATGGTATAGAGCGAGAAGATATTCTTAGGTTTCAGAAACCACCGCTAAGTTTTTTAGAAAATCCGTATTCTAAAGAATTTATCAAACCAGAGACTATTACTTTACCTTTTTAGAAGCTCTAGAGTATTTAAATTATTACAACAAGCATTTAAGAAAAGCTGCTATTTTTTTAATCCTAGGATGCTGAAAAATAAGCTAAACAAAATTACTTGCACGCCTAATAGCATTAGGGTAATTGCGGGAATAACGCTTCGGAGGGTAGAAGTATTTTCTATATCTCCAAAATTTATTGCTTGCCAATCAAAATAGGCAGAAAAGCTTAGTATTATTCCAATTATCACTAGTATAGCCCCAACAATTAAACCTTTCTCTAAATTGATTAATTTAAAGAGTTTGTCATATTTATTCGATTTTGGGAGCAATTCATTTTCTACGGTAAACACTTTAGTGAGGCCATAAAAAAGAATAAATTGAAAGCCAATCAACACAAACCCTGATGTGAAGATAAGTGTATGAACCCCAAAATTCACTGAGCCTATGCTAACCGTGCCAAACAGTAAAAAACTAGAAGTTATAATCCCAAAGATAAAAAGTAACAATCCTGGGATTAAAAAGAGCCAATTAGGACTGTAAAGCACTAAAAACCGTAAATGTCTCCATCCATCTCGCCAAGTATTTAAATGCGGAGGGCGGGAGCGTCCATCTGGAGAGAGAATGGTGTTAACCTCAGTAATTTTTAAGTCTTTAAGGCTGGATTTTACAATCATCTCACTGGCAAACTCCATTCCTGTAGTTTTAAGCTCCATTTTGTAATAGGCTTCTTTACTAAACCCACGCAGACCACAATGAAAATCTCCAATTTTACTTTTAAAGAATAGCCTTCCAATAAATGAGAGCACAGGATTCCCTAAGTATTTATGAAGAAAAGGCATAGCCCCTTTTTTAATACCACCTTTAAAACGGTTACCCATTACTAAATCATACCCTTCACGAAGTTTTATCACATAAGGCATCAGGTTGCTAAAGTCGTAACTGTCATCGGCATCACCCATAATTACATACTTTCCATTTGCAGCTTCAATGCCCCCGCGTAAGGCGCTTCCATAACCTTTTTGAGGCACATTAACCACCGTTGCGTTTAGGTCAGTTGCTATTTTTTGAGAACCATCGGTGCTGCCATTATCCGCAATAATTACTTCCCCGTTAATATTTTCGCGTTCAAAAAACGATTGCGCTTTATTTATGCAAACTGCAAGTGTTTCAGCTTCGTTCAGACAAGGCATTACTATGCTTAGTTCTATATTCATCTTGTGTAGGTTATTTTTTTAGAGAGTAATACTATTATAATAAATGCCATTGCAAAATTATAGAATATATACCTCATAATTGTATGAACTGCCACAGCTACAATTAATGCATTAGATAATATTAAAAGACTTCCAAAAAACAGTAAACCGTTTTCTAAATTAAATTTTTTCAAACATTTTAAGCCGCTGTAAATACAGATAATAACAAAGAAAATAAAAATAAATACCGAATAAAAGCCGTGCATTACACTGGTGAAATAAAGCGAAATATAATCTTTAAAATGTGCTTTTAAGAGTACCGGAAACATTTGCTTCGCAGCTATTTCTGTATCTATAGCGCTTTTAAAGGGATCGTTTTCATCTTTGTAATATTCCCTCCCTATATTGTGAAAACTTTGATTGCATATATAAGGAAAGTTATCGTGAAAAACTTGATATTTTTGGCTATAATCCCCTTCAACTTTGGAGCTCAATAACCCTAAACTATCTATGCGTTTATACGTTTTAAGAAAGATAGCTGTATGGGCTGGGTTTTCAAAAAGTAAACTGTCTTTTTTCTCTGAAATATACAGAGGAAGCGTAAGAGCATTTGTAAAGGTAAAGGGTGTAGTAATAAAGTGTTTATGAACTGCTTTTCTATAAATGGCGTCTAGGGTGCTGGTTATTATGGGTAGTAGGATAAGCAACAACAAATATTTTAAATGCGATTTTCTGAAAATATTTTTCTTGTGTTTCAGAAGTAAGAGGAAAACAATAATTGGAACGATAATTACAAACTGCCCACGAGTTAGTGCTAAAGCAATAAAGACGGCTGAAAAGAAATAAATTCTTTTTGTTTTCTCTCTAAATAGAAAGTCTATTGCGAAGGATATTAATAATAAATATAGCGGGTACGAAAGTCCTTCGGAAGCTAAGTTGTTTGCGGTAAGTAAGGGAGGAAATATCGGGAATAATAGGATTGCTAATAATAGCAACTCCAATACAAAGTTTAGTTTCAGTAAATTTGAGATGTTTTTAAAGAAAACTTGAATAGAACCTAAAACGAATAGTAATTGAAAAGCCACAACGGCAGTCCAATAATTATTGCCAAAAATAAATTCGAATCCTCTTAAAAACAGCGGGTAGATGGGGTATCGAAATACATCCAGATGCCAATAGCTTCCAGTGTCTGGCGAATATATTGGAGGTTGAAAAACAAAATATGTAAAAACGCCAATATATAGTAATAGCCATAAAATATCCTTTTTTGAAACTTTTATAAACTTTAAAGAATATTTCAATTAATTGGAGGTTTTAATATGTTATTTATAGAACTGTAAAACTAAAAATAAATTTTAGTTTTACAGGATAATGTAAAATGTCATTTTTAAAAGCAAAATCATTGGACACTAGTACTTTTACAGTAAAAAAATATGCGCCTGAAGATAAAGCTTTGTGGAATAACTTTGTGATGTCTTCAAAAAACGGCACATTTCTATTCCATAGAGCTTTTATGGACTATCATTCCGATCGTTTTGAAGACCATTCGCTAATTGTTTACAAGAAAAACAAAGTAGTAGGCGTATTTCCTGCCAATGTGATAGAAAACAAAGTTTACTCGCATCAAGGGCTTAGTTACGGCGGAATAATTCTCAAGACTTCGGTTAAGTTTAAAGAGACGGCTCTTATTTTTAAAAGTATTTTAAAGTATTTGGATGAAGCGGAGATTGCTGAGGTTTCCATAAAGCAAACGCCTAGAATATATCATCGGGTGCCTTCAGACGAATTAGATTGGTTGTTAAATATTGTGGAAGCAAAGCCTTATCGCGTAGATTTACTTTGTGTAATTGATAATAGAAACCCGATTAAAATTGCGTCTAATAGAATGGAAGGAGTTAAAAAAGGAATTAACCAAAACCTTAAAATTGAAGAGACTGATGATTTTGAAGCGTTTTGGAATCAAATCCTTATTCCAAACCTCTCACAGAAACACGGAGCTTCGCCTGTTCATAGTTTGGCGGAAATTAAATTATTAGCTAATTCTTTTCCTAAAAACATTAAGCAATTTAATGTTTATAAAGATACTGTAATTGTTGGCGGTGCAACTATCTTTGAAACAGATACAGTTGCACACGCGCAATATATTTCGGCTAATCAGGATAAACAACAACTGGGCACTCTGGATTTTTTATTTAAATACTTGTTGCGAGAGCGCTTTGCTAAAAAGTTGTATTTTGACTTTGGAGCTTCCAACGAAAATCAAGGAAAAAATATTAACGAAGGCTTACTTTATTGGAAAGAATGTTTTGGCGGTAGAAGTATCGCGCAGTCTTTTTATAAAGTGAAAACTTCAAACTATAAAAACTTAGAATCCATTTTTGTATGATTCCATTTCTAGATTTAAAAGGTATAAATCAACGCTTTGAAACAGCCTTTCAAAATAGCTTTCAAAAGTTTTTAGATTCAGGCTATTATATTTTGGGAAGCCAAGTAAAGCTCTTTGAAGCCAATTTTGCGCGCTATTGTGGTACAAATCATTGTGTGGGTGTAGGAAATGGATTGGATGCCTTACGATTGATTTTAGAAGGGTACAAGGTTCTTGGGAAGCTAAAAGAGAACGATGAGGTGCTAGTAGCCTCCAATACATATATAGCCACGATACTCGCCATTAAGCAAGCGGGATTAAAACCTGTACTTGTAGAAGCAGATTTAAACACTTACAATTTTGATTTAATTTCCTTACAAAATTCAATTTCAGGTACCACAAAAGCAATTATGCCTGTGCATCTTTACGGGCAGATTTCAGCTATAGATGAAATTTTAACGATTGCTAAAGAAAACAATCTTTTGGTGATTGAAGATGCTGCCCAAGCCCATGGGGCAATAGCAAATAATGGAAAGCGAGCTGGGAATCTTGGGGATGCTGCGGGGTTTAGTTATTACCCAACCAAAAATCTTGGCGCTTTAGGCGATGGGGGAGCGGTTACCACGAACGACGATGCCTTAGCCGAAGTAATTACTAAACTTCGTAATTATGGCGCTACCACTAAATATGTAAATGAAATTTCAGGCTTCAATTCTCGACTTGACGAGCTTCAAGCCGCTTTTTTGAATTGTAAGTTACCTTACTTAGACGATGATAATGAACGCAGAAGAACGATTGCGAAAAAATATACAGCTGAAATTAGCAATAAAAAGATAGTCCTTCCAAAATACGACGGAAGTGATAGTCATATTTTTCACTTGTTTGTGGTTCGCGTTGATAATAGAAACGGATTTATAGATTACTTGGATAGAAATGGAATTGGTCATTTAATACATTACCCAATTCCACCCCATAAGCAAGAAGCCCTTTCAGAATATTCACATTTGAGTTTTCCAAATACTGAAAAGATTCATGATGAAGTAATAAGTATTCCAATAAGTCCGATATTGACGGATGCTGATGTGGAAAAGATTATAAAAACTTTAAACGCATACTAGTTGAAGATTCCAGGTTTTATAAAGAGGAATTTATTGTTGAAGATGACCTCTTTGAATGCAGGGGTTATTGGTATACGTTTATTTATTTCCCTCTTTATTCAACGTCTGCTAGCCGAAATGGTAGGCGAAGCTGGGGTTGCTAAAATAGGATCTCTTCGCAATCTATTAGAAATGCTTGGTTCTTTTACCTCGGTTGGTGTTTTTACTGGCGTTGTAAAATATGTAGCAGAATATAAAGATGATAAAGACCAACTTCAGAAATTATTTTCAACTACCCTAGTTTTTACTATTATTGGAGTATTTACAGTCGCAGCTGTACTTTTTTTTGGTGCAGGTTATTTAAGTGAAACTATTTTCGATTCATTAAAATACGAATACCTAATCAAGTTATTAGCAGTAGTTGTTCCGTTTATAGCGATGTATCGCATATTTAAAGCTGTTATTAATGGGCTTTCGAGGTATAAAGTGTTGGCTAAAATCGAGATTATAAGCTATATACTTAGTTCAGCTTTAACCGTTGCACTACTACTTATTCATAACCTCGATGGAGCACTTATAGCTATAGCCATAACTCCAGTAGTACAGTTGTTAGCCTTGCTTTTTATTATGACTAGCATCCTTAGGGAGTACGTTCAGTTTTCTAAATTATCATTCAAAATACCAATGGCAAAAAGCTTATTGGCTTTTTCATTAATGTCATTTTTTTCTACTGTACTACTAAATTATGTAGAATTAGATATTCGTGTTATGGTGACTAACCGATTATCAGAAGTAGATGCCGGGATTTGGACAGCGATGACCAATATTTCTAAAAATTATATGGTGTTTTCAAGTGCTATATTTTCGCTCTATGTATTACCAAAGTTTGCAGGGATTTACACTAAAACAGATTTTAAGGTAGAGCTTGCAAATATTTATAAAACATTGATGCCGCTGTTTGGAGTGGGAATGTTGCTGGTCTATTTTTTACGTGATTATGTAATACAAATTATCTATCCTGATTTTTACGCAATGTCTCCATTGTTTAAATGGCAACTTTTAGGTGATTTTGTTCGTTTAGCAGCTTTGATCCTAGGATATCAATTTCTTGCAAAAAAAATGGTGCGCAACTTTATTTTTTCTGAAATAATATCGCTCTCTCTTTTTTACGGCTTTTCATATTATTTTGTTGAAATTTACGGAGTTGAAGGAGTTGTAATTGCTCACTTTTTGAGATATGTACTCTATTTTCTCCTGGTTTCCTACTTGGTTTTCAGATATTTTAAAAATAATAATAACTCGACCAAAAAAGATTCTGTAGCATAAAATAGTAAGTAGTATCTACTTTATCTAAAATGAAAGACCCAAAAAACTCATATAGACAAGTAATGAAAGCCACCTCACTTTTTGGAGGTGTCCAGGTATTTAATATTTTGGTTTCAATCGTCCGGTCTAAGTTCATTGCATTGTGGATTGGTCCAACAGGTTATGGGATTGCTGCACTGTTTACATCTACCTTGGGGTTAGTAAACGGAATTACCAATTTCGGTTTAGATAGGAGTGCCGTAAAAGATATTTCGTTTAATAATAACGAACATCCAGAAAAGACTCCCCGAACAATACATATTTTAAGACGACTGATTTGGTTCACAGCCATTTTAGGATCTTTGGTTATGATTATTGGTTCACCTTGGTTGAGTGAGTTTGCATTTGAAAGTCGGGAATACACACTTTCATTTATAATGATTTCTTTAGCCTTGCTTTTTAAGCAACTTTCAAGTGGGCAGTTAGCGGTATTACAAGGGCTTCGAAAGTTGAAAAAACTCGCTAAAGCAAACTTATACGGTAATTTGGTTGCATTACTTATCACACTGCCACTATATTATTTTTATAGAATTGACGCAATAGTGCCGGCGATTATTATTTCGTCACTCGTAGCATTTATTTTTACCTATTATTATTCGCAAACTGAAAACATAGAAAAGATTGAGCTTACCAATAAGGAAGCGTTTACTGAGGGGAAACCAATGATAAGATTGGGATTGATGCTAAGTATAAGTAGTATGATAGGTTTGTTGGTTGCTTATATTATTCAAGTATTTATCAGCCAAACAGGGGGCGTAGAAGAGGTTGGTTTATACAATGCAGGCTTTGTAATCTTAAATTCGTATGTTGGATTAATTTTTACTGCAATGGAAACAGATTATTTTCCTAGACTTTCTGCCATTGCTGATAAAATAGAAGCTATTCGTAAAACTGTTTTCGAGCAAGCTTTTATAGCAATTTTACTGATTACACCTATAGTGGTTGTGTTTTTAACTGTAGCTCCATTAATTATAGTTTTGCTCTATACCAAAGAGTTTACGCCAATTATAGAAATGGTGCGTTGGGGGATTTTGGGAATGATTTTTAAAGCTGTTTCTTTCTCTATGGGCTATATATTAATCGCAAAAGGCGATTCACGACTTTTTTTAAAAACGGCAATTGGTTTTAATGCGCTACTTTTAACAATGAATGTTTTAGGGTATTATTACGGCGGATTAGAAGGTCTAGGAATTAGCTTTCTAGTGTATTATATAATTCACTTTATGGCAATTAGAGTTATTACTAAATTGCGTTATAACTTTTATTTTGAAGAAGGATTTTACACAATTTTTAATATATGTGTTTTGATTTGTGGCTTGTCCTACGCATTAACTTATATTGAAAATCCGTATCTTAGATATTCATCGTTATTAGTATTGTCGTTGTTATCTATTGTATTTTCTTATATACAATTGGATAAGAAAATGGATATAAAAGAATTGATTAGTAAGATTTTTAAACGAAACCGATGATTGAATCATTAAAAAAAACATATCGAAAACTTCGAATGGATTTCAGGTTTTTTTATTCTGTAAACTGGATAAAGACAATTTATTTTAACTATAAAATGTTTCCATACAATACAGCCAAAAAACTTCCTGTATTTTTCTATGGAAAAGTTAAATTTTCAAATTTAAGCGGGAATGTAAGTATTGAAGGCCCCATAAAAAAAGCTATGATTGGTTTTGGCCAAAAGTTTGAATTTCCCTCCACTTCAAAAGGTACGGCAGAACTCTCGTTGAAAGGGAATCTTTGTTTTAAAAGCAATGCTCATATAGGATTAGATTACGCCATTCTAATTGATAAAGATGGTTATTGTGAATTTGGTTTTATGGGATGTCTTGGATCCAATGTAAAGCTTATTTGTACCCAAAAAATTATCATCGGAAAATGGTGTGGTATAGGATATGATTCAAAGATTATTGATACAAATTCCCATCCAATGAAAAATACACTGACAGGTAAGGTTTATCCGATATCTTCGTCAATAGAATTGGGTAATTATAATGCTTTTTCCAATTCGGTTTCAATTATGCCAGGAACTAAAACTCCAAATAATTGCGTGATAGCATCACACACAATCTGCAATAAGGATTATACAGATCTTGGAGAAAATATATTAATAGGAGGAATACCTGCAAAACTGATTAAAAATAATTTTGCGCGCGATTGGGAAAGCGAAAAAGAAATGCTCCTAGAAAGTAAAAGGGTAAAGTAAGTTATTTCAAATTTTTCTTTTGGAATTTTGCAGGGTTGCCAAACCAAATTTCATTGCTAGGAACATCTTTGTTTATAAATGACATAGAGCCTAGAATAGTATTATTGCCAATGTTAATTCCATGTTGAATAACACAACCAGTTCCAATAAAAACATTTTCACCTATTTGAGCACCTCCAATTTGTTCGTGTTCAGTATTTAGATTGTTGGTCATAACTTTAGGGCAAACATAGGTGTTGTTGCCAATTTTTATTCCTCTTGCAATAATACTATCATAACGAATAATTACATTGTCTCCAATAGTACAATTACCAGAAGATGAAACTCTAGAGTCTATATAGCAATTTTTTCCAATTATTGTAGATTTACGTAATTCTACATAATTTTTAATAACTGTATTATCTCCAATTTGGACATCATCCTCGATTATGCAGAAAGAACCGATTTCTACATTTTTTCCAATTTTAGCTTTTTCTGAAATTATGTTATTTGGCATTATTTAAAAATTTTTATACAAAGTTAAATATTCACAGTTATTATCGGCTTAATTAATTCCACTTCATTAAATATTTCTCCGCCACTTCTACATAATCATGTTCTTTTATAATAAATTCCCTCGCATTATTTCCAATGCTTTCAATTTTGTCAGGATTTAAAACTAGATATTCAAGTTCTTCAGCAATTTTTTTAGCATCGGGCAGTGCATTTATGGCTACTCTTTCCTTAAGGTTGAAATGCTCCATAAATTCTTTTTCGGCTCCTCCAAATACCACCTTCCCGCGAGACATAGCTTCTAGGGCATTATATCCTTGATCGTAAGCGTAAACGTTGTCCATTAAAATGTCACATTGTTCCAATTCTTTAACATATTGGCTGAACGGCAAGTTTTTGGTGCGTTTTATATCTACTAGGTTTGGATATTTCTCTTCGATTATATCTAATGCTTCATCAAAAAATCGATATCCCTTCTTCTCATAGTTCATTGTGTTTATTCCAAACAGGATTCTAATTTTTCTGTTTTCAATTTTAATGGGAGTATATTCTTCTGAAATAATAATTGGATTAGGAATAAGTGCTGCAACCTTATCCCAACCTCGCCAAGGAATCACATAATCCATATCGCTTGGAATAACAGCTTTTGCATTTTTATATACAAAGTGAAACAGTTCTTTGTAGGGTTCGGTAAGGTATTTTAAGGCAAAATCTGCCTTCATTTTTGAATTTGGCTCTAAATAGGGCGTAAGCATATGGTAGCGCATACTGCCTTCTAGATATGATTTTATAACCGGATAATCATCGCCACAACCCATTAAAAACACCTTTCCATTCTGTGAAAATAGTGTTTTTAGAAGCTTTATTTCAGATTCAGGATAGGTGCCAATACTATGCGAATTTATGAGTTGAACAACATCATAATCTTTAAGTTTCGGCAGTAATTTTTTAAAACGATAGCCTATTTCCCACTGTGCGGGATCTTTTTTAAAGAGACGTAACCATATTTTTCTAAACAATAAAGGGAAAGTTTTATCACTTAGCCATTCTGCTCTAATGCTTTCATCTACAGGAAATTTTTTAAACATATCGCCAGTACCCACAAGCGTTACTTCGTGTCCTAAAACCTCTAATCCTTTTTTTAATGAATTGTGCAGTCGGCTATATTCACCTATTAATAAAACTTTCATCGGTATGTAATATTCTCTAATTTATTATTTCGATTTCGATTTCAACTTCGATTTCGATTTCATTTTCGATACATTTGCTTAAACGAAAATTGATGCCCGAATATACATATAAAACCACAGATTTGGAGATTTTGGTGGCGACCATGCACCGAACATCCTTGGACTTTCTAAATGCTATGTTTGCGGAATCTGGAATGGAAGGGTTTAAAGTGTTGATTGTTAATCAAACGGATGAAAACTCAATATTAGAATCTAGTAACCCAAACATTCGTGTAATCAATTCCTTTGAAAAAGGACTTTCAAAAAGTAGAAACCTAGCCATTCAAAATGCAATTGGGCCATTGTGTTTTAATACAGATGATGACGTAGTGTTTATGAAAGGTTTTGCAGCTGTAATTGTAAAAGCTTACAATACACATCCAAATCCAATAATTACCTTTAAAACGCTAACTACTGAAAGCAAAGATTATTGGAAGTATCCTAAAAAAGGGATGGTTCACAACAGGTTTGTAACTCAGAAAACCCTGTCTATTGAAATATCATTTAAGCTTGCTGAGGTCTTAAATAAAAAATTGTTTTTTGATGAACGATTTGGACTAGGGGCACAATTTGAAGATGCTGAAAACTTTGTGTTTCTTACCGATGCAAAAAAGCTTGGATTAACGCCATATTTTTATCCTGAATATATAACCATACATCCTCCACTATCTTCTAGTGATGATGTAGAAAGTGATAGACTGCTGTATGCTAAGGCGGCCATTAAAACATATGACTATGGAATTTTCAGTTATATTTGGGTGTTCAAATTTGTGTTCTTTATCTATAGAAAAAAATATATTTCACTGTCGGAGGTGCCTCATAAAATAAAAGTTGGATTTGAAAGTATAGCCGATTACAACAAAACAAAACCAAATGAAAAATACAATTGATAATTGCCAGGTGTTAGATATTCCTAAAATTGCCGATCATCGTGGAAATTTGGCGGTTATAGAAGGAGACACCTTACCTTTTGATTTTAAGCGTGTGTATTATTTGTATGATGTTCCTAGTGATGCCCATAGAGGAGGACATGCCCACAAAGAACAACAAGAGTTCCTAATAGCAGTTAGCGGAAGTTTTGAGGTAATACTGGACGATGGAATAAATAAGAAAACAGTTACTTTAAACAAGCCCAATAAAGGATTGCTTATTCCTACAGGTATTTGGCGTGAACTTGGTAATTTCTCTTCAGGAGCGATTTGTGTGGTGTTTTCTTCAGATGTTTTCTTAGAGTCGGATTACATCCGTGAATATTCAGAATTTGAGAAATTTTACCGATAAGTACTGAAATAGAAGCCAGATTGATGTAAAAACTCTTTAAACGCTTTCGACTTTATTAAAACTTGCCTTGGTAGGGAAAGTAATAATTTTTGCTTGGCGTTTAATCCTTCCAAAATCAATTTGCTTTTATACTTTTCAAAATTTGCTTTATCTCCTGCTAGCTTATACTGAATTGCAATAGAATATCTGTGTACATTTAAATATTGCTTTAGTGCCGGATTGGTTTCTGCTTCTTTGTCATAAAGATCGAAATCTGGGTAAATTCGTGATTTTAAGCTACTGTGGTTAAGGCGATTGTTCGAGTCTAGATTTATAACAGCAGATACTTTATTTGAAAAAGCCAAAGGTGCTTTTAATGCAGCTCTTATCCATAAATCGGTATCTTCAGAGAAAGTTATATTGGTGTTATGACCTCCAAGGCTCTGAAAAAACCGCTTTTTAAACCCGACACTTGAAGGATGTGCTGCAGAATCGGCTAGGCTATATTCAAAAAAGTTTACCTGCCCAATCCAATCCTCAGTCATATCAGAAAAAGGAGTGATTATTCTTCTTTTTAATTTGGTGTTGTATTTTACTTCGTGAGCTGTTGAAAACCACATGGCATCAGGGAACTTAGCTAAAATAGCATCTATATTTTCTAGGTGCCAAGGCAACCAATAGTCATCTGCATCTATCCATACAACATTTTCTGAAGTGGCTTTTGCTACAGCATAATTTCGTGTGGCTGCTAGACCTTCATTTTCTTTGCTATATATTTTTATGCGACCATCTTTAATGGATTCTGCTACTGCTAAACTGTTATCTGTAGAGCCATCGTTAACTATTATCACTTCAAAATCTTTGAAGGTTTGACTCATAACGCTTTTTAGAGTGGATGGAAAATCCTCTTCTTTGTTATATAGTGGTATAATTACAGAAAATCTAGGCATTTTGCTCTTTCTTAAGTTGAATGTAATAGTTTAATCTATAAAGATCGAACCAGAATAAATTTGGGTTCTCAGAATTAAAATTACGCTCCATGGTTTTTCTAAACCGAGAAACTATGAAACTAAAACTTTTTAATAAATGATACTTTTTAAGTTTTATAAATGCATTTTGAATTGGCATTATATCATTTTCTAAAAACGCTTTCTTTTCAAGTGTAACAATAGTTTCAACGGCTTGTAGTGCTTTCTTAATGAATTTGCCATTATCTTCTAATCCATAATGAATTACAGGGTTGTCTATATGTATAACTTTTATTTGCTTTTTCTTAATGTTACTCGATAACACTAAATCATCTCCGTAAAGGTTATCCAGCATTGTATTAATTTCTAAAAAGCATTTTTTTAAAATAAGAATATTAGCAGATACTATAAAATGCGATTCATTTTGTCTTTTAGAAACAGATTTTTGTTCTCTATTTACACCATAAATATAGCGGAGGTTCTCGTTTTTCTTAGGTTTTACTCCATCGTAAGTTATTCCCCCACATATTATCTCTGCATCTAGATTTAACTTCGAAATATATTCATCAATAAAGTCAGGCCTCAAAGGCATTACATCTGCATCTAGAAATAGTAAACTTTCAGCAACTGCATTTTGAGCTAATAGATTGCGTATTGCGCTACGTCCAATATTTTTCTCTAAAGTTTGAAATTTGCAGTTCCTTAAGAGATTAATTTTTAGGTTTTCTTGTAAATATTGCTTGTCGGTAGAAGCGTCATCCATTACCAAGATTTCAAAATCAATATTTGACTTTTCGCACTGTAAATACAAGGTGTTTACTAATGGAAATATATTGCAATTGAATGTAGGTATTAAAATAGATATCATTTCGCTAATCGCTTTTCAACTTGCTAAAATACGCTAAAGACTTTTAGAAATTAAGTAACTAACGGCAAAAGTCAAACGAACTTCTTATCTTGTCACTAATTTTGCTAAACTATGAAACATTACCTGATAGTTATATTTTGTTTAATCATCTCCATACCCTCCACAGCACAGAGTGATTCTTGGTTTTATTTAACCGCAAGAGATTCTACCGTTGAGGTGCCCTTTGTAAAAGAAGGGAATTATTTAAAATATACCGGCAACAATTCAAGGTTGAAATCTGTCTTCGAAAACTATAAGATTTCTGAATTCAAAAAAACCTATCGAAGAGCTAAAAAGGAAGATTTAGATGCAACATTTTTTGTAATTGCAGACAATTCGTTTTTACTAGAAGACCTACTTCAAACTTCTGGAGGTTTATTTAAAAGAGGGGAAATAATTCCTGACGAACAAAAGAAAATTTTTGAACCTAATGATTATGGGCTTACAAGTACGATAGGAGGGAATGAGGGGTTTGCCGCAAACCTTGATTATTTAGACTTCCTCGGCTTGCCCGAAGCTTGGTACTATACTACAGGAGATAGCAGAACGATTATTGGTATATCAGATGGAGCTATTGATACCACTAATATAGATTTAAAAGATAAAACAAAGATATTCCACAAATCTCCCGATGTTGATGGTCATGGTACTTCGGTAGCAGCGATAGCCGCAGCCCAAGGCGATAACGGCTACGGTATTCCTGGCGTTTGTTATGATTGTGCTATCTACGGCACTACCTATGGCAGATTTAGAACTTTTGAAATACTGCAAGAGCTTTCAAAAGCAGGGGCAAAAGTTATTAATTGTAGTTGGGTAGGTAGTTATAACACGCCAGAAGTGCAAGATGAGGTTAATGAAATGTTTGCGCGAGGTACCATACTAGTTGCAGCTGCCGGAAATCGTGGATGGGAAAGAAATAAAGGCGAAATGAGTTACTTTCCAGCTTCCTATGATAATGTTATTTCCGTTTCTTCCGTAAATTATAAATACGAAAATATTGAAGACAATATTTTAAAAAGCGATAATAATAAATTTTATATTGAAAACATTCGTGGATATGTAGGGAGAACAGGAGGGTTTAAAAATAACGACATTACTCAAGCCGTTAGCACTTACCCTGTTTCAGTAACCACTTTAAATAAGGATGTGGATATTTTAGCGCCATCCAATGGGCAATTGCGTTTTACTCATAGTATTAAAGAAGGAAAACCTGTTTATATTACTATTGAAGCAACTTCACCAGCAGCGCCATTAGTTTCAGGAACTATAGGGTTGATGTTTTCGCTTTATCCTTGTTTACCGGTTACAGAAGTTGAAAGTATTTTGAAGATGACATCTACTAATATCGATCATATTGAAGCTAATAAACCTTTTGCCGGTAAATACGGAGCAGGGATGCTACATACTGGACGGGCTGTAAAAATGGTGTTTGATATGTTTGCTGAAAAGGGCCCTGTTACAATTGAAAACCAAAGTTTTAATCGATGGAATTTTAAACTCACTTCTCACGCTGAAGTAATACTGCAAAATCAAACTTTTAAAGACGATGCCAGTTTAAACTTAACGTCTAAAAAAGGAATTACAATTGGAAAAAATACTGTGCTAAAGCCGAATGCGAAAGGGAAAATCCACCTACAAATAGATCCAACACTTCAAAAGGAGTGTGAGCTTCAATTACGCGATCCAAGTATTATGAAAGATTAAATTTGAATTGACGTTTTGTAAAACCTCGTTGAGGGCCAAGACTTTTACTACCAACTATCAATTTTTTTATACTGTTTTCTGTACAACTTCAAAAATCTGATTTTCGTCGCATTTTAGCGTTTTTGAAGGGTATTTTAGTAGTAAGGCATAATCGTGAGTTGCCATTAAAATAGTGTTTCCGTTTTTGTTTATTTCACGTAAAACTTCCATCACTTCAACACTAGTTTGAGGGTCTAAGTTTCCCGTAGGCTCATCGGCAAGAATTAATTCTGGGTCGTTTAATAATGCTCGAGCAATTGCAATACGTTGCTGCTCTCCACCAGAAAGCTGATATGGGTATTTAAAAGCTTTGGTTTTCATCCCTACTTTGTCAAGCACTTCGTTAATTCTATTTTCCATAGCAGCTTTATCCTTCCAGCCGGTTGCTGTAAGTACAAAATGCAAATTCGCGTTTACCGTACGGTCGTTTAACAACTTAAAGTCTTGAAAAACTACTCCTAACTTTCTTCTTAAAAATGGAATGTCTTTTTCTTTTAAAGTAGCCAAATCGTAGCCAACAATATCACCCTGACCTTCTTTAAGCGGTAGATCTCCGTAAAGTGTTTTCATAAAACTACTCTTTCCTGTCCCAGTTTTTCCGATTAGGTAAACAAACTCACCTTTATCTACAGAAACAGTAACGTCTGAAAGCACCAAATTATCTCCTTGATAGATTACGGCATCTTTTAATTGTAATACGTGGTTGGACATTTTTAAGTTGTATGTTAAGCGTTTAGCGTAATAAGTGTTTAAGGTTTCCCATTGAAGCCGAGAGACAAAAGTAATTTGAATTACCGCAAACTGCAATAGATTACTGGGACTTATTTATTATCTGAAATTTTTTCTTTTAAAGCATCAATTTCTTTTTGCTGCTGAAGGGTGTACAGCGTTAATTCCTCAATTTTTTGAAGAAGCAGCAAGTTCATTTCTTTTAACGATATGCCTTCCGCTTTCATTGTATCGGCTGATGGAATATTTGGCAAGTGGTTGTTTTCTTTTAAATACAATTCTAATTCCTCTAATGAAATTAAGTTGTATTCGGGCATCAAGCTAGAAGTGCCTGTAAAGTATTTTTCAAAAACATAATCTGGAGCAACCGCGCCATCCAAATCTACTAAAACCTCTTGGGTGTGTATTTTTCCTTTTACAGTTAATAATTGGTCTGGATTTGAAGTCCCAATTCCTATTTTGCCATTTTTCTCGGTTAAATTCTTAAAAGGATTGCGTTGGGCAGTGGCGGAAACCGTCAATAAAACCACACCAATAATTAATAACTTCTTCATAACAACAGGATTAATGTTTTAAAAATTTTAAAATTACAGTATTTTTTTCAAGTGTTTTAGTCAATGTTAAATTCTCTCATAACTTTACATACTTATTTCCCAATTATAGCGTTATATTCTCTAGAAAATCACACTAAAAATCAATCGTTAATAAAACCTTAAAAGTTACAGTATCGAAGAAAGCTACACTTAAAGTTAAATATCTTTACGCATTCAAAAACTGTAAATAATGATTAAGAATTTTCTAGTCTTTTCGCTTTTTCTATTCCTTTCATTTTCATCTTTTTCACAGCAAACGGCCGTGTTTACAAATCACCTGGCAGAATTCAATCAG
The DNA here is from genome assembly GCF_022008395.1 of Aequorivita xiaoshiensis. Classification (GTDB taxonomy): domain Bacteria; phylum Bacteroidota; class Bacteroidia; order Flavobacteriales; family Flavobacteriaceae; genus Aequorivita; species Aequorivita xiaoshiensis. Next base: position 37,554 of record NZ_JAIRBB010000014.1, read on the forward strand.
GCTTTGGAGATGTATAATAATGGGCAGTATTTAGCAGCCCAAAGTCTTTTCGATAAAATAAAAAATAGCTCAGATGATGAAACAGTGCAAAGCGACTGTGCTTACTACATTGCTAATGCAGCTGTTCGCTTAAATCAACAAAATGCCGATCAATTAATGGAGTCGTTTGTTGAAAATCATCCTACTAGTTTAAAACGAAACTCTGCATATATAGATGTTGCGAATTATTATTTTGATAACGGAAAATATTCTCACGCTCAGAAATGGTACAACAAAGTTGATGAATCTAGCCTAAGCCGAAGCGAGAAAGAGCGTTTTAACTTTAATAATGGATACGTTTATTTTAAAGCTAAACGTTACGATGAGGCAAAAAACTACTTCAATAGAGTGATAACATCACAAGAATACGGTTCGCAAGCAAAATACTATTTAGGGTTTATCGCCTATGAAGGTGATGATTACGAGGAAGCAAATAAAAACTTTGAAGATGTAAAAGGGGAGGAGCGCTATTCGGAAGACTTAAGCTACTACCAAGCCGATATGAACTTTAAACTTGGCAACTTCCAGAAAGCTATTGATATGGGCAAGGAACAGTTTAATAATTCTTCTCCTGCCGAAAAAAGCCAGCTTTCAAAAATTATAGGTGAAAGCTATTTTAACCTAGGGCAATATTCCGAAGCTATTCCTTATTTAAAGGAGTACAAAGGAACGCGTGGTAAATGGAATAATACAGATTATTACCTGCTAGGTTATGCGTATTACAAACAAGGAGATTTTGAAAAAGCTATTGGTGAATTCAATAAAATTATTGACGGAAAAAATGCAGTTGCGCAAAACGCTTATTACCATTTAGCCGAGAGTTATTTAAAACTGAATAAAAAACAAGAAGCATTAAACGCTTTTAAAAATGCTTCAGAAATGGATTTCAGTGCCGAAATTCAAGAAGATGCGTATTTAAACTATGCAAAACTGAGTTACGAAATTGGGAATAGCTACAAAAGCACGCCACAAGTTATTCTTTCTTTTATAGAAAAATATCCAAACAATGCTAATAATGAGGAGCTTAAAAAATTACTGATAGACAGCTATATCACTTCAAAAAACTATAAAGAGGCTCTAGATTTGTTGGAAAACAACAAGAACTTCGTAGATAAAGCAGCTTATCAAAAAGTAGCTTTTTTCAGAGGAATTGAACTTTATAACGAATCGAATTACAATGAAGCTATTATGTATTTCGATAAGAGTTTGAAAGAACCACAAGACCAAGACTTCACTGCTCGCGCAACATTTTGGAAGGCAGAAAGTGATTACCAATTGGCAAACTATGAAAAGTCTTTAAGTGGCTATAATAAGTTTGCAAAGTTAGCAGGGTCTCAAAATATTTCAGAGTATAAAAATTTGAAGTACAATTTAGCTTACAATCAATTCAAATTAAAAAATTATGCAGATGCAATTGCTAACTTTAAGAGTTATGTAAGTTCGCCTTCGGCGGAAAATGTAAGAAAGAAAGATGCTTATTTGCGATTGGGAGATAGTTATTTTGTAACGAGTCAATACTGGCCGGCAATGGAAAATTACAATGCTGCCGTTGAAATGGGCGGTAACAACGACTATGCAGAATTCCAAAAAGCAATAAGCTATGGATTCGTAGATAGAAGCGAAAAGAAAATAGAGGAGTTAATTGCGTTTTCTAAGAAATATCCAAAGTCGGTTTACCGTGATGATGCTTTATACGAATTAGGAAATACGTATATAGCTCAAAATAAAAACACAGAAGCTATTTCGGCTTACGATCAAATGATTCGCGATACCCCAAACAGTATTTTCGTGCCGAAGGCATTGCTTAAAAAAGCACTTATTTACGACAACACCGGAAGGAGTAATGAGGCCTTAGCTATTTTTAAACGAGTAGCGAAAGATTTTCCATCTACACAAGAAGCTTTACAAGCAGTATCGTCTGCAAAAATCATTTATATAGACCAAGGTAATGTAGATGAATATGCACGTTGGGTAAAAGGATTAGATTATGTGCAAGTTGGCGATACAGAACTTGATGATGCAACTTATTTAGCAGCGGAACAACCATATTTAGAAAACAAACAGTCACAAGCACAAGGTCGTTTTCAAGAATATTTAAAAGAGTTTCCAAACGGGCAACACGCTTTAAAAGCGCACTTTTATTTAGGTCAGATTTATTTTGCAAACAAAGCTTCAGATAAAGCTATTCCACATTTTGAATATGTTGTAAACCGCGAGAGAAGTGAATTTACAGAACAGGCACTATCGAGAGTTTCAGAATTGTATTTAGGGAAGCAAGATTATAAGAATGCTTTAAAATACTTAACAAGATTAGAGGCTGAAGCAGATTTTCCACAGAATATCATCTTTGCACAGACTAACAGTATGAAGGCTTCTTACGAGTTGAAGAAGTATGCTGAAGCAGTAAACTATGCCGAAAAGGTTTTACAAAATTCAAAAATTGATAACGCTATTAAGAGTGATGCGCAAGTAATTATTGCACGTTCTGCGATGAAAACAAACAATGAAGCTAAAGCTAAAACAGCCTATGCCGAAGTTCAAAAAATTGCAACAGGCCAGCTTGCTGCTGAAGCATTGTACTTCGATGCCTATTTCAAAAACAAAGAAAGAAATTACGAGGCTTCAAATGCATCGGTTCAGAAATTAGCTAAAGATTATTCGGGATATAAGTTGTATGGAGCAAAAGGTTTGGTGCTAATGGCTAAAAACTTTTATGCGCTAAACGACGCGTATCAAGCAACTTATATTTTGGAAAGCGTTACTAAAAACTTCACTGAATTTACAGAAGTAGTTGAAGAAGCAAAAGCAGAATTAGCACTGATTAAAAACGCTGAAGCAAAAACAAATTCATCTGTAGACACCAGAAATTAAAACCTCGACGCTCTCTGCGACTTTGCGGTGTGATTTGTACCACTGAGACGTCAAGAACGCAAAGAAATTATTAAAACAATAAATATAAATTTTTGAAAATATGTCCATAAAACAAATAGTTTTATTTTCAATCTCAGCAATATTTCTTTTTCATTTTTCTGCAAATGCACAGGAAAAGGAATTAGATCCTGAAGTGGTTAATATTGTAAAACCATATACTCCAACTATTTCAGATGCATTTAAAGTAAAGGAAACCCCGTCCTTAAACGATTCGGTTTCTACCGCTAAAAAAGATGTGAAGTATAGTATATTTTCTGTTCCTGTAGCATCAACCTTCACTCCTGCCAAAGGAAAAGCTACAAATGTAGAAAAAGCGAAACCTGTTAAGTTATATGATAATTATGCCACTTTAGGTTTTGGGAATTACACTTCAATTTTAGGAGAGTTATACAGTAATTTCGAATTAAGCCGTACGGATAATGCGGGTTTCTTTTTCAGACATAATTCTTCACAAGGAGATATAAAAGGGGTGAAACTAGACAACCACTATTACGATACTAGTCTAGACGTAAACTACACAAGTAGACAAAGGGATGTTACCTATAGATTGGATGCAGGAGTTGAACATCAGTTATTTAATTGGTATGGAGTTCCAAAAGGGTATTATTCAGATGAAATCTTAGCCGGAATTGATACCAAGCAAAACTATTTAAGCGGATATGTGGGAGGTAGCATTGCTTTAGACGATTCGTTTTTTGATAAGGCAGCGGCTTCTATACGTTATACCGGAGATTCGTTTTCTTCTTCTGAACTAAACGCTAAATTGAAACCAGAATTCTCTTTTCCCTTAGAAAATGTGACCTTCAAACTTGATGGGGATTTAGATTATTTGATGGGGAGTTTTGATAACGATTATTCAAACTCAACCGATATAAAATACAGTTATTTAAATGTAGGATTAGCGCCATCTATCAACTTTATAAACAACGATCTTAGTGTTTCTTTGGGGGTTGCAGGTTATGTGAGTTTAGACACTGAAAATAGCGACACCAACTTTTCACTTTATCCAAAAGTGAATGTTTCGTATAGATTGCTTGACGAAACTGTAATTGCGTATGGTGGTGCAGAGGGTGGAATTAAGCAGAATACCTATTATGATTTTAAGGAGGAAAATCCATTTGTTTCCCCAACCTTAAATATTGCACCTACTAAAAAATTATATGAAGCATTTGGAGGGATTAAAGGAAAGCTTTCTAATGCTTTCGCTTACAACGCGAGAGTATCTTATGGTAAAGATGAAAACAGTACTTTATTTCAATCGAACGATATAAATTTTACTACTTCACAAAACGAAGGGTATCATTATGGAAATTCGTTTAATGTAGTGTATGACGATATAAATACATTGGCGTTTTTCGGAGAAGTTAAGGTTGATGTTTCAGGACAATTTTCTATTGGGGTTAATGCTAACTATTACAGTTATAGTACCGATGTGCAAAGTGAAGCATGGAATTTACCTAGCCTAAAGGCTTCTGTATTCTCTAATTTTAATATTACTGAAAAACTGTATGGTAGTGCATCCTTATTTTATATTGGAGAGCGAAAGGATATATCAAACGCAGGTTTTATAGGTGAAGAAATTACCTTAGACGCTTATGTTGATGCTAATCTTAGTTTTGGTTATCGATTTACAGATAGACTTTCAGCCTTTGTAAAAGGAAGCAATTTATTTGGTGACAACTATAAAAAGTGGATGAATTATCCAGTTCAAGGAATCCAAGGCCTAGCTGGAGTTACATATAAATTTGATTGGTAATCATTTTTAAATAACCCTTTGAAAACATCCGTCTTTGGCGGATGTTTTCTATTTTTACAGCTTTACTAAAACACTTCATTCCGATGAAAAAACTATTACTCCTTTTACTTACCGCTTTTATTTTTTCCTGTGCGCCTGAGAAAATCCCTGCCGATTTGCTCATTAAAAATGCGACAATTTATACAGTAGATAAAGATTTTAGTGTGGCGAACGCGCTAGTTGTAAAGGATGGAAAAATCTTAGAGATGGGCCTAAAGCCAGAACTCGAATTAAAATATAAAATCAAGGAAACCTATGATGCAAAAAACAATACGGTTGTTCCTGGGTTAATCGATGCACACGCACATTTATACGGTCTAGGTTTAGGCTTACAAAGAGTAGACTTAATTGGAACTAAGAGCTATGACGAGGTGTTAGAAAGGGTTGTTACATTCCAATTGGAACAGAATGCAGATTACATCATTGGTCGGGGATGGGATCAAAATGATTGGGAGGACAAAAACTTTCCAACTAAGGAAAAATTAGATTCACTTTTCCCAAATACTCCTGTGGCATTACGACGAATTGATGGTCACGCCCTTTTAGCAAACTCTACAGCCTTAAAAATGGCTGGAATTACAGCAAAAACGAAAATGCCAGGTGGGGAAGTTATTTTAGAAAATGGTCAGCCAACAGGGGTTTTGGTAGATAGCCCTATGGAATTGGTTTTTAAAACGTACCCAGAAATAACTAAAGAAGTTTCCATTGAAGCACTATTAGATGCAGAAAAAGAAGCTTTAAAATATGGGCTAACTACTGTAGACGACGCAGGCTTAGATAGAAACATTATTGATTTGATTGATACACTTCAAAAGCAAGGGAAATTTAAGCTTAGAATGTATGCAATGGTGAGTAATAGTCCGGAGAACTTAGATTATTATTTAGATAAAGGAACTTATAAAACCGACAGGCTTAATGTGCGATCGTTTAAAATTTATTCCGATGGAGCATTAGGTTCGAGAGGAGCTGCCATGCGAGAGCCTTATAGTGATATGCCGGGCCATTATGGAGCTATGATGACTTCTTCAGAACAGTTAGAATCTATTGCAACTAAGTTGGCTAATTCAGAGTTTCAAATGAATTCACACGCAATTGGTGATTCGGCAAATATTGCTGTTCTACGTGCCTACAAAGAGGCATTAACTGGTAAAAATGATAAGCGTTGGAGGGTAGAACACGCTCAAATTATCACTATGGAAGACTTTGAATATTTTAACGACCATAACAACATACTTCCTTCTGTGCAGCCAACTCATTGTACAAGCGATATGTATTGGGCCGAAGATAGGATAGGATCAAAGCGAATGCAAGGGGCTTATGCTTACAAAGGTTTATTAGATAAAGCTGGAAGTATTGCATTAGGAACCGATTTTCCTGTGGAACACGTAAACCCGATGTACACATTCTATTCGGCGGTAGCTAGAAAAGATTTAGAGCACTTTCCAGAAGAAGGCTTCCAAATGAAAGATGCTTTAACACGTGAGGAAGCGTTAAAAGGAATGACTATTTGGGCAGCTTTTGCAAATTTTGAAGAAGATGAAAAAGGGAGTATTGAGGTAGGTAAGTTTGCCGATTTTACAATTCTTGATAAAGATATAATGACTGTTGATGAAAAGGAATTGCCAAATACAAAGGTGATTGCCACTTTTATAAATGGTGAATTGGTTTACGAAGCCAAATAAATAAAGACTTTGCGGTAAGAATGCACCGCAGAAGCGCAAAGAGCGCAAAGAAATATTGAAATGAAGAACATTCTAAATCAACTTCCACAAAAAGCAAAAGAAGCCGAAGCCGAAAACAAAAAGTTTTTTGCCAAACTGAAAAAGAAGCCGCCTAAGCATCTCGATACTTTAATGCAAGAGTTACACGAGGAAGAGTTTGAAAAAACAGATTGTCTTACTTGTGCCAATTGCTGTAAAACCACGGGCCCACTTTTCACCGATAAAGATATCGAACGAATTGCTAAGCATTTTAGAATGAAACCGCAACAGTTTATTGAATCCTACTTGCGGATTGATGAAGATAAAGATTACGTACTGCAAAGTGTTCCCTGTACCTTTTTAGGTGCGGATAATTACTGTAGCATCTACGATGTACGCCCTAAGGCATGTCGCGAATTCCCACATACCGATAGAAAGAAGTTTCAGCAGATTTCTAACTTAACAATGAAAAATGTAGCTATCTGTCCAGCAGCTTTTAATATTGTAGAGGAAATGAAGAAACGCTTGCCGAAGTAAATAGTGTCTTCGGCTCCGCTATGATATTAAAACCAGTCTTTTAACGGTGTTTGAATAGGTCATTGAGCGGAGTTGAAATGAAATTACTTATACAATAAATACTTCGCTCTTACTTTTCCAAACTCATTAAGTCCTTCCTTCCATGTGGCTCGGATTTCTTCGGCAGTAAGACCTTGTTCAATTTGTTGTTGCAGTTTTTCAGTACCTGCTAGTTTTACGAAGAATGAATTGAAAAAATCCTTCTTTCTGCCATTGGCATTGTAGGCATCAATCAACCACTTTAAGTTAATTTTTTTAAGTTTAGGCTCATTTCGTAAGTCTTTCCCGTAACAAAGTTCTCCTTTAAATTTTGGGTTTTTTGCCCCTTCATTAGATTGTGGAGTATATGTGAAATTATATTTTGAAGCAGGTAAGCTTGGCGCTCCAAATACTTGAAATTGCATATCGGTACCGCGACCAGCGTTTATAAATGTACCTTCAAAAAAACAAAGGCTAGGGTAGAGGTTTATAGATTGGGCGTTCGGTAAGTTTGGTGAAGGTTTTATAGGAAGCGAATACTCCATTTTGTGATTGTAGTTTTTCATACTTATCACACTCAACTCACATCTTACACTGTTTTTTAGCCAGCCCTCGCCATTAATCATTTTTGCGTATTCGGCAATTGTCATTCCATGTACAATAGGAATTGGGTGCATCCCTACAAAACTTTGATTTTCCGCTTCTAAGATGGGGCCGTCAATATAATGCCCGTTTGGGTTTGGACGGTCTAAAACGACAACTGAAATCCCTGCTTCGGCACAAGCTTCCATTACATAATGCAATGTAGAAATGTAGGTGTAAAAACGCGCACCAACATCTTGTATGTCGAAAATCACGACGTCAATTCCTTTTAGTTGTTCTTGTGACGGCTTTTTGTTACTGCCATACAGTGAAATTAATGGTACCCCGGTTTTTGAATCAACACCATCTTTAACGTGTTCGCCAGCATCAGCTGTCCCACGGAAGCCGTGCTCTGGAGCAAAAACTTTTTTAACCGAAACATTTTTAGAAATTAAAAAATCTACCAAATGCTGATTTTCACTTTCTAAAAAAGAGGTTTGATTTGCAACCACCCCCACATTTTTATCTTTTAAAAGGTCAGAATACAGTTGAAACTGTTCCGCCCCAACGACAATTTCTTGGTCACCGAATGATGCCAAGGTGTCGTCTTGAGTCTTGGCGTTTGCTACTTGGTTCTCTTTTCTCTCTTCTCTCTGCTCTTTCTTCTCAGTAGAACTTCCGCAAGAAAAAATGGTTAAAACAAGCAATAAAACTGTATTTTTGAAAAAATTTAAGCCCATATAATCGTAGTGAATTTTGAATTTTTCATCGCTCGGCGCATCGTTGCTTCCAAGGACTATAAAAGTAGTATTTCGGCACCGATTATAAAAATTGCAATTACGGCAATTGCGTTGGGTATTATTATGATGCTTATCTCCATCGCCACAGGTGTTGGACTTCAAAAAAAGATTCGCGAAAAGGTTTCAGCTTTTAATGGCGATATTGTTATTTCCAATTTCGACACTAACTTTTCCAACGATTCTCAAAATCCTATTTCAAAAAATCAGGATTTCTATCCAACTTTCAAAAACATCGAAGGCATAAAACACGTGCAAATTACTGCTTCCAAAGGTGGCGTAATCCGTACAGAAACCGATTTTGAAGGTGTAGTTGTAAAAGGAGTAGGCAGCGATTACGATTGGGGGTATTTTGAAGATTATTTAATTGAAGGGAAATTGCCAAATTTTAAAGATGATTTAAATTCAGAAATCTTAATTTCAGAATATTTAGCCAATAGACTTCATCTAAAATTGGGTGATAAAGTGACCACTTTTTTCTTAAACGATGATGTGTCAAAATCGCCAAGGCCTCGCGGTTTTAATATTGTAGGGATCTATAACAGCGGTTTTCAACAGTTTGATGAGCAGTTTTTAATAGCTGATATTCGACATATTCAACGATTAAATAAGTGGGAAGACGATCAAATTGGAGCATTTGAGGTTTTTGTGAATGATTTTGACGAAATAATTCCAATTGGGAATGAGGTTTATAATGAAACCAGTAGTACTCTTGACACACAGACTATCCGTCAGAAATACGCTTCCATATTTGAATGGCTTGATCTATTTGACTTCAACATCATTATGATTATCGGGATAATGATCCTGGTTGCCGGCATTAATATGATTACAGCTTTATTGGTTTTAATATTAGAGCGCACCCAAATGATAGGTATTCTAAAAGCTTTAGGAAGCAGTGATTGGAGCATTCGGAAAGTATTTCTTTACAATGCGATGTACTTAATTGGGGTTGGTCTTTTTTGGGGGAATGTAATAGGAATTGGATTGCTTTTAATTCAGAAATACGGTAAAATCTTCAAGTTAAATCCAGATACATATTACGTTAACGAAGCTCCTGTTTATTTAAGCTTAGACTATATTCTTATTTTAAATGCAGGCACTTTTCTACTGTGTTTAATAATGCTTTTGATTCCTTCATTTATTATTTCAAAAATATCTCCGGTTAGGGCTATTCGATTTGAGTAGTTTTATAAAAACTCTCATTAAACATCATTTTACAAATAATTAGGTAACAATGATGTCATTAGATTTTCAAAAACCATCCAGCTCTTTTCTTTTCAGCATTAAATTGTACCTTTGCACTTCTAAAATTTGTTATGGAATACGCAGAAAATATACTTGGTACTATTGGTAATACACCAATGGTAAAAATCAACAAAATAATTGGGGATATCCCCGCCTTGGTACTTGCCAAATACGAAACTTTCAACCCTGGAAACTCGGTTAAAGACCGTATGGCATTAACGATGATTGAAGATGCTGAGGCTGATGGTAGGTTAAAACCAGGTGGAACAATTATAGAAGGAACCTCTGGAAATACAGGAATGGGGCTAGCCCTAGCTGCCATCGTAAAAGGGTATAAAATGGTCTGTGTTATTAGCGATAAGCAGAGTAAGGAAAAAGTTGATATTCTTAGAGCGGTAGGTAGCGAAGTAGTAGTTTGTCCAACAGATGTTGCTCCCGAAGATCCACGCAGTTATTATTCTGTTTCAAAAAGATTAGCAGAAGAAACACCTAATAGTTGGTATGTAAACCAATACGACAACCCAGGTAATGCAAAAGCACATTACCAAAGTACAGGGCCGGAAATCTGGAAACAAACGGATGGAAAAGTGACTCATTTTGTAGTTGGTGTTGGTACTGGCGGAACAATTAGCGGTGTAGGCAAATACCTAAAAGAGCAAAATCCAAATGTGAAAGTTTGGGGAATTGATACCTACGGAAGTGTTTTCAAAAAATATCACGAAACGGGGATTTTTGACGAAAACGAAATCTATCCGTATATAACAGAAGGAATTGGTGAAGACATTCTACCGAAAAATGTAGACTTCAGTATTATCGATGGTTTTACGAAAGTAACCGATAAGGATGCGGCAATTTATACTCAGAAACTTGCTAAAATGGAAGGTTTCTTTTTAGGGAATTCTGCTGGAGCAGCGATTAAAGGGCTGCTTCAATTAAAAGAGCATTTTACAAAAGATGATGTGGTTGTAGTTCTTTTCCACGATCACGGAAGTCGTTACGTTGGGAAAATGTATAACGACGAGTGGATGCGTGAGCAAGGCTTTGTGGAGGACGAGGAATAAGTAACTAAGATTATTCCTTGATTATAACTGATTAATCGGTTTTAAGGCTATAAGTTATATTTTTGTATCTTAACTGAGCTGCTCTAGAGAGTCTACTTATGTAATCATCATAAAGAGGTTCCTTTTAGGTGTGAGCTATTGTGGATTAGGAAAAAGCCTATGACTAAGTATATCTTAACATAGATCAGGCAAAAGGAATTCTCGGAGTAGAAAAAATTAAACTTTAACTGTAATAATGAAAAACGAAGCTAAAAAACTTTTCCGCTTTCTACGTACTAAGCCTGTGCCAACAAATACTAATGAGATTTTAGCATTGGAGCGCACAAAGTTAGCCAACGAGCGAACGTTACTTTCATATATACGCTCCTCGTTATATTTGCTATTAGGGGGGATTGGAATTTTACAGTTAAAAGATTTTGAGAGTATAAAGTGGTTGGGATACGTAGCCCTTGGAGTATGTGTTATTTTTTTAGCTGTTGGTATAATCAGGTATATGCTACTTATGCGTAGGCTTTATAAATGGAATCGTATTTTATTTGTCGATACAATTCCTGAACCAGTAGAGAAAAAGCAACAACCTAAAGACTCTAGGGTTGAAGTGGAAGCCAAGTAATATTTCAGTATATTTACTAAGGCTTATTTAAAATTCTTAATGATTTTTGAAATGAACGAGGACTTTCTACATTATTTGTGGAAATTTCAGAAGTTCGATACATCTAAGTTTTACACTTCGACGAATGAGAAATTACACATTGTAAATCAAGGGAGCCATAACTTTAATTCAGGCCCCGATTTCTTTAATGCCCAAATTGAAATAGATAATCAACTTTGGGCTGGCAATGTTGAAATTCATATCAAATCTTCAGATTGGTATGCGCACAATCACGAATTGGATCCCGCTTATGACAATGTAATTCTCCACGTTGTTTGGATTCACGATGTTGAGGTTCATAGAAAAGACGGTTCAGTGATTCCGACTTTTGTAATTAAAAACCACACTCCAAAAAGTGCAATAACACAATATCAAAAGCTGTTTTCAAAATCTAAGAAATGGATTAATTGTGAAAACGACTTTGCTGATGTAGATGAGTTTGTGATTGAAAATTGGTTGGAGCGGCTTTATTTCGAAAGGCTACAAAAGAAAGAAACCTTAATTATAAGTGAGTTGGAAGATTCTCAAAATCATTGGGAAAGCTTGCTATTTAAAATGCTGTGTAAAAACTTTGGCCTAAAAATTAATGGCGATTCGTTTTTTAGCATTGGAAAGTCGATAAACTTTTCAGTTGTAAAAAAATGTAGTCAGGATTTAGAGAGTTTGGAAGCGTTGCTGTTAGGGCAGGCAGGAATGCTTGAGGGCGATAAGGAAGATCAATACTTTAAAGCTTTAAAAAGTAAATACGAATATTTGAAACACAAATTTAAGCTTGAAAATAGTAGTGTGATAATACCAAAATACTTCAGGTTAAGACCTCCTAATTTTCCAACTATTAGGCTATCGCAATTGGCTAATTTGTATGCTAATAAAACAAATCTTTTTTCAAAGGTAATTGCTTCAGAAAAGCTAGATGAGTTATATAGGCTCTTTGATATAGAGGCAAGTTCCTATTGGAATAATCATTATAACTTTGGAGTTCCTTCCGCTAATAGAAAAAAGCAAATAACGAAAAGTTTTATAGATCTTCTTATTATCAATACTATTATTCCTATTAAGTTCTGTTATGCTAGACGAGAAGGAAGGGATGCTTCAGAGGAGATAATAAATTTAACTTCTGAAATTGCTTCAGAAGAAAATTCCATTGTAAAAAAGTTTAATTCTTTAAAGTCTATTTCCATAAACGCTTATCAAAGTCAAGCATTACTTCAGCTTAAAAATGAATACTGCGATAAAAATAAATGTTTACAATGCGCAATTGGAAACTCGATTATGAATTCAGAAGAAGGGAAATAATAAACTTTTAATTTTGATTCCGTATTACTGTATTTAACTACAAAATTGTAATTTGCGAATATGTTGCAAGCCGTTTATAAATTACGTCACTACCTTGAAAAAAGAGGTTTTTATGTGTCTTCACGATTGGCAGACCGTTTAGGGATGCGTGCCAAAAGCGTTAGGCTATTCTTTATATACGTTTCGTTTGCCACATTAGGTGTTGGCTTTGCTATATATCTTACCATGGCATTTTTATTAAAACTTAAGGATCTTGTTAATACTAAGCGCACTTCAGTATTCGATTTATGATTAAAAAATTCAATTCAAAAACACCCTAAAATGAACGACATATTTAGAATTATAATCTTGATTCTGTTATTAAGCTCTTGTAAAAAGGAAATAAACTCTGATGTAGTAATTTTAAAAGGTTTAGTTGAAGAAAATGATATAACACATCTTGAAATAAAAACAAATGAATTATTTAAATTATATAAACAACCGGTTGCAACTATAAAATTAAACCATTCTAAAAACAGTTTTAACGATACCTTAAATGTCGGAGAAGGCTATTATGATTTGACTATTAATGAAAAAACAATTTTAGTCTATCTTAAAAATGGATTCCAGTTAAACTTTAATATATCAAAAAAACAAATTGGAATTACTGGCTTGGGCGAAAAAGAGAATAACTATTTACTACAAAGAGACAAATTTGATAAAAATATATCTTCAAAAAATTTTTCAAGTTTTTATTCAAATTTAAACGAAATAGAATTTTTAAAACATGCTAACTCAATTTATCGGTATAGAATTAATTTAATTGAAAAATGGAATTTAGAGAATTCCAAATTCAAATATATTGAGGAGACTTTTGCAAAATTGGATAAAGCTCATAAATATCTGAACTATCCAAAAGCAAGACAATCTGTTGATCCTTCTTATATAGCGTCAAATGGATTTCCGAAAACTTTTGAAACAATAGACATTAATGATGAAAGATTAATGGACCTACCCTTCTATACAGTGTTAATGTTTCTCAATACTGTAAGTGAAGTTCACAATAGAAAACATCAATCAATTGATAAAAGTCTTGAAACCTTAAAGTATGTAATTTTAGACAGTCTTAGAATTAAAAATAAGAAATTGAAAGAAGAAGTAGCGTATAGAACAATTGATTGGACTTTTGAACAAACTGACAGTCTCGATAAAGTTTTTACGTTATACAAAAATTACACAAAAAATGAAAAATACTTAAATGAAATAACTAATAGATATCTAAAAATCAAAGGTCTTTCAAAAGGTAGCCCTGCAACAAATTTTACTATTAGAGATAGTGAGGGAAAATTAATTTCCTTAGAAAATTTGAGAGGAAATATAATCTATATTGATTTTTGGGCTACATGGTGCAAACCTTGTTTATCCGAAATAAAACCTTCTTCTCAACTTCAAGAAAAACTAAAAGATAAAGAAATAAAATTTCTAAATATTTGTATCGAAAGCGAATATAATACCTGGAAGAGAATGGTTTTAAACCAAAACATAGAAGGAATCAACCTTTTCGCCGATAAAGAAATTGAAAAAAAACTTAAAGAAGATTATATGATACAAGCTTTGCCAAGATATGTCATTATTGACAAAAATGGTAAAATATATGATTTTAGCGCAAAAAGACCTTCTGATTCAGAATTAGAAGTGGAATTAATTAAATTATTATAAAATAGGTAGCACTCCTTATAAATAGTAGGATAAAAAAATTAAAATCTAACTCTTAAAGAATGCAGGACCTTTAAAAACCCATATTTAAAAGAGGTACGGAAAAAAGACTTTAAAACCGATTAAAGCGCAGCGTGCGCCGATTCAAACCTAGAAAAGAAAAAATACGGACGACAAGGACAACTCACTCGGGCGGGGGTAATTTTGGTAACAACATATAAAAACAATGCTTAATTTGTTTTTGAATCGAAAACCTGTGTTCGCTTGCTCTGCTGATTGTCCAGCGGACAATCACGCTCGCCAGCTCGCACAGTTTTTATACGGGACGTTATTACCATTACAACGGTTGGATATGGAGAGGTTATGCCTTTGAATCCTCAAGAAATAGTTTTTGGATCTCTTTTTATCATTTCGAGTATCTTTATTGTGGGTTACGCCATTTCTGTAATTACGGAGTATTTAATAAGCAAAAATTTGGGACGTTTTAGAGAGAAAACGGTTCTAAAAAAATTAAAATCTATGAAAGACCATATAATAGTTTGTGGATACGGTAGGAATGGAAAACAAGCTGCTCAAAAACTTCTAGCTTATATTAAGCAATTTGTGATAATAGAAAAAGATGAAGAAGTGATCGATCGTTTTTCTAATGAAAAAATACTTTTCGTTCAAGGGGATGCAATAGAAGATGACGTTTTACTGAAAGCTAGAAAAGAAAAAGCATCTACTCTAATTTGTACTACTCCTAATGATGCTGATAATTTATTTATGGTTCTTTCTGCCAGGCAGATGAATAAAAACTTGAAAATTATAAGTCGTGCTAGTGAAGAAACCAGTTATAAAAAGCTAAAGCTTGCCGGTGCTGATAATGTAATAATGCCAGACAAAATAGGAGGCGACCATATGGCTTCGTTAGTTGTGGTGCCAGATTTAGTTGAGTTTTTAGACAATCTTACGATATCTGGAGAACAAGATAGTATTAACGTAGAGCAAATCCCTTTCGAAAAAATGTGTCCTGATGAAAAAGAACAAGCTATAAAAGACTTAGATGTTCGAAAAAAAACCGGATGTTCTATTATAGGGTATAGGGCTCGTACAGGTGAATATATAGTAAATCCAGAACCATCCTTATTGATACAAAAAGATTCAAAATTAATTTTGATTGGTCGTCCTGAACAAATTGAAAGTCTTAAAAGAGAATACGGGGTTTAGGAAAGCCTTAACAATTTATAGGGTGATTTATTGAAATTCTAATTTTTTTTAAGCATCTTGCTTTGTTTTAAATATAACAATGTTAAATTTTAAAAATCCACTATGAAGAAATTTCTTCTTTCACTTATCACTTTTATCATTCCATTTTTCACTTTCGCACAAGAACTTTCCACTTCTGAAAGGATAGATTTAAATTTTAAAAAATATACAGGTTGGTTTGTTGATGGTATTTTTTATGAAATTCCATTTTCTGAATCCTTTCAAATTCCTTGGGTATTAATAGTACTTATTGGAGGAGCGCTTTACTTCACTATTTATTTTAAACTTATAAATCTTACTGGGTTTTATACGGCTGTGAAAGTTGTAATGGGTAAGTATGAAGACATTGAAAAGCACGGGGTGGATACCTTATACGGTGATGTTACTCCAAACGAACAAGAAAACCTTATAGAAACGATTCGCGATGATAGTGCTGATGGTGAGGTTTCACACTTTCAAGCATTAACGGCTGCGCTTTCTGCTACTGTTGGTCTTGGTAATATTGCTGGAGTTGCTGTGGCACTATCTATTGGTGGTCCAGGTGCAACTTTCTGGATGATTTTAGCTGGTATATTGGGTATGGCTTCTAAGTTTGCCGAATGTACCTTAGGGGTTAAATTCCGAGATGTAGGTCCAGACGGAACTGTGTATGGTGGTCCGATGTACTATCTTAAAAAAGGGTTGGCTCAAAAAGGGATGGGCGGACTTGGAAAAGTACTTGCAGTAATATTTGCAATTTTTGTTATTGGTGGTTCTTTTGGTGGAGGAAATATGTTTCAAGCCAATCAAGCCGCAGCACAATTTGTTCAACTCTTCGACCTTCAAGGTACGAGTGCATCGATATGGTTTGGAATTGTAATGGCTATAATTGTAGCCTTTGTTATAATTGGAGGTATTAAAAGAATTGCAAAGGTTACTGAGAAAATTGTTCCTTTTATGGCCGGTATTTATGTACTTGGTGCACTTATTATACTAATAGCAAATTACAATCATATAGGTGAGGCATTTGCTCTTATTTTTGAAGGAGCTTTTTCTGGACTTGGTATTGCAGGTGGACTTGTAGGAGTTATGATTCAAGGTATTCGTCGTGGTGCATTTTCTAATGAAGCCGGAGTTGGATCGGCGGCTATTGCTCATTCTGCAGTACGAACTAAGTATCCAGCCTCCGAAGGTATTGTTGCACTTTTAGAACCGTTTATCGATACAGTGGTTATTTGTACTATGACGGCTTTAGTGATTGTAATTACAAACTTCGACAACAATATAATTCAATACGGAGTAGAAGTTAAGGAAGGGGTAGAGCTTACGGCAACTGCTTTTGATAGTGTAATTCCTCACTTTTCAATCGTTCTTACAATTGCCGTTATAATGTTTGCTTTCTCTACGATGATTTCTTGGTCTTATTACGGAATGCAAGGTTGGGTTTACCTTTTCGGAAGAGGAAAAGTAACTGAACTTGTATATAAACTGCTATTTTGTATCTTTATTTGGATTGGTTCGGTTATTAGCCTTGGATCGGTAATTAACTTTTCCGATGCAATGATTTTCGCAATGGTAGTGCCTAATATTATAGGGGTGGTGTTACTAACTCCTGTAGTACGCAAGGAACTTAACCGATATATGAAAGCCATAAAAATTAAACACCAGGCTATCGACGACGGACTAGAAGATATGTCCAAACATTTATAACTAGAGTTATTATGGAATTAAAATCCCACTTCACGTTCTCGAAACAGCAACGAAGTGGGATTTTGCTTTTGTTGTTACTTATAGTCACTTTACTGTGCTTGTTTTGGTTTGTCGATTTTTCTGAATCGGAAAGTTTTGATATTTCTTCTGAAGAAATCACTTCCATAAAAAATGAAATAGATTCTCTTCGTCTAATTGAAATAGAGAAACGGAAACCAAAGAGGTCTGAGTTTAATCCTAATTTCATAACAGATTATTCAGGTTATGTTTTAGGATTGTCTAATGAAGAAATAGATAAACTGCTTCAATATAGGAAGGATGGGAAGTGGATAAATTCTGCCGCAGATTTTAAAAGAGTAACGGGAGTTTCTGATTCATTATTATCCGAGATAAGTCCTTATTTTAAATTTCCAGCTTGGGTAAATAATTCTGCTTCAAAAGTAAGTGCTACTTCATATAATCAAAATAAAGGTTTTGTAGCGCGACCATTCAGTAAAAAAATAGATTTAAACCAAGCAACCGAAACTCAATTACAACAGGTGAGCGGTATTGGAGAAACACTAAGTAAACGAATTGTTTCTTATCGTGAATCGATAGGTGGTTTTAGTGACGAAAAACAGCTTTATGCAGTTTATGGTTTAAGCCCCGAAGTTGTAGAACGAACATTAAACGTCTTTACTGTAAAAACACCAAAAGAAATAAGTAAGATTAACGTAAACCATGCTTCGGCATCAGATATTGCAACTATTCCAGGAGTATCCTTTGAGTTGGCTAAAAAGATATGGGAATATCGACGACTACGTGAAAAAATTACGAACGTGGAAGAACTAAATAAAATTGAAGGTATGAGCCAAAGAAAGTTACAGCTAATTCAGTTATATTTGTCTGCTGAGTAAGGCTTAGAAATGCTGCCACATCGTTCTACATACGGTAAAAGTGTGTTTGTAGAACTTTGATTAGTGGGTGTCACTCAATAATATTAAACATAATAATTTCAAGATAAGATTTACAGATGAATTTACATTTT
This sequence comes from Aequorivita xiaoshiensis, assembly GCF_022008395.1. Taxonomy (GTDB): domain Bacteria; phylum Bacteroidota; class Bacteroidia; order Flavobacteriales; family Flavobacteriaceae; genus Aequorivita; species Aequorivita xiaoshiensis. The sequence goes on from NZ_JAIRBB010000014.1 coordinate 55,869, forward strand.
ACAGAAGAACACGATTTTTTCAGAAAAAGTTTTCAGGATTTTCTTCAAAAAGAAGTAGTACCTCACATTGAAAAGTGGGAAAAAACAGGTACCATCGACCGTTTTATATGGAAAAAATTTGGTGAAATGGGATACTTCGGAATTTATCAGCCTGAAGAATATGGCGGATTAAATTTAGATCTTTTCTATACGGTGATTTTCTTAGAAGAATTACAAAAAGTAAACAGTGGTGGATTTGCTGCAGCAATGTGGGCACACGCTTATCTTGCAATGACACATCTTAAAAAAGAAGCTAATCACGAACAAAAAGAAAAATATTTAGCACCGAGTATTTCGGGAGATAAAATTGGCTGTTTGTGTATTACCGAACCATTTGGAGGAAGTGATGTTTCTGGAATGCGTACAACTGCGGTTAAAAAAGGAGATAAATATATAATCAACGGTTCTAAAACCTTTATCACAAATGGAATTTACAGCGATTACTTAGTAGTTGCTGCTAAAACCGCTCCAGAACTAGGTAACAAAGGGATTAGCATTTTTGTTATGGACCGTGATACCAAAGGTATTTCTGCAACTAAACTCGACAAACTAGGATGGAGAGCAAGTGATACAGGAGAAATAGCATTCGATAATGTTGAAATCCCTGCATCAAGCTTAATGGGTGAGGAGAACATGGGGTTCCCATATATTATGCAACATTTCGCATTAGAAAGACTTATTATGGGGGTTAACGCACACGCACGTAGTGAGTTTGCATTAGATTACACCATTCAATATATGAAAGATAGATTTGCTTTTGGTAAGAGTATTTCGAAGTTTCAAGCGCTACGTCATAGAGTTGCACAACTAGCAAGTGAAGTAGAAGTGGCAAAAACATTTAACTACGTAACTGCCCAACGTCTAAACGATGGGGAATATGTTGTAAAAGAAGCTACAATGAGTAAACTTATTTCAACTAAGGTAGCAGATGAGGTAATGACGGAATGTCTTCAATTTTTAGGAGGATATGGTTATATGGAAGATTATCCATTGGCAAGATTATTACGCGATAGCAGATTAGGTCCTATTGGTGGTGGTACGTCTGAAATTCTAAGAGAAATTATTTCTAAGATGGTTATTGAGGGAGTATCGTACAAACCAGCTACATAACCTAAGCTTTAAATTTGGAAGTTAGGAAAGAAGACATTTTAAAACTGATTGAAATTGAGTCAAAAGATACTATCTACAATCATTTTTTTAATGTCTTTTTTATTGATTATCGTGCCCGGTGTTGATCGGGTTTTATTTCGTTGTAGGTTTAAAGCTGATATTTAAAAAGAATACCAAATAGCCCTAAAGTTCTAATGTAAAATAATGGATATTCAAAGTTTAATATTTTAATCTTTTCAAAATAATGAAGCACTTTAAATTAAAGCATTTAGTAAGTGTGATCGTGATGTTCATAACTGCGACCGCCTTTTCACAATCCAACCTAAATGGGAAGGTTGCAGATTTCTTAACTTTTCAGCCTATAGAAAGTGCTAGTGTGTATATCAAAAATACTACCATTGGAACTATTTCTAACAGTGATGGTAATTTTGCCTTAAAAGTTCCCAAAGAACATTTAAATGATACTTTGGTTATCTCTTCTATAGGTTATAAAAGCTATAACGTGGTAATTGAAAGCTTTGAAAATGGTTCCGATATTTTTCTTGAAGAAGATGTTGCTTCCCTAGATGAAGTTGTAATCGTAGCAGATCCACGACCTACGACGGGGAACGGCATCGTCCAAAAAGCTATCGAAAGACTTCCAGCAAACTTACCAGAACAAGCCTATCTTCAAAAAGGGTTTTTGCGTCACAAAGAACGAAATAAAAAGGAATACAAGTGGCTTATAGAAAGTGCCATTACATTATACGATTCTAGTTATGCCGCTGGAGCAAAAGATTTTATAAAAATAAACGTAGATGAAACCCGAAAAAGTTACGATTTAAGGGATATCGACAGTCTTTTTACCTATTCGGCTTACTTAAAAAGTATAGGGTCTAACGCTGGTAATGTAAGTTTGAATTCTGTTAAGAAGTCAGCTTTGATTAACGCCATTAAGTGGAATGATAGTCGTGTAAATGGATTGGAAAATCTATTTAAAGGAAAACTGAATCTGTTGAGGAATAGTAATGCAACAGGAGCGTTATTGGGGAAAAATATGTTAGAAAAACATCAGTTTAACCTCGATACAATTTTAGTAGATAACGGAAGGAAAATTTATAAAATTGAAATTACTAAAGGCAAAGATTTTGTCGGTTTGAATACGCCTAACATCTATAACGAAGGGTTTGCGCCAAAAGGGTGGATTTACATATATTACGATAATTACGCGATTAAAAGGGTGGAGTATGAGTTGACAGCAGCTTCTGATGTTCAGAAAAGAAGAAGCAAGAGTTTGTTTGATACTCAAACCATGCATAAGTTAACCATGACTTATATGGAGTATAATGATAAGATGTATCCTAATTACATTTATTATGAAACTCCAAAACTTGTAAATACAGGAGATAGGTCTACTAATAGAGTTAAAACTGAAGCGGAGCCTGGTTTTGATAAAGGGGAACAATATTATTATACTGTTCAGGAAATTCTGTTTACCGATATAATTCAGGAGACCGAGCTTATTAAAGAAGAATTACAACAGAATGACTGGTCTGCAGATATATTCTCTAGCAAGCCTTACAATGAAACTTTTTGGAAAACTTACAACGTATTATTAGAAAGTGAAGAAGAAGAAAAATTGATTTTAGATTTAAGTAAAAGAGCTTCATTGTATAAAAATTAATCTTGTCTTAATTAGGTTTTAAACTATTTCCTCATTATCAGAAAGGTAAATTGCAATGTTTTAATTGCGCAATTTTAGGTGTAAACTTCTTTTTTTAAAAAATCTTGTAAGTTGTTATTTATAAATCAAAACTTTTTATATCTTTGCCGCCCTAAAGAGAGGAGGTGATGACACTATGTTAATTATACCAGTTAAAGACGGAGAAAATATCGACAGAGCACTGAAGCGTTTCAAGCGTAAGTTTGACCGTACAGGAACAATGCGCCAGTTGCGTGCAAGACAAGCTTTTACAAAGCCATCTGTTAAGAAAAGAGCGCAAATGCAAAAAGCGCAATACATCCAGAATCTTAGAGATCAGGAAGATATTTAATATTCTTTTTGAATCTATATCATATAAATCCGTTGGAATTTTTTCCAACGGATTTTTTTATGATTTAAAATTATTAGTTTATGAGGTAATTGAGTTATTTTGTAGAACCACTGTTTGAAATAGAGGCTAACGTCGCCTTCTAATTAAATGCGCAGTTGGCTACAATCTAAAAACCTGCAAATGCCTTTTTCTTCTTTTAAGGATTATTTAGAGCTTGAGAAAAAATATTCATCTCATACGGTGGTGGCATACTTAAAAGATCTAGACGGATTTCAGCAATTTGCGTCAGAAGAGTTTCAGTATGAAAATATTTTAAATATTAACTACTCAGTTATCCGTAGCTGGATAGTCTCATTGGTTGATGCTGGTATTTCAAATCGAACTGTAAACAGGAAAATATCTTCGCTTAAAACCTATTATAAATTTCTTTTAAAAACGGGGCAAATCCAGGTTAGTCCGTTGACGAAGCACAAAGCATTAAAAACTTCAAAAAAAATACAAGTTCCGTTTTCTGAAGATGAAATCGTAAATGTAATGGAATTGCTTCAAGGCAATGATGATTTTAAGGGATTGCGAGATCGTCTTGTGGTCGAATTGTTTTATTCAACAGGTATAAGAAGGGCAGAGTTAATTAATATTAAGATTGATGGTATTTCCTTCGCCCAAAAAACGATTAAAGTGTTGGGTAAGCGTAATAAGGAGCGAATAATTCCCTTATTGCCAACAGTCGTTGATACTATTCGTTCTTATATGGCTGTGCGGGATGAGCTTGAAGATATAGTAGATGATGAGTATTTGTTTCTCACGGCCAAAGGTTCGAAAATGTATGAAACCCTTGTGTATCGCATAATTAATATCTACTTTAGTAAGGCATCTGAAAAAGTAAAAAAGAGTCCTCATATATTAAGGCATTCATTTGCGACTCATCTTTTAAATGAAGGTGCCGATATCAATTCGGTTAAAGAGTTATTGGGTCATTCTAGTCTAGCATCTACTCAAGTTTATACCCAAAACAATATCGCTAAATTGAAAGAAGTTTATAAAAATTCACATCCTCGTAATTAATTTTAAATGGCATTTATGGTGTAAAATTACTTAGCAATTAATTAAAACTTTAGTGATATGAAAGTAAATGTACAAGCGCCAAATTTTACGGCCAAAGAAGAGCTGTTGTTATTTGTTAAAAAAAGGTTGTCGAAGCTTGAACAATTTTACGACAAAATTGTGTTCGCAGATGTCTTTTTGAAGGTTCAAAAAACGAGTGAAAAAGAAAATAAAATAGTAGAGGTGTTATTGAGTGTGCCTGGAGGTGATATAATGGTAAAAAAGGAGGCAAAGACCTTTGAAGCTGCTGTTGACGAGGCTTCACGGGCTTTAGAAAGACAGTTGAAGAAGCGCAAACAGAAAGAAAAATCATATTTATAGAATTTATTTTAAAAAAAGTTTTAAAAAAGTTTTGTTTGAAACGAGAAGTTTATATACATTTGCACTCCGTTAGAAATAACGAGCTTTTTTACGAGTTAGGAAGCAACTCAGAAAAAGATAAAAAAGCCGATGTAGCTCAGCTGGCTAGAGCAGCTGATTTGTAATCAGCAGGTCGTGGGTTCGAGTCCCTCCATCGGCTCTGAAATTTTGAAAAGTGCATCAGGAATTAAGCTGAAGTTTTAAAATTAGGACTTGGTTTAATTGGGACGAGAAGTTTATCCTGAGCGCAGTCGAAGGGAGTCCCTCCATCGGC
>NZ_JAIRBB010000015.1 GCF_022008395.1 Aequorivita xiaoshiensis
CAGGACGAGAAGTTTATGCTGAGCGCAGTCGAAGTAAGTCCAGTTCCCGCTACTAAGTAAGAAGACTTCACTATAAATGTGAGGTCTTTTTTTTTGAATATATCTTTTCAGAACAGGACGAGAAGTTTATGCTGAGCGCAGTCGAAGTAAGTCCTGTTCCCGCTACTAAATAAGAAGACTTCACTATAACTGAGAGGTCTATTTTTTTATTTATATCTTTTCAGAACAGGGCGAGGAGTTTATGCTGAGCGCAGTCGAAATAAGTCCTGTTCCCGCTACTGAGTAAGAAGACTTCACTATAACTGTGAGGTCTTTTTTCTTCGACATATATATATTTATTTCTCCCAATAATCTAGATTTAATTATATTCCAAAATTGTATATGTAATTTATAGAATTTTGATCTTTATTAAATAAAATAACAATGAAATTAACTGAAGGGCAGTATTCATTAGATATATTGGGTAATGATTTTCAACAAATCACCCTAGCACTAGAGAGTGATTATGAAGGTGAAGTAGTTGCTACTATAATTCGCAAGAAGTCGCTGGTAAAGTCTTCTAAGGCTGTATTGTACATTCACGGTTTTAATGACTACTTCTTTCAAAGTGAAATGGCAAATCTCTTTACTAGTAAGGGATTTAATTTCTATGCGCTAGATTTAAGAAAGTATGGTCGTTCGTTTTTGAGTCACCAAAAGTTAAATAATGTACGCTCCCTTGAGGAGTATGACGAGGAGATTGATAAAGCTTTGCGGCTTATTCATTTAGAAAAAAATTCCAGAGTGGTTTTATTGGGGCACTCTACAGGTGGTTTGATAGTAACGAACTATGCCGCAAGATATTTAAACAGTAGCTTATTTCATTGTGTAATTTGTAACAGTCCCTTTTATGAATTTAATCTTAATTCATTTGAAAGAAATATAGGTATACCCATTCTATCATTTTTAGGGAAATATATGCCCAACAAGAAAATTTCCAGTGGTCTATCTAAGTTTTACGGTTATAGTTTACATAAAGATATGTATGGTGAATGGAGCTACAACTTAAACTGGAAACCTCACCAAATACCCAAGGTAAGTTTAAGTTTTATTAGAGCTATACACAATGGCCATAAAAATATTCAGAACCACTTAAAATTGGATGTTCCGTTGCTAGTAATGCATAGCGATAAAACTATTTATGAAAAAAAGTGGACGGAAAATTTTATGCATGGGGATGCTGTGTTAAATGTTCAACACATCGAATATTATGCTAAGAAGATTAAAGGTGACGTTACAACTTACACGATAAATAACGGAATGCACGATTTATTCCTTTCTGAATTAGCTGTAAGAAGGCTTGCATTTAAAACTTTATTTGATTGGCTTAAAACGAAGATAGATTAAAAAAAGAAGATCATCCATATAGATGATCCTCTAGAATTTGGGGGGATAATGTGGGTTAATTACTTTAATAGTTCCATTTTAATCGCTTGCAACCAATTTAAAATCAGATTGTTGTAGCTAAACTTTTTATTAAAAATTAAAAAAACTTTAATGTAATGTTTAATTTTTAATTAAGCATAAGAAATCTTTAATACCCTAATATGTCCAATATTTTCTTTTTAACCTTTTCAGTTGAAGGAATCATTGTTTCTTCAAGTGTTGAGTTTAAAGGAATTGCAGGCATATTTTCTGAACCAATTAGCATTACTGGTGCATCTAAATTTTGAAAGCATTCTTCTTGTATTCTTCCTTGAAGTCCTCTACTGAATCCATTATCTGATGGTTCTTCTGTTACAACTAGACATTTACCACATTTTTTAACCGATTTAAAAACTGTCTCATAATCTAAAGGGTGAAGGGTTCTAAGATCTACAACTTCAATTTTATCCTGCATTCCAAGTTCCTCAGAAGCGTTTATTGCCCAATGCACTCCCATTCCATAGGTTATTATTGAAAGAGTTTCTTCATCTTCTTGCTTCCAAATTTCTTGTAAAACCCAAGCCTTTCCAAATGGTAATATATAATCTTCTGCAGGTAACACCGAAGTAGCAGCTTTTGTTCCTTTCACTTTACTCCAATAAAGCCCTTTATGCTCAAAAATTACAACAGGGTTTGGATCGTAATAAGCCGCTTTTAAAAGACCTTTAAGATCTGCTCCATTACTTGGATAGGCTATTTTTAATCCGCGTATATTTGTAACGATACTTTCAACTGACGATGAATGATAAGGCCCACCACTACCATAAGCTCCAATTGGAACACGTAATACCATTGAAACAGGCCATTTTCCTTCCGAAAGGTAACAACTACGACTAACTTCAGTAAATAACTGATTTAGCCCGGGCCAAATATAATCGGCAAACTGAACTTCAACGAACGGTTTTAAACCTACGGCACTCATTCCAACTGTACTACCAACTATAAAAGCTTCTTGAATAGGCGTGTTAAAAACGCGGTTGTCGCCAAACTTTTCAGCTAAAGTAGCAGCTTCACGGAAAACACCTCCCAATCGCCTTCCCACGTCTTGGCCATATAACAAGGATTCTGGATGCTTGCGCATAATTTCCTCAATGGCAGATAGCGCACAATCCACCATCACTACCTTTTCGGCACCTTTCGGGCTTCTATCTCCAACTTCTTCGGTGATTTCGGTTGGTGCAAAATCGTGAGTAAATAAATCTTCCGGTGTCGGGTCTTCTGCTTTAAAAGCTTTTTCTAACGCCTTTTTGACTTCGCTTTTAACTTCGCTCTCTATTTCGTCTAATTCTTTTTGTTCAAACCCTTTATCAAGCAATAGTTTTACCATTTTCGGGTATGGATCACGAGTCCTAGCTTCGTCTAAATCGTCGCGATAAAATTCCATTCTTACACCTGAAGTATGGTGATTTAATAATGGGACTTTTGCGTGTACTAAAAATGGTCTGCGCTCAGTTCTTATTTTTGAAATTACATCTTGAAGTGTGTTATAACTCTCTTCAAAATCAGTTCCGTCGATAGTTACCGCCTCTAGTCCATTAAAACCTTTTGCATACTCATAAGCATTTTGAGCTCTTGTTTCAGCTGCGTTTGCTGAAATATCCCAGCCATTGTCCTGAACCAAGTATAGTATGGGTAGCTTCTTTAAAACAGCCATTTGGAAGGCTTCAGCAACTTCGCCTTCAGTAACAGAAGCATCGCCTAAACTACAAATTACAATAGGGGCATCTAATTCTGAATTTTTAGTTTTAAATTCTGAATTAAAAGACTCCTTATACCAAAACCCTAAAGCTACCCCAGTCGCAGGTATTGCTTGCATACCTGTAGCAGAACTCTGATGAGGAATTTTAGGCTTATCGTCGTCTTTTAAGCTTGGATGAGAGTAATAAGTTCGCCCACCTGAAAAAGGATCGTCTTTTTTAGCTAAAACCTGAAGCATTAACTCGTAAGGTGTCATTCCAATAGATAGCAAGATCGAATCATCTCTGTAGTAAGGAAAAACATAATCTTGCGGTAAGAGCTGCATTCCTGCAGCTATTTGTATCACCTCGTGCCCACGCGAAGTTGCATGAACGTATTTTGAAACCGTCTTAAAATTCTCCTCATAAATCTCAGTCATTTCTTTTGCAGTAACGAGAGTTTTAAAGGCTTTTTTAAGGGTTTCTTTATTTATTTTATTAACCATCGATTCACGATTTTTAAAATTGTTCTGAGACCTAACAAGTTATTTAAAATTGTTAGCTCTAATTTTTAAATTAATTCTTTCTTTTATCTTTTTCTTTGTCATTTTGAAGGATGCTCGTTACTCGCGATAACCCTTGTCAAAATGCTTGTCGCTAGCTTGCCTAAATAGTCTTGACTACAATTCTCTATTTATATCAAATTTCTCCATATAGTCGGCAATTCTTCTTAAAAATGAACCAGCTAAATATCCATCAACTATTCTATGGTCGAATGAAAGAGAGAGGTACATCATATGGCGAATTTCAATAGTATCTCCCGATTCTCTTTCCATAACCTCAGCACGCTTTTTAATAATTCCTGTAGCCAAAATTGCTGCTTCGGGTTGATTAATTATTGGTGTGCCCATTAAACTGCCAAAAGTTCCAACATTACTAATAGTAAAAGTACTTCCTTTGGTGTCGTCACCTTTTAACTTATTGTCTCGAGCTTTCCCTGCTAATTCGTTCGTGGCTGCAGCTAACTCTTTCAAACTTTTTTTGTCAGCATTTTTTACCACGGGAACGATTAAGTTACCAGTAGGTAGGGCAGTTGCCATTCCAATATTTATATCCTCTTTTACAATTACATTTTTCCCATCTAAAGATGAATTTATCATCGGGAAATCGGCAATTGCATTGGCTACACATTCAATAAATAACGGGGTGAATGTAAGCTTTTCATTGTATTTTTTCTGAAATGGAATTTTGTTTTCATTTCGCCACTTTACCATATCGGTAAGATCGGCTTCCACGTAAGCAGTAACGTGTGGAGATGTATGTTTAGAAAAAACCATATGGTCGGCAATCATTTGACGCATCCGATCCATTTCTACTATTTTCCCTTTGCCTTTGTCAAATTTTAAATCTGGCACCTGAAACCCTGTAGGCTCTGAAACTGGTTGTGCAAACTTAAACGGACGTCCGCTTGCAATATACGCTGTAACATCACTCTTGCGTAAGCGACCATCTTTTCCGGTTCCAGGAATTCGTGCTAACTCTTCATAGCTAATATGATGCTTTCTAGCAATACTATCAACCAAAGGTGAAATGAAAAGGTTTTCATTTACTATAAATGATTTTGCTGGTGAGCTTTTACTAGGCTTCGCAATTTTTTCTTTTGAAGCTGAACTAGTACTACTGCGCTGAGTAACCTTATTTTTTGAAGGTGATGATGAGGTTTTTGAATCTGATTTTTCTAAACCTTCACTATCTGAAAGTTCTAAAATAGCTATAACTTCTCCGATTGGAACTACATCTCCATTGCTGAATTTTTGTTCAATTAACTTTCCAGAAGCTACTGCAGGGACTTCATTATCCACTTTATCTGTAGCTACTTCTAAAAGTACTTCTCCTTTTTCAAAAAACTCACCAACGTTTACGTGCCATTCAATTATGGTTCCTTCGGTAATGCTTTCACCCATTTTGGGCATTCTAAATTCCTGCTTCGGCATATTTTATTTTTTAAGAATTTCGTAAGTCAATGATACGGTTTAATTTACCTCCTTCACTTTTAGGGATTGCCCCATAACAATTTAAGGTCACCTTAATACTCAATCCTACTTTATCTTTTATATTTTTTTTCAATTGATTAGACATAGAAGCTAATGCTGAATTCTTCATAACCTCATCTTCTTTGAATCCACCCCCTAAACCTAACTTAATTTGAAAGTCTGAGTTGGTTTCAACTTTAACCTCTACTTGATCTGTTAAACCATTTTTGGTGACAATTAGCTGATAGTTTGGTGCTAATTCTTTATACTCCTGAAAAACTTCTTCAATTTGAGTGTGAAATAAATTTACACCTCTAATAATAAGCATATCATCCGAACGTCCTTTAATTTGTCCCATTTTAATATGAGTTCTAGACATGCTATGGTCATAAGACAGACTGCAAATGTCATTTGTCCAATACCTCAAAAAAGGCATAGCTTCTTTTGTAAGTGTGGTAAATACTAACACACCTTCTTCTCCATAAGGAAGAGGTTCACCTGTATCCTTATCTACAATTTCAGGAAAGAAATGATCTTCCCAAACATAACTTCCTGTGCCTTGCTCATTATAGGCTTCCTGTGAAACTCCAGGACCTATAATTTCACTCAGACCATAAATATTAGTTGCTTTTACTCCTAATGAAGCTTCTATGTCACTTCTTATAGCTTCCGTCCAAGGTTCAGCTCCTAAAATAGCATATTTTAAATTAAGGTCGGATACTTTTAAGTTCCTTTTTTCTAATTCAAAAGCAATTGTTTGGGCATAAGATGGGGTGCAGCAAATTACTTCAGGCTGAAAATCTTGTAATAACGTAATTTGTCTATCTGTCATTCCCACTGAAACAGGTATTACAGACATCCCTAATTTTTCTGCTCCATAGTGAATTCCTATCCCGCCAGTAAATAGGCCATAACCATAGCTGTTATGCATTTTCATTCCAGACTTTGCACCTCCAGCAGCCAAAGAGCGAGCTACAACTTCTGAGAAAATATCTAAGTCGTTTTTAGTATAAGCTACCACCGTAGGTTTTCCGGTAGTACCACTTGAGCAATGAATACGCGCTAATTGGTTTTCAGGTACCGTTAAAAATCCAAAAGGATACTGATCTCTTAAATCTGTTTTTTTGGTAAAAGGAAGCTTGTGGATATCATTAATCGATTTTATTGATGAAACATCAATTCCTGATTCATCAAAAAGGTTTTTATAAAACGGAACGGTTTTATATACTCTGTTTACGAGATTCACTAGACGTTCACTTTGTAGCTTCCTAAGCTTTTCAAGAGAAAGTGTCTCAATTTCTTTATTATACATTACTATTTTTTTCTAAAATCTTGAAGCGTTTTATAAAAATCCTCTTGTACAGGTCTGTTTTTTGGAATTTTGCGTAAGGGTTCAACCTCCTTTAAACTTTTGTGACAATCGGTTGGTAATTGTTGATACAATCTTGTTCCCGCAGTTTTCCATGCAATCATATCATCTGATATATCTTTTATAGCTTTAGCTGGATTTCCTACAATCAATTTTCTTTTGGGAAATTTTTCTTCTGCTTTTACAAAACTCATAGCACCAACGATACATTCGTCACCAATTTCAGCATCGTCCATTATAACACTGTTCATTCCTATCAAGCAATTCCTGCCTAAATTGGCGCCGTGAATAACTGCGCCATGGCCTACATGAGCGCCTTCTTTTAAAACAATACTCTTACCTGGAAACATATGAACTGTACAGTTTTCTTGTACATTCACTCCGTCTTCCAAAATTATTTCACCCCAGTCTCCACGTATTGCAGCACCTGGTCCAATATAGCAGTTTTTACCAATAATTACATTCCCTGTTACAGCAGCCAGTGGATGAACATAACTAGACTCATGAATTACTGGAATATGGCCTTTAAATGAATAGATCATAATTTAGTTTTTAGAGAGGAATGATGTGAGCGCTTCGCTTTGTTAAGTGAACCATCTTATTTGTTTTTTTAAATGTCGTATTAATGATGAAATCGTTTTACCTAATTCCGTTAATCGTTTTCTGTTTTCTTCATCTGTTTCAAAGCTAATGTATTGTCTTAATCAAGCTTTAGTGGATGCAGCCACATATTCATGAGAAAGATGGCAGGCCATTTTTAAATAACGCCTAAAAATCATATCGGTACTACCGGAACCTTCGGCAATATTAAAAGCAATTGAGTCTGCTGCGCGAATAAATTGAGATGATAGTTTATAAATTTTGTGACTTTGAAATGTTTCTACTTGCTTGTTTACAAACTCACCAAAGTCTATAGCCTTTTGATAAACTTGTAGGTCGTCAAATTTAAAATGATATTGACCTTCCATAATTATAAGTTCTGAAACTTATTTATCTCATCACTCAAAAAAAAGCTAACTTTTTGCGCTCACCACTACCAACTACAATCTATTACTTAAACCTTTTCAATGTTTCTTTCGTGAAATCGCTTAAGACCAATCTTCCTGAAATTACTGCTCTTTCAGCTAATAGTTCATCCCAATCTTCGGTGCCGGTCCAAAAAACTTTTTTCATTTCTTTCATTGCCTCAGGGTTATACTTGCATAGGTTTTCAGCAAACTTTTGAACAGCTTCATCCATTTCTTCAGTAGAGTCGTAAACTTGATTGTACAATCCTTTTTGTTTTGCCCATTCGGCGTCGTAAAAAGAATTTGCGTCAATGGCTATTTGACTAAACCCACTTGTTCCTAATTTTCTTTCAACAGCTGGACCAACTACAAATGGACCAATACCAACGTTAAGTTCACTCAATTTAATTGCAGCAAATTTTGTTGCCATACAGTAATCCGTTGCCGATGCAACGCCAACGCCACCACCAACAGTCTTTCCTTGAATTCTTCCTATAATAAACTTAGGACATTTGCGCATTGCATTAATTACATTGGCGAAACCACTAAAAAATACTTTACCTGTTTCGGCATCGTTGATGCTGATTAATTCATTGAAACTCGCACCTGCACAAAAAGTTCTGTCGCCACCACTTTTTAATATGATAACTTTCACCATATCATCATTCCCGACTTCGGTAATAGTATTTGCAAGTTTTGCCAATAAATCACCTGGTAAGCTGTTATGTGCTGGGTGAAAAAATTCGATGGTTGCAATTTCGTTTTGAGTGCTGTGTTTTACGTATGCTTCATTCATATTATTTCGCTTTTTATGCGGATTTTCGTTTGGTTACAATTTATTTAAAATAAAAGACTTTTCCATTTCAAATGATCTTTTTAACCATTCAAAAGGCTTGCAAAAACTTGGGTCTTTTCTAGCCTTACAAAATAAATCAACTTTTTATAAATTTAAAGCCTAATTGAGTTTTAATGACGTAGATTTTAATCGAACATTTGGAAATATTTTCAAAAAACATATTTGTTTTACTTTTTTAAAATACGTCACCTTAAAATGCTTAGCACTTATATCTTTGCTAAAAAATTCTATGCTTAAGAAGCTTAAGATTGATTCATTTGTAATTGCAATTGTAGTTAGCATTATTCTTGCCTACTTTTTTCCTCAACTTGCAGCATCTAGCAGCCCTATGCCTATGGGATTGATTAGTAGTATTGGAATTTCTTTTATTTTCTTTTTTTATGGCTTGAGTTTGAATTCTGAAGCAATTAAAAATGGGCTGAAAAACTGGAAATTACACCTTGCCGTTCAGAGTTCTACATTTGTCCTTTTTCCACTTTTAATACTGCCGTTTTACCCGTTTTTTAAAGATTCGGATTACGAACTGCTCTGGTTAGCCTTTTTATTTATGGCGGCTTTACCATCTACGGTATCTTCATCAGTTGTGATGGTGTCTATGGCTAAAGGAAATTTACCTGCAGCAATTTTTAATGCAAGCATATCGGGAATTATCGGGATAGTTTTAACACCGCTTTGGATGATGCCATTTATAAGTCAAACAGATGTTGCTTTCGATTTTTCTTCAATTTATATTCAGTTGATTACAGAAATTTTAATCCCATTAATACTGGGACTTTTACTGCGTAAGTTTTTCGGAGCTTGGGCACAACGGCATAAAAGACAGCTGAGCTTATTCGATAAGTTTGTTATTTTGCTGATAATTTATAAAAGTTTCGTCCAATCTTTTGAAGATGAAATTTTTTCAAGCGTAAGTGTTTTAGAAATGGGGGTAATGGTAATCTTGGTCTTACTTCTGTTCTATATTGTATACTCCCTAACAGGGTGGTTTGGAAAACTGCTTAACTTGAATCACGCCGACAGAATTACAAATCAATTTTGTGGTACTAAGAAATCTTTAGTCCACGGAACAGTATTTTCGGAAGCGCTTTTTGGGCAGACTACTATAATTGGAATAGTCCTATTACCGCTAATGTTCTATCACGCGTTTCAGATATTAATTATTAGTGTAATTGCAACTAAGAAAGGGAAAGAAAACATTGCGAAAGCTTAGTAACGAATAGGGAATTCATTTTACTTAAATTTATCCTAAAGCTCATAGAAACAGTTAAGTAAATTTTGTAGTTTTCATAAAAATTATAATTTATGAGTCTACTTCCTGATCAATACGACAAATATATTCGTTTCTTTAAATTTATGATGAAGTATTGGAATAGTGATGTATTTTCCTATACCGAAGAAAAAATGGCCAATACTGAGACGGAGATTGAAACTGAAAGTTTTGACCATTCTCCTGAAGAACTTGCCGATGATTTAAAAAGTATGGGGCCTACGTATGTAAAACTTGGTCAATTACTTTCAACTCGTCCAGACTTATTACCCTCTCCATTTTTAGACGCCTTAGCGACACTTCAGGATGAAGTTGAGATTGTAGATTACCAAGAAATCGAAACAATATTTAAAGAAGAGTTAGGAGTACGTATTTCTAAAGCATTCGCATCTTTCGAGAAAGAACCTTTGGCAAGTGCTTCTATTGGTCAAGTTCATCGTGCGGTCCTTCACTCAGGAAAAATTGTTGCCGTAAAAGTACAACGTCCAGGGATTCGGAAGCGATTTATTGAGGATTTAGATACATTGATGGCTATTTCGGAAAAGCTTGAAACTTATAGTGAAATGGGACGCAATTATGCCATTCACAGTGTAATTGAAGAACTTCGATATGTATTGTTGAAGGAGCTAGACTATACTTTAGAAGCTCAAAACTTGGCTACCTTAAAAAAGAATTTAGCTGAATTTGAACACATGTTCATTCCTGCTCCAATATTGGATTATTGCTCTTCCAAGGTGCTTACAATGGAATTTGTTGAAGGAGGGAAAATCACAAAGGTTTCACCTTTAAAACGTCTCGACATTTCATTTGAACCATTGGTGGATGAATTGGTAAAAAGCTATTTAAAACAAATTATAGTGGATGGATTTGCCCACGCCGATCCACATCCAGGAAATGTTTATTTGACGCCAGAAAATAAAATTGCGCTCATGGATTTGGGAATGGTAGCCAAGTTCAGCAATGAAATGCAAGAAATCATTTTAAAATTGATGATTGGCTTAAGTAATTACGATGGTTCTAGGGTTGCAGATATACTTTTAAGTATCAGCGAATACGATGATAAGAAGGATGTATCCAATTTCAAAAAAGATGTAATTCGCAAAACTCAAGAAAATGAAAATGCTCGGGCCAAAGATTTGCAAACGGGTAGGGTCTTGATAAAAATGAACCAAATGGCTGCAAAAGAAGGTATTCATATTCCCGTAGAACTGAATATTCTAGGAAAGATTCTACTCAATCTAGACCAAATTGTGGCATATCTAGCACCCAAATACGATGTGCAGCAAACCGTGAAAGATTATGTTCAGCTTTTGATGCAGCAGCGAATGAAGGAAAATTTAAAACCAGAAAATTTAATGGAGGTATTTCTGGAAATGAAAGAGCTAACAGAAAATTTACCTTATCGATTAAATAAATTCTCAGAACTTCTAGCGGATAATAAGATGAAAATTCAAGTCGATGCTATTGATGAACAACGATTCACGGGTGCATTTCAGAAAGTGGCCAATAGAATTACAGCCGGACTTATCATCGCAGCTTTAATTATTGGAGCAGCAATGTTGGTAAGAGTTCCAAGTTCATGGACAATTGCCGGTTATCCAGGATTTGCATTTATACTGTTTATAATTGCGGCAATTATAGGGCTTTACCTGCTATATGAAATTCTACTAAAAGATGAGAGTAAAAAGGAAAAGTAGATGTTTTGAAATTTAAAATGGTCCCTTAAAACTAAGAGACCATTTTAAATTTAATAGAGTATATCTAGATAATTAAATCAACCCAAACTGTTCAAAATGGTGGTTGAGGTGCTTTCTTTCTAATAGATAAGATTCATATTTATTCAATTCACCGAAAACCATATTTTTTAGTACAGCATCAGGGTTTTCTTTGAAAAAAGCAGTGTATTCTTCTCTTGCTTCAAAAAATTTTTCCTTAGCAGTTGATAAATCCGGATGTTTTAAATCTTCCAGCTCTCCCTTTTTCATAGTAGGGAATTGTGAGTTTTGAGGGAACTTTTCATAATTATAAAGACTGTTTCTTACTTTCTCTACAATCTTTTCAGGAGTTACAATTTCAAAATCTTGAATTTGCCCTCCAAGAACTTTATACGATTCTTCTAAATGCTCCAGCATATGTTGAGGTGTCATAATACCCCATTTAGGCTTATCATTCTCAGTTAATTTGTTTACTAATTCCTGAATTTTCTCTTCAGTCATTTCAACAAAAACCTCTTGTTTCTTTTGAACCATCGTTAAAATTGTCGCTACTGCAACTAATTCATCTTCGGCGTCAAAAACTTCAACAAACCACTTTACTATACCACTTGGATGTTCTGCAGAAGCTACATCGCGATCAACCTTTTGCTTACACGTTAGTCGAACATAGATAGTGTCATTATGGTATAAAGGACGCAGGAATCTACAATCTTCTAGTCCATAGTTTGCAGCTACTGGGCCCTTATTAGGATAAACAAATAGACCTGCTGCTGCTGCAATAATGAAGTAGCCATGAGCTGTTCGTTTTTCGAAAATACTTCCATCTAGCGAAGTGATATCCGTATGAGCATAAAAATGATCCCAAGTAAGATTCGCAAAGCTTATAATGTCTGAATCCGTAAGTGTTCGCTTGTGAGTTTTAAGCGACATACCTGGTTTTATGTCTTCCCAGTGATATGCAAATGGATGTTTATCTGCTTCCTTGTAATCTGCATTTGCTTGGTATATTCCTGTGATTTCAGTTAATGTTGTTGGGGAACCTTGAATGGCTGTACGTTGTAAATAATGCTTAATACCTCGCATTCCACCCATTTCTTCACCTCCACCAGCACGTCCTGGACCGCCGTGAACTAAACTTGGTAGTGGTGAACCGTGTCCCGTACTTTCCTTGGCGCTTTCACGGTTTATTACTAAAATTCTACCGTGATGTGAAGCGGCATTTACTACGTAATCTTTAGCAATTTTATCATCATTGGTAGCGATAGATGAAACCAAAGAACCTTTCCCCATTTGAGCTAAGGTAATAGCCTCGTCTAAGTTCTTGTAAGGCATGATAGTGCTTACAGGTCCAAACGCCTCTGTTTCGTGAACAGATAAGTTTTTAAAAGGATTGTCTTCACGAAGTACAATTGGAGCTAAGAATGCTCCTTTTTTAGCATCAGCACCAATTACGTCAATTTTATCTAAGTCGCCATAAACTATACTTGCTGTTTTTGACAACTCTTGAACGCGTTCACGAACTTCTTGTACTTGGTCTAAACTTACCAAGGAGCCCATTCTTACTTCTTTTAGTCGTGGGTCGCCAATAGTTACTTTTGAAAGTGCTTTTCCAAGTGCTATTTGTACATCTTCAACTAAGTTTTCGGGAACAATAACACGACGAATAGCAGTACATTTTTGACCACATTTTACGGTCATTTCATTGCGTACTTCTTTTATAAAAAGATCGAATTCTGGGGTTCCAGGAATGGCATCTTCTCCTAAAATTGAAGCGTTTAACGAATCGGCTTCCATTGTAAAAGGAACCGCTTCCTCGATAATTCTAGGATGTGCTTTTAACATACGTCCAGTAGATGCGGAACCTGTAAATGTAACAACATCCTGCGATTCCACGGTGTCTAATATAGTTCTTGCAGATCCTGTGATAAGTTGTAGAGCGCCTTCAGGAAGTATTCCAGAAGCAATAATTTCTCGAACAACTGCTTCTGTTAAGAATGAAGTATTGGTTGCAGGCTTAACTACAGCAGGTACACCTGCCATCCAGTTTACCGCACACTTTTCTAACATTCCCCAAACTGGGAAGTTAAAAGCATTAATGTGTACTGCAACTCCACGTTTTGGCACCATAATATGATGCGCCATAAAGCGTCCGCCACGAGAAAGATCTATTGGGTCTCCTTCAACGTGATAAGATTGATTAGGGAAAAGTTTTCTAAGAGAAGCATTAGCGAATAAGTTTCCAAATCCTCCTTCAATATCTATCCAGCTATCAATCTTTGTAGCTCCAGTTCTATAGCTTATTTCATAAAAATCGGTTTTCTTTTTTACGAGGTGAAGTGCTAAGGATTTTAGCATATTTCCACGCTCTTGAAAAGTCATTTTACGAAGTACTTCTCCACCTTTTGTTCTTCCGTAATGAAGAATTTCACCAAAATCAAGTCCTTCAGTATCTGAAAGGGCAATTACTTCACCGGTAATGGCGTCGTGCATAGGAACACCTTCACCTTTACCTTGAATCCATTGTCCTGTAACGTAATTATGTAATTTTTTCATTATAATTTTTTTAAGTAATTCACTTTTTAAGTGAAAAACAATTTTTTAAACTCGCTCGATTACCGCAGCATAACCTTGCCCAACTCCAATACACATCGTAACCAAGGCGTATCTCTTGTTTTGTTCTTTTAATTCTAAGGCTGCTGAATAAGTAGTTCTAGCTCCTGTTACTCCAAGTGGGTGGCCAATGGCAATTGCACCTCCATTTGGGTTTAATCTTGGGTCATCATCTTTCAATCCCCATGCTCGAGTACAAGCTAATGCTTGCGCAGCAAAAGCTTCGTTTAGCTCGATAATATCCATATCATCCATAGTTAATCCTGCCTTTTCTAAAGCCTTGTTAGAAGCTTCAACAGGACCAATACCCATAATTCTTGGTTCAACTCCAACCACAGCAGAACTTACGATTCTTGCTATTGGTTTAAGATTGTATTTTTTTACAGCGTTTTCTGATGCAATAATTGTTGCCGCTGCGCCATCATTTAATCCTGATGAATTTCCTGCTGTTACACTACCTCCTTCTTTTTTGAAAGCTGGACGTAGTTTTCCTAAAACTTCTAATGAGGTTGTAGGCTTTATAAATTCATCTTTTGAAAATAATATTGGATCTTTTTTGCGTTGTGGAATTTCAACGGTAACAATCTCTTTTGCTAATCTTCCATTTTCCTGTGCTTTAGTAGCTTTCTGCTGACTCCAAAGTGCAAATTTATCTTGGTCTTCTCTTGAGATATTATACATCTCTACAAGATTTTCAGCGGTATTTCCCATACCATCAGTACCGTATTGTTCTTGCATTTTTGGATTGATAAAACGCCATCCAAAACTTGAATCGTACATTTTAGAATCGTTTCCAAAAGCACTTGAAGGTTTAGCAATTACGTATGGCCCACGCGTCATATTTTCTACTCCTCCAGCAATAAATAAATCGCCATCTCCAGCTTTTATTGCTCTGTTTGCGTGAATAATTGCAGACAAACCTGAACTGCAAAGTCTATTAACCGTTTCGCCAGGTACGGTGAAAGGTAATCCCGCTAAAAGCGATGACATTCTAGCGACGTTTCGATTGTCTTCTCCCGCTTGATTGGCGCATCCCATGATAACATCGTCATAAGCATCGCTAGGTATATTTGGGTTTCTTTTTACTACTTCTTTAATCACGATAGCACCTAAATCGTCTGTGCGAACAGCAGATAAGGTTCCTTTGTAATTTCCTATTGGCGTTCTAATTCCGTCAATTATATATGCTTCCATTAAAGTTTTTGAATGTTAATTTAATAATTCTGCAAAGGTGTCTCCTTGTCTTACATCTCCAGTTTTAAAACCTTTCATAAACCAAGTCATGCGCTGCTCAGAGGTTCCGTGTGTAAAACTATCTGGAATAACACCGCCACGTGTTCTTTTTTGAATGGCGTCATCACCTACAGCATTTGCTGCGCTTAAGGCTTCCTCTATGTCACCTTCTTCCAAGTATTTTTGGTTGTAGTGAGCCCAAACCCCGGCATAGAAATCAGCTTGTAACTCTAAAGCAACCGAAAGTTTGTTGGCTTGTGCTTGACCTGCCTGACGTTGTAATTGTGTTACTTTACCAGAAGTTCCAAGTAAAGTTTGAACGTGATGTCCAATTTCGTGTGCAGTAACATAAGCGATGGCAAAGTCACCACCTTTTGCTCCAAAACGAGATTTTAATTCATTAAAGAATACTAAATCCATATAAACTTTTTGATCTGCTGGACAGTAAAATGGACCTGAAGCCGAACTAGCGTTCCCACATCCTGTTCTTACCGCATCGGTGAAAAGCACCATTTTGGGCTCTTGATAATTGCCTAAGTTATTCTCGTTAAAAATTTGTCGCCAAGCATCTTCAGTGTCGGCTAAAACAGTAGCCATAAAGTCGCCCATTTCCTTTTCTTGAGCAGTAAGTTCTCTTTGCTCAACTTGCTGTGAAGTTCGATTGTTTCCAATCTGTTCAACAATTGGAGCAAGTTGTTTACCTGTGTCGCCTCCAAAAAAGTTTAATGCCAACACTATAATAGTAACTACGATACCTCCGCCAGCAGCCATTTTTCCTTTACTCATCCCTCGTCGGTCCTCTAGGTTACCGCTCTTTCTTCTACCTTTCCATTTCATAATACCAACATTTAAAGTGTTTTTTTGAATTGTTTATTCAGGATCAGATACCCTAATAATCCGCCAATAATGGATGCTATAAAGATACCTATTTTGGCTTGTGTTTTATATTCTTCATGTGTAAATGCCAATTGAGTTATAAATAGAGACATTGTAAATCCGATGGCTGCTAATAGTGCTAAACCCGTAAGGCTTTTGAGATTCATTAATTTAGGAAAAGATGCGATATTTAATTTTACGGCAAGCCAACTGAAGCCAACTATTCCTAATACTTTTCCTACTAACAATCCTAATCCTACTCCAATTGCAACATTGGTGCTAAACAACTTATCTATTTCAATATTGAATACTGTAACCCCTGCATTTGCTAGTGCAAAAATTGGGAGTATTATAAAGTTTACGAATGGCGTCATCGCATGTTCTAACCTTTGAAGTGGTGGTATGGCTTTTTTGGTGTCCAAACTAACACGCTCAAGAATATGTAATTGTTTATTTGTGAGAGTTGGAATTAAATCGTCAGGATCAGTATTTTTAAATCTAAACAAATGCTTTTTAATCCTCGCCATATATATACTCTCTTTAATCCTCACATTGGCAGGAATCATAAAAGCAGCTAGAACTGCAGCGATGGTGGCGTGAATTCCCGATAAAATAAATGCCGTCCAAACACCTACAATACCTATTAATGCATAATATATTATACTACGCACTCCCATTCTATTTCCAATAAACATCAATAATAAAAATGCGAAACCGATAGCTAGATTTAAAAAGGAGATATTAGAAGTATAGAAAAATGCAATAACCAACACAGCTCCTAAATCATCTACAATGGCGAGAGCTGTTAAAAAAACTTTTATGGAAAGGGGGACTCTGTTTCCTAGTAGATATAAGACTCCTAAAGCTAAGGCTATATCTGTGGCCATTGGAATACCCCATCCACTATGAACTTCTCCTGTAGGGTTTAAGGCCAGGTAAATAGCAGCTGGAACTAACATTCCACCAATTGCAGCAGCAATGGGAAGCATAGCCTTTCGAATATTAGACAATTCTCCAGCGACAATTTCACGCTTTAATTCAAGACCTACCACAAAAAAGAAAATAGCCATTAATCCGTCGTTAATCCATTCGGATATACTGTATTCCAAATAAGGATTTCCATCAAAATAAAAACCAAATTCATGTTCAAAAAAATGATGATATTGTTGGTGAATTGGAGAATTAGCAAGAATAAAGGCGATTATAATGCTTATCCCCAAAACGAGGGCTCCAGATTTCTCTTCTTGCATTAATTTTGCAAAAGGTCTTTTTATTTTATCAATAGGATATTTTTTTACTTTCATCAGATTTAGGATTTCGAAAATTTTATCAAAACTATTTAATGCGTTTTATTAAATGGTTAAGTTTATATTAAAAAATAACAAACTTTTAGGTCTATAAATGAAGCGCTTATCTCGCTTTATTCTTGACTATCTAAATAATTCAAATGTCATTATTATATAGTCAAAATTAATGTGAATATTCGAAAATAATTAACTTTTTTTAACCTAAATAAGCAATCGTAAAATATATATCACTCTTCATATCAAACTGTCAAAAGCAGTATTTTCTAAAATATCAAGAAATTAAGGAACTGCAAAGAAAATATAAAATTATTCTATTCTTCAGTCCATTCTTTTGAAGTTCTATAGCCAACTCCTTTAAAAAGTGCAACTAACTCTTCTTCTCGTTTAATTTCAACAATATAAAAAGCTAGTTTGTTTTTCGTTCTCTCAATTACCGATTCCGCAATTATGTAATCTCCCTCTTCTAAGGCTTCAATATGATTAATAGAAGTCTCGATAGATACAGCGTATCTTCCTTGAGAGTTTGCCGCAAAGCCAAAAGCCGTATCTGCTAAAGAATATGAAATCCCTCCGTGAGCTTTTCCCATACTATTTAGCATATCTTTTCTAATACGCATACCAAGTTTGGCAAATCCTTTTTTAAGTTCTAAAATTTCAATTCCAAGCCAAGCGCTAAAAGGATCCAGAGAAAGCATTTTACTAGGAATATCTTCAGGATTCATTTTTGAACCAAAGGAATTATTATCTTTTTCAATCATATATTAGATTAAAATGAAACTAGCTAGATTTAATACAAAAATAGGACATTAAATATAGACATTTGTAAAATCTTATTATTTATGAAGATTAAGTAATTTTAACTCCTTATTTCATATCCTTTTTTCTATTAAACAATTATACTTTCACTTTACAAAACAGCGATATATGGCATCTCCAATTTCTTTGGCAATAAAACTTAAACCTACTGCTGAAAAGTTAGTTAAACAGGGGCATCCTTGGATATTTTCAGAAAGTATAGAAAAAATTAATAAACCAGGAAAAGCTGGAGATGTTGCTATACTTTTCGATCAAAGAAATAATAAAGTGTTTGGAATTGGACTTTACGACCCAGATTCTCCAATTCGAATAAAAATGATTTATCTAGGAGGTGGTACAAAGATAAATGAAGCGTTTTTTCAGAAGAAAATTTGTGAAGCGTACAGGGTTCGTAAACCATTATTAGAAACTGATACTAATGCATATCGTCTAATTTTTGGAGAAAACGATGGGCTTCCAGGTCTTATAGTGGATATTTATAATAATGTAGGAGTTGTAAAACTGTATTCGCCTATTTGGTTGCCATATCTTAAAATGCTAGTGCCTGCTATTGCTGAGGTAAGTCAAGTAGAAAGTTTGGTGCTTCGCCTAAGTAGAAACCTTCAAAAAATGAAAACTTCTTTTAAAGAAGGTGATGTACTTTACGGCAATTTTGATAATCACACGGTAACCTTCAAGGAGTATGGAGTAAACTTTCAAGCGGATCTTTTACTAGGACATAAAACAGGTTTTTTTCTGGATCACCGAGCAAATCGATATAGAGTGGGCCAGCTTGCTAAAGGCAAGACCGTACTCGACGTGTTTTCATATGCTGGTGGTTTTTCAGTTCATGCTTTAGCTGGGGGAGCGAAAGAAGTGACAAGTTTAGATTTTAGTAAACAGGCATTAGCCTTAGCACAACAGAACGCTAGTTTGAATAATCATACTGGTAAACATTTTATTTTGGCGGGGGATGCGTTTGAGCTTTTAAAAGAAATGGTAAACCATAATGAAAAGTTTGATATTGTGATAATCGATCCGCCATCTTTTGCAAAAAGTAAAAAGGAAATTGACGTTGCTAAAAAGAAATATGCTGAGTTAACCGCATTAGGGGTTAAATTGACCAGTAAGAATGGTTTATTGTTGTTAGCTTCTTGTTCTTCTCGAATTTCTGCAAATGAATTTTTAGATATTCATCGTGAAGAATTTAATCGGTTAAAAGTTACCTGGAAGTTAGAAGAATTTACGCAACACGATATCGATCACCCCATAGGTTTTGAAGAAGGGGCTTACCTAAAGTCTGGATATTATAGAATTTCTTAAAACGTAAGCCCGTCTATAAATACTATAATTTTATATTTCACGCACTAAAAAACGTTTATAATTTTAAGAAATAATTGTATGTTAGTCTTTTTTTTAATTGCAATTAGATGAAACATAAATTTTGTTTAGTTGCTTGTATACCAAAATATGAATACAACTAACGAAACTACTACAGAAAAAAAAGGATTTGTAACCAAACTACTAGATTCAGTTGAGCGAATAGGAAATAAACTTCCCGATCCTGCCATTTTATTTTTTGTCTTAATGCTCTTAATATGGGTGCTGTCGGCTATCTTTTCCACTTTAGAATTTTCAGAAATCGATCCTTCTACAGGATCTGCAATTCAAATTCATAACTTACTTACAAGTGCCGCCTTGGCTAAATTTCTTTCAAGTATGGTGACTGTATTTGCCAGTTTTGCACCTTTGGGGATTGTTCTTGTAGCAATGTTAGGAGTAGGAGTTGCGGAGCATTCGGGGTTTATAAATGCAGGATTAAAATCGATGCTACGAATAACGCCGAAAGCACTTTTAACCCCGATGTTGATTTTAGTTGCTATAGTTTCTCACACAGCAACCGATGCGGGATATGTATTAGTTATTCCTTTAGGGGGAATTATTTTCTATGCCGCTGGTCGTCATCCTATTGCAGGAATCGCTGCTGCTTTCGCAGGCGTATCGGGTGGATTTAGTGCAAATTTTGTCCCTTCGGGTATTGATCCATTATTACAAGGGTTCACACAATCTGCCGCCAGGATTATAGATCCTGCCATTCAGTTAAATCCATTAAATAACTGGTATTTTACCTCAGCTTCAACAATACTTATAGTTTTAATAGGCTGGTATATTACAGATAAAATAGTTGAACCACGGCTAAAAAAAGTTCCTGTAGTTGTTGAAGAAGGAGAAGAGGTTAATATGGGTTCTCTTGATAAAAGAGAGAAAAAGGCGTTTTACGCAGCTTGTCTAGCAATGATATTGGGTTTAATAGGATTGTTTTTATGGGCTTATCCTGTAGATTCAGCCCTACGTGATCCGAATGGTGAAATCACTTCCTTTTCAGCGCCATTAATGCAATCGATAGTGCCGTTAATTTTTATCATATTTTTAATTCCAGGTGTAGTATATGGAATGATGTCTAAAACTTTTAAAACAAGCAAAGATATTATTGAGAGTATGACCAAATCTATGAGTGGAATGAGTTATTATATAGTAATGGCTTTTTTCTGTGCATTGTTTATTGATGCTTTCGCTAAATCTAATCTGGGGGCTTTATTAGCATTAAAAGGAGCTTCAGGGCTTCAATCTTTAAATTTACCAGCTCAAATTACCATTGTGGGAATTATTATTCTCACAGGATTTGTAAATATATTTATCGGGTCGGCCTCAGCTAAATGGGCTCTTATCGCACCCGTAATGGTGCCTATGCTAATGCAGTTAGGAATATCGCCAGATCTAACTCAAGCTTCATATAGAGTAGGGGATTCAATATCTAATATTATCACTCCGTTAATGCCTTACTTCCCATTAGTAGTTGTTTATTGCCAGAAATATGTAAAAGGTACAGGTATTGGCACGTTAGTTTCAACTATGGTGCCGTACTCAATTGCATTCTTCATTTTCTGGACCATTTTCCTATTAGTGTATTGGGCACTAGGAATTCCTCTTGGATTACAAGCTAGCTATGAGTATATAGCATCGTAAAATTTAAATAAAAAAGCCTTCCAAATTTATGGAAGGCTTTTTTAATATGTTTAAGAACGAAATAAACTTAATTCACTTTTTCTTCACTTTGAATCTTAGAAGCTACTTTTTCTACTTCTTCCATTACACGAAGTAGGTTTTCTCCCCAAAGTTTTGCGATGTCTTCTTCGCTATAACCCCGTTTTACTAATTCTAAAGTAACATTAAAAGTTTCTGAAGCATCTCTCCAACCATAAACTCCACCGCCACCATCAAAATCCGAGCTGATTCCTACGTAATCAATTCCTAAAAGTTTTACCATATAGTCTATGTGATCTACAAAATCTTTCACATCAACTGGAGGTGCGATTGGATTAATTTCTTTTTCAATACGTGGTTTTGCAGTTGCTTGAAGTTTTCTGTATTTATCTAGATATACTTCCGCTTCCGCTTCATCTAATTCTCTAAATTCAGGCCAACTTAGAATTTTCAAATCCATTTCTTTTGCAATCTCATCCAAAATTGTTCGAGATGCGGCTTTGTGAATTGAATCTTTTTTAGAGTTGATGTAACTAGCAAAAGCTACAGCTTGAACTACACCACCATTTTCTTTTATCGCTAAAAGTTCATCATCCCAAAGATTTCTACTTACATCATTTAATGCACGAGCAGAAGAATGTGAAGCTATTACAGGGGCCTTTGAAAGCGCTAAAGTCTCTTTGTTTGAACCCGTTGATGGATGCGATACATCAATCATTATTCCTAAACGGTTAAGTTCGGCAACAGCTTCTTTTCCTAATTCGCTTAGATTGTTTTTGTAAAGCCATACATTGTCTTCCTCCCCCGTATTTGAATCTGCTAATTGATTATGTCCATTGTGAGCTAAGGATAAGTAACGTGCTCCGCGGTCGTAAAATTCTTGAAGTCTAGAAATATCCTCCCCCATAGGGTAGCCGTTTTCTATACCTATAAGAGCAACTTTTTTACCAGAGGTAGCAATACGGCGTACATCTTCAGCCGAAGTTGCAAGTTTTATTTTGTCTGAAGCGTAATCTGTAGTTAAGCGATGAATGGCATTAAATTTAGCGTCTGCATTTTCATATGCTTTTTTATAACCCTCTTTTGTCAAATCACCTTGTCCTGTATATACAATTAAAAACACTGCATCTAAACCACCTTTAGCCATTTTAGGCAAATCCACTTGAACTGGAAGTTCTTGAGTGTAGTTTTTTTCTGCGGTAAAGTTGCGAACATCAAAATCAACATGAGTGTCAATGGTAATTACATTGTCGTGAATTCTTTTTGCTTTTTCAAGTACTGTTTCAGCAGCTTTATTATCTTCTTCTTTTTTCTCTTCTTTCTTGTTTCCACAAGATCCAAGAATAAGAGATAAGGTTAAGAGTAAATAAGTAAACTTCTTCATATTTTCTAGATTTAAGGCTTGGTTGTAATTTAGTTTAAACATCGAATTTATTTCCATTTTCTTTCATTTCTCTTAAAATTGGAGAACAACGGTAGCGATCTTCGTGATATCTGTCGTAAAGCTCATCCATTTTCGCTACACACCATTCGATTCCTTTTTCATTTGCCCAAGCCAATAGCCCGTTGGGGTAATTTACTCCTTTGGTCATTGCATTATCTATGTCTTTTGCAGATGCAATATTCCAGAAAAGAGCATCGGCAGCTTCATTAATTAGCATAACCAATATTCTTTCGAAAACGAGCTCTTCAATATTCAAATCATCTTTAAACACAGGTTCAGGTTTTACGGCATTTTCTCCGTAGTTGTAGAAACCTCTACCGGT
The DNA here is from genome assembly GCF_022008395.1 of Aequorivita xiaoshiensis. Taxonomy (GTDB): domain Bacteria; phylum Bacteroidota; class Bacteroidia; order Flavobacteriales; family Flavobacteriaceae; genus Aequorivita; species Aequorivita xiaoshiensis. The sequence continues at coordinate 23,020 of NZ_JAIRBB010000015.1, forward strand.
TTTTCTGCCTAAATATCCAGCTTCTGCAAAGCGTTTTTGTGTGAATGAAGGTTTGTATCGTGGGTCGTAATAAAAGGCTTCAAAGACTGTTTCTGTAACGGTGTAGTTAACATCGTTTCCTATAAAATCCATAAGTTCAAATGGCCCCATTTTAAACCCTCCATAATTTGTCATAGTCCAATCGATAGTAGCAAAATCGGCAATACCTTCTTCGTAAATTCGGAGAGCTTCTCCGTAGAAAGGTCTTGCAACACGATTAACAATAAATCCAGGTGTGTCTTTGGCTACCGCAACTGTTTTTCCCCAATCTTTAATGGTTTGTATAGAAATGTTTAAAGTTTCTTCAGATGTTTGTACCGCAGGTATAACCTCAACTAATTTCATTAATGGAGCAGGGTTGAAGAAGTGAATTCCTATACAACGCTCAGGTTTTTCTAGTGAAGATGCAATGGAAGCAATAGATAGAGAAGATGTGTTTGAAGCCAATATACAATCGTCACTTACAAACTTTTCAATCGTAGAAAACACATTTTTTTTGATGTCGAGGTTTTCAATAATTGCCTCAATGGTCATATGGGAATCTTTCAATTCCTTAAGTGTATTTACGTACTTTATATTATTTTGAATGCGCTCCTTTTCATTAGCATCGATTCGTCCCTTTTCAACCAAACGATTCATGATTTTTTCTAAATCGGCTTTAGACTTTTCCAAAGCATCGGTTTTTGTATCGTAAATTTTAACTGTGCATCCAGCTGTTGCTGCTACTTGTGCAATTCCAGCGCCCATGGTTCCTGCGCCAATTATTCCAATATTTTTAATCATTTCGTATTTTTTAGACTTTTAATACTTAACAAATCTTGATTCGAGTTTTGCTAATATTACTTTCCTTTAAATTGAGGTTTTCTTTTGTTTACAAAAGCATCTACTCCTTCAGCGTAATCATCACTTTGAGCTGCTTCAATTTGAAGTTTGCTTTCTAAATCTAATTGTTCTTCCAATGAATTTGTCATTGATTGGTTTAATAATCGCTTTGTAAGACCTAATGCTTTGGTAGGCATATTGGCTAAGGTATTAGCAATAGTATTTACTTCTTCTGAAAAGTTTTCTGAAGAAATTACTTTGTAAACCATTCCCATTTTTTCAGCGTCTAGAGCGGATATTTTATCGCCAAGCATCATTAAGGCTGAAGCTTTTTGAAATCCGATTAAACGAGGAAGGAAAAAGGTTCCTGCGCTATCTGGAATCAGCCCAATCTTACTAAAAGCCTGAATAAAACTTGCGTTTTCTGAAGCAATTACTACATCACATGCCAAAGCAATATTCGCACCGGCGCCAGCCGCCACACCATTAATAGCTCCAATAATTGGTTTTTCAATACTTCTAATTCGAGAAATAATCGGGTTGTAGTGTTCTTCAAGAATTTTTTTGAATCCGGGATTTAACTCTGGAGAAGTTACTTCTTTTAAATCTTGACCAGCACAAAATGCTTTCCCCATGCCCGTAATAACTATTGCTCTGATATCTGGATTGTTTTCGCAGGCATCCAACTCACTTTGAAGTAGGAGCGCCATTTCTCTATTAAAACTATTAAAAACTTCTGGACGGTTTAATGTAAGGTATGCTGTTTTATCTTTTATTTCTTTAATTATAGAAGCCATATTATGTGTTTATATAGTGAATTTCTGATTGAACGCCTAAAGATACTACTTTGTCGAAGTCCTTTTTAACAAAAATATAAAGAGTTGTTGAAATCTGAGAATAACTCCAAAGATAACCCTGCTATACTTCTTAAGTTTATTCAATCAAATTAAGATACCTTTCTAACTGTCAAAATTTGCTCGGCATGACCAAAAGGTCCTTTCTCGTCATGAAGTACTGCAGTTGTTAATCCAATACCATCTTGCCCATATTGTTGATCGACTTCGAGTCCGAGCCATGGGCCTAGTGGCAAGCGATATAGATGGATTTGTAAATCGACATTAGGGAACATATGAGTAAAGGGATTTTCTTGTCTAACTGCCACTCCATTCATGGTATCAACCATTCCCATTAGTTTTACAAAGGGACTTGTGGTTTCTCCTTTTACCATTTCCAATTTATTTGTAATCCAAACCTTACCTTTCCCAGGACGGCGGTCAACTGCCTTAACGTTTTTTGAAACAGATTGAATATATCCACCACTCCAAACAGACATACCTTCCCAATTAGGTAAAGTTTTGTAAGAAGGCATTGAATTATCTTCCAATCCAGCAACTTCTGAAGTATCTTCGATTATCATTCTCCAAGTGCGTGCTATAATGCAGATTCTTCCCTTAGCTTCAAAAATCGATTCAAGAAGTTCAATAGTTCTTCCAGGACGGATGCAGCGGGTGGTAATTTGAAAGTCGTCCAAATGAATCATTCCCAATATATCCAAGCTGATACGACCAATCCGCATGTCGTCCCTGGGCTGGAACTTCTCTAATTCTACACAAATAGCACCCGTAGCTGGGGCCATGTGCTGTTCGTTTTCATTCCAGGCTCCTTGGGTGTTTTTAGTAGGTCGATAGTGCGCCACTTGTGTGCCGTCTGTTTTTATTTCACGGTTGAGTAGTTCGTAATAATATCCCATAGTTTTTTTGTCAAATTTAAACAGTCTTGTATGCGAAGCTATTGAGATTATCGATTGAGAGGATTTTCATTACAGAAAAACGTCCGCTGGCTATAAGAAACAAGAATCAAGATTAAAGTATTTAAGCACTAAGGATGAAATTCCAGCCTACGAGGGAACTTACTTCAAGCATTTAAAGTAATCGAATGGCTCGTGGCAGTCGTCACATTTAAAAAGTGCTTTGCAAGCTGTAGATCCAAACTGACTCACTAGATGTGTATTTGTACTTCCGCATTGCGGACATTTAACCATTTTTTTATTTCCAAGTAAAACGTCTTTGTCGTGAGTTTCTGAAAGAGGACGCGCAATCCCGTATTCTTCCATTTTTTGTAGCCCTTCTTCAGATATCCAATCGGTGGACCAGGCAGGGGAAAGAACAAGTTCTACATCAACTTTTTTCCCAACATCCTCGAATGCTTTTTTTAAATCGTCTGAAATAACGTCCATAGCTGGACATCCAGAATAGGTAGGAGTAAGTTTTATTTTTACAACTCCGTTTACTTCTATTGCTTCACGAATAACTCCTAGTGCCAATACCGATAACACAGGAATCTCCGGATCTGAAACGGTTTTCAAAACTGGGATTAAATCTTTATCAATATTTGGACTTTCTGTCAACAATTTATTTTATGTTTTTAAAATTTCAGGATTCTAATTACTACCAACCTCTAAAGTGCTACTTTAAGTAGGAATGTAGCAATTAAAGTGAATGATATAACTACCAATTCATATTAGGGTAGGTGCGTTGCATATATTGCAATTCGGCTAAAATATAGCCCATATGCTCTGTGTGAACTCCTTCTTTTCCTCCTTTTGTAAAGTATTTATTTTCAGGTACAGTAAGAGTAGCTTCCGTTAGAAGTTCAGAAACTTCTTTGTAATATTCTTCTTTAAATGATGAAACATCAACTCCAATTCCTTCTTTAACCACTTCTTTTTCAGCCTCGGTTAAATAGAAAAGTTCATTGGTGTATCTCCAAAGATCGTCGATAGCTTCTTGCATTTTTTTATTACTCTCTTCAGTTCCATCACCCAATCGTTTTACCCAGTCTCCAGAAAAACGCTTGTGGTAGCTTACTTCTTTAATTCCCTTTTTAGCAATAGCAGCCAAGTTTTCATCAGGACTATTTTGAAGTTTCTCTATCAACATATAGTGATAAACATCAAAGAGATATTGTCTGCCTATAACAAATCCGAAATGAGTGTTGGGTTGCTCTACTAAAAGACAGTTTTTGTAATCTCTTTCAATACGTAAGAAAGCGATATCGTCTTCAGTTTTATTTTCACCTACCAATTTGGCAGCGTATTGATAATAACTTCTTGTTTGTCCGAGCAAATCCAATGAAATATTGGTAATTGCAATATCTGTTTCCAAACTTGGGCCGTGACCACAGAGCTCTCCCAATCTTTGGGCTAGAATTAGTGAATTGTCAGCAATTGTAAGGAGATATTTATATAGATTGTTCATTTTCAATTTTGATTTCAGTATTGTTTTCCCGTTACATATGCTTCACCTCATCTGGTAAATCGTAAAAAGTAGGGTGGCGGTAAACTTTATTTTGAGCAGGCTCAAACATTTCGCCATTTTCAGCAGGATTTGAAGCTGTAATGTTTTTACTTTCTACAACCCAAATGCTCACACCTTCGTTTCGACGAGTGTAAACATCACGCGCATTTTCTAAAGCCATTTCAGCATCTGCTGCGTGAAGGCTTCCGAAGTGACGGTGCTCTAATCCGTTTTTACTGCGGACAAATATTTCCCAAAGGGGCCAATTTTTTGACATAATTTTATGTGTTTGATTCAAAGTTTTTATGAATTTCAGAATTCAAGAATATAATGTCTTTACAGCTGAATTCCTAAAGCCTTGATTCTAGTTTTATATTGCTTCTTTTAATTTGTTTGCTTCTTTCTTTTCAGCATAGGCCATTGCGGCATCGCGAACCCACTCTCCATTATTCCAAGCGTTCACTCTAGCACTCATTCTTTCTTTGTTGCAAGGACCGTGACCTTTTACTACTTGCCAGAATTCTTCCCAATCAATTTCCCCAAAATCATAATGGCCTGTTTCTTCATTCCATTTCAAATCGGGATCTGGAATTGTAAGTCCTAAAATATCTGCTTGAGGTACAGTTTGATCGATAAATTGTTGGCGTAATTCGTCATTACTTTTACGCTTCAGTTTCCATTTCATCGATTGTTCGGTATGAACAGATTCTGCATCTGTAGGGCCTAACATCATTAAGCTTGGCCACCACCAGCGGTTTAATGCGTCTTGAGCCATTGCTTTTTGCTCTTCAGTGCCACGGCAAAGCGTTAACATAATTTCGTAACCTTGACGTTGGTGAAAACTTTCTTCCTTACATACACGTACCATTGCACGAGCATAAGGTCCGAATGAAGTATTACAAAGTGGCACTTGATTAATAATAGCGGCTCCATCTACTAACCAGCCAATAGCACCAATATCGGCCCAAGTGATTGTTGGGTAATTAAAAATTGAAGAATACTTCGCTTTTCCGCTATGAAGTTGATCGTATAATTCGTCGCGAGAAACTCCAAGGGTTTCACAAGCTGAATACAAATACAAGCCATGTCCAGCTTCATCTTGAACTTTTGCCAATAATGCGGCTTTTCTACGCAGGGAAGGAGCACGGGTAATCCAATTTCCTTCAGGTAGCATTCCAATAATTTCTGAATGTGCGTGTTGACTTATTTGCCTGATGTGAGTTTTTCGATATTTCTCCGGCATCCAATCTTTTGGCTCTATCTTTTCATCGCGCGCAATCCGTGCTTCAAAGATTTCTTCTAGGTTTTTTACTTCTTTTTCGCTCATAATATCTTTTTTTTTAATACCTACAATTAGCTCCGCTATATAAAAAGTGGACAGTTTGTAGGATAATTCATCATACATCAAAATCTACTTTTACCTTATCTGACGTTGGTACAGCCTGACAACTCAAAACTAAATCTTGTCCTACTTCTTTATCGCTTAACGCATAGTTTATTTTCATCTCCACATTTCCTTCTATTATTTGACACTTACAAGTACTGCAAACACCACCTTTACATGCGAAAGGTAAATCTGCCCCTGCGGCCAATGCGGCGTCAAGAATGTTGTCGAAATCCTTAGTCATCGTAAATTGGAATTCCTTTCCACCATCTACAATTGTTACTTCAACACCTTCAACGTTTTGTTTTGCTAAACGCTCAGCTCTTTTAATATCTTCTTCTGAAAGTCCTGTAACAAAAAGTTCATAATGAACTAATTCTTTTGGAAGTCCAGCTTTTATTAAGTATTCACTTACAAAATCTACCATTTTTTCAGGACCGCACAAAAACACTTCACTAGTGTCGGGTATATCGATGAAATTCTTTGTTAGAATTTCCATTTTTTCTTCGTCAAACCGACCGTTGAAAAGTTCGATATCTCTGCGTTCTTTAGTAAGGAAATAATAGATTTCTAGTCTCCCGAAATATTGATTTCGCAATTGCTCTAAAGCTTCCTTAAAGATAATAGATTTTGCAGTTCTATTCACATAAAACAACTTGCAAGTAGCATTGGATTCTAATGCTAGATGTGTTCTAATCATGGAAATAACCGGGGTGATTCCACTTCCTGCAGCAAAAAATAAATAGTTTTTCGCTTTATCAGGATTTACATCCACGCCAAACATTCCACTTGGCTCCATAACCTCAAGAGTATCTCCAGACTTTAAAGTATCTCTTACATAAGTAGAAAAAACACCACCTGGAATTGTTTTTACAGCTACTTGCCATTGGTTATCAATAGGACTTGAGCACAAACTATACGAGCGTCGTGTATCTTCCCCCTTAATATCGGCTTTTAAAGTTAAATGCTGTCCTTGGCGAAAGTTAAATTCCTGAGCCAAATTATCTGGAACGTCGAAAGTTATAACCGTACATTCATCGGTTTCTCTATAAACGTCTTGTACTTTTAATTTATGAAATCTTGCCACTTATTTTTTGATTTATGAATAGCAAAACTAACAGTTGTTAGTTATAATTGCAACTTTGATCTTTATTTACTTTCGTTTTTTAATGAATTGCGGCATACTAGAATGAGCTAGGAGCAGTAAAATGACTCTAAATGATTCATTCGTTATATACTTAAAGACCGCAATTTTAATAATTTGATGACTATTTTTCTCAGATTTAAGCAATACCATTAATTAACACAGATACCATATCTTTTTTTAAGATATTTACATCTATCTTTCCTCTTTTTTGATTCCAAATGTAAAGAGTTCTTAAACTCGAAAGGATAGAAAATAATATTACTTCAGGGTGATTAGGTTTTATCTCATTAGCTGCAATACCCTGCTTAATTATATCGCGAAAATTTTCTTCGTAATCGTCCCGCATTTTTATAAAACTCTTTAAATCTTCACCTTCTAGATGCATCCAGTCGTTATTTAAAGCGGCTAAAGCCTCGGAATAGTTGACCGTAATATCAATATGAAGCTCAATTACTTTTTCAATTTTTTCAATTGCTGAACTATTTGCGACAACTACACTTTCCATTCCAGCGGTAAATTCTTTAGCAACTTCTAGAATAATTTCTGCCAATATTTCTTGCTTGCTTTTTATATGATTGTAAAGACTCGCTGCCTTAATATCCATTGCCGCAGCAATATCACGCATAGAAATAGCATTAAAGCCTTTGTCATAAAATAGACTTGATGCAACTTCAATTATTTCATCCCTTCGGTTTTTTTGCTTCATAATCGATTGCAATTTACAAAAAAATAGACTGGTCAGGTTTTGGTTAGGTGATACAGCTAATCTACTTTTGAATTATGTAATTTAAGTTTGAACTATTCGTAATTCTGTAAACATAGTTACGACCAAGATCAATTCTTACAACTTTAGAACAATAATTATATGGGAATATTAGATTTTTTATTCGGAAATAAATCAAAAAAAATACAAGACTTTAAAAGCCGTGATGCTATCATTGTCGATGTTCGTAGTAAAGGCGAATATGATGGGGGAGCCATTCCGGGTTCTAAAAACATTCCGTTACAAAGTATCAGTTCTAATATTTCTCAGATCAAGAAATGGGACAAACCTGTAATTGTATGTTGTGCTAGTGGAATGCGAAGTGCAAGTGCTGCGGGAATTCTAAAAAATAATGGGATAGAAGTGATGAATGGTGGAGGATGGTTTAGTTTGAGTAAGAAGCTTTAAACCTTAAATAGAGAGTAGAGAATAGAGAGAAGAGTTGGCGCGTAAGGGAGTTTAATAATCGTTATTCAATTTTGATCTCAATCTCCTGTGGCTATTTTCAGTGCTCTTACGACCAGGTTTCTATTTCGATTTCCATTGAATTTTTTTCAGAGTTTGATTCGCTGTAAATCCTCTTCTTCTTCAACTATTGTTTGATTGTATTTCAAAGTCCATCCCATTGAATTGGTAAGAATGTAGATTTTCGAAAGTTCAGAAATTAATCTATTTTCAGCATTTGTTCGCAATTCTGAGGCTTCAATTTTCTTGCGTAGCGATTTCTCAACACGTTGTTTTATTTTGTTGTAATCCGAAGCTGTAAATTGATTTAAATAATCTTGAGTTACATCATAGTATTCAATATTTGGATTTATTGATAGCTCAGGCTCGGGAATACTCGTGATGACAACCGTTTTTGTCGCTTCGTTAACTTCAGATGTTATTTTGCTTAAATCGTAGGCGATGCTAGCTTTAGCATTTACTACAATCAATGCTTTTTTACGGGCATCGAATAGGCCGTACATCAAATCTCTACTAGCATTATAACTAAAAACTTGAGCGTAACTTCCTTCGGTTACAATTAGTTTTCCCACATTTTTTAATTCCTTCTCAATAAGTGCAGTATTAGCCTGCAGAGTTTCGCGATTGTCCTTTCGATCATCACAATATCGCACACTAAAAATTATAACAAAAGCAATGATAATACCGAGGAGAATGTTTCGCATAGAAATGATTTTTACAGGAAAGATATAAAAATTGGGTGTCAGTTAATAATTGTAACCTCTAGTTTAACTGAAAATTAATCATTACAAATCGTATTTAATTACAAGCATAACAATTCTTGGCATTACAAAATACTGTGAAGTTGTATTGAATTGATCGTTAAAGCTGTCGTTATTAATAGATTTCGTGTCTAAAATATTTGTTGCTTGTACAGAGAACTCCCAAGGGCTTTCACCGTGTTTGTAATATAAATTAGCATTAAAAAACGAATAACTATTTTCAATAGTTTTGGCATCGTTGGTATAGTTGTAGTAATCCCATTCCGCAAAAAAGTTGAAGTCTTTTAAAAATCGGAGGTTTACATTTGCATATGGTTTGTTGGTGAAGAATGTTTGTTCAATTCCTCCATTGTCATAATCGTTTTTAATGAAACGATAACCAACTTCAAAATTTGGAAAACTCTTAAAATTACTCAACGCACTTACATTATAATTCTGAGTAAAACTCTGACTTTCTTGAATTTCGTTATTAATGGTGTTATTTGTTTTGGTTAAGAATAATGCAGCATCCAATTTAAATTGAATTTTCTTTACTCGTTTGCTAAACCTACCAACAGCCGAAAAAGTTTCATCTGGAAAATTACTATCAAAATTAACTGGGCTACTTACTTGATTAATTCCTGCTAGTTGGGTGGTGGTTTTTATAGCATCGATCCGTCGAGTATAGCTTAAATTCCCGCCAATATTGGTGTAATTAAAAAGATTGAAGCTAAAATAAGTTAAATTATAACTATGCGATAATGAGTTTTCTAGCTCTCTATTTCCGCGGAAAAGTCTATTGTAATTGTTAAAAACGTAGGCTTGTGCGTAATTATTCACGTCGCTATATTCTGAAGTGATTGCATAGTTAAAACGTAAATTCTCACTTTTTTTAAGCTCTAAAACAATATTTACATCTGGTAAAACTATCCAGTCGTTTTGCGTTGAGGTTGTCCCTAATTGCTCGTTTTTCAAGTTGTAATTATGAAGTGTAAGCCCAGGTGTGAAAATAAACTTCCCCGATTTTAATTTATAATGAAGTCCTAAAAATACATCTGAGAAAGTATAGTTTACATCGTTATTGAAATCGTTTTCAGTAAAATTATTTTGATTTCCATTATCTAAAATTTGAAAAATATTTGAGTTAAATTTCTGATTGCTATAAGTGGTTCCAAAGGTAAAGTTGAGGTTGCTGACATTGTTCAAAACATAGTAATAATCAATTTTTGCATCGAGCTTATGACTTTTTACAGTTTTGTTTTGGTTTATGTTGAAGCGTTCCGATTGTTCTAAAGGATCGAATGTATCGGCATCACTATTAAAAGGGTCTAGTGGATTAATAGTAGTAAAAACCCCTCGAAATGGAATTGAATCCTGAACTGCTTGATAAAAAGGATCTTCATTTTGATACAAATGCTGAACTTCTGCAGCAAATATGTTTTTGTCATTTAAAGTGAAATAAGCATTCGCGTTTTGATTTATTGAGAAAGGCTTGTTTTCTTTGGCTTCAGAAATATCATTTTGATTACCCCCAACTATTGAAAGCGTAGCGTCGTCTTGCGTTTGCTTTGAAGTTTTTATTAAGGCGTCGTAATCCAACTGAAAATTTATGTTAGGTTTATAAACACTACTCAGTTTTAGCATAGCCAGTTGGTTGCGTTGGTCATTGTTTGTATTTGTATTTTCGGTAATTCCAGTAAGGATGTATTGACTGATGCTTTTATTTACAATATTCGTTTTATTATCACTTAGAATTCCAAACCCACTTATGTCTAACTTATCATTTACAGCATAACTGAAGTTTCCAGCTACAAACTTTGCGTCTATAGCCTTAGCTCTGTCGTTTTGAGAAACAGCAAAACCTAAGTCGCTATCGCTAATTCTAAAACTAGTTCCACCTCCTCGGTTAAAACTTTTAAAACCACCCGTAAAACTGAAGTAGTCGCGAAAGGTAAAAGGAACTTCTCCAATATTATTGAAATCGGTAATTAGGTTAATACTGTATTTAGGACTGTAGTAAAATAATTTTGGATGTACCAAATAACGACCACTATCTTCACCGTATTCATCAGCAATTCCTGCACCAGCAGTAACCTCTCCAAACCAGAAGTTTTTCTTTCCTTCTTTTAGTTTTACATTTATCGCTACATTATCGCGATCGTTCCCAAGGCCTCGCATTTGGTCAACTTCATTGTAATTTCGAAGTACTTCTACTTTGTCTACAGCATCGGCTGGAATGTTTTTAGTAGCTAGTTTACTATCGCCGTCAAAGAAATCTTTTCCTTCCACCATTACTTTGCTAACCGTTTTCCCTTCTACCTGAATTTCACCATCGTCATTAACCTCCACTCCGGGAAGTTTTTTCATTACATCTCCGAGCTTGCGTTCATTGCCATTTGTGAAACTATCTGCGTTGTAAACAATGGTATCACCTTTTACAGTCACAGGCATTTCGTAAACAATTTCTACATCGTCTAATTGATTTTCCTGCGGATTTAAAATGAAATTTAAATCGATATTATCAGATTCAGTGGGAACGGAGACTGTTTGTTTTTTGGTTTCATATCCTAAGAAACTTGCGGTTAAAGTGTAAGTGTTTCCTTTTGGAAGATCGAGTTGGTAACGGCCTTGATGATTTGTAATCCCATAGGACTCTGTTTCACCGGTAGTTTTAACACTAGCTATTACATTGGCAAATTCCAAGGGGTTGCCAAGACTATCTTTAATGGTTCCTTTTACTTTGATGCTTTGGGCAGAAAGAGATATGGAGAAAATTAATAAGAGAAAGAGATGGATTTTATTCATTGAAGATGTTTTTTTACCACCGAGGACACAGCGGGTATAGATAGAAAACTATATTCCATTTTTCCCTGTGTTCCTTGTGGCTACGTGATTTTCAATTTCGATTTCAATTACATTATCTCCTAGAATCCACCGCCACGTCTTCCACCTCTGTTTTGGAAGTTTTCACGCAACTCTTCGGTTTTTTCTTGTACAATTTTAATGTATTCTTCACGAGTTACTTTCTTTCCTTTCTTAGGAGCTTCAATTTTTTCAGCAGATTTTGGATTAATCACGACTTTTGAACAAAGTAATGTTGTTCTATAAACGTTCAACTCCATAATTAAGCCAGGTAACCCTCCAAACTCTCCAGGGCCATTACTTACAGGGATTTGTGGTGTAAACCAAGCAATAACCTCGATTTCTTCAGGAATTTCAATCATATCCATTGGGTCGTCAAAATTTGTAGAATCTTTTTTTACTTCGGCATTTTCCTTTTCATCTTTTCCTTTTCTATCGCGTTTTGGACGTGCCATACTAAAATCGGTAGGATCAACCTTTTTCATAGCAATAGCTTTAAAAACGGTGTATTGTCCTATTTGCTTAGTGTCTTTCGTCATCTGCCAATCCAACGATTTTATAGAGTCTGTTACTAAAAATTGCTTTCCAAAGAATTCATTTTCCTCTACAATTTGTCCTGTTTTTAGGTTTTTGTATTGACTTCCAGGAGTAAAGCTGTTCATCATCATTCTGAACCCTGGGTTAATTGGTGTTGCATCAAGTTTTTCTTCTTCTTTATAAATAGATTCGTCTTTTGTAAATGTGAGGATGTAGGTTTTCTCTAATGCGCTTTTCATCATCTGAGAAACCATTTTTTTCATTTCCTCAGTCATTTCACGTCTGCCAGCGCCCATTTCATCTAAGTCGACAGTTGTTTTAGATTCGTAAAAAGCTTGCCCACTTATACTTTGTGCGTTTAAAGAAACCGAAAATAAAAGGAGGAAAATTAAAACATATCGTACCATAAAATTGTAATTAAGAGTAAGTTTAAAGTTAATGAACATGAAGTAAATTGCTTAAAAATAATATATTTAAATACAACAAACTATAGTTCGCTAATACTAAGACGAGTGAATGTATAATGTGTTACATAATTTTACGTTTTAGGGTATCACCACATTTTGTAACTTGCCAACTTTATGAAACTACTTTTAATATTCTTTTTACTAATTGGTCAACTTAGTATTGCTCAAAGTCTAAACTTGGAGAGTAAAACGCCGTTAGATGCTGATAGGTTTATAGGGGTAGACAATTATAAATACATCTATTTTATTAAAGACCGTGTTTTAATCAAGCAAGGGACAGATGGTAATTTTAAGTTCAACGACCTTCAGTTGGGGAGAATTACTTCTGTCGATATAATAAACCCTTTAAAAGTGATTGTTTTTTTTCAAGACACCAATACAGTGGTTTTACTCGATAATAAGTTAAGTGAAATTCAAAGAATTAGTTTTAATAATTTGCCACAATTTTTGAATGTAAGTACTGCTACGAATGCAGGTAGCAATAGTTTGTGGGTTTTTAATGTAGATACGCAGCAACTCGAACTGTACAATTACGGTTCTAGAATGCAAACCGTGGTATCACAACCTTTTCCTGGAAAACTAATGTCTCAGGCGAGTAACTTTAATTACTGTTTCACTTTAACTGAAAAGAAATTACGCGCTTTTAATATATACGGAAGTATTCTCAATGAAGCTGCTTCAGAAGATTATGAAAAAATCGTTCAACAAAATGAAAACTTGATTGCACTAAAGGAGAATACACTTTATTACGTTCCCGATTTTGCAAAACGGAATGATGATAAACCAAGAGAAACCGTAAAGTTAGATGTGGCAGAAATGAATATTAAAGACTTGCAGCTTACTAATGATTTGCTTTATATTTATGACGGCAAATATTTGCACATCTTTTCACTAACTATCCCAAAGAATTAAATAATATGCACGTTGCAATTGCAGGAAATATAGGTTCAGGTAAAACTACGCTTACAAGGTTATTGTCAAAACATTACAAGTGGCAACCCCATTATGAAGATGTGGAAGACAATCCGTATTTAGATGATTTTTACAATCAGATGGAGCGTTGGTCTTTTAATCTTCAAATCTATTTTTTGAATAGTCGTTTTCGCCAAATATTAGATATTCGTGAAAAGGGAAAGAGTGTAATTCAAGATAGAACTATTTATGAAGATGCATATATTTTTGCACCCAACCTACACGCGATGGGCTTAATGACTAATCGTGATTACGAAAATTACAGATCGCTTTTTGAACTTATGGAGAGTGTTACTGAAGGGCCAGATTTATTGATATATCTGCGTAGTAGTATTCCAAACCTTGTGAAACAAATTCACAAACGCGGTCGTGATTATGAAAATTCAATAAGCATAGATTATTTAAGCCGGCTAAACGAGCGCTATGAAGCTTGGATTCACGGTTATGATAAAGGAAATCTTATTATACTAGATGTTGATGATTTAGACTTTGTAGATAATCAGGAACATCTTGGAGAGGTGATTAATAAAATCGATGCTGAACTACACGGTTTATTTTAAATTTAAGATTTATATAAATCCTTGATCTTTTGCGTGATTTATTGCTGCTTCGGTATCTTCCACTAATAGTACTGGCACCCTTGTGTAATCTTTATAAAGTTTTTTTACACGCTCCATTTTTTTCCTGCGATTTACATCTCTTAAATAGATAGCTAAAATTCGCCCAGGATTCGATTCGGTAATTTCCTTATAGATATCTGGGTCGTGCTGGCCACTATCACCTATAAGTATAAAAGGCAGTTTGGGGTAAGTATCTAATATATTTATAATTTCGGTTTGCTTTTGAGGTTTCTCAGCTTTGTATTTTTTAGCAAAAGGATTTACAAAATCTCGCAGTAGAATAGGTCCTTTATGAAAGTTATTGACTTCTAGGAAAACTTCTAAATAATTGTATAAGTTCCACGGACTATGACTTACGTAGAAAATAGGGTTACAATCGCTTCCAGATTTTCCGTCGTGTAATTTTTGGTAAAAATCTGCAGCACCTTTTAACGGAATTCGCTTATCGGCACTTTTAAAAAATGTGTTTTTTATTACAGCCCATTTTAATCGAGAGGTAAGTCCTGTATGAAGAATGGTGTCATCAATATCACTAATTACTCCATATTTCGCTGTGTTTTTTGGAATGAGGATTTCACCCTTAAACTTATTGTTTTGTTGTATTTTTCTTCCGCTTTTATTTTCGGTAAAAGAAATTGAAAATGTTATCCAACCTTCTTCATCTGTTAAGGGAAGTAGGTTTTCTATGGTTTCATCAATTAAAAAATAACCTTGACTGTCCGTTATAGTTGAAATTGTTCTATTGTCAGGGAGTGTGAGTGTGAGTTTGGCATTCGTTACTTTGTCGGTAATAAATCGCTTCCAACTATTTCTTAATAAGTTGAATAAACCTGTTTGGTTTAGGTCTATATCCTCATCCTGAATAGATCGACCCTTGGCATAAAGGTGGTTAGCAGTGCCATAACTGCGAAAGGTAACAATTTGAATTGGGTCTTTTTTAAACATAGTATTTTTTAAAAATGCCAAGTATCAGGCCATAACCACATAATGGTTATACCAAAAGCAATTGTGATTCCAAAGGAAATTCCTATCCATTTTGCCAATTGACGTGTGCCTAAAACTGCAGCCATAACTCCTTTAAAAGCTAAATTAGAAAGTGAAGCTAGCAATATTAAACGCCAACCTGTAGCGGTGTTTAATCCTCCAGATTTCATCATTTGAGATAAGGATAATGTTATCGCGTCAACATCGGTAAGACCACTAATTATTGCCACCACATATAGCGCATCATTTCCAAATTCTTGTTTAGTAAATGCTACAGCCAAAAGAATAGCACCATATAACAATCCAAAAATCAAGGCACTTTTAAATTGTGCTGGATTTTCAGGTTCAGGCATTTTATCATCTCCACCATTTTTACTGATGATATAAAACAGACCTACACAAATAATAGCCATAACAATAAATACAGCAATAAGCGGTAGGAAAAGCTCTGAAAATTTTTCTGGGACAACTACACCTACTTCTACTAATACTCTTACCATTGCAACTGCAGAGGCTGCTGAAATAACAAAGGCTGCTAGTTTGTTAATGGATTTTGTCTCTTTCGCTTTACGAGCATAACTAACGGTGGTGGCTGTGCTGCTAATAAGCCCTCCTAGGATTCCATTAGAGATGATGCCGACTTTCTTACCAACAAATTTGTAGATGAAATAGCCAATTACACTTATTCCCACAATTAAGGTTACCATTAACCAGATATTTCTTGGGTTTAAAACATCTAGTGGACCAAAGGTTTTATCGGGCAGGAGAGGGAGTATTACGAGGGAAATTCCTGCAAAAGTCATTATAGCAGCAAGATCTTTTTCTTCTAGTTTTTCTATAAAATCATGTAGGTGTTCTTTTAAGTAAAGTAGAATAGCTACAGAACCGCCCACGATAACGGCAATTACTCGATCACCCATTACTAAATAAGCTCCAACAGCAAACATAAGTAGCGCTGCTACCTCTGTAGTTTGCCCAATATCTGTTTCATTAGACTTTTTTAGCTTAATGACATTGGCTGTTACTAATAAGGCTGTGAGACAGATTCCTAATACAGGTAGAATAAAAGGGTTGTTAAAATCTCGAGCTAAAAAGGCCGAAACAACGCCCATTAATGAAATAAGTGTAAAGGTTCTAACCCCCGCCATTTCATGATCGCTTTTTTGGCGTTGAAGACCAACAAGCATTCCTAATCCAAACCCAATGGCTAAAGTTATTATGTCCTCGTAATTCATATAAGTACTAAAGTAATAAAAGTTAATCAGGGTTGCCGAAAATAGATTTCTGAAATATAAAATTAATATTACTTGAGTAAAAAAAGCCTGCAAAATGAATAAACTTAGCAGGCTTTAAAATTATTATTCGTTTTAATTGTGAAATGTTACGGTTTACTCTTTGTCTTTCACTTTTATTTTTATTCCATCTACATCTTTTAATTGTGAACGAACTTCTTCTTCCGTACCTGTAAATGTTTTAGTTTCCATGCTTTCTACACCGTCAACAGTTCTGGTAATTGTAACATTTGCTGTAACCTGGTCGTTGTTGTTGTTTTTCAGCCACTCAACCATCGTTTCAGTTTTGTTTCTTAAGTTGTCACCTTCAGTGATGGTTTTTCCTGTTTCAATATATTTAATTTGCTTATCGGTTAATACAGTTTTGTTCCCTTCAGCATCTATTATGTAAACCTCTTCTGTCGATGTTTCAGCAGTAATAATATTGTTGTCGTGGTTTCCTAGAATTGGTGCGATTACCAGTCCGATTAAACATGTTAGTTTTATTAAAATATTCATAGAAGGCCCTGAAGTATCTTTGAAAGGATCACCCACTGTATCACCAGTTACAGCAGCTTTATGGGCGTCACTACCTTTATATGTCATTTTGCCGTCAATCATAACGCCTGCTTCAAAAGATTTTTTAGCATTGTCCCAAGCTCCACCAGCGTTGTTTTGGAAGATTGCCCAAAGTACACCACTTACGGTTACTCCCGCCATGTATCCACCAAGCATTTCTGCAATCGCCATATTGTTCATTCCAAAGATCATCGGAATAAAAGCAATTGCAATTGGGAAACCAATAGTCATAATACCAGGTAATAGCATTTCTCTTAAAGAAGCCTTGGTTGAAATTGCCACACATTTGTCGTATTCAGGTTTTCCAGTACCCTCCATAATTCCTGGAATTTCTCTAAACTGACGTCTTACTTCATTTACCATTTGCATTGCTGCTTTCCCAACTGCATTCATGGCTAAAGCCGAAAAGACAACTGGAATCATACCTCCCACAAAAAGCATTGCTAGTACAGGGGCTTTAAAGATATTAATACCATCAATCCCGGTAAATGTAACATAGGCGGCAAAAAGTGCTAATGAAGTAAGTGCTGCTGAAGCAATTGCAAATCCTTTTCCGGTTGCAGCGGTGGTATTACCAACTGAGTCTAAAATATCGGTACGTTCTCTTACAATAGGGTCTTGCTCACTCATTTCGGCAATACCTCCTGCGTTGTCACTAATAGGGCCAAAGGCATCAATTGCTAGCTGCATTGCCGTAGTAGCCATCATTGCAGAAGCTGCTAAGGCAACTCCGTAAAAACCAGCAAATGCATAAGAAGCCCAAATCGCTCCTGCGAAGAGTATAACAGAAGAAAATGTTGAAATCATTCCCGTTGCTAAACCTGCAATAATATTAGTACCTGCACCAGTTGATGATTGTTGCACTATTTTTAAAATAGGTTTCTTTCCCAATCCTGTGTAATATTCGGTTATGGATGAAATAACTGCGCCAACAACTAAACCGACTAGTGTGGCATAAAACACTCTCATTGAAGAAATTTCTTGAAGCCCTTCTCCGAAGAAACTCATATTCATAGTTTCAGGGAGCATCCATAATACCAGAACATAGCATGAAATAGCAACAAGAACAATGGAGACCCAGTTTCCGATATTTAAGGCCCCCATAACTTGAGCTTCCTTAGCATCATTACTTTTAATCTTTACTAGCATTGTACCAATTACCGAAATGATAATTCCAACTCCTGCAATTGCCATAGGTAGTAAAATTGGTCCAATACCACCAAATGCATCGGTGATAGCTCCTCCCATATCTTTTATCACGTAGTTTCCTAGAACCATAGCAGCAAGAACTGTTGCTACATAGCTGCCAAATAAATCGGCGCCCATACCTGCAACGTCACCTACGTTATCACCCACGTTATCAGCAATTGTTGCGGGGTTACGAGGATCATCTTCTGGAATTCCAGCTTCCACTTTACCAACAAGGTCGGCACCAACATCGGCAGCTTTTGTGTAGATACCACCACCTACTCTTGCAAACAAAGCAATAGACTCAGCTCCAAGAGAGAATCCAGCTAATGTTTCAAGAACAATAGTCATATCCATTGTATTGGTCCAAACACCTTCCATAAAGTAATGGAAGAAGAATATAAAAAATGCAGTTAGTCCTAATACTGCTAGACCAGCAACTCCAAGTCCCATTACGGTACCTCCGCCGAAAGATATTTTAAGCGCATTAGGTAAACTTGTTTTAGCCGCTTGGGTAGTACGGACGTTTGTTTTTGTAGCTATTTTCATCCCCATATTTCCGGCTAAAGCAGAAAACACAGCTCCAAAAATAAAGGCTACAACAATTAGTATATCTGTAGTAGGAACAACGAATGAAACAACTGCCAAAGCGATACTTACTATTATAACAAAGACAGCGAGTAATCTATATTCGGCATTTAAGAAAGCTAAGGCACCCTCATAAATGTGGTCACTTATTTCTTTCATCTTGCCATCTCCAGGGTTCTGTTTCATTACCCAAGAACGTTTTACGGCCATAAATAAAAGGCCTAATAGCGCCATAACAATGGGCGCATAAATCATCATTAATTCCATAAAAAATTTAGTTTAAGGTTGGTTGTTAATATGTTTCTCTCAAAAATAGGAAAATGGATTGGGATATAAAACAGCTATTTTTAAGGTGTAAAAATCAAAAATGAAATAGAAAATTTAAGGTTTTTTCACTGATACTGTTAAAGTTATGTATTTATGTAATTACTTGAAGTGACGGAAAGTAAAAATTGATGATTCTTGAAAATGTGCATAAAAAGGAAAAGGACGTAAAAACAAAAGACCTTATAGTCTTGAGTTTTACGTCCTTAATTTGAAATGTATGGTCTGCTTAAGAGAGTCTCTTAGATACTGAATTTTCCGTGTACTTCAGGAGTCTCTGCGTAACGCTTAATGCATTGTTCGTAAATTTCTTTTGCTTCAGCAGCATCACCCCATCCACCTACATCTACACGTTTCTTTTCAAGATCCTTATATACTTTAAAGAAATGCTCAATTTCTTTTTTCAAATGAGGATTAAGGTCTTCTAAATCGTTTAACTGGCTCCAGATTGGGTCTGATACAGGTACACAGATAATTTTTTCATCCTGTCCTTTTTCATCAGCCATATGGAAAACTCCAATAGCCTTAACTTCCATCACACACATTGGGAATGTAGGCTCATGACCTAACACTAGTACGTCCAAAGGATCACCATCTTTTGCGTATGTCTCTGGAATAAAACCATAATCGGCAGGATACATCATACTGCTAAAAAGCATACGGTCGAAACGAATTTTTTTTAACTCAAAGTCGTATTCATATTTGTTACGGCTTCCTTTTGGAATTTCTATTAGTACGTCGAATGTCTTGTTCATGATAATTTTTTAAGTAATTTATTTTGAGGGTGCAAAAGTACTGCTTTCCTTCTTAATGGGAAAGTAGTTGTATAGTGTTTTCCACTACTTAACAGAAACTTATGCTTTTTATCATGAAAAGTCGATTTAGCCTTGCTTAAGAACTTGAAGTAAATGTGCTAAATCCTCTTTAGTGTTGTAATAATGAAATCCTACTCTTATACCGTATCCTCGTAAAGAACACGCAATATTGTTTTCTTTAAGTTTTTTAAATATATTCTTATCACATTGTAAATTGAAAATAGAAGAATGGTTTTGACGTAGTAGCGTATGGTTTGAGAGTAATCCAATTTCGGCAAAGCTTTCTTTGGCTAATTCTGAAATTGATTTTATTTGTTGATACAAGACTTTACGTCCATAATTTTCTTGAAACTTAATGGCTTGTGCTATACTTCCATAATTTAAAGTGTCTTGATGCCCAGGTTCAAAATGTTTCATAAAAGCAGTGTCTGACGGTGTACTTTCAAACGTGGCTGCCGAGTTAAATCCAATAGTTTTAGGCGATATTCTGTGTTGAGCAGTTTCTTTAATAAATAATATTCCATTTCCGAATCCAGATGTAAGCCACTTATAACAACTTGTGACTAATACATCAAGAGGACTAGCTTCAAAATTGAAAACTTCTGTACCTAGATACTGCGTGCCATCAGCTATTAACAGTAAGTTCGGGTATTTATCTTTTAATTGTTTTAAGAAGTTGAAGTCTATTTTAATTCCACTTAGCCATTGTACGATACTAAAAATAAACACTTCAGGTTTGTGTTTTTTAATGGCTGTTTCAATATTTAATTCAAGATTTTCATCTATTTCAGCATAACACACATTGAGCTCTCTACTTTCAACAGGCCAATTTACTGAAGGGTAATCATTATTTAATAATAGTATTTTCTGATTTTTAGGAAGACCTTCCAAAATACTATTTATCCCAAATGAGAAATTTGGGATTAAAGCAATTGTATTAAGCGGAGCATTAAAGAATCGGGAAATCTCAAATTTTGTGTCTTCAATAATTTTTTGATGTTTCGCGCGATAAGCTACAGGATTGTTTAGCAGTTCTTCATCCTGAGTTCGTCTCCAATCTATCACAGGTTTCGGAATTAAACCATTTGCAGCGGTATCGAGATACACCGTTGTGTTAAGGCTGGGAAAGTGTTTTCTTATTTCTTTCATATGAATTATACCATTACTGCGAAATTTAGGTATTTTTACAGAAAGTAATCGTGATTGTGTAACGAAAGTAACTAACTATGTTCTCAAAAACTAAAAAAAACAACAGAATAGACGCTGAGCAGCGTGAGCAATATGAATATGCACGTAGGCGAATTAAGCAGAAAAAGAATTTAATGCGTCACTTTATTTTGTTTTTAGTGGGTTCCATTATCCTTATTATTATAAATCCGGTATTGGGTTATGGGAATGAAACATTGATAAAAGATTGGTTTATATGGGCTATTCTAATTTGGACTTTTATCTTTCTGATTCATCTTTTCAATGTTTTTGTAATGAATAAATTTATGGATAAGGAATGGGAAGATCGACAGCTCGAAAAGTTGAAGGCAAGACAAGCAGAGAAAATTGCAGAACTTCAAAAGCAAGTTGATAGCGAATTGCAATTGCCAAAGACTGACGATTTCACAAAAAAAAACGATGCAGACAACCTTTTACCTCCAGACGTACAATGATAACAATGATTGCCGCCGCGGCCGAAAACAACGAATTAGGAGCACAAAATGGAATGATTTGGCACCTGCCTGACGATTTTAAGCGTTTTAAGAAACTTACTAGTGGTCATCACGTAATTATGGGGCGTAAAACATTTGAATCTTTAGACAAGCCGCTTCCCAATAGAACAAATGTTGTAATTACAAGGGATAAAGATTATGAGAAATTGGGTGCAGTGAGTGTGCAAAGTTTGGAAGCGGCATTAGAAATTGCCCAAAATGACGTTCAACCCTTTATTATTGGAGGAGGAGAAATTTATAAAATGGGATTGCCCTTTGCTGATAAAATTGAGTTAACTCGTGTTCACGGAACTTTTGCCAATGCCGATACATTTTTCCCTGAATTTTCTACCGACGAATGGAAATTGGAATCGGAAACCCGTCATGAGATAGATGAAAAGCATAAATATGCTTTCACCTATCAAACTTGGGTTCGTCGTTAATTAATTTCGCTTTAGCTTTTACTTCCACAATCCAGCACGCTTTAATAACGCTTCTGGGTCTGGTTTCTGGCCGCGGAATTTAATATATAATTCCATTGGGTCCATAGTTCCTCCTTGTGAAAGCACAAAGTTTTTAAACTTATCTGCCACTTTTTTACTAAAAATTCCTTCTTGTTGGAAATATGCAAATGCATCTGCATCCAACACTTCTGCCCATTTGTAACTGTAATATCCTGCCGAATAACCGCCTTGGAAAATATGTGAGAACGAAGTGCTCATACAGTTTTCTTTTACATCCGGATATAACTGAGTGTCTTCAAATGCAGCAACCTCAAATGCTTTTACGTCGTTAATTCCACTTGGATCTTGACTGTGCCAAGCCATATCTAACATTCCGAAACTCAATTGACGGAGTGTTGCCATCCCTTCAAGGAAAGTAGCCGATTCTTTTATTTTATTCACATACTCCATTGGGATTAACTCTCCGGTTTTGTAATGTGTAGCAAAGAGTTCTAAGGTCTCTTTTTCGTAACACCAATTCTCTAAAATCTGACTTGGTAATTCCACAAAATCCCAATAAACGCTTGTTCCTGATAAGCTAGGATATTGGGTGTTTGCAAGCATACCGTGTAAGGCGTGACCAAACTCGTGGAAGAGCGTCGTTACTTCGTTAAATGTAAGAAGTGAAGGTTTACTGTTAGTAGGCTTGGTAAAATTACAAACGTTAGAAATATGTGGTCTATCGTTTTTACCGTTTTTTATTTGTTGAGGTTTATACGACGTCATCCAAGCTCCATTTCGCTTGCCTGCACGTGGATGAAAGTCGGCATAAAACAGGGCGACTAATTCTCCATCGTCATCTTTTACCTCGTAAGTTTTTACCTCTGGATGATATTTGTCTATGTTTTGAACTTCCTTAAAGTGTAGTCCATAAAGCTTTTGCGCAACAGTAAAAACCCCGTTAATTACATTTTTTAATTCGAAGTATGGCTTTAGCTTTTCATCATCAAGATTAAAAAGTTTTTGTTTCAACTTTTCTGAATAATAAGCGCCATCCCATTTTTCTAAGTGGTCTATTCCATCTAGTTCTTTCGCGAAAGCAGTTAACTCTTCAAATTCTTTTTTGGCAGCGGGTTTTGATTTTTCTAATAATTCGTTTAAAAATGATTTTACTTTTTCAGGAGTTTCTGCCATTCGCTCTTCAAGAACAAAATGTGCGTGACTTTTATACCCCAGTAAATTTGCTCTTTTATGACGTAATTGTGCAATTTGAAGTACATTTTGCTGATTGTCAAATTCGTCATTATTAAACCCTTTTGCACCAAATGCAATTGCCATTTTCTTACGCAATTCACGATTGTCGGCATAGGTTAAAAATGGAACATAGCTAGGGTAGTCCAAAGTGAAAACCCAACCTTCTTTTCCTTTTTCTTCCGCAGTTTGAGAAGCAGCTTCAATTACTCCCTCAGGTAATCCGCTTAAGTTCTTTTCATCGGTAATATGAAGTTCAAACTTGTTAGTTTCTGCTAATACATTTTCTCCAAAAGTGAGTTTCAATTTAGAAAGCTCAGTATCTATTTTTCTAAGTTCTTTCTTCTTTTCTTCAGAAAGATTGGCTCCATTTCTTGAAAAACCTTTGTACTTTTTATCGAGCAACATTTGTTGTTCTTCATTAAGGTCTAATGTGTCCTTTTGATTATATACAGCTTTAACTCTTTTAAAAAGGGCTTCATTTAACAACATATCATTGCCGAATTCGGTTAGCATAGGGGAAATTTCCTGTGCTAATTTCTGAATTTCATCGTTTGTTTCCGCACTGTTTAGATTGAAGAAAATACTTGTAGCTCGGTCTAACTTTTCACCACTAAATTCTAATGCTTCAATTGTATTCTCAAAACTAGGAGCATCAGAATTTGAAGTTATAGCATCAATTTCAGCCTTAGTCTCTTCGATTAATTTAGTAATTGCAGGAAGAAAATGCTTGTTTTCAATCTTTGAAAATGGGGCTGTGTTATAGGGTTGTAATAAAGGATTCATTGAAAGTTTTTAGATTTTAGACGTAAGGATTTTTGACTCAAAAAATGTGAGTCAAAAACGATTAATTATTTTTAGCGACTCACTACTTACCACTGCGAACTTCTTTCGCCCCTTCTTCTACTTTTACTTTAAGATTTTCTTTGTAGGCTAGAATTTTATCCAAAACAGATTTGTCTGACGACCCAATGATTTGTGCGGCTAAAATACCAGCATTTTTAGCGCCATTAAGTGCAACTGTAGCTACAGGAACACCACCTGGCATTTGTAAAATAGACAATACGCTGTCCCAACCATCGATTGAGTTACTAGATTTAACTGGAACACCTATAACTGGTAGGGGTGAAAGTGAAGCAATCATTCCAGGTAGGTGGGCAGCGCCTCCAGCACCAGCAATAATTACCGAAATTCCGCGTGTATGCGCGTTTTTACCATAATCAAACAGCTTTTCTGGAGTGCGGTGAGCAGATACTATATCTACTTCTACTTCAATGTTGAATTCTTTTAAAATATCTACCGCGTCCTGCATCACTGGCAGATCGCTAGTACTTCCCATTATTATCGCTACTTTGCTCATATTTTTTAGTGCTGTGTCAGGTCGAGCGCAGTCGAGACCTACTTGTTAAGACGAATCTTGCTTAAAATCGACCTCTCGACTGCGCTCGAGGGGACAAATTGATTTCTAATTTAAATTATTTATTTGGTTAAGTGTGCTAGAAACTTCCTCGGCAGTTGGTTTATATTTTGAATGTGTCATATTTCTACATTCTGACAATATCTGAAGCATATCGAAATCTTCATATGCCAAGGCTCTTTTTTTCTGTGCACTCCATTTTTTTATTTTTTTCTCGAAATATATAGCCTGTTCTATATCATTGAACTCTTGATGAAATATTAA
>NZ_JAIRBB010000016.1 GCF_022008395.1 Aequorivita xiaoshiensis
TTTTTGTACAGTCTTTAGACATTCCTACATACATCCTTTCAAATTCTTTACTATAAAGAATATATACATAATACATTTCTAACCATTTAAAGCTCGAATCCGAAATCTGATGCGCCCCGCCCGAACGTGTCTAACGACAGTTCGGCTCGGGCGGGTATTCAGTTGCGCCACGCGGCCAATCCAGTTTTCAAAAATATCTTCTTTTGAAGAATTAATAAAATCTAATTTAAGACAACCTCGATTTTACAACTGTCGATATGGTTTTCCCATCTGCTTTTCCAGCCAGTTTTCCACTAGCAATGCCCATAACTTTTCCCATATCCGCCATAGAAGAAGCTCCAGTTTCTGTGATAATTTCATCTACTATTTTGCTTACTTCTTCAACACTTAGCTGCTTTGGCAAAAATTGCTCGATTACTTTAGCTTGAAGCAATTCTGGCTCAGCAAGATCTTCACGCCCTTGTTCCTTATAAATAGCAGCACTATCTTTTCTTTGTTTTACTTGCTTTTGAAGGATTTTAATTCCTTCTTCTTCAGATATTTCTTGTTTTGAACCTGTTTCAGTTTGCGCTAAAAGCAATGCTGATTTAACAGATCGCAAAGCTTCTAATGATTGAGTATCCTTTGATTTCATTGCGGCTTTCATAGCCTCCATCACCTTATCTTGTAAACCCATTATAGTGTTTTTTTGTATGCACGAAGATACTTATTTAAGCTGAAATGTATCGGCTTATGGATTCACTTTTTTTAATCTTAAATATCATAAATCAAAAAGGTCCGAAACCAATTAAGATTTCGAACCTCTACTTTAAGTGGGGAGAAATATTCACTTAATTAATCTACATTATCGTGTAAAAATGAGTTGTTTCTACGCAATTCAATTCCGTCATCTTCGATGTTTACCGAAGTCCTAGAAATTGTTGATTCTTCACTGGTATCATTAAGATCTATACCCATACGCTTATAAGCGGGTTGTCTTTCAATTTCATCAATACGTGAAGGACTGTTCTTAAACTTGTAATTAAACTCCTTCATTTTGCGCTTGCGCTCTTCTGTACGATCGCTTAGTATCTTTGAAATAGGAGAGTTTAACGGGTCTTCTATTTCCTTGCTTTCGCTATCATTTGGAGATTGCTCAGTTACTGTTCTTTTTACAAATTCAATTTCGTTTTCCTCAATAGCTTCAGACTTATGGCTTGATGGTTTTGCGTTATTTAAGGTATTTTCAACCTCTTGATAGTCATCTAGACTATATCTTTTAATACCATCATCTGAAACTTCAGTTACAGGCACAACTTCTACGTGATCTTCAACCTCTATTTCTTCGAGATTAAAAATTGTTTTTTCTTCTCTATTATTTGTTTCTGCCGGCTTTCTTTCAACAGGTTTTATAGGAAGATCAAACATTAATATTTGATCGTCGTTGTCTTCACCTTCTGGCTTAGAATGTCTAACTTCTTCCGCAGAATTTTTTGTTGAAGCCTCAACAATAACAAATTCGTTTACATTTATTTTATCTACTTCTACTTGCTCAAACTCTTCAATTCTTTCAGCTTTTACCTCTTCGTATGATACTGGTAAATTCTTTAGAAGCTCTGAAGTATTTATATATCCTTGAAACGATGGTCTTTGTTCAATCTCATCATCGTCAAAAAGCGTGTGTTTAACCACAGGGGCTTCAGCTTTAGGCTGAGAAGTGATAGGAGTTTCTGGCAGTCTTACAGGTCCAGAAGTAGCTTTTGGTGTAAGATTTTGCTCCGCTTTTTGATCATCTCCAAGCGTGTGGATTATTTTTTTTGTTTCGGTGTTTACAATCTCATTTTGTTGTTCAACATTAAATCCTGTGGCGATTACAGTAATAGAAATTGATCCTTCTAAGCTCTCATCTTCACCAACACCCATAATAATATTGGCGCTGTGTCCAGCTTCATTTTGAATGTGATCACTGATTTCACCTATCTCATCGATAGTAATCTCGTCGGACCCAGAAACGATAAGCAACAATACGTTTTTGGCACCTTTGATTTTATTATCGTTAAGTAATGGAGAATCTAATGCTCTTCCTATGCCTTCTTTTGCTCTATTTGCACCAGATGCAGTAGAACTACCCATTATAGCTGTTCCACTATTAGAAAGAACTGTCTTAGCATCTCTAAGGTCAATGTTTTGAGTGTAGTGATGTGTAATAACCTCGGCTATACCACGAGCAGCGGTGGCCAAGACTTCATCAGCTTTAGAGAAACCAGCTTTAAAACCTAAGTTCCCATATACTTCACGAAGTTTATTATTATTAATTACCACTAATGAATCTACATTTTGCCGTAGTTTTTCTACTCCAATTTGAGCTTGTTCATTTCTTGTTTTACCTTCAAATTGGAAAGGAATAGTAACTATACCCACAGTAAGTATATCCATATCCTTTGCCATTTTGGCGATAATTGGAGCGGCACCTGTTCCAGTACCTCCACCCATACCAGCAGTAATAAAAATCATCTTGGTATTTGTAGTTAGCATAGTTTTAATTTCTTCCATACTTTCTACAGCAGATTGTTCACCAACCATCGGATTTGCTCCTGCACCTAGACCTTCAGTTAAGGAAACCCCTAATTGAATTTTAATAGGCACTGGGCTATTTTCTAATGCCTGTGCATCTGTATTACATATCACGAAATCTACTCCCTTTATGCCCTGACTGAACATATGGTTAATTGCATTACTACCTCCACCACCAACGCCAATAACCTTAATCACATTTGATTGGTTTTTTGGCAAGTCGAATGAAATGTTCTCAAATTCTGTGTTGCTGCTCATATTTTTGTTTTTAATTGCAATTTTTATTTTTCTTCTTTTTCCTTTATTATTCTGCGTTATCGAGGAACTCTTTAAATTTTTCGGCCCATTTGTCAAAAATACCTCGACCACGTCTAGTGCCTTTTTTTTCTTCTTCTACTTCTTCTCTTTCAGTTTCTACTTCAGGATGCTGAACGGCTTCTTGTTTGTCAGTCTCTTTAACTTCCTCTTCGGTTGGGAATGTTCTCATCAATGATGATTTCTCCTTACTTTCAAGACTATTCATAACTAACCCTACTGCTGTTGCATACATCGGACTTGTAGTTTCAGGGTCGCTATCTCCAGCTAAATGTTCATTTGGATATCCAATTCGTGTATCCATACCTGTAGCGTACTCTACCAACTGTTTTATATGCTGAAGCTGAGCTCCCCCACCTGTTAACACAATACCAGCAATTAATTTCTTCTTCTGCTCTTCGTGCCCGTAGTTTTTTATTTCAATATAGGCTTGCTCAATAATCTCCATAACTCGAGCGTGAATTATTTTTGAGAGATTTTTTAAGCTAATTTCTTTTGGTTCTCTTCCTCTTAATCCTGGGATTGAAACAATTTCATTGTCTTTATTCTCTCCAGGCCAAGCAGATCCAAATTTTATTTTAAGAAGTTCAGCTTGTTTCTCGATAATCGAACAACCTTCTTTAATATCGTCTGTGATTACATTACCTCCAAAAGGAATTACTGCCGTGTGACGAATAATTCCATCTTTAAATATCGCTAAGTCAGTTGTTCCACCTCCTATATCGATTAATGCTACCCCAGCTTCTTTTTCTTCTTGACTTAATACAGCTCTTGCTGATGCTAAGGGCTCTAGAGTGATTGCTGATAGCTCTAACCCTGCACTTTTTATACAGCGTCCAACATTTCTAATTGAAGAAACCTGCCCTACAACTACGTGAAAGTTTGCTTCTAATCGCGCTCCGTACATCCCGATAGGTTCTTTAATTTCTGCTTGTCCATCAACTTTATAATCCTGTGGTAATACGTGAAGAATTTCTTCCCCAGGAAGCATTACAAGCTTATGAACTTGGTTACATAAAGCATCAATATCTTCATCTTTAATTACCTCCTCACCATCTGGTCTAGTAATGTAATCGCTATGCTGAAGGCTTCTAATATGTTGTCCTGCGATACCAACAACAACATCCTTAATCTTCATTCCTGAAGAAGTTTCTGCATCTTGTACCGCTTGTTGAATGGATTGAATGGTTTGTGTAATGTTATTCACAACACCACGATGAACGCCAAGACTTTTTGCCTTGCCTATCCCCAACACTTCCATTTTACCATAATCATTTTTTCTACCAATCATAGCTACTATCTTGGTAGTTCCTATATCCAATCCTACAGCAATATTATCGTTTTCCATGGCCTTACTTTTTTGTGGCTATCACTTGACTATCAAATTTCAAGTTCACCTTGTTGTACCCGTATAGCGTACTATCTTTTTTTGTTTTTTTATAAAATGCTTTAAAGTTTTGAAACTTCTTTTCAATGTGTACTGGTTTCCCAAAAAATACATTAAAATTTACTTTTCTCAATTCCAGTTCAATTTCTCCATCTGCCCGTTGATGCACCCCAATAACACTCCTTTTCATAAACTCATCTTCCTTTATTTTCAGCAATAAGTCGGTAAGTTCAGAGAACTCACTTTCCGAAGCACCAGTAATTATAGGCACTCTTGCTGAATACACTTCAGATAACGGCATTACCTTTCCGTCTGAATCTAAGTAATAATCTGGTGTAGCAGACACTCTACCAATGGGTTCGCGCTGTTCTATCCTTGCGCATAACTTTCCATCAATGGTTACATACACCTGAGCATCGCGAATCATAGGATTTCCTATCAATCTATACTCCATCTCTCTCAAAGCTAAGGCTTCTTTAGATATGTCCGAAACCTTCTCGTAACTTTGTATCAACAATTTATTAACGTTATCAAAAGTGATAAAAGGGCTGTTATTATCAACAAATACAACATCTATTTTGCTAATTTTTCTAGCTTCATTTCGCTTTTTTGTAAAGCTAAAAAGGAAGCCAATTAACCCTAGCAAAAGAATAAGTTTTATGTAAATAATACTACGCCTCATCTTTAAACTTTTGAGTTAACTTATTAACTTCGGCACCAATGTCACCGGCACCTACCAACAATTTCACTCTACAATCCGACTGTGACAAAACTTCAGCTAAATCTGATTTTGAAACCAAGATTTTATGCTGAGAATCAATCTGATTTAATAACCATTCTGAAGTAATTCCTTCAATTGCCTCTTCTCTAGCAGGATAGATATCCAGCAACACAACTTCATCAAATTGTGAAAGACTTCTCGCAAAACCTTCTGCAAAATCTCTTGTTCTAGTGAAAAGATGTGGCTGAAAAACAATCTGCTTACGATTATTTGGATACATTTCTTCAACAGCTTGATGTAAAGCGTCTATTTCAGTAGGATGATGTGCATAATCATCAATTAAAACAAGTTTGTCTGTTTTAATTTTATACGAGAAACGGCGTTTTACCCCTTTAAAACTCGCAATTGCGTTTTTAAGACAAGAAACAGGTGCCCCAGCTAACAATGCCATTCCCATTGCCATAATAGCATTGGTAAGATTGTGATGTCCTGGTAAATTAAATGTAATATCTTTAATAACCTCATTTGGTGTTTTCAATTCGAATAGATATGCTCCATCCTTTACCCTTACATTTTGGGCTTCATAATCTGCAGTTTCCTGAACCGCAACAGTCATTCCATTTAAAGGTAAGCCTATCTTTATTAGAACGTTTTCTTTCTTATCAACTAGTTCAGCAAAAGTTGTAAATGCATTTTCAATTTCTGAAGCGTCTCCATAAATATCTAAATGGTCAGCATCCATAGAAGTTACACAAGATATGTCTGGACGAAGTTGAAGGAACGATCGGTCAAATTCATCTGCTTCAACCACTGTAATTTCACTTCCTTTATAAATAAAATTGGAATTGTAATTCTCCGCGATTCCTCCCAAAAATGCTGTTACTGGCATGTTACAAGCAGCCAACAAATGTCCTAAAATTGCAGATGTTGTAGTTTTTCCGTGTGTACCTGCTACAGCTAAACAAAGTGTATTTTTGGACACCTCTCCTAAAAGCTGAGCACGTTTTACAATTTGAAACTCTTCAGAAATAAAATAGTTTAAAATTGTATTGTTCTTAGGAATTGCAGGGGTGTAAACTATTAAAACATTATGCTTTACCTTCACCTCAGATTGAAGTTCTGAAATTTCATCTTTAAAAGTTACTGGTATCCCTTCTGCAACCAATTCGTCTGTTAAGTCAGTTGAAGTTTTATCGTACCCAAAAACAGCTTTGCCTTGCATTTTAAAATACCGTGCAAGAGCACTCATCCCGATGCCGCCAATACCTACGAAATAAAAGGTCGTTATGTTTTTTAGGTTATTCATTAATTGTTGTTCTTCAATAATTTCTCAATCTCTTCAACTATTTCTATTGTGGCATTTGGTTTTGCCAACGCCAATATATTTTTTGAAAGCATTTCCTGCTTTTCTATAGAGGAAAATAAATCTGAAAATTCCTTTTCAAAATTTGTATCCAACTCATTTTCTTTAATCAAAATAGCGGCATTTTTTTCCGAAATTGCCAACGCGTTTTTTGTTTGATGGTCTTCAGCAACATTTGGCGAAGGGATAAATACAACTGGTTTTCCCACCAAGCAT
Organism: Aequorivita xiaoshiensis; assembly: GCF_022008395.1. Taxonomy (GTDB): domain Bacteria; phylum Bacteroidota; class Bacteroidia; order Flavobacteriales; family Flavobacteriaceae; genus Aequorivita; species Aequorivita xiaoshiensis. The sequence continues at coordinate 6,556 of NZ_JAIRBB010000016.1, forward strand.
AATTCTGAAACCGATAGCGCTCCCGCTCTTGAAATAATAAAATCTGAAGCTGCATAAGCCAAATCCATTCTGTTTAAAAAAGTATGGACTTGTACATTTTCATTTCCTTTATTTTTATAGGTTTCTTCGTAAAATTTCCCACATTGCCAGATAACTTGTAAGTTGATTCTTTCAAAAAACGGCAATGATTTTTCAATTAATTGATTGATTCTTCTCGCACCTAAACTACCTCCTAAAACCAAAAGTGTTTTTTTGTCCCTATTCAGTTTAAAGAAAGTAAGTGCTTCTTCTCTTTTTAAAGAAATATCCAACAAATCTTGTCTTACTGGATTTCCCGTTAACTTTACTTTATCAGAAGGAAAAAAATTCTCCATTCCTTCATAAGCCACACATATTTTCTGAACTTTACTACTTAGCCATTTATTGGTAATTCCTGCGTGACTATTCTGCTCTTGAATTAAACAAGGTATATTTTGCTTTGCAGCCATTCGCAATAGCGGCGCACTTGCATAACCTCCAGTTCCAATTGCAGCATCAGGTTTAAATGTTTTTAAAATAGACTTTGATTTCATTAAACTTGAAACCAGCTTTAACGGGAAAGCTAAATTTTGCAATGAAAGACTGCGTTGCAATCCAGAAATCCAAAGACCTTTTATTTTATATCCTGCTTGTGGGACTTTTTCCATCTCCATTCTGTCCTCTGCTCCCACAAATAAAAATTCAGCGTCAGGGTAACGAGTTTTCAACTCATTAGCTATAGCAATAGCTGGATAAATATGACCCCCAGTACCGCCTCCTGATATGATGAATTTTTTGTTTTTCAATTTTTTACTTTCTTCTTTATTACACTAACAACACTTGTTGTATTCTAAATGGTTTCACTTAAAACATCAAGTGGATTTTCTTCCTCTTCTTCTTTTGCTGGAACTTCTCTCTTTGCACTCACACTCAAAATCATTCCCAACGCCAAACATGTCATCCAAATAGAGGTTCCGCCACTACTGATTAGGGGTAAGTTTTGTCCAGTTACAGGAAACAATTCGACTGCCACAGCCATATTAATCATCGCCCTAAAAATAATGGGAAAACCTACTCCAATGACTAGTAGTTTGGTAAATACCGACGGTGCTTTATGAGCCACTACCACTATTCGAAATAACAAAAACAGATATATAGCCATTAAGGTTAACCCTCCAATCAAACCAAATTCTTCAACTATAACCGCATAAATAAAATCTGATGATGATTGTGGTAAGAAATTCTTCTGAACACTTTTTCCTGGACCTAATCCAGTAATACCTCCAGAGGCAATAGCAATTTTTGCTTTTTCTATTTGATAATCTGCTTCTGTATCTTCCTTATCAGCAAAATTTTCTACCCTACTTATCCAAGTATCTACGCGGTTAGGAAATATTCCAGGAAATGCCTTGGCAGTTAGGACAAACAATGTTAAAAACAGCAACCCTGCACCAAGTATAACACCAAGATATTTTAATGGATATCCTCCTACAAAAACAAGCATAACAACCATTACAAAAAATATTGCAGTGGTAGAAAAGTTAGCGGGTAGAATTAAACCAAGAACGATAAACACTGGTCCCCAAAGCAGTAAAAGTGTTTCTTTAAAAGAAACTTCTTTATCTTTAATACGAGCCAAATACCGCGCAACATATGTCATTAACACTACCCCTGCTAAAGTTGATGTCTGAAAGCTTAGTCCAACAAATGGCAACCTAATCCATCGGCTTGCGTTTGCACCCCCTATAGTTGTACCTTGTGATAGCGTAATTACTAACAGGAATACTATAATAGGCAACCCAATTATAGAGAGCCCTCCAAAGTAATTATAGGGTATTCTATGCACTGCATACAGCACAATAAAACCTAAAATTAAATGTGCTAAATGTCGCAATAGAAAAGGTAATGTATTTCCATCATTGTTATACAAATATGCAAGATTGCTACTTGCACTATAAACAGGCAGGAAAGATATAAGTGCTAGAAGCCCTACTATCCCCCAGATTGCTCTATCTCCTTTTGTATATTGGAAAATATTTATCATTTACCTTTTTCCGCTATTGGTTTATGTTTTTAATTCTTTTTTATGCCTTATTACAAGTTTCTTACAGCATCTTTAAACTGCCTTCCTCGGTCTTCGTAGTTTTCAAATAAATCGAAGCTTGCACATGCAGGAGAAAGTAGAACTGTATTATTTCTTTCGGCTACTTTATACGCAACTTGAACAGCCATTTGCATTGAATCTACTTCAACAATTGTATCTACTATATTTCCAAAAGCACTAATTATTTTTTGATTATCAACACCTAAGCAGATAATCGCTTTTACCTTTTCATTAACTAATGGAAGTAATTCGTTGTAATCATTGCCTTTATCAACACCTCCAACAATCCAAACAGTTGGATTTTCCATACTATCTAAAGCAAAATATGTAGCATTTACATTTGTTGCCTTTGAATCATTAACATACATCACATTATTGATTTTTAGCACATTTTCAAGTCTGTGTTCTACACCGTGAAACCCTTCAAGACTTTCTCTAATTGTTTGTTTACGTATTCTCAATAATGTAGCTACGGTTGATGCAGCCATTGCATTCTTTACATTGTGTTCTCCCTGTATTCCTATTGTTGCGATTGGCATAGTGAATTCTGTATTATTTATTTTAATTATTATATCGTTATCTCTTCTAAATGCTCCTTGTTTCAATTCTTTTTTTAATGAAAAAGGAAGCGGTTGTGATTTTATGGGATTCTGTGACAGCCATTTTATGATATCCTCATCGTCGGCATCATAAATGAAAAAATCCTGCGATGTTTGATTCAATATTATTCTGAATTTGGACTCGATATAATTTTCATATTTATAATCGTATCTATCCAAGTGATCAGGACTCAAATTGATTAATGCTGCAATGTGAGGTGAAAATGTTTCAATACCATCTAGCTGAAAACTACTTAGTTCTAATACGAAGTGATCGTATTTAGATTCTGAAACTTGTTCTGCAAAACTCTTTCCTATATTACCCCCAAGAGCAACATTTAACCCACCGTTTTTCAACACTTCATAAGTTAAACTAGCAGTTGTGGTCTTCCCATTACTTCCTGTAATTCCAACAATTGTCGCGCTTGTATATTTAGAGGCAAATTCAATTTCTGAAATCACCTTTACTTTATTTTCGCGCAACTTTCTCACTATTGAAGCAGTTTCAGGAATACCCGGACTTTTCATTACAACATCGGCAGAAAGAATTTTCTCTTCAGAATGACCTCCATCTTCCCATTCAATCTCATTATTTAAAAGAACTTGTTTGTACTTATCTTTTATATTTCCAAAGTCTGAAACAAACACTTGAAACTTCTGTTTCTTACCCAATATGGCCGTACCTACTCCACTTTCTCCTGCGCCAAGAATGACCAATTTTCTTTTCATGTTTACTTATATTTTCGTTAAAACGTGAAACATCACATCTCTATCGAATTTTTAGCGTGACGATGGTTATTATCGCCAAGAATATTCCTACAATCCAAAATCGTGTTACAATTTTGCTTTCATGAAATCCTTTTATTTGATAATGGTGATGCAGTGGCGACATTCTAAAAATGCGTCGACCCTCACCATATTTTTTCTTTGTGTATTTAAACCAACCTACCTGCATTACTACAGAAAGATTTTCCATTAGAAAAATTCCGCAGAGGATTGGGATTAACAACTCCTTTCTTACTGCAATTGCTATAACTGCTATAATTCCTCCAATAGTTAAACTACCAGTATCTCCCATAAATACTTGTGCAGGATAGGTGTTATACCATAAAAACCCAATAAGAGCACCAACAAAGGCAGTGATAAATATGGTCATCTCTCCCGTATTTGGGATATACATTATATTTAGATAGTCAGAGAAAATAACGTTACCCGAAACCCAGGCAAACAATGCTAGTGTCACCCCTATTATCGCTGAAGTTCCCGCAGCAAGTCCATCTATTCCATCGGTTAAATTTGCTCCATTTGAAACTGCAGTAATTATAAAAATCACAATCGGTATAAATATCAACCACACATAGCTTTTGTAGCCCTCTCCTGCCCAACTAATTAAAGTGGCATAATCGAATTCATTTTCTTTTACAAAAGGGATAGTAGTTAACATCGACTTATCCTTTACATAAAACTGGTCTACTGGACCTTTGGCTATAATTTCGGTTTGAGCTCCTGGTGTTGTGGTATTGTGCTGCACTACGATGTCTGGATGAAAGTACATTGTAACCCCTACAAAAAGCCCTAATCCAACCTGACCAATTACCTTGAATCTCCCTGGTAATCCTTCTTTATCATTTTTAAACTTTTTGATATAATCGTCAATAAACCCAATTACTCCCATCCAAAGAGTGGTAACAATCAAGAGGATTACATAAATATTTTCAAGTTTTGCAAATAGTAAAACAGGAATTAATGTTGCTAGAATTATTATTATTCCACCCATTGTTGGCGTTCCTGCTTTTTCATTTTGACCTTCTAAGCCAAGATCGCGTATAGATTCCCCAACTTGTTTTTTTCTTAGGTAGTTAATGATTTTTTTTCCATAAACTGTTGCAATAAACAACGATAAAATAACCGCTAAACTAGCCCGGAATGTAATGAAGTTAAATAACCCCGCTCCTGGCAAATCGTATGTTTTGTCTAAGTATTCAAAGAGATAATAGAGCATTAGATTATTTATTTAATAGCGTTAAAACTTCTTTTACAATTTTAAAATCATCAAAATCAAAACGTTCACCATTAATTTCCTGATAGGTTTCGTGACCTTTTCCAGCAATTAAAATAATGTCGTTTTCATTAGCCATTTGGCAAGCCGCTTTTATGGCTTCTTTTCTATTTGTTATAGAGATTGTTTTTTTATAATGTTCGGCAGGTACTCCTGCTTCAACTTGTTCAATAATTCTATCTGGATTTTCAGTACGAGGATTATCACTAGTAAAAACCACTTTTGTGCTTAACGTAGCAGCTATTTTACCCATTACCGGACGTTTAGATGTATCGCGATCGCCGCCACATCCTACAACGGTTATTACTTCTTCATTTCCTGTACGAATACTATTGATTGTTTCTAATACATTCTTTAGTGCATCAGGAGTGTGCGCATAATCTACAATAGCGGTTATCTTCTTTTCTGAAATTAAATATTGAAACCTCCCATCAACACTGTCTAGAGTGCTAATTAGTTGAAGCGTTTCTAGCTCCTTCAATCCTAATAGCTGAGCAGTTCCGTAAATTGCAAGTAGGTTATACACATTGAAGCCACCTATCAGTTTCACCCACAATTCTTGATTGTCGATTTTAATAAGCTGTCCCGAAAATTGACTTTCTAAAATTTGCGCCTTAAAGTCTGCAAATGTTTTTAAGGCATAGGTTTGTTTCTTTGCTTTGGTATTCTGAAGCATAACTGCTCCGTTCTTATCATCAGCATTAACTAAGGCAAAAGCCGCTTTTGGTAGATTGTCGAAAAACGATTTTTTTACATCGCGGTATTCAGCGAAATCTTTATGATAATCTAAATGATCGTGAGATAGGTTAGTGTAGACACCTCCTGCAAATTGTAAAGCTTCTGTTCGTTTTTGATGAATTCCGTGAGAACTCACTTCCATAAAACAGAATTCTACACCTGCATCAACCATTTTACGCAAATAATAATTTATAGTGATTGAATCTGGAGTTGTATGTGATGTTTTATGCTCGGTATCCCCAACCATTATATTCACGGTAGAGATCAACCCAACCTCCATCCCAGCTTTTTTGAAAAGCTTGTATAACAATGTAGAAATTGTTGTTTTCCCATTGGTTCCCGTAATCCCAACTAGTTTTAAGTCTTCTGATGGATTCCCGTAGAAGTTCGCCGCCATAATTGCTAAGGCCTTATGGGTATCAACAACCTGAACATAGGTAATTCCATTTACTATGTTGTCAGGTAATGTTTCACATATAATCGCCAAAGCTCCTTGATCTGCAGCTTTTTTTATGAATTGATGTCCATCAGAAACAGTTCCTTTTAAAGCTACAAAAATATCGTTCAACGATACTTTTCTAGAATCAAATTCCAGATTGTTAACAGCCACGGAAGTATTTCCAACGACACTTTCGATGGTAACTTTATATAATATGTCCTTTAAAAGAATCACGATAATTTTAAGGTTATTAATTTGCCCTTCTCTAGGGTTTCTCCTGATTTTATGGATTGGCTCGAAACCGAACCATTACCCACAACTTGCACTTTTAGTCCAAGATTTTCTAGTATAGAAACCGCATCCATCCCTGCCATTCCAGTTACATTTGGAATAGTTTTATATGACTTTTGAAGTTTAGAATAGTATTTTTCGAAGTCTTTTTCAATTTCCGGATCTGGTGCTTCTATATTTTTTACATTATCTATGTTTCTAGATTCAGTAAATATTTTTTGAGCAATTCGTTTAAAAACAGGCCCTGAAACATCAGCTCCGTAAAATCCTTTCTTAATACTAGGCTTGTGAATTATCACTATACACGAGTACTTCGGGTTTTCAACGGGGAAAAATCCTGCGAATGATGAAATATATCGAGGATTACTATTCCAGTCTTTGTACCAATATTCCGTACGTGCAGTTCCGGTTTTACCCGCCATTGAAAAATCTGGAGAGTACAATGATCTACCCGTTCCACGCTCGACGGTATTTTTCATAATCTCCTTAATTTCACTCAAAGTCTTATCTGAACAAATTTTAGGATTAATAATTTTTGTATCGTAGGTAGTTACTTTTTCATTCCACGCACGAACCTCCTTAATAAAACGTGGTTTAACCATCACTCCATTATTTGCAATAGCATTATAAAAAGTTAAAGTTTGTAAAGGAGTTAATTTAAGGTTATACCCATACGCTATGGAAGGGAGGGCGTTTCTACTCCACTTTTTATGCCCTGGTTCTGGAATCATGGGCTCACCTTCCCCTTTAATAGCCACGCCTGTTTTTTCATTTAGGTGCCAGCTTTTTAAGCGGTTTATAAATTTGTTTGGGTTCTTTGAATACCCTTCATCTATTATTGTAGCCAATCCTATATTGGAAGAAACCTCTAGAGTTCTAGCAGCAGAAATTTCACCATATCCTCCTCTTTTAGAGTCGTGAACAGGCTGGCCGTAAAATACTTTTCTACCATTTCCGGTATCAACAACAGTGCTTGTATCAACAACTTTGTCTTCCAAAGCTGCCATCAATGCCATTACTTTAAAAGTCGAGCCCGGTTCATGCGATTCGTATACAGCGTAATTACGTTTTTCGTAATATGTGCCATTAGATGCCACACCTAAGTTTGAGACAGCTTTAATTTCCCCAGTAGCAACTTCCATGACGATAACAGTTCCGTGCTCAGCTTGGTAGTGCTCTAGTTGTTTTAACAAGGCATGATGTGCTATGTCTTGAATATTCACATTAATAGTAGATACTATATCGTAGCCGTCTTGTGGTTCTATTTCATTTTCGTCAAAAATTGGCTTCCACTGACCTTTGGAAATTTTTTGCTTTAGCCTGTGCCCTTCTTTTCCCGTAAGCAAATCGTTGAATGCTCCTTCAAGACCTACAGCATAATAACCTGGGCGGTTACTAGCTTCATTTCCAACAGTACGCTGAGCTATTTTCCCAATTGGATGCTCACGAACCGTACGCTGTTCTACTATAATTCCACCTCTATATGGGCCTTTATTAAAAAGTGGTAAGCTTCTTACCTTAATATATTCAGAGTAACCAAGGTTTTTTACTACAGCTACATATCTATTTTTATTGGCTCTAGCTTTTCTAAACTTGTTTTGATAATAAGAAACTGGTTTCCCAAACATTTTACTAAGCCCTTCGGAAAGCGGCCTTAAATTTTCATTAAAATCCTTGGCTTCTGGAGCTAAAGCGTCAAAACGTATATCGTATTTGGGCACTGAAGTAGCTAACAAACTACCATCATCTGCATACACATTTCCCCTATTAGCAGGTATTATAAAATTTTTGGTAGTATTTTGTTTAGCGAGTTCACGATACTCATCTCCATCAACAAATTGAATATTTATCAACTTGATGCTTATGGCAAGAGCAAACAACAACATACACCCTGCAACGATGTATATTCTATTTAATATGTTTCTTTCGTCAAATGCCATTTTTTATCTGTATTCTTTTATTATTTTTTACAGTATTCTTAATCTTCTTCTTTAACTATCCTTATGCGTTTAGGAGGAGTTGTTGAAGGTTGCAAGCCTTGACCTTCCATTGCAGCGATTATTTTACTTTCCATTCTAGTTTGCATCAATTGCATGCGCACATCTACATATTCGCTTTTCAACTCTTTTACCTGTGCATTTAAACTTGATATTTCGTGCACTTTTTTATCTGCGTTATGTGAAGATGCAATCATTATAAGAGCTAAAAGAGAAAGAAATATGATGAAGCGCCAATTCTTTAAAGCCTCGTCACTTACCAAGAATTTTCCTTTTACTATGTTATAAAAGCTTTCCTTCAAAACTTACGATTAGAGATTTATTAATTAGCGAAATACCCGCTTCTACTTCCTTTTAATCCAACATTTATTCAACCTCGTCTTCTTACAACTTCTCAGCAATACGAAGTTTTGCACTTCTAGCTCGACTGTTCATCTTTATCTCCTCCTTGGTAGGAACGATAAATTTTCCAACCGCTTTAAATGGAACTTCAAAATTTCCGAACACATCTTTTTCAGGCTCACCTTCAAACATTCCATTACGGATATACCTTTTAACCAACCTATCTTCCAAAGAGTGGTAACTTATTAAGCTAATACGCCCACCAGGCTCTAAAACCTCGTTGGTTTGCAACAAAAACTCCTTAAGAGCTTCTAATTCTTGATTAACTTCAATTCTAATAGCTTGGTAAATCTGAGCTAGAATTTTATTTTCTTTATGTGCTGGTAAAAACCTACTCAGCACTTTTTTAAGCTGCTCGCTTGTTTTAATTTTTTCTTCTTCCCTAGCCGCAACAATCACTCTTGCCATTGCCGGTGCACTTCTTAACTCACCATAGTTTGCAAGCACATCTCGCAATTGCCCTTCCTCATATTTATTAACAACTGTATAAGCCGAGAAATTTGTTTCGCGATTCATTCGCATATCCAAATCCGCTTCAAAACGAGTTGAAAAACCTCTTTCTGCAACATCAAATTGATGCGAAGAAACCCCAAAGTCTCCAAGTATTCCATCTACAGTTCGAAACCCGTGAAACCTTAAAAACTTCTTTAGAAAACGAAAATTCTGATTTATCAACAAAAAACGCTCATCATCAATAGCATTAACCAAAGCATCTTTATCTTGATCAAAGCCAATTAGTTTTCCCTCTGGCCCTAATCTGCTTAATATTTCACGAGAATGTCCGCCACCACCAAAAGTAACATCAACATAAACTCCGTCTGGCTTAATATTTAAACCATTCACAGTTTCCTTCAATAAGACTGGATTATGATAGTCCATTTTCCTCTTCAAAATTTTTACCCATTACTTCCTCGGCTAAATCAGCAAAATCTTCTGGCGAAACAGAAATAGATTCCTCGTACTTGTTTTTATCCCAAATTTCTAATTTCTCTATCGCTGAAGAAACAACCAATTCTTTATCTATTCCCGCATAAGACATTAAGTCTTTCGGTATTAACAACCTACCAGCAGCGTCGAGCTCTACTACCTTAACTCCTGCAGTAAACATTCTAATAAAATCGTTGTTTTTTCTTGTAAACCGGTTAAGCTTACCCATCTTCTTCATCATCTCCTCCCATTCTTTCATAGGATATAATTCTAAACACGGTTGAAAAACCGCTCTTTTAATCACAAACCCTTCTTGCACCACCGAAGACAACTGCTTTTTAAGCGGCGCAGGCACCATGACACGTCCTTTTGCGTCTGCCTTACATTCGTATGAGCCTATTATATTGAGCATTACAGAAAATTCCTGTTTGTGATTTGTAGATTCAAATATATATATATTTTACCACTTTTTACCACATTATACCACATTGTTAATAAATTTTACCACATTGCAGTCATTGCTTAACCAACATTTGAAAACAAAGGCTAATTTTAAGTAGAGTGTATGAAAAATTTTTGTTTACTTTTGTTTCTAATAAATTGCACCAACCAAGTATGACTAACAACTTAAAGAAAGAAGGAAAATTTTCATATTTAGAAATAGGTGAAGGGACGCCAATCATAATACTTCATGGCCTTATGGGTGGATTGAGCAATTTTGATGGAGTTGCAAATTTCTTTCCTCCAAAGGGTTACAAAGTTCTTATTCCTGAATTACCCATTTACAAAATGACCTTATTGCGAACAAATGTGAAAACTTTCGCCAAGTATGTTGGTGATTTTATAGACCATTTAGGTTACGGTGAAGTTATTTTACTTGGAAACTCCTTGGGCGGGCACATAGCCTTGCTTTGCACCAAATTATATCCTGAAAAAGTTAAGGCCTTAGTTATCACTGGAAGTTCCGGTTTATACGAAAGTGCCATGGGAGAAAGTTACCCAAAACGAGGAGATTACGAGTACATAAAGAAAAAAGCTGAAAACGTATTTTACGATCCAGCGGTAGCCACAAAAGAAATTGTTGACGATGTATTTGAAACCGTAAACGACAGAAATAAGCTAATTAGAACTCTTGCCATTGCCAAAAGTGCCATTAGACATAATATGGCAAAGGATTTGCCTAAAATGCATACTCCTACTTGCATTATTTGGGGAAGAAATGACAATGTTACACCTCCTGAGGTTGCTATTGAATTTGACGAACTTCTCCCAGATTCGGAACTTTTTTGGATAGATAAATGTGGACACGCTGCTATGATGGAACACCCTGATGAGTTTAATGATATACTTTACGCTTGGTTACAAAAACGCAAATTTTAATTGTCTATAGTTTTACAAAAACTTATTTCTCTATTTAATCTTAAATAAAAATAAATGCACATTAAATCGGCAGAGTTTGTAATGAGCAATAGCGATGTGGACAAATGTCCAAAAGATCGCTTGCCTGAATATGCATTTATTGGGCGAAGTAATGTTGGTAAGTCCTCTCTTATCAATATGTTGATGCTTCGTAAAAATTTAGCTAAAACTTCTGGACGACCAGGAAAGACTCAGCTTATCAATCACTTTTTAGTTAATAAAAACTGGTATTTAGTAGATTTACCTGGATACGGATATGCGCGAGTTTCGAAAAGCAGCAAAAAAACATTTCAAAAATTTATTACCGACTATTTTTCCAAAAGAGAGCAAATGATTCTGGCATTTGTACTTGTAGACTGTCGTCACGAACCCCAACCTATCGATTTAGAGTTTATGACTTGGCTAGGCGAGAATGGTATTCCTTTCAATATTATCTTTACAAAGGCAGATAAATTAAAGCCGATGGCATTGGAACGAAACCTAAAGATATATACAGACAAAATGTTGGAAACTTGGGTTGAAATGCCAAAGTATTTTGTAACCTCAGCTAGCAATTCAGCAGGAAGAGATGAGCTTTTACATTATATAGATGAATTAAATTCAAATATAAATCGCACTGAAATTTAATCTTCTTTACTTCCGATAAAACTGCTCGTAAAAAAGAAGCTTACAGATTATTCATCTTTTTATTGGAATACCCCCCACATCTCCATAACTTCGTTTATCTTGGAACAGATTCTTGCTTTTACCTGAATCATTACCTTAAACAAACCTAAGATTATGAAGAACTTACCGAGCTTTACCTCAATTCTTTTTCTTCTATTTTCTTTACATAGCTGCGCTACATTTTCATCGGTTGATTTTGACAATCAGCATATAATTGATGGAAATTCTGATTTAAGCCTTGGAAATAGTTCTTCGAAAAAAGTTAACCACAATACTTGGAATGAACTTCTCAAAAAGCACGTACAAGCTAACGGATTAGTAGACTACAATGAGTTTATAAAAGATGAAGCTAAATTAAGTAACTACTTAAAAATGCTATCTCTTAATCATCCTGATAGTACTTGGAATAGACGTGAAGTATTAGCCTATTACATCAACCTGTATAATGCTGCCACTATAAAACTTATAATTGAAAATTATCCAGTTAAGAGCATCAAAGACATAAGTCGTCCTTGGTCTAAAAACAGGATTTTAATAGGCGGTGAAATGATTTCTCTAAACACTATTGAACATGGAATTCTGCGAAAGATGAACGAGCCTAGAATTCATTTCGCGTTAAATTGTGCATCTATCTCCTGCCCTAAACTCTCAAATGAAGCTTTTACTGCACATAAAATTGAACAGCAGCTAGAACGAGTTACAAATGACTTCATCAACAGTAAGGAAAATAATATTTCAATTTCTGAAGCTAAGATTTCATCTATATTTAAATGGTACAAAAAGGATTTCTTAGTATACGAGAAGAAAGATTTAATTGGTTTTATAAACCAATATTCGAAAGTCAAAATAAATTCAAATACGAGGATTTCATATTTGGATTATGATTGGAGTTTGAATGAAAAAATCTGAAATAACTAATTGTCTCTTTATTCCGAGATGCTAAAATTCCTGCAAATAGTTCAGATTTACGAAGCTATTACTAGCAATCATCAGAAAGCTATGTTAGCAGCTGTTCATCCATAATATTCGACATTTAATAATTTGTATATTCCCATAAATAAATCAGCATAATGCTTTCCATTATAATCCCAGTATTAAATGAAGATCAAATTATCGAAACGTTACTTTATTATTTAAAGGAAAGTTGTTCAGGTGAAAATGATATTGAAGTAATATTAGTTGATGGTGGAAGCATCGATAATACTAAGAACTTAATTAAAGACTTCAGCAAACAAACCACGCCCCCTAAGAAGTCTCAAAACGTAAGAAAAAGCATTTCCTTTCAGCTTTTTTCTTCAGAAAAAGGACGTGCTAAACAAATGAATTATGGAGCAAAACAAGCTTCTTCCGAAACCCTTTATTTTCTCCACGCCGATTCTTTCCCGCCAAAAAATTATGATACATTTATTTTATCTGAATTAGACAAAGGCAACATTGCTGGATGTTTTAGAATGAAGTTTGACAGTAATCATTGGTGGTTAAAACTTGCTGGATGGTTAACGAGATTTAAATGGAAGGGTTGCAGAGGCGGAGATCAAAGCCTTTTTATTTCTAAAGAGCTTTTTAATGAAATTGGTGGATTTGATGAGAGCTATATTATTTACGAAGACAATGATTTAATTAACAAGCTATACAAAAGAAAGTCTTTTATTGTTATTCCACATTCCTTAACAACCTCTGCAAGACGTTATAAGGAATTTGGAATTTGGCGTTTGCAATATCATTTTTGGGTAATTCACATAAAGAGATGGTTTGGTGCAAATGCAGAGGGATTATATGCATACTATTCGAAAAATATTTCCAAGACACAATAACATACCAATAGGTAAATATCAGAAATACTGCAGTTTAATTTAAAATCGCTTTATTTTTTTCGATATTGTAGTAAATTTTAAAAATAAATTATATGAATATTTTTGAGGCAATTAGAAAGGATCACGATATACAACGCGAACTTTGTCGCTCGGTTACTTCAACCTCGGGCGATTCGAAAGAGAGAAAGCAAAAGTGGCAAGAGTTAAAACACGAATTGCAAATTCACGCAGATGCTGAAGAACGGACATTTTACGCACCGTTAATTCACAATGATATGATGCAAGAGCACGCACGTCATGGTATTGCAGAACACCACGAAATGGATGAACTTATTGAAAAAATTGACGATACAGATTTGGATTCACCTGCATGGCTAGTTTACGCCAAACAACTATGTGAAAAGGTAGAACATCATTTAGAAGATGAAGAACACAGCTTCTTTCAATTAGCAGGAAAAGTGTTTACCGAATCTCAAAAAACAGAGATTGCAAAAGATTATTTAAAGCAAATGAAAGAGAACAGGTAAATTTTGTAAACAGATGTTATGGAACTCCCGCTAACATACATCAAACCTAACAGATTTTAAAAACCTGTTAGGTTTTTTCGTTTTACATTCCAGATATCACCTTATCCTTTGGAATCTTTACAGAATAAGAAAATTTCAACTTTTTAGTTTCTCCAGCTTTTAAGTTTAAACTCCAAGTAAGCTCTCCCCTATCGGTATTCACATCTGCATTAGAAGTCTCAACAAGTTTGATTTCTATATCCCTTTCAGTTGATAGCGGAAACTGTTCTTTTACATCAATTTTTATCGCTTCACTACGTGTGTTTTTAACGGAAATCTCATATGTATAAACTCGTTTTTGGGAATTGCCAAAGAAAGAAGTACTCCCTTCCTCATTCACTCTTTCACGCTTTGTAACAATACGTTCGTCTCTCCCTAAACTTAAGGTTAATTTTTCTTCAGTTGAATTGGGATTAATATATGAGCTACCAGCGAAATTATTGTCGATAATCAAGTTTGCACTACCTGCCAAAAGATTAAGCTTACTCCAATCTGAAATTTTTGCAATTAAGAAAGCTGTTTCGTCCAATCGAGGTGCAGTAAAGTAAGAGTATTCTGCAGGCAATTGATATTCCTTTAATTTTACTGCCTGTGGTTTTTGATTCGAATAAACATTATAAGGTGTATTTATTACAAATGAAGTTGACAGTTGATTCTCCTCAACTACTGCCATCTCATTTCTAGTGGCAGCATCTTCCATTACTTCCACTTGTGCTCCAGCAATTTTACCTTGTAGTCTCTGAGGGAGCGGAGCAGCAGGTTGATAAAAACCTACCCACCATGGATTTAATTGTGGCGCATTGTTATTGCGTTTCGGATTTCCACTTGAAAAAGCCAATTTCACTTGCTTCCAATCAATTCCTGTAGTTTGTGAAACATTAGCGTTGTATACTAACTGTACAGGCTCATTTAAATTATCTACTCTTACTTCATAAAAAGGTGTCCAAGACACATTATTCGTAAAATAATGGATGTCAAAATTTGTTTTAACAGCTCTATTAGAATTTAATCGAATAACTAATTGCCCTGCATTTTGGCTATTCCCACCAGCTTCTTGTAGCTGATTATTTAACTTATTAACTATCTTTTGTTGCTCTACTTCTTTACTTTTTAAGTCTAAAATATTTGCAGATAGGGTTTTATATTCTTCTCTGTAATATTTTATCATTGTAGCCATAGTCGTCGGGGACACTCCATTTTGTCCACCAAACTTTCTATTTTCTTCCAACAATGCTAAAGTGCTTTCCTCTCCTTTTCTAGCATTTATTAATTCGTCTAAAGTGTTTTTAGCTTCGTCGTATTTACGCTTTAGTTCTAAATATTGAGCGCTTTGATTTTCCCCTTTTACCAAATAATCTCTTTCAAAGGATACCGAAAGAATTGTTATTTGGCTATTATCACTTGTAATGCGAATACTATTGGGGTCAACACTTTGCGCAATCTGACTAATAACAAGTTCAGAACTTCCAAGAGGCACAGAAAATTGACTAACCGTATGATGCATACTTGCTCCACGACCATATATTGTTACATCTTCTAAAGAAGCTCTAGTTTCTAATGTGTTTTGTGCAAACCCAATATATGATGTTAGTATAAAAACAAGTAATACTATTGGGAGTGGAAAAAATTTGATAAGCGTTTTCATAAGTAATTTGTTTTTTATCGATATAACCAATATTTGTGCCGAGCTCAAATAACCTTTAAATTATTCCTTATTATTTGGAGTAGTATTTTTTCACCACAGCTTCGGCCGACTTGTTTTGAGGGGTAAATTGACTATCATTCTCACCACCTACTTTATCGTATGCGATAAACCATTTCCATAGAAACCCTCCTGCAAACCAATTTTCATCCCAAATAGATTGGTATAGCCCTTCTAATAAATTAGATTGAGCTTGTAAATTCACCGAATTCATAGATTTATCACTTCTCCAAGGTTCTTTTCCACTATAATCTACGCTTCGATACCCATATTCAGTGAAAAGAATTTTTTTGCCTTTTTCTTCTGAAAAGGTTTTCAGCTCAATTTGCCATTTCTCAAAACCCGATTTTATCTCACTAACAGTTGGAGTCTGACTATTAGAAACAGGAAAATAGGCATCAACTCCTATAAAGTCTAAAACATCCCAAAAAGGAACTCTTTTATACTCGTCCCAATTGGCTGCATAAGTAAGTTCTCCACTATAAACTGTGCGAACCTCTGAAACTAATTTACGCCAGTAAGCGGGTCTGTGAATTATAAAATTTTCCAATTCGGTACCAATACAGAATATTTCAACATCTTTCCTTTCAGCTAATCGAGCATAATCTAGTATGAAGTTTTTATAGGAGTTTTCTAAAGATAACCAATCTTCTTCGGAGTTCATCTTAATTCCACCTGTGAATTCTCCCCGCCAAACCCATATTTGGGGCTTTATCATTACCTTAAAATCATTCTTCTGAAGTGTATTTACATATTGCTCAGCCCCAATTATAGTTTCTCCAAACCATTGCCTTTCTGAATTATATATTAATTCTGGATGTTCAACATTCTTGATAAATCCAAAAGGCATAATTGCAGCGTAATTAGCGCCGATCCTTAATATAGGTTCGATATTTTCTTGATTTACCGAATCGTTAGAAGATACGAAGCTTACTCCATTAATTTTTAATTTAATGTCTCCATTCGACTCTTCGTGGTTGGCTAAATCGTTCTTCTGCTCACAACTTACAAAATATGTAAAAAGCAAAATGTAAAGTAAAAAAGTGTATTTTTTTATCATTGTATCTACTGTAGCCTATGAATTTAAGTTAATAAAATAAAAACCAAAAAATAAATCTAATCATTTAAATAGGCTCTAATTGTAATTGTGTAGTTTTATAAATAATCGAATAAGGTTATAATTAAACTATGGAGCACGTTGTTATTATAGGAAATGGAATAGCGGGAATCACTGCTGCTAGGCACATTCGAAAGCTTTCGGATAAAAAGATAACTATAATATCTGCAGAAACAGAGTATTTCTTTTCTCGCACGGCATTGATGTATGTGTATATGGGGCATATGCGATGGCAAGACATAGAACCTTACGAAAGTTGGTTTTGGGAGAAAAATCGATTGGAACTAAAAAAAGCCTATGTAAAAAAAGTGGATACAAACAACAAAACTTTATTTTTTAAAGAAGGTGGTTCTATTAATTACGACAAGTTAGTTATAGCTAGTGGATCTGTTACAAACACCTTTGGTTGGGAGGGCTTAGATTTAAATGGTGTTCAAGGTTTAGTAAACAAGCAAGACTTAGAAACTTTAGAAAAAAATGCTCCTAATAATAAGGTTTGTTCTCACGCAGTGATAATTGGCGGTGGATTAATTGGTGTTGAAATGGCCGAAATGCTTCGCAGTAGGGATATAAAAGTTACAATGCTAGTTCGAGAGA
This sequence comes from Aequorivita xiaoshiensis, assembly GCF_022008395.1. GTDB lineage: Bacteria > Bacteroidota > Bacteroidia > Flavobacteriales > Flavobacteriaceae > Aequorivita > Aequorivita xiaoshiensis. The sequence continues at coordinate 24,011 of NZ_JAIRBB010000016.1, forward strand.
AAGGTTTTTGGGCAAATGTACTGCCAAAGCCTGAAGCAGAAATGATTTCACAACATATAATATCGCATGGTGTAAACCTAAAACACCGCAGCAATCTCGATAAAATTATTGGTGATGCAGATGGAAATGTTAAGGCTGTGATCACAAAGGAAGGGGAAGAAATCCTTTGTACTATTGTGGGAATAACCACAGGAGTAAAACCAAATATATCGTTTTTAAAAAGTTCAAAAATTGAAACTGACAGAGGTATTTTAGTCAACAGAAAATTAGAAACAAACATTAAGGATGTCTATGCTATAGGAGATTGTGCTCAACAACGAGAACCTATTGGTCTGCGACCGGAAATAGAAGCAGTTTGGTATACTGGTCGAATGATGGGAGAAGCACTTGCCCAAACTATTTGCGGTAATCCTTTTGAATACACCCCTGGAAATTGGTTTAACAGTGCTAAATTCTTCGATATTGAATATCAAACTTATGGTTGGGTATTTTCAGAAGAAAGACGAAAGGATTACGAGAAACAGTTTCATTGGAAATGCAGAAGCAATTTACGAGCTGTAACTGTTTCTTACCATAAAGAAACTCGAGAATTTTTAGGAATAAACACTTTTGGGATAAGAATGCGACACGAAGTTTTTGATAGGTGGCTAAATGAAAAACGCAATGTTGAATATGTTATAAAAAATCTTAGCCAGGCTAATTTTGATCCCGAATTTTTCAGAAGATATGAAAAAGAAATTGCGAATAAATTTTTATCAATTACCCAATTAGCTACATCTGAATAAAATTATGAGTACAGTTCAAAGAAATATGTCTCTTACAGGAGAACCACCAAAAACCATAAACGGTCAACAAAAAATCGCATCTGCTATTGGGTTAATTGGCTTATTGATTTTAGGATTAGCTCTTTTCAATGTAGATTTTCCCAACAAATCGGTTTGGCTAACAACTTCCCTAACAGCAATTGGAGGAGGAACTATTTGGTTTTCTATTGCGGCCTATAGCAATAAGCAAGAAGGCATAAAAAACGACGGTATATATTTTAAGTCGTTAACCTCAAAAGGTTTTTGGGGATGGATTTTAGGGATTTCACTAACTTTATTCTATGTAATACTCTATTGGTTTCCACAATATCTAGGCTACGTGCAAGGTGGAAATAACACAGGTGTGGTTGCTCTTTTTGATCCATTAAGCAGGTTTTTAAACGGCGGACCCGCAAGCCAATGGTTTCTATATGGCACACTTTATACCTTGGCAATTTTAGCCTTCGGAATAAAATTTATTCTAAAATACAGACATAATAAATATGAAAAACTAAGAACATACTCTGTGATGTTTTTTCAGTTAGGATTTGCCTTTATTATACCAGAATTAATGCAGCGCCTAAATAGCGAAACTTTTTCTTTACCTTATTACGACTTAAAGAATATTTGGCCTCTTAACTACTATAACTTTGAACAATACAGAATAGATGATTTTATATCTGCAGGAAATATTGGTATTGGACTTTTAATTTTTGGTATTGCCTCCATATTCATAATCACTCCTATCCTAACGTATAAATACGGAAAGCGTTGGTATTGTTCATGGGTTTGTGGTTGTGGTGGTCTTGCAGAAACCGCTGGAGATCCTTTCCGTCATTTAAGTGATAAAACGCAAGTGGCTTGGAAAGTTGAAAGATGGGTAATTCACAGTGTATTAGTTTTTGTAGTATTAATGACAACAGCAGTAGTACACTCGTATTTAGGTGAAGATACTTCCAAATATTGGCTTACAAAAGATGTCTTCCTTATAAGTGTTGGTGTTTTTCTATCTTTAATATTTGCAGGAGTTTGGATTTTCAAAAGAGAAGAACTTCAAAAAGACGCTCGTATTGGGTCTATAGCCTACTTTGCAATTATCATCACCTTAATAGCTTTACATTTTACAACTGGAAAAACGTTATTTCTTTTTGATGCTGAAACCTTGCGTTCAACTTATGGATTTCTTATTGGAGCTGTTTTTAGCGGGGTAATTGGCGTTGGCTTCTACCCTATTTTTGGAAGTCGAGTGTGGTGTCGTTTTGGATGTCCTATGGCTGCGATATTAGGATTTCAACAACGTTTATTTTCAAGATTTAGAATTACTACTAATGGAGGCCAATGCATTAGTTGCGGAAATTGTTCTACATATTGCGAAATGGGGATAGACGTTCGCGCTTATGCCCAAAAAGGAGAAAATATTGTTCGCTCTAGTTGTGTAGGTTGTGGAATATGTTCGGCTGTTTGCCCTCGTGGTGTTTTAAAACTTGAAAACGGTCCATTAGAAAAAAGAATTAATCCTAATGAAATTCTACTAGGAAATGATTTGAACCTAATGAACTATGTAAACAAATAATTCATATTTAGTATTAGGCATCTACTAGGTTTGTATCCATATTCAAGTGTTTGTCAGATATTTTTCTGAAATTCGCGATTTTAATATTCCATAGCATTTAATGTCTAAAAACATCAAAGTAATAATTCCTGCCTTCAATGAGGAAGACGCTATTGCCAAAGTAATTTCGGAAATTCCGGAAATTGTTTCAGAAGTAGTTGTTGTAAACAATAATTCTACAGACAATACTGCAAAAGTTGCCGAAGACGCAGGCGCTACAGTGTTACTTGAACCAAAAGCGGGATATGGTTATGCATGTTTAAAAGGAATGGAATATATTGCAAATCTAGATAAAGTTAAACGACCAGATATTATCGTTTTTCTAGATGGTGACTATAGCGATTACCCTTCCGAATTAACTAGAATTGTAGCACCTATTATCGAAAATGATGTAGATTTTGTTGTAGGCGCAAGAGTAAAAGAACTTATGGAAAACGGCTCTATGACCTTACCTCAACGCTTCGGAAATGCTCTTGCAACTAGACTTATGAAACTTTTTTTCAATTCAACTTTTACAGATCTAGGGCCCTTTAGAGCTATTAAATACGATAAGTTGCTAGCTTTGCAAATGAAAGATAAAACTTATGGATGGACAGTTGAAATGCAACTTAAAGTATTGAAAAAGAAGTACACTTATGTTGAAATCCCGGTTAAATATAGAAACCGAATAGGCGTCTCAAAAGTTTCAGGAACGGTAAAAGGTGCTATATTTGCAGGCGTAAAAATTCTAACTTGGATTTTTAAATACAGTTTCAAAAAATGATTCTTGAATCAATAATCATTGCAATATATTCCATTGCCCTTCTCCTCATTTTCATGTACGCGTTGGCGCAACTTAACTTGCTGTTCAATTATCTAAACGCAAGAAAAAAACATATAGAATCTCCTACGTTCAATTTTTCAAACGCCGAGGAAATCCCTTTTGTAACCATTCAGCTTCCAGTTTATAATGAGCTGTATGTTATGAAGCGCCTACTAGACAATATTGCACTTATAGACTACCCTCACGACAAATTAGAGATTCAAGTTTTAGATGATAGTACAGATGAATCTTTTGAAACAACCGCCAAACACATTGAAGAACTAAAAAAAACAGGTCTTGATATTCAGCATATTTCGCGCGAAAAGAGAATTGGGTTTAAAGCTGGAGCGTTGAAAGAAGGTTTAAATATTGCAAAAGGTGAGTACATAGCCATATTTGATGCGGATTTTCTTCCACAAAAAGATTGGTTAAAAAAAACAATCCCTTACTTTAAAGATCCTGAGATTGGCGTGGTACAAACTCGCTGGGGACATATAAATCGAGATTATTCTATTCTTACTCGTGTTCAGGCTTTTGCCTTAGATGCACACTTTACTCTTGAGCAGGTAGGCAGAAATAGTAAAGGTCACTTTATCAACTTTAATGGTACCGCAGGTGTTTGGCGCAAAGAATGCATTCTTGATGCGGGAAATTGGGAAGGGGATACACTTACTGAAGATTTAGACCTTAGCTATCGCGCACAACTTAAAAAATGGAAATTTAAATATCTGGAAGATGTAGAAACACCTGCCGAGCTTCCCGTAGTAATAAGTGCTGCCCGCTCGCAACAATTTAGATGGAATAAAGGAGGAGCAGAAAACTTCCAAAAAATGGCTAAGCGAGTTTTAAGGTGTGATAACATTTCAAATAAAACAAAAGTTCACAGTTTATTGCATTTGCTAAATAGCACTATGTTTTTAAACATTCTGATAGTTGCGATCTTAAGCATTCCGATGCTTTACATTAAGAATGAATACGAACATCTAAAAGTATATTTCTATGTAATGAGCTTTTTTGTAATAAGCACCATTATATTTTTTGTGTGTTACTGGTTTACTTTTAAAAGCATTTATGGCGGTGGATTTAAGAAGTTTTTCAAGTACACAGCAATGTTTTTTACTTTTTTCTCAATAGCTATGGGGTTTTCCGTGCATAATTCTATCGCTGTTTTAGAAGGTCATTTTGGTAAAAAAAGTGACTTTATTCGAACACCAAAATTCAATATCAGTAATTTGAAAGAGGGATGGAAAGGCAATAAATATATTGCTAAAAATATATCTCCAAATGTTATTATTGAAGGTGTATTAATGATCTATTTCGCCTTTGGAATGTATAGTGCTTTTATTGTAGGAGACCAGGGTGGCGACTTCGGACTTTTCCCTTTTCACCTAATGCTATTTCTAGGATTCGGGTTTGTATTTTTTAAATCGATAACATCGAAGGCGTAAAATATAAACGTATAACGAAAAAAAATGGACTTAAAACTTTTACAATCACGAAAAGTCCTAAGTCCTCCATCTTATCTTCTTTTAGGTTTTTTCTACATACCCCTTAACCTCCTGTAAATCCAAACCACCATAATTCCCACTACTCATTAAGAGTAAGCTTGTGTTCTCATAATTCTGAGAGAACAGATAAGTCTTGAAATCCGCAGGATTTGTGAAAACGACTAAATCTTTACGATCGAAAGCTTCTTCAATCTGTTCTCTTTTTATTGCCTCCAACTTTTTTATCATTACTGCGTGAGGGGAATAGAAAACTACCGCACCATCTGCTGCATCTAGCGCTCCATTATACTCCTTTAAAAACTCTGGATTAAGACTACTATAGGTGTGTAATTCTAAACAAGCAATCAATTTTCTATCTGGGTACTGATTTTTTACCGCTTGAGTTGTAGCCTTAACCTTGCTAGGGGAATGCGCATAATCTTTGTATGCAACAGCAGTCGCTGTTTCAGCTATCTTTTCTAATCGCTTGCTTGCGCCTTTAAATGTCGCAATGGCTTCGTAAAAGCCTTTTGCATCTATTCCCATTAATTGACAAACGCCTCTTGCGCCTGCTAAGTTATTTAAATTGTGCCTTCCAAAAATTTCGACAGCCAACGAGCCTTCTGATGTATTTAGAATTGTTGTTCCGCCTATAACCTTATAATCAGGGGTTTTATAAGGATATTTTTTAATTGTATTAGTTGTCCTTTCAACTACGCGTTCTACTTCGGCATCCTCTTCATTGTAAACTATAGTGCCGTCTGCTGTGATTTCATTTAAAAATATTTCAAACTGCTCTACATAGTTTTCATAAGTTGGAAATACATTGATGTGGTCCCAAGCAATTCCACTTAATAGTGCAATATTAGGTTTGTAAAGGTGAAATTTTGGTCTTCGATCTATAGGAGAAGAAAGATACTCATCCCCTTCAATAACCATAAATTCGTTCTCGTGAGTGATTTTTACCATAGTATCAAACCCCTCTAATTGAGCTCCAACCATATAATCAACCTCTTTCCCGTGATAATTCATCACGTGTAAAATCATAGAAGTTATCGTGGTTTTACCGTGAGAGCCACCAATTACAACACGAGTTTTATTTTTGGATTGTTCGTACAAAAACTCCGGATAACTGAAGATTTTTAATCCGAGTTCCTTTGCTTTTAAAAGCTCAGGGTTATCTGCTTTAGCGTGCATTCCGAGGATTACAGCGTCTATATCTGAAGTTATCTTTTCTGGAAACCAACCTACTTTTTCTGGCAACAATCCTTTCGCTTTCAATCTACTTTTTGAAGGTTCGAAAATTTCATCATCACTTCCAGTTACGTTTTCTCCTTTTTGATTTAATGCCAATGCTAAATTGTGCATTGCACTACCGCCAATGGCTATAAAATGTATTCTCATACTTAAATAGAATAATTTATGAGTTTAAAATTTAAGTGTAAAGATACTTTTTCTAATTCTGAATTATAATGCGAGAATAAGTAATTTCTCTTTAAGAGCCTCTTTAAAATCTACTCGAACTAGCAATGCTTTATTTATCCAGGTAAGCGCAATTTCCTTTTCCCCTAAGTTTTTATAAATCTGCGCCAATCGATGGTAAGCCCACTTTTTTGATATATCATCTTTTATTGAATGATTAGCTAAAAATTTACTTAAAGAAGCTATTCCAATTTGAAACTCAAGATTATACTTCGCCGAAATTTCTCCAATTCGGTAATTTAGGTGATTAATATTATGTTTCCTACTAGAAATAAGTGCAGTTTCAATAGCTTTTTGGGGTTGATCATTTTTCTCATACAGATTTATGAGTTTTTCATAGGTATGAGGAGATCCTCCTTCTTCAATTGCCTTTTTATAATTGAATTCTGCAATCTCAATTTTTTTATAGAATTCAGCAATATGCCCCATAGCTAGGTAACTATCCACTTTTGAAATTGTTTGTAATTCATTTGCATAAGCAATGGCTTTTTTCTCACTTCCTCCAAGAAAAACTGGCAATTGTAAGTAAAATTCTATCAACGCCCAATGCGCTTCTATATGTTGCCGGTTTAATTCAATAGCGCGTTCAAGATGATGTTTTATTTCTGATATATAGGTAACCGCCCGTAGCCGACTAACGGTCATTGCTTTCATCCCTAAAGCACCGCCGTATTTAAAGTGATAATTAGCGTTAGATTCATCATCTGCTACCAAATCTTTATAATAAGAAAGTGCTATATCCCACTCTTTACTAAATCCTGCTATATCTCCTAAGTATTCTCGCGTCTTTAAATGATTAGGATGAAGCTTTAGATATTCTTCAAATATAGGTTGTGCTTTGATGAAATTTCCTTGATTGTAATATTCTTCAGCCTGTTGGAAATTGGATTGAGCGATTATAAAAACAGGGAAGATTATAAAAAATAGGATAGAAAGGAATAGTCTCTCTCTGTTTACCATATCTCTCCTCACAATTGAGATTTTAAAACTTGTAGTATATTTTAGGATTGGCAATTTCTACTTTTTTCTTGGGATTTAAATTTTGGAATTTATTATTTGTTAGAAGGTGGATATTTCTTCAAAATTTTCTGAATTACCGATAAGTAGTAAGCTTTCTTTTCCTCTGGCTTTGACCTCTCTTTCATTTCACCCTCCGCAACAGCTTGCCACACCAAGTTATCTTTAACAACATCAATAAAATCCATTGTAAGTTTTTGGTTTACTACTTTTCCGCCAATAGGAATTCCACCACTTATGCCTACACCAACATTACGTCCGCTACCGCCAACGCCAATACCGATAGTATTTCGTGAGTTCGAAATGTTTTCATGCGCATAAAAATTAATGTACAATTGAGGCGTTTCACTTTTTACAAATCCTCGTTGATGCATAAGACTATCTGTAATCTGTATAATACGCTTATCATCCAATTCATTTAGACCCGAGTCTATAGTAGGAAAGTAATTATAGGAAGTGTATTTTGTAAAGTCTACCTGCTTATCATAATCGACCGCTACAGAAACTCCACAAGAAGTTAAAATTATTGTGACTAAAAATATCCAGAAGTATTTCATTGCATATTCTTTTTAATAAAAATACTCAAAAACGAAGTAACCCTATTTTATGAAAGGTTAAATTTATGAAAATACAAGCGTATACCGTCTTTTACAACCTACTTCACTTAATTAACGAAAGGAATTTTAATGATTGTTTCCACCCCCAAACCATCGCTTTTATTTTGTATTTTAAAAAAGAAATTCTCGTTGTAAAGATTTTCCAATCGATCCTTAATATTAGATAACCCCATACCACTTTTAAGCAAGAGTTCATGATTTACCTTAACGAGTGCGCCATTGTTTTCAATTTTAATAATTATTGCTTGCCCTTCCGAATAAATATTAACCAAAATATCTAAATTGATATGGTTAATATCGTACCCGTGTTTAATCGAGTTTTCGATAATAGGTTGTAATAAAAGCGATGGCACTTTTTTATGGAGTAGTAAATTATCTATTTCCATGGTTATTTTTAAGTGATCGGAAAACCGAACTTTAATAATATTAAGATAGAATTCTAAAATGCGAAGTTCTTTTTCCAACGGAATAAGATTGTTGTTATCATAAAGAATCTCTCTTAAAAAATCACTTAAATCTGCAATAGTATCTTTAGCTTTCCCAGCATCAATATCTGTTAAAACAGAAATTGAGTTCAAAGTATTAAATAGAAAATGTGGCTGCAATTGCGATGCGAGCATTTTCATCCGTTCTTTTACCAATTGCGCTTCTAATTTGCTTTGTACATTTTCAGCCTTCTTCACCTCTTTCACGTAGTAATAGGTATAAATTATAAAGACCATAGCAAAATATATAAGAAAGTTTAAGTCTATTACGTACATAAACCTGTATATACTTCGCTCAATATCATATTGGGCAAAAGTTAAATCACCCAAAATAATAAAATAGAAATCAACTACCAATCGAATTACAATCCCTATTAACAATGAGAATAAAATATGAGTAAAGATAATTTTGGTCCACGAATAGTTTTTTCGAAGGAACCGTTTAGTACTGATAGCAATTAAGGTCATAAAACTGACCACAATGATATAGTCAAAAAGCAAGTTGTCCAACAGGAATCGCCACCAAGAGAAATTCTCTTTAAATTCCATGCCAAATGCCTTCATATAAGCGGTTTTAGCAATCATCACCAAATCAAACAATGCGTAAAACCCAGCTAATAAGAGAACTAATTTTAGGTCTATATATTTCTTTTTTATAATGTCACGCTTCTTCATAGCCCTACTTTTTGCAGAAATTCTTTTTTGTATGATTTGCTAATTCGCAATAAACAGTTATTATTCATTCTAGCATCAAGTTCTGAAAATCCTGAATGTACAATTTCCCTTATATGATGTATATTTAGGATTGTTGATCTATGCACTCTAATAAATTTATCATCATCTAATAACTCACATAGATTGTTTAAAGTTTCGCGGAGTACATATTTTCTATCTCTAACAAAAATTTCTGCATAACTACCCGACGCAGAAATGTACAATATGTCTATCGGATTAATAAGAATTGTTTTATTACCCTGCTTAACAGGCAGTTTGTCTAGTTCAGTAGTTCTACTAGATCTGTTTTCATATAAATTAAAGAGTTCTATAATGCGCTTTTCAAAATTGTGATCGGCTTCATTTGTTGAAATTTTTCTTACTTTATCAATCGTTCTAAAAAAGCGATGGTCTTTAAAAGGTTTCAATAAAAAATCAAATGCATCAACATCGAAAGCTTTTAGCGCGTAATTGTCATATGCGGTTACAAAGATTACAATGGGTTTTGGCGAAATGGATATATTTTTCAACACCTCAAATCCATTCATATCTTTCATATTGATATCTAAAAATATTAGATCAGGTTTTTGTTGATTTATATTTAAAATGGCACTTTTTCCGTTGGAACATTCGCCTAAAACTTCTACATCAGGCACTTCTTCTAATAGGTGAAGCACTCTTCTTCGAGCGAGTTTCTCGTCGTCTATTACAAGTGCTTTTATCATCCCAAAATATTTACAACCAACTATGAATTAATGTTTTATAAGATAAAGTATTTAAAAAATAAATTGTATAATTTTCTAATAAATTAATGATAAATAGGTCAAAATATTATAAAAAAGACCCTCAGTACAATTATTAACTGATGGTCTCTTTAAAAATTACCGACTACAATATTTCAATTAACGGCAACTCCAATGCCACTACTTAAGGCGTCTATCTTTAGCGTTTGCTTGTTTTTTCCGTTTTCAAGTTTAATTTTATAAATGGCCTTAGTTAAAATTTCACCTTTTGTACGAGCAGAGTATTTTGCTTTCGTTACAGTATAGCCCTTATAATCATTAAATATATTATTGCGTACGTCTGGAGGAAGAAGTACATTTTTAAACTGTTGACGGGTTTCAAGCAACCTGCCATTACTATCAAAATCCGCTTCTAAAGATCCATTTGTACTTTTAAACGTTACCAAATAAGCGTGGTATTTACTGTCCGCGGTATGAGCAATAAAGCTTTGAATATCAAAATTTGATCTCAAGAACCCAATTGGGTCACGAGAAAACTGGCGAGAATGACTTTCTTTAATATTGTAAATATAGCTGTCACCCTCTTGCGTAACCGATATATTTAATGGGGCATAAAACAACTTTGTTTCATCTAGTATTGTAACTTCTTGAGCATTAATTGCAACTGTGGTTAAGCTTAGCAATATGAAAATAAATAGCGTCTTCATAACTTAAAATTTTTAGGATTAAAAAAATCATTTTTCTTACTGTAAACACTGATCAGGTATTTTTACAGACACTAAGTTAAAAAGAAGAATAGGCTCGAAGGGAGGAATTGAATTGAATGGATGATTTTGGTAGTTGAAACTATAGAAATATGATGTGAAATAACTATTCCACTACATAAATCTCTTTAAATTGTGGGTTATACGAGCAGAGCTCCCCTAAATATTGATTTGTAGAAGCAAGGACTTCGCAAGACAATCGAACATTAATTAAGCATTTTCCATAATTTATCCTTCAACTCAGTAAGTCCTTGTTGGGCTACTGCTGAGATAAATAAATATGGAATATTTTTAAACTCCTTGTCTAGAATTTTCTTCATTTCAGACTTAAGTTCGTCATCTAGCATATCGCTTTTACTAATTGCCAAAAGACGTTCTTTATCTAAAAGTTGTGGATTGTATCGGCGTAATTCATCAACAAGAATATCGTACTGCTCTTTAATATCAGGCGCATCGGCTGGAACTAAAAACAGCAAAGTAGAATTTCTTTCAATATGACGTAAAAATCTATGGCCAATACCTTTTCCTTCTGCGGCACCTTCTATAATTCCTGGAATATCAGCAACTACAAATGTTTGAAAGTCACGATATTCAACAATACCTAGGTTTGGTTTTAGAGTTGTAAACTCGTAGTTGGCTATTTTTGGCTTAGCAGCTGTAATTACTGAGAGTAAGGTTGATTTTCCAGCATTTGGGAAACCTACCAAACCTACATCGGCCAGAATTTTTAGCTCAATAATAATATCTACCTCTTCTCCTTCTTCACCTGGTTGAGCGTATCTTGGAGTTTGATTTGTAGACGATTTAAAGTGGGCATTTCCCAGACCGCCTCGACCGCCTTTTGCTACAATCTTTTCTTCACCATCTTCAAGAAGTTCGAAGAGAATTTCTTCAGTTTCTTTATCGCGAACAACTGTTCCTATCGGAACTTCAATATACACATCTGCACCATCGGCACCTGTACTGGTTTGCTTACTACCAGCTTGCCCGTGTTCTGCTCTAAAATGTCGTTTAAATTTAAGATGATATAGCGTCCAAAGGTTTTTATTGGCTTTTACAATTACGTGTCCACCACGACCACCATCCCCTCCATCGGGGCCTCCTTTAGGAATATACTTTTCCCGTCGCATGTGCTTACTGCCTTGTCCTCCCTTTCCGGAAGTAACATGAACTTTAACGTAATCTACAAAATTGCCTTCAGTCACTTTATTTTTCTGTTTGTTGTTTGTTATTTATTATTGGATAATCCAATATATAAACTACAAAGTATCAATTACTTTACTTAACCTTTCAGTAATTTCTTCAATACTACCTTCACCATTCACACCGTAATACATTCCTCTCTTCTCGTAATAATCTTTTAAGATAGCAGTTTCATTGTAGTAAACCTTAATGCGATTACGGATAATGCTTTCATCAGCATCATCTACACGACCACTAGTTTTTCCTCTTTCTAAAAGACGTTGAACCAAAACCTCATCATCAACTTCTAAAGCCACCATTGCATTTATTTGTGAGTCTTTATCGTCCATTAAATGTCCTAAGGCTTCTGCCTGAGCTTCAGTTCGTGGGAAACCATCAAATATAAAACCGTTAGAACCGCAGTTTTTATCAACCTCATTACTTAACATATCAATGGTAATTTCATCTGGCACCAACTTTCCTTTAGACATGAACGACTTGGCTAAATCACCAAGTTCTGTTTTGTTTTTAATATTGTATCTAAATACATCTCCAGTTGAAATATGAACTAGATTATATTTTTCTTTTAGAAAATTAGCTTGAGTACCTTTTCCTGCTCCTGGAGGGCCAAATAAAATAATATTGGTCATGGGTGTTTTTTAATGGTTGTAAAAAATGAAGTTGCAAATTTACGAAATTTCAGGCAGTTGCGGTTATGACCATAAAGAAATATAATTACATCGAGTTTACATCGTAGCGGAAGAAACAATAAAAAAACATTGTAAACGCCTAATTACAAATCAATTAAACCAAATAAATATAAAAAAACTATCCTTTTGCAATTAATATTAAACGGCCTTTTTAGTGATATTTTTAGAAAATTAAACGTAAAATTAATGCGAAATCCTCTTATTTATGAAGTCGGAAACATACTTTTTAAGCTAACACTCTGAGAATGTTGGCTGTGGTTGATGTAATTTCATTTTTTTTGACAACCTAAAATGCTTTTTGAGAAAGTTGTTTTTTGAGCTTCTGACTATAAAAAGCCAATCGACTTCTCTAAAATTAGTCAGATATATTTTTAATGTATGCTGAAGGAGTGCTACCGGTAATTTCTTTAAAAGCGGTAGTAAAACTACTTTGTGATACAAATCCGCTTTCCTCTGCCAAGTAGCTTATTTTGTAAGAGCGATATTTTGCATCAGACTTAAGCTTATCTACTATATACTGAATTCTTAATGAGTTGATATATGCATTAAAACTTTTATTCTTAGACGCATTTATTACAGAAGACAAATATCGAGTATTGGTGCCCAATTGTTTGGCTAAGCTTGCTATACGCAACTGTTTATCCAAAAAAAGTTTAGAGTTTTCAAATTTTCGAAGTTTTTCTAAAATTTCTTCCTCTGTTTTATCCGAGATTACAGTGCCTTTTGAATCGTCAATATCATCTTTTGTATCAACCCTATTCCTTCTGAAATATCTATTTCCGAAATAGATTAATAACAATAAACCAAGTAATCCGATTACAATATATAACTGTCTATTTCTAACAAGTACTTTCTCTACATTGTCCTTTTGTTTTTTACGATACACTCCCTGTATTAAAGAAACCTTAGCATTTCGGATGCTTTGATTTTTTTCGAAAAAATAATTTTGAAGTCTTTTTTCATAAACCATTAAACTATCTTCATTTCTCTTAATACTCCAGTATTGGATCGCTTTGTTTAATAAAACAGCTTCAAGTTCAACATCAAATAAATTATCAACTACTTTTTGGTATTCTGTACTATCTGTATGATTCAGGTTTAAATACGTTCTTGAAGCCTGACTTAAAGGCTTAACATTAAAATCACGAATTATTTTATTAAAATAGAGTCTAGACGAATCATTTTGTTGCGAATAATACAATTTTGCAATTTGAAACTGAATAAAAGGCTTTCTTTCATCCTTGTCATCCATTTTATCAAGTATCTCCTTTAAACCTGATATTTTACTTTCTGTTTGTTCGGGTTTTAAATACTTAACCTTAAGTAACGATAAATCAATCGCATATTTTTTCTTTAGGTTAAGATTGAGATTGTTGTAACTATTTAATGCTTTCTCATAAACAGTGTTACCTTCTCCCATTAAGTTAAGATCGTTATAAAGAGTGGCTAGCTCACGCCAATATTCAAATTGTAAATCTGTACTTGTGGAATTAGTGATAGTGCTTTCTATTTTTTGGGAAATTGCAACTGCTTCTTCATACTCACCAAGCAACCTATTTAGTTGTAATTTCTTGATCTCAATAGCAACAGATTCTTCCGTATTGGTGTTTTTAAGTAAGTAATCGTAGAGTTTTAGTGATTTATAGGGATCGTTAAATCGACTTTCAATTGCTTCAATAAATAACTTTTCTTCTTCCGAATTTTGTGCTTTAAGAAGCTGAGCGCCTAAAACCACAAATAATATGATAAAAAAAAGATTAAGCTTCATAAAACCTCATTGATCTGAAGTACAAAACTACATCATTTTACTAACCTTAAAGATTCGTATTGTAATAAAAAAAACTCCTCAACTATTTAATAATTGAGGAGTAGGACAAACAAAAAAAAGAAATCACCAATAATCCTAAATTATTTCTTTATGAACTTCAACTGCTTTAAAGTTCCATTATTCAACGTAACCTTTGCAATATATAAACCACTAGATAAACTTGAAACATTTATGGAACCCTGAGTATCTTTCATAGATTTATTCTTTAAAAGATTCCCTGAAATATTGTAAATCTGAATAGATTCTATTGAGACTCCTGCATTAACATTTAACACTTCGGATGTTGGGTTAGGGTATAATGAAAACTGTGTTACCACATTATTTTCAACGCCCAAAATCGATTCAAATGGCAATCTGTAAAAATCAGTCTGCATTTGATTATTACCCGTTTCGTATTGAACAGTCATTTTATTAAAGACCCCGTTTCCATCGGTAAGAAAACTAGAACCAATTACGTTACCTATTCCTGTATCACCTCTAAACTCAACCAATTTATCTTCATTGCTCTTTGAAACTACTAAATTGTTGAAATTAGAACCATCTGCAGCCATTTGTTTATAGATGTACATGAAGTATAATTCACTATCATCTACAAATAAATTAGGAATAAGAGCAAACCTCGTTAATATAGGTTGGAAAAGAACCACATCTCCAGGTAAGATAAATCTATGTCTTTTAAAAAGCGAACCATCTCTCTCATACTCATTTACAACTCCAAAAATATTTCCATTTTCTTCATCTGGTTCTCCTAATCCAACGAGATAGTTATAAGAATACCCTTTTTGAATTCTATTGAAATCAGCAGAAATTTGATCACCATTATGATTTGCATCTAAAATCAACTCAAAAGACCAGCTTTCTATATTAAAAAAACCAAGGTTAGTAGCCACACCATCTGCTCCCATCAAAAAGCCTAACTGATTATCGTGCCCATCTACACTATTAAGCTCCATAAAACTGTCGATAATGTATTCATTAAGCTCGTGAATCATTTCACCATCTTCGTTTGCAACCATATACGTATTCCACTCATTATCCGCAATCATATCGTAATAAGTTATACCATAAACCACCTCTAACTTACTATCTGAATTAAATATATCGCTAGAAATATCATAGGTTTGATCTCTATAAAACACGCCAAATTGGCCCATTGGAATTACAAATTGTCCTGCATCCGGATACCTTGTTTCAATGTCTAAATACATTGTTTTCACCTCTTCCAAATTCAAATCTAATAGCTTAATAACTAGATTATTATCTGGAAACACCTCTAAGGTTGCATTATCCATAAATAAATGCTTATAATGTGCCAAAGCAACATATTCTACACCGTCAATAGTTATAAAGTTGAAAGGAGAACCCATTAAAAAGTTTATCAATTCTGAATCATAAACATAGCTATTATCTAACTCCCAAGTAGCAGCATTAAAAGCCCTGATAGTTACATCATTATCATCGGCCATATAAGTAAATACTTTATGATTCCCAGCAGCATCAATTTTAGTTTCAGCTGCATATCCGTCAAGTTGTTGCAAAATTTCACCTTCTTCATTTACCACCCAAACTTCCCAAACTTGATCGTCTGGACCGGGATCTACACCTTCAAAATAATGAAGGAAAATCATAAATTCTTTGTTACTATCAGCGTTAAAAAAGTTTGATGAATAATGATTTACCACTTCTATTTGATTTGCAGATTCTGGCACTTCAATGGTAAAATCATCAACGATTTCGATATCATCGTTATAAGTTTTTACCGTGTAGTTATTCCCAATTCGTTCTGAGGAATAAAGTATCTCACCGCCGTTCTCAACTTTGTTAATCACCCCCCATCTAAGCACATCTATTTGTGCATAGGGTTCAAAATCTGAAGTAGTGCGATTTGAGTTATTTGTAACCGCGCCACTCGTCGAATCATCTTTAAAAGGAGAAGTTACAAGTTTTGGCCTATTAAGCTCTGTTAGGTTATAATGCTTAAAAGCTTGAATTTCTTTTTTGCGCATTTCAATAGAGTGACCATTGGAAGTTGAAGATTGTGGAGTTTGCGCAATTGCTGCTACTGAAATTAACATCAGCAATACAAGTGTGGTTTTAAATTTCATTTGAAATAATTTTGTGTGAAGTAAAATTTGAAGGGAACAAAACAACTAAAAAGATACCTCAACAAAAAATTGAAATCCACTGAATTTAGTGAAAATTACGTGAATTCATCAAAATAAAAAACAGCGCAAAACACTAATAACCAATGTTTTACACTCAAATTGAAAAGTTTTCGTCAAATAAAGAGAATTCTTCGTAAACTGCATAAGAATACCCGAATAAAAAAGATGAAATACGATTAATGTTTAGGGTTTTAAAGGTTAGTATCTTCATTTGTTTTTAACCCAAATCCACAATTGCCACACTGAAACTATCATGGCAATTACCAAAAGACCATATAGAATATAATCTAAAACCTTTAAACTTTTACCTGTATCTAGAGGCTGCTCTTCGACAAACTGAAGTACATTTTCAAACTGTCTTTCTTCGAGAATTTCAATTTCCTTAGCTGAATTACTATATTTTTTTCGATATAATTCATAATTACTCTTATCTCCTAAAGCCAAAAAGTTTTCTTTTAAAAGAAGGTATAATTCGGTTTTAGTTTTTGGGTTTTGTGTTGTATCGATAGTATTTAGAATTTGCGCTACACTATCTTTTGCAGCCACATAATTTCCTTCTTGAGAAGCTATTTTAGCAAGACCAATATTAGCCCAATGTTTATATTCTTCTAGTTCGTTTTGTATAGCAATGCTATAAGCTTTTTTAAAATTTGTTTTAGCCTGTTTCAATTTATTAAGGTCTAACAAGCAATTTCCTTTTTCAAGAAATACTAAAGCTAAATTATTAACGGATACAGAATTTTCTGGCATTGTTTGGTAGGAAGCTATAGATAAATTGTAATTCTTAATGGCGTATTCACAGTCTATCTCATCTTTATATCCATTCCCTTTTATAGCGTATATATTACCTCTAGAAACTGCCAAAGCTTCTTTAGATAGGTCAGAACTTTCTAGGAGATTTTCGGCTCTATCCAAATATTCTCTGGAAATAGCATTTAGATGTGATAATTGGTATTGCTCTGCCAAAACCCCTAAGGCCCAAATTTTATATTGTACGTTACCGGAGCTTTTTGCCAACTCCCAAGTTTTTGAAGCAAATTGTAACGATTTTCCATTTTCATTGAGAGCGGTATAACCATTAACCATGGTAATTAAAGCATAAATCTTTGTTTCCAACAATTCTGCTTTCTGATAAACTTCCGTACTTAACGCTACAGCTTTAGCTGCATCTTGATATACGTTTAAGTTTGCCTCCTCAAGTTCTTTAGCAAATTCTTTCTGAGACTGAGCGATTCCAATTTGTGGTATTACGAAGCAGCAAGTAATGCATATTATAGTTAGAATAAAAAGTGATTTAGAAGAATGCATGCCTATTTGCAATTTAGGGAATTGGGAAGCCACAAATATAATCTATACATTCTTGTATAACGATTAGTATCACTTTCGATTTTGCAGCTTTTGCCACTCGGTTCTTGTCAAGGTATAGAAATTGTGAAGTACACCTTCATAGATAAATTCATTTCGTTTAATAAGTCCCGATTTTTCCAACACGATATTTGAAGCTGTATGATTTATTTCTGCGATTCCTACAATCTCATCTAAACCTAAATTTTGAAATCCGTGATTTAATGAGGCTATAGCCGTTTCCGACGCATACCCTTGGCCCCAATACTCTTTTAGAAATCGATATCCTAAATCATAGTAATTAGTCTTGCCGTTTACCACATCGGTAATTAACCTAAATCCACTCCACCCGATAAAAGCTCCACTTTCTTTTTCAATTACTGCCCATCTGCCAATTCCGTTTTCCAGATATTGCTGTTGAATATTTTTAATTATTTTTTTTGCCTCCTCAATGGTAGAAATCGGTTTTTTTCCTAGAAAAACATGAACATCAGGATCTGAATCCATAGCGAACATCGCCTGAACATCGGTGTCTTTTATGTCGCGCATAAGTAAGCGTTCTGTCTCTAAGTGTATTGTCATATTATAATTTTTAATGAAGAACTAAGATGTAACTCAATAAAAAAATTTAAATTCCTAAGTAAAAAACCATCTCAATAAACCAATCCCTAACTTTCAATTTCCATTAAACCTGTTTTCCACTTTTAAAACGCAACTGTCTAAAGCTTATCTTATCGAAAGTGAGTCCACCTACAATTAGGAAGAGCCCGATAATAGTAGGAAACCTAATAGGTTCTTCCAACACAAAATAAATTACTACTAAGGATAGAAAGGGAACTAAGTAAACAAGGTTACTCACTTTAGCTGCAGTAATAGATTTTTTAAGTGCGATAGACCAAATTACGAAAGTAATCCCCATTTCAAATAACCCCACATATACCGCACCTCCAAATGATTTAACATCTACAAACACTATTTCCGAAGTGAGCAACAAGGCGATGAGAATATAGATAAATCCGAAGAAAAAATTGAGAAACAATTTACTTAGTTCATCGCGTTCGTCTTTTATATTAAAAATCCAGAACAGAGCCCAGATAACTGCAGAAGCTAGTCCGAATAACACGCCTTGCCCATTAGTAAATGACAAATTAATTAAATTACCGCCAGTAGCAATAATAAGCACACCTATAAAACTTATACCAATTGCAACTAAGTTTTTTAAACCTATTTTTTGTTTGAGTAAAGGTACGGCTAATAAGCTAAGCATAATCGGCCAAGTATAATTAAGTGCTTGTGCTTCCTGGGCAGGCAATAGGTCGTATGCTTTAAATAAAACGATATAATACAAAAACGGATTTATAGCACCGTAAAAAGCCGATCTCAAAATAGCTTTTGAAGGGAGTTTGGCGAGGTTACCAAATTTCTTGGTTACAAGCATAAGGATACTCAGGGTCAATAAAGCTGTGGCGGATGACCAAAATAGCAACTGTAGAAAACTATAACTCTGTAGCGCAATTTTCATACTAGTTGCAACCGTACTCCATAAAAGCACAGCAAGACCCGCATATATATATGCCTGTTTTTGATTTTTCATTTAAAACCTTATTTGGAAGTTTAAAAGTATGATTTTTTTAATCGTGACCGACAAAGATTTAAAATAGCTTTGTTAAAGAACATAAGGCGCAGAACTTGTTCCAAATAAATTAATAGTTAGAACATTTTCATTTGATAGATTTTGGAAGTTTTTCAGGCATCTAAGCGAGCTATTACTCAATGAAAAAGATAAAAATCGTAGGTTTGACTGTACTATAAATTTTTTAATAAATTTCCTGACAAAATTTTTTTAAACAAATTGAAAGTTCATCTAATTAGCCATCAAGATCAAAACAAAATCTTATACGGACGTTCAATTTTCTCCTGCAATTCTTGAATGCCCATCAGTCTAACTTTTCTTAAAAATTCTTTTCCTTCAAAAAACACTAATAATGTGGGAGCCGAAAAAACTCCCAACTCTCCTGAAATGCCCGGGGATTTATCTATTTCAACGTGAATAAATTTTACTGCAGGAAAATTTTCAGAAAACAACTCTTCTACTTTTGGCCTTAGTGCATGGCATACTCCACAATGAGGTGCAGAAAAGTAAACTGCAACTGCAGCTTCAGTTTCTACCAAATTATTTAATATTTCTACATCCATATGTTATGAATTTATTGTTTTCAATTAGAATTACAGACTTTAAGTGTATGTCCATCTTCAAGTCTTACTCGTTAGATGGCACTCAGTCTTAAATCCTAAAGCAAAGCAATCTTATAACTGAGCGCCGACAGATTGTTTTTAAATTAAAACCTTAATTATTTAGAATTTTCATTGTTAGTCTTATTCATTCTAACAAAATTATAAACTCCTTTTCCTTCGGCTATCAGTGTTTCATTTTGAAATGCTTTCATTCTTGCTACAAGAATTCTATTTCCAAACCGTATTATTTTACCTTCAACCATAATAGCCTCGGGTTCGGCACCTCTTAAATAATCTACCCTTAAATCGATAGTAGAAATTTTATCTTGTAGTGAAGTAAAGTGCATAGCACCAATTACGCCACCCACAGAATCCATAACGGTAGCAATAACGCCTCCGTGCCATCTGTTATTTCTAAAATCGCCTACCAATTCTTTCCTAAATGGAACGCTAATTCTCACAAAATCCTTTTCGAGCAATTCTATTTTCAATCCCAAAAACTTATGCATTGGGATACTTTTTTCAAAGGTGGTTTTAATAAGTTCTGTATTATCGAGGAGCATATTTTTAAGTTCTTTTCTAAAATCAACTTTTACAAATCTTATGATTTTATATAGGCTGATATTATATCCTTT
The DNA here is from genome assembly GCF_022008395.1 of Aequorivita xiaoshiensis. Lineage (GTDB taxonomy): Bacteria > Bacteroidota > Bacteroidia > Flavobacteriales > Flavobacteriaceae > Aequorivita > Aequorivita xiaoshiensis. Next base: position 44,636 of record NZ_JAIRBB010000016.1, read on the forward strand.
ATTCCTTCAAATGTAAAAATAAACCTGCAGAACAAATGCCAAATAATTACAAATGAATTTTATGAATTATTAATATTGAAATAAATGAATGTAGAATCTAAATTACCAATTAGCAAATCTATAAAGCAAAGTCCAGTCAAAGTATCGAAATAACTATCTTTGCAAATTATAAAAAACCAATAATCAATATGAACTACTTCTCCACCAACTTCACGCTCGGCATTCTTGGCGGCGGACAATTGGGAAAAATGATGTTATACGAAACCCGAAAGTGGGACATTCGCACTCACGTTCTCGACCCAAGTAATGAAGCTCCCTCCAAAATTGCGACAGATTACTTTCAACAAGGTGATTTAATGGACTTTGAAACCGTTTATAACTTCGGGAAAAAAGTAGATGTACTTACTTTTGAAATTGAAGGTGTAAATGTGGAAGCTTTGGAAAAGCTGGAAAACGAAGGTGTGAAAGTTTATCCTAGTGCCGCAACCTTGCGAAATATTCAGGATAAAGGAGTTCAGAAGCAGTTTTATAAGAAACATAAAATCCCTACTTCACCGTTTAAAGTTTACAAGGACAAAAATGATTTAAATGAAGCGATTGTTAGAAAAGAGCTGCATTTCCCATTTGTATGGAAAAGTTGTACTGGCGGTTATGATGGAAAAGGCGTAAGCGTTATTAGAAATGCTGAAGATATTATCCCGCTATCCTCTGAAGCTTGTATAGCTGAAAAACTAATTCCATTTAAAAATGAACTTGCTGTAATTGTTGCAAGAAATCCTTCAGGCGAAGTAATAACGTATCCCGTTGTTGAAATGGAGTTTCATCCAGAGGCCAATCAAGTAGAATATGTGATTTGTCCTGCGAGAATAGACGAAACCGTTGCCAATAAAGCAAGAGCTTTAGCTGAAAAAGTATCGGAATCGTTTAGACATGTCGGACTTTTGGCTGTAGAATTGTTTCAAACCGAAGACGATGAAGTTTTAGTAAACGAAGTAGCGCCAAGACCACACAATAGCGGTCATTACAGTATTGAAGCTAGCTACACCAACCAATTTGAACAACAGATTAGAGCCATTTTAGACTTACCTTTAGGTAATACTGATAGCAAGGTAGGTGGAATTATGGTTAATTTAGTTGGTGCAGAAGGACATACGGGTCAGGTTGTCTACAAAAACATAGACAAAATACTAGCGATGGAAGGAGTAACACCTCACATTTACGGTAAAAAAGAAACGCGTCCCTTTAGAAAAATGGGCCACGTAACCATAGTAAATAAAGATCTCGACAAGGCACGAAAAATTGCGGAGGAAGTTAAAAAGACAATTGAAGTTGTTAGTGAGTAAATCGTAGATCGCTAATACACTTTGTAAAATAAATAATATTAATTAAAAATAACAATGTCCCCTCGAGCGCAGTCGAGAGGTCGATTTTAAGCAAGATTCGTCTTAATAAGTAGGTCTCGACTGCGCTCGACCTGACACGTAAATGTTAATAAAACCTGTTCTAAATGAAATCATATTACATTTACTTATTAGAATGTTCCGATGGTTTACTATATACGGGACTTACGAATAACATTTCAAGGAGATTTAATGAACATCAACTTGGTAAAAATAAATCTTGTTTCACATACAAACGAAGACCTTTAAAATTAATATTTCATCAAGAGTTCAATGATATAGAACAGGCTATATATTTCGAGAAAAAAATAAAA
>NZ_JAIRBB010000017.1 GCF_022008395.1 Aequorivita xiaoshiensis
TCAGGAATTAAGCTGAAGTTTTAAAATTAGGACTTGGTTTAATTGGGACGAGAAGTTTATCCTGAGCGCAGTCGAAGGGAGTCCCTCCATCGGCTTAATAATTCAGAATTGTATATTCCGAATTATGACAAAAAAATTAGTAGATTTTTAAATCTGCAAGTTCATTAGAATTATTGAAAAGTTTTAGTTTTGAATTATAAATTCGTAATTCATAATTGAAGAATTGGGGAGATACTCAAGCGGCCAACGAGGGCAGACTGTAAATCTGCTGACTACGTCTTCGCAGGTTCGAATCCTGCTCTCCCCACTACTATTTTTTATTTTCAATAAAAAATTGAAAATTTCAAACGTAATAAGTAAAATTATGTTAGTTTTGCGCAAAGTTTGAAGTAGTTCATTTATAGATTGAATAATCTTTTGATTAGATTCTCTAAAAGGTTTCGGTTTCCGTCTCTGGATATGAAACAATCTCGACGCTTGTCGGGGAGGGAATTTGCTCATAAAATGCGGGAGTAGCTCAGTTGGTAGAGCGTCAGCCTTCCAAGCTGAATGTCGCCGGTTCGAACCCGGTCTCCCGCTCTAAAATGGTTTCTAGTTTAGGGTTTGTTGTTGTTTTTTTTAAAACAGCATTGAGCTTTAAGCTTTTGAACTGTTTACCCTGAGCAGCGTTGAAGGGCTAGTTAAAAGGCCGATGTAGCTCAGGGGTAGAGCGTTTCCTTGGTAAGGAAGAGGTCATGGGTTCAATTCCCATCATTGGCTCAAGTTGCAAATACAATAGAACACTAATATATAACTAAGATTAAAATTAATACAAAATGGCAAAAGAAAAATTCGATCGGTCAAAACCACACTTAAATATTGGTACAATTGGACACGTAGATCACGGAAAAACAACTACGACTGCAGCTATTACTAAAGTTTTGGCTGATGCAGGTTTCTCTGCAGCAACATCATTTGATCAAATTGATAATGCGCCAGAAGAAAAAGAAAGAGGTATTACAATTAACTCTTCTCACGTAGAGTATCAAACAGAAAAGCGTCACTACGCACACGTTGACTGTCCTGGTCACGCGGATTACGTAAAGAACATGGTTACTGGTGCTGCTCAAATGGACGGTGCTATTCTTGTTGTTGCTGCTACTGATGGTCCTATGCCACAAACTCGTGAGCACATCCTTTTAGGTCGCCAGGTTGGTATCCCTAGAATTGTTGTATTCATGAATAAAGTTGACTTAGTTGATGATGAGGAATTACTTGAGCTAGTAGAAATGGAGATCAGAGATCTTTTAAGCTTCTACGAGTATGATGGTGATAATGGTCCTGTTGTTCAAGGTTCTGCTTTAGGTGCACTTAACGGTGAGCAAAAATGGGTAGATGCTCTTCTTAAATTAATGCAAGAAGTTGACAACTGGATTGAAGAGCCTGTTCGTGACAACGAAAAGCCTTTCTTGATGCCAATTGAAGATGTATTCTCTATTACTGGTCGTGGAACTGTTGCTACAGGTCGTATCGAAACTGGTATTGCTCAAACTGGTGATCCAGTTGAAATTATCGGTATGGGAGCTGAGAAATTAACTTCTACTATTACTGGTATTGAAATGTTCCGTCAAATCCTAGATAGAGGTGAGGCTGGAGATAACGCAGGTATTCTTTTAAGAGGTATTGAGAAAACTCAAATCTCTAGAGGTATGGTAATTGTTAAGCCAGGATCTGTTACTCCACACGCTAAGTTTAAAGCTGAGGTTTATATTCTTAAGAAAGAAGAAGGTGGACGTCACACTCCATTCCACAATAACTACCGTCCACAGTTTTACGTACGTACAACTGATGTAACTGGAACTATTACGCTTCCTGATGGTGTTGAAATGGTTATGCCTGGAGATAACTTGACTATTACTGTTGAGTTGTTGCAGCCAATCGCAATGAATGTAGGTCTTCGTTTCGCTATCCGTGAAGGTGGACGTACTGTAGGTGCAGGTCAGGTTACTGAGATTATAGAATAATCATATAATTTATATAAGCTATAGGTGTCCTGAATTTAATTCGGGATACCTTGGCTTTTTTAACTAGGTAAGCTCTAAATGAGTTGACAAAAAAATATTCAGAAGTTAGGTTTTAATGCTATATTCTGAATTTAATACGGGTTTAGCTCAGTTGGTAGAGCACTGGTCTCCAAAACCAGGTGTCGTGAGTTCGAGTCTCTCAACCCGTGCAATATTCCTGCATAAGCTTCAAGGTAAATTTACAGCTAAAATAGGAAACTTCACCTCTCTGGAGGAATAATATTAATACGACAACAAAATGGTAAACTATATTACAGAATCGTATAAAGAACTTAAAAACCACGTAACCTGGCCAACTTGGGCAGAGGCTCAGAAATTAACCGTAGTTGTTGCGGTTTTTTCTATTGTATTGGCCTTAGCGGTTTGGGGTGTAGATACCGTTTTTAGCAAAATGGTTGGTTTATATTTTGATTGGATCAAATCGTAAGAAATGACCGAAACAACAAAAACAAAAAAGTGGTATGTAGTCCGTTCAGTTAGTGGACAGGAAAACAAAATTAAATCGTATATCGATACTGAGATAAAACGATTAGAGCTTGAAGATTACATTGATCAGGTTCTCGTACCAACCGAAAAAGTTATTCAAATCCGTAACGGAAAGAAAGTAAATAAAGAACGTGTTTATTTTCCAGGTTACATCATGATAAAAGCAAATTTAGGTGGTGAAATTCCTCACATTATTAAGTCTATTAACGGTGTTATTGGCTTTTTAGGAGAGGTTAAAGGAGGTGATCCTGTGCCGTTGAGACAATCTGAAGTAAACAGAATGTTAGGAAAAGTTGATGAGCTTTCTGTTAAAGAGGATAGTGTAAACATTCCATATACTGTGGGAGAGACCGTTAAGGTTATTGATGGTCCTTTCAATGGATTTAATGGAACTGTTGAAAAAATAAATGAAGAAAAACGCAAACTTGAAGTAATGGTTAAGATTTTTGGAAGAAAAACACCATTAGAATTAAGTTATATGCAAGTTGAAAAAGTTTAATTGTTACGCTTAATAGGTTCCTTCTAAGGCTTCCACTTTTGAAGAACCACACAAAAATTTAGAAATGGCAAAAGAAATTAGTAAAGTAGTTAAGTTGCAAGTTCGCGGAGGTGCTGCTAACCCATCACCGCCAGTAGGACCTGCTCTTGGTGCTGCCGGTGTTAATATCATGGAGTTCTGTAAGCAGTTTAATGCTAGAACTCAGGATAAGCAAGGAAAAGTATTGCCAGTAGCGATTACAGTTTATAAAGACAAATCTTTTGATTTTGTTATTAAAACTCCACCCGCTGCAGTTCAAATACTTGAAGCTGCTAAAGCAAAAAAAGGCTCCGGTGAACCACACGCAAAAAAAGTAGCCACAATCTCTTGGGAACAAGTTAGAGCGATCGCGGAAGATAAAATGCCCGATCTTAACGCATTTACTGTTGAGTCTGCTATGAAAATGGTAGCTGGTACTGCACGTTCTATGGGAGTTAAAGTAAAAGGTGATGCACCTTTTTAATCTGAAAAAAGAATCTATAAATGGCACGATTAACAAAAAAGCAAAAGGAAGCCAAGCTTAAGGTAGAGGATAGAACCTATACCGTTGCCGAAGCTTCTGCTTTAATAAAAGAAATATCTAACGTAAAGTTCGATCCTTCAGTTGACCTTGCGGTACGTCTTAACGTGGATCCACGTAAAGCGAACCAAATGGTAAGAGGCGTTGTAACCCTTCCTCACGGAACTGGTAAAGACGTTAAAGTATTAGCATTAGTAACTCCAGATAAGGAAGCTGAAGCTAAAGAAGCTGGGGCAGACTACGTTGGTCTTGATGAGTACCTCGATAAAATTAAAGGAGGATGGACAGATGTTGACGTAATTGTAACTATGCCAAGTGTAATGGGTAAATTAGGTCCTTTAGGACGTGTATTAGGGCCTCGTGGTCTTATGCCAAACCCAAAAACTGGTACAGTAACTATGGACGTTGCTAAGGCAGTTTCTGATGTGAAAGCTGGTAAAATCGACTTTAAAGTTGATAAAACAGGTATCGTACACGCAGCAATAGGAAAAGCGTCTTTTGATGCTGAAAAAATTGCAGGAAACGCAAGAGAATTATTAACAACCCTCGTTAAACTAAAGCCACAAGCGGCAAAAGGTGTTTACATAAAGAGTATCTATATGTCTAGCACAATGAGTCCAAGTGTTGAGATTGACACAAAAAGGTTTACTGAGCAGTAAAAACTGGAAATTATGACTAGAGAAGAAAAATCACAAGTAATTGAAACGTTAACTGCGCAGTTGTCTGATAATGAAAATATCTATTTAGCAGATATCTCAGGCTTAAACGCAGGGACTACAACTAACTTACGTCGTGCTTGTTTTAAAGCAGGAGTTCAGTTAGCAGTTGTTAAGAACACATTGCTTAAAAAAGCAATGGAGAGTTCAGATAAAGACTTTGGAAGCTTACCAGAAGTACTTAAAGGAAATACTTCCATTATGTTTTCTGAAACAGGTAATGCACCTGCCAAAGTAATTAAAGAATTCAGAAAAAAATCTGATAAGCCTTTATTAAAAGGAGCTTACATCCAAGAGTCAATTTACGTTGGCGATGAACAATTGGATAGCTTAGCAGAGCTTAAATCTAAAGAAGAGCTTATTGGAGAAGTTATTGGGTTACTACAATCTCCTGCTAAAAATGTTATTTCAGCTCTTAAGAGTGGAAGTACTACAATTGCAGGCCTTGTTAAGACCTTATCCGAAAGAGAAGGATAAAACAAACATTGCACTAATTAATTTATATAAACACAATTATTTTTAAAAACGATAGAAATGGCAGATTTGAAAGATTTCGCAGAACAATTGGTTAACCTAACAGTAAAAGAAGTTAATGAGTTAGCTACAATATTAAAAGACGAGTACGGTATTGAGCCTGCTGCTGCAGCTGTAGCTGTTGCTGCTGGTGGTGGTGCTGCTGGTGGAGACGCTGCAGATGAGCAATCAGAATTTGATGTAATTCTTAAAGGTGCTGGTGCATCTAAACTTGCAGTTGTAAAACTAGTTAAAGAATTAACTGGTGCTGGTCTTAAAGAAGCAAAAGAATTAGTTGATAACGCACCTTCTCCAATTAAGGAAGGAATTGCTAAGGATGAAGCTGAAGCATTAAAAGCGCAACTAGAAGAAGCTGGAGCAGAGGTTGAGCTTAAGTAAGCTTATTACGTTCCAAACCCTAAGGTTTAGGTCTTCCGTCCCGTTATTATCGGGGTCGGAAAGGCCTAAACCATTTTGCGTATATAATGGTTAACACCTTTTTTATACGTTTATTCAATATTATTTTAATTAAAATTCCGTCCATAGATGTCAGCAACGCAAACTGAAAGATTGAATTTTTCCTCTGTAAAAAATAAGCCGGATTATCCCGACTTTTTGGACATTCAGATAAAGTCCTTCCAGGATTTTTTCCAATTGGAAACCAAATCAGAAGAAAGAGGCCAAGAAGGTTTATATAAAACCTTTTTGGAAAATTTCCCAATTACCGATACTCGTAACCAATTCGTTTTAGAGTTCTTAGACTATTTCGTGGATCCGCCAAGATATTCCATCCAGGAATGCATTGAACGTGGTCTTACTTATAGTGTGCCTTTAAAAGCAAGGTTAAAACTATACTGTACAGACGCAGAGCACGAAGACTTTGAGACTATTGTTCAGGATGTTTACTTAGGTACTATCCCTTATATGACTCCTAGCGGAACTTTCTGCGTTAACGGAGCTGAACGTGTTGTTGTTTCTCAACTTCACCGTTCGCCAGGGGTGTTCTTTGGTCAGTCTTTTCACGCCAACGGAACTAAATTATACTCTGCCAGAGTAATTCCTTTTAAAGGATCGTGGATTGAATTTGCCACAGATATTAACAGCGTAATGTACGCGTACATTGACCGTAAGAAAAAGTTACCTGTTACAACCCTTTTCAGAGCTATCGGTTTTGAAAGAGATAAAGATATTCTCGAAATTTTTGATCTTGCAGAAGAAGTTAAGGCTTCAAAAACAGGACTAAAAAAATACATTGGGCGTAAATTAGCTGCCCGTGTGCTAAAAACTTGGCACGAAGATTTCGTTGATGAAGATACTGGTGAAGTAGTCTCTATTGAACGTAACGAAATTATCTTAGACCGTGATACTGTTCTTGAAAAAGAACACATTGACGAAATTATAGATTCAGGAAGCAAAACTGTTCTTTTACACAAAGAAGAAAATCAGTTAGCCGACTATGCTATTATTCACAATACATTACAAAAAGACCCTACTAACTCTGAAAAAGAAGCGGTAGAACATATATATAGACAACTTCGTAATGCTGAGCCGCCAGATGAAGAAACCGCTCGTGGAATTATCCATAAGCTTTTCTTTAGCGACCAAAGATATAATCTTGGTGAGGTAGGGCGTTATAGAATGAACAAGAAACTTGGTCTTGATATTGCCATGGATAAGCAGGTGCTTACTAAAGAAGATATCATTACCATCGTAAAATACTTAATCGAGCTTATTAACTCTAAAGCTGAGATTGACGATATTGACCACCTTAGTAACCGTCGAGTACGTACTGTAGGGGAGCAATTGTCGCAACAATTTGGTGTTGGTCTTGCTCGTATGGCTCGTACTATTCGCGAGCGTATGAACGTTCGTGATAATGAGGTTTTTACCCCTATCGACTTGATTAATGCAAAGACATTGTCTTCTGTAATTAACTCGTTTTTTGGTACAAACCAGCTTTCACAGTTTATGGACCAAACAAACCCACTTGCTGAGATAACGCATAAGCGTCGTCTATCTGCATTAGGGCCAGGTGGTTTATCACGTGAAAGAGCAGGTTTCGAAGTACGTGACGTTCACTATACACACTATGGTCGTCTTTGTCCAATCGAAACTCCAGAAGGTCCAAACATTGGTCTTATTTCATCACTTTCGGTTTATGCAAAGGTTAACAACCTTGGGTTTATTGAAACTCCGTACCGTAAAGTAAATGAGGGAAAAATAGATTTTAAAAATGAGGCAATCTACCTTTCTGCTGAGGAAGAGGAAGATATGCACATTGCACAGGCAAATATTCCATTAACAGAGGATGGTGTTATCGATACTGATAAGGTTATTGCACGTATGGAAGGTGACTTCCCGCTTGTGGACCCAGTAACTTTAAATTATGCCGATGTTGCCCCTAACCAAATTGCATCTATTTCTGCATCCCTAATTCCATTCTTGGAGCATGATGATGCGAACCGTGCTTTGATGGGATCTAACATGATGCGTCAGGCTGTACCTTTATTAATTGCAGATTCTCCAATCGTTGGAACTGGTCTTGAAAGACAAGTTGCTTCTGATAGCCGAGTTTTAATAAACGCAGAAGGAGATGGTTTAGTGGAATACGTTGATGCAAACGAAATTACTATTAAATACGACCGTACTGAGAATGAACGTATGGTAAGTTTTGATAGCGATTCTAAAACATATCAACTAGTAAAATTCAGAAAGACAAACCAAGGAACTTCTATTAACCTTAAGCCTATTGTAAGCAAAGGTGATAGAGTTAAAAAAGGACAGGTTCTTTGCCAGGGTTATGCTACTGAAAAAGGTGAACTAGCACTAGGGCGTAATATGAAGGTTGCCTTCATGCCTTGGAAAGGTTATAACTTTGAGGATGCAATTGTAATTTCTGAAAGAGTAGTACGTGAAGATATATTCACTTCTATTCATATTGATGAATACTCATTAGAAGTTCGCGATACTAAGTTAGGTAACGAAGAGTTGACAAATGATATTCCAAACGTTTCTGAAGAAGCTACTAAAGACTTAGATGAGTATGGAATGATTAGAATTGGTGCCGAGGTAAAACCAGGTGATATTCTTATCGGAAAAATTACTCCAAAAGGAGAAAGTGATCCAACTCCTGAAGAGAAACTTCTTCGCGCTATTTTTGGTGATAAAGCTGGTGATGTAAAAGATGCATCATTAAAAGCTTCACCTTCATTAAACGGTGTAGTAATAGACAAGAAATTGTTTGCTCGTGCTGTTAAAGATAAGCGCAAACGTGCGAAAGATAAAGAAGACATCGCAGAACTTGAAGCAAAATACGAAAGCAAATTTGTAGCCCTACAAGATAAGTTGGTTGAAAAACTATTCACAATTGTAGGAGGTAAAACTGCTCAAGGAATAAGCAATGATTTAGGTGAAATAGTGTTCCCTAAAGGTAAAAAGTTTACATTAAAGATGCTTAATTCTGTTGACGATTACACTCACTTAACTGGAGGTACTTGGACAACCGATGATGAAACCAATGCGTTGGTTGCAGATTTAATGCACAACTATAAAATTAAGGAAAACGACCTTCAAGGTAACTTGCGTCGTGAGAAGTTTACTATCTCTGTAGGAGATGAGCTTCCTTCTGGAATTTTAAAACTAGCAAAAGTTTATATCGCTAAGAAGCGTAAACTTAAAGTTGGAGATAAAATGGCAGGGCGTCACGGAAACAAGGGTATTGTTGCACGTATTGTACGTGAAGAAGACATGCCATTCCTGGAGGACGGAACCCCTGTAGATATAGTATTGAACCCACTTGGTGTACCATCTCGTATGAACATTGGGCAGATATACGAAACCGTTCTTGGATGGGCTGGTCAAAAATTAGGTCGCAAATTCGCAACTCCAATTTTTGATGGTGCAGTAATTGATCAGATAAATGAATATACTGATGAAGCTGGCATACCAAGATACGGGCATACTTACTTATTTGATGGTGGAACTGGTAAGCGTTTCGATCAACCTGCAACTGTAGGTGTGATTTATATGTTGAAACTAGGCCACATGGTAGATGATAAGATGCACGCGCGTTCCATTGGACCATACTCACTTATTACGCAACAGCCACTTGGTGGTAAAGCACAATTTGGTGGTCAGCGTTTTGGAGAAATGGAGGTTTGGGCTCTAGAAGCATACGGTGCATCTAGTACGCTTAGAGAAATATTGACTGTTAAATCTGATGATGTTATTGGAAGGGCTAAAACCTACGAGGCAATCGTAAAAGGTGAAACTATGCCAGAACCAGGATTACCAGAATCGTTCAACGTACTTATGCACGAATTGAAAGGATTGGGTCTTGACATTAGATTAGAAGAATAAGGATATACCCCTTTACAACCGTGAAGGGGTATCTTAAATTTCTTCCGAGGAATTAAACCCTCATTTAACAACAAAGTTTATTTTAAATCATGATGAACAGAAATAAAGAAAACACAGTACAGAAATTCGACAAGATTTCTATTGGTTTGGCCTCTCCTGAATCTATTTTGGCAGAATCACGTGGAGAAGTTCTAAAACCCGAAACAATAAACTACCGTACGCACAAACCAGAGCGTGACGGACTTTTCTGTGAGCGTATTTTTGGTCCTGTAAAGGATTATGAGTGTGCCTGTGGTAAATATAAAAGAATTCGCTACAAAGGGATCGTATGTGACCGTTGTGGTGTAGAAGTAACAGAGAAAAAAGTGCGTCGTGACCGTGTGGGGCATATCAACTTAGTTGTTCCGGTTGCACACATCTGGTACTTCCGTAGTCTTCCTAACAAAATTGGTTACCTTCTTGGATTACCATCTAAGAAACTGGATATGATTATTTACTACGAACGTTATGTAGTAATTCAACCGGGTGTAGCTAAATATGAAAGTGGCGAAGATGTTAAGAAATTAGACTTCCTTACAGAAGAAGAGTATCTTGATATTTTGGAAACAATTCCACAAGATAACCAGTACTTAGAAGATACAGATCCTAACAAATTTATTGCGAAGATGGGAGCAGAGTGCTTGATCGATCTTTTGCAAAGAATTGACTTAGACACTTTATCTTACGACTTACGTCATAAAGCAAACAACGAAACTTCTAAACAACGTAAAACAGAAGCTTTAAAGCGTCTTCAAGTTGTAGAAGCTCTTCGCGATGCTAATAAAAACCGCGAGAACAAAGCTGAGTGGATGATTATGAAAGTAGTTCCGGTTATTCCACCAGAACTTCGTCCATTAGTACCACTTGATGGTGGTCGTTTCGCGACTTCAGATTTAAATGATTTATACCGTCGTGTAATTATTCGTAACAACCGTTTGAAGCGATTAATGGAAATTAAAGCTCCAGAGGTAATTCTACGTAACGAAAAGCGTATGCTTCAAGAAGCGGTAGATTCATTACTTGATAACACGCGTAAATCTTCTGCAGTAAAAACTGATAGTAACCGTCCGCTTAAATCACTTTCAGATTCATTGAAAGGTAAGCAAGGTCGTTTCCGTCAAAACTTACTTGGTAAACGTGTAGATTATTCAGCGCGTTCGGTAATTGTTGTCGGGCCAGAACTTAAATTATTTGAGTGTGGTATACCTAAAGATATGGCTGCCGAGCTTTACAAGCCTTTTGTAATCCGTAAATTGATTGAAAGAGGAATTGTAAAAACTGTAAAATCTGCAAAGAAAATTATAGATAAAAAGGAGCCTGTAGTTTGGGACATCCTTGAAAATGTATTAAAAGGACACCCGGTAATGCTTAACCGTGCTCCTACATTGCACAGGCTAGGTATACAAGCTTTCCAACCTAAATTAATTGAAGGTAAAGCAATACAACTACATCCATTAGTATGTACTGCGTTTAACGCGGATTTTGATGGGGATCAGATGGCTGTGCACTTACCACTAGGGCCAGAGGCAATCTTAGAATGTCAGTTATTGATGCTTGCATCTCACAACATTCTAAACCCTGCAAATGGTTCGCCAGTTGCTGTACCATCTCAGGATATGGTTTTAGGTCTTTACTATATGACCAAACTAAGAAAATCTACTGAAGATGTTAAGGTAAAAGGTGAAGGTCTTACTTTCTACTCGGCTGAAGAAGCAATTATTGCTTACAATGAAGGACAGGTAGATTTGAACGCTGAAATCAAAATTAGAACTAAAGATTTCAACGAAAATGGTGAGTTAACAATGCAAATTATCACTACCACCTTAGGTAGAGTAATCTTTAACGAAAAGGTGCCTGCTGAAGCTGGTTTTGTTAACGAAGTATTGACTAAAAAATCTCTTCGTGATATTATCGGGAAAATCTTAAAAGTAACTTCAGTACCTGTTACTGCAGACTTCCTAGATGAGATTAAAACTTTAGGATATAAATTCGCTTTTGAAGGCGGACTATCATTCAGCTTAGGTGATATTATTATCCCTGCCGAAAAACAAAGTATGATTGATAATGCAAACTCACAAGTTGACGGTATTATCAATAGTTATAACATGGGTCTTATTACCAATAACGAACGTTACAACCAAGTTATTGATATTTGGACTGCAACTAACGCAGAGCTTACTGAGCTATCTATGAAGCGTATTCGCGAAGATCAGCAAGGATTTAACTCGGTGTATATGATGCTTGATTCTGGTGCGAGGGGTTCTAAAGAACAGATCCGTCAGTTAACAGGGATGCGTGGATTGATGGCAAAACCTAAGAAATCGAATTCAGGTGGTGGAGAAATTATTGAAAACCCAATTCTTTCTAACTTTAAGGAAGGTCTTTCAATTCTTGAATACTTTATCTCTACTCACGGTGCTCGTAAAGGTCTTGCGGATACCGCACTTAAAACGGCAGATGCGGGTTACCTAACGCGTCGTCTAGTTGATGTTTCACAAGACGTTATTGTGAATGAAGAAGACTGTGGTACATTACGTGGTATTGAAGTTTCAGCATTAAAGAAAAACGAAGAAGTTGTTGAGACTCTAGGAGCTAGAATTGTTGGACGTACTGCGCTTAACGACGTTATTCACCCACTAACTAAAGAAGTATTAGTAAATGCTGGAGAACACATTTACGAAGAGATAGCAGATGCTATTGAGGCATCACCATTAGATAGTGTAGAAGTTCGTTCTGCATTAACTTGTGAGGCTAAAAAAGGTATATGTGCACAATGTTATGGTCGTAACCTTGCAACCAATAAAATGGTACAACGAGGTGAGGCTGTTGGTGTTGTAGCTGCTCAATCAATTGGAGAACCAGGAACTCAGCTTACACTTCGTACTTTCCACGTGGGAGGTATTGCAGGTAACATTTCAGAACAAAATAACTTAACGGTTAAATTTGACGGAAAGGCTGAAATTGAAGATCTTAAAACTGTAAAAGGTGAAGATAATCAAGGAAATCCTGTGGATATTGTTATTTCTCGTACTTCAGAATTGAAGTTAGTAGATGAACAAACAGGAATTACGCTTAGTACAAATAACATTCCTTACGGTTCAACATTACTTATTAAGAATGGTGATTCAGTAAAAGCAGGAGATGTAATCTGTACTTGGGATCCTTATAACGGTGTAATTATTTCAGAATTTGCTGGAAAAATTAAATATGAAAACATCGTTCAAGGTGTAACGTATCAAGTTGAGATTGATGAACAAACAGGATTCCAAGAAAAGGTAATTTCTGAATCAAGAGATAAAAAACGTATTCCAACCCTACAAATTTTAGGGAAGAAAGACGAAGTAATTCGTTCTTACAACTTACCAGTTGGTGCACACATTATGGTGGACGACAACGATAAGATTAAAGTAGGAAAGGTACTTGTTAAGATTCCACGTAAATCTGCAAAATCAGGAGATATTACAGGAGGTCTTCCACGTGTTACCGAGCTTTTCGAAGCGCGTAACCCTTCAAACCCAGCTGTAGTTAGCGAAATTGATGGTGTGGTTTCTTTTGGTAAAATTAAACGTGGTAACCGAGAGATTATCGTTGAGTCTAAATTAGGCGAAGTGAAAAAGTATTTGGTGAAATTATCAAGTCAAATTCTAGTTCAAGAAAACGATTACGTTCGTGCGGGTATGCCATTATCTGATGGTTCTATTACTCCAGAAGACATTCTTCGTATTAAAGGCCCATCTGCAGTACAGCAATATCTTGTGAACGAAGTTCAAGAGGTATACCGTCTGCAAGGGGTGAAGATTAACGACAAGCATTTTGAGGTTGTTGTTCGTCAAATGATGCGTAAGGTGAGAATTGAAGATCCAGGAGATACTACGTTCCTTGAAAATCAATTAGCCCATAAAGATGACTTTATCGAAGAAAATGATAAGTTATTCGGAATGAAAGTGATTACAAATTCAGGTGATTCTGAAAACTTGAAAGAAGGACAAATTCTTTCTCCTCGTGCTCTTCGTGATGAAAACTCATTATTGAGAAGAAATGATAAAGAGCTTGTAGAGGCTCGTGATGTTGTTACTGCAACTGCTACTCCTGTACTTCAAGGTATTACGAGAGCGTCGTTACAGACAAAGTCATTTATCTCTGCAGCTTCCTTCCAGGAAACTACTAAAGTATTAAACGAAGCGGCTGTAGCTGGTAAAGTTGATACCTTAGAAGGCTTGAAAGAAAACGTTATTGTGGGTCATAAGATACCAGCCGGAACAGGTATGCGTAGATATGACACTATAATAGTGGGATCGAAACAAGAATTGGAAGAAATGAATAAGGCTAAAGAAGAAGTTAACTATAACTAATTTTTATATAAAGGTGCGTTTTTAGAAACGCACCTTTTATATTTTCAGTTTTTATTCATTCAACAACATATTATAAAACAACAAATTTTTAGCAATGTCAGATCAAAAGAAACAACCTAAACAAGGTCAGATAAATATTGAGTTAGACGAAAGTGTAGCCCAAGGAATATACAGCAACTTAGCTATCATTAATCATTCTGTTTCTGAATTTGTGGTTGATTTTGTTACTATAATGCCAGGAGTTCCTAAGAGTAAAGTGAAGTCTAGAATTATCTTGACACCACAACACGCTAAGCGATTTCTGAAAGCGTTAAATGATAATGTTAAACGATTTGAACAAGCCCACGGCGAAATCAAAGATTATGAGCAACCGCCTATGCCTTTGAACTTTGGCCCAACTGGCGAAGCATAAAAAAAAGCCCCAATTATTGGGGCTTTTTTTATGCTTTAATATTTAAAATTATTTCTGCGTTTTTACTTAAAATAAGAGTAACGAGCTTTTTTATGTATTAAGCTTTGGAGATCTATTTGTTTGATTTCTCAAACTCACTTACAAAATGCAATTTCACATTTGGATATTTAGACTGCGTCATTTGTAGTGTAAAAGCTGAATCGGCAAAGAACACTAGTTGGCCGCGCTTATCCTTTGCTAAAAATTTGGATTTAACTCTTTTAAAATCTGCGAATTCAGCGCTTTTTGGATCTTTGGCTTCTACCCAACATGCTTTGTGAACATTTAGGTTTTCATAAGAACAACTTGCGCCATATTCGTGTTCAAGTCTGTACTGAATAACTTCAAATTGAAGTGCACCAACTGTTCCTATTACTTTACGTCCGTTTAATTCAAGGGTGAATAATTGAGCAACACCTTCGTCCATTAATTGGTCAATACCTTTTTCAAGTTGCTTGCTCTTCATAGGATCAGCATTGTTGATATATTTAAAGTGTTCTGGTGAAAAGCTAGGAATTCCTTTATAAAGCATTTTTTCGCCTTCAGTAAGCGTATCGCCAATTTTGAAGTTCCCTGTATCGTGAAGACCTACTATATCGCCAGGGTAGGAGATATCAACTATTTGTTTCTTTTCAGCAAAGAAAGCATTTGGACTACTAAATTTCATTTTTTTACCATTGCGAACGTGTAGATACGGTGAGTTTCGTTCGAAAGTACCTGATACAATTTTTACGAAAGCCAATCTATCGCGATGCTTAGGGTCCATATTTGCGTGAATTTTAAATACAAAACCTGAAAAAGCTTTTTCATCTGGATGAACTATTCGAGTATTGCTTGCTTTTGGACGTGGAGTAGGAGCTATTTCAATAAAACAATCTAGCAATTCACGTACACCAAAATTATTTAATGCAGATCCAAAAAATACAGGTTGTAACTCTCCATCTAAATATTCTTGCCCATCAAAATTTGGATATACTTCTTGCACTAGCTCAATCTCTTCACGTAGTGTTTCAGCTGCTTTTTCACCGACAAGTTTGTCTAATTCTGAACTATTTAAGTCTTCTACTTCAATTGTTTCTTCTATGTTCTTTCGGCTATCACCGCTAAAGAGATTAATATTCTTTTCCCAAACATTATAGATTCCCTTAAAGTCGTAACCCATGCCAATTGGAAAACTAAGGGGCGTCACCCGTAATTGAAGTTTTTGTTCAATTTCGTCTAACAAATCAAAAGCATCTCTACCTTCTCTATCAAGTTTATTCACGAATACGATCATTGGAATGTTTCGCATTCTACATACTTCTACAAGCTTTTCAGTTTGTTCCTCAACTCCTTTTGCAACGTCTATAACAACAATTACGCTATCCACTGCAGTAAGTGTTCTAAAGGTGTCTTCAGCAAAATCCTTGTGCCCTGGAGTATCGAGAATATTAATTTTTATTCCTTCATATTCAAATGCCAAAACTGAAGTTGCTACAGAAATACCACGCTGTCGTTCTATTTCCATAAAGTCACTTGTAGCCCCTTTTTTTATCTTGTTGTTTTTTACTGCTCCGGCTTCATTAATAGCTCCACCAAAGAGTAGAAGTTTTTCCGTAAGTGTAGTTTTACCAGCATCGGGATGCGCAATAATACCGAAAGTTCTTCGGCGTTTAATTTCTTTTGTTAAAGACATAATCGTTTTTCGTATATGTTGCAAAGATAAAGTTTGTTATTGGAGAATTAAACTCATGAAGGACTAAAAAGAGACTAATTATTACTCAGCGGTGAATAGTAAAAATTTAAAAGTGGAATTTATACGAAAAGGTTGAAAATTATCTATAACGAATCGGGTTTCAGCTATCGGAATTAAACTTAATAATTCAACGACAGTAATTTTGGGTTGATTCGTTATTTAAAATCTTAAAATGGGACTCGATATAAAAAAAATACAAAAAAGTATTAAAAATAAGGGTTTCGAGGTTTTTTCTATTAAATATGTCAAGACCTTGATTTTAAGTGTGTTAAGACGATATTTTTTTAACGTATTTTCAGTTTTATTAGTAATAATTTAAGATATACGTGTTAGTACGTATATGAAATTGTTAAAAATTATACTACGTTTGTTTTATCGTTAGATCATTTTTGTTCTTAAGAACTTATTAAGTGATTTATCTCTATCCCCAAAAGCTGGTATCAAGTAATCCCCACGTAAATCTTGATAAGATATTAAAAGCTTAAAGACTGTCTCCCCTAAAGTCTTGATATAATAAAGTTATTTTAAATAAAAAAGTCGGTCTCCTCAAACGTCTTTTATTACAATATAGAAAATTGATTTTAATACTAAGACCCACCTCCTCATAGGTCTTGTAAGAAAAATTTTGAATAAAGATTTTTAAAATTTTAAAGCTAGTTGACTTTCCCCTAAAACGCTTTTTAAATATATAATATACCAATTTAACTATGAATAAGATTCATATACATTCTTTTTTCACATTACTGCCTAAACATCTATGTTATGGCAGGTTTTCAATTTCAACTAAACAATTAAAAACTATATTATGATTAAAATAATTACTAATTTATTTACTTCTGATAAGAGGTTTTTAATAGGTCTTTTTTTGATTCTTTCATTTAGTTTCAGTTATGGACAAGAGGTTATTAAACCAAGAGTTGGCTCAAGTCCGGATAAAAGTATATTAATCAAAGGAGGGCAACAAGAAGGTCCAGGAACTGGAAATAGTATTGAAGTGCCGAACGATGATGCTACGTATGGGTCTACACCGAAACAATTGGTTGAAAATATTTTAGCAACGTCTTGTATGAGCATTGGAAATGTAAGGTTTGGATATTATCAAAAAAATGGTAATAATTGGACCTGGAATAATCAATTTGGAGGCTCAACTTTAGATCGGCAATTAGGTTATTTTAATGAAGGCAATGCCGTAAATTTTGGAATTGAAGAGGGATTGTTGCTTTCCACGGGTAAAATTAAGAATGCTAGAGGACCAAGTGTTTCAGATGGTTTTTCTGATGAAATGAATAGTAATGCAAGTGACCCAGATTTGGCACTTATTACTGAGCATACCATGTATGATGCCGCTGTTCTTGAGATTGATTTTACACCAGTTGGAACAAAAATTGAATTTCAATTTATTTTTGCATCAGATGAATATTTAGAATATTGTGGAACAGTATACGAGGATGCTTTTGGATTCTTTTTAAGCGGTCCTGGTATTGCTGGTGGGGAAGGATATCAACATGATGCTGTTAATCTAGCGTTAGTGCCTGGTACTAGTGATGAAATTACAATTAATACCATTCACCCCTATGTTGCTTCTAATGTTAATGGTAATTCGGTAGCCGCCAAAAATCAAGCTTATTATGCTAATAACAATATAAATGTTTCAACTGAATTTGATGGTGGAACAGTTGTAATGACAGCTGAGTATAGCGGCCTTACTTCTGGACAGCAATATAAAATGAAAATGGCTATTGCTGACGCATCCGATCAGCAATGGGATGCAGGAGTGTTTCTAAAAGCGAGAAGTTTTACTTCAAATGCATTGGTTGTTAATGATCCTGAGCCTCTTTGTTTAGGGGTAACAACTGCGGACATTACTGCTCCTGCTATAACAGCAGGAAGTACTATTTCAGGACCATACACATATTGGCAAGATGAGGCCGCCACTATAGCTTTTACTACTCCAACTGTGGCGCCGGTTGGAACCTATTATATTAAAGCAGTTGATAATGATAGTGGTTGTGAAATTATTAAACCAGTTACGGTATCGAATTCTGATTTAGATTCTAGTTACACCAAACAAAATATCACTTGTTTTGGTGATTCGAATGGTTCTATAGACTTATCTGTTACTGGTGGAACGGGTTCTTACACATATTCTTGGACAACAAATGACGGAAGTGGTTTAAACCCGTCTTCTCAAGATCAATCTGGTTTAACTGCTGGTACTTATAAGGTTACTGTTGATGATGGTAATTGTACTATTTCGGAAACTGTTGTAATAACCCAAGCTGTAGCTGTAGACCCACCAGTAAGCGGAGGGGATCAGACCGAGTGTGAGGCCAGTCCAATTCAGACATTAACAGCTACTGCTACGGTACCGGGAGGTCAGGCGGTTGTTTGGTATGATGCTGCTAC
>NZ_JAIRBB010000018.1 GCF_022008395.1 Aequorivita xiaoshiensis
TTAACCCTTGAAACAAACAATTCTGTTTCGTTAAGCGGGTGCAAATATAACTCCGTTTTTTAACCCCACAACATTAATTTAAACTTTTTTTAATGCAAGATTAATAATAATAGCTAAGCACCTGAAAAAGCAATACTTAGAATTAAAAATAAATTTCATTAACTTATACCTTAATATATATACTATAGAAAACTCTATTAAAACTAAACCCTATTAAAACCCTATTAACCCCAGTATTTACAAGTAAAATCACATTACCTAGACTTCCGAAAAACAGAACAAATAACATCAGTTTCTTATACATCATATAGCTAAATCTAAAAGATCCTCATCAACAACCAAACATTCTACTATTCTAAAACAGACAGAAAGTTGCAAAACTCACTTCGGGTATAAACCCACAATTCAGAAATTTAAGTAATCAATAGATGTTACTCATTAAACACTTCCAAACACACTATATAATGGCAAGTATTAACTTCAAAATAATGATTTGATTATACCATATATATTCCCACGCAGCAATTGGCAACGTTATATTATAATACTATTATTTTCTCATAAGAAACCACAAAACGAATATTGCAAAACGCCTAAACTAATAGTATCTTTGCAGCCTAAAATTTTCAACATATGATAGCCATTACCCTACCAGATGGAAGTGTAAAGCATTTTGAAGCAGGAGTTACTCCAATGGATGTAGCTAAAAGCATAAGTGAAGGATTTGCACGAAATGTAATTTCGGCTTCCTTTAATAAGCAAACCGTAGAAACTTCCACCCCGTTAACACAGGACGGAAACCTTGTACTATATACGTGGAAAGATGACCAAGGTAAAAAGGCGTTTTGGCATTCTACAGCACATATTCTTGCACAAGCACTAGAACAATTATACCCTGGAATCAAACTTACTATTGGTCCAGCAATTGAAAACGGCTTTTATTACGATGTAGATTTTGGAGACATAACTATTTCTGATAAAGACCTGAAAGGAATTGAAAACAAAATGCTTGAAATTGCTAGAGGCAAGCACGAATTTTCAATTCGCGAGTCTTCTAAAGCAGATGCATTAGAATACTATAAAAAACAAAACAACGAGTATAAAGTAGAGCTTATTGAAAACCTTGAGGACGGAAGTATTACTTTCTGCGATCACGATAACTTCACCGATTTATGCCGCGGGGGACACATTCCAAACACTGGAATTGTAAAAGCCATCAAACTAATGAGTATTGCAGGAGCATACTGGAGGGGTGATGAAAACAACAAACAGCTTACTCGTGTTTATGGCATTAGTTTTCCTAAACAAAAGGACTTAACTGAATACTTACAGTTACTAGAAGAAGCTAAAAAACGCGACCACAGAAAACTTGGAAAAGAATTAGAGCTTTTCACATTTTCGCAAAAGGTTGGTCAAGGTCTGCCATTATGGCTTCCAAAAGGAGCAGCTTTACGTGAAAGACTTGAGAATTTCCTAAAGAAGGCTCAGAAAAGAGCCGGTTATGAAATGGTAGTTTCACCACATATCGGTCACAAAGAATTATATATGACATCTGGTCATTATGAAAAATACGGCGCAGATAGTTTTCAACCTATACTAACCCCTCACGAAGGAGAAGAGTTTTTGCTTAAACCAATGAACTGCCCTCACCACTGTGAGATATTCAACAGCAAGCCGTGGTCTTATAAAGATTTACCTAAGCGTTTTGCAGAATTTGGAACCGTGTATCGCTATGAACAAAGTGGAGAACTTCACGGTTTAACGCGTGTAAGAGGTTTTACTCAGGATGACGCTCACATTTTCTGTACACCAGATCAACTTGATGAAGAGTTTAAAAAAGTAATCGACCTTGTACTTTACGTATTTGGCTCGTTAGGATTTGAAAACTTTACAACACAAGTATCGTTGAGAGATCCAGAAAAGCCTGAAAAATACATAGGAAGACCTGAACTTTGGAAAAAAGCAGAGCAAGCTATCATCAATGCTGTTAAAGACAAGAATCTAGATTACGTAGTCGAAGAAGGTGAAGCTGCGTTTTACGGACCTAAACTAGACTTTATGGTTAAAGATGCTTTAGGAAGAAGTTGGCAGTTAGGAACTATTCAAGTAGATTACACACTACCAGAACGTTTTGAATTAGAATACAAGGGAAGTGACAATGAAATGCACCGCCCGGTTATGATTCACCGCGCGCCTTTTGGTAGCATGGAACGATTTGTAGCAATTTTATTAGAACATACGGGTGGAAATTTCCCTCTTTGGTTAATGCCAGAACAGGTAAGTATCTTATCTTTAAGTGAAAAATATGAAAAATACTCCCAAAAAGTTTTAAATTTGCTTGAAAATGACGAAATTCGCGCCCTTGCTGATAACAGAAGTGAGACCATCGGTAAGAAAATTAGGGAGGCAGAAATGAATAAAATCCCTTATATGCTGATTGTAGGAGAACAAGAAGAAAAAGATGGTACGGTTTCTGTACGAAAGCATGGGGAAGGTGATTTAGGGACAATGTCTGTAAAAGCCTTTTCAGAATTGATTCAGAAAGAAATAAAAGAAGAATCGATAGAATTTAATGTTTAACTAAATATTTTAAGCCATAGCAATACGAAGAAAAAGAAGTAGAGGACCTGCAAGGGTAATTAAGGAAGATCAACACCGAATCAACGGAAAGATTCGTGCTGAAGAAGTACGCCTTGTTGGAGACAATGTAGAGATAGGAGTTTATCCTTTAAAAAAAGCTCGTGAAATAGCGGCAGAGCAAGAACTTGATCTAGTTGAAATATCACCAAATGCAAACCCACCTGTTTGTAAGGTAATAGACTATAAGAAGTTTGTTTACGAACAGAAGAAACGTGAGAAATCCTTAAAAGCAAAAGCATCTAAGGTTACCATTAAGGAAATTAGATTTGGACCAAACACGGATGATCACGATTACGAATTCAAAAAGAAACACGGTATTAAGTTTTTGGAGGATGGCGCTAAGTTAAAAGCTTATGTATTCTTTAAAGGCCGCTCAATTATTTATAAAGACCAAGGTGAGATTTTACTTTTGCGTCTTGCGCGTGATTTAGAAGAGTACGGGAAAGTAGAGCAAATGCCAAAGCTTGAGGGTAAGCGAATGATTATGTTCATTGCTCCTAAGAAGAAATAATCAATAACAATTAAGTATTGATTACCAACAAATGATGTAAAACTTCGGTTTTTTGAAGAAACCGAATGTAATAATAATGCGAAATAATAAATAAATAAGAAAACATGCCTAAACAAAAGACAAAATCTAGTGCTAAGAAGCGTTTTAAGCTTACAGGTACTGGTAAAATTAAAAGAAAGCATGCGTTTAAAAGCCATATCTTAACAAAGAAGAGCAAAAAACGTAAAAAAGCATTGACCAAAATGGCGCTAGTTCATGAGGCCGATGAAAATAATATTAAGCAAATGCTTCGATTGAAGTAATTAGCTTAATCGGTTAAAACAAATTATTTAAACCCTGGAGTAGTGCTTTTATAAAGAATTCAAAATTCAGCCCCGTTTGTTATCGGGATCAGAATTAAAGAATCGCCTGCTACAAAAAAAATTAAAATTATGCCAAGATCAGTAAATTCAGTTGCGAAGAGAGCCCGCAGAAAAAAGGTTCTTAAACAAGCCAAAGGTTACTTTGGAAGACGTAAAAATGTATGGACTGTTGCTAAAAACGCTGTAGATAAGGCGATGCAATACTCATACCGTGACCGTCGTGTTAAGAAGAGAAATTTTAGATCTCTTTGGATTACTCGTATCAATGCGGGTGCAAGACAGCATGGAATGTCTTATTCACAATTTATGGGAAGTTTAAAGAATAGTGGAATCGAATTAAACCGTAAGGTTTTAGCAGATTTGGCTATGAATCATCCTGAGGCTTTTGCCGCAATCGTAAAGAAAGTAAAATAAGACAATAACTATATTATTTCGTATAAAAACCGCTTCAGCAATGAAGCGGTTTTTTTATTTTACAGCTATTGTTTTATAATGTTTATCTTAGCTAAAAGCATATTAATGAAACTTTTTGTCAAGATAATTCTTCTTTTCTCCCTGTTTTCGTACACCGAAATAAATGCTCAATTAAAAACCACTTATCACGATTCTAATGGCTCCAGTGTATATATTCCTTTAGGTAAAATTTCTTTTGCTGATGAAGTTGTATCCTTTACACTCGGCAATCCAAAACCATTTAAGGAGTTTAGAGACAGTTCTCAAGCCCTTCACGAACCAAATTACACCAAATATGAAAAAGCAGATTTCGTGTCGTTAGGATGTGGAGGTGTCTTGGTGGTAAAATTCACTAACAACGGGTTTATGAACTTAGAAGGAGACGACTTGTATATTTTTGAAGTTGGACCTTCCAAAGAAACCGCTATCGTTGAAGTTTCTGCAGATGGTGAAAATTGGATTTATGCTGGTAAAACTAAAGGTGGAAAATCTTGCATCGACCTATCCGATGAGGGGATAGACAACAATACTATTTTTTATTATTTACGCTTGACAGACCTTAAAGATTTATGTAGAAGCAAAACCGCCGGTGCCGATATTGATGCTGTAGCTGCAATAAATAGCGTTGTAAAATTAGATATCGCTGCTGATGTACTTTTTGGAGTGGATAAATTTGATTTAAAAGAAACAGCCACTAAAACAATAGATTCCATTTCAAGAGTTTTAGATGAAATCCCAAGCGCTACTATTTTAATTGAAGGTCATACTGATAGTGATGGGACTGATGCGTATAATATCGAATTGTCAAAAAACCGATGTATGTCTGTTAAAGAGCGTCTAAAAGCGGCCAGTGAAAACTACGATAGATTCAATTTTGAAGTAAAGGCTTATGGAGAAAGCAAGCCACGAGTTCCAAATGATTCCCAAGAAAATAAACAACTAAATCGCAGAGTTGAAATAATGGTTCTGCCTCCTAAAGCGTATTACGAATCACTTTCAAAATAAAACTCACTAAAAAACTATATTAGGTTTTCTGTTTTTTCTTCTTTGCTGCAGGAAATAATACGTTATTTAAAATAAGTCTGTATCCAGGAGATTTAGGATGTAAGGCTAATTCGGTAGGTGCATCCCCTACTCTATGTTGATAATCTTCGGGATCGTGACCTCCAAAAAAAGTAAAGAACCCCTTTCCTTTTATTCCGTGTATATAACGCGCTTCCCCATTCGATTTATTTTCACCCATTACAAGTACGTTAGATTTAATTTGATCTCTTGCAAAAGACGTAGTTTGCCCCATAAATCCTTTCACTAAAGAGGTGTGGTTTTGACAGAGCATGGTTGGGATTGGATCCCACTTTGCTGAATAATCCATAAGGGAGAAATAATCTGTTTCCTTTTTAACCTTGCGTTTGGTAGTCATATCAATACTAGAAAACTCATAAACCATAGGGCTTCGCTCTAATACAAAATCGGTAAAAGCAAAGGTCTTACTATAATCAATTTTACTCTGATATCCTGGTTCGCTCGGATCCCCATCAAACATAGGCTCACAAATATCTACACCTTCAGCAGAAAGTGCTATATCAAAACTATCAGTAGCGCTACACATTGCAAACATAAACCCGCCACCTATAACGTAATCTCTAATTTTTTTAGCGACAGCTAGTTTTTGTTCAGACACCTTATTGTAGCCTAATTTTGCAGCGAGCTCTTCGGCTTTTCTCTTTTCTTTTATATACCAAGGAGCAGAACGATACGCCCTATAAAACTTTCCATATTGCCCCGTAAAATCTTCGTGGTGTAAATGCAGCCAATCGTAAAGTATCAATTGGTCGCTTAAAACCTCTTCGTCATAGACAGTGGTATAAGGTATTTCGGCATAAGTAAGCACCATAGTTACTGCATCATCCCAAGGTAAATTCCCTTTTGGGGTATAAACTGCAATTTTTGGAGCTTTCTCAAGGACCACAGCATCCATGTTTTTTGAAGGGCTGCTAATATCAAGCAGAATTTGTTCTGTTTTACTGTCGGATAACACCTCATAAGAAACCCCTCTAATCTGACATTCTTTTTGAGTTTCTGCAGTATCGGGAAGTAAAAAAGATCCTCCTCTATAGTTTAGTAACCACTTTACTTTTTGTTGTTTTTCGAGTACCCAATAGGTAATTCCATAGGCTTTTAGGTGTTCTTTCTGACTTTCGGCATCCATAGGAATAAGGATATAAGATGCAAAAGCATTTAAAGAAAATAAAAACAGAAACAGAAAGGAGATTTTTTTGATCATAGCTCAAATATAGTAACAAATTTTAAGCCAGAACGTTGATAAAATATAATATCGTTTAGTTTCAAGAAAGAAGTTTTATGTCTAAAAAATTGAATTTCAGACTAAGTAACTATCTTTTTACTATTCGTAATCTATGAAAGTCAAAGGATGAATATTAATTAAACACCAAAAAAAAGGATGGAACATAAATTGCGTTCCATCCTTTTTTCTTTATTGAAAAGTTTTCTACTAAGTCTTAAAAAGGAACGTCATTATCTTCTAAGGAAGAAAAGTCATCGTTCATCGAACTTCCAAAAGCTTCATTTGGCGATGGAAGGTTTTGCGGATTAAAACTATCGTCATTTGCTGCATCGTTCATTCTTGAATGAATTTCTGTAGGCGTGATAAACGACTCTAGGTTCTCAAATTTACCTAGATTTCCTACGAACTTAAGACGAATTTCATCTAAACCACCGTTACGGTGCTTAGCTACGATAAATTCGGCCTGTCCTGCAGTTGGTGAATGCTCATCGTCATCCCATTCGTCAATTTTGTAATATTCTGGACGATAGATAAAAGATACAATATCGGCATCCTGCTCAATCGCTCCAGATTCACGTAGATCGGAAAGTAAGGGACGTTTACTACCTCCACGAGTTTCAACAGCACGAGATAGCTGAGAAAGTGCAATTACAGGAACGTTCAATTCCTTAGCCAGTGCTTTCAGGTTACGAGAAATTGTTGAAATTTCCTGCTCACGATTCCCTCCTTTTTGAGTTCCCCCGGCAGTCATTAATTGCAAGTAATCTATTATTATAAGTTTAATTCCGTGTTGGGATGAAAGTCTTCTAGCCTTTGCACGTAAATCGAAAATAGATAGTGATGGCGTATCATCAATAAATAGCGGTGCCTTCTCTAAACCTTTTACTTTTACGTTAAGCTGTTCCCATTCGTGTTTTTCAAGATTTCCTGTTCTTAGTTTTTCTGAACTCAGTTGTGTTTCAGATGAGATAAGTCTTGTGATAAGCTGTACAGACGACATTTCCAGCGAGAAAAATGCAACAGGAATATTGTGTTCAACGGCCATATTTCGTGCCATAGAAAGCGTTAGTGCCGTTTTACCCATACCAGGACGAGCTGCAATAATAATTAAATCACTAGGCTGCCAACCCGATGTAAGTTCATCAACTTTAGCAAAGCCAGAAGGTACACCCGAGAGTCCTTCTTTATTTGCTATTTCTTCAATTCGTTTTTTAGCTTGTATTACAAGGCTCTGAGCCGTTTCGGAAGAACGCTTAATATTACCTTGAGTTACTTCGTATAATTTTGCTTCTGCAGTATCTAAAAGATCAAAAACATCTGTACTCTCGTCGTATGATTCTTCAATAATTTCATTTGAAATTTTAATCAAACTTCGCTGAATATATTTCTGAAGAATAATGCGTGCGTGAAACTCAATGTGCGCCGAAGAAGATACTTTTTGAGTTAGTTGAATGAGGTAATATTCGCCTCCAATCAATTCTATTTTTCCATTCTTCTTAAGTTGGCTAGAAACGGTTAATAAGTCGACTGGTTGACTGTCTTCAAACAGTTCATATATAGCTTCAAAGATGAATTGGTGTGCTTGTTTGTAAAAAACATCTGCGTGAAGAATATCAATAACCTCATCGACTCCTTTTTTATCAATCATCAACGCCCCAAGCACAACCTCCTCTAAATCAACGGCTTGTGGCGGTATCTTCCCTTTTTCAAGAGAAATTACTTGAGCAGATCGTTTTGAAAATTTAGTTTGAGATTTGATTTGTTCCATTATGCGAATGTAAATAAAATGTTAAGAGAAAGGATTGGTTTTATAAGGTACGATATTAACTGTTCATCAACAATTTAACTGTTGAAAACTATGTTTTGTTGTTGATAACCCGTAAAAAAATCCGAAGATTGCACTTCGGATTTACGGTATGCTAAGCTATAGTTAGTTTTAACTTTTAAACTCACCCATTTCTAAATATTTATCCATTCTCTTTTTTACCAAATCGGTTGGGGATAACATTTTTAATCCATCGTAAGTCTTAACAATTGCTTTAGAAACGGTTTTAAAAGTCTCTGTTCGGTTGCTATGTGCGCCCCCTAAAGGTTCCTTAACAATTTCATCGATAAGCTTTAATTTTTTCATGTCTTTGGCGGTAAGTTTTAAAGCATCTGCTGCTTGTTCTTTAAACTCCCAGCTTCTCCATAAAATAGAAGAACAACTCTCTGGAGATATAACAGAGTACCAAGTGTTTTCGAGCATTAATACTTTATCACCTACTCCTATTCCTAAGGCACCACCACTAGCACCTTCACCTATAATAATTACGATGATTGGCACTTTTAGGCGTGTCATTTCTAAAATGTTTCTAGCAATTGCTTCTCCTTGACCTCTTTCTTCAGCTTCAAGTCCTGGAAATGCTCCTGGAGTATCTACAAAACAAACTACAGGTACATTAAACTTTTCGGCCGACTTCATAAGGCGTAAAGCTTTTCTGTATCCTTCAGGATTGGCCATCCCAAAGTTTCTATATTGACGTGTTTTGGTGTTGTAACCCTTTTGCTGACCCACAAACATAAAACTTTGGTCGCCTACTTTTCCCAAGCCACCTACCATTGCTTTGTCATCTTTAAAACTACGATCACCATGAAGCTCTAAAAATGTATCACCACAAATAGCATTTATATAATCCATTGTATATGGACGATCTGGATGACGAGAAAGTTGAACACGCTGCCAAGGCGTAAGGTTTTTATATATTTCTTTCTTAGTATCCTTTAATTTCTTTTCAATCTGTTTGCAAGTATTGGATACGTCTACTTCGCTCTCTTCTCCAATAAGACAGGCTTTTTCATACTGCTCTTGCAATTCTTTAATAGGGAGTTCAAAATCAAGATATTCCATAATATATTTCCTTCTTTTTATAAAGGTTGGTGTACAAAGATAAAATTTTGTTTTAGAGGTTAGACAATCTTCGTCTTTTTCTTTCTTGTGTTATTTTAATGATGCCATTTGCAACTACTGTAACTAAGATAATTAAAGCTCCATAATAAAACTGAGGGCTCATATTTTCTGAATCACCTAAAATAATAAGCGCTAAAATAATACCGTATACAGGTTCCATATTAATGCTAAGCATAACCGTATAAGGACTTATCCATTTCATTACGTGTACCGACGCAATAAAAGCATACGCTGTACACACTGAAGCTAAAATTAAAAGGTACATCCAATCGTGGGCAGATACCTTGAAAAAATCGGCTGTAAAACTTCCTGAAAAAGCCAAATAAATTGTTATCCCTAAAACGCCGAACATCAACTCATAGAATGAAATAGCCGATGCTTTGTGTTTTAGTACAAATTTCCCATTAATAACCGAAAACAAGGCACTTAGAAATGCTGATATTAGCGCCAATACAATTCCTAGGGTATAGGAAGCTTCCACATCGAATATAACATAAAGTCCTGCTACTACTACCAACCCGAATAATACTTCGTATAAAATCACTTTTCTACCGTAAATTAACGGTTCTAAGATTGATGTAAAAAAAGCTCCAGTTGAAAGCACAGCAAGCGTTACCGATACATTCGATTCCTTTATCGCACCAAAAAAAGTAAGCCAATGCAAGGCTATTATAATACCTCCGAGTGCAAAGCCCGAGAGTGTTTTTAAGGAGAAGTTGAGTTTTTCTTTTTTAAACTTCAGAAAAGCAAAAATTATTATTGTAGCTAATAACATTCTGTACCATACTAATGGTATTGCTTCTAAGGAAATTAAAGCCCCTAATACAGCGGTAAATCCCCATATAAATATTATAAAATGAAGATGGAGATAATTAAGTAGCTTATCGTTTCGCATTTCTCAACAGATAAATGGCCAATATTGCAAATACAAAGTTTGGAAACCAAGTGGCGACTAAAGGAGAGAAGTCACTTTGTTCGGCCATAGTACCAAACACCTTATCGAAAAAAACAAATATCATCCCGATACTAATTCCAATTGCGAGGTTGAGTCCCATTCCACCACGTCTTTTTACAGAGGAAACTGCTACGGCAATAATGGTTAGGATATAAGCTGAAACTGGTAAACTCCAACGTTTGTACCGCACTACTTCATATCGATTAATGTAGGAAGAGCCACGTGCTTTTTCCTTCTCTATAAAGTCGTTTAGCTCGAAGAAATTAAGTGTTTCTGCTATATAAGTTACAGGCGTTAAATCTTCCATAGTAAAAGCGAAAACTGTATCTAATTTATGTTCAGTTTGCAGAATGTCTTCATTTTCTCCTATTATGCGTTTTCGGTAGTTAAACAGGGAATAAGTACTATCTTCTTCGTTGTACTTAATTTGTCCAGCCGAGATTTTGTAGGTCATTTTATTCCCTTCAAAATGCTCTAAGGTGAAGTTACTACCAATCTTTTCAGCAACATTAAAGTAGCTTACATAGATGTATTCGTTCTTGTTTATTTGTGTGTAAACATTGCTTTGATCTCGATCTTTTCTTCCCTTCTTCAAGTATTCATAAGAAAACTCATTGAAGCCTTTACTCGCTTTTGGCGCTAGGTACATACTAAACCCCAAGGCAGCGATACAAACGATTGTCGCACCAATTAAATAAGGCCTAAGAAATCTAGAATACGAAACTCCACTACTTAAAAAAGCAATAACCTCGGTATTATTCGCAAGTTTTGAGGTAAACCAAATTACTGAAAGGAATAGAAATAGCGGAAAAAGTAAATTGGCAAAATAGATTGTAAAGTTATAGAGATAGATTAAAACCTCCATTAAAGGCACTTCATTCTCTAGAATTTTGTCAATTTTTTCAGCGAGATGGACTGCAATACCGATAGGGATAAATAGCAATAAAAGGAGCGTAAAAGTGCCCAAATATCTTTTAAGTATGTATTTATCCAGTATGCTAAGCATTGTTTAGAGTCTTTGAGCTAGTTTTTTAACCATCCCGTTTTTCCAATCGGCAAATGTCCCCGCTAAGATATGTTTTCTGGCTTCGCGAACCAACCACAGGTAGAATCCAAGGTTGTGGATAGTTGCAATTTGTCGACCTAACATTTCATTTACAGTGAATAAATGACGGAGATATGCCTTGCTATATTCAGTATCAACCCATGTAATTCCCATTGGGTCTACCGCTGAAAGATCGGCTTCCCATTTTTTGTTTTTGATATTTATTATTCCTTCAGAAGTAAAAAGCATTCCATTACGGCCATTTCTTGTAGGCATAACACAATCGAACATATCGATTCCAAGGGCGATATTTTCTAATATATTTACTGGCGTACCTACTCCCATAAGGTAACGAGGTTTATCTTTTGGAAGAATATCCGTGACGATTTCGGTCATTTCGTACATTTCTTCTGCAGGTTCTCCCACCGAAAGACCACCAATAGCATTACCTTCTGCTCCAACTGAAGCAATATATTCCGCCGATTGTTTTCGTAAATCTTTGTAGGTACTCCCTTGTACTATCGGGAAAAACGTTTGGTCGTAATCGTATTTTAAGGGTGTTTTATCTAAGTGTTTTATACATCTATCCAACCAACGATGCGTCATATGCATTGAGCGTTTGGCATAGTTATAATCGCAAGGATATGGCGCACATTCATCAAAAGCCATTATGATATCGGCCCCAATAGTACGTTGAATTTCCATCACGTTTTCAGGAGTAAAAAAATGATAGCTCCCGTCTATATGACTTTTAAACTTAACCCCTTCTTCTTTAATTTTTCTATTTGCTGAAAGCGAATACACTTGATACCCTCCACTATCGGTTAAGATATTTCGGTCCCAGTTCATAAATTTATGAAGTCCGCCTGCTTTTTCAAGAATTGGCATTTGTGGACGTAAGTACAAGTGATAGGTATTACCAAGAATAATATCGGGGTTTATATCTTCCTTAAGTTCACGTTGATGCACCCCTTTTACAGTACCCACGGTACCAACAGGCATAAAGATTGGCGTTTTAATAACGCCGTGATCTGTAGTAATAGTTCCAGCTCTTGCGCTGCTTTGTGTATCTGTGGCTTCTAATTTAAACTGCATTCAGCTATTTTTATTGAGGATGCAAAGATAACTTTATAATTCTGAAATCGGGATTTTGAATTCAGTTTTGAATGGCATGTTAACAAAACTGCTAAATCGTTAATAAAAGGTTATATTACTATTTTGCTTCCCTTATTATATAGGTTACTTTTGAAGCTGAAAATTAAACTATGTTATGGCAGATTACAAAGCACTTGAAGATTTAGTAATTCAGGTACGAAGAGATATTCTTCGACAGGTACACAAAGTAAATTCGGGACATCCGGGAGGTTCATTAGGGTGTGCAGAATTTTTTGTTGCACTTTACAACGAATTAATGGATCACAACAATGATTTTTCTATGGTCGGCGAAAACGAAGATATCTTCTTCCTTTCAAACGGACATATCTCTCCAGTTTTTTATAGTGTTTTAGCGCGTTCTGGGTATTTCCCAGTAGAAGAACTAAACACTTTCCGCCTTTTAAACTCTCGTTTACAAGGTCACCCAACTACTCACGAAGGGTTGCCAGGTGTTCGTATGGCTTCTGGCTCTTTAGGCCAAGGGATTTCAGTTTCTATTGGTGCTGCTCAAACTAAAAAGTTGAATAACGACAATCACCTTGTTTACACGCTTTGCGGTGACGGTGAGTTACAAGAAGGTCAGAACTGGGAAGCAATTATGTACGCTGCAGGAAATAAAGTGGACAACCTAATAGTTACTATCGATTTAAACGGACAACAAATTGACGGTTCTACAGAAAATGTACTTCCTTTAGGAAATATGAAAGCTAAGTTTGAAGCATTTGGCTGGGATGTAATGGATATTGAAGAAGGAAACAACATTGAAGCTGTTATAACTGGAATGAAAAAAGCCAAAGAAAAAACTGGGAAAGGAAAACCAGTATGTGTGCTTTTACATACAGTAATGGGTAATGGTGTAGATTTTATGATGCACACTCACGATTGGCACGGGAAAGCGCCAAACGACGAGCAGTTAGAAAATGCACTTTCACAGAATCCTGAAACTTTAGGAGACTATTAAAATTGAAAAAAATCGAGATGAAAAAATATACAGATTCAGGCAAAAAAGATACACGATCAGGTTTTGGTGACGGACTTACCGAGCTTGGAAAGAAAAACAAGGACGTAGTTGCGCTTTGTGCAGATCTTACAGGTTCACTTAAAATGGATGAATTTAAAAAAAATCATCCTGAACGTTTCTTCCAAATAGGAATTGCTGAAGCTAATATGATAGGAATTGCAGCCGGGATGACAATTGGAGGTAAGATACCTTTCACTGGAACTTTTGCTAACTTTTCTACAGGAAGGGTTTACGATCAAATCCGTCAAAGCGTTGCCTACAGTGGTAAAAACGTAAAAATTTGTGCTTCACATGCAGGAATTACTTTAGGAGAAGATGGGGCAACACACCAAATTTTAGAAGATATTGGTTTAATGAAAATGCTCCCAGGAATGACTGTAATTAACACATGCGATTACAATCAGACCAAAGCTGCTACCATTGCAGTTGTGGAGCATGAAGGACCTGTTTACCTTCGTTTTGGAAGACCAAAAGTGGCCAACTTTACTCCAGCCGATCAAAAGTTTGAAATCGGGAAAGCTGTTCAGCTTCAGGAAGGAACTGATGTGACAATTGTTGCTACAGGCCATTTAGTATGGGAAGCTTTACAAGCGGCGGAAACCTTACACGAAAATGGGATATCTGCCGATGTAATAAACATTCACACCATCAAGCCTTTGGACGACGAAGCAATATTAAAAAGCGTTAAGAAAACAGGCTGTGTAGTTACCGCAGAAGAACACAACTACCTTGGTGGATTAGGAGAAAGTGTTGCAAGAGTTCTTTCAACTCAGCATCCAGCACCACAAGAGTTTGTTGCTACTCAAGACACCTTTGGGGAGTCGGGAACGCCAGAACAACTAATGGCTAAATACGGCTTAAATGCTTCAGCAATTGTTGCTGCGGCTAAAAATGTAATTGCTAGAAAATAGCAGTCGATACGATACAATCAGAAACAAAAAATCCCCACTTCCTTAGAGTGGGGATTTTTTTATATGTAATTGTCGTTAGAAAAAGATATGAAACTTGATGTTACATATAGAAGCTATAAGCATCTATTCTCTTTGTCTAAACAATTTGTTATTTTAGACTGTTGGATCTAAATAATCTGGAATTCCGTTCCCATTTGTATCAGGGAAAAAGATTTCACCGTCAATAATTTCGATTTCGTACTCTGTAAGTCTACCGTCGCCGTCATCGTCATTATCTAGATAATTTGGAACTCCGTTGTCGTCGGTATCGTCATCAGTAAGAATCTGATTGTTGTTTAAGTCTTCCATGTACGAAGGGATTCCATCGTTATCGTGGTCTGCTACTTCAGAAGCAAATAATTCGAATGAAAAAATTAATTGCTCATATGGAAGTAAATCTCCCGCTGGCGGATATTGATAGTACCCTAATCCAGAAGGTACAAACACAGCTCCAATACCATAGTCTTCAAAAGAAAGCGTTCCGTCGGGGTTTGAAATTACATTTCCAGCACCTTTAAACTCGATGATAGCTTGTTGTAAACCTCTAATAATTCCAGGACTACTTGGACCATCTACCAGGCTAAAACGCACAGGAATTACCGAGTTATCAAACAATTCAAGATTTAAAAACCTTCCATCGTAAGTATTGATTGTATAATCTGAGAAGTTTGGTCGCTCCCCTTCTCCTTCACGAACTTTTAAATAGTATAATTTATACTTTACGTCCATATCCACAGCATCAATAACTTCCTTATATGAAACCTGTTCAATTAAAGGCGTTTTTGAAGCGTTTTCACCAGCGATAGTATCAAAAACTAATTTGAAGTTTTCTGGATCGGCTTGAAAGTCTTCGTAGTTATAAAAGTGTGTTTCTAAAAACTCTTCAATTTCAGCTTGTGCTCTTATAGCTTCCGCTCCACGTTCTCTTGGCGGAATTGGCTCTGGGCCATCGTCTTCATCCTTTTTACAAGAAATAGTAATAGTTAGCATTGCAATTAAAATTGCAAGTCCGTATTTTATTTTTGTCATCATCTCAATTTTGTGGGCGCAAGATACAATTTTCCCCTATTTTTGTATATCATATTAACGTTGTTTTTAGGATAAATGTATGCGGATTGATAAGTATTTATGGTGTGTTCGGTATTTAAAAACCAGAAACATGGCTACTCAGGCTTGTAAAAAAGGAGCTGTACGTGTAAATGGGGATATAGTAAAACCCTCTCGGGATGTTTATCCAGGAGATGTTATTACGCTACGAAAAAATCAGATAAACTATCAAATTGAAGTGTTAGATTTACCGCCAAGTCGCGTTGGGGCTAAACTTGTAGGACTTTACAGAAACGATATTACTCCAAAAGAAGCTTTTGAAACAAATGAATTACTTCAATATGCTAAGAGTTATTACCGAAAAAAAGGCGTAGGAAGGCCAACCAAAAAAGACAGAAGAGATTTAGATGATTTTATAGAATCCCCAGAGGACGAAATAGAATAGTTACAATTTTGAAAAACACATAGTAGATGCAAGAAATAGATACAATTATTTTGGATAAGAAGCAAATTGCTCACAAAATAAAAAGAATAGCATATCAAGTATATGAAACTAATGTAAATGAAAAAGAAGTGGTGATTGCTGGAATTATAGGCAATGGGTATGTACTTGCAAAAAAGATAAAAACCGAATTAGAAAAAATCTCTCCTATAAAAGTAATTTTATGCGAAGTGAAAATCGATAAGAAGAATCCTATTTCGAAGATTGAAACTTCGTTAAAGCCAGAAGAATACAAAAACAAATCACTTTTACTAGTTGATGATGTATTACACTCCGGTACAACATTAATTTACGGGATAAAACATTTTTTAGAAGTGCCCTTGAAGCAATTTAAAACATCGGTACTAGTAGATAGAAACCACAAAAAGTACCCTGTAAAAGCAGATTTTAAAGGGATTTCGCTTTCAACGTCTTTAAATGAAAATGTTTCAGTGATATTTGAAAAGAATAACGACAGAGCTGTTTTAGAATAAGGTTGAAGTTATTTCTTTAACCACTTCATCTATACTTTTATCTTCAACCTCAACTATTTTATTGGCCTGATTGTAGTAGTACACTCTTTCAAAAAGGTGTTTACGAATAAAATCGTTTAGCAACTCTTTTGTTTCGAGGTGAGATAATAATGGGCGACTATCTTTTTCAAAAAACAAACGCTCAGTAAGCACTTCTAACGGCACTTTTAGGTAAACCGATGTTACATTATCTCGATTGGTAAGAACTGTAATAGAGTCGGCGTAACAAGGCGTACCTCCGCCAGTTGCTAAAACAAAGCTTTCATCTAGGGCTAGGATCTCTTTTAGGATAGCATTTTCAATTTTTCTGAAATATATTTCTCCTCTGCTTGAAAATATTTCGGATACAGTAGTTCCTTCTCTATTTTCGATTTCAGTATCCAAATCTTTAAAAGGAAGATTTAAAACTTCTGCTAGTTTTTTACCAATTGCAGATTTTCCACTTCCCATATATCCTATTAAAACAATTTTCATTTGCCTTTAAAATTAAATTATTAGCATTTTCAAGCGGGAAAACCGCTTATATTTTAGATAATTCCCTTTGTTTTGACAAAATTAGAATAAAAAATGCATTCGTGACCTACTGAAATTCAGGCAATTTAAAATTAATTTAAAATTTTATTCAATTTCGTTTTGAAAGTATAAATTAATGATAGTATATTTGCACCCGCCTACCGAAAGAAAGGCAACAACAAAAGGACGACTTGGTAGCTCAGTTGGTAGAGCACCTCCCTTTTAAGGAGGTGGTCCTGGGTTCGAGCCCCAGCCAAGTCACAAATTGAAAAAGAAATCTCGATATAAAGTCGGGATTTTTTTTGTTTAGACAAATATCATTTAGGCGAGAAGTTTATCC
>NZ_JAIRBB010000019.1 GCF_022008395.1 Aequorivita xiaoshiensis
TTCAATTGAGTATTTACGCTGCTTGCGAATACTCCGTACATTTGCTTTCATAGGTTTTCACTCGTTAAGTGGTCAACCTATATCAGAGACGTACATTTCTCTACCATCTACTCTCTACAAACTACAAACTAAAATCTAAGGATTTCCTCCATCGGCAAACTGGACTTCGTAAAGGTTTCTATAGAATCCCTTTTCGTTCTCTAGGAGTTCGTGGTGGGTGCCTTCTTCAACAATTTTACCGGCATCCATAACGATGATTTTATCGGCTTTTTTTATTGTCGCTAATCGGTGGGCAATTACAATAGAAGTACGGTCTTTCGTAATTTTATCGGTGGCTGTTTGTATCAGCTCTTCAGAATAGGTGTCTACCGATGAAGTAGCTTCATCTAGCACCAAAATACTTGGTTTACTAACATAAGCCCGTAAAAATGATATTAACTGTCGTTGCCCCGAAGAAAGCATACTTCCGCGTTCTTTTACATTATAGTTATAGCCCCCAGGTAAACTCTCTATAAACTTGTGAACCCCGATTTCTTTAGCGGCAGCTATAACGTCATCTTCAGTGATGTTTGGATTGTTGAGCGTAATATTGTTGTAAATAGTATCTGCAAAAAGAAAGACATCCTGAAGTACAACAGCTATCTGACTCGTCAGGGAAGCTAAAGTGTACTCTTTTATATCGATATTATCAATTTTAATCGTGCCGCTATTAATTTCGTAAAAACGATTTAGCAGATTGATAATAGTAGATTTTCCTGCTCCTGTGGCACCCACTATTGCAACCGTATCTCCAGGGTTGGCCTTAAAAGAAATACCTTTTATTACCTCTTCCCCTTCAAGATAACCAAAATGTACATCAACAAATTCTATTTCCCCCTTAGTGTTGGTGTAGTTTATAGTTCCATTGTCTTCGATATGCGATCTAGTATCTAAGATCCCGAATACGCGGTTTGCAGCCACCATTCCCATTTGCAGGGTATTGAATTTATCGGCAATTTGCCTAAGCGGTCTAAACAGCATTTCGGCATATTGGATGAAGGCAGTTATAATACCTAGGGTTACAGCTCCTCCTCCAATAACATTTAATCCACCGTACCAAACTACGAGACCCGTGGCAATTGCTCCTGCCATTTCCGCAATTGGGAAAAATATAGAGTTATACCACACGGTACGGATCCACGCTTTACGGTGTTTTTTATTGATTTCCTGAAAACGTTCGTATTCTGTTTTTTCTCGAGTGAAAATTTGTACAATTTTCATCCCTGTGATTCGCTCTTGCACAAAAGAATTTAGATTGGCTACCTGATTACGAACATCTTCAAAAGCAACTTTCATCGCCTTTTGGAAGACACGGGTAGCGTACATTATAAAGGGCAATACAATAAACACAATAAGCGATAATCGCCAACTTTGTGTAAGCATAAAACCTGCGATAACAAGCATTTTTAGCAGGTCGCTGATAATCATAAACAAACCTTCGCTAAAAATACTGCTAATGGTTTCAACGTCGTTTACTGCACGAGTAGTAAGTCTTCCCACTGCACTTTTATCGAAATACTGCATTTTAAAGCTAGTCATTAACCGAAAAAGCTTTTGTCTCATATCCCGGATAACACTTTGCCCAAGCCAGTTAGTATAAAAGATAAAAGCAAATTGAAATACTACTTCCAAAATTAGTACCACTAGCATGAGAATAACGTAGGTCATAAAGCCTTCGCTATCTTTTGGTACTATCGAATCGTCTATGGCAAGTTTTAAAAGAAAAGGACGCAGCACCGCCAAACCAGACATAACAATTGCAGCGAAAGCAACAAAGATGAAAATGCCTCGGTAAGGTCTGGTAAAGCTCATTAATCGTTTAAAAAGCTTAAAATCGAATGCGTTGCCTTTGTTTTCTGACACTTGTTCCCTACTTCTTTTGTTTTAAAAATTAACGGTTAAAGTCTTTAGCTAGAAAACCGTTTGCTTTTCGCTATTTAGGAATTGACTCCTACGCATAGAAACTGGATTTTATGCGACTTGCAAATTTAGGGCTTTTGATTGTATTAGACCAAGATAAAGTTGTAGCTTAAACTATGAATTTCAAATATTAATAACATATAGATTATAATTTTATAAATTATAATTCAAGTATTCTCGAATAATTTTCTATCAATTCTTCAACAGAAAATTTTTCAGATCTTCTCCAGGAGTACTCTTTAACTTGTTCTAAGTTATATTCATTATTAAATATTTTTAAAAGGCGATTGGTTAATTCCTTATAGTTCCCTACTGGAAAAAGTGGAATTGGATACCCTTCCCCTACAACTTCTCTTACACCATCAATATCAGTTGCCAATAATGGTTTTCCCATTGCTAGGGTTTCTATTGCTGTATTTGGAAGTCCCTCGTTAATTGTACTAAGAATATTACAATTTGTAATACTTAAAAGCTCTATATTCAAGGGAGTTCTTCCTAAAAATTTTACATGGTTTTCTAATCTCAATTCTTTAATTTGGTTTTTATAATAGTTTCTCATGCCTTCAGTACCCTCATCACCAGCAATTAACAGACAGGAATTTGATTTCGATGTTTCAATAAAGCACTTCCAGGCTTTAAAAATCGTTATAAAATCTTTTTCTTTGAAAAAGTTAGCAATTACAGAACCTACAAATTCTGAAGACTCAACTCCGAAATGTTTTTTCCAATTTATACTTTTATCAATTGCTCTAACATTAATCCCATTGTAAACAGTTTGAATGTTTAAATCATATAATTCACCATAAACATTCTTAAATTTAATCCTTGCATGTTCTGAATTAGAGATTATTGTAAGTTTATTTTCTAACGCTTGCTGTAAATGCCAATTCTTTTTTGGATAGTTTTCTAAAACAGTATTTCTTATATGGAAAACTGTTTTTTTTGCTCCTGTGTATTTATGAATAGCTCCAAAAAAATAACTTAAGCGAGTTTGATATGGTAAAATATAATTTATATTATAACGTCTCAATAAAAATATGGTCCTAACTAACGGTACATAACGATACAATGTCCAGGAATATTTCTGTAAAGAATTGTTTTCTATATATCTACCATCAATTATTTTAAAGTTATTTTTTAACAATTCATTTTCTACAAATTCCTTTTCAGCTTTGGTAGTCCAAAGAAAATATATCTTTGCCCCCTTCTTCTGCATCTCTTTGGCTAAACTCAAGGTTTGGGTTTGGATACCTCCGTATGTAAGATTACTTATTGCAAAAAGCACTCTAAATTTATGTTTTCTGAACATTTTTTAAAGTTGTAAAAATGATATCCACCTTAAGATTATTTTATCAATAGTGTAATTTTTAGCCGTATCATAGCCGTTTTTA
Source organism: Aequorivita xiaoshiensis (assembly GCF_022008395.1). Lineage (GTDB taxonomy): Bacteria > Bacteroidota > Bacteroidia > Flavobacteriales > Flavobacteriaceae > Aequorivita > Aequorivita xiaoshiensis. The sequence continues at coordinate 3,351 of NZ_JAIRBB010000019.1, forward strand.
ATAATTTTGTGTCTTAAGTCTGGATTTGAAATTTCTTTTAACGCAGTTATCCATTGGTCTTGTGTAGAACAAATAAAGCCATTCTCTCCATCAGTTATCACTTCTCTATAAGAATCTATATCTCCACATAATACTATATTTCCTAAAGCTAATGACTGTAAAACCCTATTTGCAGATTTATAACTTGAAGCCTCATCATCAACAACAGGTATTAAACTAACACAATACTGCCCGATAACATTAAATCTTTCTTCATCACTCCAATTATACCAAGGTATGTCCGCATCTTCCTTATTTGACATAGTGACAACATCCCAGTTAACAATTTTAAAAAGAGTTCTTAAAGAGTTTATTCTATTCTTCCTATCTTCAGTTAACCAACCAAAATAAATTGCTTTTTTATTATGACTCGGTACGGTTTCTGAAAAGTACTCAACTGCATCGGGAATGTATTTTACATCTTTTTTTGGGTAATTAGTTTTATATAATTCTTTCAATCTTTTAGATGGGCAAATTATATAATCAAAATACTTAACGAGGGAATCATCGCAAATTGGCAAGTCACAATCTATAAAAGCTATATTAACTCCTTTAATTTTTAAAAAATATAATAATCTTTTTAGAGACTTTTCTTTTCTTTTTTGTAGAATTAACAAATCACCCTTACTTAAGGTTAAAAGAATCCAAATTTTTTCCTTTTTAGTTAATTGCTGATAACCACTCTTTAATATTCTAGATTTAATATTTCTTTTAACGAATGCTTTATGAATATTAAACCCATGTATTCGTGAACTTCCAGTATCCTCGTTACCCACTAATAACCAATAAACTCTCTTGTGTCGCATAAGTATTACTTAAGAGCTAGCTTTAAGTGATCCTTCCAATCTCTTTTATCTTCAAATTTGAAATTAAAATAGTTTATGTCTTTCTTATATTTCTGAAATACTAAATCTTTATTCTTATTAGTGTAAAATTTTGAGTAGTGATGTTTGAACTTTTTCCCTACTTGTACTTTTGTTTGAAAAAAATTATCTGGCAAATTTAGATCTTTTGACAATTCACTTAGTTCGGAATCGAGATTTCGCTTGTCAAAATAAATGATTTTATTATAGTTTATAAGTTTACCATCCAAATACATATAATCTATTTGAGGCGTTAAATGATCACCTCTATATGTATTTTCTCCCTTTTTCATAAACCTTGAAAAATCATTTTTTGCATATAAATAGTCTTCAAGCAATCCTTTAAATTTTTTGGTCTCTTTAAACCAAAAAAAATCAGACATAACCTTATCCCAAGTATTCCTTACTACAATAAATTTATAATATTCTGACCAATGTTCTCTAGATATTATATTAAAATCAATTAACTCTTGAGGAGTAGCGTGTTGCAAATAAATTTTATTGGTATCATCCCAACCAAAAATATTATTTTTATCACAATCATTATTATTTACATCTATTCCAAAAGCAGTTTCAATCGACGATCCTGCGCATTTAGGAATATGTATAAATATAACTTTATGTTTATGATTTATCATTTATACCCTCATTATGTTTAGAAATCCATTTATAATCTAACAAAAAACTTCCTAAATTGTTTTTACTTGGTAATTTTCCGGTTTCAAAAAAATCTCCGTTGTATACTTCTATAATATCCCAATTATTATTTTGATATAATACTTTTCTTTCATAGAGGTCTAATATTTGAATCCCTATATAATAAGTTCCTTCTGTAATTGGTAATTTATCCATACTACACTCTAATTCAATTTGCTCTTTTGAATTGAGTATTTTATTTTCATTTACATGAAATGTATTTAAAGTAGTTAAAAGCATCTCATTTTCATTAAAAATTTGAAATCTTAAGTTCAAGTTTAACTCCATATGAGAAGTATTCAATATTTTAATTACAAAACTGCAAGCTTTCCCCAACAATATGGCTTTTACACGATTATTAAGATTATCTAAAATTGCAAAATCTAAAATTGTCAAACTCTTTAACTCAATAGGAAAATCTAGAGTATCCTCTTTTTTATTTGATGCTAGATATTTACTAATAGCGCTATCAACATCTCCTTGGAATATTGTTTTTCCATTTTCTAAAATTACACAACGTGTACATAACTTTTGAATTGACTCCATATTATGACTCACAAATAGTACGGTTCGACCATCGCCTGATGAAATATCTTGCATCTTGCCAATAGCTTTCTTTTGGAATTCAGCATCACCCACTGCTAAAACTTCATCGACTACTAAAATGTCGGGTTCTAAATGTGCAGCTACAGCAAAAGCCAAACGCACCTTCATTCCACTACTATATCGTTTAACCGGCGTATCTATGTACATTTCACAGCCTGAAAAATCTACAATCTCATCTAATTTTGATTTAATTTCTGCCCGCGTCATTCCTAAAATGGCACCGTTTAAGAAAATATTTTCCCTACCAGTTAGTTCAGGATGAAATCCTGTTCCAACTTCAAGCAGTGATGCTATATTCCCTTTAGTCTTGATGCTTCCTGTACTTGGTGTTGTAACCCGAGATAAAATCTTTAATAAAGTAGATTTCCCTGCACCGTTCTTCCCTATAATTCCTAATACCTCACCTTGTTTTACTTCAAAATTAATGTCGCGCAAAGCCCATACATATTCATGTTTGGCATTGCTACTGCGATCATTAACGGCACCTACTTTCAAATATGGGTCTTCTTTTCCGCGTATCTTATGCCAAAACCTATTTAAATCATGGGATAGTGTTCCCGTACCTACGTTTCCTAGCCGGTATTGCTTTGATATATTTTCAGCTTTTAATATTATCATCTTTTTTAAACGGTATCGATAAAACTCTTTTCTGTGCGGTTAAATATTATTAATCCAATAAAAAATACCAAAACACCAAATACTAATGCGTACGTAGCTCCACCCCAACTAAAGTTACCCGTATTTAAAACCATATATCTAAAACTTTCTAAGATATGCGACAGTGGATTGAAAGAAATAATATTGGCAGCAAATGCTGGAAGCTTTTCTCGTGCTACTTCTATAGGGTACGGTACTGCCGAAATATACATCAACAAAGAAACTGCAAATCCTACCAATACTTTTAAATCACGATACTTGGTAGTCATAGCACTAGTTATCATTCCTAATCCTAACCCTGTAATGGCCATGACAGCAACCAATAAAGGAAAAAATACTATGGTATAATTAAAACTCAATTCCACACCTATAGAAAGATAGTAAATATAAAAGGCTATTAAAATCAACAATTGTATACCGAACTTAACCAAGTTAGAAATTGTTATAGATAAAGGCATAATAACTCTAGGGAAATAAACTTTCCCAAAGATGCCTGCATTTTTTGTAAACGTGTCTGAGGTGCCTGTAAAACAAGCTGTAAAATAGTTCCAGATGGTAATCCCTGTTAGGTTAAAGAGAAAAGGAGGAAGGCCTCCTGTACTAATATTACCCAAGTTATTAAAAACTAATGTAAATATTACCGAAGTAAATAATGGTTGGATAAAATACCAAAGGGGGCCAAGAATGGTTTGCTTATATACAGTAATTATATCTCGTTTTACAAATAATATTAAAAGGTCTCGATACCGCCATACTTCACGAAGATTTAAGTCGAGAACCTTTCTATTAGCGTTGATTTCGTAAAGCCAATTGTCTTTTTGATCAGTATTCAAAGCTTGTTAATATATAAATACGAATATAATTGTTTTGTAAGCAATTCGATAAAATAAATCCACTAAAACGCCCAGATTATCCCAAGGTAACTCTGCCTGTATTGTGCTTGAATGTCTCTTTTTGCCAATTGATAAGACAAGAAACGAGACTGCCGGATATCCTTTAAGCTGTCGGTTATAAGCTTCCCGAGATGTAAATTGTTTTCTTTTTGGTAAACTTTGGTTTCCAAGAATTATTTTTTAGAAAAGAAATATTTTAAGAAAGCTAATATAGTTATTTAAAAAGGAAATATTGGAGTTGAAATATTAGATGTGCTAGTAAAACTTTAGAACGATACTTTAGGTTACTCAATTTTAATATCACAAAAGATATTTCAGCACCATGGAATTTCGCAACTAAGTATTTCGGAGACTTTTTCGCTAGTAGGTTCTAAATGAATCTTGATGGTTAACTTTTAACGTACCCTTTAAAAAAACTTTAGAAAAGCGCTGTTTACAACTTTATTTTAAGAAAAAAATCTAATTAAAATCCTTCTGGCGTTGCAACCGTTTTAGTGGTGTTCTTACCCATATTAACATCAATGGTATTATCCCATCTTTTAGAGATAAAATCATTCTTATAAATGGTAACATCCATATAAATATCTGTATTCATTGGCCAAAACCTGTAGCTCCTACTATTTTGCACAAAACCCTTTATCCACCACTCCCCATCCTGTATATATGCATAATACCGATGACCTTCCATATATCTGTTGCTATTGTTAGCTTGAGATCTAAACGAAACATTTGTAGTTTGGTCGGCATGAATTAAAAGGTAATAGCCGTGAACGGCAATAGTATACTTTTCTGCACTTATTTTGGTATTGAAACCATCTCTTAATCCAAATTCCGATACATCTCTAAACAAAAATTTAATATAGTTTAGCGGCCCATAGGAGCTCATTTCAATATCGTATTTTGATATTTGGGTATCATTATCTTTTATCACTAAAAGTTTTGAATTCGTTACATTTAAATCACCTCCAGGATTTTCTAAGTAAAGTTTGTCTTGTATCAGGACATCACCTATTACATCGAGGGTAGCGCTAGGATTTGGATTATTAATACCCACTTGCGCGAATCCTCTAGCACTTAGAATCAATAAAAAAGCTAAAAGAAAATAATTTTTTTTCATATTTAATAGTCTATATACCTATAGGAGCATTAGCAGCTCCCACACTTAGTCCATAAAGATTTACCACTATTGGAGGCAGTTCTTTAAAATACTTTCTATCGAAAACAATCACACTCACACTATACTCAATACTATTGTTGTTATAGTTATTTCTTTTTCTATTTCTAATCTCCAAATGCCAAGTGCCATTTTGTATAAAAGTTCTAGAAACAAAGTATCCAAGACGTGTGTAGTTGGAACCAGATTGACCCTTTACAATTGGCTGACCTTCATATTTAAAGTTGGCGATACCAACGATGTATTTAGACGCATCGTACTGCAGATCTACATTATTTACATTGTCTCTTCGTAAATTGTGAAATCTATAGTCGATAATATTTACAGGAGCTACACTAATTGATTTAACATCCAATTTAGCCACTTCCCCAGGAGGATTGGAATTACTCTTTCTCAACAATAAATTGAGATTGGAGTTTTCAGTATTTACGCTCTCCAAATTTTCTAGCTTTAGATGATTTTGAATTAGAGCAGCGCCATCCACATCAAGTTCATACCCTGGAGTTGGCGTATCTGTACCAATTCCTACTTGGGAATACGCGAAATAGGTAAAACAGAAACAAAGTAAAAAAACAGTATTTTTAATCATAATTAATCGATAATTGGGGAGGATGCCTCCTTGGTTGTAGCACCGTCCATTTCAATAATTTGGTCTGGAAATTCCTTGGCTATATTTCTTGTTATTAATATCGTATTTATTGTCCACGTACCATTTACAAAGCCATCGGTGGTTGCAGAGGGATAATCGGCTCTAATTCGCCATGTTCCAGTAAAAGGGTCTACAGCCGTAGAAACTGCAGGAATTGCAAAATTTCCTGGGGTACCATCCATAACAAGCTCATGACTAAAATATGCCGAGATAACTATCATACCGTATTTTGAAGCTTGAATATTTGTATTGAAATCACTTACCCAATCGTTTCTAACATTGGTTAACTTATACTCTTGAAAATATGCTAAGGCATTCCCTACGTAGGTGGTATTTAGCTCTTTAACTACCTCTCCTTGATTTTGAGTCAGTAAATAGGGAACATCCGAATCTTGGACCACTCCCAAATTTTCAACAATAACAGCACCATTTATAGTAGTATTTCCAGCTACTTCCAAGGTAGTTCTTGGGTTGGTAGTATTGATACCCACCTGCGCTAAAATTGAAACTGGAAGCATGATTAGAATAAAAAATACGATCCACTTGTTGAGTTTGGGGATATACTTCATGTAGTTAAATTGTTGAGATATAAACTGTTTTAATAACGTAAGAATTAGCTTTAATACTAACAAATTTAGGAAAAAAACCGATAAGATTTTAAGAGTTTATTAAGAAATCTTTTAAAAAACTAACAGACTACTAAAGTAATCTATACAAGAAATTCATTAAAATACTTACCGTTAGCGTATTAGCAGAAACATAGGATGGTAGAATAGAAATTTAGGGAAAAATTATTTTGGGGAGTACTCAGGTTTATTAAGTTAAATTGTATGAATTACTAAAGATAAAATATAAAATTAAGAAACCCCTTCGACAGAATCGCAAGGGGTTTCTTTAATAGAAACAATCATTTTTTTTAATCTGCTTTTTGGATACCATTATTATCCTTAACAGATGGATTTACTGGAGCTTCATTAGGTTGTTGTTGAATTAATGATGATTGTGATGATGAACTCTGTTGAATCAATTTACCATTGCCGTAATCATTATTTTCATTTTTTAGTAATACTTTTTCATCGATACTTTTTGGTTTTGCTTCTTGGAGCTTAGTTACTTTTAATTCTGGGATATCCATAACTTCAGGTCCGTAAGGGAAACGCAATCCGACATGCTTCGATGAAACACTTCCATCACTAGCAATATCATCTGCTCTGTTAGCGACCAAGTGGTATGAAAATGGAGTATTACTAACACCTCCGTTCAGTTCTTTTACCAGAAACCCATTGGATGTTTTATCAGTAACATAGACTCCCTTACACTCTCCTTCCAATTGAATGAAAACTTTTAATGGATATTTATCAGAAACATGAATTGATTTTGAAAATAAAGGATCTATTTTAATATACACACTTCCGTTATTGAGTTGTCCTACACCGTAATCTTCAAAAAGAATTTCTGGAGCTTCGGGCGCAAATAAAACTCTTTTGTTACCTTCATTATCATCAACCAAAGTGGAGACTGAACCGTTACCTATAATTTTATAGTTTGTTCCCCCTCCCGTTCCTGAATTATTTGAGCCAAACTTTAGTCCAACATAGGCGTAAGATGGGTCTGATAAAAAATCCGATTTTCCTCCTATAAAATAACCACCATAATAACTGTTAGTGTTATTACTTCCACTTCCATTAATCCGTCCTCTATAATAACCAGCTAGTTTTGCATAAGCCCTTGAAAATGTATCAAATTCGTCCGTGCCTAAGGAGAATACTCCACCTGCATTACCATCATTTGAGTTTCCAACAGAACCATTAAGAGCATGGCCATATATTCCAATTCTATTTCCAGTTCCAGCTAATCCAGACCCATCGGGATGGTTAACTGTTAGTAGCCCAGCATTTCCTACACCAATAAAACCAGTAGACGCAGACAATCTCCCAAAACCACCGCCTCCATAAGTACTTCCTGAAAATGCATTGCCTAAACCAATGGAACCTCCATCAACAGCTCCAACATTATTGCCAGCCGATATTATAGCCATTTGATTAGAACTTGCACTCCCTGCATAAACACCTATAGAAGACTGACTTAACCCAACAACACCCATTCCTGATCCCGTAGCTATTCCTACTATAGCATCCCCTTCACCTTGTGTATCTGCATAAATCGCATCACCATTTATAGATCTAGCTGCAATTGCCATTGACGTTCCTGAGGCAAAGGAATTAAAATAGGAATTAAAAGCAGCTGTATTATTTACAATAACCCTACCATCTTCCAATATCCTGAACCTTTCATTACCATTTGTAGAAAGACCTAGAGTGTTATTTCCTATTCGGTACATTCCTAAATCACTATCTGAACTCCATGAATAAAAAGGTGCTGCAGCGGTTCCATTACCCATTGCATGAACCTGTTCTGCATTTGGAATTCTAAATTTCTCAGTTCCATTTGTTGAAAAACTTATTACATTATCAGCCTGGCTCCACATTCCTGTGTTAGATCTATCTACCCAAGAATAGGTAGGTTGTCCAGGCCCTCCATTGTGAAAACTTCGCAACCTACCATTATTTGTAAATTCAAATCGCTCTTGATTATTTGTTCTCACTCGAAACGACTGATTATCTGTTGTCCCTATAAAATTTGTACCCGGCACAGTGCCCGCATTCCCAGTGAGCTTCCAATCGTCACTAGCATCAGATGTTGCGGCAATTCGCACCCATCTACTTCCGTCATTAAAATAATAACCTGGAGAAACTCCATTAGCGCCTGAAGTGGTTGCCGTGTTATAAACAGCCATGCCAGGAATATGAGAGGAAAGAGGCGAAACATTATTGGTCGCAGTTAGTGCCACCCTAGGTAGTAACAAACCTCCTGGTGTTGCAGATGCGTCCAATTCTAAAAGCGCGTCTCCATTTGGATTGGTGGTACCTATCCCAACTTGTGCATAAGTAGATACGGCAAGAAATAAAAATGAATAGCGTAAAATCAATTTGCGAAGCGTGTAGTTTTTTTTCATCCGTTATTAAATTTATAATTGAACACCTAAATATTTTTGTATCAGATATTTACAATAATAACAAACTTAAAAATAAAATACCTATTTATCATTAATTTTTGAAAAATTTCTTTTGTACAACAAAATAAATCACAATAAATTTAAATATTCATAAAATAAATACTAAAAAACAATTTATTTAATGAAATTTCTCACACAGATACAATTTAAACAGTAATTTTTTTACTGCATTACAGTTAGAGTTAAATGCTGTGTTTCTGGATAAGTTGTTGAAGTTATTTCAGTAGTAGAGGTGTCACTAATATTCAATCCTAATTACATTTCTATATAAAGAGTATTCCAAGCAGAATTAAATCACTACAGTTATAGGCTATTCAAACCCTTCATTACCGCATCCGTGCAACACTATTCAAGTTTTTGATAACCCAATTAGGTTGTTGGTCTTTTCAATTAATATAAAATCCTTCTATATCACGTTTTATTACAGCTTTTTAATATTGAAACCAACATAATTTTGATAAGCAGAAGACCAATATTTAAGAATGACTTTAGTTTTTGTTTATTAATTGGTTTACCAAATTTTCAAGCTTTTCGATCCTTGTATTCTGCGACTTAATCTTTTGTTCTTGCTCTTTAATGGCTTCTACTAAAACTGGAATTAATGTAGTATAGCTCAGGGTTTTTACATTATATGTATTTCTTGTTTCGGTTAATGAACCATTTTCCTTTTGGGGAGAAGAGTAAATATTGGAATTTTTGACTAAAAATGGAAATACCCTTTCGACTTCTTGCGCTATAAAACCAATTTTTTTTGTACCTGTATCTAAATTTACATCAGGAAAGTTTGTTTTATCATAATAATATTCTACCCCTCGAAGTTCTAAAATTTTCGATAATGCTCCTTCCAAGGTTTTTACTTCTCTTTTTAATCTTAAATCTGAAACATTTAACCAATCTGTTAATCCCCCGGCCCATCCATCTGCATAAACTGCCCAACCAGTTGAAAATGGGTCTGTACCACCTACAAATCCTCCATAGGTACCAACTCCAGAATTACTATTAGAAAATCCGTTAACACCCCGTCCTCCAGAACCACTGGTTCCTAAGGCCAAACCAATTACTGCTGAAGCAATATAAGCACTTCCTGTATACTGAGTTGCCCCCATAAGCACCCTATTACCGTTTGAAGCATTAGTATGTATAAACTGCCCTATTCCACCATTATTACCGTGATTGTTCTCCCAATGGGTCAACCATATATTTTCTCCAGTTGTTCTAAAATCAATTACATTTGAAGGAGAATTTGTGTTGATTCCAATTCTATTTGTAGATCCTCTTACAAAAAACATATTTTCTCGAGCACCACTTCTAATCCTTACATCATAATTATTTCCTGATTCATTAAATACCGTCTCTGTATTACCCACTCTCACTCGCTCATTACCATTTGTTGAAACTCCCAAAGAATTTTCTCCTACTCTATATATTCCAGTATCAGTATCTGAAGACCATGAATATACAGGCAATGACACGGTTCCATCTGTCATAGCTCGTAGTTTCCCACGATTGGTCGCATTACCACTTGAAATTTCAAAAGCTTCTGTGTTAGAAGTTCTAAACCTTAAATTTGTTCCATCCAAAGTTCCTATAAAATTATTAGTAGCATTTAACCCATTATTTCCTGTTACCGTCCAGTCATCGTTTGGAACTGAAGCATCAGCTATGCGTACCCAATTTGATCCATTATTAAAATAATACCCGGGAGTTACAATATTTGGAGCACTACCTGCTGTTACTGTATTGTAAACTAACATCCCGGCTACATGAGCAGAAAGTGGTAAAAAACTATCAGTTGATGAAAGCGCTACGCTTGGCAATAATAAACCACCAACCGCACCAGGTGAAGAATGAACTTCTAAAACTGCATTAGTGTTTGGATTAGTAGTCCCAACCCCTACTTGAGCTATTGTGTTTTGATAAAATAATGCGAATAGGAATATGAGCCCAAAGATCCCCACCTTTTGGAAGTATAATTTCATAATAAAGCCTTTTCAAGGGTTACCCCTAATTCATAATTGGTTAAAACATCAATGAATTTACAAAATATAGTTGACTTTATTAATTTTTTAATGTTAAATGAAGTTAGTTGTTAAAAAAACACAAAACATAAGCGATTTTAATTGTATAAATCACAAAAACATCAAACAAATCATATTGAATTTTAAAACCTCTGATATGATAGTATGGAAGTTAGAAGTTGGAAGTCGGAAGTTGGAAGTTGGAAGTCGGAAGTTGGAAGTTGGAAGTTGGAAGTTGGAAGTTTGGAAGTCGGAAGTTGGAAGTTAGAAGTTGGAAGAAAATAGTTTTAACTTAATAAAAAATCTTTACGACTTCCATCTAGCTTCTAGTTTCTAGATTCGTGACTCTTACCTCCCCATTATCCACTTTCGCATCCAAATTCATCCTACGTTTTACGTCCTACAGTCCTACGTCAACAAAAACCCCTTCCGCCTCCCTCTAGCTTCTAGTCTCTAGATTCTCGACTCTTATCTCCCCATTAACCACTTTCTTCCTCAAAGTTCATCCTACGTCTTACGTCCTACAGTCCTACGTCAATAAAAACCCTTCCCCTCCCTCTAGCTTCTAGCTTCTAGATTCTCGACTCTTATCCCGCTTTAACCACTTTCGCATCCAAATTCATCCTACGTCCTACGTCCTACAGTCCTAAGTCAACACAAACCCTTCCGCCCTCCCTCTAGCTTCTAGTTTCTAGACTCTTGACTCTTATCCCCCCTTAACCATTTTCGTCCTCAAAGTTCATCCTACGTCTTACGTCCTACAGTCCTAAGTCAACACAAACCCCTTCCCCCTTCCATCTAGATTTTAGCTTCTAGATTCTTGACTCTTATTTTCTTCCTAACGAATTTCGATTTCAAAATTAATCCTACGTCATACGTCCTATAGTCCTACGTCAACAAAAACCCTTCCCCCCTCTAGATTCTAGTTTCTAGATTCTTGACTCTTACATCTCCATTAACCACTTTCGTCCTCAAAGTTCATCCTACGTCTTACGTCCTACAGTCCTAAGTCAACACAAACCCTTCCGCCCCCCTCTAGATTCTAGTTTCTAGATTCTTGACGCTTATCCCCCTTTAACCACTTTCGTCCTCAAAATTCATCCTACGTCCTACGTCCTACAGTCCTACGTCAATAAAAACCTTTACGACCTCCATCTAGATTCTAGCTTCTAGACTCTTGACTCTTATCCCCCCTTAACCACTTTCGTCCTCAAAGTTCATCCTACGTCTTACGTCCTACAGTCCTACGTCAATAAAAACCCTTCCCCCTTCCATCTAGATTCTAGTCTCTAGATTCTCGACTCTTATCCCGCTTTAACCACTTTCGTCCTCAAAGTTCATCCTACATCTTACGTCCTACAGTCCTAAGTTAACAAAACCCCTTCCCCTTCCATCTAGATTCTAGCTTCTAGATTCTCGACTCTTATCCCCCTTTAACCACTTTCGTCCTCAAAGTTCATCCTACAGTCCTACAGTCCTACGTCCATAAACACCTCTCAAATCCTTAATAACATTTCATTTTCATCTTCATTTTAGTTTTCGTAATTTCGTACCTCCAAAAAAAATCAGACTTAAATACATAAAATGAGCAAATACGACGTAATAGTTTTAGGAAGTGGGCCAGGTGGTTATGTTACTGCCATCAGAGCTTCACAATTAGGTTTAAAGACCGCTATTGTTGAAAAAGAAAGCCTTGGAGGCGTATGTTTAAACTGGGGTTGTATTCCTACAAAAGCGCTTTTAAAAAGTGCACAGGTTTTTGACTACCTAAAACACGCAGATAGCTATGGCCTTAGCGTAAAAGAATTCGACAAAGATTTCGGAAAAGTTATTGAAAGAAGTCGTGGCGTAGCTGATGGAATGAGCAAAGGGGTTCAGTTTTTATTGAAGAAAAACAAAATTGACGTTATCGATGGCTTCGGAAAGCTAAAAGCTGGAAAGAAAGTTGATGTTGACGGAAAAGAATATGCTGCAGATCATATTATTGTTGCTACAGGTGCGCGTTCACGCGAATTACCTAACCTTAAGCAAGATGGCAAAAAGGTTATTGGGTACCGCGAAGCAATGACATTAGAAAAGCAGCCTAAAAGTATGATTGTAGTAGGAAGTGGTGCGATAGGCGTTGAGTTTGCACATTTTTACAATTCTATGGGTACTGAAGTTACTATCGTTGAGTATTTACCAAATCTCGTACCACTAGAGGATGAAGAAGTGTCTAAACAATTTGAGCGTTCATTTAAGAAAGCTGGAATTAAAGTAATGACAAATTCTTCTGTTGAAAAGCTAGATACTTCTGGTAAAACTGTAAAAGCTACGGTAAAAACTAAAAAAGGCGAAGAAACTCTTGAAGCAGAAATAGTACTTTCTGCAGTAGGTATTGCTTCAAATATTGAAAATATCGGACTTGAAGACGTTGGTATTGTAACCGATAAAGGAAAGATTATGGTAAATGATTTTTACCAAACTAACATTCCTGGTTATTACGCTATTGGTGATGTTGTTCCTGGTCCTGCTCTAGCCCATGTTGCTTCAGCAGAAGGTATAACTTGTGTTGAAAAAATTGCTGGACACAATGTAGAACCAATAGACTACGGAAACATTCCAGGCTGTACATACGCTAGCCCAGAAATTGCAAGTGTAGGTATGACCGAGAAACAAGCGAAAGAAGCGGGTTACGACATAAAAGTTGGTAAATTCCCGTTCTCTGCAAGTGGAAAAGCTAGTGCTTCTGGTAACAAAGACGGATTCGTAAAAGTAATCTTCGACGCTAAATACGGTGAATGGTTAGGTTGCCATATGATTGGTGCCGGTGTAACCGATATGATTGCTGAAGCTGTTTTAGGTAGAAAACTTGAAACGACAGGCTACGAAGTATTAAAAGCAATCCACCCACACCCAACAATGAGTGAAGCTGTAATGGAAGCCGTTGCAGATGCTTATGGGGAAGTAATTCACTTGTAATTTTTGGCTAGATGCTAGATGCTAGATGCTAGTTGCTAGATGCTAGATGCTAGATGCTAGATGCTAGATGCTAGATGCTAGATGCTAGATGCTAGATGCTAGATGCTAGATGCTAGATGCTAGATGCT
>NZ_JAIRBB010000001.1 GCF_022008395.1 Aequorivita xiaoshiensis
ATTTTCTTTCTTGAGGCCTCAAGAAAGAAAATTGATGACTATTTTTGATAATCTAAATTAATAAATAACGGTCAACACTAATCAGGGATATACAACTAGAGAATATTAATATAACTAATAAGCTTTAAGGCTTTGAGAGAAAATAAATTTTAATGAACTTTAAAGAACAAATACAACAAGGAATTCCTTCTATTTTACCAGAAAAGAAGGCCTACGACCCGTCTATTAATCACGCGCCAAAGCGAAAAGAAATTCTAACTGACCAAGAAAAGGAATTAGCTTTACGCAATGCACTTCGCTATTTTGAACCGAAACATCACGCCACGCTCCTACCTGAATTTCGTGAGGAATTAGAAAAATACGGACGTATATATATGTATCGTTTCCGTCCAGATTATAAAATGTACGCACGCCCTATCGAAGAATATCCAGGAAAGAGTGAGCAGGCAAAAGCTATTATGCTAATGATTCAAAATAACTTAGATTATGCTGTAGCGCAACATCCACACGAGCTTATTACCTACGGAGGAAACGGGGCTGTTTTCCAAAACTGGGCGCAGTATTTATTAACGATGAAATACCTATCAGAAATGACCGATGAGCAGACATTAGCTGTTTATTCTGGACATCCAATGGGGCTTTCCCCTTCGCATAAAGACGCTCCAAGAGTTGTAGTTACCAACGGAATGATGATTCCTAATTACTCAAAACCCGATGACTGGGAGAAATTCAACGCGCTAGGGGTTACCCAGTACGGACAGATGACGGCGGGAAGCTATATGTACATTGGCCCACAAGGAATTGTACACGGAACTACAATTACGGTTCTTAATGGGTTTAGAAAAATTAAAAAGGCAACGCATGGCGGATTATTTGTCACCTCAGGTTTAGGGGGAATGAGCGGGGCTCAGCCTAAGGCTGGGAATATCGCAGGATGCGTTACCGTTTGTGCCGAAGTAAATAAAAAAGCTACAGAAACTAGACATTCTCAAGGGTGGGTAGATGAAGTTATTTCAGATTTAGACGAACTCTCTAAACGTGTAAAAGAAGCTACTGCTAATAAAGAAACAGTTTCTATTGCCTTCGACGGAAACGTGGTTGAAGTTTGGGAGAAATTTGCTGAAGATAATATTAAGGTTGATTTAGGTAGCGATCAAACCTCACTCCACAATCCGTGGGCAGGAGGTTATTACCCTGTGGGGTTAACCTACGAGGAAGCCAACGATATGATGGCCAACAACCCTGAGCAATTCAAAAAAGAAGTTCAGAGAAGTTTACGCCGCCAAGTTGCAGCTATTAACAAACACACTGAAAAAGGAACGTATTTCTTCGATTACGGAAATGCATTTTTGCTTGAAGCTTCGCGTGCTGGTGCCGATGTACTTTCGGATGAAAAAGGAAAGGAATTTAGATACCCATCATACGTGCAAGATATTATGGGACCAATGTGTTTCGACTTTGGTTTCGGGCCTTTCCGTTGGGTTTGTGCTTCAGGAAAAGCAGAAGATTTACAAAAAACCGATGAAATTGCCTGTGAAGTTCTTGAGGAATTAATGAAAAACTCTCCAAAAGAGATCCAACAGCAAATGCAAGATAATATCACATGGATTAAAGGAGCTCAGCAAAACAAACTTGTTGTTGGCTCTCAAGCCCGTATCCTTTACGCCGATTCCGATGGAAGAATCCAAATAGCTTCGGCATTTAACAAAGCGATTTCTGAAGGTAAAATAGGCCCTGTTGTTTTAGGTCGCGACCATCACGATGTATCCGGAACCGATTCCCCTTACCGTGAAACCTCTAATATTTACGACGGGAGCAGGTTTACTGCAGATATGGCTATTCAAAATGTTATTGGCGATAGTTTTAGAGGTGCTACTTGGGTGAGCATACACAACGGTGGTGGCGTTGGTTGGGGTGAAGTTATAAACGGAGGTTTCGGAATGGTTCTTGATGGTACTAATGATGCCCAACGACGACTTGAAAACATGCTTTTCTGGGATGTAAACAACGGAATATCAAGACGTAGCTGGGCAAGAAATGACGAAGCAGTTTTCGCTATTAAACGCGCAATGGACAACAATCCAAAACTAAAAGTTACGCTTCCAAATTTCGTTGATGATAGTTTATTCACCTAAAAAATAAAATCTATGAAAGCACTTAAATTTTTACCGCTGTTGCTGCTTTTCGTTTTCACTTCCTGCTCCACCGTTCGTGTAGCAACTGATTACGATAAAGAAGCAAATTTTAATCAATATCGTTCTTTTGCTTTTTTTAAGCCTGGAATAGACAAGGCTAAAATAAGCGACTTAGATAAAAAACGAATCCTTCGTGCTATTGATGCAAACCTAAGTGCAAAAGGAATGTCGAAATCTGAAACTCCAGACTTACTAGTAAGTATTTTTACTAAAGAACGTGAGCGTGTTGATGTTTACAACAACAACTTTGGCTACGGTTGGGGATGGAGCCCGTGGTACTACGGAACGTATTATGGTGGAAGTAGCGTTTCACGCACTACTGAAGGTACACTATTTATAGATTTAATAGATGCAAAAACTAATAATCTGGTTTGGCAAGGAATGGGAAATGCAGATTTAGTGACTAGCAATATGGAAAAAAAAGAAGAAAGGATTCGAGAAATTGTAGCTAAAATTTTAGCAGAATATCCACCTGGAGTGAAGAAATAACCCTACAGAAAAAGGCTTTTACCGAAATGTAAAAGCCTTTTTTTATTCTTATAAGCACTTTCTGTTACAAAAGACTTTTAGCAACCTTGCGACAAGCTTCAATGGTGAAATCTAAATCTTCATACGTTAATGCATCAGAGATAAACCAAGTTTCAAAAGCACTCGGTGCTATGTAAATACCTTCGTTTAGCATTCCGTGGAAAAACTTTTTAAAGTTACCATTACTCGCAGCAGCTGCTGAATCAAAATTGGTTACTGGCGTTTCAGAGAAATGAATTGAAATCATCGATCCAAGACGATTGATAGTATGTTCTACATTTTCAGAAGTAAGAGCTTCAGCTAATCCCTTATGTAAGTATGCTGTCTTTTCGTTTATAGAATTGAAGATATTGCGATTAGCATCCAATTCTTTAAGCATTGCAAGACCGGCAGCCATAGCTAAAGGATTCCCACTTAAGGTTCCCGCTTGATACACAGGGCCAATTGGCGCTAAATAATCCATAATTTCTGTTCTTGCAGCAAAAGCCCCTACAGGCAGGCCACCACCGATAACTTTACCAAAGGTTACAATGTCTGCATCAATACCAAAAAGCTCTTGTGCGCCTCCAGGTGCAAGCCTAAAGCCCGTCATAACCTCATCAAAAATGAGTAAGATGTCATTATCATCACAAAGCTTTCTCAACCCTTCTAAGAAACCATCTGCAGGTGGAATACATCCCATATTTCCAGCAACAGGCTCAAGAATGATACATGCAATTTCGCCTTGATTTGCAGCAATCGTTTTAGCTACATTATCTAAGTCGTTGTAAGTAGCAAGAAGAGTATCTTTCGCAGTTCCTTCGGTTACACCAGGACTGTTAGGCTCTCCAAATGTAATCGCTCCACTTCCAGCTTGAATTAAAAATGAATCACTATGACCGTGGTAACAACCAGCGAACTTGATAATTTTATCTTTTCCTGTAAATCCACGTGCCAATCTTACGGCACTCATACAAGCCTCAGTTCCACTGTTTACAAAACGAATTTTATCTACATTAGGAACCATAGAAACTGCTAGTTTAGCAATATCGGTTTCAATTTCAGTTGGCATCCCGAAAGATGTTCCGCTTTTAGTTTTGTCGATTACCGCATCCACTACAGGTTTGTGAGCGTGCCCTAAAATCATTGGCCCCCACGAGTTAATGTAATCTACTAGCTTATTGCCATCTTCATCATATATATAAGCTCCTTCTGCTTTTTTTGCATAAATTGGCGTACCTCCCACCGATTTAAAAGCTCTAACTGGAGAATTCACACCTCCCGGAATTACTTTTTGTGCTTCCACAAACAAAGCACTACTTCTTTGATAAATCATACTCATAACAAAAATTCTTTATTTCTATTTCACACCTAACGCTACACCACATAATTAACAGGTGTAGAAAGGTTTATTTTAATGTAATATTATTTTGCTGAACTCAAGTATAGAACTTGGCCTACAGAAATGGTATTATTTTTTAAGCCATTGTACTTTTTAATCGCCTCAACACTCAAGTTAAATCGCTGAGATATATTATATAAAGTATCTCCAGACTTTACGTAATAAGTAGCAATTTTGGTTTTCTTGGAAGTAGGTTTTAATACTTTTCCACCTAAAACTTCTTTGTCGAATCTATCCAAACGATATCTTTCAATAATACTAATAAGTTTTTGAGGATATTTCGGGTCGGTAGCGTAACCCGCTTTGCGCAAGCCTCTCGCCCATCCCTTATAATCGTCTATTCTAAGACTAAAAAGACCTTGATACCTACTGCGCTGCGTTAAAAACAACGAGTGATCGCGGTATGAATATTTTGGATGCGCATACTTTCGGAAACACTCCTGCTTTTCATCGTCGTCGTGATAGGCTCTCTCGCCTTCCCAACCTCTATGACACTTAATCCCAAAGTGGTTATTTGCTTTTTGAGTAAGCTCGCCCGCACCAGCACCACTTTCTAAAATCCCTTGCGCCAAAGTTATACTGGCTGGAATCTTATAGTTTACCATATTGTCCTTTGCTATATCGCGATACAAATTTATATAATATTCAACGCGTTCGTTATACGAAAGATTTGTAGGAATAATAAAAACTTCAGGCTCTTCTGCTTTTGTCCCCTCTTCGTCGGGTTCTTGAACTTTTACAACACGCTCTGTTTTGGACTTTTTTGTATAGCGCGTAGCAGTTTTTTTCGATTTACAACTACCGAAAAATATTATACTAATTAGTGAAAGGGCGATAAGTCTAGCAATCATTTTATTCAATTATAGGAAGGTTTTTCTTTTTCAATTTTTTATTAATACCGGCAATGCCTTGAAGGCCTCCAGTATGCACTGCAAAAATACAGCTATTTTCTTTGAAATACTCATTTTTAAGCAGTTCAAAAATGCCATACATCATCTTGCCAGTATAGACAGGATCTAACGGAATTGCCGTTTTTTCCTTAAACTCATTTATGAAACGTATTAATTTAGGATCTATTTTAGCATAACCCCCAAAACAATACGCATCGGTAATGGAATAGTTAGTTTTAGCAGTGTATTTTTTAATTTCAGAAGTCTGAAAATTTCCTTTTAAAGCTGAAAATCCAAGTACATCTTGATGCTCTTCTGAAGCATTTATTAAGCCAGCTATTGTTCCTCCTGTGCCAACTGCAACACAAATTGTATCGAACCGCTTAGTGTGATCGTCTAAAATTTCTTCACAGCCTTTTACAGCTAAATGATTACTACCTCCTTCAGGAATGATATAACTTTTGCCGGTATTTTTTATTAATGAATCAAGAAAGGACTGATTGTCTTTATTTCGATACGCTTCACGGGAAATAAAAAGAAACTTCATACCACATTCTTTAGCAAAGCTAAGGGTTGGATTTTCAGAGATTTTACTTTCAAGTTCTTCGCCTCGAATTACACCGATGGTTTTAAACCCCATTTCTTTTCCTGCTGCTGCCACTGCTGCTATGTGATTTGAATATGCTCCCCCAAAAGTGAGTAGCGTTTCGTAATTTTCTTCCTTGGCACGCAGTAGGTTGTATTTTAGTTTTCTGAACTTATTTCCAGACACGAAGGGATGCAACAAATCTTCACGCTTTACAAAAAGTGAATATCCATGAATGCCAAACAAACTGAGATCAACTTCTTGAATCGGGCTTGTAATATGAGTGGTTTTTAATGACATTTGGCAAAGGTAAGAGTATAAATTAAGTGCTCAGAAGCACTACTAAAGAAAAAAGTTTCCTAAAACTCAAACCCAAATACTCCAGTAACACCAAAGTCTCTTGCCCCTGGGTTGTCTAGGTAGTTTCCACGAAAGTTAAAGTCTAACCTAAACACACGGAAAATATTCCCCACTCCTACACTCCACTCCCAGTAAATATCTTCAGGAGCTTTGTAAACAATGTTCGATGCGTTTAAATCTATATTTTCCTGCGAAATGCTTCCGTACACAGCTCTAAAGCCAATTACTTCACGTAAATCTAACTTTCGAAGTAAAGGTATTCTTGAGAAAATTCTACCTCCAAAGTTGTGTTGTAAGTGTAGTGAAGCATACGTATCGCTCACAAATTCGTAATAATCAAGCTGGGTAAAAGTATTGTATAAACTAAAGTACGTTTGGTTTCCAGGAATTGGGTTTAGCAAACTCAACGGCACAGCTCCAATGGTGGTTCCTACTTCCACAGTAGATAATAGTCGGCCAAATCCACCGATATTCCACGGTTGTGTGTAAAGCGCTTGCAGTTTTTTATACTCAAAATCTCCGCCCATCACACCTTTTAAACCGTAGCTATAGCTCGCAAAAAACGAAGGGAAATTGCCTGTGTTTATCACGGTACGTTCCACTCCATAGCCGGAAGTTTTTCTACCCGGGGTATAAAAGAATCCAAACTGAATTTCAGCTTGTTTTAAATGGCTCTTTACGTCTCCTGTAAAAACGCCATCTTCCATCACTTTATAGTCAATACTAAAAGTATCGGTAGCCGATTTTAAGGTTCGGTAAGATCCTGTTAACCGAATGATGAAGTTTTTCCAAGGCTCAATATCAAACCCAATTGTACTTAGGTTTATTCTAGACAGTCGGTCGTTCGCCCCCACAGAAAGCAGAGAAGACGACGCAAGGCTTCGCCCTAATACATCGTTGCTGTTGGTTAAACTCGAACCAGTTTGTTCTACATCTCTTCTATTACCTCC
The DNA here is from genome assembly GCF_022008395.1 of Aequorivita xiaoshiensis. Classification (GTDB taxonomy): domain Bacteria; phylum Bacteroidota; class Bacteroidia; order Flavobacteriales; family Flavobacteriaceae; genus Aequorivita; species Aequorivita xiaoshiensis. The sequence goes on from NZ_JAIRBB010000001.1 coordinate 6,891, forward strand.
AAAAATTGTTAGTCTTGACTTTCTATCTAAAAGCCATTTAGCGGATAATCCGTATTTAAACCTGTCATCTTTAAATCCATAAGCTCCAAAACCTTCTAGACGCCATTGGTCGTTCTGACTAAAGTACGTACGACCTCCAAGGCGAATTCGCATTCCTTCGGCTTCATTAAATCCGAAGATTGAAAATACGGGACCAATGTCAAAATTGTTTACTTCGTAATACCCACTTGCTAATGTGGCGCCAATATTATACAAGGCTTTAAAACGCCCAACCGTTTTCAGGGTATCGAGCATTTTATACACTCCTTTTTCATCCTTACTGAGCTTCTCCATTCTGTTTTCATCCCAGAAATCATCAGGACGGTTATAAACATCGTAATTGTATGGATCTACTTGTTTGTTGTAGAATTTTTTATCTTTAGGAATATCAAATATATAGTTGTCATACAATGTTGTTCTCTTACCATAGATTCCTTTAGCTTCTTCTTTTTTCTGAAAACTAAAATCGCTTAAGAAGTAATCGCGAGTAATAAGAAAAATGGAGTCGTTTAATACGTCAAACTCCTGTTCGATATACACGTCCCGCACCCAGTTTAAATTTGCACTTTTTGAAGCCTTTAGGTTAATTTCCTTTATTGCCCAGGTGGTATCGTTTACCCAAAAATCTCCTTTAAAAGTAAGTTCGTTTTTGCGGCGGGGGTAGTACACAATATTGTAACACCATTTATTGTCGCGATACGCACTGTCTTGAAGTACATAGTTATACACATCTATCCCAGTACGAGAAAGCGGACTGGTAAAAGCTTTATCAAAAAACTTTAGGTAGTTGTCGTAAACGTCGTATTCGCTATAAAGATCTTTTATAAATGCAATAAGCGTTTGATTGTTGTCAAAACCAGAATTTTTATTCCCTTGAAGTACTTCTTTTTCTTGTTTCAGGGTATTATCACCATACACTTTTGAAACTGCTTCATTTATAAAAATTGGCAAGTAGGTATTTCCTGTAATGCGAGATGTATCGGTTTGTTCAAAGACAAATTCCATTCCTTTAAAAATACGATTACTCATTAGCGCGCTATCGATTGTGTTTAAATCGAACTCTAACTTTTCATATTTATCGTATTGGTATTGCTTGAACTTTTTAACCCCGTTCTCTCTTCGGTTTTCCCAGATTTTACGCAGTATATCTAGCGCAGGATTATTCTTTTTTGAAGTTTTTCCGGTATATATCACCACTTCATCCAGCGCATCGGAAGTTTCTTCTAAAACCACCTCCATATTATAAGTACTTCGGGCGGTGAGCTCCTGCTCTTTAGTAGTAAACCCCATAAATGAGAATACTACAGCCTTATACGTTTTATCACTTTCTAAATAAAATCGACCGTTTTCATCAGAGATGGTTCCCTCTTGTGAATCTTTAAAAATAACATTGGCAAAAGATACAGGATACCCTGTATCATCCTTAATTACCCCACTAACTTTCGTTTGGGCAGAAATCGAGGCACTTAGAATTAAAAGCGAAATGATTAAAAAGTGCTTCATACAAATTTACGCTGGAGGATAAAATATTTATTCTGTAAGAATGATCCAATAACAAACCTCAAAAAAACACATCACAAATAATAAAACATTAATTAAAAGGGGAAATTATTTTAATGATTTTTCGATAATTGCTGAAAGAATTTTCTTAAACGCTGTTATTTAAAAAGTAAACTTTTAGTTTTATTTTAATTCGGCTAATCTGTAATAAGTCAACAAAATATTCTTTTGCTCTCCAACTACAAATTAGCCACTCCACGCTACCTTCTACTTTTTATAAAGCACTTTCTTCACTGCCTTAATAACATCTTCACTATCTGGCAACCATTCTTTTAATAAAACAGGTGAATATGGTGCTGGAGTATCAGCGGTGTTAATTTTTACAATAGGAGCATCTAAGTAGTCAAACACATTGTTTTGAACTTGGTACGTAATTTCGGTAGCAACGTTTCCGAATGGCCATGCTTCTTCCAGAATCACCAATCGGTTTGTTTTCTTCACCGATTCGTAAATTGCTTCGTAGTCTAGCGGACGTACAGTACGAAGATCTATAATCTCACAATCAATTCCTTCTTCAGCAAGAGTTTCGGCTGCTTTGTATGCTTCTTTAATTATTTTTCCAAAAGAAACGATGGTTACATCCGTTCCTTTTCTTTTAATATCGGCAACTCCAATTGGAATTAGGTATTCTCCTTCTGGCACTTCCCCTTTATCACCATACATCTGCTCACTTTCCATAAAAATAACGGGATCGTCATCGCGAATTGCACTTTTCAACAAACCTTTTGCATCGGCAGGGTTACTAGGTACTATCACTTTTAATCCAGGACAGTTAGCGTACCAGCTTTCAAAAGCCTGGCTATGGGTTGCAGCAAGCTGACCCGCGGAAGCAGTTGGTCCTCGAAATACGATAGGAATATTAAATTGCCCACCGCTCATTTGACGCATTTTAGCAGCGTTGTTTATAATCTGATCGATTGCAACCAACGAGAAGTTAAACGTCATAAACTCAATAATAGGTCTATTGCCATTCATGGCAGACCCTACACCTATACCTGAAAAACCATTTTCTGAAATTGGAGTATCAATTACACGTTTTGCTCCAAACTCATCTAGCATGCCTTTACTAGCTTTGTAAGCCCCGTTGTATTCGGCAACTTCCTCCCCCATTAAATAAATAGATTCGTCGCGACGCATTTCTTCACTCATCGCTTCAGCAATAGCTTCTCTAAATTGTAATGTTTTCATATCTCGTTGTAGTTTATCCTAAGCTTTGTTATAAACCTAGTAAGCCTTACATATTTATTTTATAAAATTTTATTCCTGTCCCGCTTTTTTAAAACGCTACAGCCTCTTAAAAAACCCAAAGAATATTTTCTTAAGTTTTTTTTAGGGAAAGCAAAAATACTATAATTCCAATCTGATTAAGTAATATTTCAAAGATTTAACCAAAATTTATTATGCATGCATAGCAAATAAAAGCTAAATTATTATTAACTTCGCCCGCAAGCAAACCGCTGTATATTACCTATAGTAGGTTTGTACAATTTTTACAATTCAAAAATAGTATAAAAATGAAGATATTAGTCTGTATTAGTCACGTACCGGACACAACGTCAAAGATTAACTTTACTGACGGCGACACTAAGTTTGATACTAACGGTGTTCAGTTTGTAATTAATCCAAACGATGAATTTGGTCTTACACGTGCAATGTGGTTTAAAGAAAAGCAAGGTGCAACTGTACATGTTGTAAATGTTGGAGGTCCAGAAACCGAACCTACACTTAGAAAAGCGTTAGCGATTGGTGCTGATGAAGCAATTAGAATTAACACTGCTGCAACCGATGGTTTTTCTGTTGCAAAACAACTTGCAAACGTTGCTAAAGAAGGGGGTTACGACCTAGTAATTGGTGGTCGTGAGTCTATCGACTACAACGGTGGAATGGTTCCAGGAATGGTAGCAAAACTAATAGGAGCTAACTTCGTAAACACTTGTATTAATCTAGAAGTTGAAGGCGATAAAGCTACTGCAATTAGAGAAATTGACGGTGGAAAAGAAACGCTTAAAACATCACTTCCGCTTGTAATTGGTGGACAAAAAGGATTGGTAGAAGAAAGCGATCTTCGCATTCCTAACATGCGTGGAATTATGCAAGCGCGTACTAAGCCATTGAACGTAAAAGAGCCTGTTGACGCAAATTCTGAAACAAGCACTGTTTCATTTGAAAAGCCAGCCCCAAAAGGAGATGTAAAATTGGTTGATAGCGTAGACGAATTAATTAACCTACTTCACAACGAAGCGAAGGCTATTTAATTTGAAGCACCAACTGTAAGCACCAGATAACAAAAAATTAAAAGTTACTTGGAATTTGGAGCTTCAGATTTGGAATTCCAATCTCGATAGCTATCGGGATAATAATAATTACAAAATAAAACAGATATGATCTTAGTATATACCGAATCAGAAGAAGGAAAAATAAAGAAAATAGCTTTGGAAGCCGTTTCTTACGCAAAGGGAATTGCAGACCAAATGGGAACTTCCGTTACAGCTGTAGCTATCAATGCAAACGATACTTCAGAATTAGGAAAGTACGGTGCTTCTAAAGTTTTGGAAGTTTCTGACGATAAATTAAATAAGTTTAACGGCGAAGCTTATGCAGATGTAATAGGTCAAGCTGCTAAAAGTGAAGGTGCAAAAGTTATTGTTTTAACATCTAGCGCAAACAGTAAGTTTTTAGCCCCTACATTGGCTGTAAATCTAGAAGCAGGTTTTGTTCCTAACGTTGTTGAATTGCCATCGAGCACTTCACCTTTTAAAGTAAAGCACAGCGTTTTTACAAACAAAGCATTTGCTAATACCGAAATTACAACAGATATTAAAATAGTTGGAATTGGTAAAAACTCATACGGTTTAAAAGAAAATGAAACTTCAGCTACTACTGAAGCTTTCACTGCAAACCTTGACGCTCACGATTTTGATATGGAAGTAGTTTCTGTAGATAAAGCTACCGACACTGTTACTATTGCTGATGCTGAAATAGTTGTTTCTGGAGGTCGTGGACTTAAAGGACCAGAAAACTGGGGAATGATTGAAGAGCTTGCAGATATTTTAGGTGCTGCCACAGCTTGTTCTAAGCCAGTAAGTGATATGGGTTGGAGACCCCACAGCGAACACGTTGGGCAAACTGGGAAGCCAGTAGCTTCAAACCTTTATATTGCTATCGGAATTTCTGGAGCAATTCAACATTTAGCAGGAATTAATGCTTCTAAAGTGAAAGTTGTTATCAACAACGATCCGGAAGCTCCTTTCTTTAAAGCTGCAGACTACGGGATGGTAGGCGATGCTTTTGAAATCGTTCCTGAGCTGAACAAAAAATTAAAAGAGTTTAAGGCTCAAAACGCATAATTTTTTATTAATTTGTGCCTCGAAAAAGGCTGTTTAAATAAGGAAACACCCTCATTTAAACAGCCTTTTTAATTGATTTAAATTCGTTATTTTTATAAACAATTGTTTAAAGAACTGCGCATTGACGAAACTCACTGCGTATTGATTATTGAAGAATGAGCTTAGTAAAACTTAGCATAAAAGGGATATCGTACAGCCAAACGCAAAATGGTGCCTATGCACTTATTTTAAATGAGGTTGACGGCGAGCGTAAACTGCCAATAGTTATTGGTGCGTTTGAAGCACAATCTATAGCAATAGCACTTGAAAAGGAAATAACGCCTCCGCGCCCACTCACGCACGATCTGTTTAAAAACTTTGCCGACCGCTATGAAATTGTGATAAAACACGTGATAATTCACAAACTAGTGGATGGCGTATTTTATTCAAGCATCATTTGTGAACACGATAAAATGGAAGAAATAATAGACGCTAGAACCAGTGATGCCATTGCCTTGGCACTTAGATTTAACGCGCCTATTTTTACTTATAAAAACATCTTAGACAAAGCTGGTATATATTTAAAAACTCCTACATCAAAAAAACCACTCTCCAAAAAAGAGGAAGAAGTGATTGAAAATTTAATTTTAGGGGATGATAAAGAATCTAAAAAACCAGCTGGAGAAGATTACACAAAGTTCAGTTTAACCGAACTGAATAAAATGCTAGATGAAGCCGTAAAAAATGAAAATTACGAAAAGGCCGCTAGCATACGCGACGAAATATCGAAACGAAAGTAAATAAGTGGCAACTATCGGTTAACGTAGCAATATGAAATACCGCAAATTCAACCACTAAATATGTTAGAATATAATTTTTGGGATTTTAAGTATATGTATAAATTTACTCTTGTAGCCTTTGCGCTTTTATTCTTCGGAACCATTTTTGGGCAAAGCATCGAAAAGAATTGGCAATTTACCGAAGTAAAAGATCAAGCCGGGCTCTCCATCATAGACATCAATCCCGAAAAAGACTACCTAAATCTTAAGGATGGTTCCTTTGAATACCTTCTAGCTCCAAAAGATAGCACCCTAGCAAGTGGAGATTATATTCTTCAGAACAACCTACTAGTACTTTTCTTTAACAGTGCAAACGACAGCATTCGTAGATTTCGAGTAGAACAACTAACCGACAGCACCCTTACACTTTCCGAAAACAACTTTACATACAGCTTACAAGCCGATACCATCGAAGCTGCAACCGTTTTGGATATCGATACCAGCAATTCGCAAATAATCCCAAGCCAAGGAATTTCATTCAACAGTATTTGGCGTGGTGCCTTAGGAATGATTTCCCTTATATTAATTGCAGTGCTTTTCAGTTCAAACCGAAAAGCAATTAACTGGAAAACAGTAGGAATCGGGCTCCTATTCCAAATGATAATTGCAATTGGCGTATTAAAAGTAGGATTTATAAAAGCTACATTCGAAGCCATTGGTCAAGTATTCGTAAACGTATTAGATTACACAAAAGCGGGAAGTGAATTCCTTTTTGGAGGAATGTTAGACGTAAATTCATACGGATTTATTTTCGCCCTTCAGGTGCTACCCACTATCATATTTTTCTCTGCCTTAACCTCTGTGCTTTTCTACCTAGGCATCATACAAATTGTAGTAAAAGGAATGGGGTGGCTACTCACCAAAATCCTACACATTTCTGGAGCAGAGAGCTTAAGTGTTGCGGGAAATATCTTTTTGGGGCAAACAGAAGCTCCTTTGCTAATTAAAGCATACTTAGAAAAAATGAACAAGAGTGAAATGCTCTTGGTTATGATTGGAGGAATGGCAACTGTTGCCGGGGCCGTACTTGCAGCGTATATTGGATTTTTAGGAGGCGACGACCCTGCGCTTAGACTTACTTTTGCTAAACACCTTTTAGCAGCTTCAGTTATGGCAGCACCAGGAGCAATTGTAATTTCAAAAATATTATACCCACAAACCGAATCGATAAATACCGACGTAAAAGTTTCTTCAGAAAAAATAGGGTCTAACTTTCTAGATGCAATTGCAAATGGAACCACCGAAGGGTTAAAGCTTGCAGTAAACGTTGGCGCTATGTTATTGGTTTTTGTAGCGTTTATTGCTATGATAAACGGAATATTAGGCTGGGTTGGAGACACCACAAACCTAAATGAATGGGTGGCAGCAAATTCATCGTACAGTTCACTTTCCTTAGAAGCCGTACTCGGTACTGTTTTCGCACCTCTAATGTGGCTAATTGGAGTAGCTAAAGAAGACATGATGATGATGGGACAACTACTAGGAATTAAACTTGTAGCTAGTGAGTTTGTAGGCTATATTCAACTTGCAGAACTTAAAAATGTAGCCAACGGACTTCATCTTAATTACGAAAAAAGTATTATTATGGCTACGTATATGCTTTGCGGTTTTGCCAACTTTGCTTCTATCGGAATTCAAATTGGTGGAATTGGATCGTTAGCTCCAGGACAACGCAAAACCCTTTCTAAGTTTGGAATGAAAGCACTGCTTGGAGGAACAATTGCATCGCTTATTTCAGCAACCATTGCTGGAATGATTATTGGGTAGTTAGCCGAACAACTTTTAATTAGAAAGTAACCTCTTTTGAAGTAGAAGGGTTTAACAATTTGATTTCCTTGACCAATAGCAATAATTGTTCTACTTTTTAGTTTAATAGTTGGTTTGATTTTTTATATTTATTTTCTGAATTATTTCTCTTTACAATGAAACAATACCACGATTTACTTAAACATGTAATTGAAAACGGAACTGAGAAACAGGATCGTACAGGAACAGGCACAAAAAGTGTTTTTGGCTATCAAATGCGTTTTGACCTCAGCGAAGGTTTCCCGATGGTTACTACCAAAAAACTTCACTTAAAATCTATCATTTACGAACTATTGTGGTTTTTGAATGGAGACACCAATATAAAGTACTTACAAGAAAACGGAGTTCGAATTTGGAATGAGTGGGCAGATGAAAATGGCGATTTAGGACCTGTTTACGGACATCAATGGAGAAATTGGAACAGTGAAGAAATAGATCAGATTTCAGAAATTGTTGAAACCCTTAAAAAGAATCCAGACAGCCGCAGAATGTTAGTAAGCGCTTGGAATCCTAGCGTAATGCCAGACACTTCAAAACCTTTTGTTGAAAATGTAGCAAATGGAAAAGCTGCACTTCCACCTTGCCACGCATTTTTTCAGTTTTATGTAGCCGATGGAAAGCTGTCTTGCCAACTATACCAACGCAGTGCCGATAGTTTTTTAGGGGTGCCGTTTAATATAGCGTCTTACGCACTACTTACAATGATGATGGCACAAGTTTGTGGCTACGAAGCAGGAGACTTTGTTCATACTTTTGGCGATGCGCATATTTACAGCAATCACTACGAACAAGTTGCACTTCAACTCTCTCGCGAGCCTCATCCACTCCCAAAAATGATTTTAAATCCGGATGTAAAAGATATTTTTAGTTTCACTTTTGACGACTTTACTCTAGTGGATTACAATCCGCATCCACATATTAAAGGTGCAGTTGCCATATAATTTCAAAAACCTATTATGAAAAACCTACTCATTGCCGTTTGTATATTATTTTCCACAACCATCTTTGCGCAAGAAGAATGGGGTAATGTAAATAAAAACGAAGTTACACTTAAGGAAATTGGTCCTGTATGGCCTGGATGTGAAAAAGGTAACGTAGCCGAACGCGACAATTGTTTCAACCAAAAGTTATCGGCTCATATTTCTAAAAACTTTAAATATCCTGCCGATGCTTACAAGAGAAATGAGCAAGGAAAAGTAACCGTTGAGTTCGTTATTAATGAAAAAGGACTGGTTGAAGTAACCAAGGTTACCGGGGGAACCAAATCGCTACAAGAAGAAGCAAAAAGAAATATTATGGCCATCCCTAAAATGGCGAAACCAGGAATGATGGCAGGAAAACCAAGAAAAATCAAAATGGCCGTTCCCTTTAATTTTAAAACTGGAAAGTAGCTTTTAAACAGGCTTCTTCTAGTATAAAATTAATTTTATCCCTGCATTATGAAAAATTTTCTATTCATCTTAGCTTTTGGTTTTACTACAATCTCATTCGCTCAAGACGCTAATGCACCACGGGCGGATGTTCCATTTGCTGTTATCGACCGAGTTCCCATATATCTGGGATGCACTGGAACCGACAATGAGGTATTAAAAAAATGCATGTCCGAAAATATCTCGGCCTTTATCAAATAGCATTTTAATATGAAAAAAATGGAGGCTTTAAATTTGCCTCCAAAAATTTACCGAACTGCCGTACAGTTTAAAATTGATAAATACGGAAACGTAGTAGATGTTCAGGCGAGTGCAGACCGACCTGAAATTCAAGTAGAAGCCGAACGCGTGGTAAGCAATTTACCTAAAATGATTCCTGGAGAACACAGAGGGAAACGTGTGGGTGTATTATACTCACTTCCTATTATCTTTAAAATTGAACCTCCAAAAAGACCGCGTAAAAATTAGAATTTTTAGTTTAACAACTGTTTAACGAGGCAACAATAGTCTTAAACAATATTAATAATTATATTTAAAGTGTAGATAATATGTGAGTTTACTCAGATAAAACACTTTTTTATGATTGTTACCGATACTTTGGTTTCATTTTTTCTTGAAACCCGCCAACATACAGAAGACATTTGCAAGCCGCTGGAAATTGAAGATTATGTCGTTCAGCCTATTGTAGATGTTTCACCTCCTAAATGGCATCTAGGGCATACCTCATGGTTTTTTGAGGAATTCATTCTAAAGCCCTACAAGCTAAACTATAAACTTTTCCACGACGACTTCGCCTTTGTATTCAATAGCTATTACGAGAATGTAGGAAAACGCGTGGTTAGGAACGACCGCGGAAACCTCTCCCGACCTGGCGTAGCCAAAGTTTATGATTACCGGCACTACGTAACTTCAGAAATGAAAGATTTTCTTACTGAACTGCACAACACCGACAAGGGAATTTCAGAAAAAATAAAAGATTTGCTTTTAATAGGAATACATCACGAAAAACAACATCAAGAACTACTTACAACCGATATAAAATACATCCTAGGGAATAATCCCTTGTTGCCTAAATACAACGATAACTTTACTGAAAACCCCATCCAAAATTTCGAGAGAGAATGGATAGACATGAAAGAAGGAATTTATGAAATTGGGCATAACAATCCAGATGCGTTTTGTTACGACAATGAGTTGGGACAACATAAAGTATATCTACACGACTATAAAATTTCGAATAAACTCGTTACCAATGCCGAATACCTAACGTTTATAAATGCTGGCGGGTATGAAGATTTCAACCTATGGCACGCCGAAGGTTTAGATTGGGTAAGAACGAACAATATTAAAGCTCCTATGTATTGGCATAATATTGAGGGGAAGTGGCATCAATACACATTACAAGGACTACGAGAAATAGATCTTGACGCGCCACTGTCACATATTTCTTATTACGAAGCCTTTGCTTATACCCAATGGAAATCCTGCCGACTTCCTACCGAATTTGAATGGGAAGCTGCACAAAACAACTTTGAATGGGGCAGCCGTTGGGAATGGACCGAGAGTGCCTATCTCCCCTACCCCAATTACACCAAAGCCCCTGGAGCTATTGGTGAATACAACGGCAAGTTTATGGTAAACCAAAAAGTGTTGCGCGGTGGCTCTGTAGCAACCTCAAAAAACCACACCCGACCAACCTACCGCAACTTCTTTCAAACAAACCTGCGTTGGCAGTTTACAGGTTTAAGATTAGCAAAATAACAGACACCAAACCTATGGATATAAAAGCGAAAACTCAAAGAGATACAACATTTAAAACCGAAGTTAAGGAAGGACTTAGCAGTTTCCCGAAATACCTATCGTCTAAATATTTTTACGATAAAAAAGGCGACAAGTTATTTCAGGATATTATGGCTATGCCGGAATACTACCTTACCGGTTGCGAATTTGAAATTCTCGCTACCCATACCAAAACCATAGGCGAACTTTTCCGCGATCGCGAAAATGGTTTAGATTTAATCGAACTTGGTGCTGGCGACGGTAAAAAAACAAAATTGCTGCTCAAGTATATGACCGATAATAACTTCAATTTTGTTTACAAGCCTATAGATATTAGTGAAAACGCAGTAAAATTACTTACAAACAACCTAGCTCAAGAAATGCCATCTCTAACGGTAGATGCTGAAATAGGAGAATATTTTGAAGTTTTAGAACGCCTTAAAGGGTTCAACAAACGAAAAAAAGTGATTGTGGTTTTAGGCAGTAATATTGGCAACTTGCTACATCCAAAAGCCATCGACTTTCTCACCAAACTAAAAGATACTATGTTGGCAGAAGACCTACTGTTTATGGGTTTCGACCAAAAGAAAAATCCGCAGACGGTCTTGGATGCTTATAACGACCACACAGGAATTACCGCTGCATTCAACAAAAACATTCTAACCCGAATAAACCGAGAGTTAAACGCGAATTTTGATGTAGATAAATTTACGCATTGGGAATCCTACAACCCAGAAACCGGCACTGCAAAAAGCTTTTTAGTAGCTACCGAAGCCATGGATGTACATATTAAAAACCTTGATCTCGATATAAGTTTTGAACAATGGGAAACCATCCACACCGAGATTTCACAAAAATACGACGATAAAACTGTGACTTGGTTGGCCGAACAAGCAGGCCTAACCATTGAAACTTCTTTTACAGATAAAAAAGGGTATTACAAAGACTACGTCTTGCGAAAGATTTAGGAAATATTGTTTAATTTAGAAGTTCTTATTTCTAACCAAACCAGAAGCAGCTTGAAAACATCACCCTACATTCTACTTATATCTTTTTTACTGATTGCCCTACTCATAATTTCTTGCGCAGTAAAAAACCCCACCGACTGTATTGACGAATCTAAAATTAGCGACGGCCCTTGCACTATGCAATACGACCCAGTATGCGGCTGCGACGGCAAAACCTACTCCAACCCCTGCGTAGCCGAACGAGCTGGAGTAACTGCTAGTGTTCCTGGGAAGTGTGGGGAGGATAGGTAAATTCTACCAAACATAGTTTACACTATATAAATTTTATTTTTAAGCTTTATAAGAATGATTGAAGTAGTTTGCGCTATCATATTAAAAGATGATAAAATTCTTATCACTCAACGCAGTGAAAAAATGAAATTGCCTTTGAAATGGGAGTTTCCTGGCGGCAAGATAAATAAAGGAGAAAGTGAAGAAGAAGCTATTATAAGAGAAATTAAAGAAGAATTAAGTATTAAAATAATTCCGCTAAAAAAAATATCTTATAATATCCACGATTATGGATCATTCAAAATAAGACTAACAGCTTATTTATGCGATTATATTGCTGGTGAAATTGAACTTTTAGAACATAAAGACTTCAGGCTTGTTGCCTTTGAAGATTTGAACGAATATGATATAGCCGATGCAGATATTCCTTTTATTGAGAATTTAAAAACACTTATATAATGAATGAAGGTATTTACGAACAGTTGATAACTAAGCTTGTCGCTTCCAGACTTCAAAACCTCGAAATAAATAAATATTACATTAAAGATACCTCAATTGATAAAGAAGAAGCTGCACAAGTTTTATCTAAGCACCTGAATAGTACAATTAAATATGCGCTATCATTAATTAAGGGTGAAAACGCAATTGAAAATCAAATTAAAATTGCCAATAAAATTATTGGAGTTTTAAAAGAAGAAATAGACAATGACCTAATTGAAGAAGATCTTGTAAAAGCAGAAGGTCGAATTCTAAAAGCTGTTTTCGAAAAAACTGATGCCCATTTTTCTGATTTAGAACTACACTTAAAAGAAATAACTCCATATACAAGACTAACCCATAGCGAATTATTTACAGGAGGAAATGTAGGATTGTCTTTAGAAAGTGAATTAAAAAAAGAGATTTTGTCTTCAAACCGAGTAGATCTACTTGTCTCTTTCATTAAATGGAAAGGAATAATAATTCTTGAAAAAGAACTGAGAGAATTTACAGAAAGAGGAGGAAGATTAAGAGTTATCACCACTACTTATATGGGTGCTTCAGATTATAAAGCAATTCAATTATTATCAAACCTACCGAATACTGAAGTTAAAATTTCATATAATACCGGTAATGAAAGATTACACGCTAAAGCATATTTCTTTTATCGCAATTCAGGATTTCACACAGGTTATATTGGTTCTTCTAATTTTTCACGAACTGCATTAACAGATGGGTTAGAATGGAATCTTAAAATAACTACCAAAGAAGTTGGACACATTATTGATAAATTTCAAAAAACATTTGAAGCTTATTGGCAAAATAATGAATTCGAATTATTTGATGCCAAGATTCATTCTGAAAAATTGATTGAGTCTTTAAGATCTGGAAAATTGCCACATCAAAGTTTTATCAATTTAGCCTTTTTCGACTTAAATCCTTATCCTTACCAAAAGGAAATATTGGAAAACTTGGAAGTTGAACGTATTGTTCATAACCGATATAAAAATCTTTTAGTCGCAGCAACTGGAACTGGAAAAACTGTTATTTCAGCATTTGATTATAAAAGGTTTAAAGAAGAAAATAAATCAGCGAAACTTCTATTTGTAGCCCATCGAAAAGAGATTTTAGAACAGGCTATATCAACCTTTAAAGGAGTTTTAAAAGATAATAATTTTGGCGAATTATGGGTTGATGGCATGCAACCTTTTAAATTTGATTTTGTATTCGCATCAGTTCAGACACTAAGAAATAGAATCGAGGAACTTTCTTTAAGTTCAACATTTTATGACTTTATCATTATTGATGAAGTCCATCACATTGCTGCTTCAAGTTATCGTCCTATTCTTAATTATTTTAAACCAAAAGTTCTTTTAGGATTGACTGCTACCCCTGAGAGAATGGATAATGAAAATATTCTAGAAGACTTTTGTGATAGAATTGCTGCTGAAATTCGTTTACCTGAAGCCTTAAATCGAAAACTTCTTTGTCCCTTTCAATACTTTGGTATTTCAGATAGTATAGATTTGTCAAAAGTTAGATGGGAGAATGGAAGATATGTTCCCAGCGAATTGACAAAATTGTATTTGGCAAATGATCGACGTGTAGGTGAAGTGATTAGCAATGCAAATAAATATTTAAGAGATATTAATGACGTAAGAGCTCTCGGATTCTGTGTGACTATTGAGCACGCAAAGTATATGGCTGAAAAATTTACTTTAGCTAATTTAAAAGCTCATTACCTCACAAGTGAAAACTCAAGAGAAAGGGAAGACCTTAGAAAAAAGTTAAAGAATAAAGAAATAAATTATTTATTTGTAGTTGATATTTTTAATGAAGGAGTTGATATTCCAGAAATCGATACAGTTTTATTTCTAAGACCTACGGAAAGTTTAACGGTTTTTCTTCAACAACTAGGTAGAGGACTTAGACTGTCTGAAGGCAAAGAATGTTTAACGGTATTAGATTTTGTAGCTAATGCCAGACCAGAATATAATTTTGAAAATAAATTTAGGGCGTTAATAGGTAAAACCACAACACCCGTTCAAAAAGAAATTGAAGATAACTTTCCCCATTTACCATTAGGATGCTCAATTGTTCTCGAACAAAAGGCTAAACAAAGTATTCTAGATAACATTATTGCGGCCACCACCGTGAATAAAAGACAACTAATTCAAAAGATTCAGAATTTCGAACATCAGACAACTTTACCTCTTACACTAGCTAACTTTATAGTATTTAATAATCTTAGCTTACAAACAATATATAAAAGAGGCAGTTGGAAAAGGCTTCTTAATTTAGCAGGAAAACACGAAGATTTTGACAGCCACAACGAGAAAGAAATTGTTTCCACTATTTTAAGAAAATGGTTATCGACCAATTCCACTAGTTATTTCGAATTCATATTAAAGTTAGCTAAAGAGAACTTTAAGCCTGATTTCAGTTTATATAATGAAGTAGAAAATGTCATGCTATTGATGCTGCATTATGACGTTTGGAAAGGTTCTGAAGATTTTAATTCCATAAAAGATAGTATTGAGGCAATTGGAAAAAATAATGTGTTGGTCAAAGAAATCATTGAAGTCTTGGAGATTCTTCTTAATGAAATTAGTTTTAAAGAAATAAATATTGAACTACCATACAAGCAACCGTTAAAATTACATTCAAGGTACACTAGAGATCAAATTTTAGCTGCATTTGGATTAAGCACGTTTATTAAAAAATCCTCTAATAGAGAAGGTGTAGCTGAGAACAAAAAACTTAATACAGAGATCTTGTTTATAGATCTCATTAAAGCTGAAGAGGACTTCTCCCCTACCACGATGTATAATGACTATGCCATTAGTGAAACTTTGTTTCATTGGCAAAGTCAAAATCAAACAAGAGTTGACCATGGTAAGGGCTTAACCTATATCAACCATAAGCAACTCAATAAGAAGATTTTACTTTTTGTTCGTGAAAAAGCTAAAGACGAGTTTGGAAATACCATGGGCTATGTGTTTGTAGGAGAAGGTAATATTCAAGATTATTATGGCTCCAAACCTATAAGTATAAATTGGCAATTAAGCGAACCTCTACCTCAATATTTATGGAAAACATCTGCAAAAATGGCTGTTGGATAAATTTTTCCATTTCAAACTTGTAATTTGTATATAAAAACTTAAAACTCAACATAATTAGTTAGGCTTTTAACATAGTTAACTCTCACTCATTTCTTATCAGTTAAAAGGATGTAATGACGAAAAAAATTAGAGTGAAAATCATTTAAAATTTATCACAAAAACTCACATGCCAGCACTACTCCTCAAAACTCCTATATCGTGTAAGAAACACATAAAACGCACCATAGGAAATAAAACCTACAGCAGTAATTGCCATTAACACTTTTCCAAAGCTGGATTGGTTTAAAAATTCAAAAGCTTCCTGTATTCCTTTAATATTATTGTTCCCAGTGTAGAACCCAGCGTGTAAAAAGAAATAAGCAATAATTCCCACTACAAAAGCGCGTGAGTAAAAACCAAACATCCCCAGCCTTCGAATAACTTCTGAATATTTCTTGCCTTCAAGATTAAATTGGTCTAACATTCCTCCCTTAAAAACGCTTATAATTAAAACAACAGTTTGTATCGCTAGGATAATTCCAATTCCAACGAAAACAATAGCAAGCGTAGTAGGCTCCAAAAAATCAAGATAGGTACTTTTTACTATTTCATTATCCGTAGGAGTAGCCAAGTGATAGAATGCCAAAATTGCTATAAAAACGTAAACCAAACCTGTGATAAACAACCCCATTCGTTGTAATAAGGCATTTTTGGTAGCGCCTTTCTTTTCAGGATCTTTTATACTTTGTACAAACATCCAAAACGAATAACAAAACAAACCAACACCTAAAAACAACAAGAGAATTTGCCCGAAAGGTTGCTTTTTTAAAAACGTGAGTGCCTGATTGGTTCCAGAACTTTCGCCTCCCATATTTAATGCCGCCAATAAAGAAAGTATCCCTATAACCAAGTAGATGATTCCCTTGGAAACAAAGCCAATAATAGCAAGGGTTTTAAAAGAGTTTTTCACAAATTATTTATGGTTTGTTAATTGAGCATTTAAAGGTACGAATTGTTGTACGATGGATTGAGTTTTTAATTAGTGTTAAAACTTGTGGTAAATAGTGGTGCTATAAACAAATTGCTAAGTTACTAGGTGGTAAATGGTAGAATGTGGAGGGTTCGTTATAGACAACATATTCTAGATTAATACTGATGGTAGTATTGTAGGGAGGAAGACCTGAGGATATTTGGTCTATATCATGCATTCTTAACGATTCACATTTAAATTAATAAAACTTCTCATTAGATTATAACAAATATATAGTACAACTATAAGCGCATTGTTTGTTTTTACGTTGAACCATAGTTTATTTTTTGTGTTCTCTATTTTTTTTAACTACATCATTCGAATTTAATGGAGTTTCAATTTTCTTAATTTCGATAGCAGTATCAAATAGCCGAAATAGTTGAAAAAATCCTACTTAACAAGTATTCATTTTGGAAGATAATAATTTTGTTCCTTTTCAATAAAGAAAAATGCCTGTAGAAAATATATCTATAGGCATTTCTTCAATTTAAAACCCGAAAATTAACGGAGTAGTTTGAAGGTCTTACTTCCATCAGGGGTTTCCACTTTACATAAATAAATTCCCCGCTCCCAGTTTTGGGCTGCAATGACAATTTGGGAAATATTGCTTTTTTCTGAAACCAATTGTTTTCCAGAAAGGTCAAAAATGGTATACGACAACGGCTTTTGAAGATTGTTGTGCAATACAAATTGAGAGTCGACCGCTAAGGTGTTTTTAAAATAGATACCATTGAGTTCTACGTCTGGCATCGATAAAACAGTGAAAAAGTATGGCATCGATTCGATGATACAAGTTTCCTGTTCATTAAATGTTACTGCTACTGTATAATCACCTGTTTCAACTGGGGTATAAGTAAAAGTATTTGCTCCCGTAATTTCTGTGCCATTTAAGAACCAGGAATACGCATCGCCATTTTCGGTAGTAAACAAGCTATTTCCCGATTCGGTAATTAAAACCTCTTCGCCGCTTACGGTAAAAATAACTGGCACTCCACTAGACAACCATTGGTCTGGACATTGTGAATATGAAACCTCTAATAGGTATGAACCCGCTTCAGAGACTTCATAAAAATCTTGAGTTCCTTCTTGAACAATAACGCCATCTTTGTACCATCTATAATTCTGGGGGCCAGAAAAAGCACTGGTAATAATGGAGGTTTCGCCATAACATAGGTCTCTGTCTACATCGTGTTGTATTGCGGGAGAATTAAAAATCCAGGTATCGAACATTATATTGTTTGAATCCTCAGTACATCCATCGTCAGTCATAGTAACGTAAACATATGCAAAGCCAAGATCTCCAGCAGTTATGGTGAGAGTGTTATTTGTTTCCCCTTGAAAATCGTTTGGATTCCCATTGGTAGAAAATTTGTATTTCCATTGATAACTATCGTACCCTGAAGGAGCGTTAAAAACGATTATCTGATCTGAACATTGCATTTGATTGCCCCCACTCAAATCGGGATTAGAGGTAATAGTGGTATCAAAGGTGCATTGGGAATACAGAATGTTTCCGATAAACATGAACACTGTAAGAAGGAGTAATTTTTTCATAATTTAAAATTTAAATTTTAGACATTTAATGAAATTCAATATTCCAAGAATTATTGATAAACTAATTACAAAAGCTTTATAAATAGCGTGACGGATTTCGGAAAAAGTGTGACACAATACGCTAAAGTGTTGTAATATAGCTATATAAGACACTGCTATCTTCGAGCCCCATTTTATTGCTAATACGTTCTTTTCGCTTACGAGCCGCTTCAACGGTTATGTTAAAAAGCGATGCTATTTCCTTGGTGCTAAGCTCCATATATAAATAGCTAAGGAATCGAATGTCATTGGCGGTTAATTCGGAATGATTATTTCGAAGTTTTGTAAGCAACCCGTGATTTACTTCTTCAAAATGTGTAAGGAAACTTTCCCATTCCGAATCCTTTTTCAGTAATTTTTTAAGTTCTTTTATTTTGGTAGACAAAAAGGCATTTCGAGAAATTTCAGTCCGATCTGTAAAGCTATTGATTACTTCTTTTATCAATTCATTACGTCCTGATATTTGAAGGGCTTTGGCTGCCAACTTTCTGTTTCTTTTTTCTATCTCATTTTTAAGACGCTCCTGTTCTAACAGAGCTATTGCTTCTTTTGCATGTAATTGTTTTTCTAATAAAAGAATATCACTTTCTTTTTTTTGGAGTTCTAATTTTATAAATTCTTTGTTTTGTTGGTTTAATTTTTTGCGTTGCTTATTTTTAATATAGCTATTATAAAGTGCCCAAGCTGTAAGACAAATAAGTATAATTGAAATACCCAAAAGGCTATAAAGGGTGATTCGCTCTTGCCTTTGTGATTCCTTACTTTGCTGAAGTTCTCTTCTATAATTGGCTACTTCAAATTTTACCCTATTGGCTTCAAACACCCTACCATTTTTTAATTTATGTAGGGAGTCTGTGAGAGCAATAACTGAATCCTTTGCCTTTAATGCCTCATTATAGGAACCACCTTTTGAGTATATCCTTGCTAATTTCTGAAATATATCGATACGATTTTTAAGATTAAGAGCAGCATTTAAGGCATCCTTAGCGTATGAAATAGCGTTTGCTGTATCTCCCTCATCTCTCGCTATATTTGAAAGCAACATTAATAAAGAAATTCGTTCTTCATTAAAAGAAATATTTTCTAACTCTGGCAGGATTTCTAGTGCTAATAATCTAGCTTTTTGCAGTTCACCACGCTTATACCAATTCTCTGCTAATGCTATCTCTACCTGAACTGATAAAGCGGGTATATCTTTAACAATTTTTCCTGCTTCGGCGAGATAGCGGGCTGCTTTTTCAATATTACCCCGCTGATTTTCAACTATTCCAAGATTTATTGCATATAATCCCGTTTTAATTTTTTCATTATTTTCTTTTGCAAGTATATAAGCTTTGGAAAAATTTTCTTCTGCTTTAAGTAAATCGCCTTCCTCAATGTAGAGGAGAGCAATATTGTTTAATACAGTCATCTCTTCGTTGCCATCGAGATGTTTAAGCGCTATGGTGTATGCCTCCAAATAATTATCTAATGCCTCTCCATAATCTAACATAGAATAATAATTGGCTCCAATATTGTTGATGGCCAAAAATTGTTGTCTATACCATTGATTTTCTTCGGCAACAGAGCGTACTTTTGTCAAAATTTCCAAGGATAAGGAATAATTTTTATTACTTCTTGCATCTATCCCTTGCCTTAAAAGACTGTCTAGTTGGGTTACATTTTGTGCAAATAAAAAAGGACTTATAAGAAATATAAAAAGTTTAAAAAGGGTCCTCATATATAAACGAGATTGTGGGGTTATGTTAAATGTTAAAAGGTTAATATGGTATGGCAATTTATCAAAAAGCTTCAGGAACGATCAAAATAGATGCTTCATTGGAATATAAACAAGAGTGTAAATTTATTTTTGACTGGTTAAAAATATAGAAAATTGATGCTTAAAACTTGAAGGAGGTTAAGTTATTTTTGGATTATATATCACTTTTAAAAAATCTTCCCTTCCGTTAAGTTTAGGTAACAGGTAAACACGCAAAACCCACCTTAAGAAATAAAGCCGCTGGCAGTAAATGCCATTAACACATTCCAAAGCTGGATTGGTTTACAAATTCAAAAGTTTCTTGTATTCCTTTAATATTTTTGCTCCCTAAAGCATTTAAACATTTTAAAACACACTGAATTGGATTATTTCCATTTTACAGGAATAATTCCAAATATTAAAAATACTTTTCCTACATTTGTTTTTCAAGTAATTAAAAATGCAATCACAACTTTTTGCAATTATAGATGTTGAAACTACCGGAGGCGGTATTGCAGGGAATAGGATTACCGAAATTTGCATCGCACTTTTAAAAGATGGCGAGGTGATAGACAAGTTTACATCGCTTGTAAATCCGGAGCGTGAAATCCCGTTGCATATCACGGCCCTTACAGGTATAAACAATGAAATGGTAGCCGATGCTCCACGCTTTTTTGAAATCGCAGAAACTGTCGAAGAATTCACTAAAGATGCCATTTTTGTAGCTCATAATGTTAGTTTCGACTACAATGTTATTCGAGGCGAGTTTAGAAGAATAGGACAACATTACAACCGAAAGAAACTCTGTACCGTTAGACTGTCTCGCAAATTGATTCCTGGACATCTTTCGTATAGTTTAGGCAGACTTTGTAACACCATAAACATTCCACACCTCAACCGACACCGAGCGGAAGGCGATGTGGATGCAACGGTTATTCTTTTTCAGCGATTGCTTTCCTTAGATGAAAATTGGGAAACCATCAATACATTTCTAAATCCGCGTTCTAAACAAGCTACACTCCCACCCCATATTGCCACTGAACAGATTAACGAACTCCCAGAATCCCCTGGGATTTACCTTTTCAAAAACCAAAAACATCAGGTGATTTATGCGGGGAAAGCGAAGAATATCAAGAAACGGGTGCTCTCACATTTCTACGATAAAAAAACCAAGGAATACCAACTCGGGCAAGAAACACATTTTATAGATTTTGAAATTACAGGGAACGAGCTATTAGCGCTTTTAGTGGAGTCGGAACATATCCGAAAGCATTACCCAAAGTTTAACCGCGCCCAAAAGTGGCCTACAACTACCTATCAAATTATTAGCTATACCAATCAACGCGGGATAATTCAGCTTGCGCTAAGCAAGACCAAGGTATTGCACGATTCGGTTGGCACTTTTTACAATAAAACCGAGGCTCTTGAAAAGCTAGAGGAAATTTGTGAGACTTATAAACTCTGTCCGCGATTTTGTACGCTGCAAAGCAATGTTGAAATATGCAGTCACTACCGAATAAAAAACTGTGAAGGAATTTGTGAGGACACTGAAACTATAGAAGATTACAACGCTAAAGTACAAGCGGCTCTACAAGATTTATACGAAAACAAACCCAGTTTTGCCATTCAAGGGAAAGGTAGAACGGAAGACGAAATAGCCTTTGCCTTAGTTGTTGAAGGTCAGTATCGAGGGTTTGGATTTTTTGATAGAAGCGATGCTATTTGCAATGTTGAAGATTACGAACCTTTCTTAAAACTCCAACAAGCTACGTATCACACCCACGCCATTATTAGAAGTCATCTTAAAAAACACGGAGAAAAAAATGTAGTACACTTTGATGAATCACCTCAACTCGCAAATTACAGAGTGGAAACCTTGCGAAACAAAAGAGTTAAATCTACTGTAGAAGATGTTTTTAGCCATTGGGATTTGGCTTAATTAGTCTTAGACCTGACAGGTTTTAGAAACCTGTCAGGTCTTTGAAAACGTGTCAGAACTTTAAAAACCTGTCAGGTCTTTAGAATCGGCTAGGATAAATCCGTTAATTTCTCGTAACGAATCTCATCAAAACTAGTAATCACCTTATCTGCTTTGGTGTAGTCTTGGTTTACCGAATGTGGGCTTTTAAAACCTACACAGTAAATATTTGCTGCTTTCGCAGCTTTAATTCCGTTAGTAGAGTCTTCAATCACCATACAGTTTTCGGCAGGTTGTCCAGCAAGGGCTGCCGCTTTGATAAATATTTCAGGATGTGGCTTTGAAGCTTTTAAATCGGCGCCACTAATTTTTGCTTTAAAATATTTATTTAAATCAAATCGATCGAAAATACGATTGATGTTAGGCATAGAAGCCGACGAAGCCAATACTAGCGTGAGTCCGTTTTCATAATAATTTTTTATCAAGTCGTAAACCCCATCTAGAAGATCGAGACTAGTATCATTTTCAAAAAGGTATTTAAAATGCTTTCTTTTAGTTGCAACTAAGTGTTCCGGGGCATCTGTAAGACTAAAATGTTCACACAAAGTTCTACAAATTGGCAAAGTGGCCTGTCCTGTAAACGAATCGTAAAGTTCTTCATTTACATCAATTTTTACCTCTTCAAACATTTTGAAGTAAGCTTTACGGTGTAAAGGTTCGGTGTCTACAATAACACCATCCATATCAAAAAGAACAGCTTTCAGCATTTTTAAAAATTTTTGACGAAGGTACAGAAAACAATGTTTTTTAAAAACTTCCTTTTAAAAGTAGGTGTCAATCCGTTTAGGGTTTAGGCACTATTGCTTTATTTCCGACAGTAATTCAAACGATTTTAATCTCGCTTCTTGATCGTGAATATGGGCAACGACAATAATTTCGTCAATTCTTGTTTCTGCTATAAAATTGAGAAGTTTTTTCCGAACTGTTTCCTTGCTGCCAATAAAAGTGAATTCCATCATTTTAGTAATATGTGCTTTTTCCATCGGACTCCACACTTCATCCATATCTTTTACAGGTGGTGGCAGTGGGGCGCGAGTATTTCTGATAATATTCAGCATAAACAACTTCATACTCGAAGATAAATATTCGGCTTCCTCATCGGTATCGGCAACTACCACATTAATTCCAGCCATAGTATAAGACTTTTCCAATTGTTTTGAGGCTTCAAAGTTACCATGATACAATCTTAAGGCATCGTGCAAATGCGTTGGCGCAAAATGACTCGCAAAGGCATACGGCAATCCTAATGCTCCTGCTAATTGCGCGCTGTAGGTACTTGAACCCAATAGGTACAACGGCACATCTAGTCCCTCTCCAGGAATGGCTCTCACCAAACTGTTTTGATTGCTTGCAGAAAAAAATTGTCGTAACTCCTGCACATCATTCGGAAAATCGTTTACAGATTCGGTACGCTCCCGCCTTAGCGCTCTCGCCGTAAGCTGATTGGTGCCTGGCGCACGTCCTAAACCTAAGTCAATTCTATCTGGATAAAGCGTAGCAAGCGTTCCAAACTGCTCTGCTACAATTAAGGGAGCGTGATTTGGCAGCATAACGCCACCAGACCCCACGCGAATAGATTTAGTGTTTTCGGCAACATAGCCAATTAATAATGGCGTAGCTGAACTCACTAAACTTTCTGCATTGTGATGTTCCGAAATCCAAAAGCGTTTAAAACCTAGCTCCTCTACTTTTTGAGCTAAAGCTAGACTACTTTCCATGGCCGTTTTATGACTACTTCCCTGTATTACAGGAACGAGGTCTAAAACTGAAAATGGTATGTTTATTTTATGTTCTTCTTTAGTCATAATATGTTTAGTAGCTATTAATTGTTTTGTATTACTTTAAAATGAATCACAGCGACCATCTAAATAAGCGATTAGGTTTTCGATTGCCACAAGATCAACTCTGTAACTATAATTTAGCTCGTTGGTATTGTATTGGCCATTCGATATCTGCGTTTAACTCCTTGGCGGCACGTAATGCAAAATGTGGGTCTCTTAAACTTTCTCTTCCGTAGAAAATTAAATCGGCTTTCCCTTCTTTTAAAATTGCTTCCGATTGCTCAGCAGTGGTAATTTGACCTACTGCACCGGTTAAAATGTTTGCTTCTTTTTTTATTTGTTCTGCAAATTTAACTTGATACCCAGGCTCACTCGGAATTACTGCTTTCGGCACATTACCTCCAGTAGAGGTATCGATAAGATCTACCCCGCGTTTTTTTAATTCTACAGCAAGTTTTACCGAATCCTCAATCGTCCACCCTCCTTCTGTCCAATCGGTAGCTGAAATACGAACAAAAAGTGGTTTTTCCTCTGGCCATTCTGCTCTAACTAATTCGGTAACTTCAAGAAGTAAGCGAATTCTATTTTCGAAACTTCCACCGTATTCATCGGTGCGATTATTTGCTAAAGGCGAATAGAATTGGTGAAATAAGTATCCGTGTGCCGCGTGAATTTCAACCACGTCATAACCTGCTTTTTGCGCGCGACGCGTGGCAGCTACGTAGTCTTGTTTTACTTTTTCAATGCCGTTGGCATCTAACGCTAGCGGCGCCGGTTCCCCTTCTCTAAAAGGCAAGGCTGAAGAAGAGTACGTTTGCCATCCATTTTTATCGTCTGGTGATATTTTCCTAGCTCCCTCTTGTGGAAGTTGATGACTTGCTTTTCTACCCGCGTGAGCCAATTGAATTCCTATCAACGCCTTTTGTGCGTGGACAAAATTTACTATCTCTTTTGGTTTTAAAATGTGTTCATCACTCCATATTCCCATATCTCCGTAGGATATTCTTCCTTCAGGTGAAACGGCCGTAGCTTCTTGAATAATTAAAGCCGTACCTCCCAAGGCGCGGCTTCCTAAGTGCACTAAATGAAAATCGTTTGCAAAACCGTCAACACAACTATACATACACATAGGTGAAATTACAGTTCGATTTTTAAGCGTTGTATTTTTTATTTTTAGAGGTGAAAAAAGTATGCTCATTTATATTTTTTATCATTTATAAAATAGACTTGAATAGCATTCTCAGTTTAAATTCATAGCCTGAAAATCGTTTAGCCTTTTCAAATTTGTTTGTTGTTTACAGGGGTAGTTTTAAAACTTATAAAAACTTTAAAAACCCATAGAACTTTCGTTTTTTCAAGTAACCAAAATCACTTTGATAGTAATAAGCTTCTCTTTCAAATGAAATATTTCTATAAGCTTGATTTCTATTCCGGTATTGAATACAGCGAATTAAAAACTCAAGGCTGTACCAGATATAGAATAGTACAATCAATAGCTCCACTTGTTGGCGCAAATGAATACGTTCGTGATTTAATAACACAGCATCATTCTTTAATTCCTGATGCTTTAAAATCACAAAGGGCCAAATAGTAATTCCGTTAAAATTTTTACGGAGTAGCTTTGATTGTACTATTAATATCAACTTATGGTTACTGTTTTAAAAACTGACGCAAAACATATTGTAAGATCCCCTCATTTTGGTAGTATGCAACTTCAATTGGAGAATCTAGTCTTGCTATGGCTTTGAATTCAATTTCCTTGCCATCCTCGGTTTTGGCAGTTACCGTTACTTTCTTTAATGGCGATAAGTTGTTTTCGATTCCTGAAATACTAAACACTTCATACCCCGTTAGCCCGTGTGAGGCAGCCGATTCACCTTTAACATACTCTAGCGGAAGTACTCCCATCATGATTAAGTTACTTCGGTGTATACGTTCGTAGCTCTCTGCCAAAACGACCTTTATACCCAGTAAAATTGTCCCTTTGGCGGCCCAGTCGCGAGAAGAACCACTTCCGTATTCTTTTCCGGTAAGTACAATAAGCGGAGTTTTATCGGCTATATATTTCTGCGCGGCATCATAAACAGACATTTGCTCTCCTGTAGGAAGATAAGTTGTATAGCCTCCTTCTGTATCTGCCAATTGGTTTTTTATACGCACGTTTGCAAAAGTACCGCGTACCATCACTTCATCATTTCCACGTCTAGAACCATAACTATTGAAGTTTTTCTTTTCAACCCCACGAGAAATTAAATACTGTCCTGCAGCTGAGTCTTCCGAAAAAGCTCCAGCAGGTGAAATATGGTCGGTGGTAATACTATCTCCTAGCATCAGCAACGCTCTTGCTCCTTCAATATTTTTGAGTGGTTGAGGATCATCTGACAGATTGTGGAAAAACGGCACTTCCTTAATGTACGTAGAATCATCTTCCCATTGGTAAAGTTTATCCTTTGGAACTTCTAGGTTTCTCCAGATTTCATTTCCTTCAAAAATTTCGTCGTAATTCTTTTTAAAGTCTTTTGGCGTTAACACCTTGCTCATTACTGCATGTATCTCATCGTCTGTTGGCCAAATATCTTTTAGGTATATCTTTTTACCGTTTCTATCGCAGCTAAGCGGTTCGGTTGTAAGGTCTATATCTACCCTTCCAGCAATAGCAAAAGCTACCACAAGCATTGGCGACATTAGGAAATTCATTTTTACCTGTGAGTGAATACGCGCCTCGAAGTTTCGGTTTCCGGAAAGTACTGAGGTTACAATTAAATCGTTTTCTTCCACCGCTCTTGAAATTTCTGGTGGCAACGGTCCTGAGTTTCCGATACAGGAAGTACATCCGTAACCTACTAAATGAAACTGAAGCGCTTCAAGATCTTTTAGCAAATCGGCTTTTTCCAAATAATCGGTTACTACTTTTGAACCTGGCGCTAAGGAGGTTTTAACCCAAGGTTTTACGTCTATCCCCAGTTCTCTTGCTTTTTTTGCAACTAATCCCGCCCCTATCATTACATACGGATTGGAAGTATTGGTACAAGACGTTATAGCCGCAATGGCTACTGCCCCGTCTGAAAGCATATATTTTTCATTTCCATGAGAAATCCAAACCGTTTTTAAACCATTTTTCATTTCGGCCTTTTCTATCTCTACATCTGGTGCAGGGTCGTGAGGTTGTTTTGTTGGTTGACTTCCTCCTTCTTCTTTCCAACGGGTAATCGCCTCTTCCCGTTCAGACGGTTCAATGTACGTTCTGCCAAAAGAAGCGTGTTCTAGCTCGATAAACTTTTCTTTTAAATCTTTAAGAAGAATTTTATCCTGAGGACGCTTAGGACCCGCTACTGTAGGTTGAATTGTTGAAATATCTAGCTCTACAACATCGGAATATTCTATTTTGTCTTCATCTTGACGCCAAAGCATATTCGCCTTGCAATACTCTTCCACTAACTTTATCTGCTCTTCGCTTCGGTTGCTATCTCGCATATATTCCAAAGTCTTATCGTCTATTGGGAAATAAGTAATAGTACATCCAAATTCTGGCGACATATTTCCGATAGTCGCTCTATCTGGCACAGAAAGATTATCAAGTCCAGGTCCGAAAACCTCAACAAATTTTCCTACTACTCCATATTTTCGAAGTAAGTTAGCAATGGTAAGCACCAAATCTGTGGCTGTGGAACCTAAGGGAAGCTTTCCTGTAAGTTTTAAACCGATAACTTCTGGACTAATAAAATAAATTGGTTGTCCTAAGATAGCTGCTTCGGCTTCAATTCCTCCCACACCCCAAGCTACTACTCCAATTCCATTTACCATTGGCGTATGGCTATCGGTTCCTACTAAGGTATCTGGAAAAACCATTCCGTCGCGAGCGATTGTGCCTTTAGAGAAATATTCTAAGTTTACTTGGTGACAGATTCCCATCCCTGGAGGCACCACGCTAAAATTATCGAAAGATTGCTGCGCCCATTTTAAAAATGTATAGCGCTCCTTATTTCGCTTATACTCTTCTTCTATATTTTTATCATAAGCGTATTGTGCTGCAAAATAATCTACTTGCACACTGTGGTCTATCACTAAATCTACTGGGATAAGTGGATTAATTTTCGAAGCATCTCCACCTTTTCGGGCCATTTCGGCACGTAATGAAGCAATATCTACTACCGCTGGAACTCCTGTAAAATCCTGCATCAAAACACGAGCAGGTTTAAAAGCGACATCTTTTTCACTCTGTTCTGGCGTCCAATTTAGTACTGTTTTTAGATGATCTTTAGTTACAGAAAAATCGTCGTAATTCCGCAATGCATTCTCTAGAAGAATTCGTATTGAGAATGGGAGTTTACTTATATTATGTCCTTGTTTTTCAAGCTCGGGAAGGCTGTAGTAAGAAAGTTTGCCTTTTGAAGTATCGAGCGATTTTTTAATGTTGTAAATATCTTGTTTCATGATAGGAAGCGTTTAACTACTAAAGTTAACCATAATTAACTATCCCTACACATATAGACTTTTGTTTAACAATGTGTTAACAATCTTGCTTTTTAGCCAACGCTATTAACTTTACCAAAGTTTTATAATTACGGGTAGTAGCCGTAACATTCAATTTTTTTTCAATAAAATTATTATTGAATTTAGCTTGATGATACCCTTTTTCGGAAAAGAAATACACGCAGTTTTCAGTAATTACAAATTCTTCATTAGGGAGCCTAAGCTTTTTTACTTCTTCTGTTAAATCTTTTGAAGGAACTTCATTTAATAAGGTAAAATAAGAAGCTATTTTCTTTTCTTCAGAAAAAGGACAATTGGAAAGTATGCTTTCAATCTCCGAAATCCTTTTTACCAAAACAGGAACTTCAAAACCGAATTGGTTTTTTATCGCTTCATAAATTAAATTTAAGAAATCCTTCTTCTCATTAATAGAAAAAAGCACATTCCCGCTCTGTATATATGTAAATACATTAGTAAAACCTAAACCTTCAAAAAGAAGCTTAAGATCTGCCATTTTTATTTTTTTATGGCCGCCTACGTTTATGCCACGTAGGAGGGCGATGTAGGTTTGCATTTAGTAGTTTTGGCGTTGATTAAGAACTTTCAAAATTACAATCCTAT
Source organism: Aequorivita xiaoshiensis (assembly GCF_022008395.1). GTDB lineage: Bacteria > Bacteroidota > Bacteroidia > Flavobacteriales > Flavobacteriaceae > Aequorivita > Aequorivita xiaoshiensis. The sequence goes on from NZ_JAIRBB010000001.1 coordinate 35,700, forward strand.
CATTGTAAATATTATAATGAATTGAATATTCAAACTGCTCAAATTTAACAATTCGAATATCGCGATATCTAACTTGGAAACCATAAGGCATTTGTAAAGTAACACGTAATTGATGTAAAAAGTCATTGAAAAATTCCTCTTCCCTACCTAAAAACTGAAAATAGCATTTTGCCTTGTGTAGTTCCAACTTTGCCTCGTCGGAAATATCATAATTTTCTTCCATATTGTGCTAACACTTCGGAAATTGGTGTGGTTTTTAAGGTGCCATTTTTTTGTCTTTCAAGCATATCATCCATCATTGCTTTATACTCTTCTGAAGGTTCGGAAAAATTAAGCGCAGTATCCTCAATCATAAACTCAAGATAATTTTTTAAAGAACGTTTTTGTAATTTAGCTTGTTTTTCAAGAATTTCAATTGCTTTGTTATCCAGCTCAATTAATTTTTTTGTCTTTCCCATTGTATATAGATTATATATATCAAATATATACAAATAGGTTTTGGAAAACAAGAAAGAAATTATAGGTTTTGCGAAACGATATATCCACTAGTCCAAGCATTTTGAAAGTTGAAACCTCCAGTTATAGCGTCTATATCAAGAACTTCCCCAGCGAAGAAAAGATTTTTACAAATCCTACTTTCGAAAGTTTTAAAGTTTACTTCTTTTAAATCTACCCCGCCGGCTGTTACAAATTCCTCTTTAAATGTACTCTTTCCGTTTACTTCAAAAATTGCTGCAATAAGTTGATTGGCTAGATTTTGAAAATTCTCTCGGGTGGCCTCAGCCCATGTAAGCGTTTCGGCAATGCCTGCTGCTTTTACTATGCTTTGCCAAAGGCGCTTGGGCAATTCGAATTGTGCGTATTTATAAATTGTTTGCTTGCCTTGTAATATTTTTAAATTTTTCAAAGAATCCAACACATCCTCTTCCGTAAGCGTATTAAGCCAATTCACTTCAATAGTAAAATTGTATTTTAAAGGGTCTAATATTCTAGCACCCCAGGCCGAAAGTTTTAAAATTGCAGGACCACTCATACCCCAATGGGTGATTAGTAACGGCCCGTCGCTTTCTAAAACTGTTTTACCATTTTTATCTAAAACTTTTACCGAAGCATTTGTGCTAAGTCCAGGCAAATCTGCTATACGACTATCTTTGATGTTGAATGTAAAAAGTGAAGGTACGGCGGGAACTATACTATGCCCTAAATCTTTGAGCAACTTCCAAATTTTAGGATTACTACCCGTTGTAACCACAATTTTTTCTGCGGAAAAAGTATCGGTACTAGTAGTTAAAATATATCGGCCTTCATTTTTCTGAATTTCCTTTACCGGCTGACTAAGCAGTACCTCGACCCCTAATCTTTTTGTTTCTGAAAGAAAACAATCTATGATAGTTTGTGAAGAATTTGAAGTTGGAAACATCCTTCCATCTTCTTCAATTTTTAATTCCACTCCTCTTTTCTCGAACCATTCAATGGTGTCGCCAGTCATAAAAGTATGGAACGGCCCTAAAAGTTCTTTTTCGCCACGTGGATAGTTTTGGGTTAATTCTTTTGGAAGAAACTCGGCGTGGGTTACATTGCATCGACCACCGCCAGAAATTTTTACTTTGGTAAGAACCTCTTTTCCACGTTCTAAAATTACAATTTTAAGATGGGGGGTTTTTTCCGCAGCGTTTATTGCCGTGAAAAATCCCGCAGCTCCGCCGCCAATTATAATAATATCTAGATTTTTTGGCAATGAAAATAGTATTTTGGTTTACAAGCTATAAAAGTAACAAATAGAAAGCCTACAGTGTAAAGCACAACCTATTTTTTAATAAACCTTTTAAGCAAACTCTCTCCAGCCTCATTTTTAAAAATCACAAAATACAATCCTGAATTTAAATCATTTATATTAATGGTTTCCAATTTTTCGTTAATAGTATAACTTTTTAAGTTTTTACCATTCACATTATAAATTGAAACATCAACTGGTTGATTAAAATTATTTTTAATGTTTAAGGTTTCATCAACTGGGTTTGGGTAAAAACCAAAACTTGAGTTATCAAATTCCGGTGTAGTTAACAACACGCTATTATATATTGCAAAATCACCCTCAACATTTGTTACGGTTAGCTGTAAGTAATCATCTACAGGCTCGATTATATAATTGAAGGGATTTTTTGAGTTTACGTGGCTATAAAAATATACTGAATTATGAGTGCCTATAAAATCATTTTGTGGTGGATTACAAAGCCCAATTAAAACAATCCAAGGTTCAGTTTCTGAAACTATAAAACTATTCGCGTTTATTACCACATTATTACTATAACATTCATCGCAGCTTGGATAACATAAATAAATTTCTTCACTATTAAAAGTAACCTCTATAAGATGTTCTTCTGGGGGCAGAAAAAATATTTCACCATCCAATTCACCAGTTACAAAATACCAAGTATTGTCAAAAAGATTGGGGTTTTGGGCGTATAGGTTGTTTTGCTGAGGATTAAGTATAATACCTTGTATATTAAATAAAATTATTGAGAGCAAAAACAATTTTAGGTTTATAAATGTTTTCATAATAGTAAATTTTTATTGTTTTAATAAATTCTTTGAATTTTGTATATCACCATCACAAATTAGGATAATTGAATATAAACCAGATGCCAACCCAGAAAGATCGATAACACGAGAATCGTTCTCCGTGTCTATAATGTAATTATTTGTATCACCTGTATTTTGATTTACGACCATTAAATAAGCTGAGTTAGCATTAGTTGCAATATAATTAACTGTAAATTGTGCTGAAGTAGGGTTTGGAGTCAAGGTTTCAATTCTATAAGGATTAACAGTAACCTCGCCAAAATTTCAATTTCAGTTAACCAATCAATACCTAACGATCTTATTTTTAAAATTGCAGTAATTTTGCCAATTTATTGTTAATACTAATTTAAAAATATAAAATGTTTTTGAATATTAAGGTTTTTATGTCTTTATATTGAATTAACCTTATATTATTCACTTAAAAAACATTTATTATTTTTAAGAATAAAATGATTTGTAGATATTGAAAAAGCCGAATAATATATTGGGATTAATTCGCTAATAAAAAAAAGATAGCCTCTTTACTCAATATAGTATGAAAACAGATTTCTAAGTATTTACTAAATATAAAATTCTTTTTAAAATCTTGTGCTTAAAACATTTTAATTAAACAGTTGTTTCTTCTGCAAAAGACTCACAAAGTGCAATGGTCTCCTTAACATCATCTAGCGTAGTTCGCGGATTTATTAAACACATGCGCAAAACAACTTGGCCGTTAAGCACAGTAGTTACCAGCAATGCTTGTTTAGAATCTACAACATTTTGAGAAATCCGTTGATTTAAAGCGTCTAATTGTTTCTCTGAAAGTTTGTTGCCAATTGGGTTGTATCTAAAGTTAATAACCGCCAATGTGGCTGGTGAAATAACCTCCCAATTGCTACTCGATCTTAAAAAATCTTCTGTTGCTTCTGCCAACTTAATATTGTAAGTTATGGCCTGCCTGAACTCACCCATTCCAAAAGTTTTTACCGACATATAAAACTTCAAAGCTCTAAAACGTCTTGTAAGCTCAATACCGTGATCGTAAAAATTAATTTCAGACTCATTGCCTTCAATATCGCGTAAATATTCAGGTTTTTCGGTAAAAGTTCCTTTAAGCCATTTGTGATTTTTCACTAAAAGACAACCGATTTCATAGGGCTGATAAAACCATTTATGAGGATCTATAGTAAGTGAATCGGCTTTCCCAATTCCTTTTAAAAGCTGTTTTCCATCTTCTGAAAGTATTGCAAAACCACCATAAGCCCCATCGATATGAAACCAGACATCTTCTTTTTTACAGATTTTGGCAATGTCGGAAAGCGGATCTACAGTTCCAGTATTTGTAGTTCCGGCAGTTGCAATCAAGCAGAAAGGTTGTAGTCCTTCCAACCTATCTTTTGCAATAGCGTTTTTTAATTTATTCAATGAGAATTTAAACTCCCCATCAGTAGGAATAATTCTAATCTGTTCTTTTCTAAAACCTAATACGCGAATGGCTTTAATATTTGAAGAGTGCGCTTGGTCTGAAAGGTAAATTACAGCTTTACTAAAATCGTCTCCACATTTTACTCTTCGAGCAGTTACTAAGGCAGTTAAATTGGCCATAGAACCCCCACTAGTAAAAATCCCTCCTCCTTTTTTCTGAGGGAAGCCGAACATTTTTAAAAGCCAGTTCATAGCTACAATTTCCATCTGTGCTGCAGCAGGAGACGCTTGCCACCCACCAGAGAATATATTGAAACCAGCTGTTAAGCTGTCTGCCATTGCACTGATATAATTACTAGGCCCTGGCACAAATGAATACGACTTTGGATGAGAAACAATATTACTTTTAGTCATTACTTCCTGTAAAACAAAATCCAACACCTTTTTGGGGTCACTTGGAGTTTCGGGGGCTTCTTCTAGAAATAATGCCTCCATTTCTTTCCTTGTACCCGAAACCACAGGGAGTTTTTCATTCTGTGTAGAAAAATGATCTACAATTGCATCAACTACTTCATACCCATAACTTTTCATTTCGTCATGGCTTAACTCTAATGTCGCTTTATTCTGAATCTTCACGTGTCTTTTTCTTTATTTTTTTCAAAGTGCAAAAATACTGTTTTAGATAGGGAAAAACAGTGTTTATTTCAATAAAAAATGCCTTGATAATTACATCAAGGCATTTTAGAAAATAGCTGTTCTAGTCTTTAAAAAAATAAGGCCTCGACTGGGCTCGAGCAGGCATTCTTCTCGTTTATTGAACAATCATCTTTTTAGTAATACTGTTATTATTATTGCTAAAGTTTACAAAATAAAGTCCAGAAGCAAGGTGGATTGACATTGTATTAAGTCCTTCAGAAATGTTTTTTGAAACGATTAGATTCCCTTGAACTCCGTATATTTCAACTTTTTCAAAAGAAAAGATATTGTTGAAGTTAATTTCATTTTTTACTGGGTTTGGATAAAAGCTAAAGCTTGAAGCAGCTACATCGTTAACTGAAGCAACTCCACAATCAAATGGATCGAAGGTAACTAAACCTAATGTTGCATCATCTACTTGGTGGAAAATTACATCTTCAACCTCTTCCATAGTGCTTTCTTCCCCTTCAATCCAGCAGTTGTTTTTGGCCATTACTGGATTAGCTGTATTGTTATAAAGCGCATAAACTATACCTCCATTTCCATTTTCAGAAAACACATTCCCTCCTGGGTTGTCAATGTCATCCCCAAGGTTAATTGTAGCTTGGTCTTGTAATGTAACCCCCCAAATATTTCTTCGTAATGTATTACCTGTAACTACTACTTCATTTCTAGCAGAACCTGTAAGGATATTAATTCCACTACCACCAAGAGCAGGATCTCCTTGAGTGTTATTGTCTTCAATTAGATTGTTTTTAATTAAAGCAGCATCTACAGGCCCCATGATAGTAATCCCGTATCTGTTGTTTTGAATAACATTATCTTCGATAACAGCATTTACATTTGCACCTACAAAATTTGCAATTGCAATACCTCCAACCATGGTTAAATTAGGATCTCCGATGATTGTATTTTGAATAATCTGCAAAGGCTCGTTTGCTAATGTAGTTCCAATATTAATTTGCGGACGGTTAGCATTATCGGTATTATTTCCTTCGATATAGTTGTTATAGATATAAGGAGAAACCCCAGAGTTTGCAGCAGAACCAACGGCAGGATTTTCATTAAACTGTATAAGGTTGTTCGTAATCTGAGCCATCCCACGAGAAAGCTGAATAACAGCACTTGAAGTAGCTCCAGAAACATTATTTGTTATCGTACAATTGTCAATAGAAAAAGTTTCAGTTAAAACTCGAAGCCCTCCCCCGTAAGATATAGTTGTGTTTTTAATATCTATTTCTGAAAACTCTTCAAAACGAAAACCTTCATAAGGAGCAGCTTCATCTAAAGCAGTAATTGTAACTTCGTTGGCACTTACAGTAAATGCCCCATATACTTTAATCAATAAGTCCGCATCAATCAAAAGGGTTAAGTCTGCATCGATAATTACGGCATCATTTTCAGCAATTTCTAAGTTTTCTAAAAGGGTATACTCACTGCCAGAAACCGTAATTGTAGTAGGGCTTGCTGCAGCAATATCATCTAAGGTCCAAGTAACTCCTGTGTTTGGAGTTGTATAGGTCTGTGCGAATGTTATGGCAAACGCAAAAAAAGTTAATAATGTTGTAAGGGTAATTTTTTTCATTTTATAGGTTTTTATGAATTGTAAAAATAGGTAGTAGCGACTAGGTAAAAAAGAATTTTCAAACCTTATTACATCGCTACAAATTAGCTAACTTTGAAATATGGTATTATATATTTTCACGATATTTTTCATCCTTAGTCCCTTCTTTCCAGCTACTAGGCATTCTCATTGGTTTTTTCGTACTGCAGATTTTGTAAGACTTCAATCGGTGGTTATACAATTAATCCTACTCGGAATTTTCATTTACACCGAAGAACAGTACACTACTTTTAGTTGGATTTTACTTTTTGCGCTTATTGCAAGCATCATCTACCAACTTTTTAAAATAACACCATACAGTTCACTTTTTCCAAGAAGAAGATCGCACGATGCTACAGACGGATATGTTTCTATTTTAGCAGGAAATGTTTTACAAACCAATAATTGCTACTCAGACTTCCTGAAAGAGGTAAAACGATTTGACCCAGATTTAGTACTCACGATGGAGTCTAACAAGGATTGGGAAAATGGACTATCCGAACTTGAAAAAGACTATCCGTTTACCGTAAAGGTACCTTTAGAAAATTTCTACGGAATGCATCTTTATTCTAAAGTTGAAGTAAAAAACGTAGTAGTAAAATATCAAGTTGAAGACGATAAGCCTTCTATATTTTTCGACTACTATACCGATAAAGATTCGCCTATTTTCTTTTGCTGTCTTCACCCGGCTCCTCCAAGTCCTACAGAAAATGAAACTTCTAAGGAACGTGATGCCGAATTAATGCTTACAGGAAAGAGAATTAGAAAAATTGACAAGCCAACGGTGGTTTGTGGCGATATGAACGATGTAGTATGGAGCCGCACAACGCGTCTTTTCAAAAAAATGACAGGGATGATAGATCCTCGTGTGGGGCGTGGATTCTTTTCTACTTTTCACGCAGATTATTTCTTTTTAAGGTTTCCCCTGGACCATCTTTTTCACACCCGCGATTTGTATGTAGGTAAAATGATACGTTCCAAGAATTTTGGAAGTGATCACTTTGCGATGTACTATGAAATTCATCATAAAAAAAAAGCAAAAACTCCCAAAAACCCTAAATTAAATGGGGATGAGAAGGAAGAAATCGAGGAATTGATTGAGGAAGGGAAAGACAACGAATAAATCTTTTTCTATAAAAACTATTGTCTTTACACATTGAATGTCCAAAACATAGCATTTTAAAACTTAAGAGGGTTTAAAACTGATTTATGTCAGTTGAAAAGTTTAGGGATTTTCGTAACTTCATTCGCTAAATCAATCTTAAAACTAAAGTAATGGATAAGAAAAAACCTAAATTAACTAGGCAAACAGGAGCTCCTGTTCCAGATAATCAAAATGTACAAACAGCTGGGCCACGTGGCCCCATGTTAATGCAGGATGCTTGGTTTCTTGAAAAAATGGCAAACTTCGACAGAGAAGTTATTCCAGAAAGACGAATGCACGCGAAAGGTTCAGGTGCTTTTGGAACCTTTACAGTTACACACGATATCACACAGTACACAAAAGCTGACATCTTTAGCGAAGTAGGAAAAAAAACAGAAATGTTTAGCCGTTTCTCCACAGTTGCTGGAGAAAGAGGGGCAGCAGATGCCGAAAGAGATATTAGAGGATTTGCACTTAAGTTTTATACCGATGAAGGAATTTGGGATTTGGTTGGAAATAATACCCCCGTGTTTTTCTTCCGTGACCCGATGAAATTCCCAGATTTAAACCACGCTGTAAAACGCGACCCTAAAACCAATATGCGGGATGCTAATAACAACTGGGATTTTTGGACTTTACTTCCTGAAGCTTTACATCAGGTTACTATAATTATGAGCGATCGTGGTATTCCAAGAGGATACAGACATATGCACGGATTTGGAAGCCACACCTATAGCCTTATCAACAAAGACAATAAAAGACATTGGGTGAAATTCCATTTCGTAACCCAACAAGGTATCGAAAACCTATCCGATGAAGAAGCGGCAAAAATTGTAGGTATGGACAGGGAATCGTCTCAGAGAGACTTATTCGATGCCATTGAAAATAAAGACTTCCCAAAATGGAAGATGTATATTCAAGTAATGACGGAAGAAGAAGCAAAAACTTACCGTTTCCATCCTTTCGACTTAACGAAAGTTTGGTCTAAAAAGGACTTCCCTTTAATTCCTGTAGGAGAATTTGAGCTAAATAGAAACCCAGAAAACTACTTCCAAGATGTTGAGCAAGCAGCTTTCAATCCGACGAATATTGTTCCAGGAATTGGCTTCTCTCCAGATAAAATGCTTCAAGGAAGATTGTTTTCATATGGAGATGCACAACGCTATAGACTTGGCGTAAACCACTATCAAATTCCGGTAAACAAACCTACTTGCCCTTACCACTCTTATCATAGAGATGGAGCGATGCGAGTAGATGGTAATTACGGTGCAACAAAACACTACGAACCAAACAGCTATGGCGAATGGCAAGAACAACCTCACGCTCAAGAACCGCCTTTAGAATTGAGTGGCGATGCTTACGCTCATAACTTTAGAGATGATGATGAAGATTACTTCACCCAACCTGGGGATTTATTCCGCATTATTAAAGCCGACGGAAAAGCTGACATGTTATTTAAAAACACGGCTGCTCAAGTTGGTGGTGCCGAGAAGTTTATTCAAATACGACATATCAGGAATTGCTATAAAGCCGATCCAGAGTATGGCGAAGGTGTAGCAAAAGCACTAGGTTTATCAATGGACGAGGTGAATAACTTCGATATGACACCTTATAACAAATGGGCACCAAGACCAAGTAATGGATAGTGCTTTTTAATAAATAATAGCAATAAAAGCAAATGCCATAAATGGTCGAAATTCGATTATTTATGGCATTTATGTTAACTTTAAATATTTCACTAACATTTAATAACGTTTAAAATTTAGATACTATGAAAAAAATTATGTCATTAGTTGCAATTGTATTTTTTACAATAGGTTCATTTGCACAAACACAATGGAAGGTAGATCCTTATCACTCCTCGTTAAACTTTAATATTTCCCATTCAGGAATTAGTATTGTAAACGGCAACTTTTTAGAATACACAGGAAACTTAACCACGGAAGGAGAAGCTTTAAATAATGCAATCTTCGATTTTACTGTAAAAGTAAACAGTATAAACACCAATGTAAAAGATAGAGACAATCATTTGAGAAGTGCTGATTTTTTTGAGGTAGAGAAATACCCTAATATGACTTTTAAAAGCACTAAAATTTTAGCTACTGGAAAGCCAGATAAATATTTGTTGTATGGTAAATTAACAATTAAAGACGTTACTAAAGATGTGATTTTTGACGTGCATTATGGAGGATCTGTTAAGAGTGATAAAGGTGAAAAATTAGGTATGAAAGCTAAAACCACCATTAATAGATTTGACTACAACATCAATTTTGATCCAGCTGCTGCAGGTGTTGGAAAAGACGTAACTATTGTTGTTCACTTGCAATTTGCAAAACAATAATTATGAAAAATTCACCAAAAAACGTAGTCGAAAAAATGTTTGAAGCTTTTAGTGAAGGTGATGTAGAAAAATTTGTAGTCACGGTTTCAAAGAGCACCGTTTAGGTTTATCACGGAACCCAAATAATTCCCGCCAGTACCTTTGAAAAAAAGGAAGGTGCTAGAACCTTTTTCACTAATATCATGGAAAGGACTGAGATAATCAATTTTGAACCTCAGCAATATATTGTAGAAGACAATATGATAGTGGTATTGGGAAAGGAACGCCAAAGGGTTAAACATTCTGGAAGAGAACTTAAGCAGAAATGGGTTCAAATTTATACCGGTGAAAACAATTTAATTACGAATATGGAAGAGTTTGCTACTTCGGTAGATGTATCATAAATTTTGAATTTTCTTTTAAAAATGAACCTAGTGTTAGCAGTTTATAACACTAGGTTTTTTTATCCAATTATATTTTCAACTCATCTGAAAATGTCATTTCACACAACAACAATTCACTTATAATCAATATATTGTATGACATTTATCATTGTAAATTTCACCTTTAAGGTTAAGATTGTAAACTTGTTTTAACGCCAATTATATAGGCGATTTTTAAATTTTGGGCATTACTTAATAGTATTAAGTTTTAAATAAATGCATAATGAAGAAGAAGTTTTTTAATGCGAAAATCTATCGCAATGATGAAGCCACGGAAATGATTGTAGAAAATGGTAAAATCAACCAAATCGGGAAAAATCTACCTAAATGTGATGAAGAAATTGATTTAGGCGGGAAGCTTGTTTTACCTCCTTATGTAGATCCGCATTTGCACTTGGACTACGTTTATACCTTATCGGAACTAGGACAGGATGGCGCTGGCTCGGGAACCTTGTTCGAAGCGATTGAGTTGTGGCCAAAGTTTAAAGAAACTTTGACTGTTGAAAGTGTGAAAAAGCTTGCGATAAAAGGAATTCACGATGAGGTTTCCCAGGGTGTGCAGCACATACGTACGCATATAGACATTACCGACCCAAATTTCACAGCCTTAAAGGCGATGCTTGAAATGAAAGAAGACTTAAAAGACACGGTTGATATTCAAATTGTGGCTTTTCCGCAGCAAGGAATGTACACGTATAAAGGCGGAGTAGAATTAGTAGAAGAAGCATTGAAAATGGGAGCTGACGTTGTTGGTGGCATTCCACATTACGAACCAGCTCGCGAATTTGGAGAGAAATCTGTTCACGATATAGTTAATCTCGGACTGAAATACGATAAAATGATTGATGTTCACTGTGATGAAACAGACGATCCAAACTCTCGTTTTTTAGAGCTTTTAAATGCGCTTGTTCTTATGGAAGATTACGGCACTAAAACTATCGCGAGTCACACCTGTTCCTTTGGTTCGGCAGATAACTCATATGCTTTTAGAATGATGGATCTGTTCCAAAAAAGTAAATTAAACTTTATTGCTTGTCCTACCGAAAACGCTTATTTACAAGGTCGTCAAGATACTTACCCAAAACGTCGTGGATTAACCAGAGTAAAAGAATTTCTAGAATTAGGAATTAATGTAGCCTTCGCACAAGATTCCATAAACGACCCTTGGTATCCAATGGGGAATGGAAATATGATGAACATTCTAGACAACGGAATTCACCTCGCACAAACCATGTCGCCAGAAGAGATAAAAACAGTTTTTGATTTAATTACCTACAATGGAGCCCGTTGTATGAATATTCAAGATAGTTATGGTCTAGAAGTAGGAAAAGCAGCCAATTTTATTGTACTTAACGAATCTACAGTGTATGAAGCGATAAGAAAAAGAGTAGACGTATTGGCTTCAGTTCGAAATGGTGAATTTTTATTCCGTCGCAAGGAGGTAGAATACGACGTGCCTTTAAAACTTTAAACTTATCTTGTAAACTTCTTTTAGAATAGGCTTTATAATTTCAAACCACTAATTTCTCAAAGGTTTTATGGATGGATTTGTTGAATTATCAGAATACATTTTTCGCATAGGCACTGCATTTTTATTAGGTGGAATTATTGGTTTTGAAAGACAGTGGCAACAAAAAAACGCAGGTTTACGCACCAATACTTTAGTGGCGATTGGCGCTGCTTCGTATGTATTGCTATCAATAGACTTATTTAGCCTAGCAGGGGGAGATCCCGGAAGAGTAACGGCGCAAATTGTTACGGGTATTGGTTTTATTGGAGCTGGGGTTATAATGAAAGACGGATTTAATGTAAGAGGACTTAATACCGCAGCTACAATTTGGTGTTCCGCAGCAGTAGGAACACTAGCCGGAATGGGACTTTTTGTAGAATCATTAATTACTACTGTCGCCGTAGTTTTATCTCACTTAATTTTAAGACCTATAAGTGTTCGTTTATCCAAGATTTCAGCTTATAAAAAAACCAAAGTAAAAGAAACTTACTACCAGGTTTCTATCCAATGTTCTATGAGTATGGAAGCAGACGTTCGATTTTGGTTATTAAGCCATATTGAAACTAACGATCAATTATTGGTACGCTCTATTAACAGAAAAACTTTAGAATCTAATACGGAAGAAGTAGTCATTCAAATAGAAGTGGCTACCATTGGCGAACAAGAAAACTTATTAGAAAAATTGGTTACAGATCTTACTATGGAACTCGAAGTAACTCGAGCAGGCTGGAAATTGGTAGGACGAGAAACAGAGTATTAGCCCCAACTCATTCTATTGAATTATTTGTGTATTTCACAGAATTAAAAATAAAACTATGAGCAAACAAAATATTGCGGAAAAAACTAAGAGCGTCTTTCCTTGGTTGCTAATGATTTTAATGTCGTCGGTAACCTTTGTGGGAATTCTCTCTGAACTAATGCCTTCTGGGGTTTTACCTCTTATGATGGACGATTTAAACATCAACGAAGTTCAGACGGGGAATTTAGTTGGGTATTATGCCATTGCTTCGGCTATTTTCGCAATTCCACTTATTTCCTTGACGATGCATTTCAACAGGAAATATTTATTACTCCTTTTGTTGGGAGGTTTTGCTATTTCAAATATTATATCAGGACTCGTTTACAATTATACCATCATCATTATTCTAAGAGTTATTGGTGGTATTTGTGCGGGAGTTATGTGGCCAATGATTGCTGCTTATGGAATGCGGTTGGTTGATGAAAAGCATCATGGAAAGGCGATTGCAGTTATTATGGCAGGAACAACCTTGGGAATTAGCGTGGGAATGCCGATAATGACGACTATTGGGAATGACTACGGCTGGAGAACAGAATTTATAGGTCTTGGTGCATTTATCCTTGTTATTGCTGTAATTAGCTTTTTTGCGTTGCCTTCAACTCCAGGAGAAAAACTGACTAAAAGCTCCTCTCCATTTGCATTACTAAAAATACCTGAAGTTTTAATTATACTATTACTTACTTTACTCGGTGTAATTGCACATTATGGTGTTTATGTGTATATCACAAGTCTTGTGGATGAAATTCAGCTAGCAGGTGGTGTGGAAATGGCGCTGTTATTTTTTGGAATTGGTTCGCTAATTTCAGTTTTGATAGCTATAAAATACACCGATAAATATTTAAGACTACTAACTATAGCAATGTTTGGTTTGATTATTATATCAATGGTTATTTTCCTAATGTTCGGAGGCACAACAGGTATAGGACATTTCGCTTTCTTTTTATGGGGAGTTTCCTTTGGTCCATTAGTGACGTTATTACAAGCTGCGGTAAGCAGGCAAGTAGAAACTGCAAAAGATGTAGCTACATCGGTTCAGTCTTCGGTTTTCAACTTATCAATTATGATTGCATCATCTGCTGCCGGCCTATTATTGGGAATTTACTCTCCGATGAGTTTGGTTTATCTTGCAATTGCACTTTCCATACCCGGAATTATTATTTCAGTATTTGCTAAAAAAACATTAAGTTGATTTGATTATCCGTGTACAGACTGCCTATATTGAATTCCCCATTTTGCCAATTCGTTAATTAGTGGCGCAAGTGTTGCACCATATTCTGTTATAGCATATTCCACGGTTATAGGCTTTGTATCTAAAACTGTTCGACTAACTAAATGATTCATTTCAAGATCTTGAAGTTCTTTGGAAAGCATTTTAGATCCTATCCCATCTATTTCTCTCATTAAATCCATAAACCCAAGTTTGCTACCCTCTATTAGCGTTCCCAGAATGTGAAACTTCCATTTCCCAGATAAGATGCTCATGGTATCACTTATAGCTTGCATCCTAACCTGACATACAGGGGTGTCGTTTATTTTTGCTTTCTTTTTCATTCTATTTTAAATATTAGACAATTACAACTTAAATGCAACTAGGTAGTTTCCTACAGGAAAATACTTCCCAGAAGGAAACGCATATCAAATATATACTTAATAACTTCGATACTTTATTATAATTATTAGAGAGGTAATAAATAATATCAATTAAGTTAGTTTCAAAAAACATGATCAAATGAAAAAACACGAGTTTCAAATAATTATGTTTCTAAGTAGTTAACTATCCAATAAATCTAAAAACATCAGACTTCCAGTGGTTATCCTACACAGCATATAATTTCTAATCACATTAAAAGCCAATTTAAATTGCTGTATAGCATTTTCCCATTTATGGTGGAGCATCGGTATTATACAACCTCATATATTATTTGACAACTTCTACACTGACCATGTTTACGGAATTTGTGGGTAAAGTCATGATTTGCTCGAACTTAGTTAACATTTTGATAATGTTTAAAGGCATTAATCCAACTAAATTATATTTGTATATCTTATATAGTTTAAAAGATAGCTGCGAAATTATAATGATGAATAATTTATTAGAGACGATTAAAAATACACCTTTAGTTAAATTCGAAAATTTAAGTAAAGCTAATTCCATTTCAATATACGGTAAACTAGAATACCTAAATGCAGGAAAAAGTCTCAAATCTCGCACCTCCAAGAACATGATAGATTGGGCGCTTGAAAATAAATTGTTAAAACAAGGTGACACTGTTATTGAATCTAGCTCTGGAAATATGGCCATTGGGCTAGCTCAATTATGCACTTACTATGGTTTAAACTTAATTGTAGTGGTAGATCCTAATGCAAAACAAAGCACTCTCGATATTTTAAAAGTTTACGGCGCTACCATTGAGAAGGTTAAAAAACCCCACAGAACTGACGGTTTTTTAGGTGCACGACTGGAGCGTGTTCAACAATTAATAGATATCACTCCCAATTCCTACTGGCCTAATCAATATAAGAATAAACAAAACCCTAAAACTTATTACGCAACAGCAAAAGAAATATTTAAGGAATTTAACGAGGCGCCCGATTATATATTTTTATCGGTAAGCACTTGTGGTACATTAATGGGTTTTGCAAACTATATCGAGGAAAATAAACTACCAACCAAAGTCATTGCTGTAGATGCTAAAGGAAGTGTATTATTTGGGAAAAAACCGGAGAAGAGGATAATCGCTGGCCATGGTGCCAGTATTCCATCATCATTTTTGGATACCCAGCTTATACATGATAACGTACAAGTAACCGATTTAGACTGTATAAAAGGGTGTTGGAAACTTCTTCACAATGAGGCCATCCTTGCAGGAGGCTCGACAGGCGGAACGTTAATAGCTATAGAAAATTACGCCGATAAACTTCCAAAAAATTCTAAATGCGTTATGCTTGTAGCAGATGATGGTGAGCGCTATATAGATAGTATTTATAACAAAGAATGGATTGAGAAACAATTCTCATTGAGTCCTGAAAAAATTAAAGCTTTAACTTCCAAATGGCAGAAATAAATCCTGTTAATATTGCCATAGTAGGATTTGGACCGAAAGGATTTTATGCTCTAGAGCGATTGCTTGCTTCTATTTGTAGTTTTGAAATTACACGTACCGTAAAAATACATGTGTTTAACAGCTCAAATAGTTATGCCGCAGGTGATGTTTATAATACGCACCAAGCTGAGTATTTAATAATGAATTTCCCAAACCATAAAATCGATATCTGGAACAGACAGCAACCTCCTTACATAGTTAAAGAAGCTTTAAATTTTACATCTTGGTTAGCAAAATATCGTCCAAAAACGCTTAAATCCTTTTATGCTCCTCGAAAAATAGTGGGCGAATACCTTATAGATGGGTATAAACAGTTAAAAAAATCTATTCCTTCAAATATCGAGATTATTGAAATTGAAGATGTTGTAACAGCCATCGATATTGAAAATGACGCCTTGAGGATTACCACTAAAAATCATGGGGTTTTCGATACCCTTTTTTTTAGTATTATGTGCACCACAGGTCATTTAGGTGCCGGGGCTTCCTTTAACGAGAATGCTAAAACCGCTACGGAAGTGCCCTTTGTCTATCCGCTAAACGAAAAACTTGATCATTTATCAAAAGAAAAAATGATAGGTATTCAAGGTTTAGGCCTCACATTTATCGATACCCTACTTTATTTAACCGAAGGTCAAGGTGGAAAATTCTCATGTGAAAATGATGCTTTAATTTATCAACCTTCAGAAAATTTTAAAACTAAAATATACGCATTTTCAAGAACTGGTATTCCTAGTGTTCCAAGAGTGCCTAATGAAGATAGAAAGAAAACACCAAAATATTTTACAATTGAAAATATATCTACAAAAAAGCCAATTAATTTTGAGAAACAGTTATTGCCCTTAATTAAACAAGAATACTGTTACAACTACTATCAAACACTCTTTAATATTTATGATTGGGAGTTGAAATTCTACACAGACTTTAAAAAAGTTGAAACACAAATTGATAGCTTTCATAAAGAATTTCCTTCTGAAAATAGATTTAGTTGGAACTTAGTAGAGAACCCTTACAACGGCACTGAGGTAAATCATCAAACTTTTCTAGCATTGTGTAGGTTTTTTATAGATGAATGTGAAAAAGGTATCACAAATAGTGCTTATCTTAATGCTCTAGGAACGTGGCGAAGTATTAGCAATTTATTTAATGAAATATATAGTTTTGGTGGTCTTGACGGAGAATCTCATAAACTTTTCGATAGTTATTACTTCAATTTGTTTAACCGAACATCATATGGACCTCCTTTATCAAATTTTAAAAAAATGTATGCTATTGCCTCTACCGGCTTGCTAGATTTAACCTTTGGCGCAAATCCTACAGTTGAAAAATCAACTGAGAGTTTTCTACTATCTAAAGGACAGAAAGAGACGAGAATCGACTATTTGATAAACGCCAGGATTCCTCGAAAAAGTTGTCGAGAAAACACTATGTTTGAAAGTTTAATCGAAAATAATATTGGTAGAGAATTTATTAATGAAGATTATAGAACGGGGACAATTCATATAGATAATATTGGAAAAGTGGTAAATTCAAAAAACATCAATATTTTCTTATATGGCACGCCCACTGAAGGAATTACCTTTGATAATGACACTCTTAATACAACTCGAAATAATTTTGCCTCAACTTGGGCTAATGCCCTTTGTAAAACTTTAAGATAATGAATGTATATAAAGCCAATAAAACTTTACCTCTCGAACCAGTTACCTCACAATGGATGCACGATCTATTTGCTCAAAGCGATTTAATGCACCAATTATTAGATAAGTATGACTCTCCCATTAACATACTTAACATTACATCATTTAAAACTAACATTAAGGCTTATAAAAATCTCTTTAAAAACTATCATATTGATGGACAGATTTATTTCGCCCGTAAGGCTAATAAAACTGCAACCTTAATAAACTCAGCCTTGCAAGAAAATATTGGCATTGATACCGCTAGTTACAATGAATTAAATCAAGCAATTGAAAGAGGGGGCAAAGGGAAAAGTTTGGTATTAACCTCAGCAATCAAAACCCCTAATCAACTTAAGTTAGCACTAGCTCACGAGGTACCTGTTATCTTAGACAATCAAGATGAGTTTAATTTATATAATAAAATTGCAAGTTCAGCTGGGAAGACTGCACATATAGGCGTTCGAATAAGTGGATTCAGGGTTAACGGGCAAAAACTTTACAGTCGATTCGGGATTGATATTGATTCGATTAAAGATTTTATCAATGATAATTTTATAAATAATGAAAAATTTCCAAACCTTAGAATCTATGGATTACATTTCCATCTAAACGGATATTCTACCATTGAAAGAAGTCAGGCATTATTGCAAACCATAGAAATTGCTAAATATTTGAGAGCGAATTCTTTCCCGATAAAATTTATTGATATAGGTGGCGGAATTACCATGAATTACCTAAAAGATGAAACGCAATTAGAAGCATTTAAAACTGAACTTCAATCTCAAGTAATGCATATCGAGAAGGAGGAACTTACATTTAGACGTAATGGTTTAGGATACAAGAATATAGACGGAAAACTTTCTGGCACCTTAGAAACTTATCCATATTTTAATAAGATACATACAGAAACATTTATCAAGAAAATTTTAGATTTTCAAAATAATGGTGAAACCATTGCTCAATCCTTAAATAAAAACAATCTTCAACTTAGAATTGAACCTGGAAGATCATTATTGCAACAAGTAGGAATCACCGTTGCTAGGGTTAATTATAGGAAAAAAGATAGCGAAGGTCGTAATTTAATAGGATTGGAAATGAATATGTCACAACTCAAGAGTGCGAGTACTGACTTCTTATTAGATCCGTATATAATTTATAGAAATCCTATTAAAAACAACACAGAGTGGAAGAAAGTCTATTTTACAGGGGCTTACTGTTTAGAACAGGATATTATTCTTAAAAAAGTTTCCGAAATTCCTCAAATTCCAGAAATTGGCGACATCGTTGTATTTGTAAATACAGCAGGTTACTTGATGCACTTCTATGAAAGACAAGCACATCTTTTTAACCTATCGAACAACTTAACTTTGGATACTATGGAAACAGAGTGCCTTGAAATTTCAGATTTTAAATTGGATTAAAGCTATTTACCTAAGGCGTACATTATACCAACTAATTTTCATAGATTTTTATAAGAATAGTTTTCTTTATTCACCTACCATCTTAGAGGCTTATGTCATACCGGTTTTAAATAATCTGTACAAATCAGCATATGGTTTGTATTTTTTTAGTCGTTCTATTTCAAGGATATGAGTGCTACATTCAAGATAGTTTTGAACACCTTCACGATATTCTACTGATTATTTTTTCAAGGAATAAAATAAGGTAGTTTCATACAGGAAAGCACTTCCCAAAAGGAAACCCATATCAAACATACACTTAAATAACAGTATATTTGTATTCAAACTTGAAAACATAACACCTTAAACCTGAAACAAATAGAGCTACAGTAAATGTATTCAAGTAAATAGATAATAATTTAAAAACAATATCATGAACAACGATAAAATAAAAAATAATCCACTGCTTTGCGATCCAAAAACAGGAATTTGCGAAATGCCAGGCGAAGATATGCAAGATTCAACAGTAGAAAAAGCTCAAGCCACAGTTAAATCAGTTAAGCTAGTTTACTTCACCGACCCTATTTGTTCTTCTTGTTGGGGAATTGAACCTCAGTTGAGAAAACTGAAGTTAGAGTATGGAGCCCATATCGAAATTGAATACAGAATGGGTGGTCTTTTACCAGATTGGAGTTACAATAGTGGAGGTATAGGAAAACCATCTGATGTTGCTTCACATTGGGATGAAGTTAGCGTCTATTACGATATGCCAATTGACGGAGATTTATGGTTAGAAGACCCCTTAGATTCATCATACCCACCTTCTATTGCCTATAAGGCAGCACAAATGCAAGATAAAGAGAAAGCCAATTTATTTATGCGCGAAATTCGTGAAATGGTTTTCTTACAAAAGAAAAATATTGCGAAATGGGAACATTTAGCAACTGCTGCCAGAAATGTTGGTCTTGATGTTGCGCAGTTAAAATCGGATTTTGAAGGAAGGGCAAAAACATTATTTCAAGACGATTTAAAAACTGCAAGAGAATACGGTGTTAGAGGATTTCCTACAATTTTCGTAGTCGACAACGACGGGAATAAAGAAACCGTTTACGGCGCTAGACCTTATGCGTTTTATGAAATGGCAATTTTGAAAACGAATCCAAATATCTTGAAAAGCGAATACAGTAAAAATTGGGAATCACTTTTTGCTACCTACCCTACTCTTACAGCTAAGGAGTTTTCTGAATTATCAGGTACGCCTAGAGAGGAAAGTGAAAACGTATTGAACGAACTAACAGCCAAAGGTTCTTTAGAAAAACTATCGACTAAAAATGGTTCTATTTGGAAAATAAAATAGCCTAAGTTTAGAAAGTATAATTGTAATTAAAAGGGTAGGCTTTACACATAGCTTATCCTTTTTTTGTAGAAAGTTTAATTTAAAACTATATATTAAAAAACAACCCAAATCTAATAATCACACACCTTAAAATAACCCGCTCAAAATGGTTGATATTTTATGGAATCAATAATACATTAGTAGGTGTCGATGATATAGAATAAGACTCTTTCTGAAATATTTTTATATACAATTGCAAAACGGCAATTTTTCTTTAAGTTTACGCCCTGTTAACAAAAAACTCTATTTTACAATGTTTAAAAAATTACCTACAAAAAGACTTTTAAGTCTTCTAATGATTACACTTTTTTCAGGAGTGACTTTGCAGGCAAGTACTGCAATCAACCAAGGCAATCCACTAAATGACATACCTTGTGATGAGAAAATCGTGATAGAATGCGATACCGAATATACTGCGGACTTGGTTCCAAATGCGGGATATTGGACAAATTATTCAAACGTTCCTTATAACTATACTGGATCGGAGCAAGTATTTGAATTTACAGCTACAGCTTCGGGTCTTCACATAATGGATTTAGATCAAGGTGCAGGCGATGCAGATTTTATGATTATGAATGCCTGTGGCAATATGGCCGGGAATATCACTGGTTTTTATTGGACAGGAGAGCACTCGGAATATATAGAATTAGTTGAAGGTACTACTTATTATATTATTGCCGATTTGTATGAAACAAGCGGACCGACTACTGTAAGTATAAAGGTAAATTGTATGGGCGATGTGGTTGTGCCTGAACCAGATTTTGATTGCTTTCAAGGCTTAGGGAATGCTCCAAGCGTTGATGCTGCATTTAATTTAGATCCACTCAATCCAAACACATTTGTAGCCAACGATTTTACAGTTGAAGCTAATACTACTTTTGCACTTCAACAAATCTCACTTAGTACAAATCAAGTTCAGGTTCCAGATCACGGTGTTTTCAATATTAGAGCAAATAATAATGGAATACCAGGAGAGGTACTTGAGGTAATTGAGGCTGATGTAACATCTGCTATAGCTTACGCAGCATTATACGACGAGCCTGTGTATCACGTTGTATTTGACCTTACTGAAACTGTTCTTTTTACGGAAGGAGTTTATTGGCTAGAACCAAAAATTACTACTCCAGAGCCTTCTACTGTGTGGTGGGCAGCTACAGAAAACGGCACAGATGGTGCAATTACTATGTTGTCTGAAGATGGAGGTGCTACGTGGATGCCATTAGAAGCAGAATCTATATTTTTCGTTGCAGGAGAATGTGAAACCTTAGGCGTTTCTGATTTCACATCAGTTGACTTTGATTTTTACCCAAATCCAGTAAACGACGTGCTGACTATTCAATCACAGAAAACTGTAGACTCGATTGAGGTTTATAATATAATGGGGCAGATGATCCTAAATTCAAGCACAATTTCAAATGGAAAAATTGATTTAAGCACTCTAAAATCAGGTATCTATTTAGTGAAAGCAACTTTTGAAGGCGGACTTACTGAAACCCTAAAAATTGTAAAAAAATAATAGAAATAAATTAGATTTCTTAAAGCTTAAAAGCCGTCTCACTTTTTTAAATGAGACGGCTTTTTTGTTTGCTATACACGTTTATTCACATTTAAGATTAAAGGCATAGACTGCATAAATTTGGAGAATACTGTAAGTTGCAACCAATAATTCTTACCGAAGAACCATTCAATTTTAGGTAAAGGTTGGAAATTGAAGTAATTTCAACTTATCGATACAAGTCAATCGCAGTATTTAAAAGCGCTACAACTTCGGCCGGCAACTCTATTTGATTTTCTTTAATTTCTACGTCTGTCTTATAAAGTGGGAGCTGAGTTTCAATCTTAGCTTTCATTGTTTGAAGCGATTGTAATAATGATGTCATTGCGTGTGCCCCTCTAGGTTCATAAGGTGTAAATGTTATGGGAAGAACATTCTTTTGTGCAAATTCCCCAGAAGCTGTACACCATTCAATTAAGTTTTTTAATACTGCAGGGATGTTATGTGTGTATTCAGGAGTAGCAATAATTATCAATTCAGCAGCATCAATTTTTTGTTTCAATTCAAGGATATTTTTAGGAATGCCCGCTGTTAATCTGGAAGGACTAAACAAATCAAAATCTTGTAGACCCTCAAAAACCTGCATTTCGTCCTTATCCTGCCGCAATCGCTGAACTGCTTTTAAAAGATGATAGTTACTGCTAAATATGCTTGCAGAAGCAGATATTCCTAAAATTCGCATGGATTTTACTTTTAGTCAGTACAAATTACAAAAATATATGCTGTTGAGACTATGTTGCCTTTAACCATAAAATGCTATAACAACTCTCGCTTCTACTTTTATAATTATTAGCATAACATTTTAGTATAAAGTAGATTAAAACAAAAAGCTTCCCTACTTTCGTAGAGAAGCTGTAGTTACTGACTCTTCGAGTCCGCACAATTAAACTAAAACACTTAACTATATAAATAGAAAAAGCTGACTTTTTACAGTCAGCTTTTCATTACGTGCGGGCGGGGAGACTCGAACTCCCACACCTCGCGGCACCAGATCCTAAGTCTGGCGTGTCTACCAATTCCACCACGCCCGCATTTTAATCTTTTACAAAACTTAGGACTCTTTGTAAAAGGAGTGCAAATATAAACAAGATTTTGGTTTTTGAAATAAAAATTTTTAAAAATTTTAAATTCTGCTAAAACTTAGTTAAACCTAAACAGCAATTCCCCTATTTAGTACGCTGTTTCAGTGGTGTTTTGTACTTTAGCAATTCTTCAAAAATAAAATAATGAAAAGCGCAAAATCCTACATTGAACAAAATAAAGATCGATTTTTAGACGAATTAATCGAGCTTTTAAAAATACCATCAATTAGTGCAGACCCTGCCTACAAAAATGATGTGCTAAAAACAGCTGAAGCCGTTAAAGTGCAACTTGAAAAAGCTGGCTGTGACTCAGTTGAAATCTGCGAAACTCCAGGATATCCGATTGTTTATGGCGAAAAAATTATCGATAAAAACTTACCAACTGTTTTAGTATATGGTCATTATGATGTGCAACCACCAGACCCGTTGGAGCTATGGACAAGTCCGCCATTTGAACCAGTTATTAAAGAAACTGAGCTTCATCCTGAAGGTGCAATATTTGCTCGAGGAAGTTGTGACGATAAAGGACAGATGTATATGCATGTAAAAGCGTTGGAATATATGACAGAAACCAACCAATTGCCGTGCAATGTTAAGTTTATGATTGAAGGTGAAGAAGAAGTTGGAAGTGAAAGTTTAGGATGGTTTATTAGCCGAAACCGCGAAAAACTTGCCAACGACGTAATCTTAATTAGCGACACTGGGATGATATCTAAAGATACACCTTCTATTACTACCGGACTTCGAGGCTTGAGTTATGTTGAAGTAGAAGTTACAGGTCCTAATCGTGATCTTCATAGCGGTCTTTACGGAGGAGCTGTGGCAAATCCTATAAACATCTTAGCTAAGATGATTGCATCCCTTCACGACGAGAACAACCACATTACTATTCCAGGATTTTATGATGATGTGGAAGAACTCTCAAAGGATGAACGCGAGAAAATGGCAGAGGCACCTTTCGACCTAAAAGATTATGAAAAAGCTTTAGACATCGATTCTGTTTATGGTGAAAAAGGCTACTCAACTAATGAAAGAAATTCTATACGTCCAACCTTAGATGTAAATGGAATTTGGGGTGGATATATAGGCGAAGGAGCAAAAACTGTAATTGCAAGTCAAGCCTTTGCTAAAATAAGCATGCGTTTAGTACCTGATCAAAACTGGGAGAAAATCACCGAACTTTTCAAAAACCATTTTGAAAGTATCGCTCCAAAAGGTGTACGCGTAAAAGTTAAACCTCATCACGGAGGAACAGCTTATGTTACACCTATAGATAGTTTAGGCTATAGAGCTGCAGAAAAAGCTTACGAAGAAACATTTGGAAAAACACCAATTCCTCAACGCAGTGGTGGAAGTATTCCAATTGTAGCTTTGTTTGAAAAAGAGTTGAAGAGTAAAACAATTTTAATGGGCTTTGGCTTAGATAGCGATGCAATCCACTCTCCAAATGAGCACTTTGGCGTTTGGAATTATTTAAAAGGAATTGAAACTATTCCTCAGTTTTACCATTATTTTACTGAAATGAGTAAATAATTAAATATTAAAAATATATTCTAGACCTGACGAGTTTCAGAAACCTGTCAGGTCTAATTATTTATTTACACTTCTCGAAAAACGAATACAACACCTAGTAAATCCATCTTAGCTTTACGCATAAATCCGTAAAAATCAACACACTACTTTCAATAAATTGATATTTCCAACCTACATATTTTAAGATAAAAAATATTATTTCCTTATCTTTAGGAATAGATTTCTAAAGAGATCCACTAAATTGTGAAACGTAAAAACAGTTTTTGGAATGAGTTAAAGCGACGTAATGTAATAAAAGGTGCTATTTCCTATATAGTAGTGGCTTGGTTACTTTTACGTATAGCTGTACTATTGGGTGATATTATGGAAATGCCCTTATGGATTTCAAAAAGTCTATTTTATTTACTTTTGGTATGTTTTCCTCTATATCTTATTGGTTCTTGGATATATGAATTTACTCCATCGGGTTTAAAACGCACTAGCCAAGTTTCAGAATCGGCTTCCATTCGCAGAAAAACTGGGAAGCGACTTAACAAAATCATCATCGCTTTTCTAGTAATTTGTTTAGTTGTCTTGGTTATCGACAGATTTGTAATAACCGATAAGGTTTCTGAAAACAATTTTGATATTCCATCCCTTGCTTCTCATTCAAAAACAATTGCTGTACTTCCATTTCAGGACTTTTCTGAAAAAAATGACAATTCGTATTTCGCAGATGGTCTTACTGAAGCACTTCTTAATCTTTTAACACAAGTAGAACCATTAAAAGTCACTTCTCGTACTTCAACATTTTCATTTAAAAACTCAGATTTACAACTTCCAGAGATTGCTCAAAAACTAAATGTAACTTACATTTTAGAAGGCAGTGTTCGCAAATCGGGGAATCTTCTTCGCATTACAGCACAGCTTATCGATGCAAAAAACGACAAGCATTTATGGTCGGAAACTTACGATAGAAAATTAGATAATATTTTTGCAATCCAAGATGAAGTATCTGCAGCAGTAGTTAATGCACTAGAACTTAATTTATTAAAATCAAAACCGCTTCCAAAGTCGATTAAGACCAATCCCGAAGCCTACAAATTATATTTACAAGCGGTACAAGCTTCCCATTTTTCTAGCGATAAACAAAAACTAATTGAAGCAGTAGATTTAGCGAAACAAGCTCTAAGTATAGACAACAATTATATACCAGCTTGGTTACTGCTTTCAAGAGTTTATGAAACTCAAGGAAATAATGGAACACTGGGGTTTGAGCAAGGCTATACGTTAGCCAAAGAAGCAACCAAGAAAGTTTTGGAAATAGACCCGAAAAATGCACTCGCTTATGCTTATTTGGCAGATGATGAATTGAGTTATGATTGGAATTTTGCAAAGGCGAAACACCTAAATGAAATTGCCTTAAAATTAGATGGTTCAAACCCTGAAATTATTAGTCTTACCGCCACGCTTGCTTTGTCTTTAGGCAATGTAGAAAGCGCTGTTCGACTTCAAGAATACTCAGCAAGTTTAGACCCACTTAATCCAGATACACATTATCAATTAATGAATGCATACTACTGTGCAGACCTACTTGATAAGGCAGTGGAGACCGCTAAAACTTGTATTGAATTACAACCAAATCGCTATGCTTTACATTATTATTACGCACGAATTCTGTTACAACAAAATAAATTAGCTGCAGCATTGGAGGCTATTAAAAAAGAAGATGATGAAGGTTGGAGTCTACAGATACATTCCGATATCTACTTTAAACTTGGCGATATAGAAAAGTCTGACGCCTACATGCAAGAGCTTATTTCTAAATATACTAATGACATGGCTTATCAAATTGCCGAAAGCTACGCTTTTAGAAACGATAAGGAAAATGCATTTAAATGGCTAACCAAAGCATATAAAGTTCACGACGTGGGCTTAAATGAAGTGTTGTCTGAGCCCCGTTTCAGAAGCTTACATTCCGATAAGAGATGGCACAAGTTTATTGAAAAAATGGGGTTTCCGAAAATTGAAAAATAAACCAAATGAATCTCAACGATTTTTTTAACGAATTAAAACGTAGGAATGTCTTTAAAGGCACAGTTTCTTATTTAATTTTTTCATGGGTTTTACTTCAGGTCATCTCGATTCTTGGCCCTATAATTAACGCTCCTATTTGGTTTGGGAAAATGATTTTGATTATCCTAATCGTTTTACTTCCTGTTTGGATCTGTATCTCCTGGTTTTTTGAAATCACTACAGACGGTATTAAAAAAACTAAAAATGTCCCGAAGGAAAAGTCCATCACACAAAAAACAGGGCAAAAACTCAACACTTTTATTATCGCATTTTTAGCCATAGCAATAATCTTATTATTTGTAGATAGATTTAGGCTGCGTTCTGAAAATAAAGAAAACGCAATTGCACTCGAGACGAAAGCAGATAAATCGATTGCTGTATTACCATTTTCTGATATGTCGCCAAACCAACAACAAGAGTATTTTGCGGATGGATTGGCTGAAGAAGTGTTAAACTCACTCGCCAAAATAAACGAACTTCAAGTTACGTCACGCACCTCGGCCTTTTCATTTAAAAACAAAAATATAGACCTGCAGGAAATAGCAAGAACCTTAAATGTTTCTTATATTCTAGAAGGCAGCGTACGCACTCAAGACAGTATAATTAGAGTGAATGTAAATCTTGTTGAAACCGATGGCGATAATAATATTTGGTCGCAGACTTGGGAAAAAGAACTTACAAACATTTTTCAAATTCAAAATGAAATAGCCGAAGCAGTTGCAGAAAATCTTCAATTGCGAATTTTAGACAATATAATCCCAAGTGTAACAGAATCAAATACTGATGCGTATGCTTTGTTTTTGGAAGGACGTTATATCTATCAAAATAATTACAATGTCGAGTCTTTGCTAAAATCTGAAAGGCTATTAAAACAATCCTTAGCTATAGATTCTACCTACGCAGCAGCATTGATAACATTAGGTAATATTTATCATTCACAAAACAACTACGGAATTATTGATTATGAAACAGGAAAAAAGTTAACCTACGATGTAGCCGAAAAAGCCATAAAAGCAGACAGTACCTATGCTGAAATCTATGCATTCATGTCTTTACTTTCCTTAGAGTATGAAAATGATATTGGAAAAGCAGGAAAACTTGCACAAAAGGCCTTACAATTAGATCCCAATAACGAAACCGCCTTGCACCGAGCTTCTGAAGTCGCACTTTTACGAGGGAATACAGAAGAAGCCATAGCGATTCACAAAAGAGTAATAAAAATAGATCCTGTAAACGCTTCTAACTATTACAGTTTGGCCAATACTTATTATATGGCTAATAACTTTAAAGAGGCTGAAAAACATATTGAGGAATCCATTAGACTAAATCCAAATCAAGATGTTGCCTATTCGTTGTATGCATTAATATTAATAAACCAGGAGAAGTATAACCAGGCCTTAGAGGTGATAAAAAAAGAACCTTTAGTCGGTTTTAGGTTACATACTGAGGCTATAATTTATCATTTTTTAGGTGATCACGAAAAAACTGAGACAGCCATAATGAAATTGATTGCTGATCATGAAAAGTCCTGGAGCTATCAAATTGCTGCTACCTATGCAGTGCTTGAAAAAGAAGATAAAATGTACTATTGGTTGGAAAAAGCACATGCTAATAAAGATCTTGGGCTAATTGAATTACCAAACGAACCTATGTTTGAAGCTTATAGAAACCAAGCTCGATTTAAAGATTTTATTAAAAAACTTGGGTATAAGTATTAGGAGCTATTTAGTGCTGGCAAGATGGCCTGCAGCATATCAAAAGACCTGATAGGTTTTAGAAACCTGTCAGGTCTAAACTCACAAAATGGGTAGATATAAACTATTAGAGTAATCTATGAGTTTACGAGGTTAGTCTAATGCTATTTTATTTTGGGGAAAATGGGGGACAATGACCTCTTTTTTATACCTACAATGAGGCCTGCGGCAACACCTTGCAGGATAATAAAAAAACACCTGACAGCTCTAATTGTTTATACTTTCTTTACATAGTCTGTGATAATCACAATCTGCTGTCCATCCACCCTACCTTCAATATATTTTTCGTTTTCACGATCTAGGGAAATTCTTCGTACTGCAGTACCCTGTTTGGCAACCATGCTACTTCCCTTAACTTTTAAATCCTTAATTAAGACTACTGAATCTCCTGCTTCTAATACAACTCCATTACTATCACGGTGAATAACGGCATCTGCTTTTGCTTCTGCAACACCAGCTTTTGCCCATTCCTTTACATCATCTTCCATATACATCATATCCAACAAATCTTGGGGCCAACCTTCAGCTCTTAATCTGTTAAGCATACGCCACGCCATTACTTGAACTGCTGGCACTGTGCTCCACATACTATCGTTTAAGCATCTCCAGTGATTTGCATCTACTTTTTCTGGATCTTCAATTTGATTCTTACACGTACTACAGATGTAAACTGAGGCATCGGCTCCACTCATTGGAGAATTAGGCACCTCAAAAACACCGAGGTTTTCTACGTTTCCACATAATTCACATTTGTTTTCGCTTCTTTGTTGTAATTCTTTTTCTAGGCTCATAATGTAAAATAATTAAGTCCGTTGCCAAGGCTTTGGAGATTGATGAGGCAAAGATATATTTTTCGTGAGATTTACCTACCACTAGTTGAATACGTATGACCCAATGAATCCCCATATTAGTCAAAAAGACAAAATTAACTGCTCTACACTTGTAGAATTAAAATAATTGTTCTACATTTGTAGAGTTAATTTTAAAATCTCAATAATGACTCTCTCAAACGCTGAAGAACAATTAATGCAACTCCTCTGGAAAAAGGAGCGTGCTTTTATGAAAGATTTAGTTGAAGCCTATCCTGAGCCAAAACCCGCCACAACTACAGTTGCCACGCTTTTAAAACGCATGCAAGACAAGAAATTTGTAGACTATATTCAGCTGGGGCGGTCGCGCGAGTACTTTCCTTTGGTGAAAAAGAAGGATTATTTTTCAAAACACGTAAATGGGTTGATTAAGAATTTCTTTAATAATAGTCCCACGCAATTTGCTTCATTTTTTACGGAAGAAACCAATCTCTCCAAAAAAGAGCTGGAAGAATTAAAAACTTTAATCGATTCTGAAATTAAAAAGAAGTAATTATGGAACTATTTTTATTAAAATCCGCCACAATTCTCGCCGTACTTTTCGCTTTTTACAAACTGTTTTTAGAAAACACTTCCATTCATAATTTTAAGCGCTTTTATTTATGGGGAAGTTTATTGGCTTCGCTTTTAATTCCACTTATCACTTTTACAACTTACGTTGAAGCTTCACCGATTATTCCAGTGTCTTCGGAAGCGGCGTCACAAATAAATTTCACTCCAGCCGAACAACCTATCCATAATTGGCCGTTT
This sequence comes from Aequorivita xiaoshiensis, assembly GCF_022008395.1. Taxonomy (GTDB): domain Bacteria; phylum Bacteroidota; class Bacteroidia; order Flavobacteriales; family Flavobacteriaceae; genus Aequorivita; species Aequorivita xiaoshiensis. The sequence goes on from NZ_JAIRBB010000001.1 coordinate 65,382, forward strand.
GTTCTTTGGGTGATTTATATGTTGGGGGTTTTGTTTTTCAGTGTGAAATTTTTCAGAAATTTTTTCTGTTTAATTCAAAAAATTAGGAAGAATACGAAGTACAAAAACAACCGTTTCATCAATATTCTTTTAAATGAAAAAGTAATTCCACATACATTTTTCAACTATATTTTTCTGAATAAAAGACAATTTGAGAATCACCAAATTCCTGCGGAAGTAATGCTTCACGAGGAAACGCACGCACGTCAAAAACACAGTTTGGACGTAATTTTTATTGAACTTTTACAAATTGTATTCTGGTTTAATCCGCTGTTTTATTTCATAAAAAAAAGTATTAAACTAAACCACGAATTTTTAGCAGACCGTGCCGTTTTAAACGCAGGTGTAGAAACTTCAAATTATCAAAAAATATTATTGGCGTTTTCATCTCCTGGTAGCTATCGAGATGATTTAACGCCCTCATTAGCACATTCAATCAAATATTTATTAATCAAAAAACGATTTACAATTATGAAAACACATACCTCAAAAAGAGCTGTTGCGTGGCGAAGTATTTTATTGCTACCGTTGCTATCTATACTAATTTATGGGTTTAGCACAAAAGAAGTATTAATAGAACAAGTTGATAACACCGGTGTTTTTGCAAGCGACACCATTGAAGATATTAGGGTTGTAATTGATCAAAACTCAAAATTAACTTTAAACGGAATTCCAGTTAAACTTGAAAACCTCAAGACTGAAATCAACAAACGAAATACACATTTAACAGCTGAGCAAAAGCAAAAATATATTTCTGGCAATGTGGGATTTTATACCGATAAGGATAAAAATTTAGCTGAAAAAATAATAGAAATCTTCTATGCTAGTAATATTAGAAAACTAAGCATGTCTCACTTAAAAAATATGGAAGATGCTAATTTAGACACGAATTTTATAGTTAATTCCTACGCAGGAAAAACGATTGAAGAAGCCGAAGTTTTACACAAAGTATATTTAAAAGATCTTAAAAAAAGTAAAGCTGTAAGAGCTAATGTGAAAAATGATAAAAACAATCCGTGGTCAATTCAAGTTAGAGAACCTTTTGAAAGAGACGTAAACACTGGCAAAATTATTCAACAAAAAGCCACCGAAGCAGAACTCGCCGAATACAACAAACTCGCAATAAAATGCAACGCAGTAACTATTGAAAAACGCATCATTACAAAGAAGGATTTAGAACGTTTGGAAACTATCTACCGCAAAATGAGCGATGCACAAAAGGCCAAGGCGCAACCTTTTCCCGAATGTATTCCGCCACCACCTCCGCCACCGCCAGCTCCAAAAGTAAAGAAAGGTGAGAAAAGCGATATTCCGCCACCGCCTCCCACCCCTAAAGCACCTTCAATAGAAAATGGAAATTTATATACAGCAGTTCAAGCTCCGCCACCACCAAATTCGAATACTGCAGAATACATAAAAGAGCTCGCTAAAAAAGGTGCTACTTTCTATATAGGCCCACATAAGTACAGCGCCGATGAAGCCATTGAATTAGTTACAAAAAACAACGAAGCAACTATAGATGTAAGTAATTATCCAAAAGTTATTTTAGGTGGATGCTAAATTAACTGTCTGGTCGAGTCTTTCGGCTACGCTCAAGATAAACTAAAGTCGAAACCCCATAGTTCTCGACTGCGCTCGAACAGACATAAAAAAAGCCTCTAAATTTTAGAGGCTTTTTTATGGTTAAACGGATTACAACTTATTCCAAGTATCATTTAATATATTGATATCAGGTATCATTTTGTTTGGGTCTTGAACAACGCGTTTTACCTGCTTATCTGTTTTAAGTAGGTGACTCCAAACATTACCTCGATGCCAAATTTCAACAGGAAGCTTGATGGTTTCTTTAGTATCATCATTATAAGTTACTAGCAATTCCACTGGCATTGGCATATCACCGTTGTTTTCAACAGTAATTAAATAGTTTCCTTGGTAAGGCTCTACCGACAATATTCCCAAATCTATATTTCCATTTCCAAAGAACCACCCTTTCCAAAACCAAGATAAATCCTCACCTACAGCATTTTCAATATGATTAAAGAAGTCGTTAGGCTGCGGATGCTTATATGCCCAATGACGAATATAACTCTTAAAAGCATAGTCGAATCGCTCTTCACCCAAAATGTATTCTCTAAGCATGTAAAGTCCAGCAGCTGGCTTATAATACGCTGTATAGGCTAAGTTTCGTGCATTAGCAATATCTGGATAAGTGTCAATTCCTTCGCGATTTCCATAGGTTAGGTATTGAACCAAATCACGCGGTTTGTCTGTTCTTGTTGGATATTCCCCATTATTAAAGGCAGCTGTACTGTAGTGATTGATAAAAATATTTAAGCCTTCGTCCATCCACGGATAACGACGTTCGTTATTACCAACAATCATTGGGAACCAGTTGTGTCCAAATTCGTGATCAGTTACACCCCAAAGTGATGCTCCTCCTCTTTGGTACCCACAAAAACTAACTCCTGGATACTCCATTCCACCTACACTAGTTGCTACATTAATCGCATTGTGATATGGATAAGGATAATAAGTATTAGAGTGAAACTCTACAGAAGCCTTAGTATATTCGGTAGAGCGGCCCCAAGCGTGTTCGCCATCGCTTTCTTTAGGATAAACAGATTGAGCCAACCCAACTTTTCCATTTCCTAGATTCATTTTTGCTGCATCCCAAATAAAAGCTCTAGAGGAAGCCCATGCTACATCGCGTGTATTTTCCATTTTAAAATGCCAAGTTAGCGTGCCTTTCTTTTTAGCTTGAGCTACCGATTTCCCAACTTCATCTGGTTTAATAATGTAAACTGTTTTATCACTTTTCTCAGCTTTTGCTAAACGCTCTTGTTGAATTTGTGTAAGTACTTCATTTGGATTTTGTAGTATTCCTGAACATACAACTGTTTGATCTGCAGCAGCGGTAATCTTTACATCAAAATCTCCATATTCGCAATAGAATTCTCCTGCTCCCAAATACGGATCTGTATTCCAACCTACCACATCGTCAAAAACTGCTACACGCGGATACCATTGTGCAATGGCATATACAGTTCCGTCTTTAGCTTCAAACCTGCCCATACGGTCCATTCCTTCAACAGGAATCTTGTATTCAAAATTCATTTTTATCTCAACCTGTCCTCCATTAGCTGCAAGAGGCTCATCTAAGAAAACTTGCATTCTCGTATCTGAAATTAGGTATTTAGAAGAAGTTCCTGTTTTCGTTTTAGCTGAAAAATTTGAAAGTTTATAGCCACCTTCAACGTCTCCACTATAACGCCCTCCTTCAAGAGGGGAAGTTAAAGTACCACGCGAAGTTTCTGTGAAACGATTTTGCTCTAGGTATAACCAAATAAAATCTAGCTCTTCAGGACTATTGTTGGTGTATTGAATAGCAACATTCCCTTTAACCATGTGATTTTTCTCGTCTAAAGTTACATCAAGCTGATAATCGGCTGAGTTTTGCCAATATTTCGGACCTGGTTTTCCCGAAGCTGTGCGATATTCATTTCCCTGTCTATAAGTGAAATTATCGAAAAGATTTTGATTGTTTGGGTTTACATCTTGTGCATATAGGGTAAAATGCACAACGGAAAAAAGCAGCATAATCCATAAACTGCTATTGAAATACTTCATATTATTCAATTTTTATAAGTCAACTAGCGAAGATAATGAAATGTGATTTGATTACAACTAAATTATATTATTGTCCTAGACCTACGCAGCAACGGGAGTAAGGAACGTAGATTTCTTTCTATTCAGATTAGCAACGATTTTTGCATAATCTTAGAATCCCACAACTTTTTGACTTGATCCGTTTGCGAGTATAATATATAGACAAAATATTCCATAAAAAAAGCCGAAGTATACACTTCGGCTTTTGAAAGTTAGTGGGCGATGAGGGGTTCGAACCCCCGACCCCCTCGGTGTAAACGAGGTGCTCTGAACCAGCTGAGCTAATCGCCCTTTCACTTAGCGGTTGCAAATATAGGTTACTTTTTAATACCAACAAACATTTTTTAAAAAAAAATTCAAATTCTATAAAAATTAAATCTTGTGAGAGGGTTTTTATGGTTTATCTTTGAAATCGATTAACCATAAAAAAACTACTTTTTGATTCCATTCATCAAAAAAATTATCATATCGGTTGTAAAAAGACAAAACCAACGACCAAAAAATGCAAAAAACGAATCGTCTTTTGACAAAAGTGTAAGAAACCTTGAAGTAGAAGTTAAACACGAAATTTATGAATTTTTCTACCTTCTACTTGGAGTTTTAGCTGCTTCATTTGGACTTAGAGGATTTTTAATGCCAAATAGTTTTATAGACGGAGGTATTACAGGGATTTCGCTTATGGTAAATGAGCTTACAAACATTTCACTACCCTTATTACTCGTTTGTTTTAACCTCCCTTTTTTAATAATGGCCTATTTTACTGTAGGAAAAAGCTTTGCTGTAAAGAGTGTAATGGGAATTACCTTTTTAGCAATAGCTGTTGCTCTAATTCCATTTCCACAAATAACAGATGATAAGATTTTAATTGCCTCATTCGGAGGTCTCTTTTTAGGACTCGGAATCGGTTTGGCCATCCGTGGTGGGGCGATTATAGACGGCACAGAGGTTCTTGCTATTTATATAAGCCGCCAAACGAACTTAACTGTTGGTAACGTTATACTACTATTTAACGTAATCATTTTTATAAATGCTGCCTATTTCCTTTCTACCGAAATTGCTCTTTATGCTATTCTCACCTATTTCGCAGCTTCAAAAACTGTAGATTTTGTGATAGACGGTATTGAAGAGTTTATGGGAATAACCATTATTTCAGATTATAGTGATGAAATTCGACTTGCTATTATTCAAAAAATGGGACGAGGTTGTACCTTATTTAAAGCCGAAAAAGGTTACTCACAAAACGGAGAAGTGCGCAAACCTGTAGATGTAGTATACACAGTTATAACTAGATTAGAGATGACAAAACTAAAAACTGAAGTAGAAAAAATTGACAGCAATGCCTTTATAATTATGACTTCCATTAAAGACGCCAAAGGCGGAATGATTAAAAAGAAGCCAATTAAAAAATTCGACAAATAGATTTATATTTATATAATTTCGGCTAACCACTAAAAGCTGATTCTTCTCAAGTAAAGTTGAATGCCAAAAACACTAATCATCTCTGGAAGTCAGCTGCAATGCATCAGTAACGATGAAGTAATTTCACCTCAATTATATAAGATCCAAAATTCGCTCTAAAGCCATTCCTCTTGATGCTTTTATCAAAACAGTAGCATTTTCTAGCTCCTGAGTTTTTATCACTTTTTTTAAGTCATCAAATGTTTTAAACTGCTTTATATGTGAAGCATTATTTTTTGCTTTATAAAAATTACCTCCCGTTAAAAACACTTTTGTAAAATTGTTTTCTTTTAAGAAGTTTACAATATTTTGATGTTCAGCTTCAGATTCTGTTCCTAGCTCGAACATGTCACCTAGAAATACAATTTTGGTATCTCCTTTAGTTTGTTTGAAATTTTCCAAGGCCGCCATCATGCTTGTTGGGTTTGCATTATAAGCATCCAACAATATAGTATTTGAACCCCGCTGCATCAATTGTGAACGGTTGTTTGATGGAACATACTCTTCTATCCCTTGTTTAATGTCGTTAACTGAAACGTTTAAATAAGCGCCTATTGCGATAGCTGCAGAAATGTTTGCGAAGTTGTATAAACCTACCAAATTACTTTGTAATTCAATACCATCGTACTCCACTAGAAGGTGGTTAGAACCATCTAAAAGCTTTATAATAAAATCAGCATTTGAGTCTCCAAAGGTAATTCTAGATATCCCTTTAGAATTTTCCAGTTGTTTTGCATCGTTAGCGTTAACAAATATTTTTTTATTGTGATCTTTTAAAAACTGATAAAGTTCAGTCTTCCCCTGTATTACACCTTCTAGGCTACCAAATCCTTCCAAATGCGCTTTTCCAAAATTCGTAATATATCCGAAATCAGGTTTTGCTATTTCACTTAGCATTCTAATTTCACCTAGATGATTTGCGCCCATTTCAACAATCCCTATCTCCGTTTCCGAATCCATCGAAAGCAACGTAAGTGGCACTCCTATATGGTTGTTTAAATTACCTTTAGTAGCAACCGTTATAAACTTTTTAGATAAAACTGTATTTATAAGTTCTTTTGAAGTGGTTTTACCGTTACTTCCAGTAAGCGATATAATGTGAAGCCCTAAATAATTTCTATGGAAGTACGCCAATTGCTGTAGCGTTACAAGAACGTTTTCTACTAGAATTGTTTCTCCAGTATCTTTATGAAATTTCTTTTCATCGATCACCACTTTAAAAGCTCCTTTATCTAAAGCTTCTTGTGCAAACATATTGCCGTTAAAATTATCACCTTTTAATGCAAAGAAGATTGATTTTACAGGAATATTCCTAGAGTCAGTGCTTACTCCAGAGCTTTCTAAAAAGTTTTGATGTATTGTTTTTATATCCATAAACTTAGTGTGAATATATAAAAAAACCCTCCAAAGTTTATCACTTCGAAGGGTATAATTTTTAAAAAAAGTTTGAACTTTAGTTTCTCGCTTTCTTTCCTTTTTTAGATTTAGAACCAACACGACTCATAGCACATCTAAAGCCAATGAAATCTGAAGCCATATCTTGCGGGAAATATCTTCTTTGAGCCGGGTCTAACCAATACTCTCTATCTCTCCAAGATCCACCTTTGTACACTCTAACTTCGTTACTAATTAAAGTAGTACGGTTATTAGATTTGTCATAAACGCGATCTAACTGCCCTGTGGTATCAGCGTATACATTGTGAACTGGCGCATTGTACATCCTTTTAGTATCATCACCAGTTTCTCCAAAATCGTTTTGGAATGATTGGTAATATCTAGTTGATTCTTTATCACCATCTCTAAAATCGCGGTTATCAGCTTTAGAGAAGTTTGTTCTTAAGTAAGTATCCTTTTCATCAACTGGTACTTGAAGAATTTCACCAGGTAAGTTACGTGCTATAATTCTACCGTTGCTTAAGGTGTCGTAAACTATTGAATCCATAGTAACAACTTTTACTTGACCATTCTCGTCAATTGCGTTTTTTGTGTAAACATTTCCACGATAGTAGTTAAAGTCGTTAAAGTCGTCATCGATAATAGGTCTGTAAATATCTGCTACCCATTCTGCAACGTTTCCAGCCATATCGTATAAACCGTAATCGTTAGGCGCATAAGATTTTACTTGAGCAGTAATATCGGCACCATCATCACTCCATCCAGAAATTCCACCGTAATCACCAGATCCTTGCTTAAAGTTAGCCATCTGATCACCTAATGATCTTCTCTTACCAGAGCGAGTGTATTGTCCTTCCCAGGGATATTTTTTTCTACCTCTGTATGCATTGTACTCACGAAGTCCTACTAAACCTAAAGCAGCATACTCCCATTCAGCTTCCGTTGGTAAACGGTATGCCGGTAGCAACATTCCATCCTGACGTTGAATAAATAGGTTTGTACTATCCTTACTTCTCTTAGCAATAGCTTCAGATTTTTTTCCTCCTCTTGTAATCGAATCGTTTCCACCATATGTTTTAGTTGGTGCATTAAGATACGTTTCAGTGCTAAAGGTTTCACCTGGCTCCACTTCATAACGAGCATTTCTAGAAGTAACGCCTTCGTTTTCTAGAATCATTTCATTAACTCTATCGGTACGCCATTTACTAAATTCTACTGCTTGAACCCAGCTAACTCCTACCACTGGATACTCTGCATAGGCAGGGTGACGCAAGTAGTTATTAGTCATCACTTCGTTGAAACCTAAACGATTTCTCCAAACTAATGTATCAGGAACAGCTCCTTCGTAAATTCTGCGATAATTTTCGTTAGAAGGTGGGAAAACTTTCTTTAACCAATCTAAATACTCTAAGTACATTAGGTTCGTTACTTCGGTTTCGTCCATATAAAAAGATTGAACGTGCTGTTGGTTTGGGGTATTATTCCAGTCGTGCATAGGATCATCCTGAACACGGCCCATGGTAAATGTACCTCCTTCAATAAATACTAGTCCAGGACCAGTTTCTTGTTCATTAAACTGAGGGTCGTACTGAAAGCCGCCTTCTTTAGAGTTTAGCTTCCATCCGGTAGCACGAGAACTGTCTTTGTAATCTCTAGATTTATTGCAACTAACAAATACTGTGGCTGCAAGGGCAGCAACAAATAGCTTTAATGCAAGGTTTTTTCTTAACATCATAAATTCAAAAATATGTGAGAATTGGGTTCGCAATATAGTAATTAACGACAAAATCACAATAATATTTTATTATTATTGCGTTCTAGTAAAGGCTTTGTCAAAAATCCTTTTCACGATAGCAAACGTATTAGTTTTGATAATATTATCCTAATTAAAATATTGCACAAAGTTATTAAAAAGGATTAGCTATACTAACTGTTTATTTAAAGCGTTAATAATATTGATGAAAAAACAATTATTTTTATTACTACTTTTTTGCATCCCATCTATAGGTATAGCACAGTCTCGAAACATTTCAATTAGCTGGAACAACAAACCTGAATTTGTTGAATCCACAGGAAATAATTTTTCAGATAATGCTACAAAGCAAGAAAAACTTGAAGAATTAAAACTTCAAATTAATGAACAATCCATTAGCTATGGTACACAATGGGAGGATCAAGGCTTCGCCGATAAAAATTCAGTAAGAGTTACCAACGTTACCTATGCTCCACTGTCATCAAGCGCTGTTAGCAAACTAAATACAGATTTAATTCCAAATGAGCTGACCTATAAGCTCGTTAGTACAAAATCTAGAGAAAAGCTTTTTACAACATTTATTGTTTCTCCAATTGTAGGTTCAAATGGGAGTTATAGACGCGTTACAGCATTAAAAGTTGATTATAATTACGGGCCGCAGAGTCGTAATATGCCTCCAGGCATTACAAATTCTGTTCTATCACAAGGACAATGGTTTAAATTTAAAGTTGAAAAAACCGGTGTTCATAAAATTGACAAAGCTTTTTTAAATAGCTTAGGCATGAATACCGACGGAATTAACCCGCAAACCATAAAAATCTATGGGCACGGCGGACAATCGCTACCCTTATTAAATGCTGAAAACAGGTTTTTCGACTTACCTGAAACGCCAATACAAGTAATTGGAGAAGCAGACGGAAGCTTTGATTCTGGCGATTACATACTATTTTACGGAACAGACACTAAAGGTTATGTTGAAGAAAACGACTCCAACATCAACCCTTATACCGATGAGTCCTATTATTATATTACAGCAGGTGGCGAAAGCGGAAAGCGGATAACTCCAATGGTTGAACCAACCGCTTCGGCTACTATGAGTATCGATGAATTTGACGATTATCAATTTCACGAAAAAGACGAGGAAAGTCCAACGAAATTGGGGAGAAGATGGTTTGGAAACAGATTCGACATTCAAAGTGAACAAAGCTTTACTTTCGACTTCCCTAATATTGTATCGGGTGCTCCCATGAAAATATTAATTAAGGCTGCCGCAGCATCCGAAAGTGCTACTTCTATGAATGTAACAGTAAATAGCACCAGCCTTAATCCTATTACATTTTCTGCTTTAGGCTCTTCTGGACTTTTAAACTTATCTGAACTTGACACCGAAGTTCCTGCTAGTGGAGAGTCGGTAACAATTGACCTAGCTTATAACAACAATGGAAATCCGTCTAGTATAGGATACTTAGACTATATTAGTATATGGGTTAAAAGAAAACTTACTGGGACAGCTAAACAAATGGTTTTTCAATATAACGATGCTGTAAATCTAAGTGGAGTGGCAGATTATCAACTGGCAAATGCAAGTCAGATAAGTCAGATTTGGGATGTTACGGACCCACAGTTTATCACTTCAAAAAAAAATGAAGAAAACGCATCTTCAATAAGTTTCAAACAAAATTTAGGCAGGCTCAGAAAATATGTAGCTATTAATCCAAACGACTACTTCACCCCTATTAAGATTTCTCAATCTGCAGTAGCAAACCAAAATTTAAAAGGAAGTATATTTAAAGATGAATCGGGACAATTTAAAGATATCGACTACATTATTATAACGGCTCCTTTTTTAATTCAACCTGCATTACGCCTTGCAAATCACCATAAAAACTTAAACGGCCTTAATGTAAAAGTGGTTACTACAGATAAGATTTACGAAGAGTTTAGCTCTGGCAGTCAAGATATATCGGCAATTCGTAACTTTATTCGATATGTATATTTCAACGCTTCTTCTGAAGCTAATCGCGTTAAATTTGTTGGTATATTAGGAGACACCTCTATAGATTATAAAAACAGGATTTCAAACAATAACAATATAGTACCAACTTTTCATACCTTATCGAGTACTAGTATAAGTTTTTCATTTATGTCTGATGATTTCTTTGGAAATATGGATGAAAATGAAGGTACTATCGGGCAAAGGTCTGGCGATATTGATTTGTTAGATATCGCAATGGGAAGAATTGTTGCAGACAATGTTTCCTTAGCCAATGCAATGGTCGACAAGGTAATCAACTACACCTCTGAAAGCACTTATGGCAACTGGAGAACAAATTTTGTTTTAGTTTCTGATGATGCCGACAATAGTACAGACGCAACCTTACAGCGTAATCTCGATGCCCTCGGGGATCAAATTTCAGACGAAAAACCTTTTATAAATGTAAAGAAAATTCACTCCGACTCATACCAGCAACAAGCATCCGCTGGTGGAAATAGATACCCTGACGTAAATGAAGCCATAAAAACTGCATTTGAAGCTGGAGCAATTATCCTCGATTACTTTGGCCACGGGGGTGAAGACGGACTAGCACACGAATTTATATACACAAAAGGAATAGCGGAAGGACTTAAAAACAAAAACAAACTGCCTTGTGTTATAACCGTAACTTGCGAATTCACAAAGTTTGATAACCCGCTTCGCATTACCGCTGGTGAATTAACTTATCAAAACAAAGAAGGCGGTGCAATTTCCATGGTTACTACTACCCGTGCAATTTTTATTAGAACGGGGGTGACTTTTAATGAATATCTAGCCGAACACCTTTTTGGCTATGGTAGAGATGTACCGGTTGCTCCCTCTGAAGGACTTCGCCTATCAAAAGCCGACTTAGGAATAGGAACTCCACTTCGTCGTGTAGTTTTTTATATTGGAGACCCAGCGATGAATCTTGCTTTTCCAAAAAAAGATATTCAAATCACTCATTTAAACGATGTTCCAATTGGCCAAGCTACCGACACACTTAAAGCCTTGAGCAAGGTTAAATTTAGCGGTCAAATTTTAAGTCCGAATGGTACTCCCATTACAGATTACAATGGTACTCTTGGCGCGAAAGTGTTCGATAAAAAAGTACAACGCCAAACCTTAGACAACGACAATATTGGTGAAATAATGGATTTTGAAGTATTAGGTGAAGTATTATTTAACGGGCAAGCATCTATACAAAATGGGCAATTCGACTTTGAATTTGTTGTTCCTCGAGATATCCAAATTCCGGTAGGCAAAGGTAGAGTTAGTCTTTATGCCGAACGAGAAAACGCTTTAGAAGATCAAGCAGGTGTAAACCTAGATATTAACGTAGGAGGATTAAATGAAAATGCTCCTGAAGACAACCAAGGCCCACTTATTAAGTTATTTATGAACGACGAAAGTTTCGTTTCGGGTGGCATAACAGACGACTCCCCTATCTTATTAGCAAAACTAGAAGATCCAAATGGAATAAATACTGCCAGCGGAATTGGTCACGATATTGTAGCTACACTAGACGGAGATGAATCTAATCCATTTGTACTAAACGAATTTTACCAAGCCGAAGTGGACGATTACACTAAAGGCACAGCAACCTTTAAGTTTCGTGATTTAGAAGATGGATTGCACACTTTAAAGCTAAAAGCTTGGGATGTTTATAACAATTCTTCCACTGCAGAGATTCAATTTGTAGTTGCTGGTAATGAAAAATTAGAAATAACTCGCGTTTTAAACTATCCAAATCCCTTTGTAAACTACACAGAATTCTGGTTTAACCACAACAGACCTGATGAAACACTAGATGTGCAAGTGCAAGTTTTTACAGTTACTGGGAAAGTAGTTTGGACCAAGAATGCAGCTATTCCGCCATCTGGAAGCTATCTATCTCGAGAAATTACTTGGGATGGTCGCGACGATTTTGGAGATAAAATAGGAAAAGGTGTATATGTATATAAGATTACAGTTAAATCTGCGTTAACCAATCAGCGAGTTGAAAAATTTGAGAAACTCGTTATCCTTTAAAAATTAAAATTATATTTGCCCAAAATTCACAATAATGAAGAAAATTCTTGTTACCGTACTAATAGGTTTAGTTGCTTTTAAATCGGTGAAAGCACAAAATGATATTGAAAAATTTAATCCAATTACAACAGGTGTTCCTTTCTTACTTATTGCCGCTGACCCTCGTGCTGGCGCATTAGGAGACATAGGTGTTGTGACTTCTCACGATGCTTTTTCACAGCACTGGAACCCAGCTCAAAACGTATTTGCGTTATCTAAACAAGGAGTTGGTATTTCATATACTCCATATTTAAGTAAATTGGTAAACGACATCTTCTTAGCCGATGTAACCTATTACAACCGTCTAAGTGAGCGTAGTGCTGTAGGTGCTAGTTTACGATATTTTAAACTTGGTGACATTGAAGCACGTCAAACATTAGAGCAAGACCCTTTAATCTTAAGTCCTAACGAATTTACTTTTGATGTGTCATACGCACTTCGATTAAGTGAGCGTTTTTCTATGGCAGTTTCTGGTAGATACCTTCGTTCAGATTTAAAACTTCAAACAAGTGATGCCGATGCTTCTGCAGCAAGCTCATTTGCAGTAGATGTTTCAGGATATTACCAAAGTGAAGAAATTCCTTACAGCGATTTTGATGGTCGTTGGAGAATGGGTTTCAATATTTCAAACATTGGACCTAAAATTAAATATGACAACTCAGACAACTCTGAGAGCAACCTTCCAACAAACCTAGCTTTAGGTGGAGGTTTCGACTTTATTCTTGATGAGTACAACAAAGTAGGGGTTTCGTTAGAAGTTAATAAACTTTTAGTGCCAACGCCACAAGACCCAGATCTTAACGGTGATGGTGAAGTTACTTCAGAAGAAATTGCTCAAAACAACAGAGACTATAGAAACATAAGCTTTATCTCTGGTATGTTTAAGTCGTTTGGAGATGCTCCAGGTGGAATGTCTGAAGAATTAAAAGAATTTACTTGGGCACTAGGTGCTGAATACTGGTATCAAGATGTATTTGCATTCCGTGCTGGTTACTTCAACGAAAGCGATATGAAAGGAGGAAGAAAATTTGCTTCTGTAGGTGCAGGTTTCCGTTATACTGCTATCAACATTGATATTTCTTACTTATTTGGAACTGGTAAAGTTGTTACGCCACTAGACGGAACACTTCGTTTTGGATTGACGTTCAACTTTGGTGATACTTACGACGAGTATTAAAAAGAAAAGTTGAGCAATTAACTTGTTTAATACTTGACATTTGAAAAAACAAAAAATAGAAATCTCAATTGAAGTTTTTGAATCGGTTTCAGAGCTTCCAAAAGATATTCAAGAATTAATGAATAAGGCGCAAGAAGCACGTAAGAATGCTTATGCGCCTTATTCACTTTTTCAAGTTGGGGCAGCTATTCGGCTTGCTTCAAACGAAATTACTATTGGCAGTAATCAAGAGAATGCAGCCTATCCTTCAGGCTTATGCGCAGAGCGTGTGGCTATTTTCCATACAGGAGCGCTTTATCCAAACGAAGGAATTAAGGCAATTGCCATTTGCGCTAGTTCTTCTAAACAAGTTCTTACCGAACCCATAGGACCTTGTGGCGCCTGCCGACAGTCTTTGGCAGAATACGAGCAAAAGCAAAAATCTCCAATCGCCGTTTACTTTATGGGTGAAACTGGAAAAATTGTAAAAACTAATTCAGTACTAGATTTACTCCCCTTAGGTTTCAATGCCAAATACCTCTAATAGAAGCATCATTTAATAAATAACGATCTTACAATTAAGCATTGTTGAAAAGTTGCTTTTTGCATTTTTTCAAGCATTTGTATTTTAGGAATTGTTATTTGTATTTTCTCCTTTTAAAGTACTATTTTTGTTATCCGTTTAATAAATTTTCCCCTGGGAAAACCTTATAGCAGATAGATGAAGAAAATCACTAAGAAAACGTACCTAGATTGGTACGAAAACATGCTCTTTTGGCGCAAATTCGAAGACAAACTTGCGCAAGTTTATATCAATCAAAAAGTAAGAGGTTTTCTACACCTTTACAATGGTCAAGAAGCTGTTCTAGCAGGTGCGCTGCACGCTATGGATCTTTCTAAAGACCGAATGATTACCGCATACAGAAACCACGTACAACCTATTGGCATGGGTGTAGACCCAAAAAAAGTAATGGCAGAGCTTTACGGTAAGGCAACTGGTACTTCTCAAGGCTTAGGTGGTTCTATGCATATTTTTGCTAAAGAACACCGTTTTTACGGAGGGCACGGTATTGTAGGAGGACAAATTCCACTAGGTGCTGGCTTGGCTTTTGCCGATAAGTATTTTGAAAGAGATGCTGTAACCTTAACCTATATGGGAGATGGTGCTACGCGTCAAGGTTCGCTTCACGAAACTTTTAACCTTGCAATGCTTTGGAAACTTCCAGTGGTATTCTGTGTTGAAAACAATGGCTACGCTATGGGAACTTCGGTTGAACGTACCGCAAACCACACCGATATTTACAAACTTGGTCTTGGTTACGAAATGCCGTGTAAACCAGTTGATGCTATGAAGCCAGAAGTAGTAGCAAAAGAAATGGACGAGGCTATTAAACGTGCGCGTCGCGGAGATGGACCAACTTTCTTAGAGTTGCGTACCTATCGCTACCGTGGGCACTCAATGAGTGATGCACAACACTATAGAACAAAAGAAGAGGTTGCCAAGAAACAAGAAGAAGATCCAATTAGTTATGTTCTTCATCAAATCTATGAAAACGATTGGGCAACTCAAGACGAGATTAAAAAGATAAACCAAAGGGTGAAAGATTTGGTTGAAGAATGTGAAAAATTCGCTGATGAATCTCCATATCCAGAGAAAAATGTGATGTTCGATTCTGTTTATGAACAACAAGATTACCCTTTTTTATCAGATAAATTATAAGAGATGGCAGAAGTAATAAACATGCCGCGTTTAAGCGACACCATGGAGGAAGGAACGGTAGCAACTTGGCTTAAAAAAGTTGGGGATACCGTAAACGAAGGCGATATTTTAGCCGAAATTGAAACCGATAAAGCTACAATGGAGTTTGAATCTTTTTACGAAGGAACTTTACTTCACATAGGTATCGAAGAAGGTGAAACCGCACCTGTAGATACTCTGTTGGCGATAATTGGTGAGGAAGGTGAAGATATTTCTGATTTACTAAAAGGTAAAAGTTCTGAAGAAAAAGAAACTGATACCGATAACAAATCGAAAGATCAGAAAAAAGCTGAAGATTCTCCAAAAGAAACTGAGGAGTCATCGACATCAGAAAAAGCAGATTTACCTGATGGTGTTGAAGTAATTACAATGCCACGCCTAAGTGATACGATGACGGAAGGAACTGTTGCTACCTGGCTTAAAAACGAAGGCGATAAGGTAGAAGAAGGTGATATTTTAGCTGAAATTGAAACCGATAAGGCTACCATGGAGTTTGAGTCGTTTTACTCTGGAACGCTTTTAAAAATTGCCATTGGCGCAGGCGAGTCGTCACCTGTAGATGCTGTACTTGCTATTATTGGCCCAGAAGGAACCGACGTATCTGGAATTGTTGAGAGCTATCAAACAAAATCAAATACTTCTGAGGCACCTAAGGAGGAGAAAAAAGAAGCTTCTAAACCAAAAGAAGCGGAAAAAGCGACTCCGGTTCAAGCTTCAAAAGAAAACTCAAGATCAGAAACTGTTAATGAAGGAAGACTATTTGTTTCTCCATTAGCAAGAGTTTTAGCTGAAGAAAAGGGAATTAACCTGCGTCATGTTCGCGGAAGTGGTGAAAATGGACGTATTGTAAAAAGCGATATTGAAAACTATCAGCCAGCGGCAGCAGGTGGAGCACAAGCTTACACTCCAGTTGGAACAGAAAGTTTTGAAGAGGTGAAAAACTCTCAGATGCGTAAAACAATCGCCAAGCGTTTGTCTGAATCTAAATTTACAGCTCCAGAATACTATCTAACTGTTGAGTTGGATATGGATAACGCAATATCCTCTCGCCAAGCAATTAATTCTGATCCTGACGTAAAAATATCGTTTAACGATATGATCATTAAAGCGTGTGCAATGGCGTTGCGTAAGCACCCACAAGTTAACAGCCAATGGTCGCCAGAAGCTACAAAAATCGCAAAGCACATCCACATCGGGGTTGCCGTAGCGGTAGATGAAGGATTGCTTGTCCCTGTATTGAAATTTGCAGACCAAATGACGTTCTCTCAAATTGGAGCACAAGTAAAAGAGTTGGCTGGAAAAGCAAGAAATAAGAAAATAACGCCACAAGAAATGGAAGGTAGTACGTTTACTGTTTCTAACCTTGGAATGTTTGGAATAGATGAATTTACTTCTATTATCAATCAACCGAATTCAGCAATATTATCAGTTGGAGCAATTGTTCAAAAACCAGTTGTGAAAAACGGGCAAATAGCTGTGGGTAACACTATGAAGGTAACACTTGCTTGCGACCATAGAACAGTTGATGGTGCAACAGGAGCTAAATTCCTACAAACAGTACGACAGTATATTGAGAATCCTGTTACTATGTTTGTGTAAATAATCTAAACCTAGCAGGTTTTTAAAATCTGCTAGGCTTTTTATAATTTGACCTCGCAAACAGTGAGGTTTTTTTATTAATAACGCATTCTACAAGGTGTACCTTAATTTTAAATGGTATTTTATGTAGGGCAAAACAGAAAGCTATGAAAAACATAATAATTACAGGAACATCAAGAGGTATTGGCTTTGAAATGGTAAAGTTATTTTCAGAAGCTGGACATAACGTATTGGCGCTTTCTAGAAACGTTAAGCCTGTTTCATCGTTAAACTTGAAAAATGTTACTGCTTTAGAATTTGATATAGCCGATGCAGCTGCAATTGTAAAACTATCGAGCTTTTTACAAGCCAGAATGGAAAGAGTAGATGTTTTAATAAACAACGCTGGACACTTGGTTAATAAACCTTTCGAAGAAATTACTGCTGAAGAGTTTAAAGCTTGTTACGATGTAAATGTGTTAGGGCCTTCTATTTTAATAAGAACCTTGCTACCTTATATAAACAAGGATGGACACGTGGTGAATATTAGTAGCATGGGTGGTGTTCAAGGCAGTGTAAAGTTCCCAGGACTAAGTGCATATAGCAGTAGTAAAGGCGCCATACTTACCCTAACAGAATTGCTTGCTGAGGAGTATAAAGAAACGGGTCCTTCTTTTAATGCGTTAGCATTAGGCTCTGTACAAACGGAAATGCTTGAAGAAGCTTTCCCAGGATTAAAAGCCCCACTTTCAGCCACCGAAATGGCGCAATACATCATGGATTTTTCGCTTAAGGGAAACAAGTTTTACAATGGAAAAATTTTACAGGTTTCGAGTACTACGCCTTAACTTTTTACAATTATCTAAGCTTTCTTTTTAGCAAGTTTTTTCTTTTTATCTTTTAGTTTTTTAAGCCAAATAATTACCCCTGTAATTGGAAGACTTGTGGCAATCAAACAGGAAATAAAGTAAATAGTTTTTGAAAACCAGCCAAAGATTGTTCCCATGTGAAGTGATTTTATGGAACTCGCAATTTGCTCGTTTAGGGGTTTTTCTGAAAAAATTTCTTTAGCTATTATTGAACCATCACGATCAATTTTCAATTCGTCTACAGCTGTTTTAAAAAAATCTTGATCGTGGTATTTTCGAATATTAAATATTTCTTTTTCAACTGTAGGAATTTGTAAAACCGTAGTACCTTCAAAAGGTAATTCTCTTTCGGTGATGCTTAATATATCAGTAAATTCTACACTTGACTTATCTAAATTAAGTGTAGATTCTATTTTAGGACCGCCACCGCGACCTCCAAAAACCTTAGTCCCGAGTACTGCACTCCCGGCATCCCTATACCATTGAAAAGACCAAAACAAACCTGTTATTGACATTATAACTAAAAAGATAGCAGTGTAAAATCCCAAAGTTACATGTAGGTCATGGTTAATACGTTTCCATTTGCCTCGCCAACCAATTTTTAAACCAGGTTTTAAATGTTTCCACTTCAGTTTTGACAATTTTTTCTTCGGAAACCAAAGTACGATTCCAGAAATAGAAAGAATTAAAAATATAATAGTTGAAATTCCAACAATAGGTCTTCCGATAGATATGTCTAGCAACAACCACCGATGCAATTTAAAGTTAGCCATAAAAAACCCATCCAATGGATTTTCAGGTTTTTTGGCATACTCCCCCTTGTATTGGTCAACAAAAAACGTAGTCCCACGACGGTCATTTTTATTTGTCTTTACAGAAAACTCATAGGGTTTTGTAGGCTCTGGTCTAATACTCACGCGCATAACTTCACCTTCAGAAATTAGTTTTTGCGCTAATTGCTCAATAGGTAGCTTTGTTTCGGTTGGTGAAACAGTAATTTCTTCAGCGAAAACACTTTTAATTTCTTCTTCAAAAGTAAGTATGGTTCCCGTTAAGCAAATAATAAGTAAAATGATTCCACTCCCTACTCCCAACCACAAGTGAACATCATTTATAAACCTTCGGAGTGTATATTTTTTGGTTTTCATCTATAAATAATTCAATTAATGATAAAGGCACAACCTTGGTCGTGCCTTTATTAATTAACAACTCAAACAACTAAAAGCTATAACGAACTACCCCAGCAACACTTCTTGGGTCAGTTTGATTGATATAGCGAGTTCTATAGGCGTTATAGCCTATTTCATTAAAGACGTTATTTAAAAGAAATTGAACACTCCAGTTTTGGTCGAATTTATATTCAGCTTGGAAGTTTACTAGCGTATATGCTTCTACATCGAAAGGTTTTTGCCCAGGAACAATCCCTTCGTGCGTTACAGGACCTGAAGACCAATCGTTTATTGGGCGTTCACCGGTGAAGTAAGCTCCTGCTCCAATAGTTAAACCATCTAAAGCTGTATTTGCAAACGAATAATTAGCATAAGCATTAAACGTATGCTTTGGTGTATTAAGCGGTGCAGACCCGTAAACATAAGAAGTGTGCTCCTTGTACTGAGCGTCTATATACGAATACCCACCAATTAACTCCAAGTTTTGAAACGGACGACCTGTTAATTCAACTTCTATTCCTTGTCGTTGATCATTACCCCCTTGGGTGTAATACAAGATGTTAGTCCAAGTTTCGTCATAAACAGGGAGGTTAATATTTTTATTATTGATTTTGAAAAGCGTCACATTAAAACGCAATCTGTCGTTTAACCAAGTAGTTTTTAAACCTGTTTCAATCTGATCGTAACGCTCATTACCCAATTCCTCACCGTTTTCACCTAAGCGTGAAGCTGTTCTTGGATACGAACTGTTGGTGTATGAAGCAAAAATATTGATGTTTTTAATTGGTGAAATAATAAAACCACCTAATGGATTAAAAGCGTCGCTACGCGTATTCTCAGTTCCAGAAATTGTTTCCGTAGAACTATAGCGCGCTCCTAAAAATGTTTTTAACCATGAATTCCATGAAATTACATCTTGTACCACAAAACCTAGTGAATTTGTTTTTCCACCGCTAATTTTGGGATCGTTTAGTGAAACATTTGGTAAGCGGTGTGTTATGTTTTGAAAGACATTAATAGTATCGACTACTCCTGCAGATTGGCTACTAGTACTCACTCGAGAAGACCGATAATCAAACCCAACTTGAAAAGTGTGTTTAATAGACCCCGTATATACTTCGTCACCAATTAAATCGAATTGCAGAACGCTGTTGTTATCATCTCGGGTTGATGTAGTATAGCTACGCTGACGAACATTATACAAAGGAATATCATTTTCTTCAATTGTTTTTCCTAAACTAGCACCCTTATCGTCTAAACTTAAAGATGAGCTATAAAACGCACCTTTTAAGGTAAGCTTATCGTTTAATTCGTGATCCATTCGAATTGCATAGGTCGTATTTTGGGTAATGGAACGATCATTTTCAAACCCTAAAAACTGTGAATCTGGAAGATTGTAGATTGCGTTTACATCATTATCTGCAAGGTTTACGGTACCTAAATCTGGCGTACGACTATCGTAGTAATGATCTAATTCTAGTGTTACAGTAGTTTTCTTATTCACTTTCCATTGAAAAGAGGGGTTGAAATAAAAACTTTCTTTATCTACCATATCGCGGTAGCTATCAGCTCTTTCTAAAGCTCCATTTAAAAGAAATGCAATGTTTTTTTCTTTATTAAGTGGTCCGTACAAATCGAAGGTTGGCCTAATCTGTCCAAAACTATTTCCTCTTAAACTCACACTTCCCCCTGTGTTGTATTTAGGGGTTTTGGTTACTATGTTTATAATTCCACCCGGACTTCCTAAATCGGTAGCCACCCCTTGTGTAATTGAGGCTGTACCCTTAAGAATTTGAATATTATCTACTCCCTGCATATCGGTTAGCACACCCACACCTCTAAAATCGGAGTGTACTCGCACGCCATTTTTAAGAATTGGGATTCCTCTAAACCCACGAGACGACATACTTTCTCGTTTATTACCATAAGTGGCGAAAGTATAAACCCCAGGTACGTTTTTAGTAGCTTCAGAAATAGATAAAGCCCCTTGATTCTCAATTACCTTTTTAGAAATAACAGAAATACTCTGAATCTGCTCATAAGGTTTTAATGGTAGTCGCGTAATAGATTCAATTTTATCGGGATGGTCGTTTCGGTTACCAAAAACTTCCACTTGTTCTAATTCATTATCGAAAGGAAGCTGAAAAACAATTCCGCTTAAAACCGGTTGATTAGGATGAATTGATATAGAAACTGCCTGATACCCTACTCCACTTGAGGTTAAATGCCATTCCCCATAAGGAATATTGTTTAAGATAAATTCACCATCTTCATTTGCGGTTCCTCCTTTTTTTATTTCGGAGATATAAACACTGGCAAAGGGGATAGGATTGTTGTCGATATCGATAACCTTTCCTTGAATTGATGCTACTTCCTGCGCAATCACAAACTGTGCGCAAATCATAAAAAGTAACGAAGTAATGTATTTCATTTTATGTTATATTAATTTAGATTGATTTTAAATAGAGCGCAAAATTATTGTGCAAAACTTAATTATCCAAGACTATTTAGAATTAATTTAAATAAAAATATTTAACTATTTGATACTAAAACGAATGATAGATTCTTTCGCTTTTCATTTTGATTATAATTTTATATTTTGACATCTAAATGAGATTTTTAAGGCTAAATCTCGGTATTTTTGAAGCTGTTTTTAGGTGTAAAAATTCATATCTTGACCTTCTATGATAGAGATTCTTGAGAAATATATTCCACAGGCGTCTGTTGTTCCAGTTTTTGAGCTAATACAGACTCACAATGTGCACCTAAAAATTGTTAACCAACGTGTTACCCGGCACGGGGACTACAGAAGAATGCCTAATGGGCAACATCAAATTACGGTAAACACTTCTTTAAATAAATATCGTTTTCTCATAACCCTTATTCACGAAATAGCACATTTAGAAGCTTTCGAAAAGTACGGCAGGCTTATTAAACCACACGGTATTGAATGGAAACGCACATTTCAGATACTAATGCTTCCCTTTTTACGTCCCGAGGTATTTCCGAATCAACTATTACCATTATTAGCGCGACATTTTAAAAATCCGACAGCATCTAGTGACACCGACGCAACATTATCTTTAGCGTTGAAGCAGTTCGATCCCGAGAATGATAAAAACTATATCTTTGAAATCCCATTAGGTGGAAGTTTTAGACTATATAATGGGAGGATATTCAAACGCGGAAAAAAGAAAGTGAAGCGATATGAATGTGTAGAAATTGCGACAGGAAGAGTTTACCTTTTCAATCCAAATGCTGAAGTGGAATTTTTGAAATAAATATGAAAAAATTCCGGTTAACGGTTAGCAAGAACTACACTTAACCTATTAAAACATACAGACAACGAATTAGATTTTGTTCTCTAATTCTTTAGCGTCTTGAATCAAAATGTTAATTATGAATAAAAATTATTATGCAGTAATAATGGCGGGTGGCATTGGCTCAAGATTTTGGCCTGTAAGCACACAAGAATTCCCAAAGCAATTCCACGATATGTTGGGTACTGGAGAAACCTTACTGCAAAAAACGTTTTCGAGGCTTAACAAAATTATACCTTCGGAAAACATTTATATACTTACCAACGAAAGGTATTTGGAGATTACACTTGAGCAACTACCCAAGATTTCAGAAAAGCAAATAGTATTAGAACCTGCTATGCGCAATACCGCGCCATGTATTTTGCTTTCCGCTTTAAAAATAAAGAAAGAAAACCCAAATGCTCTAATGTTGGTTGCTCCAAGCGATCACTGGATTGAGGATGAACTCGCTTTCTCAAACGACGTTCAAGAATGTTTTGAAGCTGCTGAAAAAGACGATATTTTACTCACTTTAGGAATTAAACCTACTTTTCCTAACACTGGATTTGGGTATATAGAAAGTGACAGGGAACCTGCATTAAGTAAAGCTGAAAAACATGCTAATCAAGAAGTAGCTAATAAAAACATTGCTAAAGTAAAACAGTTTAGAGAAAAACCAGATTATGAAACCGCCAAGAAATTTATAGCGGCAGGAAATTTTAATTGGAATGCAGGTATTTTTATTTGGAGTGCTAAAAGCATAGTGAGTTCATTTGAGCAATATTTGGGTGAGATGTACACCTTATTTGCAAAGGGAAATGAATTTTTAAACACAGCTAAAGAAAAGACTTTTATTGAAGAAAACTATTCAGCGGCAGAAAACATATCTATTGATTACGGAATTTTAGAAAAAGCTAATAATGTTTACGTAAAAAAAGCTACTTTCGATTGGAACGATTTGGGTACTTGGGGAGCGCTTCACGACAAGTTAGAGAAAGATAATTTTAACAACTCTGTTGTAAATGCTGACACTCTTATAGAAAACTCGAAAAACAATATGATATTTACGTCGTCAAAAAAACTTGTTGTTTTAGACGGAATTGAAGATTATATTGTAGTGGATAAAGAAGATGTTTTACTTGTATTTCCAAAGGATAAGGAACAAGATATAAAAGATCTTTTAAAAGACGTTTCCAATAAATTTGGTAAAAAATATTTATAAATGGAGAATTCAAATAACAATAATGATATAAAGGTTACTCCTAATGACGAGGAATTTGAGCAAGTGAAACTCAATACTTGGCAAAGCATCAAACAGTTCTTAAAAGAACTTTTCGACATTCGCGCAGACACCGACCGAGACGCTACAATTGATGCAGTAAAAAAAGACATTTCTTTTAAAGGGCATACAGCTTGGATTCTTATTTTCTCCATATTCGTTGCATCTATTGGTCTTAATGTAAGTAGTACTGCTGTTGTTATTGGTGCCATGCTTATTTCTCCACTTATGGGGCCAATTGTAGGTATTGGACTGTCGGTTGCTATTAACGATGTAGAAACCCTAAGACGTTCGCTTATAAACTTAGGGGTAATGGTATTTTTAAGTGTACTTACAGCATTTCTTTACTTTAAGTTATCTCCTCTTACCGAAGAAACACCTGAGCTTATTGCAAGAACATATCCTACAATTTTAGACGTGTTAATCGCTATTTTTGGTGGATTAGGACTAATAGTTGCTAAAACAAAAAGTGGTACAATAGCTAGCGTTATCTTTGGGGTTGCAATTGCCACGGCCTTAATGCCACCCTTGTGTACTGTGGGTTATGGATTAGCAATAGGAAATGCTTCATATGCCGGTGGTGCATTATACTTATTTAGTATTAATGCTGTATTTATTGCGCTATCTACATTTATTGTTTCAAAAATTTTGAGGTTTCCATTAGTAAGGTATGCAAACAGTAAAAGACGTAAACGAATTTCTCAAATTGCATCTTTAATTGCTATTGCGGTAATGGTTCCCAGTGTATGGTTATTTATAAAACTATTAGACCAACAAGTTTTTGAAAACAGAGCTAAAGAGTTTGTAAACAAAACTGTAAAATACGACGGAGCCGAAGTAGTTAAATTCACTCAAGATTACAAGACAAAGGATATAGATGTTTATTTTATTGGTCGCCCAGTGCCACAGTCAAAAATAAATGAATGGCTAAAAGAGTTGGAGAGTACCGACAAGCTAGAAACAGCTCGCCTGCGAATTTATCAAGGAACAGATCAAAGTGGTGAAATGGCAGCAAGGCTATCGGGGGAAATTAAAGCAGGTATTTTAGAAGATCTTTACGTAAAAAACGAACAAATAATTCAAAACAAGGATGAAAGAATTCGCTTTTTAGAGGATCAAATCACCATGTTAAGAGTTAAAAGTATTCCTTTTGAAGAAGTAAGTAAGGAGCTTAAGATAAACTACGAAAACGTTGAAACATTTAGCTATTCAAACAAAATTACAACCAATTTCAAAAAAACAGATACACTCCCTGTTATAAACATCCGTTGGAAGAAAAATGTTCCCGCTAAACAACGCCAAGAAGAATTAAAGAAAATTGAAGCCTGGATTAAGTTTAAAATGAAATTAGATACGCTTGATGTATCAGAATACAGATAGGGTAATAGGCTAATTAAGCTTTATTTTCCTTTAACTGAACATCGCGTATTTTCTTAAATAAATCTGATGAATAAACAAAACTGGTAACATCTTTATTATCAGTTTTAAATATTTCTTGGTTTGTACCCTGCCAAACTAATTTACCATTTTTAAGCAACATTACCTTCTCACCAATCTCCATAACTGAATTCATATCGTGAGTTACCACGATGGTTGTAATATCGTATTCATGTGTTATCTCCTGAATTAACGTATCGATTAAGGTAGCTGTTTTTGGGTCTAGTCCAGAGTTAGGTTCATCACAGAATAAATACTTCGGCTTGTTTACAATGGCACGAGCAATAGAAACACGTTTTTGCATTCCACCAGAAATTTCGGCAGTATATTTTTTATTAACCCCTTCGAGGTTTACTCGTTTTAAAACTTCATTTACTCGAGCCAGCATTTCTGGCTTCTTCATTTTTGTAAACATTCGCAACGGAAACATTACATTTTCTTCAATATTCATCGAATCAAATAATGCTCCACCCTGAAAAAGCATCCCCATTTCTTCGCGAAGCATGCGTTGCCTTTCGTCGTCCATATCTTGAATAGCCTCGTCTCCGTAATATATTTTACCTTGTTCTGGCTTAAATAATCCAATAAGACATTTAAGCATAACAGATTTACCACTACCACTTTGCCCGATAATAAGGTTGGTTTTCCCTTTTTCGAAAACAGTAGAAATCCCTTTTAGAATTTCTTCTTCACCAAATCTCTTATGTACATCTTCAATTTTTATCATGCGCTTAAAAGGAGTTGGGTTATTATATAGTTTGCGGCAATTATAAGTACACTAGTCCACACAAAGGAATTTGTACTTGCTTTACCTACTTCAAGTGAGCCACCTTTCATATAGTAACCTTGCCAAGATGGTACAGTAGCTAATATAAAGGCAAATATGAATGTTTTAAAAAAAGCGTAAAATAGTTGATAGGGTATAAAATCTTCTTGAACTCCAGCGATAAAATCGGCAGAACTACTAAAACCACCATATACCGCTGCTACCCAACCTCCAAAAACTCCCAAAAACATTGAAAGAACTATCACAAAAGGGTAAAACATTAGAGCGACAATTTTAGGAAACACCAAGTAGTTAAGGGAGTTTATCCCCATAACTTCCAAAGCATCAATCTGCTCTGTAACTCGCATAGAGCCAATACTGGAAGTAATAAAGGATCCAACTTTACCCGCCATGATAATAGAGATAAAAGTTGGAGCAAACTCCAAGATAACAGATTGTCGAGTTGCAAATCCAATTAAGGTATCTGGAACAATTGGGTTGTCCATGTTTAATGCTGTTTGAATAGACACAACACCTCCCACGAAAAAAGATATAAAAGCAACGATACCCAAAGAACTTATAATAAGGTCATCTATATCCTTAAAGATCATATGTTTCAATACTGATGTTTTAGTGAAGCTAGCGAACACTTTTTTAAGCATCAAAAAATAAGAACCAATATCATGTAAATACTTCATAAAATCTATAGTTATGGCTAAAGTACTAAATTTACATTAGTGTAATTTATAAAAGTGCGTTAAGAATTCATTGGTAAGGTGCTTTTTACAATTTAAATTAAATCTAAAACACAGTATCTAATCTTCCAGACCTTGAATAACAGTCTTTAAAATAAAAATTAATTACTTTAAAAGTTCCATCATTTTAAAGTAAATCTCATTGTTTTCATAAATCCCATTGAACAATTCTGCTCCCGGTCCTTTAGCAAAAACAGGCACCATGGTCCCAGAGTGTCCCGTAGTTGAAAACACTGGGTTTATTTTATTATAATCTCCATCCTTAGAAGCTAAAGTAAAGCCTCCGGTTTCATGATCTGCAGTAACGATTACCAAAGTCTCACCGTTCTTAGCAGCAAAATCTAATGCAACACCTATAGCTTTATCAAAGTCTAAAAGCTCTTCAATTAAGTAGTCACCTTCATTATTATGTCCGCCCCAATCAATCTGGCTACCTTCAACCATTAGGAAAAATCCATTTTCGTTTTTAGACAATTTCTCCATCGCTAATTTTGTTGCATTTGGAAGGAAATCTCCCCTACCTTCACTCATTTTTGGCATTCCATTTTCAGCAAGTAAAATCAGTTCATTTTTTTCACTTGGAGATTTTGGTAATTTATCTGTTATCACCTCATATCCATTGGCTCTCATGGAAGCCAACAAATCTTTTCCATCTTTTCTTTTGTTGAAAAACTTTAGACCACCACCTGCAAAAAAGTTAACTCCACTTTTTGGAGCAAATTCAGTAATTTCCTCATACATACTTCTACTTTTTACGTGTGCGTAAAAAGAAGCAGGGGTCGCGTGTTGTATAGATGAAGTTGCAACTAGTCCGGTGCCGTATCCTCTTTTTACTAAATGCTCTACAATAGTTGGAACTGGAATCGTGTCTTTATCTACGCCAATAGCTCCGTTGTAGGTTTTAACCCCCGTAGAAAAAACTGTTGCGCCAGCAGCAGAATCGGTAATCAACTCGTTTGAAGAAGAAGTTTTACTTAAACCTATAGTGTTAAAGCGCTCAAAGTTTGGCTTCGCATCTTTATAATAAATAGCCGCTGACACCTGACTCAAGCCCATACCATCACCTATTAACAGGATAATATTTTTAGGTTTTTTCGAGTCTTGAGGCGCATGTGAAACGGTGTTATCTTTCACATTTACAGAAACACAAGAAGTTGCAACAATTGAAACCGACAATAAAATTGTAAGGAGAGAAAACTTAATTTTCATGTTATTTAATTTTTCCGGTAAAAATAGGAATTAATAAGCTTATGAGGTGTTAAGAGTTTGTTGTTAAATAAGGTATTTTACACTTATCTTATCTTTCTCACATAGATTTAACGCACTCCTATTTTCTTAAGAATATTCTTCCAACGCAAATCTCGGATAAACTTTCCTTCTTTTTCTGAAACCATATATTCTTGATTTTCTCTTTTCGCTTGGAAAAATCCTTTTATCGTATTTATGAAAAATGAGAAGCTATTCTTTTTGGAAGCTAGTTTTGCTGAAGCGATAAATGTTAACCAAAACCCATAACGCATTTTATAAAAAGCTTCACCTTGTTTAAGCTTGGCGGCACGGGTATAAACTTTTCCAGTTGGTTTTAAGTGTTTTACATGTAGCAAAGGGTCTGTCTCTATTCTCCAGCCGTGGTATTGTGTGAGAAGTTCATCTACAGTATCCCATCCCATCGTATGTCGAAGCCCACCTATTTGATTAAAACACTCCTTCCGATACGCCTTTAAAGCACCTCGGATGTGATCTTTATTGGTTAAATTTTCTAAGACCCATTTCCCGTGTTTTTCGATATAACAAAACCCGCCAGCCATTCCTATTGATTTGTCTTTTTGAAAAATGCAGGCAATTTTTTCAAGATAATCTTTAGGAAATATTAAATCGGCATCAAACTTGCAAATAATATCAAAGTGACTATCTAAGGTTTTAAATCCCTTGTAAAATGCATTTACTACTTTACTTCCAGGCTCGTGAAGGGCTTTTGAATTGTGAAAAACACTATGGATAAAAGGATACTGTTTTATAAATTGATCGACAATCTTTTGAGTGTCGTCAGTTGAAGCATCATTTACAACAACAACTTTTTTTGGAAGAATGGATTGTTCAACGATGGATTGCAGCATCTTACCTATATAAGCCTCTTCGTTATGAGCGGGTATGATGATGTAGAAATCCATTAATCTCTAACAGCGTAAACTAAATAATATCTCGGTGTAAAACTACGTAGTATTGGACGTATTCCTATTTTCTTTACTGGGTTTGTAAACTTTTCGCGCTTAATAATTCGCCACCCTGCTTTTTCAAGAAGCCAATCAAATTGCCAATCTTCAAATTCGTGATAATGTCTATCCCATTTATCGACTTTACTTCTATAGGCTGAAGCAAACCATAGCCTTAATGGGATTGATGCTACTAATTTCTTAGCTTCAATATCTTTTATAACATTAAAAGGAGACACCAAGTGTTCAAAAATCTCGAATGCTGTAACAACATCGTAGGAATTAGTTTTTACAACATCGGTCTCCAGGTCTAAATCCTGCCCCTTAGTATTTGTTACATTATAACCTTCCTTAATAAGAATTTCAGAAAAAGGGTTTGCAACCCCTAAATCAAGAATTTTCTCTTCTTTAGAAATTACATCATTTAAAAAACGCAATGTGTAGTTATATCTTTTAGTAGGAAATTTACCTTCGTACATATTTTTTAATTCAGGGTTCAGAATTCGGAATTCTGAATTAATTACACCCTATAAACTATCGCATTAATATTCATTCCTGCACCCACGCTTGCTAAAATAACCACATCTCCTTGGCTTAAAGAATGTCCCTCAAGTTCACCATTTAAAACTAAATCGTAAAGCGTAGGAACTGTAGCTACACTGCTATTTCCTAACTTACCTATACTCATCGGCATAATTTTATCTGGAGTAGGCTCATCGTAGAGTTTATAGAAACGGTTAATAATAGCCTCATCCATCTTTTCATTGGCTTGATGGATAAGAATTTTTTTAACCTCATCAATTCTAATTCCAGAATTATCTAGACAAGTTTTCATAGCGTCTGGCACTCGATTTAAGGCGAATTCATAAATCTTACGACCGTACATTTTTATATATCGGCGCTTATCTTTAATTTCTAAATTATTGCTTTCACCAAAATAGATAAAATGAGCCTCATCAAACGCATAGGTGGCGCTAAAATGACTTAATATGCCGCCTTCTTCATCTGTAGCTTCAACAACCGCAGCACCTGCGCCATCGCTGTAAATCATTGAATCGCGATCGTGAGGATCAACAACTCTAGATAACGCTTCAGCACCAATCACCAAGCATTTTTTTGCAATACCAGATTTTAAAAAGGCATTGGCTTGAATCATACTTTCTATCCACCCAGGGCAACCAAAAAGCATATCGTATGCTACACAAGTTGGTTTTTGAATTTTAAGATTGTGCTTTACGCGAGTGGCAATACTTGGAACAGTATCACTTTGGGCAGAGCCGTGTTTAACATCACCATAATTATGCGCTACAATAATGTAATCTAAATCCTCTTTATCAATTCCCGAATCTTTAATAGCCTTTTCGGCAGCAAAAGTTGCTATATCAGAAGTATTTAAGTTCTTAGGAATGTAACGACGTTCGTCTATTCCTGTAATAGCCTTAAACTTCTCAATAATTGTATCATTTTTTTGACCAAATCGGGTACCATCTTCATTGTAAAAATGATGATTCCCAAACTGTTCATTCTTTGCAATTTCGCTTGGAATATAACTGCCTATACCTGTTATTTTGACATTCATATTTTGAAAAGTTTTTTTTAAAAATACGGAAAAAAATAGTTAATCCCGATAGCCCAATAGTGAAACGGTATTCAGTATAGAATTTATCCTAAATTTATTTACTGAATACCGTTACTTTTTAATTAATCAAGCTTCCATATACGCTTCAATTGGGTCGCAAGTACAAATTAAGTTACGATCACCATAAGCATCATCTACTCTTCTAATTGAAGGCCAGAATTTGTTGTCTGAAATATACTCTAATGGGAAAGCTGCTTCCTGTCTTGTATATGGGAAGTCCCATTCATTTGAGGTAAGCATCTGTAAAGTATGAGGTGCATTTTTCAACACATTGTTTGGCTCATCTTTATCAGCACTTTCAATTTCTTGCCTGATAGAAATCATAGCTTCACAGAATTGATCTAACGCCATCTTACTTTCACTTTCAGTTGGCTCAATCATAAGTGTACCAGCAATAGGGAAAGAAACTGTTGGCGCGTGAAATCCATAATCCATTAAACGTTTAGCGATATCTACAACTTCAATTCCTTTTGCTTTAAACGGTCGACAGTCCACAATCATTTCGTGAGCTGCACGACCTCTTTCACCTGCATAAAGCACTTCGTAATGTCCGCTTAATCTTTCTTTGATGTAATTGGCATTCAATATTGCGTGTTCTGTAGCTTTTTTCAAACCATTTACTCCCAACATACAGATGTATGCATAGCTAATTAAGCAAACCAACGAGCTACCGTAAGGAGCCGATGAAATTGATGAAATTGCCTGATCACCTCCAGTTGGAATTACTGGGTTGGTAGGTAAGAACGGAACTAATTGTTCTGCTACACAAATAGGACCAACTCCAGGACCTCCACCTCCGTGAGGAATAGCGAAAGTTTTATGAAGGTTTAAGTGACAAACATCTGCTCCAATAGCACCAGGATTGGTTAACCCTACTTGAGCGTTCATATTTGCACCATCCATATATACTTGCCCACCATTTTCGTGAATAATACTAGTGATTTCGCGAATTGCAGATTCGTAAACTCCGTGTGTTGACGGATATGTAACCATTAAACATGCAAGGTTGTCTTTGTGTTTTAATGCTTTTTCACGAAGGTCGTTAACATCTATATTTCCTTCATCTGTAGCTTTTGTAACTACTACTTTCATTCCTGCCATAACCGCACTTGCAGGGTTTGTTCCGTGTGCAGAAGAAGGAATCAAGCAAATATTTCTATGTCCTTCTCCGCGTGATTCGTGATAAGCACGAATTACCATTAATCCGGCAAATTCACCTTGCGCACCACTATTGGGTTGTAGTGAAGTTCCTGCAAATCCTGTGATTTCAGTAAGTTGTTTTTCTAGTTTCTTTAAAACTGTTTGGTACCCTTCAGCTTGTTCTACTGGTACAAATGGGTGCACATTCCCCCACATTGGATCACTTAATGGCAACATTTCAGCTGCAGCATTAAGTTTCATAGTACAAGAACCCAGTGAAATCATTGAATGATTTAATGAAAGATCTTTACGTTCCAATTTTTTGATGTAACGCATCATATCTGTTTCACTGTGATATTTATTGAAAACTTCTTGTTGAAGGAATTCAGTTTTACGAGCTACTTCTTGTGGGATTTTATTTCCAGTTTCAAGTTCAGTTAACTTTTTGAAGTCTTTTTTAACAGCTTCAGCGAAGATAGCAAGTATTTTATTTAAGTCTTTTACCGTGGTAGTTTCATTTATTGAAATAGAAACTGTTTCACTATCTGGATAATAGAAGTTCACTTCTTTTGCTTCAGCTAAGAATTTGATTTTTGTAGCATCTGTTTTAATAGCTATAGTATCAAAAAAAGTATCGTTTACTTGCTCAAAACCTAATTCTTCTAAAGCATTTGCAAGCGTTACTGCACTGTTGTGTACTTTTCTTGCAATATACTTCAAACCTTCAGGTCCATGGTAAACAGCATACATACCAGCCATTACAGCTAATAATACTTGTGCAGTACATATGTTTGAAGTTGCTTTGTCCCGCTTAATATGTTGCTCTCTAGTTTGAAGCGCCATACGCAATGCACGGTTTCCGTCTGCATCTTTAGTAATTCCAATAATACGTCCTGGAATACTGCGTTTGTATTCTTCTTTTGTAGCAAAATAAGCAGCGTGTGGACCACCATACCCCAATGGAATTCCAAAGCGTTGAGTAGTACCAACAACTACATCAACTCCATAATGTCCAGGAGACTCAAGCATCACAAGACTTAAAATATCCGCAGCAACCGCAACTTTAATATTGTTTGCGTTAGCTTTTTCGATAAAGTTTTTATAGTTATGAACTTTTCCTGTTCTACTTGGGTACTGAAGGATAGCTCCAAAGAACTCATCAGCGAAATCAAAATCTTCGTGACTTCCTACTACCAATTCAATATCTAAAGGATTTGAACGAGTTCGTAATAACGAAAGTGTTTGCGGAAGAATATCTTCTGAAACAAAGAATTTAGAAGCGTTATTTTTTTTCTTGCCTCTTTCACGCACGTTATAAAGTAGCGACATAGCTTCTGCTGCTGCAGTCGACTCGTCAAGAAGAGAAGCGTTTGCAAGCTTCATTCCTGTAAGATCACTAATTACTGTTTGAAAGTTTAATAATGCCTCTAGCCTACCTTGTGCTATCTCTGCTTGATAAGGTGTGTAAGCAGTATACCATCCTGGATTCTCCAATATATTACGTTGAATTACAGGAGGAAGAATAGATTGGTGATATCCTAACCCAATGTATGTTTTAAATAATTTATTCTTAGACGACAATTCTGTGATATGCTCTAAATACTCCTGCTCACTCATAGCCGTTTCTAGATTGAGGGGATTTTTTAATAGAATATCGTCTGGAACGGTTTCATAAATTAGTTGGTCCATAGAACTTACACCAACTGTTTCAAGCATCTCAGGAAGGTCACTTTCCCTTGGGCCAATATGTCTTAATGCAAAAGAATCTGTGTTCATAAAAATTGCCGAATTTTAATCCTTAGTCTTATTGATTGTTAAATAAAACGATCAAAAAAACTTAGGATTTATATAATAATAACATTTAGATTTTTAATATAAGCAGACTATTAAAACTCAATAGTTTGCAATGCGGCGCAAAATTACGATTTTTAACGAGAATCAATTCCTTTTTAGTGATTTGAAAAATTTAATTTTTCAACTAAATCAATAGGTTACTAACAGTTTGCCTAAATTTGAAACCATGAATTTTCTGAGGGATGTTTTCAGGTTTTATATAAGCAGCAGCATACACGTTGCTTTAGCTGTTTTAGCCTTCTTTTTCATAACCGCTTTAGAGTATAACTTTAAACCACCAATTACCACCTCAGCCTTTATTTTTCTTGGAACAATATCGGCTTACAATTTTGTAAAATACGCTTCAATAGCAGGATTACATCATAGAAGTCTTACCAATTCTTTACGGGCGATTCAAGTTTTTTCTGCAATTTGCTTTCTGCTGTGGATTTTTCTAGCCTTTCACCTTTCATTTACAACATTACTCTTTGTCGCATTATTTGGCGTCACTACGGTGCTATATGCAGTTCCTATTATTCAGCATAGAAGTCTTCGAATGTTTTCAGGACTAAAAATATTTGTAGTTGCATTTGTTTGGGCAGGAATAACTGTTATTATTCCATTTATAGCTTCAGAATTAGCAATCACAACTGATGTGATTCTTACTTTTATACAACGTTTTTTAATTGTAGTTGTGCTTATTTTACCATTTGAAATTCGCGATATTCCATATGATGCGTTAGCCTTAAAAACTATCCCACAACAAATTGGCATTAAAAACACTAAAAATGCAGGTTTAGCTGCGTTAGCATTTAGTTTATTTATTGAGTTTTTTAAGAAAACATCAGAAGTTGCTTATATCACAAGTTTGCTATTATTCTCAATAATTCTAGGTTTGGCTGTATTTATTTCAAAAAAAGACCAGAAGCGATATTTCTCTTCATTTTTGGTAGAGGGTTTACCGATACTTTGGTTTGTAATGTATGTCACTTTTAAAACAATCTAAGTGTTAAGCTTATCGGCTAGCTCTTTTTGAAGCTTCTCTTTTAACTGTAATTTACTATCGGGATTAAGAGTTTTAATTTCTACAGCTTTTAAAGTATTTGTAAGTTTTTGATTCTTCTTCGCATATTTGTTACAAAGTTTACAAAGTAAAAGGTGTAGTTTAAGCTTTAACTTATCGGATATACTAATCTCCTTATATTGATATTTGTCACACAAACATGCTGCTTCGCGACATTTTAAAAATAACTTCATAGAATATTAATTGTACCAGTTTTTTTCCAAACACTCCATCAAATTCTTACGTGCTCTGTGGATAATAACCCACAGATTAGACGGAGTAATATTGTATTCTTTACAAAGAACGTCCGTATCTTGATTTTCGATTGTTTTCTTTTTAAAGATTTCACCTTGTTTTACTGGTAGTTTATTCAAGCACTTTATAATGGCGAGACCCAGTTCGTTATTCTCCATTCTATCTTCGGCAGTCCTGTCAAATAAATCCGCAGCATTTTCTTCAAGCCAGTTACCTTCTATATCACCGCTCTTATATGAAACAAGAACCTCAGCCCTTCCTTTATTCGAGTTTTTTTTCCGGTAATAGTCAATTATTTTCCGCTTTAAAATCGAAATGAGCCATGTGCGTTCACTAGCCTCACCTTTAAAATTGTGTTTGGACCTTAATCCTGCTAGGAAAGTTTCTGAAATTAAATCTTGCGCAATCACAGCATCATTCACCCTTACAATTGTATAATTGTAAAGATAATCGGCGTAGTTATCTACCCACTTACTCGGATTTAATACTTCCACTATATATAAGTTTTATCTTTTTCAAAATAGAGGAGGATATTAATTTAGACTAAAGTTAAGTTCTTATTTAACACCATAAGATACGTCAAAAAATTTAAACTTCATTATTAGGAGATTAAATTCATTAAAAGTTTTAATTTTACGTAAATTAACGTACAAACTTCCCAATGAAAAACTTTACAACAACCTTTATCTTATTCTTTTTTTTAGCAACTGCCGTAATTGCACAAAACAACGATTCATTTTACGCAACAATGAGTGGAGAGACTGCTTTAAAATTTAAGCAGCTATACCCAAACGACATTCAAATATTGGCAACAAAAAGCAACGAATCTGCTGTTTATCTTACAGAGGAAGTTTCTCACAAAATACACGAAAGCGTTCAAATTCACGGTCCGGGATATATTTTTAGACCTTCTAAAGAAAAAGCGCTTCAGGCTTTAAACAGAGTTCAAAACAGAAATTCATTTTTAGAATACACCATTACTGAAACCGATTTAGTAAATGAATGCCTAGATCTGGTTAATAACCAAAACATAGAAGATGATATTCTAGAATTGCAAGCTTACGGAACACGTCATCATGAAACATCTCAAGGCGAACAATCTGTTTACGACTTAAAAGCTAAATGGGATGCAATGATTGCACAATCTGGCAGAACCGACATTCACACTCGTATTTACAATCATCAAAACACACCAATGCCCTCTGTAATTCTAACTATTGATGGAGCCAATACTCCAGATGAATATGTTATTATTGGTGGACATTTAGACTCAACTTCATTTTGGGATATTAATGATGCTCCTGGTGCCGATGATAATGCTTCAGGAATCTCTTCTTTAAACGAAATGATTCGTGTGCTTATCGCAAAGGAGTTTGTTCCAAATCGCACTATTGAAGTTATGGCTTATGCTGCTGAAGAAATTGGACTTGTAGGATCGGAAGAAATTGCTTCAGAATACGCAAGTAATGGAATAAATGTTGGGGCTTACGTTCAGTTTGACATGACAGGCTATAATGGCTCTAACGAAGATGTTTGGATTTCTACAGATTGGTACAACAGTAGCGCTTTAAACAACTTTTTGGTTGATTTAATGGATCATTATAACGGAACCGGTAACCACGCTTTTACCTATAACTTTACCGAATGTGGATACGGTTGTTCAGATCATGCAAGTTGGGCAAACAATGGTTACGAAGCAGCATTTCCTTTTGAAGCTAAATTCAGCGAGTCTAATCCAAAAATACATACAGACGAAGATATTTATTCTTTTTTTGACACCCCTGAACATTCAGCAAAATTTACAAAACTAGGCTTGCAATTCTTAATTGAAGCGGCCAAGCCACAAACAATGTCTGTAAATGATTTTTCCGAAAACGCTATTGCTGTATTTGTAAATGAAAACATACTTAATTACCGATTAAACAATCTAACTACAAACGTTAGCGATATCTCTATCTACAACATAGGCGGACAAAGTGTTTTCACTGAAAAGGCAAGTTCTCAATCTGGAAGTGTTAACCTTACAGCCTTAGACAATGGTTTTTACATTGTGAAATTCAACTTTACTAACGGTAGAACCTTGAGTAAAAAGTTTATTCTAAATTAATTCTTGTAATTATCAAGACACCTAAATAGCTTGGCTATTTTTATCAGTAGATTTCAAAATATTACGGCCCAAAACAACTTAACTCTAATTGAGGTTAAGCAACTTTTTGGTGGAGATATTAACGAAGTATTTCAACTGAAATGTAAAGAAGGGAATTTTGTAGTTAAATTGAATGACTCTACAAAATTCCCTAAAATGTTTACTGCTGAAGCAAAAGGTTTAAATTATTTGAGCAGTTCAAATAGTTTTAAAATCCCTAAGGTTTTAGCAAATGGAGAAATTGAAAACACCTCATATTTATTAATCGAATATATTTCAAGTGGAGAACCAAATGCTGGTTTTTGGGAATCTTTTGCCGATAATTTAGTAAAGCTTCACCAGGTAACACAAACAAATTTTGGATTAGACCACGATAACTATATAGGTAGTCTGCCTCAAAGAAACAACTTTAGCAAATCTGCTTCAGAATTTTATATAAGTAATCGGTTAGAGCCTCAATTTAATATGGCGTCAGAAAATGGATTTCAGTTTAAAAAGGTGGCTAGCTTTTATAAAAACATTTCCAAAATAATCCCAAATGAAGCACCATCTTTAATTCACGGCGATTTGTGGAGTGGCAATTATATGGTTAGCAAAGAAAATCAAGCTGTTTTAATAGACCCCGCGGTTGCATTTGCGCCTCGTGAAATGGATATTGCAATGATGAAGTTGTTTGGAGGATTTTCAGAAGAATTAATCATCAACTACAATTCTATTTTTCCCTTAGAAAAAGGTTGGGAAGATAGGGTTTCTCTTTGGCAGTTGTACTACTTACTCGTGCATCTTAATCTTTTTGGAAGGAGTTATTTACCGAAAGTGAACTCAGTTTTAAATAAATATTCTTGATTTAATAACTGTGTCGCCTATCGCACAACCAATCCTTTTTGGATAGCAAGTAAAATCGCAGAATTAATTCCTATTTTTGCAACTCAAATAAAAAACGAATTACATGAAAGCATATATCTTCCCTGGACAAGGTGCTCAATTCACTGGAATGGGTAAAGACCTTTACGATAATTCTGCAAAAGCAAAAGAATTATTTAATCAAGCCAATGAAATCTTAGGCTTTCACATTACCAAAATCATGTTTGAGGGTTCTGCCGACGAATTGAAGGAAACAAAAGTTACACAACCAGCTATATTTTTACACTCTACAATATTAGCAGAAGTAATGGGCGATAGATTTCAACCTGATATGGTTGCCGGACATTCATTAGGGGAAATTTCAGCTTTAGTGGCAAATAGAACCATAGCATTTAGTGATGGGTTGCAATTGGTCTACAAGCGTGCTTTAGCCATGCAAAAAGCCTGCGAGCAAACACCTTCAACTATGGCTGCTGTTTTAGGCTTAGAAGATCATTTAGTTGAAGAAATTTGTGCAAATACTCCAGGAATTGTTGTTGCTGCAAATTACAATTGTCCAGGACAATTAGTTATATCTGGTGAAATTGATGCTGTAGGTACAGCTTGTGAAAGTTTAAAAGAAGCAGGAGCACGTAGAGCATTAATCCTACCAGTAGGTGGTGCGTTCCACAGCCCATTAATGGAGCCGGCAAGAGAAGAACTTGCTGCTGCCATTGAAGCTACTCAATTTACAGCTCCAGCTTGTCCTATCTATCAAAACGTGTCAACATTCGCAGTTACAGACCCTTCTATAATAAAGAAAAATCTTATATTTCAACTTACAGCCCCAGTGAAATGGACTCAAAGCATTCAGAATATGATTAAAGATGGCGCAACAAAATTTATAGAAGTTGGACCAGGAAATGTATTACAAGGGCTAGTGAAGAAAATTGACCGTACGGCAGAAACTGAAAAAGCAGAAATGTAAAGCAAAACTTTATATTTAAAATAATCCCAAACGTCGAAGGTCTGTCTCCTTCGACGTTTTTTTATTCCTTTTCTTATCAAATGTTATTAATCTAAGCCTAGATATTAAAGGCTATAATTTTTAACGCGATATCGAATTCCATTAATTTTCTATTTATTTAATTTTTTAAGGGTAACAATTTATAACTCGTGTTGATATAATACTGTAACATCAAAATATCAATACTATGAAAACTTTTTTATCAATTTTCAGCCTTGCAGTTCTAACTTGTTTAATATTTACTAATTGCTCTTCTGATGATGACTGTACTATAAACGATGACTCAAACAATTCACCATGTTTCAATTACAATAAAAAATTACTGGTTTTAAATACAGTATTCGACAACAACGTAAATGCTGTTATAGATTACAATTCTTTTCTAATAAACAATCTAAACACCACGACTCCTATTTATGAGGGAAGCTTAACCACCAATACCAATCTCACATTCCAATTACCTACAAGTACTTCCTTATATAATGATGATAGTGAGCTACACGGTATGCTTGTAACAAGAGCTGGAAAATATTTCACTTTCAATACAAACACTGGGACAGGACAGGAATTTACTACCCCATCAAATATAGCTGCACCTATAATTGTTGGTGGAGAAAGTTATGTAATTGAAGTTTCAAACGCTGGTTACGCAAATTCTGGAATCGACAATCACTTTTCCATAAAGCCATTTAATATGAACAATGGAACTACGAGTGCAGCACTTACAATTCCAGCGTCGAACACCACTTTTAACAATAACAGTTTCTTCCACGTAGAATCTATGAGTGCAGCTTCAAATGGTGTTAACGAACTGTATTTTGTTTCAGGAACGAACTTGATAACCGTGAATACATCTAATAATACTAGCTCTCATGTTGATTTATATCCGTCATTTTCAAATACAGATTTTGTGAGATTTATCGGATTAGAATATTCTGAAAGCTTAGGACTGTTAGCATTAATGGATATGCCCGATATTAACTCGAGAAAAATTGTAAAAATAGATCCTACTAATGGAACGTATACAGATTTACTTTCAATACCGACAAATATAAATACTGAATTTTATTCTACAGTTTATAGTGAATGCAACAAGACTTACTACCTCACTTCTTTGGCTAACGGAAATACTGTACAAACCAATTATTTTGAAATTGATTTAGTAGCAAATTCAATTTCAAACACTCAGGTATTCAACGATTATGTCTTTGGAATAGAACTTATAGATTAATAAACCCTTTATAGAATTAGCCATAGTACAGATTTGAAGGTTGAGGGGGCCTTCACATAAAAAGCGAGCAGAAACAAAGTTTCTCTCGCTTTTTTTTGTAAATACATTAAGATTTACTTTGCAATACTCTTACCTCTTTTATAAAACTCTTTTCTTTCAAAATCTGGTACTAAGTCACCACCTGTAGCCCAAACAATATGGGTGACATTATTCATATTGATATTATTCTTTTCGGCATATCCGGTTTTTGCAATCGTCTGCGGACCATTTAAACCAGCAGTAGCGGAAGGCTCTAGAAATATTTTTTCAGTGTCCATCAATTGACTTAATAGTATAAAGAGACAATTATCTTCAAGAGTATAAATACCACTAATTAAATATTCACTAACCGAAGTTGCAAATTTTGAAGGACGCCCTACAGCTAAGCCATCGGCCTCAGTTTTATTGTCTATCCCAATATCCTGCACACGAATATTACTCATTTCACCAGTAACCAAGCCTGTTAACACCGCAGGTGAATGCGTAGGTTCTACAAAGAAACAATGTACATTATCGCCGAAAATTTGTTTTAACCCAAAGGCAGTTCCTCCGGGAGATCCACCAACACCACAAGGAGAATATACAAATAACGGATGTGAATCGTTCACCTTAATATTAGCTTTTTTTAATTGTTCCGCCAATCGAAGCGCCCCAACTGTATAGCCTAAAAACAGTTTTTTAGAATTTTCATCATCAACAAAATAAGCCAATGGATCGGCTTTTGTTTTTTCTCTTCCGGCTAAAATTGCTTCACTAAAATCTCCTGCAAACGCTACTACTTTAACTCCTTTGGAGCGCAACAAATCTTTTTTCCAAAGTTTAGCATCCGCAGAAACATAAACCGTTACTTGAAACCCTAGCTTCGCACTAA
Source organism: Aequorivita xiaoshiensis (assembly GCF_022008395.1). Taxonomy (GTDB): domain Bacteria; phylum Bacteroidota; class Bacteroidia; order Flavobacteriales; family Flavobacteriaceae; genus Aequorivita; species Aequorivita xiaoshiensis. Next base: position 106,144 of record NZ_JAIRBB010000001.1, read on the forward strand.
TTATTCCAATACTCAACCCGAGGTTGCCTGTAGAGCCAACTCCTATTTTATATTTGCTAAAAAACTGCCTGAACTTATTAGAAAGGAAAACCTCATAGCCATCTTCCCTATTTAAGATGCCAGCTTTTAATGCTAATTCTTCTGCATGGTGTAAAACTTCAAAAAAACCTCCTCTAGCCTTAATAGAACCAGCAATAGGTAAGGCATTATCACATTTCATAAATAGACGACCTTCAATTTTTGGAGACCCATAGTTTAAAAGCTCTTTCATCTTATGAATTTCCTTTAAAGGAGATTCAAGGATGCCGTTTGTAGCTTCAGTTTCTGGAAAAGCTTTAACAAAAAAGGGAGCAAATCGTTTCCACAATCTTTCCGCAGCCTGAATATCCTTCATTTTAATAAGAAATTCAGGCATTTCAGAACAGCGTTTCTTTTTGTCGTTAAGCCAAACCACAGGTTTTAAGTCGATTACTTCCTTGAGAATTGGCGACTTTTCTACAAATGAATCTATTTTATTTGATGAATACATTTTTCCTAGTTTTTATAAGAAAACCGGTGATAATTTAATATCTAAATAGAATAGCAATTATGAATTTTCGGCTACACCTTCTACTCGAGTAGCTGAATCAGCTTTGTTTAAGCTCAACCTAACAGTACTTGTTTTAAGAGCTTTTAAATCGTGTGGCACCCCTCCTTCAAGGGCAACTAAATCACCTTTCTTTAAATTATGGATTGTCCCATTTACCCCAAAATCTATGGCACCTTCAAAAATTTCCACCACAATTGGGTATGGCGTTTTGTGCTCTTTCATTACCTGACCTTCCTTAAAAGTAATCCTGATTTCCTTCCCTGAATCGGTATCTATTAAAACCTGAATCGCTGGTCTGTTTTCATTGTATTCTAGATTGTCTATAAGTGATGCTAGTTTCATAATTAATACATTTTTTAATTTTGTTATTTAGAATCATTCAAAATTAAATAAAATTACCTTATTGTCCTAAATTAAAACAACAAGTTTTCCACTTATGATTAACCTCATAACTATCAAAAATCAGTTTTATGAAATTTGCTTAATGTTTAAGAATGATTAGAAAAAAGTATGCAGTACGGAATCGAAAATAAATATTTATCACTTACACCACTTATTAAAGAACACGATGAGGTGATTCTTTTTTGTGAACGAATAAGAGAAGGGCTTCAAAGAAAAATTAATAGTAAGCGGATTAAGAGTTATATCGATTGGTTTAAAGAAACTTATCTAGATCCACATTTCGAAATTGAACAAGAACTTATTTTTCCAATTCTAGGGAATAATAATGTTCGTGTGAAAAGGGCAATTGCCAATCACAGACGACTAAATCGATTGTTTGATGAGACCTCCAGTCTCAATACAATTTTTCATAAAATTGAAGAGGAACTAATTACCTATATAGGCTTTGAAGAGCGGATATTATATCAAGAAATACAAAATATTACCAGCCAAGAGGCGTGGAAGGAAATCGAGGAAAAGCAATCTCAATTAAAGTTTTCGGATAAAGAGTGGACAGACCGGTTTTGGGAGGTTTGAAGTGCATATTTTAAATGAATTAGAATAAAAAATGCCGAATGATTTAAAATCATTCGGCGTTCTTTTTGAATCTAAAATTCTTCTAAGCACTTATAACACAATCTTCGCAATCTTTAATTTCACCGTAATAGGTTTCTCGATATTTGTGTAATGTTTTAAAAGGGATGCTTAAAAATGTTTTTTTAATGTAAATCACACTTGTTGTGAACATTCCCATTTTTTGTGTAAATCGTTTTTCTGTTTTTGTTTGTCGTTTCACTGAAACTAACTTCATCATATATTTTTTGACCCCCTTCAGCTCGCAAAGTATTCATTTTGAAGCAGAAGTCAAGAGTACTATTCGGGTGCAAAGAAACAAAAATCAGCTCCTAATTCCAAAAAATGAGCGTTAAACCTATCTTAAGTTTAAATAAGCGTTATTATAAACCCTTAAGTTTTTATGAATTTTCACGTACTTTCCACTCCCACTTCCAGGCCGACGCTAAGGCTTCTTCCATTGTTTTTTGTGCCTTCCAGCCTAATTCTTCATTCGCTTTTTTAGTATCAGCATAAACAGAAATAACATCACCTGGACGACGATCTACAATTTTGTAATTTAATTTTTCACCTGTAGTTTTCTCAAACGAATTCACTACCTCCAGCACAGAGCTTCCTCTTCCTGTACCCAAATTGAAAACTTCATAATTCGATTTGTTTTTTTCTGAAAGAAGGCGTTCTAAAGCAATAACGTGTGCTTTTGCTAAATCTACAACATGAATATAATCGCGAATACAGCTCCCATCTTCAGTTGGATAATCGTCACCAAATACTGAAAGTTGTTCGCGAACTCCAGCCGCAGTCTGAGTGATAAACGGGACTAAATTTTGTGGCACTCCTGCAGGTAGCTCTCCAATTAACGCAGTTTCGTGTGCTCCAATTGGGTTGAAATAACGAAGGGCAATAGTTTTTAAAGAAGATACAGAACAAGTGTCTTTTAATATCTCCTCAGCAATTTGCTTGGTATTACCATAAGGTGAAGTTGCAGGTTTTACGGGAGCATCTTCAGTAATTGGTAACGAATCTGGCTCACCATAAACAGTGCAAGATGAACTGAAAATAAAATTATTAATATGATGAGTATTACACTCTTGAAGCAAATAAATAAGAGTGTTTAGATTATTTTCGTAATACAATAACGGTCTGTCTACACTTTCCCCTACAGCTTTACTTGCTGCAAAGTGAATAATACCCTCAATATCATTATTGCGCTTAAAGAAATCGGATACTGCTGCTTTCTCACGAAGGTCCAAACGTTCAAAAGTGGGTGGAGTTTTAGTGATATCTGTAATACCTTCCAAAACGTCCAATGACGAATTGGATAAGTTATCTATAATTACTACTTGATATCCTGTTTTTTGTAACTCCACTACTGTGTGACTACCTATGTATCCTAATCCTCCTGTAACTAATATTTTTTTCATAATTATACTCCTGTAACTCAGGCTATTTCATTATTAATTATTTTCCATAAATTCGATCACAGTTTTTGTGATATAATCTATCTGCTCATCATCAAGCTCGGTATGCATTGGTAAAGAAATAACCTCTTTGACTAACTGATTGGTAACCTTAAAATCTTCCTCTTTATAACGCTCATCTTGGTAAGCCTTTTGAAGATGTAATGGAATTGGGTAATAAACACCGCAAGGAATTTCTTTTTCATTCAAATGTTTTACTAAAGCATCGCGATCTGCATCTACAATTTTCAATGTATATTGGTGGTAGACATGACAGTTGCATCCGTCTATTTCTTCATTCGAACAATTTCCACAGCCAGTAGGTGTAATGATATTTTTATGATTTTTAAAAGCTTCAGAATATTTTTGAGCTGCAATTTTTCGAGCTTTATTATAGTCATCTAAATGAGGTAATTTTGCACGAAGCACAGCAGCTTGAATAGAATCTAATCTACTATTAACGCCTACCACATCATGGTGATAACGTTCGTACATCCCATGATTTACAATGCCGCGAATTATGTGCGCCAAATCATCGTCATTTGTAAAGATTGCACCCCCATCACCGTAACATCCTAAGTTCTTAGAAGGGAAAAATGAAGTAGAAGCAACATGCCCAATGGTACCAGTTTTTTGCTTAGTGCCATCTTTTGAAGTATAATCTGCGCCAATTCCTTGGGCGTTATCTTCGATTACATAAAGATTGTGTTCTTTTGCAACTTCCATAATTTCATCCATATTGGCCGCTAAACCAAAAAGATGTACAGGAACAATAGCTTTTGTTTTAGGAGTTATGGCTTTTTTTATTGCTTCAATGTCAATATTGAAGTTAACCGGATCCACATCAACTAAAACCGGAGTTAACTGTAAAAGTGCAATAACCTCTACAGTTGCGGCAAAAGTGAAATCGGCAGTGATAACCTCATCACCAGGCATTAAGCCAAGACCCATCATTGCAATTTGAAGAGCATCGGTACCATTTGCACAAGGAATAACGTGTTTTACCCCAAGGTAATCTTCAAACTCCTTTTGAAATTGGTGAACTTCTGGACCATTTACGAAAGCTGTAGTTTCAATTACATTCATAATAGAACTGTCTACACGCTCCTTAATATTTTTATACTGACCCTTAAGGTCTACCATTTGAATTTTTCTCATGTTTTGTAATAGTATTGAATTTGTAAAATTACGAAAAATGAAGTTTGTAAACTTCAACTTAACGAGTTATTGCCTATTTCCATTATTGAGAGGATATTTTAGAATTTGGAAGTCGAATTTTGGTATTTTTACACGCGATGCACACTATATATAACCTAATTATTTATCTAGCCTCCTTTGCGTTGAGGATTGTAGCGCTATTCAGCAAAAAAATGAAATTGTTTGTTGATGGCAGAAAAGATGTTTTGGATATTCTTGATAAAAACATCTCGTCTTCCGATAAAACTATTTGGTTTCACTGCGCATCCTTAGGTGAATTTGAACAGGGAGTGCCGATTATGGAGGAGGTGAAAAAGGCAAAACCCGGTTACAAAATTATAATTAGTTTCTTTTCACCTTCAGGTTATGAGATTAAGAAAAACACACCTTTAGCAGATGTAGTTGTTTATTTACCGATGGACACACCCTTAAATGCCAAGCGATTTATAAATGCTATACACCCATCGCTTTCAATTTTTGTGAAATATGAGTTCTGGCCAAACTATCTTCTTCAATTAAAAAAGAAAAACATCCCAACCCTACTTGTTTCTGGAGTATTCAGAGAAAATCAAATCTTTTTTAAACCTTATGGCGGATTCATGCGGAAAGCACTAAATAGTTTCAACCACTTTTTCTTACAAGAAGAAAATTCGGTTAAACTATTAAAAAGTATAGGTTTTAAAAACACAACCTTAAGTGGTGACACACGATTTGATCGAGTTTCTCATCAAATTGAAATGAACAATACGCTAGAGTTTGCTAAGGAATTTAAAGGCGACTCACTTTGCGTTGTTTGCGGGAGTACTTGGCCAGAAGATGAAGCTGTTCTTGTAGATTATATAAATTTCGCACCAAGAAATGTGAAATTTATTATTGCGCCACATAAAATTGAACAAAGTAAAATTGAAGCGTTTACTGAAAAACTATACAAACACAAGGTTATTCTTCATTCGCAGAAAGACGATGTTAATCTTGTTGACTACTCCGTGTTAATAATTGATTGCATTGGCCTTCTTACAAAATTATACAGCTATGCAGATATCGCCTATGTAGGCGGTGCTATGGGTACAACTGGATTACATAACATTTTAGAACCAGCAACTTTTGGTCTGCCTATTATAATTGGAAAGAATTACAATGAGTTCCCAGAAGCCATACGTCTCCGTAATTTAGCTGGCCTGTTTTCAATTTCAAATCCCCGAGAACTTAGTGATGTTTTAACCAAGTTGGTCTCTGACGCAAACTATAGAAAAAAAACAGGAATGATCAGTGGGCACTTTGTTAACGCAAACACTGGAGCCACTAATAAAGTAATGGATTATATTAATAAACATTAAAGCTAAACCTTCATTTTTTTCACAAATTTCATTGCACTTTTACATGAATCTTCTTATTTAATTAGCAATTCTTTCACAATTTTTAGTATTTAATTACCATAGGCGTATTTCTAATTCCCTTAGATTTGTCCCAACAATCTAATTAAACCTATATATGAAAAAATTATTTACATTATTTGCTATATCTGCTGTGGCACTTGGTTCTTGTCGTGAAACTAAAACTGAAACCAAAGAAGTAATTCGCGAAGTAGAAGTTGGAACTCCTGAAAAAACAGACAACGAGGGGATTTTAGAAAGAGCCGCTAAAAAAGTAGATAAAGAAGTAAATGAAGAAATAGACAAAACAATTGATGAAATCGGAAACGACTAATCACTTTGTAACCTTAACATACTAATCACTAACTAAAACTAAATCAAACGATGAAAAAATTAACAATGATTGCCTTATTTGCAGGATTCTTAACAGTTTCTCTTACATCTTGTAGAGATCAAGAAACTAAAGAAGAAACTTTAGAAGAATCTTTAATTGAGGACATGCAAGATAAGGATGCAGATATTAAAGTAAAAGACGACGGAGACAAGATTAAGATGAAAACCGAAGACGAAAAGGTGAAAATTAAAACCGACGAAGACGGTGATACCAAAATTAAGGTAAAGGATAGAAACTAATTTTTATCTAACCTAAACAATTTTAAGGATGCCTAGAAATGGGCATCCTTTATTATTTCAACCCACTTATTTGTCCTTTTAATTCGTCCATAGACTGCTGCAATTGTCTCAGTAAACTACTTTCTGAAGGCTCATCTACACCGAAGCTCAACTTACTATTCACCATCCAAAGCTCTTGAATATCTCTTACTTTTACTTCTATAGGTAAATAACTTTCGTTTAGTGAAATTAGCCTAATAGACTGAGGGTTTCCTGGTATCTTCTGTAATTTTTTTACTAGTACAGAATCTCTTAAAACAACAATATAAATTTTTGAATCGGTAGCTTCATTAATGCTTGCTACTGCCCTACCCAAAACCCATTCATTAGGTTTTATATTTGGCAACATACTATCTCCTTCTACCTGAAAACCTCTATATGAGGCATTTCTATATTCTGGCAAAGGAATATTAAATGCGGGTAAAGTTTGATACCAGCCTGTATCCTGAATATTGTTAGGATATCCAGCTGCAGCTTTTTGATTTACCAAAATTATACTGTCATTGCCATCTGTATCCAAAGTGATAACCTTTGGACTAACATCTCCTCGAGAAGAATCGATGTGCTTCTCATAACTCTTGCCGTAAAGCCACAACGGATTAATATTAAATTGTGCCATTAACTCCATTACTACTTTACCAGTAATTTTTGTTTTACCACGCTCAATATCAGCGGTGGTAGACCCAATATCTAAAAGTTCAGCAAACGATTGCTGCGTGTGTCTTTGTTCTTCGCGAATTTTCTTAAAGCGCTGTGCCTCAATTGTTAGTTTAGATTCCATACACAAATATACTTCATTTTGGAATATATCCAAATTAAATTTGGATTTTACCCTATATTCTAGGATTATTTCCTTAATTTTGGCAATATTCCAATATTGTATGGATTTTAAAAGAATAAACGAAAAGTTAGAAATACTAGCAGACGCAGCAAAATATGACGTTTCCTGCTCCTCTAGCGGTAGTAATAGAAAGAACTCAAATAAAGGTTTAGGCAATAGCAACGGCATGGGAATATGCCATAGCTATACCGAAGACGGTAGATGTGTTTCCTTATTAAAAATACTCTTAACCAATCACTGCATTTTTGATTGCGCTTACTGTGTAACTCGAAAAAGTAACGATATAAAACGAGCTGCTTTTAAGGTTCAAGAAGTTGTTGATCTAACCATTAATTTTTACAGACGTAATTATATAGAAGGCCTATTTCTAAGCAGTGGAATTTTCAAGAATGCCGATTACACCATGGAGCGATTAATTGCAGTGGCAAAAAAGCTCAGGCAAGAAGAAAATTTCAACGGTTATATTCATTTAAAATCTATACCCGGGGCTAGTGATGAATTGATGCGGGAAGCCGGACTTTATGCAGATAGGCTGTCGGTAAATATTGAGATTCCAACGGAAAAAGGCTTAAAACTACTTGCACCTGAAAAGGATAGAAAGGATTTCATAAAACCTATGGAAAAGGTGAAAAATGAAATCATTCAGTATAAAAATGAAAAGAAACTTCTAAAAAGAGTTCCCATTTACGCACCTGCTGGCCAAAGCACTCAAATGATAGTTGGGGCTAGTGGCGAAACCGATGCTGAAATAATGTACACTTCAGCATATTTTTACAAATCGTTTAACCTAAAGCGAGTTTATTATTCCGGCTACGTTCCAATTAGTAATGACAATCGCCTTCCCACAATCGGATCTGCTGTTCCAATCTTACGCGAAAACAGACTCTATCAAACCGATTGGCTTCTTCGATTTTATGGATTTGACGTTCGTGAACTGTTAAACAAAGAACATCCAAATCTAGAGTCGGATATAGATCCAAAACTAAGTTGGGCATTAAGAAATCTAGATCAATTTCCTATTGATGTCAATAAAGCTGATAAGAGAATGTTATTACGCGTGCCAGGCTTAGGGCTAAAATCTGTAAATAAAATTATCAAGGCACGCAGATATCGAAAATTAAATTGGGAAAACTTAAAATCTATTGGAGCTTCCTTAAACCGAGCTAAATATTTTATTATTTGCGATTCTACTACTTTTGAAACAAAGGATAGAACCTCCGCCCAACTCAAAAGCATAATTCTATCAAACTCAAATTCTAAGTTTTCGGCAACTTTAAGCAATCAATTAAGCCTTTTCGACAATCACAATACACTATCTGCGTGAAAACTATTTTAAAATACGACGGTTCTTTTGAAGGTCTATTATCAGTTGTGTTTTATGTTTATGAACACAAATTAAAAGAGGTTTCAATTATAAAAGATAAGCATTACGAACCTAACTTTTTCGACCATAGCATAGCAATACTTTCTGAACCAAAAAAAGCCAAGCGAGTCTGGCAAGGCTTGTCTAAGAAATTATCACCTAAAGCGAAGACTAAGCTTTACAAAGCATTTTTAAGTGAAACCTTAAAAATTGAAAATACTATTCTTTATTATATAAGAAAAGCGTTATCCGCAAGTGTAAGTATAGAAAATGATTTTACCGATTCGGAAATTCTACATATAGAAAAAACCGTAAAAAAGGTAGACCGAGAAAAACACAGGATGGATGCATTTGTACGATTTCAACTTACTAAGGACGGAATATACTTCGCTACAGTAGAACCAGATTTTGATGTTTTACCTCTAAATGCACGCCACTTCAAAACTAGATATGCAGATCAAAGGTGGTTGATTTACGATTTAAAAAGAAATTATGGAATATTTTACGACTTATTAGAGGTTCAGACCATTACCTTAGAGCTAGCTAAAGATATTAATAGAGGAGATAAAGCTTCTATATATTTTACTTATGAAGAAATAGAGTTTCAAAAGCTATGGTTCAATTACTTTAATAGTAGTAATATAGTTTCAAGAAAGAATATAAAGCTACATATTAAGCATATTCCTAAGCGGTATTGGAAATTTTTAACAGAAAAAAAATTTTGAATCATTTTTTTACTTACTTTTGCTCATTATTAATCACTAATACATTACCAAAATGAAAAAAATATTTTTATCACTTGCAGCTCTTGCTTTAGTTGCTTCTGTTTACTCTTGTAGAGAAACTACCGAAGTAAAAGTTGACGAAACTGCTGAGTCTATTGAAACTGAAACTGAAAACGCATTAGATAACACTGGTGACGCTATTGATGACGCTGTTGATGCAACAGGAGATGCAATGGAAGATGCAGGAGATGCTATCGAAGATGCTGCTGAAGACACTAAAGATGCTGTAGAAGACGCAACTGACGGTCAGTAAGCAATAAATTTACTATAAAATTTAAGCCTTTTCTTAATTGAAAAGGCTTTTTTTTGCATTATAGGTTAATCAAAGATCATCTTAACATCTTTTCTCTTTCTTCTCTAATTGGAATCCTAGTCCATTTTTTATCCAATTCAGACTTACTGCTCTCTTCAGTAACAATCTTGGTATCTTTAATTTTTTTGAGATTTAGTTTTTTCTCACGAGAAATAAACAACCCAGAAGTTAGTCTATTCTTATATTTTAAATGGTGAACAAATACCGGCAATGGCTCGGTTGGTTTCCATTTATTCTCTGTAAGTGCTATTCGTATAAAAGTTAGATCGGGATTGTTGTCTGTCGGTCTAAATCTGTTTAGGTTTTCTATATAGTCCTGATAGTAATCTTTAAAGAAAACATTGTTGAAATCGAAGTTGTCTAACTTTTCATAAAATTCCTTAATATCATCTAAAGCCATGGAAGCTCGCTGTGGATTTGAAAACCTATGTCTAAATTCAACGATTAAGTTATGAAACTTTCGCTGTTTTTCGATGAATGGTTTTGTACCAAGAGAAAGAATATTCAATATCAAATTAGCCATTAGTTTTTAGCATTTTGATGAATGGCAAATTTACGGAATTGAAGAGAATTGAGGAGAATTGAGGAGAAATAAAAGGTTAATAAATAATAGATAAAAAAAAATCCCCAATGTTTTACAACAAAGGGGATTTTGTACTCGAGGCGGGACTTGAACCCGCACGACCAAATGGTCACAGGATTTTAAGTCCGGCGTGTCTACCAATTCCACCACTCGAGCTTAAAAAGGTTGTCTAATACAACCTGGACTTAACAAAAACACCGAAAAACGGTATTTCAGTTGAGCGAAAAACGGGATTCGAACCCGCGACCTCCACCTTGGCAAGGTGGCGCTCTACCAACTGAGCTATTTTCGCGTATTCTTAAAAACCGAAACAAGCACCTCCAATAAAATTGAATGACACTCTACTATCTCAATTTTACTTGAGAAGGTTATTTTCGCAAGATTTTTAATGAACTTCACTTCTTATTCAAAGCGGAGGCAAATTTATAAATTTTACTTCAATCACAAAGTGTTTTTTGAGAAATTATTTTTAAAATTTACTTTTTTATTTTTAACGTCGCATTCCGCTCTAACATTCGCTTAATTTCATTTAGCTTCATTAAAGCCTCCACGGGCGTAAGTGTATCAATATCAATATCTAATATTTCTTCACGCAATTCTTCAAGCAGCGGATCGTCTAATTTAAAAAAGCTCAATTGCATTTCATCTTGCGAAATAGACTTCATTTCTTCAGTCAATTCTTCCGATCCGTGATTTTTTTCAAGCCTTTTTAAGATTTTATTTGCGCGCTGAAGGACGGTTTGTGGCATTCCAGCCATTTTCGCAACGTGTATCCCAAAACTGTGATGACTACCACCAGGAATCAATTTTCGCAGAAAAAGCACATTGTCTTTTAATTCCTTCACCGAGACATTGAAATTTTTGATTCGCTCAAAAGTTTCGGTCATTTCATTCAACTCGTGATAATGCGTAGCAAAAAGTGTTTTCCCGCGAGAAGGATGCTCGTGTAAGTATTCACTAATAGCCCATGCAATCGATATTCCATCATAAGTACTAGTACCACGTCCAATTTCATCTAATAGAATTAAACTGCGCTCCGATAAGTTATTTAAAATACTTGCCGTTTCATTCATTTCAACCATAAAAGTAGATTCGCCCATCGAAATATTATCGCTAGCCCCTACTCTGGTAAAAATTTTATCTACACAACCCATCCTAACAGCCGATGCAGGAACAAAACTCCCCATCTGCGCCAATAACACTATTAAAGCTGTTTGCCTAAGTATTGCAGATTTACCACTCATATTAGGACCGGTAATCATAATAATTTGTTGAGATTCCCGGTCTAAGAAAACATCGTTTGCGATATAAGGGGAATCGGGTGGTAGTTGCCTTTCAATAACTGGGTGACGTCCGTCTTTTATTTCTAAATCGAAGGAATTATCAAGCAGCGGACGACTATAGTTCGCTTCTTTAGCCTGAGTTGCGAAAGAGCACAGACAGTCTAATTGCGCTATCAAGGCGGCGTTTTGCTGTACTGAAGCTATATATTCTAGCATCCACTCTACTAACTTTGCAAAAAACTCTTGTTCTAGAGCTAAGATTTTTTCTTCAGCACCAAGAATTTTAGCCTCGTATTCTTTAAGTTCTTCGGTTATATAACGTTCAGCATTTACAAGAGTTTGCTTGCGTATCCACTCTGCTGGAACTTTGTCTTTATGCGTATTTCTAACTTCAATATAATATCCAAAAACATTATTTGAACCTATTTTAAGAGAAGAAATACCTGTGCGATTGGTTTCACGCTCTAGCATTTCATCTAAATATCCCCTACTATTTACCGATATATTACGAAGGTCGTCAAGTGTTTCTGAAAATCCTTCTGCAATAACATTTCCTTTAGCAACATTAACAGGTGCTTCCTCAAAAAGTGTTTCTTTAATTTTATTTCGAAGCAGTTCACAATCGTGTAATTGCTCGCCAATAATTTTTAACGATTCGTTCTTTGAATTTAAGGATAGTGCTTTAATAGGCACAATGGCTTCCAAAGAGTTTTTTAACTGAATAACCTCTCGCGGATTTACCTTAGCAGTGGCAACTTTAGAAATCAGTCGCTCCAAATCGTTAATCCGCTTTGTGTATTGTTGAATTTTCTCTAAAACTGCAGGATTGTCAAGTAGAAAACTAACAACTTCGTGGCGTCTATTTATTTTTTCAACGTTTTTCAGTGGCAGCGCCATCCAACGTTTTAAAAGCCTTCCACCCATTGGTGAAATAGTTTTGTCTATAACATCCAAAAGGGTCACAGCATTTTGTTGTGTGGAGTGATATAACTCTAAATTGCGAATTGTAAATCGATCCATCCAAACATATTCGTCTTCGGCTATCCTAGACAACCTTGAAATATGCTGAAGCTTGGTGTGTCTAGTTTCACTTAAATAATGAAGCGCAGCTCCTGCAGCAACAATCCCTTCTTCTAAATGATCAACTCCAAAGCCTTTTAAGTTTTTGGTATTGAAATGCTTTGTTAGGGTTTCAAAAGAATAGTCTCCTTGAAAAATCCAGTCCTCAAGATGAAACACGTGATATTCATTTCCAAAAGTTTCAGCAAAATGCTTGCGTTTCTGTTTTGAAAAGAGCACTTCAGAAGGGCTAAAGTTCTGAAGTAATTTATCTACATATTCTGCCGGGCCTTCGGAAACTAAAAATTCACCTGTAGAAACATCTAAAAAGGAAACTCCAATATTTTGTGATTTAGCCGACCCTTTTGAAGGACCGAAATGCACCGCAGCCAAAAAGTTATTTGATTTTGATTGAAGAATATCATCGTTAAAGGCAACACCTGGAGTAACCAATTCGGTAACCCCGCGTTTTACAATTGTCTTGGTCATTTTTGGATCTTCCAATTGATCACAAATTGCCACACGACAACCGGCCATAACCAACTTTGGCAAATACGTATTTAATGAATGATGAGGAAATCCTGCAAGCTCCATCTTATCGCCACCATTATTTCGAGCCGTAAGCGTAATGTTTAATATTTTGGCAGCACGGATAGCATCTTCACCAAAGGTTTCATAGAAATCCCCTACACGAAACAACAGCAAAGCATCTGGATACTTAGCCTTAATATTGTTGTACTGCTTCATTAATGGAGTAACCTTCTTCGCCATAACGCTAATTATTCTTTAACCGATAAAAGTAACGAAATTGCAGTTTTCTTTAAAATGAAGTGAATATGAATTATTTTGTTTTATCAACAATAAAGTGAAATTATGGAAAATTCACGTCGATTGGTTTTTTAATTTACCTTTCCCTTAACCCTATCTTTTTGTGAAGTAGCAGAAACTAGCCTTCCACTTTTAATTTATAAGGATTAACTTTGTCGGCCTATGAAAAACCGCAAACTAAAAAACAGCGAATTAGACCGCATCAACCCTGAAGAATACAAAGCTTCAGAAAAAACTCCATTAATTATTATTCTCGACAATATAAGAAGCTTGAATAATATCGGTTCTGTTTTTCGCACCTCCGATGCTTTTTTAGTTAAAAAAATTTATCTCTGTGGTATCACCGCACGACCTCCGCACAAAGACATCCATAAAACCGCACTTGGTGCAACAGACAGTGTAGATTGGGAATACGCCGAAAACACACTTGATGTTATTGCTAAATTGAAAAAAGAAGGCGTATATATAGCATCTATTGAACAAGCTGAAGACTCCATAAACCTCAATGAATTTACTATAGCAAAAGACAAAACTTACGCTATTATTTTTGGAAATGAAGTTAAAGGCGTGCAGCAAAAAGTTGTTTCTGCAAGCGATGCAGTTATTGAAATCCCACAGTTTGGTACAAAACATTCACTTAATATCTCAGTAAGCGCTGGCGTAGTGGTTTGGGATTTATTTGTTAAGATGAAGTAAAGGTTAGTGATAAATGGAGAATGGTGAGATTTTTCTTTTAAAACAATTTATTTGCTAAGAAGCCTGGGTTAATCAATACAATACTAAACACCCCAATTAAAATGGCAAATTTTAATATATTGTGTAAAATAAGATAATGAATCTTATTTTTCGATTTCCACAGAACTGTTAAAAATAATACTAACCCAGCAATACTTGCGTAGAAATAGAAATCCATATACCCTATTTCATCTTTAAACTTTGTTATTAGCAATACTATTGGCACAAGCGTTAACAAGCTTAAAGCCGTAAGCATAAGTTTAGAAGTCCTTTCACCATAAACCACAGGAATTGTATTATATCCGTGTGTGATATCTCCTTTTAGGTTTTCTAAATCTTTAACCAATTCACGCATAGAAATAAGAAGGAACAGAAAAGTTGCGTGAACAAAAATCACTATATCGAAATTCGCATAGTGTACAAAAATTGCAAAGAAGGGAACTACTGCAAGTATTGCTGCTACCATATTTCCTATAAAAGGAAATTTTTTGAGTTTGTGTGAATAAAACCACAGCATAAATATATAAATCGAGAAAAAGACAACCGATTTAAATGAAACATAGCTAGCAAATACTACCGAAAGAAAGTTTAAAATAAAATAAGTAGATAGCTTTGTATGCTGACTTACCAGTCTATCCAACATTGTCTTTCTAGGTCTGTTGATAAAGTCTTTCTCGCTATCGTAAAAACTATTGATGATGTACCCCCCAGCAATTGCAGTAGATGAAGCCAGCACTAGCATTAATAAATTAACGTCGAATAAAACCTCTCGAACGGGGAGTTCGGGTGCTAAAATGTAAATACTACTAAGGTATTGGGCAATTACAATTATTAAAATATTGTATCCACGAACCACTGAAAACAGGCTAAAAAACTTAAGAAAAAGGAGCTTTTGTTTTCGATTGAGCATAAACTATAAGATTGAAAATAGGATGCTTAAAAAGTTATCAATACTACTTAAACGAAGTCGATAATAACATATACTTATATGGTGAGGATCCGAATGTGCTCGACCAGACAGATTCACGATTGTAAATAAGTTGTAATCCTTAGATTAGAAATTATAAACAACTTCTAGCTTGTAATCTTTGAGTGCTTCTTTAGCTTTATCGATATCCTCGGTAAAACCTAACATATATCCACCTCCGCCAGAGCCACATAATTTTAAGTAGTAGGCGTTACTGTCAATTCCTTTTTTCCAAAGTTTGTGGAACTGTGCAGGAATCATAGGTTTAAAGTTTTCCAAAACAACTTTAGAAAGTTGTTTTATATTCCCAAAAAGTGATTTTACATCGCCTTGAAGAAAGTCTTCAACGCAAGCATCTGTATGCTTCACAAATTGGTCTTTCAACATATTTCTAAAACCTTCCTGCTTCATATTTTCCATGAAAATCTGAACCATTGGCGCTGTTTCACCTGTGCTTCCACTGTCTAACAAGAAAACCGCACCCTTTCCATTTTCGGTTTGAGATGGAATGCCTGCAGGTTCAATATTATCGTTAGAATTGATTAAGATAGGCAGGCTTAAATAACTGTTTAAGGGATCAAGACCCGATGATTTTCCGTGGAAAAAAGATTCCATTTCGGCAAAAACATTTTTAAGGGTTAATAGTTTTTCACGTGTTAAGTTTTCAAGTACAGTAATTTTATTGGTAGCATATTTATCATATATGGCAGCTACCAATGCACCACTGCTCCCTACTCCATATCCCTGTGGAATACTACTATCAAAATACAATCCAGCGTCTATATCATTTTTTAACGCTTCCATATCGAAAGAAACCAATTCAGGACTTTCACTTTGAAGGTTGTCTAAATAATCAGCAAATCGCTTTAAACTAGCATTCGATTTGTGCGTGGAAATGGTATGATGCTTATCAATCTTTAACGCCCCGTTATAAAAATTATATGGTATAGAAAGTCCTTTAGAATCTTTTATAATTCCGTATTCTCCGAAAAGTAAAATCTTAGAATAAAATAAGGGGCCGTGCATATGATAAATTCTTAGTGAGGTCTAAAAATACTATTTTTAGTAATAATTGACCTATATGAGCTGCAAAGATACAGTTTTTAAGAATTACAAGCGTAAATTTTTTTATTCTAAAACTAAAGTCTAATCAGTCCAATTATCTGTCTTAAAACAAAATATGACTTAGAAATCATTTTTTTACCGCTCCAAAACCAACCTCATCCACAATAAACTCATTGTTTTTACAGAATTGCGAAAGCTCGGTACTTATAAAATTTAGCACACTTCCCTTTTCAGCTTCGGGATAAAGAACGTGTACATTTGCACCAGCATCGAGGGTAAAACACACTTTACTACCTGTTTCCTCTCTAAATGCCCAAATACGATTTAAAATTTCGAGTGTGTTTGGTTTCATTAAAATAAAATAAGGCATAGAAGTCATCATCATCGCATGTAATGATAGCGCCTCACTCTCTATTATTTTTATAAATTCAGTAACATCGCCATTTTTTAGAACGGGAATGAGTTTCGATAAATTGAATCCAGCTTGTTCAAAACGTTGTTTTGCAAAAGGATGATTGTGCATAAGCTCGTGACCTATAGAACTGCTAACTTGCTTTTCGCCTTTATCAACTAATAAAATGGTATCTTGATAATTATGAAAAATCTCGTGTACCTGAAACTTGTATTGCGTTCCGTAAAGATTACTACTTCCTTCTATTTCGGGATGTTCTCCCCAAACAATAATTGGTCCTTGTAAACTACGGCAAGCACTACCCGACCCTAAACGAGCTAAGAATGAAGCTTTTTGCATTTCTGCTTCGCTCAATGACGGTTGACCACCGGGATCTGAGTGCAGTCGATGCTCCATATCCACCAAACAAAGGGCCAAAGCGCTCATTCCACTAGCTGAAGAAGCAATGCCACTACTGTGTGGAAAGCTATTTGAGGTTTCAATTCGAAATTTATAATCTCTTAAGAAAGAGATGTACTTTTCTATTCTTTTAAAAAACTTTAAAATCTTCGGTTCAAAAGAAGCTTCCCTCTTTCCGTCAAGAAACACCTTAAATTCGAATTCGCCAGAACTCTTTGGCTCGAAGAACATTGTAGTATTTGTATGACTATTTTTAAGTGAAAAGCTAATAGAAGAATTCATTGGTAATTGCTCTCCGTACTTTCCCCAATATTTCACCAATGCGATATTACTAGGCGATTGCCACGAGACACTTCCTGAGGAAAGTTTTTGAGAATAAGTTGAACCAACAAAACGATCTATTGCCATAATTAAAAATTAAGAAAACAAAAGTAAAATACTTTTTGATGAATACGACAACAATTTAAAATCCTTTGTTTCTTGAGGCCATTATTCCTTCGTATATAAATTACATCTTTTCCAGGAGAATAAACTTTTTTTTCAAAATAAATGCTTTTTAGTGATGACCTTTTTAGATTTTCCCATTATAACTATAAACAATTCATTAGTAACAATTAAGAAACCTAAAAGCACAATATAGAATGCAAGATATTTTCACAATCTAATTTAAAAATGTTGTATATTTCATAGTGATTTCTATGAATAATACACTAAATAAGGAAAAATTCGTGTTATTGGATGCTTTTTTGACCAATAAAGAAATGCCTATGCAAAAATTTTACATAGCCGAATACCCTAAAACCAAGTATTATATATTAAAAAATGGAGGAGCCATAGATAATGCAAAAGATATATTCCAAGAGGCTTTTTTAATCTGTTGGAAAAAAATATGCTCTGGAGATTTTAAACCTATTAACAAACAACAAATAGAAGCCTACTTGTTTACCATCGCGAAGAACAAGTGGATAGATTACACAAGAAGTGCAACAAAAAAGAAAACAACATCTATAAACGACAAGCTGTATCAATTTTCAATTGAAGACAATACACAAACTAATGATATGGAAAAAGCCGAATTACAAATGTCTATAACATTGAATGCATTCAACAACTTAGGGCAATCCTGTAAAGACATTTTAACACAGTTTTATTTTTACAAGGCTCCCTTAAGAACTATAGCAGAAAATCTTGGTATAGAAGAAGCTTCTGCCAAGAATAAGAAATACAGATGCATTCAAAAGTTAAAAGAAATAGCATTAAATTATAAATAATCCCCCACAATGAAAACCCAAATGGAAATCACCCAAGTAGAGTGGGATATGATTGAAACCTATTTAGATCGACAAAACGATTTAAACAAACATTCTATTTCTGAAGAATTAAAACAAATACCCGATTTTGAACAAAAAATAGAACACATAAAAAAAGTACGTGAAGAGATAGAGGAAAGCATTAGACGTTCTAAATTGAATGATTTTCACAAACACCTAAACGAAACTGAAGATTCGAAATTAAAAAGCCTATCAAAACCCAACACTAAATCTTATACAATGTGGTATTCAGCTGCCGCTATATTGATATTGTTGTTTGGTATATTTTGGATGTTAAACAGCAACAACAATGCTGAAAAGATTTTTGCAGAAAACTTTAAACCTGATATCGGATTACCCTTAAAAATGGGAAGGGCAGATAGCTACGAATTTTATGAAGGGATGTTAGACTACAAGCAAGAAAATTATAAAAAAGCAATTTCGAAATGGGAGGTTTTACTAATAGACAACCCAGAAAATGACACTTTAAACTATTTCTTAGGTGTAGCAAATTTAGCTTTAGGAGATGCTAGCGAATCATTAAAATACTTGACAAATCAAGAGCGTTTTCAAGAAGGCATGTTTAAAGAAGAAGCTGCATATTATGCGGCTCTGGCTAAGATAAAGGAAGGTGAAATTGAAGAAGCCAAAACGTTGCTAAAAAACATCCCATCCATTCAAAACACTAAACTCCTCAGACAACTTGAGAAAGAATGAAACAAATTGTCAAAATAATAGGTGTATTTACCCTACTCTGCTTACTCGGCACTGTTTCAACTTATTCCCAAAAAAATATTCGGACGGTTAGCGAAATTCAAAACCTCATCAATCAAGATTCATTAGAAAAAGCTAAAACCATTGTAAAACATAACATTCAATTTTATAAAAACAATAAGCAATACGACAGTCTTTCTAAATACATAAAGCTTGAAGGTAGTTTAAAGCTTAATAATGGGGAAACACAACAAGCATTATATAAAGCGAAACAACTTTCAGATTATATAACCTTATCAAATAACCCTCATTATATTAAAATAGCGCTGCACGAACTTTCAACTGTTTATCACAATTCAGGGCAAACAGAAAAAGCATACAACATTCTCAAACAAGCTGAAGCACCAACTTCACGTATTACTGATCCTGAAAACACCGATGCAGCTTCAGTTCAATATATGTTGGGGTACTACAAAATGAGAATTGGAGATTATGTACTAGCCAAAAACTATTATTTAAAATCTTTGGCACTTTACAATAAGAGCACCACAAAAAACTACACATCTTTTAATAAGGTTTATACAGCTCTTGGGGGGATTTTATGGCAGGAATCTAAATTAGACAGTTCGAAATATTACTTCGAGCAAGCTTTAAATGCTTTAAATAAAACCGACTCCACCGATTTAAAAAACTCATTGTTTAGACCGAGCTTACTAAAAATGAATATGTCTGTTTTATTCAATGCGATGGGTAAAAATCGAGAGGCTATTTCTATTTCTTATGAGGCAATTGAAGACTTTCAAAAGTTCATTAAAACCTCTAAGGACGAACATGCTGTAAAACAAGCAAAGGGTTTTGTTTTTAGCACACTAGACAACCTAGGTTCGTATTACAACACCTTAGGTGAGTTTAAACGAACCGAAGAGATCTTAGAGTATTCCTATGCGCTTAAACAAAAAGAATATGAGGAAAACGATATGAATTTAATTATATCACATATCATTTTAACTCAAGCTAAAACAACCAATCAAAATTTTAAAGACGCTGAACTACACTTAAAAAAAGCTGTTGATTATTACAAAAACAACGAGGTTGTTGATTCTTTTTGGAAAGCTTCAGCTTATTCTGTTGGCGGCACGCTATATGAAGAAATGGGAGATTTAGAAAAAGCTAAGTTTTATTACGAAGAAGGGGATAGAATTTATAGGAAAATATCACAAGGACGCTACTCTGTGGATAATTTGGATCGAATTATTCACTTGTCTAAGTTTTATGTGAAAATAGGAGAAAAAGAGAAGGCCATTTCGGCAGCAGAAGAAGCTTACAAGTATTCTCGGAATAATAGTTTAAAAAATACATTGCAAGAGTTTTTCCAGCTTCAAAACTTGGCTATAGTACATTTCAAATTAAAAAACTATAAAAAATCATTAGAGTATAGCGAAAAAGCCATAGCGTTTAACCTTCTCAATAAGGCAGAAGAAATAGGCACGGCCGACTCTATTGTTATACAGTATCGAAAACCTACTGCTATTCTTACCAACGTAGCCTCTAAATACCATCTGTCAAAAAATAGAACAACAGCAGATCTGAAGCAGTATAAAACTGAACTTAACAAAGCAATTTCAATTTTAGAGCAACGTAAAAAAGTAGTTAATAACTATGACGATTTAACTATTCTGAATAAAGAAAATAACGAACTCTTCAACTTCGCAAAGAAGATTTTACTAGAGCTTTATCAAAACACTAAGGATGATTTCTATCTAGATCAAGCTATTTCACTTCATGAATCCGCAATTTACAATCGCATTCGTTCACGATTAAACATTCGCGACAACATTGCCTTTCAAAATGTCCCGATCGAAATTATTGAAAAGGAAAAACTTCTTAAAAATGATATTTCAAAGACATTAGAAAAAAACAATGCAGACGTAAAGACCTATATTTCGGCGTCTGAAAAGTGGGAACTTTTTATGAAAAAACTACAAAAGGATTATCCTACATATTATAAAATGAGGTATGAAACACTGGAAGAACCAATAAAAGATTTACAAGAAAAGATTTCCGAAAATACTACCGTAATCCGCTACCTTTTTATTGAAGACAAACTAAATGCATTTGTGGTTTCACGATCTAAGAAACATATTTTCCTTTTAAACAATTCAACTCTTGAGACGAAAGTAGAAGAATTGACAATTGAAGATTTTTCAGTGGAGAGAAAAAGTGCGTTGCTTCACGATCTATACAAAATGCTTTGGAAGCCTTTAGAAAAAAGCATTAAAACTAAAAAAGTGGTTGTGATTCCCGATAGGGAATTGTTTAATATTAGCTTCGAAATGTTGACGCCAGAATCTATAAAAAGCTTTAAAGAGTTCTCCACAAACAGTCTGTTAGCAAAGTATGATATTTCGTACAATTTTAGTCTTTTACTCTATAAGGATAACAGAAAAGTTATGGATTATAACGAAAATTATGTCGGCTTTGCGCCAGGATTCAATAAGGATATGAAACAAGAATACCTACTGGGTTTACAAGATTCGATGAAACTGGATAAATCATACTTAACACTCCTACCTCAACCATTTAGTGAAAACTTAGTAAAGCAATACGCCAAAGTTTTTAAAGGAAATTATTTCATGAATGAAAACGCTAGCAAAGCTTTGTTTATCAATAATGCTAAAGAACATAAAATTATACACATTGGAACACACGCTGAATCCGACAATATCACCCCTGAACTCAGTCGGTTAGTGTTTGCAAAGCGAAAAGGAAAAAATTTAGCCTTAGATGAGAATTCACTTTATGCTTATGAGATTTACAACACTAATCTTTCATCGAATCTTGCCATATTAACAGCTTGTGAAACAGGAAAATCTATCTATCAATCTGGTGAAGGTGCAATTTCGCTTGCACACGCATTTAATTACGCCGGAAGTGAAAGTATCTTAACAAGCTTATGGAATATTGATGAGGTATCTAGCACCCAAATTGTAGCATATTTTTATGACTATCTCGTTCAAGGACTTCCAAAGGATGAAGCACTAAAAAAGGCAAAAATACAGTACCTCTCTAGCGTAGAAGGCCGAGGTGCAGCACCGCAATATTGGGCTGGATTGGTTTTAATTGGAGATACAACTCCAATTGTATTACAAGAAAATACAGATCATACTTGGTGGTGGGTGACTGGCATTTTATTAACATTCGCAATCCTCATCTTTTTCTATAAAAATCGTAAAGACAGAAATCACAACACTTAGATTTTTATAACATAATCAAGGTATTTTTACACACCCTATTAACTCCATAATTCACCCTGCATTTCTCCATCAATTTTCGATATATTTGGAAACAACTTTTATCTCCCTAAATGGAATTATCAGACTTTCTACTTTCACTTACTCCTTTCGATACAGACGAGCTCAAAGATATTACATCGCATTTTGAAGAAGAATTTATTCCTAAAAACATGCGTTTGATTGAGCAAGGCCAAGTTTGTAAAAAACTTTATTATATAAAAAAAGGGATGGTAAGAAGTTATTATCTAAAAGAAGATGGCAAGGAAATAACCCAATGGTTTTTTAATGTAGGTAAGTTTATGAGTAGCGTAGATAGTTTTTTCCAACAACGCCCAAGTTTGTATTATTTAGAAACTCTAGAAGACTCTGTTGTTTATTCAATTTCCAAAGAAAAAATGGATCTATTGTTTTCAAAATACCACAAAATGGAACAGCTGGGAAGATTAGCTTCAATTGAAATGCTTACAAAGGTAGTCAACAAGCTTAACGCTATTCAGTTCCAATCCGCTCGCGAACGCTATGAATATATGTTGGCAGAATTTCCTGATATTTCCCACCGCGTACCTTTAGGGTATATAGCCTCATATCTTGGAATGACTTCAGAAACGCTAAGCCGCATTCGTAGAGGATAAAAAATCTTACTTTTTTTAACCACTAGACAACACATCCTAACAGTCTAAATATTTTATTCTAGCTTGTAATTCGTTGAATTCAGAGTAACATTTTGCCCTAAGCACCTGATTTTTAAATTATTTTAGATATACTTTTTTGATTTAGGTCAAAGGAAACCTCCATTAGTTACTGTAAATTTGTAATAAAATTATAAAACTTTAATAAATGCGAATCAAAATAGGCTTATTCAATTTCCTATGTATCAGTATTTTTGGATTGTTTTCAAATTTAAGTTTTTCACAGGAATTAGATCCAGTTTTGCAAGACCTCATTAAAAAAGGTTTAGATAAAAGCCAGACGGTGAATATTAAATCCCTTGAGGCACAGCAAGCTAAATTAGATCAGCAGCTAGCGAAATCAGTATTCATCCCAAAAGTTACTTTGAATGGTAGCTACACTCGTTTGAATGATGATATCACTTTCGACGAGGATACTCAAAACCTCTTAGTTGCTACGCAAAAACTTCTTATAAAAGAAGGAGCGGGAGTGCCTTTTAACGCACCATTTCCTGATGGAATTCCTTTAAAAGAAACCCCAAATCTTCAGGATAAGAATATCTTAAAGACATCTGTTGACGTTGATTGGGTTCTATTTAGTGGGTTTGAAGCAAGCAACGCAATTAAAGCGAGTAAACATAAAGAGTCTTCGCTAAACTATTTGGGAATGGCAGAAAAAGACAAGCTAGCGCTTAAAATTATTGAAACCTATGATAAGCTTGCTTTGGTTTATGCTTCGGAGAAAGTTTTAAACACTTCCGAAAACTACCTAAACGAACAAGAGCATTATGTGCGAAAAGCCATTGAAAATGGCCTTGCCACCCCAATCGGTAGAAAGAAAATTGAATTAGCACAACAGCAGTTAGAAGGTAAAAAACTAGAATTCAAACACAACAAAACTCTTTTAATTGAAGCCCTACACCAACTTACAGGCGAAAGCAGAGATAATTTAAAATTAATAAGACCAAAGCTGGAGTCTTTTAGCTTGAATGCAACTTCTAATACTGAAAAGCGAAATGAAATTAAAGCCTTAGAAGAAGCTGAGCAAGCAACGCTTTATAAATCCAAAATGGAAAAAAGCCATTTTATTCCGAAAGTTGCTTTAAAAGGTCATTACGAATTTATTGAAGAATACCTGTCGCTTTTAGACCCTAAATGGTATGTAGGGGTTGGAATACAATGGAATGTTTTTGACGGAACTCAATCAAGTATAAAGGCTAAGAAATCAAAAATAGAAAGTGAAATTTATAGAGAACGAATTGAAGAAGCTGAAGAGTTAATCAACGTGAGTATTATAAAAGCGAACCAAGCTTATCAATCAACGTTACAGAATTCAAAAATTGTAAAAAAAGAAATTGAATTAGCTACCGACACTTATGAAATGGTAAACAAACAATACAAAAACGATTTAGCTTCTATAAATGATGTTTTGGATGCCTTAACCGATTTGGAAAAGGCAAACTTTAAATTGCAAGAATCACTTTTTGATCAGCGACGAGCAGTTACAGAATTGCTTCACGCCAAGGGAGTTTTAAACTATTAAAGCTGTCGAGAAAAGGATTTCTTTAGAATTAAATCGATGGATTTAAGACGACAAAACTAACCTACATTAAAATTATAGATTAAAAGAAATTATAAAGATGAAATCAACTAAAACCATATTAGTCGCACTTGTTTCCTTATTAGCTTTAAGCTCTTGTGGCGATGATAAAATAACCACAGAAAGAGGAAAAGTTAAATTTGAAACTATCTCCCTAAGCAGTAAACTTGGTGGAAGAATTTCAAAAATATATGTTAGCGAAGGTCAAGAAGTAAAAAAAGGTGATACTCTAGCATTTATCGATATTCCAGAAGTAGGTGCTAAAATGATGCAAGCTGAAGGTGCAATTACAGCAGCTCAAGGACAATTAAACATGGCCTATAACGGAGCTACCACAGAACAATTAAGCCAGATAGAGCAACAATTAAACTCTGGGAAAGCACAATTGAAATTCGCGCAAGAATCGTACAACCGTTTAGAAAACATGTATAAAGATTCACTAGTGAGCCAACAGCAGTTTGATGAAGTAAAAATGAAGCTTTCAATGGCACAGGCACAAGTAGAAGCATTAGAAGCTAAACGTACTGAGGTGCGAAAAGGAGCTCGCGCCGAACAAATAGAACAAGCCCAAGGACAACTAGATAGAGCTTTAGGTGCTAAAGAAGAAGTAGCTTCGGCTGTCAATGAAAAATATCTAATAGCTCCTGTAGACATGTCTGTTGAAACTATTAGTCTGGAAGAAGGTGAATTGTTAACACCAGGATATTCTTTGTTTAATGGCTATAAAAAAAACAGTGTTTATTTCAGATTTACTATTCCAGAATCTAAAATATACGATTATAGACTAGGCCAAAAGCTAACTATAGAGAACCCTTACACCGAAGAAGTTATTCAAGCTGAAATTACTGCCATCAATCAACTTGCTCAATATGCAAACATTACTAGTACAGCACCTTTATATGGGTTAGACGAGTCTATTTACGAATTGAAAATAGTTCCAACTGGAAACATTCAAGACAAGACGTTTTATTTAAATGCAACAATGCTTATTAAATAACAAGCTTTTCAAGGAGTGACTTAGAGCCAAAAGGTAGGTAGTAAATCAAATAGAAGATTGATAAATACGAACTAATTGCAAGCTTTAAGTCCTATCGTCATTGTCTAATGAAAAACTTAATTATGAATAAATTTATAAGACATCTTCGAATTGAATTCAAGCGTATTTTCGCAAATGATGTACTGCTTGCTATCTTTTTTGGAGCCCCTGTTCTATACGGTATTTTATTTGGCTACGTATATCAACAAGCCAAAGTTGTAGATTTACCAATAGTGATCATAGATCAAGATCGCAGCCCTACTTCAGACAAGATTATTGATGCGTTTGGCGATAATGAAGGTTTATTGGTGAGCGATGTTCGTTATACCGCAGGAAATCTAATCGATGAAATGCCGACCCAGCAATATGCAGCGGTCATTACGCTTCCAAGTAATTTTGAAGCAGATGTATTTCAGAAAAAACATCCAGAAATACGCGTAGATTTAAATATGGCGAATATTTTAAACGCCAACACTGCTAGTAATCACATTCAAGCAGTTTTACTTACGCTAAATGCCGGAATGGAAATAGAAGGTCTGAAAAAACAAGGGATGCACCCTGCACAAGCCAAAGCCTCTTATGAGAGCTTCAAGATTAACGTTAACAAACTGTATAACTCAACTGGTAACTATGTAACCTTTATGTTGCCTGGTTTATTGGGTGGTATTATGCAGCAGATTATTTTCTTAGCAATGGCTTTGGTTTTCTCAAGAGATTTTGAAGATGGTTACTTTGGAACTTTGGTAAAAGAAAGTAAATCTTCTCTATACCTTATAGCCCTAAAAACCACTCCATTTTTAATAATGCTTCCTTTAATCTGGTTGGTTGTTGCTTTGTTTTTCCCATATTTTAATGTGGACATCAACATATTTAACTTTCCGATGTTTGTATTAGTTGTACTATTAACATTTGCATCCATCTTTATTGGAATGTTATTTTCAATTGCAATACCTAGTCAGTTAAAAGCCACCGAACTTTTAATGGTTATTTCTACACCTGCATTTATTTTAAGTGGTTTTACTTGGCCAACTATGGCTATTCCAGACGCAATTACCAATATTGCACAATTCATTCCGCTGACACAGTTTTTAAGCGGCTTTAGAAAAATTGCATTTTATGACGGAGATTTAGCTTCAATAAAACCAGAATTAGGTATGTTGTTCATCATTATGGCCGTTTCTTTTATAGCCATGGTTATTCTACTTCAACTGAAGATTCGTCTTCATAGAAAGAAAGGAAAACAAATAACTGAATAGACAGGAAACATAAAATAACACAAACAAAAAAAGCCTCTCAAGGAATTCCTTAGAGAGGCTTTTCTTTAACAACTTCTGCTGAAGTTAACACTATTATCTTATAACCAATAAAGGCATTTTCCTATTTCTAATTAACAGGTCATTTGTGACACTTCCAACAAATAATGACGTGATATTACTTCCACCTCTTGCAGAAACCACAACGATATCTGCATCCGTTTTTTCTGCGTGAAGTTCAATAGCTTCAACAACCGAATACCCTTCTCTATCAATATATTTAAAAGGAATATTTTCTGAGAGTTTATATCTTTTTCTGAATTGCTTCACTTTATCCTTTAGGTGATTCTTAGTTTTATCAATAGCCTTTTCCGAATTGATTTAAGGAAAGTCCTACAACCGAATAAATTGCCCACCCGTGAATTCCGTGATGTAAAAATGAAAAGTTGATCGCCTCTTGTGCAATAAGAGATGGCTCTTCTCCCGCTAAACGCGGCGGAGAAAGATAATCTCGAACAGGGTCGGCAATACTAAAAAGCACTAATCCATTTCCTATTCCTGCACTAAACAACATCGCGAACCAAGCCCATAAACTAAATTCTGGCTTCGCCTTCTTACCTCCAATTCGGATTTTCCCGAATTTACTAAAAGCCATGTACAAGCAAAAAACTATAAATAAGTTTACCGCTAAAGTGTAAATCCACCCACCATGTGCAGATACTGCAGTTTGGGCAATTCCAAAATAGTGTTCGGCTTCATCTTCAAAAATAAGAGTAAACCCAACACTAAAAATCACAACCGCAATGGCAGAAAAAAATACTGTTTTATTAACTACTAGACCAAGAAATGTTGAAGTGCTGTCCTTACGAGTAACTTTAATCGACATATATAAATGGTTTATTAAATAATTAGAGATTTAAATTTATGAAGATTCGTTTCACTTAAATCTTTTAAGTACTTCTGAAAAGCTGTCTATAAACAATTTCCTTAGAAAGCTTTTATAAAATTTAAAGCTGACATTATACCATAAATTAATTCGATTTACAAATAATTCTAAAATTATACCTAATCGTTGAGCTTTAAGAGACTACATTTTTAAGTAAATTTGTTACTGTAACACTCCAATAAAGCTATGTCTAAAATCACTGCTCAAGAAGCTTCCAAAATCGCTCAAAAACATTTTAAAATAACCGCCGAAGCTATCGAGCTGGACGGTTATGAGGATGAAAATTTTCTTTTAGAAACAAATACAGAAGAGAAATATCTTCTAAAAATTTCTTCTGAAAAAAACAATGCGTTACTGAATTTTCAGAATAAAATATTAAGCCATCTTTCAACCAAAAACCTGCCTTTTCAAACTTCAAGAGTTCTTAAATCTGAAAATGGCAATTCCCTTGTAACACTTTCCAATGGCAAAACCGCACGATTACTCTCTTGGGTTCCTGGCCGTATTTGGGCGGATGTAAATCCTAAAACTGAACGCTTAAGAACTAATTTAGGTGAAGCAGCAGGAAGTTTAACCAACGCTTTACAGGACTTCAAAAACACTTCAGCTAATAGAAGATTAGAATGGGATTTAGCGAATTCAGATTGGACAAACAACCATATTAATCGTTTCAATGGAGAAGAAAAAGTTGCGATTCAACACTTTCAAACTAGGTTTTTAGAGATTCAGCCTATTTATAAAAATCTCCCGAAGAGCATTATACACAATGATATAAACGATTACAACATCTTGGTAACTTCTGATTTAGTAGAACCAAAAATTTCAGGGTTAATAGATTTTGGAGATTCAGTTTTTACTCAAACCGTAAATGATCTCGCCATAACTTTAGCCTATGCGATTACAGAAATTCCCGACCCGCTTTCTGCAGCTTTAGACATAGTGAAAGCTTATAACAAAAACTATAGCTTTTCTGAAGACGAATTAAAATGTCTTTACACTTTGGTTGGAATGCGTTTGGCTACAACACTTACCAATGCCTCCATTAAAAAAGAAGAATTTCCTGACGATGAATACTATGTTATAAGCGAAAAACCTGCTCAGAATTTACTGCTGAAATGGTTTAAAGTAAATGAGAGTTTTGCAAATTATTCTTTCCGAAATGCTTGTGGATACTCAGCACATCCATTGGAAGAAAAGTTTGAAATTTGGGCGAAAAGCAATCAAATTTCCTTGAAAACTATATTTCCCACTGTCACTTCAGAAAAAATCGTGAACTTAGATATGAGTGTTGGCAGCACTTTATTAGGAAATATTTCAGAATACAACGATCCTGAAGTTTCAGAATTTAAACTAAAACAATTTCAGAAACACTACCCAAAAACCATACTCTTAAATGGCTATTTAGAAACTCGACCTTTCTACACAACCGACGCTTTTAAAAGTGAAGGTAATAACGGCCCTGAGTATCGCACCGTACATTTGGGAACTGATTTCTGGGTGCCGGCAGAAACACCAGTTCACGCACCTTTTGACGCTATTGTAAAAGTAATCCACCACAATAATTACGATAAGGATTATGGCCCTATGATAATCTTAGAACACAGTTTTGAAGGGGATTCATTTTACACACTTTATGGACATTTAACGCTGAGTTCTCTTGATATTTTAAAACCTGGACAAGCTGTAAAACAAGGTGATCTTATAGCCTATATCGGATCTCCAAGTGAAAATGGAAACTGGGCGCCACACTTACATTTTCAAATTATTTTGGATCTTTTAGGGAATAACGAAAACTTCAACGGCGTTGCGATACCGGCAAAAGTTGATGTTTGGAAAAGCATTTGCCCTAATCCGAATCTGATATTTAAAGAAGAACTTGAGAATTTAGAGCAAGAGCTTTCAGAAGAAAGTATGATTGAATTCAGAAAAGATCACCTTGGGAAAAGTTTGAGTCTTTCGTATGAAAAACCTTTGCATATTGTACGCGGTGAAGGCGTTTATTTGATAGATATTAAAGGAAGAAAATATCTAGACACCGTAAACAATGTAAACCATGTTGGACATCAGCATCCAAAAGTAGTTTCGGCAGGGCAAAGACAAATGGCCGTTTTAAACACAAACACCCGCTATCTACACAAAGAAATTATAGCTTATGCTGAAGCACTGCTGAAAAAGCTTCCAGAACATCTATCGGTGATTCACATTGTAAATTCTGGTAGCGAAGCTAATGAACTTGCTCTGCGAATGGCGAAAACGGTAACTGGCAATAATGATATTTTAGCTATTGAAGTTGGATACCACGGAAATACTAATGCCGTGATGGATGTGAGTTCTTATAAGTTTGAAGGTAAAGGTGGTTTCCCAAAACCTGAGACGACGCATATTTTACCACTGCCCGATTCATACCGCGGGAAATATTCTGGAGATAACTGCGGTGTAGATTATGCCCAACACGCCAAGGAAATTATTGAAACTTTAAAAGCAGAAGGGAAAGAAATTGCAGGGTTTATTGGGGAAACACTTATAAGTTGTGGCGGACAAATTGTTCCACCTAAAGATTATTTCAAAAAAGTTTACAAACACGTTCACGAAGCTGGTGGTATTTGCATAGCCGATGAAGTACAAACAGGTTTCGGACGAATGGGAAAAACCTTTTGGGCATTTGAGCTTTACGATGTTAAACCAGATATCGTTACCATGGGAAAACCTGCAGGAAATGGGCATCCATTAGCAGTTGTGGCTTGTACAAAAGAAGTTGCAGAAAAATTTAATACAGGTATGGAATACTTCAACACCTTTGGTGGTAATCCTGTTTCTTGCGCCATTGGTCGCACTGTTTTAGAAATTATCGATGAAGAAAACCTTCAACAAAATGCTTTGGAAGTTGGTGGGTTTTTAAAAACTGAATTAAAAAGTTTACAGAAACAATTTCCAATAATTGGCGATGTGCGCGGGGAAGGACTGTTTTTAGGCTTCGAATTAAATGATTCACATAAAAACCCATTGCCTGACCATGCTTCTTATTTGGCAAATAGAATGAAACAATTTGGGATTTTAATGAGTATTGATGGCCCAGACCACAATGTTTTAAAAATAAAACCGCCAATCGTTTTTAGTAAACAGAATGTAGAAGAGCTTATTCTTAGACTGAATACTGTTTTTGGTGAAGATTATATGTCCTTCGGCTACGCTTAGAAACCATTGAAATTTTAATAAAGGAACTCTTTGTCAAAACCCTCGATTATGAAAAAAACACTTCTACTTTTCTGCTTATTTACAACGCTAACTGCTGTTTCCCAAACAGAAGTTTCTGATAAAGAAGCAATTCTTTCGGTATTAAAATCACAAGAAAAAGCTTGGAATCAATTCGACTTAGAAGGATATATGCAAGGCTACTGGAAGAGTGATTCTTTGAAGTTTTACGGGAGTAGCGGCCTTACAAACGGGTGGCAAAAAACATTAAGCAACTACAAAAAGTCCTATCCTACGAAAGAACATACAGGAACCTTAAATTTCACAATCGATGCAATCACCAAAATTGAAGAAAACTCCTATCACGTGATGGGGCAATACCATTTGGTTCGAAAAATGGGCAATGCAAATGGTGTTTTCTTAATTATCTTCAAAAAGATTGATGGCGAGTGGAGAATTGTAGCCGATATGAGTTGTTAACTTCCCTTTATTCGCTCCCAAAGATCTGAAAGAAGTCTTTTGGCCTCACTCCTATCCTTTGGCTCTTCAGTAACAACAACCTTATCACCTACCTTATCTAAACGAAAACTAAAGGCGAATTTTCCAACACTCTGATCTACACTCATCATCCCAAAACGAAGATCGTTAAGGTAAATTCCGCCTTCTTTTTCAGAAACAGTATACCAACCCTGGGTGATTTTGATAAGTTGTTTTACCTTGTCTTCATTGGCTAAATCGCCAAGGGCCTCGTGGTTTTTAGGATGCGAAAAAAATTGAATTGGTTTGGTATCAAAAAAAGAGTAATCGCCAATTAGAAAAGCATCTTCAGTTTCCACATTTGCGGTCCATAGAATTGTATTAAATGGGCTAGGCTTCGTTTGCAATTCTACGTAATCAATGTTTTGATCTTGTAATGCGTTTTCAAACTTCAGGTATGTAATTCCTTTTAGGATTATGGTAATTACCATATAACTACTACTCACAATTAATCCTAGATTATTAAACTTTTGTCTTTTAATACTTCCTCTTTTCTGAAGCATTGCCAAAATCAAAAATATTAGAAATGGCAAGGTATAGAGTGGGTCTATTACAAATATGTTTTTAAATGCCAATCGGATATCAAATGGCCAAAAAAGTTGGGTTCCCCAAGTAGTATGTGCATCTAACAAGGGATGAGTAACAAAACACATAAACCAGAATAAAAACCATTCTTTTAATCTGGCTCGTTTGTCCCATTTTGTACACATCCAGGCGAAAAACAATCCAAAAGCAATGGAAAAAATAATTGAGTGTGTAAACCCTCGGTGGATTTCTAAAGCATTAACTGTATCGGTAAAATGACTTGAAAGCACGTCTAAATCGGGGATTGTACCTGCAATTGCACCCAAAGCCATAGCTTTGTTTCCAATCTTTTTTCCTAAAACTGCTTCACCTACTGCGGCTCCTAAAACTATCTGTGTAACTGAATCCATTATAAAAAAACTAATCTACTATCTCCATTTTCTTCAACAAAAATGAAGCATTCATATTTTGACAAATTCCAGGTTTAAAAGTATAATCGAAAAAGAGTTCGTCGTTTTCTATGCGAGCATCGAAGAAGTAATTTTTTACTTCCGACAATTCATCTGCTGCAGCACACAAACTTAAATCGTGGGTTGCTATAATTCCTGTAGAATTACTCGCTACAAGTTTTTCAACAAACTTTCGAGAGCCAATAGCTTTATCAGTACTGTTTGTCCCTTTTAAAATCTCGTCTAAAATGATAAAATAACGGTCGGTTTTAATTTCGTCGACTATAAATTTTAAACGCTTTAACTCACTAAAGAAATACGATTCATCATCTGTTAAACTATCAGTAGTTCGCATACTTGTGATGAGTTTTATTGGATTGTATTCAGCTTTTTCAGCAGAAACAGGCAATCCCATATTTCCCATTACTATTTGTAGCGAAACCGTTCTTAGAAACGTACTTTTCCCTGCCATATTTGCTCCTGTCACAATAAAAAATTCTTCTGAATTTATTAAAATGTCATTTCGAACCATAACCGATTCATCAAGTAATGGATGTCCAGCACCATTTACTTTTAAAACGGGAACCCTATCGTTAATTTCAGGGAAAACATAATGAGGATGATTAAACGCGAAGTTCCCTAAACTGTTATAAGCATCGAAGAAGGTTATAACCTCAAACCAATGTGGAACACTCGCTTTATGTGCATTAATCCACTCTTCAATATGATAACATTGGTGAAGGTTGCGAAGTGTAAATCCATTGATTATCGGACCAAAGAGCATGATATTCCCTTGTTCTAAAACATCCAAATACCTAGAGAATTTTTTCAAGGTGGTTGAAGCTTTTGTGTCGGTCTCAATTACAGAATTACGTTTTTTAGAGAGTATTTCTGAAGTAAATTCTTCATCTTCTATCTCTAAAATCAGTTTATGAAATTGGTCGAAAATGCTTTGTAGCTTGGAGGTACGAGATGATAGTTCATTTATTTTTTTCCCATAAATACCAGTAAGGACAAAACCTAATAAAAACCATCCAGCAGTAACATAACCTGAAAGTAAATCGAGGTAATTTAAAACAAAAAACCCAACAGATACAATAGTGAAAACAAATGAAACTGGTTTAATCCACTTTGGCGCAAATGCTTTATAATCTTTCAACCAACTTGTAACATCGGTTACTGAGGCTTCAGTTTTTACTAGGGAAGCAATACTTGAGAAACGTTGACGCCACTCAGCTTTCTCAGCTATTTCTTGAATAGCTTTTTGCTTTTCAGGAATAGCATCAACCTTGTTTTCGGTGAAAATTTCAGCTAGATAGTCTGAGCCGCTTTCAAGGGCTGTTCTGTTTAAATATTGGAAGAAAGAGCCACGTCCAAAAAGATCGATATCCTGACTGTAAAAATGGTTAGGATTTAAATACCTTTCTCCTGAAGGCAAATGATGAAAAGCTCTATTTAAAACTTCTAATTCCGTTTCATTTTGAGCTATCAATGCTTTTCTTAAGTCTCTTTCATATTGCAGCGCGCTATGCTTAGTAACTAAATAGATGAAAGTGATAATAGCAATAAATATTATAGCAATTATCACTTTTACATTTCCGAAGAAAAAATAAACTCCAAAACACGCTAATAAAAAAACCAGCAATCGAATACTGCTGGAAATAGCGAGTTTGCGTTTTAAGTTTTGCAACTCCTCGGTGTAGATCTTAATCTGTTGCTTATAAAATTCTGATGGTTTGTTCATTATAGGTATTTTAAAACTTACAAGTCTGAATGACCATTAAGGTTTTGTAATTCTGCTTGAAGTTTTTTGGTAAGTCCTTTTACTACTAAATTATATGAATGATCAATTAACTCGATAATTAATTCCTGCGGCAAATTTCCTTCTATTTCCACAGTATTCCAATGTTTTTTGCTCATATGATACCCAGGAACAATTAATCCGTCGTATTCCTCCCGTAATTCAAGAGCAAGTTCTGGGTCGCATTTTAAATTTGCTGTAGTGGGAATTGAATCGATACCTGTAAGTGCAAACATCTTCCCCATAACTTTAAAAACAAGGGCTTTATCGTCGAAAGGAAAAGATTCGGTTACTCCTTTTTTAGAGAGACAGTATTCTCTAAACTCTTCTATATTCATAGGGGGAATTTTAAACCTAGCAGGTGTGGAGTTTTAAATATTTATTTTTCAAGCTTAGGCTTATCTTCCAAAGCATAAAGCGCAGAGTAATCCAATTTCCAGTTAATTGTTTCAACTAGTGTTTCCATAAGTTGAATAGTTTCTAAAGCCTGTTTAGAAGCTTCGTTAAACAAATCGGTTTCAGGGATTTTATCTACTATATGCTTTTTAGCTTCTTGATTAATTTCGGTTAAATCGCTAGCTGTAAAAGGATTTGCCCACCCTTCGCGTTTATCGTAATATTTAAAATCGGTTTCAATAGTAAGTAGTTCAGGCTGTGGGAAATTTGTTAAGATAATGGTCTTTTTATCCGTATCGGCTCTCATTTTCACTTTAGTAAGATCGAATCCAATATGTGCTTTTGCTTCTATTAGGACCAAAGCTTTCTTTTTACCCAATAAAAGGTTCACCCACTTGTCTTTTACATTCTCATAGTAGAATATTTCAGAGAAATCGCCTTCAATTGTGATGAATTTACAAACACTTCGAATTTTCTCCATTAAGATTATTGATTGTGTGTTTACTTTTTCTTGTTTTCGTACACCACTAAAACGCGCAAAAAGGAAGTAAGCTAAAATGGCACCAGCCGCCAAACCTATAAAAAGATATTCCATAAGATTATTTACTTATCTAAAGTTTTAACTAGTACATAGTTTAAAAACAAAATTACAGTTATTAAAGTTAATAGCGATTATTAGCAATAATTATAACCCATTATTTAAATCGCTTAGCGTCATAGCATGACTTTTTCAATTAATAGATTTTGTACAAAACGGGCTTGCTTGGGGAGGCATCGTTGTGAAATGAAGCCATCTGTAAATTGAGCAAATACTCACCGTCTACAATTGAATTTGGAACATATATTAATTCTGTAATCGTACAATCTTTACGTGGGTTTTCTGGATAATTCCAAAATGCTTTATGCGCCAAAAGTTTCCCGTCGTCCATTTCCTGATCTACAGAAGGAAGATCTATTAACAGGTGCTTTACCCCGATTTCTCTAAGATAATGCGCTGCCTTCTCGTGAAGAAACGGCCAATTGGTATTAGACCAATGCTTCATTTTTTTTTCTGAAGTGTTTGGTAAGGTTCTTATTACTATAGCCTCAGGTGTTTTCCTATTTAAGGCCTGCCGAATTGTTTCTTCAAAAATAACTTCATCTTCCCCAACTTCTGTTGTATTTACAGAAATCACTTCAGCTATAAAAAAGAATGTTTTTAAGGCATCGTTTACAGAATAGAATTCTTCTGAAATATGGCCAAAACTTTCAGTATGTGTTCCATGACCATGGGGATTGAAATAAATATTATTAAAATTCACCGAAGCTCCTTCAGAAACTTTTCCTACCCAGTCTTCCATTTGCACAGGTTCTATAGTAGGTTCGGTTAAGTACCAAGCTAGTGGATTTTCTTCATTGGCTTGTATAGGCAGTGAAATATCCAATGGCTTGGAGAGATCAACATTTATAGTTTGATTATTTATTTCAATAGTAGTTTTCATTATTTAAATTTCAAGTTTGCAAAACTCAATTCGGTCAAGGTTTTCTTAAGCTTTGAAATTACACAAAGCCAAAAAAAGAAATCTCACAGAATTTAATCAACTAAAGATACAATTTTTAAAACCTAATTGGTATTGACAATCTGTTTGGATTAAGAGTTTATATCCAAAACAAATCACTTGCAATTCCATCGCTCAAAAACTTCCCTTTTCTTGAAACTTTTAAGCTTTGGTTCTCTAAAACAAGTAGTTGGTTGTGTAAATGATCTTCGGCTTGTTTTAAAAGATATTCAGCAAATTCTTTTCCATATTCACTTTCAACCTTAGGTAAATAAACTCCTTTTTTGGTACGCAAGCCGGTCATTATATATTCATTATACCTATCTTCTTTTGAAAGATTTTCCATTTCAGAAGGGAGAATTTCTTCGGCTATGCTTTTTATGTATTTCGTATTGTTGGCCACATTCCAGCTACGAGATTTTCCGTTATAGCTATGTGCTGAAGGACCAATTCCTAAATAGGGCTTTCCTTCCCAGTAGGCAGTATTGTTTTTAGAGTGAAATCCTTCTCTTCCAAAATTTGAAAACTCGTAATTATCAAATCCTGCCTTTTCTGTTTCATCTACTAAAATTTCGTAATGCTGCTTTGCCACTTCTTCATCTACAGCTGGGATTATTCCCTTATCGATAAACTTTTTTAGGGCAGTTCGCGGTTCTACCGTAAGAGCATAACACGACAAATGTGGCACATTGAGGTTTAGAGCAATATTTAAATTTTCAATCCAACGCTCATTAGACATTCCTGGAATTCCATAAATTAAATCGATACTGATATTCTCAAAATACTTTTGAGCTTCCTTAATGCAATCTAACGCTTCGGTAGCGTTATGGGCGCGGTTCATTAGTTTAAGGTCCTCTTCAAAAAAGGATTGAATACCTATGCTGAGACGGTTAATCCCGAGAGTTTTATAATTCTCAAAAATAGTTCTCGACTGCGCATGAACAGACAGCATATCATCAGGGTTTGCTTCTAAGGTAATTTCTGGGCTTTCAGAAACTTTGTAGTTTTTAGAGATCGTTTCAAAAATCTGCTGCAATTCTTCCGAAGAAAGTAAACTTGGAGTTCCACCACCAAAATAAATAGTTTCTACTATCCCCTGCACTTCATCTTTTCGAAGTATTAATTCTTGACAGAGCGCAGCAATTAGCTCTCCTTTTTTCTTCAAAGAAGTTGAAAAGTGAAAGTCGCAGTAATGGCAGGCTTGTTTACAAAATGGAATATGTATATATATGCCAAAACCGTTATTACTTATTACATCATTTTCTGAAATATTCTCCATATTTTAAAGTGGATTGCGACATTAAAAAGCTCAAAACTTCATAAGTCCTCAAAATTAGTTATTATTTTTACCGCAATAAGCATTCATAACTTTAATTTCAGAACCTCAACTCATTAAAAAACCTAAAATATGTCTCGAATTATTTTATTCATTTTTCTTTTATGTTCTATAGTTTCTTTTGGACAAACAGATGAAAAAATTATTCGAGTAGGCTATACTGGTTCCACTCCTTTTGTAATGCACGACCAAAAAGAAGAGGGAATTGTATTTGATATTTGGAAAGAAATAGCCTATGATCTTCAGCTGAAATACACATTTAAGGAGTTTCCCTCAACCGAAGAGGGTATTGCAGCGACTAAAAACAATGAAGTTGATATTCTAATTGGGCCAACAACCATTAATAAAGAACGAGCTGAAGAAGTATCATTTTCTCAACCGTATTACAATACCGAAATGGCAATTCTAGCACCCATTATTGAACAAACATTTTGGGATAAGGTAAGGCCTATTTTTTCCAAAACTTTTCTTTACGGTGTTCTGGGTTTATTATTGGTGCTTAGCGTAGTTGGATTTTTATTTTGGATAGTAGAAGGCAGAAAGTACAAGGAAGACTACGGGGATAAGTTTTATAAAGGTATTGGTTCTGGGGTATGGTTAGCGATTGTAACTATGACAACTGTTGGGTATGGCGATTATGCACCTCGTACTCCTGCAGGACGATTTGTAATGGGAGCTTGGATGATTATTTCATTGATTTTAGCTACTTCATTTGTTGCGGGAATTGCAACTACCTTATCCCTTACAACTGTTCAGCAAGATAAAACCATAACTAGCATACAGCATTTAGAAGGCAAAAAGGTAGCCGTACCGAATTATAAAAAAATAATGGACAGAGTGAGTAATGTAGATGGTACTCCTATAGCCGTGCATTCCGTTTCTGAAGGATATGAAATGTTGCTAAACAAAAAGGTTGATGCGTTAATTTATGACCAAATTCCTCTAGAATATATCTTTCAACTGAAAGATAAGGATGAGTACATCTTAAGTATGAAGAAAATCGAACCTCAATATTATGGTTTTATATTCCCTATTGAAAGCGATTTAAAAAGAAAAGTAGATCTCGAAATCATCAAACTTCAAGAGAATAAAGAAATTGAAAATATTGTTCAGGATTGGATTTCCAGAAATTGATATTACTGAAGAGTAACCTTCGAGTCTTATAGGAAAACGGGAGTTTTAAATTGAGCTGAAATACTTAGGCACTAATAAAAGCATAGTAAAAGTTACTTCACTGCTACTTTACTCTGTCTTCATTCTGTTTCACAAAAGCAGCCCAATCTGAGTAACTTTTTCCTACTTCAACTCTCCCAGAGTTGTAAAAATGACAAACTGCAGCTGCGAGTCCGTCGGTACTATCTAGATTTTTTGGAAGTTCCTTTAAACCTAAAAGACTTTGAAGCATTTTAGCTACTTGCTCTTTACTAGCATTTCCGTTTCCGGTAATTGCCATTTTTATCTTTTTAGGGGAATACTCGGTAATGGGAATTTGTCTTGAAAGTCCTGCAGCCATTGCTACACCTTGAGCTCTACCTAATTTCAACATAGACTGTACGTTCTTTCCAAAGAAAGGTGCTTCAATAGCAATCTCGTCTGGGTGATGCGTTTCTATAAGTTCGATAGTGCGTTCAAAAATCAATCTTAATTTTACATAGTGGTCGTCGTATTTCTTTAATTGGAGTTCATTAAGTTGAATAAATTCCATTTTTTTACCCACAACCTTTATAAGTCCAAACCCCATAATGGTAGTTCCTGGATCAATTCCTAAAATTATTTTTTCTGTTTGCATTTGTTAGATTCCAAAAATCTTAATCCTAACCTTTATAAGGATGACCTTCTATATTTACCTATATTTAAAATTGAATAAACACGCTTCTTAAAAGAGACAAATAAATTCATTTTGTATTTTAGCCTAATGACTACTGCATCCTACAAAGCTAAACAATATCTGCTTGCTTCAGCAAAAGCTTTGATCTTGGTTATTACCTTTGGATATATTTTTTACAAACTAAAGAACAACCCTACAGTAGATCTCGTTGATTTTATTTCTTTAATTCAGCAGAAAGGAAGCAGCTCGATATATTTTTTAAGCTTATTTCTAAGTTTGACAGCTGCAAACTGGTTTTTTGAAATTTTAAAATGGCAAACTTTAGTTTCAACACTAGAAGAGATGAATTTTAAAACAGCAATGAAACAAAGTCTAGCTTCACTAACAGTTTCATTGGCAACACCTAATAGAGTTGGGGAATACGGTGCTAAAGCTTTGTTTTTTGAAAGGTCAAAAAGAAAAAAAATACTCTTTTTAAACTTCTTGTCAGGAACCGCACAAATGTTGGCAACGGTGATTTTTGGGGTGATTGGTTTATTTTATTTCATTCGGAATTTTAAGATCGACTATTCTATTGTCTCATTTCTGTATTTTGGAATAGGACTTATTACATTTTTATCCATTGCCTATTATTTTAATAAAAAGAAACAGAAAAATAAGGACTTAACTAATTCTAAGGCAATCCGGTTTTTCAAAAAAATCCCGTTTCGTATCAAACTGAAAACTATAGTTTTTTCAATTTTTCGATATGTTATTTTTAGTGGGATGTTTTATTGTTTACTGCTTTTTTTTGGTGCTGACATTGCGTTTATAGAAGCAATATTGCTAATATTTTCTATGTATTTACTAGTTTCTATCCTACCGACACTTTTTATTTTCGATGTTGTTATTCGCGGCGGTGTAGCAGTATGGTTGTTTTCATTTGCTGGAATTTCAGAATTGGTAGTTCTTCCAACAGTACTGGCGATGTGGTTTTTTAATTTTGTGCTGCCTTCACTATTAGGAAGCTTTTATATAGTTACTTATCAACCTGCAACCCGATGATTTGGGGGCTAATAATTTTATTTGTTTGCTATTTCATTTGCATGATAGCCTTGAGAATTGGTTTTAATAAAAATGAAACTTTTTCTACAAAGAAAGGCATTCCAAAAATTGGTTTTAGTGTTATTATTCCATTTAGAAATGAAGCGAAAAGCCTTGTTGACATGCTAAATTCTATAGAAAAGCTCAATTACCCTTCAGCACTTTTTGAAATCATATTTGTAAACGATGCTTCAGAAGATTCTTCCGAAGCGATTATTCAAAAAGTTATACAGGAAAGTGTAATTGATATTAAACTTATTCAAAATAAACGCGTTTCAAATTCCCCTAAAAAAGACGCGATTACGCATGCTATAGCGTCTTCTAAATTTGAATGGATTGTTACTACCGATGCAGATTGTGAGTTACCGAAAAACTGGTTAAAGTCTCTTGATACTTTTATACAAGAAACCAAGCCAGTAATGGTATGCGCACCTGTAAAATACAAATCGGATGGGCAACTTATCCAAGTTTATCAGCAATTAGATGGATTGAGTTTACAAGCTGTTACTATTGGAAGTTTCGGACTTAAAAATCCATTGTTGAGCAACGGAGCTAACCTTGCGTATTCTAAAATTGCTTTTGCCCAAGTAAGTGGATTTTCAGGAAACGACCATGTTGCTAGTGGAGATGATGTATTTTTATTAGAAAAGATGAAAACAGCATTTCCAGAACAAATTCTCTTTTTGAAATCGAAAGCTAGTATCGTAACTACAAAACCTCAACAAACTTGGGAAGGTATAATAAATCAGCGTGTGCGCTGGGCTTCAAAGACTTCTAAACAAGGAAACTTGACCTCAACATTTTTGGGGTTGTTGGTTGTTAGTGTAAATACTTTGATTTTAGCCATTCCGTTTTTAATGGTTTATAACACTGAAGAAATTGATGTTTATCTGATATTAATTTTCTTAAAAATTGCTACAGATTTTCTTGTCATTCACCAAGCAGCGCGGTTTTTCACTGTTAAGAATTCGTTTTGGAAGTTAATTCCGCAAGTATTTATTTATGCATTAGTTACGACTATTGTAGTTATTAAAAGTTTAAAAGGAAGTTACTCTTGGAAGGGACGAGCGTTTTAAAATTAGTTTACTAGTATATAAATTACTCTAGACTGCGCTCGATTAGGACACAGAAGAAGGTCTTTGATTTGGATAATTAAGCAGGAAGTATTGAAAAAACAACAGCGGTTCACCTAAAACCTCTAATTATCGAAAATTTTAAGACAAAATTTAAATTATCAATATATTCTATACCTTAGCATTATTAAAACTTTCAGGTATGAAATCGTGTGCTACAATTTTCATTTTATTTTTTCTCATTTCTACCCCATCACTAATCGCCCAACAAAATTATAATGTTGACGGCCAAACCTACACTTTAAAAACTGAGGTTGAAGGCCCCTTGACTTTACTTTGGAACACTTTCGATGGAAATTACAGGTATTTTTTAAAGCAAAATGTAGAAGTGGTTGAACTGAAAAACACTAAAGTAGATGGTAATTATCAAGAAGAATACAAAGTTGTTTTAGCAGAAAAAACTAAAGGAA
Source organism: Aequorivita xiaoshiensis (assembly GCF_022008395.1). GTDB lineage: Bacteria > Bacteroidota > Bacteroidia > Flavobacteriales > Flavobacteriaceae > Aequorivita > Aequorivita xiaoshiensis. Next base: position 148,130 of record NZ_JAIRBB010000001.1, read on the forward strand.
GTGGAATAGATACCGAAAGTTTAAAGTTTAACTTGTCAAGCCTCCACAACTATTTTGTGGAATACAATCAAAAAATTGATCCAAATTTTACAGATGAAAAGACGAATACCAATATACAGTTAAGACTTGGAGGTTTTGCCGGAGTTTTAAACAGTGTTTTTACAAATAACATAAACGACGCCCTTCATCCTGTGGTAGGTGTTGATTTTGAAATATTTGAAGAAGTGAAATTAAAAAGACACGCATTAGTCTTCCGATTCAAGCAAACTTTTGAAAGTAGCGATCACAAATACTCAGCTTCTCAACTTTCATTAAATTACCGATTTAAATTTGTAAAAACTTCAAAGTTTGACGCCTTTGTGAATTGTAAACTAGCTTCATTTACTTATTCTACCAAAGAAATAACTTATGTAATAGAAACTAATCCACCAATGATTATAAACGAAACAAATTCTGGAAGCGATTTTAACGCTCCTATTACCTTTGGCATTGGTGCAGACTACAAAGTTGGGAAGAACTATATTACATTTAACTACAACGATATAGTAGGACTAAACGTAGAAAATAACGGAAACTTTCCAATAGACTTTACTGTTGGGTATAAGTTTAGTTTGTAATTAATTTGTCTTAATAATTACAGGTAACGTAAACTGGGTTCGTACGGGAATACCTCTTTTAAAGGCTGGAGCAACAGGACGTAATGAATCGACACTTTCTAATATCCAAGCTTCTAATTTTGGAAATTCGCGTTGAAGTAAAGAGTCCATTTTAATATTTACAATGGTAAGTTCTCCAGCACTACTCACTTGGAAATTAACACGCACCGTATCATAAATATCCCGAGAAGCAATAATTCCTTCGTGGTTTATAGATTTATAAAGCTGCGAGCTTATAGTGTTTATAAAACAGTCTTTTTGCTCCGGCTTCTCCAACTCATTTTCACAGTTAGAGAAAGAAGGATAACGATCGACATCTTTCCAATCTATTGTTTTAATTTCTTCTTTAAATATAGATTCTGAAGAAACCTTTTCAGTCTCAAAAAACTGGCATGAGGCAACCGTTAGAAGAAGAAAAATTAAAAGAAAGCTGTGTTTCATTTGTCTTTACTATTTCTTTTTAAAAGGACAAATAGAACATCCAAATAGACATATTGCTATATTTTATAAATAGATAATGGATGTTCCATTTCATAGAAAATTCAACTTGAAAAGTACAAATTTACTGAAACATAAAGGATTAATTTTTAAAGTAGTTATGGAATGTCTATAAATTAACTTCGCGCTCCTATCAATAGGTATAAAATTGGTAAAAAAACCTGACAGGTCATCGAGACCTGTCAGGTTTATTATGATTGTAAAATTTATTCTAAACTTCAATAACTATAGTAAGAAGGATTGTTGCCTTATGCTAGCCTACTTGCATCTAGTGTTGAGAAGTTCAGTCTGTTTTAAAATGAATTTTCTTTTTCAAGTCACTTACTCTCTGTTTTCCTAGATTACGCATTATACCTTTCTCGCCAAATTGATTTAGGTAATTTTCATAATACTTTAAAACCGTCTTTTTGTCCTTAAAATAATTATCTGCAGCTACAGCTAAATTATATAAAGCCATTTCGTTATTCGGATTATTTGCCAACGCTTTTTTAAGTGCCGCCATCTCGTTTTTATAATCCCCTTTACGTTTATAAATGGTTGCCAACTCCAAATATTCATTAGATAAAGGAGTTTCCAACAATCCGATAGCAATATTCAAATGTCGTTTCGCCTTTTCATATTCTTTCATTGCTCTGTAAAGAAATGCAACTTCGTGATGCCACTTTGGGTTTTGGTCGTCATATTTCTCAAATAAAACACCATATTGTTCTAAAGCCTTTTCAAACTGCATTGTTTTAGTATAAGCCTCGGCTAGATTTTCATGTAAAGAAATATAACTACCTCCATTCGAAGTCAAAATTGAATAGGTGTCAATTGCTTTGTGGTACTCTTTGGTATGAAACTCTTTTAAGGCTCGTAACGTAAGAAACCTAGAACTGTTTTGATCTACTAACAATCCATTCTCAATAAAAGGAACTGCCTCTGCAAATTTTCTATTTTCTACATAATTCCTCGCAATTTTATAGCTAGCATTGATATTCCCTTTATCCATTGAATAAACTTGAAGAAATAAATCAATTGCTGTCGAATCCTTTTGAAACTCTTTCACGAGACCTCTTTCATATATAAAATTTGGGTTGTTTGGAAAACGAGAATTTAAGTTTTGAAGGATACTATCGGCTAGTTTAAAATTTGAAATCTTTACTAACATTTTAGCATATTCAAATTCGGTTATGAGGTTGGAGTTGTTTTTCGTAATTGCCTTTTTAAAATAGCGTTCTGCACTGCTATAGCTTCCTATCTTTTCATAGCAATTAGCGACTTCCGAAAATCGATTTGCTTTGAGAAAGTATGGAATTGCCTTATTGTATTCTCCAATTGTAAAAAGACTGTCTCCTTTTTTTGAAACTGTTAAAGTCGAAACAGATTGCGCCTTGGCTAGAAAAGAAAACGATACTAGTAAAATAAATAGTGCAATTTTCATTGGCTAAAAAGTTTGGTGAAACTTAAGCGGTCTCCAAAATATATTAGGTTTGTGAAAGTTGTAAATTTATTCCACAACATCAAAAACAATAGGCAAGGAATACAAAACGCCAACTTTTTCACCTTTCTGCTCGCCAGGCTTCATTTGTGGCAGTAAATTTACTACACGCATAGCTTCCGCCTCTAATTCTGGATGTTTTGCTCGAGCGCGAACATCAGTTACATTTCCAGTTTTATCAATTTTAAATTGAACAGCAATCCGTTGTCTTCCTGAAATATTCAAATCATTGGCAATACTCGTATTGAAATTCGAATTTATCGATTCTGCTATTTTGGTGGACATACATTTCCTCATGGTTTCATTATCACCAGAACAACCCGGATAGGCCGGCACTTGGTCGATAACGGAATAAGGGACATCTGTACCATTCTCGCCCTTCGTATCGTCTAAATATTCTCTCACCGAAGTATAAACCTTATCACCTGGCTGCGCTTCCGTTGTTAGGAGTTTTAGAGCTTTTTCTTCTTCGGCAGTCATATCACCTTTTTTCATAATGGCCTCGGCAAGTTCATTAATTTTGGTCATAACTTCAGAATCAGATTGAGAAGTAGATTGTATCTCTTCTGGCTTAGGTTCATTGCTACATGATGTGTAAAACAACATGCTAAAGATTATCGGCAACAGCAGTAAATACTTTACCTGCGCTCCTTTTTGTGATTTTGATTTTTGCAACATAATGATTCGTTTTTTGATTAATGACTGCTTGAAAAATGTATTGACAAATGAAATTTGCTCGGTTTGAAATACTTCGGAAAGAAGGTTTTGATAGTATTGTTTTTTGTCTTTATTACGCGTTATTTCAGAATCGGCTATGTACTCGTGAAGCGTAGAGATTCTATTTTGGAACATATAAACCAGTGGATTAAACCAAAAAACGATGCGAAGTAGTTCAAAATACAGCAAATCATAAGAATGTTTTTGCTGAATGTGAACTTTTTCATGTGCAATGATGCTGGCTTTGTTTTCTTCGGAAACAGTTTCTCCTAGATAAATTGTGCTGAAAAATGAAAAAGTAAGATCGGTTTTGGGAAGAAGTATCAATCTCGTTCCTTTAAAGTTCTTCTTTTTTCCTGAAACGCGCAGCTTAGCTATTTTTAAAAGCTTAACGCTGAAAATAAAGGAGGTGAATAAAACGCCTATAAAATAAAGACTACTTAATGTTGACATCCAAAATGTTGCGTCACTCCCCGCTTCCGAAGCAGTGTTTCCAAGAATTACGGCAGTTAATTGAACAACGTACTCCTGCGGAATATTCTCCTGAAGAAAATCCAAACTTACAAAGGGTAAAATAATACTCAAGGTTGGGGTGAGTAATAGATACGCTCTATTCAAATTAAAAAAAGTTTCCTTTTTTAGAAAGAGATCATAAACTGCGAGGAACAGCAGTTGAAAAACGAGTATTTGTAGAATTGTATGTATCATTTTTCGGGTTTTTTTGAATTTATTTCCTTCATAATAGCTTCCATTTCCTGAATACTGAAATCATTTTTCTTCATAAAAAAAGAGACCATGCTTTTAAAAGAGCCTTGAAAATAACCGTCCATCAACTTTTTCAAAGACTGATTGCTGTATTCCGATTTTTTAACTTTTGGAAAGTAAATATGTCCTCGCCCTTCCTTTCGGTAATCGACAAAATCCTTACTCTCCAATATTCTAACAATGGTAGAAACAGTATTATATGCAGGTTTAGGTTCTGGAAGTTCATCGATAATTGATGCAACATTTGCCTCTTTTAAATCCCACAAAATTTGCATTATATCTTCTTCTGCTTTTGTTAACTGTTTCATTAGTAAAGAATATGAGGTTTTTATTATCAATCAAATATAACTAAAAGATTAGTTTAAACTAAGTTTTTAGTTGTTAAAATTTAAAAATAAAAAAACCTGACAGGTTTTCGAGACGTGTCAGGTTTGCTAATTAGGTTATTACAACCAAGTAGTTTTTTCTTCGATAGTAGTTTTCCTAGTTCCTTCTGGCAGTTCATCGTCGAATTTTCCTAAATAGAACAAGCCTAGGCAACGTTCTCCCTCTTCCATAGCTATATGTTGATCCATACTATTTATCACACCTGGAGAAGACCAATACGCTCCTATTTTCATGCTATGAGCAGTAAGCCACATATTTTGAACTGCCATAGCAGTTGCAGCAATTTCTTCCCATTCAGGAATACTCTCTTTTTCGTCACGCTGCATGCAAATAGCGATAACGCAACCTGCTTTCACTGGGTTGTTTAAAAACTTATTATAAGTGAATTCTGAATATTTGGCTGCGGTTTCCTTGTAATATTCTGCCATAAATTTACCGAGAGTAGCTTGAGATTCTCCGTGAAAAACTTTAAATCGCCATGGTTCAGTTCGTCTATGCGTAGGGGCCCAATTGGCAGCTTCCAAAATTGAAAGAATTTCCTCTTTTGTTATAGGTTGGGAATTGTACTGTGCAGGAAAAACTGCACGCCGATTTTTAATTATTTCTGATATCATTTATTATTTTTTGTGAAGGAAGATAACTAATGCCAAGTTGATAAAAAAATTTAGAATTTAATAAATTCAGTTTCTAATTTTTGCGCTTTTTCTTACCCTGCATTTTGGATCCTACTTTAGACATTGCACATCTAAACCCAATATCATCTCTAGACATATATTCTGGTAAGTATCTACGTTGTGCTGGGTCTAACCAATATTCTCGATCTCTCCATGAACCACCCTTGTAAACACGAGTTTGATTATCTATCAAAGTTCTCCTGTTGTTGTCTTTATCATATTCTGTATACACAGTTCCAGTACTATCAATTAGAATATAGTGTCTTGGGGAATTATACATTGGACGTTGTGAGGATTCATCCTGAATTCTCTTAATTCTAGACAAAGAGTCACCATCTTTAAAATCTCGGTAATCACTCTGTGAAAAATTAAGGCGAAGATGAGTTTCCTCAATTCCAACAGGAACTTCAACCAATTCCCCTGGAAAATGCTTTGGAACCAAAACCCCATTAGGAAGCGTATCATATACAATAGAGTCTAATGGAATAACATTGTAAGTTCCATCTGCATTTCTAGATGGTTTTGTAAAAACATTCCCTCTGTAGTAATTAAAATCATTGTAATCTTTTTCAATAATTGGCCTATAAACATCAGCAACCCACTCCGAAACATTTCCAGCCATATCGTATAGTCCAAAATCATTGGCTGGGTAACTTTTTACGGGAGCAGTAATATCTGCATTATCATCACTCCAACCTGCAATTCCGCCATAATCACCTTGTCCTTGTTTAAAATTTGCCAGTTGATCTGCTTTATTCTTTCGTTTCCCTGAACGGGTATAACTACCATTCCAAGGATATTTTTTTCTACCTTTAAATGAATTGTATTCTCGAATGCCAACTAAACCTAAAGCTGCGTATTCCCATTCTGCTTCTGTAGGAAGTCTGTACGTTGGAAGCAATAAACCATCTTTGCGTTGTACAAATAACTGAGTACGCTCTGCACCCACTAAGGTACTATCATTACGAAGCTCTAATAATGCTTTAGATTTTTTACCTCCGTGAAGAATAGAATCATTTCCACCGTAGGTTAAGGTAGGCGCTGCAAAATAAGTTTCCGTATCAAAAGTTTCATCTCCCTTTATATGCAAACGCGCATCTTTAGGTATCATTCCAGCTTCTTCGAGTAATAGTTCATTAACTCTATTGGTTCGCCATTTACAGAAATTAACTGCTTGCAACCAATTCACCCCCACTACTGGATATTCAGAATAAGCTGGATGACGCAAATAGTTGTAAACCATATCTTCAATAAAACCAAGTGGATTTCGCCATACCATAGTATCGGGAACAGCGCTAGGGTAGATATTTTTATAAAGTTCGATACTCGGAGGGAAAACACGCTTTGTCCAATCCAAATATTCTAAATACATTAAGTTGGTAACTTCGGTTTCGTCCATGTAGAAAGACATCACGTGATGTTGAGTGGGTGTATTATTCCAATCGCCCATTGGATCGTCTTGTACTCGCCCCATTGTAAAAGTACCTCCTTCAATAAAAACTAGGCCTGGACCTGTTTCTTGCACATTTACTTTTCCCTTATAATTCTTTGAAAAGACTCCTTTACCACCTATCATTTTCCAACCTGTGGCACGCGATCTATTTTTATAATCAGTATCAGTTGAACAGGAAACCAGTAAAGCCAAAAGAAAAACAAGTAACAATCGATACATTAGAATATTTGTTTTGTTAATGTGTGTAAGTGAATTTCTATAATCTTGGGGAACTACAATTTACATATTCGGCTTTAATTTGACAAGTTATATAAAGGGGTAATAAAAAAACTATTGACTTCAAATATCTCTATAATTCAAAATAAATTTTTCACTTGAAACCGTAGAAAGCCAATAAACCGAAAATGAAAGAGTATCTCTTTAAAATACAAATCATAAAGAGTATATTTGCACTTTAGAATGAATCTAAATATCTCCAAATAATTATGAGCATTTCAAAACAAAACATCCTTAAAGCTTTAGAGACAATAACAGTTTCTGGCGAAGGAAAAAATATGGTGGATAGCGGAGCTGTTCAGAATGTACTAACGTTTGCCGACGAAGTTGTAGTAGATTTAAAACTAACTACGCCGGCTTTACATATAAAGAAACGTGCAGAAGCAGATGTAATTAAAACCATTCACGAAAAAGTGGATGCTAATGCAAAAGTACAAGTTAACATAAAGGTTGAAGCACCTCAGAAACCTCAAAACCCTAATCTTATTAAGGGGAAACCTATTAAGGGAATCCAAAATATTGTTGCTGTAGCCTCCGGAAAAGGAGGAGTAGGTAAATCTACTGTAACTGCAAATCTAGCTGTTACTCTTTCAAAAATGGGATTCAAAGTAGGTATTCTAGATGCTGATATTTACGGGCCTTCTATTCCAATTATGTTTGACGTGGCAATGGAAAAACCACTATCTGTAAATGTTGAGGGTAAAAGTAAAATGAAGCCCGTTGAAAATTACGGAATAAAAATTCTTTCTATTGGCTTTTTCACGCAACCAGATCAAGCAGTAATTTGGCGTGGACCAATGGCTGCAAAAGCATTAAATCAGCTTATTTTTGATGCCGATTGGGGTGAATTAGACTTTATGTTATTAGACCTACCTCCAGGAACTGGTGATATTCATTTAAGTATTATGCAATCGCTACCTATCACAGGTGCTGTTGTGGTAAGCACACCTCAAAACGTAGCATTAGCAGATGCTCGTAAAGGTGTTGCTATGTTTAGACAAGAAAATATCGACGTACCAGTATTGGGTATTGTTGAAAACATGGCATATTTTACACCTGCCGAACTTCCAAACAATAAATACTATATATTTGGAAAAGAAGGTGCTAAACATCTTGCTGAAGATTTAAATGTTCCTTTCTTAGGTGAAGTTCCATTGGTTCAAAGTATTCGTGAAGCAGGAGATGTTGGAAGACCAGCAGCACTACAATCGGCTACACCAATAGAAGAAGCATTTGAAGCAATAACTCGTAATGTAGTAGAAGAAACAGTTCGCAGAAACGAAAACCTTCCTCCTACTGTAGCTATAAAGATTACAACAATGGCAGGTTGCAGCGCCGTAAAAAAATAATATGACAACGCAAGAATTAACTACAAAAGTACAAGAGGCATTGGACGAGATTCGACCATTTTTGCAAAACGACGGTGGTGATATATCACTGATTTCGATTGAAGATGATAAGGTGGTAAAAGTCCAATTACTGGGTGCTTGCGTAGGGTGTTCGGTTAACCAAATGACCTTAAAAAGTGGCGTAGAAATGACAATCAAAAAATATGCGCCTCAAATTGAGAAAGTCATAAACATATCTTAAGATTGACAATAGTCATTTATTAAACATTTTTTCCGAACTAATTTTGAAACAAAATTTAAGAGCACCTCTTTCATGATAAAAACTGATATTCTTATAATTGGCGCAGGACCTACTGGCCTTTTTACCGTATTTGAAGCAGGATTACTTAAACTGAAATGTCACCTTATAGATGCACTTCCACAACCAGGTGGGCAGTGTGCTGAGATATATCCTAAAAAACCTATCTACGACATTCCTGGATTTCCAGAAGTCTTAGCAGGAGATTTAGTGGATAATCTAATGAAACAAATTGAACCTTTTCAACCCGGCTTTACTCTTGGAGAAAGAGCTGATAAACTTGAAAAGTTAGACGATGGCACTTTTATAGTTACTACTAATAAAGGCACAAAACACCACGCTCCTATAGTTGCAATTGCAGGAGGGTTAGGAAGTTTTGAGCCACGAAAACCGGCTATTTCTAATCTTGCAGATTTCGAAGATAAAGGTGTAGAGTACATCATTCGTAACCCTGAATTATACCGCGATAAAAATGTGGTTATTTCAGGAGGAGGTGACTCTGCTTTGGACTGGAGTATTTTTCTAACAAATGTTGCAAAAAGCGTAACCTTAATTCATAGAAGAAATGAATTTAGAGGAGCTTTAGACAGTGTTGAGAAAGTTCAAGAACTAAAAAACATCGGAAAAATAGAATTAATCACCCCAGCTGAAGTAGTAGGCTTAGTTGGAAATGACAAACTTGAAGAAGTTGTAATTAAACGTGGTGATGAGGTTTTCAACAGAGAATGCGACCATTTTATTCCTCTTTTCGGATTAGCACCTAAATTAGGACCGCTTTCAGATTGGGGACTCGAAATTGAAAAGAACGCAATTAAAGTTGATAATTCTTTAGACTATCAAACCAATATCCCTGGCGTTTACGCTATTGGCGACATCAATACTTACCCTGGAAAACTGAAATTAATACTTTGTGGTTTTCACGAAGCAACACTAATGTGTCAAAGTGCTTACCAAAGAATTTTTCCAGATAAGCGCTATGTAATGAAGTACACTACAGTTGGTGGAGTACAAGGTTTTGATGGCAGTAAGAAAGAAGCTCCAAAAGCCGTAATTAAAGCATTCGACTAATCTTCAAAATTTTTATCTGTGCAGTTCTATTATTCTAAGCAGATAAGTCTGATTTATCTTTATGAAAGACATTAAAATTAAAATAACAGACCGCGAAGGAACAACTCACGTAGTTGATGCTCCTACCGATATGAATATGAATGTTATGGAAGTAGTTCGTTCGTACGAGCTAGCTCCTGAAGGGACAATTGGTGTTTGTGGAGGAATGGCAATGTGTGCGTCTTGCCAGTGCTACGTAATGAGCGATCACGAACTACCAGAAATGAGTTATGATGAAGACCTTATGCTTGCAGAGGCCTTTAACGTGAAAGATAATAGCCGTCTTGGATGTCAAATATTTATCAATGAAGAGCTCGACGGTTTAGAAATAGAATTAGCTCCTGAAGTTTAACCAGCTATTCTGTTTTATAGTCAATAAGTTTTTGAGGTCCTTCTAGCAGTAACTTCTTAACTTTTAAGGTTCCATCGGCTGTGGTTGAAATTTGCCATTTGATAAGTGAAATTTCGCCATTTTCTATCTCTAAGCCTGTTATACTTCGAGGATGAACACAACTTCCATCGTTAAACAGTGCTATATCTCCAGGCTCTGGAAAGCGCGGCCTATGGGTATGACCCATAATTGTAAAGATGTTTTTATTCTCTACGATCCATCGTTTGGTGCGTCTTTCTACTTTAATTAATTCTTTATAGTTTTTGGCGGGACTAGTAGGATCGCCTATTCCAAAAACTTGAAGTTGCCGCCATAGCACTCTAACCATAAACCTATTGATTTTCCAACCCACATAGTTCATCCAATCGGTTTGATGCCCGTGAACCATAAAAATCTCTTGTTTGGTAGTTTCGTGTTCTAGAATTAAGCCTTCTGTAAATTTAATACCAGGGAATAATGGAGCGTCTTTTCCCGTAATTTTATCAAAATAGGTAAAGAGGTTTTTCTCTACATAACTTTCATTTTTATAAACCATATCGTGGTTTCCATACAGCCTATAAAGCCTCCCTTCATTATAGAAAAGCTTCATTAATTCATACACGTTTTGATGTGCTTCGAAAATATCTTTAAAAGAAATATTCTCCCAAAGTTCATCCCCATCACCTAACTCGCAATAAGTAAATCCGTTTTTGTAATAATTTTGAAGTGCGTGAAAGTAGATATTTCGGTTGTTTGCAAACTCATCGGCAAAACTATTATCGCCGCGATGGCAATCACTAAAAATTATAAATTTTGAATCATCATTGAATGTAACCCGTCGGGCGGTGTTATAGGCACGGTACATTCGAGATTTTGACGACATACTGTAAATGTTTTTTTAAAGATACAATTAGTATGTGAAAGGTGTGAAAAATAAAAAAGCTTCCCAAAAATTGGAAAGCTTTTTAATAAATTTACCATTAGTTTAAAATTAAATTTTCCCCATGTATCGGACAATAATTCCATTTACCTGAATAGAGTTTATCGTCATTTGGACATCTTTTCTCTAACAATAAGCTACTTAATGGTAACTCAATTGTTTTGTTAAACTCAGAAAGTGTAATTTCCAAATTTTTACTATCTAAAGGATTTATAGGTAGAACTTCGTTTCCTCGTATACTTTTAAATAGTATAAAATGAATATTACTTCCCATTTGCCCCAACATGTTGGCAATCATTGGTTGCATAATCATTATAAAATTTGAAAAATCTGACGAGATTTCTTCTTCTGAAGCAACCATTAAATTCTCACCTCTATAATGAATAGTCAGATTATCAATAACATCTTCCCTAGAATAGTATGTAACTCCACCAAAATGTCCTATTTCACCCTGTGTAACGGCGAATAGTTCAAAATTTTGAAACATTTTAAGCAACTCCTTATAGTCTTCTTCACTAACCGTTGAATCTTGAGCATATGAAACACCCCAAAACTCTCTAGGAAGCCACCAAACAAACTCCAACATTTTAGGGTTATCACTGAAGTATTGAGTTTCAGTTAAAAAAGCATCTAAACTTACATTTTCAAAGGGTTTCTTTTGAGCAAATGCTTGAATTCCAAAAAAAATTAAAATTCCAAAGGCAATATTTCTCATCTATTTAAAAGCATTTAAGCCTGTAATATCTAGACCTGTAATCAATAAATGAATATCGTGGGTTCCTTCGTAAGTAATTACACTTTCAAGGTTCATTGAGTGACGCATTATACTGTATTCACCAGTAATACCCATTCCCCCAAGCATCTGTCTAGCTTCGCGAGCGATATTGATAGCCATATCCACATTATTACGCTTTGCCATAGAAATTTGTGCACTTGTTGCTGTTCCAGCATCACGCATTACCCCTACTCTCCAAGCTAATAATTGAGCTTTTGTAATTTCGGTAATCATTTCGGCAAGTTTTTTCTGCTGAAGTTGGAATTGCCCAATTGGCTTCCCAAATTGCATTCTTTCTTTTGAATAACGTAAGGCAGTGTCATAGCAATCCATTGCAGCTCCAATTGCACCCCAAGCAATACCGTAACGCGCAGAATCAAGACAGCCAAGTGGCGCACCTAAACCTGATTTATTTGGAAGTAAATTTTCTTTTGGAACTTTTACATTATCAAAAATAAGCTCACCTGTTGCTGAAGCACGAAGCGACCATTTATTATGTGTTTCTGGAGTTGAAAAACCTTCCATTCCACGCTCAACGATTAAACCGTGAATACGACCTTCTTCGTTTTTAGCCCAAACAACTGCAACCTGAGCAAATGGAGCGTTACTAATCCACATTTTTGCACCATTTAAAAGATAGTGGTCCCCCATATCTTTAAAGTTGGTAGTCATTCCACCTGGATTACTTCCGTGATCTGGTTCAGTTAAACCAAAACATCCCATCCACTCACCTGATGCAAGTTTTGGCAAGTATTTTTTACGTTGTTCTTCAGTACCATATTTGTATATTGGATACATAACTAATGAAGATTGTACAGATGCTGTACTACGAACACCACTATCGCCGCGTTCAATTTCTTGCATTATTAATCCATAAGAAATTTGGTCTAGGCCGGCACCACCGTACTCTTCAGGTATATAAGGCCCAAAAGCCCCAATTTCGGCAAGTCCACCGATAATTTGTTTAGGAAACTCTGCTTTTTGAGCGTATTCCTCTATAATTGGAGATACATCACGCTTAACCCACTCGCGAGCAGCTTGACGCACTAGTTTATGTTCATCTGAAAGTAATTCGTCTAGATTGTAATAATCTGGAGCTTCGAATAAATCTGGTTTCATGTATTTATAAATTTAAAGGAATACAAATTTAGAAATCAGAACCATATAGACCTACATTTTCAGGTAAAATTCATTAACTAAGCTAATGTATTCTTCAGTATACTTGTGTCGTGAAGTTTCTATGGTAAGATTTTCAATTTTCGGTGTCGATTTTTCAAAAGAAAACGCTATCAAACTCCTTTTTTCTTGAGAAGTTTCATTTCCCTTTACTCGACAAATTCGCTTTGCGAAAAGATTCTCTTGTTCTGCTAGCTTTAAAAAACCTTCTTCCTCTTTTCGAGGAATAACAACAGCAAAAATTCCTTCTTCTGAAAGTAATTGTGAAGCACTAAAAATTAGTTCATCAAATGGAAGTGAATCGTTGAATCGTGCAAGGTCACGCGATTCGTCGGATGTTTTATAGTCTTCAGAATAAAATGGCGGGTTGGAAACAATAAGATCGTATTTATCTTCTATTTCCTCTATAAACTCTCCTAAGGAAGCGTGGTAGCAAAATAGTCTATCGCCCCAAGGTGAATTTTCAAAATTATCAACGCATTGTTCGTAGGCGTTGTCATCTACTTCTAGAGCATCAATCATTTCGGCATCAGAACGCTGGGCAAGCTGCAAAGCTATAACTCCTGTACCTGCACCAATATCTAAAATTGAAAATGGATTGTTTTCAATTGAAACCCAAGCTCCAAGCAAAACTCCGTCTGTACCTATTTGCATGGCACATCGATCTTGCTCTATCGTAAATTGTTTGAATTGAAAAGGCTTGTTCATTTAATTCTGAATTTTTAATTCTGAATTCAGAATTATAAATACATTTCAATTAGTCCTTCAGGAACATCTAGCAGGATAGTTTTATTTTCTCGATCTACATTTTTTATAAAATGATCGATCATAGGAATTAATATCTCTGTTCCTTCGCGGTCTATTTCAAATAATGCCTGCGAAGTTGTATCGTTTACTCCAGTAATTTCACCGATTTTCCCAAAAGACTCATCTTCTGCGGTGAAACCTATAATCTCGTGGTAGTAGAATTTATTTCCTGTTAACTCTGGTAAAAATTCCAAAGGCAGGTATAGATGAGCACCAATTAAAGCGTTGGCTTCCTCTTCGTTAGTAACATCTTCAAAACGCACACGCAATAATTCGCTTTTGTGCAGTGAACTTTCTTCAATAAAAAATGGAATCAGGTTTTTGCGTTGTTCCACAAAAACCGATTCCATTTCGGTAAAGAGTTCAGGTTCGTCCGTATCTAATTTTACGAGTAACTCACCCTTAAAGCTGTATTTCTTAACGATTTTGCCCAAGTAGAAGCAATCCTCCTTTTGCATCGTTATAAAAATTAAGCTTCTTTGTTGTCTTCTGTTTCAGTTTCAGCAGTTGCTTCAGCCTCTTCAGTAGCCTCTTCTTCAGGAGCAGCAGCAGCGGCAGCTTCAGCAGCACGCTTATCACTAACAGCCTTTTCAGCAGCAAGTTTTTCAGCTTTCGCTTTTTCTTGAGCTTCAGTAAGAGTTGCTTTTTTCTTGTCGATAGACTCTCTTTTAGATTCCAACCACTCGTTGAATTTAGCTTCAGCTTGCTCTTCAGTTAAAGCACCTTTACGAACACCACCAGCAAGGTGATTTTTCATTAAAGCCCCTTTGTAAGAAAGAATAGCACGAGCCGTATCTGTAGGTTGAGCTCCGTTTTGAAGCCATTTTACAGCTAGGTCCACATTAAGGTCAATCTGTGCTGGGTTGGTTGTTGGATTGTAAGAACCTATTTTTTCTAGGTATTTACCATCTCTTTTGCTACGGCTGTCTGCCGCAATAATCCAGAAATAAGGTTTCCCTTTCTTTCCGCGTCTTTGTAGTCTTATTTTTACTGACATTTTAAAAAATTATTTTTTGGGGTTCACGACCCCGGTTATAATTAAGGACGGCAAAGATAATATATTTTCTTTTTGAAATTCAATCAATTAAAGTTTTTCTTTTACATTTGTCTAATTCACTTCATAATAACATCACCAATGAAAAAAATCCTACTTGTCTTACTTTCAGCTTTCTTTATAATTTCTTGTGAAGATACTAAGGTAACAGATTCTGCTTTGCAAGCCAATATTGATAATAATTTTTACATGGCTGCAGATGCTCGCGCTTCAGTAAACGACGATGGCACATTAACCATTTTGGGGTCTTCTCAAAATGAAGGTATGACGATTAAACTATCAAGTTTAGCAGAAAACAGCTATACAATTGGTGAAGGTTCTTCCAACTTTGCTATGTATGAAGGTCCAGGTGGAAGTGTTTACACTACCTTGCCAGATGGTGAGGGAATGGTAACTATATCTGAGGTAAATGAAGTAAACAAAACTATTTCGGGTACATTTCACTTTAACGCTATTCTCCCAGGCATAGATACAATTTACGTTTCTAACGGCACATTGTTCGATATACCTTACAACAACAGCACCGAACTTGATCCCGTTAACGCAGGAACCTTTTCCGCTAAGATTAATGATAATGAATTCCTTCCATTTATAGTTTCGGCTAGAAAAACTACTCATAGAATATCAATTTCAGCAAACAACGTGAATTCAAAAATCACTTTAAACTTTAAACCAGACGTATCAACTGGAAATTACGCCTTACCTAATGCCACCGTACAAGCAATTTATACAAATGCCGATGGCTCTAAGACTACCAGAGAAGGGGTAGTAAGCTTAAGCGAACATAATACTTCAGAAAAAACCATGAAGGGCACGTTTAGTTTTAATACAGACAACACACTTATTACAGAGGGAAAATTTAACATTACATACAAATAAACCCCTGAAAGACTCTTATTTCGTTAAACCTTCTTAAATGATACTAAGCTTAGGTTAAAAATTCTTTTATCACCTTTATTCATAGTATATTGGGGTATATCCCAATGAAGTTGAGCAGTTGTCTTTATTAGGAATTCAGAAATAAAACGACTGTATAATTTAAAATGAATGATGATGAAGTTTACTGAAAAGATGTCGAATAAATTAAATGAATTGTTAGAGAAGAACTATGATGCCGAAAAGGGTTATAAAAAAGCTGCAGAAAAAGTGGACAACACAAAACTGAAGCAATTCTTTAACGAACAAGCTCAAAAACGTTATAATTTTGGTCACGAATTAAAGAGCGAAATTAAAAACTACGGTGAAACTCCTGAAAAAAGTGGAAGTACAACCGGAGCATTACACAGAACCTGGATGGATATTGAAACTGCCTTTTCTTCAAATAACGAGAAAACAATTTTAGGCGAAGTTCAAAAAGGTGAAAAAGCTGCCATTGAAGAGTACAACGAAGTAATTAAAGACACTACGTTACCACCTACAACGCAGAAAATTTTGACCAACCAGCGTGACACCATCGATACTGCATGGCAAAATGCTAAGAATTTTGAATCTATTATTGCTTAATAATATTTTTGAAAAAGAAAGATTGAAACCGTTCGAGGAAATTTCCTCGAACGGTTTTCTTTTGTGAACAATTCGTTAGACTTTTATTTCACTATAGCGGTTGATTTTTCTATTTTTACTTTTTTGAATTCCATCCTTCGACTTCGCATAAGGCAATACATTCAAAATTTAATTTCGTCAATCTAAAACACTCAATTTCAATGTATTTAATATTCGATACAGAAACCACTGGCTTACCTAAACGCTTTAATGCTCCAATAAGCGACACCGATAATTGGCCACGTTGTATACAGATTGCATGGCAGCTGCACGATGCCATGGGAAATGTAATTGAGCACCAAGATTTTTTGGTGAAACCTGAGGGTTTCAACATTCCATTCGACGCAGAAAAAATTCACGGAATTTCTACCGAATTAGCGGAAGCCGAAGGTGTAGCTTTAGAGGAAGTAGCTGAGAAATTCAACATTGCACTTTCAAAAACAAAATTTGTCGTTGGTCAGAATGTTGGGTTTGATGTAAATATTATGGGAGCGGAATTTTACCGCTTGGGGATTGACACCGCATTGACCACCCTCCCAGTTTTAGATACTTGTACCGAAACTACAGCTCAACTTTGTCAGATTCCTGGTGGACGTGGTGGAAAGTTTAAACTACCTACATTAACAGAGCTTCACGAGTTTTTATTTAACACACCTTTTTCTGAAGCGCACAACGCAACTGCCGATGTGGAGGCAACAACACGTTGCTTTTTCGAATTGGTGCGTCGACAAGTTTTTACAGCTGAAGAACTTGATGTTCAACCAGATTATTTTGAGAAATTTTCAAAAGAAAACCCTCAAACAATCGAGCTTATAGGATTAAAACATATTAATCTTCAAAAAGCTTCACAAAAAATTCGGGAGCAAATACAAGCTTTATCAGAAACTGAAGAAATTTCTTCAGAAGAAATAAAAGAAAACATTGCCACTTTAGAAGATGTACCATTTGTGCATCTTCATAACCATTCACAATTTTCAATTCTTCAATCTACTTCTAGCACACAAGATTTAGTGAATGCCGCAGTAGAAAATAACATGCCTGCAGTAGCCCTTACAGACACGGGGAATATGATGGGAGCGTTTCATTTTGTGCAATCGGTTAACAATTACAACAAAAACCTAACAGAAGAAAATAAACACAAGGCATTAAAAGGAATTGTGGGCTGCGAATTCTTTGTTTGTGAAGATCACTTAAACAAATCGCATAAAGACAATGGCTATCAAATTGTAATGCTTGCAAAAAACAAAACAGGCTATCACAATTTAGCAAAAATGGCCTCCATAGCCTATACTGAGGGATTTTACTACGTACCGAGAATCGACAAGAAAATTGTTGAAAAATACAAAGAAGACATTATTGTTTTAACGGGAAGTCTTTACGGGGAAGTCCCTGGTAAGATTTTAAATATTGGAGAAGCTCAATCTGAAGAAGCACTGCTTTGGTGGAAAGAACAGTTTGGCGAAGATCTTTACGTTGAAATTATGCGTCACGACCAAGAAGATGAAAGACGCGTAAACGATGTTTTGATTGCTATGGCAAGACGAAACAATGTGAAAATTGTAGCCTGCAACAACACCTATTATATTAAAAAAGAAGACGCCAACGCACACGATATTTTATTGTGTGTAAAAGATGGTGAAAAACAAGCTACTCCAATTGGTAGAGGTCGTGGTTATCGTTACGGTTTACCGAATCAAGAATATTACTTCAAAGATTCTGAAGAAATGAAAGCGCTTTTCAAGGATCTTCCTGAAGCAATTTTAAATATCGAGGAAGTAGTTTCAAAAATTGAACCTTTCTCATTACACCGAGATGTACTTCTTCCTAATTTCGGAATTCCTGATGAATTTTTATCTCCTGAAGATGCTGATGGTGGTAAAAGAGGGGAAAATGCATACCTCCGCCACTTAACCTATTTAGGCGCAAAAAGACGTTATCCAGAATTATCTGAGGTAACGCTAGAGGAACTGACAGACAAGGAACTTCCTGAGGATGCCTCAGACCGAATAAAAGAAATTAGACAACGTCTAGATTTCGAACTTGAAGTTATCGCCAATACAGGCTATCCGGGTTACTTCTTGATTGTTCAAGACTTTATTGCTGAGGCCCGAAAAATGGGGGTTTCGGTTGGTCCAGGCCGTGGTTCGGCTGCAGGTAGTGCAGTTGCCTATTGCTTAGGAATTACAAATATCTGCCCAATAGAATACGATTTACTTTTTGAGCGTTTCTTGAATCCAGATCGTGTAAGTATGCCCGATATCGATATTGACTTTGATGATGAAGGCCGAAGCAAGGTTATGGATTACGTAATTAATAAATACGGAAGTAACCAAGTAGCTCAAATTATCACCTATGGTACAATGGCGGCAAAATCATCCATCCGCGATACCGCGCGAGTGCTTGATTTACCATTAAATGATGCTGATAGGATTTCAAAACTTATCCCTAATATGACTAAGCTGAACAAAATTTTCGGCTTAAGTCCTGTAGAGTTAAAAGCTCGCTTTAGAAGTGACGATCTTCCAAAGGTGAATGAACTTTTAAACCTTTCCGAAGGAAGTGATTTGGAAGCTCAAACAATAAATCAAGCAAAAATTCTTGAAGGATCTGTTAGAAACACCGGGATTCACGCTTGTGGCGTAATTATTACTCCAAGTGATATTACAAACTTCGTCCCCGTTTCCACGGCAAAAGACAGTGATTTATACGTTACCCAATTTGACAACTCCGTAGTAGAAAGCGCTGGATTGCTTAAGATGGACTTCTTAGGATTAAAAACACTTACCCTTATAAAAGACACCGTAAAGATTGTCAAGCATAGGCACAATATAGATTTAGACCCTGATAGTTTTCCTCTCGACGACGAAAAAACCTACGAACTTTTCCAAAGAGGTGAAACCGTAGGGATATTCCAGTATGAATCTGCAGGGATGCAGAAATATATGAAGGAATTAAAGCCTACAGTTTTTGCAGATTTAATTGCAATGAACGCTTTGTATCGTCCAGGACCTATGGACTACATTCCTAGCTTCATTAAAAGAAAACACGGGGAAGAGGAAATTGAATACGATCTACCTGCAATGGAGGAGTATTTAAAGGAAACTTACGGAATTACTGTTTACCAAGAGCAGGTGATGTTGCTGTCCCAAAAACTTGCTGGCTTTACAAAAGGTGAAGCCGACGTTTTACGTAAAGCGATGGGTAAAAAGCAGAAAGCAGTACTAGACAAAATGAAGCCGCAGTTTATTGCACAAGCTTCTGAAAAAGGTCACGATGCAGAGAAACTTGAAAAAATCTGGAAAGACTGGGAGGCCTTTGCGAGTTATGCGTTTAACAAATCGCACTCTACTTGCTATGCTTGGATTGCTTACCAAACGGCATACTTAAAAGCCCACTACCCTGCTGAATATATGGCAGCCGTGCTTTCAAACAACATGAACGACATAAAGCAAGTCACCTTCTTTATGGACGAATGCAAGCGAATGGGTATGAAAGTATTGGGGCCAGATGTAAACGAATCTTTTCACAAATTTACGGTAAACGATCAAGGCGCTATCCGTTTTGGGATGGGTGCCATTAAAGGTGTTGGGGGAAGTGCAGTAGCTACAATTGTAGAAAACAGGAAAGACGGTAAATACAAATCTGTTTTCGACTTGGCGAAGCGCATAGATCTTCGCGCTGCAAATAAAAAAGCTTTTGAAAACTTAGCCCTAGCGGGTGGTTTTGACAGTTTTGATACACATCGAGCTCAATATTTACACGATTCGGGTGACGGAACAATGTTTATTGAGAAAGTATTGCGATATGCCGCTAAATACCAGGAAACACAGAACTCATCGCAAGTAAGCTTGTTTGGAGATGCAAGTGAAGTTCAAATTCCAGAGCCCGAAGTACCACCTTGTGAAGAATGGGGTACTATGAAAAAATTAAAACAAGAACGCGAAGTAGTTGGTGTATATATTTCTGGTCATCCATTAGACGATTTCAAAATAGAAATGAACAGTTTTACCAATTGCAAAGTATCGGATTTCAATAATCTCGACAATTTCTTAAATAAAGAAATGACTTTTGGCGGTGTGGTTAGCGATGTGCAACACAGAGAATCAAAGGCCGGGAAAGGATGGGCTATTTTTACTGTTGAAGATTATGACGACAGTTACGAATTCAAGATTTTTGGAGAAGATTACTTAAAGTGGCGTCACTTTTTGGTTCCCAATAGCTTTATTTATGGACGCGTTTTTGTAAAAGAAGGTTGGACCAACCGCGAAACAGGCAAAAAAGGAGAGCCTCGTCTTCAGTACAATAGTTTTCAACTGTTACACGATATAATGGAAACACAAGGTAAAAAACTAACCCTTACCCTTCCATTAACCGATGTTAAAGATGGCCGCATTGATAAACTTAAAGATTTAGTAAAAACCCATAAGGGCGAGAAGCAGTTGTATTTTGTGGTTTTTGAAAAAGACGAGAAGATTCTTCTTGAAATGCCAAGTAGAACACATAAAATCAACATCTCTAAAGAGTTGTTAGACGAACTTGACAGAGAGCAAGTTCATTATAAGCTCAATTAGAAGAGGAATCTGTTAGGTTTTTCGTAGGCTGACGTCTGAGTACAAAACAACAATAGAAATAAACAATACTTGCATTTCCTAAACATATATTAAGAAGTGTTTTATAGCGAAAAAAATAACTATTTTTGAAATTCATTAAAAATTAAGATTATGGCATTAGAAATAACAGACGCAACATTCGAAGAAACAGTTTTAAAAAGCGATAAGCCTGTATTGGTTGACTTTTGGGCAGCCTGGTGTGGACCTTGCCGAATGGTAGGACCAATCATTGAGGAAATAAGCAAAGAATATGACGGGAAAGCTGTTGTAGGAAAAGTTGACGTAGATGCAAACCAAGAGTTTGCTGCAAAATACGGTGTAAGAAACATTCCAACCGTTTTGGTATTCCAAAATGGTGAAGTAGTAGGACGTCAAGTAGGCGTTGCTCCTAAAAATGTTTATGCAGAAGCGATTGATTCACTTTTGTAATCATTAAGCAAAAAAATAAATCACTAAAAGGCTTGGCATATCGCTAAGCCTTTTTTTATATTAGTAGAATGTCTGGTCGAGCGCAGTCGAGACCTCATTAAAGAATAACAACTATCAAAAACCTCTCGACTGCGCTCGAGGGGACAGAGCAATATATATGAAAAAAACAGATAAAGTACAGGATAAAATTGAAAACAAACTATTGGAGGAACGCAAAGTATTCCTTTGGGGAATGGTGGACGACAAAAGTGCCAAACACGTTGTAGATAGGTTATTGTACTTAGACGCCTTAAACCACGACGAAATTAAGTTTTATATCAATAGCCCAGGAGGCTATGTAACTTCAGGTTTTTCTATCTATGATATGCTGAAGGAAATTAAAAGCCCCGTTTCAACAATTTGTACAGGATTAGCAGCTTCAATGGGTAGTATTTTACTATCTGCAGGTGAAAAAGGCAAGCGATTTATTCAGCCACACGCTAGAGTTATGATTCACCAGCCCAGCGGTGGAGCTCGTGGAGTTGCAAGCGATATTGAAATTACTGCTCAAGAAATTTTAAAAACAAAAGAAATAAGCGCTAGAATTCTAGCAGATAATTGCGGACAAGATTTTGAAAAAGTAATGAAAGACTTCAACCGTGATCATTGGATGGACGCTGAAGAATCAGTAACGTACGGGATAGTAGATGGAATTTTAAAATAATTCTTTAAATACATTTTCGGTATAAAACTTGAAAATAGATTGGAAATATAAATCACATAAAAAAACAAACATGAAAAAGACATTATTCGTTTTTGGTATAGCCATGATAACATTAGTTGGTTGTAAAAATGAAGAGAAAAAACAAGTAATAAATGCAGAAACTATGGATGAAGTAGTTTCGGATGTGGTAGACGAGCACAATTCTCAAAACTCACTAGACTGGTCTGGTGTTTACGAAGGAACGCTTCCATGTGCAGACTGCGAGGGTATTAAAACAGTTATTGAACTAAAAGAAGACAATACCTACACAATCTCTCAAACCTATCTTAAAGGCCCAGAAAACACCGAAGAATTTAAAAATAACGGTACTTTCTCTTGGGATGAAGCAGGATTAAAAGTAATTCTAAAAAATGGTGAAGAAACTTCACAATATAAAGTAGGCGAAAACCAAATTACAATGCTCAACGCTAACGGAGAGATGACAGAAGGTGAATTAGCTGATTTTTATATTTTGAAGAAAAAATAAAATACAAGCTTTAAAATAAGTCCTTTTTTATAATCTTTATGATACGAGCAAACCTTGTGTCATAAAGATTATTAATTAATAACCATTGCTAAGTAATTTTAAAATTTCCAAATATTATAAAACTGCTTTTACGTGCAGATTCAGTAAATTAAACACCTATTCAACTTTGCTCTGATTGACAATATGGATATAGAAAAAGAAATAAATGAGATTGTAGGTTTTAAAAACCTCGAGCTACTTGCAAAACAAGTGGTAGAAGGCTTTATTTCTGGACTTCATAAGAGTCCGTTTCACGGATTTTCTGCAGAATTCGCAGAGCATAAAATTTACAATAATGGCGAAAGTACTAAGCATATAGATTGGAAGTTATTTGCCAAAACGGATAAACTTTATACCAAACGCTACGAGGAGGAAACAAATTTGCGATGTCACTTAATTGTAGACAATAGCAGCTCGATGCACTACCCAAAACTCAAGCAGTTTAACATCAACTCATTAAACAAAATTGCATTTTCTGTTTTAGCTTCAGCAGCAATTATGAATTTAATGAAACGCCAACGTGATGCCGTTGGGTTAAGTATTTATAGTGATGAATACGAATTTTACGCATCGGAAAAAGGAAGCGAGCGCCATCATCAAATGTTGCTTCAAAAGCTAAATGAAGCCTTGCTTTCACCTAAAGAGAAAGCACAGACCAAAACCTATGAGCACCTGCATTTAATTGCTGAAAAGCTCAAGAGACGTTCTTTAGTCTTTCTATTTACCGATATGTTTCAAAATGGCACCGAAGAAGAAAAACTATTTGAAGCACTTCAACATTTAAAATACAACAAACACGAAGTAATTTTATTCCATACTTTCGATAAGAAGCGGGAAGTAAATTTCGATTTTTCCAATCGCCCTAAACGTTTTGTAGATGTTGAGACTGGCGAATATGTAAACCTTTACGCCGAAAACATAAAAGAGCAATACGAAGAAGCTGTTCAAAATTATTTTAAAGAACTAGAATTGCGTTGTGCACAATACCGTATAAAGTACGTTTTAGCAGATACCAACGAGAGCTTTAATAAGATTTTGACCACTTATTTGGTAGAACGGCAGAAGTTTGGGTGATAAAGTATCGTCTACTATCGGTAGTACTGGGTTTTTTGTGAAATTTAAACCTTTTGATACTAATTGAAAACTAGCGAATTGCAATTAAAAGAAATATTTTTTTAATTTTTTTCAAAAAATAGTTTGTGAAAACGAATTGGAGTAGTATATTTGCCACCGCTTAATACAGCAAGGAACAAGTTCCAAAATGTATTGGTAACAATTTTTCACAATGCCTAACTGTTGTTAGGGTCTCCCGAAAGGAAGATTGAAAAAATTGGTCTGGTAGTTCAGTTGGTTAGAATACCTGCCTGTCACGCAGGGGGTCGCGAGTTCGAGTCTCGTCCAGACCGCTACTTCGACTTCGCTCAGTAACCGCGAAGTAGTAAAAGAAGTTGTGTTGTTCCGAAATTACTTCGGAATGTGGTTTAGAAATAGACCGATGAGAAGCTTTTCCAGAAGCCTGCACTGAGCAGAGCCGAAGTGGAGAGGCTTTTTTTGTTTTAGCACAATTTTGATGCGTTTTTAACAAAAAAAAGGATCAAGAACGGATCAAGAACAATTGTTGTGTTTATGCAAAAATCCTTGTTAATCTATACAAGAAGAGACTACAACTCCTTCCCTGGATCCCAGAAAATTTTATCAAAATCTTGAATTTGATTATCAACCACTACAACGCCTTCACTTTCTAGAAGTTGTTGCATTAAGTTAGTGCCTTTAAAGTGGTGTTTCCCTGTTAACAATCCTTTTCTGTTTACAACTCTATGTGCGGGCACTTCAGCTTTGTTGCTATTGTTTAATGCCCATCCTACCATCCGCGCGCTTCTTGATGCTCCTAAGTAATTTGCAATAGCTCCGTATGAAGTTACCCGTCCGTATGGGATAAGTGCCGTAACTTGATAAACTTTTTCAAAAAAGCCTGTATCAGACATTCTAGATTTCTCTTAAAATTTTAAATAAAGTAATTATAGAAATGGCTGCAGTTACCAATCCGATTACATAATTCATATTCAAACTCAACTTTTTAGAATGTTCCTTAGGTCTAAAAAACTGAACGTATAAGGCAAGACTAGAATAAGTTCCTATTCCCGAACCAATAACTGCCATCCAAATTTCGAGTTGTGAAAAGGAGAATAACTCGAAAGCAGAAAAAGTTATACTTAGATACATCCAATATGGTAGCGGCAGTAAATTTAGCATTGCAATAAAAATTCCTAAGAAAAATCTATTCTTTTTGGAATTGTGTTCGCGGTCGCGAATCTCCCGGCGAGTATCTTTCGCAATAAAAAAGAAGTAAATGGTAAGGCTAATAAAAATACCTAAAGCCACTTTCTGAAGCATGCTTACCACTTCGGGGTGTTGCTCTATATAGCGCGCTAAGATAAGCGCTATATACGTTTGAGTCATTACAGTAATACATACACCTAAAGAAAAAAGAAAAGCTCGTTTTCTGCCTTCCTTCATGCTAATTTTAGCAGCATACATATTTATTAACCCAGGAGGCAAAACACCTAAAAACGACCCTAGAAATCCTATTAAAAAATTGTAAACTAATGTCATTCAGGGGTGTTCTTTTTGTGAATATACTAATTTTATTTCTAACGAAATTTGAATCTAATGTAGGTTATCTTCTTTCCTTTCTCTAAATATTGATTTTCGTAAAAAGTTTGAATATTAGTAACTGCTTCTGGTGCGCCATCACTTCCATATACATCGTGATGTGCATATTCAATAGTTTCTCGTAGCCCGTGAAGCAAACCAAGAGTGTAACCGTGCATAAATTCACTGTCGGTTTTTAAGTGTACTACTCCCCCTGGCTTTAATATCTTTTTATATTTATTTAAAAAATCTTCGTTGGTTAATCTGTGCTTAGTACGCTTGTATTTTATTTGCGGATCTGGAAACGTAATCCAAATTTCATCTACTTCATTTTCCTCAAAAATATGATCAACAAGTTCAATTTGGGTGCGTAGGAAACCAACGTTGTCTAGGTTTTCTTCCAAGGCACTTTTTGCACCGCGCCAAAAACGGGCTCCTTTAATATCTATTCCTAAGAAGTTAGTTTTAGGATTTAGTTTTGCAAGACTTACCGAATACTCTCCTTTCCCACAACCGAGTTCTAAAACCAAAGGGTTATCGTTTTTAAAGAAATTTTTACGCCAGTTACCTTTAAGCTTAAGTAAATCGCCTATTACCTCTTCTCGTGAGGGTTGCACCACATTATCAAAAGTTTCATTTTCTCTAAAGCGCTTCAGTTTATTTTTACTTCCCAATGTATATAAAGTTATGAGTTATTGAATATTGGGTTTCTAGCCTTTATTGGATTTACCCGATTATTTCCTGCCCGAACTGCAACTTTGATAAACACAAACGTGTAAACCATAAGCTGTTCCCTTGCAGATTGACAAAATTAATGAAATATAACTTCGCGGCAATTATTGCTACCTTTGTTTTATGCGGAAAAACAACACAATATTAGTGGCTCCATTAAATTGGGGACTTGGGCACGCTACACGGTGTATCCCCATTATTCGCGCACTGCTAGATTACAATTACAATGTGTTAATTGCTTCGGATGGAGAAGCTCTAAAAATTCTCCAAAAAGAATTCCCTCTTCTTGAATCGTTAAACCTACCTTCATACAACATCACTTACCCCAAAAAAGGGAGTCATTTTAAATGGAAGATGTTTCTAAAACTTCCTCGAATTCAAAAAGCTATTGCAGCGGAAAAGCGAATTGTAAAAAATTTAGTCGATTCTGGAAAAATCAATGGAATTATAAGCGATAATAGATTCGGTGTAAGAAACGCAGGGATTCCTTCCGTATTTATAACACACCAATTAAACGTATTGTCGGGAGGCACTTCTTATTTAAGCAGTAAAATCCACCAAAAAATCATCAAGAAATTTGATGTTTGCTGGGTACCAGATGTAGATGATTTAATTATGAACCTCAGCGGGAAATTAGGACATTTAAAACACCACCCTTTTCCTATAAAATACATTGGCATCTCTAGCAGAATGATGAAAAACGAGCTACCTAAAACCACCGATGTTTTAGTCCTTATATCTGGTCCAGAACCGCAACGCTCAATTTTTGAAGAGAAATTAAAACAGACATTTAAAAAAACCGAAAAGAATGTTTTAATGGTGCGAGGTGTTATAGAAAATGAACAGGTATGGCAAGATTTCGAAAATATAAAAACAGTGAATTTTATGATGAGTTATGAACTTGAAGATGCTATTAACTCAAGCAAATTAGTTATCTCGCGATCTGGCTACACTACATTAATGGACTTAACGGTATTAGAAAAAAAAGCATATTTTATTCCGACACCTGGACAATACGAACAGAAATATTTAGCAAATCGGTTAAAGAATCTCGGGATCGCCCCTTCCTGTAAGCAGAAAAATTTTTCTTTGGATAAACTTGATGCAGTAGAAAACTATAAAGGCTTGGAGCAAATAGTCCAACAGCCTATTAATTATTCAGAATTATTTTCCCTTTTCGAGCGTAAATGAAAACTCCGATCCTATTCCGTATTGGCTTTCTACATAAATCTTTTCTTTATGAGCCTCAACGATGTGTTTTACAATAGAAAGTCCTAGTCCACTTCCACCCTCTTTTCTAGAACCACTTTTATCTACTCTGTAAAAACGTTCAAAGATTCGCTTTAGGTTTTCTTGTAAAATCCCTTCTCCATTATCGGTAATCCTTAATAGAATTTTATTTTTACCGATATTATCAAAGCCTACTTCGGTAGTACCTTCCTTCCTACCATATTTAATTGAATTGACAATTAAGTTTGTTAGCACTTGTTCAATCCTTTCCTTATCGGCATTTACAATTATAGGCTCTTTGTATTCCTTATCAAAAACCAGAGAAATATTCTTCTTCGCGGCTTTCATTTCTAATAAGTCGAATATACTTTGAACTAACTCGATTATATTGAAATTCTCTTTTTTAAGAACAAGCCCCCCTATTTCCAACTTAGCTATCAAATCGAGCTCATTTACAATATAAGCAAGTCTTTCTACTCCTTTACTAGCCCTTTTAAGATATTCTTTACGCACTTTTTTATCGTCTAACGCTCCATCTAACAGCGTTAGAATATAACTTTGAACTGTAAACAATGGGGTTTTTAGTTCGTGAGAAACATTACCCATAAATTCTTTTCGGTAATTCTCACGAATATTTAAGGATTCTATTTCGGTTTTTTTATCGTTTACATAGCGTTCAACTTCCTTAGTTAAGCCTTCCAAATCTGTAGTCACAGAAGGTTGTGGAAAGTCCTTTTCGTATAAAACACTTACATCCTTGTAAATTTTCTTTATTCGCAGATAAATAAATTTTTCAACACGATACTGAAGAATTATATACGAAATGAAAAATAGAATTACAAAATAAAGCAGTAACCAACCCGAAATGCTTTCCTTTAAAACATAATGAAACGCAACCAATCCCAAAACTGAGAATAGCGCTATCAAAAATGCTGTGGACGCAGCAAATCTATATTTTTTTGAAATTTTCATCTATAGGAGTTCGGTTATCTTTTCAAACTATTAAATTAAAGAAAAGAAGATAACAAAAGGTGTTTTAAATAACGAATTTATAACCAACACCTTTAACTGTTTTAAACCTTTCGTCGCCTATTTTCTCGCGAAGTTTACGAATGTGTACATCAATAGTTCGACCTCCTACTATAACGTCATTTCCCCAAATACTATCTAAAATATTCTCACGCTTAAACACTTTACCTGGTTTTGATGCAAGTAGTGCCAGGAGTTCAAATTCTTTCTTCGGTAGCATTATCTCTTCTTTTCCTAGCAAGATCTTATACTCTTCGCGATTGATAACAAGGTCACCTAATTTCATTTTATCGCTTTCTTCCTCATCCTTAAACCTGCGTAGCAAAGCTTTTACCTTACTTACAAGAACCTTTGGCTTTATAGGTTTTGTAATATAATCGTCTGCTCCAGCGTCTAAACCAGCAACTTGAGAAAAATCTTCACCGCGAGCGCTTAAAAACGTAATCACTGTTTCTGATAAATCAGGAATAGATCTTATTTTTTCGCACGCCTCAATGCCATCCATTTTAGGCATCATAACATCCATAATGATAAGCTGAGGCTTTACTTTTTTAGCCTTATCGATTGCCTCAACACCATTTTCTGCTGTTTCAATTTTATATCCTTCTAGGGCTAAATTGTATCGCACTATTTCAAGAATATCTGGTTCGTCATCTACTAATAAAATTGTTATATCCTTTTTTTTCATACTTAAAACCAGTTGTTTTTTGATGCTGTAAAGATACTATTATTAATCGCAAGATAACTTTAGCACGTTTATTGTTAACTATAAGATAACCTTAAGATAACATATTGCTTAAGTAGCGACATAAATCAAAATAATTTTAAAAATAACCTCAACTTACTGATTTTCAGTTATTTAATTAGATTATTTTGTATATTTACTAATCAACATAAAATCTCTTGCCATGAAAAAAATTACTTTATTTGCCGCACTCCTCGTTAGTGTTGTAACTTTTTCTCAAATAGCAAGTACTAGCTTTGAAGAGCCAGAGGTATTTGCTGGGAAGTACACAGATACAGGCGACCCCAATGTTGCACACGACTTGATTAACAATGCCAATGAACCTCTTGTCAACTTTACAAGTACCGGGATTGAGCTTGGTTTTAAAGCCTCATATATTCCATATGAAACTCCAGGAGTTGGTTCTACCGATGGAGATTACGTTGGTGTAACCAAAACTAAACCTTCATCAACCGTAACTTTTACAGATGGTGCTAACGGGTATAGAATGAGTGATACCGATGGGAACTTTATTTTAAAGTTTGACGAAGTTGATTTATCGGGTGTAGCTGCACCTGTGGTTTTTGTTGATTTTCTTTTATCTATTAATAGTAATCCTACCAAAGGGAATTATGAAGGTGACGGAACTATTAACGAATCTGGTCACGATAGACTTAGAATCTTTGTGAAGGATTTAACCAATCAAGTTGAAATTGATTTATTCAATTCAACAGGAAGCAATCTTGACGACTTCGTTCCCTTCGACTCTTCCATTGGCGAATATTTACTTCAATGGCAAACCGTAGAAGCGCAATTATCTCCGGATACTATTGTACAATTGGTTATTGAAGGAAGAAATAATGCTACCTCAGAATCGTTTTGGTTTGATAATATTGTTTTTGATGGCGCGATAGGTGTAAAAGATTTTTCAAAGTATAAAGCCAACATTTACCCGAATCCTGCAGAGAAAGGATATATCTACATAACATCGAATGTGAATGAAAATAAAAAAATCACCATCTATGATATATTAGGTAAAGAAATACTATCAACAACAATAAAAGGCGATAGGCTTGATATATCTAATTTAAACAGCGGTGTTTATATTTTGAATATTGAACAAGGAAAGAACTCCACTACTAAAAAGCTTATCGTTAGATAAAGCTACGGGAATTGAACTTTTAAAGCTCTTGTTATGGCAAGGGCTTTTTTATTTATCTATTTTTGAAAAAATTTACTCTCTTAATAATATGCTCGAAAAGGAAATTTTCAATATCACTTCTCCCAAAGAATTTGAGAAAATTGCATTGGATGTCTTCCGCTTTCAATATGAAAATATAGAGGTATATCAAAAGTTTTGTAAATACCTAAATATAAACTCTTCAGAAGTAAAATCTTTAAAAGAAATTCCGTTTCTTCCTATTCAGTTTTTCAAAAGCCACAAGATAATTGCTACAAACTCAATTGAAGAAACAGTATTTACAAGTAGTGGAACTACTGGAAGTATCACGAGTAAGCATTATGTTGGAAGTTTAAAATTGTACGAAACAAGTTTCTTAAAGGCTTTTAAAAATCAATACGGAAATCCAGAAGATTATACCATATTGGCCCTTCTTCCCTCATATTTGGAGCGAGAAGGATCTTCCCTTATTTATATGGTAGAAGATTTAATTAACAAGAGTAACAATCCTAAAAGCGGTTTCTACCTTTATGAAACTGATAAACTAATTGAGAAGCTTGAGTTTCTAGAACAAAGAGAGCAAAAAACAATTCTTATAGGTGTGTCTTACGCTTTGTTGGATTTAATTGAAAAAAGAAAATTTCAATTAAAGAATACTATTGTTATGGAAACAGGAGGCATGAAAGGCAGAAGGAAAGAAATGATAAAAGAGGAGTTACACCAAATCTTAAAAAATGGCTTTGGAGTAGAAAAAATTCACAGTGAATACGGGATGACTGAATTACTTTCACAGGCGTATTCTGTAGGGGATGGTGTTTTTTCTTGTCCGCCTTGGATGAAAATTTTAACTCGCGACACTGAAGATGCGCTTACCTATACCATTGAAAAAACCGGAGGTATAAATGTAATCGATCTTGCCAATCTTTACTCCTGTTCCTTTATTGCCACACAAGACTTAGGGAAGACTTTTCATGACGATACCTTCGAAGTTATAGGACGTTTCGACAACAGCGATGTGCGTGGTTGTAACCTGATGGTTTTTTAATTATTTTTTAACATTATTTTATTATATGCAAACGTAAGTAACTCTAAAACGTTACGACATATCCTCTATGAAAAAGTGATGATTTTTCATAATTTGGTTGGTTAGTTAATCTGAAAATCCCCGTGCATTCAATGCAGGGGATTTTTAATTTTGTAGAATTAACTCAAACCGTTTAGAGTTTATACCACTTTTATAATAAAGTAATTTTTCTTACCTCTTTGTAAAAGAACAAATTGATTGTTAATTAAATCGTTTTCAGTAACAGTAAAGTTGTCTGAAACTTTTTCTTTGTTAACTGAAATTGAATTTTCTTTTAAAGCGCGACGAGCTTCACCATTGGATTTTAAAAACCCTGTTTTTTCAGCTAATGCGCCGATAATGTCTACTCCATTTTTAATGTCTTCCTTAGAGATTTCAGCTTGAGGCACTCCGTCGAAAACATCAAGAAATGTTTGCTCATTTAATTGTTTTAGATCTTCTGAAGTAGATTTACCAAACAAAATTTCTGAAGCTTTTACTGCATTTTCAAACTCTTCTTCACTGTGCACTGTAGTTGTAACTTCTTGAGCCAATCTTTTCTGAAGCAAACGCATATGTGGTGCTTCTCTATGTTCAGCAATTATAGCCTCAATAGTCTTTTTATCTAAGAACGTGAAAACCTTAATGTATTTTTCAGCATCTTCATCACTAGTATTTAACCAATATTGGTAAAATTTGTAAGGTGACGTTTTATTAGCGTCAAGCCAAACATTGCCGCCTTCACTTTTTCCAAATTTAGTTCCATCGCTCTTTGTTATCAACGGACACGTAAGAGCGAAGCCTTTTGTATTGTCCATCCTTCTTAAAAGCTCGGTTCCAGTTGTAATATTTCCCCATTGATCGCTACCTCCCATTTGTAAGGTACAGTCTAAATTTCTGTTCAAATGAACAAAATCATATCCCTGAATCAATTGGTAAGTAAATTCTGTAAACGATAGACCATCGGCACTCTCACCGCTCAATCTAGTTTTTACAGAATCTTTAGCCATCATATAATTTACGGTGATATGCTTACCTACGTTACGAATAAAATCTAGGAAAGAAAATTCTTTTATCCAATCGTAATTGTTAACAAGCACAGCTTGATTTTCAGCTCCAGAAGTAAAATCTAGGAATTGTGATAGTTGATTTCTAACACCTTCTTGATTCCTTTTTAAGGTTTCTTCATCTAGCAAATTTCGTTCGCTACTCTTCATTGAAGGATCCCCAATCATTCCTGTAGCCCCACCAACTAGAGCAACAGGTCTATGTCCGCAACGTTGATAAAAAGACAAAAGCATAATAGGAACAAGATTCCCAATGTGTAACGAATCTGCAGTTGGGTCAAATCCAACATACGCAGAACGCATGGTTTCCATAAGGTGCTCTTCAGTTTCTGGCATTACATCGTGTATCATGCCTCGCCATTGTAGTTCTTCAACGAAATTTTTTAGCTTCATTTTGTATTTTTTTTGTACAGTGCTTTGTTGCGGAATTTAAGGGTGCAAAGATACGTTTATCATTTAAAGATTCAATGTTCAAGATTTATAATTTGAATTAGTTATGTTACAATAAGCATGTAGAAAGCTATTCACTTCGAAAACTAACAGCAAATATTTATTATACAAGAAGCTGTTTTCCTTTTAAAAGGTTGTTTCAATTGTACTATAAACATAAATGAAATTGAATTTCGAATTCGAATTCCTTTTGACTATTTTAGCTTTATGATTTTAGTTACTGGTGGTACAGGTTTAGTAGGCTCACATCTTTTATATTTTCTTTTACAGGAAAATGAAAAAGTGCGAGCAATTCACAGAGCGAAAAGCGATTTAAACTCTGTAAAAAAAATCTTTTCCTTATACACATCTGAAGCTGATTCACTTTACAATAAAATCGAGTGGGTAGAAGCAAATGTAAACGATATTCCTGCACTAACAGAAGCTTTTAAAAATATCACACGTGTTTATCATTGTGCCGCAATAATCAGCTTCGACTCTTCAGAATACAAACTTCTCAAAAAAGTAAATATTGAAGGCACAGCCAATATTGTAAATCTTTCTCTTGCAAACGATGTAAAGAAGTTATGTTATGTGAGTTCAGTTTCTACCTTAGTTAGCAATATAATTGATAGTTTTA
Organism: Aequorivita xiaoshiensis; assembly: GCF_022008395.1. Classification (GTDB taxonomy): domain Bacteria; phylum Bacteroidota; class Bacteroidia; order Flavobacteriales; family Flavobacteriaceae; genus Aequorivita; species Aequorivita xiaoshiensis. The sequence goes on from NZ_JAIRBB010000001.1 coordinate 181,507, forward strand.
TCTCTGAAGAAACTCCATGGAATTCTGATGAGAAAAACAGCGTTTACGCTATTACCAAATACGGTGCCGAAATGGAAGTATGGCGTGGTACTCAGGAAGGCTTGGATGCCGTAATAGTTAATCCCGGAGTAATCCTCGGTACTTCCCCAAATAATGATGGTAGCGGAGTTATAGTAGGTTTAGGCGCAAAAGGAATTCCTTTTTACCCTAGTGGATCGATGGGGATTGTAGACATAAAAGACGTAGTGCGCGCAATGATTTTCTTGATGAATTCTGCGGTTAAGAATGAACAGTATATTGTAGTAGGTAAAAACATTACTTTTAAAGAATTGTTATCCAAATTAGCTGTACTATTTGAAAAAAAACCACCAACAAAGAAACTTTCTAAAGGAATTATGTTATTTATTAGCGGAATAGACTGGCTACTGAATAAGCTTTTTAACACCAAGAGAAAAGTTGTAAAAGCTAATGTCTTGTCTATGTTTACCAATACTGCCTACAATACAGATAAACTAAGAGATCAATTCGATTTTAAGTACACTCCAACCGATGAAACACTAAAAAGAATTGTAACTGAAATTAAGCAAGCATCAATTTAAACTGTCGACTTTATTAGCCGATTTTAATCTTTCACTAATACTATCTCTTCTCGCCCTATCTAACTTAATAATGCTATCCATTTCTTCCCGCATAGATAATAAATCACTTTCTACTTTTTGAATCATTATCATATAACTATTTATATCGGAAGCATAATACGCATTACTTTTTGCAAACTGCAAACTATCAATTTGATACTTAGCATAAATCATAGAATCTATTTTTATACCTTTTGAAATAATCGCCTTGTTATTTACACTTCTAGCCGCATTAATTAGATAAGTTTCCTTAAGAATATCAATCATTTTATCTTTAGCAATGAGGTTTTCAGGCTTTTCAGGTATATTAACATCCTGACAGCCCAAAGCACTTATAACGACAAATATTAAAATGAGTGATTGTTTCATTATCTATTAAAAGTAAGTCTTTCTGGGTTGCTTTTGTTTGGAAATTTTGAGTTTTCGTAAACTACAATACCATTCACTAAGGTATGAGTAACCCGTGATTTAAAGATTTTCCCATCAAAAGGTGACCAACCACATTTATAAAGAATATTTTCTTTTTTTACATTCCAAGGTGAATTCAAATCAACAAGAACTAAATCGGCTTTGTAACCTTCGCGAATAAAACCACGTTCTTTTATTTGAAACAATATCGCCGGATTATGAGCTGTCTTCTCAACAATTTTCTCAAGAGATATTTTTCCTTGGTGATATAGCTCCAACAAAGCTACTAATGCGTGTTGCACTAATGGTCCCCCTGAAGGCGCGTTTAAATAGTTGTTGTTTTTCTCTTCTAAGGTATGTGGCGCATGGTCTGTTGCGATTACATCTATGCGATCATCCAAAAGTGCTTTTAGCAATCCATCCTTATCCTTTTGAGTTTTTACAGCAGGATTCCATTTAATTTTTGTGCCTTTGCTTTTATAATCCTCATCTGTAAACCATAAGTGATGCACACAAACTTCGGCTGTAATTTTCTTTTCTGCCAATGGCTTTTTATTGCTAAAGAGATGGGTTTCTTTTTCTGTTGAAACGTGAAATACATGAAGTCTTGCTCCAGTTTTTTGGGCGAGTTTTATTGCTCTAGATGATGAAATATAACAAGCCTCCTCACTTCTAATTTTTGGATGCATTTCAATTGAAATATCCTCACCGTATTCGGCTTTATATTTTTCTAAATTTTGTTTGATAGTTTCTTCATCCTCACAATGTGCAGAAATTAGCAAGTTTGTTTTGCTGAAAATTTCTTCTAATATTTTTGGATCGTCTACCAACATATTTCCTGTTGAAGAACCAAGAAACAGTTTTAACCCTGCAACTTTTTTAGGGTCTACTTTTAGAATTTCTTCCAAGTTATTGTTTGTTCCACCAAACATAAACGAATAATTAGCCCAAGAAGTTTTAGAAGCTATCTCAAACTTTTCTTCCAGCAAATCGATCGTTGTAGCTTGAGGCACTGTGTTTGGCATTTCGATAAATGAAGTAATACCTCCAGCAACTGCGGCTTTAGACTCAGTTTCAATATTTGCTTTATGTGTTAACCCTGGTTCTCTAAAATGTACTTGGTCATCAATCATCCCTGGCAATAAATAGCTCCCGTCAGCATCAATAATTTTAGTGTCGGCAGTTTTCATACTAATTGTTTCCGACACCTCCGTAATTCGTCCATCATTTATAAGCACATCGCCTTTAAAGATTTTCCCTTCATTTACAATATTCGCATTCTTAATTAAAACTGCTTTCATTGAATTTTTTTCTATTAAATACACTTTTGAGTTTCATTGCAATTACACCAAAAATAGCTTCAGAAATTATTCCTGAACTCATTTTTGATTCGCCTTTTGTTCTATCGGTAAAAATTACCGGTACTTCTGTTATTTTAAAATTACTTAGGTGGACCTTAAACTTCATTTCAATTTGAAATGCGTATCCCACAAAACGTATGTTGTTCAGATTTATTTTTTGCAGTACTTCTCTTTTATAACAAATAAAACCAGCCGTAGTATCATAAATATCTACTCCCATGATAAGACGTACATATTTTGAAGCTAACCAAGAAAGCAAAACTCTGCTCATTGGCCAATTTACCACGTTTACACCAGTAACATACCTCGAACCGATAGCCATATCGTTACCGTCTTTATGGCAAGCATTGTACAAGCGAATTAAATCGTTTGGATTATGCGAAAAATCGGCATCCATCTCAAAGATATAATCGTAATTATTAGCTAATCCCCATTTAAACCCTGCAATATATGCCGAACCTAAACCTTTTTTCTTTGTACGTTTTAAAATAAAGAGTTTTTCGGGGTAAGTATCAAAATTTGCTTCTACCACTTGTCCTGTACCGTCAGGGGAGTTGTCATCCACAACCAAAACGTGAAATTCGCGCTGTAACGAAAATATAGTGCGTAAAAGTCGCTCTATATTTTCAATTTCATTGTAGGTTGGCACCACCACTAACGCCTTAGACATACTGCAATTTTAGCGCAAATGTACCCTTTTTTGTTCAAATAATTGTGAAGATAATTCTATTTGACGCTTTAATCTGAAACTATAATTTACCGTACCTTTGCTAAAAATTTATTGCGTGGAAATTAGCGAAAGAATAATAATCTCTTCAGATTGGGCTACATTTTTGCTTGTTGGCTGCTTCGCTCTATTTGCCGTTGCAAAATATTTTTATCCACGTAGATTTCAAGAGTTCTCTTTACTCCCGATTACCAATCAATATTTCTTTGTACACGGAAAAAGTGATGAGTTAAAACATCCTTTCAACATGCTGTTATTTGTAACGCAAATAATAAGTGTTTCTATTTTCGCTTACATATTGTACACCGTATTCAATCCTTCTGAGGCTCAGAACAATAAGTGGCTTTTTGTGCAAATTTGCACTGCTTATAGTTTGTTTGTTTTAATTAAATTTTCATTAGAAAAAATTATAGCGAACATCTTTTCATTAGACGTGATTATCAACAATTATTTGTATCAAAAACTTAGTTATCGCAACTATCTGGGTATTTTATTCTTTATTGGCAATTTATTCTTCCTTTATATTTACCCACCAACAGCTACTTCAATACTCATCTTTACCTTTATTCTACTAGTGTTAAACGCTATTGTACTGTTATACAGTTATAAAAAAAATGGAGATTTAATATTAGGTAATTTCTTATATTTTATTTTGTATCTTTGCGCACTTGAAATAGCACCATATATAATCCTTTATAAATTGTTTATTTAAATCGGATTTTGTCTCATTAAAAAATCGTAATTCCTTATGAAAGTGAAAACTATTTTGGTTTCCCAGCCTGAGCCTAAAATTGAAAACTCGCCTTATTTTGACCTTATTGAGAGGCAAAAGGTAAAAATAGATTTCGTTCCTTTCATTCACGTTGAAGGCGTTTCTAGTAAAGAAGTCCGCACTCAAAAGGTTGATCTTACAAAATACACGGCTTTAATTCTTACAAGTCGAAATTCTGTAGATCATTTTTTTCGTATTGCAGAAGAGCTTAGATTCAAAGTTCCAGATTCTATGAAATATTTTTGTCAGAGTGAGGCGGTAGCCTACTACCTACAAAAATATGTGGTTTATAGAAAGAGAAAAATATATGTTGGTCAAAGAACTTTTCAAGAACTAGCTCCTCTTATTAAGAAGTATAAGAATGAAAAATTCTTATTACCTACATCAGACAAATTAAAACCTGAAGTGCCAGCGGTTCTAAATGAACTTAAAGTAGATTGGAAAGAAGCAACTTTTTACAAAACAGTAATTAGCGATTTATCTAATCTTCGCGATGTTTATTACGATATCTTGGTATTCTTTAGCCCTAGCGGAATAGAATCATTATTCGAAAACTTCCCAGATTTTAAGCAAAACAACACTCGTATTGCTGTTTTCGGGAATACTACAGTAAAAGCGGCTACTGAGTTAGGCTTACGCGTAGACATACAAGCTCCAACACCTGAAACACCATCTATGACTATGGCATTGGAGAAATATATAAAAGAAGTTAATAATAAGAAATAGTATTACTTCGATTAATTGCAAAAAAAAGGCTTACCAAATGGTAAGCCTTTTTTGTATCTGTATATTTCAATAGTTATTCTGAAGCTGGAGCACCTGATAAAATCTCATCATTAGCATAGGCTTCGAACTTTGAGAAGTTCTCTTTAAATGAATTTGAAAGTTCTTTAGCCTGAATATCATAAGCTTTTTTGTTCTTCCAAGTATCTTTCGGATTTAAGATTTCAGAAGGCACATTAGGGCAAGATTTAGGCATCATTAAGTTGAAGATTGGATGTTTTTCAAACTCAACACCTTTTAATTCACCTTCTAGTGCTGCAGCAATCATTGCACGAGTGTACTTTAATTTCATTCTGTTTCCAACTCCGTAAGGACCACCAGTCCATCCAGTGTTTATCAACCAAACATTCACACCAGAATCCTTCATCTTCTTACTTAACATTTCTGCATATTCTGTAGGGTGAAGTGGCATAAAAGGCGCACCAAAACAAGCTGAGAAGCTCGGTGTTGGCTCGTTAATCCCTTCTTCAGTACCAGCAACCTTTGCAGTGTATCCACTAATAAAGTGGTAAGCAGCTTGTCCTGGAGTTAATTTTGAAATTGGAGGTAAAACACCAAAAGCATCAGCCGTTAAGAAGAAAATATTCTTCGGGTTTTCACCCATAGAAGGCTTCTGAATATTATTAATATGGTAAATAGGATAACTTACACGCGTGTTTTGTGTGATAGTTGTATCGGCAAAATCTACTTCGCCTTTATCATTCATCACAACGTTTTCTAGAATAGCCCCAGGCTTAATTGCGTTGTAAATATCTGGTTCGTTTTCTTGAGAAAGGTTAATAACCTTTGCGTAACATCCACCTTCAAAGTTGAAGATCTTGTTATCTGCTGTCCAACCGTGCTCATCATCACCAATCAATCTGCGCTCTGGATCTGCAGAAAGTGTAGTTTTTCCTGTTCCTGAAAGACCAAAGAAAATAGCTGTTTCACCATCTTCTCCTACATTGGCAGAACAGTGCATTGGCATGGTATTTTTGTAAACAGGAAGTATAAAGTTAAGAGCAGAGAAAATCCCCTTCTTAATTTCACCTGTGTACCCAGTACCACCAATAAGTGCAATCTTTTTTGTAAAGTTTAAGATAGCAAAATTGTGCTGACGTGTTCCATCAACTTCAGGGTCTGCCATAAATCCTGGTGCATTTACAATTAACCACTCTGGATCAAAGCTAGCAAGTTCTTCATCTGTAGGACGAAGAAACATATTGTGAGCAAACATATTAGACCATGGAGTCTCAGTAATTACACGGATGTTAAGTTTGTAATCTTCTTCTGCACAAGCATAGCTATCGCGAACATATACATCTTTACCAGAAAGGTAATCTGTAACCTTGTCGTAAAGCGCGTCAAACATACTTGGTGGAAATGGAATATTTATATTTCCCCACCATACTTTATCACGAGTTACATCGTCTTTTACAATAAACCTGTCTTTTGGAGATCTCCCTGTGAATTCCCCAGTATTAACAGCTAGGGCACCCGTGCTAGATTCCTTCCCCTGGCCCTTTTGTAAAGTTTCCTCGTGAAGTTCTTGAGATGAAAGTTGATACTTAACATTTGCGTTTTTGATTCCATATTCATCTATGGAAATCGTTTTTTTAGTTTGGTTATTACCCACCATAACTTGTTTTAGTTTTTTGAAGTGTACAAAAATAACAATTCTTATACAGACTTCTGAATTTAAAATAAATTTATCGCTTCTTTAACGTTAAAATTCCAAATGCTAACAAAATCCAGCCTACCATAAACATTAAACCACCAATAGGAGTAATAAAACCTATAACCGATGTATCAAATGATAGAATTTCATTCATAGACAATAAATATATAGACCCTGAGAAAAATATAATGCCCGTAATAAATAACCAAAATATTTTCTTTTTTAGCTGCTGCGGTATTAAAGGAACTAGTCCTAAAAATAAAATTGCAAGGCCATGATACATTTGATAACGCACTCCAACTTCAAAAGTTATGAGAGATGATGAATTTAACACTTCCTTTAAACTATGCGCTCCGAATGCTCCAATACCAATGGTAATCGCTAAAATGATCGAGGCTGTTGCAGCTACATTTTTATCAAAAACTGTCATTTTTAAAATTTGGAATTAGTAATTTCGTCCTTCTTAAATAAACTTCAAAGTTAACAAAAAAACTCTCCCAATGAGAAACATATTAATAATAGGTGCAGGAAGATCAGCAACAAGTTTAATTCGGTATTTGCTAGACAAAAGTGAAGAAGAAAATCTTTTTATAACCATTGGTGACATTTCAGTACAATCTGCAAAGAAGTTAATTCAAAATCACCCAAATGCAAAAGGGATATTACTAGATGTTTTTAATGACGCACAACGAAAAGAAGCTGTAAAAAACAGTGATATAGTAATCTCAATGTTACCAGCTCGCTATCATATAGAAGTAGCTAAAGACTGTTTAGCGCTTGGAAAAAATATGGTTACTGCTTCATATGTGAGCAAAGAAATGCAAGCTCTTAACCCTAAAGCTGAGGCAAAAGGTCTAATTTTTATGAATGAAATAGGTCTTGACCCTGGTGTTGACCATATGAGTGCGATGCAAATAATAGACAGAATTAGAGCAAAAGGTGGTAAAATGCTTCTTTTTGAATCGTTTTGCGGTGGATTAATTGCTCCAGAAAGTGATGATAACCTGTGGAATTATAAATTTACTTGGAATCCGAGAAATGTAGTTTTAGCTGGTCAAGGTGGCGCGGCTGAATTTATTCAGGAAGGAAAGTATAAATACATTCCTTATCACAGACTTTTCCGTAGAACCGAATTTATCAATATTGAAGGCTATGGAAAATTTGAGGTGTTGGCAAACAGAAACTCACTGCAATATCAATCTGTTTATGGACTTGAAGATATTCTTACTTTATATCGCGGAACTATAAGAAGAGTTGGATTTAGCAAAGCTTGGAATATGTTTGTTCAACTTGGAATGACAGATGACACTTACACCATCCCAGACTCTGAAAACTTAACGTATCGTGATTTCGTGAATTTATTCTTAGCTTATTCTCCAACAGATTCAGTTGAACTTAAGCTTCGCTATGCATTAAAAATCGATCAAGACGATTTAATGTGGGAAAAACTTGAGGAATTAGACATTTTCAACGATAAGAAAACTATTGGTATTAAGAATGCTACCCCTGCCATGGCTCTTCAAAAAATATTGGAGGAAAAATGGACTTTATCTGAAGAAGATAAAGATATGATTGTAATGTACCACAAGTTTGGTTATGAACTAAATGGGGAAAAGCATCAAATTGACAGTCATATGACTTTAATTGGTGAAGATCAAACTCATACCGCCATGGCAAAGACAGTAGGATTACCTGTTGCCATCGCCGCCATAAAAATTCTTAACGGTGAAATTACTACACCTGGAGTTCAGCGCCCTATTGCTAAAGAGGTTTATGAACCAATCTTAAAAGAACTTGAGGATCACGGTGTAATTTTTAAGGAGGAAGAAGTGAAATATTTAGGTTATAACCCAGAAAACCTTCATTTAGGATAATCACTTAATCTAAAGCTATAAAGCATAAAAGCCTGCATTTCTGCAGGCTTTTATTATTTATATATAGTTTGATATTAATCTCTATTAAGAAATATTGAGATAAAATATAACAAGGTTGCTAAAGACCCAATTGCAGCTACTACATAAGTTCTAGCCGCCCATTTTAAAGCATCTTTTGCACCTTCGTGTTCTTGTGGCGTGACCATATTATTAGTTTCCAACCAAACTAAAGCTCTTTTACTAGCGTCAAATTCCACCGGAAGTGTAATAAATGCAAAGGCAGTAGTCACTGCAAATAAGGCTATACCAATCCCAAACACCCAAGTTCCTAAAGCAGAACCAGTGGCAAATAAAATTAGCCCAGCCATAATCACAAAATTGGATAATTTACTAGAAACACTTACAGCGGGAACAATTTTAGAACGTAGTTGCAACCAACTATATGCTGTAGCATGTTGTACCGCGTGACCGCATTCATGAGCAGCTACAGCCGCAGCCGCCGCATTCCGTTGCATATAAACTGGTTCACTTAGATTAATTGTTTTATCTGCCGGATTGTAGTGATCTGTTAACTGTCCCGCAACCGAGATAACTCTTACATCTGTAATTCCATTATCGGCAAGCATTTTTTCAGCGATTTCTTTACCGCTCATCCCATTTTGAAGATGAATCTTGCTATATTTTTTAAACTTACTTTTTAGTTTATTGCTAACATACCAGCTTACCAAAAAGATAAGGCCAGCAATTACATAATATCCCATCATAACTTTAATGTTTTAGGTTTGTTTATTTCTTTTTCTATAACTTTTATTACTTGTGCTTTGTAAATCTACTTCGTAATTCTACAAGACACAAAGTTTTCAAAAACAATATATCAAAAAACGTGCAAAAAATTATCCTACAATATTTACAATTTTTCCAGGTACAATTATCACCTTTTTAGGCGTACGACCCTCTAAATATTGAGCTGTTTTCTCGTGTGACATTACGGCAGATTCTATTTCGTCTTTCGTTAAATCTAAAGAAAGCTCTAAGGTAAAGCGCATTTTACCATTAAATGATATAGGATACTCTTTACTGCTTTCAACCAAATGTTTTTCATCAAATTTTGGAAAGGATACTGTAGCAATACTTTCAGAATGACCTAATTTACTCCAAAGCTCTTCTGCAATATGTGGGGCATAAGGTGAAATTAGAACAGCTAAAGGTTCTAATACTTCTCTAGAATTACATTTTTGGGCTGAAAGCTCATTCACCGCAATCATAAAAGATGAAACTGAAGTATTAAAACTAAAGCTTTCAATGTCTTCTTCTACTTTCTTTATTGTTTTATGCAGGGTTTTCATACTGTCTTTTGACGCTGCATCTTCAGAAACATTAAAACTCTCATCTGCACCAGAGTGATACAGTTTCCACAATTTTTTAAGGAAACCGTGTACTCCTGTAATTCCTGCAGTATTCCAAGGTTTTGCTTGTTCTAGAGGTCCGAGAAACATTTCGTACATCCTTAATGTATCAGCTCCGTACTGCTCGCAAATATCATCGGGATTAACTACATTGTATTTAGACTTAGACATTTTCTCTACCTCTCGAGAAACTTTGAAAGTCCCATCTTCCTCAGTTATAAATTCTGCATTTTTGAACTCTTCACGCCAATTTTTAAAAGCATTGATATTCAATTCGTTTTGAATGTTTACTAGTGAAACATCTGCGTGAATTGACTGTGTTTGATAATCCTTTGCCAAGGAAGCAGTAACAAATCTGTTTTCCCCTTCGATTCTATGAACAAAAGCACTTTCACCCAAAATCATTCCTTGGTTAATAAGCTTTTTAAATGGTTCTTCTACAGGCACCAATCCGCGATCCTTCATAAACTTCACCCAAAAGCGACTGTATAATAAATGTCCTGTTGCGTGTTCGCTACCCCCTATATACAAGTCTACATTTTGCCAGTAATCCATAGCTTCTTTAGATGCGAAAACCTCGTTGCGTTTGGCATCTTCCATATAACGGAAAAAGTACCAGCTACTCCCGGCCCACCCAGGCATAGTATTCAACTCAAGAGGGAAAATAGTTTTATTATCTACAAGTTTAATACTAACCACAGCAGATCTTTCTGTATCCCAAGCCCAATTCTCAGCTCGTCCTAAAGGCGGCTCGCCTTCTTCGGTTGGCAGATATTTTTCAACTTCAGGAAGGTGCAGCGGTAAGCATTCAGTTGGTACTGCTTGCGGCATTCCATCTTTGTAGTAAATAGGGAATGGCTCTCCCCAATATCTTTGTCGGCTAAAAACTGCATCGCGTAAACGGTAGTTAATTTTACCTTCACCTACTCCTTTATCTTCTAAAGCGGCGATGATTTTTTCTGTTGCTTGTTTATAATTTAAGTCGTTTAAGAAATCACTATTTGTGATAACTGTATTTTCTTTATCGGAATACGCTTCCTCTGAAATATCTACCCCTTTAAAAATATTCGGAATCGGTAAGTTGAAGTGTTTCGCGAAATCGTAATCACGTTGGTCTCCACATGGGACACTCATTACAGCGCCAGTACCGTATCCAGCCAATACATAATCCCCAATCCAAATAGGAATTGCCTCCTCTGAAAATGGATGTTTTGCATAAGCTCCTGTAAAAACTCCTGTGATGGTTTTTACATCTGCCATACGCTCACGTTCACTGCGTTTTGCTGTAACAGCTATGTAATTTTCAACTGCTTCTTTTTGTTTAGCAGTCGTAATTTTTGAAACTAATTCGTGTTCAGGCGCCAATACCATAAAACTCACACCGAAAATTGTATCGGGACGAGTTGTAAACACTGGGATTTCAAATTGTGAGTTTTCTCCTGACCCTGAACTCATAACCTTAAACTTAACAGAAGCTCCTTTACTTCTCCCAATCCAATTGGTTTGAGAATCTTTTAAAGGCTGTGGCCAATCGATATCCTTAAGACCGTCTAACAAGCGTTGTGCATATGCAGTAATTCGCATACTCCACTGCTTCATCTTTTTTCGAACTACTGGATACCCTCCGCGTTCAGAAACACCATTTACAATTTCGTCATTCGCCAAAACAGTCCCTAACTCAGGACACCAATTTACTTCTGTTTCAGCTAAATATGTAAGCCTGTATTTTAAAAGGATTTCTTGTTTCTTAGTTTCAGAAAACTCTTTCCATTGTTCTGAAGTGAAAATCTCAACATCTTCGTCACAAACTGCATTTACATTCTTGTTTCCTTCAGCAGAAAACACATCTTGTAATGCTTCGATAGAACGGGCTTTGTCCACATCGTTATCATACCAGCTTTCAAAAAGTTGTAAGAAAATCCATTGTGTCCATTTGTAATATTCAGGGTTGGAAGTACGAACTTCACGACTCCAATCGAATGAAAAGCCAATTCTATCTAATTGTTTTCGGTAGCCTTCAATTTCATTTCCATTTTTATCAACTCCTCCTTCAATATTCACCTTTGTTGTTTCCGCTGGATGTTGTCCTGTTTGAATTGCATACTGTTCTGCCGGAAGTCCGAAAGAATCATACCCCATCGGGTGCAAGACGTTAAAACCTTGATGACGCTTAAATCTCGAGTAAACATCACTAGCAATATAACCAAGCGGATGTCCTACGTGAAGTCCAGCTCCAGAAGGATAAGGAAACATATCCAAAACATAGTATTTTGGCTTTCCACTGCTATTTTCAGCTTTAAAAGTTTGGTTTTTGGCCCAATATTCTTGCCACTTTGTTTCTATTTCGTTGAAGTGATATTTGCTCATTCTATTAGTTTCAAGTAAAAAAATAGCCCCTTGTTTATGTTCAGGAGATTGGGCACAAATTTACTGCTATTGTACGAAAGTCAAAACTTTAAACGTTGTTTAGTGCAAGATGCAAAATTACTTGTATTTTTACGGCAAAATTCTACAAACCCTATGAGTGCTTCTTTTGAAAAATATCAAAAACGCAGATTGATTTCTTCCTACTTTTCAGTAGTAATTAGTATATCACTAGTGCTATTTCTATTGGGATTACTGGGATTGTTAGTTTTAAATTCTAAAAAAGTAGCAGACTACTTTAAAGAACAGATTGCAATTACTGTCTTCCTTAAAGACAGCGCCAAAGAAGTTGAAATTACTCAGCTCAAACAAAGTTTGGCTTTGGCAGAGTATACCAAAAGCGCTGAATTTGTTTCAAAAGAAGACGCTGCCAAGGAACACCAAGAGACTTTAGGTGAGAATTTTATAGAATATTTGGGCGAAAACCCACTTCAAAATAGTATTGACGTTTACATTTTAGCCGATTACGTGACGCCACAAAAAATGGAAGAAATCACTACAGAGCTGAAAGAAAAAGGTTTTGTAGACGATGTTATATACGACAAACCCTTAATCGCACAACTTACCGACAACGTAAAGCGCATCAGCTTTTGGATTTTAGTGATTAGCGGTATTTTTACATTTATAGCAGTTTTACTAATAAATAGCAGCATTCGTCTAAGTATTTACGCAAAGAGGTTTACAATTAAAACAATGCAAATGGTAGGTGCTACCAAAAAGTTTATTCGGAAGCCATTTGTATGGAAAAGTGTACGTTTAGGAGTTATTGGTGCCATTGTAGCTATGATTGGAATGGGATTGGTGCTGTATTACTTAAACGAAAGCTTCCCACAACTTCAACTATTAGGCGATAAAATTATGCTAGCAAGTTTATTCGTCTTCATCTTTTTGATGGGAGTCTTAATTACTTGGATAAGCACTTTTATTGCTACGCAACGATTCTTAAACTTAAGAACTGACGATTTGTATTATTAGCGATGAGTGATGAGTGATGAGTGAGAGTGAGAGTGAGAGTGAAAATTAAAAATTTTTAAAAATGGGAGAGAAAAAGAATAAAGAAGGGTTTAAGCCAGACTTTGTGTTTGAACGTAAAAATTACATGTTTATGCTTATTGGCATTGCATTTATCGCATTGGGATTTATTTTAATGACTGGCGGTGGAAGTGATGACCCAAATGTTTTTAATCCCGAAATTTATAGTTGGAGAAGAATCCGTTTAGCTCCTGCCTTAGTCCTAATAGGATTTGCAATAGAAGTTTACGCCATATTATTAAAACCTGATACCAAAGACCAGAATTAGTGGATTATCTAGACGCAATTATTCTTGGAGCAATCCAAGGATTTACTGAATTTTTACCTGTTTCTTCAAGTGGACATCTTGAATTAGGAAAAGCAATATTAGGGGATACATCAGTTCCTGAAGAAAGTTTACTTTTTACTGTTATTCTTCACTTCGCTACGGCTTTAAGCACTATTGTGGTGTTTAGAAAAGATATCATTGAAATTGTTTCAGGGCTATTTAAATTTCAATGGAACGAAGAAACTCAATTCATAACAAAAATTGTTCTTTCAATGATTCCAGCTGTTGTAATCGGCTTACTTTTTGAAAAAGAATTAGAATCATTTTTTGGCGGAAGTATTGCTTTTGTAGGGGCTATGCTAATTGTTACAGCAGTACTTTTATGGTTCGCCGATCTTGCTAAAAACACTGGAAAACCTGTAACATTCAAAGACTCAATTATTATTGGAGTTGCTCAAGCAATTGCTATGCTACCCGGTATATCTCGTAGTGGGGCTACAATCTCTACTTCAGTTTTATTAGGAAACGACAAGTCTAAAGCCGCTAGATTTTCATTTTTAATGGTTGTTCCATTAATTTTTGGGAAAATTGCAAAGGATCTATTAAGCGGCGATATTACAACGCAAAGCACTAATTTCGGAACTTTAAGTGTCGGATTTATTGCAGCGTTTATCTGCGGGCTTATAGCTTGTACTTGGATGATATCCTTAGTTAAAAAGAGTAAACTACGTTATTTTTCAATCTACTGTGTGATAGTTGGTATTATTGCAATAGTAACCAGCTTATATTTATAAATGACAGGAGAAGATTATAAAGAAGGCCAAGTGATATTAATTGACAAGCCACTGGAATGGACATCATTTCAAGCGGTAAACAAAGTGCGTTGGTTAATTAAAAAATCTTTCGGATTTAAGAAAATTAAAGTCGGTCATGCCGGTACTTTAGACCCGTTAGCAACTGGGCTGTTAATAATTTGTTCGGGGAAATTTACAAAGAAAATTGACACTTTTCAAGCTCAAGAAAAAGAGTACACAGGGACTTTCACTCTAGGAGCTACTACACCCAGCTACGACTTAGAAACTGAAATAAACAAGAATTTCGATATTTCCGGAATCACTTCAGAACAAATACACGAGGCAACTAAGCAATTTATAGGTGAAATTAAGCAGCAACCTCCAGTATTTTCAGCCTTGAAGAAAGACGGAAAACGTCTTTATGAATTTGCTAGAAATGGCGAGGAAGTTGAAATTCCTTTTAGAAAAATAACAATTTCAGAGTTTGAAATAACAAGAATAGACCTCCCGAATATAGACTTTAGAGTGGTTTGCAGTAAAGGCACTTACATCCGGTCTCTAGCTAACGATTTTGGCAAGGCTCTTAACAATGGTGCTCATCTATCTGCATTGCGCAGAACGAAGATTGGTGATTTTTCTGTAGCCAATGCTATAAGCATCTCAGACTTCGAAACTTCGCTTCCTAGTTAAAATATCTCTAATAGTACCCTAATTTTCAAGTGTTTTGTGGAATTTTGTATAAAATTTCAGTACTTGCATAAATGAATTTAAATTATTCATATAAAGCTTTCTTAATAACTTCACTTCTTACAGGAAGTCTAGTGCTATTTTTATTTAGTATAAAACTTTCAAAGCAGAAGGAAGAACTCAATTATGATACCTATGAGGTTGAAATGGCAGAGGAGGTATTGCCTGAAGAAAAAGAAGAAGAAATCGCACAGTTGACTCCAGAGGTTAGTAGAATTGAAACAAACAAAGCTTTTAATGAGGCAGAAAAATATAAATCTCCTTTTGAAAGTGAAGATCGAGAATTAACTGAAACAACCGAAGGCAAACTTCAGGAAATGCAAGAAGCTTTAGAGAATTCTAAAAACAGCTTGAACGGGAATATAGCAACTAAAGTTTCTAAACCTGAAACAGAGAAAAAAACAAAGTTTTCAAATAGCGACAGTAATGATAAAGGTGAGGCTGTTGTAAAAGGTGGCAATAGAAACACCACCATTAGTTACCGATTGGTAAACCGCCAAGAAATAGATTTACCTAACCCTGTTTATACTTGCTATGGTTATGGAAAGGTGGTGATAAATATTGAGGTAAATAATCTCGGGAAAGTTGTAAAAAACTCCTACAACAAATCAGCATCAACAACTTCCAATCAATGTTTGATAGATGCCGCTCTTGATTATTCAAAGCAAGCTCGTTTTACAACCGACGCTTCAAAAGAAAAGCAATTGGGTACAATAACTTTCAATTTTCCTGGACAACAATAAATTGTCCCCTTAACGAAGTTTTAATTGGTAGTTTTTATCTAAAAAATCAACTTATGGATAATAATAAAAAACGCTGTGCTTGGTGTGGCACCGATCCGTTGTATATAAAGTATCACGACGAAGAATGGGGAGTGCCAGTTAAGGATGACAAAATACTGTTTGAATTTCTTATCCTCGAAAGCTTTCAAGCGGGATTAAGTTGGATTACTGTTCTTCGAAAAAGAGAAAATTTCAGGATGGCTTTTGATAATTTCAATTACAAGAAAATAGCCAAATACGATCAGAATAAAATTGACGAATTACTTCAAAACCGTGGGATAATTCGAAATAAATTGAAGGTAAATTCTGCTGTGTCCAACGCCAAGGCTTTTATGAAAATTCAAAATGAATTTGGAAGCTTCAGTAATTATATTTGGAGGTTTACTGACAATACACCGATTAAAAACAGTTGGAAAAACCACAAAGATGTTCCTCCAACCACCTCAATAAGTGATGCTATAAGTAAAGATTTAAAGAAAAGAGGTTTTAAATTTATGGGAAGTACTGTAGTTTATGCATATATGCAAGCGGTAGGGATGGTAAACGATCATATAACTGATTGCTTCCGGTATCAACAAGTTTAATTTTCTAATAAATATTCTTCTTAGACTTCAATAAATCTGCTGCTGCAACTGCTTTCAGAGCTTGACGATACTGTAAATCTAATTCAGGATCTGTGTTTTTCTCAACAGAAAATAGTTTTTGAAACCAAGTAATTGCTTTGGAATATTCGCTATTATAGTAATAAGCTACTGCTAAATGCCTATAAATAAACGGTGTTCCGTACCCTTCGCGCACTACTTGCTCATAAACTCGAACTACATCAATGTCCTTATTTACATCCATAACCTTAGTGTTAGTTTGAGAATAGGAAATGGTTGAGACACAGGAAATAAAAAGAACAGTAAAAAATATTTGCTTTAAAATCATTGAAGATGTGGGGAATATGGTTTATAACAAATAATCTTATATTAAATAGTAATAGTTCGGATTATTCTCCCACAAAAAAACTGAAAATAAAGCAATTAACCGACGTCATTGGTTTATTTAACACAAAAATCATCTACTTAGAGTCAAGGATCCTTAAAAAATCGGCTCTTTCCATCTCTTCTGCGCCTAAACTTTCTAAGTGTTCATTATAGATCTGACAGTCGATTAATTTATAATCTTTTGCTTTTACAAATTCAGTAAGGTGATAAAAAGCAACTTTAGAAGCATCACTCACCAGGCTAAACATGCTTTCACCACAAAATACTTTCTTATTTGGAAGGTCTATTCCGTATAGACCACCCACTAACTTATTGTCTTTCCAAACCTCAACAGAAACAGCGTTACCTGTATTGTGCAATGCTATATATGCTTGTTGCATCTCTTTGGTTATCCAAGTGCCATTTTGACCCTTTCTTGGAACAGAAGCGCAGTATGAAATAACAGATTTAAAATCTTTATTGAAAGTAATTGTAAATTTTTTGTCTCTAATGGTTTTTCTCAGGCTTTTAGACATTTTAAACTTATTTGGCTTTAGAACCATTCTTGGATTTGGACTCCACCAAAGCACTGGTTGACCATCTTCATACCAAGGGAAAATACCAGAATTATATGCTAGTAATAATCGTTCGGTAGAAAGATCACCACCAATAGCGAGTAGCCCATCCAACGTTGCTTCTTCTATATTTGGAAACCAAAGTTTTTCAGTTAAGAAATGCATTGTTCAAAATTGCTAAATATGTTTCATAAAAAACCTCGAAACGTTTAATACGCATCGAGGTTAATATGTTTTATACTGTTTTTTAAAAAAGTATTTTAAAAAGGAAGATCGTCGTGATCTTCTTCTTTAAAATTATTTGCAGGCTCAAAAGCATCTGCAGGTGGCATTGGAGGCATTCCTGGGGCATCAGGTGCAGCTTGTGATAAATTCTCAATTCGCCAGCCTTGAATACTATTGAAATACTTAGTTTCTCCTTGAGGATTTACCCATTCACGACCACGAATATTGATGCTAACTTTAACATTTTGTCCAACTTTGTATGCATTTAGCAAATCAGTTTTGTCTTGAACAAACTCTATCATTATAGTCTGTGGGTACTGCTCTTCAGTAGTTATCACCATTTCGCGCTTTCTAAACCCATTGTTTCCAAAGGTTTTAGTTTCGTCTATTAATTTTATCTTTCCTTGTAATTCCATCCGTAATTATGTTACTGTGTTATTGGTATTTTTAATTTTTAATGCTATTCTCCTTTACAAAAAGGCTACTTTTATGGCTGATTTCCTAGCAAAAGTTTCCAAGCTTCGCTAACATTCCCTTCACTTAAGAACTCGTGAGCTCTTTTATGAATTGCTTCAATTTGGTTTGAAGATATTAAATCTTTTAGTTCTGCTGAAGAATCTATAAAAGTACGAATTTCTTCTGTATTTGGAAAACTTTCAACGTTACCAAGCATCCCTAAGTCATTACCAGTCAATACTTTGCTGTTTCTTATAGCTTCAGGTAGCTTATCTACTCCTATTCCTAGGGTTCTCAATGGTTTTGGCACTTCAAAGAGTCCGTTTTTAGCGCGACTATACCAATTTCCTCCAAGTCGAGAAACTGCATCAATCTTAAATGGATCGATAGCTCCGTTGTTGTCAAGAATGTTTTCTTTAATATGAAGTTTTACAACTTCACATATAACCAAGTTACCAGCTCCACCCTCTTTTCCGAGTGAAATTACGTCGTTTACTTTACACTCTAATTGCACTGGTGCCTCAGCAACACGAGGAGGTGTAATTAAATCTGAAGCCTCTTCGGTAAATCCGGCTTTAATAAATTCGTTAACACCCTTGTCGTACTCTGTAGAAGAAAGTGACACTTGCTGCACCATATCATAACTTACAATGTTTATGACCACTTCTGGAATTTCTAAAACATTTTCGTAAGTGTGTTTAGTAGTGTTATCACGCCCTCTTCTTGCCGGTGAAAACACTAATATAGGGGGTTTGGCACTAAAAACATTAAAAAAACTAAATGGCGAAAGATTTACATTTCCTTCGCTATCGATTGTACTTGCAAAGCATATTGGCCTTGGAGACACAGCCCCTAAAAGGTAACCGTGTAATTTTGCTGTTGATAATTCGTGTGGTTCTATAGAAATCATAGAATGCAAAGGTATCAAAGATTATAGCTTGTAAAAACTTGATTGTACAATAATATCAACATATTTGCTTTATATTTATTCAGGTAAAATTTACTTTATGCTTCAGAAAAAAACGTTTTCACGTTGGGCTTTTATTATTGCTTCAGTGTTTATAGTGGGGCTTATTTTATGGAACACCTATATTTTCTTTAATCAACTTAAAGAAAATGAGCGCGCTAAAATGGAAATATGGGCTGCTGCATATAATGATTTTCTTCAAAAAAACAGTCTTGATACTCCTGTTGGAGATGTAATCCTTACGATTATCCAAGGAAATGTTACTACTCCAATGATATTATATACTCATAAAGAAGATATATATTCCGATAGAAATATTGATCCAAACGATATAAATACGCGAGATAAAAAGGAAAAGTTAATCAAGCAATTTTCTTCGGAATACACTCCAATAGAGATTCGAAATGAAAACAATCTACTTGCCACAATTTATTACGGCAACTCACCAGTTATTAATAAATTAAAGTATTATCCAGCTTTTTTAATTTTAATTATCTTTCTTTTCATTTTAGCCGTTTATCTTTTTTACAAAACCTCAAAATCTGCCGAACAGAACAGGCTCTGGGCCGGAATGGCAAAGGAAACGGCACACCAAATTGGCACCCCGCTTTCATCTTTGGTAGGGTGGACTGAAATTCTTAAAACTGAAAATGTAAATCCAGAGTATATTACTGAAATGGAAAAAGATATTTCAAGGCTTGAAAAGATAACAGATAGATTTTCAAAAATTGGGTCCGTTCCAAAATTGGAAAAACACGATTTAGTTGAAGAAACAAAAACAACGTTTGAATATTTACAAAAGCGTTCTTCAAAGCTTATAGAATTTCAATTGGATATTCCTGAAACACCAATATACGTTCAAATGAATCCCCAACTATACAGCTGGACTATTGAAAATTTAGTTAAAAATGGGATAGATGCAATGCGTGGAAAAGGCAAGATTAGCATTTCTATAGCGCAAAACTCCAGATTTGCTTATGTACATATTTCTGATACAGGAAAAGGACTTACCAAAAGTGAGTTCAGAAGAATATTCACACCTGGACATACTACAAAAAAACGCGGTTGGGGCTTGGGATTATCACTTGCAAAACGTATAATTGAGGAATACCACAAAGGAAAAATTCGTGTGTCGAAAAGTGTTCCTAATGAAGGAACTACTATGGAAATTGCTCTTAAAACTAACGTTTAAAAATGTCGACAAAAACCTATACGCTGCATACTGCACGTTCTAAAAATAATTGTCCAAATTGTTTTGGGACAGA
Source organism: Aequorivita xiaoshiensis (assembly GCF_022008395.1). GTDB lineage: Bacteria > Bacteroidota > Bacteroidia > Flavobacteriales > Flavobacteriaceae > Aequorivita > Aequorivita xiaoshiensis. The sequence goes on from NZ_JAIRBB010000001.1 coordinate 201,636, forward strand.
TGGTCTTGAATTTACATTTTTTCAAGATGAAATAGAAACGCTGTTTTATAAAAAGCCCGTAAAACAAATTGAGGAAAAACTCTATTGCCATACATGTACAACCATAATTTATCCAGTTAATTGGACTGAAGACATTGAACGGGTTTATGAATACAATAAAAAAATAGCGGAAACCAATAAACATAATTTACAGGTAAAACCGCTATTCTATATTGTACTAATTGCAGCAATTATCTTAATTGCCCTGAGTATTTACTTTTTGATGAACGCTTTATGAATTTAAATTTTCAGCAATTTTAGCTGCTAATGCTTTAAACTCCTCATCCTTCATATCTATTTTTTTGGTAAAACGCATGTCATCCATTTCATTTAAAGGGATAAGATGTACGTGAACATGTGGTACTTCAAGGCCAACAACTGCCATGCCCACGCGATTACAAGAAACAGATTTTTCTATAGCATGAGCAACTTTACGAGAAAATTGCATCAGTTGTAGATACATATGTTCGCCCATGTCGAATATCTTGTCAATTTCTTCTTTTGGTACACAAAGGGTATGCCCTTTGGAGTTGGGGTTTATATCCAAAAAAGCAATAAACTTATCGTCCTCTGCTACTTTATACGCTGGGATTTCTCCTTCAATGATTTTTGTGAAAATTGACGCCATATTTAATCTCTTGAAATTTCTAATATATCAAATTTAAGAATTCCATTAGGAACTTGAATTTCAGCCACTTCGCCTTGCTTCTTACCTAAAAGACCTTTTCCGATAGGTGAATCTACTGAAATTTTTCCAGCTTTTAAATCTGCTTCGCTTTGAGCTACCAATTTATAAGTCATTTCCATACCATTGGTTTGGTTTTTTAACTTAACTGTAGAGTGCACCAGTATTTTACTAGTATCTAATTGAGATTCATCTATCAAACGGGCATTAGCAAGGACAGCTTCAAGTTTAGAGATTTTCATCTCCAACATAGCTTGTGCCTCTTTGGCAGCATCATATTCGGCATTCTCACTTAAATCACCTTTATCACGGGCTTCAGCAATAGCATTAGAAGCTCTTGGACGCTCTACATCACGTAAGTGATCTATTTCATCTCTTAATTTTTTTAACCCTTCGGCTGTGTAATAAGATACTTTACTCATAACTTCATCGTTTGTGTATGTAAAACATACATATTCTATATATATAATAAAATCCCGACACGTGCGGGACTAACCTTAATAAACTGAAAAAATCCCATGCGATGATGGGATTATATCAAACAAATATACTAAAAATTTACATCTTATGTAAATTGTTGTAATTTCGAACTTTAAATTTAATTCATTTTAATGAAAAAAACACTTTATTTACTGATAATCACGATAGTAATTGCTTCTTGTTCAAAAAGCGACGATAAACGTGAACGCAATCCTTACTTAACCGATCCGTTAGTAAGCTTAAATCTAAATTTAAATCTCCCAGAATACAACCCGTTGCGTTTTCCTGGAAATTATGTAATTGTTAACCAAGGAATAAAAGGCATAGTGGTGTATTGTGTTAGCGAACAATTGTATTTGGCTTTCGACCTTACCGATCCAAACCATGTTCCTAGCAACTGTTCGCGTATGGATATAGATGGTATTACAGCATCTTGTCCTTGTCCTAACGATGAAAACTCATACTATATTACATCAGGGAGACATATTTCAGAACCTGATTTAAAATATCCTATGCAACAATATAGCGCTGAAAGAAATGGAAACAATGTTATTATAAATAACTAACATTTCAATTAAAATCAATTAACGCACCGAATTTATATAAAAAAAGACTCCGCTAATTTAGCGGAGTCTTTTTTTATTTAGAACTTTATTGTAGCACCTAAAAGAAAGTTAGTAGTTGCCTGCGGATAATAACCCGCACCTTCAATTGTAGTAACCGTTCCTGGATTACTAAAATCATCGTCCCAAGTGTAGAAGTAACCGTTAGACACATATTTTACATTGAAAATGTTATTCACTAATCCAGAGAAAACAATTTCTTTAACCCAAGGTAGGTTGTCTAAAATATAAACAATATTAAGGTCGTTAATAAAGAAACTATCCAACTTTGAAGCTTCACTATCGATATTTCCCATGTACTGCTCCCCTACAAATTTTGAAAGCAAGCCTAATTGTAGGTTTTTTATTGGTGAATATTCAAGCATATTTCCAGCTACTACGGATGGAGAAAATGAAATATTTGTTTTTCCAAGATTAACAAGCTCCCCATCACGAGAAGTGACAAAATCTACATTTTTGTTTGTACTTAATGCAATATTAGGAAGAGTTCTTAGATTTTTCAAAAGCTGAATTTGCGCATCTACTTCAAGACCTAAACGATAACTTTTTCCACTACTTGTTCTTAAAGCAGCGCCTACATCATTCAATTCACCAGAAAGCACCAATTGGTCCTTATAGTGCATATAGTAAATGTTTGTATTAACTTTTGTTTTGGCAGTACCAAATCTCCACCCTAACTCAAAATCATCTAATTTTTCTGGCGTAGTAATTCCTTGTTCGTAATCGTTTCTTGATGGTTCACGATGCGCTTTACCGTAAGAGAAGTAAAATTGATTTGTTGGGTTTAATTTGTAAGTCAAACCAGCTTTTGGATTAAAAAAAGCATAATCTTCATCAATCTCCATTAAAACCAAATCTGAAGTGATTCCTGTAGTATTGTAATTTAGAAATCTTCCCTGTAAGTCTCCAAAAACACTTAATCTTTCGTTTAATCTATAGGTTGCTTTTGAGAAAACAGTAAACTCACTCTTCTCACCATTACTATCGTAATAGCGATCTCTAATTTCGGAAGCGCTAGCATATCTCGCCCAAATTACCTCACCGTAATGATCTCCAGTATAATAGCTATAAAAAGCACCACCCGTAAAATCTATACTATTGTTTTTGTAGTTAACGGTGGCATTGGCTGCATAATAGTGATTATCTAGCCAACGACGACGGATTACGTCGGTTCTATTAATTGTATCACCACCTATATATATAGGTTCAAATCCATAAGTTTTAAACTTTTGATCTTCTTTATATTGTTCAAAATACCCTTTTCCTCTAGTGTAGTTAAAAGATAAGTTTGTACTCCAATTATTATCATAGCGCTGATTCCATAATAACTGATAATGATCTTGAGCGTAATCGTCTATTTCATTATCATAAAACTGTATGTTTCCATTTTCATCGGTATACATACCTGCTGTGTTAAAGGTTCTATCATTTTCAAGTTTCTCAGGATCTTCTAGACCATTCCAAGACTGATAAGTAATATTTTTCCCTCCAAAAGTTAAGGCTTTAATTAAAGTATTGTCATCCACAAATGCGCCCTGAAGAAAGTACGATTTTAAGTCTGAGCTCGCTCTATCGATATAACCATCAGATTTAATTGTTGACAATCTACCCGATACTTCAAAATGGTTAGAAAGTAAGCCAGTACTAAATTTAACGTTGTGTTTATGTGTATTATAACTTCCAAAAGAATTAGAAATTTCGCCATATGCATCATTTGATACTGCATCGCTAAGTAAGTTTAAACTGGCACCAAAAGCTCCAGAACCATTTGTAGAAGTTCCAACCCCCCTTTGAAGTTGTAAGCTTTGTACTGAAGACGTGAAATCTGGTAAATTAACCCAGAAAGTACCTTGGCTTTCAGAATCGTTATAAGGAATTCCGTTTAGCGTAACATTTACACGAGAAGCATCACTACCTCGAACTCGGATGTAAGTATATCCCACTCCTGCTCCAGCGTCACTAGTTGTAACTACAGACGGCATATAACTTAACATATAAGGGATGTCTTGTCCTAGATTTCTTTTTTCCAGTTCTTCTTTTTCAAGATTTGAGTGGGTAATTGGCGAATCGGCATCGACGCGAATAGCTTGCACTAAAACTTCATCTAAGGTCTCTGAGGTTTTTGAAAGAGAAATATTCAACTCCATATCACCATTTACAACAATAGATCTAGTTTCGGCATTATAGCCTAAGTGACTAAAAACAATTGATTGAACTCCTTGATTTATGGTTACACTATAGTTTCCATCAAAATTGGTAATTGTTCCCCTGTTACTTTTTAAAATTATATTAGCTCCAACCAAGGGCTCTCCATCAGAATTAGTTACAATTCCAGAAACAGTATATTCCTGGGCAAATGTGATGAAGCTAAAAAAGGCAAATACTGAAAAAATCAATAACTTTTTCATTCGTAATAGTTTAAAGTTTACGAATAAAAGGGGCGTTATTCTTGGTTTATTAAATGGTTTTAAATAAAATCCCTGAAAATATTGCGTCGCGCAATATCACAGGGGTCTTAATAATTTTCCCTTAGCAGCATTACCTGCTCAGGTTCTTTGGGTATAATCTCAGCTTCTTCAAGTATAGAGTTAAAAATTTTGAGTTTAAAGTTTTTCAACCTACCACTCAATTCTAATAACTCTTAACTAAAAATCTGCACCCCTTTGAGATGTTCGGCAAAAGTACATTACTTTTAGACATAAACATAATATTTCAAAACCTTTAAGATAGTCCTTCTCAACTATAAATAAAGACTGCCCATTTACTTAATTGGAATGTCTTTTGTAATGTTTGAATAACAAATTATTGATAACAAATAGGAGTTTCATCCTTATTTTTAGCTAAGTTATTACAGCTGAATTTATCAATTCCTTAATACATATACAATCGCATTGTAATTACATTTACACGATGGCTAATTCAAGAAATAAATTCACCCTTAAAATCATACTAAGTTACTTGGTTTTGATTGCTTTAGCAGTGCTTGTTGGATTCTTTTTATATTCTGAATTTCAAAATTACACTGCCGAAAATATTGAAAAAAAGGGTGAGAAAAAATTTATTGAAACAGGAACACTAATCAATCTAGTTTATGAAACGGATGGATTTTCGAGACTTGCGCTTCTTTCTGAAAGTGAAGAAGACTATGAAAAATACGTAGTTAAAACAGACTCACTATTTAAAAAGATTAAAGAAATAAAATCTCTTACTGTTAATGATTTTCAGATTAAACAGTTAGACAGTGTAAAATCTCTAATTGAAGAGAAAAACAGAAATATTGAACAACTTCGAATCCTTAGGCTTACAAATCAAAAAGATACTTCGCTGGATGATATTATGCGTGAAGTAAGAAAGCTCGAAGCCTCTGTTGGATTAAATTCGGTAGAATCATTAATTAAAGATCCTTCACAACTAAGCAGAAATGAACGTCGTATTTGGCAGAATTATGCCGATTACCTCAATAGAGATTCCACTCGAGACACCGCCAAAGTAAGATCTAAAACTGTAGATTCTATGCTTATAGCTTCTCGCTATATAGTGGCTGAAGCTAAAAAATTAAATTCTCGAATTCGAAATTCTTTAAATCAACAAGAAAATGAACTCATCAGAAATGACCTTAATATTTCAGAACAGCTTAGGGAGATTATAGCCAGTTTCGATCGTGAAATTTCTAAAAACAACCTCATTGAAAAACAAAAGCGCGAAGCTTCGATAAAACGAACTGGCGACATATTGAAATTTGCTGGGCTACTAGGTGGTATTGTAGTGTTGCTTTTTTCTTATTTTATTCTTTCAGACTTTTTTAAAGCCGATCGATACAAAAAGAATTTAGAAGCTTCTAAAAATTATGCTGAAACTTTACTAAAAAGTCGTGAACAACTTATTTCTACGGTTAGTCACGATTTAAAAACACCATTAAATACCATCAGTGGTTATTCTGAATTAATTGAAAACTCCTCACTTTCTGAAAAACAAAAATTCTACCTATCTCAAATTACATCTAGCTCACAATTTATCTCTCAATTAGTTGATGATTTATTGGATTTCTCAAAGTTAGAAGCTGGAAAACTACCACTTGAGAAAGTGGCTTTTTCATTAGAAAATATAATTGAAAATGCCGCAAATGCTGTTCATCAACAGTACATTGAAAAACCGGTAGCACTTAAGATTTCAATTGCAGAAGCTATCAAGAATAAGTTTTATAAGAGTGATCCACTTCGCATTAGGCAGGTGGTAAATAATCTATTAGGTAACGCCTTTAAATTTACTGAAAAAGGAAGTGTTGAAATTCGAGTTGATGAACTGTCAGACACGAGAACTGGAGTTAGTAAGAAAAAGAAAATTTCCAATATCCAAATTTCAGTCATTGATACTGGAATTGGAATCTCAAAAGAAAAACAAGAGCTTATATTTAATGAATTTACCCAAGCTGAAACCGAAATAGCTCATAAATTTGGTGGAAATGGATTGGGATTAGCAATTTCTAAAAAGCTGACTGAACTTTTAGGTGGAACCTTAAAAGTAAAAAGTGTTTTAGGCGAGGGAAGTACATTCATTTTAACGCTTCCATTGCAGCATAGCAATAGAATTTTACCTACAAAAACTAAAAACGTTATAAGCAGTTTTAATGGCTTAAAAGCCATTATAATTGACGATGATCAAACAATGCGAGCACTTTTGAAAGAGATTTTGGAGCAATTGAAGATAGACTCAGAAACGTTTAGTAGCTATGAACAACTCAAGTACGCCGATTCTGAAAATAGTGTGGATCCAAACGCCAATTTTGTTCTAACCGATATTCAAATGCCAACCACCGATGGTTTTACGCTATTAAAAAATTTAAAGAAAGGAGAAATTAAAGCTTACAATAATCAGCCAATCATAGCAATGACAGGCAGTAGAGAGCGAAATCGCGAATATTATTTAAAAGAAGGTTTTGCTGAAATGCTTGCGAAACCCTTTTCAAAAGAAGACTTAATTAGTATTCTAAAACATTTATTTCCTAACCAATGGGAAGCATCAGAAAGGTCTAATGAAAGTAACCCCACAAACGAAAGTTCAAAGAGTGGTGATATTTTTAATTTATCGCTTTTAAATTCATTTTTGAGTACACCTGAAGCCTTAGAAGAAGTTTTAAATATTTTCAATCAGCAAACTAAAACCGATTTGCAGCTTATTGATGAAGCAATTGAAGATAAGGACGTCGAAAAAGTTAAAGAAACTACACATAGAATGCTTACGATGACAAGGCAACTTCAAGCGAAAGATGTGGTTGCTATATTAGAAAAAATGGAAGAATACCCAGAAGTAACTGCCAAAATATCAAATGAACTACAGTTAGAAATGAGGAGCGATTTTAATAAGCTAGTGGAAAAATTTAATGTTTTGCAACAAGCACTTAATAATCGATAAGATTAAAGTTCGATATTATACAATTCTAATTTATTGTAAAGTGTTTTTCGAGTAATATTAAGCAATTTTGCAGCCTTAGTTTTATTGAAATCAGCTTCCTTTAACGCATTAAGAATTAATTGCTTTTCGTTGGTTTCTTTTGAAAAATCAACTTTTTCACTCTTTTTATTTACAGAAAAAATTACCTCGCGTGGTATTACCTCTAGCGGAATTAAACTTGAATTGGTTAACAATACCGAGCGTTTAATTACATTTTTCAACTCTCTTAAATTACCTGGCCAAGAATAGGCTTTAAAGGCCTCCTCTACTTCTTTTGACAGCCCGAGCACCTCTTTCCCTAAAGATGCGTTTGCTTCGGCCAAGAAGTATTCAATAAACAAAAATAAATCTTCCTTACGCTCGTGTAATGAAGGAATATGAATTGAAAATTCGTTTAATCTATGATATAAATCTTCTCTAAATTTCCCTTCTTGAACAGCTTTTAATAGATCTTCATTAGTAGCTGAAAGAATTCGAACATCTACTTCTATTTCTGTGTTACTACCAACTGGTTTTATTCTTCTTTCCTGTAAAGCACGCAATAACTGAATCTGGTTTTCATAAGAAAGGTTTCCCACTTCATCTAAGAAAAGTGTTCCGCCATCTGCGGCTTCAAAATGACCTTTTTTATCGTTAACAGCGCCAGTAAAACTTCCTTTTAAATGACCAAAAAACTCGCTTGCAGCAATTTCATTAGGAATTGCTCCACAATCTACTGCTACAAAGGTTTTGTTATTTCTTGAACTAAAATCGTGAATAGCTTTGGCGGCAACCTCTTTTCCTGTTCCACTTTCTCCCTGAATTAACACACACATATCCGTAGGGCCAACAAGTTTTATGTATTCATTAAATTTTTTGGATGAATCACTTATCCCAACAACAAAGTTTGGTTTTACTTGAGGAGTTTCTGCTTTTTTAAACTCGTTTGCAGTATCAGATTTATCTGTATTTTCTGCCTTTGAATTTAAAGCATCCTCTTCAATTATCATTAATAATTCTTCAGGCCGGAATGGCTTTGAAATGTAATCTATTGCTCCTTTTTTAATTGCTTTTACTGCAGTGTCAACTTCAGCATAACCGGTCATTAGAATTACTTTGGTGTTTGGAGAAGTTTTTTGAGAAAATTCTAGTAGGTCTAAACCAGAGTCGTCTGGAAGTTTTAAATCAGTAATAAGCAGGTTAAAATCGCCTTCAGTTATTGCTTTTCGAGCCCTTTCTCCTGTTGACGAAATTGAAATTTGAAAGCCCTTACGCTCCAAAAAGGAACCAAGCATTTTTCCAAATGCCAAGTCGTCTTCAACTATATGTATTTTCTGCGCCATCGTATTATCTCAAAAGGTAAAAATAGCGACTATATAGGAGGGTAATCTCTAAAATTATCATAAAAAAAAGACACTCTTTTAAGAGCGTCTTTTTAAAGAAGTATTGAATCTAAAATTCCTGCAGCTTACTGCTTCGTTAATTCATTTTTAATCCACTCACCTTTAGCGTTTGCATATACAGTTGCCTTTTTGGCATCTGCAGTAGTAAGTTCGATCTTATAATCTCCCTTGGCATTCACATAAGCCTTAGATATAGTTGCGCCGTCAAAATCATTAGCTACAGCATTTTGTACGGCTTCAGGTAATTCAGAAGCTTTTACTTCCTTGAAATCTTGAACAGCGTTCGCAGAAAGTTTTAATTCTTGAGTAGCTTCAACTTTTTCTTCAACCTGAGTTAAAGTTGCAGTCTTTTGCTCATTCTTAGCAGTTACCTCTTTATCAGATTGCGCAGTTACTGCAGTCAAACCTCCTAACACTATCGCTGTACTTAAAATTAATCTTTTCATAGCTTTTGTTTTTTAATATTATATATATCGTTTACTAAGTTTGTTTGTTGACTTGTATATAGAAAAATTAATGCCACAAAAAGGACACGCTAGGCAAAGCCCACAAACACCAACAAAACAAGTGATTAGGAAATATTTAAATAAAAGAAAATTGTGTAATAGGCGATACAGCCGTGTAAAAATTACACACTCAATGTGTAATCTCTAATCAATCTTGGGAGGTTTTCGATTTTGTTTTTTTAATGCGGTTACTTTTTTACTTTTTAAACGGCGCTCAATGGCACTTTTAGAAGGTTTCGTTTTTTTACGTTTTTTTGCAACCTTTAAATTTGTTTTCAGTAAGGCTATTAACCTTTCTATTACAATGGCTTTATTTTTATGTTGGCTTCGTGTTTCACCACATTGTAATACGATTAAACCTTCAGTAGTAATTTTTGAAGAGAGTTTTAATCGAAGTCGTTCTTTTTCAGTTTCCGAAAGCGCTTGAGAGTTTTCTAAATCGAAAGTAACCTCAACCTTTGAAGCTGTTTTATTTACGTGTTGTCCTCCCGGACCACTACTACGAATAGCTTTAAAGACAAGTTCCGATATTAGCGTGTCTATTATCACTTTGGTTGGTGGGCTTTGTTTAAAAGATCGTTTACTGTTTTCACCGGATTAAAAGTAACAAGTGGTACCTCAACAAAAACGGTATTCCAATTTGCCATTGCCCCATTCCATAGACCTGGAAGCTCCAAGGCTTTTATAGGCTTCCCTTGATGGGATTTAGATGAAATAAAACAAGTGTCAGGGTCTGAATATTTTAACAAGTCAAACTTCTTGCCTTTATAGTCTCGAACCCCACAAACCAAATCGACTGGATTAAAATGTGTTGCTTTATCCACCAGAGCTTTTTGTTGTGGGTTATTGATATCAATTTGAGACATTTCTACAATTTGATATGATTGGTTTCCATGTTTATCTTTTATAAGAAAAGGACCCCCACCTGGAGCACCTGTATTTTCAACCACACCACATACACGAAGTGGACGTTCAAGAATTGTTAAAAGTGTTTTTTTATTAGCTGAAATATTTGGAATTTTTAGTTCATCAGAAATGAATTGCGAAATTTCCTTAAGTGTTTCATCTAAAATAGTTTCAGAATGAAGTTTTTCAACATAATCATAAATTTTATGCTGAAGTGAAATTAATTTTCCGGCTAAAACTTTCTTTTGAAAAGCTATCGTTTCAACATAATTTTCAGAAACTACATTGTCGATATTCTTGATGAAAATTATATCAGCATCAATATCGTTCAAGTTTTCTAGAAGCGCTCCGTGCCCTGAAGGACGAAAAACAATATTTCCATTTTCATCTAAAAACAATTCGTTCTCGGGAGTTACAGCCACTGTATCGGTTTCGTTCTTTTGAAAAGAATAAGAAATATTAAATTTTACTCCAGTCTTTGCTTCTATTGAATCCTGAATTTCATTATAACGAGCTTTAAACTTCTCTTGGTGCTCTTCTGAAACCGTAAAGTGTAAATTAGCAACATTATTAGATGTTGCATAGTAGGCAGCCTCATACAATTGTTCGCCAAAAGCAGTGATAAAATCTTTCCCAACTTTATGAAAAGGAACAAGCCCTTTAGGTGTATTACTGAAGTTTAATCCAGATTCTCCAAGTACTTCTCGAACAAACAAATAATATCTTTTCCCTAAGCTAAAACCTTTAAAATCCGGATATTTTTCGTTTAAATTAGCTTTTACAAGGTGTGAAAAAGCGAATTTATCAGTAGAAGCAAAAAATGTTTTTAAGTCTTTATTTTCTTCTTTTTGAATAAATGTTTCAATATCATCCTCCTCTGGATTGAAGTTTTCTAAAAATTGGTGCAAAAACTTAAACATTCTTGTCGCTGCTCCAGAGGCAGGAACAAATTTCATTAATTCTAGTTTAGCCTTATTTGCTTCAAATAACTGTACAAATTGCTGCTGTTCTTCATACGAAAAAACTTTTATACCCTTATTTGCTGAAGCAGGTTCTACTACATTGGCAAATGGAATTCCATTTTTAAATATTTGAAGTTGTTCCTTTACAATACCTTCTGAAAGGCCGTGAGCTTTTATTTGTTGTATATTTTTTTCAGTAAACATGGTATGCTTTCAAATTTAATTATTCCGCTTCGTATACTTTGTCTTAGCCGTGTAACATTTCTACCACCACGATGACAATTTTGCAAAGCGTATCTATTTCTGCAATAATTTGTCAATAATTTCAACAGCTTTATTAAATCGTTCTCCTTTATTTCCTCTTAATACTTTATAAGGGAAACCTTGCGTTTTTAATTCAGCTTCGAAAATACTGAACATTTCCTCGCGATTATTGGGCCTATCTCTTAAAACATCTGCTTCCCAAGGAATGTCTATATAAGTTAGTAGGTAGATACTATAATTGTTTTTGGTTGCTTCAGAAGTTATTTCCTCTGGACAATATCCATCGTAATAATATTCTGAATACACTTTTAATTCTAACAAATTCGTATCCAAAAAAAGCAATTTATCAGCTTTTTCGGCAATTTCATTTTCTAGACTTAATTGCCCTTTGGCTATCGGAATTAAATCCTCTTTTGTAACTAGTTCACCTTTATTTTTCCATTTTTCCTCAAGATATACCCGCATATATTCAGGCACCCAATGCGTTTTATAATGCGCAGCCAATTGTTTTGCCAAGGTGGTTTTACCCGTAGATTCGGGACCAAATAAAACTACTTTTATCAATTGAGAAGACTTTTTTCAGGTTTGTTTAAACTTTTCTGCCAAGCGCGGTATCCATAAATTGCTACTACAGTAAACAAAAGGTATTGAAACGAGCTAAATACTAACCCTTTATAAAGATATAGCGGAACAGAAATTAAGTCTCCGATAATCCAATAAATCCAATTTTCAAGTTTCTTTTTTGCCATTAGCCACATTCCAACAAAGAAAATTGCTGTGGTGCCTATGTCAACATATGCTGTCCAACTATTCCAATTATCTGAAATTTGATAAACGGCAAACACGAAAATTATGGTTGCAATAAATATAAATAATGACGTTTTATGTTCTTTTTTAGTGGCTTTGGTAATTGGTGTATAGTGAGTATTATCTACTTTTCTTGTCCATATATACCAACCGTAAATACTCATGGCAAAGTAATAGGCATTTATCATCATATCGCCTAAAAGTGAGTAAACCGCAAGTATATAAACAAATATTGCAGTACTGATTATTCCTGTAGGATACACTAAAATGTTATCCTGCTTTGCGTACCAAACACTTAGAAAACCAAAAATAACGGCAATAATCTCAAGTACTACTAAATGCGTAGGAACTTCATGATACTGCGCAAAAAACCAATCAAAAATGGGGCTCATACTCGTTGCGATCAGATTTTACAATTTTTATGTATAGCAAGCCTCTATCAACGGCCTCCAAAGCAATTTTCATTTCTTTTTGAAGTAAGTTCATTACCTCATCATACTCTCCATAAACTTGAGTGCTTAAAGGGTTTTCCAGAACTGTAAGTCCAGAGTTTCGTAGATTTTTAATGAAATTAATTATCGCTGGTTCGTAATCGTCTTGCAGCGGGCTTAAGGTTAGTTCAACTGAGATTTTCATTATTCTTTTTTTCCAAAGTTACAATTATAAATAGTATTTCCTTTCTAGTTACACAGGCGGTATCAATTTAGAGTTTCATCATTATTTTCGCCACTATATCACAAAGAAACAGAGAATTTGATTTTTAACTTTTTGGAAATTTAGTGTTTGAGTTTGGGAATTTCTTCAAACGCTGTTCCCATTACAACCAGGTCGGCTCCGGCGTTATAAGCATCTTGTTTTTGTGTTTCACTTCGTATACCGCCACCAACAATTAATGGGATACCTATGTTTTTTCTCACTTCTGAAATAATCTTTGAATTTACAACATTCTTAGCTCCACTACCTGCTTCCAGGTAGATGAATTTGGCGCCCATATACTGTCCTGCAAGGGCAGTATCAACAATCATCTCAATATTTTCCTGATATAGCGGTTGAGTATTCGTTACCCTTGATACTGCCGAATTATTCCCTCCATCGATTAGAATATACCCTGTAGGAATAATCTCCAAGTTCGAACTTTTTAATTTTGAAATTGATTTTACTTGTTGCCCAATTAAATATTCTGCGTTTCTTCCTGAAAGAAGGCTTAAAAATAAAAGGGCATCGGCTTCATTAGTTATTTGTGAAAAATCACCTGGAAATAAAAATATTGGAAGTTTAGTTTTAGCTTTTATAGCTTTTACTGTTATTTCAGTTTGCCCATTTTCAACTGTACTACCCCCAACAAAAAGATGTGTAGTATCGTTAGGGATTTTATGAAGAAATGATTCAGTTTCAGAAATATCAAACTTGTCTGGATCGATTAAAATTGCAAGTTGTTTTTTACCTGCAATAATGTTTTTCTGAAAATATTTGTAGAAAAAACTCCCCATGTATTACGCTTCAGCTTGAAGAGCATAAGCACAAGTAAAACCTTCGAACTCGAAGAAATCTACAATATATCGTTGCTCTTTACCCTCGTAATTTACATTTGCAGTTGTTTGATTTTCATCTAAAGTAAATTCATCAACATAAATATTTTCCAAAAAGCTTACTCCTCTTTCTGCATAACTTTTATAAAGCGATTCTTTAGCACACCAAACAATGGTTAGCTTTCGCATCATTGCATCTTCATTTGCAATTGTTCTATACTCTTCAATTGGTGTAAATTTATGAGCGATTCTCAGAATTTTGTTTCGTTGTTTTTCAATGTCTATTCCCACTTCATTATCGCTGATAATTATGGCAGCGAAATTGAATGAATGAGTAATTGAGATGTGTTTATCATCTTTTAAATGGGGTTTTCCATTTTCGTCGTAATACAAATCAAAATCGGTATAACCTTCCAAAGCCATTAAGTGTCTAATACTCATAAAACCACGGCGGTGCAATTCGCTTTTCATATTATTTACACGATTGGCGCAATTCTCTGTCAATTCGATTCCATCGGAAAGAGCCTCAAGAGACTCTTCAATCTTCCAAATGAAGACTTTAGTACTGGAATTAACTGTTATAGTTTTGTAAAGTGGCATAGACTTTTGAGGGATATTATGTATTTTTGCGGTCTAAAAATCAAAATTAAATATTAACAGATATCCGCATTAAAGGGTATAAATATAATAAATATGTCAACTAAAACTGTGCCTTATACGGCCTATAAAGTAAAAGATATTTCTCTGGCAGACTGGGGAAGAAAAGAAATTGAGCTTGCAGAAGCTGAGATGCCGGGCCTTATGTCTCTTCGTGAAGAATACGGAAAGGAACAGCCGTTAAAAGGTGCTCGCATTGCTGGATGTTTACATATGACCATCCAAACTGCCGTACTTATTGAAACATTAGTTGCCCTGGGAGCCGAAGTTACTTGGAGCTCTTGTAATATTTTCTCAACTCAAGATCACGCTGCCGCTGCAATAGCTGCTGCTGGAATTCCAGTTTATGCATGGAAAGGAATGACAGAGGAAGAATTTAATTGGTGTATCGAGCAAACGCTTTTCTTCGGGGAAGAACGCAAGCCTTTAAATATGATTCTCGATGATGGAGGTGACCTTACTAATATGGTATTGGATAAGTATCCAGAACTTGCTGATGCTATAAAAGGAATTTCTGAAGAAACTACAACTGGTGTTCACCGTCTTTACGAGCGTGTGAAAAATGGAACTTTACCAATGCCAGCTATTAATATTAACGATAGTGTTACAAAAAGTAAGTTCGATAACAAATACGGATGCCGTGAAAGTGCTGTAGATGCAATTCGCCGTGCAACTGATGTTATGCTTGCTGGAAAGCGCGTAGTGGTTTGTGGATATGGTGATGTTGGAAAAGGAACTGCAGCTTCGTTTAAAGGTGCCGGGAGTATCGTTACTGTAACTGAAATTGACCCTATTTGTGCTTTACAAGCTGCAATGGACGGTTTTGAAGTAAAAAGATTAGAAACTGTTGTTGGCAATGCAGATATTGTAATTACAACTACAGGGAATAAAGGTATCGTTCGCGGCGAGCATTTTGAAGCGATGAAAGATAAAACTATTGTGTGTAACATCGGTCACTTCGACAACGAGATTGCTGTTGCTTGGTTAAAGGAAAACCATGGAGACACTCACGTTGAAATTAAACCACAAGTTGATAAATACACTATCAATGGAAAAGATGTTATTCTTTTAGCTGAAGGACGTTTAGTAAACTTAGGTTGTGCTACTGGTCACCCAAGTTTTGTAATGAGTAACAGTTTTACAAACCAAACATTAGCTCAAATCGAACTTTGGAAAAATGGTGAAAACTATAAGAACGAGGTTTATATGCTTCCAAAGCATTTAGATGAGAAAGTTGCTAAACTTCACTTAGAAAAGATTGGAGTTGAACTTACAGAGCTTCGCCAGGATCAAGCTGAGTATATCGGTGTAACTGTTGAAGGACCTTACAAACCTGAGTACTACAGATATTAATTGATTTTCGATTGTAGATTTTAAATTTACAATTTTAACATTAGAACCCTTGCAGTCCTGACAATAATTGGGAGCGAGGGTTTTTTTATTGGTTGAAATAAATAGTAACTTAGACAAATACAAGTAAGGATAAAATTTCGATCAATATGGTTAGAAACTCAAAACTTCCAAATATCCCCACCTCCATTTTCTCAGTAATGAGTAAAATGGCGGCAGATTACGATGCCATTAATCTTTCGCAGGGATTTCCAAACTTTCCAACCGATCCCGCTTTAGGTGCACTTGTAGATCAGGCTATGGAAGAGGGTTTCAATCAATACGCCCCAATGGCTGGAGATTTTGAACTTAGAATGGAGATTTCAAAAAAGATTGAAAAACTTCACAAACATTTCTATAATCCAGAAACAGAAATCACAATAACTGCTGGGGCGACTCAAGCAATATTTACCGTAATTGCGGCAACGATTTCAAAAGGAGATGAAGTTATAATATTCACCCCTGCCTATGATTGTTATGCACCAACAATAGCGTTGTTTGGTGGGAAAGTTGTTCCAATTCAATTAAAACCACCTTATTATAAAGTAGATTGGCAAGAAGTTGCAGATAAAGTTACTTCAGCTACTAAAATGATTGTCATCAACAGTCCGCATAACCCAAGTGGGATGCTTTTTTCGGAGGACGATATGCTTCAGTTACAGCATTTAGCTGAAGTAAATGATTTATTCGTTTTAAGTGATGAGGTATACGAACACATTATTTTTGATGGAAACATACATCAAAGTGCTTCAAAATTTGAAAATTTAGCAAACCGCAGTTTTGTTACCGCCTCATTTGGGAAGACATTTCACAATACTGGATGGAAGATTGGATATTGTGTAGCACCTGCACCTCTAATGAAAGAATTTCAAAAAGTACATCAATTTCTAGTTTTTAGCGTTAATCACCCTTTTCAAAAAGCATTTGCAACTTACTTAAAAGACGATAGCCACTATTTAAAACTTTCGGATTTCTACCAGCAAAAGCGTGATTTCTTTCTCAACTTAATGAAAGAATCTAGTTTTAAAATTATTCCTTCCAAGGGAACTTATTTTCAGATGTTAGATTTTTCTGAAATTTCAAATGAGAGTGATATTGTCTTTGCAGAAAGACTTACTAAACAACATAGAATTGCGACCATACCAACATCGGTTTTTAACAAGGCTGAAAAAGATTTTAAACAAATCCGAATCTGCTTTGCAAAAACCGATGATACGTTGGCGGAGGCCGCAAAAATCCTTAATGAGTTTTAAGGCTTTTTCTTATTTACTTCTATTAAGCTCTTGTTTTTTGTTTTCTCCCAAAAGTTATTTTCTGGGTTGATATCTGCCATTCTTTGGGTGGCATCTATCATCATATTTTTAACTTTTTTCCCATTCTTAATTTCGAAGGTATAGGTAGGATATGCCCAAGCCCAGTCGTCTAAAACAGTTCGCTTTAACTCAGCAAAAGGGTTTGGTTTTTCTCCCCACATCATTCTTAGTGGAATGTAAAATAACTCTTGCGATCCATCTTCATAAGTTACATATAGATCTATAGGCATTGGCATTAAACCAATTCTTTCTAAAGTAACCTGAGTGTTTTTACCTTCAGCTTCAACCGCTTTAACCCCATAATCTATCGTATTAGTAGTTTGGGTCCAGTCTGTTAAATACCAATCCAATTCAAATCCTGAAACTTTTTCAGCAGTACGAATAAAATCGTTTGGAGTTGGATGCTTAAATTTGAAATCGGTGTAATAACGCTTCAACGTTTTGGAAAGGTTATCAGGACCAATTACATAGCCAAGTTGTGCTAAGAAAACAGAACCTTTACTATATGCATTTATACTATAAGCTCGGTTTGTAGCATATCTATCTGCGTGAGTAGTTTGTGGTTGTTCTTGACCACTAGTTGCGTTAAAAAAGTAACTTCTATATGAACCTGCGTGTGGATTTGCTTTGTTTTCTTCCATTACATAATTCATGGCTTCGTCGGAAATGTAAACTGTAAATCCTTCATCCATCCACTCGTGTTTACTTTCGTTTGTTGCTAACACAAATTGAAACCAAATATGTGCAAGTTCGTGAGCCGTAACACCTACTAAACTTCCAAAGTCACGTTCTCCAGTAATCATCGTACTCATGGCATATTCCATTCCGCCATCTCCTCCTTGAATAACTGAATATTGCTCATAAGGATAAGGCCCTATATGTTCATTGAAAAACTCCATTAATTCTGCAGTCTTTTTCTGAAGATTTTTCCAGTTTTCTGCAATTTCAGGATTGTCTTTATAAAGAAAGTGAAGTGTAACCCCATTTGGACCTTCATAAGTATCGTGGATGTAGTTATCGTCTGCCGCCCAAGCAAAATCGTGAACGTCTGGCGCTAAAAAGTGCCATGTGTACTTTCCATTTTTAGGATGCATTGGCTTTTGACCTGGTAGTGTATATCCATGACCAACTTCGGCTGGATTTTGTAAATATCCCGTACCTCCAATTGTATAATTTTCATCAATTGTAATAGTTACGTCATAATCTCCCCAAACACTGTAAAATTCGCGTCCAATATATGGATGTGGATGCCAGCCTTCAAAATCGTATTCAGCTATCTTTGGGTACCACTGTGTCATAGTTAATGCAACACCTTCAGCACTTGTTCTACCAGAACGACGTACCTGTAAAGGTACTTGCGCGTCCCACTTCATATTAAATACTGTGGTTTCATTTGGAAGAATAGGCTTGTTCAAAATCACTTCCATCACAGTTCCTTTGATAGTGTATTTAACTGCTTCACCATCTTGA
Source organism: Aequorivita xiaoshiensis (assembly GCF_022008395.1). Lineage (GTDB taxonomy): Bacteria > Bacteroidota > Bacteroidia > Flavobacteriales > Flavobacteriaceae > Aequorivita > Aequorivita xiaoshiensis. The sequence goes on from NZ_JAIRBB010000001.1 coordinate 220,099, forward strand.
GCGAAATAGGTTGGTTTAATATATCCGATCTCTTCCGATGTCAATTTTGAAATTCTATCACCTACCCTTCTATCTGGATCGGCAATGGTACGAGAGCGTACATCCATTTCACTTCCAGGTTGAAATGCGTTAAAATATAAGTGATAAAAAACCTTATTTAAAGTATCAGGAGAGTTGTTTGTGTATTTTAACTCCTGCGTTCCTTTATATTGATATTTTTCGACATCTACATCGATGTTCATTTTATAATCAACTCTTTGTTGCCAATAACACTTATTGTTTTGTGCAGTGGCCGTATAAAGGGTTGCCGAAAGACCAGAAATTAAAGCGGTTATAAATAATACGCTAAAAATATTTTTCATTATTTACTCATTTTATCTGCCATAATTAAGGCGTTATACAAATTCACCATTTTCCCAGACTTTGAAATTTCTGAGAATGGTTTAGTGTTCGATTTTTCACCTCCTAAAATAACATTTGCAGTTGAAGTTAATCCACTATCCATTAAAATTTGCTTTACTTGAACTGCAGTTAGCTCTGGGTAGTACGAACGAATTACAGCTGCCACACCAGCAACTTCAGGGGCTGCCATAGATGTACCTTGTAAATATTCGTAAGTACTTAACGGTGTTGTTGAATAAATTTTTACACCCGGTGCAAAAACATCCACATTGTTTTTTCCGTAGTTAGAGAAGTTTGCTACTAATTCACTTCCGTATTTATAGTTAAGCGCACCAACGGTTAAGAAAGTATCTGCCATTTCTGGACCATTGTCTAATTGATCGTTTGGATAAACATTTACAGTATCTAAATCTAACCCGTCGTTTCCTGCTGCATTCACAATTAATACATCTTTCGAAGCAGCGTACCTAATCGCATCGTAAACCCACTCTGAATTTGGAGAGTAGTATTTTCCGAAGCTAGTATTCAAGATTTTAGCTCCATTATCTACTGCATAACGAATAGCTAATGCAATATCTTTATCGTACTCATCACCATCTGGTACTGCACGAACAGACATGATTTGAACGTTATTAGCTACACCATTCATTCCAATTCCATTGTCGCGCTGTGCTGCGATAATTCCGGCTACGTGAGTTCCGTGTTTAGCTTCTTCTCTTAATTCATCCGGCCCAGCAACATTACCATCACCGTAAATATTATCAGTGATATCGTAAGGATCGTCACCTAATACCGCACGGAAATCTTCGGTCATATTAAAATGATTCTGCTCTCTAGAATTGAAGTACTTTAACCCTCCTTCAATATTTTCGATAAGTTCTGGAATAGAATCTCCAAAGCTCAACATTTGGTTTAGCATGCCTATTTGCTGTTGCTCTTCAGCTGTAGGATTTTTAATAGCAGCTAAATCTTCTTTAGTGTAATCTTCTTTCCCTAGCTTTTTCGCCATTGCTTGATGCACTGGTTTTATTTGAGAAAGCATTTGCCCGTAACGAGCTTTATTCATATCAACTTCACCTTTTTCCTTTTCATACTCAGCTAACGCTTTTTGATAGATAGCAAATTCTGCTCTATCCGCTGCACTAATTGAAGATTCGGTTTTCCCCTCATATTTAGGCTTAAGCTTTCTGATAATACGAACAAACTCCATATTCTCACCAGTGATATCTCCTAGGAAGTTCCATCCGTAAACATCATCTATAAAGCCATTGTTATCATCGTCAATTCCGTTACCAGGTATTTCACCAGGATTCGTCCAAAGAACGTTTTTAAGGTCTTCGTGGTCGATATCTACACCACTGTCAATAACACCTACAATAACAGTTTTTCCTTTTCTTTTTCCAATTAATTCATTGTATGCTTTATCTACACTCATTCCAGGAATCGTATCTGCAACAAGATCCATCATTGGCCAATTTTTTAATTCGGCATCGGTTAGTGGAGCTGTTTTTAAGGGGTTTGCATCTATGTTTTCGATTGGAGTTGCAATAATTGCTGAGGCACCACCGCAGCTAGCCAATACAGTTGAAAATCCAACTGCAAGTAAAGAGATCTTAAAAATATTCATTTTATAGTAATTTAATTAAAGTGTTAGTTAAAGAATTCTGTTAGGGAAAAAGTTTCGTTAAGTCGAACTCCTTTTTCGGTATTTTTTACTGTAATTATTGGGTTATGCGCATCGTGTTCTAGAAAAAGATAGAAATTATTTTCTGCTGCTTTGCTCAGAAATTTTTCTTTTTCGGGAAGGGTTAATAGCGGTCTTGTATCATACCCCATTACAAACGGAAGTGGCAAATGACCAGCTGTAGGAAGCAAATCTGCCATAAAAACCAACGTTTTTCCTTTGTAGTTTATATGCGGAATCATTTGTTTGTCGGTATGACCATCAACGTAAAGAATTCCGAAGTCAAGCTCTTTAGCTTCTGAAAAGTCTGACGTTGGCTGCTCGACAAATTTTAGCTGCCCGCTTTCTTGCATTGGCAGAATATTTTCCTTCAGAAATGAAGCTTGCTCACGTCTATTAGGCTCTGTAGCCCATTTCCAATGGTCTTTATTGCTCCAGTATGTCGCGTTTTTAAAAGCAGTTTCATACCCTGTTCGGTCTTTATTCCACTGAACACCACCACCACAATGATCGAAGTGTAGATGCGTCATAAAAACATCGGTAATATCATCCCGATGAAACCCGTGTTTCTTTAAAGAGCTGTCAAGATTGTGGTCGCCCCATCTAAAGTAATAACCGAAAAATTTTTCGCTCTGTTTGTCACCCATTCCGGTGTCAATAAGCGTTAATCGATCGCCATTTTCAATAAGAAGACAACGCGCAGCGATATCAATCATATTATTTTGGTCCGCAGGATTCGTCCTGGTCCATAAGGTTTTTGGTACAACGCCGAACATTGCACCGCCATCTAATTTAAAATTACCGGCTTCAATTGGAAATAGTTGCATAATTTGAAGAAATGAGTTGCAAAATAACAAAAGCGTTACACTCCTAAGGTCCAAGTAAAAATAATTATACTATTTTTAACAAATTATTCTTTTTCAGTGGAAGAGAAAATTTTTTAATTTGCCAAAACCCCGTTTTTTTATGGTAGAACTTGCAGGAATTATAATTTTAGGAATATTGGCCCAGTGGGTAGCTTGGAAATTTAAAATACCTGCCATTTTACCTTTAATTATGATTGGCCTCTTGGTAGGACCAATTTCTACACTTATTTCGGCTGATGGAACTCAATGGCTTCAGCCTATTTGGAATGGAGAAAAAGGACTCTTCCCCGGGGAGAATCTCTTCTATTTTGTATCACTAGCGGTAGGAATTATACTTTTTGAAGGAGGATTAACGCTCAAACGCGATGAGATTTCTAAAGTAGGGCCCGCAATCGGTAAGCTTATTAGTATTGGTGCGGCGATTACTTTTATTGGAGCAGGAGTTGCAGCCCATTATGTTTTCGGATTAGACTGGAGAATTTCGTTTCTATTTTCAGCATTAATTATTGTTACAGGCCCTACGGTTATTTCGCCTATTTTAAGAAATATTCCTCTGAAAAAAGACGTTGCTGCCGTATTGCGTTGGGAAGGTATTTTAATTGACCCTATTGGTGCTCTTGTAGCTGTACTTGTTTATGAATTTATTAGCGTAGAAGGCGATTCGGGCTATACAAAACAAGCATTACTCGACTTCGGAAAAATTGTATTAATAGGGATGTCTTTTGGTATTACCGCGGGATATGCGCTTTATTTTGCCATTAAAAAGAAACTTGTACCTCATTATCTCTCTAATGTAGTTGCGCTCTCTATGGTTATGGCAGTATTCGTAATCAGCGATTTGTTTGCACATGAATCTGGTTTATTAGCCGTGGTAGTAATGGGAATGTTTTTAGGAAACAGCGACCTTCCTAGCCTTAAAGAACTTCTGTATTTTAAAGAATCACTTAGTGTCTTGTTAGTATCGATTTTATTTATTCTACTTGCCGCAAATATTAGTATTGAAGATTTGCTCCTTGTTTACAATTGGAAAACTGCAATATTATTGGCTATCATCATATTCCTACTTCGTCCTTTATCAGTTTTTGCCAGTACAACTAGATCCTCGTTAAAGGTAAATGAAAAACTATTTATAAGTTGGGTGGGACCTCGAGGAATTGTTGCCGCAGGTATTTCTTCATTATTTGGAACTAAACTTGTTACAAAAGGTGTTGTGGGTGCTGAATACATCACTCCATTAGTTTTTGCTGTGGTTTTAATTACAGTAATTTTAAACGCAACTACTGCCAGATTAGTTGCTGGATGGATGGGAGTTTACCTTAAAAAATCTGAAGGTATTTTAATTGTAGGGGCTTCAAAAGCTTCTAGGTTAATTGCTACCTATTTACATAAAAACGAACGACATGTAGTGTTAGTAGATTCTAACCAGCTAAATATTAATAGAGCTAAAGAATTAGGACTAGAAGCCTTTACTGCAAATATCTATACCGATGATTTAACAGACAATATAGAGTTAAATGATGTAGGATATATACTAGCCATGACGGGGAGCGACGAAATTAACAAGCAAGCAATTAACCGCTTTGAAAAATATTTTGGTGAAAATGGAACATTTAGGCTAATTACCTCAGACGAAATGAAGAAGAACAAAAACTTATCGATTAAAGAATTGTTCTCTTACACTCACGATTATTCTCGCTTTGCGCAAGTTGCCCAAGAATTCCCGTCTATACAAGAAATTCCTGTCGAAAATCACAATCAGTTCTTAAGAGTACTTAATATTGTTGGTGAAGATAAAAATGCAATCCCGCTATTCTTAAAACGTCCAGATGGGTTTTTAGACCTGATTACTTCCCCTACTGAATTAGAAACTGAAGAAGGAAGTAATTTAGTTTACTTAGGAAAACCTATGGATTTTGAAGATGTAGTTAATGCTACGCGTTCAGAAAACGAAGGGAAATCTGAGAAATAATTTTACAATACTTACGTTTTAGATAAACACAAAAAAATGCGAAGAGTCTACTTTTTTGCGGTATTAATTTGCAGTCTTTCAGTTTTCTCTTGTAAAAAAGATGACGGAAAGTCATGTACTACTTGTTCTTCATCCGTAACCTCAGACTTTGAAGTGTGTGAAGAAGCCAATGGAAATGCCTCCGTTAACGGTCAAGACACTGGAACTAGCTATGCTAGATACATTACAGACCTAGAAGCCACTGGAGCGAGTTGTGGAAATTAAACTTATTATTTATCTAAATTTCAAAAAATTAGGCATTTTTAAGGAATGTCCTTAAAAAATCAATTTCTTCTTTTAAAGAATTAATATGCTCTTTATCAGCTTGAACATGTGTTTCAACATTATAAGCAGATGCAGTTTCATTATGTTGTTGGTTAATGATTCTAGCATTTTTTTCATCAAATAGAAATGAAACTGATATAACTATAACTTCGGCTATTTTTTTAAGCTTAGGCACATTTAATCGATTATCATCTTTTTCTAATCTTCCATAATTTGATTGAGTAACTTCTAATTCGGACGCCATTGCATCCTGTGATATACTTAGGTTCTCTCTCATTTTTCTGATCTTATTGCCTATTACGTTATTCATATTATAAATTATTTAAGTACGAATAGAATTGAAGTAATTAAAATGTGAATTACATTTATAGGTTTTTTGTGAAATATTTGTTAAACTAATTTAATACAAATATTATGAAAAAAATTATCCTTTTACTCTTAATAACTTTAGTTGCTTGCTCTAAGCAAGACAGCATTTCTGATAAGGAGCTAGCTACCGAAGTTGAAATAGTCAACAATATTGATTATTACGATAAAGCCTACATAGAAGAAGCTTCTTTAAGTGAACAATTAGAATACAAACGTTATCATCTAAAAAAAGTAGCTAATTGGCTAATGAAAAACAAATCTGATCTTTATGAAGTAATTTCAACTGAATTAAAAATAAATAATAACAGTAAGAGATTTCTAGTTAGTGATATCGTACAAGAAATGGTTTTAAGAAAATCTGGTAACATATGGAATAATGTTGATCTTAATTTTTCACTAACCGCATTCGAAAATTTAGATAACGATAGCGCATACCCTACTGTGTTCTTTCCAAATACATCGAAATATACTGATGAAAATCGATCTCCCTATGATGATTCTAAGCAACTTTACGCCATAAAGGATTATGATGAAGTAAATGAAAAAGAAATAATGGTCGGATATCAAGAAAACGCAAATAATGAATTAGAGGAGATTAATGAGCCAGTAGTTCCAAGTATAGCAGAGGAGTCTGAAATAATTGTGCTGAATATTGGACCGTGCACAGGTACAGATCCTATTGGTGAATTAAGAGGTCTGGGATGTAATTCCGGAGGCGGCGGAGGCGGCGGAGGTCAAGGCTTAGACAGGCATTATATCCGAAATATGACAGTTAGAGAAAATAAAGAACCTTGGCCAGAGAGATCAGATGTAACCTTAGTCGGTTTTAAAACTTTGGGATTACCTTATGATAACGGTCCTTGTGGCTATAGTATAACTGGTGCTTCGGACTGTTTGAATGAACCAGAAGGAAGATATATTCAGGAATTTAAAAGAAAATGGATAAGAAATGAAAACCAACAAACTATAAATCATGTAATAGATGCTTATCCGAACCCTAATAATGTTGATATGTATTTTGCTTTAGTTATTTTTGAAAGAGATAATTGGCCTGCAAGTAAACGTACCGTCGGTATTGATTTTCCGAATGGAGTTACCAGAACAGCTCAATTTAGAAGTTGGGATTCTGAATATAATAAAGTTTTAGTAAAAAACAAAAGTGCCAGTCAAGGTGTTTCGAAGATAGATGGTTATTCAGTAGATAATTCTACGATTAGATATAATCTGGGAGATTAATTAATAAAATTACCCGTGTGTTAAAAATTAATACACGGGTTTTATAAAGTAAAAACATGTATAAATACCTATTGTTATTTTCAATTTTTTTTGTGACAAATATAACCTTTGCACAAAGTAATTATACTACAGATGATAGGAAAGGCAAACTTTTTTTCAAAGCAGGTAGTGATTATCGTATAACCCCCATTTATGATGGAATTAAATTAAAAGAAGATATTCTTCGAACAAGCATAGATAGTCAGAACAGTGGAGCTGCTATTTTTTATGGAGTGGAGTTTTTCCCTTGGAAGAATTTAAGCATTAATTTTAATCATTCTTTTCATTATACATTATTTTATCTTGAATCTTTTGATGGGAGTGAAGATGATCTTGGAGGAGAAGCATCAGTAAATGAACTGTTTTATGATTTTCATTTTTTCATCAATTATTATTTCAAAATATTTGATGAGTCAGAAATATTTATAAGATTAGGTAAATCCATGATGAATAGAAATTCAAATTATACGACCAATGAAGCTTTATACGATGATAATGGAAATTTGGCGATAGGAATATCTAGTCAGGGAAACTTTAATTTTTCTCCTTACAATGCAGGGCTTGGTTTTAAGAAAAATAAAGTAGAAGTTTTATTAGGTATATATTCTACATCGATCACACCGTATCTCGTAGGTGAAGATTTTATTATTCCTTACTTTAACTTAGCATATACTATCGGTAAAATGTGATACTAACTTATTATAAAATTAGTTTTTCATCAAAGAGCGTGAACGAGTTTTGTATTTTTAATTCAATTCACGGATTATAACTTTTATTCGTGAATTATATTATCTTCAGATTACGATAAGGAAGCAAAATTTTCACACTTCAACCTCCTCAACAAGGCCAACCAACAAACCATTGAAGGTTTTATGGAAAAAGGGGTTTGGAAAATTGGGGTCTAAAACAAAAGCCACCAATACACGAATTACTTATAAATTCTTGTATTCGTGGCTTTTTATATTTTAATTGAATTAGGGCCATCAGTCACCCAGCATCAGACATCTAGCACTGTTTAATCATTCAACTTAAGTACCGCCATAAACGCTTCTTGTGGAATCTCTACATTCCCTACTTGACGCATACGCTTTTTACCTTTCTTCTGCTTTTCAAGAAGTTTACGCTTTCTAGAAATATCACCCCCATAACATTTTGCGGTAACATCCTTTCTAAGTGCTTTCACCGTTTCACGAGCAATAATTTTTGCTCCAATAGCAGCTTGAATAGGAATATCAAATTGTTGTCTTGGGATTAGTTCGCGAAGTTTTTCGCAAATTTTCTTTCCAATATCATAAGCATTATCTCGGTGAAGCAAAGCAGAAAGTGCATCTACAACGTTTCCATTTAATAACACATCTACCTTAACTAAGTGAGATTGACGCATTCCTATTGGAGAATAATCGAAGGAAGCATACCCTTTAGAAACTGTTTTTAATCGATCGTAAAAGTCGAAAACAATCTCTGCCAAAGGCATATCAAAAGTTAGCTCTACACGTTCGGTAGTTAAATATGTCTGATTTGTAATTTCACCTCTCTTTTCAATACAAAGAGACATTACAGAACCAACAAAATCTGACTTTGTAATAATTGTGGCCTTTATAAATGGTTCCTCTACTCTATTTAAAGTTGAAGGTTCCGGTAAGTCGGAAGGGTTATTCACCAAAATTGGTGTATCCGGCTCTTTATTAGTAAATGCATGATATGATACGTTTGGCACGGTAGTAATTACCGTCATGTCAAACTCTCTTTCCAATCTTTCTTGAATAATCTCTAAGTGGAGCATTCCCAAGAAACCACAACGGAAACCAAATCCAAGGGCTGCAGAACTTTCAGGAATAAATATTAAAGAAGCATCATTCAACTGAAGTTTTTCCATAGAGTTTCTCAACTCTTCATAATCCTCAGTATCTACAGGATAAATTCCAGCAAAAACCATAGGTTTTACATCTTCGAACCCTTCAATCATATTAACTGTAGGATTTTTTGAATCGGTAATGGTATCACCTACCTTTACTTCTTTAGCCTCTTTGATTCCTGTAATTAAATATCCAACATCTCCAGCTTTAATCGAATCTTTTGGAAGTTGCTTTAATTTTAAAGTTCCAACTTCATCGGCGTAATAACTTTTTCCGGTGGCCATAAATTTTATGTGCTGCCCTTTTTTTATTTCACCATTTAAAACTCTAAAGTATGTTTCAACACCACGGAATGGATTGTAAACAGAATCGAATATCAAAGCTTGTAAGGGCTCATCCAATACTCCTGTTGGTGGTGGAATTCGCTCGATAATAGCGCTCAGTATTTCTTCAATACCAAGCCCTGTTTTTGCACTAGCTGGAATCACCTCTTCTGGCTTACACCCTAGAAGGTCTACAATATCATCGGTAACCTCCTCAACATTAGCCGAAGGAAGATCTACTTTGTTTAATACTGGAATAATCTCCAAATCATTTTCTAGCGCTAAGTATAAATTAGAAATCGTTTGCGCTTGAATACTTTGTGCTGCATCTACAATTAGTAATGCGCCTTCACAGGCAGCAATAGATCGAGAAACTTCGTACGAGAAATCAACGTGCCCAGGAGTGTCAATTAAGTTTAATACGTATTGCTCACCCTTGTACATATAGTCCATCTGTATCGCGTGACTTTTAATAGTAATTCCACGCTCGCGCTCCAAGTCCATACTATCTAATAGTTGCGCTTGTTTCTCACGACTAGTAACGGAACCTGTGGCGTCCAATAGTCGGTCGGCCAAAGTACTTTTCCCGTGGTCAATATGCGCTATAATACAAAAGTTTCTAATGTTCTTCATAAATTAATCCTTCTTCGTGCTACGAATTGCAAATATAGATTAAAAGAGTGATTATTTTAGTTATGATGCAGTAGTTAATAATAATTTCATTTGTAGAACTATTTTTAATAAAACAGCATAAGACTTTTAGGCGTGAGACATAAGACCTAAAAAATATTACATAAAATTAGTGCATTCTAAAAATAAATAACAACAAAACACTATACACCAGTATTTTACAGGTCAAATCTTATGTCTTACGTCCTTTAGCGAAGCATCCTTAAGTCTTAGTAATGCAATAATGATTTATTATACTGATATTTACTACTTTTGCATTCTCAAATAAAAAGAAATTGCCAAAAATAGGAAACATACAACTGCCTGATTTTCCATTATTACTAGCCCCAATGGAAGACGTAAGCGATCCGCCCTTCCGTGCACTTTGTAAGGAACAAGGCGCCGATGTGGTTTTTACTGAATTTATCTCTTCGGAGGGACTTATTCGGGATGCTGCAAAAAGTGTGATGAAGCTTGATATTTATGAAAAGGAACGCCCCGTTGGAATTCAGATTTTTGGAGCTGTTCTAGAATCTATGTTGCGCAGTGTAGAAATTGTAGAAGCCAGCGGTCCAGACATTATCGACATTAACTTTGGTTGTCCCGTAAAAAAAGTAGTAAGTAAAGGCGCAGGTGCAGGGATTTTAAAGGACGTAGATTTAATGGTTAGCCTTACCGAAGCCATGGTAAAGCACACAAAACTGCCTGTAACCGTAAAAACACGATTAGGCTGGGATCACGATAGTATAAAAATTATGGAAGTTGCTGAACGTTTACAGGATGTAGGCTGTCAAGCAATTTCTATTCACGGCCGTACTCGCGCCCAAATGTATAAAGGTAATGCCGATTGGGCTCCTATTGCCGAAGTAAAAAACAATCCAAGAATGCATATTCCTGTATTTGGAAATGGAGATGTTGATACGCCCGAAAAAGCAATGGAAATGCGCGATAAATATGGCTTAGACGGTGCAATGATAGGCCGTGCAAGTATTGGATATCCTTGGTTTTTTAAAGAAGTAAAACACTATTTTAAAACTGGCGAACACTTACCACCCCCATCGATGCTTGAGCGTGTAGAAGCCGCCAAACGCCACTTACAAATGGCAATTGATTGGAAAGGTGAAAAACTTGGCGTTTTTGAAACCCGCCGCCATTATACCAACTATTTTAAGGGAATTCCAAACTTTAAGGAATACCGAATGAAAATGGTAACCAGCGACGATTCTGCATCGGTTTTTGAAGCTTTTGATGAAGTTATGCAAGTGTTTGCTGATTATGAGTTTGTTTAAATAAATAAACTGTTTTTCAATAAAAACCTTTCTATCTTTGACGTTTAAATTGGCCTAATGCAAACCCTCAAAATAATAAGCAATCAATATATAACCCATAACGTAAAACGTTTTGTACTAGAAAAACCGAAAGATTTCACCTACGCCCCCGGCCAATCGGCAGTTATTTCTATAAATATTCCTGGATGGGAAAATCAGCTACGCCCCTACACCTTTACCTCATTACAACATTGGGATTATTTAGAGATCATCGTAAAAATTTACGAAGAGCACGAAGGCGTTAGCGCTCAATTGGGAAAACTCAACACGGGAGCAGAGCTTCTACTTCACGAGGTTTTTGGGACTATAAAATATAAAGGGCCAGGTATTTTTATTGCTGGCGGAACTGGGATAACTCCATTTATCGCAATTTTTAGAGCACTTTTTGAAAGTGGAAATCTACGCAAAGTAGCCTTGTTGTATTCCAACAGAACCAAAGACGATATTATACTTCACGATGAATTGACAAAAATGCTAGGCCCCGCCTATAAAAATGTGTTTACTAAAGAAGGAGTAATTGGTTTTCGCGAACGCCGAATAGACCGCAAATACCTTATTGAAACTATTGGGAATTTTGATTCTCGTTTTTACGTGTGTGGCCCACAAGATTTTACAGAAGAAATTTGTGAAGCATTGGTAAGTCTAGGTGCAGACCCCGAATATTTGGTTGTTTAATCTAAGATGTAAGACCATCCCGATAGCTATCGGGCCTGAAAGACTTAATACATAAGGCTTGCCTATTTATATGTTGGTGATTAAGAAAATTTCTTAATCATTAAATTTCGTTGTGAAGCTTAACAAACAGATGTCACCCACTAGGTGTTGTTTATACCCCAGTTACCATCGACTAAACTGAGTTTTTTAATCTTTAATTTGAACTCTAAATATTTGTAGTACAATTAAAGGCGAATACTTCTAAACCAACAACTTCTCTCGCACCCTACTCGAGGCTATTTTGGATGCGATGATACCTAAAACGCTAATGGTTACAAACACTACTATAACGTTTACCAGGTTTAGCTTTACGGGATAAGGCAGAGTACTAGTTATTGCTACGAATCCAAACTTTAATTGCGCCAAAACAGCAAGCACCCCAAGAGAAATCCCTACTAGACCACCTAACACAGTCATTAATGTTCCTTGCAAAAAGAATATACGGCGTATTTCTCTAAGCGAGGCTCCCATATTATAGAGTGTTTTTATGTTTTTTCGCTTGTCTAGAATCATCATTATTATAGAACCCACTACATTAAAAAGTGCAATAATCATTACTAATGTAAAAATTAGGTATACAGCAATGTTTTCGGTGTTCAGCATTTTATAAAGCGCGTCATTTTGCTGAATTCGGTTTTTAATAACAACACCTTCAGGGAAAACTTTTTCAATATTTGCCCTAACAGATTCTTCTGAAGCATTTGAAAGCATCTTTATTTCAATTGCAGAAATTTTGGATTCATCAAGCGATAGTAAATCTCTGGCAAAATCCATATCGGTAAATACATATTTAGAATCTAAATCCTCATTAACACTGTAAACTCCTGAAACTACAGTCCGTTTTTTTGTGAATGCATTTGTGGGATTTAGAGCATTTAACTGCCCTGTACCCGGCTTAGGAACATATATTTCTAATGGATTACTATAATCATTTAGATATAATGAGAGCTTACTTGAGGTTCCTAAACCAATAACCACTTCACTAAGAGAAGGTTCAAACCACAATCCAGCAATCATAATGCTATCTATAGAATTTACACTTTCATAGACCGTATCCACCCCTTTTATATAGGCGATATGGTTTTTTCCTTTGTAGTGTAGAAAAACACGTTCTTCAATTATTTCTGAAAAGACTTCGATTCCCTCAATTTTCGCTAATTGTTGCTTTTGTGCTTTAGAAAAAGAAATGGTTTTTCCACTTTCAGGAAGGATTTTTAAATCACTATCAAATTCGTTTGTAAACTGAAGACTGAATTCTTTTAAGCCAGAAAATCCTGAAAGCACAATAAACAAAGCCATTGCACCAACTACCACTCCAATCGCTGCAATACCAGTAATAATATTAATGGCATTGTTGCTACTTTTTGAAAACAAATAACGCTTTGCGATGTAGAGGGAAAAATTCAAGCTATGACTTTTTTCTTTTCGGAAGTAAATCAGGGTTTTTCAGCGGATTATCTTCACCTTTTACTGCACGATCTATCTTTTCTATATATTCTAAAGAGTCGTCATTGTAAAATGTAAGGTCTGGCATTTTTCGAAGCTGATGCTTAGTAAGCTGCGCTATTTGATGTTTAATATGAGGTTTGTTTTTATTTAATTCAACAACAATTGCCTCAGCCTTATCTGCTGGAAACACACTTACATATACCTTTGATATAGAAAGGTCTGTGGTTACTGTTACTTTACTTACCGATATAATTATACCTGTTTGCCCCGCCTCGCGTAGCATTCCTTGTAGTACATTTGCCAAGTCGTTCTGCAGAACACTGGCTATCTTTTTTTGTCTATTACTTTCTTCCATACTGCAAAAATAGAACATAAAACTGTATCGAGTGCATTTATACCCCTAAGCTTGTTGAATTATAATAGAAATAAGTTTGTATTTTTGCAGATACAAGTAATAAAATGGAGAAAATAGAACATATTGGCATTGCGGTAAAAAATATTTCAGAAGCAAATAAGGTTTACGAAGCCTTGCTGGGCAGCGCACCGTATAAAAGTGAAAAAGTGGAAAGCGAAGGCGTAGAAACTTCTTTCTTTAGAAGTGGAGAAAGCAAAATTGAACTTTTAGAAGCTACCAACCCAGAAAGCCCGATCGCAAAATTCATTGAAAAACGTGGCGAAGGAATTCACCACATAGCTTTTGCAGTCGATGATATTAAATCTGAGATGGAAAGATTGAAAAAAGAAGGTTTTATTTTGTTAAACGAAACCCCTAAAAAAGGCGCTGATAATAAGCTAGTAGCGTTCGTTCACCCCAAATCAGCCAACGGAGTTCTGGTTGAACTTTGTCAAGAAATTAAGGAATAAAATTCTTGTGGGGTTTTAAAATAAGTAGTAATATTGCATCCTCTTAACCGGTCCTATAGCTCAGTTGGTTAGAGCACTTGACTCATAATCAAGTGGTCCCTGGTTCGAGCCCAGGTGGGACCACCACAAAACAAAGTCTTGCATTGCAAGACTTTGTTTTTTTACAGAAAACCTTACTGTTTTACTTAGGTAATTCTTAAAAAGATAAATTTATCTCAGAATGTTCTTAAAATAATTTAGTAGAGTAGTTAAAAAATTATTACTTTAGGCACGTGTTTACCGTCCCCACCATTATATAACATTCATGATATCATTTTTATACACGGTAGTTTTTCTTGCATTACAGTCGGTTACGGAAACCCAAGGTCCTCCGCCACCCGCTCGTGATGGCGATCCAGAAGGCCCTCAGCTACCAATTGATGACAACTTATGGATATTACTTGCAGTAGGATTGATGTTTGGAATTTATATTCTTTACAAAAGAAATCAGGTTATGAATAGGGCTGCATCAGATTCTTAACGTACTTCCCAATTATATCAAATTCTAAATTTACTTTATCACCAACTTTAATTTCTTTAAAGTTTGTATGCTCATAAGTATATGGAATTATGGCCACACTAAACTGTGACTTTTTTGAATCAACAACAGTTAAGCTTACACCATTAACAGTTATAGAACCTTTTTCAACTGTGCTAAATTCAGAATTAGAATATTGAAAAGTGTAAACCCAACTCCCATCAGCTTCTTTAATACTAATACATTCGGCTACACCATCAACATGACCTTGCACAATATGCCCATCTAGCCTATCTCCTAATTTCATTGCCCTTTCTAAATTTACAAGAGCGTTGTTTTTTAGGGTATTTAAATTGGTTTTCTCTAAAGTTTCCTGAATAGCTGTAACCACATAGGCGTCGTCTTTTATTTCAACCACTGTTAAACACACCCCGTTATGCGAAACACTTTGGTCTATTTTTAACTCACTCGCCAAAGGAGATTTTATTTCAATATGAAGGTTTTCACCGTCTTTTGTAAGCTTAGCTACTTCACCTAGCGTTTCTATAATACCTGTAAACATTGTTAGATTTTTTTTTCTAAAGTTAGTTGTGGATTTTGAAAATATGTTTAACATTATATCTTAAAGCACGCAATCAAGTTTAAACGAACTATATAAATCTTCTTTCTATTCATTAACAATAGAAGAAAAGAAAATTGATTTCGTTTTATTTAAAATATTATAATCAAAATGCACAATGTGTTAGTTACATTTGTAGTGCAAAAATAACAATTAAAAAATGGGTACAGAAGATAGAATAGTTGTTGGAATTTCAATAGGCGACATTAATGGAATTGGTAGTGAAATTATTTTGAAAACCTTCGAAGATTCTAGGATGCTAGAATTTTGCACCCCAGTGATATTTGCTTCAGTAAAACTGATGTCATTTTTCAAAAAACATTTTGAAACGGATATCAACTTCCACGGAATAGACAGAATAGAAGATTTAATTCCGAAGAAAATAAACGTATTAAATGTCTGGAAAGAACACGTAAATGTTTCCTTCGGTGAAGAAAATGAAAAAGGTGGCGAATACGCTATAAAATCGTTAAAAGCGGCAGTTGCAGCCCTAAAAGAAAGTAAAATTGACGCATTAGTAACAGCGCCAATAAACAAAAGTAACATTCAAACTGAAGGATTTAATTTTCCAGGGCATACAGATTTTTTAGCGCAAGAATTACAAGGAGATAGCTTAATGCTTCTCATCTCGGAGAGTTTGAGAGTAGGCCTTTTAACCGATCACGTTGCGGTTAAAGATGTAGTAAAAAACATTACTCGTGAGCGAATTGACAATAAAATTAACACCATCCACCAATCATTAATTGAAGACTTCGCCATCGAAAAACCAAAAATCGCCGTCTTAGGGATAAACCCACACACTGGCGACAATGGTGTGATTGGTGACGAGGACGATACGCTATTACGTCCAGCATTAGACAATATTCGTAAAAATGGCAAAATGGTTTTTGGCCCTTATGCTGCCGATAGTTTTTTTGGATCAGGAAATTATAAAAATTTTGACGCCATAATCGCTTCCTATCACGATCAAGGATTGATTCCTTTTAAAACACTAGCTTTTGGCAAAGGCGTAAACTTTACAGCAGGTTTAAATAGAATCCGAACATCACCAGATCACGGGACAGCCTTTGATTTGGCGGGTAAAAACCAGGCAAATTTCGATTCATTTCGAGAAGCCGTATTCAGTGCTATTTCAATATATAGAACACGCCAAGAGTACAAGGAGATTTCAAAAAATCCGATGCAAATTTCGCGTAAAAGAAGCTACTCAAAAAAGAAATAGAAAAACTAATTTGCATTTCAAATAATTTTTTATCTTTGCACCCGCCTTATCCGTAAGGTTAAGGTCTTAAATTTAGGTGTGATAATGAAGGAATTGAAAGAATTTACCATCCCTTTTGTAGGGTTGAAGTTAGGGAAACACCAGTTTAACTTTGAATTAAATAAAGCGTTCTTTGAGCATTTTGAGTATGACGAATTTAATAACGCAGCTATTAATCTCAACGTATTGCTGGATAAAACAAGCACGTTATTAGAGTTTACATTAACTTTTGACGGAAGTGTAAACGTTGCTTGTGATATTACAAACGAATTATATGATCAGGAAGTTTCAGGGTCATACAAATTTGTAGTAAAATTTGGAGAAGAATACAATGATGAGAATGAAGATTTACTGATAATTCCTCACGGAAGTTATGAAGTAAACATTCAGCAATTCATTTATGAATCGATTGTTTTGGCAATGCCATCACGAAAAATTCACCCTGGAGTAGAAGACGGCACGTTAAAGAGCGACATACTAGATAAACTTGAAGAACTTAGTCCGAAAGCAATTGATGAAGAATCGGCTGTGGAAGACGAGAATACCGATCCCCGTTGGGATTCATTAAAAAAACTATTAACGGATAAATAATAAATAGCAATGGCACATCCAAAGAGAAAAATCTCGAAAACAAGAAGAGATAAAAGAAGAACGCATTATAAAGCTACTGCACCTACTCTTGCAACTGACCCTACAACAGGTGAGTCACATCTTTTCCATAGAGCTCATTGGCACGAAGGAAAAATGTACTACCGCGGACAAGTTGTTATTGATGCAACTGAGCAGGTAGAAGCTTAAACTTAATTACAATTACTGGGAACTCTCACGGGAACGTGAGGGTTTTTTTATTTTTTAACTTTGCAAAAAGTCAAAAAACGACATACTAGTGCCGAAATTCAAGTAAAATTTAGTAATTTTCACACCTTTTAAAGGGTTTTTACTCTTTTATGTGAATTTTAATTCCGCTTTATGAACAATATAACGGCAGCCATTACCGCTGTAGGAAGTTACGTGCCAGATTACGTTCTCTCTAACAAAGTTCTAGAAACAATGGTCGATACCAACGACGAATGGATTACATCTAGAACGGGAATAAAAGAAAGAAGAATATTAAAGGACAAGGATAAGGGCACTTCCTATTTAGCTATACAGGCAGCAAAAAACCTACTAGAAAAAAGCAATACAGACCCAGCAGAAATTGACATGGTTATTATGGCAACCGCAACGCCAGATATGCCAGTGGCTACAACAGGTGTTTACGTAGCCACACAAATTGGTGCCGTTAATGCTTTTGCTTACGATTTAGTTGCGGCTTGCTCAAGCTTTCTCTTCGGAATGTCTACAGCAGCACGCTACATAGAATCTGGAAAATACAAAAAAGTACTCTTAATAGGCGCAGATAAAATGTCGTCTATTATTGATTATACAGATAGAACTACCTGTATAATATTTGGAGATGGCGGAGGAGCAGTCTTATTCGAACCTAACACGGAAGGTCTTGGCGTTCAAGATGAACACCTACGTACCGATGGAATAGGAAGGCCGTTTCTTAAAATTGATGCGGGTGGATCTTTACTCCCAGCCTCAATAGAAACTGTCAACAATAAACAACACTTCGTGCATCAAGAAGGAAAAACAGTATTTAAGTTTGCTGTTTCTAATATGGCAGATGTTTGCGAAAAAGTGATGAAGAAAAACAACCTGACCGGAGAAGATGTAGATTGGCTAGTTCCTCATCAAGCAAACAAACGAATTATAGATGCTACTTCTACAAGAATGAACCTGCCTCCTGAAAAGGTCATGATGAATATTCATAAATACGGAAATACTACATCAGCTACTTTACCTTTGTGTTTATCCGACTATGAAAAACAACTTAAAAAAGGAGATAATTTAATATTTGCTTCCTTTGGAGGAGGCTTTACTTGGGGCGCCGTTTACCTTAAATGGGCTTACAATTCAAAATAATTTTAACCACCTAAAGACTAAATTTTCTAATATGGAATTAAAGGATATACAAAACTTAATCAAGTTTGTGGCAAAAAGTGGTGCCAGCGAAGTGAAACTAGAAATGGAGGATATCAAAATCACCATTAAAACTGGTTCTGATGATAGTAAGGGTGAGACTACTTACATTCAGCAAATCCCTGCTATGCAGGCGCAACCTCAAATGCAGCAACCACAAGTTCAACAGGCTCCTGCTGCCGATGCAACTGAAACAAAGAAAGAAGAGGCAGATTCTAAACTTATTACTATAAAGTCTCCAATTATCGGAACTTTTTATAGAAAACCATCTCCAGACAAAGCACCATTTGTTGAAGTTGGAAGCAATATTAATACAGGAGATGTACTTTGTGTGATTGAAGCTATGAAACTTTTCAACGAAATTGAAAGTGAAGTTTCTGGTAAAATTGTAAAGGTTCTTGTAGACGACTCTTCTCCAGTTGAGTTCGATCAGCCTTTATTTTTAGTAGATCCATCATAAATATAAACTCCAAATCCCAAATCCAAATCCAAATATTTTTGGAATTTGTGATTCGGAATTTGTTATTTAAGGAAAAGTTATGTTTAAAAAGATATTAATTGCAAATAGGGGCGAAATTGCACTGCGCATAATTCGTACCTGTCGCGAGATGGGAATTAAGTCTGTAGCAGTTTACTCTACAGCCGACGAAGAGAGCTTGCACGTACGCTTTGCAGACGAAGCTGTATGTATTGGACCAGCACCAAGTCACTTAAGTTACTTGAAAATGTCTAATATTATAGCTGCTGCGGAAATTACAAATGCAGATGCAATCCACCCTGGTTATGGATTCCTTTCAGAAAACGCTAAGTTTTCTAAAATTTGCCAAGAACACGGTATAAAATTTATCGGAGCTTCACCTGAAATGATTGATCGTATGGGAGATAAAGCTTCAGCTAAAGCTACTATGAAAGCCGCTGGAGTTCCTACAGTTCCTGGAAGTGAAGGAATTTTAGAATCTTTCGAAGAATGTGAAAAAGTAGCCGATGAGATTGGATACCCAGTAATGTTGAAAGCTACTGCCGGTGGTGGTGGTAAAGGAATGAGAGCTGTTTGGAAGAAAGAAAACCTTAAAAAAGCTTGGGATAGTGCGCGCCAAGAGTCTGCAGCAGCCTTCGGAAACGACGGGATGTATATGGAAAAGCTTATTGAAGAGCCACGCCATATCGAAATACAAATTGTTGGAGATAGCAACGGTCAAGCTTGTCATTTAAGTGAACGTGATTGCTCTATTCAGCGTCGTCACCAAAAGCTTACCGAAGAAACACCAAGCCCTTTTATGACCGATAAACTGCGTACCGAAATGGGTGACGCAGCTGTAAAAGCGGCAGAATTCATAAAATACGAAGGTGCTGGAACTATCGAATTTCTGGTAGATAAGCACAGAAACTTCTACTTTATGGAAATGAATACTCGTATTCAGGTTGAACACCCAATTACTGAGCAAGTAATTGATTACGACTTAATAAGAGAGCAAATATTAGTTGCTGCTGGAATTCCAATTTCTGGTAAAAACTACACTCCAAAACTTCATTCGATTGAATGTAGAATTAATGCGGAAGATCCATATAACGATTTCCGTCCTTCACCAGGTAAGATTAATGTTTTACATGCGCCAGGAGGTCACGGAGTTCGCTTAGACACACACGTTTACGCAGGATACACAATTGTACCAAATTACGATTCTATGATCGCTAAGCTTATTACAACCGCTCAAACTAGAGAGGAAGCAATTAGTAAAATGAAGCGTGCCTTAGATGAATTCGTAATTGAAGGAATAAAAACTACTATTCCTTTTCACCGTCAATTAATGGATCACCCAGACTATATTGCAGGAAATTACACTACTGCTTTTATGGATACATTTAAAATGGATGAAACAGTTGAAGATTAATTTAAGTATAAAGTAAATAGCGTTTTACTTAGTACTCAAACTTTTTAAGAAGCATCAAATTCCAAAAACTTATCTTTGGTATTTGATGCTTTTTTAATGTAATAAACTTAGTACCATGAATCTCTCTTTCTGGGAATACAAAACTTGGCTTTCCGACATAGACTTCGCAATTATCGGAAGTGGAATTGTAGGATTAAGCTGCGCTTTATCGCTTCGGAAAAAATATCCTAAAAGTAAGATAGTAGTGTTTGAGAGAGGAATACTTCCTAGCGGCGCAAGTACAAAAAACGCCGGATTTGCATGTTACGGAAGTATCTCAGAAATATTAGACGACTTAAACAATCACTCTGAAGAGGAAGTTATTCAATTAGTAAAACACAGAGTTGAAGGACTACAATTACTTAGGAATACATTGGGTGAAACTCAACTCGATTATAAAGAATACGGCGGCTACGAGCTTTTTACAAATGAAGACTTGGAGCTTTACGCATCTTGTAAATCCAATATTAATTACATTAACAAATTACTTTTTCCAATATTTAATTCCGACGTCTTTTCTGAAAAAGAAAATATATTTGGATTTAAAAATATTCAAGAAAAACTTCTTTTTAGCAAATTTGAAGGCCAGATTGATACAGGCAAATTGATGCTTGGCCTTCTAAAAATAGCTTCAGAAGAAAATATTCTAATCCTAAATGCCTCCGAAATCACAGCAATTTCAGATAACGGAAATAGCGTGTCTCTTCAAATAAATTCATCCTTTGAAATATCGACGAAGAAAGCAATTATTGCCACCAATGGTTTTGCTAAACAATTTTTGGATGAAGATGTTATGCCTGCAAGAGCTCAAGTTCTTGTTACTAAACCCATAAAAAACCTTCAAATTAAAGGAACTTTTCACTTAGATAAAGGGTACTATTACTTCAGAAATATCGGAAATAGAGTTCTGTTTGGTGGGGGTCGAAATCTTGATTTTAAAACCGAAGAAACCACCGAAATGGAATTGACGAAACTTGTCCAAACTCAGTTAGAGCATTTACTTAAAACAGTAATTCTTCCAAATAATAAATTTGAAATTGATAAGCGATGGAGTGGAATCATGGGAATTGGAAAGCAGAAAAAACCTATTGTAAAAGCATTATCAAACAATGTTTTTTGTGGCGTTAGGCTTGGCGGAATGGGAGTTGCTATAGGAAGCTCAATCGGGAAACAACTGGCAACAATTGTAGATTAAATGTTACTTAGTACTAATTACCTCCGCAAAAAATAATGTATACTAAAGCAACACTTAGAAACACATAGAAAATTTATGATTAGAAAACTACTCAAATTCCTTTTTAAAACCCTCTTATGTTTTCTCGTACTTTCGATTCTCTGGGTAGTTCTTTACAAATATATTCCTGTGCCCTATACGCCCTTAATGGCCATTCGTGCAATTGACGGAGATGAAAATTACAAAACGCGCCACGATTGGGTTCCTATAGAAGAAATATCTCCTTATTTACAACTGGCGGTAATTTGTGCTGAGGATCAAACATTTTTAAGTCATAATGGTTTTGACCAAGAAGCCATTAAAAAGGCATTGGAAAGTAATAAAAAAGGAAAGAAACTACGCGGTGGAAGTACAATCTCTCAACAAACGGCTAAAAATGCATTTTTATGGCCAGAACGAACTTGGTTTAGAAAAGGATTAGAAGCATATTTTACTATCCTTATCGAGACTATTTGGGAAAAAGAACGAATACTAGAAGTTTACTTAAATAGTATTGAAATGGGACCTGGAGTATATGGAGCCGAAGCAGCTTCGCAATATTGGTTTAAAAAGCCAGCAAAAAACCTCTCGACAGAACAAGCTGCAAGGATTGCCGCAATTTTACCAAGTCCCCAACGTTATAACGCAAATCCTCCGAGTTCCTATGTAGCCAAAAGAACACAGTGGATTACGAAACAAATGCGCTATTTTGGTCCATTTACGCTAGAAAATCAAGTTAAAGAAAAGAAGAAAAAATGACAGCATTTGAAATTAAATCTGAATTGTATCATCACTGTCAAAATCAGGTTGACGCTAGGTTCTCAAAAATAAAACAGACTATTGCAGGTATTGAAGAGTCTTTATTTGATGAATCTAAGAGTAGCGCCGGAGACAAACACGAAACCGCTAGAGCAATGCTTCAGATTGATCGTGAAAATGCTGGAAGACAACTACAAGAAATTGAAAAGCTAAATCAGCTTCTAAAAAAGATTGACATAAAAGCTACTTCAAATTATGCTCGTTTGGGTAGTTTAATCAACACAGATAAGTTTAATTACTTCATTAGTATTTCTATTGGCGCTGTTACGATAGACAATATAGAATATTTATGTGTTGCCTTAAATTCACCGGTAGGACAACTTTTATCGGGCAAAAGAGAAGGTGAAGCTTTTACTTTAAATGGAAATAATTACAAAATTAAGAAAGTTCTATAATTCTTCTAAAATTGAGTTTCCATTAACACTTTAGGAATCTTTTTACTCATTTCTAACAACCACTTAAGCTGCTCCCGTATTAAATGCTCTTCCTCGAGTATTGAAACAAGCTCTTTGTTTTTTTCTGAACCATCGACCTCAGAAAGATTGATACTTTTACCATAAGTAACTTCAAAAATATCTTCTGGCTCCACAAGCTCCCGATTTATTTCAGAATGTTTTTCTAAAGAAAGTATAGCCTCAGCAAACTTTAAATTTTCAACAATTCGGTTAGAAACTTTATTAAAATTATCTGTTGCAGGAGTAGTTGGATTATTTAAGATATAAGTACTCAACGATGCTAAGGACGACAAAAATGTATGATTAAGCATTGCTATTTCATAGACTTTATCCAAGTTCTTTTGTTTAGACTTTGGCTCTTGTGTCATGCGTTGAAATGCTGAACTCAAATCCGACATTTCTAAAAACGCCTTTTTTCGAGCTACTTTATACTTATCAGAAACTTCTCCTTTTTTATTGTAATAACTAATTATTTCCTCTAAATAAATTCGATTCGCATGTAAAGATTTCACTAAAGTTTTTTGCATACTCTCTATTTCCCAAGCAGGCCAAAGGAGTAAATTCCCCAAAGTAGCTAATCCCGCACCTATTGCAGTGTCTATAACTCTAAATTGAATAACGGTAAACGTATCTGGCTGTAGTAATGCATAAATAAAAACAACACTTAGGGTAATAAAAGTGGCAGATGCTCGGTAATTGCGCTGAATCATCGAAAACGCAACTATTAATGAAGTAATTGCTAAAACACCATAAACAATGGTGTTTTGTGTAATTAAAACAATGGCAACAGCCAAAACTCCTCCTATTAGGGTACCCACTGTACGTTCAATTGAACGAGTTTTGGTAAGCCCAAAAGTTGGACGCATTATTACTATTAAAGTAAGTAAAATCCAATATGGGTTTTGAATTTTAAATATAATCCCTACGCCATAACCTATCATCGTTATCGTTGCAATGCGCAAAGAGTGTTTAAATATTGGAGATTTTAAATTGAAATTTTCTATTAAAACTTCAAAATCATAATTCTCTTTTGTTAAAAATCGCTTGGCATATACATGCTTGATAAATGGAATTTGTCGACGGTCGGGATTACTGAGCAACCACTCAATTTTTTCTATTTTTTTAACCTGTTCTTTTTGATACTTATATAAGTTTCTAAGCATTAAAGAATCTTCATCATAAACCACTTCTGATGAAAATACATCCTTTTTTACACATTCTAAATAGGATTCAATAGCTGTGCTTTTTGGGAGCCTTTTAGGTTTTGAAAGATAATCTGAGATAGTCATTAACCTATCGCTCATTGCAAACAACAAAGCTTGAAAATCATCTAATTGCTTTGGGTTTTTTTTAAACAACTCGTCTGTTTTAGAGTAATTCACTGGATTGGTCATCGCCAATTCGAGCATATCGATTAACTGAGCAAATATCAACATTCGCTTCCCCTCATAATCAGACTTTCCTGAACCTTTTCTAGAAGAAATTAGTATTTCTCGCAGTGTTTCGTGCGTGGTAGTAAGTTCTGTTTGCAGATGAAGCAGTTTTTTTAAAAGTTCAGCTCTGTCATTCTTTTCCTTAACCAAATGGCCTCGGGTGCGTAAATAATCTGCCGTTAATTTAATTGTTATCGAAAGATAATATTCCGTAGGCGCTTTCGGAAAGATATAATGTCGCAATAAAGAAAGCGAAGCATACCAAAGGCCACCAACGCCGATAAGCAGCATTCTTTCATAAGGTTGCAAATCGTTAGAAATATTTGAAAAACTAAGTACTAAAGCAAACAAGCCTGAAAAACTGATTAACGATGCTCTAAAACCATAAATAGCTAAGTAGGAAATACTAAACATTAGAATTCCTAAAGCAGGAAACAACAACCACAATGAAAGATGAAGGTAACTACCTATAAAACTAATTATCATCGATAACAAAGTAGCAAGAAGAATTCCTGTTATCTTATGGCGAATACCACCGCTTACATCACTTGGGGAAGCAAGCATTGCCCCTATTGTAATAGTTATCCCAATTTCAAGCATATCGAGTTTTATCCCTACTATAATTGGAATGGTTAAAGCAATTCCCAATAGAATAGCTTTAGAAAAATCGGTACTTTTAAAGTATTCCGAAAGTTCTTTAAGAGATTCTCTTACTATGTTTTGAGATGTTTTCAATTAGTTAAAATTCACAGGTTGCAAAGATATTGACTACGCTGCGTAAGTTTGTTCTTTTCTGAAAAGAAACTTTGTTATTCTTTTATTAAAAAAACTTAATATCAATGAAAATGCGTGTTAATACCTTAACTTTAAGCTATTATCTATAAAATTATGAAAAATGAAAAATAAAGTTATAACTCTAAAATCACGACCAGTTGGTATACCAACACAAGATGACTTTGGGTTTACGGAAGAATCAATCCCTGAAGCTCAAGATGGTGAAGTGTTATTAAAAATTAAATACGTATCCGTAGATCCTTATTTACGTGGAAGAATGCGCGATGAAAAGTCGTATATCGAACCTTTCAAAGTCAACGAGCCATTAGAATCTGGCATTATTGCTGAAGTCGTTGAGTCTAAAAATAAAAATTTTAAAAAAGGCGAATATGTAAATGGGATGCTTAAATGGAAGCAATTTCAAACTTCAAACGGGAATGGTTTAAATAAAGTAGATCGAAATAAAGCGCCTTTAAGAGCGTATTTAGGGGTTTTAGGCCTTACAGGAATAACTGCTTATTTAGGGCTCGAAAAAATAGGAAACCTTAAAAAGGGAGAAACTCTTTTAGTTTCTGGAGCTGCTGGAGCTGTAGGTAGTGTTGTTGGCCAAATTGGAAAAATAAAAGGTTGTAATGTCGTGGGAATTGCGGGTAGTGAAGAAAAAACAAATCGAATACAAGAAGAATTTGGCTTCGATATGGCTATCAATTATAAAACTACAGACAATATGTATAAAGCTATTGCCGACGCATGCCCGAATGGAGTAGATGTTTACTTCGATAACGTTGGCGGGGAAATTTTGGATGCTGCTTTAGCTAATATGAATAAATACGGTCGCGTGGTATGCTGTGGTGCAATTTCACTATACAATGAAACTAAAACTCCCAAAGGGCCAAGAGTTGAAACCAAACTTATTAAGAACAGTCTTTTAATGCAAGGGTTTACCGTGAGGGATTTTGTAAAAGATTTTGGACCAGCTCAAAAACAATTGGCTAAATGGATGGAAGAGGATAAAATAAAATATTTAGAAACCATAGTAGAAGGTTTTGACAATATTCCAAAGGCATTTATTGACCTATTTGATGGTAAAAACAAAGGAAAAATGATTGTGGAGGTTTAATTTCATTGCTACATCAATGGTGAAAATAATCCCGCTAATTTTTCAAGTATTTGGGTAAGGTTAGATCGGTCATTCCATTTTTTAGCATCAATAGCGATAGCATCTTTTAAATCATTATAGAAAGCAGTGTGAAGTTCTTCTGCAATTTCTCTATCGTAAACGATTGCATTAACTTCAAAATTAAGATCAAAACTACGGATGTCCATATTTGCTGTTCCAACTATTGAAAGTTGTTTATCAACAACCATGGTTTTAGCATGTACGAACCCTTTTTGGTATCGATAAATAGTTGCACCTGCATTTATTAGACGTCCGTAATACGATCGGGCTGCATAGTTAACAAACTTGGAATCTGAAATACCTGGCACTAATAATTTTACTTTTGTACCACTTGCTGCTGCTATTACTAAACTTTCTAAAATAACATCACCAGGTATAAAATAAGGTGTGGTAATAAGTATCTCCTCTTTGGCTAAGCTAATTGCTTGTAACAAACTTTGTTGAATTAATGGGGAGTCTGAATCTGGTCCGCTATAAGCTATTTGAACAACCTTATCTGTCTTTGAAAGAGTTGTACTTTCATCAGGAAAAAAGACTTTAGTTGGTTTTAAGGCTTCGCCAGAGCAATAATTCCAATCACCCATAAAAATATATTGTAAACTTTTTACAATAGGACCTTCAATTTGTAAATGGGTATCACGCCAATACAACTTGTTATTATCTTCAGAATTATTAACGTATTTATCACTAACATTTATTCCTCCTACAAAACCTACTACTCCATCTACAACAATAATTTTTCGATGGTTTCGGTAATTTATTCTGTTCGCAAAACTGATAAGTTTTATTTTGTAAAATGGAAAAACGCGGATTCCAGCTGCCTGCATTCTAGGAACTTGTTTTTTCCGAATTGGTCTACTTCCAAAATCGTCGTAAATAAATCTTACAGCCACACCTGCTTTTGCTTTTTCAATTAAAAGATCGATAATACGACAACTTATATCATCATCTTCAAAAATATAATACTCAATATGAATATGGTTTTTAGCGTTTTTTAGCGCCTCAAAAACACGCGGAAATTTATTTTCCCCATTTAGCAATAAGGTTACATCATTACCTTGAAAAATTGGACTTAAACTTTTATTGAGAATTAGACTAGCGAGCTTTTCAAAATTTTTTACAGATTCTTTTCTCGTTTTAAAAATGATTTGTGAAGTTTTTAAAATCCTTTCTCGCATAGTCATTTCCAATTCAGGATTATTGAAAATTTTCTTACTATACATTTTCCGTTTTCGGTAATTAATACCAACGGTAAAGTAAACGATAATACCAACAATAGGTAGTAAAATAACAGCAAGCAGGTAAGCGAGAGTTTTTGTTGTGTTTTGTGTGTCGTAAACCACCCGAACACATACCAGGAGAACTATAATTATATAAACTATTTCGGAAAGTAAAATCCAGTTCATTTGCTATAGAATTGAAGGAGCATTGCCTAAAAATAAAGCTTTTATCCTAATTAATGTTCTAAAATGTTTTTCTATTATCTAGAAAAATGTTTTAAAGGTGATAGGAAAGGTTTACAACTGCTCCAAAAGCTATAGAACTATTGTGTTTAAAATACACTATTTGATTGTTCCAAACTCCTTCTATAAGGTAATGATCACCTTTAAAATAGCTTTTTTCAACACGTATTTGGAAATTTGTAGGCTGTGAAGATACTCGCAGTTGGTGCGGAAAAACAACAGTTTTTTCGGAGGATGCACTTTCGTTGAATAAATGTTTAGGAAGTAAATTTGCTTCTCCAAAAAAACCTGCTTGATACGCTGTTTCAACATTATTGTAAATAAACTCTGGCGTGCCTGTCATTTCAACTTGCCCCTTGTTAAGCATTAAAATTTCAGTAGAAAACGCCAATGCCTCTTCGCTATCGTGAGTAGCTGTAATACAGCTAATGTTATTGCGTTTTAAATATCCAAAAATCTTTCGCTGCAATTTATTTTTTCTGAAGGTATCAATATTACTAAAAGGCTCATCAAGCAGAAGTATCTCTGGTTTGTTTGCCAATGCTTTTGCCAAGGCTACTCGCTGCTTTTGTCCTCCACTCAGGTTTTTCACTAAAGTGCCTTTAAACGGCTCCATTTCTACTACTTCAAGAAGCTCATCGATTCTTTCAGCATCTTTTTTTTCATTTAGGCCAGTTAGGTGAGAACCCAAGTTTTCCGAAACAGTTGTAAACGGCATAATATTGAATTCTTGTGCTACCAATTTCATAAATGGCTCACCAGGAATAAGAGTTTTTGTAGGTCCTAGAAGTTTTTCGTCGTTGTAATAAATGCTTCCATTATCTAAATGAAGTAAACCATAGATAA
Organism: Aequorivita xiaoshiensis; assembly: GCF_022008395.1. Lineage (GTDB taxonomy): Bacteria > Bacteroidota > Bacteroidia > Flavobacteriales > Flavobacteriaceae > Aequorivita > Aequorivita xiaoshiensis. The sequence continues at coordinate 248,727 of NZ_JAIRBB010000001.1, forward strand.
GGTGTAAAAGTGTAGATTTACCACATCCACTTTCCCCAATAACACTTAGATGTTCTCCAGGTTTTAAAGTAAAATAGATATCCTTTAAAATGGTTTTATCTGTGTAGGAAAATGAGTCAATTTCAACGCTAAGCATCTCGAAATTAATTAGCTATAATCCCTTTACTTTCCAAAACAGGAAGAGCTTTTAATTTTTCATCAGATATACTATTCGGGGCAAAAATAAATTTTTGTTCAAAGAGTTTATTTTCAGCAAAAAATGTAACTAGATATTCGTTAGTAAACCCTAAAACCTCATCAGATATGAATTCTACTTTAACGAATGATTTTGGCGCAACATTTCCTAAATTTCGACGTAAAGTTGTAGTTGTTTTATCTTCGGTGTTACCACGTGACATAACTAAAACAGTATCGATTTCTTCTTCTTTGTTATTTACAAAATAAACCGTCCACAGGTTTGCAGCTAACTCTTCGTCCCATTCTTTTACAGCAACGATATTAATGTTTTTGGCTTGAGGTATTTCAATATCTTTTCGCATAATTAATCTTCAATTTTCCACATTATCCACACTGCCAAAAGTGATATGGCAGATACACCTAATAAAATGGCTCCAACAACTATTTTAATATAGGCAATTACAAAAGTTAGATACGCAATAGCGATTGCAATAATGACCAACAAGGCAATGACAAGATATTTCTTCATAACACAAGGTTTTAAAATTTTAGGCACTCTTAATAAGCCTTACAAGGTATCTTTTTTATTGTCAATAAACTAAACGACGCCTTGAAGTAATTATGTATTAAAAATTACTTGTCACAAAGCACAGTGGTCTTAGTTTATTTTAAAGAATACTTTTAAATTGCTCTAAAAAGCGAACGTCATTTTCGCTAAACATTCTAATATCTGGAATTTGGTGTAATAGCATTGCGATACGATCTACACCTACTCCAAAAGCAAATCCGGAATACTCTTCGGGATCTACACCACAATTTTTAAGTACGTTTGGATCTACCATTCCACAGCCACCAATTTCTAACCAACCTGTACCTTTTGTAATTCTGTGATCGGCTTCAGTTTCTAGACCCCAATATACATCAACCTCAGCACTTGGTTCAGTAAATGGGAAATATGATGGGCGAAGACGAATTTTCGACTTTCCGAACATTTCTGTAGTGAAATATTGCAGCGTTTGTTTCAAATCTGCAAAACTTACGCTTTTATCCACATACAATCCTTCAACCTGATGAAAGAAACAATGTGAGCGAGATGAAATTGCTTCATTTCTATAAACACGACCCGGAGAAATAGTACGAATTGGCGGTTTATTGTCTTCCATATACCTAACCTGAACAGAGGAAGTGTGCGTGCGCAACAAAATATCTGGATTGGTTTGGATAAAGAAAGTGTCCTGCATATCACGTGCAGGGTGATATTCTGGTAAATTTAAAGCGGTAAAGTTATGCCAATCGTCTTCAATTTCTGGTCCTTCAGATACATTGAAACCAATGCGCAAGAAAATATCAATAATCTTATTTTTAACGATAGAAATAGGATGACGTGATCCTAATGGAATTGGCTCACCTGGTCTAGAAAGATCGCCATAAACACCTTTAGCTTCTGCACTGTCTTCAAGCGCTTGCTTAAGAGAATCTATTTTTTCCTGAGCTGAATTTTTAAGAGTATTTATTATTTGGCCATACTCCTTTTTTTGCTCGTTTGGAACATTTTTAAACTCAGCGAAGAACTCATTTAAAAGTCCTTTTTTTCCTAAATACTTTATTCGAAAGCGCTCTATTTCTTCTTTGTTAGTTGAAGAAAATGCTTGTACTTCGGCAATGTGTTTTTTTACTGTTTCTATCATTTTCAGATAATTTATTTACTGCTAGAATTTATCTTTAAATTGGTGCTTTTAGTGATAATCTTTGTTAAAAAACGAATTATGCAATTACTTCTTTTTCCAGAAAGTACTGCACAATAGCTTCTTTCATCAAAACGCTTTGCTCACCAGATTTTAGTGGTGGAAGTTGTTCTAAAACGCGATAGTGCGGCCAACCTTGATCATCAAAATAATCAAATTCGTAATATCCATAAGGCTCTAAAAGTCGACAAATTGCAATATGCATTAAGTCTAATTTTTCGTCCTTTTTAAATCTTCTATGAATTTGACCTAACTCTTGTAATCCAACAAGGTATATTATGGCATCAAGATCCAATACTTCGCCATCTGCAAAGCGATTGCTCAACATGCTCACTACAGCCTCCCATCTTTCCTTTAATTGTTCGTCGCGTGCCATTTATTATATATAATTTTAGCTGCAAAGATACATTTTACTATTCTGAAATAGGAATACAGAATTCAGAATTTGGAAAACTGTATATTTATCAAAATTTTTATATATGAATACTATAGATATTGTTGTTGGAATTATTTTAATCATTGCCTTTTTTATGGGTTTCAGAAAGGGAATCTTAAAAACATTGGCATCGTTAATTGGTTTGGTAGCAAGTGTTTATGGCGCTATGTATTTTTCAGATTACGCTAGAGTTTATGTTGAGCGGTGGTTCGATTGGAGTAATGATTTAACCAGTCTAGCTTCATTTTTAATCACTTTTATGGTGATAATGGTAGTGTTTAGCCTACTTGGAAGAGTATTGACAAAAGTCGCCAATTTTGCAATGATGGGAATTTTTAACAAGCTTTTTGGCGGGGTTTTCAATGCCTTAAAATTTGCTTTCTTAATAAGTGTAATCTTTATGTTTGTAAACGCTTCTGAAAATTATAGCATACTTTCTCCAAAAGAAAGAGAAGCCTCGGTCCTATACGAACCTGTTGCATCAATAGCTCCGGCTATTCTGCCTACCATTTTGAAAGAGGTGGATGAATTGGATATAGACATGCCAGAAATCAATTCTCCTTTTGAAGAAAAAGAAGATAGCATTCAATAAGCAGTAAGTCTAAATTTTATAATTGTTTCAAGTCTGAAGCAGGAATCCAACCATCTTTTCCATCAGCTAAAGTGATTCGATACCAATTACCATCTTTGGCAGAAATTTGAACCTTTGTACCTTCGTGTAGAACGAAAGCCACATTGCTACCCATTGTTGGTTCTGTTTTTACTTCAATTTCACTTGCAAAAATAATAGCAGGTTGCTTTTTTGTAAAATCGTCATAAGTTAAAAAAGCCATTGTTAAAGAGACTAATAAAAATAATCCTGCAAACATTGAACTTGCAAAAAGAAGGCGTTTTTTCTTTTCAGTAAAAGCAAAGTAGTATAATAGAAACAGTGCTACGAATGATAATGAAGACACCACAGCAAGAATCGCCCACCCATTAAACGTGAAAATTCCTGCTATACTCGAATACCATTTTGAAAAAAATGTTTCTGGCAGTGGTTCAATAGCATCAATTCGTGCATTTTCAGCAAAAGCGAGATTGTTTTTTATGTCCGGATCGTTTGGTGCAAGCTGTAAAGCTTTTTCATAATAATACACACTCGGCCCGATGTGGTTTAATTTATATTGTGCATTTCCTAAATTGAAATACAACTCGGCAGAGTGATGTCCACTCTCTAAAATTTGCATCCATGCATTTATTGCCTGCTGATACTTTCCATTTTTATAAAGTTCTTTTCCTTGGTCAAATAGCGCTGTATTTTGAGCAAATGCAGAAAACGAAAGAAAGAACATCATTGTTAAAATGAAGAGTTTCTTTTGAAATAAGCTATTTATATTTAAAATATTGGTTTTCATAATCCTGAATTCAGCCTGTCTAATTAAACAATTTGTTTGTCGATATTCGAAATCACTTCTACCGCCTTTGCGTAATCTTGTTGTACTGAAGCCTCAGACGAAGAGGCGTAACGGGCAAATTCACAACTTTTCAGTAGTCCAATAAAGTTTTCCACTGTTGGAGCTTCTACCTTTCGTTCTAACATCATATTTGATATTAGACTCTTTTCCATTTCGGAAGTCTCTATGTTCAACTGAGCTTTGAGATAATTGTGTAAAGCACGTTCTAAAGCTTCGTAAAATGCAGTTGGATTTGAGGTATTTCGTTTTGCTTCCGAAAGGTATTTTTTAGCAAGTTTATTTGCACGACGCAACTTATTACCTTCAACATCGCTTAAGCGTTCTTTACGTTTTTTACCCGCTAAAATAAATAGTGGAATCAATAAAAATGGACCTCCTAACAACGACCAAAACAAAGCTGATTTAAAGAAAGGCTTCTCCGATTTTGACTTTAAATTAGCATCTAATTTGATGTATTTGAAATTATCTTTTGAAAGAACAACTTGTTTATTTGTGTCGCCACCGCTGGCAACAGGCGCTGTAGCCGAAACGGGGCCGTTTTCTACTTCAATAGTAAATCCTTTAGAAGTAATAGTCTTATATTTTTCAGTTTTAGGATCAAAATATGAAAAACTTATTGGGTTTATAGGATAACTTCCTTTAAACTGAGGAACAATAGTATAAACATTTGAAATAGACCCTTGCATTCCTCCTACTGTAGTTCTTACATTTTCACTGTGTTCAGGCTCATAAACTTCTAAAGTGTTTGGCAGCTTTACTGATGGAATCGTAAATAATTTTAGATTTCCATTTCCAGAAACTTTTAAATCTAACTCAAGTGATTCGTTTGCATTGAGAGTAGTTTTATTTGTGTTCACCTCAAAAGAAAAATCACCAACAGCCCCATTAAATCCATCCGGTTTTCCTTCTAAAGGAAGCGGCTTAACATCAATCGTTCTTTTCCCTGCAGAAATTGTTTTGTTAACGCGCTGCATTATTCTACGTCCAAAAATATCGCGTCTGTTTCCTTGAACATCTACCGGCACGTCTAACGTAAGTGGTTCTATATCTAACTTTCCAGTTTTTTGTGGATATAAAACAGTAGTTCGCAATATCACATATCGATAATCTTGACCGTTATATTTCCCCTCCCTAACCTTAAAGTTATTTTGGTTATCGATATTCTGACTCCAGAAATCGGCATATTTTGGGGTGTCGATTTCACGCCATTGGCTGGTAATACTTACATCGTGTGAAACATAAAGTTTATAAGTAACCGTAATGGCTTCATTTAAATACGGTGTAGCATTAGAAACTTCAGCTACCAAATGAACATTCTCACTCGCAACATAATCGGCATTGTTTCCATCTTTTGGAGTTTCCACAGCCGCAGTAACCTCAACTTCTATGGGAAGTGTTTTATAAGTTTCTCCGTCAATTTCAATCGTTGCTTGACCAATGGTTACATTTCCACGTGTTTGAGGAGATAAGAAATATGAATATGTTTTTGAAAAACTCCTTTTTCCATTAATCCAAGAATTACTAATCGATTGATTTGGACCACCAACAACTCTAAAGTTTTCAAAATTAGGCGGTTTAAAATTATCGCCATCTTGATTCATCTCAAAATCTACTCGTAAACGTTCATTAATTCCGAGTCTTTTTTTACTAACCTTGGCATCAAATTGAACTTGTGCAGATGCAGCAATACTACACAACACAAATCCTATAACAAATAACAAACTCTTCGTCTTCATAATCTACCAGTCTTTATCTGATTTCACTTTGGCGCCTTTTTGCTTTTCAGCATTAATCTTTTCTTGCGTCTTTTTCTCTTCGTTATTCATTGCTTCCAACAAACTTTTTACCTGCTGAGGAGAAAGTTGACCAGGAACAGGTTGTTGCTGTTGTGGCTTATCTCCTTCTGAATCTTTAGGTTTATCAGACTTTCCTTTATCTTTATCTTTGTCGCCTTCATCCTTTTTATCTTTCTGATCACCCTTATCCTTATCATCTTTCTGGTCACCTTCATCACTTTTATCGCCGTCTTTATTTTTGTCGTCTTGGTCTTGTTTATCTTGGTTATCCTGATCTTTATTGTCTTCGTTTTTGTCGTCGTTTTTATCGTTTTGATCTTCTGGTGGTGGCGGGTTTTTATCTAGTAAATCTTTTGCCAATGCCAAATTATAACGAGTTTCATCGTCGTTAGGATTGTTACGAAGTGCATTCTTATAACTTTCTACGGCTTCTGTATATTTCTTTTCATTCATATACGTATTGCCTAAATTATGAAAAGCTCTATGCTTATCAGCTTTGGTTGTAGCTGTAACTGCTGCTTGTTTGAAACGAAGCATTGCCTCTGCATTTTTCTCTTTTCCATAGTAAGCAGTACCCAAGTTGTATTTGGCAGTCTCATCTTTTGGGTTTAATGAAATTGCTTGCCTATAATTTGCTTCTGCATCTGGAAATTTTTCTTTCTGAAGCATTTGTTGCGCCTCACTTAAATAATTCTGAGCAGCTTTAAGTTCATTTATTTGCTCTTTTGATTGCTGCGCAAATGAATTCAATGAAATAATAGAGATACATAGAATCATTACAATTCTAAATGTATTATTACTCTGAAAAAACGTTCTTTCTTCAAACATCATCTTATTGTTTTTCCTTTTCATTAAACAAATTCAATTTTTTAAGCCAAGCCGTTTGTCTTTCTAAAAAGAATACATCTAAAACCAGCAAAAATAATGCCCCAGCTAAAAACCATTGAAATTGATCTTTAAAATCTGTGAATTGTTTGGCTTCAAATTCCTTTTTATCCATTCCACTTAAAATAGAATTAACCCTTTCTACTACAGCTTTTGTATTGGTTCCATCAATATACTCACCATTGGTAGTTTGAGCTATTTGTTTAAGGGTTTCTTCGCCTAATCGACTTATAACTTGTTCGTTATTTCTGTCGCGAAGATAATACTGTAGTACTCCATTCTTTTTAATTGGAATTGGTCCCCCTTCAATAGTACCAACACCAATAGGGAAAATTCTTATCCCTTTTTCTGCAGCCTCTTCAGCGATTTTAGCAACATTACCCCCGTGATCTTCTCCATCTGAAACCAAGAACATAACTCGGTTGGTTTGGCTCTCATCGTCGTAGAACGTTTGTGCCATTTCAATTGCCTGTGTAATGGCAGTACCTTGAGAAGAAACCATACCGGTATTCATTCCGTTAAGAAATAGTTTTGCCGACCCAAAATCGGTTGTAATGGGCACCTGCGGAAATGCGCTACCTGCATAACCAATAATTCCCACTCTATCTCCAGCAAGACCATTTATTATCTGAGTGATGAGTTGCTTAGATTTGTCCAACCGATTAGGCGCAATATCTTCAACAAGCATACTTTTGGAAACATCTAAAGCGAATACAATATCAACACCTTCGCGTTTCATTGTTTCTAATTTAGTCCCAATTTTTGGATTTACCAATGCCACACTCAATAAAGCAATCGCCAAACACAGTACAAAAATTTTTAACGTCGATTTAAAAATAGAACGATTTGGACTTAATTTCTTTAATAGTTCTTTATCGATAAACTTTTTTTGTATCGATTTTTTCCAAACTAAAAGCAATAGAAAACCCATCACTATCACCGGAATGGCAATGAGGATGTAGAAGTAAATTGGTTTTTCTAATACTAACTGATCCATTTTATAAAAATCCTTTAAATATTGTTGTTCGCAACAAAAACTCAAGCCCTAATAGAATTAAGGCGAAAATTACAAATGGACGGAACATTTCGTCATAGTTTGTAAATTTAAATTCTTCAATATCGGTTTTTTCTAGTTTATTAATCTCTTCGTAAATCTGCTCTAACTTGGTGTTATTTGTGGCACGGAAATATTGTCCGCCTGTTTTCTTGGCTATATCTTTCATTAAAGCTTCATCGATTTCAACCTTAACGTTCCCGTATTGAAACCCACCGTCTGGACGAATTGCAATAGGAGACATCGCCATGCCATTACTTCCTAATCCAATGGTATAAACTTTTATACCAAATTCGACTGCCAATTCACTTGCAATTTTTGGATCGATAAACCCTGAGTTGTTTACACCATCGGTAAGCAAAATGATTACTTTACTCTTGGCACGACTATCTTTTAGTCTATTTACTGCTGTTGCCAATCCAGATCCTATTGCAGTTCCTCCTTCAATAGTAGTGTTATAGGTTACATTTTTTAAAGAAGATAGAACAATAGTTTTATCACTTGTAATTGGCGTTCTTGTAAAACTCTCTCCCGCGTATTCCACCAAACCAATTCTATCATTTGGACGACCATTAATAAATCTAGCGGCAACTGTCTTTAATGCTTCCAATCTATTGGGCTTTAAATCTCTTGCCAACATACTCGCCGAAACGTCTATTGCCATAACAATATCAATTCCACGCGTTGTTTTGGTCTTAGTAGTTTCATCTACTGTTCTTGGGCGTGCTAAGGCAACAATTATTGCTGAAAGCGCTAAAAGACGTAATACAAATAGCACAGGTTTTAATTTTGCCAACCAGTTTTTTCCTGTTTTAAAACCTTGAACAGATGATATTTTTAAAGAGGCTGTTTGTTGTTTTCGCTTCCACAAATACCATAGCACAAGCACTGGTAGTAACAAAAACAACCAGAAAAACTGCGGATTTACAAATTCGAAATTACTGCCCATCTTTCTCTGAAATTTCTAGCTCAATTGAAGCTATAATTCTTTCTTTAATTTCTTCGGCATATTTGCCATCGTCTTGATATACCAACAACACTTCTTGCAGGCCATTTTGCTGAGCAAAAAGTAACAGTTCGTAGGTGCTTTTCTCTTTTAAAACTTTCGAATCTGAAACTTGAACATTGAATTCACCATAGGCTCTAACTCCTTTTATTCCTTTATCAGTTTCAAAATCGTCTCGTTTTACGATTAAGTTTTTAGCACCTCGTTGCTCTAAGTCTTGAAGCACAGCTTCCAAAGCATTTTCTAAAGCAATATCTTGTTTCTGACTAAAACGTGTAGTTGAAACCATAATATGCAATGGAGATTTCATTTCACCATAGATGAAATAATCTTTTCCACTTACCATACTATTTTCAGCAATTGCATCTTGTGCTTCTACACGCACAAGCACTTCAGGCGTTTCAATAATTACAGCTGGAAATCCGTATTCACTTTTTATCCATCTATTCTCAGACAGTTCTCGAAGTTCGTTACCTAATACTTTATCTTTTAGATTGTCAAATCCTGTTATACTTCCATAAACAATACCTGCTAAAATGATGGCTACAAGTACTCCTGAAATTCCAAGGATGAGCTTTCTGCGCTTGCGTTTCTTCTCCTGTTTTTCAAGATATTCTTGAGTTTCTAACAACTCTTCTTCTGTTGGCTCCGGAACAGCCTCATGAGTTTCGTTAATAATCTCTTCTATTGTTTTTCTATCTACAACCGCCTGCCCAGTTTCTTGGTTCATTTTAGCGAATTTCACCAAATCGGCACGTTTAAAAATTGCATCAAGCTTGCGAATAGTTTCCAAATCGAAGTCGAAACTTCCAGCATCTCTATGCATCATCAATCGGGTGATAAGCTCATCACTAGTGCTTTCTAGCGCAGCTTCATCAACTTCACGATCTAAATAACGTTTTACAATTTCAGTAAGATTACTATAGTATTCTTTACTTTTATTTTCCTTGAGCAACTGAGAATTATCAAGTTGTTTAAGTGCTACAATTGCTTCTTCATATGGAGGTAATTTCTTTTGTTCAGCATCTTTTTTCTTTTTTCTTCTGAAGAGATAAATTGCAAGACCCACAATAAGAAATATTGGAATTAACCAATACAAAAGCTGAAGCCAATCAAAAGGTGGGTTTTTTACTTCTACTGCAGGTTTAATGTCGAACATTTTCTGCTTAGTAGTATCAATAATTACATCGTTTACTTCTACTTTAACCGAATCAGTAAAAAACGGTTTTTCGTTGATAAAGATAATCTGTGGAGGAATGGTGTATTTACCACTATCAAATTGCGTTAAGCCGTATTTTTTAATAAGCTGATATTTAGCACCTTCAAAAGTAGTATCTGCCTTATAAGATTCTATCATCTCCAAAGGCATAAAAGTTTGCTCTTCCTGAAACCTAACAATATCAGAAGAATCGGCTTCTACATTAATAGTATAAAGAATTTCTTCTCCAATTTTGATTTTTGTAGAATCTACAGAAAAACTTACTTGCGCATTTGAGAGGAAAGAGAATAATACAAAGAATAGCAAAAAAAGAAAATGACGGTTGCTCTGAAAGCTTAACTTTCTGTAATTCTGATTGTAATTTTGTCTAAAATCTAACATCTCAAATATAAAATCTAACGTCTTTTAAAATAGCCTAATAATTTCTTTACGTAACTTTCATCGACCCTAGAGCTCAAAGCTCCTGCTCCACTTTTTGTAAAAGATTCGGCAAAGTAATTTACACGCTCACGATGATAACTGTAATATTGATTACGGACACTTTTTGAGGCTGTGTTTACTAAAATTAACTCTCCTGTTTCTTGATCTTCCATTTGAACCATCCCTAAATTTGGAATGTTTTCTTCGGCTTTATCGTAAATTCTTATTCCAGTAACATCGTGTTTTTTTGCTGCAATTTTCAAGGTGTCTCGATAATTGTCTGCAATAAAATCGGAAAGCACAAAAACAATAGCTTTCTTTTTCATTACGCTACTTAAAAATTTTAATGCATTAGAAATATCAGTTTTGTTACTCTTGGGTTTGAATTCAATTAGTTCTCGAATAATTCTCAATACGTGCGACTTTCCTTTTTTGGGTGGGATAAATAATTCAATGTCATCCGAAAAAAGAATTAGCCCAATTTTATCATTGTTCTGCATTGCTGAAAAAGCCAGCGTCGCGGCAATTTCAGTTATTATTTCATTTTTAAATTGCTCTTGAGTTCCAAAAAACTCAGAACCGCTAATGTCTACCATTAGCATAAGGGTAAGCTCTCGTTCTTCTTCAAAAACTTTTACAAAAGGCTCATTGTAACGAGCTGTAACATTCCAATCTATATTACGAACATCATCTCCAAATTGGTATTTTCTAACTTCGCTAAACGTCATACCACGACCTTTAAAAGTACTGTGGTACTCGCCACCAAACACATGATCGCTTAAGCGACGTGTTTTAATCTCGATTTTTCGTACTTTTTTGAGAAGTTCTTTTGTATCCATTGCTTTTATTTACGACATACGATTTTAGATTTACGACTGCTATACAACATTAAAAACGTAAATCGGCATTCTAAATTCGCAAATCTTACGGTACCTCAATTACATTAACAATCTTATTAATAATGTCTTCTGAGGTGATGTTTTCTGCTTCTGCTTCGTAGGTTATACCAATTCTATGACGAAGTACATCGTGTACAACAGCACGCACATCCTCTGGAATCACATAACCACGACGACGGATAAATGCGTAACATTTGGCAGCTATAGCCAGATTGATACTTCCACGCGGAGATGCTCCAAAATTAATAAGTGGTTTCAAATCTGATAAACCATAGTTTTCTGGAGTTCGTGTAGCAAATATGATGTCTAGAATATATTTTTCAATCTTCTCATCCATATACACTTCACGAACAGAAGCTTGAGCTCTTAAAATTTGTTCTACAGAAGCAACAGGATTTACTTGCTCAAATCCACCTTTTAAGTTTTGGCGAATGATTAGTTGTTCTTCAGCGATTTGCGGATATTTTATAACTGTTTTTAGCATAAAACGATCCACTTGTGCTTCAGGTAAAGGATAAGTACCTTCTTGCTCAACTGGGTTTTGAGTAGCCATTACAAGAAATGGCTTTTCTAGCTTAAAAGTAGTCTCGCCAATTGTAACTTGTTTTTCCTGCATCGCCTCCAAAAGCGCAGATTGAACTTTAGCCGGAGCTCGGTTAATTTCATCTGCAAGAACAAAATTGGCAAATATTGGTCCTTTTTTAATACTAAAGTCATTGACTTTCATATTGTATATCATCGTTCCCACAACATCTGCAGGAAGCAAATCTGGCGTAAACTGAATTCGGCTAAAGCTGCCGTGCACAGCTTTTGCAAGTGTATTAATTGCAAGCGTTTTTGCTAGACCAGGAACTCCCTCAAGCAGAATATGTCCTTGCCCTAGCAAACCAATCATAAGGCGTTCTACCATATGCTTTTGGCCCACGATAACCTTGTTCATTTCCATGGTGAGAATGTCCACAAAGGCACTTTCTCTCTCAATTTTTTCATTTAACGCTCCTATGTCAAAGGTCGAATTTGTGTTTTCCATATTGTATTTAGATTCAATGTAGAATGCTTTTTAAAAAGTTGCTGCAAATTGTGCAATAATTGCTAAAAATGCTGTTAACAATTGGTTAAATTAAAAAAGAGAAAAACTTAAAGTTCCCCCTTTTTGTTAATGCTAAATATCTGTAATTTAGAATTATAAATTAATTACCCCCATATTGGTTACTTCTCCTTGCTCAACATCTACAAATACAGCTTCGTAATCACCCGGCGCATCGGTTAATCTTAAAACCAATTTTGCATTGCCTTCATAAATACTAGGATTAGAATCATCATCGATGCTACAAGATGCTAACCCAACAAATAACATTGCTATTAAGCGTAATTTAAATAGGGATTTCATATTTATTTTTTTAGAATTAGTTTTACAATTATATAGACATGAATATGGAAGTTTTAACCTTACTTTTAACCATCTTTTACTTTCTATAAACTCATAATTATAACCTTAGAAATTCTGAAAAATGCAAAATAAAATAGCCTTTATAACCGGAGCAACGTCTGGCATTGGGATGGCAACAGCTAAATTATTTGCCAGAAACGGCCTAAAATTAATTATCTGTGGAAGGAGAAAAGACAGATTAGAATCTTTAGCGAAAGAGCTTTCTTTATCGACAGAAGTTCATACATTGAGCTTTGATGTTCGCAATAAAGAAGAAGTTATTTCAGAAATAAATTCACTTCCGAAGAACTTTTCGAACATTGATATTTTAATCAACAATGCTGGAAATGCTCACGGATTAGAAAATATAGACGAAGGAAGTATTGACGATTGGGATGCCATGTTAGATATTAATGTGAAGGGATTATTGTACGTTTCAAAATCAATTCTTCCAAAAATGATTGAGCGTAAATGCGGTCATATTATCAACATTGGCAGCACAGCAGGGAAAGAAGTGTATCCTAAAGGAAACGTTTATTGCGCGAGTAAACACGCTGTAGACGCCATAAACCAAGGAATGCGAATCGATTTAAACGGAAAAGGAATTAAGGTTGGTGCTATAAATCCAGGATTAGTAGAAACCGAATTCAGCAAAGTCCGATTTAAAGGAGATACCGAAAAAGCTGATCAAGTATACCAAAGATACACCCCTTTAAAACCAAAGGATATTGCAGAAGTAATATGGTTTGCTGTAACACGCCCACCTCACGTTAATATTGCAGATTTAACGGTAATGTGCTTAGACCAAGCTTCATCTACCATAATCAATAAATTCTAAGCCAAAATATGTGGACTACGTCATGCTTGTGGGGAAAGAATTTTTAATTCTTAAAAAAGATACAAAACTCTGTGTTTAAGAAATTGGATGTTATTTATCAATTCTATACTTTAGAGGATTATTAAAGTGATGCAAATTCTCTAATCCCTAAGCATGAAAATCTCCTCATTTATTTCAATTATTTGCTTTTTTATATTTGTTACAATTTCAGCACAAGAAGGTGCTCGATTTAAAGAAAATAAAAAAATATTTCTGCACGGAAACTCTGTTCTTATCGGAAATAATATTTTAGGCCACCATCCCACCAAACCGTTAATGAATACTAAAATTTCTAACGATGAGGTAAATATGAAATATATTGATGTGGACAGCGATCCTTCTACGTTTAGCTCAAGTCAGGCAAACATTTCAAATCTAAAAAATGGTGCTAGAATTGCACATGCTGAGCTTTATTGGTATGGGCTATATCCTTACAAAACAAGTGCTTTACGTGAATCAAGAAACAAATTAGTTCACGTAGGTAAAGGTCAAAGAGACACCATTGTAAATTCAATTAAATTTAAAACTCCAAATGGTACTTATGAAGATGTAGTTGGAGAGGTGGTTTTTGATAGTTATTCATCAAATCTATTTATTGAAAACTCTCCTTATGTATGTTATGCCGACGTTACCGAAACGATTCAAAACCTAGCTTCACGCAATGGAACATATACTGCAGCAAACATTAAAGCAACGGAAGGCAAGATTTTAGGAGGTGGTTCTGCTGGATGGCTATTGTATATTGTTTATGAAGATGAAAATGAAAGCCCTAAATACTTTACTACATATAACGGACTTGCTGAAGTTAGCAATAATGCAGTAACAATAAGTTTCAAAAATTTTAAAAGTAAGGAAGAAGGCGACTTTAAAACTACAATAGCGTTAGCTGCTATGGAAGGCGACAGAAATATAAAGTCGGATCAAGTTTCAATATTGAATAAGAAGAAAAGAAGATTTGAAGCACTAAGTACACCGATGAGAGATAAAAAAAATTTCTTTAACAGCTCTATTACTTTAGGCAGCGAAAACTCTTCTAAAAGAAATCCTGCTAGTAAAAATACATTAGGATTTGATTTATTAAAGATGGAAATCCCCAACCCAAAAAACAATCTCTTAAACAATTCAACTACCGAGGTAAAACTTAAGTTTGAAACAAAAAAAGACCGCTACTACATGTTTTTTGCAGCTTTTGAAACTGAAATAAATAAAGAGTATTTAGAAGAAAAAACAAGAGAAGCTCAAGATGATGAATCCACGATCGCATTTACACCTGAAACACCTAGCGCTAATTCAGAAACAACATCATTAAACGACAAAGCTGAAATAGAGGCACCGAATGAACCCATAGAACTTTCTGAAGAAGAATTATTATTAAGAACTTTAAACATCGAATCTGTTAATATCCCTGGTTTAGTTTCTGGGTATTATCTCATTACAAATGTATTTGCAGAATTAGACAATGCTAAAAGTTGGTCAAAATATTTAGCAGAAAAAGGATACACACCTAAAACCTATATTAATCCAGCAAATAATTGGTACTATATATATATCGCTAAAAATAAGTCTATACTACCGATTTATGACAAATGGCAGAAAACAAAGGATTTAGAGTACTTTAATAAAATTTGGATATTGAAAATTAACTTATAAACTTATTTACGACCAAAATCTGCTGGAATTTCTCCCCATGCTTTGGTTTCCCATTTTACTACCGTAGTAGTGTAAGTATTGGTTTTAAGCCAATTTTCTGCTCGTGCAATAAGCTCGAAAAGTTCTTTATTTTTAGCCGTTTGCTTAAGTTTAGTGTTACATTTTTTCTTTTTCACCCAACCCATAGCAATGCGCGAGTCACTATAAATAATACGGTTGCTATTGTTTTTCTTTAAAAAAGCTAAACCATGTACAAGCGCTAAAAACTCTCCTATATTATTTGTCCCCTGTTTAAAAGGTCCTTGATGAAATAATTGTTTATTAGTTTGTGTATCTACACCACGATATTCCATCACTCCAGGATTACCACTGGATGCAGCATCTACTGCTATAGAATATAAATTAGGTTCACCTATTTTCTTTAGCTGTTCTTTTGAAAGCGTTTTCTTGGTGGTTTTTCCTTTATAATCTGCATACTCCTTATTATATGCTTTCTGAGCCTCTTCAAAGGACTCAAAACTTTTATATTGAGCTCCTGCAATACCATCGATTGCGCGTTTGCATTTTGCCCAACTGTCAAAAATACCAGTGGGATTTCCAAACCAAACTACATAATATTTCTTTTTTTTAGCCATTGAGTAAAATGTCTTCTATTATTTTAGGAAACCATTTATATTCCAATTTGTGAATTTTTTCTGAAATTGTATCTACTGTTTCATTCTCAGAAAGGGTTACACGGTGCTGTGAAATAATCGTTCCTTCGTCGTAATTTTCGTTAACGTAATGAATAGTAATCCCTGTTTCTTTTTCATTGTTTTCCATTACTGCTTTGTGTACAAAACTGCCATACATGCCTTTCCCTCCATATTTCGGAAGTAATGCAGGATGTATATTTATCACTTTTTCTGGAAAGTTTTTTAGAATAATTTCAGGAAACTTTAAAAGAAAACCTGCCAAGACTATTAAGTTAGGGTTGGTTTCTTTTAATATATTTAATATTCCATCTTCAGAAAATAACTCTTTTTTACTAAAGCTCATTGCTTGCACATTCAAGCTTTTGGCCTTATCTAACACTTTGGCATCCTTCTTGTTTGAAAGCACCAGAACGACCTCGGCAGATTGAGATCGTTGAAAGTATTTAATTATGTTCTCGGCATTGGTACCATTACCCGACGCAAAAATTACAATTCGTTTCTTCATTTCGGTTTTCCTAAGTTTTTCAGAAGTATTATTTACAAATTAATAACAAAAGTACGGCAATAGGGTTTCACTTCGCCCAAAAATGTTTAAATTGGTTTCCAAATTTTGAACTCGTGTGAAATGAATAAAAATTACTAAATTCACATTTTCAACATTAAATGGTGTTTTCAATTAAAATATTTTATTTTTGCCACTTATAATTAAAATTTAAAATCAAGAATTATGTCAGACATTGCATCAAGAGTAAAAGCTATTATCGTAGACAAATTAGGTGTAGACGAGAATGAAGTTGTTAACGAAGCTAGCTTCACAAACGACTTAGGAGCAGACTCACTAGATACGGTTGAGCTTATAATGGAATTTGAAAAAGAATTTGATATCCAGATTCCAGACGACCAAGCAGAAAACATCGCTACAGTAGGTCAAGCAATTTCCTATATAGAAGCAGCAAAATAAGATTCTTCCATGGAGTTAAAGCGAGTTGTAGTAACAGGATTGGGTGCACTTACCCCTATTGGTAACAATATTCAAGAGTATTGGGATGCCCTTGTGGCTGGTAAAAGCGGCTGCGCCCCTATTACATATTTTGACCCCGAAAAGTTCAAAACAAAATTCGCTTGCGAACTGAAGAATTTCAACGCATTAGATCATTTTGACAGGAAAGAAGCCCGAAAACTCGATCGTTTTGCCCAATATGCACTTGTATCTTCTGATGAAGCTATAAATGACGCTGGATTAAACCTCGATGAGGTTGATAAATTCCGCGTTGGTGTTATTTGGGGAGCAGGAATTGGAGGGTTAGAAACTTTTCAAAATGAAGTGATAAACTTTGCAGAAGGGGATGGAACGCCGCGTTTCAACCCCTTCTTTATCCCAAAAATGATTGCGGATATTGCACCAGGAAACATTTCTATAAAACACGGCTTTATGGGGCCAAATTATACAACTGTTTCGGCATGTGCATCCTCTGCAAATGCATTAATTGATGCTCTAAACTATATTCGTTTAGGTCATTGTGATGTTATTGTAACTGGTGGAAGTGAAGCAGCAGTAACAATGGCAGGAATGGGTGGATTTAATGCAATGCACGCATTATCAACCCGTAATGAAAGCCCAGAAACGGCTTCACGCCCTTTCGATGCTACCCGCGACGGATTTGTTTTAGGAGAAGGTGCAGGAGCACTTATCTTAGAAGAGTACGAACACGCTAAAAAGCGTGGCGCAAAAATTTACGCCGAAGTTGTAGGTGGTGGTATGAGCAGCGATGCTTATCATATGACCGCTCCACATCCAGACGGTATTGGGGTAGAACGAGTAATGTTAAATACGTTACGCGACGCTAATATGAGCACGAATGACGTAGATACAATAAACACTCACGGTACATCTACTCCCCTAGGAGACGTAGCAGAGTTGAAAGCAATTGCGAATGTTTTTGGTGAACATGCCAAAGACATCAATATTAATTCAACTAAGTCTATGACCGGACACCTATTAGGTGCTGCCGGAGCCATTGAGGCTATTGCCTCTATCCTGGCTATGGAACATGGAATTGTTCCACCTACTATAAACCATACTACAGTAGATGAAAATATAGATCCTTCTTTAAATTTGACTTTAAATAACGCTCAAAAGCGCGAGATTAACGTGGCTATGAGTAATACTTTTGGTTTTGGGGGGCACAACGCTTGTGTGCTCTTTAAAAAAATCGATGCCTAAATGGCTTCTTTTAAAAACATATTTTCTTCCCGTTCTGAAAAGAATGGGGAATTTTCTAATTCTCTAAAAAAAATACTTGGTTTTAAGCCAAAGGATATCTCTATTTATGAAACTGCCTTTACGCATCGTTCTACAAATGAAAAAAACGATGATGGACAACCGCAAAATTATGAACGTCTCGAATTTTTAGGAGATGCTATGCTGGGTTCAGTTATAGCAGCCCACCTTTTTAAAAAAGTTCCAGATGGCAACGAAGGATATCTTACAAAAATGAGAAGTAAAGTGGTTAGTCGTGAACATCTAAACGAACTAGGCCGTGATTTACAACTAATAAAATTCTTAAAAACTACAATTCCAACTCAACAATTTAGCGGAAATATCTACGGAAATGTATTTGAAGCATTAGTTGGCGCTATCTACTTGGATAGAGGTTTTAAGTATTGTGAGAAATTTATTCAAAAAAGAGTTATCAAACCTTACGTAGATATCAAAAAGCTAGAAGGAAAGGTAATTAGCTATAAAAGTCTTTTTATTGAATGGTGTCAGAAGAATAAAAAGCAGTTCAATTTTGAAATTTATGAAGACAATGGCAAAGATCAATTAAAACATTTTGCCGTCCGATTAAAACTTGATAATGAAGTGATTACAAAAGCTAGAGCCACTTCTAAGAAAAAAGCAGAGGAAGGCGCAGCCAAAAGAGCTTTCTATAAGCTTAAGATAAAAGTTGACAGCGAAAAGCATTAAACTTTTCGACGACTTCCTGTTTAAAATACTTTCTACTACTTATTAGGATCTTCCTATTTATACACTTTTCGAATTTTTCTATAATTTGTTTTTAGACATTAAAAACTAATACATAATTTAATACTTCGCTGTACAAATAATAACATTGTATTTAAATAAAACAAGGTGTAACTTGCTTATTTTTGTACTTTAATAATCTATTTCTTTAGCAATACTCACTGCTAAACCAAAAATTCATAAAAAATGGCTACACACAAACTTTTATATGATGATGAAATGGAAGACCCTTTCTCATTAGTGGCCATACATTGCAGTGAAGAAGATTATAAACTAGCCTATTTGCTAAACCAATTTTTAAACACTAAGTTTAAAAGAAATAAAAAAGACTTAGATTTTTCATCGGATGGAAAAATAATCTTGTTTCCACTGTATGTTTATGAAGACTTAAAAGATTATAATACCTTTTATTTAGTAGCAAATAAGTGCAAAATGATGGAGGCGAGTTTACAAAGTTCTGGAGGCTTATTTTCTGAGTCAGTTTCAGAAAAAGCAACAACTCATTACTTATTACCAGAAATGAAAAATGTGGATTATTTTTTAAAAATTCAAACCGATTATGGAAATTTTTCTATTGAGTCTTTGATTTCAGAAATCAATAAAATAAAACAAATTATTTCGGCATATTTTGTAGAAACCGAAAAAATAAAATCTAAGAACAATTTAATTTTTGATTAAATGTCAAACCAAAAGAGAACTAAAATAGTTGCAACACTTGGTCCTGCAACAAATAGTGAAGAGACCATAAAAAGTATGATATTGGAGGGTGTGGATGTTTTTAGAATAAACTTCTCGCACGCAGATTACGATACCGTTAAGTCGAATATTGCAACAATTCGTAAACTTTCGGACGAATTAAGTCTCCATGTTGCCATTTTAGGTGACCTTCAAGGCCCTAAACTTCGTGTAGGTGTAATGAAAGAAGAGGTTGTCCTACAACCAGGAGATGAACTTAGTTTTTGTACTGGTGAAGAATTTGAAGGCACAAAGGAGAAAGTCTATATGAATTACGACAATTTTCCTAAGGATGTCCAAGTTGGAGAACGAGTACTACTTGACGATGGAAAACTTATTTTTGAAGTTTTAAAAACTAATAAAAAAAACGAAGTAAGGGTAAAGGTAGTGCAAGGTGGTCCCTTACGCTCTAAAAAGGGGGTGAATCTACCAAACACTAAACTCTCACTTCCTGCACTTACACCAAAAGACAAAACTGATGCTGTATTTGCAATAGAGCAAGAAGTAGACTGGATTGCCCTTTCTTTTGTACGTAATGCCGATGATTTAAAAGAACTTCAAGCCCTTATTGAAGCTCATTGCGATTATAAAATTCCAATTATCGCAAAAATTGAAAAGCCTGAAGCTGTTAAAAATATTGACCGAATTGTGGCTTATTGCGACGGTTTAATGGTTGCTCGCGGGGATTTAGGAGTAGAAGTTCCAGCTGAAGAAGTTCCGCTAATTCAAAAAGAATTGGTTTTAACTGCTAAGCGCGCACGAATTCCTGTTATTATCGCAACCCAAATGATGGAAACAATGATAACATCGTTAACACCCACACGTGCAGAAGTTAACGATGTTGCCAATTCTGTAATGGACGGTGCTGATGCGGTAATGCTATCTGGGGAGACTTCGGTAGGTAATTATCCCGTTGCAGTTATTAAAACAATGGCTAAAATTTTAAAGAGCGTAGAAAATTCCGATTTAATACGCGTACCACAAAATCCGCCACAAGTAAAAACTAACCGCTACATTACAAAATCTATTTGTTACCACGCAGCATTGATGGCAAACGAAATTGAAGCTAAAGCAATTTGTACACTTACAAATAGTGGGTACACGGCTTTTCAAATTTCAGCTTGGCGTCCCTCAGCGTTTATCTTAGCCTTTACTAGCAATAAACGTATTCTTGCTCGACTAAATCTTTTATGGGGCGTAAAAGCGTTCTATTACGATAAATATGTGAGTACCGATGAAACCGTGGAAGATGTAAACAGAATTGCTTCGGAAAAAGGATTTGTATCCAAAAAAGACTATTTAATTAACCTTGCGGCAATGCCTATTGTGGATAAAGGAATGGTAAATACATTGCGAATTTCGCAGGTATAAGGTTTATGATAACCGACAAAAAATGGTCTTCACGGACCATTTTTTGTTTATCTATTCATTTATTAATCGACAACTTCGATCTTTTCAATTTTCATTCCATTTGCTTCTTCAGTAATAGTTACCGTATACCCAAAACCAGTAGTTTTGTAGTTATACACTATTTTTTTTAGCTCATTTTCTTCACGCGAAATCACTAATTCGCTTATAATATCGGTTTTCTTTCTATTGTTGTTGTGTTGCGTTTCACTATTAGCACCCTTAGGATTTGGAAAGGCAAATACCCTTGGGATATTGAAAAGTTGCTGTGCATTAAAAAACCCTTCGTGCCACTTATTTGTAGGTAAAAGTACAGTCTCCGTATTTGTGGGCTTGCTTGCCGTTCCACCCGTAGTTTCAGAATAAGCCACTTTTGGGAAATCTTTTTTAAGTTCTTCGGCATAATTTTTCGCAACTGCATTTTCTCCAGGAGGATAAAACTTAGACATAAAGCCATTAAAAGCATATCCTTTTTTGTTGTTAAATTCAACCTCATCCATTGCACCATCTATCCCACCAACACTCATGGTTGTTTTCCCTTCGGCTTTTACAATTTTCACTTTTGTACCCAAAGGCATAACAGCCAATTTTGAACTTTGCAAATTTGGAAATTCACGCAGCGTCAACCCACTTACAGCAGTAACATACATATAATTTGGAGTGGTTTTTACCGGAATAGAATCGGTTAGGACAGTTTGGGTTTCTTCGTTGTTTTTGACATCACTTTTACAAGAAAATAATAATGCGAAACCTAAAAATGCGAAAATAGAGATAGCTACAGTCTTCATAATTTGGAGTTTTTAATTAGTATAAAGGTAAGTAGCTTTTTTACATACTTAAAATTCTAGTTTTAATTGCACATCAATCGATTCGTTTGAGACCGACTTTTTAATGGATATCTCATTGTTTAGGTTCGAAATTGAAATTCCCAACAATCGTACCGACTCTTTCATTTTTTCTTGAAATAACAATTCTTTAACTACTTCTAAAATTAATTCTTTAGACGATATAAACAACAGAACTGTTTTACTGCGAGTTTGTAATGTGAAATCGCTAAACTTAATTTTAAGGGTAATTGTTTTCCCAGCAAGTTTGCGTTTTAACATTCGCTCTTCCACCTCAGCTGCAATTTCTTCAAGGCGTTCCATCATAAAAATTTCTGATGATATATTTTCTGAAAATGTATGCTCGGCCGCTAATGATTTTTGTTTTCGGGTAGGCTTTACCATGCTGTTGTGTATACCTCGAACAACATTGTAATAATGTTTTCCGCTTTTTCCGAAGTGATGATTTAAATACTCCAAAGATTGATTTTTTAAATCCATACCGGTAAAAATCCCTAAACGATACATTTTCTCTTTTGTCACCTTCCCAACACCATAAAACTTTTTAACATCTAGCGTTTCTAAAAAAGGAATAACCTCTTCTGGACTTATTGTTTTCTGCCCATTTGGTTTGTTGATATCACTTGCTATTTTAGCTACAAACTTATTAACTGAGATTCCTGCAGAGGCATTTAACCCGGTCTTATCCTTAATTTTTTGACGAATTTCAGTCGCTATCATTGTAGCACTCGGGTTTCCTATTTTGTTTTCAGTAACATCAAGATATGCTTCATCTAAGGAAAGTGGTTCTACCAAATCGGTATACTCAAAAAATATTTTTCTAATTTGTTTTGAAACTTCTTTATAGCGATCGAAATTAGTGGTTACAAAAATGAGTTCCGGACATAATTTTTTTGCCGCCACACTACTCATTGCACTCCTAACTCCAAATTTTCGAGCTTCATAACTTGCTGCACTTACTACTCCTCGTTCCGAACTTCCTCCAACAGCAATTGCCTTGCCTCGCAACTCTGGATTATCCAATTGCTCTACAGATGCGTAAAATGCATCCATATCGATGTGAATTATTTTACGAACAATTAAAGACTCTTGCATAATGTAAATTTACTACCAACTAACAAGGTATTCAAAACTTGTAGGTATATTTATAGAATGAAAAAAACGGCTATTATTTTAGGAGCAACAGGGCTCACTGGAAGTATTTTACTAGAAAAACTTCTGAGGGACGATACATATGATAAAATTAAATTATTCTCTCGTAGTTCCGTGGGAATAAGTTCACCTAAAATCGAAGAGTATATTATAAATATGTTTCAGTTAGAAAATCATGCTGAAACCTTTAAAGCCGATGTTGTATTCTGTTGTATTGGAACCACAAAATCTAAAACGCCTAATAAAGATGTTTATAAAAAAATAGACTATGGGATTCCTGTTGCTGCTGCAAAACTTGCAAAACAAAACGAGATTAAAACGTTTATTGTTATTTCAGCATTAGGTGCCTCAGAAAGTAGTAGTGTTTTCTATAATAAGACTAAAGGAGAAATGCAACGTGATGTAATACTTCAGAAAATTGAAAACACATACATTTTACAACCTTCCTTAATTACTGGAAATAGAAATGAATTTCGGTTTGGAGAAAAGCTAGCAGAGGCTTTTATGAAGGTTTTTGGGTTTTTAATTCCTGCGAAATACAAAATGATAAAAGCCGAAACAATTGCTGAAGCCATGCGTATTTTATCAAAAGATGGTTATTCTGAAAAAATAATTACTTCTGAAAAAATAAAGAAATTGTAGGCTAAAAATGTCTGTTCGGGTGAAGTTGAGGACTATTAAGAGGTTTCGACTGCGCTCCACCTGACAACGTAATATAGAAATAAAGATGAGAGAAATAGAACGTAAATTCCTAATTACATCCGAAGCTTTTAAAAAAGAAGCTTATAAGCGCACTCGAATTGCACAAGGGTTTTTAAACACACACCCCGAACGTACTGTACGCATCCGATTAAAGGGAGATAACGGGTATATTACTATAAAAGGTAAATCAAATAAATCAGGATTATCTCGCTTTGAATGGGAAAAGCAAATTTCTTTAAATGAAGCTAAAGAATTACTTCTACTATGTGAAAGAGGTATAATTGAAAAAACTCGTTACGAAGTTTTAGTAGGGGATCACATTTTTGAAATCGATGAGTTTATGGGAGAAAATAAAGGGTTAATTATGGCTGAAGTAGAACTTAATTCAGAAGGTGAAGTTTTTACCAAACCTGAATGGTTAGGACAAGAAGTTACAGGCGATATTCGATATTACAACTCACAACTGAGTTTAAATCCTTTCAAAAACTGGAAATAAAAAAACTGCCCTAGCAATAAATACTAGGACAGTTAATCAACTAACCAACCAAATCAAAAAAAACTTTTATCTCCATCCACCACCAAGGGCTTCGTATAAATCTACAATGGCCTGTAAACGATTATTTTTTGCAGCTACTAAATCTAAACTCGAACCTAGTGCACGTTCTTGAGCGGTTAAAACCTCTAAGTAAGTGCCCATTCCATTATCTAATAATTCTTCTGAGTACTCAGTAGCTAAATTATAGGCTTCATTCTCACGTTCTTTAATCGAGATTTTTTCTGTTGCAGCCTCGATAGAATACATTGCATCAGAAACTTCCTTTCCAGCTGTAAGGAGTGCGTATTTAAAGTTTAACAAAGCTTGTTCTTGTCTTGCTTGTGAAACTTCGTATTGCGTCTTTATCTTACGCCCGTTAAAAATTGGCTGCGTTAATCCACCTACTACACTTGCAAATAATGAATTCACATTAAAAAGTTTATCGAGATCCAAACTTTGGAAACCACCGTTAGCACTTAATGTAAGTGAAGGATAAAAACTACTTCTTGCAACATTTGTAAGTTCAAAAGCATTTACCAAACCATATTCCGCAGCTATAACATCTGGTCTATTACTTAGCAATTGTGAAGGAACTCCAGTTTTTAGTGGAATTTCTATACTTTGATTATCTAAGGTACCTCTAGTGATTTGCTGAGGAGAACTTCCCAATAAAATAGATAAAGTATTTTCTACTAATCTACTTTGATTTTTGAGGTCTACCAATATAGCTTGAGCCGTATATAATTGAGCTTCCGTTTGTTTTACTCCTGCTTCATTACCAATACCTGCATCCTTAAGAGCAATAGTAGCTTCAACTCCTTCAGTTCGAGCACTAATTGTTTCTTCGGTTACTTTAATCTGTTCATCAATAGCTAAAAGTTGATAATATGTAGCTGCAATGTTTGCTACCAATCTGCTCTTTACTGCTTGGTGAGCCGCTACGGTTTGCAAATAAGTAGCATCAGAAGCACGCTTTGTACTTCTAATTTTTCCCCAAATATCTGCTTCCCATGAAAGTCCGCCAGATACCTCAAATTGATCTACCGAAGAACTTTGACCAGGAATTCTACTTGATTCTGAAAGTTCCTGATGTACAACTCTAGCAGTACCATTTAATGTTGGGAAATATCCTGCTTTACCTTGTTTTACATAAGCCTCTGCTATTGCAATTTGCTGCAATGCAATACGGATATCCATATTATTATTAAGCCCTTCTTCTATATAATCTTGAAGTATCGGATCTGTAAAAATCTCTTTCCAAGACACTGTTGCCATAGATAAACTATCCTGAGGCAAATTTTCAGTACGGAAATTATCAGATTCCACCACTGTTTCAGGTCTGCTGTATTCTTTCGCTACAAAACAAGATTGAAGCGTTAAGAAAACCATTGCAATTGCAATTCCTTTTAAAAATTTCATAGTACGATTTCTTTTATTTTTCATCTTGAACTTCAACTTCAAATGTATCTGGGGTTTTATTCATTTTATCTTGTATCCATTGGAAAAAGATATATAGAATAGGAATTACAAATACTCCGAAAATAGTTCCAATTAATAATCCACCTACTGCTCCTGTTCCAATTGCATTGTTCCCACGCGCTCCAATACCTGTAGCAAAAACTAACGGTAAAAGACCAACGATAAAGGCAAACGATGTCATCAAAATAGGTCTAAGTCTAGACTTCGCACCTTCAAATGCAGCAGTCATACGGGAAAGTCCTGTTCTACGTCTTTGAAGCGCGAATTCAACAATCAGAATCGCGTTTTTGGCTAATAATCCAATAAGCATTATAAGTGCAATTTGGAAGTAAACGTTGTTCTCCAATCCTGAAAACTTGGTAACTATATAGGCTCCAAAAACACCCACTGGCACAGAAAATATTACTGAGAATGGAATTAAGAAGCTTTCGTATTGTGCTGCTAGAATGAAATACACAAATAGTAAAACTAGAATAAAAATAAATGTAGTTTGACTACCTGCTGAAATCTCCTCACGCGTAAGTCCAGAGAAAGCTACAGTATATTCCTGAGGTAAGTTTTGACTTACTTCTTGAACTGCTTTAATAGCATCTCCGGAAGAGTAACCAGGCGCTGCTGCACCGTTCACACTTGCAGAGTTAAACAGGTTAAATCTAGTTACCGATTGAGGCCCATATACTCTTTCTAGCGTTATAAACTCCGTAATTGGAGCCATTTCACCTTGTGAGTTACGTACGAATATCTGATTCAAACTTTCAACAGACGTTCTATCTTCTGGTAATGCTTGTACAAATACGCGATACTGCTTTCCGTATCTAGAGAAATCGGCTGCATAGATACTTCCTATATATCCTTGTAGCGTTGTAAGAATTGAACTTACGCTAATCCCAGCTTCTTTAGCTTTAGAAATATCAACATCAATTTCGTATTGCGGATA
The DNA here is from genome assembly GCF_022008395.1 of Aequorivita xiaoshiensis. Classification (GTDB taxonomy): domain Bacteria; phylum Bacteroidota; class Bacteroidia; order Flavobacteriales; family Flavobacteriaceae; genus Aequorivita; species Aequorivita xiaoshiensis. Next base: position 275,289 of record NZ_JAIRBB010000001.1, read on the forward strand.
ATCTGTATTAAAAGATGACTGCGCATACATAATTTCTGGTCTCTGCATTAATTCTTGCAGATAGTTTTGGGTAGCAACACTTAAGTCGTTAAAACTTCCACCAGTTCTATCCAAAACTTTCATTTCAAAACCTGAAGAGATACCGAAACCTGGTACACTTGGAGGTTGGAAAAATAGAATATTCGCATCTGGAATAGTTGCAGCAACTCCGAAAAGTTTCCCAGTAATTGCTTCTACCGATCTATCATCATCTTCTCTTTCAGACCAATTATCTAATTTAATGAAACCAATCCCGTAGTTACTACCTGAACCACTAATAATACTAAATCCATTTACTAATGAGATATCTCTAATTCCAGGAATATCTTTAATTTTTTCTTGTAATTCTTTGGTAACTCCAACAGTTCTATCTAATGAAGCTCCAGCTGGAAGTTCCACGTTTGCGAAAATAAGCCCTCTATCCTCGTCAGGAACGAAACCTGTAGGAGTAGTGTTAGAGGCCCAAACAATACCTACTACACAAATAATTAAGAAAACAACACTAATCCATTTATGTCTATATAAAAATCCTAAGGATCTCATATATCTATCAGTTGTAACAGCAAATGCAGTGTTGAACTTGCTAAAGAAACGCCCTAATAGGTTTTTCTTTTTAACTTCTTCATCGTGAGTTTTAAGAAATATAGCACATAATGCAGGACTTAATGTCAATGCGTTTACTGCGGAAATCACAATGGCCACAATAAGGGTAACACCAAACTGTTCATAGAACACCCCAGTAGGTCCTGTAATAAATGTTACTGGAATAAATACTGCTGCCATTACTAAGGTAATTGAGATAATAGCCCCAGTAATTTCATTCATTGCTGAGTGAGTTGCCTTTAATGCTGTTTCTGCTCCTTCTTCAAGTTTAGCATGCACCGCTTCCACAACTACAATAGCATCATCCACTACAATTCCAATTGCTAGTACGAGTGCAAATAATGTTAACAGGTTTATTGAATACCCAAACATATTTAAGAAAAAGAAGGTACCTACAATAGAAACCGGTACAGCAATAGCAGGAATTAAAGTTGAACGGAAATCCTGTAAGAAAATAAACACTACCAAGAACACCAATAAAAAGGCTTCAATAAGTGTTGTTATTACTTTACTAATCGAAGCTTCCAAAAACTCGTTAGAGTCGAAGTTAACTATATGCTTAACTCCTTTTGGGAAGTCTTTCTCCATAACCTCAAACTTCTCATGCACAGTACGGATAATCTCCTGAGCATTAGAACCAGCTGTTTGATAAATAGCCATACTCACCCCTGGATTACCATTGGTGAATGATATAGAACCGTAGTTTTGAGCGTCTAACTCAACTTCAGCAACATCTTTAAGAGTAAGGAATTTTCCATTTCCTAACGACTTAATTACAATTTCTTCATATTGAGAAGCTTCTTTATATCTACCGCTATAGGTTAAAACATATTCAAAAGACTCTGCATTGTTTTGTCCTAAAGACCCTGCTGCAGCTTCTCTACTTTGCTCTCTAATAGCAGCAGTAATATCTGCTGGCTCTAGATTATAAGCAGCTAATTTTTCTGGTTTTAACCAAATACGCATTGCGTAATCTTTACCACCAAATACGTTTACGCCCCCAACTCCATTAATCCTTTTCAATTCTGGGAGTACATTAATATTTAAATAGTTTTGGATATAGGTACCATCATAATCTTCATTTTCAGAATAAACTGTAATAAACATTAAGGCACTGGTTTGTTGTTTCTGCGTAATTACCCCAGATTGAGTTACCTCTGATGGTAATAATGAAGTAGCACGTGCCACACGGTTTTGTACGTTTACCGCAGCAATGTCTGGATCTACGTCTTGGTCAAAAAACACGTTTATACTTGCACTACCGTTGTTACTCGCAGTTGAAGTGATGTAAGTCATCCCTTCTACCCCGTTAATCTGTTCCTCAATCGGAACAATTACACTCTCAAGTACTGTCGCAGCGTTCGCACCAGGATAGTTGGCAGAAACCTGTACCGTAGGTGGAGCAATTTCTGGATACTGAGTGGTAGGTAGCGTTGTAATACCTAAAACCCCCAATATTAATATGATAATGGAAACGACACTAGATAGAACAGGTCGTTCAATAAATTTCTTGATCATAGTTTCTTCTTATTTGAATACTTTTTCTAATCCTTTTGCAATACTGTCAAAATCTGCTGGCTGTGCTATAATTGGCGTTTGGTCTCTAAGCTTTCCAACTCCTTTTGCAACTACCTTATCACCTGGATTTATACCGTCTTTTACAATCACTAAGTTGTCTACACGATCTAAAATATTAATAGCACTTGTAGTAGCTAAAGTATCTCCTTGTACTTTATAAACGTATGTAATCCCTTGTCTTTCATATGTAGCAGATGCAGGAACAACTGTTGCATTTTCATATGTATTTGGAAGTTGAATTCTTCCACTGTAACCGCTAGAAAGCAATCTATTTGGATTGTCAAAAACAGCTCTAAATGAAACTGTACCCGTAGAAGGGTTTACTTGAGAATTAATGGTTTCTACAGTTCCCTCTTGATCATATAAAGTACCGTTAGCCAAAATCAAACGAACTTTAGGCAGATTCTTTATTTTATCTTCAAGCGTTTTTCCTTCGTTCTTTTCGATAAAATCTAAATAAGCTTTTTCATTTAATGAAAAGAATGCATATATCTTGTCTATATCCGCCACAGTTGTTAATGGCACTTGAGAAGATGGGCTTATTAAAGCACCTTCTCTAAAAGGAATAGAACCTACATAACCATCTACAGGGCTTTTAATAGTAGCATAACCAATATTTGCTGAGATAGAGTTATAAGCACTTTGTGCTTGCGCTAATTTAGCTTTGGCTGTTTCAAGTTGAACACCGCTTATAATGTTCTTCTCAACTAGTGGCTTTAGCTTATTTACTTCAACTTGAGCCGCGTTGACATTGGCTCTTGCTGCAGCCGCATCTTGGCTTAAAGATTGTGTTTCCAATCTAAAAAGTGTTTGCCCTTTTCTTACTTTTTGTCCTTCATCTACCAAAACATGAGTTATATAACCAGAAGTTTTAGCACGCACTTCACTATTAATTATACCTTCTAAACTTGTAGGATACGTAGCGTAAGCTGTAACGGTTTGTGAAGGAACTGTTACTACAGGAAATGGTAGTGCTTGTGGAGCTCTTTGGTTCTGACTTTGATCATTACCACAACTGGCAAAAAACAAGCAAAGCCCTACTAAACCAGGAAGCACATAAGTAAATTGTATTTTTTTCATTTTTGTATAATTAGTCGTTTTTATGGTTTTCAATTAGTTTTGTACGTAAGTTTATCATCATGCTAGAAGCCTGATTTAAATAGTTTAAATATTCATAGTGAAAGTTAAGGTCAAACTTCTCTTCTGAATCTTCTGGAAAACTTTTATTCATATCCGATTTGTAGTCAATGATCTCTAAATGAATATCACGTTCCTCATTCCAACTACTTATCATCTCATCCATAGACTGCACCCAAGCGTTTGGACTTAGAATAAAGTACTTTTTGCGATCACCAGTTTTGGTGTAATATGTAATTCGATGAGAAGCTTGCAAAGTAGTGAGATGAGTAAAAATTGTGCTTTTACTCGCTTTAAGTTCACATACTAAGTTTTCAAAAGTTTCACCTTTCTTACCTTTCAAAATTAGGCTAGCAAGTATTCGAGCCGCTAGAGGAGCTAATTGCTCCTTATGCTCCAAATGCACACCCATTCTTTCTATCAACTTATCTTTTTTACTCAAAATATTTTCTAATAAGGCTGCAAAGATATGATTGGTTCGTAAAATACCGAACTAAACAGAGTTTAAATTTTTGTTAAAGTTATTTTGAGTGAATTAACTACTATTTAGCAGTAATAAATAGCACAATTAATGTTACTCGAGCTATCGTGGTTCAACCAGATGGAAAAATTATTGTGGTTTGACAAGCTGGGGAACCATCAACTGACGTTGCAATGGCTGCGCGTTTTAATATAAACGGAGCAATCCACACTTCTTTTGGAGAGGATGGAAATGTACTTATGCCTATAGGTAGTATGAAATCATTCGCTACAGATGTAGCCCTTCAAGTAGATAGAAAAATCGTTATGAGCGGATACACTTGGGTTAATGTTACAGCTGATATTTTTGCACTTCGCCTAAACACCGATGGAACTTTCGACAACTCTTTTGGATCAAATGGAGTTGCACTTGTTGATAATGGATCTGATGTATCAGAGGCTGTAACGATACAAGATGATGGTAAAATATTGGTAGGTGGATATTCTAATGACAATTTCACAGTTGCCCGATTTAATACTGATGGCACCTTAGATTCCACATTCGGCTCTAATGGATGGTCCACTACAACTTTTCCTAATGCCCCAATTTATGTGAAAGATGTAAAAGTTCAAGACGATGGAAAAATTGTACTTGGTGGTTTTTTGATAAACAATTAAAACACTTTTGAATTGGAACTTGCTAGATAAACAGTGATGGTAGCATTGATAATAGCTTTGGAACTGATCGAATGGTTTCGTTCAATATTGGGAATGGAAACGATTTTGGTGAAGCGCTTGCTATACAACACGATGGAAAAATTCTTTTATGAGGACATAAGTGAATCAGTAATTTAGGACTTATACACAATTTAGCAGTTGTTCGTCTAAATGAAGACGGAACCTTTGACAATACTTATGGAGATAACGGTGTAACTACGGCTCGTTTAGAAGATGGTTCAGATTATTCAGAGGATATTGTTTTACAAGACGACGGAAAAGTAATCATTGCTGGATATTCTGTTCGTGAAACTGAATATAATCTTGCAATGGCACGTTTTGACACTAATGGAAAATTAGTCAGTACTTTCGGAGTTGATGGTATGGTAAGTACAGATTTCAATCAGCATGAAGATTACGGTACAGCAATCACACTTCAGCCAGACAGTAAAATTATCCTTGCTGGTTACTCTTATGCTCCAACAGGAGGTTCTGAAGTAATCGTTGTACGTTACGACAATGTAATTTTAGGTACTGAAGATTTTCAAAATGTTAAATTCAAATTATTTCCTAACCCAGCAAACAGCCAAATTACTGTTCAGTTAAGCGATGCTTCTACAAGCTACAAACTTGAAATCTACGACGTTTCAGGTAAAAAAGTTTACGCTTCAGAAATCCAAAATACAGCTAACATTAATGTTTCAGATTTTGCTTTTGGAGCATATTTAGTGAAACTAACTTCTAACAACAACTCAAGCGTTGTTAGATTTGTTAAGCAATAATATTTAAAAAGGATAGGACTAAAAGACGTAGGACATAAGACAGCGTAGATTTCAAAAAGGTTTTATTAATGTAAATCCATTTTGTCCTACGTCTTAAGTCCTATTTTCTTAAGTCCTTTTTTTATTTATTGAAGTGTTTTAATTTGGATCCCCTCTTTCAACTCATTTCCTTCACTATCCACAACTGTTAGAATATAATTTCCTGGTTTTGGGGAAATAGCCAACTCGTGAAACGTTTCCGTTTTCCCGATATATTCTGAATCTAAATACCAATAAACTATATTTTCTGATGATCGGTGCGCAAGCTTAAAAATTACTTCGTTCACATTTTCATCAAAATTCTTCGGAAGCAACACTGTTTCATTTTTCTTTGGATATATAAAAGCCATCAACTTTTCACCATCCTGTCTACAATTAGGCGCAAAAGGTGGCAAAGGATGATATTCTGGATGAAGAGACGCGTAAAAATGTTCCATAACCGGCGGTAGCACAAACCAATTCTTTTGAACCATTTCTGAAAGGGAATAACACGAAGAATTAACCCGATAATTTTTCGAAGCATTTAAAAATACGGTTTGATGGTACGGACAAGTTTCGGTTCTTGCACCGTTTGTTGGAATCCATTCCGTTATTATTTCGTCGCAAAAAAGTCCAGCGAGATGACCGCTTTTTGCACAAATCTCAACCTCAACTAATTCATCATACGGAATATTAAACCATCCGCTTTGTGGCAAAACATTCAAAACATCAAACAAAATGGGAGCTGCAGCTTGAATTCCAGTTAAACCCGGTCGTCCTTCGCCATCGGCATTTCCAACCCAAATGCCTATTGCGTATTTTGGCGTAACCCCAACGGCCCACGCGTCTTTAAAGCCGTAACTGGTTCCTGTTTTCCACGCAAGTGGTTGACTGCTTGTAAAAAACTCCCAATTTTCTTCACCGCTCGGACGGTTCACCTTTTGCATTGCACCGAAGGTTTCATAAATTGCTCCCGCATTCCAAACCGAAGGATTTTGCTGAATTTTTCCGAAGTCGATTTCCTCGTGATTTTTCACATAAACGGGTTCCACAAATTCATTTTTTCGGTATTCGCTGGAAGAAGTGTTGAAGAAATTTAAAGTTGAAGCCATCCCCGCATACGCTTTTGTAATATCCCATAAGCTGCTTTCCGCGCCGCCCAAAATCATAGACAAACCATAATAATCTGCAGGTTTATCGACTGACTTTTGATTCATTTTTCCAAGAATATTATAGAACCGCTGTAAACCGAAATCGCGTAACATCCGCACCGCTGGAATATTTAGCGAACGAGAAAGAGCAACGCTAGCGGGCACGGCGCCGTTAAATTGCTTGTCAAAATTTTCAGGTGTATATCCATTCACTGAAGTAGGAACATCAGCCACCAAAGTATTCGGAAGAATCTCCCCAGCATCTAGCATTGAAGCAAAAAGAAAAGGCTTTAGAATACTCCCCGTGCTTCGCGGTTTTTCAATAACATCTACATAGTTATTGTGTTCTTTCGTTGTAGGTGAATTCCCCACATACCCCAAAACTTCGCGTGTATTTACATCCATCACCAAGACCGAAATATTGTGAATTTGATTCTGACTCAACAAAAAATGGTGCTCTTTCACAATATTATTTAGCTTTTGTTGAAGTGAAAAATCAATGGTTGTTTCAATGCGTTTTCCTGGATGCTCTTTTCGAATTTTTTCAGTTAAATGAGGTGCATATTCCGGCAAAGACAACGGTTTTCCGGGTAGGTTTTCATCCAAAGCCAATTGATACGTGGTTTCATCAATCACTCCATTTTTGAAAAGTTTCAATAATAAAGCATCTCTTTTCTTCTTTAAAATTTCTTCGTTTTTCCCGGGAAAAATAAGTGAGGGCGCATTTGGAAGTACCGCTAAAGCAGCAGATTGCCCCCAACTCAATTCGCTCGCAGGAATCCCGAAATAGCGCCAGGACGCAGTTTCCAATCCAACCACATTTCCGCCGAAAGGCGCGTACGAAGCATATAAATTCAAAATTGATTTTTTCTTAAAACCTGCTTCCAAACGCGTGGCTTGAAAAATTTCAATTAATTTTTCAAAATAAGTTCTTTCTGTATTTTGTCGGGAAAGACGGATAACTTGTTGGGTAATTGTACTCCCGCCGCGACGGGAATCGGTAGTAAGATTATTCCAAAGTGCTTTTGAAATTGAAACCGGATTAAAGCCGGGATGCCAATAAAAATGCTCATCTTCAAAGTAGAGAATACATTTTTCAAACCGTTCCGGCACCGAATCCATTTGTGGAAATCGCCATTGGCCATCGTCTGCAATTCGTGCGCCCAGCATTTGCCCGCTGCTGCTTTCGGCTACGGTTGCGGTGGGAACCTCAAATAATGGCGAGGGAAGGCAGAAGAGCCAAACCACGAATAAAACTAGCGCGATACTGAGTTTTATTTTGTGAGTTTTAAAATGCTTTTTTAAAGTTGTTCTTTTCAATTTAACTCCTAAAATCAATTATGTAGACTAATGTCAGTCTGAGCTTGTCGAAGACCCGTGTGTTGCGCTTCGACAAGCTCAGCGTGACATTTATATTTCAATTTATCATAAGGTTTTCGAGTGTCAGTCTGAGCCTGTCGAAGACGGGTTTCTCTTATCAGGATGCCCATATTCAGTATAATTTTTTGAAAATTCTATTAAATCTTGCCAATTCTCTTCAATCAATGCAGTTTTCTTTCTTCGTGACCAACCTTTTATCTGTTTTTCAACCTTTATTGCTTCCGTTGAATTTGTACATTGTAAGTGCCATTTTAGCACTACTGGTCTCCTTTTAAAAGTATAGCAATCTTTTTTTATTCCTTCATTATGCTGCACAAGTCTGCGTTCTAAATCATTTGTCATTCCTGTGTAATAGGAATTATCAGAGCATTGAAGGATATATGTGAAATAGAATTTCATATATTTTAATTAATCATAAAACGCTTCGACAGGCTCAGCATGACACGGTTATTTTTCATTGGCATTTAGAAAAAATCACAATTCAATCGTCACCCACATCCCTTTGTTCCTCGCATAATAAGAATTGTCATACATAGCCTCAACCTGTGTTCCCGGCAAATAATACGTTCCTAAATAGGACGCATTTAGCTTCACGGTGAACGTCTTCGTTTGATTGCTATTTAAATCAAAGAAAAAATTCACGCGGTCGTCGCGAATGTCTGTGTATCGTGCGTTTCCAGTTGCGCCACCGCCCAATTCTGAAAAACTAGTGTTTACAACTTCCCAACCGCTTGGGAAGATTTTCGCCAAAGCCACATTGTTTATCCAATCTCCCGAAGTATTGGTAACACTTACTTTGGCAATTATTTCGGTTCCTTGTCGCAATTTTGTCACGTCGATTGCTTTTCCATCACCTCCCAAATATTCAGATTTTATGGAGAGATTACGTCTTTCGGCAAGTTCTTTTCCTAGTGGAAGCTTTCCTCGTTGCGAAAGCGTAACGTAAACAATATTCCCTTTTTTATTGGTTACTGAAACTGAATTACTTCCCATCACAAACGACAGATCTCGCTGCGCAATGGCGCGGTCGGTTTTAACCTCAACCGATTTTCCGCCATTTGTAAATGTGAGTTCCATCGCTTTACCGCCATTCTTTTCAACCATTTTCGCCATCGTCATCAAGGCATACGAAGTTTCCTGTGTGCTGTACCAATTTCTGGATGAGAGATCTTTCGCTACTGAAATTGCCAATTCACGTTGTTTCGGATCGCCTAATAAAACCATAGTTTCCAAAGCCATTACGCGATTTCTGAACGGAGATCCGTACGTATAATTGTCAGATTTTTGAGGAACAAAATTAATATTTGACGTTTGTGCAATTTGCTCTGCAACGTTTTTCTTTCCAGCCAAAGCATAAGCTGCAGCCAGTCGCCATTTTGCATCATTGCTCAATTCTTTGCTTTCGCGAAGTCTATTCATTGCTGCCAATTCTGGTTTTCCGGCCAATGCCAAAGTGTAAAGTCTGTAAGCCTGCGTTAAACTTGAATTGTACACCGCATAACTATTTCGCCATTGGCGCGCCATGTTTTGTTGGTACAGCAACCAATTGCTCATAAAGCTTATGGGCAAAGCGTAGCCTTTTTGCTTCGCTTCAAGCATAAAATGCCCCGCATAAGTTGTGCTCCACTCATCTGCTTCGCGCTCGCCGGGCCAATATGAAAGTCCGCCGTTAGAAAGTTGAAATCTACCCAAACGCGCAATAGTTGCTTTTACATTTTTTTCAATTACTTGCTTTTTGTCGAAAGTAATATCGAAAACATCTGCTAAATACAGCTGCGGAAATGCAGAAGAAGTACTCTGTTCCAAACATCCGTAGGGATAGTTGATTAAAAACTCCAGACGTTTGCCGAAATCCATCGGTGGCAATGTTGAAAATTCAAGCGTCGCAGCATTGCTTCCGGGCACGCCGAAAGTTTCAAAATTTATAGTTTGTGAGCCATTTTCAGCTATAGTGAATTGCGTAGATTTTTGCGAAATCGGGTTTGGGTTCTCCACATCAATTTCAACTTTGTAGCTCGCTTTTTCACCGTTGCCCGAAGCGGTTACTTCTATAGTTTGAACCGCATCTGTCATGTTGAGCGAAGTCGAAACATCGAATTCAAAATTCACAATTTGTTCGCCCGGTTCGTTGAAAGTAATAGTTTTTGAAGCCCCATTTTTCGGTTTCAAAGCATCACCGGTTTTTACTGTAATCGTGGCGGTTTTCACTTTATTTTCCATTGCGAAAACGGTAACTGGCAGCACAACTGTTTCGCCCGGGGATAATTTCCGCGGAAGCGAAGCCAGCACCATTAAAGGCGTACGGACGGGTGTGGTTTTTTCAGCATTGCCGTAAGCGCTTTTGGTTTTATCGCCCGCAATTACCATTGTACGCACCGAACCTACATAATTTGGCATCATTATATTGTGCGATGCGGCTTTGCCAGCGGCAAGTTCAAACGGGCCGAGGTATTTTACAACGGGTTTGAATCTGTCGGCTTTTCTATTTTTTGCACCCAAAGCCGCATCGCCACCACCGATTGCGTAAATATTATCCACACTGCCCGAATAGGCGCCAATTACGTAATCGAACATATCAAAAGTTTTCACTCCCAAAGCTTCGCGACTGTAAAAACTTTCGTGAATATTGGGGGTTGCAAATCGTGTTAAATCCAGCAAACCTTCGTCAACAACAGCCAAAGTATAAGTCATAGATTTGCCTTTTTCTTCTGAAACTTCTACGGTGAAATTTTCTTCAGGTTTCAGCACATTCGGCATCGTGATTTTTGGTTGTAAAACGGTTGAAGGGTCTTCCACCAATAGCGGAATAACACCGTAAAGTCTCATCGGCAAATCATTCTTAGTTTGATTGTGTGGCTGCAGCAGCGAAATATTCACATAAATATTCGGCGCCATTTCCTTCGTGATTTTTATCGCGGCTTTGGTTTCGCCCTTTTTGGTTTCAATCCAATGCGTCGCCAAAACTTCGGTGCCATTTTCCACACTAATTAAGGCGCGACCGTCGCTACCGGAAGGGAAAGTTATAAAAGCTTCTTCACCTACATTATACTTATCTTTATCTGCTGAAAAGACTAACATTTTCGCACTTTCGGCATCGCCATCACTTGGGCGTTGTGACCAATTTCTGTAGAAATAAGTGATGCGTCCCGTTGCGTGGCCAGATTGTTTATCGATTACGCGAATTAAATAACGTCCGCCTTCCTCTTCGGGAATATTTACAGTGAATTTTCCCTTGCCGCTGCCATCAGTTTTTAGGGTGAAATCTTTTACGGGTCTGTGAACAGTTGAATTTTCATATGTTGAAAGATTGTCTCTTCCACGGTTCCACCACCAACGCCATTCAATTTGAAAAACTTTTACTTGCAACTCCCGATTAGCCGTAGCTTGTCCTTTAGTATCTACGGAAACCACATCAAAAGTTGTGTTTTCATCTGTAAAATAAGAGCCGTAGCGACCGGCTTCGGGAGATTTCAAACCTACAAAATGAGAGAACGGAGCCAAATCTTTAGAAAAAATATCCATTGAAAAATCACCACCGCCTTCGTAGACTTTCGTTAAAAATGTAGCTTTCAACATTCCCGGTGCGTTTTTTCCAACTTCCATCTTTTGGCTAAAAGAAATAGCACCTTCCGAAGAAAGTTGCCCATCCAAAACTGGGATTTCAACCTCATCAAAACTGCGGATTGGGTCCGTAAAATTATATTTAGGAAACTTAGGGAAAGCTGTATTGCTAGCGCGAAGTGTGGCAGTCATATCAATTTTTAAATTTCGCGCAGGCGAGCCGTGAAGCCACATGGCGCTTGCCATTCCTTTTACGGGTTTTGTTGCATCGAGAATTTCATCGTCATAATCGAGTTTGATTTTTAAACGGTTTGGTTTAATGGTTGCAACTTTTAACGTATTACTAAACTGTGCGCCACCAACGGTTATAGTTGCGTTCCAGTTTCCAGTTGGTGCCGAAGGATCTGTGGCGATTGGGAAATAATAAAAACTCTCCAGCCCCCTAGCCCCCGAAGGGGGGACCCTTGTTGTGGAATTGGATGTGTTTAATACGCTTCGCTGAACCAATTTACCCCGAGCGTCTGTTACAGAAATTGTTACGGGATGGTTTTTTGGAAGTGGATTTGCGTTGTCGTTCAGCACAAAAGTTAAGTGAATACTGTCTCCGGGGCGGTACACGCCACGTTCGGTAAACGTGTAACCTTTTAAACCTTTTTGAAGTTCTTTTCCCGAAATATCAAAATTGCTCATGGAAAGGGCATTTCCATCTTCGAGTTTTACGTAGGCAAAATTGTTTCCTTTTTGTGCGACTGCGAAAGCTGCATTTTTAGTGCCGTCGTAAAGCGTTATTCCGTCGGCTTCGGTAGTAAGCGTTTCAATGAGTTGCTGCTGATAGTTGAAAAGTTTAATTTTTACACCACCTTCGGGCTTTGCAGAAATTAGGTTTGTAGTAATAAAATGATAGGAGCGATTGTTGCCTTTTTTCACAATTAAGCCTAAATCTGAACCCAAAATATTTGCCGTCACTACGCGATCTTCGTTGTAATAAGCGGCATGACACGGATTGTCCTGCTGTTGCCAATTATAGGTGAAATTTCGCCAGCGGTAAATTTGGTTATCCCAATATCGCTCTTCGCGAATATCTTCATCTTCAGAGGGGTCGAATGCATAATATGGATCTTCTTCGTAGTTTTCGTTACTATCTTCTTCACTTGCTGTAGTCTCGGCGCAATCATAAATGATATAATCTTTTTTGAAACTGATTTCCACTTGATAAATGGCACCGGGATCTGTCTTAAAATATTCAGAAAGATTAATTGCGTAAGCTTTCCAGCTTCCATTACTTGACAAGTCATCATTTTTTAAATCGATGGTTTTTTTGGCAATTCGTCTACCAATTCGTCGAATATCGTACGTATTAATGTCGTTCAAATTATAACTTTGAAGAAATTGCAGCACGTTGTTTTCGTAAATTTTAATAACTCGAACATCTACTTTTGAAAGGTTTACCGCTTCAAAATAAACGGGCGTAGAAGCAGAATTCGGAAGAATAACCCCTTTTGAAAGCATTCGCACTGCAGGTTTTAACTGTTCAAAAGAAACCAATTCTGAAAATTCTTTCTTTAAACCGAAGCCTTCCGTGTTTTTAATTCCCGTGAAAACGGTGACTTTTACGTTGCCCACAACGCGGTTTGGCGGGTAAACGTTCAACACATTTCCGTTTACTTCGTAACGCAGATCTGCTGTGTTTTCGATAGTAACCAGGCCAGCGAAATCCTGATTTTCCATTAAGGGATCTGAAAAGTTGATGCTCAACAACGCAGCTGGTGCCAATGTGCTACTAATATCAACGATTGTAAAGTTATTTTGCCCCGGAATTGCAAACTTGTTTTCACCTTTATTTTCGGCACCGATGGGCTTTCCGTCCCACTTTATTAGGATTTCAGAATCGTTCATTTCACGGCTAATACTATCGATTGTAAAACTGAAATAACGAGCTTCTGTTGTTTCTGCCGGCCATTTCAAATTTAGCTTTTTGCCTTCCTGTGAAGCTGAAACCAATTGCTTGGCTTTTTCTAAAGAAATTACATCTGAGGCTTCCACAGATGCTTCAACGTATTGCCATTGTTTGTCATAACTTTGAAGGTTGCCGATGTCAACTTTAAAATTTGGCGTGATTGTATGAAAACTGAAGGTATATGTTTTGAAGTCTTTAGCAATGTCTTCGTATAACTTATTCAGCTTTACCGTTACAGTGTATTCGGTGTCTGGTTTTAAGTATTCTGAAGGTTGAAATATTAGGGTTTTGCCGTTTTCAACTACCAATTTCCCTTTTGTTTTTGGAGAAATACTTAAGTAATCATCAGCAGAAAGTTGCTGTGTCATCTCAAACTGCTCCAATGATTTCGTAAGCTCAACGCGAATATCAGTTGTAACAGATTGATTTCCGTAAGTGTTATAGGAAATATATTCCTTGAATTTGAAGAGGTTGTCTGTTTCGGCGTATTTGTTCTTGTCTTTACAGGAAAAAACGAGAAGAATCAAAACGATGGAAAAAACCTTGAGTGAAATTTTCATACGGGACGGTTATAAATTTTTAAAAATAAGTTAAATTGATTGGCTTACAAAGCAAAACCAATTTGTTTTGATTCGAAAAAAAATATGAAATATGTTTTTTGGATGGGAGGTTAAATTTGAAACGTAAAACTGATTTGAAATCGTATTTGGGAGTTTAACATTTGGGAGGGAATTAACAAGAAGTCGCAGGTTAGTTTTCCCATTTATTTTTTAAACAATTTATTGTAGGCTACATATTCAGGAAAATTCCAGGACAAAAAGCTTTTAGATTCCCAATCCTGTTTAAATATTCTTTTCTTTGATTCGATTCGTTTATGATATTCTTCGGCATTCATAAAATCTGCATCGTAAGGAAATATTTTAGATTGTATGTTTTCAATTTTAGTTAATTCTGAAATAGGTTTGTCTAAATAGGGTAAGGATTTATCAGATAAATCTACCAAATAATCAAAATGTAGAAAAGCTGTATCGGCGTGAGCAAAATTATATTTGGCAATTAAACCATCCCAATTAACCATACTACTTATCACCAAAAGAATATACAATGCCATGGCATTTGTACGAAAAAGATAAAACCCAGATTTTACATTTCTTATTTTAATAAAAACTGAATATAATCCGTACAAAGTTAAAATCAAGAATATTGCTACACCTATTCTTTTATAGGCTAATGAGAAATGTTCTATGTACCAATAGTTGCGAACACCTACTGAGATTGCTAAAATGACATTTTGGAACAACCATAAATAGCTTAGATTTTTTAAGACTCTATTCTTGGCATAAAAATTCATGTTTCCTCTAAAAAAGTAAAGTATTATCGCAATTGATATTAAAATAGAGAAAATTAGAAGATAAGTTCCCTCGTGTACAAATTGTTTTAAGGTTTGTCCATCCCACTCAAAATTGAACCAAACCAAATAGACATCAGCAATATTCAATATTAATAAAATCAAGTTGAGGATGAAAAGCAGGAACAAAGCCGCCTTTAATTCATTTTTTAAACTTAATGTTTTAAAGTTTCTTTGTCCTTTTTGTTTCTTTCTAATTAAAATATCGCTAGCGTTAGTATCTGCCTTTTTTATTGAAAAGTTTTTCGTTCTGAAATAGAGAATATTGCTAATTAACAAGCCTAACAAAAGTGTTATTATAAATAGAAATTCAATATCCTTAAAAATAAAGTTGAATACACTTTGAAATTTTACAGCCAGATTAATTGTCAACTCATCAAAAATTGGATTTGAAGCTTTGTAAATTGACACAAAAACAAAAATAACCGCTGCAGGTATTATGAAAATTCTAAACTTCCATATTATTTTTCCAATACTCTTCCCTTTTACTTTTGATTTTGTTACACTGTTTAAAAATTCATTTTGAGCCTGAAATATTGATTTTATAGAAATTAAGGCAACAGTTATAATTGATTTTGCATACGGATAATTTAGAACTCCCACGAAAATAAATGCAGCTATGAAATGGATTACATATGATAAAACTGAATGCGTAAGCACTGTAAATACAGAAGTTAATAAGAATCCTACGGTAGTAATAACTTGAACTTGATTTGAAAAGTTAAACTGTTTAGTGAAAATCCAAAAGATAATAAACGAGGTTTCAAAGATTATTAGGTTAAGACCCAAATCTTGGTTGTAGAATAAAATTGAAAAAAGTATTGCACTAAGAAAGGTTACTGGAAGTAAGTTTTTTACCCACATCTATTTATTATTTTAAGGATTAGATGTAGTTTTATCTATGGTTCGCTTTTTTAGGAAATTTAGTAGTAATACTATATAGATAGAGAAAATAAAAAAAGGTTGCGTTAATTGTTAGGCATCTACATTTTATTTTTTAAAAACTCATACTCCCTCTCAACTTTACAAATCCTAACTTTACAATATGTAAACCATTTTTCCTTTCCTTTTTTCTGCGCAACCAAATGATCTATGTTTGCTTTCCATGCCCAAAAATCCTGGTTATTTTTTTGCCAATATATCCATTAATTCGGCCATTTCAGAGTAACTTTTGTTGTTTTCAGTTTGGATTGATGTAAATATTATTATGTAATAGGGCTCCATTTATTCCTCTTTATAAATCCCAATTTCCAATTCTCCTTCAGCATTCATTGATGCCCGGTACATTCCTGCGGTGTTGAACTCCATTGCTACATTTCCGTCTTTATCAATTGCAACAATGCCACCATCTCCTCCAAGCGCAGGCACTTTTTTATGAATAACCTCTTTTGCAGCATCTTGTAAACTCATTCCTTTATATTCCATCAAAGCAGAAATATCATAAGCAACTACCGACCGAATAAAGAATTCACCCCATCCAGTTGAAGAAACAGCACATGTTGAATTATTGGCATACGTTCCCGCTCCAATTATTGGGGCGTCACCAATTCGATTCCAGCGCTTGTTTGTCATTCCTCCCGTAGATGTCCCCGAAGCGAGATTTCCGTGTTTGTCTAGTGCTGCACAACCAACAGTACCAAATTTTGAATTCTTTATGTAGGGATCTTGAAAGGAAATTTTTTCAGTGTTTATAGTTTTTTCTTTTTCTAAAATCCTTTGTAACGATTCGTATCTACTTTTTGTATAGAAATAAGTTGTATCCATCATTTTATAACCTAAAGATTGAGCAAATTCTTCAGCACCTGCGCCATATAGCATAACGTGTTCGCTTTTTTGCATTACATCTTTCGCTAAATCTATTGGGTTCTTTATGTGTTTTACTCCCGCTACCGCACCTGCCTTTAGAGTTGCACCGTCCATTATAGAAGCGTCGAGCTCGTTTGTTGCATCATGAGTAAAAACAGATCCTTTTCCTGCATTGAAAAGTGGGGAGTCTTCCAATACGTTAATAGTTTTTGCAACAGCCTCCAAAGAAGTACCCCCATTTTTAAGGATTTCATGTCCGATAGAAATTGCTTCCTTTAGCTTCTCTTTATAAGCCGCTTCTAACGAATCACTCATATTCTCTTTAAGAATAGTTCCAGCGCCACCATGAATTACAATCCCAAAAACATCCTCTTTACTACCTGCAATTTCATCAACTTTAAAATCTTCAGCATTGTGTTTATTAGGGTTTTTACAGCTTAATAATAATAAAAAACACAGGAGAGGTAATAAAACTTTATTCATGATATGGAGTTTATTATTTCAGACAATATTTATGATAATAATACTAATTTATCTTTAATTTAACGACAGTATTCTCATCAAAATTATCATTTTGCAAATTATTTTTCAAAAACACTCTTGTAGATTCAAATATATTTTTACTTTTGAACAAAATCTTATATCCCCACAATAATGATTAGAATAAAACAAAGCCTCCTCATGGCATTTCTATGCCTTGTTTTAATTTCCTGCTCAAAAGACAATTCAATAAATCATCAACAAGTAAAATACGAAATAGACTTAGAACTTGTTAAAATGAATAACAGGGAGTTGTCCTCTCGCATCTTAGAGATTATTAACATTCATCGAGACTCTTTAGGATTAAACACACTGCAGCTAGACAATCAATACTCATCTGCCCTGGCTGTAGACCACTCGTTGTACATGATTGATATAAACGAATTAAATCACGATAATTTTGGATATCGTTCAGAAGCTATAAAATTTTATCAAAAGGCTCAAACCGTTAATGAAATAGTTGGATATGGCTATGATACTGCAGAAGAAGTTGTAAATGCTTGGTTAAATAGTACAAGTCATAAAGTAATAATTGAAGGTGATTTTACTCATACTGGATTTGGAGTATTAAAAAGTGAGAATGATCGTAATTACTTTACACAAATCTTTTATAAAAAGTAATTCTACATCCCTTTTCTATTCCCTCAAATTGCCGTACTTTTACTATTTAACACAAAAAGTTAGGTTATGGCAATCAAGAAACCGTTTAATTTAAATAAGTGGGTAGAAGAAAATCGAGAGTTGCTAAAACCTCCTGTTGGCAATAAAAATTTATACGTAGAGTCGGATGACTATATCGTCATGATTGTTGCTGGACCTAATGCTCGTAAGGATTATCATTACAATGAAACCGAAGAACTATTTTATCAGTTAGAAGGAAATATTCAGGTTGCAATTCAGGAAGATGGAGAGAAAAAAATAATGGACCTAGGGCCAGGAGACATGTATCTTCATCCTGCAAAAGTGCCTCACTCTCCCAGTAGAAGCGAAAGGTCAATTGGACTAGTTATTGAAAGAAAACGCGTCGATCTTAAAGGAAAGGATGGTTTGCTGTGGTTCTGTGATAACTGTAACAATAAGTTACACGAAGTTTATTTTCCATTGAATAATATCGAAACTGATTTTTTAAAACATTTTAACCTCTTCTACAACGACGAAGATTTACGCACTTGCGATAAATGCGGTACTGTAATGGAAGTCGATTCTCGTTTCACACAAGATTAACATCTTATTTATCAATCACATACACTTTCGTTTTACATTCTACGGTGCATTGTGTACCTTTGCACTTCGTAAAATTTTAGATTAAAAATAAAAAATATATGCAAGCAACAACCACTAGCTTCGGAATTGAAGAAGCATTGGAACAATTAGGAATTAAAGACACAAACCTTGGTACCTCTACAGGTAGTAAATGGTTTTCTGAAGGTGAAGAAATCACCTCATACTCACCAGTTGATGGAAAGGTAATTGCAAAAGTATCCACATCTTCAAAAGGAGACTATGAAAAGGTAATAGAAACTGCTGCTTCAGCTTTTAAAGAATGGAGAGTAAAGCCAGCACCACAAAGAGGAGAAATTGTACGTCAATTTGGTGAAGAATTAAGAAGATTGAAAGAACCTCTAGGGAAGCTAGTTTCTTATGAAATGGGAAAAAGTTACCAAGAAGGTTTAGGTGAGGTACAAGAAATGATTGATATCTGTGATTTCGCAGTTGGTTTATCTCGTCAACTTCACGGATTAACAATGCACAGTGAACGTCCAGGACACAGAATGTACGAACAATACCACCCACTTGGAGTTGTAGGAATTATTTCTGCATTTAATTTCCCAGTGGCAGTTTGGGCTTGGAATACAGCATTAGCTTGGGTTTGTGGGGATGTTTGTGTTTGGAAACCATCAGAAAAAACACCTTTAACTGGTGTTGCTTGTCAAAAAATTGCTGCTAAGGTATTTGCAGATAACAATTTGCCAGAAGGTATTTCTTGTTTAATCAACGGTGATTATAAAGTTGGTGAATTAATGACTAACGATAAGCGTATTCCTTTAATTTCTGCTACAGGTTCTATTAGAATGGGTAAAATAGTTGCTCAAGCTGTTGCCGCACGTTTAGGAAAATCACTTCTTGAACTTGGTGGAAACAACGCAATTATTGTTACTCCAGATGCAGATATTAAAATGACTGTAATTGGTGCTGTATTTGGTGCTGTTGGAACTGCTGGACAACGTTGTACTTCAACAAGAAGATTAATTATTCACGAAAGTATTTACGATAAAGTAAAAGATGCTGTTGTTGCTGCTTATAAGCAACTTCGTATTGGTAACCCACTAGATGAAAAAAATCACGTTGGACCGCTTATCGACAAAGATGCTGTTAAGAATTACCAACACGCTTTAGAAAAAGTTGTAGAAGAAGGCGGAAAAATTATCGTTGAAGGTGGCGTTCTAGAAGGTGAAGGATACGAAAGTGGATGCTATGTAAAACCAGCTATTGCTGAAGCAGAAAACGACTTCGAAATCGTTCAACACGAAACATTCGGACCTGTATTATACATGATGAAGTATAGTGGTGATGTTGAAAATGCTATCGAACTTCAAAATGGAGTTGTGCAAGGACTTTCATCTGCTATAATGACTAATAACTTACGTGAAGCTGAACGCTTCTTATCTGTTCAAGGATCAGACTGTGGTATTGCAAACGTAAATATTGGTACGTCAGGTGCTGAGATTGGTGGTGCGTTTGGTGGTGAAAAAGAAACAGGTGGCGGACGCGAAAGTGGAAGTGACGCTTGGAAAATCTACATGCGCAGACAAACAAATACAATCAACTATACAACTGAGCTTCCATTAGCTCAGGGTATTAAATTTGATTTGTAATATTTAAAATTTGACAAACTGAAGATTCATTTGTCTTATTAAATAAAAGAAACCCCAAAGATTAATTAATCTTTGGGGTTTTTTAATGCTCTAAAATCAGTAGTAATTATATAATTCCGTTAGGCTCAACCCATTTGAAACGGTTTGCGTCTTCTGGTATTTTAATTCGATCTGCAATTCGAAGCATTCTTGAAGGTAATTTTATAAGGTAATCACGAGCTTTTTCAGCTTCATCTGTAAGTCCTGAAATTTTAGAAATTTCCCAGTGAGAATTTAATCTTTCAAGAATATCGATATAATCATAAGTTGTATAAACACCTAATCGCTGTGCAGCATTACTAAAATCATCAAAAGCTGAAGCCATTTTTCCACCACTTTGTCGGAGGTTTTGGGCTGGCATTATAATTTTTTTCTGCATCATGTCTGCAAATGCCAACATCATTTCACTAGCATCGTATTCAAAAATAGTTTTTACGAATTGACGATACGCTAAATGATGACGCATTTCATCTCCGGCAATGAGAGTACACATTTTTGCTAGTGATTTGTTTCCTTTTTTCTTAGCGATTTTTCCCACTCGGCTGTGCGAAATATTGGTTGCTAACTCCTGAAAGCTTGTATAAATAAAGTTTCTATAAGGATCTCGACCAGTACCAACTTCAAAACCATCATTAATTAAATGCTGTGTTGTTATCTCCACTTCTCTCATATTTACCCTTCCAGATAAATACAAATACTTATTTAATGTATCTCCGTGTCGATTTTCTTCACCGGTCCAGTGACGAATCCATTTACTCCATCCATTACGACCGTGCTGATCAACTCCCTCCATATCCATTAACCAACTTTCATAAGTTGGCAATGCTTCTTCTGTTACCATATCACCTACTAATACGATCCAAAAATCGTATCCGAGTTCTTTTGCTTCTTCACGAATCTGAGTTACTTCATCCATATAATCCTCTTTCTGGAAATCTGGCAAAAGATCGGTTGGTTGCCAAATTTTTTCAACAGGAATAAGAAATTGATCGATATAATTATCAACTTCTTTTTCTATGGTTTGCATTACTTCGAGACGTATATTTTTGAGTGCCATGATATTTATTTTGGGGAAACTACTTATACAAATATAAGAACTGTAAAATGTATTTTGTAATAAAGAAGTGCTAATTCCTTCCTGATTCTTTAGGATACAGAGAATGAACAGCTTGGCTTTGCCAAATTTCCTTAGAATCTATATCAAGCATAGACAACTTTCCTTTAAAAGCAGCTCCAGTATCGATATTCCAAACATTTGCGAAATTAGCTGGGACATCAAAACCCACTCGAGTTACAGGTGTATGGCCTATATATATTTCTTTAAAGAGTTTTAAACGCTTAGGATATCTATCGTCGTCCATTGAAATTCTAGTATCTAACGAACAAGCCATTTCCCATAAAGTTCTATCCCAATACACCAAATGTGGATGATATTCGTGTTGAGGACCGTGTAAATTCATAAATCCTGCATGGAGAAAAAGGCGGTTTTCTGAATCGATATGATAATTAGTGAGGTTTTCAAGAAAACGAATGTGAATTCCTTTTTCAGTTTTTGATAAACCTGAATAGCTTTTTACAGTACTTTCACCACCCTGATTTAGCCACATTGAATTTTTTTCACCTGTTTTCAAGTAGTTATATAGCAGTTCATCGTGGTTTCCTCTTAAAAGGATACATTTATTTTCTTGAGAAAAATTTATTAAGTACGCAATAGCTTCTGCCGATTCACTCCAACCATCTACATAATCACCCAGAAATATATATTGTGTGTCTTTTGGAAGGTTTGCCTTTTCAATCAATTGTTTTAAAGCTTTTAAACCTCCGTGAATATCTCCTATTACAACTGTTCTCATTAGGATGAAAATAAAATAATAATTGCTATTACAAAAATTAAAAATAATACCAAGAAGAATATTTTCCAGAATGAATATGGGCGGTCTCCAGATATAATTCCACTTTGTCCGTTTACATAAAAATTATATCGCTTCCCTTTGAATCTATAAGTGCTGATATAAACTGGCAATAAAATATGTTTAAAGGTTTCATCACTTAGCTTTACATCAATTGATGAAACTCGCTGAGTATCCCCTCCTATATCTCTTTTCGCCCATGTTAGAGCTATACTTTCAGCAACTTCATTACTCGCTTTATGTCCCTCTAACAAAGGAATAGTATATTTTTCAGTTATAAATCCTGATAAGTAACTACTGTCAAAAGGTTTTAAAAGCTGTAAATTCCATCGTGCTATTTTAGCTGGGATCACTCCATTCTTTTGATTTGAAGCTTTTATTAATGTGTCATCTACAAAGCCTGAAACGCTTCCAGAAGCAGGATACCATCGCGTTCTTCTTTCTTGAACTTTACGTTTGTTTTTACCGCTTCCTACAGTTTTACTCACGTAATAATATTCGCCTCTTTGCCCTGAATAATTTGCATAAAGTTGTGCATCGAATGTCCAAAATGGAGCATATAAACCTTTAGTATTTTGCGGGTCTATTGTTGCTTTTTTAAGATTATTCGGCGCAAACCAGAGTGAGTTTACCCAGTTTTTAAAAATTTGATGCGCTTTTTGTTGATTTATTTGAAATGGCAGAACTGCTCCCGGCAATATCCATTCTTCAGTATAAGCATCTTCTATAATTAAGGGTGAACC
The DNA here is from genome assembly GCF_022008395.1 of Aequorivita xiaoshiensis. GTDB lineage: Bacteria > Bacteroidota > Bacteroidia > Flavobacteriales > Flavobacteriaceae > Aequorivita > Aequorivita xiaoshiensis. The sequence goes on from NZ_JAIRBB010000001.1 coordinate 297,993, forward strand.
ACAATATACACAGGCAAGAGATTTGTAATTTTCTTCAATGTGTTGATTTGCCCCACAGTTCTTACAATGAAGCATAGAAATTTCTTCACTGTGACTCAAAGAGCCCATCTTTTCTAAATAAGATTTAAGCTCTAACTCTTGAATTTCACTTTGTGAAGGTTCGATTTCTTCTGTATAACCGCAGTACTCACATTTAAGCTCTGTTGTACCAGGTGCATAAATGAGTTCTGCACCACAATTGACACAGGACTTTTTAAGTTCAGATTTTTTAGGTGAAAATTCTTCCATAAATTACGCTGTGGTTCGGAACCATTTTTAAAAAGTTATAAAGCAACATTTTTAAAAAATTATCGAAGCCTATTGGGGTGGTAAAGGCGGGGGTGTATTTCCACCTAAGAAGGATTTCAGCTCTTCCACTTCTTGAAGTTTTGTCCATTCAGACAAACCTGCTTTCCAAATTAAAGTGTCTTTATTTATTGTTCTATTAGCAAACAAGCCCTTTAGTTGCTCTATACTAACAGGGCCAGCCTGTGCACCATTTAAAGCATAGAAATATTGAACCGCTGTAGGCATAGGCGGTGGCATTACTCCACCTTGCTGTTGCTGAACTTGCTGTTGTCCCATTTGTGGGTTCATCATTCCACCCATTTGTTGTGCAAGTACAAAGCCCATTCCCATTCCCATACCAGCGCCAGCTGTTCCACCTTCGTTTGTAGCAGCAGCTTCAATAGCTTTTGCAGTTTTAAATTTGGTTAATTTATCAAGATCTAATTTATCGATACGGCTGTACTCAAAAATTTCCTTTTTCAAATCTTCCGGCATAGAAACATTCTCGATGTAGAATTTTTCTAAAGCAATACCTACACTATTAAATTCGGGCTTCATAACCTCTTTACAAGTTTCAGATAGCTCGGTAGTATTTGCAGCGTAAAGTTCAATAGGAAGATTAGCCTTCCCAACAGTATCTGTAAATCTTGTAGCGATTAAGCTTTTAAGGTGCTCGTTAATTTCAAAATTGGTGAAATTATTATCTGTTCCCACAATATCAATTATAAATTTCCCAGGATCGTTAATTTTGAAGGCATAAGTTCCGAAAGCGCGAATTTCAACCAAACCAAAACGCTCGTCACTTAGTGTAATCGGGTTTTTAGTTCCCCATTTTTCATCGGTAAAAAGATGTGTATTTACGAAGTAAACTTCAGCCTTAAACGGACTGTCGAAACCGTATTTCCATCCCTTTAAAGTAGTTAAAATCGGTAGGTTTTGAGTGTTTAAGGTATATGTTCCAGGTTTAAAAACATCTGCAAGTTGTCCTTCATTGATGAAAACAGCTGTCTGCCCTTCTCGAACGATGAGTTTAGCGTTGTTTTTTATTTCATTTTGGTAGCGTTCAAACCTATGACATATAGTATCATCTGTATAATCCAACCACTCAATGATGTCAATAAATTCATTGCTTAATTTTTCTTTGATAGTATCGAATATGCCCATAGGATTAAAATTTATTAATGTGGTTTAAAGATATAAAAATTAGGCGTAAGATGTTTTTAATTATAACTTACCTTCCTTAAAATTCGCAACGATTCTTTAGAAAGCTGATAAGCTTTTACATCATAATCTCTTAAAACCTCCTTGGCGTCTTGTAATTTATGTCTGGCATCTTCAAAATTGTTTAAATAGCATATAAGATATGTTGAAGGAAGGAGAGACAAATCTTTTTTCTCTGAATTGTTTAGCGGAATATTATGTTTTATTTTTTCCAATACCGCATTGTTTGCATTAAAAATATGATAAAGTGTTTTCTTATTAAATTGAGGTGGTTCAAAAATTAACTTTGTATCAATATTATACGATCCATTTTCGTAAAAATGAATGGTAACTTCTTCTAAAGGATAATATTTGAACTGTTCATTCAAACCTAAATGTACATATTCAACAATCTTAAAATAATCCTCAGTAAAGTCGATGCTTATTTCATCTAAGGCAGAATAAAAAAGTCGTACTTGTTCGTTGATTAATTCAATATCTACTCTAGAATAGTAGGTTTTATCTTTTAGTTTTTTTGGTGTCCCTGCCCAGCAAACTACAAATTGTTCTTTAAATACTTTGTAGTGACTTTCTAAGTCTTTGTGTCTATTATTAATAAAATCGATAACACCATCTAGCGTTAATTTAATATTATTTTTAGCTGCATTTTCTATAGATTTCACGATTTCAGAGTTCACATCTTTAATCTCAATTTCGAAATCTTTTGGCATTGAAATACTGCCATCACGCATAAATATGCTTCCACCCCAATACTTCCATATATTTTTTCGCAGCGAAGTGATTTTTCCGTGAGGTCTGATGGTAACCAAGCCAACAACTTTATCGGTTAAACTTGGGAAAGCAACGTTTTCGTAAATAATTAATGGAGGGTTGGTGAGATAAGCATTTACAAGATTTTGAATTTTACTATCATCGAAAAAGTCTACACCTCTAATTTCGTTAGTTTCATCCTCTACACCTATAACGATAAATGAATTATTTGCAGGATTACTATTGCTTAAAGCACAGATGTGTTTCAAGAATTTTGCTTTTCCTTCTTTACTATTAAGATCAATTTTTCGTTTCTTATCATAGAAACTACTCTCATCATTATGGGCGAGTAAGTTTTTAATAAGAAGTCGTTTGTTAATCATTGTTCAATCTCGTTATCAGTCTACTAGGAAATTTAAAAATAGCACAACTTTATTATGGGTTATCTCAAAGATATTAAAACCTGAAGTTATCTTGTGAATATGTTTGATTTCAAAAACGTGTATAATACAGCATTTTATTACTAAATTTGCACCTTCTTAATTTGAAGCCTTCAAGTTATGGTTTTCAGGTTAAGAAATGATTAAATAAACTTAAACTGTTCAGCATAAAACTATGAGTAAACTTGTAATTGTAGGTACTGTTGCCTTTGACGCCATTGAAACTCCTTTTGGGAAAACCGGAAAAATTCTCGGAGGCGCTGCCACTTATATTGGATTAGCAGCTTCGCAGTTTAAAACTGATGGCGCTATCGTTTCTATAGTGGGAGGTGATTTTCCTGAAGAAAACTTAGAAATGCTGAAAGATAAAGGAATGAACCTTTCTGGACTTGAAATTGTTAAGGAAGGAAAAACGTTCTTTTGGAGTGGAAAATATCACAACGATATGAACACTCGCGATACATTAATTACAGATCTTAACGTTTTAGCTGATTTTGAACCTAAAGTTCCGCAAGATTATATAGATGCTGAAGTAGTTATGTTAGGAAATCTTCATCCTCTCGTCCAATTAGGTGTTATTGAACAAATGAACGACCCTAAATTGATAGTGTTAGACACAATGAACTTCTGGATGGACAGTGCACTAGAAGATTTGATGAAAGTAATTGCTAAGGTTGATGTAATTACAATTAATGATGAAGAGGCAAGACAGCTTTCAGGAGAATATTCGCTAGTAAAGGCAGCTCACAAGATTATGGAAATGGGGCCTGATTACGTAGTAATTAAAAAAGGCGAACACGGCGCATTATTATTTGGTGATGACGATGTTTTCTTTGCACCCGCTATGCCATTGCGAGAAGTATTTGACCCAACTGGAGCTGGTGATACATTTGCAGGAGGGTTTACAGGATATTTAGCAAAAACAGGTGATTATAGCTATACAAATATGAAAAATGCTATTATTAATGGCTCAGCATTAGCTTCATTTTGTGTAGAAAAGTTTGGACCAGAAAGATTATTGAATTTATCCAATAAAGAAGTTTACGAACGAATCCAACAATTTAAAAGCCTAACGCAGTTTGATATAAAACTAACATAAATACCCGCCCTGAAATTTCAGGGCGTTTTTTATACTTTAAATATTTAAAATAACACAACTTAAAAACTCTTAACCTTTAACGAGTATCTTCAAAAAATGAGCGACGCCTTAAAACACGAATGCGGAATAGCAATGGTAAGATTGCTAAAACCTTTAGAATATTACAAGGAAAAATACGGCACTGCCTTTTACGGGGTAAACAAAATGTATCTTATGATGGAAAAACAGCACAATCGAGGTCAAGATGGTGCTGGTTTTGCAAGTATTAAGTTAGATGTATCACCAGGAGAACGCTATATTAGCAGAGTGCGTTCTAATCAAGCACAACCTATTCAGGATATTTTTTCGCAAATTAACGAACGAATAAATTTAGAATTCAAAAATAATCCTGAATTAAAAAATAGTGTTGAAGAACAAAAGAAACACATTCCTTATATAGGCGAATTGTTTTTAGGTCACGTTCGTTATGGAACTTTCGGTTTAAATAGTATTGAAAACGTTCACCCTTTTCTTCGTCAGAATAATTGGATGCATCGCAACCTTATTATTGCGGGGAATTTCAATATGACCAATACAAACGATCTTTTTGACAATCTTATTAAGTTAGGAATGCATCCAAAAGAAAAAGCTGATACAGTTACTGTTATGGAACGTATTGGACATTTTCTTGACAGTGAGGTAAGCAAGCTTTATAAAAAAGCTAAAACAAAAGGTTTTAACAAGCAGCAAGCTTCCCCTTATATTGCAGAAAATTTAAAGGTTGCCAAAATCCTTCGTAAATCGGCATCCAATTGGGATGGTGGTTATGCAATGGCCGGATTATTAGGCCACGGAGATGCCTTTGTATTAAGAGATCCGGCAGGAATACGACCAGCGTATTACTATCAAGATGATGAGGTTATTGTAGTAGCTTCAGAAAGACCAGCTATTCAAACTACTTTCAACGTTCCTTTTGAATCAGTTAAAGAGCTTGAACCAGGTCACGCTTTAATTATCAAGAAAAACGGGAAGTTAAGTACTCCAGAAATTCTTGCTCCATTAGAAAGAAAATCTTGCTCATTTGAACGTATATACTTTTCACGTGGAAGTGATGCAGAAATATACCAAGAGCGCAAAATGCTAGGAAAACTAGTGATGCCCAAGGTGTTAGAAGCCATCAACCACGATACAGAAAATTCAGTATTTTCATTTATTCCGAACACTGCCGAAACTTCATTCTACGGAATGCTGGATGCGGCACAAGATGAATTAAACAAACAGAAGAACGAAGTAATTCTTCGTGAAAAAGACAATCTTACCGCAGAAAGACTTCAGCAGATACAAGCACATAAAGTAAGAACTGAAAAAATCGCAATTAAAGATGTTAAACTTCGAACTTTCATTACTGACGATAGCAGTCGAGATGATTTAGTTGCTCACGTTTACGATGTTACTTATGGAGTTGTGAAACCAGAAGATAATCTAGTGATAATCGACGATAGTATTGTACGTGGTACAACCTTGAAAAAAAGTATTTTAACAATGCTTGATAGGCTGCATCCAAAACAAATTGTAGTAGTTTCATCGGCGCCACAAATACGTTACCCAGACTGCTACGGAATAGACATGGCGAGACTTGAAGACTTAGTAGCATTCCAAGCAGCTTTAGCGCTACACAAAGAACGCGGCACCTATTCGGTAGTTGAAGAAGTTTACAGCAAATGTATTGAACAGTCAACGCTAAAAGATGCAGAGGTAGTAAACCAAGTAAAGAAACTATACGAACCATTTACCGATGAAGAAATTTCAGATAAAATTGCTGAAATAATTAGTTCAGAAACTATTAAATCTCCGGTTAAATTAATCTTCCAAAGCGTAGACAACTTGCACAAAGCATGTCCTAAAAACTTAGGAGATTGGTATTTTACTGGTGATTATCCTACAGCAGGAGGAAATAGAGTGGTAAATCGCGCCTACATAAATTTCTATGAAGGGAATTTAGGTCGTGCTTATTAATTACGAACCCATTTAAGATTTTAAAACTTAGCACCATAAAAAAATCCGCAATCAAATTGATTGCGGATTTCTTATTTATAGTCGTTTTTTAAAAACTTGCTATTATTTGTTATTTGAATAATTAGCTGAAACTTCGTCCCAGTTTACTACGTTCCAAAATGCTCCTACATAATCAGGACGCTTGTTTTGGTACTTTAAATAATAAGCGTGCTCCCAAACATCTAATCCTAAGATTGGAGTTCCACCACATCCAGTATTTGGCATTAATGGATTATCTTGGTTTGGAGTTGAGCAAACTTCTACTTTTCCACCTTTATGTACACATAGCCAAGCCCATCCAGAACCGAATTGAGTTTTAGCTGCATCAGAAAACTTCTCTTTAAAAGCATCAAAACTTCCAAAAGCATCATCAATAGCTTTAGCCAAGTCACCTGAAGGCTTACCACCTCCATTTGGAGACATTACTTTCCAGAAAAGACTATGGTTGTAAAACCCACCGCCGTTGTTACGAACAGCTTTGTTGTTCATATCTAAATTCTTTAAGATATCTTCAATAGACTTTCCTTCCATATCTGTACCTTCAATCGCAGCATTTAGATTGTTGGTGTAACCTTGATGGTGTTTTCCGTGGTGTATTTCCATAGTTTGAGCGTCAATATTAGGCTCTAATGCATCGTGTGCATACGGTAATTTTGGTAATTCAAAAGACATAATTATATCGTTTTTTTATTGGTTATTACTAAATTGACTCAAATTTAATCATTATCTCTATCAAAAAGTGTTATAGGTTTTATAAGATTTCTATACTGCCATAGATTAATTTGATTCAGAAGAGATAAAAACAGTAATTTAGTGCAAAATGTGAAAATCTTGACAAAACAAACCTCCTTTTCTATATATGACGCCGCTGCAGGAAGCGGAAAAACTTTTACGCTTGTAAAAGAGTACTTAAAGCAAATTCTTTCTGCAACAAAAGATGATTACTTCAAACATCTATTAGCAATAACTTTCACAAATAAAGCGGTGGCCGAAATGAAGCAACGCATTGTAGAAACTCTTGTTGCTTTCAGTGATGAAAAATGCCTTTCAAGCCCCTTACCTATGCAAGTTATTATTGCAGAGGAAACTGGAATGTCTATTGAAGAAATTCAAAAACGCTCGAAACGAATTCTAAAAAATTTACTTCATAATTATGCCGCATTTAGTGTTGAAACAATTGATAGTTTTAACCACAGACTTATTCGAACTTTTGCAAGAGATTTAAAGCTTGCTAATAATTTTGAAGTTTCTCTAGATACTCCCGAGCTTTTAGCTGAAGCTGTAGATTTGTTGTTAAGCAAAGCAGGAGAAAACAAGGAAATCACTAAAGTTTTACTCGAATTCGCACTAGAAAAAACCGACGACGATAAATCTTGGGATATATCACGTGATATAGCGAATGCTGCAAAATTACTTTTTAATGAAAATGATGCCGATCAGGTTTCGGTGTTAAAACAAAAATCACTTGAAGATTTTCTTGAATTTAAGAAGCAACTAATTCTAAAAAGAAAACACCTTTCCGAAGAAATTGAAAAAATTGCCAGCGAGACGCTTCAACTTATAGATGAAAGTGGTTTAGAACACTCCGATTTCACCAGAGCTACATTACCAAATCATTTTTTAAAACTGAAATCTGGAGAATATAATGTGTACGCCAACAAACTTCAGGAAAATTTAGAAACAGGAAAAAGTCTTTATAAAGTTACAGAAGATCCTTCGATAACCTCTATTATCGATAGTTTAACTCCAACCTTTCTTTCAAATTACTTGAAAATAAAGGAAATGGTAAATAAGTTTAATTTATACGATTCAATTTTAAAAAATATCACTCCTCTTTCTGTGATAAATCTTGTCAACCAAGAAATTGAAAAGATTAAGGAAGAAAAAACTATACTTCCTATTTCAGAATTTAACTCGATTATAAATAAAGAAATTAAAAATCAACCCGCCCCTTTCATATATGAACGTATGGGCGAAAAGTATCGACACTTTTTTATTGATGAGTTTCAGGACACCTCAAAATTGCAGTGGGACAATTTAATTCCTTTAATAGATAATGCGCTTTCGCAAGAGATAGACCCGAATTCGGGAAGCCTTTTATTGGTAGGTGATGCTAAACAATCTATCTATCGCTGGCGTGGTGGACTTCCCGAGCAATTTATGGGTCTGTATGGCAACAACAATCCTTTTCAACGTGAAAAAGAAGTGCTTTCACTCGACACAAATTATAGAAGTAGTGCCGAAATTATAGACTTCAACAATCAGTTTTTTACTTTTGCCGCTTCATATTTTTCTAACGAAACCCACGCAAAACTTTATGAATTAGGCAACAAGCAAAAGTTAAACAACAAGAAAGAAGGTTATATAAAATTTGAATTTATTGAGAAACAGAAAAAGGAAGAGAAACAAAAAGATTACGGTGAGCTTGTATATAATACTATACTTGATTTAAAAGAAAAGGGCTTTTCAGAAAGTGACATATGCATACTAACTCGCAGAAAAGCAGATGGAATTGCTTTAAGTACTTTTTTAATGGAAAAAGAAGTATCTGTTATATCATCTGAAACACTTTTACTTCAGTCTTCTTCATTAGTGCAAACTTTAGTTTTCACATTGCAACTTTGTTTGTATCCTAAGAATGACGAAGCAAAAGTTAATCTGTTAGACTTGTTACAAGACCATTTAAACCTTAAAGAGGAGAAGCACAGTTTTTTTACGAAATTCCTAAATATTTCAGAAGCAAAATTCTCGGAAAACCTATCGGAATACGGCATAGAATTTAAATTTAAAGAAATGCGATCTGTTTCTTTATACGAGGCATTCGAGTACTGTATCGATAAATTCAAAATGCAACAAGTTGCCGATGCGTATTTATTCGGGTTTATGGATTTAGTTTATGAGTTTGAACAACAACCTCAAGCCGATAAAATTTCATTTTTAGACTATTGGGAAACCAAGAAAGACAATGCTTCAATCCCTTCTAGCGAAGGAGCAAATGCAGTACAATTAATGACCATTCATAAATCTAAAGGTTTAGAGTTTCCAGTGGTAATTTTTCCGTTTGCAGACATTCAACTTTACGATGCCAAATACGATAAACTTTGGTACCCCTTAAATGATGAATTCAGTTTTAATCAAGCACAAATTAATTTTAAGTCGGAAATTGAAAATTATGGAGAAATCGGGAAAGAAATGTACAATGAACATAGAAGTCAATTAGAATTAGACAACCTAAACCTGCTTTATGTTACTTTAACCCGTGCAGTTGAAAAACTTTATGTTTATGCTGAAACGCCAACCGAGACTAAAGATGGAACACCAAATAGTTACAACCAACTTTTTATGGAGTTCCTAAAAAATAAAGGAATGTGGAATTCCGATCAAATGATTTATGAATTTGGAAAAAACTTACCTAAGCTTTCAAAAGATAAAGAAATAGTTTCGCAGCAGTTACCTATATATCTATCTAGTAGTCCTAAAAAACACGGATTAAATATAGTTTCATCAGAAAATTTAATTCAGGATGAAGAAATACAAGCTGCAATTACTGCCGGGAATCTTTTACACGAAACAATGGCAAAGATTTATACGAAACAAGATGCCGAAGTAGTACTAACCAATTTAAAAGAACGTGCAATTATCCCTAAAGAAGAATTTGCAGTATTGAGTAATATTGTAAATCAAATTATAAATCATGCGGCCTTAAAAAATTTATTCGAAGGTAATGACAAAGTTTACAATGAGCGCAGTGTAATTACAAAAACGGGATTAGTATTTCGTCCGGATAGAATCAATATCAGCTCAGACAACACTGCTGTAATAATAGATTACAAAACAGGTTCTCAAAATATTTGGCATGCCGATCAGTTAACAGAATATGCTAATGCGTTACAGCAAATGGATATTGAGGTTTTACAAAAAATACTTATCTATAGCAACGAAGGTGAAATAGTAATAAATAAAGTTTAATTTTGAAAGTTCTAAAAGCTGGTTAAGCATTTTGACCTTGCTTTAATAAACCCTTTAAACTTTTTAGGGTTAAATTTCAGAATGCACAAACGTCTTAAAAACTATAAATAATATGTACGGAAAAATAAAAGAACACTTACAGAAAGAATTAGAAGAAATCAAAGAAAACGGTTTATATAAAAGGGAGAGAATTATCACTTCTCCTCAAGATGCCGAAATCACAGTTTCTACTGGAGAAACAGTTTTAAATTTTTGTGCAAACAACTATTTAGGTCTTTCTGCTAATAAAGAGGTAATCCAAGCTGCTAAAGACACAATGGATACACACGGCTTTGGAATGTCATCAGTTCGTTTTATATGTGGTACTCAAGATATACATAAACAACTAGAGCAAACAATTGCCGATTTCTACGGAACTGAAGACACTATTCTATACGCTGCATGTTTCGATGCAAATGGAGGAGTTTTTGAACCTTTATTAGGTAAAGAGGATGCTATTATTTCAGACTCATTAAACCACGCTTCTATTATAGATGGTGTTCGACTTTGTAAGGCTGCTCGATACAGATATCAAAACAATGATATGGAGGATCTTGAAAAGCAATTGATTGCCGCAAATGAAAATGGAGCAAGGTTTAAATTAATTGTTACCGATGGAGTATTTTCAATGGATGGTTTATTAGCGCCACTTGATAAAATTTGTGATTTAGCCGATAAGTACGATGCTTTGGTTATGATCGATGAGTGCCACGCAACAGGTTTCATTGGAGAACAAGGAATAGGTACTTTAGAAGAGAAAGGAGTAATGGGCCGTATAGATATTATTACAGGAACATTAGGGAAAGCTTTAGGTGGTGCTATGGGTGGTTACACTACTGGTAAAAAAGAAATTATAGATATGTTGAGACAACGTTCTCGTCCATATTTATTCTCCAATTCTTTGGCTCCTGCTATTGTAGGTGCATCGCTTAAAGTATTTGAAATGCTTTCCAGAGATACATCTTTACGTGATAAGCTTGCTGAAAATACTTTGTATTTCAAAAATGGAATGAAAGAAGCAGGTTTTGATATTATCGATGGAGACTCTGCAATTGTACCAGTAATGTTGTACGACGCGAAATTATCGCAAAAAATGGCAGACAGACTCTTAGAAGAGGGTATTTATGTAATTGGATTCTTTTTCCCTGTTGTACCTAAAGGCAAGGCTCGTATACGCGTTCAGCTATCAGCAGCACACACAAAGGAGCACTTAGATAAAGCTATAAATGCCTTTATTAAGATTGGAAAAGAATTAGAGGTGATCCCATCTTAAAAGCCCGCTTTCTTCTTTAATAGCAAGCATTTTAGGAAAATTTTATTAGATTTGCTTTTGTTTATAATATTTAACAACTTACTTTTGCTCTTAATTAACACTTAAAAATTAAACAATCGAATATGAAACATCTTAACAGATTTTTAGTTGCTGCTATTCTTTTCTTAGGAATTGGAGTAGCAAATGCACAAGACGAGAACAATCCTTGGGCTGTTGAAGTTGGTGTAAACGCTGTTGACGTTTACCCTGCTGGTCAAAATGAGGATCAATTACGTTTACAAGCTCCTGGAATGAGAGGGGAGATCTTTGACGAGTATTTTAATGCAAACGACCACTGGAACATTTTACCATCTGTTTCTAGACTTGCTATCAGTAGATATGTAGGTAGTGGTTTTGTATTTACTGCTGCTGGTTCTATTAACAGAATTGACAGACTAGGTGACGTAGCTGCAAATGACCTTAGCTACTACGGTGCTGATGGTGCTATTAAGTACAGCTTCAGAAATGCTATCGCTCCAGGTGGTTGGTTTGACCCATCTCTTGGTATTGGTGGTGGTTATACTTGGGTTGACGACATCGGTTTTGGAACTGCTAACGCAACAGCTGGTATTAAAGTATGGTTTACTGAAAACTTAGGTCTTAACCTACAGTCTACTTATAAGCATGCTTTCGAAGAAGCTTACGGTATCTCTCACTTCCAGCACTCTGCTGGTGTTGTTTTCCAATTTGGTGGAAAAGATACAGACGGTGACGGAATCTACGATAAAGATGATGAGTGTCCAGAAACTCCAGGTTTACCTGAGTTTAACGGATGTCCTGATACTGACGGTGACGGTATTGAAGATAGACTTGATGAGTGCCCAGAAACTCCAGGTTTACCTGAATTCAACGGTTGTCCTGATACTGACGGTGACGGTGTGCCAGATCATAAAGATGAGTGCCCAACTGTAGCTGGTCTTAAGGAACTTAACGGTTGTCCAGACGCTGACGGTGACGGTATCGCTGATAAAGACGACGCTTGTCCAAACGAAGCTGGTCCTAAAGAAAACAACGGATGCCCTTGGCCAGATAGAGATGGTGACGGTGTTCTTGACAAAGACGATCAGTGCCCAGATGTTGCTGGTACTGTAGCTAACAAAGGTTGTCCAGAAGTTTCTGTAGAAATCATCAAGCAATTGAACGATTACTCTAAAACTATCTTATTCGATCTTGGAAAAGCATCTATCCGTAAAGAATCTTATGCTGTTCTTCAGAACATCGCTGATATCATGAAAGAATATCCAAACGCGAAGTTCGAGATTGAAGGTCACACTGATAGTACTGGTAGTTTAAAATTGAACGAAAGACTTTCTAAAGAAAGAGCTGCTTCAGTTAAAGATTACTTAACTACAATTGGTATGGACGCTAGCAGATTAACTTCTGAAGGATACGGTCCATCTAGACCAATCGCTACTAATAAAACTAAAGCTGGAAGACAGCAAAACCGTCGTGTTGAAATTTCTTTAAAGAAATAATTATCAGCCGATAAGTTTTAAATAAATATTTTTGAAACGCCTCCGAATCTCGGGGGCGTTTCTTATTTTTAGGCTATGGTAACATTCATTCAAGAAACCCTAACAGAAATAAAAAATACTTACTCGGATATTTCCGAAGTAACCATTATTCTACCAAGTAAGAGAGCTGGTGGCTTTCTTTTGAACGAATTGAAGAAACAAGCTTCACACACACAATTTGCTCCTAAAATATTAAGTATAGAAGAGTTTATAGAACAATTATCCAACCTTTCTATAATAGATAATACAGAATTACTTTTTAAAAGTTATCAGGCATACCAAAATACAGCTGAGATAAAACAAAAAGATGATTTTGAAACCTACGCTACCTGGGCGACTACACTGTTAAACGACTTCAATGAGATTGACCGTTATTTAGTTGAAACAATTCCTTTTTTCGGGTATTTGGCAAGTATTAAAACCTTAGAACGATGGGGAGTTTCAGATGAAAAAACTGAATTAATTGAAAACTATATAAAGTTCTGGGAAAGCCTACCCTTGTTGTATAATAATATCCAAGAATCACTACTAAAAGAAAATATCGGCTACCAAGGAATGGTATATAGGGAAGCCGCTGCAAATATTGAGCACTATATAAACAGTAATGGAAATAAAACACATCTATTTGTAGGGTTTAACGCGTTAAATACTGCTGAACAATACATCTTTCAAGAACTACTAGAAACTGGTAACAGTAAAATTTATTGGGATACAGATCTATCATTTTATGAAGATCCAAAACACAGCGCTTCATATTTTATCAGAAAGTACATCAAGGAATGGAAGTATTTTCAGGACAATCCACCAAGTATACATTCTGATAATTTTAAACAACATAAACACATTCAATTAGTAGAAGTACAAAAAAATATTGGGCAAGCTAAATATGTAGGAGAATTACTTTCGAAACTTTCAGATGAAGAGATTAATAAAACTGCGATAGTTTTAGGCGATGAAAACTTACTCGTCCCCCTTCTATACTCCCTACCGGAAAATGTAAAAAACATTAATGTAACGATGGGGGTTGCATTGAAAAATTTTCCCGCAGTAGTATTTTTTGAATTGCTATTTTCTATTCATCTTCGAGATACAGATAATCTGTATTACAAAGACATTCTTTCCATATTAAATCATCCATTAGCATCTAAGTTTTTACCGAATGCACAACGTATTTCTGAAAAACTAGTAAAAGAAAATATTACACATCTTTCAAGTGAAACAATATTAAGTTTATCAGAAGATAAAGGCAAAGACCTATTAAAAGTTCTATTTGAAAATTGGAGTGATGATGTTTCAAAAGCTGTTAATTCAGCTTTAATAATTATTAAAAAAATTCAGGACAAAAACAAAGTTAATAGTGTTGAACACCTTGTTCTTCAAGAGTTAAAATTGGTATTTAATAAAATTGAAACTTTAAACGAAAAATATCCCTATTTAAACACTATTAAAAGCGTTCAAACCCTCTTTGCCGAATTAACAAGCACGGCTTCATTAGATTTTAAAGGGGATGCATATGACGGACTTCAACTAATGGGAGTATTAGAAACCCGTGTTTTGGATTTTGAAAATGTAATAATCACATCAGTGAATGAAGGCGTTTTTCCTTCCGGAAAGTCAAATGCCTCTTTTATTACGTACGATCTAAAAGAGCAATTTAATCTTCCTCGCTTTTCCGAAAAGGATGCGATATACACCTATCACTTTTATAGGTTATTACAACGCGCAAACAATGTAGCGTTACTTTATAACAATAATTCAGAAGGGCTTAATACAGGTGAGAAAAGTCGTTTTATACGACAATTAACAATTGATAAATGTGAAAACCACAGTATTGAAAGAAGAATACTGTCTCCAAAAATACAGGTTAAGCCACATTCCCTGAAAGAAATTGCAAAGACCGCAGCAGTAATGACGCGACTTAAAGAAATTGCTTTAAAAGGCTTCTCTCCCTCGGCTTTAACAGGGTATATTAGAAATCCGTTAGACTTTTATTTTCAGAGAATTTTAAGGTTAAACGAGTTTGAAGAAGTTGAAGAAACCGTTGCTGCTAATACCTTAGGAACTATTGTACACGACACCTTAGAAAAATTCTATAAACCTCTAGAAGGAGGAGTTCTTACATCCCAACATATTATTGACATGAAGTCGAAAATTGATAAAGAAGTTACTTCTCAATTCAAAAGGACCTTTAAAGGGGGTACATTCTCAAAAGGAAAAAACCTCATTATTTTTGAAGTGGCTAAAAGATATATATCAAACTTCTTAGATAAAGAAATAGCCGATGTTGAAGCTGGAAACACTATAAAAATTTTAAAGATTGAAACAGATTTAACATTAGAAGTGCCAATACCTGAACTTGAGTTTCCGATAAATATTCACGGAAAAGTTGATCGTGTTGACGAGTATAACGGACATTTAAGAATCATAGACTATAAATCAGGACAAGTAAGTCAAGGCGATGTTGAGATTACCGAATGGGAAGAAATTAATGAAGACTACAAATACAGCAAGGCATTCCAAGTACTTACTTATGCTCTAATGATGAATAAAGAAATACCTGTGAATAATGCAGAGGCTGGGATAATTTCTTTTAAAAATCTAGGTAGTGGATTTCTTAAGTTTGGGAAAAAAGATAAACCTAGAAGCAAAAATAAAACACAACTAATCACCGAAGATACCTTAGAAAATTTTACAATTGAATTAAAGAAGCTAATTTTAGAAATTTGCGATCCAAATATTCCATTTACAGAAAAAGAGATAAAATAATGATAGTTAGAAAAAACCAAATACTTACTTCAGAAGGCAAAAAACCAATCCTTTACGACGTTTATTATAAGCAAACGGGAAAACCTCAACCTATCGTGATATTCTGCCATGGGTATAAAGGTTTTAAAGATTGGGGAGCTTGGCATTTAGTAGCTGAAAAATTTGCTGATGCAGGATTTTGTTTCTTAAAATTCAATTTTTCGCACAATGGTGGAACAGTAAAACAACCTATCGATTTTCCAGACTTAGATGCTTTCGCTGAAAACAACTTCAGTAAAGAAATGGATGACTTAAATAGAGTATTAGATGAGATTGAAAATGGAAACGAAAATCTTCCAGAACATATTTCTAAGATTTTCTTAATCGGACACAGTCGTGGTGGTGGCATTGTTTTAATAAAAGCTGAGGAAGATTCGAGAATTGATAAGGTTGTTACTTGGGCTAGTGTTAGCGATTTTAAAGCGAGATTTCAAGAAGGAAGCCCAGAGTTCTACAAATGGCAAGAAACAGGTGTTATACACGTCGAAAATAGCCGTACTAAACAACAGCTACCTCATAATTTTCAATTTTACAAGAATTTTAAAGAAAATGAAGAAAGGTTTACAATTAATCGTGCAGTAAGAAATTTGAAAAAACCCCTTCTCATAATACATGGAAGTGAAGACCCTACAGTTTCATTAAAAGAGGGTAAAGCAATTCATTCTTGGAATCAAAACAGCAAATTGTCTATCATAGAAGGAGCTGATCACGTTTTTAATGCAAAACATCCTTGGAATGAAAATAGCTTGCCTGAAGTTTTATCACAAACAGTAACACTTACTATCGATTTTCTGAAATAAAAAAACCACTGAAAAGCAGTGGTTTTTTGTGGAGAATACCGGAGTCGAACCGGTGACCTCTTGCCTGCCAGGCAAGCGCTCTAGCCAGCTGAGCTAATCCCCCATAGGAGTATATAGATTGCGAAAGTACTACTTTTTTTAATATACATCTATTTTTTTATAAAGACTGTGTGCTCAACACTAAAAACTTTCAATAATTTTATATTCTAATCGCGTTTTCTAAAGCTGTGCTTAAACTCAAAAACTCCATGATTCGAAAAGCAAATATTTCTGAAATAGACCAAATTCTTGCTATTACAAAAGCTTGTGGAGAAAGAATGAAAGAAGATGGTATATTTCAATGGAATGAAACCTATCCGAATGCTGAAGCTTTTCAAAAAGATATTGAAAGAGGTGAATTGTATGTTTATATATCTGAAGATATTGTTTTAGGATGTATCGTTATTTCAACAATAATGGATGAAGAGTATAAAAGTGTGAAATGGCTTACACCGAATTCAAATAATTACTACATACATCGGCTAGCAGTTCATCCGAAGCATCAAGGAAAGGGAATTGCAAGAAAAATGATGGATTTTGCTGAAGAATTAGCCGTTCAAAAAAACTTCGTTTCAGTAAGACTTGACACTTTCAGCAAAAACATTCGAAATCAAAAATTCTATAAGGCGCGTGGATATAAGCAGTTAGAAAACATTTATTTTCCAAACCAAAGTGAGTTTCCTTTTTACTGTTATGAACTTCCTTTGAAGAAATAACAAAGCTTAACAAATCCTATTTTGTAGCTTTGCAGGTTATATGCGTACAACAGATATTTCTTTTAAACGTATTCAACAACTAGCCATTCCAGCTATAATTTCTGGAATTGCCGAACCTGTACTTTCTGCTACAGATGCAGCTGTGGTTGGAAATATTAAAGAGTTTGGTATAGAATCTCTCGCAGCTGTCGGAATTGTAGGTTCTTTCCTATCGGCCCTTATTTGGATTTTAGGACAAACACGAAGTGCAATTTCAACTATAGTAGCACAAAACCTAGGAGCAGGAAAAATAAGCGAACTAGAAAATTTTCCAGCACAAGCCATATATTTTAATATTGGGTTAAGTATAATTGTACTTTTTTCTACTTATTTCTTCGTTGAGGAAATATTCTCGATGATGAATGCAGAAGGCATTGTTCTCGATTTCAGTATTGACTACTACAATATCCGGGTTTGGGGATTTCCACTGACGCTATTCACATTTGCAGTTTTTGGAATCTTTCGTGGCTTACAAAACACTTTTTGGCCAATGATAATTGCTTCACTTGGAGCTGGATTAAACATAGGATTAGACTTTACTCTAGTTTACGGAATTGAAGGGCTAATACAGCCGATGGGAGTGAAAGGAGCAGCCTGGGCTAGTTTAATCTCACAAATAATGATGGCAATCTTAGCTTTTGGATTTTTGATGAAAAAAACCAATGTTTCTCTTAAGCTAAAAATGCCTCTTCACCACGAAATTAACCGATTAATATCGATGAGCCTGAATTTATTCTTGCGCTCTGTTTCTTTAAATGTAGCGCTAATTCTAGCAACTCGTGAAGCTGCCGATTTAGGAAAAGAATATGTTGCAGCACATACTATTGCATTTAATATATGGATATTTACTGCATTCTTCTTGGATGGTTATGGCGCGGCAGGCAATATTTTATCTGGAAAACTTTTGGGAGAACGCAACTATAAATCTCTGTGGAAATTAACTAAAAAAGTGAGTTTCTACAATTTATTAGTCTCAACGGCTTTAGTGGTTATCGGAATATTACTTTATGAACCTCTAGGACTTATTTTTAATAAAGATGAAACGGTGTTGACGATATTATACGGGATGTTCTTTATGGTCTTAATAAGCCTTCCTTTGAATGCGCTAGCGTTTACCTTGGATTCTATCTTCAAAGGATTAGGAGAAATGAAATACCTGCGAAATGTACTGTTAGGTGCCACATTTTTAGGATTTATACCCGTCTTATATTTTTCGAAATATATGGGATGGGGGTTATTGGGTATCTGGATTGCAATGAATGTATGGGTAGCATATAGAGGAGTGGCTTTACTTGTCAAATTCCGAAGAAAATACATTCCATTGATAGGAAGTTAATACATTTACGACCAACAAAATTCTAAACTATGGATATTTTAAAATTTTTAGGTGGTCCAGGCCTATTTTTAATTTTAGCACTCTTGGTGGTTGCTGTTGTTATCTATAACAAAATAAAAAATAAGTAATTAACGAGTTTTAAGCCAACCCGTAATACTCAAGCGCTCTGATTCTTTTAACACCTTTACCTCGTGCTCTAGAATCTGACTTTCAAAAATCACTACGCTACATGAAAGTGGTAAAATATCTAGTTCGTTGTTTTCGGTGTAAATTGTAAGTTCACCTCCATTTTTCACTAACCAAATATCTTCATTCAGGTACCAAGCAATCGAAAGTTTCCGACGGTCATCGTATCGAAGGGTGTCTAAACGTCTCTTGTAAAATGTCTCTTTAGGATAGATACACAGCGTAATTAAATTCTTTATATAAAATTTCTAAAAAACACGTTTAGTTTAAGTAGCCTACAAATTCGGTTATCTTTTTAAAAATATGTTTTCTGTTCCATTGGTGTTTTTTCATCCATCCCAAGAATAAAATTACCGCGAATTGTTTTATCAATTTCATCATTAACACGGTTTCTTAAGACAGAATTTTTAAACTTGCCTGCTTCATATTTGGCAAGTAATGATTCTCGGAGTAACACAACTTCTTCTGAAGAAAAAAAGTCATTTACAACACTGTATTTCTGATTTATTAAGTCAGAAATACTGGTTTCAAACAATGGGTTTTTAATGAATTCCAGTTGTTCATTTGTTTCTTCGGTCAGTTATGTAATTTTAAAAAAGTTGGCAAATATAGGTTACAAATGATTCTGATTTTCAAAAATATTTTTCCTTTCAAAAACTGTATCTTTGATTTCTTAAATTAAGACAATGCAGACAATTAGAATCACTAAGATATTTTCCTTTGAAACTGGCCATGCTTTATACGGCTACGATGGCAAATGCCGTAATGTTCATGGGCATAGCTACAAACTTTCAGTTACAGTTATTGGCAGTCCAATCCAGGATAATGATAACGTGAAATTCGGAATGGTAATAGATTTTAGCGATCTCAAGAAAATTGTAAAAGAAGAAATTGTCGATGTTTTTGATCACGCTACGGTTTTCAATAAGAACACACCTCACGTCGAATTAGCGAAAGAACTAAGCGATCGTGGGCATAGTGTACTTTTAGTGAATTATCAGCCTACAAGTGAAATGATGGTAATCGACTTTTCAAACAAGATTAAGAATCGTCTGCCTGAGAACATTAAGCTTCATTCCTTAAGGCTTCAAGAAACTGATAGCAGCTATGCTGAATGGTTTGCAGCAGATAATTGAATTTTGAATGTAACCCGAGTTTAGTCAAAATGTCTTTTCTATATCTTTGAATATGCAAATTCCACAAGGCAAAAAAATATACTTTTCTAGCGACAATCACCTTGGCGCGCCCACTCATGCAGAAAGCTTGCCACGTGAAAAGATTTTTGTGAAATGGCTAGACAGTATTAAGCACGATGCTGAAGTAATTTTTTTACTAGGTGACCTATTCGATTTTTGGTTTGAATATAAAACTGTAGTACCTAAAGGGTTTGTACGAACTCTAGGAAAATTGGCCGAACTTCGCGATAGCGGTATTCAAATTCACTTTTTTGTGGGGAATCACGATTTGTGGATGCACGATTATTTTGAAAAGGAATTAAACATTCCTGTTTACCATAAACCTAAGGAGTTTGTATTTAACAACAAACATTTTTTAATAGGGCACGGTGATGGACTAGGCCCAGGAGATAAGGGGTATAAACGCATGAAAAAAGTGTTTACAAATCCGTTCTCTAAATGGCTTTTCCGATGGTTACACCCCGATCTAGGAGTACGCTTAGCACAACATCTTTCTGTTAAAAATAAATTGATATCTGGGGATGAGGATAAAGAATTTCTTGGAGAAGATAAGGAATGGCTAGCCCAATATTCTAAGCGAAAACTAGAAAGTAAACATTACGACTACTTCATTTTCGGGCACCGTCATTTGCCTATGGAAATTAATGTTGGAGAAAACTCAACTTACTTTAACCTAGGCGATTGGATAAATTATTACTCTTATGGTGTTTTTGACGGAGAAAAGTTCGAGTTGCACAATTTTAATACTTCCAAAAAATAAATCCTGCTACAGGCCATAGCGGTATATAAAGCACTTTATCTGTGATACTATGCTCTTATATCTTTAAGACGGAGTTGTAAGCTAACATTCCCCTGCCACTCGTTTTCATCGATACAATACACCGCTTTAAAAGGCTTGCCATTACAAGCAATATCTTCCTTATCGGCCAAACCAAAACCTATTCCAGTAAATTGATTGGAATTTTCCTGTTTTACCACAAGTCGTAAGTGAGATTTATCCTTACCAACACATTTACCCACACCTACATCGATTAAATTTTCAGTCATAAATACTGGAGTCATATTCCCCGGACCAAAAGGAGCAAATTGTTTCAAGATTCTATAAAACTTTGGAGTTATATCGTTTAAGTCTATCATAGCATCAACACTAATCTCAGGAATTAATTGCTGTGGTGTAATGGTTTCAGAAACAACTTTTTCAAATTCATTTTTAAAATTTTCGAAGTCTTCCTCTAATAAAGTAAGGCCCGCAGCGTATTTATGTCCTCCAAATTGTTCAATATGCTCTGCACAATTTTCCAAAGCATTGTAAACGTCAAAACCTTTTACAGAACGAGCTGAGGCAGCTAACTTTTCGCCACTTTTTGTAAACACTAGGGTTGGGCGATAATATGTTTCGGTTAATCGAGAGGCAACAATCCCGATAACCCCTTTATGCCAGCTTTCGTGATAAACTACAGTTGTTTTTCGATCTACTTCATCATTTTCAATTATTTGTTGGAGTGCTTCTTCTGTAATTTTTTTATCGGCTTCCCTCCTATCACTATTAAACGCTTCAATTTCTGCAGCATATTTCTCGGCAGCCTCTTGATTTTCTTCAGTGAGTAAGGATACAGCGTGATTACCGTGCTTCATTCTACCTGCTGCATTGATACGTGGAGCAATTATGAAAACTACATCGGTAATGGTAAGTGTTTTCTTTTTCACCTCTCTAAGAATTGCTTTAAATCCAGTGCGGGGATTACTGTTTATCACCTTTAATCCATAATACGCTAGGATTCTGTTTTCACCAGTAACAGGTACAATATCGGCTCCAATTGCAGTAGCAACCAAATCTAAATAAAGTAGAATATTATCGAGACCTAGCCCTCTTTTTTCTGAAAGTGCCTGAATTAATTTAAACCCAACACCACAACCACAGAGTTCTTTAAACGGGTATTCACAATCTTCTCTTTTTGGATCGAGAACAGCAACGGCCTTTGGAATTTCATCGCCTGGCCGATGATGGTCACAAATAATAAAATCTACACCTTTCTCAGCAGCATATGCCACCTTATCGATTGCCTTAATGCCGCAATCTAACGCAATTATTAAAGTGAAATCGTTGTCGAATGCAAAATCTATCCCTTTATAAGACACGCCATAACCTTCATCATATCTATCGGGAATATAAGTGGAAACATTTGGGTAATATGTTTTTAAATAGGAAGACATTAAAGCAACACTAGTAGTACCATCAACATCATAATCGCCATAAACCAGAATATTTTCTCCATTTTCAATAGCTTTTTGAACTCGTTGGACAGCTTTGTCCATATCTTTCATTAAAAACGGATCGTGAAGTTCCTCTAGACTTGGACGGAAAAAACTTTTGGCCTCTTCAAAGGTTTCTATTCCGCGTTGTACCAGAAGATAGGCAACTAATGGATCTACATTCAAATCTTTTGAAAGTGCATTAACTTTTTGAGAATCAGGTATAGGTTTTAATGTCCAGCGCATTTACTTCGGAAATTCCAATGATTAAAATTCCAAATTCTTAAGAATTTGAATTAGTTGTTTTTATTATATATTAGGGAATGCCGTAAATTTACGAAATTTCGAATTGCAACACTCATTCATATTACATGAAAACATACTATCTTAGACAAACATTTCTCCTCAACTTAAAACTATATGTTTATGAAAACACTTTTACTTGTTTCCTCACTATTTATTTCATCGATTTGTTTTGCGCAAGATGGAAGTCCAGATTTAAGTTACGGAGTTGATGGAATTGTAACACACACTGTGTACAATGGAACCAGTTATGTTGAAACAATCACGGAAGGCAAGAATAATAGTGTTTTTGTAGGTGGAGGAAGAGTTATGACTCATTCCGATAATTTTATAATGGCAATAAATGATGATGGATCTATTGATGAAGATTTTGCTGATAACGGGATGATTATCATTCCCTCCCAAAATGAAGACCTTTTAAAGATACAGTACATGCCAGATGGCACCTTACTAGTAAGTAGTATTATCGATTCTTATTATAATATCACCAAGTATAATTTAAATGGCTCTATTAATACCGCTTTTGGGGATAATGGACGCATTCAACCATTTGCAGTCTTACGCAATTCTAATTTTTTTACCATAGATGAACTTGGAAACATTTATTTATTGGCAAGATTCTCAGGCTATGGACCAATAGATATTGAGATTTTAAAATTTGATAGCAATGGAGTACTTGATATAAATTTTGGCAATCAGGGAACTATTGATTTACCAGTTCATTATCTTGATGAGGTAAAAGCGAATAAAGTTATTGTAAAAAATAATTCAATATATATATTAGTTAATTATAAAGAAGAAAACGTTTTAGAGAATGCTATAATTAAATATTCAGAAAATGGAATAATAGACAGCAATTTTGGCGTAAATGGAACAGCATCCATACCAAGTGTTAGTAATTTCAATACTACTTTTAATTTATTTAATAATGGAAGCTTTTTAATTGGAGCAAGACAAATAGATCCTGTAACTGAGTTATATATTAAAAAAACTGTGAAGTTGAACGCAGATGCTTCTTTAAATTTAGATTTTGGAATAGATGGAGTAATTGAAGGGTTTGAAAGTAGCCATATATTACCAGACCAGCGTTTTATTGCAAATGCAAATACTGAAAATTGGGATTACGGTATCTTACTTCATTACGCAAGATTTTTTAATAATGGTTTACAAGATCAAACTTTTCAATTTAGCACTAATTTTGGATCACTTTCAAGTAACTATTCTATCATTTTAAATAGTGGAAAGCTTTTAACCGTGGGCACAGATTATTATAATAATCCCCAACCTTTAGAAATTGTTTTACAAAAATTTAATAATACACTATTAGAAACGCCGAAATTTAAGAAAGAAACCTTTAAAGTTTACCCCAACCCTTCCAACGGAATTTTTACAGTCGAGTCTTCTGTTTTTTATGAAAAAGAAAATTATCAAATCACTGATATTACAGGAAAAATAATTGCAACCGGCCAGTTAAATGAACTGCAAACACAGCTTGATCTTTCTTCTGCACAGAGCGGTGTCTATTTCCTAAAAATTTCAAACAGCGTATTTAGATTATTGAAGAATTAGTTTTTTAAAATTTGATTATTTAGTATCTTATGGAATAATTCGTGTCCTAACCTCTAAATGTTCAAAAATATGAACAAAATTTTACTCTTTTTTGCGTTGTTAATTACGCTTATATCATTTGGGCAGGATGGCAGTTTAGACCTTTCATTCGGAGATGGCGGGGTTGTAATTATGGATTTGAACAACAGTCAGGATTTGGTGTGGAATGTTGTGGAACAGGCAGACAATAAAATAATTGTTTCCGGAGCTATGGCTCAAAACAATGAAAATTTTTATCCATATTTAGTAAGATTTATGCCTGATGGCACATTGGATACAACTTTTGGTACGGATGGTTTGGTATTAAGCACTGATAATGGTTTTGATGATTTCATGTATCTGTTTTTTGATGACTCTCAAAATATCATTGCCGCTGGCCCTAAAAATCAAAGTTCAACATTCGTAGTTGCTAAATATCTTGATGACGGAAATTTAGATTCTACTTTCGCTGATAATGGCATAAAGATTATTCCTAATGGAAATTATGAAGGAATGACACTTTTGTCTGATGGCTCTTTTTTGTTATTGAAATTTTCAAATAACAACACTATCACAATAAACCATTTTTTAAACAACGGTTCTTTAAATTTAAATTTTGGTGTAGATGGCGCTGCAATTTCTAGTTATAGCGGTGAAAGTTTTCAAGGAGTTGAAATTAAAACGGATGCCAACAATAACATCTATTTCTTGGGCAAACGCAACAACATTGCCGGTGCCGATATTATTTTAATGAGATTCAATCCCGATGGCTATTTGGATACAAGTTTTGGAAGCAATGGAATAACTACAAAATTTCTTGCTTTTGATCCCATGAATTCCAGTACTGCAAGCCTTGATTTCACAAATGATAATAAAATAGTTATTGCGGGAAGTTGCGGTGCTTGCGTAGATCTTTTTGAACCTGTTTTTCAACCTTATTTTTTAAGGTATAACTCTGATGGATCACCAGATGCCAATTTTGGTAGTGATGGCACGGTTCTACTGCCAGTTTCAGGTTTCAGCATTTCGCGGTTAATTATACAAGACAACCAAAGATTGATTGTCGGAGGACAATATTTAGACTGTTTTGAAGGTAGTATTTATGGTATAGTACGATATTTTGCTGGAGGCACACAAGATAATTCATTTATCGGGGGTGGTGTAGACTTTAATTATATTACCTCCTTTATGCAAGCTGATGGAAATATTTTAAGTGTTGGAAACACATTTTGGTATAATGGGCCAGAAGATATTGTTTTACTACGTCATAACAATAACCCTCTGACCATTGATGAATTTGAAAATCAAAAAGTAATAGTCTACCCCAATCCTTCCAATGGAATTTTTATAATTGAGCGCAATTTCTTTTCCGAAAAAGAAAACTATCAAATAACAGACATTACAGGAAAAATAATTGCAACCGGCCAGTTAAATGAGAAGCAGACACAGCTGGATCTTTCCTCAGCTCAAAGCGGTGTTTATTTCCTAAAAACTTCAAACAGCGGTTATCGGTTATTGAAGAATTAGTTTTTTAAAAATTATTCAGTTTTTGGAGCTTGTTATTTAGAATTTGCGAATGCATTTTGTATTTTCGGATTTCAAACGAATTTAAGCTATGCCATTAGTTACACCCCTTTCCCCAAACCACGATACCGAAACAAAACAATTGGCCGAATTTTTTAATGAAACATTAGGCTTTTGCCCAAATAGTGTGCTCACTATGCAACACCGCCCTGCGATTAGCAAAGCGTTTATAAACCTGAACAAAGCCGTAATGGCGAATTAAGGACGAGTTACATCCGCTTTAAAAAGAATGATTGCTTGGGTAAGTAGCAATGCCACAGGCTGTCGCTATTGTCAAGCCCATGCCATTCGAGCTGCAGAACGCTATGGAGCCGAGCAGGAGCAACTCGATAACATATGGGAATATAGAACCCATCCTGCTTTTTCGGAGGCTGAGCGGGCCGCATTAGACTTTTCATTAGCGGCGAGTCAAGTGCCAAATGCAGTGGATGATGAAATAAAACAAGAACTCTACAAATACTGGAATGAAGGTGAAATAGTAGAGATGCTAGGGGTTATCTCTCTATTTGGATATTTAAATCGTTGGAATGACTCAATGGCTACTACTATAGAAGAAGGAGCCATTGAAAGCGGGGAGCAGTATTTGGGGAAGCATGGTTGGAATAAAGGGAAACATGTTTGATTTTGAATCAACGATTAACGATTGTTGATTGCCAATTTCTGAGTTTTTTTAAAAAAAATTCTTATTTTTTTCCCGAAACAACCACAACAATCTCCCCCTTCGGAGGTTTATTTTCAAAATGTTTTAAAACTTCTTCTGCAGTACCGCGTACGGTTTCTTCATGTAGTTTTGTGAGTTCGCGTGAAACCGATATTTGTCTATCGGCACCAAAATATTCAACAAATTGTGCAAGTGTTTTCAGCAATTTATGAGGTGATTCATAGAATATGATTGTTCGAGTTTCTTCAGCTAAATGTTGAAAGCGAGTTTGTCTTCCCTTTTTAACAGGAAGGAAGCCTTCAAATACAAATTTATCATTTGGAAACCCACTGTTTACTAAAGCAGGAACAAAGGCTGTCGCTCCAGGCAAACAATCCACTACAATACCAGCTTCAACACAGGCGCGCGTTAGTAAAAATCCTGGATCGCTTATAGCTGGCGTTCCTGCATCACTAATTAATGCTATATTTTCACCGCTTTTAATACGCTTTACAATTCCATCCACAGTTTTGTGTTCATTGTGCATATGGTGAGAATACATTTGAGTATTTATTTCAAAATGCTTCAGAAGTTTTCCACTTGTTCTCGTGTCTTCTGCGTATATTAAATCTACATTTTTAAGCACCTCAACAGCGCGATAAGTCATATCTTTTAAATTACCTATTGGTGTAGGCACAAGGTAGAGTTTTCCCTTCATAGTTTATGAGCGTACTGTTTTTCCGAAGAAATAAGAAATTAGTAATAATATATTTCCAATAAGTGTAATTGTTATTCCCGGATCATTAATAAAATAATGAGCAAAAGAAGCTAATGCAATACTAAAAAATAGACCTGCACAAGCCCATTCCATTACCCATTTTGGTTTTCGATATAAAATAAAAAATATGGCAATTATTTTAGCAATTGCCATAGGTATAGCTAAATAAGTAGGAGATTGATAAATTTGATAATTACTTTCAATAACCGCTGTATTCGTTAAATACTTAAATGTAGCATATAAAAACAGAGCGCTTTGCAGCCCAGTTGCAATACCATAAACTGATTTTTAGGCTCTCACAAATTAAGCGTTAGTTAAATCGCTTTTCGATTATATTCATAAACCTTTCGGCATAAACTTCTTTATTTTCCCATTGATTATAGTCTGGTTTTACTTGAGCATTTATAAAGGATTGTGCCTCTTCATAACTTTGTAAAGTATTTATTTGCGATAACACACGAGTGTAATCTTCAATTTGCCCATCAAATAAATGCTTTATAAATGCCAACCTATCATTCAATCCTACATTCAATCCTTTATTTACAACATCATTTAAAGATTTCACTTTTGTTTCAGGCGCAGGTTGTCTCTTTTCTTCAATATCTTTTACCTCCACAGGTTCTGAAACTTCAACTGGATTTGAAAATAAATTTGTTTGCTTTCTTTCAAATTCAGGCATTCTTTGATAGGTAGAAGCAAACTCTTCTAATTCATTTTTTATATGATTTGAAGATGCTGTATCTGGAGCAGATTCCTCAGGAATTTTTGGCTCCTCAACTTTAGGAAGCAATTCGTCTAGCATTTCATCTATCTTATCGCTTTCTTCAGGCATTTGAGCTACTATATCCTTAATTTTCTCCATTAAAGGTTCAATAAGATCTTCCTTGTGTTCTGGTTGTGGCACAGGCTCAGGCTCAGTAAACCAATTTTCTTCACGGAAACTTTTGGAGTCTAACGATTCTTCTTGTTCCACCTCTTTTTCTGGCGCTATTCCGTAATCGCCATCAAGTTGTTTTTCTAAATACTCAAGCACTATCAATTTATCGTAAAGTTCTCTGACTAATCCCTTAACAGATGTGGTTTCAAAGGTACTTTCATTAGCTATTATTTTCTTTGCGACTGTCGATAATTGCTCTCGCAGTTTCTTCTTCATATCTTATTAAATTAAACCGTATTTCTATTTTGTTTTTATAAATTTACGCATCCTTTGTGTAAACATCAACTATTTTTATATACTTATATAAATACGTTGCTATCCAAAGGCTTCAACCAAACCGCAAGTTGAATATCCTTTTAGTAAAATTATTAATGTTGAATGTTGCGTGTAAATTTAAACTATGTTTCTTGAAAATACCGTAAATCAGAAAGAACAATTTGGCTGGATTGAAGTAATCTGCGGTTCCATGTTTTCAGGAAAAACCGAAGAACTTATCCGAAGGCTAAAACGAGCTCAGTTTGCACGTCAGAAAGTAGAGATTTTTACACCTTCTATTGATACTCGTTATGCCGAAGATGCAGTTACGAGTCACGATAGCAACCAAATTAGGTCTACACCAGTCCCTGCAGCAGCAAATATTCCAATTCTGGCAGATAATTGCGATGTAGTTG
Organism: Aequorivita xiaoshiensis; assembly: GCF_022008395.1. Lineage (GTDB taxonomy): Bacteria > Bacteroidota > Bacteroidia > Flavobacteriales > Flavobacteriaceae > Aequorivita > Aequorivita xiaoshiensis. Next base: position 326,568 of record NZ_JAIRBB010000001.1, read on the forward strand.
GGATTGATGAAGCTCAATTTTTTGACGATGAAATTGTAAAAGTATGTAACGACCTAGCCAATCGAGGTGTAAGAGTAATTGTTGCAGGACTTGATATGGATTACAAAGGAAATCCTTTTGGGCCGATGCCTGCTTTAATGGCAACTGCAGAATATGTTACAAAAGTACACGCTGTTTGCACCCGAACAGGAAATCTTGCTCACTATAGCTATCGCAAAGCGAAAAGTGAATCGCTTGTTTTACTCGGAGAAACAGATGAATATGAACCCTTGAGTCGAGCTGCATTTTATAAAGCACAGTTACGTGACAAAGTCGTAAAACTAGAAGTGAAAGATGTTGAAGAATTAAACGATAAAATTCCTCCTGAAAATACAGGAAAAAAAGCATAACCATGCCCAAAGCCACAGAAACAATATTAGAAATTGACTTAAACGCTTTAAGCAATAATTATAAATACCTTACTTCGAAGTTAAAAAACAACACCAAGTTCATGGCTGTTGTAAAAGCCTATGCTTACGGAAGCGACTCAGTTGCTATTGCCAAGGAACTTGTAAATTTAGGTGCAGATTATTTTGCTGTAGCCTATCCAATTGAAGGAGTTATTCTTAGAGATGCAGCAATACAAACGCCAATTTTAGTATTACATCCACTTCCTGTAAACTTTGATGTTATTGTAAATCGATGTTTAGAGCCTAGTATTTATTCTTTTAAAATATTAGATGAATTCATCGCTTACGCCGAAAAAACGAACCAAAATAACTATCCAATTCACTTAAAATTCAACACTGGATTAAACCGATTAGGATTTACAGAAGACGAAATTTCATTAATTTCTAAAAAACTAGCAGCTACAAAAAGTGTAAAAGTAAAATCGGCTTTTTCACATTTAGGAGCTTCCGAAGATTTATCAGAAAAAGAGTTTTCACTTAAACAGATTAATACTTTTAAAAGAATTTCTGAAAAATTAACCGCGGAACTTGTATACAAGCCATTGCTGCACTGTGCAAACACATCTGGGATAATTAATTACCCTGAAGCACATTTTGATATGGTCCGTTCGGGTATAGGACTTTATGGCTTTGGTAACGATAAAGTAGAGAATAAAAACTTTAAACCAATAGCAACTTTAAAAACGGTTATTTCACAAATTCACACAGTTAAAAAAGGAGAAAGCATTGGATATAACAGAGGTATAATTGTTGAGAAAACCACTCAATCTGCCACCTTACCGCTGGGTCATGCCGATGGAATTCCACGCTCTTACGGCAAAGGCAAAGGTTGGGTAGTTATTAATAATAAAAAAGCTCCTATCCACGGAAATGTGTGTATGGACATGATTATGGTTGATGTAACAGATATTGAGTGTAAGGAAGGGGATGAAGTTATTGTTTTTGGTTCCACAAATACTGCGGAAGAATTATCTGCAGCAATTAACTCTATTCCTTATGAATTACTAACTGCAATTTCACAACGTATTAAAAGAGTGATTTGTCGTAAATAATCAAATGCTAAGTTTATTGTGATATATTGTATAAATATTTTGTTAAATTTGGAAATACTAACACATTAAACTAATCAACATGTTAAAAGAATTTAGAGACTTTATTATGACTGGCAACGTCGTAGACCTTGCTGTTGCTGTAATTCTAGCAGGTGCCGTTGGCCTTGTAGTTACAGGATTTACTAATGACATGATTATGCCAATCGTCGGGCATTTTGCAGGCGGAATGGATTTTGCCGATCTTAAGTATGTATTAGATCCAGCTGTAATTGGTCCAGATGGCGAAGTTGTAGAACCAGAAAACGCAGTTATGTGGGGTAAATGGGTAAATTCCATCATCAACCTGATAATTGTAGGATTTGTTTTATTTATGATAGTAAAAGCTTACGGAAACGTACGTAAGAAAAAAGAAGAGGCTCCTGCTCCAGACCCAGGACCATCTGAAAAAGATATTTTATTAGAAATTCGTGACGAACTTAGAAAAAAATGATTTTCGTACTTAAGTAACTTTATCGATAAAGGTTACTTAGTGGTTCTGATAAATTATCTAAGGATTTTATTGAAATTTTATCGAGTTACCGCTACACTACATATTCTAACTTTAACCCTCTATCAACAAAAAGATAGAGGGTTTTTCTTTATTTTAATTTGACAACATTGTTAGCGGAAAAATTAAAAATTTATAATCATTTAATATAATAAAACGTAGCGTCCATTTATGATTAATTTTCCTCTGTGCTAAGGCTCTCCTCTTAAGTTAAATTTAACTTCAAACGGATTGCATGCTTTGTAAAAATCTTTCCGACCTTTGTAGATAATTCGAGTACGTTAGATTAGTGTATTTGCAGAATTAGAATAACGAATAATAATTTTCAGAATATGAAATTAGCTGTAGTTGGTGCAACTGGTATGGTTGGTGAAGTAATGCTTAAAGTGTTAGCAGAACGCAACTTCCCATTAGATGAACTGCTTTTAGTAGCTTCAAAAAGATCTATTGGAAAAGAGATAACTTTTAAAGACAAAACCTATAAAGTAATAGGAATGGAAGACGCTCTTGCAGCAAAACCTGATATTGCTTTATTTTCTGCAGGCGGAAGTACATCATTGGAGTGGGCTCCAAAGTTTGCTAAAGTTGGTACAACGGTTATCGACAATTCTTCCGCTTGGAGAATGGATCGCGACAAGAAGTTAATTGTTCCAGAAATTAATGCTCAAATTTTAACTAAGGAGGATAAAATTATAGCTAATCCTAATTGCTCCACCATTCAATTGGTAATGGTATTAGCACCACTTCATAAAAAGTACAAAATGAAACGCGTTGTTGTTTCCACCTATCAATCGGTTTCTGGAACTGGATTAAAGGCAGTGCAACAAATGGAAAATGAAATGGCTGGAATAAAGGGTGAAATGGCTTACCCTTACCCTATTCATAAGAATGCACTTCCACACTGTGATGTTTTTGAAGAAAATGGTTACACCAAAGAAGAAATGAAGCTTGCTCGAGAACCTCAAAAAATATTAGACGATCGCACATTTTCAATTACGGCTACAGCAGTACGAATTCCAACCTCTGGCGGACATAGTGAATCGGTTAACGTTGAATTCGAAAACGAATTTGAATTGGGTGATGTTCGCAAAATGCTTCACGAAACTCCTGGCGTTACATTGCAAGATAATATAGACACAAACATTTATCCGATGCCAATTTACGCACACGATAAAGACGAGGTTTTTGTTGGGAGAATTCGTAGAGATGAAACCCAAGAAAACACAATAAATATGTGGATTGTAAGTGACAACCTACGAAAAGGTGCAGCTACAAATACAATTCAAATTGCGGAATATCTCGTTGCTAATTCTTTAATTTAATTCTTTTGAATATACTTAGGTTTTCTTTCTCTTTTTAAAATACCAAACTCCTATTCCTATTAAAGGAATTAAAAAAATTAAAAAGGATAACGAACTTATATTCCTTTTTTCCTGAGGGGTATCGGTAGCACCATAATAAACAAATGCACCCCAATAATAAGGTGATTTACGAGTGTTGTCTATAGTTTTGTTTTGGAGATAATTTATGCTAGCGCGATGAAGTGAAAGATTTCGAGAACGGTTTTTACTTAGGTTTTGATAATAATACTCCATTAATTCGGCAGTACTTTTATCATTTACCTGCCACAAAGAGAACAACACATTAGAAGCACCCGCATACTGAAATCCACGCGCTAAACTCAAAGCACCTTCACCTTTTACTACTTTTCCAACTCCGGTGTCACAAGCACTTAAAATCACTAATTGATTAGAAAATTGATGCCCATAAAGTTCTTCTACCGAAAATGTTCGATCAAAAAAACTAATTGATGGTCCGCTACTAAAACTACCTCCGGTTGCATGAGTAGACAGATGTAAAATTGTATGAGAATTGACACTTGTAACAAAGTTTTTAACTGTGGCTTGAGTCTCCATTAACAAATCAGACTTAAATACTTCGGTTATTGCTTTTGCTTCATTAACCGAATATTCTAATTCCTGAACTGAGTTTTTAAACACAGGAAATACCCCTAAAACAGATTGCTTTTCATCTAAAGATGAGGTATTCCTTAAGTATTCAGTAAATGAAATTGTATAAGAAACTGTACTTTTAAAAATTAAAAAAGGCATTTCAGCGTATTTAAAAATCGATGATTCTGAAGTTAATAATGTTTGAAAAGGAATAAATGATAAAATCCCATCGGGAATAATAATCAAGTTTTCTGCTTCTGGTAACTGCAGTATTTTGAAAAGCTTTAATGACGAAGCAGTAAAGAGCGGTATATCATTGTTAATAGTTGCTGGGCTATCAAAAAATCGACTGTAAGAACGGATTGCTTCTGTAAATTGTAAATGCTCTGTTTTTGAACCAACAATTTTCTGAAATATTAGTTTTTCTTTTGAAATAACAATCTGATAAACCATCTCGGAACCAACGAAATAACTCACCAAGGTCTGATTAGAAATTGTGGCCTTATGTATAATTTCATCAAGGTCAACAATAGAATTTGTTATTAGAGAGTTCGCTATTTCAGATTGAATATTAGAATATTCTATTCTTTGCTTGGTTAGTAGCGCACTGTATTCTTTTTGGAGATGTGCTAACTTATCATATTCAAGATTATTGTTTAAAATCTGTTTTTGAATTTGATCATTTATAACAGCGAATTCCTTTTGAAGCCTTCGAAATTCTGAAAACTTTTTATTTTCTAACGAATTCAGTTTGGCTTTTAAAAACATCGCCTCACTTACAATTCTCCCTTTCACCTTGTTATCGAGGTGTACTGCTTTAGCAATCCATTCTTTGTTTTTAGTTGATTGATATTGCTTATAAAAAACTTCCATCATCATCTCGCTTCTACGTTTTACGTCTTGTTGAGCTAACAATTTGCTGCCTTGAACATAAAGTTCTGCAAAAAGATAATCGCTAACTTCAGAAGCGAGGCTAAAAGCTTCTAGTGCTTCATCTAAATTACTTTGATTGATGAATACGTTTCCCTGTAAGTCCAAGGCATCCATTAAAATCGTTTCCGCATATAGTTGATCATTTTTAGGTAGATACTGTTCTAAATTATACGAAGGAATTAACAACTTATAAATTTGCTGAATGTGAGAAAGAGAACTTTCTATTTGTCCTGAAACAAAATAAGTTTCTGCCAATGATAATTTCATTTTCGCCACTTCTCGAAAATTTATATAAGAGGCGTTATGAAGGAGTTTGATAGCCTTTCTTAGATTGAGGATAGCTTTACTATTTTCTTTTTCTGAAAGATTAACTTGCGCTAAAAGTTGATAAGCTTTTGGGTTATTAGAATTTGATTTTAAAACGTCATTTAAAAGATTTTTAGTTTCTTCTATCTGATGAAGAGCATAATATGCACTTGCTAAATTAATTTTTAAATCATGATTGGTTGGTGACTCTTTTAGGGCTTGTAGCAGGATATTTTTCGCTTTATGAAATTCTCCTCGATTGTGATATAATACAGAAAGATTTAAAACACCACTAACTTGTTGTTTAGTTTGTCCCGTTTCCCTAGCATAAATTATGTAATGTTTTATAGTATTTTCTGCTTCTGATAAAGCTTGGGTTTTTATATAAAGATTACCAAGAGGCTTTAGACAATATTCTATAATATCGTAGTTACTAAGATTTTCAGAAAAAAACATTTGCTTTGCTTTTTCGTAAACTTCGATAGCTTTTTGAAGTGCTTTGTTTTGAGTTTCTATATAACCAATATTGCAATATGCAATGGTTTTCGCCAACAGCACTTCTTTGTCGTTTGAGAGTGTAGCTTCCACTACATTTAAAAGTTCGGATTGATTATCGGAATCTGGCTGTTCTAAATAGGAATCTAAGCGTGAATAAATAGCCTCAACTTCCTGTGTTTGTGCAACGGAACTTCCGATACAAATCAGGAAAAATAAAGTTCCAATTATGTGTTTTTTTAAAATTTCCAAATTGCATAGGCTTGAAATTGAGAAGTGGGTTGGTTAAAGTTAAACACATATCGAACTCCCACACTCGGACCGATTCTAACACCACCTGCATTCACACCTATAAAAACTCCACTATTAAAATTGGTAAAATTTTCGGTGCATTCGGTTTTTTGAAATGTATCATTCGTTTCATCCCTAATTATTCCTTCATCTGGAATATTCAAATAAGCCTCTCCAGTTGTTTCGGTAGAAATTTTACTTTGAAAATCGAGTTTAAGTTGAACTCCAGCTCCAAAAGCCAAGAAGTTATTTAAGTTATAGCGATAGGAAATAGGCACGAGATAGGCTGTAATGTTATTTTCTTTATTTTTTTCTGTAAAACGTTGAAGACTCTCAATTCCGATATCATTAAGGTCGGAGGACTCAAACCTCTTTAACTCCTCGAAGGATGCTGCTGAAATAAAAAATTCACTTTGCCAATACCCACGATACGATTTAAAAGGGGAAACTGTTACTCCAGCAAATACCTCCCGACTTTCATCTACCGAAGGCGTATAAATATACCCAGCTTTTGCACCTATAGAAATTCCAGGCATAAAACGGGTTGTACTATAATTTGTGATTATAGGTTCATTTTTATCAAAATATATTGCGGTTCGACTCTTAGTTTTCTTTTTGTGAAAGTCATCACCAAATTTCATAGCATATTTCACAAAACCTTTAGTAGAGTCGCGTTCCATAACATTTTTTTGTGCCGTACCAGGAAGATAAATGTTTTTAAATGTGAATATAAGTTTATCCTTTTCTGCTATTGTGTCTAAACATGAATAATTAACCTCTTTTTCTTTAGGACAAATGGGACATTCGGGATACATATCGATTACCTCTAATGTACTTTTATCAAACATCTCTGGAGTGTCTACTTCTAAACGGATTGTGTTTGCTGGGCCTTCCCCGTCATTTTGAAATTTTACTTTAAACTTCACTTTTTTATATCGAACCAAGCGATAGTTTAATAAGAAACCGTTAGTCGACATTTTATTAGGGTCGTGCGATGTTACAATCTCCAATTCGGTATCTTTTACAGTATGGTTTCCGTAATTATTATCAGGCACATATATAGTTCTAAGCGTTACTAGAGCACTAGTATCTTTTAGCATTTCGGGGGTGGTCTTTAAAGTTCTAAAAATGTGTCGTTCCTCCCCTGGTTGCATGTTTTCGAATTCTATAAGTTGGTGATTCCTGTATAGTTTTCTTGATTCTTCCAGCGTTACTGGCAGCACCAATCTCTTAGTAGAATCCTGAACTATTTTTGTACGAATACGAGGAATAACTTCTGTTCCAGCCATATAATAATCGGATTCATCAGCATCAAATTGAGCGGCAAACATTGGATCTATTGGAACTATTTTTTCACCGTGATGTAAACGAGTATCTTCAAGAATAAAATTGTCGTCTTTAAATTTTTTGTCGTTATAATAAAGATATAAACTTCCACTTGTTACATAATCCTTTGTGTTTTTGTAACTAGTAATTAGCACCATTTCTTCGTCGGGAAGTGGATCGCGATTTGAGCGTATAATTAAGTGTTCATCTTCAGGAAAAATTGAGGGAATAGCTTCAGAAGAATCTAGAGAGGCACTTGCACCATCTATCCCCGTTGAGGTAATATTAATTTTTTCAGGTCGGCTTTTGGGCGGTTTCCCATTGTCGTAATTATTGGTGCTCCACAGCCTAGCAGTATATTCACCTTTATTTTTGTAAGTGTGTTTCGGGTTTTTTTTATTGCTATAGTTCCCATCACCAAACTCCCAATGGTAAGTGTAAAAAGCTTTGGGCGCACCTGCTATTTGATTCAACGGAGGCATTTCTGGAGAAAAGTCAACTTTGTTACCCATTACATCATAAAAAATAGGGGCAGTTCGCGTAAGTGTATCTTGAACTAGACTTTGCCCTACCATATTTATTGAAAATAAAATAACAGCTAGTGCAGACAAGAAGGGGCGTAAAAGGTTCACCATAGTTTATAAATTGTTAATATAGTCAACTAGATTTCTCTCCGAACCGTTTTTGGTGTTGCGAGTGACGGTTATTTTACCATCTTTAGTAACTATTGGAGAAGAATCAAATAAAAACTCTGATTCAGGTTTACTTACAAATATCACATTCGCAGTTGTATTTTTTGGGATCTGGCTAAACTTTTCACTAAAAACCTCGTTTTCTGAATCATATGCTGAGAACATACCAACCCCGATGCTATTGGAATCGTACTTAAGAAAAACATTGCTATTTGCAAGTGAATATGGCGAGTGAGCTTTGTTATATAAAATACCTCTTTCTTCAGTACTAGGATTGAATCGTGCAAAACTATACCAGCCTAACTCATCTATAATAGCGCGATATCCTAAAATTATATTCCCTGATGCATCTTGATAAGGTTCTTCAAACACACTATATTGAGGCACGATCTCCCAAAGCACTGTACAATCAATTGCATTACAAGTAGGAGATACAAATAGCGATAGGTCTAAACTTTCATTGTCTGAAGGGATAAACACTTGTATTTCCCCATTCATCAATACTGGATTTCCATTGTGTTCAGCATTTATGTAGAATATGCTTTCGCTTAGTAATGGTTCTATTGCTTGGCTACTATTGATGCCATTTGTAGAAAGTTGACAAGCAATAATTTCCCCAGGGTTATACATTTCAAGTATGGAAAATGTTATTTCACCGTCTATTATGGTTCCATCCAAATTTTGAAAGGTCCCCTCAGAAATATATAGAATTGTATTTTGGTTAGCCTTAATCTCAGTACTTGTATAATTGTTGAATTGAAAAACTTGTAGCTTTGGAATTCGGCAGTCTAAGGCACTTTGTTTATAGATTGCCCCATCAATTGGTTCTTGTTGATTTGGGTTTTCAACAGCTCCAATTTCACACTCTTCAGTATTGGAACTGCAGCCAGACACCAATAAGAAAACACCTATACAAATACAAATAAATAATTTCTTCATATTTAAGCTATTAACAGTATACAAGATACAACTTTTATAAAAAAGCTTCCCACTTTAGAATTAACTAAAATGGGAGCTTATCAAAATTGAAGGTATTAATTAGCTTTTAATAAATTTAAACACTTGGGTTTTAGACAAGTCGTCTTCTATGTTAATAAAATAAACTCCTTTCTGTAAGTCTGAAACATTTAAAGTTGTAGTATTTCCTGTTCCGTTAAGATTAATCTCTTTCACTTTTTTTCCTAAAACTGAATAAATAGCTAAAGATTTTATTGTGTTATTACTTAGGAAAACTGTAAGCTCACCATGTGTTGGATTAGGAAACAATCCGCCTGTATTAATAGAGTTATCTCCTACTCCCATTGTACCATCACAGTTGGTAAGTGTATAAGAATATGCGGTATCATTAAAATTTATCGGGCTTTCAGTAGTGGATACAAGACCAGAACTAACTGGGATTTCATAAACACTAATAGATGTATGCGATAAAGTAAGATTCATATTATCACAAATATTTCTTTTATCTGAAGTTCTAGTGATTTCGGCAAAAGTAAATGGCATTCCTTCTGGGGTTTGATATCCTACAGTGATGTAGTCGTTTTGAGATCCAGAATTTAAATTCAGCACCGTAGCCATATCTGGATAGTAAATTAAAGGCATTTGCCCATTCCAAAAGTTATATTCATCTCCAGGAGCTTCAACATGAGTATTTAAATATTGGTAAGCAATAGAAACCTGATTACCAGTTGCTTTTTCAAATTCGTAGGTAAACACATTGCTTTGTCCATATTTTACATCTCCAGCTCCATTTGTCCAATACTCTTCTCGATTATATCCAAAGACCACTAAGTTATCTGGATTAAGAACAGATTCTTTTAAAGTAAATCCATATCGATCTAAATATCCTGAATTAATTACCCAAGAAAGGCTGCTTATTATATTTCCAGAAGTATCAAAAACGGTAATTCCGAAATTATGCATTGACGAGTAATTAGATAACATGTAAATATTTCCAGTACTAGCTTCGTAATATGCATCAACACTTACATCTCTGAAATTTCCGTATATATAACTTTTATCCCAAAGTGCATTACCTTGATGATCTATAAGCATAGCCAATACACCCTGTCTTTCAAAACCTTGCTGAGTAATACCTGTAGCACTTCCAGTTAAGAAAAACCCATTGTTAGTTTCGGTGATATTATTGATAAAATCGTAGTCGCTACTTGCTCCAGATGTTCCTACACTATCCACCTCTGTAGTCCAAATTACATTTAAAAATTCATCGACTCTAAGTACATACCCCATATTAAATGAACACTGGTTGTCCAAGTTATAGCAACTACTAACAAATCCACCAACTACAAAACCTGGATCTGTAGTTCCGTCGTTATCGGCATCTGTATTTGTGTAAGCAATATTAAGTCCTGTTGAATTGAAGCTAGACCCAACAATATCGTAGTAATTTACATTTATTACATTTCCTGAAGCAGCATCAATTTTTGCGATAAAAGTTCGCTTTGTACTTCCTACATCTATAGCACCTGTAATGGCTATAACACCTAACATATTTGCAACATCAAAAACTCTTGCGTTCTGTAAAGAACTGTCTGAATATTCTTTTGCCCAAATAATCATTCCATTTTCATCCATTCGTTTTAGACTAACCACAGAGCTAGTCATTGTAGAATCAAATATATTGCTGGCAACAATAAAGTCTGTGCTGCCGTCATCGATAACCTCGATGTTAAGATCGTGATAGATATCTGAATTATGTTGTACCTCTCTTTGAAAAGGCTGCGCTTGAATTGTTATGCAAAATAATCCGATTAATGCGAGTGAAAATAATTTTGTCTTCATAATAAAATGTCTTTAATTAATATTTAAAATTCAGCAACCTTTTGTTGCTTCATACTTATATCAATAGCTTTTAAAAATGTTACCCCTGTTTCAAAAAAAATAAACACGAAGCGCGTCTAACCCTCTATGTGGCTTAATTGAAAGTATTATTTTATAAAAAAAGAAGGTCACTATAAAAGTGACCTTCTCTGGCTATCAAATTAAACAACTAATCAACACACCAACATACTATGGTAAATTATTAATAGCCGCCACCATATTCTCGTGTGTATCTACTTGAGTATCTTCAAGATTGAATACATAAATATCATTTTCAGCAATTGTAACTCCTTGAATGGCGTATCTCCAATTGTCTCCTTCTGCGGTTGCAAAAATTATATGCACTTTCAACCCTATAGGAATTTGTCCATAATGTTCAGAAAACAATCCTGCTTGTTCATCAAAGGTATCTAGCTGAGCCAAGGCATTTGGCTCACCATCGTAAGATAGATATACTGCACTATTATCATAATCAAAACCTTCAGGAGCTTTTACTTTTAATGTAGTTTTAGGTCTAGGATCATTGTAAAACTTATCAATGTTTGTCCATCCAAATTCGTCTAAAAACACAATATAAGTTTCACCTTCAGTAAATAGCTCATTATGTGTACCTGGCTCAACTTCATCCCAAGTAAGATCTCCCTTCTCATCAATAATTCCTTTCCACAAAATCATTTCTGGATCTGCCCCTCCAGTATTTTCTCCAGGTACTAAAAGCTGCAACACGCATCCAGAATCTAGAGGAACGCCATCTTTTGTCACTTCTATATAAAACTCTCCACCAGTTATTAGCATTGCTTTATCTCCATTTGAATTTAGCCCCATAGTTGGCTTATTGGTAGGTAACATATCTCCACTTTCGAAAATATCGACAAAACTTAGCTCAACTTCTCCAGTTACTAAATTGCCATTTAGCGTTAAACAGTTTGCTGGAATATTTAAAACAGTTCCATCATTTGAAGTAAAAGAAAGACCATCTTCAGCATTAAAATTCACAGTTTCTATGTGATCGGTCAGAGCAATTTCTCTTAAACCTTGAAACTGAGCTGAAGAAGGAGGCACGAATGCCACATCTGGTATTGTATCTACCTCTTCCTCTTTATTACACCCTATAGCTACTAAAGCTAGTAAGCCAACTATTAAAAGTTTTGAAAAGGGTGTTTTCATTTGTTTGTTCATTACATTTTTCATGAGTTCTAATTTTTTAAGATTATACCCTTATATCAATAGTATTAAATATTGTTACCCATCAGTTGTTAGTTTTCATTATTTTTAAGTTTTTAAAACCATACTTTGGAAACAAAAAAGATACATTCAGACCAGCGATATGTTGAGGCACTTCTTGCTAACAACAATACTCTTATAAATGAAATCTATGAAAAATTTGCCCCCAAAGTGATTGCTTATGTTTGTAAAAACAGTGGAGATGAAACAGCGGCAAGAGATATAATTCAAGAAACTTTAATCACAATTTACGATCAGGCAAAAACAAAAGGATTAAAGCTTACTTGCCCTTTTGATGCCTATTTCTTTCTGATTTGTAAACGGAAATGGCTTAATGCACTTAAAAAAAGTGGTAGTAAAGAGGTAACAATTGAGGAGGAACGTTTATCTATTAAAGACGATGCTGATGAAAACGCAGAAAAAACTCAGCAATTTGAAGAGCAACAGAATCTTTATATGTCTGTGCTTTCAAAAATGGGAGAAACCTGTAAACAAATAATTACCTTAGGTTTTTCAGCAATGTCTATGCAAGAAGTGGCAGACCAATTAGGAGTAACTTATGCTTACGCCCGCAAAAAAAAGTCGCTTTGCATTAGCAAATTAACCCAATTAATTAAAGAAAGCTCTCTATATAGAAAGCTTAAAAATGACTATTAGTGATATGGAAAGTGAAGCCCATGAATTATTTGTTGCATATCTAGAAAACGAACTGTCAAGTTCCGAACGCGAAACCTTTGAAAGAAAATTGAATGAAGATTCACAGTTTGAAGCGGAGTTTTTAGAATTTAAAAATATTTATATCATTTTAGAAAATAGACTATCTCCGCAGCGAGCTTCAGTTTTAGAAACCATCAAACAATCTAACTCAAATTTTAATTATAAATCATCAAAAGTTACATCAGAGAAAACAGAGAAAAAAGTAATTAAATTTAAGCCTTGGAAATACGGAGTTGCCGCATCTATTTTACTGGCAATCGGAATTTTCATCTTTAATAATTTCAGTAAACCTACATATTCTGACTTCGCAACTCAGGAAACTATTTCATTAACTGTAAGAAGCGACGGAAATGAAACTACTAAAAATGCTGAAGTAGCATTTAATTCAGCAGAGTACGCAAAAGCATTAATATATTTTAACGAACTTTTGAAGGTAGAACCCAATAATTTACAACTGCAGTATTATAAGTCGGTTGTTTTAGTTGAATTAAGTGAATATGATGAAGCAGATAGTTTATTGAAAAAAATTCAGGAAAACAATTCTGTTTACGCCTCAAAAGCCAAATGGATTAGTGCATTAAGTTATCTTAAGCAAAAACGCTATAAGGAGGCTAAGGAAGTCGCTAATTCTATTACCTCAAGGGACCCCGAATATCAAAAAGCTCAAAAGCTACTGTCAAAGTTATAATCAATAAATTTCACATTTGTAATTTATATGCTAATTTTTAAACACTTCATTATCAATTAACGAGATTATTTTTATTATCTTTAAGGAACCAACCTTAAAACCAATAAGTTATGAATTCCTCGTTTACAAAAATAATCCGCACCATTTTGGGTTTAGGTTTGCTCTTTTTTGGACTGAGCAAATTATTTCACTTTAGTTTTTTACCCACTCATATTTATACTGATGACGCCGCCCGTTTTATAGACTCACTTAGCGACTCTGGTTATATTATGTATGTAGTAGGCGTGTTTGAAGTTGCAATTGGACTTATGCTTGTGATTGGAAAATGGGTTCCATTTGCGCTATTACTGTTAGCTCCAATTTCGGTTAATATTCTTTTATTTCATTTATTCTTAGACACTCCCGGACTTTTAATCGCAATTATTGTCATCCTTCTAAATGTAGTTTTAATTTACAAATATTGGAGTGTATATAGGCCGCTATTTACTTAATCACCGTAAAAATTATAAAATGAAAAGCTTTCAATTATGGAAGCTTTTCACTTTTTATATAGTTTCCTGCAATCTTAAAAAATTGTACATTTACACATCTTATAAAAAATCAACAAATATGAAGTTATCAATCGTTCCAGCAGTTTTATTACTCGCTCTGGTTGGCTGTAAGGAAGAGCCTAAAAAAGAAGTAACAACAGTGACATATCCACAGATTAAAACAGTAGACACCGTAGACACTTATTTTGGTGTTGAGGTAAAAGATCCATATCGTTGGTTGGAAGATGACCGCAGCGCTGAAACTGCAGAATGGGTTAAAGCTGAGAATGAAGTAACTTTCGATTATTTAAATAACATTCCATTTAGAGAGGAATTAAAAAAACGTCTTTCCGATATTTGGAACTATGAAAAAGTAGGAGCACCTTTTAAAGAAGGAGACTACACTTATTTCTATAAAAACGATGGATTACAAAATCAATATGTAATCTACAGATATAAAACTGGAGAAGACCCAAGCACAGCCGAAGTTTTCTTAGACCCAAACACGTTTAAGGAAGATGGAACTATTTCACTAGGGCAAGCGAGCTTTTCAAAAGATGGTAGTAAGTTAGCCTACGCTATTTCTGAAGGGGGAAGCGATTGGAGAAAAGTAATCGTAATGAATACTGAAACCAAGGAAATAGTAGGCGATACTCTTAAAGATGTAAAGTTTAGTGGACTTTCTTGGAATGGTGAAGATGGATTTTACTACTCAAGCTACGATAAGCCAAAAGGAAGTGAATTATCTGCTAAAACAGACCAGCATAAAGTTTACTATCACAAATTGGGAACTCCACAAAGTGATGACAAAGTAATTTTTGGTGCAACTCCAGAAGAAAAACACCGCTACATTGGCGCATCAGTTACTGAAGACAATAACTATCTATTAATTAGCGCTAGCACATCAACTTCAGGAAATAAACTATTTATAAAAGACCTTAAAAATCCAAACGCAAAATTTGTTACCATTTTAAATGATACAGATTCAGATTCTTATGTGCTAGAAAATGTAGGCTCTAAGCTTTACATAGTGACAAATAAAAACGCACCAAATAAAAAAATTGTAACTGTTGATGCAGCAAATCCAACTCCAGAAAATTGGAAAGATTTAATTCCTGAAACGGAAAATGTTCTTACTCCAAGCACAGGTGGGGGAAGCATTTTTGCCAACTATATGGTTGATGCTGTTTCAAAGGTGAAACAATATGATTATGACGGAAAATTAATCCGTGAAATTGAACTTCCAGGTGTAGGTACTGCAGGTGGTTTTGGAGCAAAGAAAGAAGAAAAAGAGCTTTACTATTCTTTCACTAACTATGTTACTCCAGGAAGCATTTATAAGTTTAATATTGAAACTGGAGAATCAGAATCATTTATTAAACCAGAAATTGATTTCAATCCTGACAATTTTGAAAGCAATCAAGTTTTCTATACTTCTAAAGACGGAACAAAAATTCCGATGATCATCACGCATAAAAAAGGATTAAAATTAGACGGCAAAAATCCAACGATCCTTTATGGATACGGTGGATTCAACATTAGTCTTACTCCTAGCTTTAGCATTGCAAATGCAGTTTGGATGGAGCAAGGCGGTGTTTATGCTGTACCAAACCTAAGAGGTGGTGGTGAATATGGTAAAAAATGGCATGATGCAGGAACCCAGATGAAGAAACAAAACGTGTTCGACGATTTTATCGCTGCTGCTGAATATTTAATTGCAAACAATTACACTTCTAGTGACTACCTAGCAATTCGCGGAGGTTCTAACGGAGGATTACTTGTTGGAGCTACAATGACTCAAAGACCCGACTTAATGAAAGTGGCACTTCCTGCTGTAGGTGTTCTAGATATGTTACGTTACCACACCTTCACTGCTGGTGCAGGTTGGGCATACGACTATGGTACTGCTGAGGACAGCAAAGAAATGTTTGAATACTTAAAAGGTTATTCACCATTACACAATGTTAAAGAAGGAGTAGAATATCCTGCTACTTTAATAACAACTGGTGATCACGACGATAGAGTTGTTCCAGCACATAGTTTTAAATTTGCTGCTGAACTTCAAGCTAAGCAATCAGGTAGCAATCCAGTTTTAATTAGAATTGAAACAGACGCCGGGCACGGTGCTGGAACTCCTGTAAGTAAAACCATCGAACAATATGCAGATATCTTTGGATTTACATTATACAACATGGGGTATACTAGCCTATCGAAAAAAGAGTAGCACAGACCGACTAATTATCGTTATAGCCACTTCCATATTTCAACGGGAGTGGCTTTTTTTTTAACTAACATTTTACTCCAATAGAGAAGTGATTCAATAAGAAACAATTGAATTGTCATAAAAACTAT
The DNA here is from genome assembly GCF_022008395.1 of Aequorivita xiaoshiensis. Taxonomy (GTDB): domain Bacteria; phylum Bacteroidota; class Bacteroidia; order Flavobacteriales; family Flavobacteriaceae; genus Aequorivita; species Aequorivita xiaoshiensis. Next base: position 342,960 of record NZ_JAIRBB010000001.1, read on the forward strand.
TCTTTTATGCAATGCCATTCATTTTTCGGAATTTAACTATAAGTATCTACTGTTAGCGCTTAATTTTTATTTCAATTTAGCAAAATTTTTATGTAATTCTAATTGCTCTTTTAAGATTATACGTTCACTAATTTTTAAAAAGCTTACCTAAAAAACAGTTGGTGGTTTGTCCTACAGAAATGCCCTGACGAATTAATTCTATGAATTATTCAGGGTATTTTAGATCATAATTATAGGTGAGAAAATCAAGAATAAAGAATTTTAATACATGCATCGTATTGCACAATTTTTCTTGCATTTATATAGGGTAACTACTGAACTCTATTCACTGCTGCAAACATAATTTTAGTATATTTAAAAATTAAATTAAACTTTAAAAAATGAATAAATCTACTATTATTGGATGCTTTCTAAGCGTTCTCACGCTGTCTCTAAGCGCTCAAACCTCTCGGCCTTCCACGAAACATATAAAATCGAATTCATCGAGTATAGAAGCCACAAAAACTGCAACTACCTCTGTTGATGAATTATTGAAACGACGCAACAATATTGGAATACAAATGGGACCTGTGTCCGAACATTTTTCTATTGAGGAGCAGAAAATACTGAGGTCCTATTTAAGCAATCAACAACAAACTACTAATAACAAAACTGTAATCCCAGAGGCCTTTCAAAATGGCAATACCGAAAATTTTGGGGTACCGAGCAGTTTAGAATCGCTATCGACAGTTTATGGCGTAGACAATTCAAGCACAAACCTTATAGGATTTGAACCAACAACTCCAGATAATGTGGAAGTTTTTGGATCGTCTCCTATAGTCTTTAATTTTGAAGATGCTGGTGCAATTGATCCACAGAATCCAACTACGGGATATGTAATAGACGACTGGGGAGAATTCTACTCTTTCGATGTAGAATCTGGTTTTTACACCCATTTAGGCAATATTCCAGGTTGGTGGCTCGATATGGAATATGACAGGAATACAGGTATTCTTTACGCCATTTCAGAAGGAAAGCTTTACACTATAGATCCAATAGCCGTAACTGCCACAGAAGTAGGTGCTTTGGTGGGAATACCAGCCGAAAACTTTCCAGCTACCCTTGCCATAGATGGGAATGGAGTAGGATACACCTTTGAAATGGTGGATAAGGGATTTTACGCTATAGATCTGGCAACTGCAACCACTACTTATATTGGTAATATTGACTATAATGCTAATTATAGCCAAGGAATGACTTATGACCCAATTACAGATATGGTATATATATCTGCATTTAATGATGATATTTTCACCGCAGAATGGCGTACTGTTGACGTGTCAACAGGAATGACAACATTAATTGGACCAATAGTAACTCCTTCCGAAGTTACACAGGTTGCATGGGTATCATTTGGAGAAACACTTGCCCCACCTACTTGTGAAAGACCAACCGATTTAGCCGTATCGAACATTATGACGAGTTCGGTAGACTTATCTTGGGTGGAGGAGCCTAATGCAAGTAATGGTTATATCTGGTACGTATTTGAACGAGGTGAGAATCCTGTTTCAGGAACTCCAATTGCAACGGGAACAACACCCAGTGGCATAACGACGGCAACAGCAACAGATTTGGCCAACGGATTAGCCTTCGATTTTTATGTCCGTGCCGACTGCGATTCAGATGGAGTGAGTCAATTAGCGGGACCAATAAAGTTTTCAACTGTTCCAACTTGTGGAGGTAAGTTTTATGATAGTGGCGGACCTAATTACAATTATAGTGATAATGAGAATATAACCACTGTAATTCATCCAGAAACTTCTGAAGAAGCTGTTACCGTAACCTTTATCAATTTTGATGTAGAGGATGAATTTGATGCCTTGTATGTTTATGATGGTCCCGACACCAGTTACCCAATGATAGCTAGCGGAAATCCTGCTACGTATAGTGGTTTTCCTGCAGGAGGTTATTATGGAGTTGAAAATCCAGGTCCATTTACTTCTACCCATTCGAGCGGTGCTCTAACTTTTGTGTTTTTAAGTAGCGATTTAGGAATATATCCTGGATGGGAAGCAGATGTAACCTGTACATCCCTTGGTATAAATGAGCACTCAAACCAAGAACTTTCATTTTATCCTAATCCAACCGACGGAATATTGAATTTTAAAAGTATCGACAATATTGAAAATGTAACTATATTCAATGTTTTAGGTCAACAGTTAATTTCACATTCTATAAATGCAACAAATTCACAAGTTGATTTATCCGAACTAAGTACAGGAACCTATATTATGAAAGTGTTAATTAAGGGTCAGCTTAGTACTCATAAAGTACTTAAAAATTAAAATCGAAATTATACAACTATAAAAAAGCCTCGCAAATTGCGAGGCTTTTCTTTTAATCTAATTTATCTGTCAGTTTTTTAAACGTTTTCTTAGGATCTTTATTTTCGTAAAGAATTCCATAAACAGCATCAATTATGGGGGTTTTAGCTTTTTTCTTACCTCTTTGCTGGTTAAGCAGATATGCGCTTTTTGAGGCATAATATCCTTCGGCAATCATGCTCATTTCTATTTGAGCACTTTTTACAGTGTATCCTTTCCCTATCATTGTGCCAAACAAACGATTTCGGCTGAAAATAGAGTAACCAGTAACTAGAAGATCTCCTAGATATGCCGAATCATTTATATCGCGTTTCATTTTATGAACCTTCTTTACATACTTTTTCATTTCGCGAATAGCATTACTCATCAAGACACTTTGAAAGTTATCGCCATAACCTAATCCGTGTGCTATTCCCGCTGCTACAGCGTAAATATTCTTTAACACAGCGGCGTATTCTGTCCCTAAAACATCATCACTAGTTGTGCATTTTATATAATCACTGCTTAACACACTTGCTACAATCTGTGCCTTTTCGTCGTCTGCACTGGCTATTGTTAGGTAACTCAATCTCTCTAAAGCAACTTCTTCAGCGTGACATGGACCGGAAATAACACCTATATTATTAAAAGGAACTTTATAATGTGTATTAAAATGATCGCCAACAATCAAGCTTGTTTCAGGAACAATACCCTTGATTGCTGAAAAAACTACTTTATCTTCTAATGAAGCTGTTAGTTTCTGTAATTCCTGATGAAGAAAAGCAGAGGGAATTACAAAAATTAAGTAGTCTGCATCTTCAACAGCTTGGTTTATGCAATTAGTGAGTTTAAGTTGCTCCAAACGGAACTCAACCGAACTCAAGTAATTTGGATTATGACCGTGTTCTTTTATGTGTTCGATAGCCTGTTCACTTCGCATATACCAACCGATTTCATCAAGGTTTTCGCTAAGCATTTTTACAATTGCTGTGGCCCAACTTCCGCCACCAAAGACTGCAAATTTTGGTTTATCTGACATTTTCTTGTTTTAGAAATTGATTTGGTTTTACAACCTAAAAAGATTTTATCTTCTATCGATTCTCTTAAGTCAAAAGTACATAATTACAATCGAAACTTTTAACACTACCTTAATAAAGCTATTGCAATCTTTAATGAAGGTCCTGCGTTATAGTTGTGATTTTTGAAATGAGAGCTCCATACAATGGAGATAGTTTGAAAAATTATTGGTTGGTTATTTAGTTGAGAACCGTCCCATCTTAATTTAGTGGGGCGGTTTTTTTTATCTATAAAAATTCATTTCGTCTAAATATTTCCAAACTTCTGGTGAAAGCATTGGACGAACATTTTTACTTTCTTTTACACCTTTTCTAATGAATGTTGAAGACAATTCGATGATAGGTGCGTCAACTTTAATAATTTTTTCGTGATTGTCAAATTGTGTTTCTACTACTCCTTCAGAAATACGTGGGTATACATAGATAGAATAACGTTCTAATATTACTTCATAGTTTTTCCATTTATGAAGACTCTTTAAATTGTCTTCTCCCATTATCAAACAAAAATCTCTTGACGGATATTTTTCTTCTAAATGAGCTAAAGTATTAACGGTATAATTGGGTTGCGGTAAACCAAATTCAATATTACTAGCTTGCAATTTATCATAATCATCAATCGCTAATTCCACCATTGCCATACGGTGGTAATCTTCCAAAAGATTCTTTTTCTTTTTATGCGGATTATGAGGTGTAATTACAAACCAAACTTCATCTAAATCACTAAACTCTACCATGTGGTTGGCAATAATCAGATGCCCCATATGGATGGGGTTGAAAGTTCCGAAGTAGAGTCCTATTCTTTTTTGTTTTTTCATATCGCTGAGACCTTGCTAGGCAATGTTCTTACGTATGTTAATTGTCGGAAACGATAAAGTTTTTTACTAAATCGTGAGCTTCATTTAAAGCCGTTTCCAAATCGTGGTTTTTTATAATTTTATCAAACTGAGGTGCCGTTGCAAGCTCTACAGAGGCTTTTGCAATTCGCATATTTATACGGTCATCACTTTCAGTTTTTCGCTTTTTTAGACGGATTTTTAATTCGTCTATACTTGGTGGTTTTACAAAAACAGCAAGAGTACGGTCTGGAAACTTCTTTTTAATACGAAGCCCTCCCGCAACATCAATATCGAAAATAACATTTTTTCCTTCTTCCCAGATTCGTTCTATTTCAGATTTTAAAGTTCCGTAAAAATTATCTCGGTATACCTCCTCCCATTCAAGGAAATCATCGTTTTTTATGTGTTGTTTAAATTCTTTCAACGAAATGAAATAGTAGTTTTCTCCGTGCTTTTCATCACCTCTTGGATCTCGAGAAGTACAAGAAACCGAAAATTTTAAGTTGAGATCTTCTTGCTTTAATAAGTGTTGAACTATAGTGGTTTTTCCACTTCCTGAAGGTGCCGAAAACACTATTAATTTACCCCCTTTTTCTGAATTCATAAAATTGTATTGACTTAAAACCAATTAGCGTAGAACGCTTTGTAGTTATTTTTTTAACGCTAAATATTAAAGTACGTTTAATGCTTGTTCTTTAATTTTCTCTAACTCATCTTTCATCTGTACAACAATTTGCTGCATAGGTGCGTAGTTTGCTTTACTTCCAATAGTATTTATCTCTCTACCTAACTCCTGAGTAATAAAACCAAGTTTTTTACCATTAGAATCGCTTGAATTTAGAGTTTCATTGAAATAATCTAAGTGGTTTTTAAGTCGAACCTTTTCTTCTGTGATATCGTATTTCTCTAAATAGTAGATAAGTTCTTGTTCAAAACGATTTTCATCAACTTTCTCTTTGATATCTGCTACTGCCTTTCGCAATCTTTCTTTAACGGCATCTATTCGTTCTGGGTCTATTGCTACAACGTCATCGAGTAACTTCGATATATTTTTTGAACGCTCAATAAAATCGTTTTCAAGTACTAAACCTTCATCCGATCTATATTTATTTATTGCATCTAAGGCCTTATTGATACCTTTTACAATTTCTTCATATTCCTTTTCGTCAATTTCTTCTCGTTCTGTCTTTAATGCATCAGGCATGCGAACTGCCATTTTTAAAAGCTCAACTGGATCGCCATTTACTACTTTTGCTAATTGGTTGATGTATTGTTTTACAGCATCCTCATTAATTTGAGTAGCAACTTCTTGTCCAGTAACTTCAATATAAAGGGAAAAATCTACTTTTCCTCTTTGTAAAGATTTTGCAAGAATATCGCGTATTTCTAATTCTTTTTCGCGGTATGCTGAAGGCACACGTGTGTTAATATCTAGACCTTTACTGTTAAGCGACTTAATTTCTATGGTAATAGTTTTGGAAAGCAATTGGACAACTTCCTTGCCATAGCCCGTCATTGATTGAATCATATACTTAATTTATTGACGGCAAAGGTAATAAAATAGTCTTTAGCGGATAGTCGATAAAGTGCAGCTGTTTTTAAAAAACTTCATTTAAAAATTTTAAAGCCCTCTCTTCACTGTAATAGCGTAAATTAGATTGATGAAACCCCACGTGACCCCCATATTTGGGAATTTCTAAATAAAGGTTCTTCATTTCTGTTGCTAACTGAATCGGGTAACATTCTGAAGAGAGAAAACTATCATTTTGAGCGTTTAAAATAAGTACTGGAATAGTAATATTCGGCAGAAATTGAAGACTACTGTTTTTTTCGTAATAGTCATAAGCATCTTTAAACCCATGTGCTGGGGCGGTATAAACATTGTCGAAGTCTAATAAAGTGGTGATTTTCTTGTAATCTAAATGACTCATTTTTTCAGGGAAATCATTCATTTTCACCTTGTACTTTTCTCGAAGTTTTATCAAGAAAGATTTTCTATACATCCAGTTGGAAAGCTTATTTAGCGACTCTAAGGATCCTCTTAAACTAACAGGAGTTGAAATTGCAACTGCTTTTTTAATTTCTTTTGGAAAAGTATCACGCTCCCCTAAATATTTCAGAAGTAAATTACCTCCAAGACTAAATCCCACTAGGGCTATTTCATTGTATTTATTCTTGTCTAAAACTAGTTTAACAACAGCCTCCAAGTCGTCTGTTTTTCCAGCGTTATAAGATTGAAATGAAAGGTTTGGCTCCCCGCTACAGCCTCGAAAATTTACTGCAGCCACATCCCACCCATCATTAACCAAATGTTTTGCTTGTGCTACAATGTAAGTACGCTGTGCGTTTCCCTCTAATCCGTGAAGTAGAATTGCTACTTTACTCGAATTACCTTGTGAATAAGACCAATCAATATCTAAAAAATCGGCATCGGGTAAAACTAATCTTTCACGATGCTGCAACAATTGAGGCACTGGACGAAACTTCGAAGAGTAAATAGTCGAAAAGTGTCCGTTTTTAAAAGGAAATTTAGGGTTATATGAACTTTTTAGAATAGGCATTTGCTAAAGAAGATTTAACACAATCTAAACAAATTTATTATGCTTGCATAGTAAAAGTACTTTAAATTTGCAGAAAAAATTACAGATGTATATAAAACAATTTGAAATACGTTGGAGTGATGTGGATGCTAATCGTCACTTACGTAACAGTGCTTATATAGATTACATGAGTCACACTCGTATGGCTTTTATGATTGAAAACGGCTTAGACCAAAAACATTTAGTGAGGCACAATTTAGGTCCAGTTGCATTTTATGAACATATGTATTATTTCAGAGAAGTTTTTCCTGGGAAACCTGTTTCAGTTTCTCTTCAACTAAAAGGACTTTCAGAAGATGGGATGTATTTCAAATTCCTTCACAATTTTTATGATGAAAACGGTAAAAACTTTGCAAGCTGTGAAATGATGGGCGGTTGGATAGATTTAAATGCTCGTAAACTAACAGGACTGCCAGAAGAAATATTGGAGAAATTCAATGCTTTTGAAAAAACAGACGACTTCGAGGTAATTTCGAAGGAAGATACACGTAAAAACAATGTACGTCCAAGAGATTTAGAATTACAAGCCTAAAATAAATCTCTTTGATTTTACGTGTTGAATTAATTCTAAAAAAGTCTTCACTAGGCTATATAAACATAGGTGCATTTATCTAATTAAATAAGTAAGATTATAACATCTACACTATTTAAATAAATGAATGCACCTATTGTATTAGCATATAGTGTAAAGTGTTTATTTATTAGAGTGAATAGACTCTTTAGCTGCTGCAACAGTTTTTTTACTACTGCCAATAAATATCTTGTCATTATTAACAATTACAGGGCGCTTTAAAAACGTATAATGTTCTAGAATTAAATTTTTAAAATCCTCCTCTAGAAGTTCTTCGTTTTTCAAGTTACGCTCTTGATAGAGCTTTGCTCTTCTACTAAAAAGATCTTCGTAGCTGTTTGTAAGGTTGAAAAGCTCTGTTAACTCATCTTCTGAAATGCCCTGAACCTTTATGTCTTGCTTTATAAACGACGAAGGGATTTCAATTTCATTCATTACACGTTTACAGGTGTCACAAGTGGATAAATAATATACTTTCTGCATAATTCAAATTTAATCAATCTTTAAAAATGGTTTTGCTTCCTTTAAAGCAATTTTTAGCTCGATTGGACCATCGGCGTAACTTGCAATTTCGTACTGATTATAGACAAAAATTAAACTGTCTTTTATAAAACCAAAACTTTCAGGGAGACTAAACTTATCATTTTCAAAGGTAAATCCCGTAGCATTTATTGATTCATTTTTATCAATTTCTTGCTGTGCACGAAACTTTTCTTCCGCGAAATTCACAAATTTATTTTTGTTTTTAAAAAGCTCATTTGCCGAAAGTTCTTCTCCAGTTCTTGGGTCGATATTTAAAAATGTTGTAGTCCCATAACCGTGAGCACCACCAGTATATAAATATTGGCGCAGTTCAAAACAAATATGGTTATCAGTGTTGTATATTTCATTTACCGAAATTTCAGCAAAATACTTACCGGCCATATCAGGAAACTGTTCTTTGTCGGCATAATACACCTCTATAAATCCAGTTGCTGCCTCTTCAATAGTCTTGGCTGTTGGAGTTGTATCTTCACCTAATAAAAGCGACTGATAGATGAATGAATTTATTTTGTTATTAATCCTTTCTGCAATACTTTCATTTCCAAAAACTTCAACATAGTTTATTGTAACTTCAGGACAGTCTTTGTCTTCACAATACGATAGTTCTTTTTCGGTTAAACTTTGAGACGAGAACTCTATACTTTTATCTTGGGTACAACTAGTTAGAGCAATTAAAACTAAAATTACTACCGCGTATTTTTTATACATGCTATTTTGAGAATTGGTTAATTTGTTTCCCCAATGGGGTAGGTTTATTCTTTCAAAAGTAATAACTTTAAAATCAGCTATTGCAAAATTTTTATTAAATGATATATAATTATTTCAGAATATTATATCACGTTTTCAAGTTTTAAAATACACTATGAAATTTAACACTAAAACTATTCACGGAGGACAAGAAAATATCGACCCCGCTTATGGGTCTGTAATGCCTCCAATTTATCAAACCTCAACATTTTCACAAACTACACCTGGTAAACATAAAGGTTTTGAGTATTCGCGTAGTGCAAATCCAACGCGCGCTGCTTTGGAAGCTGCATTTGCCAGTATTGAAAATGGAAAATTTGGGCTAGCCTTTGGTAGTGGGCTTGCTGCAATAGATGCTGTGATGAAGCTTTTTAAACCTGGAGATGAAATAATCACAACAAACGATCTTTACGGCGGCACATATCGACTATTTACAAAAATTATTGAAGGATTTGGTATTGCTTTTCATTTTGTTGGAATGAACAATGCCGACACCATTGAAACATACATAAACAAAAACACTAAACTTATTTGGGTAGAAACTCCTACAAACCCGCTTTTAAATATTGTAGACATTAAAAAAGTTGCATCAATTGCTAAAAAACACAAATTGCTTTTAGCTGTGGATAATACTTTTGCATCTCCGTATCTTCAGCAACCATTAGACTTAGGAGCAGATATCGTTATGCACAGCGCTACAAAATACTTGGGAGGTCATAGCGATGTAGTAATGGGTGGTTTAATTGTAAGCGATAAGGAATTAGCAGACAAATTGTATTTTATACAAAACGCTAGTGGTGCAGTATGTGGCCCACAAGATAGCTTTTTGGTTTTACGTGGTTTAAAAACACTCCATATTCGTATGCAACGCCATTGTGAAAATGGAAAAGCTATCGCAGAATATTTAGCGCAACACCCAAAAATTGAAAAAGTTTATTGGCCAGGATTTGAAACTCACCCAAATCATTCAATAGCAAAAGAGCAAATGAAAGATTTTGGAGGAATGATTTCATTTGTAACCAAGGGCAACAATTATAATGAGGCAATTAGAATTGTGGAAAACCTAAAAATTTTCACATTAGCAGAAAGTTTAGGTGGTGTTGAAAGTCTGGCGGGACATCCTGCAAGCATGACACACGCTAGTATTCCAAAAGAGGAGCGAGAAAAATTAGGGGTTGTGGATTCGTTAATACGTCTCTCTGTGGGAATTGAAGATGTAGAAGATTTAATTGCTGATTTAAAACAAGCTATTGGTTAAGATTTTAAAATGTAACGCCAATTAGTTTATATAATAAATATATCCCACATTTAACCAATAAATCCAATCATTCGATTTGTTTTCTGGAACTGGTCGTTCTCCATTATTTTCTAAAGAAGGATTTAATCCATCTGCCCAATCTGTAAAGTATTGTTGCCAACGACTGTCTAACATAATGTCGCTAAATTGACCAATTTTATATCTAACCCCTACACTTCCTACTACCGAAAAAGTTGAACCAGCTTGCTGCTGAAATGCATTAAAGTATTTAACAGGAGTTGTTATTGGGCTATTTAAATCTCCCAATGAAGATCGTACTTCTGGTTTGTAATGCACCCAGTGAATTCCTAGGCCTATATACGGCATGAGCTTATAGCCATTTGCCTGAAAAGCCCGAATGCTTAATGGATAATATTCTAATCGAGACCCAATATCTATAACCGTAACTTCACCAGACATAGCGCGGAGCTGATCGGCAAATAATGATGTTTTATCTGGAGCTACCCACTCACCATAATGTTCAAGTTTAGTTACGTGGTAATCAAGCTCCGACCTTACTTTGAAGTGATCGTTAAAATAAGTATATCTTGTGTAGATATTAAAATCACCCCTATAGGCAAAATTTAGATAATGAACGATACCTACACCAAAACCAATATTATTTGAGTTTGTTTCAAAATCGTGACGCTGACCGAAATCTGAGTAAAATGCTACCGGACCAGCAATAATTCCTACTTCGTTAGAAAAGCCGAATTGACCATATACTGCTTGTTGGAATAGTCCCAAAAAGGAAATTACCAAAAGCCAAGTTCTTATGTTCATTATGTATATGGGATTAAATTGTGTTATAACAAATATATAAAAACTTGTTAAAGGTCTGAATTTTATTCTACTAATTAGTTAATTAATAATTTTTCAAGGGATATGTTTTTGTTTAAATGAATAAAAATCAAGTTTTTTTGTTGTGTTTTTTGTTTGTATTAAAATTTGAAAAATGGCCAATTTATCTATATTTTCTGAATGTCAAATTTTTAAAGTTTGAGAAAACTTTATACTTGTATTTATTTTGATACTGCAATAAATGGTATTTTAGCAAGTTAATATACAAAACCTATTTTATGAAGTGGTGGGCCATTGCTTTCCTATCGTTAATTCCCATTCTGGCGACTGCTCAGAACTATGAAGACCAATGGACTGGTCATTTTTCTTATGTTTCAGTAAAAGATATTTCCCAAGGAGATAATACTATTTTTGTCGGTGCTGAAAACGCTGTATTTACCTACAACCTCAATACACACGAAATAAAAACTATTTCTTCAATAAATGGTCTTTCTGGGAATTCTATAACTACCATTCACTACAGTGATGATTTTGACTTATTGATTATTGGATATGAAAATGGACTTATTGAAATCGTAAAAAAAGACGATCAGAATGTATTAAAAGTGGTAGATATCATTGAAAAACAATCCATTCCTCCTAATAAAAAACGAATTAATAACATTCGAGAGCACAACGGCCAGCTGTATTTATCCACACAATATGGGATTTCTGTGTATGATCTCTCGCGTTTAGAATTTGGAGACACTTATTTTATTGGAGATTTGGGCACCCAAATTGATATTGTACAAACCACTATTCAAGAGCCTTATATTTATGCTGCTTCATCTACCGACGGTATAAAAAGAGCATTAGTTGATAACGACGATTTAATAGATTACAGGCAATGGACTACTATTGTTGGCGGTGGATTTAAAGCAATAGAAACTTTAGGTTCAGGCATTTATGCCGCCAACGCTTCAAATACTGTTTTAAAGATTACTCCTCAAGGCGGGACTTCAACAGTACGAAATTTCAGTACTTCTATTCAAAGTTTTCGAAAGGCAGACAATCTACTTACCATAACAACAAGTAATTCAGTTCAAGCATTCTCTGATGGTTTTATAGAAGAAGCCATGGTAAACAACGTTATTGATTTTGATTTAAAACTTCAATCCGGTCTCGTTTTTGGAAACAACGTTTACTTAGGAACCACCGAAGACGGATTGCTTATAGTGCCAATAGGAAGCAATCAAGCTACTCAAGTATTACCAAATGGCCCTATAAGAAATAGACCTTTTGCATTAGATGCAAGTGAAAATCAACTTTGGGTAACCTTTGGAGATGTTACAGTACACTTTAACCCATACCCATTGTCTAGATATGGTGTTAGTCAGCTTAAAGACTCCATTTGGATTAATACTCCTTATGAAGAATTAAGCACTGCTGTAAATGGCGAACCAACAGATTTAATAAACGTAACTATAAATCCACAAGACCCCAACGAAGTATTTATGAGTAGTTTTCAATTCGGATTGCTTAAAATGGTTGAAGGAATACCATCAATATTATACAATGAAAATAACAGCCCTCTAGATAAAGCCATACTAAATGGAAGTGACGCGGGGATAAGAATATATGGCTCAGATTATGATCGTCAAGGTAATCTTTGGTTTTTGCAAAGTAGAACAGATGATGCGCTTGTAAAACTATCTCCTGGAGGACAATTTCAAAAAATAGATATTTCAAGCATTATTAATCCTGTATCCGATTTTGCCATGACAAAATTAGTTGTCGATCGGGCTAATAATATTTTCTTCGGAACTTATGGCAGTGGAATGGTAGGATATAATCCTACAACAAACAAGTTCAACAAAATTGGTGAAGGCACGGGGTCTGGAAACTTACCCAACTTAAGTGTTAGGGCATTAGCTTTGGACAATCAAAACAGACTATGGATTGGAACCTTAAAGGGACTTAGAGTGCTGTACAGTCCAGGAAGCTTTTTTGATGAAGGAACAATTCCACAGTCTCAGGCTATAATTATTTTAGAAAACGAAGTTCCCCAAGAATTGCTCTACGAACAATCCATAACAGATATTGAAGTTGACGGTTCAAACAATAAATGGATTTCAACTGCCACTTCAGGAGTATTTTATCTCTCCCCAAATGGACAGGAAACGTTGTTGCGATTTAACAAAGACAATTCCCCATTACCAACAAATAACGTACAAGACATAGCTATCGATCCAAACAGCGGAGTTGTATATTTTGCAACTGCCCAAGGATTATTAGCCTATAAAGGAAGTGCTACTGCACCAAGTGAAAACTTAGATAACTTACGCGCCTTTCCGAATCCTGTACGCCCTGGATTCAATGGAAATGTCACTATAGATGGACTTACGGCTGGAGCTAATGTTAAAATCACAGATATTAACGGAAGCCTTGTATTCGAACAAACTTCTGAAGGGGGAAGCATTCTTTGGGACACTACTGCGTTCGGAAAATATAAGGTGAGGTCTGGAGTTTACTTTGTGCTTGTAACCACAGACGATTATGTGGAAACTAAAGTTTCTAAAATAATGATAATTCGATAATGGTTGTCGCAACAAAAGCCATTGTATTTTCAGCTATAAAGTATTCTGAAGCCGATTTGATTGCTGTTTGTTATACTGAAGCAGCAGGCATTAAAACCTATTTGTTACGCAACATTCTTAAGTCTAAAAAAGGAAAATTAAGAACTTCGTTCTTTCAGCCTCTTACTCAATTAGAAATAATAGCCGACCACAAAAATAAAGGCACCTTAGAATATATTAAGGACGCCAAAGTATTTTATCTGTATCAAACATTACACACAGATATTGTAAAGTCTAGTCTTGTGATGTTTTTATCTGAAATGCTTAAAAACTGTATTCGCGAAGAGGAAGTAAACGAGGAACTCTATTCTTTTCTAGAAAACTCGTTTATATGGCTCGATCAGAATGATGAAGTTGCGAACTTCCATATTTACTTCCTACTAAAATTAAGTATGTATTTAGGTTTTTATCCTGACACCTCTAACATAGAAGGGAAATATTTCAACATTGAAGCAGGTGTTTTTCAAGCAACAGATTATGAAAATATTTGTTTTGAGGGGTCACAAGTTGAAAGTTTTAAAAAATTTTTCAGTGTAAATGCTGAAAATCTACATGACATTAAACTTACCAAAGTCAATAGGAAACTAGTATTAAAATTAATCTTAACCTACTATAGTTTTCACGTGCAAGGTTATCACAAACCAAAATCTCTGGCTATATTAAACGAGTTATTTAATTAGAGCCTAGTATTGATTAAAGTTTAAGCTGAAGATGTTCGTAATCGCCATCGCCAAGTTTTTTTCTTCCAACACTTTGAAAGCCTAATTTTGAATACAACTTTTTTGCATTTGGATTATTAAAATCTACTAGAAGTCCTATTTTTTCATGACCCTCAACTCTTGCTTTATCCATTGCTGCAGCAATTAGTTTTTTACCAATTCCCTTCCCCTGATAATTAGGTGAAACACTTACTGTATCGATATATACTTCCCCAGGAGCAGTTTCATCCTCTATCACCAAGTCATCCACACCAAACTTTTCTGCTATATATTCCATAAATGGTTTTCTATATATGGGTAATAATTTCCCATCATAGGTTGTAATAGAGCCCATTATCACACCGTCTTCTTCATAAACAAGAGTATGATCGAAACTGTATTGATTTTCTTTTTTCTGAAAAAAATGTGCAAATAGTTCGTAAGTATCTTCAACCTTATTAGCATTAGCGAAAGCACAAGCTAATTCTTCCATTGCTTGAACCATTAAGGGTACAACTTCCCTGAAGTCCTCAGGTCTAGCCACGCGAATATTTAGAGACACTACTTTCTTCATATCTAATTAGGATTTAAACGGCAAAAGTAAAACAATCCCGTCATCCTTTTAAAAAGAATAACAGTTTCTTAAGATAGAATATCTGCCTAAAACAATATATTCAGCAAAAAGCTAAAGTTATGGAAAAAGAAGATAAGAAAGAATTAGTTACCATAAACCCGACCACAGGTAAAGAAATTAAGAGATACCCTTTAATGAGTGATGGAGAAGTTGAAAATGCAATAAACAGTTGTCAAGAGGCATTTCTAGAATGGCGTTTTATCTCTCATAAAGAAAGAGGGCGAATAATTAAGGCTATTGGACAAGGTCTAAAAAATAATTCAGAAGAATTATCTAAATTAATGACTTTAGAAATGGGGAAGTTGCTAAAACAAAGCAAACAAGAAATAGAGCTTTGTGCGAGCATATGCGATTGGACGGCTAACAATGGTCCTGAAAAATTCAAAGATGAGGAACGAGAATTACCAAATGGCGGAAAGGGCATAATTACCCATTCACCTCTAGGGATAATTTACGGAATTCAACCGTGGAATTTTCCAGTTTATCAAGTAATACGTTATTCCATTGCTAATCTAATGGCAGGAAATGCGATATTATTAAAACATGCCGAAAATGTTACAGGTACAGGGATAATGCTTCAGAAAATTTATGAAGATGCTGGGTTGCCAAAAAATCTATTTACTGTACTGAAAATATCTCATAAACAAAGTGATAGTATTATAGAGCACGAGCTTATTAGAGGAGTAACACTTACTGGTAGCCCTGCTGCAGGAAAAGTAATTGCTAAAAAAGCTGGGGCCGCATTAAAGAAAACGGTTTTGGAATTAGGAAGTAATGATGCTTACATTGTTTTAGAAGATGCAGATCTAGAACTAGCTGTTAAAACTTGTGTTCAAGGCCGTATTTACAATAATGGAGAAACCTGCGTAGCCGCCAAACGCTTTATTGTAGTAGATAAGCTTTATGATGAATTTCGTGATGCATTTGTTGAGCAAATGAAGCAAATAAAACACGGGGATCCAACAGACAAAAATTCTAAAATTGGGCCAATGGCAAGGGAAGACCTTCGCAAAACGTTACACGAACAAGTTGAAGAAAGTGTTAATAACGGAGCAAAAATATTGAGTGGTGGTGAAATACCTGAAGGTCAAGGTTTTTACTATCCAGCTACCGTGCTTGATAATGTAAAACCTGGACAACCTGCTTATGATGATGAGTTATTTGGTCCGGTTGCCTCTTTAATACGAGCAAAAGATCAAGATGACGCCATGCGAATAGCCAATGATAGTGAATTCGGTCTTGGTGGTGGAATTTTTTCTAAAAATGAAAAGAACGCTATTGAACTTGCGAGAAAACATTTCGATACCGGAATGGTTTTCATTAACGGTTTCGGACTTGCACAGCCCAATATGCCATTCGGGGGTGTAAAGAATTCTGGTTATGGCCGTGAACACGGAGGCTTTGGAATGATGGAATTCGTAAATCATAAAGCCGTAATGGAATTAAAAAATAAATAGAGCTCATAAGGTTAAAGAACAATGATATAAGGGCGACAAAATTTTATTTCAAGGTAGAGAAACAATCATTTGAAGTTTTGAAGCATTCACGATGTATGCTCATCTAGGCTTTACATTGCATGGAAAACTAATGTTACCAATAAGCAGAATCAACGTATTTAAAGTTATTTTCGGCACCTAGGGCTAACCGATGGTATTATTATTACGAATAGTATCCTCTCTAATTAAGAAAATTATAGATAGCGAAGTTTTAGATTACAATTTTTAGTGCATCCTTTTTTTCAACATTTTCAAAAACTGGGTAAAACTCCATAACATTTTCTACATCATCAAGACTGCATAAAAAATTTACCGCAGCACACAGTCCTTTAAAAAGTGTTTCTTTAGAAGTAGTAAATTCAGGTTTAGCGTTTTTGTGATGTAATGGCAATACATAGCCACAGCCTTTAAGAAACTCTTTCTCAATGCTTAGAAGTTCTAATGGTGTATATCCAAAGAATCTCCTTCCTAGCTTTTGATTCACCAACCCGACATAATTTAACTGCAACGAGCCGTGGTAATCGCTTAAGTGCTTCCAACTATCAGTATTGTTACAAATTGTGCCAACAGCACAACTCTTGCAACACTCAGCATTTAAAGTGCCATTATAAAAAGCAGTATACAGCTTATCTAAAGCATCATCCAATCTTTTGGTTAATTTCATAATTATCTAGTTTACAACACTATGAAATTAATAATTTTTAAAAACCCCTCAAAAATAATAGTTCTTTTTTTACAGTTTTCAGCAGTTTTATTTCTTTATTCTGTGAAAATCTAAATCTTGATAATTGTAACTAAAATCGGTTAATGGTGAAATTGGACTCATTTTAAAACCATTGGCTTTCCCTTCGGTATCAAGGTTAAAATTCACAAAGGCATCTGCTTTAAGTGAAGTGTCATCCCAACGTACTATATAGGTAGTTCCCTTATAAAAAGTCATAGAACCAACTAAATCTATTGCCTTTTCAGCTTTAAAACGAATTTTTCCGTTTTGTTTGCCGATTTCCACTTTCCCAAACCAAGGGTCTTTATACGTTCCTAAAATATTAGAAGGGTTTGGTTTTGGTGCATTACTTTTTAATTGAATTTTTAAATCTGATACCACCTGAGCATTAATGCTATCCTCAGCGCGCTCTCCTTTTAATCGGCGTTCGTTGTAGTCCTTAATTCTGTCTTCTCCTTTTATTCCAAAATATCCGTCTTTAATAGAATTAGTAATTGCAGAAAAAGCAGCGCCACTTTGTTGATTGGTAAGTACAATAATCCCTAATTCTAATTCTGGAATTATGGTAACTTGACTAACGATTCCTAATAAACCACCTGTGTGTGTAGCTTGAAAATAGCCGTTTACATCACTTAAAAACCAACCTAATCCATAAGCTGAAAAATGGGTGTTATAATGTCCTCTCCCTCTTCTAACCAAAGTTTGTGGCGTCCACATTTCACGATGCATCTTTTTGCTAAATAGGCTGTCTTGAAGTTTTTGGCCGTATTTCCCTTCATTTATTTGCGCTTGAACCCATTTGCTCATATCGTTTATAGATGCGTATATTCCTGCTGCAGGCGTAGCAATTTGGGTAAACGTATAACCTGTTATTTCTAATTTTCCATCTACTGGAGCGTGTCCGTCTATACGGTTATTATCGGCATCAATTTCAGGAATTGAAAGCAAGGAGCGATTCATCCCTAATGGCTTAAAGAAGTTATCTTCTATATAAGTGTCGAAATCTTTTTTAGAAACACGTGCTACAATTTCCCCCGCCACAATGTATAGTAGGTTGTCATAATCATATTTTGAACGGAAAGAAGATACTGGTTTTAAATACCTCAGGTTATGAATCATTTCATCCATAGTGGTGGTATTTTTTGCTGGAAAAACCATTAAATCCCCTGCGCCTAGACCTAGACCACTCCTGTGCGTAACCAAATCGCGAACTGTAAATTCAGCCGTTACGTAAGAGTCGTGTAATTTAAACTCTGGTATGATATCAGTTACTTTTGTATCCCACTCCAATTTTCCTTGATCTATTAATTGAGCAAGCGCAGCAGTTGTAAATGCTTTAGTATTTGAAGCAACTCCAAAAAGTGTGTTTTCGCTTACCTTTTCGTTGGTTTTTAGCGAACGAACCCCGTAAGTGTTTTTATGATAGATTTTTCCATCTTTTAATACCGCTACAGCCATACCTGGAACGTTAAAAGTTTTCATGGTTTTATTTACTAAACTATCTATTTGGGAACTACTCAGTTCTTGTGAGGTTACAGAAAGATTAAAAGATAATAAGAAAATAAAAAGAACAGAAGTCCTAATGGCAATTGGATTCATATAAAATGATATTTTGAAATTAAAGCTTAAAAGTAGGGAATATTTTCTTAAATGCTTTGTCATTTTCCAGGTCCAACCCTAGCAACATCTCATATAAGATCTCATATAAGGGTGTTAGAATTGATTATGAGCTCCTAAAAATTATAAACTAAATCAACGATTTTTAAGAACAATATTTGAGAATTAATGACTTTTAGCGCATCCATACCTATTAAAACATTATTTTTAAGGTGAATATATCTCAAACCCTTACCAAAATTTTTAAATATGAAGTCATTTTTAATTATCGGCATTTCATTATTGATCAATTTCACAAGTCTGGCTCAAAATGCTGAAGTTGCGAATGAAGACAATATAAATGAAGAAATTTTTTCATCAAAAGACAAAGATTATTTGCAGTATTGGCATTACGAGCAAATTTTACAAATGGACCTAACTGAAGGTGAACGAGACGGTTATCTTTCATTGCTAAACTACTATACCTACAAAATGTCTAGCCTTGGTTCTTCGAAATACAATTACACCGATTCTGAAAGAAAAACTAAGTTTGACGCACTCGTAGTGAAATTAAATAAGGAAATGAAAGAACTTTTAAACCCACACGATTATAATATTCACGAAGATAGTTTTAAGAAAATTATTCAATTAGTTTATAATAAAAGAGGGTGGAATAAGTAAATACCTCTATTCATAGCTATATTTCATGCTAACTGTAAAAAGTGAAACTTATCATAAAATCTTCAATTTTTGCGACATTTCAAATTTATGGCTCGCTTTATGAAATGCACATCTACAGATTACCATAACCTTCACATTAGTTTAAGATTTTGATAAGTATCAATATGAAATTTAAAAGGTAGTTTTCCAAAAAATTTATAAATTATGAAATTTCAATTATTTACAATTGCATTTGCCGCACTAACATTGTTCAGTTGTGGTGTAAAACAAAACAAAAGTATGTCCGCTAATAGCAACCAAGAAGAAATCACTAATACAAAATGGGTTCTTGAAACACTAGAGGGACAAAAAGTTGATGCTTTTCAAAACGGAAAGGAGATAAGCTTTACCTTAGACACTGAAGAAAACCGCATAAATGGATTCTCTGGTTGTAACAGTTTTTTTGGGATTTATAATCTTGAAGAAGGAAATAGAATTAGATTTTCGGCTTTAGGTGCAACAAGAATGGCTTGTCCTGAAGGCGCTGTTAATGAAAATGAGTTTTTAAAGATTTTTAATTTAGCCGATAATTATACAGTTAACGGAGATAGATTGGAATTAAATGTGGGAAGAAGAGCACCTTTGGCTGTATTTAAAAAAGCTAAAACCTCTGCAGAACCTATTGTTGAGAAATATTGGAAATTGAAAAAGCTTGAAGGTAAGGATATTGAAATGGTTAAAAACCAAGAAAAAGAAATATACTTCATGTTAAAAACTGATGACAACCGAGTAACTGGTTTTGCAGGTTGTAACACAATTTTAGGGTCTTACAAGCTAGAAGAAGGAAATAGAATTCGATTTTTAAATATGGGATCAACAATGATGGCTTGTCCAGATGTTGATATTAATGAGGCAGATTTTCTAAAAATCTTTCAAATAGCAGATAACTACACGATCGATGGGGATACGCTTACATTAAATGTAGGAAGAAGAGCTCCTCTAGCCGTTTTTGAGGCCGTTTATTTCAACTAATATTTGTCCTCTTCCCAACTATGCTGAATTACAAAAGTGATTCTAATTGACGCTTTTTCAGTTTAATCTTTACAGTAATTAAATCAAAATGATGGAAAACTAACGATTTTTAAAATTCTGGTTTTCCATCAACATTTTTAATTTCCTCTATTTCATTCTATTTATTATATTTAGTATTTGAATTTGATAATCAACAACTTATTGTGTGATTTCAATTAAAACACCAATATGAATTATTTACTTTTATTCTTTTACCTTTTTATTTCACAACCCCAAACCGATACTTTTACGCTTACTTTAACCGTTGATAATATTAAAAATGTAAATGGAACTGTTGAAATAGGCCTTTTTAACAATGGCGATCGATTCTTAGAAAAAGGTCAAGCTTATAAAAGTATTTCAATTGCTGTTAATAATAGCTCGGAAACTATTACTATAGAAAATATCCCAAAAGGGACATATGCAATTTCACTATTTCAAGATCTTAATGATGATAAAATATGCAATCAAAACTTTTTTGGTATTCCCAAAGAGCCTTATGCCTTCTCTAATAACATAAGACCGAAGTTTTCTGCCCCGACTTTTGAAGATTGCCAATTTGAATTGAATTCAGATAAATCGGTTAGAATATCTCTGTTAAATTAAGGAGTAGTATTTTACATCCACAACTCTCTTAAAACCAACAATCTACAATCCTAGCATTGCTAATTACACAAAAAAATGGTATATTCGCGCCATTGTGTTTTAAAATTATCATTTTAAGAGGTCATTTTTAGCATATTCTTTAGCTAACCACCACTTATTTTAAGTCTAGTAATTAGACTTTCTAGTTGCCCATCGCAACGTTTTCACAATCGATTATTAACATTAAGCAGTTACTTAAAGTAATGTGCTTGATATAATTATATTATTTTATGAATAAGAAACGCACGAACAAGAAAAGAGTTGGAATTATTGGTGCTGGACCTAGTGGTTTAGCGCAGCTTAGAGCTTTTGAAGCATTGCAAAACAAAGGCGAAGAAGTTCCAGAGATAGTATGTTTTGAAAAGCAGAGCAACTGGGGTGGAATGTGGAATTATACATGGAGAACGGGTGTTGGTAAATACGGGGAGCCGATTCACGGAAGTATGTATAAATACTTATGGTCTAACGGACCAAAAGAATGCCTAGAGTTCTCTGATTATTCGTTTGACGAGCATTTCAAAAAGCCTATATCATCTTATCCACCAAGGCCTGTTTTATTCGATTATATTCAAGGAAGAATTAAAAAAAGTAAAGCCCGCGAATACATTCGCTTTGATACTACAGCGCGTTGGGTAAGTTATGACGAAAAAACAAAAAAGTTTACTCTTGTTCTCGACGATTTAAAAATTGATAAAACTTATTCAGAAGAATTTGATTATCTAATTGTTGCTTCTGGACATTTCTCTACGCCTAATATGCCTTACTTTAAAGGAATAGAGAACTTCCCTGGAACAGTAATACACGCTCACGATTTTAGAGGTGCAGATCAGTTTAAGGATCAAAACTTACTCTTGATAGGAAGTAGTTATTCCGCTGAAGATATCGGTGTACAATGTCATAAACACGGGGCAAAATCGGTTACACTTAGCTATAGAAGTAACCCTATTGGGGTTGCATGGCCAGAAGGGATAAAAGAACTTCCACTCGTAACGCACTTCGAAAATGATACTGCTTACTTCAAAGATGGAACTACCGAAAAGTTTGATGCTGTAATTATGTGTACTGGATACCAACACAAGTTTCCATTCTTACCTGATGAACTTAGATTAAAAACTAAAAACAATCTTTATCCTGATCACCTCTACAAGGGGATATTCTTTAACAAGCTTCCTCAATTAATTTATTTAGGTATGCAAGATCAGTATTATACCTTTAATATGTTTGATGCTCAAGCATGGGTTGCACGCGACTTTATGATGGGAACTTACAAGCTTCCTGAGGAAAATGAAAGAAGATTAGATATGGATAAATGGTTGGAAAGAAATGACAAATTAGAAACTTCTTTCGATCACGTAGATTTCCAATCTGATTATATAAAAGATTTATTAGCACTTTCAGACTATCCAGATTTTAATGTAGATACTGTAGGTGAAATGTTTAAATCTTGGTTGAAAGATAAAGAAGAAAATATCTTAACCTATCGTGATAAAACATATAAAAGTGTGGTTACTGGAACAATGGCTGCCGAACATCATACCGACTGGATGGATGAACTTGACGACAGTAAGGAACGCTATTTATACGAACCTGAAGAAGAAGAGGCTATTCCAGAAAACATTTAAAATTTTCTTATTTCATTTACAGAACTACCCATTAATGCATTTTAATGGGTAGTTCTGTTTATACAAATGGTTGTCAAAAAATATTTAACAATAGATTAGTTTATTTTAGTTCGTAAAACACCGAACTAATCGTAATTTTGTTTTATTATTAAATTGATTCACCTCATTATTCAAGAAAAGTGCATCAAAATATCAATTATTAACCAAAATTTATAATTATGCAAACTTCATTTTTACAATCTATTAAAGATGCTATTAAACATTGGTACATCCCATTATTTGTTGGGTTATTGTTTGTAATACTAAGTGTAGTAGTGTTTTCATCTCCTGTAGGATCAATGTTAACTCTGTCAATATTTTTTGCGCTATCATTTTTATTTAGTGGTCTGTCCGAAATTATTTTCTCTATTGCCAATAGAGATCGATTAGACAATTGGGGATGGTCCTTAGCTTTTGGGATTCTTACATTCGTTGTGGGAGTTTCATTAATAAGTCATCCAGCACTTTCAATAACAGTTCTAGCATTTTATATTGGTTTTTTACTTCTTTTTCGCTCTATCTCATCTATAAGTTTTGCTTTAGACCTCAAAAAATATGGTAGTAAAAATTGGGGAGGATTACTTGTTTTTGGCATTTTAGGTGCAATTGTTTCTTTCTTATTGATTTGGAATCCACTTGTTGCAGGATTAAGCGTAGTTGTATTAGTAGCTTTAAGCTTTCTATTTGCTGGAATTTTCAGTATTCTTTTAGCATTCCAATTAAGAAAGATACATAAGGCAACTAAAGGAATTTCTGAGGATTTAAAAAATCGTTATGCAATCCTAATGGAAGACATTCGCAAAGAATGGGATAGTTAATAATAAAAATTTCTCAGGAGGTTATAGATGTATTTATGAAAATATACTAGGCCATTTTTCGACCTTAAAATTCATAGTAATACCTAATTTTGCACATTTTTCAATGTCTAATAATACTAAAGCCATATTGTCTAAAACCGCTCGTATTTGGTTATTGTTCGGAATACTTTTCCTAGCAATCAACCTTCGTCCTGCCCTCTCTAGTATTGGACCTTTAATAGATGATATTGGCCGCGACCTAAACCTAACAGAAAGTTTATTAGGCTTACTAACTACTTTGCCACTATTGGCATTTGGTTTTATATCTACAATTACGCCTTTTTTTACTAAAAAATTCGGTTTAGGAAGAACCTTACTAGCATCCATGGTTCTTCTTACACTAGGGATATTGATTCGTTCAAGTGGTGGTGTTTTTGCCTTGTATTTTGGAACTGTGCTTTTAGGAATAGCAATAGCCTTTGGTAACGTTTTAATTCCTGCGATAACAAAAAGCAACTTCCCGAATAAGGCAGGATTAGTAACGAGTTTACATTCAGCTTCAATGTCTTTAGGCGCAGGATTGGCTGCAGGATTAAGTGTCCCATTAGCAACAAATTTAAATCTCGGATGGCGGGGCTCACTTTCGGTATGGGCAGTACTTGCTGTTATAGCATTTTTTATATGGATTCCTCAGGTAAAAAAAATAAAAAGCACCACCCCGACTAGAGGTCTTAAAGAAGCTATGAAAAAACTTAGTAGTTCTAGACTAGTATGGCAGATTGCAATTTATATGGGACTACAATCTTTTGCATTTTACGTAATGTTAGCTTGGCTACCTAGTATTTTAATAGATTATGGCTACAATGCAGAATTTGGAGGTTGGATGCTTTCCTTATCTCAAGTTACTGGCATTCTCGGAGCACTTATTATTCCAATATGGGCAGCCTCACAAAAAGATCAACGGGCAGTAGTTGTATTTTTAATTGTATTCGAAATTATAAGTTTCATAGGATTAATGGTGCCTACTTTTATCCCAATTTACATTTGGGTTTCTATCCTTGGGTTTGTTCTTGGGGGTGCTTTCAGTCTGGCACTTCTTCTAATTGTTCTACGCGCTCCAGACTCCGAAACAGCGGCAGAACTTTCTGGAATGGTGCAATCTATAGGGTATTTTCTAGCAGCCATAGGACCTTTTCTTATTGGAGTAATTCAAGATTTTACAAAGGAATGGATGTATTCTTTAGGACTATTAGTATTAGTCGCTATTTACAAACTAATAGCGGGACTACAAGCAGGAAAAGCTCAAAAGGTATAAAAACCTACATACAGTTTAATTTTGCTCAATAAATATTGGTTCTCTTTACTTTTTGAAAAAGAAACAATCTTGATATTTTCAATTTTATTTGAAAAACTGCTCACCCCTAACTTAAAACTGCCATTTAAGCCTAAGAAGAACTTTTAACAAACTTAGGATTGAGGTACAATTTCCCTTTTTTCAACTTGTCTAGGTAATTATTCATATCCGCATAGATTTCTGGAGCTAGAATGTACAATCCTGCTATGTTTGGAAATGACATTGCTAAAATCATCATATCGGCAAAACTTAGTACAGCACCTAGACTTACTGAGGCCCCTAATACTACGAAGCCACAATACATAAACTTGTAAAGCAACTCTCCCTTTTTACTTCTTCCGAATAAGTACGTCCAAGAACGCATTCCGTAATAAGACCAAGAAACCATAGTCGAGAAAGCAAATAGAAACACTGCAATTGCTAATACAACTGGGAACCAAGACACCACACTTCCAAAAGCCTCGGCTGTAAGTTCAACACCACCCATTCCACTATTTCCTTCGTGTTTCCCTGTAAAAATTAAAACTAAAGCGGTCATTGTACAAACAACCATAGTATCGATAAATGGTTCAACAATAGAAGTAAAACCATCAGCGATTGGATGATTCGTTTTGGCAGGGCTATGAGCAATGGCAGCAGAACCAACTCCTGCTTCACTAGAAAATGCTGCGCGTTGTAATCCTACTATAAGCACACCTATAAATCCACCTTTAAGTGCATCGGCTGAAAAAGCACCGTCAATAATCGCTAAAAACGCTCCCCCTAGACCTTCAATATTTGAGCCGATTACAACCAAACAACCCACTATATAAAGCAAAGCCATAAATGGTACTACTTTTTCAGTAACCTTGGCAATACTTTTTATTCCTCCAATAATTACAATTCCAACAAGAATTGCAAAACCAACTCCAAACCAAAAACCTTGTCCTTGTAATATTGGAATCTGCTCAGAAACAATTTTAAATGCTTGGTTTGATTGTAGCATGTTTCCACCACCAAAAGAAGCTCCAACTCCTAAAATGGCAAAAAATGCAGCTAGAAATTTTCCTAAACCTTTAAGGTTACGCTTTTCAAGACCATATCGTAAATAATTCATCGGCCCACCAAAAACACGTCCATCAGAGTCGATAACACGATATTTCACACCCATAGCGCATTCGGCAAACTTCATAGACATCCCGAAGAACCCAGCCATAAACATCCAAAAGGTAGCACCAGCTCCTCCTAATGAAATGGCAACAGCAACTCCTGCGATATTTCCTAAACCAACAGTTGCAGAAACAGCAGTAGCCATAGCTTGAAAATGTGTAATACTTCCTGGAGCATTAGGATCGTCAAACTTTCCTCGTGCTAAATCAATAGAGTGTTTAAACCCTCGGATGTTGATAAACTTTAATCGAAGTGTAAAAAAGATACTTCCAAAGATTAACCAAATTACAATAAAAGGGATAGTATTTGTCACTACATCGCCATTAGGATGCAATAGATGTTGTTCTTTTTTAAAATCCACCCTACCCACAGTAAGTTCTTCAGCAGAAGAGGCTAAAGAGGTCGGGGTTATAATTGTACCTTCTTTTATTATTTGATGTAGTGTCCCGTTATAATTAGCTTGTAATATAGTTTCCTCACCATCAATTTCAAGTATTGCAAGTTGCTGTTTTTTCTTTACTGCATCACCATCCTCAACCAACCATTTTTTTACTAAATAGTTATTTTGCACAATATCTGTATCTGGTGGCGATATATTTTCGTGAGAAATATAAACCGTAGGGTCATATACGCCCAAGGTCGCAAATGGATCCCAAAAGAGGATAGCTCCTAGAAAATCTACTGCAGGCTGAACTTTACTGTTAAAAATTTCGGTAATTGATTCTGCTGGAATTTTAAAGGATTTTGAAGCCGTATTTCCCTTAGAGTCGGATACCGTTACCGAGTGATTCATGCCTTCAATTAAACCTTTTGATCGTTTCGAGATTAATGAAGTGCTTTTATTACTCCATTTGTACTGATAAGGAGGCGTACCACCCTTAACATGTATTTGAGCAGTTCCATTATTTATTTCGGAGGAAGGATTATTGAGTTCGAGACTGATATCCAATTCCCCATTAGCATCAGTTTGACTTTGAGAAAAGGAGCTCAATACTATAATAAATGAAAGAAATAGAAAACACAGTGCTCTAATCATCAATTTTTAGGCTTTTTTGGATTTAAAATGTTGAATTTTGCAATTTAATGATAAAGAAAAGTTTACCCAAGAAATCCCCACCCTTTCTCAAAATTCAATTATTATTAATAAGGTGTTTTCTACTACAAAAATTCTTATTTCTGAAATGCTTTTAACTCATTTGAATAAGGAAAATAATCTGTTAAATTATATTTAAGTTTTTCCGGTCAGAGAAATTTTCGACCTTCTATTCGTTATATTTGAGTGAATTAGAAAAACTCGAGTTCTCAAAACCATAATTATAAAATATGAAAAATTTAGAAGGTAAAGTAATCATCGTTACAGGTGGCGCGGCAGGAATTGGTGGAGCAATGACCACAGAATTCACAGAAAGAGGGGCCTCAGTAGTAGCCGTAGATTTGAATGAAGAAGCTGGAAAGGAAAAAGTTGCCTCTAATCCGGAGAAAATAGCATTTTTAAAAGGAGATATCTCTAAGGAATCTATTGCAAAGGAAGCTGTAGAATTAGCTGTTTCTAAATTTGGAAAACTCACAAGTTTGGTAAATAACGCTCATGCCTCTCGCCAAAAACCACTTTTAGAACTTACCGAAGAGGATTGGGCTTTATCTATGGATACTGGTTTAAAAGGCACCTTAAACTTTATGAAAGCCGCTTATCCAGAACTTAAAAAAACCAAGGGATCTATTGTAAATTTTGGTTCTGGTGCAGGATTATTAGGTCAAAAAAACCAAGGAAGTTACGCAGCTACTAAGGAAGCTATTAGAGGTTTATCACGAGTGGCTGCTAATGAATGGGCGGAAGATGGTATTAGAGTAAATGTAGTATGTCCACTTGCATTTACCGATGGCGTAAAACAATGGAAAGAAAATTTCCCAGAACAATACGAAGAAATTATCAGTAAAAACCCAATGCATCGATTTGGAGATCCCCAAAAAGACGTAGCGCCAATTATTGCCTTTTTATTAGGTGAGGATAGTCAATATATGACTGGCCAAACTTTGATGGCAGATGGTGGAGATATAAAATTGAGATAAAAGGTATAGCTATATGAATCCAACAGAATTATTCAATTTAAAAGGAAAAACCGCAATAGTTACAGGCGGTGCTAACGGAATCGGGAAGGCGAGTTGCGAAATGCTTGCAGCTTTTGGCGCTAAAGTTGTTGTTTCCGATTACAATTTGGAGCAAGCCAAAAAAACTTCAAAAGAAATTAATGACAAGGGCGGAAACTCTATTGCTATTGATTGCGATGTAACCAAAGATGAAGCATTGGTAAACTTAGTAGATAAAACCATGGCTGAGTATGGGAGTATTGAAATTTTGGTAAATAATGTTGGTGGCGGTGGTGCAGGTCGAGAAAGCCCCTACGATATCGAGGTAACACAGTTTCAAAAAGTATTTGAAATGAACGTTTTTAGCACGTGGCGCCTGTGCCAATTGGTTGCACCGCATATGAAAAAAGCAGGTTACGGAAGCATTATTAATATGTCTTCCATGGCTTCTATCAATAAAAGCCCTGCCATAAGCGCCTATGCGTCATCAAAAGCAGCCATAAATCACATGACACGCAATTTGGCTTTCGACTATGGTCCAGATAATATTAGAGTAAATGCCATAGGTCCGGGTGCTGTAAGAACAAATGCTTTAAAAACAGTTTTAACTCCTGAATTGGAAAAAGCAATGTTGAAACACACACCTATTAACAGGCTCGGGGAAGCCGAAGATATAGCAGGTGCTGTTTTATATTTCGCAGCCCCAATATCCAGCTGGACTAGCGGACAAATTATTTTCATCAATGGTGGAGGAGAACAAACGTTAGATATGTAGAAATTAGTGGGAGCTTATGTAAACAAAACTTTTTGAATCCTGTAGAAGAAAACTAGTCAACCAAAAAACCACCTGCATAGCAAGTGGTTTTTTAATTTTAAATTACTTTAAACACAGAAAATTAGACCTTTCCTTCTTGCAGTATAAAAGTTAGAATTCCGCCAACTATTAAGATATAACTGCCAATAGTTAAGTTTGCTTTTTCACTTATAAGGAATTTTACCACCTTAGCAATATCCTCTGGAGTTCCTGTTTTTCAACGTGGTGTTAGTTCTGTCATTTTATTTACTCTGTCTGCATGTTCTTCCCGCTGCTTTGAGTTCCATAGGAGTCATAATCACTACAGTTGATACTAAGACAATTTGCGCACCTTTTTGTCCTATTCTAAAAGCATCCTATTGAAATAGCAATACTCCTCATTTGGCGGAATAGTATGGCTGATAATAGGTGAAAACATTTTTTGGCGTTTACCCGCTTCCACTAACTCCCGCTGTAGCGATAATTCCACTAAAATCTCCCTGATTAAGAGCGTAATTTATCAACTTTTCAATATCATCTTTTTTAGTAATATTACAAGCTGTCACAACCGTATCATAACCTTCTTTTGTTAGGATCTATACTGCTTTATCAATAGCAGCATTGGAATAACCGGTAGTTACTAATTTATGGCCTTTCTATGCTTTGGAATAAGCAGTTCCAATTCCTCCTGTTTCACCAGGAATTACCATTGTTTTTTTCTTATTTTTAGTTTAGTCAATTAGATAGTAAAGGATGAGTAGCAAACATAGTTGCGGTAAGCAGCCTCGAATTTACATCGAAACCTAAAAAGTAATGACATACTGGAATGCCAAGGGCAGGTGGAATTGAAAACGTGAGAAATCCAAAAATTATACTTTTATTCTTGGTGGCTTTAAACTCGTTTAAAACCAATTCCGATCCAGCAATAAAAATGATATATAAAAGCCCAATAGTTGAAAATACATATACAAACAGACTATATTCTAATAAATTTAAACCTTCAAGGCCAATAATAATTCCTAATACAATCAAGCCCATAATTCCAGGGACTCTGATTCAGTTTAATACAACAGAAGCTTATAAAATAATAAATATACTTTGTGCATGGCAATTGTGTTACTATTCAACATTGTTATAAAGTTACATTTAAATTAACTACTAACTTATTGTCTCATTGAATTCAAGACCCTAACAATAAAAGGCATAAATTTGCAATCTACAAGTACTTGTAAGAATTTGAAATATACAATTGACATGCTTGATTTTTTTGAGTCGAATAAAATCGAATTGATTTACGCCGTTATAGTTATTATAGGTGTTTTTATTTTGCGCTTTTTAACTGGGGTTCTTCACAAACGAGTAGTTCTCGCTGAAGAAAAGAGATTTCCAGGGATGAAGTCTAATGCTATTACCTTAATTAAAAGAATTTTAAATTCACTTTGGTTGGTATTGGGTCTAATGGCCCTTATATTTTTGTTTTTTGCTGAGGCTTATAAAAAGCTTCAAGACGATTTTAAAATAATAATTTATTTAGGAATTGTAGCAGTTATCACTATAGTAGCAGCTTCGTCTGTAAACCTATGGTTTAGAAGAGCAATAGAGCGAAAAACTGTTGAAAATGAAGATCCTACTGCTTTTAAATTTCTTCGTTACGTTGTAGTTTTCACTGTTTATACACTTGGGTTATTAATCGCTCTATTGGCATTTCCTTCTTTAAAAGGTGTGGCACAAACAGCATTGGGAGGCGCAGGAGTTATTGCTTTAATTGCGGGTGTTGCTTCGCAAGAAGCTTTGGCAAATCTTGTAGGAGGAGTTTTTATTATATCGTTTAAACCCTTCAGAATTGGCGATATAATTAAGGTTACCGATACTATGGTAGGTACCGTTACCGATATAACATTGAGACACACTATACTTCGGAACTTTGAAAATAAAATGATAGTAATCCCCAACGCAATTATTAATAAAGAAAAAATTGTTAATTACGATATCGGTGATATTAAAATCTGTGAACGTATAGAGTTTGAAATATCTTATGAAAGCGACCTAGATCTAGCTAAGAAGATTATGCAAGAGGTATGCGAATCACATCCATTAATTCTAGACAACAGGTCGGAAATCGATGTTTTAGATGGAAAACCTATTGTACGTACTGCATTAGTTTCTATTAACGCTTCAACCTTGTCTGTTCGTGCTTGGTGCTGGGCTAGAAATTATAGTGACTCCTTTAATTTAAGATGCGACATTTTAGAACAAGTAAAAAAACGTTTCGATGTTGAAGGTATAGACCTAGCCTATCCGCATACCACCGTTGTCTTTAAAGATGAAGAATTGTTTAAAAACAAAAAGCCGGAGGGCTAATACTTCAATTTTCATATTTCTAAAACTTAATTGTAAATTTCATTTTACCTGTAATGGAAAAAATTC
The DNA here is from genome assembly GCF_022008395.1 of Aequorivita xiaoshiensis. Classification (GTDB taxonomy): domain Bacteria; phylum Bacteroidota; class Bacteroidia; order Flavobacteriales; family Flavobacteriaceae; genus Aequorivita; species Aequorivita xiaoshiensis. Next base: position 374,181 of record NZ_JAIRBB010000001.1, read on the forward strand.
ACAATGAATCAAAGACTATTGTAAAAGTTGCTTTTATAATTATTATGGTGCTATGTATTTCAGGATATGTAAGCAGTCCATTAGCTTTAGTAGGTGGATTTCTATTCTCTTACTTTCTAGGGCATCCTTTTTTAACATTAAATAGTAAAGCAGTTAACTGGCTTTTAAAAGTTGCCGTTGTCGGTTTAGGTTTTGGAATGAACCTTAAGGAAACTTTAGCTGCCGGAAAGGACGGTTTTTTATTGACTGTTTTCTCTATCATTGCCACTTTATTTGTCGGCTATTTAGTGGGAAAACTCTTAAAAATGAATCGAAAAACTAGTCACTTAATTAGTTCAGGTACGGCAATATGTGGTGGAAGTGCAATTGCTGCGGTTTCACCTGTAATAAATGCTTCAGAAAAAGACATCTCTATTTCATTGGGAGTGATTTTCTTATTAAACTCTATTGCTTTAATCGTTTTCCCACCTTTAGGTCATTTGCTTGGTCTTAGCCAGCATCAATTCGGACTTTGGTGCGCTATTGCTATACACGATACAAGCTCTGTTGTAGGGGCTGCATATGCTTTTGGGGATGAAGCCTTAAAAGTGGCTACAACAGTAAAACTTGCTAGAGCCCTTTGGATTATTCCGCTTGCATTAATATCGGTTTATTTATTCAAAGGAAAAGGGAAGAGCGTGAAAATTCCTTATTTTATATTCTTATTTGTCTTGGCTATTATCTTGAATAGTTATTTACCAATACCGGAAACAATCACTACTAGTATCACAGGTATTTCAAAATCACTATTAGTACTTACCTTGTTCTTAATTGGGGCCGGACTTTCTATAGATAAAATCAAGTCTGCTGGATGGAAGCCCATGATACTCGGCTTTAGTCTATGGGTTTTTATTTCGGTTAGTGCTATAGTAGCCATCCTGAGTTTGTAACCTCAACATCAAAAATTTTTATAAAAAGACTCTGCGTCTTTCCAATTATTTAAATCGCAAAGACGCAGAAAAATTTAAGTAATATATAGTATTAAATTAACTTAAGCTGATTTATTATCTCTTGTAGAGAAACCTTCGCATCGCCAAAGAGAATACTACAATTGTCAAGTCCAAATAAATCGTTTTGAACTCCTGCATAACCTTTTCCCATGCTTCGTTTCATAACCACAACTTGCTTACTTTCATGAGCTCGTATAATTGGCATTCCGTAAACAGGGCTATCTGGATTGTTTTCGGCAGCTGGGTTTACAACATCGTTAGCTCCAATAACTAAAACCATATCGTATTGCGACATATTTTCGTTACCCTCATCCATCTCTTTTAAACGAGAATACTCAACGTTTGCTTCTGCAAGTAAAACATTCATATGCCCTGGCATTCTACCTGCTACCGGGTGAATAATATAATCTACTTCACAATTTCTTTTTTCTAACATCTGTTGTAGTTGCCCGCAGGTGTGTTGAGCTTGTGCAACAGCCAAACCATAACCCGGAACGATTGCTACTCTTTGAGCAAACGAAAGTGCTAATGCCGTTTCTGAAACACTTATACCTTTAATTTCCTGCTCTTCTTCTACAGCTCCTCCTTTGCTCTTTTTAAAAGTCCCAGCAAGTACTTTCATTAAAGAACGGTTCATCGCCTTACACATTAACAAGGTAAGTAAAATACCTGCAGCTCCAACAAAAATACCACCTGCAATCATCACTTTATTACCGTAAACAAATCCGGCGAAAGCTGTTGCTATACCTGTAATACTATTTAACAGAGATATAACCACAGGCATATCTGCTCCACCAATTGGCAAAACGAAAAGCACACCATAAACCATTGCAATAACAGCTAAGATGTACATAAACACAGTAAATTCAACAGGGATAAATCCGATAAAATAAAGCCCTGGAAGCAAAAACATTAAAAGTAAAAGAAATCTTGCTGAAAATATTACCAACTTAGTACGTCTGTCTTTTACTTTACCTGCCAGTTTACGCTCGGCAATAATACTACCCGTAAGAGCTACAGCTCCCGTAATTAAACCTGAAATAAGAAGAATTTTATTGCCTAATATGGCTGTTGCAGCATCCATTTGATTGGCTTCTACTAAACCTAATAACATTGCACACCCACCCCCAGTAGCGTTAAACAGCGATACTAATTGCGGCATACCTGTCATTTCAACTTTATCTGAAAGCCTTTTACCTACTACAGTACCAACTGCGATAGCTAAAAATAATATTATTAAGTTAGTATAGGGTACCGTTTCAGTTACAGCCGAAATAAATGTGATTACAACGGCTAGGGTCATCCCCGAGGCAGCTATAAGGTTACCGGTTTTTGCATTTTTAGGAGAACTCATAAATTTTAATCCACCTAAAAAGGAAAGAGTTGCTAATAAATAACCTATTTCAATGATTGCTTGCATTGGTTTTTTTAATTTTTGGGAATTAGTTGGAAAGAAATCGGATTTAAAGGAAAAGGGTTTAATCCTTCTATTTGCTATTTTCTTTTTTAGGACTAAACATTTTAAGCATACGTCCGGTTACAAAGAAGCCTCCAGAAATATTCAATGTTCCAAGAAAGACTGCAATACCTCCTAAAGTAAGATTGAGGTAATCGTCTTCTGGAACTTTTAGCATAACTATAATAGCTCCTACTAAAATAACACCACTAATAGCATTAGCACCAGACATAAGTGGTGTGTGTAGAATAGCAGGTACGTTTGAAATTACTTCAATGCCAATAAAGACACAAAAAATAACAAAATAAATTTCTTGAATGTGTTGGTTGATGAAATCCATAATTTAGACTGGTTGGAATTTATTGATGAAATGTGGGTGTGTCCATTCTCCATTGTCCATAATTTTAGAACCGGATAACAATGGATCATCTACTGAATTTTCAGCTTTTTGTTTGTATTTTAAGAAAGAGAAAAAGTTATTGGATAGTAATTTTGAAGCTGCTGTAGGTATATCGGCCGAAAGGTTTGAGTTCCCAATAATTGTCACTCCATTATGTTCAATTGTTTCCTGGTTTCTAGAAAGTTCACAATTACCTCCTTGCTCTGCTGCGAGATCTATTATTACACTTCCAGGCATCATTGCTTCTACTGAACGAGTTTCAATTAGTAAAGGTGCTTTCCTCCCAGGAATATTTGCCGTACTGATTACAATATTTGCAGTTCGAATATGATTGTGGATAAGCTCTTTTTGCTTTTTCTGATATTCCTCGCTCTGTTCAACAGCATAACCTCCAGCACTAGAAGATTCGGTATAACCTTCAACTTCTATAAAAGTTGCACCAAGGCTTCGCACTTCTTCTCCTGCAGATTTGCGGACATCAAAAGCTTCTACTACCGCACCCAAACGACGAGCTGTTGCAATAGCTTGTAGTCCTGCAACTCCAGCACCTAAAATTAAAACTTTAGCAGGAGTTAGTGTTCCCGCTGCTGTAGTAAACATTGGAAAAACTCCATTGTAAATTTCAGAAGATTTTATAACCGCTCTGTAGCCGGCCAATGAAGCCATAGACGAAAGTACGTCCATAGATTGCGCCAAGGTAGTGCGAGGCAATAAATCTAAACTATAGACGGTTGCTTGGTAATTTTTATAATTATCAAATTTAGTATCGTAAAATAATGGATTAAAAATACCGATAAAACAAGTATTTTTCTTTATTTCAACTTCACTAGAAGTATGGTTAATAGATATAATGGTATCCGACTTTTCAAAAATACTTTCTCGCTTCGCGCAAGTTGCTCCAGCTTGTTCGTATTCCTCATCTTTAACCTGAAGCGAGTCACCAAGTCCTGACTCAAAAAGAACATTATATTTTAACTCTGCCGTTAGGCGTTTTACTTCTTTAGGCAATAAACATACCCGGGTATCATTATGGGTTTTTAAAATACCTATAGTTTTGGCTTGAGTGTTTTCGCTCATATGTGAATTGAGTTTTCGGTTTTAAAAAATTATTTTAATAAAACGCTAAAATACTCTTCTTTTACTTTTCTATAGTTTGCTAAATGTTGCATATAGTTTTTTCTAAATTTTTCGTGTTCAGACACAAAAAACATATCACATTCAACATCTTCACACTCAGCAGCTCTAGGTAAACCATCTTGGTACTTTTGAAACTCTATTATCTTTAAATTGTTTACTTCTTTTTCTTTTAGGAATTTCTCTAGCACAGCTTGTGACTCTTCCTTGGTTGTAAGTTGGGCTTTTCCTAGATCTACTAGATTAGTGATTTCTTTCCCAATGTAATTTAAATGATCTAACCAGTTTTCAAGCTCAACATAATTGTTTTTATAAGCTATTGATTCAGGGGAATCGTGATTGTAAATCTGCATGATACTCTTTTTTTTTAAGTTTATTAGAGCAGTTAATTACAAAAACTCATTTGCAACTAACCACTCTTAAATTATTTAAAGGTCTTGCCTTTTATTATAACAATACGTCTATATCTATTGGTTTTTCTGCTTGGTTAACACTTGTAATCAGCAGTTCTTTTGAACCATTTGGAAATTTCCAAATAACAGAATCGCCTTGTGCATAGCCCATTACAGCTGCACCCATTGGAGCTAAAATCGAAATTTTATTTGCTACTATATCACGTTCGGTAGGAATTACCAGTTGAAATTGATTTTCCCAAGTAACAGATTTAACTGTAACTACACTGTTAAAGCGAATTACATCATCAGGCATTTCATCGTTATCGCAAATACGAGCTACGGTCATTTCTGTGCTCAATTTTTTCAACGATTCTTTTGTGTTTTCGTCCTTATAATAACCGGAAACATTTAATAGACGCTTTAAAAAGACGTATTCTTTTTTTTCTAATATCAAATTTCCATATTTCATGGTTCCTTTGTCTGTTTTAAAAAAAGATAGTTCATCACAGTGCTTTATAAAAAACAATATGTGAGGAGGACGAACTATCTTTTATTAGTTGGTAAAAGATTATGGAAATATACCTCTAAGTATATAAGCTTTTTCAATACGCTCAATGGCTATACTAAAAGCTGCTGTTCTCATATCTGTTTTATTTTCTTCTGTGTAATTAACAACTTTCTCAAATGAAGTACGAAGTTTCTTCTCCAGCTTTTCTAGAATCTCATCCATTTGCCAAAGTTCTCCATTACGATTTTGAAGCCATTCAAAATAACTTCCTATTACACCTCCTGAATTACATAGAATGTCGGGAATAATAGTTATTCCACGTTCCATTAATATTTTTTCTCCTTCAACATCTGTAGGACCATTTGCTCCTTCAGCAATTAAAGTTGCTTTTACAGTATGTGCATTATGCTTAGTAATTTGATTTCCTAATGCCGCCGGAATACAGATATCGCAATCTATACTGAAAAATTCTTTACTATCAAATGGTTCGGCTTCTGGGAAACCTAAGATGCTTCCATTGTTTGAAATACTATAGTTAAATAAATCTTCAGTAGAAATACCTTCTTTATTTTGGACACTTCCAAAAGCATCTTGTACACCTACCAATTTGGCGCCTTCTATTTCTAGGAAATGTGAAGCCCAATAGCCCACATTACCAAAGCCTTGAACGATGTACTTTTTTCCTGCTAAACTAATATTATTCTTTTCTGCCCAGAATTTAATTGTTAAGAAAACACCATAACCTGTTGCTCGATCACGACCTTCTAAACCACCACTTCCTGTTGGCTTTCCTGTAACAACGTGCTGGTTTTTTGAGCGTTCACTAGTACTTTTAGTACTCATATAAGTGTCGGCAATCCACGCCATTGTTTGTGCGTTAGTATTTACATCTGGAGCAGGAATATCGTGCTCAGGTCCTATATTTTCACCTAAAGCATAAGTAAACCTACGGGTAATACGCTCTAATTCATTCTTAGAATACTTTGAAGGATCTATTTGAATCCCTCCTTTTGCACCTCCATAAGGCAAACCTGCCAACGAAGTTTTCCAAGTCATCCACATCGCTAAGGCACGTGCAGCATCAATATCTACAGTAGGATGGTAACGAAGACCTCCTTTGTATGGCCCAAGTGCATTGTTATGCTGAACTCGATACCCCGTAAATATTTCCACATCGCCATTATCCATACGTACTGGAAAATTTATAATAATTTCGGTGTTAGTAATACTGAGGATTTTGCGAACATTTGGATTCAGATTTATAACATCTGCTGCGTGATTGAATTGCTCCAACACATTGTCCAACATCCCTCTTTTTAATGGCTTTGGTTTTTCCACTGTTTGTTCGTTTATCATTTTAAATAATTTTAATTAGCCGCCATCTCTGGCTTCCTTTTTAGTAAAGGCTTCGGTGCGTTTTGCTGAAATTTCTCAAAATCGCTACAGATAAACACCAAGCTTGGATTATGCGTAAACACAAAATAAGTAACGTATGAACGTTTGATAACAAAAATTTTTTATGCTTTCTCCTGCTTATAAATTACTTAGATATTTTATCGGCAAGGCGCGTGCCATCTATTATTTTATAGTCATAAATTTACACAAACATTTGAAAGAACAGGCCTTTAGACAATTTTTTGCAATAAAAATTTAAGCTATAGTCTGAGGAGAAATTTCTCAGGTGGGGAGAAATTCCCCACCCTAAAATAAAAGGTGGTAAGAAAGGTATGACGTTTTTTGAAAGACTCTAACTACTATTCTTTAATTTTACCACGAAGTGTCTTTCGGTCGATATTGAGAATTTCTGCAGCCTTGGTTTGATTATTATTTGTAGCCTCTAGCACTTTTTGAATATAAATCTTCTCCATTTCTTTTAAAGAAAGTAAATCGCTATCAGGAAAGTCTATCTTATATTTAAGTGTTTCAGGTAAGTCTTTTACACCAATTGTTCGGTCGCACATAATTACCGCACGCTGGATTACATTTTCCAATTCACGAATATTTCCAGGCCAATCATACCGCTGTAATAAGGCTTGCGCATCAGAATCTAGAGTAACGTAACGATCTTTATATTCATTTCCATATTTAAATAAAAATTTATCTGCTAATAACGGAATGTCTTCTTTACGCTCGCGAAGTGGTGGTACATTTATTTCTACAACTGTTAATCGATAAAAAAGATCTTCTCTAAAAGTCTCCTTCCCAATCATTTCTTTTAAATCGCTATTTGTTGCTGCAATTACACGAACGTCAATTTTTTCTGATTTTCTTTCACCTACTTTCATCACCTCCTTCTCTTGTAAAACTCTCAAAAGTCGAGTTTGAACAGATAAGGGCGCATTTCCAATTTCATCTAAAAAGATAGTACCACCTTCAGCAGCCTGAAAAAAACCATCGCGGTCTTCATTAGCTCCCGTAAACGCTCCTTTTACATATCCAAAAAGTTCTGATTCTAATAGGTTTTCAGGAATTCCTCCACAGTTTACCGCAATAAACGGCGCACGAGAAAACTTACCATTATAGTGAATAGAACGAGCTACCAACTCTTTTCCTGTTCCACTTTCACCACTTATAAATATTGTAGCCTTATTGTCTTTTACCCTATCAATTATCTGAAGTACGTTCTTTATTAACTGACTCTCCCCGATAATTTCATTGTATCTATTTGTGTCAACTGATTCCGTAATTTTCTTTCGTTTAGATTTGGCTGAAAGTGATTTTAGAACCCCTTGTTTTAATTCTTCTTTGGTGAAAGGTTTTACCAAATAATCTACCGCACCAGACTTAATAGCTGAAAGGGCATCTTGAATGGAAGGGTAGCCTGTAACCACCAATTTGGGCATATTAGGATAGTGTTCTGAAACAAATTGAATAAGTTGGAATCCATCCACTTCGGGCATTTTTAAATCGGTAATGAGCAAGTCTATTTCCGTGTCGCGCAAGATAGCCACTGCTTCTTTAACCGAAACAGCCTTATACGTATGATATCCTAACGAATGTAGATGCCGCTGAATAAGCTCAAGGATATTTATATCATCATCAACTATCAATATGTTTTCCTTATGCAACATCTGTTTTTTAATGTTTTTGAAATGTAATTACAAAAATAGCACCTCTAGGATTATTATCCTGATAGTCTATGGTAGCACGGTGACTTCTTATAATTCCGTGTACAACACTCAACCCAAGTCCTGAACCATCTCCAACAGATTTTGTAGTATAAAAGGGCTGAAAAATTTTGTCGACATTCTCATCTGGAACACCAGGACCTTCATCAGAAATTTTTAAGATTATACTTTTATTTTTCTGTTCCAATGCAATTGTAATTAACCCATCTTGAGGAGAAAAGTAAATGGAATTTAAAGTTAAATTAAAAATTACTTGAGTAAGCTGAATAGTATCGGCCTTAAGCATAACTGCCTCATCAGGAAGTATTAACTTACACCTAACTTCGTTCTTTTTAAACGTAGGATCAAGTAAGTTTACGGCATCTCTAATTACAGGAACAATGTCTGTTTGATCTAGGTTTTGTGGCATTTCACAAGCAAAAAACATCAGTTTCTTAACAACTTCTCTTGAGAAAATCGCGCTATTAATTATTTTATCGAGGTCTTTGCTGGTTTGAGTGTTTTCAGTCTCTTTACTTTTTAATAATTCTGCAAAACCAAGAATATTAGCAAGAGGGGTATTGAGTTCGTGAGCAATTCCAGCAGTAATTTCACCCAAAATACTCAATCGGTCTGCGTGTTCCATTTTTCGCTTTAGAACCGTTTCATTTTCTCGAATTGACACGCGCTCTAACAAATCACCAACATTAATGGCCACAGTATCCAACAACTGTTTTTCTTCTTTTAAAAAATCTTCATTAGAATATTTATTCGACGGATAGTGCACTTTAATATACCCATTCGACTCGTTAAAAACTTTAATATTGCTTTCAATGGTGACACTGGTTTTAGGTAGCGCATTTGAAATAAGATGAAATGGATGCGAGTTTATTTCAACAGTAGTGTGTTTATTAAATTGAAAAGACTTCCTAAGACTCAATACAATCGAGTATAGCGTTTTATCTAATTCGTTATAATCGTTGTTTACAATTATAGACGAAACCTCATACAAACAGGTGAGTTCTTTGAGACGCTCGGTAAGATTTTCTTCTGGTGTCATAAAAGATAATAGATCTTTTTCAAAGGTATCAAAATAAAAGGTTCGTAGGGTTTTAGTAGTGATTTCACTTCAAAAAACCGAATAAAAAAACTGATTAAGACTTCAAAGAGGTCTTAATCAGTTTATAAAAAATGCCTTAAGTTTTATATCTATTATGAAAATAGATTAATCGAAAGGTCTAAATTCAAATTTTTGTCCTCCAACGGAAACCTCAGCCATTAATCCTTCTTTCGGAAGTGTAAATACGGCTACACCATCGGTATATGTTACATCAAATGAAGGTGGACTTTGATTTACAGCAATGGCTGATAAATTCGATCCAAAACGAAATTTATTACTCATAAAGTCTTCAACCGCTTTGTCCGTTTTTAAGAAAATAATTTCCCTAAATGCTTTTCCTCCAATTTGTGCTCCCACATCAAGTTGTTTCATACTGGCCATACCTACAAGTTCACCTTGTTTGTAAACTGCTCCATTACCAGATGCGGCGCCAATAATTACAGCTCCTTTTCCTACATTTGGAAAAATTACATAGGCTTTTGCATCATCAAAATAACGTTGTAGTTTTGGATTAACTTCTAGAAAAGCAGCTTTCGCATTTTCAGCATCTGCAACTACCTTTTTATCATCGACAGCTTGCGCAAATAATGATACACTTAAAAACAGCATCATTACCATTAATATGTTTTTAGTTTTCATAATCTTACTATTTCTATTTTTTATTTATATCTAAAATTACATCTTTTACAAAAAAGGATAGGTTAAAAGAGTGTTAGATTAAATATAATTATATGCCAATAAGCATTTAAAAAGGAGGGGTAGCAATATTTATTTAAGATCTTTTTTTACTAAAAGATAGAAGTTATTGTCTAATGGAAGATACCCTTGATCGTATAAATAATAATAGGTAGAACCTGATTTTGTGGTATAAGTACTTGTGAAGTATTCAAAACTAAACCCTTTTCTTTGAAGTGTACTTTTTGTGGTTTTGGTTTTATCTTCCTTATTTAACTCTTCGAGAATACGATAGTTTTTACGGAGTCGGTTATTTATATTTCTAACTAAGTTTTTACTGTCCTTATTAAGAGAGTTATTATAGGAATTACGACAAGCGTCGCTGCAGAATTTCTTGTCTGCGCGACCTATAATTTTACCCCCGCATTCTGGACATTTTCGCTCCATAGTCTAAATATAAAAAATTCAAAGATCAATTTCCAATTTAAAAATTTGAAAGTCAGTTATTTTAAAAATTTATCTCTCAATCTATAGGTTATAATTGTGATTAATCATCACTTTATATGAAATCTATAAATAGCTTCCAATTTCAAAAATACTCCGCCACTTAAAGTAGGGTTTAATTGGATTCTATTATCGCCGAAACTAAAGGCAGAAAGACCTAAATCAATCTTTTCGCCATCGTTATACATTTCATATTTATTGGTAGAATATCCAACCTTTGCACGTAGCAACACACTTTCTTGTAAAGCATTAAATTGTAAATAACTTGCAAATTCTAATGAACTTAAATCGGCGTAAAGTGTTTTATCGTTTTCATATTGAACATTATAACTGCGACCAATTCCAAAGTAGTCAATTCCTACGGTTGTAGCACCTAGCTTGTAACTAACATCGGCTGTAATTGGCAGGCTCATATCCATTTCAAATCGTTTGTTTGGGCTTAAATAATACCATCCTAAAATAGGAGTAGTAAATAACCCAAAAGCTTCTTGAGATCCATAAAACCCGAAGCGATAGATAAGATTTTCATTCTTTTTCAATTTTAACAAAGCAAAGGCACCAAGAAAAAAGTCATCACTAGAAATATCATGGTAATCTGAGGACAATTTAGGCAATAAAACTATTGTTGTACTCCATTTTTCAGACCATGTAGAGGCCATTCCTACTTTTAAATTCGTGCTGTAAAGATTTGAAAATTCTGATTCGGGAAATAATTGAACCTTGTTAAAGCTGAAATCCGCTCCAATAATTAATGCGTGGTTTGCATTCAAGACTAAAGGAAATGTGAAGCCAACATCAAAAAACTCAACATTTGTATCGCTGTCGGTATCTTTAAAATTATTATTTAAAGTTTGTCCATATCCCATTCGGAATAGATCCACATATTCTTGTGCAGAAGCTGAAAATGGAAACAGAAAAACGAGAAGTAATAGTTTTTTCAATATTTGTAGAATAAAATGGTAAGCTTGTTTATCGTTTTAAAGATAAAATAAATATTTACTAGAACGTAAACCAGTCCTCCATTTTATTATCTACCACCTCATTAATATGAATATATTCGTTGCTCTTAGAATTGTATTTATAGTCTTTACTCCAAGTTGGAAAGTTTTCTGCTAATTGTTTTAAGGCCTCACAGACGTATAATACTTCTGCATTGGTTGTTGTAGGGCTAAAAGACATTCTTATCCACCCTGGTTTATGCGATAAATCACCAGCGTCTATTTCACAAGTAATATTATTTGAAGTTTCTTGATCTACGTGAAGCAAATAATGACCATAAGTACCTGCGCAAGAACAACCGCCACGAGATTGTATTCCGAAATAATCATTTAAAATTTTCACGCCAAGATTGAAGTGTAAATCATCTATATAAAAACTAATTACCGCCAATCTATCTTGAATATTTGGTGCTAGTATGTTTAGATTTGGAATTTTATTGAGTTTTTCAAAAACAATATCTAAAATTTCGTGTTCGCGTTTTAAAATATTGTCAACTCCCATTTTTTCTTTCAAACGGATTGAAAGCGCCGTGCGTATAGTTTGTAAAAATCCTGGAGTGCCGCCATCTTCACGAGTTTCAATGTCGTCGATATATTTATGATTTCCCCAAGGGTTTGTCCATGATACAGTTCCTCCTCCTGGGTTATCGGGAATAGAATTCTTATAAAGATTATTATTAAAAATTAGCACACCACTACTTCCAGGACCTCCCAAAAATTTATGCGGTGAAAAAAATATCGCATCTAAGTGTGCACCTTCTTCTTCTGGGTGCATATCAATTGAGATATAAGGCGCAGAACAAGCAAAATCTACAAAACAAAGGCCTCCTTGCGCGTGCATCAATTTTGCAATTTCGTGATATGGCGTCTGAATTCCTGTTACGTTTGAGCAAGCAGTAACTGCAGCAATCTTTAAAGGTCGATCTGCGTGTTTTTTTAAAATTTCTTCAAAAGTTTCTAGACAAACCAGAACATCGTCATTCGGTGGAATTACCACAACATCTGCTATAGTTTCTAACCATGAAGTTTGATTGCTGTGGTGCTCCATATGAGTTACAAAAACCACAGGTCTTATTTCATCAGGGATATTAGTGTACTTTTTAATATTCTCAGGGATTTTCAATCCAAGAATACGTTGAAACTTATTTACAGCTCCTGTCATTCCGCTACCAGATGTAATTAATACATCATTTTGGTTGGCGTTAACATGCCTTTTAATAATGTTTCTAGCCTCGTGGTAAGCTCTAGTCATAGCCGTTCCCGTTACAGATGTTTCGGTATGCGTATTAGCTACAAAAGGCCCAAAGTCGTTTAGAAGTTTTTCTTCAATAGGCCCGTATAAACGACCACTTGCCGTCCAGTCGGTATAAATTATCTTTTTGCTTCCGAATGGCGAAGTAAAGCTCTGATCGATACCAACAATATTATTTCTGAAAGTCTCAAAATACTTTTCCAGCGCGCTAGCCTCTATATTTTTTTCAGAAGATTTCACCGTCTAAAATTTAAATGTTATTAGTTATCGAAAGCACCTACACCATTTTGAAGCCAATCGTAATACTCCTCGATATCTGGAGTATAACCTACTGGGTCTATTAAATTTTCCTCATTGTGATCCATTAACACATAGAATGGTTGAGCATTGGCTTTATATCTTAAAATTTGGAATTCACTCCATTTTTGACCGATATACTTCAACTCCTTTCCAGATATTTCTGAAATATACTTTTCGCCTTCTGGCAATGGTCTTTTATCATCAACATATAGCGAAATAAGAACTATGTCATTATTCAGCAACTTTAATACTTTAGGTTCACTCCAAACGCGTTCTTCCATTTTACGACAGTTTACACAAGCGTGGCCCGTAAAATCTACCAATACAGGTTTTCCAACTTTTTTAGCATATGCCAATCCAGTTTCATAGTCGTGGAATGCCAAAATATCATGTGGTCCAAGATGAGCTCCTTCAGGGAATTCAGCTGTAGCAGCGCTTCCACCAGCACCTAATTTTGTGTAACCCACACCATAAGGAGATTCGCTATATTGCATTGGAGGTGGGAAACCACTAATTAGTTTTAGAGGAGCACCCCACAATCCTGGTATTAGATAAATAGTAAATGCCGCGACAATTAATCCAATGCTTAGACGCCCTACGGATAATTTGTCGATAGGCGAATCGTGTGGTAATTGGAATTTTCCGAACAAGTAAAGCGTTAAAGCTCCAAAAACAGCAATCCAAATTGCTAAAAACACCTCTCTTTCTAACCAATGTAATTGAAGAACTAAGTCTGCGTTTGAAAGGAATTTAAATGCTAATGCCAATTCTAGGAATCCTAAAAATACTTTTACTGTGTTTAACCATCCACCAGACTTTGGAAGTGAATTCATCCACCCTGGAAATGCTGCGAACAATGCAAACGGCATGGCTAACGCTAATGAGAATCCGAACATCCCAACAAAAGGAGCAATTCCCCCTTTAGAGGCAGCTTCTACTAGCAATGTTCCAATAATAGGACCTGTACATGAAAAAGAGACAATGGCCAATGCCAGTGCCATAAAGAAAATTCCGATTATACCACCTCTATCTGCTTGTCTGTCTACTTTATTTGCCCAAGAGTTAGGAAGCATTATCTCAAAAGCACCTAAAAATGAAAGTGCGAATATTACTAGTAATATGAAGAAAAAGAAGTTAAACCAAACATTTGTTGACAAGGCATTAAGTGCATCAGCTCCAAAAAACCAAGTTACAATCGCACCTAAGAATACATATATTACAATAATTGCAATACCGTAAATAATAGCGTTTTTAATTCCCGCTGCTCTAGATTTACTTTGTTTTGTAAAAAAGCTAACGGTCATTGGTATCATTGGGAATACACAAGGTGTAAGCAATGCAGTAAACCCAAAAAGGAAAGCAACAACAAATATCGTCCAAAGTCCTTTACTCTCTTGTTTTTTAGTTTGCTCAACCGCAGCCTTAGACGAATTTGATGATTTTGCCGCTCCTTGAATTGTATCCGTAGTAGTTACATTTTCTAGAAAATCGGTAGAGGAAGGAACAATTTCTTCAACATTATTTTCTTCCTCTTTTATGTCATCAGGCTTAGAATCATCTGTATTCACAGCTGCTATTGCTGAATCTGAATCTTTTTTAGGGTCAGGAATTTTAAAAATAAGATCTACATAGTTTGGTGGCAAACAACGCGTATCGTCACACACCATAAATTCAACTTCACCTTTTACAGTTGTTCCTTTATCTCCTGTTAACTGTACGCGTTGTGTAAATGTAGCAGTGTTTGAGAAGAAAGTAATTACCATATCGAACACAGGGTCAAGTTCTGTAACTCCCTTCCCTTCTTTTACTTCACCTATGGTTTTATAGGCCTTGTTTTCTTCAAAAGTAAAAACAGTTGGTAGCGGACCTCCCTCAGGAACTACTTGTGAATAAAGATGCCATCCACCTTCAATAGTAGCTTTTGAAATTAAATCGTATTCAGTTTCTGATATTTTTTTTACGCTAGTAGACCATTTTACTGGGTCTAATATTTGAGATTGAACTGTAGTAAGCGAAACAATGGTTAAGAGGAGGTAGAGAAAAAATTTGTTCATTTTAAATTTTTGAATTTTTCCCAAAAAACCGATAGCCAATGAACTACGTATTTTTATTGGGAAGTTTATTACAAGTCACTAAAATTTTAAACCCTAAAAAGGTAATCCACAAATATATTGATAACTTCCGTTTTCAATTACTAAAATTTAAATATTCTACAGTATTAACATTAGCACATTAAGTTAACATAATTTAAACCCAATTTTGAATTAAGGATTTTAGATTTTTTCAGAGTCAAATTTCATAAGCTTTATATCCTTAAAAAATTTGTTAATCACTTTATTATTTGGATAATGCGTATTACTTTCGCCGCCTTTACAATAAATAATATTTATCTAAGTTTTGATGAAAGTATTATATCTCAACTTTGACTTATAAAACAATTTAATTTAAAACCACAACTATGAATTTTAAAAAATTAATTTTCCTTTTTACACTTGCGCTTGCAACAATTAGCTGTAGTAGTGATGATGATGGACCAGGACCTTATGTATTTAGTAATGCAAATCTCTCAGGTAACTACAAAACAACCTTATTAACAAGCGATATTGAAGAAACATACACTGTAAATGGAACAGAAGTTAAATCTGTTACTAAAGTTGTTGGTGATACTTTTCAAATGACAACGGTATTCGGTGCTGATGGTTCTTATAGTGCTTCTGGACAATACCGTATTGAAACTAAAGTGACAACTGCTGGTAACACCAACACCACCTCAGAAATTATTCTTGTAGATGATGAAGGCGCCTATTCGATAAGTCCAGATAAAAAGAGATTGACTATTACAATTGACGGGGATGCTGAAACTTTTGATGTTTCTCTTTTCAATGAAACAAAATTGAACTTAAAAAAAGAAGTTAACGAAACGATTGATGACATTCCTACTGTAGGTACGTTTAAAGTGAACTACGAGCGTATCTAAGATATAGTTATTCTTTTTAAAAGTCGTCTAAAACTTAGTTCTAGACGACTTTTTTTATTGGATTATTTTTGAAGACACCTCTTTACAAACACGAATTGAATTAGTAACACTTCAACATCAAATTTTGCCCTTAGTCTCTACTACTCAATTCTGTAAAATTGCTTATTTTTGCACCCTGTCTACAAAAAGGGCATAAAAACCATTACAACACCCAACTTATGAGCACAAAATTTAAAGAATACAAAGGGCTAAACCTCCCTAAACTGGCGGAAGAAGTACTCGATTTCTGGAAAGATGAAAACATTTTTGAACAGAGTATTTCCATTCGTGAAGGAGCAAAACCATTTGTGTTTTTTGAAGGACCACCATCGGCAAACGGTCTTCCAGGAATACACCACGTTATGGCGCGAGCTATAAAAGACATCTTCTGTCGTTATAAAACCCAAAAAGGATATAAAGTAGATAGAAAAGCTGGGTGGGATACGCACGGTTTACCTATTGAGTTGGGAGTAGAAAAAGAATTAGGAATTACCAAAGAAGATATCGGCAAAAAGATTTCTGTTGAAGAATACAACGCTGCTTGTAAAAAAGCCGTGATGCGATATACAGATGTTTGGAACAACCTTACCGAACGCGCAGGGTATTGGGTAGATATGGAAGATCCATACATTACCTATGAACCAAAATACATGGAAACTGTTTGGTGGCTTTTAAAGGAAATCTACAACAAAAACTTAATTTATAAAGGCTATACCATTCAGCCATATTCTCCGAAAGCAGGGACTGGATTAAGTTCACACGAGCTTAACCAACCTGGAACTTATCAAGATGTTACAGATACAACTGTTGTTGCTCAGTTTAAAGCAGTTTCTGAAACCCTTCCAAGCTTTTTAACGGAAGAGTCAAAAGATATTTGGTTTATAGCTTGGACTACAACTCCTTGGACACTGCCAAGTAACACAGCGCTAACTGTAGGTCCAAAAATTGATTATGTATTAGTAAAAACATTTAACCAATACACGTTTGAGCCTATAAACGTAATCTTGGCTAAAAATCTAGTTGCTAACCAATTCTCTAATAAATACGAGAAAGTAACAAATACTGAAGCGTTAGAGGCATACAATAAAGAGGATAAAAACATTCCATATTTAGTTGTAAAGGAATTTAAAGGCTCGGATTTAGTAGGTATTAAGTATGAGCAATTATTAGATTATGCTCAACCTCACGACAACCCCGAAAATGCTTTTAGAATAATTGCAGGAGACTTCGTTACCACAGAAGATGGAACAGGGATAGTACATACAGCTCCAACTTTTGGTGCAGATGATGCGAAAGTTGCAAAAGATGCAGTTCCCGAGGTTCCTCCAATGCTGGTGCAAGACGAAAACGGAAATCTTGTACCGCTAGTAGATCTTCAGGGAAAATTTCGTCCAGAGATGAAGGAATTTGCTGGTAAATATGTAAAAAACGAATATTATGACGATGCTGATGTGCCAGAAAAGTCTGTTGACGTTGAAATCGCCATTAAATTAAAAATTGAAAACAAGGCATTTAAAGTAGAGAAATACCTTCACAGCTATCCTAACTGCTGGAGAACAGACAAACCTATTTTATACTATCCATTGGATTCTTGGTTTATTAAAGTAACCGAGTTCCGCGATAGAATGCACGAATTAAACAAAGAAATAAATTGGAAGCCAAAAGCCACAGGTGAAGGTCGTTTTGGTAATTGGCTTGCCAATGCTAACGATTGGAACCTTTCACGTTCACGCTATTGGGGAATTCCTTTACCAATTTGGAGAACCGAAGACGGAAAAGAGGAAATCATAATTGGTTCAATTGAAGAGCTGAAAGCCGAAATGCAAAAAGCGGTTTCTGCAGGATTGATGGAAAAAGACATTTTTGAAAATTTCAAAGTTGGAGATTTCTCAAAAGAAAACTATGATAAGGTTGACCTTCATAAAAACATAGTTGATGGAATTACACTTGTATCTCCAAGTGGCAAGCCAATGAAGCGCGAATCAGATTTAATTGATGTTTGGTTTGATAGTGGAAGCATGCCTTACTCACAGTGGCACTACCCTTTCGAAAACAAGGAAAAAGTTGAAAAAACGTGGCGCCAAGCAGATTTTATTGCGGAAGGAGTTGACCAAACTCGTGGTTGGTTTTACACACTTCACGCAATTGCTACAATGATTTTTGATGATGTAGCATATAAAAACGTAGTTTCAAACGGACTTGTATTAGATAAAAACGGTCAGAAAATGAGTAAGCGTTTAGGAAATGCTGTAGACCCATTCGAGACTTTAGATACGTACGGCCCAGACGCTACACGCTGGTATATGATAAGCAATGCCAACCCTTGGGATAATTTAAAATTTGACCAAGACGGCATTTCAGAAATACGAAATAAATTCTTCGGAACATTATATAATACGTACAGTTTTTTCAGTTTATATGCTAATCTCGATAAATTTGAGTATCTTGAAGAAGACGTTGCCTTTGAGGAAAGACCTGAAATAGACCGTTGGATACTTTCTGAATTACATACACTTATTAAAAAAGTAGATGAATATTATTCAGATTATGAGCCTACCAAAGCTACACGTGCAATTTCAGAATTTGTACAGGAGAATTTGAGCAATTGGTTTGTGCGATTAAGCAGAAGAAGATATTGGAAAACAGCTCGACCAAATCAAAATGGCGGAAGCACTAGTAACATCGATAAACTTTCGGCTTACCAAACGCTTTACACTTGCCTTGAAACCGTTGCTAAATTAGGTGCACCTGTAGCTCCATTTTTTATGGATAGGCTTTACAAAGATTTAACAGAGGGCACATCTAAAGATAAAAAAGCTTCCGTACATTTGACCGATTTTCCAAAGGCAAATGCTGCGTTCGTTGACAAAAAACTGGAACACAAAATGCAAAAAGCGCAAACTATATCATCATTGGTATTATCGTTGCGACAAAAAGAGAAGATTAAGGTACGTCAACCACTTCAGAAGATAATGATTCCTGTATTGGATGATTCTGATAAAGAAGAAATACTTGCTGTTTCCGATTTAATAAAAAGTGAAGTAAACGTAAAAGAGATAGAGCTTATTGACGAAGGATCTGGTATGTTGGTAAAACAAATAAAACCAGACTTTAAGGTGCTAGGACCACGTTTTGGGAAAGATATGAAAGCTGTAGCAGCAGCAATTTCCAAATTTGACCAACAACAAATTGCAGAAATTGAAAAAGAGGGGGAAATAACTGTATTTATTAACGAAATAAATACTAAATTGGCACTTGAAGATGTAATTATTAGCTCTCAAGATATAGAAGGCTGGTTAGTAGCAAATGCTAATGGTATCACAGTAGCATTAGACGTTACCATAACACCAGATTTAAAAAATGAAGGTATAGCTCGTGAGCTTGTAAATCGAATTCAAAATCTGAGAAAGGATAGCGGGTTTGAAGTTACAGACAAAATAAAAGTTACACTTCAAAACAACGAATTATTAGAGACTGCTGTAACACAATACACGCAGTATATTAAAGAAGAAACACTAACAGAGGTTATGCAGTTTCAACCAAATTTACAGGACGGTACAGAAATCGCATTTGATGAAATTGAAACACTTATTAGTATTATAAAACATTAGATTATGACTGACACAGAAAAAACCAGATATTCAGATGCTGAGCTAGAAGAGTTTAGAGCGCTTTTAAATGAAAAAATCGCCAATGCAACTGAACAGCTAGAACTTATCCAAAGTGCTTATAAAAACGATAGCAATAATGGTACAGATGATACCTCACCTACATTCAAAGCTTTTGATGAAGGAAGTGAGGTTATGAGCAAGGAAACTTCTTCACAATTGGCTATTCGCCAGGAAAAGTTTATCCGAGACCTTAAAAATGCATTGGTGCGTATTGAAAACAAAACTTATGGAATTTGCCGTGTTACAGGTAAGTTGATAAACAAAGAGCGTTTAAAACTTGTTCCACACGCTACATTGAGTATTGAGGCTAAAAACTTACAAAAGTAATTTAGACTGCTGACTTATTTTAAAATCATAATTGCCCCGAGAAATTCGGGGCTTTTCTATGGAATACAATTTCTAAAATCATCAATTGAATAAAGTATAATTGTCAATTGTCCATTTAAATCACTTCCTATTGAAACTGAAAGAAATAACCAAAGTATTTCAGTACTAAGTATAGATAAATATTACTATTTTTGCCGTCATTCTCAAAAGATATGCTATTGGAAAACCCTGTTTTTTAAAGTAAAGATTTAAAACAATGGTTCTATAAACCTGTATAGCTGAAAAGCAATTGCCGAAAAAATATGAGTATTAAAAAAGCCTCTCTCATTATTATTTTGATCTTATTGATAGATCAAATTTCAAAGTATTACATCAAGACTAACTTTATGTTAGGTGAAGAAATTCGTGTTTTCGATTGGTTCAGAATACTGTTTGTAGAAAATGAAGGTATGGCTTGGGGGGCTAAAATTCCAGGAGAATACGGCAAACTTTTTTTAACGCTATTTAGAATCGTAGCTATTGGCGGAATTGGATATTGGCTGTGGGACTCGGTTAGAAAAAACGCTCCTAAGATTTTAATTTTATGTATCTCCTTGGTTTTTGCTGGGGCATTAGGTAATATTATAGACTCGGTATTTTACGGTATTATTTTTAATGACAGCTATGGACAAGTAGCCACTTTATTCCCGGAAGAGGGTGGATACGGAACACTTTTTCACGGAAAAGTAGTAGATATGCTATACTTCCCATTATACGGAGGCACACTCCCAGAATGGATTCCTTTTTTCGGAGGAACATATTTTACATTCTTCGATCCTGTATTCAATATTGCTGATTCTGCTATTAGCGTTGGGGTTATTTTATTACTTCTTTTTAATAAAACCGCATTTCCTAAGAAATAAGAACTTATTAAGCTGTAACGTTATGCCACGTCATGCCATTGGAGCAAGCAGTTTGAATGGATAATAGGGGATATTTCGAAGCACCCAATACAATAATGCCATCCCGAAAAAACTAAATATAAATAGTTTGCTGTAAAAAAGCCTAAATCTGTGCTTGGTACCGAATATCCAATTTACAATTGTAACCCCAAGACCATAAACCATTATAGGAATTGTTATCACCATTAATGGATTAAACCTAAAGGCCCCTATAATATTTCCGTGTAACAGTAGATGAATTGCTCGCTGTGAACCACAGCCCGGACAATAAAAACCAGAAACGTAATAAAAAGGACATGGAATAAATAAGGTTGTCGATGGATTGTATATATAGTATACAAAAATAAAGCCCCCAATAAGTGATAAAATGAGGGCTATTTTAAAAATTTTAAGTTTATCCTGCCAAAAAGCCACCTAATCCCAAGATTACAATAAATATTACATAAAGTACTAAGAAAGCTATAGAGATAACAGCTCCCCAGATTGCCCATTTTTTAGCATCACTAGCTGCTTTATGTGCGCCAGCAACATCCCCACGAGCCCAAAGCTCGTTAACTTTTGCCGCTTTAATTATTGAAACTATACCTAATGGTAGGCAACATAAAATTGTACAAAGAATTGCCCATACTAAGTTATTATCTGGTGGACTTCCTTGAGGTTGATTAATTTGATTTTCCATTAAAATTAAAATGAGTTAGTTAGAAATAATTTATTTTCTAAAGATAAACTCTTAATTTAAAAAATCAATGATATTTGTGGGAGTTACACAATAATGTAGTGGAATATCTGTGTTTTCGTAAGGAATTTCAGATTCAGCATCAAAAAATGAAAGTCCAATAAATACAGCTGTAGACTTACATTTTTTCAAAAACCTATCGTAAAAACCTTTTCCGTAACCTACCCTATTACCTTTTTTATCGTAAGCTAATAAAGGAACAAAGACCACATCTATTATTTCTGCCGGCACTTCTATTCCGGAAACAGGTTCCGGAATCCCATATTCTGAAGTTTTTAAAACAGTATTTTCCTGTAACAATATATTTTTCATTTCACTTGAAGAAAACTCAGCTTTGGGAATGATAATGCTTTTATCCTTTCCCTGTAATATATGCAAAAGGTACTCCGTATTAATCTCTTGTTTTCCTGTGATAGTAAGAAAGATATGATAATTGGTTTTATCCCAAATTGGCAGTTTTAAGGCCTGATTTGCTATCTGCAAGCTCATTTCATCAATAGCTTCATCAGAAAGACTTTGGCGTAATTCTTTATATTTTTTTCGCAATGTGAGTTTGTCGAGCATAATACAGACAATATAATACAAGTAACTTGAGACAGAAATTTTATTTCTAAAATTTACTGTAATTATTTATAAGTACACAAATATAGGGATTGGAGTCTCTCTATTCAATTTATAATTTGGATAGAAATAACAGTATAAAAAAAGAGAGGCCAAAACCTCTCTCTTTATATATATTTAGAATATTATATTATTCCTGACTTTTCATTAAAATAGCTTCCACACGTTGCTGCAAGGTTTTATCATTTTGAATTAAACCCGCAAGTGCTTCAAAACGTTCCATTGTTAAGCCAGTAGCAATTATTCTCTGACTTGCTTCTTTTTCCAATTCTGGTTGCAATTTTTGTATTTTTTCGATTGCACTTTGATGCATTTTTAATTCTTCGTCTGTGGCTTCAACCTTTAGTTCTGGATTCATACTAGCTTGCTGAATTGCACTAAAACGTTGTACATCTATTCCTTCTGCTTCAATAATTTGAACCATCTTTTGTTGTGCCGTTTGATTTTGAACTTGTAATTCGATATAAGCATTGGCAAATTTTGTTAACTCTGCCTCACTAACTTGGTTATCTTGGGCAAAAAGACCAAAAGTCCCCAACATTGATACAAATAAAAATACACTTTTAAGTTTTACTGATTTTAACATAATTGTTATTTAAAGATAAAATGATTAGAAGAATTGACTCAATAATAAGATAGGTCTAAATGAGAAATCAATGTCAATTGTCAATTCCGAAAGTTTCAAAGCTAACTGCATCATTAAAGCCTACCAATAAAAATCACTTTATTAACTTAAATTTAGTAGTATTTTATGATTCATACGACTGAATAATAATGTATTACAAAACTATTTGCTAATAAAATTTACTTATGTTTAAACTCTTTCGAGATTTTCTTCTTCAGATTCAGAGGTATTTGGAATAATTGCTGTAGAGATATGAAATATTGCATCCCCTTGATTTACAATGGGCGATTGATTAACATTTATAATATACCCATCGTTAGGAGACAAAACTTTAAAACGCATTTTACCATATGGATCTGTAATGGTAGCTAAAAACTCTCCTTTTTTTACGTGTTTATTACAGTCAATTTTTACATGTAAAAGGCCACTTCTAACGGCACGAATCCACTTACTTTTTTCGATAATTACAGTTTCAGATTCAGCAACTGCAACACTATGTCTAGAACCTAACATATCCAAATGTTTTAAAAATCGCATAATACCTTCAACACCTTCTCTTGCTATATCTTTATTGCTATCCAAGCTCTTACCACCTTCAAAAAGCAATGAAGGTATTCCCATTTTGAAGCAAGTTTTTCTATAGGATTTCTCTATTGTATTGGAATAAACTGTGAATGGCGCATTAAAAACCTTGGCTAGTTCCAACAACTTTTCGTCATCTGGTTTTATACGTATTTGTGGAGCATTGAACCTACTAGCCCCTCCTGTATGAAAATCTAAACAGTAATCTGCGTGTGGCAAAACTTTTTTAGTAAAATGATAGGCTACCCTACTTGCTAACGAACCTGTTTTAGTTCCTGGAAACACACGATTTAAGTCACGTCCATCAGGAAAATTTCGATCGCCATTAAGGAATCCAAAAACATTGAGAATTGGAATACAAATTATTGTACCTCGTTTTGGCTTGTTTATCTTTTTAGCAATAACCTGCCTTACTATTTCTACACCGTTAATTTCATCGCCGTGAAGAGCTGCTGTTATTAAAACTGTTGGCCCTGGGATTTTAGATCGTTCAACGATTATTGGTATTTCTACTTTGGTTGATGTATACAGCTTTGCAATACTAAAATCTACTGTACGGCTTTCACCTAGGGCAATACGTTCATTTAAAATAACTATATCGCGTTCTTCTTTTTTGGCCATAATTATACGTTACGCTCTATATACTTGATAATTGAGTTAGCAATATCTTTTCCTGTTGCCGTTTCGATTCCTTCCAAACCAGGAGAGGAGTTAACTTCCAAAATAAGTGGCCCACGTGCAGATTGAAGCATATCAACTCCAGCAATGCCAAGTCCCATAGCCTTTGCTGCTTTTAAAGCTGCAGTTTCTTCTTCATCTGTTAGTTTTATAACCGATGCCGAACCACCTCGGTGTAAATTACTTCTAAACTCACCTTCTTTCCCTTGTCTTTTCATCGCACCAACAATCTGACCATCTACAATAAACGCACGAATATCGGCTCCTCCAGCTTCTTTGATAAACTCTTGCACAATTACACGTGCTTGTAAATTATTGAAGGCTTCAATTACAGATTCAGCAGCCTTTCTAGTTTCAACTAGAATAACGCCAATTCCTTGTGTACCCTCTAATAATTTAACAATTACGGGAGCACCTCCTGCCTGATCAACAATTTCTTTTACATTTTTTGAATAGTTTGTAAAAACGGTTTTCGGAAGTCCTAATCCTGCACGAGATA
Source organism: Aequorivita xiaoshiensis (assembly GCF_022008395.1). GTDB lineage: Bacteria > Bacteroidota > Bacteroidia > Flavobacteriales > Flavobacteriaceae > Aequorivita > Aequorivita xiaoshiensis. Next base: position 398,715 of record NZ_JAIRBB010000001.1, read on the forward strand.
AAATTTGTAAACTTCTCAATTTATCACGCGAACGCACTAATGCTTGCGATTCGGTAGTTGTAAAAACATGTTGCATTTCAAATTGACGAACCACCGCAGTTCCGTAAAATGTAACTGAAGCACCAATACGAGGAATAATGGCATCGGTATGATCCAGCTTTTGACCCTTATACATTATTACAGGGTTTTTCTTTTCAATAACTATATCGCACTTTGCATGATTTATAACCTCAACCTCGTGATTTCTAGCTTTAGCGGCTTCCACAAGTCGCCTAGTAGAATATAGGTTAGCATTTGCGGATAGTATTCTGATTTTCATTTTTTAGTTTTTAATTTATACGAAAGATTGGTCTTGTTGATGTCCACAACATATTTATTGCTCAAAAAACTTCTGCCTAAAAGCACAGGAAAACGCATTTCCTCTCGATCACTTAGGGTTAAATAAATTTCTTGAGTTTTTCCGAAAAGAAGGATTTCCGTTTTTATTCTATATCTAGCCTCAGATTGTCCGTTACTACTTTTTACAACTTTTACGTCGTACTCGTCAAAGATAATTTCCTTTTCGTGATAGCTTGGATGTTCTTCGTCTAAAAACAAGCATTTTAGGTAATTATCTTCAACCTTTACATTTTTGCAATGAATCGATGAAGTATATGCACCCGTGTCAATTTTCACTTCAACATCAAACAGATTGAGTAAAGGAAAATCAGCTTTGTCTATTCTACCAATGTTTCTTTTCAATGTATTTCAGGTTTTTACATATGCAAGGTATGAAAACGTATTTGAAATTAAAATGGAATTCAATCCTTAACAGCAGATAATACATTAAAATTGTTTTGTATTTTTGATTAATTGAGACGAGTTATTATTCGGCTCAAGGTAGTAACTTTCTGATATTTCGCTCAATATAACCAATTACACTTTTAGAAATATTTTTTCCAGAAGTATTTTCAATACCTTCTAAACCTGGGGTGCTATTTATTTCTAAAACTAAGGGTCCGATTTTGGATTGTAAGATATCAACCCCACAAAAACCTAGACCCATTGCTTTTGCTGCTTTAATAGCTAGTTTTTCTTCGGCTGTAGAAAGCTCAATGATTTCTGAAGAACCGCCGCGATGCAAATTACTTCTGAAATCACCGGCTTTACTTTTTCGTTTCATAGCGGCAACTACTACTCCATCTACCACTATCGCACGTACATCAGCGCCTTTAACCTCCTCGATATATTCTTGTAATAGAAATTTAACCCCAGCGGCATTTAAAGTTTCAATAGTGGCTAATGCATTTTGTGGACTTTCAGTAAGAATAACACCTTCTCCGTGGGTGCCTTCTAAAAGTTTTATGATTATTGGTTTTCCCTTAAATGTATTTAACTGTTCTTCAAAATCATAGAAAGACGCAAAAAGAGTCCTCGGCATAGGAATTTGATGTTTTGCTAATACTTGGAAACACGTCCATTTATCACGGCTGTTTGTAATACCCAAAGAAGAAACCACTGTAAAAACTCCCATAGCTTCAAAATGACGGACAACATTAGTACCATAAAAAGTATTTGAAGCTCCAATTCTTGGAATAATTGCATCTAAATCATCAATAAGATCACCTTCGTAATAGAGCACTGCCTTTCCGTTTTCTATTTCGAGATTGCAAAAAGTAGGGTCTAAAATTTCCACATTATGATTTCTTGCTGAAGCAGCATGTTGTAGACTTTTAGTAGAATAAAGCGTCTCTCCACGCGATAAAATGGCGATATTCATAGATAACAGTTAACGGTGCAATTTAACCAAAAAGGTAACGAGATTTAATGGTCAAAAAAAATAATTTATTATTAACATTTAGAAGCTGAAAAGGTATCATTTAAAATTTTCAAACTATTATCTTTGGGGTTATGGCTAAGGCTTCGTTAACACTACAAATTTCCACACTTCCCGATTCTCCTGGAGTATATCAATACTACGATAGGGATGGGAAGTTACTATACGTTGGAAAGGCAAAAAATTTAAAGAAAAGAGTTTCTTCTTATTTCAACAAACAGCAAGATAACAACAAAACACGAATTCTTGTAAAAAAAATTGCCAACATTAAACATATTGTTGTCCAAACAGAGACGGATGCTCTTTTGTTAGAAAACAATTTAATTAAGAAATATCAGCCACGATACAATGTGTTGCTGAAAGATGACAAAAGCTATCCGTGGATTTGTATTAAGAACGAACGTTTCCCAAGAGTGTTCCCAACGCGACGAATAATTAAAGATGGATCGGAGTATTTCGGACCGTACACAAGTATGAAAACCGTACACACCCTCCTAGATTTAATTAAAGGTTTATATCCACTACGTACTTGTAATTACGATTTATCTGAAGAAAAAATTAAAAATGGAAAATACAAAGTTTGTCTAGAATACCATCTCGGAAATTGCTTAGGACCTTGTGAGGGCTTGTATTCTGAAAAAGAATATCACGAAAATATTGAAGCTATAAGAAATATTGTAAAAGGAAACTTCAAGGAATCCTTACACAAGTTCAAAAAGCTAATGAAGCAATATGCAGAGGAATTAAGGTTTGAAGAAGCTCAACGCATAAAGGAGAAGGTAGATATTTTAGAAAATTATCAAGCTAAATCTACTGTTGTAAATCCTAAAATTAACAATGTTGACGTTTTCAGTATTATTTCTGATGAAGGTTATGCTTACATTAATTTTTTACAGCTTTCACACGGAGCGATTATACGGTCGCATACACTAGAAATAAAGAAAAAGTTGGATGAAACCGACGAGGAGTTACTTCAACTAGCTATTATAGAACTTCGCCAACGATTCAATTCACTTTCAAAAGAAATTTATGTACCTTTTGCTTTGGAATTAGGTGAGGAAGTAAAGGTTCACGTACCTAAGTTAGGCGACAAAAAAGCGATTTTAGATTTATCTGAAAGGAATGCAAAGTACTTCCGAATGGAGAAATTTAAACAAGCTAAAATTGTAGATCCAGATCGTCACGAAAAGCGAATTATGGCACAGATGAAAAAAGACCTTCGTCTTTCGGTAGAGCCACGCCATATAGAGTGCTTCGACAATAGTAATATACAAGGAACCAACCCTGTAGCCGCTTGTGTGGTTTTTAAAAATGGAAAACCAAGCAAAAAGGATTATCGAAAATTCAATATAAAAACCGTGGTAGGGCCAGATGATTTCGCCTCAATGGAGGAAGTTGTTTACCGCAGGTATAAAAGATTGTTGGAGGAAGAGCAACCTTTACCTCAACTTATCATTATAGATGGAGGAAAAGGACAACTTTCATCATCATTAAAAAGTTTAGACAGATTAGGTTTACGTGGAAAAATAGCAATTATAGGAATTGCCAAGCGTTTAGAAGAACTTTTTTATCCAGACGATCCTATTCCTTTATATTTAGATAAAAAAAGTGAGACATTAAAAATTATACAACAATTACGAAATGAAGCTCACCGATTTGGAATCACCTTCCACCGAAGCAAACGCAGTAAGCAAGCGCTAAATACAGAATTGGAAACTATTCCGGGAATTGGAGAAAAAACAATCGTTGAATTATTGAAGCATTTCAAAAGCACTAAACGGGTTGCTTCAGCTAATTTTGAAGAGCTTTCAAAAGTTGTAGGTGCTAGTAGGGCTAAGAAAATAGTTACACATTTTCAAAAGACTAAGTCGGATTAATATATTTAATTAATAAAATCGAAATAATAAATGCAAAAAGCACTTTTTATATTATTTATACTGGTTTCTACGCTTTCATTTTCACAAACAAAAGATAAGGAAGATTTAAAAGTAGGCGTTGTTTTAAGTGGTGGAGGTGCAAAAGGACTTGCACATATTGGAGCTCTTAAAGTTATCGAAGAGGCTGGGGTGCGTATAGATTATATTGGCGGTACAAGTATGGGGGCAATTATTGGAGCTCTATACGCAGCTGGATATTCAGCAAACCAGCTTGACAGTATTTTTCAAAAAACAGACTTTAATACCTTAATTCGCGACAATATCCCGAGAAGCGCGAAGACATTTTACGAGAAAGAAGAATCGGAAAAATACTCCTTGATACTACCTTTCGATAATTTTAAAATTGGGTTTCCTTCAGGAATTTCTAAAGGTCAGAATGTATATAACTTAATTTCAAAATTAACCAGTCACGTTAGCACGACTTCAGATTTTAGTAAACTACCAATTCCATTTTTCTGTATTGCTACCGATGTTGAAACGGGAAAAGAAGTTATACTAGAGCGCGGCTACCTACCTAGAGCTATTACTGCAAGTGGAGCCCTACCTTCGCTTTTTAGTCCAGTAATAATTAACGATCGCGTTCTAATTGACGGGGGTGTGGTTAATAACTATCCTATAAATGAAGTTAAAGCTAAGGGGATGGACTTAATAATTGGGATTGATGTTCAGGATAGCCTAAAAGATAGAACTCGACTTAAATCTGCTATTGATGTTTTAGTACAAATAAATAACTATCGCACCATTTATGATATGATTGAAAAACGTGGAAAAACTGATATTTATATACATCCAAATATTCAGGATTTCTCGGTTGTTTCATTCGACGAAGGAAAAAAAATAGTACAATCTGGTATTAATGAAGCAAATAAATTTCGAGAAGAACTGCTTCAGGTAGCTTCAAAACAAAAACCTTCGGAAAAAGAGAAAATAAATATTGTGAATCGAGATTCTATCTATATAAAAGAAGTGAAAATTGAAGGTCTTGACAATTATACTCGAAGCTATGTATTAGGAAAATTAAAACTCCGAACTCCAGATAAAGTAACTTTCAAAGCTTTTAATGAAGGAATAAACAACCTATCGGCTACAGGTAATTTTCAAGATATTAACTATAGATTTATAGAAGACGACAATCAAGAAAACACTTTACTATTGCAATTACGGGAGAGCAAATCGTCAATGTTACTTCGCTTTTCAGCACATTACGACGATTTATTCCACACCGCTGCATTAGTAAACATCACTAAAAAGAGGCTTTTAACCAATAATGATATCGCCTCATTAGATTTAATTGCAGGAGATAATCTTCGGTATAATTTTCAATATTATATCGACAAAGGGTTTTATTGGAGTGTAGGTATAAATTCAAAATATCACTTTTTTGACACAGAAGTACCCATTTCATTTATAGATCCAGATATACATAATGAACTCTCTCTTCCAATTAATAAGCTTTCTATTAACTATAGTGATTTTACAAATCAAGTTTACTTCGAAACACTTTTTAAAAGATCGTTTGTATTTAGTATAGGCGCAGAGCATAAATACCTTAGATACTTATCGGAGACCATTGGTACAGACAATAACAATATTCCTCGTACAGTTTTTGAAAGTACTAATTACTATAGTGCTTTTGGGCTTTTAAAGTACGATACCTACGACAACAGCTTCTTTCCGAAAAGTGGAGCCTATTTTTCTGGAGATTTTCACTGGTATTTATTTGCTCACGGTCGAAACAAAAACTTTAAACCTTTCTCACTTGCAAAAGCAAAAATGGGTTACGCCCATAAAATTTCTGATAAATTTTCGGCTCACCTAACCGCTGAAGGAGGTTTTAAACTTGGAGGCCCTGAAACCACAACATTAGATTTCGCCCTTGGTGGATACGGATTTAAAGAGATGAACAACATTATTCCGTTTTTAGGCTATAGTGCCATTTCACTTCGAGGTAACACATATCTTAAAAGCGTCCTTACTATTGACTATGAAATTTTTAAAAAAAACCACATAAATGTTTCAGCAAACATTGCTAATGTAGGTAATGATCTTTTAGAAAATGGAGAATGGGCTGATGGCATCGACTACTCCGGGTTTTCTCTAGGTTACGGCTTAGAAACAGTTTTAGGACCTATGGAAATAAAATATTCTTTTTCACCGGAACACGATGACGGGATTTGGTATGTGGCATTAGGCTACAGGTTTTAATGTTTTCATAGTTCAGAAACTAGTATATTTTTCCGATATTTGTGAGGTTAAGCTTTTCAATTAGAAACACTAAAATGTTGACGTTGAAATTTTTAGCCTCAAAATTTATTGATTTAATATTTAACATCATTTATGCCTTTCTACCATAAACTTGGCAAAATCCCGCCTAAACGACACACTCAATTTAGAAAGCCAGACGGAGGTCTTTATTACGAAGAGCTTTTTGGCACAATTGGTTTCGATGGAATGTATAGTAATATCTACCACGAACACAGACCGACGCAAGTAAAGGAAATAAAAAAACAATACCGTGTTTCCCCAAAAATTGCAAGAGCTAATAATATAGAATCACTTCGATTAAAAGGGTTTAATATTGAACCAGAAAATGATTATTTAGAAAGTAGAAAAACTGTACTTACCAATAGCGACTGCAGTATTGTTCTTGCCGCAACTAAAAAATCTCTGAAAGATTATTTTTATAAAAATACAGATTCTGATGAATTAATTTTCATTCATAGAGGCTCAGGTAAATTGCGTACTTTTTTAGGAAATCTCGATTTTAAGTATGGAGATTATCTATTAGTACCACGTGGAATTATTTATCAAATTGAATTTGATACTGAAGATAATCGTTTGTTTATTGTAGAGTCTAAACACCCTATTTACACTCCAAAACGATATAGAAACTGGTTCGGTCAATTATTGGAGCATTCACCATATTGTGAACGTGACATTAGAAAGCCCGAAGAACTTGAAACTTACGATAAAAAAGGTGAGTTTTTAGTTAAAGTGAAGAAACAAGACGAAATTTTTGAAATGGTTTATGCCACTCACCCATTTGATGTTGTTGGTTATGATGGATATAATTTCCCTTATGCTTTCTCAATACACGACTTTGAGCCAATAACAGGACGTATACACCAACCGCCACCAGTACATCAAACATTTGAAACAAGTGCATTTGTGGTGTGCAGCTTTGTTCCAAGGCTTTATGATTATCACCCATTAAGTGTTCCCGCTCCTTATAATCACAGCAATATTGATAGCGATGAAGTGTTATACTATGTAGACGGAGATTTTATGAGCCGAAACGATATTGAAGCAGGTCAAATTACATTACATCCTGCGGGTATTCCTCACGGTCCACACCCAGGTGCAGCCGAAAGAAGTATTGGAAAAACTAAAACGGAAGAACTTGCCGTTATGGTAGATACCTTTAAACCTCTAAAGGTTACTGAAGATGGTTTAAAATTATCTGATGGCACTTACTACAAAAGTTGGCTAGAGTAATCTTTCAATTGTAATTATACTTTATTATATAGTACATTTGAAGACAGTTATAGAGATTTACAAGAAGAAACTCTCATAGAGAATCTTCTCGATTAATAAATAATAGAATTTTTAGAAAATTAAATTATGAGTAAAGAAGTAAAGTCGGTCGAGTATGGACTGGAAAAGATTTTTGATGGCGCAGAAGACTTTCTGCCATTATTAGGTACAGACTACGTAGAGTTCTATGTGGGTAATGCAAAGCAGAGTGCCCATTTTTATAAAACAGCATTTGGATTTCAATCATATGCTTATAAAGGTCTTGAAACAGGATCTCGTGATTCGGTGAGCTATGTACTCAAGCAAGATAAAATCACACTTGTTTTAACTACACCTCTAAACAGCAAGTCCCCTATCAACGACCATATTGTGAAACACGGTGATGGTGTAAAGGTGATTGCACTTTGGGTAGAAGATGCTAGAAGCGCATTCGAAGAAACTACAAAACGCGGTGCAAAACCCTATATGGAACCAACTGTTGAAAAAGACGAGAACGGAGAAGTAGTACGCAGTGGAATTTACACTTATGGCGAAACAGTACATATGTTTGTTGAGCGTAAAAATTACAATGGCACATTTTTACCTGGTTTCCGTGAGTGGAAAAGCGACTACAATCCAACACCAACTGGTTTAAAATACATCGACCATATGGTAGGAAACGTAGGTTGGAATCAAATGAACGTTTGGGTAAAATGGTACGAGGATGTAATGGGCTTTGTTAACTTCCTATCATTCGATGACAAACAAATTCATACAGAATATTCTGCCTTAATGAGTAAGGTAATGAGTAATGGAAACGGACGAATTAAGTTCCCTATCAACGAACCAGCAGAAGGAGCCAAAAGATCACAAATAGAAGAATATTTAGACTTTTATGAGGATGCCGGAGTTCAACACTTAGCATTAACAACAGACGATATTATTAAAACTGTTAGTCAACTAAAAGAAAGAGGTGTAGAATTCTTACCTCCACCACCAAAAGCATATTACGATGCCATTCCAGAGCGTTTAGGTGATCATATGAAAATGATGAAAGAAGACATCGATGAGCTGAGAAAGTTGTCGATTATGATAGATGCAGACGAGGATGGATATTTGCTTCAAATATTTACCAAGCCATTAGAAGACCGTCCTACTTTATTCTTTGAAATTATTCAAAGAATGGGAGCAAAAGGTTTTGGCGCTGGAAACTTCAAAGCTCTTTTTGAATCTATCGAACGCGAGCAAGCTCAAAGAGGAACATTATAAAAATGTAACTTTATCTAAACCCCATCGTCCTTATATGGTGGGGTTTATTTTTTGGAACAGATGTTGTAATTCATATAATAAAAACATCTAAAGTAACATTTTATGAAGAAGCTAATCGTCCTATTACTAATTTTTGGAAACACATTTTTACTTTCTGCACAAAAGAAAGCTTATGGCGATGGCGAATATTTTAAATTCCGAGTTCATTACGGATTCGTAACAGCAGGCTATGCAACTCTAAATGTTAAAAATACAACTTTAAACGGTAAGGAAGTTTATCATGTTCGCGGTTTTGGAAAAACTGTAGGACTTTCAAAATGGTTTTTTAAAGTTGAAGACGATTACCAATCGTATATAGATAAGAAAAAGGATATTCCATATCGTTTTATCAGAAAAATTGATGAAGGTGGCTATACAAAAGATATTCAAATAGACTTTAACCACAGCACAAAGAAAGCCATTGTAAACGACAAAAAGCACAACGAGACTTCTGTATTTTCTTTCCCCAAAGAAACACAAGATATGATTTCAGCATTCTATTATCTCAGAAACAAATTAGACACTGAAAATATCAAAGAAGGTGATATTGTTGAAATGAATATGTTTTTTGACAAAGAAAATTTTAAATTCAGGCTGAAATTTCTTGGTAAAGAAGTTTTAGATACTAATTTTGGGGCCGTTCGCACTTTAATCTTTAGACCTTATGTACAATCTGGTCGAGTATTTAAAGAAAAAGAAAGCTTAACTGTTTGGATTAGTGACGATAACAACAAAATCCCACTGTTAATTAAAGCCGATTTAGCAGTAGGTTCTTTAAAGGCAACTTTAACCGAATTTAAAGGATTGCAGCATTCTTTTAAAATATTAGCGAAATAATAATTTGTTTGCGTAATTAAGAAAACGTGGATCAATATAAATTTTATAATTTTCCACTCAATATTTTCTTGCAAATTGAGTTAGCCTAATTAAAGAATAATACAAAAAAAATTCCCCAGAATTGAAACATCTAACTGTAGCACTATTATCCCTTGTCTTATTTACTACCGCTTGTGAAAGTACGAAAGACGATTTTAATGAAATAATTGAAAAACCCGTGGAGCCAATTGTTGAACAATATGGTTATATTCTAAACGACTTTAATGTGGTTCGAGACACTATTCGAAAAGGTGATACTTTCGGGGACATATTAAGCACGAATGGTATTCCCCAAGATAAAATTATGCAGGTTGCCACTAAATTTCGAGATAGTTTTGACGTGCGTAAATTAAGGGTAGGCAAACCATACGTATTATTAAATTCTAAAGATTCACTTAGTAAAACACAGGTTTTTATTTACGAAAGCAATAAAATAAACTTTGCTGTTGTCGATTTTAGAGATACATTAACTATTTACAATAGTCAGAAACCTGTTCGATATAAAGAAAAAGAAGCTTCTGGTGTTATTACAAGTTCACTTTCAGCCACCATGGAAGAACAGAATCTAAGTCCATATATGACCGATCAACTTGCAAATATTTACGCTTGGACTATTAACTTTTTTAAATTACAGGCAGGAGATCGTTTTAAGGTTGTATATACCGAACGCTATATAGACGATACCATTCCGGCAGGGTTACAAGAAATTAAAGCGGCCTACTTCGAACATAATGGTAAACCACTGTATGCCTTTAATTATAAATCGGATTCCTTAGGGAAAATTTCAGGTTACTATGACGAAAATGCTAACAACTTAAAAAGAGCCTTTTTAAAATCACCGGTGAAATTTAGTAGAATATCCTCTCGTTATAATTTAAAAAGACGCATTAAATACTACGGCTTTAAACTTAGACCACATAGGGGAACCGATTTTGCCGCACCCGTAGGTACACCTATACTGGCAACGGCAGATGGTGTAGTTACTAAATCGGAATATAGAGGAGGTAATGGAAACTATGTGAAAATAAGACATAACGGCACTTACGAAACACAATACTTACACATGAAAGCCCGAAAAGTGAAAGTAGGTCAGAACGTAAGCCAAGGAGATGTTATTGGTTGGATTGGAATGACGGGAAATACTAGCGGTCCACATGTGTGCTATAGATTTTGGAAAAACGGAAAACAAGTTGATCCATTTAAAGACGACACTCCATTTTCTGAACCACTCCCTAAAGCTTTTCACGAAGAATATTTTGCCAATCTCATGCCGGTTAAAGACCAATTAGACTGCATCGTTTTCTAAACTTTAAAAATGTTAATAACCTTGTTATTAACTAACATGCAAATCCTCAAGGTATTATAGTTTAAATTTTATCTTTATTCAGTAGAAATATTCTCTTAACTATTTCTTAAAGAAAATAGTTGGTAGTAACCTCTTTAAGATTGTATTTTTGCCGAAATTTTTAAACCTAAAATTTAAATTCATGAAAAAACTATTACTTATTGTTTTTTTCCTTGGCAGCATTGCTGCTTTTTCACAAACAACGGTTACCGGTACGGTAGTCGATTCTGAAACGAACAGTCCGTTAGCTGGCGCTAACGTGATTGAGACCGGCACAACAAATGGTGCCATTACCGATTTTGACGGAAACTTCACTTTGCAGACATCATCAAAAACGGGTACACTTACTATTTCATATATTGGTTACAATGCTCAAAAAGTACAATATAATGCAGTAGGCAATGCAGCAAATCTAGGAACAGTTAAAATTACTGTAGATTCTGACGCCTTAGAAGAAGTGGTTATTGTAGGAAGAGGAATTATCGATCTAGCAAAAGATCGCCAAACTCCAATAGCTGTTTCTACTATTACATCAGCAGAAATTCAGGCTAAAGCTGTTGGTAACGTTGAATTTCCTGAGGCAATCAAAAGCACGCCTAGTGTTTATGTATCAAACCAAGCTGGAGGATTTGGAGATTCGCAAATGTTTTTACGAGGGTTTGACCAAACGAATACTGCCTTCCTCTTAAACGGACAACCAATTAATGGTATGGAAGACGGTAGAATGTATTGGTCTAACTGGTCGGGTATAAGCGATGTTGCTAATGCCATTCAAGTTCAAAGAGGTTTAGGTTCTTCTAAACTAGCTATTTCTTCGGTTGGAGGAACAGTTAACATTATTTCTCGTGCTGCTGGTAGAAAAGAAGGCGGTTTTGCACGTTTTATGACAGGTAATGACAGTTACTTTAAAGGGACATTAAGTTACGACTCTGGCTTAAAAGGAAAGTGGGCGTATAGTATTATGCTAGATCACTGGCAAGCACATAGAAAATATTCTGATGGAACTGCAGGTCAGGGACAAAATTATTTTATAGGAGTTGGATTTGTGCCTAATGATACTCATTCATTTAATTTCTTATTGACAGGTGCTCCACAATGGCACGATCAAAACTTTTCTGACGACTTAGAAAATTACGACCTATATGGAAAGCGCTACAACAGTAACTCAGGTTTTTATAACGGAGAGCGATATACTTTCAGAAGAAATTACTACCACAAACCAATCATGAACCTAAACTGGGATTGGAATATCAGTGAGAAAACAAATCTATCGTCTGTATTATATGCATCATTTGGACGTGGTGGTGGAACAGGACCACTAGGTAGTTCTAGAAATATTGTACGTAATGAAAACGGTGAAATTGATTTTGATGCAATTGAAGAAAACAATATCACTGGTGCTGATAATGGTATCGGAAGTTACGGAATGGGTTCTGTAGTTCGTAGAATGTCTGTAAATAATCACAACTGGTATGGATTTTTAACGAACCTAGAAAGTCTAGTGAGTGATAACTTTACGTTTAATGTAGGATTAGACACTCGTTTTTATACTGGACATCACTATCGCCAGTTAAACGATCTTATGGGGCTTCAAGGCTTTAATGACAATTTTGGATATGATGGAATTCGCGGTGATGGTTATGTATTAAATGAAACTTTTGAAGCCAATCCATGGTCTGCATTATTTAACAGTGCTGACGAAGATCAACGTTATTCTTATGATTATTCAGAACACATCAATTACATTGGTGGATTTGGACAAGCTGAATACAAAACCGATAATTTCTCTGCCTTCGTTCAAGGAGCAGTATCAACTCAAAGTTACCAAAGAGAAGGCCGTGCTCCTGGTAAAGAAGTAAATGGAGTTAATGGTTTAGGTAAATCTGAAAAAGTTAACAAAGTTGGATACAACCTTAAAGGGGGTATGGGATATACTTTTATCGAAAACAACACGCTTTTTGTAAATGCTGGATACTACTCAAGACAACCGTTCCTAGATAATATATTCGAAGATGTTAGAAATTCGAATTATATTTTAGAAGGTGAGAATGAAATTGAAAATGAAGAGATTCTTGGTGTAGAGGCAGGTTACAGAGTTCGTGCTGGCAGATTTAGTTTAGATCTAAATGCTTATTATACGAGTTGGGGTAACAGATTCTTAGGCGGAAGTTTTATCGAAGGTGACCCTGATTCAACCAACCCAATAGAACAAGTTGATCGCTACCAAAGATTTACTGACATCACACAAGTTCATAAAGGATTTGAATTTGAAGGTAAATACCGTTACTCTAGCGACTTCATGATTAGAGCGTTTGGTAGTATTGGAAATTGGAAATACGATGGTGAAACCCCTTTTGAAACTAGACAAGATGAAAATAACAATCTACTAGAAGAAGGTACTGTAAACCTTACAGGTACAAAAATTGGTAATGCACCACAAACATCATTTGGTTTTGGTTTTAAATACACTATTGTTGATGGACTTAGTGTAGATGCAGATTACAATATCTACACAGACCTTTATGGCTTTGTAAACGCTAAAGATGTTGTTGAAGCATCACAAAACAACGAAGTTTACCAAGCTGAACGCCTTAACCCATATAGTGTGTTAGATGCCGGTCTTTCTTACAAGTTTGACTTTGGAGGAAATGATTTAACCTTCCGTGCAAACGTTTACAACGTTACTAACGAAATGTACTTGAGTCAAAAAGATACTTACGGATTTTACTACGGTAACGGAAGAACTTGGAACGCAAGTCTACGTTACGACTTCTAATACTCAGTATTATACATAATGAAAATGCCCCGGAATTCGGGGCATTTTTTATTTCCTAATATTTCATCTGCAAATAATTGAGAACTCAAAAGAAGGTTTAAAAGGGTATATATCTTATATTTGAAAAAAATAAAAATCACTATGGCTAATACTCTACATTTTATTCATTCTTATTGGGCTTACTTAGTGCTACTAATTGTAGTACTAGCAACTATCAACGCATTGGCTGGATTCTTTTCAAAAAGAGAATACGGTGCAAAAGATTTTAGAATTTCTCTTTTTGCATTAATAGTTACCCACATCCAATTACTTATTGGTATAATTCTTTATGTTACTTCTCCATTAGGTTTACAAAATATCACAAACAATGGGATGGGTGTTGTTATGAAAGATTCTACTTTTAGACTATACGCAGTTGAGCATCCGATGATGATGATTTTAACTGTTGTTTTTATTACAATTGGTTATTCAAAACACAAAAAGAATTTACTTTCAAACAAAAAATTTAAAACACTTGCTATATTTTACACAATTGGATTGGTACTTATGCTAAGTAGAATCCCTTGGTCACAATGGTTTTAACAAATAGGTTTCTAAAATAAAAAAGGCACTCTTAATTAAGAGTGCCTTTTTTATTTTACCAATAGCACTAATGGAATTAACTCTTTTCTTTAATCAAATAAATATATACCGGAAAATGGTCGCTATATCCTCCTGTAAATCCACCAGAAAAACTTCGAAAAGGATACCCTTTGTAACGGCCCCGTTGATTAATTAAATAATTTTTATTGAAAATTCCGGCCTTATAAAACCTATACGATGAATAGTCTCTTATAGTTAATTCGGTAGATATAATTATCTGATCAAACAAATTCCAATTATCGCGGTAAGCAAGTGTTCCCTGACCTTTTTTGTATAACCCTTCCATTGGGTTATAAAATTCTTTCAGTTTTAAAGCTTTAATTCTACCCTTCGCTTTGAGGATTTTCTTAATACTTGAGTTTATAGGATCATCATTAAAATCACCCATATTTATGATTTTTGAATAAGGGTCTTCACTAAATAATGAGTCTATAATTCTCTTATTAAGTTGGGCCGCGCGAATTCTTTTTGGACGGCTTCTCTCTTCACCCCCTCTCCGAGAAGGCCAATGGTTAACAATAAAACTAATTTTTTCACCATCCAACATTCCACTTACCAATAATTGATCACGAGTATATACACGTTTACTAGTATCCACATCGTCATAAATTAATAATTCCTTAGCTACATAGTTAATTGGGGTAAACAATTTTTTCTTGTAAAGAAGAGCGACATCAATCCCTCGACGATCTGGACTATCAAAATGAACAATTCCATAATCGTCTTTCAACAAGTGCTTATGGTTTACAAGATCTTCTAAAACTCGTCTATTCTCTATTTCACATAAACCTATTAACGCTGGCGATGTTCCCGATTGATCTGCGCCTATTTCAGAAATAACTTTAGCAATATTGGCAATTTTAGCTTCGTATATTTCTTTGGTCCAATTATTCTTCCCATCAGGAGTAAAATCATCATCGAAGGTTAAGGGATCATTTTCATAATCGAAAAGGTTTTCGACATTGTAAAATGCTATAGTTAAAATTTTAAACTCTTTATTATCCTGAGCAACCGACGAAGAATGAAAAGAAATTAAAAATATCAACGTATAAATTAGAGACTTCATAATAAACTTTTAATACACAATATTATTCATCTAAGTTACTGAATTTGTGATAGTTATAAAATTAATTTATATTTGATTATTCAAACTAAGAGAAATAACCATGACAAATAAATTTAAGCAGGATGAAATATGTTTTTTTAACATTTTGTGTAACTTTATTTGCAGGGATTTTAGCCTATTCGCAAGACAATTCCATATCTGGAAAAGTTGTTGATACTTATTCTAGCGAACCGATATCTGAGGCTATAGTTAACATTCAGAACAGTGACTTTAGCACACTAACTAATTCAGCTGGAGAATTCAATTTTCTACAAAAAAATCTCCCAAAGGGAGAACAAATTATAAAAATTTCCAAACCTGGCTATAAAAGTATATACATTCCAATAATAATTCAAATTGATAGACCTATATATCTAAAAGCTATTCTTTTAGAAGTAGATCTAGATGCACTTGAATCTGAAATTGGAATAATAAGCTTGTCTGACGACCAATTAGACGAAGACGAAGGTACATCAGATAATATTTCAGGATTACTTCAAGCATCAAAAGATGTTTTTCTAAATGCGGCATCTTATGATTTTAGTACTACATTTTTCCGTCCAAGAGGCTATAGTTCAGAACACGGAAAGCTATTGATTAATGGTTTAGAAATGAATAAAATCTACAATGGAAGACCACAATGGAGCAATTGGGGCGGATTAAATGACGTACAACGCAATCAGATGTTTTCAATGGGAATGTCTGCAAACGAATATAACTTTGGACACCTTGCTGGGACAACAAACATTATAATGCGAGCGTCTCAATACAGGAAGGGAGGACGTATTTCCTACGCATCTAGTAACCGTAGTTACCGCGGGCGTATTATTGGTTCATATAACAGTGGTTTATCCAAAAAGGGCTGGGCATATTCTGTGCTAATAGCAAGACGCTTTGGCGACGAAGGTTATATAAATGGAACTTTGTACGATGCAAATTCATTTTTTGCCTCTGTAGAAAGACAGTTGAGTAAACATCACAGCTTGAATTTAACTGCTTTTTACACACCCAATAGACGCGGAAAATCTTCTCCGAACACCCAAGAGGTATATGATTTAAAAGGAACTAAGTATAATGCATATTGGGGAAAACAAAATGGTGAAATCCGCAATTCTAGAATCAGAGAAATCGAAGAACCTATTATAATGTTGAATCATTTCTGGAATATTTCTCCAAAAACAGAACTGAACACTAATATTGGTTATCAATTTGGAAAAACAGGAAATAGCCGCTTAGGGTATGACAATGTTCCTAACCCAGACCCAAGTTACTATAAAAATCTTCCAAGCTACTTTTTATCAGACCCTAACAATCCTGATTATGAAGGAGCTTATAGAGCCTATTCAAGCTTTGTAAACAATGGACAAGTTAACTGGTTTAATATGTATGAAACCAATATTCTTTACGGAGGAACATCCAGATATTATTTATATGAAGACAGAAATGATGATACACAGCTCTCAGCAAATACGATACTAAACTCTCGCCTATCCGATTACATTGAAATAAATGCTTCGTTTAATTATAGAAATTTAAAATCTAGCAACTTCGCCAGTATGAAGGATCTTTTAGGCGGTATTGAATATTTAGATGTGGATACATTTAATTCAGGCGATGCTGCGCAAAACGATTTAAATAATCCAAATCGACTAATTGGTGTAGGTGATAAATTTAAATACAACTATGAAATTGATGCTACAAAATACAATGGCTTCGTTCAAGCACAATTTTCCTATTCATCAGTAGACTTTTATGTCGCAGCTAAAGCAGGGAAAACCAATTATCAACGAAACGGTCTATATCGAAACGGTTCCTATCCTGATACAAATGAATCTCTTGGAAAAAGCAAAAAGTTAAATTTTACAACTTATGGGGCTAAGGCTGGACTTACCTATAAACTAACTGCAAGGCACGCTCTCGAACTAAACACGGCTTATTTCACAAGTGCTCCTTCAATACGTAATTCATTTTCAAACTCACGCCAAAACAACAGTACTGTAATTGGGTTAACAGAAGAGAAAAACATAAATGTCGATGGCAATTATATATTGCGATTTCCATTTATAAAAGCACGTTTATCGGGATACTACACTTTAATGCAAGATGGCTCAGAGATTTCTTTTTATTATGCCGACGGGATTTCAGTCCCTGGGAGATCATCTACTACAGCTTTTGTGCAAGAAGTGCTTACTGGCGTAGAAAAGAAAAATATAGGAGCTGAATTAGGTATTGAAGCTCAAGTTACACCTACTATTAAATTAAAAGCCGCCGCCGCATATGGAGAAAATATCTATAATAGTAATCCGCATCTTTACATAACTTCTGATGACTTAGATGAACCCCGTTTTTTTGGCAAATCTTTTCTTAAAAATTATAAAATTGCCGGAGGACCTCAACAAGCTTATCAATTAGGTTTTGAATATCGCGATCCAAGATTTTGGTGGTTTGGAGCAACTGCTAATTATTTCAATCAGGCATATATCAATATATCTCCTCTTACTCGCACCGAAAATTTCTATTTAGATAATGACGGAATGCCCTTTAACGATTATGATCCAGAAAAAGCACGGCAATTACTAAAACAGGAAAAGTTTGACCCATATATGTTGGTGAATATTATAGGCGGTAAATCCTGGAGAGTTAAAGGGAAATACATCGGATTTTTTGCTGTTGTTTCTAATGTTCTAAATAAGCAGTATAAAACGGGAGGCTTTGAGCAAGGTAGAAATTCTAATTTTAGAACACTATCTGCAGACAACGCCAATGACACACCCGTATTTGGATCAAAATATTGGTATGGATACGGAACTACTTATTATTTAAATGCTTACATCCGATTTTGATTAAGAACCGTAATTTTTTTAATTATGAAAAATTTAAAAGACATAAAACTAATAGGCCTTTTATTCCTTTTAGGCATAATAGGCACCTCCTGTGTACAAGACGATGAGTATAATGTGCCTGAAATAAATGTTGAAGAGCCGAATGTAGATGTAAATACCACTATTGAAACTATCAAACGAATTTATCGAGGATACGAACCAAAAGTTATTGAAGCTGGTGAAGGTTCTACACGAGAATTATACTTAGCGGCATATGTTATCTCAAGTGATGAAACCGGTAACTTCTATAAGTCATTAGTTATTCAAGATTCACCTGAAAATCCAAGTGCAGGAGTGGCAATTTCTACTGAAACAACAAATTTATATACAAAATATGAACCTGGACGAAAGATATATTTTCGTGTTGATGGCTTGTATATCGGTGAATATGCGGGACTACCCACGATTGGGATTCTTGATGGAGATGAAGTAGGACGAATAAATGTTGAAGACTTTGAAGAAAGAATTTTGCGTTCTACTGAGAAAGTTGAAATTCAACCGCAGACAATTACCATTTCACAGGCAAATGACAATGATACAAACGAAATATTTCTCAACACCTTAGTAAAATTTGAAAATGTTCAATTTCCGGAAGGCCTTGCCGGAATTGCGCATTACGGAAATCCAGGAAATACCTATAGTGTAAACAGACAGTTAGAAAATTGTGATGAAAAAACTATAGTGCTAAGAACTAGCGGATATTCCGATTTTAAAGGATTATTGCTCCCCGAAGGAAACGGAGAAATAACTGCTGTATTAAGTCGGTTTAATAGTGATGTACAACTATTTATCCGCGATATTGATGATGTGAATATGAATGATGAAAGGTGTAATTTAAGCGGAAATGGAGAAGTACTTGAATTACCTTTTTTTCAAGACTTTGAAAGTCACAACTCGGGTGAGGGAATTCCTTTAGACATTGAGGGTTGGACAAATGTAAATGTAAATGACGGAACGAGAGTATTTGAAGTAATGGAGTTTAATTCCAATAATTATGTGCAAACTTCTGCATATAATTCTGGTGAAAGCCCATACGAAGTTTGGCTGGTAACACCTGGTATACGATTACCAAGCGATTCGTCTCCTATTCTAACTGTCGACACCAATGACGGCTTTTATAATGGAGAAGCATTGACTATAAAAATAGCCACAGACTTCCATGGGGATGTTTTAACCGCAGAATGGACGAGCTTGGATGCAGATATATCTACTGGAAATTCCAATGGCTACGGCTCGGAATTTACGCCTTCTGGAAATATTGATCTTTCGACATATGCAGGAGAAATAGTATATATTGGATTTCAATATTTAGGGGCGTCAAATGGTATAACAACCACCTATCAAATAGATAATATTTCTGTAATTGAATAAATCTAAAAGAAGAAATCGAATAAAGAAAGGCTAAATTTTATAACTATAAGTTTATACTATCCATTTAACCGCATCTTTCTATGATTTCCGAAAGATTGATCCTTAACCATTACTCCTTCAGTGATTTTAAAGATTACTTTCAATTGGGGAGTGATATCGATGTAATGAAAATGGTTGCTGGTCGTATAAATGAAGAATGTGAAGCTCGAGAAAGGTTTGAGAATATGTTAAATGATAATGTAGAAAATTTAATTTTCGAGAAGTTTAAAGTAACTCTATAAGGTGATAGAAGTTTTGTAGGGCATGTAGAACCCGAGATGACAGAGAAAAATGAAGCAGAAATAGGATAATTGCTAATGCCTGAATTTTGGGGCAAAGGTTATGGTTCTGAAATTGCTCACTGCATGGTAAGCCTGAGCAAGCACATTATGGTTATTCACACATTAATCGCAATTATAAATCCTGAAAATGTAGCATCGCATAAACTCTTGATATATCAAGAATTCGCATGGGATTACGTTAGCAATTTTCATGGTTTGCTTGCTGCATACTTTAAATTGAAAATATAAAAAAGCCCTTACAATTAAATACTGTAAGGGCTTTTAAATTGGTTGGTTATTGATGTAAGCTAACTAAAAGTTATCTTTTTTGGATAATGAATTCAGAACGTCTATTTTGTTGATGCTCATCATTTGTACAATTACCACCACAATCTACAGCTGGTCTACTTTCACCGAAGCCTTCTCCACTAATTCTGTCTTTAGAAATTCCTTTCGAAATTACATATTGTACAGTACTCTTAGCTCTTCTATCAGAAAGCTTTAAGTTGTATGCAGCGCTTCCACGGTTATCAGTATGTCCTTCAACCTTAATAACCATGTTTTCGTTTTTCTTCATCAACTCAACGAGCTTATCAAGTTCGAAAGCAGCTTGTGGTTTTATATTGTGTCTATCGAAATCGAAATAAATAGTATTAAGTTTCACAATGTTTCCTTCAACTATTTCATCGATAGGGCGAAGTGCAATTGTAATGTTCTCTTCACCTTCATTAAATCTAGCTACGGTTTCAGCATTGCTTTCATATCCTTCTTTAAATACTTGAACAACGTGATCTTGATCACAAACAACTAATACTTCACTGTTACCATCAGCATCTGTGTTTTGACTCTTCAATTTATTTTCACGGTTATCGTAAAGATCAATTCTAGCATCAGAGATAGGTTCATTTGTAGAAGCATCTACCACTAAAACGTTTATAGGTAAATCGCAAGATTCAATTTTCTTAATTTTATAGATATCGTCGCTTCCTTTTCCTCCTGCACGGTTGGAAGACACAAATCCTTCTTCAGTTTCAGGGTTAAAAGAAAAAGCAAAATCATCGCTACTACTGTTAATACCTAAGCCTAAATTTTTAACTTCTCCAAAACCATTTCCTTTAGCTGGAGCAGAAAACACATCTAATCCTCCAATACCTAAATGAGCATCACTTGAAAAATATAGAGTACCATTCGCATCCACGAAAGGGAAAACCTCTCTACCTTCAGTATTAATACCTTCACCTAAGTTTTCAGGTTCACCAAAAGTTCCATCTTCATTGATAGCTACTTTATACAAATCAGCATTCCCCATTCCACCTGGTCGGTCGCTTGAGAAATATAGCGTTTTACCATCAGGACTAATTGCTGGATGACTAGAAGAAAATTCTTTACTATTAAATGGCGCAGACTGAATATTCCCCCATTCGCCATTTACTTTTTCAGCGTAAAAGATGTTTAATTCATTAATCCCTTGTTCACTTTTTTTGTATTTCCCATTGAAATAATCATTTCTATCAAAATACATACGTGTACCATCAGGAGTAATGGCTACAGAACTTTCGTGAAATCTAGTATTTATTTCATCGTTTAAAAGTTTCGCATTTTTTACAACATCATTATCAATAGTTGCTTTATATAAATCTAAGAATGGTTCATCATTTAAATCATAATTCTTGCGAAGTATATTTCTACTCGATGAAAAATAAAGTTCATTATCCACAACGGTCCCACCAAATTCTGAATATCTTGTATTTATCTCTTCCAAATTTATAGCTTCAAACTTTTGGTTTTTTTCATCTGCAATACGAGGAAGGTAATTTGGGTTTTGCATAAAGGCAATTGCACGAGAATCTTGAGGTCTCAGCTTTGCATATTCCTTCATATATTTATTGTATTCTGAAAACTTTCCATTGGCCTTAAGAACTTGAGCATAATTATATACAGACTCTGGATCTGCATCAAGTCTTTTGACAACTCTTTTGTAGAACAATTCAGCATTCTTAGTGTCATTAATATTGTAATAACTATTTGCTAAACGCTCTAATACGTAAGTGCTTTCATCACCTCTTTTTACAAGTCGGTTATACTCATCTATGGCGTCGTTATACTGTAGCCTTTCGTAAAAATCGTCGGCTGTCTTGGTTTTAAAATTCTGGGCAGTAAGCGTCGAGGTACTTACAGCCATTAATAAAAATATTATATATATATTTTTCATATTAAATGAAATTAGTTAGTTATTAGAAGAATCTAGGTGAACGTAAAACTTTCGGTTTTAAATTAAGATCGAATGATAGTATAAGCTCGTGAGAAGCTGGTCCTACAATTTTTAGATCAGAAGTTACGTGATCGTATGCATATCCAAAGCGAAGATCAGGCGTGATATTTACTCCAAATAATGCACTAAAAGAATCATCTACTCTGTAAGACCCACCAATTTCAATCATGTCGAAGAACAAAAAGTTCAGGTTGGCATCCCATGAAATAGGAGCATCAAATGCAGACTTCACCATTACAGAAGGCTTAAGTTTGAAAGCTTCTGAAACTTGGAATACATAACCTGCTGTTGCAAAAAAGTGATTTGTTTCAGATCCGTATTTGATTCCATTTTCATCTAAATGAACAGATTTCATTAAGTTAGGTACTGAAAGACCAACATAAAAATTTTCTCCATATAAGAATGCTCCTGCACCAAAATTAGGATAAGTATTATTTATATTTTCCGAAAACATTGGATCGTCTGGGTGCTGTAGTTCTAAACTTGAAAGACCTACATCGTGAAAAGTTCCACCAGCCTTAAGACCAAGTGCTAAATTTAATGTATTTCCTAAATGTAGCGTATAAGAAATGTCTGCGTAAACATTGGTTTCTTTTACGGGTCCAATTTCATCTCTAATTGCGGAAAGCCCTAATCCAATATTTCTTGCAATTGGACTATGTCCAGAAAATGTAAAAGAAACTGGGTTCCCTTCTAATCCATGCCATTGATTTCTATACAAGGCCGTAAGCGATAAGCTTTCTTTAGAACCTGCATATGCGGGGTTAACCACGTTCATATTGTACATGTACTGCGTATATTGAGGATCTTGCTGTGCTTGTGATTCTTGCAACAGCAATACCGTCATAAGTACTGTTAAGATATATATATGTTTTTTCATTTTTATCTATTTGGTAGTTAAAAAGTATTTAGTAGAATTTTAGTTCGCTTTTTTGTTTAGATAAATCCAGCCTGTAGCTTGTTCTCCATAAACAGCGTCATTTCCAGCAAGGTCAATTACATAGAAGTATGTTCCAGTTGGAAGTTCATCTCCATCGGTAGTCTGACCTTCCCATTGATTTGTATAATTATCTTGCTCATAAACTAAAGTACCAAATCTGTTAAAAATTTGAATCTTTCTAATTCCAGTTCTATCATTTAAGAAATTCAAATCAAGGATGTCGTTATATCCATCTCCATTTGGCGAAATTCCTTCGGAAATAATACAATTTGTAATTGGATATAAGGTTAAATCAACAGAGTCTTCTGCAGTACACTGGTCGTTAGAAACTAATACAGTATATGTTTGAGTACCCATTGTTCCTTGTTCAATTACAACTTCAAGAGTATTATTAGTTTCTCCTTCAAGAAGCGTTGAGTTTAAATACCACTGGTAAGTTACACCTTCCACATCAGTGTTTGCTGTAAGAATTGTTGTTTGGTTCGCACAAATTTGGAAATCTGCACCTAAATCTACAGTTGGAGACGCAAGTACCATCATTTCAATTGTAAAAGATGTATCGCCACAAGGGTAACCAATATTTACCGTATAAGTCCCAGCTGCTGAAGGTGAAAAAATAGCCTCTGTAGAAAGAACATTATTGTCTTGATCAACCCATTCATAAGTAACTAACGAAAGATCGATGTCTGTATTAGTAGGAGTGGCGTCAAATACTGGAAACTCTTCAACATCACATATGTCTACTGAAGATGGTAAATCTGTAGTTATTTCAACAGTTTCTTCAACCTTAAGTTCCACTTCAGAAGTTGCATAACATACCGTTGAAACATTACTCTCAACTCTAGCATATATAGTTTGAGGGTTAGTGACGTTCGTATAAGGCGATGTTAAAGGTGCTTCTCCGGCGTCAGCATTAGCTTGAGTAAGGTAATACGTTACCGTAAACTCATCAGGGTCCTGGTTCCCTAGAACTCTTGAAGAATTTCCATCAAGATCAAAGGCTTCAAAACCATCATTGGATGAATCGTCACATGCAATTATATCAATTGTTTCAGCTGTAACTATAGGACCGAAGGATACATTTACGATATCTTCAACAGGAGAGTTACATTCAGTTCCATTTGCAATTACCTTGTATTCACCTGATTCAGTTGCAAGGTATTCACTTGAAGTTTCACCTACGATTAAAACATCATTTAAATACCACTCATAAGTTTCTACTGGACCAGAAATTGTAGTGGTTAAAAGAACTTCGTCTTCACCGCATAAATTTTGATCTCCTTCATTAATTGTAACTGAACAATCAAAAACGATATCGCAATTTGTACTTCCGTCTCCTCCTATTTGGCCTAATTTAATGTAACCTGGACTACGATTGAAATTAGTAATTACTAATACGTAAATTTCTCCAGTTTGTGCATTTGGAATGGTAAAGTTTTCAATTGGCTGGGCCGAATAACTACAAGCAACTTCATTGAAAGATTGTAGCTGAGTATAATCACAAAGATCATCTCCTGGCTGGAAAGGTCCCCAAGCAATAAAATCCACATCTAATCCCTGTCCAATAGGATCTCCATTTGAATTAAATGCAGTATTTTGAACAATTTCAAAATCTAAGTTTCCAGGCTGGTCAATTTGTAAATAAAACCACGCTGGGTAAGGTTGTGAAAACAAACATCCGTAATCTGGCCCTGCTTCTGCCGTAGCATTACAGTTAGGATCTTGGTCATTACAATTTGCAAAGATAAGTGCGTCATTTCCTGCACAAAAAGGCTGAATATCGGCACAAGTTCCTCCCCCTTGGGCAAAAACTGATGTAGATGATAGCATCAATAAAAAGAAAGATACTATAGGTACGATAGTTTTAAGATTGACTTTAAAATAGTGTTGACAATCCCAAAAACTGTTAGGTAATTTTATCTCCATAAAATTTAGTGTTGGTGATGATTAATTAATAATTTGATTTTACTTAATTTTTCAGTTGGGAAATATACAAAATTAAGAGTTTATGTTCTTGTTAAAAAAGAGTTATATTCTTAAATCCAATTAACAAAATTCATTGATTATTAAAGAGATATGTTAGTTTATTTATAATCTTTCACTCATTCAATATAAATTAATTAATAATTATGCCAATTACTGTTTTATCGTTACATATCTAATAATCAATAATTAATTGTCTATTTTGTAAAATATTACTGAAAATATGAATGGTTTGTGTTAATTGCATCTAAAGTATAAAAATCTCTTGCCAAGTGTTTTGTACATTTGTTATAATATACAGCAACAAATTACAGCATCTATTAGAATAATATGATTGAACAAACTGATATCTCATACGAGAAAACAATATTAATAGGATTAATAACTAAATTTCAAGACGAAGTAAAGTCTGAAGAATATTTAGACGAGTTACAATTTTTGGCTTATACGGCAGGTGGTGAAGTTTTAAAGCGCTTTACTCAAAAAATGGACGTTCCTAACCCAAAAACATTTATAGGTACCGGAAAGCTAGATGAAGTTAAGAACTTCGTAATTGAAAATGAAGTTGGCGTAGCTATTTTTGATGACGAACTCACCCCAGCCCAGCAAAAAAACATTGAAAAAATACTTCAGTGTAAAATTATAGACAGAACCAACCTTATTCTTGATATTTTCGCGCAAAGAGCGCAAACTAGCTATGCACGCACACAAGTAGAACTTGCACAATACGAATATCTTTTACCTCGATTAGCAGGGATGTGGACTCACTTGGAACGTCAACGTGGGGGAATTGGAATGCGTGGTCCTGGAGAAACAGAAATAGAAACGGATAGACGTATAGTTCGAGATCGAATATCTTTACTTAAAGACAAATTAAAAAAAATAGATCGCCAGATGGAAGTGCAACGCGGAAATCGAGGTTCACTAGTGCGTGTAGCTTTGGTTGGGTATACGAACGTAGGGAAATCCACCTTGATGAACGTAATTAGTAAAAGTGATGTTTTTGCAGAAAACAAACTCTTTGCAACCCTGGATACAACAGTAAGAAAGGTTGTAATAGGCAACCTGCCATTTCTTTTAACCGATACTGTTGGTTTTATTAGAAAGTTACCTACACAACTAGTAGAGTCTTTTAAAAGCACCTTGGACGAAGTGCGGGAGGCTGATTTATTGCTGCATGTTGTAGATATTAGTCACCCATCTTTTGAGCACCATATTGATTCTGTTGAAAAAATTCTAGAGGAAATTGGCAGCGCCGATAAGCCCACTATTATGGTTTTTAATAAAATCGATGCATACGAGCCAGAAGAAATTGAAGAAGACGATTTAATTACCGAAAAAACCAAAGCACATTATACTTTGGAAGAATGGAGACATACTTGGATGGCAAAACTCAATGGAGATGCCATTTTTATTTCAGCATTAAACAAAGAAAACTTTGATGAATTCCGAAAGTTGGTATACGACAAGGTAAGAGAAATTCACACCACTCGTTTTCCTTACAACACTTTCCTATACGACGAATATACAGAGGAGTAGGAATAAAAAAAGACCTGTCAGAAATTAAATTTTTCTGACAGGTCTTTTTAATTTAAGGCCTTTCTTGCAAAGGACTTATAGATAAATTTTTATTTAGAATCCGTAAGTAACTCCTACTCCAATTGCTTCACGAATTTGGAATCCTTGAGCGGCGTTATCATCATAAATAGCCTGGAAAGTAGCGTTAGCTGATATATATTCATTTACTTTAAACAATAAATTCATAGTATAATCAACGTCAACATTTTGTGGATCTTCTAAGTAGTTTGAGTAAAGAGCCAATAAGTTTTCCATAGACACGTTTTCCATCAAATCAAGTTTTGCATAAGCAGAAACTGAAGCGCCAAATTCAAAACGGGTTGTTTCGTTAGCTTCAACCCCAAAATATGGGTTTTCATTAAATGCTGCGATAGCTATTGGGTTGTTCCCAACATTTGTAAAATCTTTATTTACAAAAATTAACCGTGCAGTTGCAGGCGCTATATTTACATACAGATTATTGTTCTTTTTCCACATAATACCAGGACCAAATTGTAAGTAACCTGGAGACATAAATTTAGAAACTTCAGTACGGTATCCTTCATCACCCGGGTTTAGGTCGGTATTATACTCATAACCAGAACCAAATTGAGTTTTAAAGTTTAAGAAGAATGAATAATACCAGTTACTTTCTTTTACTTGTCTACCTAAGATTGAGTTTAACTCAAGACGATCATTAGTTTTACGCGCATACTTGTCGTCCTTGTTTTTAGTCATACCGTATTCTGCAATAATACGGTTGTTCCAGCTAAGCTTATCGTGCTTATAGTTGAAATCGTAATTTAACCCAAGATTTCCTGCAATATTTGAAGTTCCCCCACCAGTCCACTCGTGGTTGAAGGCAGCTTGGTTAAACAATAAAGAAATGTTTCCTGATCTTGACCAGCCATTTGGGATAGTATCCTCTTTGGTTACATTTTGAGCAACTAGTGCAAGGGGCGCACATAAAACTGCTGCAAGTAGTAAAATTTTTTTCATGAATCTTAAATTTTTTATTTAAGACAAAAATAATTAGTCAATTACATATTGTGTAACAAATTAACAAAAAAGAGCGATTAAATTAAGAATCTGCTAATTATTTGTTAACAGAATTATTTTTTCTTAAATAGCGGGACCGAAGAACAGGCTTCGCCATACATAATACTCTTAGCTACAGGCTGAAGCTTTTGAGCTACTTGCACATAGGCATTTGGAGGTATTGGTTTACTTACACATCCTTTTATAATTACAGGTTTGTCTTTATATTCAGAAACGTCTAAATCCTTAAGAATTTCGGTGAATAGAACACTTTCTAACTCCTCTAAACTTCCTACGGAAACATTTTTTGCAAAAGGCGCTAAATGAAGAGAAATTAATAAGTACGCCCATCCTGGAATAATAGCATCTGTACTACAATAAAGGGCTACATATTTATTTTGATACTGACTCCAATCGTGCTCGTTGGCCTTCTTTCTAAATTCTTTTTCACGAAGTACAATGCCTTCTGTAAGCCAAATGGAAATATCAAAAACAAGTCTTTCACCTTGTGGATAAAATTCCTCAAGATCAAAGACCATAAGCTTACTATTCGCTACGCGATTTACAATTTCTTCCACAGAGAAAGTAATTAAAATGAATTATAAAACTTTTCTATTAAAGCATTCCGAGTTCTAACTTAGCCTCTTCACTCATAAGCTCTTGACTCCAAGGTGGGTCGAAAGTCATCTCAACCTCAGCATCTTTAACGTATTTTAACGACTTAACTTTATCTTCTACTTCCATTGGTAGGCTTTCTGCTACCGGACAATTAGGAGTTGTTAGGGTCATCAATATTTTTACTTCGTAATCTTCATTGATAAAAACGTCGTAAATAAGTCCTAATTCATATATATCAACCGGAATCTCTGGGTCATAAATGGTTTTAATAACAGCGATTACTTTTTCGCCGAGTTCAGCCATATCAATTTTTTCTTCCATTTGTTTAACTATTTGCTTGTGTTTGGTATGCTAATGCATACATTTTCATTTGTTTAATCATTGATACTAATCCATTAGCACGAGTTGGAGAAAGGTGTTCTTTCAATCCAATTTCGTCTATAAAATCAGTATCTGCATCAAGAATTGCTTGGGGCTCTTGGTTTGAAAACACGCGAACTAATACTGCAATTATCCCTTTTGTAATAATAGCGTCACTATCGGCAGTGAAAATTATTTTGTCGTTTTTCATTTCAGAGTTTAACCACACTTTACTTTGGCAACCCTTAATGAGCTTGTCGTCTGTTTTTAATTTTTCATCAATAAGTGGAAGAGATTTCCCTAAATCTATCATATACTCATAGCGCTGCATCCAGTCGTCAAACATTGAGAACTCATCTATCAACTCTTCTTGTATTGCTTCAATTGTCATATTTATTCTTGATTTCTTATTTCTTTTTTTGCTGAAAGTACTACACTTCTATCAGTTTTTGAATAAAAGGTTAGCACCCCGTCTTGTAAGGAATAGGATCCCGTTTTATTTAATGCGTCTAAAAAGTCACGTTCAACCTTCATGATATCTTTGCCAGCACATTCTCTTTCACTTACTGCTAGGTCTTTAAAACTAATTGCATATAAGTCTAGATTGTAGGACCCAAACACCGAGTTACAGCCAGTAGCACCTCTAAAAGTATTATCTAGTGCTGACATAGAAAATGAAGGAACTTCTTTAACAGTAGGTTTTTCTCCGTTAATAGCTGAAACAGTATAGTTTCCTGTTAACTGAACGTTTCCAGCAACATCTATAACTTTTTTAGTCTCGTCGCAACTTGTAAAAATTAGTGCGAAAATCAATATTGATAATGTAGCAAGTGATTTCATAGTATAGTTGTTTTAATTGGTTTAAACTTTCATAAAGTTACAAACTCAAAATTTACTAGAATTGTACATTAACTTTTTATAAGGCATTTATGAAAGCATCATTTTTGCTTTCTTAACAGCTTCCACTAATGCATCAACTTCTTCTAGAGTGTTATAAAACGCAAAGGAAGCTCGAACAGTTCCAGGGATTTTATAAAACTCCATAATGGGTTGAGCACAGTGATGCCCTGTTCTTACTGCTATACCTAGTTTGTCCACAATAGTACCTATATCATACGGATGCAAATCTTCAATATTAAAAGAAATTACAGAGGTTTTTTGTCCTGTACCATAAATTCTTAAGCCCTCGATTTCTAGGAGTTTATTGGTCGCATATGTTAAAAGTTCATTTTCATGAGCTTCTATTGCATCAAAACCAATTGCATTAAGGTAATCTATTGCTACACCAAATGCTATACCTCCACAAATATTCGGGGTACCAGCTTCAAATTTATGCGGAAGTCCGGCATAGGTGGTTTTTTCGAATGATACTTCAGCTATCATTTCACCACCACCTTGATATGGAGGAAGCTTGTTTCCCCACTCTTCTTTCATATACAAGATTCCTACCCCTGTTGGGCCGCACATTTTGTGAGCAGAGGTAACATAGAAATCTACATTTAATTCTTGAAGATTTGGCTTTATATGCGAGCAAGACTGAGCACCGTCAATCAAAACAGCAGCTCCTACACTATGTGCTTTCTCAATAATCTCTTCTATTGGGTTAATTGTTCCCAATGCGTTTGAAATATGATTTACAAAAACAAGTTTTGTTTTATCTGAAAGCAAATTATAGTATTCATCCATAAGCAATGTTCCTTCTTCATTCATTGGAATTACTCGCAGAACAGCGCCTGTTTTTTCACATAGCATTTGCCAAGGAACAATATTACTGTGATGTTCTAAAGCCGAAACAATTATTTCGTCGCCCTTATTCAACAACGATGCAAAGCCATTTGCAACTAAGTTAATTCCTTGAGTTGTTCCTGCAGTAAAAATGATTTCACAAGCTGTTTTAGCATTAAAGTGATTCTGAATTTTATGTCGAGCTGCCTCATAGGCATCAGTTGCTTCTTGTGAAAGCGAGTGCACACCTCGATGAATATTTGCATTATAGTTACTGTAATAATCTACAATAGCATCAATCACCTGTTGTGGTTTTTGCGACGTAGCGGCATTGTCCAAATACACTAATGGATACCCATTAACTTTTCGAGAAAGAATGGGGAAATCTTTACGTATATTATGGATATCGAAGGACATTTATATTCTTTTAATTTATTCTTGAATCTTTGTTAGTTTACGAACCCTACTTCTTAAAGTTCAAAGCCTAAATTTACGCCAATCTTATTGGCAATAAGCTTGTTGATTCGCACTTTCAATTCTGGAATTTTTACACTTTCCAAAACAGTGTTTGCGAAAGCATACATCATTAATCCACGTGCTTCTTTCTGTCCAATTCCGCGGCTGCGCAAGTAAAATAAGGCCTCTTCATCAAACTGACCAATAGTACATCCGTGAGAACACTTTACATCATCTGCGAAAATCTCTAATTGAGGCTTAGCGTTAATCGTAGCATTATCATCAATTAAAATATTGTCATTTTGCTGGTATGCATCAATCTTTTGAGCATCTTTTTCAACGATAATCTTCCCATTAAATACACCTACAGATGAATCAGCAAATAGTCCTTTGTAATCTTGGTGACTTTCACAATTAGGCGAAATATGATGAACTAATGTATTGTGATCTACGTGTTGTTTTTCTTTAAGGATGGTTATTCCTTTTAATGTAGAATCACAATTCTCTCCATTTTGGAAGTAGTTTAAATTATTGCGAACTAATTTCCCACCAAATGAAAAAGTATGAACACGACAAACCGTATCACGTTGTTGTGAAATATATGTATTGTCAATTAGCGATGCTGATTCAACATCATTTTGAATTTTATAATAATCTACGTAAGCTCGTTTTTCAGCAAAAATTTCAGTTACTGAATTTGTAAGAACTTTATTAGTAGAAAGACTTTGATGACGCTCTATAATCTGTACGTGAGCATTTTCACCTACAACAATTAAATTTCTTGGTTGAAGAAACATTGCCGCTTCGTTACCCGTTGAGAAATTAAGAATCTCAATTGGCTTTTCTACTTCTTTATGCGCAGGAATATGAATATATGCGCCTTCTTTAGTAAACGCTGTATTAAGTGCAGTTAAACTATCACTTTTCGCAGCTTTATTGAAGTAAGCTTCAATAACAGGTTTGTATTTTTTCTTGTTGAGAGCAGCGGACATTAAACATACGTCTAAGGTGTCGTGTGTAGTTTCCGAAAGGAATGAACTATATACCCCATCTATGAAAACAAGTTTATAGGTATCTATTTCATTAAGGAAATACTTGCGCACATCTTGAAGTTCAACATTGCGTTCTTTGTTTGAATAGACACTATAGTCCGTTTTCAATAAAGAATTTAGCGAAGTATACTTCCACTCCTCATCCTTTTTTGTTGGAAACCCTTTCTCTTCAAAAATTTTTATGGCATTGTTTCGCACATCGTGTAATGGCGAATCAAACTCCAAGTGATCTTCGAGAGCAATATATGATGATAATAATTTGTCTTTAAAACTCATTTCTTTCAATTCAGAATTCAGAATCCGGTATTCAGCATTCAAGTTAATCTTGAACCTTGAATTTTGATTCTTGAATTGTTAAACTAATTCTTCCTTAATCCAATCGTATCCTCTTTCTTCAAGCTCATAAGCTAGCTCTTTAGTTCCAGATTTTACAATTCTTCCATTCATTAACACGTGCACATAATCTGGCACTATATGGTCTAATAAACGCTGATAGTGAGTAATAACAACTATTGCATTATCTTCACTCCTAAGCTTGTTAACCCCATTAGCTACTACTTTAAGAGCGTCAATATCCAATCCTGAATCTGTTTCATCTAAGATTGCAAGTTTTGGCTCAAGCATTGCCATTTGAAAAATTTCGTTACGCTTTTTCTCACCTCCAGAAAAACCTTCATTTAAAGATCTAGATAGGAATTTTCTATCAATCTCTAGCATGGCGGCTTTTTCTTTAATCATTTTAAGCATTTCAGAAGCAGGCATATCATCCATCTTCTTTGCTTTACGCGTTTCGTTGATAGCCGTTTTAATAAAGTTCGTTACTGAAACTCCTGGAATTTCTATTGGATATTGAAAAGAAAGAAAGATACCTTTATGCGCTCTTTCCTCTGGATCTAACTCGGAAATATCTTCATTTTCATAAACAATCTCTCCTTTAGTTACTTCAAACTCTTCTTTTCCTGCAACTACAGACGCCAAAGTACTTTTACCTGAACCATTTGGCCCCATAATCGCGTGAACTTCGCCTGCCTTTACCTCTAAGTTAATACCCTTAAGTATATCTTTACCTTCTAATCCGGCGTATAAATCTTTAATTTTTAGCATATCAATTTGTCTTTGCTGATTCTTGTAATTTAATATCTACTGCTGAAGGGGAATCATTCACCTTCACAATTTCTTTTATTGTTATTATTTCTTCCCAATTGGTATCGGTATCGGTATTTTCGGAAACTACTCCTTTAACAATAACCCCTACCATATCAAAATCGTTTGTTTTAACTGCCGAAACTCTTTTTGATAATTCATCTGAAACTTCATTGCGCTTAACACCATAAATAAAATTCGATCCCATTAAAACTAAGGCTCCATCGGTGTTAATAAAATCCCCTTGAAACGTTGGAAGGGTCTCTTCGTTTTGAGTTGTTAGCTCGTCAGAAGTTTTGTCTCCTTCAGAATTTTTACAAGAATAAAACACTAACGAAAGCGTTAATATCAATAAGTATTTTTTCATATTTTAAACTTCTAATGTTTATCCTACAGATCCTTCTAAACTAATCTCTAAGAGTTTTTGCGCTTCAACTGCAAACTCCATAGGCAACTTGTTTAGAACCTCTTTTCCAAAACCATTTACGATTAAAGCAATTGCTTTTTCAGTGTCAATTCCACGTTGATTACAATAGAAAATTTGGTCTTCACCAATTTTACTTGTCGTGGCCTCGTGCTCTATTTGAGCCGATTTGTTTTTAGATTCAATATACGGGAAGGTATGAGCCCCACAGCTATTCCCCATTAATAATGAGTCACACTGAGAGAAGTTACGCGCATTATCTGCATTTGGTTGAATTTTCACCAATCCTCGATAACTGTTTTGAGATCGACCAGCCGAAATACCCTTAGAGATAATCGTACTTTTAGTGTTTTTACCAATATGAATCATTTTGGTTCCTGTATCTGCTTGCTGATAATCATTTGTAACAGCAATAGAATAGAATTCTCCAATTGAATTATCTCCTTTTAGAATACAGCTTGGATACTTCCAAGTAACAGCACTACCAGTTTCAACTTGTGTCCAAGAAATTTTCGCATTCTTTTCACAAATACCTCTTTTAGTTACAAAGTTATAAACTCCTCCTTTTCCATCTTTATCTCCTGGGTACCAGTTTTGTACTGTAGAATACTTTATTTCAGCTCCATCTAATGCAATTAACTCTACTACTGCAGCGTGTAATTGATTTTCATCACGACTTGGTGCTGTACAGCCTTCAAGGTAACTTACATAACTGTCTTCATCTGCAATTACAAGGGTTCTTTCAAACTGCCCTGTACCTGCTTGATTAATTCTAAAGTAAGTAGAAAGTTCCATTGGGCAACGTACTCCTTTTGGAATATAACAGAAAGAACCATCACTAAATACTGCACTGTTTAAAGCCGCGTAAAAGTTGTCTCTCTGTGGCACTACGGTACCTATGTATTTCTTTACTAATTCAGGGTGATTTTTAATCGCCTCAGAAATAGAACAGAAAATAATTCCTTTTTCGGCTAATGTCTTTTTAAAAGTGGTTGCCACAGAAACAGAATCCATTACAATATCTACTGCAACTCCGGCAAGTTTCTTTTGCTCGTCTAATGAAATACCCAATCGTTTAAAAGTGTCTAACAATTCCGGATCTACCTCATCAAGACTATTATATTTGGGTTTGCTGTTTGGTGCAGAGTAATAAGAAATTGCCTGAAAGTCAGGTTTTTCATAGTGTACATTTGCCCATTCTGGCTCTACCATCTTCAACCAATAACGAAATGATTCTAAACGCCATTCTGTCATCCATTCTGGCTCCTCTTTCTTTTTAGAAATTGCGCGTACTACATCTTCATTTAATCCAACAGGAAATGTGTCAGATTCTATATCCGTATAGAATCCATATTCATATTCCTTGGTTTCTAATTCTTTCTTTAAATCGTCTTCGGTGTATTTCATTTTTATTAATTCAAAATTTGTAGTTCTAATTTCTATACAGAAAAAAGAACTTACTTAAATTCATATGTATTTAATTTACTTTTTCATAAGTAAACTACAACTTATTTATAACGAAAAAGATTCTCCACATCCACAAGTGCGATTCGCATTTGGATTTTGGAAAACAAAACCTTTTCCATTAAGCCCACCACTATATTCGAGCGTGGTTCCTACTAGGTATAAAAAACTTTTTTTATCCACTGCAATTTTAACATCAGCTTCTTCAAAAAGTTTATCGTTTTCACCTAGATTATGATCAAATTTCAACTCATAGCTAAGTCCGGAGCATCCGCCACTTTTTACTCCAACGCGCACAAAATCTTTCGCAATATCAAAGCCGTCCTCGGCCATTAACTGTGCAATTTTGTTTTTTGCATTTTCACTTACCTTAATCATATATAGAATAATTCTAAATTAGACGCAAATATACATCAATTAGAACTTTTAACCATAGCGAAGTGGGAATTTAAAACTATTACATTATAGCCTCAGCCTATAGTGTAATAAGCGTGATTATTACTTGCATTTTTCGATAATGTATAGGAAAAGCGTACTTTTGCCAAAATCTGTAATAAACTTAGAAGAATGTTTGAGAATAAAGATAATTCCACCACAAGTATTGCCAGTTTAGGCGAATTTGGTCTTATAGATCATCTAACAAAAAACTTCAAAATAAAACAAAAATCGACTGTAAAAGGAATTGGCGATGATGCCGCTGTGATTGCTTGTAATTCTAAAAACGAAATAGTTATTACTACAGATTTACTTTTAGAAGGTGTTCATTTCGATTTAAGTTATGTTCCCTTAAAACATTTAGGATATAAGTCGGTAATTGTTAACCTATCCGACGTGTACGCAATGAATGCAGAGCCTACCCAAATTACAGTTAGCATTGCAGTTTCAAATCGATTTCCTGTTGAAGCACTAGAAGAACTTTATGCAGGGATTACTGCTGCTGCTAAAATATACAATGTAGACGTTGTGGGTGGCGACACTACTTCTTCAACAACAGGTTTATTAATTAGCGTTACAGCCTTAGGTACTGTAAAAAAGGGAGAAACTGTTTATAGAAGTGGAGCCAAAGAAAACGATCTACTTGTTGTTACGGGTGATTTAGGTGCTGCTTATCTAGGATTACAAGTTTTGGAACGCGAGAAAGAAGTTTTCAAAGTAAACCCAAATAGTCAACCAGACCTAGAACCTTATACATATTTGGTGGAACGCCAATTAAAGCCTGAAGCTAGAAAAGATATTCCTAATCTATTAAATGAATTAGGTGTGAAACCAACTGCTATGATTGACATTAGCGATGGTTTATCATCAGAAATAATCCACATTTGTAAACATTCAAAAGTAGGGTGTAATTTATTTGAAGATAAAATCCCATTAGACCCTCAAGTAATTACAACTTGTGAAGAATTCAACCTAGATAGCACTACCATAGCTTTAAGTGGTGGCGAAGATTACGAATTGCTTTTTACAATTAGCACCGAGGATTACCCTAAAATTAAAGCTAATCCTCACCTTACGGTAATAGGACATATGACTCATGAAAATGAAGGCACTCATCTTATAAGCCGAGCTGGAACTAAAATACCGCTAATTGCACGTGGTTGGAACCCAATAAAGGATTCGGAATAATGGAATCAAACATTCAATATATTTTTTAAAGCATCTAAAACCTC
Organism: Aequorivita xiaoshiensis; assembly: GCF_022008395.1. GTDB lineage: Bacteria > Bacteroidota > Bacteroidia > Flavobacteriales > Flavobacteriaceae > Aequorivita > Aequorivita xiaoshiensis. The sequence continues at coordinate 435,305 of NZ_JAIRBB010000001.1, forward strand.
ATCTAAGTTTTCAACAGTACTCATATGGCCGCCTTCAATTATGATGGATAGAGTATCACAACTTTTGGCTAAAGCTACATTTTCATCGACAGGTAGCAACGAATCTTCTTTTGAAAGAATCATAAACTTTTCTTTGCTGAAATTTTTCAACACATCGCTTCGGTCGTTACGGTCGCGCATACCTTTTATTGCAGCTTTTATTCCGGCAAGCGGAAATGATTGTGCTTCCATTTTCAATTCTGCTATATCTGAAGCAATTTTATCGCGTGTAGTTTCCGAAAATAAATTGCTTATTGCCATACTTATAAAGGCATAAGCATTTTTCTCAATTACTTTTAAAGCACGATTTCGGTTAATTTTTCTTTCTTCGGAATCTGGAGCAGGCGATGAATTTAAAAGTACTAATTTTTCAACTTTTGAATGAAATTTTTCCACATAGGCTAATGCGACATATCCTCCCATAGAATGACCGATGAATGTCGCTGAAGTTATTTTTAAAGTTTTGAGAATTTCATCTACTACTTCAGCCATTAACTCCATAGAATGGATGTCTGAAACAACTTCACTTTTCCCGTGACCAGGAAAATCTAGTGTTATTATAGTGAATTGTTTAGACAATTGTGGAACAAGATCTTTCCACATTGTTGAACTCTCCAGAAACCCGTGCAATAGAACAATTGCAGGACCACTTCCGAAGGTGTTGTAATGTATTTCTGTGTTGTTATATTTTAAAATCATATAGTGAAAACAGACCTACAAAGAGCCCGCTAAAAAAGAGGAATACTTTAAAGGTCCTATAATAATTTTTATTTTTTATATGCCGAAGAATTAGATTTAACTATGAAGAAGACAACGGTTCCAATTATCACAGTAAAAAAGACATAGTTTGCTAATTCTGGATTTTCTAATTTAGAAACCACCATCCCTAAGGTAATAAAGGCCAAGCCTATAACTCCGAAGGCAAATCTTAACAATGAAGCTACTTTTTCGATATTAACTTCTTCCTTTTCTGCCTTGGTCATAGTATTATATCCAGCGATAAGAAAGTAAAGCTTGAAATGTTTTATCACTATCCCGAGTATAACAAGAAATACACCAATAATTATCAATGGTAAATCCATACACCCAAAGATAAAAAATTAAAAAAAACACAAGACACCATATGCAAAAAAACCTGACAGGTTTCTCAAACCTGTCAGGTCTTGAGGTCTAAAAATCCTAATTCTTTGTTCTACGTATTCATTATATCCTCAATCTCTTCCGCTTCAATTGGGATATTACGCATTAAGTTAAAAGGTTCTCCTGATTTTTGAATAACCACATCGTCTTCCAGTCTGATTCCGAAGCCTTCTTCTGGAATATAAATTCCTGGTTCTACAGTAAACACCATGTTTTCTGTCATTTTTTCCCAAAGCACACCGTAATCGTGTGTGTCTAAACCAATGTGGTGACTTGTACCGTGCATAAAGTATTTTTTATACGCAGGCCAATTTGGATCTTGGTTTTTAACATCAGCCTTATCTAGAAGTTTTAAGTCAAGAAGTTCTTTAGTCATTAACTCCCCTACTTCTTTGTGATACTCCTTCCAATAATTTCCAGGCACCAACATTTTTGTTGCATTATCCTTAACTCGATTTACTGCATCGTACACTTCACGTTGTCGATTTGTAAACCTTCCGCTTACAGGAATAGTACGACTCATATCGCTAGAATAATTAGCGTATTCGGCACCAACGTCCATCAGTATCAAATCTCCAGCTTTACATTGCTGATTATTTTCGATATAGTGAAGAACATTTGCATTGTTTCCACTTGCAATAATAGGCGTGTAAGCGAAACCACGAGAACGATTTCTTAAGAATTCATGCATATATTCTGCTTCAATTTCATATTCCCAAACACCTGGTTTTACAAAATTAAGAACTCTTCTAAATCCTTTTTCTGTGATATCACAAGCCTTCTGTAGTATATCTAATTCTATTTGATCTTTAACTGAACGCAGGCTCTGTAAAATAGGGTTGCTACGTTCCCAACTATGTGCAGGAAATTTAGCTTTTGTAGCTTTTATAAATCTATCTTCACGAGTTTCAGTTTCAACACTTTGTCTGTAGTGTTCATTGGTGTTGAAATAAATTCGCTCTGCTTGAGTCATCACTTCAAAAAAGATTTTATCGAAGTCTTTTAACCAGTGAACCGATTTAATTCCTGAAACTTCGTATGCTTTTTCTTTGGTTAACTTTTCACCTTCCCAAACAGCTATATGTTCATTTGTTTCACGAACAAAAAGCATTTCTCGATGTTCCACATAGGGAGCATCTGGAAAAAGTACTAATATTGTCTCTTCTTGATCTGCACCGGATAGATAAAATAAATCACGCGCCTGTTGAAATGGCATTGTACTATCTGCACTAATAGGATATGTATCGTTACTGTTAAAAACCGCTATGCTATTCGGCTTCATTTGAGCCATAAAATTTTTACGGTTTTTTACAAAGAGTTCACTTGGAATTTGATCGTATTTCATTGAGTTTATATTTTATGATAATCGCTTAGAATTTTATAACACCAATTTAAAAAGCTTTAACCTTAGTTAAATAAGCCGGTGTAATATAAGTGTAATTGCAAAGCAAAAAGTAATTTGTGTTGAATGCCAAAATTAAATATTATAAGCTTAATTACTTAAGAAGTTAGGTTAAAACTATACTAATCTTAGCCCATTTAGGCAATATCTACAATCTCAAAAACACGCTCTTCTTTCCCTATTTTTAAAGCTGCTTTTTCGCCGACTTTCTTACTTATAAGCACTTTTGCAAGCGGGGAAATAAATGAAATTTTACCTTTGGCAATATTCGCTTCATCCACTCCAACTATTTGGTAATGCTGCAGCTTTGGGTTATTGCCAATTTTTAAGGTTAACCGTGCACCAAATCTCACTTCATCCTTCGGTTGCTGATCGATATCTATAATTTTTGCAGTATTTATTCTATTTTGTAGAAGTTGAAGTTTGGCATTTATATGATTCACAGCAATTCGCCTGTCACTTTCGGTTGTAACTTTAAGATTTTCCTTTTCATCAATTAACGATTGCTTTTCTTTTAAAAGTTCATCCATGCCAATTTGAGTAACATAATTTGTTACGCCCTCAGGTAAATCTGCTCTAGGTGGCACAATAGGGATCTCTTCTTGATCATCTTCTTTTACAAAACCTCTACTCATAATTATTTATTTAATTCTTTAAAAATTCATGCAACTAATAAAATACATAATATATGTAATAGCATAAGCAATCCTTGCAATGGCTGTATATTTACACCTTTCTTTTTATCTGTATAGAATCAGAAAAGCAATTAAACAGCATTTACTAATGAAGCACATCTACACAAACTTACTATTTAAAGTTTTTATAGCCATAGTATTAGGTATAGTATTCGGACAAATCCTACCTGAATCTGTAAACCGAATTTTCACCACTTTCAATGCCTTTTTCGGACAGTTTTTAAGTTTTTCTATTCCGCTCATTATTATGGGACTAATAATGCCAGCCATTTCCGACTTAGGAAGAGGCGCAGGAAAGTTATTGTTAATTACTGCTTTAATTGCCTACGGTTCCACCTTGTTTTCTGGGTTTATGACGTATTTTTCTGCCTCTAGTATTTTTCCTTTTTTGTTAGAATCACACGTTAATGATGCAGGTCAAATTGTAGATTCTGGCAAAGAACTAACCCCGTACTTTAGCATTACCATTCCTCCTATATTAGATGTAATGTCGGCTTTAGTTTTGGCCTTTGTCGTTGGTTTGGGATTATCGTTTCAAGAGAAATCTAGTTTAAAGTTTGTGGTTAAAGATTTTCAGAAAATTATAATGCAATTGATTGCAAATGTAATTGTGCCGTTACTTCCGCTATTTATCTTAGGAATATTTGTTAGCATGTCTTTTAATGGAAAAGTGTTTTCAATTCTTTCGGTTTTCATAAGCATAATAGGAGTGATTTTCGCCTTACACATTCTATTATTATTGCTTCAATACACTATCGCTGGGGTACTTATTAAAAAGAATCCAATTAAATTATTAGCTACTATGATGCCGGCATATTTCACAGCATTAGGCACACAATCTTCTGCAGCAACTATTCCTGTAACATTAAAACAAACACAAAAAAATGGAGTATCTGAAAAAATTGCAGGCTTTGTAATACCGCTATGTGCTACCATACATTTATCTGGTAGCATTATGAAAATTACTGCTTGTGCTATGGCATTAATGATTTTACAAGGAATACCTTTTAGCCTTACGCTTTTTGCTGGATTTATATTTGTATTAGGAATCGCAATGATTGCAGCACCTGGTGTTCCAGGTGGTGCAATTATGGCAGCAGTAGGTATTTTACAATCTATGCTAGGGTTTAATGAAGAAATGCTTGGTTTAATGATAGCTTTATATATCGCAATGGATAGTTTTGGAACTGCTTGCAATGTTACTGGTGATGGTGCTATTTCGCTAGTAGTAGATAAAATCACGAAAGACAAAACTGTTGCTTAATTCTACAAAAAATAATATAACAATAGCATTATTAGATGTTTTCCTTTGAATTAAATAATCAAACTTTCGGCATTAAATAACAAATAGATATTTAAACCAATTCTAAATAGGTTTCAAACAACGAAGAATGTTTGGCAACATGCAGTTTGAAGTGTATTTTTGTGGCACTATTCTAGAAATTAAACAATAATGGCAATACTAACCTCTTCAATTGCACGAAAAGTAGCGATGGCTCTTTCGGGCTTATTCCTCGTCATTTTTTTGGCGCAACACTTTATTATTAATTTTACATCGGTCTTAGACCCTGAAACCTTTAACAGCTTGTCTCATTTTATGGGGCATAATTTTGTAGTTCAGTTTATCGCACAACCTATTTTAATTATTGGAGTTATTTTCCATTTTGTAATGGGTATTATCCTTGAAATTAGAAACCGCAGTGCAAGACAAATAAGCTACAAATCTTATAAAGGAAACAGAAACTCTTCTTGGGCTTCACGAAATATGATTATTAGCGGTGCGGTAATCTTAGCGTTTTTAGGTCTTCACTTCTACGATTTCTGGTTTCCAGAAATAGTACACAAGTATGTTGAAAGCCACCCAGTAGATGAAACTCGTTATTATACCGAGCTGCTGCAAAAATTTGAAAGCCCTGTTCGCACAGGATTATACTGTCTTTCATTTGTATTGTTAGCACTTCACCTTTGGCATGGATTTTCTTCGTCTTTCCAAAGTATGGGTTGGAATAACAAGTACTCTAAAGCCTTACGAGGTTTCACGCAGTTTTACGCAATATTTATCCCTTTAGGATTTATTTTCATTGCGATTTATTTACACCTTAACCAATAATCACCACGAAATTAAACGCTATGTCAATATTAGATTCAAAAATCCCAAAAGGACCCTTAGCAGATAAGTGGACAAAACATAAAAACGACGTAAATCTCGTTAACCCTGCCAACAAACGTAATATAGATGTAATTGTAGTTGGTACAGGTCTTGCTGGTGGTAGTGCCGCAGCAACTCTTGCCGAATTAGGCTATAACGTAAAAACATTTTGCTACCAAGACTCTCCTAGACGTGCACACTCTATTGCAGCACAAGGAGGTATTAACGCAGCAAAAAACTATCAAGGTGATGGTGACTCTAACTACCGTTTATTTTACGATACTGTAAAAGGTGGCGATTACCGCTCTCGTGAAGCAAACGTTTATCGCCTTGCTGAAGTATCAGCAAACATCATCGACCAATGTGTAGCACAAGGTGTGCCTTTTGCTCGTGAATACGGAGGAATGTTAGACAACCGTTCTTTCGGAGGGGTTTTAGTTTCACGTACCTTTTACGCTAAGGGTCAAACAGGGCAACAATTATTACTCGGTGCATATTCAGCAATGAATCGCCAAATAAATAGAGGAAAAATTACTCCTTACAACCGTCACGAAATGCTAGATTTAGTTATCGTAGACGGAAAAGCAAGAGGTATCATCGCTCGCGATTTAATTACTGGAGAAATTGAAAGACATTCAGCTCACGCAGTAGTAATCGCATCAGGTGGATACGGAAACGCATTCTTCTTATCGACAAACGCAATGGGAAGTAACGCCACAGCAGCTTGGAAAATTCATAAAAGAGGTGCTTACTTTGCAAACCCTTGCTATACTCAAATTCACCCTACATGTATTCCTGTTTCTGGAGATCACCAAAGTAAACTTACTTTGATGTCTGAATCATTAAGAAACGATGGTAGAATTTGGGTTCCTAAGAAAAAAGAAGACGCTATCGCTATCCGTGAAGGAAAGAAAAAAGCTAAAGATCTTTCGGAAGACGAACGTGATTACTATTTAGAGAGAAGATACCCTTCTTTTGGTAACTTAGTACCTCGTGACGTAGCTTCTAGAGCAGCTAAAGAACGATGCGACGCTGGATTTGGGGTAAATAAAACAGGTCAAGCTGTGTTCCTAGACTTTGCTAGTGCTATTGAACGTTACGGAAAAGAGCAAGCAGCAATGCACGGAAACCACAATCCATCTAAAGAAGAAATTACAAAACTTGGGAAAGAGGTTATCGAGAACAAATACGGAAACCTTTTCCAAATGTATGAGAAAATCGTTGATGAAAACCCATACGACAGCCCAATGATGATTTACCCAGCAGTACACTATACAATGGGTGGAATTTGGGTAGATTACAACCTACAGTCTACAATTCCTGGTTGCTACGTAACTGGAGAAGCTAATTTTAGTGATCACGGTGCAAACCGCTTAGGTGCATCGGCATTAATGCAAGGATTAGCAGACGGATATTTCGTACTGCCTTATACAATTGGGGATTATCTATCTAAAGATATTAAAACTGGAGCAATTCCAACAGATTCTAAAGAATTCGAAGAAGCTGAAAACAAGGTTCGCGAGCAATTAGAAAAGCTGATAAACAATAAAGGATCTCACTCTGTAGATTATTACCACAAGAAACTTGGACACATTATGTGGAACAAATGTGGAATGGCCCGTAATGCTAAAGATTTAGCGTCTGCAATGACTGAAATTAGAGCTTTACGTGAAGAATTCTGGAAAGAAGTGAAAGTTCCTGGAGAATTGAATGAAATGAATGCAGAGCTTGAAAAAGCGATGCGTGTTGCAGATTTCCTTGAATTAGGAGAGTTGTTTGCGAAAGACGCTTTACACAGAAATGAATCTTGTGGAGGACACTTCCGTGAAGAATATCAAACTGAGGAAGGAGAGGCACTACGTGACGACGAAAACTTTATGTACGTTGCCGCTTGGGAATACACTGGAGATCCAGCAACAGAAGTACTTCACAAAGAAGAATTGAAGTACGAAAATATTGAAGTTAAATCGAGATCATACAAATAGACTATGAAACTTACTTTAAAAATCTGGAGACAGAAAAATAGCAAAGCAAAAGGAGAATTAAAAACATATCCTATTGACGGAATAGAAGGTGACATGTCTTTCTTAGAGATGCTCGACGTTCTAAATGAAGAGTTAATTAATAAAGGTGAAGAGCCTGTAGTTTTCGATCACGACTGTCGTGAAGGAATTTGCGGTGCTTGTTCGTTACAAATTAACGGAGAACCTCACGGACCAGATAGATTGGTTACAACTTGCCAGTTGCACATGCGTATGTTTAATGATGGTGATACTATTGTTATCGAACCATTCCGCGCTAAGGCATTTCCTGTAATTAAGGATTTGGTTGTAGATAGAACTTCTTTTGAAAGAATTCAGCAAGCAGGTGGTTACGTTTCTGTAAACACTTCAGGTAATACTATCGATGCTAACGCTATTCCTGTAAATAAGCAGGATGCAGACGACTCTTTCAATGCGGCAACTTGTATTGGTTGTGGTGCATGTGTTGCAGCATGTAAAAACGCTAGTGCAATGTTATTCACTTCAGCTAAAGTAAGCCAGTTTGCATTGCTCCCTCAAGGAAAAGTTGAAGCAACTGAGCGTGTACTAAACATGGTTGCTCAAATGGATAAAGAAGGGTTTGGTAATTGTACAAATACAGGTGCTTGTGAAATTGAATGTCCAAAAGGTATTTCATTAGAAAATATTGCAAGAATGAACCGCGAATATCTAAGCGCAAGCTTAAAAGGATAAAATTAATTACGCCTTATATAAGTAAAACCTCTGCAATAAATGCAGAGGTTTTTTTGTGCCTAAAATCTACAGGAATAAGCTAAAATTATTTAACATATTCATTTTAAATAATTTACACTTATATTCGTTTTTAAAGCATAAGAACGACACTCTTTATGATTAAAATATATTATTTACTAATTTTCTTTATTATTTGCAGCCAAACTACTTTTAGCCAAATTGGGCCTCGTGTTTGGAAAAAAGAAGTAAAAACTACTTCAAATAAAAAAAAATCTAAATTTTCAACAAAGCATTTAGCATATTCTATTACAAATATTACCACATCAGATTCCGAAAAGGTATTAGAAATTTATAATTGGATTACAAAAAACATTTCGTATGACAATGAATTAATGCGAAGTAAGAGTCTTCAGAACAGAATATATACTTCAGAAGAAAACGTTGTTAAAAATGTTTTAGAGCGTAAAATGGCATTGTGCGGTGGGTTTGCACTGCTATTCAAATTTTTGTGCTTAGACCTTGGCATAGAGGCTAAGGAAGTTCATGGATTCACCAAGGATTACACTGGCCGCTTTAAACAAACCAAAACTCCTCATCACACTTGGAATGTAGTAAAATTAAATGGTAAATGGCATTTAATTGATTTAACGTGGGCGGTAAGTCATGGTAATGACGGGTTTCCAGATAACTTTTGGTACTTAACCAGACCTGAAGATTTTATATACTCTCATTATCCTGAAGATCCTAAGTTTACATTATTAAATGAACCAATATCCTTTTCAGAATTTAAAAATAAAAATTCTCATTAATAAAAAAACCTTCACTATTCAGTGAAGGTTTTTTAATCTTAAACAAGATTTATAACTATGCCTCAGCGCTTGGAACGATTGAAACGTAGCTCTTGTTATCTTTCTTCTTGGTAAATTTAACAATACCATCCACTTTTGCGTGAAGCGTATGGTCTTTACCACCGTATACGTTTTCACCTGGGTGATGCGTATTACCTCTTTGTCTTACAATGATATTTCCAGCAACAGCAGCCTGTCCTCCAAAAATCTTAACGCCTAAACGTTTCGATTCTGATTCTCTACCGTTTTTAGAACTACCAACTCCTTTTTTGTGAGCCATTTTGTTTCGGTTTTAAATATTATACATCAGTAAGGTTATTTTTCAACCCCACCATCTAATCTGTCTTGCAATTCTTTTAGCTCATCCCACTTACCATCAGCAGCTAATTTAGCTTGTTTTGGCCAAGTGTCTGTAACTAAATGTGCTAAATTTGAACTTGCTTCAGAAAGAATAGTTGCGATAGCCTCTGGTTTTACTTTTGCAACTTTAGCAAAAGTATCCAATCCAGCAGCAACCATAGCCTCTGCAGCTTTTGGTCCAACACCCTCAATCTTTTTAAGATCGTCTGCTTTAGCGGCTTTTTTAGGAGCAGCTTTTTTAGCAGGTGCTTTAGTTTCTGATTTAGGAGCAGCTTTCTTAGCTTCTTCCTTTTTAGCAGGTGTAGCTCCTGAAGCTACAATGCTTTCAATTACAATTTCAGAAAGTGCCTGACGGTGTCCGTTTTTAACACGGTAACCTTTACGGCGTTTCTTTTTGAAAACTATAACTTTGTCACCTTTAAGGTGCTTTACGACTTTTGCTCCTATTTGAGCGCCGTTTATAGCCGGGGCGCCTATGGTAATATTGTCGCCGTCACCAATAAGAAGTACATTGTCAAAAGACACTGATTTCCCTTCTTCTACTGGTAAACGATTAACAAAAACCTTTTGGTCTTTCGCAACTTTTACTTGCTGCCCTGCTATCTCTACAATTGCGTACATAGCGAATCGTTTATAAATTAGTTAAACTTAGTTTTCCCTATCGTTTGCGGAAGCTTTAGCCACCGAAGCAAAACAAAATTCTGCGTAGGGGGCTGCAAATATAATTTTAAAAAAGGAATTGACAAAGCGTTTTATATTTAATCTTTCAAGCTTAATACACTGATTGACAATTGAATTCAATGAGAAGAAGTGAATTTACAGGTTTGCAATCATCACAACACTAAAAACTTTATTTAAAAACCCAATTAAAACACTAATAATCAACTGTTTATTTCATAACGTTTCTATTACCGTCTTGAGTATTCCATGATGTTTTAAGAAGCTGCATAAAGGAAAGGGTTAAAACTATAGTTGTTGCAAATCCCATAATTAAAATAGACAAAACAAGCATAAGGGTTCCTAAATCGTATTCAAGATCCCATTTATTCATAATTGCTTTTGAGAACTCCGTATCAATTTGATACATATATATGGCCATAAAAATTGAAAATAACACCGATGCAATACCTCCCGAAAACAAACCCACTTCAAATCCTTTTTCATATTTGAAACTTGTTTCCGAGGAAGAGTAATTTTTTAATGCCATGTAAATTCCAAAACCGAAAATTAACCCATTTACTGAGCTCAATACAGGGTATTGGTGTAACCCAATAAGTTTTAAAATTAAAAAGTATGCAATTAGTACTGCTGCAATTCCAAGACCGTAACGTGAATATACTTTAAACATAGTGATTGGATTTAAACCTAAAAGTTACGAAATTTTGTTTTACAAAATTCAAATCATCAACATAACTTTTTAAAAATTAAATACTTAAATTCAATATTCATAAATTAAACTACCTAAGATTAGTTGAAATTTTAATTTTTAATCTATAGTACAGTAACATTCTGCTTAAAATTACGTCAAATTAGCGACTGAGCTTAAAATAAAATTAAACCCAAAAGCTCTTAAAATTAATTAACTTTGTAAGTCAAACTTTCGAATATTTAAACTTTAATTTAAAACGATGAAAAAAACATTTCTAACCGTCTTGTTCGCCTTAATGTTTCTAGTTGGCGCTAAGGCCCAACAAGTTGAATTTGAAGAATACAAATTGGATAACGGTCTTCATGTTATTTTATACGAAGACAATACTGCTCCCGTTGCAGTAACTTCTGTGATGTACCACGTGGGTGCAAAAAACGAAACTCCTGGACGTTCAGGGTTCGCTCACTTTTTTGAACACTTATTATTTGAAGGGACCGAAAATATTGGTCGTGGAAAGTGGTTCGAAATTGTAACATCTAATGGTGGAAGCAACAATGCAAACACTACAGACGATCGAACATATTACTATGAAATTTTTCCTTCAAATAGTGTTGAGACTGGACTTTGGATGGAAAGTGAGCGTATGCTTCACCCAATTATCAACCAAATTGGTGTAGATACACAAAACGAAGTTGTAAAAGAAGAAAAGCGTCTAAGAGTAGATAATCAACCTTACGGTAACATCCTTAAAGCCGTTAAGGAAAACATGTTTAAAAAACACCCTTATCGTTGGACTACAATTGGTGAGATGGAAGATTTGGATGCTGCAACCCTTGAGGAGTTTCAAGCTTTTAACAAGAAATTCTACGTTCCTAATAACGCTGTTCTAGTTGTTGCTGGTGATATTGACAAGCCTAAAATTAAGAAAATGATTAAAGATTACTTCGGTCCTATCCCAAGAGGTGCGGAAGTAGTTCAACCAAATATCAAGGAAGATCCAATTACCGAACAAATTAAAGCTAAATTTTACGATCCTAATATTCAGCTTCCAATGATTATTCAAGCATACAGAACTCCTTCTATGAAAGAACGTGATGCGTATATCTTGGATATGGTTTCAACTATTTTAAGCGATGGGAAAAGTTCTCGTCTTTACAAAAAACTAGTTGACGAAAAGAAATTGGCTCTTGAAGTTGCAGCTATTAATTTTAGTCAAGAGGATTACGGTACGTATATTACCTTAGCAATTCCACTTAACAACACACCTCTAGAAACTTTAGACGCTGAAATAACAGAAGAGATTGTTAGATTACAGAATGAACTTATTTCTGAACGCGAGTTTGAAAAACTTCAGAACATTTACAAAAACAGATTTGTAACGGCTAATGCTACTGTTGCTGGTATTGCAAACTCACTTGCAAATTATTACACTTTTTATGGAGAGACCAATCTTATTAATAAAGAATTGGACATCTACAAAAACATTACTCGTGAGGATATTCGCGAAGCAGCTAGAAAATACCTAAACAAAAACCAGAGCTTATATTTAGAGTATTTGCCAAAATCAGAACAATAAAAAACTTAGAATTATTTTAAGATGAAAAAACATATATACCTATTAATAGCAAGTATTTTAATATCTACGCTAGCAGTTGCGCAGATAGACCGCAGCAAACAACCAAAACCAGGCCCTGCTCCTACAATAAACGTAACGCAACCTGGCACCTTTAATCTAAATAATGGTTTAAAAGTACTTGTAGTGGAAGACCACACGCTTCCTGCAGTACGTGTACAACTAGTAATTGACAACCCATTACATGCATCTGGAAAGAAAGCGGGAGTTGAAGCCCTAGTTTCTGCAATGTTGGGTAATGGTACAACAAACATTTCTAAAGACGATTTCAACGAAGAAGTAGATTATTTAGGCGCTAATATTTCATTTGGATCTGAGAGCGCTTACGCGAGTTCACTTTCTGAATATTTCCCAAGAATTATGGAGCTTATGTCGGATGGTATCAAAAACCCATTATTCACTGAAGAGGAATTCCAAAAGGAAAAGAACAAAATGATCGACGGTTTAAAAAGCCAAGAAAAAAGTGTTTCAGCAGTTGCATCTAACTTACGTTCAGCATTAATTTATGGGAAAGATCACCCAAAAGGAGAATTTACAACCATTGAAAAAGTTGAAAAATTAACCTTAAACGACGTAAAAGAGTTTTATGAAAACTACTTTAATCCTAAAAATGCTTATTTAGCAGTTGTAGGAGACGTTAAGCAAAACCAAGTAGAAGCTTTAGTTCGTGAGCACCTTAGCGATTGGAAACAAAACCCAGTGCCTTCTGTAGTATATAGCACACCTAAAGATGTTCAGTTTACACAAGTTAACTTTATCGATATGCCAAATGCTGTGCAGAGTGAAATTGCTGTACAAAATTTAGTTACTCTTAAGATGAACGACCCCGACTACCCAGCAGTTCTTATTGCAAATAGAATATTAGGAGGCGGTTTCAACAGTTTATTAAACATGAATCTTCGTGAAGCCAATGGATGGACTTATGGAGCGCGTTCAAGTACAGGAGCAGATAAAAATATTACTCGTTTTGTAGCTACTACCAGTGTACGTAACGAGGTTACTGATAGTGCAGTTGTAGAAACTTTAAAGGAAATTCGTTTTATTCGCGACAATAAAGTAACAGCTCAACAATTAGCCAACGCTAAAGCCAAGTATGTAGGTGATTTTGTTTTGGCACTTGAACGCCCGTCCACTATCGCAAACCTTGCGCTAGAAGTTTACACTCAAAACCTTCCAAAAGACTTTTACTCTGGATATCTTAAAAAGATAAATGCTGTTACAGCAGAAGATGTTCAGCGTGTAGCAAAAAAATATTACAAGCCAGGTAATCTTCGTATTGTAGTAGTAGGTAAAGGTTCGGAAGTATTAGAAGGACTTAAAAATCTAAAAAACCACGAAGGAAGACAAATTCCTGTGTACTATTTTGATAAAGAAGGAAACCCGACTACAGAGCCAAACTACAATATGCCTGTGGAATCTGGTGTAACTGCTGAATCGGTAATAAACAAATACATCGATGCAATTGGAGGGCGCAAAGCTTTAGAAGATGTTAAGACGGTGAAAATGGAAGCTGGAGCAGAAATGCAAGGTATGCAGTTAGGTCTTGAAATCAAGAATACCACTAAAAATCAATCTTCATTGATAGTTTCTATGGGTGGTGCTCCACTCCAAAAAGTTATTTTCGATGGAGAAAAAGGCTATATGTCTGGACAAGGACAAAAAATGGATTATACAGACAAGCAAAACCAAGCTGCTAAAAAACAAGCTGTTCCTTTTGCTGAACTTTCTGCTAAAGATGCAAAATTAGACCGCGTTGAAGAAGGTGCTTACGTTATTGTTTTAGAAGAAGGTCAAGAAGCTTTTTACGATAAAGAAAGTGGATTGAAAGTTAAAGAGGTATCAACTCAAGAAATGAATGGACAAAAAATTTCAACTACAATTGTGTACGACGATTACACTGAAGTAAATGGAATTAAATTTCCTTTCACAATCAAGCAGTCTGCAGGACCTCAAGAGCTGACTTTTAAAGTAAGTAAAGTTTCAATTAACGAAGGTGTAGTTGATTCGGATTTCGAATAATTAAACGAAATTCAGTTTTATTAAAAAACCGCATTAGATTTAATTCTAATGCGGTTTTTTAATTGAATAGATTTACTATTTATTCCCAAACAATCGTTTCCATAATCCTTCTAATATCTTCACGTAGATATTCTGCTGCAGGATAAACAGAGTCGTAATTTGGTTTTGCTTTAAAGTACACAGCACCATTTACAAAGTGACGAATACTATCGGTTACATAAAATTCTGCTTGGGTTGCCGCATTTCCATTTATCATATAAAACATTCCGTACACTTTAGAATCGGGGTTTACAAAAGGGTACGCAGGTATACTATTTGCCTTAATGGTATGATCGTAAGCTAGACGTTGGGCATCCTGTAGCAATGAATCTAGATTGTTAACTCTTACCTGCTGGTAGGTCATATAGATTGTGGCCTTCATTTTAGGGTATTGAATGTTTAGAGCACAATTATCTTTCTTTTCTATAACTGCATTCTCATTCATTTCAAAAGAAAAAGCACAATTGGGATCTACCTTTTTGTACTCAGGAATAGGGTAATCTAACCTCAGCTGGGCAGCGGGTTTCACTGTAACTTCATCTTCACATGAAACACATATGAAAAGTAGAATTATTGAGGAGAATATACGCTTATAAATTTTCAATTGTAACTTTTATTTGTTTTATACGTTTGCCTTCAAAAGCTTCAATTACAAACGCATAACCGTGAAATAATATTTTTTCGTTTTTCTTAGGAAATCCCTTTGACACTTCAAGTAGGAAACCAGCTAACGTTTCTGCTTCTCCTTTATTATCTTCAAATTCTTCTGGGTCTTCTAGTTTTATAACCTTGTAAAAATCTTTTAGAGGTGTTTTCCCTTCAAAAATAAATGTATTGTCGTCGAGCTTAGAGAAAATAAGATCTTCATCATCAAACTCGTCGCTAATTTCCCCTACAATTTCTTCAATAATATCTTCTAAAGAAATTAGTCCGCTAGTTCCTCCATATTCATCCACCACAATTGCAAGGTGCATTTTCATTTCCTTAAACTCATTCAGCAAATCGTCTAGTTTTTTGTTTTCAGGTACAAAATACGCTTCGCGTTTTAAAGTCTTCCAATCCAGAATTTTTCTATCTGTGTATGGAATTAAATCTTTTACATATAATACACCAGTAATATTATCCATGCTATCCTTATAAACTGGAATGCGCGAATAGCCGTGTTGAATAATATCAGGAAGAATCTCTTTAAAAGATTGATCTTCACTAATTGCAAAAATATCCATTCGGTTTTTCATCACCTGCTTGGTATCTGTATTTCCGAAAGTAACAATTCCCTGTAGAATTTTTTGTTCTTCAAAAGTGGTATCTTGGTTGGAAAGTTCTAGCGCCTGTGAAAGGTGATCTACACTAATATTTGATTTTTGCTTACCATAACGATCATGCAAAAACAATGTTACCGATCGCATAGGTGAACTAATTGGAGACAGCAAACTATCCAAAACATTTAGAGGTTGTGCCATAAAAGCAGCAAAGGAGATCCCATTTCTATTTGCATAAATTTTAGGCAGAATCTCACCAAAAAGCAAGATTAAAAAAGTCACCACTCCAACTTCTATAATAAAACGAATATCTACACCGTAGTAATTCGTTAGAATATTAGAGAATAAAAGATCGCTCATCGAATCGAAAAGCAGCACTATAGCAATGTTAATGAAGTTATTAGCTACAAGAATCGTTGCCAAAAGCTTCTTCGGTTTCGACAGTAATTTTTCTACTATAGCAAGTTTTTTAGCAATTGCCTTCTCATTATTCGTCTCAAAATCTGAAGACGACAAAGAGAAAAAAGCCACTTCGGCACCCGAAATGAGCGCAGAGCAGCCTAATAAAACAACAAGCAAAACAATACTTGTTATATGAGTAAAGTCCAAAGTATTAATTAATAATAGTAAACCTGGGGGTTCTGTATCCAATTTGATGAATTTAGTTAAACATTAAAAAGGAAGATCGTCTTCTTCTTCAGTAATAGACTTTGCAGCCTGAGATGATTGAGTAGCCTGTGGTTTTTGAACATTTTGTCCTGGATTATTTTGCGGGGTTTCATTTCCGCTTCCTTTAGGTGTCAAGAACGTAAAGTCGGTACAATGCACCTCTGTGCTGTATCTATCCATTCCTTTATCATCTTGCCATTTGCGAGTTTTTAAACGACCTTCAATATAAACCATGTCGCCCTTTTTTAAATACTTCTCACAAATTTCAGCAGCTTTATTTCGAACTATAATATTGTGCCACTCAGTATTTGTAACACGTTCGTTTGTAGTTTTGTTTACATAAGTTTCATTTGTAGCAAGAGGAAATCGACCAATACTATTTCCGCCCTCAAAGTAATGCATCTTTACATCATCACCCGTATGTCCAATCAACATAACTTTGTTCAATGTTCCACTCATATTTTCTTTAATTTATAATTTATACAAAGGTAAATCTTGTGTTTTAAATATACGGTTTTTTTAAGTTTTAATATAGAATGATTTAAATGAAAACTATAAACCTAAAATAGATTTAGTAGTTTTCAAAAAATTCTGAAACAAAATTTTCTATTAAAACCGGAACAGCATATTTATTTATTTCTGAAATAGGAATTTCGGCTTGGTTATTCTTAGCTGTTTCGAGTATCCAAAAACGGGTGTATAAATGTTGGTGCGAAAGTTTATGAACTACTGCCTCTTCATTGAAAAGCGATATACTTCTAAAATCTAAGTTTTCTGAAAAATCTTGAAACTGTGGGAGATTTTTTAAGGTCTCGATGTCGACTTCCTCTAAAGTTTCAATCAAGGGAAACTCATATAGTTTATGCCAAATTCCCTTCCCTATTCGTTGTTTAAGGATAGTGTTTTCATTATCTGATAGAACAACTAGATAATTAAAATATCTTTTCTTTACAGGTTTAGCTTTAATTTTTACAGGTAATCCTTCTACTTCATTCTTCTTGAATGCAACACAAACATCATTAAAAATACAACTATTGCAATTTGGATTCTTAGGCACACAATGTCTCGCTCCAAATTCCATAATAGCTTGATTAAAAGTACCAGGTTGCTCCTTATCTATTAATTGTTGGGCTAGATTTTTGAATTCCTTTGGTCCATTTCCTTTATTAATAGGTGTAGATACTCCAAAAACACGGGACAGCACTCTATAAACATTGCCATCTACTACCGCTTGCGGTTCATTAAAACATATACTTGCAATAGCACTTGCGGTGTATTCCCCTACTCCCTTTAATTTTAATAAGTCCTTATAGTTATCAGGAAAAACTCCATTCATTTCTTCGGTTACCCTTTTCGCAGTAGCATGGAGGTTTCGTGCTCGAGAATAATATCCTAATCCTTGCCATAGTTTTAAAACTTCATCCTCAGGTGAATTTGCTAAATCTTGAACCGTAGGATAGGCGTTTATAAACTTTAAATAATAGGGTAATCCTTGCGCAACTCGCGTTTGTTGCAACATAATTTCTGACAGCCAAATATGATATGGACTTACTGTTTTTCGCCATATGAGATCTCGCTTATTATCTAAATACCACGAAATTAACCTTTTGGAAAAGTGAGGGTTTAAAATTGACATTGGGTAAAAATAATCTATATTCCATTAAATTTTAAAGGATTATGCTTTGATTTATTGATTTTAAAATATGTATATTTGCAGACCCAAAAAAACTCTAGTAAAAGAATAATTAATTAAAATACACATATAATGACGAAAGCAGATATCGTAGCTAAGATTTCAGAAAGATTAGGAATGGAAAAGAATGAAGTTCAAGCTACTGTTGAGACCTTTATGGAAGAAGTGAAGAATTCTCTTGAAGGTGGTGACAACGTTTATTTAAGAGGTTTCGGTAGTTTTATTATTAAAACTAGAGCCGAAAAAACTGGAAGAAATATTTCAAAAAACACAACAATAAAAATCCCTGCTCACAATATCCCGGCTTTTAAACCTGCAAAAGTATTTGTTGAAGGTGTAAAAACGAATGTGGAAATAAAATAGTAATAACCAGTTTGGTTCCGACTCGATGAATTTCGAGGAAGGGATGGAACATAAAAAAGACTTTAGTATGCCAAGTGGTAAAAAGAGAAAAAGACATAAGGTAGCGACTCACAAACGTAAAAAGCGTCGTCGCGCTAACCGTCATAAGAAGAAAAAGTAGTTCTAAACTACTTTTTCTGTTTTAAAAGTAATTTGGCAACTGCATTTAGGTGTGGTTGCCAAATAAAACAAACGAAATATCGTTCTTTGAAAATGAGATTGCAACAACTTTCTTTTGGTTTTGATGCGGTTTCGCCGGGTTTTATTTAAAAACCTGTAAAAAAATATTGTTTAATACGTTCCGATTATACATCGGGACAACAAAATTAATGTAACGTGAACTACGAATTATTTATTAGGTCCGGTTCACAAGAAGTTGATTTTGCCCTATTAAAGGATGGAAAACTTATAGAGCTTCACAAAGAGGACGAGGATAATAATTTTACGGTTGGCGACATCTTTCTTGCCAAAATACGTAAAACAGTCCCAGGCTTAAACGCCGCCTTTGTAAATGTGGGGTACGAAAAAGATGGTTTTTTACACTATCACGATCTCGGCCCTAAAGTATCTTCACTTTTAAAATTTGTTAAAGGTGTAAGTACAGGAAAACTAAAAGATTATACTCTAAAAGACTTCCCATTCGAAAAAGAGATTGACAAGCATGGCAATATTAATAATGCCTTGAAAAACAATCAATCTATTTTGGTTCAAATAGTAAAAGAACCCATATCTACCAAAGGACCCCGTATAAGCTCTGAGCTATCTATAGCCGGAAGATATATTGTATTGGTTCCTTTTTCTGATCGTGTTTCTGTTTCTCAAAAAATAGAAAGTAACGAAGAAAAAGACAGGTTAAAACGCTTGATTAAAAGCATTAAACCAAAAGGATTTGGCGTTATAATACGTACCGTAGCCGAGGGCAAAAAAGTAGCAGAACTGGACAAAGATTTACAGAATCTTATGGAACGCTGGATAGCGATGTGTAAGAAGCTACAAGGGGCGCACCACCCTTCAAAAGTGCTAAGCGAGCTAAATAGAGGAGCTTCTCTAATCCGCGATATGTTTAACGATTCATTCTCAGCAATACATATCGATGATGAAACTCTATACTTGCAAATAAAAGATTATGTGCAAGAGATTGCACCAAACAAAGACAATATCGTAAAGCATTATGATTCTAATGTTCCAATATTTGAAAAATTTGGAATAGAACGACAAATAAAAACTTCTTTCGGAAAATCTGTTACAGGTAGTAAAGGAGCTTATTTGGTAATAGAACATACAGAAGCTATGCACGTAATAGACGTGAATAGCGGTAACCGAAGTAACAAGCAAAAAACACAGGAAGACACAGCGCTAGAAGTGAATTTAATTGCTGCTACCGAGGTGGCAAGACAACTTAGGCTACGCGATATGGGAGGAATAATTGTGGTAGATTTTATCGATCTGGCAAGTGCCGCACACCGCAAACAGCTCTACAACCACCTTCGTGATGAAATGAAGGACGATAGAGCAAAGCACAAAATACTCCCACCGAGTAAATTTGGGTTAATTCAAATAACCCGTCAACGAGTTAGGCCAGAGATGAATATCAAAACTCGCGAAGAAGATCCTAGCAATGGAGGCGATGGCGAGATTGAAGCACCTATAATCGTTATAAACAGAATTAACGAAGAGGTAAAACGCCTTTTCAAAAAAGACTATAAAAAGATAACACTTAATACACATCCTTTTATAGCAGCCTTTTTAACCAAAGGTTTCCCAAGCGTCCGAACCAAATGGTTTCTGGAACATAAAAAATGGGTGAAAATTCAACCTCGAGATGCATATACATATCTCGAATATCATTTCCACGATAAAGATGGAAAACTGATAAAATAATTTTAAACCCTTTTTGAAGAAATTCTTCGAAAGGGGTTTTTTTGTGTCTTTAAGTTTCTAATGTTATAATCGACCTATGTAAGATATCTTTGCGAACTTTGCAATGCAATATTAGCAGAATAACTATCGTAAAGATGCTAAGGAAATCTAACTGATCTTAAGTCATAGTAGGATTTAAAGTCACTAGCTTTCATGTTATGAATGAAAATAAAACATACACCGTAGATGAAGCTAAAAGGCGATTAGAACGCTATTGCGCCTACCAAGAGCGTTGCCATAAGGAAGTGCAGCAAAAGCTTTACGAGATGCGTATGATACCCTTAGCGATAGATCAAATTATAGACCACTTATTACGTCACAATTTTTTAAATGAAACAAGGTTCGCTCAAGCCTTTGCCCGTGGAAAATTTAGAACGAAAAAATGGGGGCGAAATAGAATAGTGAATGAATTGAAAATGCGGCAAATTTCAAAATTCAATATAAAAATAGCCCTAAAAGAAATTCCAGATTCTGAATATTATAAAACTTTTGAAGCCTTAGCCGAAAAGCGCATGCAACAATTAAGTTCGGAAAAAAATCTTCAAAAAAAACGAAAAAAGTTGGCGGATTATCTTTTTTATCGCGGGTGGGAAAGTGAGTTGGTTTATGAAAAAATTAGGGAGTTAAAATAATATATAAATAGCTAATCTTATTGTTCTCCACTTATAATTTCAGAAATCGGTTTTTTAATTTTTTGAAAATTTTCAGGCATTTCTATAAATGGTTCTATCGTAAAGCCGAAAGAAGTATCTCCATTAAAAACCCAATAGTTCCCTTCCAATTTCCCGCCTTTAGTTTTAATATTATCTCTTGGATTATGGTTGATAGAAAACTGATTTTTTGCTGCATCATACCAAATACCTATTGCACGCAAATCTTTTTCAGTTGAATAGTGAAGCATTACATGTGGGTGAATAGTTTTGTTTGAAGTTGAAAAAGTAAGCTTTTTGACCGTAAAATTATCAAGATCTTTTGCCCAAGAGCTATTTTCCTCTTTTGAATTGATTATTGCTTTCCATTGTTCTACTACAATGGTTGAATCTTTTTCTGATTGAATAATTGTAAATAAATTTTCTTGTATAATTTCTATTTCCTGACTTTCTGGATAAACGGTAACCGTGGTTTTTTCGGCAGCAATTCGTCCGTCTTCAATCCCGAAGAAAGAACCTAATACGAAGAAAAGTATTTTTATTTGTTCCATTTTATGGCGTATGTCAAATTTTTCTTTAAAGTTATTTGTATGCACGAGTTGTAAATTCGCGCCAATAGTGCTATAAATCCTTTAATGAATTTATTAAAATATATAATCCAACAATTATAGAAAGAATACCAACTCCCAATCCTTTTATGTCATAAAAAGACTTTAATTTATACTTCTCAATACAAATTTTGACTAAGCATAATCCGAAGATAAAAAGAATTATTACTAAAAATAAGTATAATAAAACATTGCCACCCAAACTTTTGTATTTAATAAATTAGAGCCTTACTATCACTCCTTCAACCCATCTTCATTAGCTTCCGCATTATCCTCAATCTTCTTCCCTTTTAAATACTCTGGCAATTCCATACCTGCCATATTAAACATTTCCTGAAGTGGCGGCACGGAGCCATACATTCCTGAAATAAAGTTTGATGTTGCCGTTTTACCATCTTTAGACGATCCGTTTTCCCAAACGGTAACTTTGTCTATCTTAATGTTTTTAATGGCTTCAGACTGTAGTTTAACTAGTTCTGGAAGCTTATCGGCTATTAAAAGTAGCACAGCATCCTTAGAGTTGTTGCCAGCTGCTTTTACAATTCTGTCAAAACCTTCGGCTTGTTTGGTTAGTATTTCAAAAATACCTTTTGCTTCGGCTTGTGCTTTAAATAATATTGCATCTGCTTCACCTTTTGCCTGACGTCTTATTTTTTCGGCTTCGGCTTCGGCATCTATTTCTACTTTTCTTTTATCTATTTCTGCAGGTACAATAATATCTGCAAGTTGGGTGCTTCGTTCTCTTTCGGCACGGGTAATTTCGGCTTCTTTTTCTGCTATGTACGATTCTTCAAGTGCTTTAGCAGATTGTACTTTTTCTGAAGCTATTGCAACTCTCTCAGCTTCGGCTTCACGCTGGCGACGTAACGAATCTGAATTTGCTACATTAATCTTTGCTATATTTTCTCCCTCTACAGCTTGCGCATTTGCAGCTGCAACCTGCGTACGTTGGTTTTGTACTGCGTTTGCTTCACCAATTGAACCATCTCTATTTTTTTCGGCTACAGACTTACGTGCAGCATTTATTGCATGAGCAGCGGCCTCTTTTCCTAAAGCTTCAATATAACCAGACTCATCAACAATATCGGTTATGTTTACGTTTATAAGTTTTAAACCTACTTTCTTTAATTCAGATTCAACACTGTTTGAAATATTGGTTAAAAACTTATCTCTGTCGTTGTTTATTTCTTCAATATCCATCGAAGCCACAACCAAACGCAATTGCCCGAAAATAATCTCTTTTGCAAGTTCTTGAATTTGCTCCAAACCTAAGCCTAACAAACGCTCAGCAGCATTTTGCATAACAGCTGGTTCTGTAGAAATACCAATAGTAAAACGTGAAGGCACGTTTACACGGATATTCTGTTTACTTAATGCATTTACCAGATTTACTTCAATAGACATTGGCGTTAAATCCAAATATTCGTAATCTTGAATTACAGGCCAAATAAAAGCTGCACCACCGTGAACACATCGAGCAGAATTTCCAGAACCTACTTTTCCATAAACAACTAAAATGCGGTCTGATGGACAGCGTTTATACCTTCTTATAAAGGTAATGAGTATTATAAAAACAAATAAAATTGCGAATCCAATAGCCAATAATGGCGCAAAAGACTCTACTTGAAGTGAAAAAAATGTCATGATTAGGCGGTGTGTTTGGTTACTATTAATATTCCCGTGCCAGTTATTTCGGTTACGGTTATGATATCCCCTTGATGAAGGTTTGTTGTGTCGTCGGTAAGTGCTTCTAGTTCGCGCATGCCGCCTTGAATATTGATGTGAACTTTACCAATTCTTGAACGATTGGCACCAATGGTTAGGTAAACTTCCCCTATTTGGTTGCGTGCGTTTTTAAGCTTTAATGTGCCGCTACTATTCAGTTTCCCTAAGTAATAAAAAATTGAAGCCATTATGGTCATCATTAACAAACCACAAATAATAGAAATTACAATTGTTATGGGTTTAGACAAGCCTTCATTAAGACAAGCTATACCTGACCATCCAAAGATAGTGAAGAAACCAACTAAATTTTTAAATGAAAGAAACTGAAATTCAATACCTGTATCGCCATCTATATCTCCATCCACATCGCTAGTATCGTCAAATTCACCACCAACAAAGGTTAGAATCATTAGGACTATAAAAATACCAGATGCAATTAGTGCAATGGACCAGTAAACCTTTTCAAAAGGTTCAAAAGCTGCAAACCATTCATTCATTGGTTGAGTTATTTATAATTATCTCGGTAATATATAAACTTTATGAAAATGGTGCAATAAGGAAGAAGGAAAGTATTATCAATTTTTTTTTGAAAAAAGAGTAGCATAATCTTATTTAAAATGAAAAAGAAGTTTTAAATATTAAAAGAAGCTCTCACATTAAAAGTTACCTAATTGTGAAGTTATTCAACTGTCATAAATCAGTAAAAAACTCCCTAATAGACTCGTCAACACTTTAAACAATTTTATATAAGGATAATATCGTGATATTTCTTGTCATCGTCTCTATATTGCTAATACTGCTCTTATCAAAAATTACAGCGGTAAGCCATTTCATCTTGACGAATACCCTTGTCTTTCTTATTGTTATTTATACAACACACGACTAAATTCCTAACTATACTGCAAGAAGGTTATAATATAGAAATATCAACTTTTAAAATTTATTTAGTAACTTACTTTTTTGACGATTGGAAAAACCTGATACTTTTCTATCCTTTAATTTTATATTATGAAAAAAATTTATGACACTAGCAATTAGGCTATTATTTTCATTTGGTGTTTATGCCGAAAATAATTATTCATCAATATAGATAGAAGCCTCTGAAAAAAATGCTATTACCGAACTAGCTTCTACGATTATTTGCACAGCTCTTATTGGAGTTGATTGTGATGGAGATGGGGTATATGAGTATATGGCTATTGTTGATTGTGAACATGCAGATGCAGGTATTGAACAATTTATAGCATCCTGCTTCCTGTTTAATTAATTCGTTTTTTTTAAAGAATTTTTCAAAATTATAAATATGCCTTTAAAAGCCTTACTATTATTTTTAACTATTTTAAACTTTACCATTTGTATATCACAAACAGAACGGGGTTTGATTCGCTATGGCGAAATACAAAGTTTAAGTTTGGGTGCACCCATAGGTGTAGATTACAATGCAATATTAATGTTTGATAATAATTCATCATTATACATCACACGGAAAGATTCTTTGGAAAAGACTAAAATTGATGGTCAAAAATCGGTTATTACTGCACAAGGAGGTAGTATTTTTACAGCAGTAACCAACGAAAAAGGATTTCAGTATAACAATTTAATTAAAAAAGACAGTTTCTATTCCCGTGATCTTGGTTTTAACTATGTAAAAGAAAAAACACCTAAAATTAGCTGGAAGATTGAAAAGGAAACTAAAACCATAGGACAACTTACTTGTCAAAAAGCTACTGCCACCTTTAGAGGTCGTGATTATACAGCCTGGTTCGCTCCAGAGATACCACTACCCTATGGGCCATGGAAACTACAAGGTTTACCAGGAGTAATATTAGAAGCCTATGATACCAACAAAGAGATATTTTGGTATTTTAAATCGTTTGAATATCCGGTTACTACAATGTTACCATCTTTCAAGCCAGTTACTCCACCAAAAGGGAAAGATTGGATAAGTATAGAAACTTTTAAGGAAATACAAATCAAAAACTTCAAAAATGCACAAATAGCGGGAAAAATGGTGGCTGAAAAGATGAATATAGAAACCTATTCCAACGATACTATGAAAAATTCTTATATTGAAGTTTTTGATGTTGAGGATAAATAAAATAAATAATGAAACTTTAAAAACATACCTCTTATTTTTATTCTGCTTTTGCTTTTCACTGGTTGGGGCTCAAACGGTTACGGGCACGATAATTAATGGAACTTCATCAGAACCCATAGAAGATGCTTTGGTCATTGCTAAAAATGGTGATAAGGTGGTTAGCTATACCTATACGGATGTCAATGGGCATTATAATTTAAAGATAAATAATTTTGCAGAAATTACACTTACAGCCTCGAGCTTAGGATTTGTTTCAGAAAATTTAAGAATACGTTTTGTTGAATCTCAGGTAAATTATGTTAGCGATTTCCAACTAAACGAAAAAACTGAAACACTCACCACAGTAGTTTTAAAAGCAGATGAAAAAATAAAGATAAACCGCGATACCATTAGTTACCGTATTTCAGCTTTTAAGGATGCTAGCGAACGTACCGTTGAAGATATGCTAAAAAAACTTCCCGGAATTGAAGTTGACGATGATGGGAATATACGAGCCTTAGGCAAACCCATTCAAAAGATATTAATTGAAGGGGATGACCTTGCAGATAGTAACTACAAAGTAATTTCAAAAAACCTTGACATCACTGTTCTCGATAAAATTGAAATAATAAATAATTACGATGAAAATCCCGTTTTAAAACAATTTCTATCTTCTGAAAATATTGTTTTAAACCTTAAACTTAAAAAAGATAAAAAGTCTGTTCTCTTTGGAAAAGCCGAAATAGGTGGTGGTATTGAAAATAGATTTTTGGGCGATGTAAATTTAGGAGTGATAAATCCACTTGTAAAATTACTCAACCTCGCTAATACAAACAATACTGGTAGTCCGGCCGGTAGACAGTTTGGCGTCTATACCTATTCACCAATTGGTTTTAACGATTTTACTAAGGATTTTTCTATTAATCAAAATCCAATTGTCTTTTTAAGCGGTAGCACAAATGAGCTAAATACCGAGAATTATATCGAAAACACTTCAGTTTCGAATAACCTTTTAATAAACAAACGTTTCTCGGATAGTATTAAATTACGAAACTCTCTTTATTATTTCAATGATTCGTTTGAGCAATATTATAAAAGCGAGTATCAATACTTTGTAGAACCAAAAGATATTTTCTTCAAAGAACAAAACTCTTTCAACCAAGAAAAATTTAACCTTAGCAATGACCTAAAAATTACCTTTACGCCTTCAAAAGACAGAAATATTACAGTTGCCAATACACTTACCTTTTTAAATGGAACAAGTAAAAACGGCTTACTCTTTAATGAGGAAAACGTTCAACAAACTCTTCGAAATAAAACTAGGGAACAAGACACCCAAATTCAACTTACCCAGAAGATAAAATCTGGAGCTGTTGTTATTGATTTTTATGTTGGAAGCAAAAAGTTAGACCAGATATTCAAAATCTTTCCAAATACTTTTATTGCTGACAGTATTAATCAAAAAACTCTCAGTTATTCAGATTATAATACTACCTTGGATTATCAGGGCTTGGATGCAAGTCTTGTTTTTAAAAATAATAAAACATCTTACTCATTTACCGGGGGTTTTCAGCATATTAACGAAACCATAAAAACTAAATCCTATTTAGGCTTTCAAAACCAAAATGAAAAGATTGATAGTCTTTCCGGTAGACATACTGCTCGCAGTCTATTGCCACATTTGCAGTTTAAAATAGAAGAAGAATTGTATCAAGATGTTTTACTTTACGCAAACCTAGATGCTATCTGGAACAGTTACGATAAAAACAATTTTTCAAAAAACTTTTTTCTACCCAATCCAAGTGCTGGTTTGAGAATAAGAAAAACTAAAACGGGCACCTATCATTTTAAATATTCCTATATCTCCGAAATACCAAGATTAAATTATTTTACAGATAATTTTATAATAAAAAGTTATCGCAACTTGAGTCTTGGTATCTCAAAACCAGAGGCTCTTAAAAGTCACAGTTACTCTTTTAACTATACTTTTGCGAGAGTGGAAAAGCGGATATTATTTAACGTTTCAGCCACTCATCGCAAATTTTTGAATCAAGTAAGTTTTAAAAACTCTCTTGGCCAAAATACAGATATAACTCAGAGTATATTTAGTCCAGGACAAAAATTATGGTTGTTTCAAGCTAGTTTTACTTCATATATTGACCCTGTAAATACCTCTGTTAAAATTGGTTATCAGAAACAGTTTTCTGAACAAGCTGTAATAATTAATAATGAAAATTCAAAGTTAAAAAACAACACTTCGCAATATTATTTATCGGGAACTACCTATTTAAAAGGAGTGGTTAATTTTAAAATTTTAGCAAACTATACTATAAATGCAGGTGAAAATGGAAGGAATACAATACGTAACGAACGTTATAAATTTGAACTGAAAACCATTTTCAATATAAACAAAGTATTCATTGCCACCTTTGAAAGCAAAGGATATCTAGTTTCGTCACAATTTTATGAGACCAACAATGCGGAAATCGAATTTCGTCCGAAAGGTAAAAACTGGACTTTAGGGCTAAAGATTATTAATATATTTAACGACAAAGAATATATTTTTGAAAATAGCTCAGATTATGTACAGACCGCTACAGTATTTGATGCCGTTCCACGCTATGGAATTTTATATGGGAGATTTAGGTTTTAAACCTATAAACTATTCAAACTCAATGTTTGGATAAGGTTAATAGAATATTAACTCCGAACACCAAAAAACCTTTAAATATTTGGTATAGAGATGGTTGAAACAATTGGGTCCAGAAAAAAATTAAAAAATAGGCGAAAATAATTGGCAGATTATTTATTTTACAGAGGTTGGGAACCAGAATTGGTTTACAGCAAGCTTAATGAAGTTGATTAAAAACTAACTCACTATGGTTCAAAACATTATTTTATTATTAAGCCTGGTACTATTCACCCTATCCTGTAACAAAAATGAATCTATAAACGCTTCACCTAATATACTTGTGGCTTTACCAACACCTCCTGTAAAAGTAAAAAATACTAATGGGGAATGGGTAGTTTACGAAATGCACATAAAAGCACCTTCATTAAACAAGGTTTCCATATTTAATGCAAATACATTACAATTAAACTACAGTGATTTTAATACAAGAGAAAATTTGCACATTGCGAGTATTTGGCTTCCATTTCCAGATCAAGGGTGGCAGGAGAACTCGATGGAGCATGTGTTTGAATACATAGATAATCAAGGAAATACAAAACATCATACTTTTAATTTAAAAATTGAAAATGAATATCCAGAACCTATAAGCATTAACTTTCCTGTGCCCCATGGCGTTTGGCTTGCAGAAGGTGCTCCTGGTGCTACATCGTACCATACACGTGCCATATTTCCATATCCAGACCCACTTTTCGATTCTACTCAACAAGGATATTTAATAGGAAATAATCCCCAGCGTTACGCCATAGATTATGCCTTATTAGTTGATGGGCTTCCCTATGATAATGATGGTTTAACCCTAGAGGATTGGTATTGTTATAATCTTCCAATATTGGCTGCAAAAGGAGGAAAAGTGATTTTTACCGAAGACGGTATCCCAGATAACCAAACACCATTTCAATTAGATTACCCAACGGACATTAATAACGCTACCGGTAATGTTGTTTATATTGAACACGACGATGGAACCATTAGCACTTATTGCCACATGATTCCCAATTCTTTATTAGTGGAGGAAGGAGATATTGTTAGTGCAGGTCAAGAAATTGGACGCTTAGGAAATTCTGGAAATTCCTTTGCTCCTCATTTGCATATGCATGTGCTAATCAACCCTGAACATAAACAACTAACAAAATATGCTGATGGGCTTTTTATGGAAAGTATGCCCTATACATTCTCCGAATTTATAAAGCTTGGAAATCTACCTCCTGGGTATTTAGATGAAAATCCTATAACTCCATTCGTCCCCACCACATCCGAAGTGTTTACCAATGTTATACCATCTGAAAGTGATGTAATAGCGTTTTAAAAGTTATTAAATATTAAAAGAAGCTCCCACATTAAAAGTTACCTGATTGTGAAGTTTTTCAGCAGGTGTTAAAGTATCGGTGTTATACTTTGCAAAAGGGACATTCATTTCTGTGAATACACCAAACCCACTAGTAAAGAAATAACGCGCGCCTAAATGTCCTCCAAAATTCTTTAAGCTTAAATTAAGCCCTGGATATACATCAAAATTTTCATCCACATTTACTACATTACCTAAGTTGGCATTAAACCTTGCTTTTAAGTCAAAACGGTCTGCAAATTTTGCTATTGGCTCCTCATTACCTGCAGGTGTAATGTATTTTTTAACATCTAGCAAATAAGAGGAAGTAAGTCCTACAGAAATGTTTTCACCCATACCGAAGTCTAAACTAGTCATAACTCCTGAACCGTTATTTTGTAAATTGGCACCAACTTGAAATTTTACATCTCCTTTCCCTGTATAGGCTTGAGCAAAGGTTAATTGTAAACAAAAAAGGGCAATTATAGTGGCAAATGTTTTCATCTTAAATTTTTTGACGAATATAGGTAATTATACAATTATTAAAGTGTTTTATTAGTGCGAACAATGGCTTGTTCGTTTTTCCAATCAATCCATTTCTGACCCTTAATTTTTCGCATAAATTGATCGTAGTAACGCATAATAACAATATTGTAAACAGCTTTAGCTAAATTTTTCGGGTTTCTAGCAATGGCGCGTAAACTCATTGAAAAGCCCGGTGTTATATAACGCATATAATGCCAGTACCCTTCCGGCATATACAGCACATTTCCATGTTCTAGATTAGCAATATATCCCTCGGCTTTTTTTAAGGCTGGCCATTTGGTGTAATCTGGATCGTGAAAATTTATATCTTCTCTCGTAATTAAAGAATGAGGAATTTTATACAAGTAATCATTCTGGCTTTGATCAAAGAGAATTACTTCTTTTTTACCTTGAAAGTGAAAATGGAAGATATTTGCCAAATCGATATCATAATGCATAAAGGTATAAGAGTCTTTCCCTCCGAAAAAAAGCATCGGTAAACCCTTCATTAACTTCAATCCAAAATCTGGATACGAAAAATCCTTCTGCAGCTGTGGTACTTCTTTTAAAATATTCCAAAGAAAGATTCGGTATTTAGTAGGTTCTTTTTTAAGAAGGGCTACGTATTCTTTCATTTTCATTTCGGCATGCGGCTCATTAAACCCATCTTTATGACTTACAGGTCGATCATCATACAAAGGCACCGTCTTGTCCCCTGCCACTTCGGCCATATAATCTAAATTCCATTTGGTGTAAGCTGGCCAATCCTCTATAAACCTTTCAATTACAACTGGTTTTTGGGGTTTAAAGTATTGCTTCAGAAAATCTTCTTTGGTAATGGAATTTACCCTATCTATTTCCTTTAATTTCATAGCTTTAATCTTAGTGCAAATTTACTAATCTAGAGCCATCCTAAGGAGAGTGTTAATATAACTTTAAGCATTTATCAATAAATCATTATACAAAAGCGCTGTACCCCGTAATGGCGCGACCTACAATTAGGGTGTTAATTTCCTTAGTGCCTTCATAACTGTAAATTGCTTCGGCGTCTGCTACGAATCTAGCTACGTCGTATTCTAAAAGAATTCCATTCCCGCCCATTACCTCTCGAGCGCGACTTACCACATCACGAGTTCGCATGCTACAAAACACTTTTGCAAGGGAAGCGTGTTCATCTGTTAATAATCCTTCATCCTGTAATTCTGACAGTCGGAAACACATAGTTTGCATGGCCGTTAAATTGGCAACCATTTCTACTAAGTGATTTTGAATTAATTGATAAGAAGCAATTGGTTTGCCGAATTGCTCCCTCTTTTTGGTATATTTTAATGCAGCTTCGTAAGCTCCACGTGCACATCCAACGGCTTGCCATGCCACTCCTGCTCTCGTCATTTGCAATACCTTTGCCGTATCTTTAAACGAATCGCATTTCTGTAATCTATCACTTTCCGGTACTCGACAATTGGTAAGGGTTATGATAGCGTTTTGAACGGTACGCAGCGCCATTTTGTTCTCCATTTTTTCCGCTTTAAAACCAGGATTTTCCTTACGCACTAAGAAACCTTTTACTTGGTCTGAAGCTTCATCACGCGCCCAAATAATTATAACATCGGCAAACGTAGCATTACCTATCCACTTTTTTTGTCCGTTTAAAACCCATTCATCTCCTTCTTTTCTACATGTTGTCCCTAAACCACCTGCAACTGCAGAACCAACTTCTGGCTCTGTTAGCCCAAAAGCTCCTATTAACTCCATACGCTGCATTCTAGGCAACCACTCCTGTTTTTGCTCCTCACTTCCGCAAACATATATCGATCCCATTGCCAAGCCGCTATGAACGCCAAAAAATGTAGAGATGGAAACATCAACTCGAGCCAGTTCCATGGCTATAATTCCTTCCATTAAAAACGGGTGAATTTGTGACCCTACACCTTCGTATGCTATTCCACAGATGTCTAGTTCAGCCATTTTTGGAATAATCTGAAATGGAAATTCAGCTTTATTCCAATACTCATTTGCAATTGGCTTTATCTCATCTTCCATAAAATTACGCACTTTAATTTGCAGTTCGCGTTGTTCTGGGGTTAGCTTTAAGGCCAAATCATAAAAATCCCCATCTATTGGAGGTAATTTATGTTGCCCCTTTTTGCCTCCTTTATGTTTAAGCATTTTCATCAAGCCAGCCAACTGCCTATCATCGAGTTCCCCAACAGTTTTCATTATTTCTGGTAAATCAACTTTTTGTGAAAGTTTCCCCAAGGCATCAAGATCAATATCCTGCATTAAATTTATAGTTTGCTTTATTTTTTTGAAAATAGACATAGTCGTTTTATTAGAGTTGACTCCTAAAGGTACCAATATGTGAATTTGTGAAGGGCTAAATAAAAGTTAATTTGATGAAAGTGGGGTAATTACCCTCTCGGATACATATCCTTTTAAACCTTTTGAAGAATGAATATGAAACCAATCCTGGCTTTTTCCCAATACGCTTATAGTGTCATTTTTTCGAAGCACACCTAATTGTGGAAAAATAGAAGCAGGACCTTTTCGAACCTCAGCAATATATGTATTAATTATAGCCAAATTAACTGTTGAAGGTTTATCAATGGTTTGAATTTCGGTTTTTTTAATAAATGAAATTGGGTTTACAGCACCGTGCTCTTTGTAAACTCCAAAATGTAGATGTGGAGGAAGCTCTGTGGCATTACCGGTGTTTCCAACAAAGCCAATTGTATCACCAATTTTTACTTTATCGCCCTCAGAAACTATAAAGCTGTCTAAATGGGCATAGTAAATTCTTTTTTTCTTTAATTTGTCGGTTATCCAAACTTGTAATCCACCAAACCCACCATTTCCTGTAGATGAAATTGTTCCATCCGTAATGGCAATAACTGGTGTTCCCCGCTTGGCAAAAATATCCACTCCTTCGTGAGAACGACTTCCCGTGTCCCGTGGGTCTGCCCAAAACCCTTGAATATCTTTATTAACCCCGCCAACAACCGGAAAAGGGTATAGTGGTTCAGAGTATATTTTTAATTGAAAGGAACCTTTCATGTTTAGTTGCGGATGAAGAATTAACTTGTATAAACCCGATTCTTCGATTTCTTTTGAAAACATAGATTTATATTCTTCAGCGCTTTTTAGCAGCCTTAATGAATCCTTTTTCACTTCAAAAAAATCAATAAAAACTAAACTAGAATCAACTTGTTTTTGAAGATCCACAACTATTCGTTCTCCTTCTTTAAGTTGAATGTTATAACTGTAAACATTTAATTCGTCTTCGGAATAAACTCCACTTTCAGAATATGGAAGCGTTATTTGAAGGTTGTCGTGTTTCGCTTTTTGAAAAGCTTCCTTCCAAAGCATAAAGGTTGAGTCATTTTCATTAAATTCTTTCTCATAAGCTACCCGTGCAGGAAGTTTTAAAGGTTTTTCAGAAATCTCTACTGTCTTTTGAACATCTTCCTTACAACCCCCAAGCAGTAAACTCAAAAAAAATATGATAATAAATGTTCTTTGATTCATTGCGAGACTAAGATAATGGAAAAATTACCAAAAGCCTTCCCGTATTTGAGCCCACTTTATAAAACAAGATGTGAGCTTATTCGATTCACTTATAAGAATAGCATCAACCAAATAGATGGTGTACAACATCGTGAACCTTAGCCACCTTAATAATATTTATATGGAAATTATTTTTCGGAATTTTACAATACTTTGAGATTACAATAGCGGTAAAGCCAAGTTTCTCTGCTTCTAAAATTCGTTGTTCTACTCGTGTAACAGGACGCACCTCTCCCGCCAAACCAACCTCAGCAGCGAAGCAAAGTCGTTTGTCTATTGCAATATCAATATTTGATGAAAGTACCGCTGCTACAACCGCCAGATCTATTGCTGGATCATCAACTGTTATGCCTCCAGTTACATTTAAAAAAACATCTTTAGCGCCAAGTTTAAAACCGGCTCGTTTTTCTAAAACAGCAAGAATCATATTTAGTCGCTTGGCATTATATCCCGTTGCGCTACGTTGAGGCGTACCATAAACAGCACTACTAACCAAAGCTTGAATTTCAATC
This sequence comes from Aequorivita xiaoshiensis, assembly GCF_022008395.1. GTDB lineage: Bacteria > Bacteroidota > Bacteroidia > Flavobacteriales > Flavobacteriaceae > Aequorivita > Aequorivita xiaoshiensis. The sequence continues at coordinate 469,356 of NZ_JAIRBB010000001.1, forward strand.
ATAAGCGGGCGCATTCCCTCTAGGGTTGCAGAAATTGCGGTTCCACTTAAATCTTCCTCGTTTTTTGAAATTAGAATTTCTGAAGGGTTTGAAACTTCGCGAAGACCACTCCCCTGCATTTCATAAATTCCCAATTCGTTGGTGCTTCCAAAACGGTTTTTGTTTGCGCGAAGAATTCTATAAATATGGTTTCTATCACCTTCAAATTGCAGAACCGTATCCACCATATGCTCCAATATTTTGGGACCTGCGATATTGCCGTCTTTAGTAATATGTCCAATTAAAATTACTGGGGTAGCAGTTTCCTTTGCAAATTTTATAAGTTCAGCAGTAGTTTCTCGAATTTGAGAAATACTACCTGCAGCACTTTCAATATGGTCTGTATGTAAAGTCTGAATAGAGTCGATTACAACAATGTCTGGAGCAACTTCTTCTATATTTCTAAAGATATTTTGTGTTTTAGTTTCGGTTAAAATAAAACAATTCTCAGAGCTCGGCTGAATACGCTCGGCTCTCATTTTAATTTGCTGTGCACTTTCTTCTCCCGAAACATAAAGTGTTTTATAAGGAAGTTCTAATGCAATTTGAAGCATCAAAGTGCTTTTCCCTATTCCTGGTTCTCCCCCTAGAAGGGTTAATGAACCTGGAACCAAACCGCCACCTAACACTCTGTTTAACTCGTTATTCTGTGTGTTTAATCTAGCTTCTGCTTGAGTTGAAATTTCGGATATACGTTGCGGTTTTGTCACTCGCTTAGCGGTGGTTTCAGAAGATTTCCAACTTAACTTTTCAGCTTTTTGGATTACTTCTTCTGCAATTGTATTCCATTCTTTGCATGAAGTACATTGCCCCTGCCACTTTGCAAATTGTGCTCCACAATTCTGACAAAAAAATGTTGTTTTTGTTTTAGCCATAATAATTCCGCTAAATTAAATATATTTACTGTAGAAACCATCTATAAATGAAACGCTTATTCTTCACTCTTCTTTTCTTAAGTGTTTTTTTGTTGAGTAGTAATGCTCAGCAACTTCAATTTAAAAACTACAAAGTAGAAGATGGTTTAATTAGCAACGAGACTCACGCAATACTTCAAGATAGTAAAGATAGAATTTGGATTTCCTCTATAGGAGGAGTGAGTTGTTTCAATGGAAAAACTTTTAAAAACTACACTACTGAAAACGGGCTAACTTCAAATATAAGTTTTAGCATTTTTGAAGATTCTAAACAAAGAATTTGGGTAGGAACACTTAACAAAGGTGTTTGCGTAATTCAAGATGAAAAAGTAGTTCTTAGTGAAACTTTTGAGACTAAATTTTTAGGAAGTGCAAATAGTTTTTTAGAAGCCAAAGATGGCACAATTTATATTGTCTTTGCAAGAGGCATAGCGTCTTATAAAAATGGAAAGTGGGAAAAATTGGATATTAATTACAATGTAACTAATAATGCTACTCTATTAAAATCTGCGTGGTACGACGATAATACCATTTTTATTACTTCTTCTAACAAAGGCGTTTTCAAATTAACGCTGGACACTCTCAAACTTGAAAATATTTATAGTGACAAAGACGGAATAAATAAAATTTGTTATTCAATCTTAATCGATGATGATAAGGTTATTTGGTTAGGTACATACGGTAGTTTATGCAAAATAGATAAAGGCAAAATCACTAATTACAATTTCAACCTCAACGAATTTGACTTAAACCGCGTTTATGATATTCTGGAAGAAAATGAAAATGAGCTTTATTTAGCTTTTGAAGGAAATGGTTTTGGGGTATTTAATAAGGAAACAGGTAAGATTATCATATATAACGAAAAGCAAGGAATGCCTAGTAAGTATATTTACAGTATAATTAAAGATACTGAAGGGAATCACTGGATGACTTCTTACGGTGAAGGGATAATTCGTTTTCGGGATACTTCGTTTAAAATTTATAATAAAGAGCAGGGGATGCCCTCGAACTTTGTCAATGATTTTTTGCAGTGGGATGACCAGTTAATTATTGCAACTGATGCCGGTGCGATAGCAGTTACGAGTCCAGAAAACGTTCGTTATTTTACAGATAATAAACCTGTAACCAACTTGTTTATAACTCCTGAGAACACTTTGTTGGCTTCTACAAATCAGGATGTAAAAGAATATTCCAAAAATAAACCACCTAAAGTTATAGACACAGGGGTTTATAATTTAATCTATAAGGATGAAGATCGTACGCTGCTTTTTGAAACTAGCAGAATTAAAGCCATAACTAAGGACTCTACCTATTTTATAAATTCTTCTCGAAGTGTTGGGGTTGTGCCAATTGGAGATCGTCTTATTCTTTGCAAAATCAGTGGTTTACACCAACTTCATAACAACAAGGTTAGCCCCATACCTGGGATTGACTTTTATAAACATAATAATTTTAGAAGCATAGATGTAATAAGTGAAAACGAAATTATAGCTGGAAATGAAAAAAACTTTTATTATATAAAGCTAGAAAATGAGGAATTTAAGATAAAGGTATTAGATATTTCGCGCTTAAATAATTTAAATTATTTCCGCGCATTAAAAGTTGATGATAAAGATTTATGGGTAGCAGGACGAGATGTATTCTATAAAATTGATCTAAAACTATTATTAGAAAAGGATAGTATATCAAGTAAACATTTTAACACAGTTTCACATTTTTTAGAAAACGACATAGATTTTAATTCGCTACATGTCACCCACAAAAAGACGGTAGTAGCCTCTTCTATAAATGGTATTATTACCTTTAGGGAGGATGAGTATTTACAAAATTTTCAACCTCCAAGATTAAACCTATCTGATGTGTTTTTGTTTTCTGAACCCTTGGAAGATAGTTTGTACCGTAGCTCAAATAGAATTATCCTACCTTTTCAAAAGAATTATTTAACTTTTTTAATGGAGGCAATAACATTTACAAATCCAGAAAAGGTTAAATATAAATATAGAATGATAGGACTGCGTGACGGGGATGAATGGTCACCAGCAACCTCCGATCCAAAAGCTGTATTTTCATTTTTACCTCCTGGAGATTATACTTTCGAATTTATTGCAGACAATGGGATTGGAAATTGGCAGTCTAAACCTTACCAATATAATTTTACTATAAAACTGCCATTTTGGAGAACAGGGTGGTTTTGGTTTTCTCTTTTAACGCTTATCTCTTTGGGTGTCTTTATTTCCATTTACTTTAAAAATAAGCAAGAGCAAAAAAGAAATGAAAATTACACTCATAATCTAATTAAAGCTCAAGAACAAGAGCGGATACGAGTAGCTCGGGAACTTCATGATAGTGTGGGACAAAAACTAATGTTGCTAACCAAGAAAACAAAATCGCTTGGTAATATTGAAATGGAATCCTTGGCGGGAAATACTTTAGATGAACTTCGCACAATCTCTAGAGGTTTACACCCAGCTACCCTGGAAAAACTAGGACCAACAGCAGCAATAATAAAGTTAATAAACGAGGTTGACGACAATACAAATATTTTTTTTACGCATGAAATTGAAGATATAGATGCTTTGTTAAGCAAGGATGCATCCTTACATTTATACAGAATTATTCAAGAGGTGTTGAACAATATGATAAAACATTCTGATGCAAAAGCAGCCTATATAAAAATTGTAAAGAAAAATAACTTTATAGAGACTACAATTGTGGACAACGGTAAAGGATTTGACAGTATTGATAAATTAAAATTTAATAATAGCTTAGGAATGCAAACTATAGTAGAACGTGCTAAAATTCTAAATTCCAAAATTGACATTAAAAGTCAAATAAATAAGGGTACCCAAATAACTTTATCTACACCACTTTAAATGATTGTAAAAAATGATATAACATTCGTAATCGCAGACGATCATCCAATGATTTTAAAAGGATTGAACGATGAGCTAATTTCTAATAACTACAATGTTGTGGGAAAAGCGATAAACGGCTTACAAGCATTAGAACATATATTAACCTATAAACCAACAATTGCTCTTCTAGATATAGATATGCCATTATTAACCGGATTTGAAGTTATAAAAATGGCAAAAGAAAAAGAAGTGGATACAAAGTTTATTGTGCTTTCATTTCACAAAGAGAGTGATTATATATCTCAAGCCAAATCACTTCAAATAAATGGATATCTCCTTAAAGAGGATTCATTTTCTGAAATTGAAAAGTGTATTAATGATGTAATTCAAGGAAAAACATATTTTAGTAAATCTTTTGAACCGTCATCACTTCAAACCGTATCAGACGATTTGAAGAAAATAAAACTTTTAACAGCTTCAGAAAAAACAATTTTAAAGTTGATTGCACAACAGCTAAGTACTGCTGAAATCGCCGATAACCTATGTGTTTCACCAAGAACGGTAGAAAAACATCGCAGCAATATACTTTCTAAATTAGAATTAAATGGCACTCATCACTCATTGAGTAACTGGGCTATAATTCACAAAAAAACAATTCGAGAGATTTAATCCCTAGCACTTAAGTCGTCTGCTAAGTCTAAAAGTAATTCTTGGGTAATAAAATCTGCATCTTGTTTTCCAAAACCGCTGCGATAAATTCTAATTGCTTTTCGGTAATCCCCTTGTGATTCATAAAAACGCCCCAAATAATAATCACCTAAAACATTATCGGGGTATTGTTTTTTAGCAAGTTTCGCTAGTTTTTCTACAGCTTCCCATTGATTTTGCTTTTCTGCAGCTGTTCCTACGGCAATAAAGTCGTTAATTCTAATAGGTATATCTAATCCAAACAAATCTTTAATAATTTGATATTTATCAACTAGGTATTGATATACTTGAGTATTCTTATTCAATAAAACTTCAGAAAATTCTGCTTTACTTATTGGTCTATATACAGAAAATATCTTCTCTAAAGCATTGGGGATACCACGCCCCACTAATGAATAATGTGTCGCATTTTCAAAATTGTCGTAGTAGTAATTAAAAGTTTCGCTCTCTATACCATTTAATTGATTATTTAAACTTTCAGTAGATTCTTGTAATCCTTTAATATCTTCTGTACCAGTAGCCAAATAATAAAATAGTTTTTCAGGAATCTGTGGAATACGCTGTACAAGACGCTCTTCCATCATTGGCGCTAAGTCTGGGCTTAAATTTATATATCCGTTTAGCAACGGTGGATCCTTAAATAAATAGTAGTTCAAAAAGTTTGCAGTAAAGTCGTGTCCCACCCCAATAATGAATTTAGCTGTTCTATAATTTTCATCTATATATGGAATCAATTCTAACCCAATAAATTCAAAAAAACTAGCTCCTTTGTCAATTGGCATATAACTCCGGTCGTCGTATTCTCCATCTTTATATCTACTTCCTGATTGCATAACACCTACAACAATTGCTTCAGGCATATCCTCCCAATAACTAAAGTAGTCTACATTACCAGCAACTGGTTCAAACAAGTAATCAGCATCAAGTACTAAAACTATAGGATATTTTTTATCTGTATTTGTATCGTAATTTCTGGGTAACTGTATCTTAAGTTTTCGCGTTTCATCCAGTTTTTTTGAATTGAATTCTTCATAAATCACCTGTGAACTAACTGTACCGAATGTTATTGCAAAGAATGCAAAAAATATAATTTTTTTCATATCAAGGATTTTTTTAGCTTCCGACTGTAAAATAATCAATTTTAAAATTGTTGTTTTTTAAATTAGCTTAATTATAACATTTACTTGTCTCGATTATAAATAGGCAACAAGATCAAGGAAAGAACACCGAATAAAACGATGGAACTTATATTGGAAATCCATACAATCCAACCTATTGCCACACCAACTGTTTTGGCTATTGCAAAAACCGATAATATCCCCGCAATCGCAGCAGGATAAGTTCCAAAACCACTATTTGTAAAGGCAAAGGTAAAACTGCCTACTACAAAAGTAATGATGACAGTACCTATTGAAATATTAGATGTTTCTGGTAATGCGTGAATTGCAGTGTAAAATGATAATATATATAAGCCCCAAATAAAAAATGTGTGGAGTATAAAAGGACCCTTTTTTTTCATCTTCACTATACTGAAAACCCCCTCCTTTAATCCTATTACAAAATTTTTTAATCGCTTATTTACATCAGACTTCGAAAACCGAATATAAATGGGAATACTAATAATTATTAATAGAACACCAACAGCAAGCACATATAATATGGAAGCTGGAATAGCTTCAAATATATAATCGTAAAGTACTTCGAATTTAATAATGCAGGCTAGAGCTGTAAAAAATAGTAAGAACAGTAAATCGACAATTCTTTCAGATATAATAGTACCAAATCCTTTTTGAAATGGCACATTTTCGTATTTATCTAAAATTACAGCCCTTGATACTTCCCCACTTTTTGGAATAAATATATTCATTAGGTAAGCTACAGAAACAGCCATAAAGTTATTGGCAATTTTTGTTTTACACCCAATGGCCTCTAGCATAAAGCTCCACCGATATGCACGTGAAAAATGACTAAGGACACTTAGAAAAACTGAAAGTAATACAAATCCGTAATTTGCATCGGCAAAATACTTCTTCGTTTCAGCAATTTGTGTCGGTGTAAATGATTGGTATATATACCAAATTAGAAAAACCCCCAATCCTAAAGGAATGGAAATTTTCAAAAATTTTAAAAAGAAGCGATTCAATTTAACGCAAAAGATTGGTTGCCTCGTCTGGGAAAACCAATGCAGGTTTAAAAGCTTTTGCTTCTTCTATATCCATAATTGCGTAAGTAATTAAAATAAGGATATCGCCAGGAGCTACTCTTCTTGCCGCCGCTCCGTTTAAAGTGATTTCACCACTTTTTCTCGGACCTGGAATTGCATAGGTTTCAAGACGTTCACCGTTATTATTATTTACAATTTGAACTTTTTCGCCTTCAATAATATTGGCGGCATCCATTAAATCCTCGTCTATAGTGATGCTACCGATATAATTAAGATCGGCACCGGTAACTTTTACTCTATGGATTTTAGATTTTACTACGTGTATTTGCATTTTGCAAAGGTATTAATTTAATGACATATTATCTATTAACCTCACTTCTCCTGCGTATGCCGCTATAAAAGCCCTGTATTTTGCGCCATTGCTTATTTGCTCAGCTGTTTTAAGGGTTCCTTCATCGGCAATTTCAAAATATTCGAGATTTAAATGAGGGTTTTGCAAAAATCGTTCCGCAACTAATTCATTTAAAGCTGATATAGAAGTAGATGAAAAATTCTCTTTTACTTCATTTAAAACTTTATAAATTACTGAAGCTTCTTCAAATTGCTTTTCGGTTAGTCGTTTATTACGCGAACTCATTGCAAGACCATTGCTTTCTCTTAGAATTGGACACCCTACAATGTTTACTGGAAGATTTTCAATTTCAACTAATTTTCTAACTATTTGCAATTGTTGAAAATCTTTTTCCCCGAAATAAGCAAAATCTGGTTGGATAATTCTGAAAAATTTATCGAGAATAGTCCCTACTCCGTCAAAATGTCCTTTTCGATGTTTTCCTTCCATTTCATTTTCCAAACCATCAAAATTGTAGTTTTTCGATGAAACTGATTCGCTATAAAGGTCTAAAACTTCGGGTAGGTATATAATTAATTCCTTATTTAAACTATACAATAAAGATATATCGTCCTCTGGAGTTCGCGGGTATTTATCGAGATCTGAACTATTGTTAAATTGAGTTGGGTTTACAAAAATACTAATAACTACAACATCGTTTTCGTCTAAGGCTTTCTTTACTAACGAAATATGTCCTTCATGCAATGCACCCATTGTTGGCACAAAACCTATTTTATTGTTTTCTCTAACAAGTGAAAGAGCTTGTACCAGTGATTGCTTTTGGGTAAATATTGCCATAAAAAGGTTTTAAGAGCGGCAAAATTAATATATTAAAGACAATCTACATAAATTTTCGTAATTTTGCGTGTTTTTAAAAATCTCCTGTTTTAGGAAAAAATTGCATTTAACACTTAAAATACCCTATAGATGAAAGATAAAAGAGTCTTGTATGTGTCTTCCGAAGTAGTACCATATCTTCCTGAGACCGAGATTTCTTCAATGTCGTTTGAAGCTCCAAGAATGATTAACAACAGTGGCGGACAGATTAGAATTTTTATGCCTCGCTACGGCAATATTAATGAAAGAAGACATCAATTACACGAAGTAATTAGACTTTCTGGAATGAACCTAGTAATTAACGACTTAGATATGCCGTTAATTATTAAAGTAGCGTCGATACCAAAAGAGCGTATACAGGTTTATTTTATTGATAACGAAGATTACTTTAAAAGAAAAGCAACCTTTGCAGATGAGGAAGGGAATTTCTTCAAAGATAACGACGAACGTGCTATCTTTTTTGCGAAAGGAGTAATTGAAACAGTAAAGAAACTTAATTGGGCTCCAGATATTATTCACGTTCACGGTTGGATGGCTGCATTCTTACCATTATATCTGCGTAATTACTACGGAACTGAACCACTTTTTGAAAACAGTAAGATTGTAACTTCTGTGTACAATCAAGGATTTGATGGCGAGTTGGCTAAAAACACTATAGACAAAGTGAGATTTGATGCTATTGATGATGAAGCAATTATGGGACTTGAGAATCCAACTTACGTTAATTTAATGAAGATTGCACTTGATAATTCTGACGCCATCATCAAAGGTTCTGAAGAAATACCTGCAGAACTTGAAGAATATATTAACACTTTGGAAAAACCTGTGTTAAATTATCACAATATGGAGAATTTTTCCCAAGCATATTTGGATTTTTACAGCGAGAAAGTATTAGAATAATTTCTTCAACATTCGCAATAATATTTGCGTCTTATAGTTTCAACCGAAAAACAATTAAAAAGAAACTGATGAAATGCCTATTTGCTATTTGCGGTACAAAAAGTGTAAACACTTTTGAATTACTAAACGAAAGCAATTTGCGTATTGGGCGTTTCTATTTATCAAATACTATTTGCAAATGAAAATTAAAAATTTGTTGCCCCTCGCCGGCACTATTTTATTTATAATTATTGGCTTATCTTCTTGTGAAAGCGATATAAGTACAATTGGTTCTGAAATACTTGGAGATGAAAGTCCGAATGGTATTTTGGATGAATCACACACTGTAATTTCTTACAGCAAAAAACTTGGCCCTCTACAAAGTAATAGACTTCCAGCCTACCAATTGGGAGTTTACAATGACCCTGTTTACGGCAAATCTACTGTTAACTTGTTATCACAGCTTACTATGGAAAAAAACAATCCAACGTTTGGTGATAGTGCTCGTGTAGATAGTGTTTTTGTGTATTTACCATATTTTAGTGAAGGAACAACTGTGGATAGTGTAACTACTTATGAGTTAGATTCAATCTACGGTATCAGTCCTATAAATGTGAATATTTATAAATCTAACTACTTCTTAAGAGAATATGATCCTGAAGCTGGTTTTCAAGAATTTCAAAATTACTACACCAATCAAGGTGCTGAATTTGAAAACTATATCGATACCGAATTAGGAAAAGTAGAACAATTTATTCCTACTAGAAATGGGTATATTTATAATGAAGGTACTGACGAAGAAGAAAAATTAGGTCCTGGATTACGCGTTAAATTAGACTCAACTTTTTTCCAAACTACTATAATTGATATGGAAGGGAAAGAGGAGTTGCGAAACAACAATAACTTCAAAAATTATTTAAGAGGAATTTATTTTAAAGTAAACTCCCCTACTAATGATGGTAGTTTGTTTTTGTTTGATCAATCTAAAGCAAATGTCTCTATATTCTATAGTTATTACGATGAAGATAGTGAAGGAAGAAAAGACGATGTCTTTAAATTAAATTTTAATGGTATTAATGTTAATACCTTTGAAAATGAACTTCCTAGCCCTATACAAACAGCTGTAGATAATCCAAATACCGAAACAGGAAATGAAAACCTTTACATTCGTGGAGGTGATGGAATAATTTCTGTTGTAGAACTTTTTGGAAAAGATCTGGACAATAATGGTGTTGCCGATGAACTTGAATTACTTAGAAGTAAAAAATGGCTTGTTAATGAAGCAAACCTTGTTTTTTATGTAAATCAAGATATCGTATCAGGTGGTGCATCTGAACCAGAACGTATTATGATTTACGACTTAAAAAACAGCAACGTCTTAGTAGATTACACTTCCGACCCAACAAACGGTTTGGAGCCAATTGAGGCTTTTACCAATCATTTTGGAAGGTTAGAGCGCGGTACTGATGGAAATGGAAAATATTATAAATTAAAAATTACCGACCATATTAGTAACATTATAAATAAAGATAGTACAAACGTTCCTTTAGGAATTGTTGTATCTCAAAATGTTAAGAATAGAACAACTCAAAAATTAAAAGAAGCTATGGAACCTAGTATCGAAGAGGTGCCATCTAGTAGTGTTATTTCTCCTGAAGGAACCGTTATTTACGGAAATGCAACTTCCAACCAAGAGAAAAAACTGAAACTTCAAATTTATTATACAGAACCAAATTAAAATTCGACTATGTGTGGAATAGTAGGCTATATTGGCAAAAGAGAAGCATATCCGATAATTCTAAACGGTCTTAAGCGCTTAGAGTACAGAGGATACGATAGTGCAGGAATTGCACTTTATGACGGAAAAGATATCCAGCTTTGTAAAACTCAAGGAAAGGTTGCAGATTTAGAAACTAAGGCTGAAACTGAGATAAATCGCGAGGGAAATGTTGGAATAGGACATACTCGCTGGGCAACTCACGGTGTTCCAAATGATGTAAATAGCCATCCTCATTATTCAAATAATGGTGAATTGGTAATGATACATAATGGTATTATTGAAAACTACGCATCAATAAAAAAAGAATTAACAAATAGAGGTTACACTTTTAAGTCTGAAACAGACACAGAAGTATTAGTTAATCTTATTGAAGATATTCAAAAACAAGAAAAAGTAAAACTTGGAAAAGCAGTGCAAATCGCACTTAACCAAGTTGTAGGAGCTTATGCCATTGCTGTTTTCGACATTAAAAAACCAAACGAAATTGTAGTTGCTAAACTAGGTAGCCCATTGGCTATAGGTGTTGGAGAAGATGAGTTTTTTATAGCTAGTGATGCTTCCCCATTTATCGAGTTTACAAATAATGCTATCTATCTTGAAGATGAAGAGTTAGCTATTATTAGACTAGGACGTGATGTAAAAATCAGAAAGATAAAAGACGATAAATTAGTTGCTCCTTACATTCAAGAACTTCAGTTGAATCTTGAACAAATTGAAAAAGGTGGTTTTGATCACTTTATGCTAAAGGAAATTTACGAACAACCTTCTGTTATTAAAGATACTTATCGTGGAAGACTCCTTGCCGACCAAGGTATTGTAAGGCTTGGCGGACTTGAAGACCATATCGAAAAGTTTTTAAATGCCGATAGAATTATTATTGTTGCATGTGGAACCTCATGGCATGCTGGTTTAGTTGCGGAGTATATTTTTGAAGATTTAACACGTATTCCTGTTGAAGTAGAGTACGCATCAGAATTCCGTTATAGAAATCCGATTATTTCAGAAAAAGATGTTGTTATTGCTATTTCACAAAGTGGTGAAACAGCCGACACGCTTGCAGCTATTAAATTAGCAAAATCTAAAGGTGCTTTTGTTTTCGGTATTTGCAATGTTGTTGGTTCTACTATTTCAAGAGAAACGCATAGTGGTAGTTATACCCACGCCGGACCCGAAATTGGAGTTGCTTCAACTAAAGCGTTTACAACTCAAATCACTGTTTTAACAATGATGGCTCTTCGCCTAGCAAAAGCCAAAGGAACTATTTCTAACAGTGCTTATATGCTTTATTTACGTGAATTGGAATTAATTCCAGATCAAGTTCAAGAAGCGTTATTAAGCGAGGATAAAATAAAAGAAATATCTGCAGTGTTTAAAGACGCACGCAACTTCCTTTACTTAGGTAGAGGTTATAACTTCCCAGTGGCATTGGAAGGAGCGTTGAAGTTAAAAGAAATTTCATATATCCACGCCGAAGGATATCCTGCAGCCGAAATGAAACACGGCCCTATTGCTCTTATTGACGAGCATATGCCAGTTGTGGTAATCGCAATAAAGAGTGAGCATTACGAAAAAGTAGTGAGTAACATCCAAGAAATTAAAGCTAGAAAAGGTAAAATTATAGCTGTAGTTTCTAAAGGGGATACTGCGGTTAGAGATATGGCAGATTATGTAATTGAAGTGCCCCATACTCCAGAAGCATTAACACCGTTGGTTACTACAATTCCATTGCAGTTGCTTTCTTATCATATTGCAGTATTACTAGATAAAAACGTAGATCAACCCCGTAACTTAGCCAAATCGGTTACTGTGGAATAAGTTTCGAACGAAACGAATAATACTTTAAAGACGAATTTTAGAAATATTTCTAAGGTTCGTCTTTTTTAATTATAGATTATGTTGAATGTTTTAAACATCCTTGTATTTTTTTACTCCTGTTTCAAGTTGTCAATATAAAAGAAGTCGAGAATAAAACACTGAAAAAATTCAGTTCGAGCTATTATAAAAGATATCCTATTTCCAAAATAAATTTGATACTTTTAGTAAATGAAAGTAATCAATCTTATCTCGGGTCCGCGAAATCTTTCTACCGCCCTTATGTATTCGTTTGCACAACGAGAAGATATTTCTGTTTTAGACGAGCCTTTTTACGGTTACTATCTCGCTAACGCAGCATTGGAAAATGAGCATCCTTCTCAAAAAGAAATTCTACAAACTATGGAATTGAAAGAGGAAAAGGTGGTTGATGCTATAAACAAGCTTTCTAAAACCCAAAAGGTTTTTGTAAAAGGGATGGCACATCATTACCTAACAGACACACCACACTTTATATTAAATTGGGAAAATGTTATTCTTATTCGTCATCCAAAAAAATTGATTGCATCCTTTTCAAAAGTAATCCACACCCCTACTTTGAATGATATTGGAATAAAAAAAGCTTCAGAATTATTCTTATTTCTGAAGAACAATAAAAAGACTCCTACAGTTATTGATAGTGACGAACTTTTAAAAAATCCCGAAGCCTATCTAAGAAAACTTTGTAAATTACTGAAAATTCCTTTTTCTGAAAAAATGCTTCGATGGGAAAAAGGCAGCATTCCAGAAGATGGAATTTGGGCAAAACATTGGTATAAAAATGTTCACAACAGCGAAGGGTTTAGGCTTCAAAAAAGTAGTTCTCAGCCCTTACCCGAACATTTGAAATCGTTGCTAAAAGAGGCTTTGCCCTATTACGAAACTCTAAAAAATAATATTGTGAATAATACATAATTATTATGAATTCAAACCAATACTATAAGAATACCGAACCCGAATGGTTCATATATTTATAGCAAACATCATTGAAACCGCATCCGGCCCCGATGGGGTCGTATAAATATCGGTTACTTTTTTCTATAAATATTTCATTCCTTCGGGATGAGGTGCTAAAAAAAATATTTTAATTTAAAGGAAATTCTTTCTCGACATAACAACTCCATCAACTCATAACTCATAACTTCAATAAAATGCTTCAAAAATCTAACCCCAAAAACGACTATATTCAAATATTTATAAAAGACAAGCTACACCCGCGAAGTGAAGCAAAAGTTTCCGTTTTTGACAGCTCGGTTCAAGGTGGTGACGCAGTTTGGGAAGGTTTACGCGTTTACCCTGAAGGAATAGTTTGTTTAGACAAACATTTAACTCGTTTACACGAATCGGCTAAAACCTTGGCCTTTGCAGATATTCCTTCAAAGGAATTCATCAAAAAGGCAATTAAGCAAACTCTCGATGCAAACGGAATGACCGATGATACTCATATTCGGTTAACGTTAACCCGAGGTGAAAAGATTACAAGCGGTATGGATCCTAGATTAAATCAGAGTGGTTCTTGTTTAATTGTTTTAGCAGAATGGAAACCTTTAGTATACGACAATGACCATGGAATAAAAGTAATTAGTACAAGTCAAAGAAGAAATTCGCCGCAATTTTTAGACAGTAAAATCCATCACAACAACTTACTTAATAACATAATTGCAAAAATTCAAGCTAATGTTGCAGGAAAAGATGCAGGTTTAATGCTGGACGATCGTGGATTTATAGCCGAATTAAATGGCAGCAATCTTTTTATGGTAAAAGATGGTAAAGTTTTTACTCCATTCGCTCATGCCTGTTTACCTGGAATTACGAGAAACTCAGTAATTGAATTATGTAAAAAACACGAAATTGAAATTTCAGAAGCCGATATTACACTTTCACAATTTTACAATGCCGATGGAGTAATTGCCACAGGGACTATGGGTGAATTGACACCTGTTGTTGAAATCGATGGCCGGATTATTCCTAAAGGAGACAAACTACAAAACAAGATAATCGATTTATTCTCGAAGGAGGTTCGTAGACTTTGTGAAAAACTCGACTAACAATTTGAAAATTGCTTTAAAATAATTCTAAAGTTAATTGCAGAAACTTCTTCATAGAAACTGTTTTACGAATAGAATAAAAAAACGATTCTGCTGTTCCTTTATAAGATGTTCTAATTAACTGTTATGCAGATAATTGTGTGGTTGTAATTTTTTTAAAAATTCCATTGCAATTATCATTCAGAAAAAACTATCTTTGCACCTGTTTAAAACAGGGCTGGTTTATTCAGCCTTAGATAACTATAAAATAAAGAGTTACTCATGTCACAAAGTACAGGAAAAGTTGCACAGATTATTGGCCCGGTAGTAGACGTTGCTTTTGAAAGCGGATCGGAACTTCCAAAAATATACGACTCGTTAGAGGTAAACAACCACGGGAACAAATTAGTTCTTGAGGTTCAATCACACATTGGTGAAAGTATGGTGCGTACCATTTCAATGGATTCTACAGACGGTTTAAGCCGTGGTGCTGAAGCTGTTGCTACAGGAGCGCCTATTCAAATGCCTATTGGTGATGAAGTATATGGCCGACTTTTTAACGTAATTGGTGATGCTATTGACGGTATTGGAAACTTGCCAAAAGCTGGCGATAACGGACTTCCAATTCACCGTGAAGCACCAAAATTTGAAGATCTTTCAACTTCTACTGAAGTTCTATTTACTGGTATTAAAGTAATTGACCTTATTGAGCCTTACGCAAAAGGTGGTAAAATTGGTCTATTCGGTGGTGCTGGTGTAGGAAAAACAGTACTTATTCAGGAGTTAATTAACAATATTGCAAAAGGACACGGTGGACTTTCAGTATTCGCTGGTGTAGGTGAGCGTACTCGTGAGGGTAACGACTTACTTCGTGAAATGCTTGAATCTGGAATTATCCGTTACGGTGACGATTTCATGAAGTCTATGGAAGAAGGTGGATGGGATCTTTCTAAAGTTGATAAAACTGCGATGAAAGAATCTAAAGCTACTTTCGTATTCGGACAGATGAACGAACCACCTGGAGCACGTGCACGTGTTGCGCTTTCAGGATTGACAATTGCTGAGTATTTCCGTGATGGAGCAGGAGAAGGACAAGGAAAAGACGTACTTTTCTTCGTAGATAACATTTTCCGTTTTACGCAAGCAGGTTCTGAGGTGTCTGCCCTTCTAGGTCGTATGCCTTCAGCGGTAGGTTATCAACCAACTTTGGCAACAGAGATGGGTGCTATGCAAGAGCGTATTACTTCAACAAAAAGAGGTTCTATTACTTCTGTACAGGCGGTTTACGTACCTGCGGATGACCTTACGGATCCAGCGCCGGCAACAACGTTCGCCCACTTGGATGCAACAACAGTACTTTCTCGTAAAATTGCTGAGCTTGGTATTTACCCTGCAGTAGATCCTTTAGATTCTACTTCAAGAATTCTTACAGAAGCTATTCTTGGAAAAGAACACTATGCTTGTGCACAAAGAGTAAAAGAGCTTTTACAGAGATATAAAGAATTACAAGATATCATCGCGATTCTTGGTATGGAAGAACTTTCAGAGGAAGATAAAATGGCAGTAGGACGCGCACGTCGTGTACAACGTTTCCTTTCTCAGCCTTTCCACGTAGCAGAGCAGTTTACTGGTATTCCTGGAGTTCTAGTTGATATTAAAGAAACAATTAAAGGTTTCAATATGATTATGGATGGAGAGTTAGACCACCTTCCAGAAGCAGCATTCAACCTTAAAGGAACTATCGAAGAAGCAATTGCAGCAGGAGAAAAAATGCTTGCGGAAGCTTAAAATAATTCAGAGTTAAGAATGCAGAATTCTGAATTATAAAACAGATCCTGAATTCATAATTCATAATTCATAATTGAAAAAATGTACTTAGAAATAGTTACCCCTGAAGCATCATTAGTTGCTGGAGAAGTAGAAAGCGTAACCGTTCCTGGTGTGGAAGGTGAGTTTCAAATGCTTAACAACCACGCAGCTATTGTTTCTGTTTTACAAAAAGGAAAAGTAAAATTTAGAGGAAACCCAACATTTGCTGAAGGGTTTCAAAAAAACTTTACTCAAGAAGACGGACAATGGATACTTCATATTTCTGGAGGAACTGTTGAATGTAACAATAATAAAGTAATGGTATTGGCTGATTAAGCTAACGCAAACTTTAAAAATATTAAAATCCCAAATTTCAGTTAACTGGAGTTTGGGATTTTTTATTTCTCACTATTAATTTATACAAGACCTCGAGGGTTTTAAAAGCCTGACAGGTCTTTTTCTTTTCAATAATTTCTGAACTGCCCTTTATTATATTAACGGTTTACTTAAAATAATACAAAGTATTTTGGCTATGATGTAAAACTCTTATGATTGAAATAGAATTTTTGGCAATTGAATAAAATACGAGGTGAGAACCATAAGGAATACTAAGTATGTTAAGTCCAATATCTTTTCTTAAAACACCTTCATTCGGAAAATTGGTTAATTGATTAAATAAGTGATGAAAACCATCTAAATATTCTTCCGCTTGCTCAAATCCGAATTCTATAAGCGAATATTCATATATTTCAACAAGATCAAGATCTGCAGTTTCAGAAAGTTGATAACTTAAGAACTGTCTCTTATTCGAGTCCATGCTCTTTTCTTTTTGCTTTCAGAATATCCTGAACATTTCTTGAGCTTATTCCACTATCAATCCCCTTTTGTATTTCTTTTCTTAAATATTGAAGCTTTTCTTCGTTAAGTTCGTGTTTACGTAAAGCATCTCGAACAACTTCGCTGGCGTTTTGATAATCGCCAGATTTTACCTGGTCGTCTATGTATTTTCGTTGTTTTTCTGTTAAGCTTACATTCATAATAAAAATACTTTAGTACTATAAATGTACATTTTATGTCCATATATAGCAAATATGGACATCATTAAAGTAGAAATTTTAATCTTTTGTAAACTCCAAAATAGCTCCTGGTTGACAATCCAACGCCTCACAAATAGATTCAAGGGTTGTAAAACGGACCGCTCTGGCTTTTCCACTTCTAAAAATGGAAAGATTGGCCTCTGTTATACCTACAATTTCGGCAAGCTCCTTTCCTGTCATTCCTTTTTCTTGAAGCAATACGTCTAGATTTATAATTATTGGCATATTATATTGTTAGGTCGTTGTCCAATTTTAACTCATTGCCGTTTTTAATAATGTCGGCAATAATGTATAAAACAAAAGCTAAAATTATAAGTAGGAAGTTTTTACTCAAACTTTCAACAGTAATTCCTAATATTCGTTGTCCTTCTGAATGAAGAAATACAGCTATATCAAAAGCAACGCCTAAAATTGCAGACACAAAGAATAATTTTCCTGCCATTATAAAGTTATGGGAACTTTTATCATTAAACATTCCATTTTTTAAGGTTATTCTTAATCCATTTTCAACATATATTAAGCCTATAAAAGTGAAAACTGATAAAAATACTCCAACAAACGATGTGTAATATCCAAATATGAAATCATTATACAGTTCTAGTTCTCTATATGGGTCCATAAAGTCAGAAAAGAATTCAAGATATATATTACCAATAAAAGACAACGCAAATACTACTATAAGCCCTATCACAAAACCGTGCATTATTTTAATCTTCTTCAAAGTATTATCGTTTAACGATAACAAATATAGAATAATTATTGATAAACAATAATATTTTTAAAATATAATGTGAAATCTAGACCTTTCAAATTTTAAAAACCTGACAGGTCTTTTTAGTTTAATAAATTAGATTTTATTACGCTTGTAGGTGCCTAAGGAGCCGGATTAGGAATATTGTTATGGACAAGATCAATCTCCTTTAAAGTGGCCTTAGAAAGCGTAATATTAATGCTTTCAATATTTTCTGAAAGCTGCTCTAAAGAAGTAGCACCTACAATCGGGGCTGTAACAAATTTCTTTTGAAGAATAAATGCTAGTGCTAAATGAGTAAAGCTCAAATCGTATTTTTTAGCAATTTCAAAATATTGTCTCGTTGCATCCTTTGCAGTATCACTACTATAACGGCTATATTGTTTAAATTGATTTATACGAGATTTTTCATTTGCTTTTCCCTCTAAATATTTCCCTGTAAGCGTTCCAAAACCTAGGGGTGAATACGGTAAATACCCAATATCTTCACGATGAAGGATCTCAGAAAGCCCAATTTCATCTTTTCGATTTAATAAATTATAAGGGTTTTGAACTGTTGCAATTTTAATATTCCCTTTTCTAGCCTCTTCCATACAACGCATCACCCCATAAGGAGTTTCGTTTGAAAGCCCGATATGGCGAATTTTACCCTCTTTTACAAAATGCGCTAAATTGTGAAGTACTTCAGCAAAATTATCGCTCCAAGCTTCGTTTTCTTTATAGGTATAATCACGTTGCCCAAAATAATTAGTACTTCGCTCAGGCCAATGTAGTTGATATAAATCTATATAATCGGTTTGTAATCGCTTTAAACTATTATTAATCGCCTCATTCAAAGATTTTCTACTAAAATCTAAAGGCAAGCGAATATGATCCATGTTTCGACTAGGCCCAGCAATTTTGGTTGCAATTACTAAATTGTTTCTGTTTTGCTTCCTCGCTAACCAATTTCCAATATAAGTTTCTGTTCTGCCTTGGGTCCGTGGATTTGCGGGAACTGGGTACATTTCGGCGCAATCTATAAAGTTTATCCCTTTTTCAATAGCAAAATCTAATTGTTGATGCGCTTCGGCCTCAATATTCTGTTGCCCCCACGTCATCGTTCCAAGACAGAGTTTACTGATTGTTAAATTGGTATTTGGAAGCGTTGTGTATTTCATAATAATGTATTTGATATTACTCGACGGGTTTACAAAACTCGTCAAACATGACGCATTTTTAGAATTCTAACTCCACCAAGTGCGGGCAATGGTCACTGTGTTTAGCATCCGATAAAATTACAGCGCGTTTTAAATTATCTTTTAAAGGTTCAGACACCAAGTTATAATCAATACGCCAGCCTTTATTATTGTTCCTTGCGTTTGCGCGATAGCTCCACCATGTATAATTATGTGGCTCTTTATTGAAGTGTCTGAAACTATCTATAAAACCACTATTCATAAAATCGTCCAACCATTCTCTCTCTACAGGCAAGAATCCAGAGACGTTTTTATTTCTTACTGGGTCGTGAATATCAATTGCCTTATGACAAACATTATAATCGCCGCAAATAATCAAATTTGGGATATCTTTTCTAAGGTTGTCGATATATTTTCGGAAATCATCCATGTATGTAAGTTTGTGCTCTAAACGCTGAATATTTGTTCCACTTGGCAAATACAAACTCATTACAGAAATCTGCCCACCAGGAAGAGAAGGAGCATCAAAATCTACACGAATATTTCGCCCTTCAAAGTCCATATAATCAATTCCAGTTCCGTATTCTACGTGATTGGGGATAATTTTAGTAAATATCGCAACGCCGCTATACCCTTTTTTTTGAGCACTAAACCAATAGTGATAGGGATATCCTGCCTTTTCAATTTCCGCTACATCTACTTGATCAATATTAGCTTTAGTTTCTTGAATACAAACTACATCAGGGTTTGCTGCTTTTAACCAATCGATAAATCCTTTTCGCATGGCTGCGCGAATTCCGTTTACGTTGTATGAGATTATTTTCATATAAAATGCCCTGAAGTCGGGTATTTTTTTGTGAGTTAAATAAATATTTTAAGCTTGCAAGATAAATATCTCAACAGCTATTAACAACCAATACAATATTACATTAAGTGTTTAAATTTGTTCTAGAAAATTCCAAGCCCCTCGGGATTGAGATTGTATTTTTACCCTATCAAAATAAAAAGCCAAACGAATAGTTTTATAGTTAATGAAGTTAATCCTGTCCATTTTCATTTTTACGTTCGTAGCAATAGGCTATGCACAGGATATTAATTCAAATTATGTTGAGAAAAAATTTGCTGTAAGAGATACTGTTGCAATTGATAGTGCAGGAATAAATCCTAAAAAGTTCAACATTTTCGACAAAGAAGGAAATGAGCTAGATCCCTTTAGTTATTTAATAGATTTTAAAAAAGGAAGAATTATTTTTCCTTCCCGTACTGTTAATGCAGCCGATGGGCTACTTCAAAAAGAAGACTCTGTGACCATTCAGTATTTAAAGTATCCTGATTTTCTTACCCGAGATTATTTCGCACTAGACCCAAAAATAATTGTTGAAAACACCGGGCGGATTGATAAATTATATTCTCTACAAGAAAGTACTAACAAAAACACCTTTACACCTTTTGATGGCTTGAATACTTCTGGAAGTATTTCACGGGGTATTACCATTGGAAACAATCAAAATGCAGTTGTTAATAGTCAGTTAGATTTACAGATAACAGGTAAATTAAGTGATAAGGTTTCGATTCGTGCTTCTATTCAGGATGCAAATATTCCTACCCAAGAAGGCGGTTATTCACAGAGTTTAAATGAATTTGACCAGATTTTCATAGAGCTTTTTGGAGAAAATTGGAATATACGGGCAGGAGATATAGATCTTCAAAACAACAATAGCTACTTCGGAAGATTTACGAAAAAAGTGCAAGGGATTTCTTTAGGCGGGACTTTTAACAACGACGACGGTTCCAAAATTTCAGCATTCGCTTCTGGAGCATTAGTTAAGGGTGTTTTTTCTAAAAGTGAATTTGTTGGACAAGAAGGAAACCAAGGCCCATATAAACTCGTAGGTCCTAACGGAGAGCTTTATATTTTGGTTGTTTCAGGTAGTGAGCGAGTTTATGTAAACGGACTGCTCTTAAATAGAGGCGAAAACGAAGATTACGTAATTGATTACAATGCTGGTGAAATAAAATTTAATCCTACTTATCCTATAACTAGCGATATGCGAATTACTGTAGAATATCAATATACCGATAGAAGCTACACACGTTTTATTGGTTATGGAGGCGGGAATTATTCAAGTGATAAATTGGATTTAGGAGTATATGTTTATTCTGAAAATGATGCTAAAAATCAGCCCTTGCAACAAAGCCTTTCGGAGGAACAAGTGGCAATATTAAAAGCAGCTGGAGATGATATGGATTTAATGACCGCACCATCGGCGGTTCCTGATACCTATTCAGAAAACAAAATTCTCTACAAAAAAGTAATTATCAATGGGGAGGAAGTTTTCGTGTTTTCAAATAATCCAGAAGACGAACTATACAGTGTGCGTTTCTCACTAGTGGGAAGTAACAACGGTAACTATGTAATTGCTGACAATAACGCTATCAGCAGGATTTTTGAATATATACCTCCTGTAAATGGTGTCCCCCAAGGTAATTATGAGCCAATTATTAAATTAAATGCTCCCATAAAGCTTCAAATAGGTGGTTTAAATGGAAGTTATCATCCTTCCCATAAAACTCAAATAGATTTTGAAGTTGCAGGTAGTAAAAACGATCTCAATTTATTCAGCGATATAGACGATACTAATAACGATGGTTTTGCAGGTAGATTAGCTTTTAAACAGCGCGTACTAACCTCAGCCGATACACTAAAAGTTAATGCATTTGGTTCGTTAGACTTTGTACAAAAAGATTTTAAAACCATCGAAAACCTTTACAATATTGAATTTAACAGAGATTGGAACCTTTTAAACCCACAAGGAAATCAAAGCTTTGTAATTTCTGGAGTTGAATTTTCACATCCAAAAAATGGAATAGGTAGGTATGAGTTTCAAAATTTGAATTATTCTGAAAACTTCAATGGGACACGTCATGTAATTGCATCAGAGATTAAACTAAATAAATTCAGGTTAAGAACAAACGGAAGTTTATTAAATAGCAAAGCCGATTCAATTACATCAAATTTCTTTCGACTAAACAATACGGCCACATATTCGTTGAACAAAGCTTGGATTGGCGCTAAAACGGCTTTAGAAGATAACCAGATTAAAGATATCCTTCGCGATAGCATTTCCCCAACAAGTCAAAAATTTAGCGCTTATGAGGCTTATATGGGCGTAGGAGATAGCACGCAAGTGTTTGTAGAGACTGGTTATCAATATCGGGTGAATGACAGTGTTAGAAACAACATACTTCAAAAAGTAAATTCGTCACATACATTTTATTTAAAATCGCGATTGATAAATACTGACAATACACAACTATCGGCATTTGCTAATTACAGAACGCTAAAGTATGAACCTAAAATAGGAGACGAAACTGGATTGAGTCAAGAAATTCCTACAATTGAAACTAAGCGTGAAATAGACCGTTCGTTAAACTCCAGAATTATTTTCAACCAAGCGCTGTTGCAGGGGGGAATTCGATGGAATACTACTTTAGAATCTAACAATGGGGTTATTCCACAGCAAGAATTTACCTATGTTAAAACCGAACCAGGGCAGGGTGTTTACACTTGGATTGATTACAATAATAATGGAATTCAAGAATTAGAAGAATTTGAAGTAGCGCAGTTTCAAGATCAAGCAGAATACATTAGAATATTACTACCCAATCAAGTCTTCTTAAAAATCCGTCAGAATAAATTCAGTCAGATACTTACTTTAAATCCTCAAAAATGGATGAATGAAGTGGGTATTAAAAAGTTTCTTTCTCACTTTTACAATCAAACTTCATACATTCTAGATAGAAAAGTAAAACGAAGAAATGATGCTTTTAATATTAATCCTTTTGAAGATGGAGGGGAGGATCAACTTGGGTTAATTTCAAATTTTAGAAATGCGCTATTTTTCAATCGCGGAAAACAGCATTTTTCTACTAGCTACACATATCTTTCATCGTCTAGCGACAATCTGCTTGCTATTGGCTTACAACAAAACAAATCGAAAAGTCATCAACTTAACTTCAATCACAAGATTAAAGAAAGCTGGTTGATGAATTTTAAAAGTCAAATTAGCAATAATGAAAGTCTTTCAGAAAATTTTGCAAATAGGAATTACCAACTCGAATCATATTCTATCAATCCAAAAATTTCGTATTTATTGAGCCAGCAAACTCGATTTGATGTTTTTTATGAATTTGAAAACCAATCGAATAAATTAGGTGAAATGGAAAAGTTAGACCAACAGGTATTAGGGTTTTCATTTGCTTATTCCAATGCTGAAAAGGTTTCTATAAATGGAGAATTTAATTATATTAATAACAAGTTTGAAGGAAGTCCATTTTCTCCTGTAGCGTATCAAATGTTGGAGGGCCTACAACCAGGAACTAACTTTACTTGGCGGATGTTGTTACAAAAACGAATAACCAAATATTTGGATGCTAACCTATCCTATTTTGGACGTAAAAGCGAAACTACTAAAACAGTACATACAGGAAGTGTACAGTTGAGAGCTTATTTTTAGTAAGAAATATGCGAAATCATTTCTTAATAAATGGGTTCAATTTTGTATCTTCATAAATCAATAACACAATAATAAATGATAATTAAAACAACTTTAGCTCTCTTCTCAGTATTTATAATTTCTTGTGGTCCCATGCAAAACCAATCTGCGGGTGATGAGAATAATTCATCAGAAATGGAAGCAAAAAAAATGATAGCAGAAGGGTATTTGGCAGGGAAAATTATTTACTCAAACATAAAAGATGATTGTGAGTATACCATACAATTGGAAAGTGGTGAAAGAGGAATTTACTACGTTGATCCTGTGAATTTAAAAGAAAAATTTAAACAAGAGAATCAGCCTGTATGGGTAAAATATAATGGCTTAAGACAGATGAATAGATGTAATAAAGCGATTCCTGTTGAAGTTACTTCAATCGTAAATAGAACAGAATAACTACTTCTTAGGTATAAAAAAGGAGGATATTTAATTATCCTCCTCTTCTTGAAATATAGAATTAACCACTTAAAAAAAACTATTTAGAAAGCCAGCTTTGGTATGAGATGGTTTCTTTCAATTTATCTGAAATCTCAGAAATACTAATTCTTTCTTGTTCCATTGTGTCTCTGTTACGAATGGTTACTGTATTATCTTCAATTGTTTGATGATCTACTGTAATACAGAAAGGTGTTCCAGCTGCATCTTGACGGCGGTAACGTCTTCCTACGGCATCTTTTTCGTCGTAAGCTACGTTGTAATCCCATTTAAGAGAATCGATAATTTGTTGCGCAATTTCTGGAAGTCCATCTTTCTTAACAAGAGGAAGAACTGCAGCTTTTACCGGTGCTAAAATTGCTGGTATTTTTAAAACTGTACGTGTACTTCCACCCTCTAAGGTTTCTTCTTGAAGTGAATTACTCAATACAGCAAGGAACATTCTGTCCAGACCTATAGAAGTTTCAACTACGTAAGGAACATAGCTTTCATTCATCTCATGGTCGAAAAACTGTAATTTCTTACCAGAGAATTTTTCGTGAGCTTTAAGATCAAAATCTGTTCTTGAATGTATTCCTTCTAATTCTTTAAATCCGAAAGGATAGTTAAATTCGATATCTGCAGCTGCATTTGCGTAATGTGCAAGTTTATCGTGGTCGTGGAAACGATAATTTTCTTCTCCCATTCCTAATGAAAGATGCCATTTTAAGCGTGTTTCCTTCCAGTATTCGTACCATTTAAGTTCTTCTCCAGGACGAACAAAGAATTGCATTTCCATTTGTTCAAACTCTCTCATTCGAAAGATAAACTGTCGTGCTACAATCTCGTTACGGAAAGCTTTTCCGGTTTGAGCGATTCCGAATGGAATTTTCATTCTTCCACTCTTTTGAATATTCGAAAAGTTTACAAAGATTCCTTGAGCCGTTTCTGGGCGTAGGTAAAGGTCCATCGCGCTATCGGCTGAAGCACCAAGTTTAGTTCCAAACATAAGGTTGAACTGACGTACCTCTGTCCAGTTTTTCGATCCAGTTACCGGATCTGCAATACCGAGCTCTTCTATCAACGCTTTTACATCTGCTAAGTCTTCTTTTTCAAGCGAACTAGCCATACGCTCTAAAACAGTGCGTTGTTCGGTTAGATATCTTACAACTCGAGGATTTGTAGAAACAAACTCTTCTTCATTAAAACTATCGCCAAAACGCTTTCTTGCCTTTTCAATTTCTTTTTGCGCTTTTTGATAAAGTTTTTCAGCATAATCTTCAATAAGCACATCGGCGCGATAGCGTTTTTTTGAATCCTTATTGTCAATTAAAGGATCATTAAAAGCATCTACGTGGCCCGAAGCCTTCCAAGTAGTTGGGTGCATTAATATTGAAGAATCTATCCCTATAATATTTTGATGCATATACACCATGCTTCGCCACCAATATTCGCGAATATTTTTCTTTAATTCTACACCATTTTGAGCATAATCATAAACAGCACTAAGACCGTCGTAAATTTCGCTAGATGCAAATATGTAACCGTATTCCCTTGCGTGGGAAACTACTTTTTTAAAATGATCGTCGTTGTTTGCCATGTCACAAAAATAGGAAAGTCCCCTCAACCTTCGAAGAGAGAACTTGATTTTTTTTATTATTAAAAAACCATTGCAAAAATTGCAATGGTTTTAGTTTTAATTTTAGCCAAACATAATGAATTTTATATCAAAATGTATATTTCATCGGCTATTTCAATTCCATAGTTGTTGTTCCAACTTGATTTGGTCCATCAAAAATGTTAATTGTATATCTACCTTCAACTAGGTTTGTTTCTTTTGAATTAACTAAAATACAAACGTCTAGTGCTTCATTTTCATAAAAAACATTTGTAGAAGCACTGTAGTTTAAGTTTTTATCTTCAAATTGTTTTACTGTATCATCACCCATCATAACATTTTTAGGGTTGATAACTTGAATGTAAATAATTCTGTCTCCACTTTTAGCAATTGAATTTGGAGCTAATGTAAAACAAGCTCTAATTTTATCTGCACGGCTTGAACGTCTTGTATCTACAACTTTTCCACTATTTCTAATAATTACAGCTTCCCCTCTTAAGTTTGTAGCTTTAACAATCGATCCTTTTTTCAAGATTTCATTCATTGCTTCGTTCTCCTGATTTACAGAATCTACAACCATCCTAGTATTATCCAACTCTAAGAACGTACTATCGCGCTCCATAGCAAGTCTTTTATTGGCATCAATTAAACTATCGGCTCTTTTAAACAGCATAGCTCTTTCTTGCTTTAACCTACCAACTTCTACTTTATATCTCTGAATCAAACCGATATTAGCCTTAGCATCTTTAACAGAGTCTAATAGCACATTTATTCTTTCACGCGCGGCCAACAAGTCTTTATCCTTTAACTCGTTATCCTTAATAACTTCATCGTAATTGGCAATTAACCCTTCAAGTTCTTGCTCGATAGAATCTTTTTCAGTTTCTAGGTTAGAAATTGTAGCTTTATTCTCATTAAATAATGTTACAGTATACACTGCTAATGCTATAAGCAGTAGAGATAGAACTCCTATAAGGATCTTAAACTTACCGCTATTATTTTCATTTTCGGTGCTCATAATTTAATTGTATTTAGTATAATTGGTAAATGTAGGTAGGTATTTCTTTAACAAACGTTTACAAAATGATAAAACTTCATAAAAAATGTTAAATCTACTCTTTCCTAAAATCTGTTATAGTTGTCATAATCCGTTACTTAAGGGAGAAAAAACAGTTTGTATTGAATGTATTCATTCCTTACCTATAGCTTCGTTTCACAAAAATGAAAGTAATTTTTTAAAAAATAAGTTTTATGGAAGATTTTTAGTAAAAAATGCAACATCTCTACTTTATTTTCAAAAAAGAGGAATAACACAGGAGTTACTTCACAACTTAAAATATCGTGGAAAGGAGGAGATTAGTTATTTTTTTGGAAAATGGCTTGGTGCAGAATTGGCCGAGTGTAAAAATTACAATAATATAGACTTAGTAATTCCGGTTCCTTTACATAAACAGAAATTAAAAAAAAGAGGCTATAATCAAGTAGAAGGGTTTGGAAAAGAAATTGCCTTAGCCCTTAACGTAGCCTATCGTGATGATATTTTAATTAAAATTTCAAAATCTGGTTCCCAAGTTTTTAAAACAAGAATGCTCCGTTTTGAAAGTGAAGAAGTTTTTTCCATACAAAAATTAAAAGATATCAAAAACAAGCATATTTTATTGGTAGACGATATTATAACCACAGGTGCAACGCTAGAAAAATGTGCACTACAGTTGCTTAAAGGAGAGAATGTATGCATTAGTATTGCAACGATTGCCGTTGCATAAACATTAATAGTTGTTTGTTAATTGCTACTAGTTCTTTCTTATTGTTTAATTTTGGGCAGATTTCAATAAATTCAATTTTAAATTTATTAACAACTAAAATTTCATCTTGAAACATCGCCTTCTATACATTCCCATTGCGCTTTTGTTTATGCTTTCATTTACTGATTGCGCCAAAAAAGGAACGCCATCAGGTGGACCAAGAGATACTATTCCTCCAGTAATTGTAAGAAGTATTCCCGAAAATTACAGCACGAATTTTAAAGGAGATGAAATTGAAATTCGATTTGATGAATATATCAAGTTAAAAGATTTAAACAATCAGTTAATCATTTCTCCACCGATGAAGTATACGCCGGTTATCACACCGCTAAGTACTTCAAAGAGATTAAAAATAAAACTATTAGATACCTTAAAACCTAATACAACCTATTCTTTCAACTTCGGAAAAAGTATTGTTGATAACAATGAAGAAAACGAGTTTGAATATTTTAAATATGTGTTTTCCACAGGAACGTATATAGATAGTTTAAAACTTTCAGGAGAGGTAAAAGACGCTAAACTAATTTCTCCTGAAATTCCAACAACGGTAATGCTTTACGAAGTAAATGAAACTTTTAAAGACTCAGTGGTTTATTCTGAAAAACCGATGTACATAACTGTTACTAAAGACAGTAGCGGGACATTTGAGCTTTCAAATCTAAAACAAGGAAAATATTTACTAATTGCTTTAAATGAAAAAAGTAACGATTACACTTTTCAACCAAAGACAGATAAAATTGGATTTGTAAATGAAGTAATTACCTTGCCTACAGATTCTACTTATGCACTTACACTTTTTAAAGAAACTCCGGATTACAAATTAGCAAGACCTGCTTTAGTTTCTAAAAACCATATTGTTTTTGGTTATGAAGGGCGCGTAGATAGCTTAAAAGTTGAAATGTTATCGGATGTAGGTCAAAATTACGTTTCCACATCTTATAAAGATGAAATAAAAGATTCACTTCACTATTGGTTTAAGCCTAATTTTAAAGTAGATTCTGTGCTCTTTAAAGTTACAAATGGAAATATAGAAGATACAGTTTCGGTAAGAATACGTGATCTTTACAGTGATTCGTTAAAAGTTTCAGCAGTTAAAACTGGGTTTTTAAAATTAAAGGACACCTTTAAATTGCGATTAAACACACCAATAATTTCTTTTGATACAGAGAAATTTGAAGTTATTAACAAAGACTCGGTGTTTGTTGAAACTAAAATAAGGTTGAATAAAAAACACAATTTAGCAGAACTGCATTTTCCAAAAGAAGAAGATGAAAGCTATAACATTAGCATTATGCCGGGAGCCTTGACCGACTTTTTCGAGAATACCAATGACACGCTGTATTTTAACGTAAAAACGCGATTGTCTTCAGATTACGGAACGCTTAGTCTCAATCTGGTAAATGTAAATAGATTTCCAATTATCGTTCAAATTTTAAATAGCAAGTATAGTGTTGTAGCAGAAAGATATTTAACCGAAAACAGTCCTGTTTATTTCGACGAACTTTCTCCGGAAAAATATCTTTTAAGAATTATCTACGACGACAATCAAAACGGAAGATGGGACACAGGGAGTTTCTTAAATAGGATGGAAGCCGAAAAAATTATCTATTATCCTAAAGAGATTGAAGTACGTGCCAATTGGAGCTTAAACGAAACTTTTATACTAAAGTAAAATCGTCTCTATCATTCAAAAACTGAAAGTGTTTTCGATTGTTAACAATGTGTTGTTTTTCTAAAACTACCGTTTCGGTAAATTCCCCTATGTCCTTAGAAGTTATTTTAGCTCCTAAAACATCATAAATTGCCGAATGTCCAACGTATTCGTGGTCGTTTCCATCAAAACCAGCTCTGTTAACGCCTACGCAATAAGTCATATTTTCAATTGCTCTCGCACGTAGTAGCGTATCCCAAGCTAAGGTTCTTACTTTTGGCCAGTTTGCTACATAAATTAAAATGTCATAATCTTCTGTATTTCTTGCCCACACAGGAAAACGCAAATCGTAACAAATAAGCGGACAGATTTTCCAGCCTTTATAATCTACAATTAAACGTTCGGTACCATCTTTATACGTTTCATTTTCCTTTGCTAAGGTAAATGTGTGCTTTTTGTCGTACTTCTTATAACTGCCATCAGGAAATACAAAAAACATCCGATTGAAAAAATTCTCATCTTCCTTAATAATTACACTTCCGGTAATGGCTGTGTTATGCGTTTTTGCTTCGTTAATCATCCATTTTAAAGTATTTCCATGTTTAGGTTCGGCTAATTTTTCGGCGTTCATAGAAAAACCTGTTGAAAACATTTCAGGAAGGACGATTAAATCTGTTTTCTCTTCAATATTTTTTATTTTCGCTGAAAACATTTTCAGATTTGCTTCAGCATTTTCCCAATGAAGATTACTTTGAATAATCGATATTTTAAGCGTTTCTTTCAAAATAAATGATTTTTAAATTTTGTTTTTACAGTTTTAAACTAAGAATTAAAATTACAACTTTAAAAGGTGATTTTCTTTAAAACTAAAAGATAGGAAAACTATTGAAGTGCAACCGAAAAGCTGAGAAGTCTTTTTATATATTTACTCGGTGAACAAAAAATTTCCAAAAACTGAAAAGCTAAAAAGCACCAAAACAATTGAAACCTTGTTTTCAGAAGGGAGAACGTATACAAAATTTCCTATAAAAGTGTTTTTTTTACCCAATAAAGAAATTGATACCAATCTAGCAGCATTTGCTGTTCCTAAGCGTAATTTTAAATCTGCCGTAGATAGAAATCGCGTAAAAAGACAACTTCGCGAGGTATATAGACTACATAAACACCTAATTGAAGAAAGTGGCAACACTAGGTTTAAGATGCTTTTTTTATATTTAGGAAAAGTAAAACCGGAATATGTTCAATTGGAAAAGTCAATGCTAAAATTGCTGAAAAAATTGCAAGAAGATAATAGCTAAGCTTTCAAGTTTTATTCAATTTATTTCAAAACCGTGAAACAATTCCTATTTATTCTTCGTTGGAATTAGAAATATTATCATTCTTCGTATATTTCTGAAGTGTAGAATAAAATCCTGATACTTTGAGTAAGTTGGTAGACTATCACAACAACTCAAAATCTCATTAACACAACAATTATGAAAAAGAGAATAATTATTCCCATTGTGGCTATTGGTATATTTTTTACCACTGTAAGTTTTAAAAGCGATTTTTTTGAAATAGCGAAGCAGATTGAAATTTTCACTACGCTTTACAAGGAATTAAATATGAATTATGTAGATGAAGTTACTCCGGCTACTCTTATGGATAAAGCTATAAAAGGAATGTTAGATGACTTAGATCCTTATACCGTATATTGGAACGAACAACAAGTTGAGGATGCTAAAATTAATAATTCTGGAGTTTATACAGGTATTGGTGCTACCGCTCAGACCCGGGAAGATAAAATAATAATTGTAGAACCTTATCAAGGGTATCCCGCAGATAAAGCAGGTTTAAAAGCAGGAGATGAAATTATTAAAATAGGGGATGTTACCTTGGCAAATTTTGAAGAAGATGCGGGAGAATTACTTAAAGGTGCTCCAGGTTCTAAAGTTGATGTAACTTATAAAAGACAAGGTAAAACCACTACCACAACCATTACACGCGAAGCAGTGAAAGTTAAAGCAGTTCCTTTTTATAAATTGATAAACAATGATATTGGGTATATTGTACTTTCAAAATTCAATAGTAAAACTACTTCTGAAACCAAAGCAGCATTAATAGATTTAAAATCTCAAGGTGCGAAAAAGATAATATTAGACTTACGAGGAAATCCGGGAGGACTATTAAATGAGGCAATAAGCGTTGTAAACCTTTTTGTTGAGAAAGATCAAGTAATCACCACCACAAAATCAGTTATTGAAAAGTATAATGCAACTTATAAAACACGTTTTGAACCCGTAGATACAGAAATCCCTTTAGTAGTTTTAATCAACGGTCGTAGTGCATCGGCTAGTGAGATAGTTTCAGGAGGTTTACAAGATTTAGATCGCGCAGTGATTGTTGGGGCTCGAAGCTTCGGAAAAGGGCTTGTACAGCGTCCTAAAAAGCTAACATACGGAACTCAGTTAAAAGTTACCATTTCTAGGTATTACACACCAAGCGGTCGTGGAATTCAAGCTGTTGATTACTGGCATAGAGATGAAAATGGCGATCCTATTCGAAAAGATCCAAAAGAATATAACAAGTTTAAAACTAAAGGAGGTAGAACTGTTTATGACGGAGGAGGAATACTGCCAGATATTGAAATGGCATCGGCGGTTTATAGCCCAATTACCACGGCTTTACTAAAAGACAATGCAATTTTTGATTATGCTACAAAATACTATTACAGCCATCAAATGACGGATTGGAAAAACTTTAAGTTTGGACAAAGTGACTTCCAAGATTTCCTAAAGTATTTAAAAGCAAATAATTTTGAATATGAAACAGAAACCGAAAAGAAATTTGCAGAAGGTTTAAAATTGGCTGAATCGGACGAATTAAACAATGAAATTTCTCAAAGTTACAATCAATTAATGGCTGCTATTGATACAGCAAAAGAGAAGGCTATTATGGATAAAAAAGTTGAAATAGAATCGTTATTAAAAGACGAAATTCTAAAGCGTTATTTTTATCGTGAAGGTTTATATAACTATCAAATAGAACACAATCCTGAAATTCTAGAAGCTGTGGCTGTTTTGAATGATGAAGGAAGATATAAGAAAATTTTGAAGTGATAATTTGTTTGATTTAGCCTCAAAAAAACGCTATAGAAATTTGATGTCATGCAATCACTTTTTATAAAATGGACGAAATCTCGAAGTTTAAAACGTATGAAGGATTCTGTCATATTTTAGAAGAAAAAATTATTTTTACTTCTGATGGAAATTTAGAAAATTATACCTCTAAGGATACATCAGAAAATAAAGTAATTTATACAATTTCTATAATATTTACAGTACTATGTTTCCTGTATTTAACTTATAATTCATTTAAAAATAGTGATTGGATTAATCTTTTATTACTCTTTGGTATAGTTGTTTTTACAATTTACGATTCATTTAGGAAAAGAAAATATTTTAATACTTCCGTAATTAAAAGAGAGAAGATAATTCGTGTAACATTCCATCGATCTAAAAAGTGTTTTTCAAGAGCATATTTTAGGGTAGATTTTATTGATGATAAAAATAAGAGTAAAAGCAGAAAAATTATTCTACCTGGTTCGCTGTGTAGGGGTTTAAGCGATTCAAATAAAGCTTTAGATATTATGCTCGAGCAAGGAATGATAAACAGAATTTGATTGAAAATATAACAGACAAATGCAGGCCTTCTTAAATTTCTTCGAAACAATGCCTACTTGGATGAAAGCAGGTTGGGTGTTTTTTGTACTAACTATTTTCTGGATTTTAGAGGGATATTACAAACTAGTATTTACTAAATACAACAAATGGCGACACGCTAAAACAAATTTTATTCTACTTGCATTTGTAATGTTAATAAATTTATTTTTTGGAATATTAACGGCTGGAGTATTTTTTTGGTTGGACAATTCAAACTTTGGATTATTACAACATATTGCTGCCCCTGTTTGGTTCGAATTAATACTATCAATCTTAATTTTAGATTTAATCGCCCAGTATTTTGTACATTTTCTACTTCATAAAATTCAATGGATGTGGCGTTTACACATCGTTCACCATTCCGATAAAAATGTAGATGTAACAACTGGAACACGACATCATCCTTTCGATTTTATTATTCGAGAAACCTTCGCGTTAGTCGCGGTTGTAATTATGGGAATGCCAATAGCTTTTTATCTATTCTATAGAATTTTAAGTGTACTGTTTACATATTTTACTCATGCAAATATTTCGATTCCAACAAAATTCGACAAAGCCTTAAGCCTTGTTATTGTAACTCCGAATATGCATAAGTTTCACCATCACTATCAAATGCCTTGGACAGATTCTAATTTTGGAAATATGTTTTCAATTTGGGATCACTTATTTGGAACTTACGTTTATGAAAATACAGTAAACATTAAGTACGGATTAGACATTACCGACCACCAGGATGATGAAAATATTTTACATCAATTAAAGCTTCCATTTGATAATTCTGTTAAGTACAAAAACTAAATTAACACTCTAAATATTTAGCTTAACATAACCTTAACCGGTTGTTAATCAATATATTCTTATTTTAGCTGTTATGATACAAGCAGATAGAGAAGAAAACAAAGAAATTATTAAAGAATCGGTAAACTATTTAGAAAAAAGAGGGTTTGAACAAATTAGAGCTAACTTAGAAGGATACGAAGCTCCAAAATCTTATCTTAAAAAGGATAGTGATGTAGTAATAACTCCAGATATAGTAGCAAGTCGGGCTGGAATTAAGTATTATTTTGAAATAAGTTTAAAAACGGAAAAACTTAGATTATTAAAATCTAAATGGCAGTTTTTAGATACGATTACTAGAATGCGTAATCAACGATTTAAAATAATAACGCGTCGTGGACATTACAAGTTTACAGACGAATTATTAAAAGATCTAAATCTTGAAAAGAATTTAATTAAGCTCTAATCATTGCAATGTGAGGTATTCCATCTTCTGAATAGCGATCACCTATAGTCTTAAAACCGTGGCTTTCGTAAAAAGTAACTAGATAAGTTTGGGCTGATATTTTTATTTTGTCAGCTTTGTAATACTCTCTTATTGCTTTAATTGCCGCATCAGTAATTTTATGTCCATACCCTAACTTGCGATAGTTATCCCGTACAACTACTCGACCAATTGAAGATTGGTCAAAATAATCTCCTTCTCGAAAACATCTAGCATAAGCTATTATTTTTCCATCTTCTCTACCCATAACATGTAAAGCGCGTTGATCTTTTCCATCTATATCTTGATAAACACAATCCTGCTCTAGAACAAAAACTTCACTTCTTAATCTTAAAAGACTATAAAGTTCATTAGTGTTTAATTCTTCAAAATTTTTTACTTCAATTTCCATAGTTTTTCTATTAAATCAATCTTGAACAATAATGTCTTTGGGATCGTCTTTTTGGTGCTCAGGTTGAATAGTAACATGATTTATTCCAAAGTTTTTAAAAAGAACTTCTTCAACTTTAGTTAATACCGCATCAAACTCAGATAGTGAAACATTTTCATGAAAATCTAGATGTGCTTCTAAATGCGTTTCTTGTTCGTTAAGCTGCCAGATATGAATATGATGCATATTCTTCACTTCTGAAATTTCACAAACCGTTTCAATTATTTCTTCCAAATTTAAGTCGTCTGGAGTAAAAAGCATCAACACTTTAAAAGAACTTTTTATTAAATCGTACCCCATAACTAACAAGTATAGCGCAATTAACACAGTTAATATACTATCTACCCAATACCATTCAAAATATAGCATTAAAACACCACCTAATAAAACAGCTATAGATGCAGCCATATCTGAAAATAAGTGTAAATATGCTGAACGCATATTCATATTTGTTTTAGACTCTTTAAAAAGTAATAGTACGCTAAATCCGTTAAAAACAATTCCTAAAATCGCTAACCATATTACTAAACCACTTTTAATAGGTTGTGGATCCATAAATCTAAAAATGGCTTCGTAAATAAGGTAAACAGCAACTATAATTAATGTTGCAGAATTTACGAACGCTGCAAGAATTTCGGCTCGCTTATACCCAAAAGTTTTTGTAACTGAAGCGTCTTTTTTTGAATATCTATCCGCAATGTAGCTAACAACCAATGAAAGTACGTCGCTAAAATTATGCAAAGCATCGGAAAGTAATGATAGACTTCCAGAAACTAACCCGCCAATAGCTTGAGCAACAGTAATACCTATATTAAGAAAAATAGAGAGCAGAAGCTTTCTACCTTTCAGATCGGGATGTGAATGGCTATTAGAATGTGCGTGGTTATGCGACATTTTAAAAATTTATGAGCAGGCTATTTTTTCCACTCGTTTTTGATGACGGCCACCTTCAAAATCTGTATTCAGAAATGTTTTTACCATTTCAACTGCTTGTTGTTTACTAGTAAATCGAGCTGGAATACTTAAAACGTTAGCATCATTATGTTGGCGCGCTAATTCGGTAATTTCTTTTGTCCAGCATAAAGCAGAACGTACTTTTTGATGTTTATTAGCCGTCATATTGGCACCGTTTCCGCTTCCGCAAACAATGATACCCAAATCTACATTTTCTTTCTCAACGTCTTCAGCAACAGGATGAACAAAATCTGGATAATCAACACTAGAATTTTCATCCGTACCATGATTGATAACAGTATGTCCTTCTTTTTCTAAATAAGAGATTATTTCAAATTTATAATCTGTACCTGCGTGGTCGTTTCCGATAGAAATTTTCATAATATTTAATTTTCATCAAAGATAATGATTTAGGTAGCAGAAATATTATTGTTCTATCTAATATTGCTTTTTGTATATATTATAGGTTATCAACATGTTTAAGATACTTAAATTCAATAGATTAATTTAATTGAAGTGTAAATTAATCGTTTCTTAACCTTAGCTTCACATAATGGTTAACAACATTGTTGATATTTGTTAATTGAATTCCTATAAGTAAAATTGCAGATGTAAAAATTATTTACAATAGGTTTTAAAATTCTAATAATGCAAATTTTTTAACCGTTTTTTATTGGTCAGTTATGGGATGAAAATTTTCAGTTAACAACATTAATTTTAAAAATACTTATCAATTATAATTTGTAGAGATAGGTTGTTCACAGTTGTTAATTACTATAGCTATTCAACTATAATTTAAGCTGTTCAGATTGTAATATTATGTTAATAACTTATTATTAAAAGAGAACAAGTTAATTTCAAAACAAAACATCAAAAAGTTATTGTACATATTAACACACTATAATAAACACCATTTTATTTAATTAAATTTTAAAAAAGAAAAATGTAGTATTAATATATGTTGATAACTACAAAAAAGGAAAATAAAGATTTTTAATTCTAGAGTAAGACTAGAAATTTTTAAACGATTTTTAAGTTAGAAGGATTGTTGAAATCGCTCATTATTTGTTCTGCTTGAGAAATATCGTCTATATGTACTTGAAGTCTAATACCACCTATAGCATTCGAGTAAAAAGGAAATACACTAATCATTGTTTCATTCTGAAACACATATCTAATTCCTTCTTGATCAAACAAAAGTTGAAGTACTGCATATTCTGCAGGGTATTGGAATATAGCTATGGTTTTAAAATGTTCCATTTTATATATCTAAGTAGCTTATGAAATTATTCTTACTTTTAAATTCCAATCACATTAATGGAATTCAAGTTTATATTGTTTATAAACCTTCTCTAAGGTACTAAATCTTTGCTAATGTAATCCAATCATTATGAGATATGTATTACATTTACAATAATTACAAATTAAACTATGCCAAAATACAAACGTAAAAAGAGTAAAAATAAAATAGATAATCTTTCTCAAACAATTCTAAACATACTTCGGAAAGATCATTCACAAGCTTTTAATTATAAGCAAATTGCTGCTAAACTTCAATTAGACGATGCCAGTAGTAGAAATCAAATAATTAAGAAGCTAAAAAATTTACATGGAAAAGGTAGTATACAAGAAGTTGATCGAGGAAAGTATATTCTTACCCCATCACAAAACTATTATACTGGGAAAGTTGATATAGCAGGTCGTGGTCAAGGCTACATCATTGTAGAAGATCTTGAAGATGATATTTATGTAAGTAGTAAAAATTTAAATAAAGCCTTAAATGGCGATATTGTTGAAGTTTACGTTTTTAAACGTAAAAAAGGAGGGAAGACAGAAGGGGAAGTAACCAAAATTATAGAAAGAAAACGTACAGAATTTGTAGGCACTATTGATGTACAGGAAAACTTTGCATTTGTAGATGTAACAGATTACAAAATGTACACCGACATTTTTGTTCCAAAGAATAAAATAAACGGAGCTAAATCTGGAGAAAAGGTTTTAGTTGAAATGCTAGAATGGCCAGAAAAAGAAGATTCTCCAATAGGAAAAGTTATTAAAGTTCTAGGTATGCCTGGAGAACATAATACCGAAATTCACTCTATTCTAGCACAATACGGTTTGCCGTATGACTTTCCTCAAGAGGTTGAAGTTTATGCTAATAAAATAGATACTTCCATTAAAGAATCTGAAATAAAAAAGCGTCGCGATATGCGCGAGACTTTAACTTTTACAATCGATCCAAAGGATGCAAAAGATTTTGATGACGCCCTTTCTTTTAAAAAACTTGAAAATGGAAATTATGAAATAGGAATTCACATTGCCGACGTCTCACATTATGTTACTCCTGGAAATGAACTTGACGATGAAGCTTATGAACGTGCAACTTCTGTGTACTTAGTAGATAGAGTAGTACCAATGCTGCCAGAAATTCTTTCAAACAATGCGTGTTCGCTACGTCCTAATGAGGAAAAATATACTTTTTCAGCCGTTTTTGAAATGAATCAGAAAGCTGAAGTTATTAAACAGTGGTTTGGAAAAACAGTTACATTAAGTGATGCGCGATTCGCTTATGAAGAAGCACAACACGTAATTGAAAATTCTGATGATGAAACACATAAAATCCCATCCGATATTTCGATTACCGATGAGGAATATGTTGTTAAACCTGAAATTGCTGAAGCTATTTTAGAAATGGATAGGCTTGCTAAAAAATTACGAGCTAAACGTATGCGTGCTGGTGCTATTTCATTTGATAAGGTAGAAGTAAAATTTATTTTAGACGAACATAAAAACCCTGAAGGCGTGTACTTTAAAGAAAGTAAAGACGCTAATAAAATGATTGAAGAATTTATGCTTCTAGCCAATAGAAGTGTAGCTGAATTTATCGGAAAACAGAATCCAAAAAAGACATTTGTTTACCGAGTTCACGATGAACCGGACGACGAAAAAATTGCAGCGCTCGAAAATATAATTAAACGATTTGGTTATAAACTTAACACTAAAGATCGTCATACTACAGCCACTTCTATGAATAAATTATTGAAGGATGTTCAAGGTAAAAAAGAACAGAATTTAATAGATACTATTGCTATTAGAAGTATGAGTAAGGCAATGTATACAACCAAAAATATTGGTCACTACGGATTAGCTTTTGACTATTATACCCATTTTACTTCACCTATACGTAGGTATCCAGATGTTATGGTTCACAGACTTCTCCAGCATTATCTAGAAAACGGAAAAAGCGCTAATGAAGAGGAATTTGAAGAAAAATGTAGTCATAGTAGTGATATGGAAGGACTTGCAACAAATGCCGAACGCGATAGTATTAAGTATATGCAAGTTAAGTATATGCAAGATCATCAAGATGAAGAGTTTGTTGGAGTAATTTCAGGAGTTACCGAATGGGGAATCTATATTGAAATTATCTCGAATAAATGTGAAGGAATGGTTCGTTTGCAAGATTTGAATGACGACCATTACGAATTTGATAAAGACGAATATGCTGTAATTGGAAAACGTACCAATAATGTATATCGACTTGGAGATGAAGTTAATGTAAAAGTAAAAAATGCCGATTTAGTTAAGAAGCATTTAGATTTTACAATGCTAGGTCATAAATAAAACATTTAAAATAAAGGTTTTATACTTTTTAGTAATTAAATATTAAATAGTAAAAACTAAAATTTATTTTTTTGCAGACATTGGGTAAAAGTAATTTGTATTTTTACCCTATTATGTTTGACGGTTTACTTTACGCTGCATTTTATGGATTCTTACTGGCTTTTGCAGTCGGTCCAGTATTTTTCACCCTAATTGAAACAGCTATCACAAAGGGGGTTAAGGCCGCTATATTCTTTGATTTAGGTGCAATAGTAGCTGATATTCTCTTTATAATAATAGCTTTTTATAGTACAAGTAGAATTCTTGAACAAGTTAAGAATGACCCAGGCTTACTAATTTTTGGTGGAGGGATTCTCATTGCCTATGGAATTATATCGTATATCCGAACCAATAAATCAATCTTCAAAATTGTACGAGAACATTACGCTGTAAAAGTAAAAAAAAATCTCGGTGGACTATTCCTAAAAGGATTTCTATTGAATTTTGTAAACTTTGGTGTATTGGCGGGTTGGATAGGAACCCTAATTATGGCCAATGCCCTTACAACTTCAGATAATGGCGTATTTCTATTTATTTCTACGGTATTAGCAACATTCTTTCTTACCGATCTTTTGAAAATACTTTTAGCTAAAAAATTGAAGAATAAAATGACTCCACGTTTTATTTTTAAAACTAAAAAATGGGTAAGTATATTAATTTTTGGATTTGGTATTTTACTTCTTATTCAAGGTATTTTTCCAAAAGGTGTTGAGGCTGGACTTGAAAAAATACCAGGACAATCCAATCCTATGGAGGTAGAAAAGCCTATCCCTCCCGTAGAGGATCTACAATAATTATATCTTTTTTTCTATATTTTTTGGAAAGCAACAAGTGCTCCTCCCGAAGTTCTTGGCTCATTTTAACCGAAGTAATTTTTAAAAATAAAAAAACCCTAACTATTAAGTTAAGGTTTCTTGGAGGCATCGAGCGGACTCGAACCGCTGTAGCAGCTTTTGCAGAGCTGAGCCTAGCCACTCGGCCACGATGCCATATTGTTGTGCAAATGTAAATAATTAAACATTTAATTCCTACATAAAAACTAAATTAGCGTTTCTTCTTCATGGTTACACTTACTTCCGAAACATCTCCACCAATAGGAGGATTTTGTTTTGCCACTGTAACCTTCACTGTATTAACCATTTCTAATTTTAACAACACCGAATCAATAATTCGCTTAGCTACGTGCTCTAATAACTTTGCACGTATACTCATTTCTTCTCTTACAATATTTTGAAGCATAACATAATCAACAGTATCGGCTAATTCATCAGTTTTTGAAGCTTTAGTTAAATCGGCTTTTACGGTAAGATTCACTAAATAATCTGATCCTATTTGTCCTTCTTCAACTAAACATCCGTGAAATGCATAAATCTTAATGTTTTTTAAATGAATGGTTCCCATAAAATAGTTTTTGACAAATATAACAAACAAAGTCAGTTTGAGTCCTTCGGCTCCGCTCTGGATAAACCAAGGGCGAAACCTAATTTTAAACAACTTCTTTTTCACTTAATTCCTTACCTTTGCACGACTTAAAAAAACAGATATGAGTAACGAAGCAGCACCTCTTAATTTTATAGAGCATATAATAGAAGAAGACCTTAAAAAAGGTTACAAAAAAGATGATTTATGTTTTCGATTTCCACCAGAACCTAATGGATATTTACATATTGGTCATGCTTCATCAATTTGTTTAAACTTTGGTTTAGGAGAAAAATATAATGCCCCTGTAAATCTTCGTTTTGACGATACAAACCCGGCAAAGGAAGAACAGGAATTTGTTGATGCTATAAAAAGAGATGTTTCTTGGTTGGGCTATAAATGGGCAACTGAATGTTATGCATCCGATTATTTTCAGCAGTTATACGATTGGGCTGTTCAAATGATTAAGGATGGAAAAGCTTATGTTGATTCTCAAACTTCAGAACAAATTGCTGAACAAAAAGGTACTCCAAACACACCAGGAAAAGCTAGTCCTTATAGAAATCGCTCTGTTGAGGAAAATTTAGAGTTACTCGAAAAGATGAAGAATGGGGAAACCAAAGAAGGGGAACACGTACTTCGTGCTAAAATTGATATGGAATCGCCTAATATGTTAATGCGCGATCCTGTGATGTATAGAACCTTGTTTAAATCACATCACCGTACCGGAACCGATTGGAAAATTTTTCCAATGTACGATTGGACACATGGAGAGAGTGATTATATAGAACAGGTATCGCATTCCTTCTGTACGCTTGAATTCTTACCTCATAGAGAACTTTACGATTGGTTTTTAGACCAAGTGGTGGAAGAAGATAAATTACGTCCTAAACAGCGCGAATTTGCACGTAGAAATCTAAGTCATACTGTTGTGAGTAAACGAAAACTCGCTCAATTAGTTGCAGCGGGGGTTGTAAACGGTTGGGACGATCCTCGTATGCCTACAATTTCTGGTCTGCGCCGAAGAGGTTATACTCCAGAATCAATTAAAAACTTTGCCGATAGTATTGGGGTTGGTAAACGTGAAAACTTGATTGATGTTTCTCATTTAGAATTTAATGTTCGTGAAGATTTAAATAAAAAGGCACCGAGAATTATGGTGGTTTTAGATCCTGTAAAATTGATTATTGATAATTATCCAGAGGGTCAAACTGAAATGCTTGAAGCAGAAAATAATCAAGAAGACGAAAGTGCTGGAACTAGAGAAGTACCTTTTTCTAAAGAATTATTGATTGAAAGAGAAGATTTTAAAGAAGAAGCAAACCGCAAGTTTTTTAGATTGACGATTGGGAAAGAAGTCCGCTTAAAAAATGCATATATTATTAAAGGAGAAAGTGTAGTAAAAGACGCCGATGGAAACATCACCGAAATTCACTGTACTTACGATCCAGAAAGTAAAAGTGGTAGTGGAACAGAAGCTTCATTAAGAAAAGTAAAAGGAACCTTACACTGGGTTTCTGCAGCGCATGCTTTACCCGTTGAAGTTCGTCTTTACGACAGACTATTTACAGATCCATCACCAGATACTAACAAAGAAAAGGATTTTATGGAATTTATAAACCCAAATTCTTTAGAAGTTATTACAGGATATGCGGAACCAAGTATAAAAAATGCTGAACCAGAAGATAAATTTCAATTTCAGCGTTTAGGGTATTTTGTGGTAGATAAAGACACAACAAGAGATAATATTGTATTTAACCGTACAGTGCCATTACGCGATTCTTGGGCAAAACTTTCATAAGTCATCTGTGTCCTTTAATTACTTTATAACTAATTAAAACAGCTTTTACAGTACTGTCTTTCAATATTTTTTTAGGAGTTGAAAAACCGTGCTTTCTTATTGAGGATGTTATCCAAAAATATTTATCTCTTGTAGGAAATTCTTTGGTCATAACTTCATAATCAGTGTAATTTGATGAAATAGCTAAATTAGGTTGTTCGTCAAGAATATTAGTTATTTTTTTAAGCTCAATATTTCGAGTTTCAGGTGACATTTCTGTTAATCCGAAAGGTAAGTAATAACTTGTTTTGAATCCTAATTTTGAAAAATCTAATAATGCCTCTGGATACCGTGTTTCAACAAGCACTTTGTCCAGAGGGTATTTTTTTTCGGAAAATAGCTTCAATATTTTTTTTTGAATAGAATCCGCATTCTCTGAATTTAGGTTTTTAATGTCCAACCATAAATACGGTTTTTCAACTACATCGATATAAGATAAATACTTTTCAAAAGATAGACCTATCGATGGAACAGGAGGGTGGGTTACATCCAGAATATCATCTTGTTCATTATATACCAAATCCAATTCAACCCCTTTAAAGTATTTTAAAGCACTTTCAAGTTTTTCAGGACTATTAACCCTATGAGCCCAAATTTTATCGTAATAACCAAGATATTCAATCTTATAAGGCGAATAGCGATATGCCATTCCTAACAACAGAGTTAAAATCAGAATCGATATGAGTATTATGAATTTTTTACCTGTTATCATAATCTTCATTTTCTTTAATCCATCGTGTTCGTTCTTGAAATTCGGGATTGAAAATACTTCGCGATTTGTCCATTAGATTGAATTCAATTCTACTTAAATCGGAAAAACTATGTATAAAATTTTCAAGATTATATTTTCTATCAGTAAAGCTATTTAAATCGGATAGATTTGGATGTTGATTTTTGTATTCAGGCGACGTCCAAATTACAAATGGAACCTCATACATAGGAGGAGTGCCGTAATACTCGTTATGACCTCTTAAATCCATTGTATCGTGCAATTCATCCCCATGATCGGAAAAATAAATTACAAAACTAGACTTTTCTTCTTTTCGAACAGTTTCAATTATGCTTCGAACAATGGAATCGTTATAGCGAATTGCATTGTCATATTCATTTACATAGTGTTCATTAGACTTGGTGATAAATGGAGTTTGTGGTGGGCTGTCGTTAAAAAAAGCATATTTTTTTGGGTATCTTTTTTTATAATCTCCGTGAGTTCCTATTAAATGGATAAAAATCATTTTCTTTTCGTCCCCTTGCGTTAAAATTTCATCAAGCTTGGGTAATACTACTTCGTCATAAATATTACTATTATAGTTATCTGTAGCTAAAAAATACGTTTGGTCTGATGCATTGCCTATTAATGTAGATACACTTTCGTGGAGTCCGACAGGTCTTTGATTTGATATCCAATAGGTAGTAAAACCCGCTTGATTTGCTAATTGAACTATAGATGCATTTTCTTCTTTGTTAGGATGCTTATAATCTGAAAAGGTCAATATTTTATCTAGCGCCAAGATAGTGTGGACATTAGGAGTAATTACATCTTTAAAAATCACTAATTCATCCTTGATTTCTGTTAATAACGGATTTGTTTCTCTTTCATAACCGTACAGTTGCATATGCCATCGCGAGGTAGATTCTCCAATTATAACAACATAGGTTTGTGGTTTTTCATCTGAAGAATGGACTTTTAAAATGTCACTTGCGCTCTTAGCTAAAGTTTTTTTAAGATTGGCTTTAGTTATTT
Source organism: Aequorivita xiaoshiensis (assembly GCF_022008395.1). Lineage (GTDB taxonomy): Bacteria > Bacteroidota > Bacteroidia > Flavobacteriales > Flavobacteriaceae > Aequorivita > Aequorivita xiaoshiensis. The sequence goes on from NZ_JAIRBB010000001.1 coordinate 513,713, forward strand.
GATAATCGGAGTAAGATGCTATGCTAGTGTAAATAATATTATGTTCACTAAATTTCTTGTGTATTATAAATAGGGATAATACAATGCCTAATACTATTAATATTTTCCATTTTACCGATTTTAATCTATCTGTAAATAGTAAACTTGATTCTTGTTTTAATATAAAAGGAATCAAGAAAAGCCAAGGGAGGAACAATACAATAGCAAGAAGAATGATGGACGTATTTAAATAGTAACTCAGAAACTCACTTGTTTCTTGTGTATTTGTTTCAAAAATTACGAATAGTGCAGATCCACTTAATTTTACGTTATAGTGATAGTAGAAGGAAAGCTTTATAAAAGCTAAGGCAGCGAGTAAAAGAATTGAAGCTATTAAAAACCACTTTTGTATTTTTAATTTAGGAATTAATAAATACAAACTAAATAGAATAGTGGTTACTATTCCAAATCCAATTATTTCTTTTAAATATGGTTTAAAATAAGGGATGAGAAACCAACCCAGAATTGTAACTATTAAAAGAGGATAGAATAATATAACAGAAAAGTATTTCTTAATATTTTTCAAGATTGAGTACGGTATTAGAAAATTATATTTTTCAAATTTACCACAACATTTTAAACATCCTCATCTATTAAATTTCATTTTATAGGTGTTTGTTTAACATTTAAAATTACATTTAATCGCTCTTTTAAGACGAATTTTTTTAATATATCAATTTTTAAGACAATTTTATAGGTTTAGTTTAACTATTAACCGCTTGTTAACAAGAACTTATAGAAAGGACACCTATCTTTGTGTTATTAACCTATAAAACAAATTAAAAATGGCATCAAATAATACAGGACAAACCCTATTAGCATTATTAACAGGAGCAGCAATCGGAGCTGGAATTGGAATTCTATATGCTCCGGAAAAAGGTTCTAAAACAAGAAATAAGCTTAATAAAGAAGCTAAGAAAACTCAAAAGAAATTAAATAAACAGTTTAAAGAAACTAGCAAAAATTTGAGTGATAAAGCTCAAAAAGCACGCTATAGTTTCGATCAGAAATTGAATGACACTCTTTCTACAGCAAGTCACAAAGCAGATGATATTTTGGTGGCAATGGAAGAAAAACTGGAGGCTTTAAGAAAACAAAATGCTAAATTACAAGCCGATTCAACATTGGATGAAGCTAAAGCAACTGCGAAAAAAGTAGTATCGTAAATATGTTTAAAGAACTGACAGATAGTCTAAATAAGATTACCGATAAAGTTGAGGATTACGGATTAAGCACTGCGGAGTATTATAAACTTCGCGTGTTTAAATCTGTTATGAAAGGTAGTATTTCTTTAGTTAATCTTCTAGTATTTGGTAGTCTTTTTCTATTTGTACTCGTTTTTCTTTCAATAGGAGCCGCTTTTTGGTTAGGGACTTTTTTTGAACATGTTTATGTAGGTTTCTTATTGATAGGAGCATTTTATGCACTATTATTCCTTCTAATGTTCATTTTTGGAAAAAAAATAATAGAAGAGAAAATGTTGTATAAATTCTCTGGTATATTGTACGATGAAGATGATATCGAGCCTAAGGCTAAGGCTGTACAGGAAGTTGACGAATATCAGGATATTTTAAGAAATGATACCAGAGCAGAAGAAAGACTTAAAGAAATGAATCTATAACCCTAGTTTACGTTATGAAGAGATATACCAATTTTGAAGAAATTGATAGAGACTTAAAATATTTGCGATTAAAATCGCAAATAGATTTGGAAGAAGTTAAATTGGGCTTTGCTAAAAGTAAAGAATCTGCTATAGAATCATTTTCGCCAATGAATTTAATAGCTAGTACAGTTTCATCAGTTATTAAAAAAGCCTTCGTTTTAAAACTAGTGGATAAGTTAATTGGTATTAAAACTGTAAAGACAAGATAAGTTTTTTCTTTTATTTGAACTTAAAACTTAATCCTAGATAGAACACTGCCTTCAAAAATTTTGAATTATAACACTAAAAAAGCCGTTTCAAAACATATTGAGACGGCTTTTTTAATACTATATACGTATAAGATTATTAGCTTAAATCTTCTCCTTCTTCAGGTCTTTCAGGGGTTTCTGGTTTAGTTCTCTTTTTGGGAACTATACCTTTTTTAAGATTTTGCTTTTTCATTTCCTCGCCAATTTGATTACTAGCAACAAATGAAGCAATCATATCATTAAGCATATTGCTTCCCGCTTGTGGTGAATTAGGCAATAAGATAAGGTTGGTATTGGTTTCTTCTCCAATAGATTGTAGTGTGTCGTAATGTTGTGTAACTACAATTAGTGCAGATGCTTCTTGCGAGTTGATTCCAACATTGTTTAATACATCTACACTTTCTTCCAGTCCACGTGCAATTTCACGACGTTGATCTGCAATACCTTGTCCTTGTAAACGCTTGCTTTCGGCCTCAGCACGTGCCTTAGCAACAATTTTAATGCGTTCCGCTTCAGCTTCAAATTCTGCAGCTACTTTTTCACGTTCTGCAGCATTAATTCTATTCATAGCTGCTTTTACTTGAATGTCTGGGTCAATATCAGTAACAAGTGTTTTAATGATATCGTACCCGTATTCGCTCATAGCTTGATTTAACTCCGCCTTTACTGCAATAGCAATATCGTCTTTTCTCTCGAATACATCATCTAATTTCATTTTTGGAACCTCTGCACGTACTACATCAAATACATAGGAGGTAATCTGATCGTGTGGATGCTCAAGCTTGTAAAAAGCGTCGTAAACTTTTAATTTCAGTACCTGAAATTGAACCGATATTTTTAATCTAACAAATACATCATCTTTTGTTTTCGTTTCAACTATTACATCAAGTTGCTGAATTTTTAAATTTATTCTTCCTGCAATTCGATCTATAAAAGGTATTTTAAATTGTAATCCAGAATTTCTCATGCTTTGAAATCTTCCGAATCGCTCTATTATAGCGGCAGTTTGTTGTTTAACAGTAAAAAATGCACCTAAAATAATAAATAAACCAAGGAGTAAAATTGGCACTACAATAGCATAACCCATATATAAAATTTTAATTGATAATAATTAGTGGTTTAAGGTACAAAATTTTAACAATTATTAAGCTATTGTTTCAATTGCCTTATTTATTCGAGCTACGCCTTCTTCCTTGCCTAGAATTGAAAGAATTTCAAAAACATCTGGTCCTTTCATTTCACCAACTAGGGATAAACGTAAAGGCATCATTACTTTTCCAAATCCTATATTTTCGGATGTAATCCAACCTTTTACTTTTTCTGAAAGGTTTTCTGCCGAAAAATCTTCTTCATTTTCAATAATATCAACTACTTTTCGAAGTAATTCAGGTGTTTCTTCTTTAAATGCTTTAGCTGAAGCCTTTTTATCGTAATTCGAAGGTGCTTCAAAAAAGAAACTTCCTTGTTCCCAAAGATCATTTACAAACGTTGCGCGCTCTTTTAAAATTGAAACAATTTTTGTTATATCTAGGTCAGAATCAGTCGATACACGCTTCTCTTTTAAGAACTGAATAAAATCTTCTGAGAGCGTTGCGTCGTCTACCTGTTGTAAATACTGATTCTGAAACCATTTTGTTTTTTCAGGATCAAATTTTGCACCTGCCTTATGTACGCGTTCTAATTCAAAAGCTTCAACCAATTCTTCTAGACTAAAGATTTCCTGTTCAGTACCAGGATTCCAGCCTAAAAAGGCCAACATATTTACTACTGCTTCAGGTAAATAACCGTCTTCACGGTAGCCTGTGAATATATCTCCTTCTGCAGTTTTCCATTGTAATGGAAATACAGGGAAGCCCATTTTATCTCCGTCTCGCTTGCTTAATTTTCCGTTACCAGTAGGTTTTAAAATTAGAGGTAAGTGAGCAAATTCAGGAGCTTTCCAGCCAAATGCACGATATAATAAAACGTGTAATGCCAATGAAGGCAACCATTCTTCTCCTCTAATTACGTGAGTAATATTCATTAAATGGTCGTCTACAATATTTGCTAAATGGTAGGTTGGCATTCCATCACTCTTAAACAAAACCTTATCATCCAGAATGTTTGAATCTACTTCAATACCCCCGCGAATAATATCGTGAAGCATTAGCATCTCATTTTCTGGTGACTTAAAACGAATTACATACTCATCTCCGTTATCAATTTTTTGTTGCGTTTCTTCGCCCGATAAAACCAAAGAATTATTCAATTTCAAACGGTTATGCCAATTATAAATAAAGGTTTTCCCTTTTTCTTCGTGGTCTTTGCGATGTGCGTCAAGTTCTTCCGAAGTATCAAAAGCATAATATGCATTTCCAGACTCTATTAACGCATCTGCATATTGTTTATAGAGTTCTTTTCTTTCGCTTTGACGGTATGGAGCACAATTACCTTCTTTGTTTGGACCCTCATCGTAAGGAATATTTAACCAGTTTAAAGCTTCAATAATGTATTGCTCAGCGCCTTCTACATAACGGTTTTGGTCGGTGTCTTCAATTCTTAAGAGAAAATCACCTCCGTGTTTTTTTGCAAATAAATAGTTGTACAATGCGGTGCGTACACCTCCAATATGTAAAGGACCTGTTGGACTTGGGGCAAAACGTACCCGAACTTTTTCTGACATAATATGCATTCTTTTTATGAAGTTACAAAGGTACAATTATGGTGTCTCATATTAAAGCTATTGGTGTCTGCGGTTTGTTTCTTTTTCTGGAGCAATATTTGTACCTCATAGAGAGCAAAATTTATTGTAATTTAGAAGATTTGAATATCATTAGGCACAATTATGAGCACCTTTAGTATCATTCAGCAAAAGCTGGAGGAATTTATTAGGAAATACTACACCAATGAGCTTATAAAAGGAAGTATCCTTTTCTTTGCTATAGGACTGTTGTACCTCCTAATTACGCTATTGGTTGAATACTTCCTTTGGCTAAATCCCTTAGGAAGACGTATTTTATTTTGGACATTTATAATTGTTGAAATAGGTTTGTTTCTTCGATTTATCGCTTTCCCACTTGCGAAGCTTTTTAAACTTCAAAAAGGAATTAATTATGAGGAAGCTTCAAGAATAATTGGAAATCATTTTCCAGAGGTTAGTGATAAACTGCTAAATGTAATTCAACTTAATCACAACAAGCACGAAAGTGAATTGCTTGCAGCCAGCATAGATCAAAAGGCTTCAGAACTACAACCAATTCCTTTTAAAAGCGCTATAAATTTTAAAACGAATGCTAAATACTTGAAATATGTAGCCATACCTGTTGTAATATTTTTTCTATTTAGTGCTTTAGGAGGTAGTGATATTTTTTCGAGTAGTTATAAACGCGTTGTTCAGTACGACACTGCTTTCGAACCTCCAGCACCTTTTTCTTTTTTCGTATTAAATGAAAACCTCAATGCTATAGAAAACAGTTCCTTTGTGTTAAAAGTTAAAGCCGAAGGATCGGCAATTCCCGAAAATGCAAGCATTACTTACAATGGTGAATCGTACTATATGCAGCAAACAATGCCGGGGACGTTTGAATACACTTTCCAACAACCTGTTGAGAATATTTCATTTAATTTAAAAGCCAATAAAGTTACTTCTCGTCAATATGTATTAGATGTTGTTAAAACACCTTCTTTGCTTAATTATGAAATGGTTTTAGACTATCCTACTTATACAGGAAAGCGCGATGAAATCTTGAAAAGTACTGGAAACGCTACAATTCCGGAGGGAACAAGAGTTAGATGGAATCTTATAACAAAAAACACCGAATTTGTTTCCTTAAAAACTGCTGATACCAGTTATTCTTTCGTTCCAAAAAACGAAAGTTTTCATTTTGATAAAACAGTTTACAATAAATTAGATTACACTATTACTACATCTAATGAAAAATTAAAAGATTATGAAAATCTTGCTTTTACTTTAAATGTCGTAAAAGATCAATATCCAGAAATTAGCGTACAGTCTAAGCAAGATAGCGTCGATATTCAACGCGTGTTATTTCTTGGCCAAATTTCAGACGATTATGGGCTTACTAAACTGCGGTTGGTGTATTTCCCTGAAGGAGAGGAGAAACTTGCTAAAACAGAGGCATTACCAATTAACAAGACAAATTTCGACCAATTTACGTATTCATTTCCAGGTAATTTAGAATTAGACGAAGGCGTAGCTTATGAATATTATTTTGAAGTTTTTGACAACGATGTAATTCACAATTACAAATCGTCTAAATCTGCAGTTTACTCTTTCAGAAAATTGACAAAGAGTGAATTTGAAGATGAGCAGTTTAAAAATCAACAAGACGCTATCAAAGGTTTAGATAAATCATTGGACGATTTAAAAGAACAAAAGGAATCTCTTGATGAGCTGTCGAAAATGCAAAAAGAAAAAAACGAGCTTAATTATAACGACAAGAAAAAGCTTGAAAACTTTATTAAGCGTCAGAAGCAGCAGGAGGAAATGATGAAGAATTTTTCAGAAGAAATGAAAAAGGAGCTAGATAATTTCCAGCCTGAAAATAAAGAAAACGATCCATTTAAAGAAGAATTACAAAAACGTCTTGAGGAAAATGAAGAGCGTTTAAAAGAAAATGAAAAATTATTAGAAGAGCTCGAAAAACTTCAAGATAAAATAAACAAAGAAGAGCTTACAGATAAACTAGAAAAGTTAGCTAAGCAAAATAAAAATCAAGAGAAAAATTTAGAACAACTTGTAGAGTTAACTAAGAGGTATTACGTTGAAAAGAAGGCTGAAAAACTTGCTGAAGAACTTTTTAAAATGGGGGAAGAGCAAGAAAAACTTGCCGACAAACCTGAAAGTGAAAACACAAAAGAAGCACAAGAACAACTCAACAAAAAGTTTGAAGATTATCAAAAGCAAATGAATGAGCTTCAAGAGGAAAATGAAGGTTTAAAGGCCCCAATGGATATTCCTCAAGATAAAACCGGGGAGCAAGAAGTCGAACAAGAGCAACAAAAGGCAACTGATAAACTTGAAGATCAGAAACCAAGTGAAGCTGGTAAAAGTCAAAAGAAAGCTGGTGAGAAGATGAAAGAAATGAGTAAACAGATGCAAATGCAAATGCAATCAGGTGGGATGGAATCTATGGAAGAAGACCTAAAAATGGTTCGCCAGATAGTAGATAACCTTGTTGTGTTTTCATTTGAACAAGAGAATTTAATGGAAGATTTTAAAAAAATTGAATATGGTAATCCTATCTACGGCATCAAATTGAATGTTCAAAACGACTTAAGAACCAATTTTGAACATATAGATGATAGTTTATTTGCCTTATCACTTAGACAGCCTATGATTGGTTCACAAATAACGACTTCCTTGATTGAAATTCAGTATAATTTAGACAAATCTTTAGAGCGTCTTGCAGAAAACCAGTTGCGTCAAGGTATTGGTAATCAGCAATATACAATGACTGGATCCAATGATTTAGCTGTTTTGTTAAATGAAGTAATGAGCAATATGCAAATGCAAATGTCTATGGCTATGGGTTCTGGGTCTGGTGAAGGTATGCCAAGTCCTGGTTCAGGTACAGGGAAGGAATTTCAACTTCCAGATATAATTGAAGGACAAGAAAGTTTAGGTGAGAAAATGAAAAATGCCATGAATAAAGGCCAAGAAGGCCAAGAAGGTCAGGAAGGTCAAGGTGAAGGCGAGGGTCAGGGTCAGGGTGAAGGTGATGGTCAGGGTGATGGCGACGGTGAAAATGGTAAAGACGGAAAAAATGGGAATTCTGGTAGTGAAAATGATGGAGATAAGGAAGGTGGCGGGGATAGTGAAGAAATGAACGGTGAACTTTTTGAAATATACAAGCAACAACAAGAACTTAGGCAGCAACTCCAAGATAGATTAAGCAAAGAAGGTTTAAATGGTAATGGTGGTGCTTTACTAAAAAAAATGGAGGGGATCGAACAACAATTACTCGATAAAGGTTTTAACCAAAATACGCTTCAGGAAATCTTAAATCTTAAATATGAACTTTTAAAATTGGATGAAGCCGATTTTGAACAAGGGCAGGAAACGAGAAGAGAGGCTGAAACTAATTTTAAAGATTATAGAAACAACATTCAATTGTCACCAGAAGAGATAAAAAAATACTTTAATACAACTGAAATTTTAAATCGGGAGGCCTTACCTTTGCGCCAAGATTACAAAAATAAGGTTCAAGACTATTTTAAGGGTAAAAATGAATGATAGAATTTAATTTTGAAACAGATTTTACATTAGAAAACGAAACTCTTTTAAATGAGTGGATTTCTAAAATTATTGCTTCAGAAGGTTTCGAAGTAGGTGAGGTTCATTATATATTTTGCGATGATGAATTTCTGCATAAATTAAATGTAGAGTTTTTAAATCACGATACTCTTACCGATGTAATCAGTTTCGATTACAGAATGGGAAATCAAATCAATGGTGAAATTTTTATTTCTATTGAACGAGTTCAGGATAACGCACAAGATTTTAATAATAGTTTTGAGGAGGAATTACATCGTGTAATGATTCACGGAATTCTTCATTTCTGTGGTTATAAAGACAAAACAGATGAAGAGGAAGCTTTAATGCGTAGCAAGGAAAATGAAGCTTTGTCTATTTTAAATGGCTAAATGGATGTTTCTTAATCTAACTTGTTTAATGTTAGATTATTATTGTAATTTTGCACCCCTTTTTTAATAAGAAAACTAAATGTTCCACGTGGAACAATTGAAAGAATATATGTTTGAAAGTGAATATGATGTTATAGTAGTTGGTGCTGGTCATGCAGGTTCAGAAGCCGCGGCCGCAGCTGCTAATTTAGGTTCTAAAACTCTTTTAGTTACCATGAATTTACAGACCATTGCTCAAATGAGTTGCAATCCTGCTATGGGTGGAATTGCAAAAGGTCAAATAGTTCGTGAAATAGATGCCCTTGGAGGTTATAGTGGGATTGTTTCCGACAATTCTGCAATACAGTTTAAGATGCTTAATAAATCTAAAGGACCTGCAATGTGGAGTCCGAGAGTTCAGAGTGACCGAATGCGTTTTGCTGAAACTTGGAGGTTGATGTTAGAACAAACACCAAATCTAGATTTCTATCAAGAGATGATCTCTGGTATTATAGTTGAAAATGGAATTGTAAAAGGAGTTAAAACTTCTCTTGGTTTAGAGATTAAAGCCAGATCTGTGGTACTTACAAATGGTACTTTTTTAAATGGTTTAATTCATATTGGTGAAAAACAATTTGGAGGAGGACGTGCCGGTGAAAAAGCGTCGACAGGAATTACTAAAGATTTAATTGATTTAGGTTTTGAAGCAGGAAGAATGAAAACAGGAACACCACCTAGAGTGGATGGTCGATCTTTAGATTTTACCCAAATGATTCCTCAACCGGGCGATGAGGTACCAGAGAAATTTTCATTTACCGACTTAACTAAACCTTTAACCAAACAGCGCTCTTGTCATATGAGTCATACAAGTTTGGATGTACATAATATTTTAAGAGAAGGTTTTGATAGGTCTCCAATGTTTAATGGAGCAATTCAAAGTACGGGTCCACGTTATTGCCCATCAATAGAAGATAAAATTAATCGTTTTGCTGATAAGGATAGACATCAACTTTTTGTAGAGCCTGAAGGATGGAATACTGTTGAATACTATATCAATGGTTTTTCAACTTCTTTACCCGAGGATATTCAGTTTAAAGCGTTGCGTCAGGTTAAAGGATTTGAGAATGTAAAATTTTTCCGTCCAGGCTATGCTATTGAATACGATTATTTCCCGCCAACACAATTAAAGCACACGCTAGAAACCAAGATTGTTTCTGGTTTATTTTTTGCGGGTCAGATAAACGGTACAACGGGATATGAAGAAGCCGCCTCTCAAGGCCTAATGGCTGGAATAAATGCTCACTTAAAAATTAAGGAAAAAGATCCTTTTATTCTTCAACGTAACGAAGCTTATATTGGGGTTCTAATAGACGACTTAATTACAAAAGGTACAGAAGAACCATATAGAATGTTTACTTCACGTGCTGAATATAGAACGTTGTTAAGACAAGATAATGCTGATTTCCGTTTAACGCCTAAATCTTTTGAGATTGGTTTAGCCGACGAAAATCGTATGAGAAAGATGGAAGAGAAAAGAGAAAAGTCTAAAGCTTTTGTTCAATTTTTTAAGGAGACAAGTTCCACACCAGAAGAAATAAATCCTATTTTCGAAGAAAAAAAATCTGCCTTAGTTTCTCAAAGTGATAAGATGTTTAAGTTTTTCTCTCGTCCAGAAATAACAATGGAGGATATGATGCAAATTGATTCGGTGAAAGAGTTTATTAGAGAAAATGAATTAGATTCTGAAATGATTCAACAAGCAGAAATCCAAGTTAAATATTCAGGGTATATTGCTAAGGAAAAAAATAATGCCGATAAATTGAATCGTTTGGAAGGATTAAAAATTCCTGAGTCTTTTGATTATTCTAAATTGAAATCTCTTTCTTATGAAGCAAGAGAAAAACTTACCAAAATAAAACCAGCTACCGTTTCACAAGCTTCTAGAATTAGCGGTGTTTCTCCAAACGATGTTTCTGTTTTGTTAGTATATATGGGACGTTAACAATATTGTTTCACGTGGAACAATAATTTCTTATTCAATATTTAATTCGCTTTTGATTGGAAACTAATTCTAACATACACTTATCGGTAAAGGATTATATGGTCTCAGGAGAAACCTTTAATTTGGTATATAATGAAGAATTAGACTTCTTAAAAACTGTACCACAACCTAAGGAGGAAGATCTTTATAAATATTATGAAAGCGAAGATTACATTTCTCACACCGATGAGAAAAGAGGAGTGTTTTCATTCCTATATCAAACTGTAAAAAAGTGGTCGTTAAAAAATAAGACAAATTTAATTTTCAAGGAAAATTATGGCGTTGGTTCACTATTGGATGTAGGAGCTGGAACTGGAGACTTTTTGATTGCAGCTAAAAATAACGGTTGGAAAGTTGCCGGAGTCGAACCAAATAAAAATGCTCTTAAGTTAGCTTTTGAAAAAGGAATCGAATTAGAATCTAATTTGGATAAATTTGTCGGAAATCAATTTGATGTCGTTACCCTATGGCACGTTTTGGAACATATTCCTAATTTGGAGGAAACAGTTATGAAATTATCTAAGTTGGTAAAACCTAATGGGAATTTAATAATTGCCGTTCCAAATTTTAAAAGTTACGACGCCAATTATTATAAAGAATATTGGGCTGCTTATGATGTGCCTCGCCACCTATGGCATTTTTCAAAAACTTCAATTGAAAAACTATTTGCTAATGAGTTTACGCTTGATAAAATTAAACCGATGATATTCGATTCATTTTATGTGAGTCTACTTTCGGAAAAATATAAAACAGGAAATAAATTTTCATTAAAAGCTTTTTGGATAGGTCTTAAGTCAAATTTAAGTGCTAAACAATCCAAAGAATACTCTTCGCACATTTATTGCTTCAAAAAAGCAAAATAAGCGCATTTAAGACGTTTTTAAGTCACCTCCGGTGTATCCCTTTAAATTTTTTTGTTTCTTCGTTATAAGCAACTTAACAAAGTCTTTTTTAATAAGAAATATCAATTAAAATTAAATTTTTAATAAAAGATATTTATACATGCTCAGAGCGGTGGATTAGACGGGTTAATTTTATAGAAAGGTCGGTGAAGATAATTTTTGCATTTCCATTTCGCTCAATATGATATGAAGCATCTTCAAGGGCAGAATTAATTTCAAAAATATTGTTCTGATGAACAAAGGGAGCAAATTTTGGAAGCGAAAAAGTTTTGTCTTTCGCTTCAAAAAATAAAAGTGATTCGGCTTTGTAATTTTTTAGAAGAGCTTGTCTAAATACTTCATTGCAATACATTAAGAATTTCTTTTGTGTTTCACGTCCTTGTCCAGCAAGTTCATCACTCCAAGATAATAAGGTGTTTATAGCACCCTTGTTTCCTTTAGCTCTAAATGCAGTTCTAACCCAAGTGATAAACCATTTTTCAAAAATCTCGTCTTCCCCAGTTTCATCTAGCAGCTGTAAAGCTCTGTTGTAATCTCCTTGGGCTTTACGTGCAGTATTTTGTGCTAAAGATTCAGAAATATTTTGAGTTAGAATTAATTCTTTAGAAATATCGGCTTCAGAAAGAAGGGGAAAGGAAAGCTTTTGACAACGAGATCTAATAGTCGTTATAATTTGTTCCTCTTGTTCGGTTAGTAGGAGAAGAACAGTGTTATCTGAAGGTTCTTCAACTAGTTTCAAAATTTTATTGGCGCATTCGACATTCATATTTTCAGCCATCCAAATAATCATCACTTTATAACCACCTTGAAAGGATTTTAAAGAGAGTTTTTTCGCGATATTTTCTGCTTCGAACTTACTAATATTACCTTGTTTTTTTTCAATACCAATGTGTTGTAACCACTCAAAAAGTGAGGCGTAAGGGTTGTTTAATACAAATTTTCGCCATTCGTCTGAGTAATTGTCTGAAATTGCATTCTTTTTAGCAATATCACTGGTGTTTACTGGATATACAAAATGTAAATCTGGATGCGATAATTTGGAAACTTTGCTTTTACAAGCAATATACTCTGGACTTCCTTCTTCGTAATTAATACACAGCAATTCTGCAGCGTAAGCAATTGCCATAGGGAGTAATCCGCTTCCGTTTACACCTTCAAATAATTGTGCGTGTGGAATGCGACCATTTTCAATGGTTTTTATAAGATGCGACTTTAAGTGCTTTTGTCCTACTACTTCTGAAAAATCCATTCGCAAATCTAATCAATTTTACGGTTTTTTCTCATTTTGAAGTTTTAGCTAGCGGTATTTCATACAAATAGGAAAATGAAAGTGTTTCGTTCTGTATAAATCTTCTAAAAAGGTATATTTGCAAATCAAAATTCAGCTTATGAAAACTGTAAACGATATTAATTTTAAAGGAAAAAAGGCATTAATTCGAGTTGACTACAACGTACCACTCGACGAAAACTTCAATGTTACAGATACCACACGTATTCGTGCATCAAAACCTACTATTTTAAAAATATTGGAAGATGGTGGAAGTTGTATTTTAATGTCTCACTTAGGAAGACCAAAAAATAGAGAAGAGGAGTTTTCCCTAAAACATATCGTAAAAACCTTGTCTGAAATTCTAGGAGTTCAGGCCCAATTTGTTGATGATTGTATAGGACCAAAAGCTGAGGAAGCGGTTAATACCTGTAAATCTGGCGAAATTATCTTGCTAGAAAACCTTAGATATTATGAAGAGGAAACTAAAGGCGATCGCGAGTTTGCTGAAAAGCTTTCTAGGCTTGGCGATGTATATGTAAATGATGCCTTTGGAACTGCACATCGCGCTCATGCTTCAACAGCCGTAATTGCAGATTTTTTCCCTGAAAATAAATGTTTTGGGCTACTACTTGCTTCCGAAGTTAAAAACGTGAAAAAAGTATTGGAAACAAATGTAAAACCAGTTTTAGCCGTTATTGGTGGCGCTAAGGTTTCTTCCAAAATAACGGTTATTGAAAACATATTAGATAAAATCGACCATTTGATTATAGGTGGAGGTATGGCTTTTACCTTTATAAAAGCACAGGGTGGAAAAATTGGAAGCTCTTTAGTAGAAGAAGACAAGCAAGACCTTGCTCTTGAAATTTTAGAAATGGCAAAAAGTAAATCGGTACGAGTGCATTTACCTGTAGATGCTGTAATTGCCGATAGTTTTTCTGAATTTGCCAATACTAAAATTGAAGACGTAAACAATATTCCTGATGGCTGGATGGGATTAGACGTTGGTCCTAAAACCAATGAGTTGTTTGGTAATGTAATTTCAGAATCAAAAACGATATTGTGGAATGGTCCTGTAGGAGTTTTTGAAATGGAAAAATTTGAAGAAGGAACTAAATCCTTAGGCTATAACATTGCTAAAGCTACACAAGACGGTGCATTTTCATTAGTTGGAGGAGGTGATTCTGTTGCTGCAGTTCACAAATTTAACTTAAGTGATAAGGTAAGTTATGTTTCTACAGGAGGTGGAGCAATGTTAGAAATGCTTGAAGGTAAAAGTTTACCAGGTATTAAGGCTTTAATGTAGAAACGTTAAATATCAATTGCTTAGTGGCTCGAAACCCTAAAATTGCATAATTTCGCAAAAACGTTATTTTTTAAATAATTAAATGGCATATTTTGCGTTATCTATACTTGAGTATTGATAAACAATTCTGCTAAAAATTAATCAGGCATATTTGCCGAAATTATTATTGTACCAAGCTAATGAAAGTTAATAAAATCCTTCCACTTATGTTGATGCTATTCTTTAGTATGAGTTATGCACAACAAGGAAAGAAACAGAGCGAAAGTATTGATACTAAAAAAATCAAAGTTGTTGACTCTATTAAAGTCACTAAAATTTCTAGTGATTTACCAACCACAATTGTTGCTACAGGAGTAAAAGATAGTATTGTTTACAATCTGAAAGATATGGCATTGGCCAGAAAAAAGGATAGTTTGTGGCTTAAGGAGCTTTACAAGTCCGATCTTTTTGATGATATTTATAATAGCATTGTAAACCAAGAGTACGAGCCTGTTGAATACGAAGAACTTCCTACTGAAGTTTTAAAACAGCGTTTAAAAGAACTAGATGCTCGCACACCTTTTAATGTTGAGTACAATCCTTCGTTAGAAAGTGTAATTAAGCAATACCTCAAAAACAGACGTCGCGGAATTGAGCGATTAATGGGTTTAAGTGAGTACTACTTCCCACTGTTTGAACAGGAATTAGACAAGCACAATCTTCCATTAGAATTAAAATATTTAGCAATTGTTGAATCTGCGCTTAATCCATCGGCTAAGTCTAGGGTTGGAGCAACTGGCTTATGGCAGTTTATGTATCCTACAGGTAAGATGTTTGGATTGGATGTAAATTCATATGTTGATGAGCGTTCAGACCCTATTCGTTCTACCGAGGCAGCTTGTAAATACCTAAAAAGCTTAAATAACAGTTTTAACGATTGGGATTTGGCCCTTGCAGCTTACAATTCAGGACCTGGGAATGTATCAAAAGCAATCCGTCGTTCTGGCGGAAAAACAAACTATTGGGATTTACGTAGCTTTCTTCCACGTGAAACAGCGGGATATGTGCCTGCTTTCTTAGCGACAATGTACATCTTTGAATATGCCGAAGAACACGGATTTAAAAAGCAAGCAGCGAGGATACCATACGTAGCTACAGATACAATAAGAGTTAAGCAACAAATTACATTAGATCAAGTTTCAAAACTCACAAACCTAGATATAGAAGAATTAGAGTTTTTAAATCCTGCGTATAAATTGGGGATTATTCCTGTAGTTAAAGGAGAAAACTATACCCTTAGATTGCCATTAACATCAGTTGGTACGTTTGTAAACAATGAAGATGCTATTTATGCACATCTTAATAAAGAACAGGAAAATGTAGAAGAAAAGGCCCCAGAAATGTACGATCAACCTAAAAAGGTTCGGTATCGCGTACGAAGAGGAGATTTCTTAGGTAAAATTGCCCAACGATATGGTGTTAGAGTTAGCCAAATTAAGAATTGGAATGGGATGCGAAGCAACAACTTGAAAGTAGGTCAGAATTTAATTATTTATCCTAAAAAGAATCCTAGAGACATAGCGAGTAATACTTCTGCAAAAAGAACTAACACTGCCGAAAAAATTTACACAGTGAGAAGTGGCGACTCATTATGGACTATTTCTCAAAAATTTCCTGGTGTTTCAGTACAGAACCTTAAAAAATGGAACGATATTCGTGGTAATAATATAAAGCCCGGAACTAAACTTAAAATTTATAAAGGATAGTTCCCTAAAATATCCTTTTAATGAGATCAACATTCGTATTACTGCTTTCGTTTTTACTTGTATTTACCTCTTGTTCCGACAATGGAAAGAAAGACAAATCCCTTGTTCCTGATTCAGTTGGGAATATAAATTCTCTTCAGGTTATAACTCCTAACGACTTGTGGAATGGTGCAACAGGGGAGGCAATTCGCAAACATTTTGCTGCTCCTGCAGATGGCCTACCTCAAGATGAACCATTGTTTTCAATGAATCAACTACAGCCTGAAATATTTACTGGTTTTGCACGTAGTAACAGGCTTTTTCTTTATGTTACCTTAGGACGTGAGGATAAGGTTACACTTGCTACTAATGAATATGCCAAGCCGCAAACCGGAGCTATAATAAAGGCTACTTCAGAGGAAAAATTGATAGAGCTTATCAATAAAAACGCCGATAAGATTATCGAATCTTTTTATAAGTCTGAAATAAAAGAACGTCAAAGAAGAACCTCAATTTCTTTACTTAAATTAGACACTTTAAAGAGTTTGATGGGGGTTAGTTTAAAGGTTCCTACGGCATATCGCATTGCAAAAGCAACAGATGAGTTTTTCTGGCTTCGCAAAGATTTAAAAGATGGAACTACCAATATATTAGTCTATCCTGTACCGATGGATATGATTAAAAGTGATAGTACAGCTGTAGGTGATATTATAAACATTCGAGATTCTATAGGAAGTAAATTATTACCAGTTGAAGACGATAGCGCTTTCATTACTGAAGATGCTTACGCTCCATATTTGTTTAAAACGACTATTGACGGCAAATTTGCCTATGAGACCAAGGGAACTTGGGAGGTGAAAGATGCTTGGATGGGCGGACCATTTATTAATTATGCGGTTAAAGATGAAAAAAATAATCGCTATTTAATATTAGAAGGTTTTACCTATGCGCCGCGAGCATCTAAGAGGGATCTACAATTTGAGCTAGAATCTATTTTAAATTCGGCTAAGTTTGAGTAAATATTAAAACCCTTGCTGTATTAAGACAGCTAGAAGAGCATAAATACAAAAAGAGCCTTTCAATTTATAACTGAAAGGCTCTTTTAATTAAATATAATAACGAAAGTTATTTGGTCTCGTCAATTTTTTTCTCTGGAGTTTCGTCTTCTTTGGAAGCGTCTTTAAATTCTTTAAGACCACTACCCAAACCGCGCATAAGCTCTGGGATTTTCTTTCCTCCAAAAAGCAGTAGTACAATCACAACAATCAATACAATCTGCCAAGGCCCTATAGCGATAAAAGGTAAAAATAAACTAGTCATAATTCATAGATTTTAGTTTGGCAAAGGTAACAAGAATTGTTTAGATAGAGCGTTTTCAATCCAATTTTAGCATCCTTGCTTTAGATTTTCTTTATATGTGTAAAGTAAAGCGCTAATTTATTTCTATTGTAATCTAAATATGTGAGTAACTTCAATATAACTCAGTTTAAATAGCGATTCTATACTCTTAGTTGCCAAATTATAAAACCCTCCTAATATTTAAATTTAACCTTATATCCCTTAACTAAAGATTATACGTCCTTATAATAATTTATATTTGTAGAAAGCAAATGGATTGTACTCTCAAATTTCCTTTGTGGGAAATATGACTTTAAAGCCATAAAACGTAGGATGAAAAATGATTTGGAGATTTAAATAATTGAAAGGATTAGCCTTGCGTTACAAGAACATTAAATTCGTCATTCCTTTAATGAATTTAAAGGCAATTACAAATAAAAAATATGTCTATAAAAGAAAAAAGAACCAAGAAGTTCAAGAAGAAACTGTTACATAAATACCGTTTAGTTATCCTGAATGAAGAAACCTTTGAAGAGCGCTTTTCATTTAAGCTTAATAGACTAAACGTATTTATCTTTACTGTACTTTCTTCTCTTTTCTTAATAATAACTACAACAGTAATTATTGCCTTCACCCCCTTACGTGAATATATTCCTGGTTATTCTTCTACCACTTTAAAGAAGAAGGCTGCAAAGCTAGCATATCAAACAGACTCGCTACAGCAAGTTATTAGTGTAAATGATCAATATCTTGCATCAATAAAAAAAGTGCTGACAGGAGACGTTAAAACGGTGGATTTTAATAAAGACTCAATTATTGAAGTAGCAAAAACAGATCCTTCTGTATTGGTGCGCATTTCTAAAAAAGACTCTTTATTAAGGGAGCAGGTTGAAAAAGAAGACAAATACAATCCTCTAGCCTCTCAACAAGTTCAAGAATATGTTTTATTTGCACCTGTTAAGGGAACAATTACCGAACCATATGATTCTAAATCAAAACATTATGCTGTAGATGTCGTTACTGTTAAAGATTCCCCAGTAAAAGCGGTAGCAGATGGTACGGTTATTTTTGCTGAATGGACTGTTGCTACCGGGTATGTAATTATCGTAAAACACGGCAACGACTTAATTTCTGTCTATAAGCATAATGGATTGCTAACAAAAGGACAAGGGGAGGTTGTAAAAGGGGGTGAAGTAATAGCCATTGTAGGTAGTACAGGTGAACTTACCACTGGTCCCCACTTACATTTTGAATTGTGGCGAGACGGTTTCCCAATTAATCCAACAAGTTTCATCGATTTTGATTAATTTCTTATGTCTATAAAATCATTTTCTGCTAAAATATTTTCAAAGATTGTTGTTTTCCAAATAAAGAAATGGGCATCAAACCCTGTAAAAACACAGCAAAAAGTTTTTTATAATTTGATTTCTCAGGCAAAAAGCACAGCCTTTGGAAAAGACCACGACTTTGAGAATATCAAAACATTTCAGGATTTTGCCACACGGGTTCCTGTTCGAGATTATGAAGCACTAAAATCTTATGTAGATAGAACCGTTTCTGGCGAAGCAGATGTGCTTTGGCCCAATAAACCGTTGTATTTTGCAAAAACATCAGGGACAACCTCTGGTGCTAAATACATACCGCTTACAAAAGAGTCTATGCCATTTCATATTCAGGCGGCTCGAAATGCTATACTGTGCTATATAAACGAAACTGGAAAAGCCAATTTTGTAGATGGGAAGATGATTTTCCTTCAGGGAAGTCCAGAAATGCAGGAAAAAAATGGAATTAAACTAGGAAGACTTTCAGGAATTGTTGCGCATTATGTACCGGCCTATCTTCAAAAAAATCGTCTGCCAAGTTGGGAAACTAACTGTATAGAAGATTGGGAAACAAAAGTAGATGCTATTGTTGAAGAAACCAAGAATGAAAATATGACTGTAATTAGCGGTATCCCTTCTTGGGTTCAGATGTATTTTGAAAAACTTGAAAGCAATACGGGGAAAAAAGTTGGCGATCTCTTCAAAAACTTCAACCTCTTTATTTATGGAGGGGTAAATTTTGAGCCCTACCGAGCTAAATTTGAAACTTTAATCGGACGAAAAGTTGATAGTATAGAGCTATTTCCCGCGAGTGAAGGTTTTTTCGCGTATCAAGATAGTCAAAACGACAAGGGAATGTTATTGCTTCTTAATTCAGGTATTTTTTACGAATTTATAAAAGCCTCAACTTTCTTTGATGAAAACCCTAAAAGGCTTACCATTGGTGAAGTTGAAGTGGGCGTTAACTATGTAATGATAATTTCGACAAATGCAGGACTCTGGGGTTACAATTTAGGAGATACCGTACAATTTACTTCCACAAAACCATACAGAGTAATTGTGTCTGGTAGAATTAAGCACTTTATCTCTGCTTTTGGCGAACACGTGATTGGAAAAGAGGTAGAAGAAGCAATGAACAGGGCAATTACAAAGTTCAATTTTTCTATTTCCGAATTTACGGTTGCCCCACAAATTACACCCTCTGATGGGGCGTTACCCTATCACGAATGGTTGGTAGAATTTTCTGAAACACCTAATAATCTTAGTGAAGTTATGGCCTTTTTAGATGCTGAAATGCAGCGTCAAAATTCGTATTACTTCGATTTAATAGAAGGTAAAATTCTTCAACCTTTAAAAGTATCATCCCTTAAAAAAGATAGTTTCCAAGCCTATATGAAATCTGAGGGAAAACTAGGCGGTCAAAATAAAGTGCCTCGCCTTTCAAACGATCGTAAAATTGCAGATGCATTGCTCAAAATTCAACCTTAAAATTAGTCTTATATTTGCTATAAATGAATAAATTAAAATCACATACTAGAACGCGTGCTCAAGAAAGCACAGGAGCCATCGAGAGGCTGTATATAACAATGCGCCATCTCTTTAATAGAGGTTTTTATAAACCGATGGGCGTATCGGGAGAATCGCTTCGAGAGTCCTTGTTAACTCTGCGTCCCGAAATTTATGGATCGTTAACAGAAGAAAAAACCGAATTACAAGGTTTGCTCTACATTATGGATCGTTTGCCTGAAGGCATTGAAGAATGTAGATTTATTAACCTTACTAGCAATGAAGGCTACAAAGACTCACATTTTAAGCCTATAATTCCGTTAAAACGCCGTAGAAACTGTTATCGCATAGACGATGAACAGATGAATATAGAAATCACCCGAGGTAGATCGGAGATTTACGATATTCTAACCCATTTAACCTTCCTTTTTATTGAATCGCACAAAATAATGGAACAAGTGCTTATTGAGCATTCTGGTGAGGTAATTCGCGATTGGAAGAAGCTAGAGCAAGCTGTGTTTAAAAAAGGTAAACTTACACAAGAAGAAAAAGAAGTAACACTTACCCATACTGCAAACTTCTTAGGAAGAACTTTTGAAGAAGTAAAAAACATCTTCCCGTATTTTGCTACTGAAAGCAACGAGAATCGCTTTTTCAATATAATTTACTTTATGGGGAAACTAGCGATGGAAGAGGTTACTGAAAACAACAAACGTCTTATAACATTTAGTCCGGTATTGCGTGAACGCTTAGGGCATCATATACACGGTGAAGAATGGGCTTATAAAATTAAGCAAGTGCTGCAAAAGGAAGGGCTTTTAGAACGCCCTGTTCACATAATAAGTGCAAATATGCATAGTGTGGTAAACACTCTATATGCCGAAAAAGCATTACCTACTGAGTTTTCAAAGAAAAAGCCACTACAGGTTTTCGAAGCCTTAAGTAGTCCTATTAATACCAAAATGCGCGAGAAAGTAAACAAAACAGCACTTTCTGAAGGCATGATTTTTATTGAAGATCAAAGTGGTACTAATATTGATGTTCAGATTATAGATACTGCAAAAATCAAGAACAGCCCATATGTTGAGGGATTAACCGATGTTGTTGATAATAAGAAACCTGTAATTGTTGTCATGGACTACGCTTTCGGGGAGCAGGCTTATGAAACCATGGACGAGTTGCTAAAACCATTTGATGACGCTAATAATATTCGTCATTTATTAAATGTAGTTTCTGTTTCTATTATGGGAAAAGCAGGAATTCTTGAAGGTGGGAAAGGAGATATTATGATTCCTTCTGCGCACGTTTTCGAAGGAACAGCAGATAATTATCCTTTTAAAAACAGACTAGACAAGTCCGATTTTAAAAATCACGATGTAAATGTGTACACAGGAACGATGATTTCAGTTTTGGGAACTTCACTTCAAAATAGAGATGTACTTAAATTTTTTCACAACTCAACTTGGAATGTTATTGGTCTAGAAATGGAAGGTGCCCATTACCAAAAAGCTATTCAAGCTGCGGCAAAAATTAGACGAAGTATAAGTTCAAAAGTTCAGGTTAGATATGCGTATTATGCTTCAGATAATCCATTAGAAACTGGAAGTACTTTAGCTTCTGGCGGTTTGGGAACAACTGGGGTAAAACCGACATATTTAATCACCGAAAAAATGTTAAAACAAATATTAGACACTTCTAAAAAATAATTTTGATAAACGATAAAGTACTGATTACCGGTGGTGCAGGATTCATAGGTTCTAATTATGTAGAATACGTCCTAAAAAATTCAGAAGACGAAATTTTCGTGTTGGACAAGCTAACTTATGCCGGCAACTTGAAGAATTTGGACAGTGTTTTAGATAAAATCACCTTCATAGAAGGAGATATTTGTGATGCCAAATTAGTTCAAGATTTATTCGAAAAACATCAGTTTAATAAGGTAGTTCATTTTGCTGCAGAGAGTCATGTGGACAATTCCATTTCTGGTCCTGGAGCCTTTATTCAAACAAATATTGTAGGGACTTTTAATTTGCTACAAAGTGCTTACAAAACTTGGATGTCTGGCCCAAATGAATTTAAGGATGGCTTTGATAATGCACGCTTCCTTCACATTTCCACAGATGAGGTATATGGTACTCTGGGAGAATCGGGACTTTTTACCGAGAAAACACCTTATGCGCCGAATAGCCCATATAGTGCGTCTAAAGCTTCATCAGATTTTATAGTTCGCAGCTACTTTCACACTTATGGAATGCCAGTAGTAACCACAAATTGCTCTAACAATTACGGCCCGAATCAACATAAAGAAAAACTTATCCCAACCATTATTCGCAAGGCAATTTCAGGAGAACCAATTCCAATTTATGGAGATGGTAAAAACGTGCGGGATTGGTTGTATGTTACAGACCATTGCAGCGGGATTTATTTAGCGCTTAAAAATGGAAAACTAGGTGAAACCTACAATATAGGAGGTCGCAACGAACGTGAAAACCTGTATATAGCCAATGTAATATGTGAATTGCTAGATGAAATGCATCCTAGAAATATTTCATTTAAAAAACAAATTACTTTCGTGACGGATAGACCAGGCCACGATTTTAGGTATGCAATTGACGCTTCAAAAATTGAAAGTGAGCTAGGTTGGAAAGCAAATGAAAATTTTGAAACAGGGATTAAAAAAACAATTGCTTGGTATTTAAACAATCAGGACAGACTTTAATAACACTTGTATAACACTTTGTTAGTTGGTGGTTTTGAAAGTTTAAGTGAAAAATAAAAAAGTATGAGAATTCAAACAGCCTTTAGATTGGATAAAGAATTACTTGATGCTGCTAAGAAAAAAGCAAAATCTCAAAAAAGAAGTTTAAATAATTATATTGAGGTTTTATTACACAAGGATTTAGAAAATTATTTGAACAACGCCTCTAATGAATCTAACTATGACGTTGAGAATGATGCGGATATCAACGCGGTGCAGAGTTACGATAAATGGATAAAATCCTTAAAAAAAGGGGATTAGAAGTCTAATGTTTTTCGCTTAACTAAATTTGAAGAGCGATTTTAAACTTTAAAAAATATTTTAGAACAAACTATACGGTTTCATTCCGATTTGTTTTAATAAAGAAATATATATGAAAGGAATAATTTTAGCAGGTGGTTCAGGAACGCGGTTACACCCTATAACCTTGGCGGTAAGCAAGCAACTAATGCCTGTTTATGATAAACCGATGATCTATTATCCGTTATCAACCTTAATGCTTGCGGGAATTAAAGATATTTTAATCATTTCTACGCCACAAGACCTTCCGCTTTTTGAGCAATTGTTAGGAGACGGTAAAAAACTAGGCTGCAACTTTCAATATGCCGAACAAGCCAATCCAAATGGACTGGCAGAAGCTTTTATCATAGGAAAAGAATTTATAGGAAACGACAAGGTTGCGCTAATTCTTGGTGATAATATTTTTTACGGATCAGGATTAAAAGAACTTTTACAATCTAATAATGATCCCGATGGGGGCGTAATCTATGCGTATCACGTTTTAGATCCCGAGCGTTATGGTGTAGTGGAGTTCGACAAATCAGGAAAAGCCCTTTCCATAGAAGAAAAACCAAAAACCCCAAAATCGAATTACGCTGTACCAGGAATTTATTTTTACGACAATAGTGTGGTTGAAATCGCTGCAAATATAAAGCCTAGTGCTCGCGGCGAATTAGAAATTACCGATGTTAATAACGAATATTTAAAACAAGGAAAACTAAGCGTAAGTATTCTGGATAAGGGTACCGCTTGGTTGGATACAGGAACATTTGCTTCATTAATGCAAGCCGCACAATTTGTTGAGGTTATAGAAGAACGTCAAGGATTAAAAATCGGCGCAATAGAAGAAGCGGCCTACGAAATGGGATATATTTCAAAAGAACAGTTAATAGCCTTAGCCAAACCTTTACTTAAAAGCGGCTATGGAAAACATTTACTTCAACTAGATTAAGCTTTGGAACTACTAAAAACCCCTTTAAAAGATTGTTTTATATTGAAACCTAGCGTTTTTCAAGATGAACGCGGATTCTTTTATGAAACATACAACCAAAAATTATTTCAGAAAATAACCGGATTAAACATTGATTTTGTTCAGGATAATCAATCTATTTCATCAAAAGGTGTTTTACGCGGACTTCATTTTCAACGGGGTGATATGGCTCAAGCTAAGTTGGTTCGGGTGGCTAAGGGGAAAGTATTAGACATAGTTGTGGACATCAGAAAATACTCTGAAACTTTTGGAAAGTCATTTTCAATAATATTGGACGATGTTGAAAACTTACAACTCTTCGTCCCTCGAGGTTTCGCACACGGGTTTATAACGCTTTCGGAGCAGTCGATTTTTTCTTATAAATGCGATAATTTTTACGACAAAGCTTCGGAAGGTGGAATAATCTATAACGACGCAACCTTAGCGCTAGATTGGCATCTTCCAAAGGAAGAATTTATTGTTTCAGCAAAAGATCAAGAACTTCCTAGTTTTAAGGAAGCTATTTCATGAAAAAAATACTGGTTACAGGCGCAAACGGACAATTGGGAAAATGCATACAAGATGCGGCAGCCGAATTTGCCGACTTTGAATTTGTCTTTGTTTCTAAGTGTGAATTAGATATTGAAAACTCAGAGTTGCTGAGGAAATATTTTAGCGAAAATAATTTCACTCATTGCATAAATACAGCAGCATATACCAATGTAGAGAAAGCTGAAAGCGACGCCGAAAAAGCCTTTGCAATTAATGCTGAAGCAGTGAAAGATCTAGCTTCATTATGCACAGAGCATAATGTTGTTTTATTGCATGTTTCTACAGATTACGTTTTTGATGGTAAAAAAAGCAAAGCGTATTCAGAACATGATGTTAGCAACCCGATTAATGTTTATGGCGCTTCAAAGTTGAAAGGAGAAAGGTATATACAAGAAATTTGCAGTGCATTCTTTATTCTTCGCACTTCGTGGCTTTATTCACAATATGGCCATAATTTTTTTAAAACTATTTTGAAATATGCTGAAGCAGGAACCCCGCTCACCATAACCACCGAGCAAACGGGAACGCCTACCAATGCAAATAATTTAGCAGAAGCCTTATTGCAAATAATTGCACAAGATTCTACAGAGTATGGCGTTTATCATTACAGCAATGGAGGTGAAACAACTTGGTATGGTTTTGCAGAAGCAATACTACTGCAAACCAAAAAATTAGAAGCAGCAAATCTTGCAAAAACCAACCATTACAGTACTTTTGCCGCGAGGCCAGTGTATAGTGTGTTAAACAATACAAAAGCAAAAAATATTTTGAATTTAAAACAACTAAATTGGAAGGAAAGCTTGCAAACGCTAACAAGAAAATTGATGATTAGTAATAATTTTGAGAGAGAATAAATGAAGAAAAAAAATTTAATAGTTTTTGGCACACGACCAGAAGCTATAAAAATGGCTCCGTTAGTTAAGGAGTTTTTGAAAAACGACAATTTTGAAACAACTGTTTGCGTTACGGCTCAACATCGTGAAATGCTAGATCAGGTACTTGAATTCTTCGAAATTAAACCTGATTACGATTTAAACTTAATGCGTCCTAATCAGAACCTTTATACTTTAACGGCCTCCATAATAGAAAATATGAAGCCTGTTTTAGATGAGGTAAAGCCGGACTATGTTTACGTTCATGGAGATACAACAACGTCTATGGCAGTTGGGATTGCCGCGTTTTATGGCGGTGCAAAAATATGCCACGTAGAAGCTGGACTTCGCACATTCAATAGGCAGTATCCTTTTCCAGAAGAGTTTAACCGTCAGTTAACAGGAAAAATTGCAGATTTTCATTTTTCTCCAACAGCGCTTTCAAAGAACAACCTATTAGCTGAGAACATCAAGGAAGAAAACATCTTAGTAACAGGGAATACTGTTATTGATGCCCTACTTTACGGAATCGAAAAGGTAAATGATTCCGATTTTAAGGATGAAGAAATCGAGAACTTAAAAACAGTTTTAGACTTTCAGAAAAAGATAATTCTTGTAACAGGACATAGAAGGGAAAATCACGGAGATGGTCTTATAAAAATATGTTCTGCATTAAAAACAATTGCAGAGAATAATCCCGATGTAGAAATTATATACCCAGTTCACCTTAATCCAAATGTAAAGGGACCTGTAAACGAACTTCTATCTGGAATTACTAATATTTATCTAGTGGCGCCATTAGCCTATCCATCTTTTATTTGGTTGATGGAAAAGTCGTATTTAATTATTACAGATAGTGGTGGTATTCAAGAAGAAGCACCTAGTCTTGGTAAGCCAGTATTGGTTACTAGAACAACAACAGAACGCCCCGAAGCGGTTGAAGAAGGGACGGTAATTTTATTGGGTACCGATACAGATAGAATTGTTGAAGAATCGAATAAACTATTAAATAATACAAAATACTATAACGAGATGAGTATGTTGCACAATCCTTACGGAGATGGAAAGGCATCTGAAAGAATCGTTAATTTTATTGAAAAGAAATAATATGGATAATAAACCCACAGTAGTAATGATGGGACTTGGTTATATAGGGTTGCCAACAGCAGCCTTAATAGCTAGTAGAGGAATAAATGTAACTGGAGTTGATGTAAGTCAGAGTGTAGTTGATACAATAAATGAAGGTAAAATCCATATTGTTGAGCCTGAATTAGACGGACTAGTGCATCATGTAGTTAAGAACGGCTTATTAAAGGCATCTACAGCGCCTGTAACAGCAGATGTTTATTTAATTGCAGTACCTACCCCATTTAAGGGTAATCACGTGCCTGATCTCGGTTATGTTGAAAGTGCCGTAAAGAATTTAATACCTACCCTTACAAAGGGAGCTTTGGTTATTTTAGAATCTACAAGCCCGGTAGGAACTACTCATAAAATTCGAGAAATAATTTACGAGGAACGTCCTGACTTAAAAAATCAAATCTACATTGCTTATTGTCCAGAACGCGTATTGCCAGGGAATGTAATTTATGAACTTGAGCAAAATGATCGTGCGATAGGGGGAATTGATGAAGCTTCTACCGACAAAGCGGTTAGTTTCTATAAACACTTTGTAAAAGGAGAATTACATAAAACCAACTCACAAACTGCAGAGATGTGTAAACTGGTTGAAAACTCATCTCGTGATGTTCAGATAGCATTTGCAAACGAGTTATCAATGATTTGTGATAAAGCAAACATCAATGTTTGGGAATTAATCCGATTAGCCAATAAACATCCTCGAGTAAATATTCTTCAACCAGGAACTGGGGTTGGAGGGCACTGTATAGCAGTAGATCCATGGTTTATTGTTTCAGAATTTCCTGAAGAAGCAAAAATGATACGCGCAGCACGTGAGATTAATAATTACAAAACCGAGTGGGCGATAGAGAAAGTGAAAAATGCTGCACTTCAGTTTAAAATTGATAACGGAAGAGATGCAGTAATAGCCTGCATGGGCCTTGCTTTTAAACCCAATATTGACGATTTAAGAGAATCGCCAGCATTGCATGTGGCAGATCAACTTAGTACAGACGGGTTTAATGTATTATTTGTTGAACCAAATTTAAGAGAGCATAGTGTATACGAATTGACATCTTTATCTGATGCTAAGAAGAAATGTGATATTATGGTATTCTTAGTAGCTCATAACGAGTTTAAAAATTTAAATGGAGAGATAGATATGCAGGTTTTAGACTTTTGCGGGATTAGAAACTAACAGTGTTTCTCAAGTAATAGTTAAGCGGAGTTTAGTTGTAATGATAAAAAAAGATTTCTTGTTAAATTCAAATCTTACCCTAATTTTACAATTCAAGAAACATTGTAAGAAATGTTTAGTTTAATATTTAATATCATCTAAAAACTTATGTGATAGCCTTGCATCAGTTTTAAATAAATAAAAACAAAATAATTCATAATATTATATTTTATGGCGCAGCAACAATCAGTAGAGGAAATTGACTTAGGATATCTGTTTAAGAAACTTAAAGAGACCTCAAAGAATTTAATTAAACTCGTTTTTAAAGTTTTAGATTTTTATTTAAAGTTTTGGATAGTTGTACTAGCTTTAATTCTATTAGGGGTGGCTTATGGGTTCTACTTAGATAGTAATGCTAAAAATGAATATGATAACCAAGGAATTATTATTCCAAACTTTGAAAGTGTTGATTATTTATATAACAATATAGAATACTTTAATAACAAGATTAAAACGCGAGATACTGTTTTCTTAAAACAAGTTCTTGCAGAAGATTTTGAAGCAATTAAGAAAATTGAAATAGAACCAATTTCTGATGTTTATAATACGATGACGAAGTCACGTGAACAAATAGATGTTTTTAGAATTTTATTTCAAAATCAGGACTTAGATAAATTCTTTGAGGATATTTCAAATAGTAAGTATTTCAAATATCACAAATTAAATATCGTTACAAGGGGAGAAGTTAATTCGAAAAATGTAATTGAAAAGGTTTTAAAATATTGGAATAGCAACGAGTTATACGATGAGTATAGTGGATTATATCAGGAAAATGCTATTTTTCAAGTTAAGGAATATAATAAAATGAATTTACAAATCGATTCTATCTTGTCCAGTGTTGTTAACAGTAACCAAAATGTAAATTCTTCAGGTGTTGTTATAAATGAAAATAGTAGTCTATTTGCTTTATTCGATAGAAAGGAAGAAATGCTAAATAAGGTTTTAGAAGCCGAAAAGAAAAGGGTTGATTACAAAAATGTTGTTCGATTGGTAAGTATGGATTACAATAAAGAAATACACCACTTTTCAAATAAAATCAAATATCCTATAATATTTATTTTCTTGTTTTCTCTAGGAGCTTTTATAATTTATGCTTTTAAATACTTAAGACAATACGCGGAACAAGAGTAGAGTATATGTAAACAGCTATAGTCTGATTAGACCGTTGTATTACTTGACTATATAATTTTTGTAATCTCTTTTTAGTTTTAATAATAAAAGTGTGATCAAAAAGCAGTGTACAATTTAACTGCTTTCAATTTTAAATTTTTAAGATTAATGGGAGATTAATTTCTCGCTAAAGTCTTGTTATAGTAACGACATAAGTTTACAACTTGCTCCAGTACTAAAACTTTGTGAGCAATAACACATAGGTAGGTTAAATACATTCTTTTTGATGATAAAATACACTACGAACATTAAAGGTTTTGAAATTTGAATCTGATAGGTAGAATAAAACCACTAATATTCAACAACGTTTCTCTACTTGTAGTGGTATTGGGTGCGTTGAGTAACTTTGTATTGATTTTATTTATAAAAAAATTCATCCCAGAATCCTTTAATACGTACTCACTTTATATAACTTATTTATCAATAATAGTTTCATTTGGGCTAGTAGGCTTTGATCAAATTATGTTGCGATTGTCCAAAATTGAAGCAGGAAAAACAGTAATATCTAAGGATATTTTTATATCTATTTTAGTTTCTGGCGTAGTTGCTCCTATAGTCATTTCGTATTATTTCAGTTTAAGATATGAATCCCTTCACTTTATATTCTTAACCATATCTGGACTATCAATAAACTCAATGATACTAGCCTATAATACGTTGAGGTTAAATAAAAACTTTTTAAAATCGCAACTGTTTCACAATGGTTACAAAGTGGTGTTTCTACTAACTTTTGTTTTGTTATATTTTTTTATAGCATTCAAAGTAGATTATATTGTTTTAGTTGCCACCGCTATACTTTTTGTTTTTGGAATATTAGCATTTTGGAATATTTATCAAAACATCAGTATTTCACAAGAAAGAACTAGTTCTCTTTTAAATTATTTTTTCTCCTTTTCAATTAATATGGCTTTATTGACTGCCCTTTCCTATGGGGAGCGGATTTTAATTGCCAATGAGTTGGGAGAAGAAGTCTTTGGAAATTATTTTTATTATTCTACAATCTTTCTATTCCCCTTAACCTTACTACAATATTACGTAGGTTTTAAAGAACTCGTATATTTTAAAGAAGGAGTAAATAAAAAATTATTACACAGTAAACTACTGAAAATATTTGTTGGTGGAGCCCTAATTGTTGCAGCTGTAATTTTACTAGTTAAAATAGATGGCGGAACATTTTTAACAATAGATATTAAAACCAATCTTATCTTAGTTATTCTATTATCTGCATTGGGGATTATTAAATTAGTTTACGGTCTCTTTTCAGCTTTAATGGGAGCTAAGGCGAAGTATCAGGATATTTATCTAATAAATATTTTCACTTTTGTTTTGCTAGCTATTTTACTGCCTACCCTTTTTTTAATAGGAGTTACAGTAAACCTTGTTGTTTTAGGGTTAATAATAATCTTTGCGGCTAGAGGCGCATTTATTTATTTGAAGTATGCGTAAAGATCTCAATTCGATAACAAAGTTGTTTGGCAAAGGGGAAAACTTGCCCATAATTGTGTTAATACTGTTTTTTTTATCAGAGCTCAGTACTACAATTGCATACGATACAAGAATGAGTTTCTACAACTTTAGCCTTGTGGTTAAAGGTTTATTTATAGCGTATGTTGCCTTTGATTTATTAAAAAATATTAAAGCACATAAAAACATTGTATTGTTCTTAATAGGGATTTCAGGTGTTTTTTTTATAGGACAATTAAGCTTTAATAACTTTACGTTAGGCCCAAATTTTTTAGAAAATTGCATTTACTTTGGGCGTTATATTTTTGTGTTTTTTGTAATGCTATTTTTAGTAAATAATAAGCATTCTTTTTCACCAAAGTTTTATTATGTATATGAAAAAATAGTAATACTTAACAGTATTATTGTAATCGCTACTATTGTTTTTGACTTGCCTATTTTTAAAACCTATTATAATCGTTTTGGTTCTAGTGGCGCATTCATGACACCGAGTATGATTACCTACTTCAATGCTTTTGCACTTACCTATTTTTTACATAAGTACATCAATAAAAGAAAAAATTTAATTGAATTAATTTTGGTAAGTATAGTATGTTTCTTAACAGGAACTAAAGCATTAATCTTCTTCTTTCTTTTGACGTTATTTCATTTCACTTTATTAAAAAGGCTATATGCTAAAAAAAGCTTTTATATGTTTTTCTTTGGGCTCATAGTGTTGTTGATTTTATTAAAAGATAAGATTACAGAATTTATATTTGTCAATTTTAAACCGCTACTTGTTGTTTATGAAGAACGCGGCCTTATATCTTCATTGACCTCATTGAGGGATGTTAATTTTAGAAATAATTTTTTTCCAGTTATATCAGAAAAATGGAATTTCTACAATTTTTTATTTGGAGGAACCGATTTCGAAATATATCGCGTAGAGTTTGAAATTTTTGATGTTTTTCTGTTTTTCGGAATAATTGGAATGCTTCTTTATTTATTCTTTTATTTTAAAAATATAATGAACTTTAATAAAATGAAGCGTTTTGGAAAAGTTCAAATGGGGATCCTGATGCTTACAGCTTTAATCTCAGGTAATTTTTTAAATAATGCCCCTATTGTACTGTATTTATTAGTTATTTTAAGTGTATTAAGAGAGGACGCCTTTAAAAGAGTTGAATTATGATTCCAAAATCGTTTAAGGATAGTATTGTATTTGTTTTAATATTATTGACTGGCATTGCTCTATATTTAAAATCGTACGAATTTACACATCTTACCTTTTCACTATTATTATTATTTGTTGCTATTACAAGGCAATCTATAAACACAAAAATTTTTGGATTTTATTTATTCTTATACTATTTCATTCCATTCTTTAATATATCTACCTATAGGGGAACCATCAGCTTTTATACTTTACAAATTTATACATATGCCAATTTTGCATTGATTTTACCTCTCCTCTTTACAATTAGTAAAAGCGTTTTTAGAAAGAACGAAGTGAAATATAAAAAAATCGCTATTACACCTTTCTTTGTCAATGTCGTAATCATCCAGACTATAATTGTTTATTTACTGGTAGCATATGTTTTTGTAACGGTCGGTAATGTTTTGGTTCATCAGGAATTGAGGTTTTTTATGAGTCCGATGATGTCGTACTTAATAAAATCTACACTTTATATTCCTCTTTTTACATTGTTTTTCGAGCGCAGTCAATTCACGAAGAAGAATATTTTACTTTTTATAATACTCCCCCTTTTTCCTGCTTTTTTTATAGGTAGTCGAGGGACTGTTATTATGATTATAATTAGTGTATTGGTTCTTTATCTATTAAAAAATATAAATGTTGGAGATAAATATTACTTAAGGAATAGTAAAGCGTGGAGAAATAATAAACATTGGGTTTATCTAACGTGTTTTATAGGCCTGATTCTGTTTCAAATAGTATATTACACAAGAAGGTTAGTGTCAACAACCTTTTTGTCTCCATCTGAATTAGCAATACGTTATTTTGGAAATGATAATTGGTATAACATGTTAATTATGCCAGTATATTTTTCATTAAGAGAAACAGTGGGTATTACTGAAAAAATAATCAAGGAAAATGTATCAAATACATTTTTTGACTATCCAATGTTTTTTTCTGAATTGATGACAATCTTACCTGGAGAGCAACCGTCACCAGGAATTGTGTTGTCTAAAAGATTATACCAAACTAATTATGAGGGCGGTATTACTCCTGGAGTAATTGGAGCTTTGTATATAGATTATAGGGATTGGTTGATTCCGATTTTATTCTTTACCAGTTTCATAATCTATTTCCTATATAAAAAATCGTTGGGGAGTGATATGTATAAACTTTTATACGCTTTGACAATTACTCAGTTTTTTCATATTTATCACAGAGGGTTTTTTAAACCAGAATATTTAGTAGCTTATGCTATTGTTTTGTTTTATGTGTTTATTTCTTCCTTAAAGAAAGAAGAAACCATTTAGACAATTAGGGAATAAAATTTATTTGCAGAAACCGTTATTATTAGAAATCTTCGATTTGTTTAATTTTCTTGCACCATTGATGTAGTCAATTAAATAAGAGATTGACAAATTATTCGTATCTTTAAGTATATAGAATAATTAAAATCAATTTGGTCAATTACATTTTTTTATTGTAATTGATTAATAAATAGCTTTGAATAAAATAACTCTAATATTTTTATCATTATTATTGAATGTTGGGATACTTTTCGCCCAAGACGGCGCTTACGATTCCAGTTTTGGTGATGACGGTATTGTTTTAACAGATTGGGGGGAGACAATTAGCGGTGCTTTGCATGTTGTTCAACAAGCTGATAATAAACTCCTTGTAATTGCTTATAAAGCAGAAGAAGGTTCTCCGAGGAATAACACACTTTATTTGTTAAGATATTTACCTGATGGTAGTTTAGACCAATCTTTTGGAGATAACGGAAAAACAGAGATTGGCGAAACACTTGGTTATTTTAATTTGACTATTGAATATACTGCTTCCTTTCAAAATGATAATAAAATCATTGTGGGTGGTCAATTCAACGATGTCTATACAATTAAGCGCTACACTACTTCTGGTGAATTGGATGCTAGTTTTGCAGCTAACGGCACATTATACCCTGGTGTTTTAGGTACAAATTTTAAAATACTTGATGATGATAGTTTTATTATGCAAGGAATATTTAGATCGACTGATTCTACTTGCGCTGTTTCACTTCATAAATATTTGCCAGATGGAGCTATAGATACGGCTTTTGGTGTCGATGGAATAGCTGAAGCTATACTTCCAAATGCGGGCCCAATAGATCATAATGAAAACGCTCACGGTAGTAGTAAATTTAAAATTAATTCTGACGGAAGTATTTTGGTGTTGGGATGGCGATATCCTCATCAACAACCCGGGCAATTAATGTTTATAAAGTTTTTAGCAGATGGTTCCCTTGACAACTCATTTGGAAGTGGTGGAAAATCTTTTGATACTATAGAGAACGAATATTTAGGATCTATTAGTGCATATTATGATATTGCCGAAAACGGGAAGATTGTAGTAGCTGGAAGTATTGGAGGATGTCAATATGGAACCCACCCATTCATAAAGCGTTATTTACCTGATGGTTCTGTAGACCCAACGTTTTGGGAAACTATTATCCCTCTTGAATGGGATTTTTCCAGACCATTTAAAATAGTAATACAAGAAAATAATAGTATTCTAATAGGATTAAACAAAAATGGTTGTTATCCTCCACTCGTCCATTTTTTAATTACCCGGATTTTCGAAAATGGACACATAGATTCTTCTTTTTCTTTAGAAGAGAATAATGTTGGCTTACAACCTAATTTTAGCTCTTCCTTCATTTTACAACATGATGGAAAAATAGTCACTACTGGTACAACCTGGGTTCCTCAAGTCACCAATTTTGGAGATGCGTACATTGGCCGTCATCAAAATGATCCTTTAAATATTCTTGAAAATAATATAACTACAATTTCGGTTTTTCCTAACCCCTCGAATGGTATTTTCAACTTAAAGAGCCAAGAACCCATCAATAGACAGTATAATGTAAGCGATATAAATGGACGGGTGTTACTAAATGGTAGTTTTCAAGATGTTGAAAACCAAATAGACCTTTCATATTTTTCAACAGGAATGTATTTTCTGAAAATTTCAGGTACTACAGTTAAGCTTTTAAAGCAATAGTATAGGAATGTTTCTTAACAAAAAATGTAATTTGAACATAACTATTAAATCAAGATTATGAACAAAATCACTCTCATATTTTTATCATTATTATTGAATGTTGGGATTCTCTTCGCCCAGGACGGAGCTTACGACACCTCTTTTGGAGATGATGGTATTGTTTTAACTGATTTAGGTGGCATTCAGAGCGGAGCCTTGGGTGTTATTCAACAAACAGATAGCAAGCTTCTTGTGACTGCTTATAATTGGGATGGAGCTGATGATTATACCATGTATCTATTAAGATATCTATCTGATGGTAATTTAGATCCATCTTTTGGCGACGATGGAAAGGTTATTACAAATTCAACTTACGGCGCTTCAACTCCTTATATTCAAAATAATAATATTATAGTTGCTGGCCAATATAACAATACTTATCTGGTAAAACGCTACACAAACTCTGGTGAATTGGATACAAGCTTTGCAGACAATGGCACATTAGCCCCATTTATCTCTGGACAAAATGCTCGGATTCAGATATTTGATGACAATAGTTTTGTTATAGAAGGAGGATTTCAAAGCAACGGAACAACTAGTTCACTAACGCTTCAAAAATACTTGCCAAACGGAACTATAGATACTTCGTTTGGCACTAACGGTGTCGCTGAAGCAGAAATTCCATTTATTCAAGAAAACCCTTCTGTTAGTAGAAGGTTCAAAATTCAAAATGACGGTAGCATACTAATTCTCGGTGATCGGAAGTTAGCTTCAGCGGCGCAACTAATTTTTATTAAATTTTTAGCAGATGGCTCGCTTGACAGTTCATTTGGAAACAATGGGACATATTTTTATGAAATAGCATCATCTACTGCTGGTTCTATTGTTGCCGTTTTTGATATTGACGAAAATGGAAAAATTATAGTTGCAGGAAGTATAGGAAGTTGTCAATTAGGGGTTTACCCATTTATTAAGCGTTTTTTACCTTCAGGACCAATAGACACAACCTTTGGGGATTCAGGGAGTGCCAATACACCCGAAGCGTGGGATCATTCTAATCCATTTCAAGTAACATTTCAAGAAAATAACAGAATTCTTATAGGTTGGAATCAAAATATATGTGTTCCTGAAGCTTTCTCTTTTATGGTCTCCAGGATTTACGAAAACGGATATATAGATTCCTCATTTTCTTTAGAAGAGAATACTATTGGTTTGCAACCCAACTCCAGCTACTCTTTCATTCTACAAGACGACGGAAAAATTATTACCACTGCAAGAACAAGTATACCCCTAGTAAACAACAATGGAGATGCATATATTGGTCGCCATCAAAACAATCCTCTTGGTATCGCTGAAGAAAATATAAGCCCAATTACCGTTTTTCCAAACCCATCCAATGGTGTTTTTAATCTAAAAAACCAAAAATTTATTAATAGTCCGTTTACCGTAAACGATATAAATGGAAGAACTTTACTCAGCGGAAATTTTCTTGGAGCTGAAAACCGAGTAGACCTTTCTTCTTTTTCAACAGGAATGTATTTTCTGAAAATTTCAGGTACAACTATAAAGCTTTTAAGACACTAGCACACGCTAACTTTCTAATTTTGTAACAATTATTCAATAAACACATAATTTAAAGACGTTTCAAAACAGGGACTTTTCGTTAATCTCTATCCAATTCTTTTAAAGTGTTGCTATTTTGAACAACAAACAAACAAATGATAAATACTAATGTTACAATACCATTGTGTCGTTCCAAGTAAGATTCGGTTAAATACAAAATAGTAGTTAGAAGGAGGAAAGTAAACCCAATTAAGTGTTTCTGTTGATAAAATAATCGAAGGTAATAATAGAAGATAAATAGTAGTGTTATTAGCCCTATTACTCCCATCCCTACAAAAGTTTGTATGTATTGGTTGTGGGCGTTGTATTTTCTTTCTGCATAGGTATGGAGCCCGCTATTATTATATGAATTAAAAATACTCTGGTTGGCATCGCCTATGCCATTTCCAAACACCACATTTTTGTTTGCTGAAGCCCCTGCTTTCCATTGAAAAATTTTATCTTTTCCATCATCATAATGAGTGCCATCTGAATATGTAAATCCTACAAGCTGTTGAAATCGATACCTAGTTATCCTAACATTGTAAATAACAAGACTTGTGATGATGTATAAAAGCAACAGAAATAATACTCCTTTTAATACTTTTTTCTGTTTTACAAAGTAATATACTAAAGCGATATTATAAAATAGAAATAAAACGGCTATTGGTAATCTGGCAGAAAGATGAAAAACAAAAAAGGTGAAATACCCTAGCAACAAAAAGTAAAGAATACGGTACTTCCATCTTCTTTCACTAAAAAGAAAGTGAACCACAAACATCACCGCAAGAATGATTAAATAGGCGTAATAGGTGGAGTGCATGCCTATGGTATCTTCAGACAAACTTAAATAAGAATAATGGCTATTAAATATGTTATAAAGGCTATCGTTGTTATTAAACAACTTAATTAGTACAAGAGTATGAGAAAACACACACACAATTACCATAGACCCTATAAAGAACTTCATAAGGCTAGGATATCTTTCTTTTTTCAATGGAGGTAGAATAGAAAAAATTATAGGTAAAGTAAGAAAGGGGACCAATCTTCCTATCATTTTTAGTGCTAAATCTTGGTTTTCTGAGTAAAAAACACTGATAAGGCATACTATATAAAATAAAATCAAAGGAATAAACTTTCGAAGTATCTTAAAGTCAATCTGTTTCTTAAAAATGAGAACAATAGCAGCAAAAGCTCCTAAAAGTATCATCGATAGCGAATTGATGTTGTTTTTTACAGGTAAAGTAATACAGACTATTAATACTAAAATGAAGGTTATAAGCTCTTGTTTTGAAAGAATAAATCTTTTCATAGTCTTTTCTCAAATGTTATATTTGCCCTGTTTCTTGTAGGGATTGGTTTGCCAAAAATACAACTTTGAATTTCATTAAATATTTTGGATCAATAATAATTATATGAAGGTATTACATATTCTTTACCAATCGCTACCACAGGTATCAGGATCCAGTATTAGAAGTAGAGACACACTTATGTCTCAAAAAAACATAGGATTAGATGTTGTTGCTATCACTTCAGACTTTCAAGGGAGTGTTGATGGAGGTAAAGAAGATATAATTAATGGAATTCGATATATCCGCACCACTTCGAGAAAAGAAACTGTAATAACAGACAATAAAAAGGGGGTTTTAGTTCAGCTTAAAAAGTTATTTTCGATAGTTTCATTTTCCTATAAACTCTTCAATTGTGTAAAAAGAGAAAAACCTGATGTGCTCCATGCACACGCTATGTTCTATTGTGGTATTCCAGCAATTCTCATCGGGAAATTAAAAAAAATTCCTGTGGTTTATGAATTTAGGTCCCTTTGGATGTTTCAGAATAAAACAACTAAAAAAACCAAATTAGATCTTCTTGTTGAAAATTTTCTAGTTTCTCTGGAAACATTTACCCTTAAACAAGTAGATGCAGCTGTATTTTTAAACGATGATTTAAGAACTTACTTTGAGTCGAAAGGAAATAAATTCAAGAATAGCTATGTAGTTAACAATGCTGTAAACTTAGCGCATATAGAGGAACTTACTAGTAAAAACGCTCAATCAGAGAATCGTAAAGAGTTAGTTTTTGGGTATATAGGAACATTAACAGCCTATGAAGGCATCGAATTTTTAGTAGAATGTTTTCAGGAATTAAACGATTTAGGAATAAAAAATAAACTGTTGATTTATGGGGATGGGATTAGCAGAGAAGCAATAATAGATGTAATTAACAGTCGCCCAGATATTGATACAATTAAATATTTGGGAAAAGTTAGCCCAAATGATATTCCCCAAGCGTTCTCCGGAATTGATGTTGTTGTTAATCCACGTTTAAATAATGACGTAACACAATCTGTCACTCCCCTAAAACCTTTAGAGGCTATGGCATATAAAAAGCTATTCATAGGAAGTGATGTAGGAGGGATACTTGCATTAATCTCACCAAATAAGAATGGATTTATTTTTAAATCAGAAAATAAAGAGAGCCTAAAAAATATTATTAAAAGAATTTTACAGCTTTCAGATGATGAAAAATCTCAGGTTTTAGAAAATGCTCTTATGTTTGTACAACAGGAAAAGAGTTGGCAAAAGAATGCGCTTATGTACGAAAAATTATATAACTCTCTTTTGTAATTATAAATAGAATAATCCGCCTCAAAGTGATACAAAACACCCATCAAAAAGTAGCTATATGTGGTTTAAGCATTGATAATTTATCCATGCAAGAAACTATCGACCTTGTAAATAACGCAATTGAAAACCAAGGCGATATTACTTTGACTGATATTAATGCGGGAAAAATCATTCAAATTCGTGAAGACGCTCAACTTAAAAGCTATGTAGATCAAAGCGATATTATTCAGGCAGATGGACAAGCAGTAATTTGGGCTTCTCAATTACTAAATAAGCCACTAAAAGAACGTGTGGCAGGTGTGGATCTAGTTGAGAAACTTATAGAACAAGCCCATAAAAACGGACATAAAGTTTTCTTTTTTGGTGCACGGGAAGAAGTGGTTAAAGAAGTAGTAAACAAGTTTGTTTCAAAATATAGCGAGAACATTCTTGCAGGCTATAGAAATGGATATTTTAAACATAATGAGACTCCTTCCATTGCTAAACAGATTGCAGACAGTGGCGCTAATCTGTTGTTTGTAGCTATAACATCTCCTATACAGGAACAATTTTTAATCGAGAACAAAGAAATTTTAAAATCTGTAAATTTCAAGATGGGCGTAGGCGGTAGTTTCGACGTGTTTGCAGGGAAAACGAAAAGAGCTCCTATTTGGATGCAAAACGCAGGACTCGAGTGGTTTTACCGTTTTTTACAGGAACCAAAACGTATGTGGAAACGCTACTTGGTAGGAAACTCAAAATTTATCCTTTTGGTGCTGAAAGAACGATTTTCAAGGTAATTTTTTGTCATTCATTATACATCTCAAATCTAAAATCTCATTTCTATCGTCTAATACCTAATATCTCCCAAGACTTTCCTATCTTCCCCTAAATTTTTTAAAAATATACAGTGTCTCATTAAAATACCTTAAAGAAATATTTGTTTCAATTATCGTACACTTTTAGCGAATTAATAAAAAGTTTGACAGCATGCTCTTGAAATTATGATTTATGCGTAACACTTTAATTTTATAAAAAACTATAGTAATTTAACGAGCAGGTTGTTATAATTTTAGTCGTACAATGTACGTCATTGTTAGACATTAATAAAAAACACAAAATACACAATGAGGATTCTGCTTTCTGCCATATACCCATTTGCCTTTTTGCTGCTATACCTCATTATCCCTTTTGATAATTATATAAGGGTACTTCCAAACATTTTAGTAGCAGTTTTAGTTATTGCTTTTCCATTTGTAGTTAAGAAAGATGATTTTAAGAAGCTTAAATCACTTCCTATTCTTGCGTTTTTTGGATTAATAGTCTATCTGCTAATCAACTCGTACTTTGCAGGTCGATTTGAGGAAGACATTACTGTGATTAATAAAGTAATGGTTGCCTTAGGGTTGGCGGTACTATATATTCCCGTGTCCGATATGAATCCGTCTTCTGGATGGGCTGGAAAAATTAACAGCGCCATCATTTTTTCGGCTTTGGCGGCTATCATCTTTTCAGTATATAACTTTGTTTTAATTACTGATGCCACGGGAAGCTTCTCCTTAGGGGAATCTCCTCAAGTAGTAGAGTCGCTGTTGATAGACAGGTTGTATTTAGGCATGCTAAGTACATTCAGTATATTAATCTCTTTTCAAGCAATTAAAAAGAAATATCACCCTAACAATAATTACTATTTAGCCAACATATTGATTAATGCAATTTTCATCGTATTAATGGCTTCCAAAATAGCAATGGTGACCTTGTTTCTATTATTGTTGGTAAGGCAGTTTTATGGGCAGCGTAAAATTTGGAAAGTTGCTATTGCACTCGGTGCTATGGCAGCAGTAGTAGTGCTGTTTTTTATAATAAAGAGTGACACCGATTTCGAAACTAGTATTAAAGAAAGTAAAAATAATCCGCCGGCATTTATTGAAAACTCCCTTACCTACGAGCTTAGAGCGGTAGTTTGGGGTTGTGCTCAACAAATTATAAATGAAGATGAGGTTCCGTTTAACGGAATAGGGTTTTATAATACTAAAGAAAAGCTTGTGGCTTGCTATGATTCACAAATTTTAAATCCCGAAAAACGCAAACGCTTTACTACAAAACGTTACAATACACATAATCAGTTTTTGGACTTTTATTTAAGTGCGGGCTTTATTGCGTTGTTATTGTTTTTAGCCTTTATATGCTTTAGCTTTTTAAGCTTTAGAAAACAATTCTTTCCCACGGCAATGCTTACAATTTTGGTAGTGTATTGTATGGTCGAAAATGTATTTCACAGGCAGATTGGAGCCTATTATCTAGGGTATATTATTATAGCTTTAACATCAAGTGCTAATCACCTTAAAAACAACAAAGCAAAAATCGAATAAAAAGATTTGCAAATAGTATTTTTGCAAATTAATAAATCTAAAAAAATACCGTTTTCAATATCCTTAAGCACTTTTTTAAATTAAAAGCGTTTAGGGTAAATAACAACGGAAGGAATAAATATGAGAATTTCAGTAATAGGAACAGGATATGTTGGTTTAGTAACAGGAACTTGTCTTGCCGAAACAGGTAATGAAGTTATCTGTGTAGATATCGACGAGGCTAAGGTAGAAAGAATGCGCAATGGTGAAGTGCCTATTTATGAACCCCACCTAGAACTTCTTTTTGAAAGAAACATTAAAGCAAATCGATTAAAGTTTACAACTTCACTAGATGAAGGGTTAGCTCACGCCGAAATTGTTTTTCTAGCATTACCAACACCTGAAAATGAAGATGGAGCTGCAGATTTGTCGTATGTATTAAATGTAGTCGAACAAATAGGAAAAAAAATCACCGATTATAAAGTAATTGTAGATAAGAGTACTGTACCAGTAGGAACTGC
Source organism: Aequorivita xiaoshiensis (assembly GCF_022008395.1). Taxonomy (GTDB): domain Bacteria; phylum Bacteroidota; class Bacteroidia; order Flavobacteriales; family Flavobacteriaceae; genus Aequorivita; species Aequorivita xiaoshiensis. The sequence goes on from NZ_JAIRBB010000001.1 coordinate 555,386, forward strand.
TGAAAAAGTACACGCTATAATCGCAAAACATGCTCCTTGTGAGTTTGATGTAGTGTCTAACCCTGAGTTTTTACGAGAAGGTTTTGCTGTTGACGATTTTATGAAACCAGAACGTATTATTATAGGTTCTAGCAGTGAAAGAGCTACCGCCTTAATGAAACGACTTTACAGCCCTTTTGTGCGCTCAGGCAATCCAATAATTGTTATGGACGAAAAATCTGCAGAGCTTACAAAATATGCGTCTAATGCTTTTTTAGCTACTAAGATTACCTTTATGAATGAAATCGCAAATTATTGCGAAAAAGTAGGTGCAGATGTAGATAAAGTTCGTGCTGGAATGGGTACCGACAGCCGTATTGGAAAGCGATTTTTATTCCCTGGAATAGGATACGGTGGATCTTGTTTTCCTAAGGATGTAAAAGCGCTAAAAAAGGCTGGATCAGATGAAAATTACAACTTTAAAATTCTGAATTCAGTTTTAGAAATCAATTCAGATCAAAAAATAATTTTGCTCCCAAAAATCGAGAAGTTCTTTAACAACGATTTAAAGGGAAAGACCATTGCAGTATGGGGCTTAGCTTTTAAACCAGAAACAGACGATATTCGCGAAGCACCATCTATCGATATGATGAATGGCTTGTTGGAATTAAATGCGAAACTTCAGGTGTTTGATCCGGAAGCAATGCCTAACATCAAAAAACGCTTTGGAGATAAATTACATTATTCAGAATCGATGTACGAAGCACTCGAAGGGGCAGATGCACTTTTAATTTGTACAGAATGGAGTATTTTCCGTACTCCTGATTATTCTAGATTAAAAAATGCACTGAATAATCCTGTAATTTTCGACGGAAGAAACCTTTATAATGTAAGCGATATGGAAGCAGAAGGGTTTACTTATGTTTCAATTGGTAGAAAAGCAGTGAACTTATGATGTGCCTAATATTGAATTATAAAATAATGGAAAATGTAAGATGGGACAATCTATCCCTATGCAGCGTGAAATCGAAGCATTACTTTTTCTCAAATAAATTATTCAGATGAAAAAGCGCGTGCTTATAACAGGTGCTGCCGGATTTTTAGGCTCACATCTATGTGATAAATTTATTGACGAAGACTTCCACGTTATCGCCATGGATAATCTTATTACTGGTGATCTAAAAAACCTGGAACATCTCTTTAAACTTGAAGACTTCGAGTTTTACCATCACGATGTTACAAAGTTTGTGCACGTACCTGGAAAAGTAGATTATATTCTTCATTTCGCCTCTCCTGCTAGTCCGATAGACTACTTAAAAATCCCGATCCAAACTTTAAAAGTTGGTTCGTTAGGGACTCATAACCTTTTGGGATTAGCAAAAGAGAAAAAAGCTAGAATATTAATAGCATCGACTTCTGAAGTTTATGGCGACCCATTGGTTCATCCACAATCGGAAGAATATTATGGCAATGTAAATACCATTGGTCCTCGCGGAGTTTATGACGAAGCAAAAAGATTTCAGGAATCATTAACTATGGCGTATCACCGATTCCATGGTTTAGAAACGCGAATTGCTAGAATTTTTAATACATATGGCCCAAGAATGCGATTGAACGACGGTCGTGTTATTCCTGCTTTTATAGGTCAAGCGCTGCGTGGAGAAGACCTAACCGTATTTGGGGATGGATTACAAACACGTTCGTTTTGTTATGTAGACGATCAAGTTGAAGGCTTATACCGCCTCCTGCTTAGCGATTATGCGTTTCCTGTAAACATTGGGAATCCTGAAGAAATTACAATTCTTGATTTCGCAAAAGAAATTATAAAACTGACGAACACAAGTCAAAAGATTGTGTTTAAACCTTTGCCTCAAGACGATCCTTTACAGCGTGAGCCAAATATTTCTAAAGCGAAAGAAGTGCTAGCGTGGGAACCAAAAGTCTCACGGGCAGAAGGTATGCGAATAACATTTGAATATTTTAAAAATTTATCACCAGAGGAACTCTTTAAAAGCGAACACAAAGATTTTTCAAAACACAATAGAGGGTAAGTATGTTTAAAAGCGGACGATATTCTGGATTTATAAGGCCTATTTCATACGGACTAGATCTTGTGTTACTCTATTTTTTGGCTTTCGAGTTTTTCAATAATAGCATTCCGCTATTTAATTTTATTATTTACCTAACCTTCGCTTGGATTTTACTTTCGCTACGATCAGGATTTTATGAGATCTATCGTTTTACTCATATGTCAAAAATTATGTCTTTGCTAGGTAAGCAAGGGATAATTTTGGCGTTAATCGTATTTTCCTTCTTTGGGTTTTATAATGATATAGAAGTTTCAGCATCGCTTATTTTCAAATATATAGTTGTTGTAATGCTAAGCATATCAACAGTGAAGTTTGGAATATATTTTCTTCTAAAAAAATACCGACTTTATTTAGGCGGAAACGTTCGAAAGGTGGTGATTATCGGTCTTAACCAAAAAACAGATCAGCTGAGAAAGTTTTTTAACGAAAATCCAGTATACGGGTATCAACTAGTTAAAACATTTGATTTAAAAGGACCCAATAAAACTTCTATAGAAGAATGTATGGATTACATTCTTAAAGAAAATATCGACGAGGTGTATTCTTCGGTTGCAGAAATAGGGAATAAGGATTTAATAAAGCTAATAGATTTTGTAGATAACAACCTTAAAATCTTAAAGTTTCTTCCCGATAATAAGGAGATTTATACTAAAAAACTTGACTTTACGTATTACGGAGTGCTTCCAATACTTTCTATGCGAAAAATCCCGATGGATGAACCGTTTAATAAGTTTATAAAACGAGGTTTTGATATAGTACTCTCAATTTTGGTAATTGTAGGAATTCTTTCGTGGCTTACACCACTTTTAGGCTTGTTTATAAAACTGGAGTCGAAGGGGCCGGTGTTTTTTAAACAGAAAAGAAACGGTTTGGATTACAAAGAATTTTACTGTTATAAGTTCCGCTCGATGAAACCAAACCCCATGGCCGATTTACACCAAATTAAAAAAGGGGATGAGAGAGTTACGCGAGTAGGGCGAATAATTAGAAAAACGAGTGTGGATGAACTGCCACAGTTTATCAATGTTTTAAAAGGTGAAATGTCTGTTGTGGGGCCAAGACCGCATATGGTGAGCCATACACATATGTATGCAGAGCGTATTGACAAATTTATGGTTCGCCATTTTATTAAACCAGGAATTACAGGCTTAGCACAGGTAAGCGGATTTAGAGGAGAGGTAGAGACTGAAAGTGATATTGTAAATCGTGTGAAATACGATATTTTTTACCTTGAAAATTGGAGCTTATTCTTGGATATAAAAATTGTATTTCAAACAGTTTACAATGCCCTAAAAGGAGAAGAAAAAGCATATTAAACAGTTTCAATAGCACTTATAAATGCCTTGAATTGTTTTTCAAAATTAAATACTGAAACTGCAATATTCTGAACTTTTTCTTTTGGATATGTATATAATTCGTTTTCTGAAACAGTATTGATAAACTCCTGAAGTTTCTTTGTGTTATTCACAGGAATTACCCATCCCAAAGATTCTTTTGCTATAATTTTTCCTCCTTCACCTCCTGCAAAATAAAGTATAGGAAGTCCTAAGCGTGTATATTCAAATATTTTTGAAGGTACAGACCCATATATTCTATTTACCAACGGAACAAAGGCTAGGTCGTATTTTTTTAGCTCTGTATGTAGCACCGCTCTATCGACTTCCCCATAGAAGTAAACGTTTTTAGATTGTAACGATTTCAGCCTTTCTGCATCGGGTCCTGCTCCATAGATATGAAAACTTACATTTTGTGGAAAAGTGATTTTTTCACAGATTTCAAAAATTCCTTGAGCCACGCCTAACAAACCGGCATATACAATTTTCACCTCCTTAGAACTAGCTCGATCATTGATTTTCGGCACTTTAAAATTTGGAATATTTCGATATAGAAAAAGTGGCTTTTTATCTTCCAGTTTTGAAATATGGTGGAGGATTTCTTCAGACTGACCTACAATTAAGTCGGATTTTTTGTAACAATAACGCTCCATTTTTAAAAGTATCGTATAATAAAACCCCTTGTTTAAAATACCCATTTCCAAACCTGCCAATGGCCAGAGGTCTGATACGTTTAGAATGATCTTTTTTGAAAATATTTTCCCCAAACAAACTGCTGTAAACCCAATAAATACTGGAGAATATTGAATAAAAATTGTTTTTGGAGTTTTTCTAAAAATAAAAAACACCGCTAGGCTCAATGAAAATGAAAGCATTGAAAGCAACCGAATAAACTTATTCGTAGAATTACTTGGCCAAGTCCACAAACGTGAAACTTCCCCGAAGGTGGTTTTTTCTGATATTGACAATTTCCCGCGATAACCTTCAAAAATTTCTCCGCTGGGATAGTTAGGTAAAGGACAAATTACTTTAACCTTATATCCTGCTTTTCCTAAGTTCTCTGCAATGCTATGCATGCGGTTTGCCGCAGCTCCTTTTTCGGGTGGAAAATAGTTTGTTATTAAGAGAATTTCTTTTTGCACACTACCGAATAATTATTGGTTAACCATAGAAACGAATTGCTTCAGTTTTCCACTTGCCGTTCTATCTAATTGCTCTCTTCTATTAAAATGAAAACTCAATCCTTTTTCTAAATACTGCTCAAGGGTTTTTGTTATTATCTGAATTTTTTTGGGGGTTAAAGTATCATCGCTCACATAATTTATTTCAAAAGTATCTTTCTTTAATTGGGTCACTTTAAATTCTTTTATGTTTCCACTTTCTTCCATAATCTTCTTGGTGATTACGTAAAAAGTCATGCCAGCTGCTTTTTTCCCACTTGGAAGTATCGCAAAATCATTAGTTCTCCCCAACAACTTTTTTAAAATGGGCTTTTTCGGAGTGCTTTTCTCACTTAATGCTCCATAGTCGCCAATTTCATATCTTATAAAAGGATGCGCTTTATTATGTAATGAAGTGATAACAATTTTTCCCTCTTCACCTAAAGGTACGGGGTTGTTATTGTTATCCAAAATCTCCATAAAAAGTGTTTTGGAATCTACTTCCCACTCATCATCTATATTGGTGAAAGCTATTACGCCCACTTCTGAACAGCCGTATTCATTAACAACGGGAATGCCTAACTGAGTTTGAAGTAATGTTTTATCGGCCTCAAAAAGCATTTCAGACGTAACAATACAGACTTTTAAAGTTGGGCAAACATCTTTTAATATTATGTTTTGAGCCTTTAAATATTTTGCAAATAGAACAATGCTACTAGTGTAACCATTTATATAATCAAAAGGTTTCTGCGTATATACTTCTAGCATTTTATCTAAAGCTTTTTCAGAAAGGTCAAGAACTGAAAATCGATGGCGCTTGGCTAGAAAGTCTTTTAGTTGAACCGTTTTATTTTCAATGGTATCTAAGGGAATTCCGTAATACCGTGCTTGCAGCGACGTGTTGAAGTCTATTCCGTACCATCCAAACCGTTCCATGTGGTAAGCCCATGTAATAGCGTGGCTATATTTGTCTTTTGCAAAGCGCATCGGATTACCACTCGAACCTGAAGTTTTGTTTGTATAAATGTTTTTTTCTGAAAAACCTTTGGAAAGCCTCTGTTGTAAAGGAATTTGAAAATCAGTTTTTTTCATAATTGGAAGTGATTCCCAATTTTTAAAATCTCCATTCACCAAATCTCGATAAAAATTATTGTGCAATAAGTGATGCTTTACGATTTCAGTTTTTTTGTTGTTCAAAAAACGCTCGTAGTTTGCTTCTTCTATTTTAGAAGTTTGAACCAATTCCTCCTTGGCTTTCTTTATAGGAAAACGTTTAAGAAAAAGTGAAATATCAAAAAGTCTCAAATGATTACTTTCAGTTTAAATCAAAAACAAATTATGAAAACTCAAAATTCGTTTTAAATAAATTAGTGGTTCAAGGTACAAACAATTATTTTTGACAGCTGGATTTAGGTACAATTTAAACCAAAAAGAGTTTTAAAATAACTAAATCAACTAAAATTAAAACTTACTGCAAGGTTTTGAAAACCTTGTAGGTATAAAAAATATATCTATGAATATTCTAATCCTTGGTTCTGGCGGTCGCGAACATACATTTGCTTATAAAATAGCACAAAGCTCTCGTTGTTCAAATCTATTTGTTGCACCTGGAAATGCAGGTACAGAGTCAATTGCAACAAATTTAGCAATAAATGTAAACGATTTTGAAGCCATAAAAAATTGTGTTGTTGAAAACAATATTGAAATGGTTGTGGTGGGTCCAGAAGATCCGTTAGTACAAGGAATAGCCGATTACTTTGCTGAAACTTCAGAATTGAAGGACGTTATGCTTATAGGGCCTTCTAAGCGCGGCGCTTTGTTGGAAGGAAGTAAACAGCGCGCAAAAGAGTTTATGATGCAGCATAACATCCCTACGGCAGCTTACGAGAGCTTTACTGTAGAATCCCTAGAGGCTGGAAAAATATTTTTAGAACAATTAAACCCTCCTTATGTTTTAAAAGCCGATGGATTGGCAGCAGGAAAAGGTGTTTTAATTCTTAACGATTTAGACGAAGCAAAGCAAGAGCTTGAAAATATGCTTACCCATAGTAAGTTTGGTGAAGCTAGCTCTAAAGTTGTTATTGAAGAGTTTTTAGATGGAATTGAACTAAGCGTTTTTGTATTAACAGATGGCAAAAATTATAAAGTTTTGCCTACTGCTAAAGATTACAAACGTATAGGCGAAGGGGATACAGGCTTAAATACTGGTGGAATGGGAGCAATCTCTCCAGTGCCATTTGTAGATGAGGAATTGATGAACAAGATAGAAGATCGCATTGTAAAACCAACGGTTAATGGTCTAAGCGAAGAAAACATAGACTATAAAGGCTTTGTTTTTATCGGGTTAATTAAGGTAAATAACGAACCGTATGTAATAGAATACAACGTTAGAATGGGAGACCCTGAAACTGAAGTTGTTCTTCCGCGAATTAAAACAGATCTTATAGATATATTGGAAGCTACATATCGTCAAAAGCTTGATACTATAGATATTGAAATAGATAAAAGAGCGGCTACGACTGTGATGCTTGTTTCGGGTGGATATCCTGAGGCTTACGATAAAGGAAAGGAAATTTCAGGATTGGAAAATATAGAAGACTCAATCGTATTTCACGCTGGAACTAAATCTGATGCAGGAAAAGTACTTACTAATGGAGGACGTGTAATAGCAATTACTTCCATGGATAATGACTTCAGAAAAGCGCTAAAAAAATCCTATCAAAACATAGCTAAACTAAGTTTCGATAGGATGAATTATCGTAGAGATATTGGGTTTGATCTTTAATCCAATATCTCTAAAAATATTGGATTAAAAATAAACCTCAATTATACTGTTTCTTCGTAAGTATGTGTGTCGTCAGTGTTTTCGTCGTATTTTTTCAATTGAATTAGCCAGTATACAAAAGCTACCGAACCAATTGCAAGAAATATCCAAGACATAATATTAGCGCCCCACCAAGTTTGTAATTCAAAGTCGCGCATACCATCTAGTGGATTCAATAAAACGGTTTCAAAAAAGGAAGCAATTCCTTCCCAAATATCTTTCAAGGCCATATCTTTAAACTTTTAGAAAGCAAAAATATAAAAAAACCCTATGTTAACAAGCTTTTTCGGGAAATCTAATCCTATAAACTATTTAATACTCTCTGTGTTTATTGTATTTGGATATTTATTGGGTTTATTTTCTGAATCGAAGATAGACTTAAGCTCTACTTCGCTATTTCGGCATTTCTTATTTATAGCATTAAGTGTGTTTAGCATGTTATTGTTTGATTTTATCATCCGAAAAAATCACCTCACAAAAACCAACACTTTTGCGATTTTATTTTTCTCGTGCTTTATGGTGATGCTTCCTGTTGTTTTTCTTAATCACGAAATACTCCTTGCTAATTTGTTTAACTTATTAGCATTACGCAGGATTATGAGTCTTCGAAGTGATACTAATTCTGAAAAGAAAATTCTAGACTCAAGTTTTTGGATTACCGTAGCATCTTTGTATTATTTTTGGAGCCTTTTGTTTATGGTTCCTTTGTATATAGGTCTTATCCAGAAGCCAAACATTAATTATAAGCAAATGCTGATACCTTTTGTTGGCTTTTTTGCTGTCGTAGTTTTGAATACTACCTATCAATTGCTAATAAACGATTCATTTGCTTGGTTTTTTAGCTGGAGGGATGATATAAGCTTAGACTTTTCAAATTACAATTCGGCATCTATACTAGTACCAGTAACGGTATTATTAGCTTTCTATATATGGGCAGGGATTTCTAGAATAGTTAAAATTGCGAGCATACCTTCTAAAAGTAAACCGAATTATCTGTTACTGTTTTACGTGAGTTTGGTGAGTATTGGGGTAGCACTTTTAGGTCCAGAAAAAACAGGAGCTGAAGTTTTATTTATTATGGCTCCACTCGCTATAATAGCAGCCAATTATATCGAAAACTTTGGCGCAAAAGGTTTTGTGAAAGAAGATGTTATCGAATATAGATTTAAGGAAACCCTGCTTTGGATGGTTGTTTTATTACCCTTCGTATTTATGTTTTTATGATGGCTAGCTATACAACAACGACTGGATGTTAAATTAATTTATACCTAAAAGCATGATAGGATGCTAAGGCTCATTTTCTAAATCCTAAGGCAAAATTTGATACATTTGTATTTTAGGTAAAAACCTGTGATGGTATAAATCTCGGCTACGCCCAATATACTCGGTGTCTGAGCATAGAAGATGATAGTATATCTTTTGCTGGCAGCGGTTTTTACCACCTATTCCTTCAAGGATTATCAAGCCTTTTAGGGAATAACAAATAAAGCACCAATATTAAACCTACAAGGTTGGAAAACCTTAGATAAATAAAAAAATATGTTTTCAGACAAAGCCAATCAAATCTTCGCAGAAGTTATAAATAAATACCACGAAGTAAATACTGTAGATCAACCTTTCAGTAATCCTTACGATAAAGAAAGTCAGTTACTGGAACATCTATTATATCGCAAATGCTGGATAGACACCGTTCAATGGCACTATGAAGATATCATCCGTGATCCAAATATTGATCCTGTTGCTGCGCTTAAATTAAAGCGTCAGATAGATGCTTCTAATCAGGATAGAACCGATATGGTTGAATATATCGACAGCTATTTTCTAGAAAAATATAAGGACGTAAAGGTAAACGACGATGCTACTATTAACACCGAAAGTCCTGCTTGGGGTGTCGATCGTCTTTCAATTTTAGCATTGAAAGTTTACCATATGAATGAAGAAGCTGAGCGTGAAGATGCATCACAAGAACATCAAATGGCTTGTAAAGCAAAATTGAATGTGCTGTTGGAGCAGCGTGTGGATTTAAGCACTGCAATTAACCAATTGCTAGACGATATTGCTAATGGTAGAAAGTATATGAAAGTGTACAAACAAATGAAAATGTACAACGACGATGAACTAAATCCAGTTCTTCGAGGAAAGAAATAATTTAACAATCAGCCCTAATAGGTTTTAATAACTTGTTAGGGTTTCTTTATTCCCATGGCTAAAAACCCAAAACATATATTAGTAATTCGCCTATCTGCAATGGGCGATGTGGCTATGACGGTGCCTGTCCTTCGGGTTTTCAGTCAAACCTATCCCGACATAAAGCTTACAGTAGCATCACGACCGCATTTTAAACCTTTTTTTGATGGGATACCAAATTTAGATTTTCTTGAGGCAGATGTTTACGGCGAACATAAAAACTTGGGATTAATTAAGCTTGCTAAAAAAGCAAAAGCCAATGGGGTTGAGGTTGTGGCAGATTTACACAATGTTATACGCTCTAAAATAATCACTAAGTATCTGATTTTTAAATGGATTAAATCGGTTAAGATTGATAAGGGCAGAGCAGAGAAAAAAGCATTGGTTAACGCTAAAGGGAAAAGTATTTCGCAATTAAAAACAACGCATCAACGTTATGCCGATGTTTTTGAAAAACTTGGCTTTCCGTTAGATTTAAGTCAGTTTGTAGCGCCACCTAAAAAGCAACTAACCCCTAAGCTCAACGGCTTAATTGGTGTAGAGCAAAAAAAACTGATTGGCATTGCACCTTTCGCGGCTCACGACGGAAAAATGTATCCTTTAAGCTTAATGACTGAAGTTATTCAAGAGCTAGATGAAACCAATAAATACCGTATCTTTCTTTTTGGCGGAGGAAAGAAGGAAATTGAGCAACTTAAAAAACTTGAAAATCCTTTCGCAAATGTAACCAACGTAGCTGGAAAATTAAGCTTTGAAGAAGAGTTAGCTCTAATTTCAAATTTAGACTTAATGCTTTCTATGGACAGTGGTAATGGTCATTTGGCGGCAATGTATGGCATTTCAGTAATTACGCTTTGGGGCGTTACACATCCGTATGCTGGTTTTGTACCTTTTGGCCAGCCAGAAAGCAACCAATTACTTGCCGACCGAAAAAAATTTCCTTTAATTCCAACTTCTATTTACGGAAATAAATTTCCGAAAGGGTATGAAGATGCAATAAAGACTATTGCACCGCAAACTGTTGTCATTAAAATTGTTGAGGTACTGGAATAGCTTATTTTATTTAAATTCCACGAATGGTTCCTTTACTTCGGCTTGTGTATTTCTTCACTGTGCAATGATTTTTTGACAGTAGTTGAGGCTTTCAGGCAGGGAATTTTGTCACACTTTATTACAATTCAATTCTTGGAAAAAATGAGGTTATTAAAATTTAACAATTAAAAAAATATTTGTGTCTTTTTTTGTGCTTGATTTGCCTGCTTAAACGAAATATATTTTTTGACCCATGAAAAAGAGATTTTTAACACCTACACTTATTCTCTCTCTCTCTTCTTTAGCAGTTGCGAAAGAGAGGAATTCAAAAATGAAACCTTAACACTGATGGAGAGCGTTTCCTCAGCGGCCCAAAGAGGTACTGAAAATGAAGAATGGTTTGAACAAAAACAAATTGTTCTTGGCGGCCAAAGGACCAATGCTTATTCGGTTGCAACAATGGATTCCGCTTTTGCATATTACAATAATTATTTGCCAAATTCACCATTTCAGGGCAAGCAGGTTACGGCCACACACAAATACTCCATAAGTACTGGCACGAGTCTACAGCCAATTTTCAACAAGCTTACGGGCAGCATTAACTCTGCTGCCGCTTTGAAAAACAGTTTAATAGGGACGGGTTCTGGAAGTGCTGCCACTGCTGTTAAAATCAATGAATTATTCACGAGCTATGGGTATTAAAATTCATTATTTGGCAATAGCCATACTCTTTTTTGGCGTTTTATCTTGTGACCCGCCAAGAGAGTTTTGTGACGATATGGGCACCTTCGCCAGAGTTTCGGACATATTTATCTTGGAACCGCTACAGGACACATACCATAAGGGGGATGTGGTTACCCTTAAAGGAAGTATCGCAAACATATCTCCTTATTTCGCAGAACCAAACGTCAATCTTTTAGAGGTTACGGGTGTTGATACTGCATGGCTTATAGGAGGTGCGACGGCATTATTTGACGATAATTCTATAAATTATATAAAAGGCTCAAAAAGGGAAGGTGCATCTAATTGGTACAACATGCCATATAGCGAAATAGGTGATAAATATGAGTTTGAAGTAAATATCACCTTAAATCGTACAGGAACGTATAACTTTCATTCTTCTTATCTAATCGATATAATTGGCGAAGGCTGCAACACTTATAATTTTGATACAAACATTGCCGGAGCCAACGCAGACAGCAGGATTGAATTTGAGGTGCTGGAATAACTTTAATTACATCAATGAAAAGATCCCAAAGGTTTTTAAAACCTTTGGGGTCTTTTATTTCTTCAAAGATATTTTTGGATAAATTCACTAACTTGCACTAATGCAAATAGGTATGCCGACCTCATTTATCGTTTTCGGTCTTAGATTTTTCTTTTAATAATGAACACTTTAGAAAATAATATAGAAATTAAAAGACTTTGGTTTACAGACTCAAAAATATGTATCGAAACCCTCGATGGGCAGAAGCTAAGCCATCTATTATCCTGGTTTTCAAAGTAGAAAAATGCAAGCGAGGTAGAGAAAAACAACTACGAACTCTCCCCTTTTGGAATCCATTGGTTAAAACTTGATGAAGATTTAAGTTTCAGTGATCTTTTGATTTTAAAAAATAAAGTCTTTAGCCCTATCTTCTCGCTTTTTTTTTGGAATTTGGGATTTCAAAATTTGGGATTTCAAGCTTTAAACATCATCATAATCTACAACAATCTTAGCTGTTGTAGGATGTGCTTGGCAAGTTAAGATTAAACCTTCTGCAATTTCAGAATCGGTAAGGATTTGATTTTTGCGCATTTCGGCTTTTCCTTCTCTTAAGCGAGCGATACAGGTACTGCAAATTCCTCCTTGACAAGAATATGGGGGATCTAAGCCTTCGTCTAATGCCGCTTCAAGAATAGATTTCGTTTGTGGCATAACAAAGGTTTCTTCCTCATCATCAAGCATAACTACCACGCTAGTATCACCGTCGTGTGCTTCAACTAAAAGTCCTTTTTCTGCAGTTGAAAACAGTTCGTGGTGGATTTGTTTTGAATTTACTCCGTTGTGTTTCAATGTAGCCGAAACCTCGTCAATCATTTCTTCAGGACCACACAAATAATAGGCTTCGTGTATATCTTCCCCATATTTATTTTTTAAGAAATAATTTGTGATAGATCGATCTATTCTACCAAATCTAGCACCTTCTTCTTCTTTTCTGCTGAAAACAAATTCGACATAAAATCTATCTGGATATTGGTCTTTAAGCGCTACTATTTCATCGTAAAACATTGTTTCTTCTACGGTTTTATTGCCATAAATTAGTAAGAATGTGCTTTGAGGCATTTCTTCCATAGTAGATTTTATAAGCGATAACACTGGGGTTATCCCACTTCCAGCTGCAAATGCAACATAGTTTTTAATATTTGGCTCCAAAGTAAATTTACCTGTTGGTGGCATTACTTGCAAAGTGTCGCCAGCTTTTAAAACTGAATTCGCATATTGTGAAAATAATCCGTTTTCAACTTTTTTAACCCCAACCTTTAGCGTCCCACTTTTCGGGGAAGAACATATAGAATAAGCGCGGCGTATCTCTTTGTCATCGGCTAGGTATTTTATTGTAATATATTGTCCAGCTTTAAAAGAAAATGTACCTTTCAAATTATCTGGAATTTGAAAACTAATTGAAACTGAATTTGGAGTTTCTTTTTTTACCTCAGAAACGGTAAGCGTATGAAATTCGCTCATAATCGTAATTTTTTTTGCAAAAGTACAAATGATATCAGTTAAATAAAGTTTCAACCACTTTAAAGTGATGTATTTTTTCAGAGTTTCATTAAGCAGATAATAAAAAGAAACGTATTTTTACCGCTCTTTAGCGATTCTACATACTAAAAAAGAACCTTTTAAGTTAGAATACCATAAAAACTGAAATCATTTTGAAGGGCACTTATAAAATTACATTATTCACTCTAGCTGTAATATTTTTTGCGGCTTGTTCACGTAAAAAGAATACTTTTATAAACCGTAATGTTCACGCGGTAACTGCTGAGTTCAACACCTTGTACAATGGAAATTTAGCCTTTACCGATGGTAAGAACAGACTTGCAGCAGGTTATCGCGATAACTTTTGGGAGATCTTGCCTGTAGAACGTATCGAAATTAAGGAAGCTGAAATTAAAGCGCCAGGGAAAAATAACAGTGGCGACTTTAATAGAGCAGAAGAAAAAGCTGCCAAGGCAATCCAAAAACACTCGATGTATATCGATGGCCGTGAGCATAACCCACAGATAGATGAGGCTTATATTCTTTTAGGAAAAGCACGTTACTACGACGGACGTTTTGTTCCTGCACTAGATGCTTTCAACTTTATTTTAGACCGTTACCCTACTAGTAATAGCATAAATATTGCTAAAGTTTGGAAGGCAAAAACAAATATTCGTTTAAATAACGAAGAGTACGCAATCGAGAACCTAAAAAGAATGTTCCGAGATGACGATCTTAATGAAGAAGAATTAGCAGATGGTGCCGCAATGATGGCGCAAGCATTTATCAATCTTGATTCATTAGAGCCAGCGCTAGAGTATATGAAGATGGCTGTAGATAACGTTCAGGATAACGAGCTAAAAGGAAGATACACTTTTATAAAAGGTCAGCTTTACAACCGTTTGCAAGAAAAAGATAGCGCAAATATGGCTTTCGATGAGGTGATTGCAATGAATCGTAAAACTTCTCGCGTTTATATGATTAACGCTTATCTTGAAAAAGGAAAGAATTTTGATTACGCAAGTGGAGACCGTACTGCATTCTTAACACTGTTAAACGACCTAGCAGAAAACCGTGAAAACCGTCCGTTTTTAGACAAGATTTACAATCAGTTTGGAGATTATTACCGCAATAGCGATAGTATCGAAAGAGCTGTTGCGTATTACAACAAATCGATACAGGCGTTTAATCAGGATAGAGTACTACAGGCAGTAAACTATCAAACTTTAGCTGAAATTAATTTTGATGATGCCGAGTACAAAAAAGCAGGAGCGTATTACGATAGTACCCTAACTTTCCTTGAACAAAATAGTCGTCAATGGCGTAGAATTACAAAAAAGCGTGAAAATCTTGACGATGTAATTAAGTATGAAGACATCGCTTCGGTAAACGACAGTGTTTTGAGGCTAGTGAAAATGAGCCCAGCAGAACAAGAAGCGTTTTTCGTTTCGTATACTACTGCTTTAAAAGAACAAGCTCGACTAGATTCAATTGAAGCTGTAAAAACAGAACAGAGAATTGCCAATAACGAATTTTATAAAAAAGAAAATACAGCCGCCGGTCCAAATAAAGGTAGCACTTTCTATTTCTACAACACTTCAACTATAGCATACGGAAAAGGAGAGTTTAGAAAAATTTGGGGTGACAGAAAGCTTGAAGATAACTGGAGACTTTCTAGTAAGAATTCTTCGTTAATTTCTGATGAAGACATTGAAGCTGAGGTTATTCCAATTTCTGAAAACGAAAAGTTTAAGCCAGAAACTTATATTGCTTTAATCCCGACCGATGAAAAGGTAATCGATAGTTTAGCAAAAGATAGAAACTTTGCTTACTACCAATTAGGGCTTATTTATAAAGAGAAATTCAAGGAGTACAATCTTGCAGCAAATAGATTAGAGACATTGCTTACCAACAATCCTGAACATAGGTTAGTGGTTCCTTCTAAATATAACTTGGTTAAAATTTATGAAGAGCTAGATAACGCTTCAGCTGCTGAAAAGTATAAGAATGATATTCTTACAAATCATGCTGATACGCGTTATGCGGAAATATTACGCAATCCAAATTCGCAATTACCAACAGACGAATCTAGCCCAGAATTTAAGTACAAACAATTGTATAAAGAATTTGAAGCTGCAAAATACGCTGAGGTAATTGAAAAATGCGATGAGTATATGATGGTATATAATGGTAATGACATTGTGCCAAAATTTGAATTGCTTAAAGCTACCGCGCTCGGACGTCAACAGGGTTTTGAAGTGTATAAAAAAGCTTTAAACTTTATTGCGCTTAACTATCCAAGTACAGCAGAAGGGAAACAAGCTCAGCAAATCTATAGCAATGTGCTACCGCAATTAGAATTTAAAAACTTCGGAAAAGATGAAGATGCTAAATCTTGGAAGCTAGTTTATAAGTTTGAAAATACTGAGGGCGAAGCTGCCGAAAAATTAAAAGAAAAGTTAGATAAAGCGATAGAAAATCACCGTTATATTAATATGACTACTTCTATTGACTACTACAATCCGAAAAGTAAATTTGTAATCGTTCACGGATTAAACACTAAAGGTGGTGCGAAAGGATTTGCCGAATTATTAGAAGAAAATAAAGAGTACAAGGTGAAGCACCCGTATTTTGAAATTTCTAGCGATAATTATAAAATCGTTCAAATTCATAAAAACTTGGATGATTATTTAAATCAAGAAGCATCCGCACAATAGGTAATTAGAACCTGAAATTCTATAGCATAATAATATTAAAATCTAAATCCATGTTTCCAGAAAAAAAAGCCAAGAAAAATAATGTTGAACCAAGCACGGCTCAAAACAGAATAAGTGAAGGTACAACTCTTAAAGGAGATATATCTTCTTCAGGTTTTTTTAGAATTGATGGTTCCATAGAAGGGAATGTGAATACCCCCTCAAAAGTTGTTTTAGGGAAAACTGGAGAAATTAAAGGAACGTTAAGTTGTGAAAATGCCGATTTAGAAGGAAAATTTGAAGGAAGTCTTCAAGTTACCGGAACGCTAACGCTGCGATCTACGGCTTTAGTAGAGGGTGAAATTGTTGTAGGAAAGCTATCTGTTGAACCCGGAGCAGTATTAAATGCGTCTTGTATTATGCAAGACGGTAAGCCTAAAGCTGGACTAAACGCTCCAAAGTTACCTGGAGATTCGCAACCTCGACTTTTTAATAAGAAACAAAAGGTTAAGGAAACCTCTACACTCACAAAATCAGACTAAATATAATGTATAAAAATGTCTGCCGATAATAAAAATAATAATCGATGGATTGCTCTTTCGGGTATTGGAATTCAAATGGGACTTACAATATTCCTTGGAAACCTATTAGGTAGGTGGCTAGCCAGCACTTTCGAATTAAATTTTTTGGAACCAACCCTCACTATCGCAGCAATATTTTTGTCGATTTTTAGTGTCATTAGAGGTGTAAATAAATTAAACAAATAAATGCTTCAGAAAAAAATACTTCATTACACCTTATTATGTGGGTTGGTTTTAATTGCTGGTTATGCTATTCATAACTTCATTCTTGAACAATTAAATATAGAACATCCGTTTAACTTATGGCATATATACCTTTTTCAAGGCATAGCAACGCTTATTCTTTGTATTAACTTTGAATTTATTTCGCAGAAAATGCAGCAATTAAAAGACCAGTTAGGCTTTTTTTATTTAGCAGCAATGGCCGTTAAAGTTGGATTATTTAGTTTATTCTTTAAAGATATTCTTTTTTCATCGTTAGTATTGTCAAAAACAGACAGTCTTTCGCTGTTAATTCCAGTATTTCTGTTTCTATTTTTAGAGGTTCTAATAATTGTTAAAATTCTGAATAGAAACAACTAAAATATAAATTTGCATTTGTTGTGGGTATTTTAAATAGAAATTCCCTACTTTTGCCGCCGAATTAGACAGGCATTATTTTTTCAAGAGAAGCAATGAAAATATCAATTTATTCAATTAAATTTTTCGGATTACTACTTACTTGTTTGTTGACTATCAATGTTTTTGCTAATCAGAGCAATGAACAAGCGCAACAAGACGACGGAAGAGTAAGTACTCCAAGTGAAATCGAAGAATATATTCTTCATCACTTAAAAGACTCACATGGTTTTCATTTAGTATCTTTTACTAATGATGCAGGTGAACGCGTGCATGTTGGATTTCCACTTCCGGTTATCGTTTATGGAAACGATGGCTTCACTACATTTATGTCTTCAGAATTTCACCACGACACTGAAGGCGAGGTGATTGTAGAGAAAAATGGAAGCCGTTTTGTAAACTACCACAGTAAAATTTACGAGTTGGAGGAAGGTGCAACTGAGCTTGTGTTTGACGAAGCGCATCATCCTGTTAATGCTTCAAAACCTTTAGACTTATCGATTACAAAAAGTGTATTTGGTATTTTGGTGGTAGGGTTGTTAATGTTATGGTGGTTTTCATCATTGGCTAGACAATATAAAAAGAGAAGTATTCCTAAAGGATTTGGTCGTGTACTAGAACCGCTGGTAATTTATGTAAGAGACGAAATTGCTAGACCAAACATCGGCGAAACGAAATACAGAAAATTCACTGGATACCTTTTAACTGTTTTCTTTTTTATTTGGATTTTGAATTTATTAGGGTTAACACCTCTAGGGTTTAACGTTACAGGGCAGATTGCAGTAACTGCAGCGCTAGCTGTGCTAACGTTAATCATTTACGTATTTAGTGGTAATAAAGATTTCTGGGGTCATATTTTTTGGATGCCAGGTGTGCCAATTTTAATTCGTCCAATTTTAGCGGTAATCGAATTGGTTGGAACATTAATTATTAAACCATTCTCACTTTTAGTGCGTTTGTTTGCTAACATTTCGGCGGGACATATTATCCTTATGAGTTTAATCGCGATTATGATAAACTTAAAAGCAGATTTAACTCCAGTTGGTTCAACAGCACTATCTTTTGTTTTGTCGTTATTCATCTCTGTTATCGAGCTCTTAGTAGCGTTCTTACAGGCCTATATTTTTACGATGCTTTCGGCGTTGTTTATCGGTATGGCTGTTGCGGAACACGATCACGAACATGAGCACGATGCACATGGAAATGAAGTTCCAGATGCAGAAGATATTAGAGAGAATTTTATATAGTAGTATAGTAGCGTATTTTTTTGTTTAATTAATTTATATACATTTTTTTATGGAAACAATGATTCCAAATTTAGTAGGTGCTGGTATTATCGTATTTGGTGCTGGTTTTGGTTTAGGTAAGATTGGTGGAAGCGCAATGGAAGCTATTGCACGTCAGCCAGAAGCTGCCAACAAAATTCAAACAGCGATGATTATTATTGCTGCACTTTTAGAAGGTTTAGCATTCGGTGCACTTTTCTTAGGAAAGTAATCCCAAAAAACCAAAGTTCACTTTCCTGTAACGGTTGGTTGCAGGAAGTGAATTTTAAAAGAAAAAATTAATAACAAAAATCTTTACCCCGGGGTAATAATATTATGGAAACATTATTAAACGATTTTTCTCCAGGACTGTTTGTGATGCAGACAGTCTTATTAATAGTGCTTATTTTACTAATGGTAAAATTTGCTTGGAAACCCATTTTAAATTCATTGAATGAAAGAGAAGAAGGGATTCAAGGGGCATTAGATGCTGCTGAAAAAGCAAAACTTGAAATGGCAAACCTTCAGGCGGACAATGAAAGATTGTTGCAGGAGGCGCGTACAGAGCGTGAAGCTATGCTAAAAGAAGCTCGTGAGATTAAAACAAAAATGATCTCAGATGCTAAAGAGGAGGCTAAAGAAGAAGCAGATAAAATGATTACTCAAGCTCAAGGAGCTATTGAGAGTGAGAAAAAAGCTGCAATTGCTGAAATGAAAGCAACCGTAGCAACACTATCTTTAGAAATTGCTGAAAAAGTAGTAAAAAGCGAACTTTCAGACAATGGCAAGCAAATGAAGCTTGTAAATGAAATGTTAAGTGACGCAAAATTAAACTAATATTCAATGAGCAGAGCAGCTATACGATACGCGAAAGCAATTTTGCAGAAGGCAAACCAGAACAACACCGAGGCTGTTGTTTTTGGCGATATGCAATCTGTGTATAAAACCATTGAAGGCAGTCGCGAATTGCAAACAGTACTTCAAAGTCCTGTTATAAAAGCCAACGATAAAAAGGAAGCTTTGCTAAAAATATTCAGTGGTCAATCAGAAGCTACACACATTCTAATTAATGTATTGGTGGATAATAAACGTGCACCATTATTAAGAGCAGTGGCAAAAAGCTACATCGATATTTATAACGACCATCAAGGTGTAAAAGCCGCAACTGTTATAACCGCCGTGCCACTTACCTCTGAACTTGAAGCTAATGTAATGGCTAAGGTAAAGGAGTTAACAGGTAGTGATAAAGTAACACTTAAGAATGAGGTTGATCCTACAATAATAGGTGGGTTTATCCTTAAGGTAGGGGATATTCAGTACAACGCGAGTATCTCAAACCAATTAGGAAATTTAAAAAGAGAATTTTCAAAATCAATATAATTAAAATTTACTGGTGCAGGTTTTTAAGGCCAAATTCCTGAAAACTACCACCTAAAACCTAGATAAAAATGGCAGAAGTAAAACCAGCTGAAGTATCAGCAATTTTAAAGCAACAACTTACAGGTTACGAAGCAACTGCTTCCCTGGATGAAGTAGGAACTGTTTTAACCGTAGGTGACGGTATTGTTCGCGCATACGGACTTTCAAACGCCGAGTATGGTGAATTGGTGGCTTTTGAAAGTGGTCTTGAAGGTATTGTATTGAACCTTGAAGAGGACAACGTAGGTATCGTACTTTTAGGTCCTTCAAAAGAAGTAAAAGAGGGTTCAACAGTAAAACGTACTCAACGTATCGCATCGCTTAATGTAGGTGAAGGTATCGTTGGTCGTGTAGTAAATACATTGGGTCAGCCTATTGATGGTAAAGGTCCTATCACTGGTGAAACTTATGAAATGCCTTTGGAGCGTAAAGCACCAGGAGTTATCTACCGCCAGCCGGTAACTGAGCCACTTCAAACAGGTATTAAGTCTATTGACGCAATGATTCCTGTAGGTCGTGGTCAACGTGAGCTTGTAATTGGTGACCGTCAAACTGGTAAATCTACAGTATGTATTGATACTATTTTGAATCAAAAAGAATTTTACGATGCAGGTGAGCCTGTATACTGTATATATGTTGCTGTTGGACAAAAAGCTTCTACTGTTGCAAACATTGCAAACGTACTAGAAGAAAAAGGTGCAATGGCTTATACAACTATTGTTGCGGCAAACGCATCAGATCCTGCTCCAATGCAGGTGTATGCTCCTTTCGCAGGTGCGGCAATTGGTGAGTACTTCCGCGATACTGGTCGTCCAGCATTGATTGTATTTGATGATTTATCTAAACAAGCAGTAGCATACCGTGAGGTGTCGCTTCTTCTTCGTCGTCCACCGGGACGTGAGGCTTACCCTGGAGACGTTTTCTTCTTGCACTCAAGATTACTTGAGCGTGCAGCAAAAGTTATTGCTGATGACGATATTGCAAAAGAAATGAACGATCTTCCAGATTCATTAAAAGGAATCGTAAAAGGTGGTGGTTCTTTAACGGCACTTCCAATTATTGAAACACAAGCAGGTGATGTTTCTGCTTATATCCCAACAAACGTTATTTCGATTACAGATGGACAGATTTTCCTTGATGGTGATTTGTTTAACTCTGGGGTTCGTCCAGCTATTAACGTAGGTATTTCAGTATCTCGTGTAGGAGGTAACGCTCAGATTAAATCGATGAAAAAAGTAGCAGGTACCTTAAAACTGGATCAAGCAGCTTTCCGTGAATTGGAAGCTTTCGCAAAATTCGGTTCAGACTTAGATGCTGCAACTTTAAATGTAATTGAAAAAGGTAAACGTAACGTAGAGATATTAAAGCAATCTGAAAACGATCCTTACACTGTAGAAGATCAAATTGCAATTATCTATGCAGGTTCTAAAAACTTGATGCGTAACGTACCAGTAGAAAAGGTAAAAGAATTTGAAAGAGATTATCTAGAAATGCTTAACCTGAAGCACAGAGATACTCTTGATACATTAAAAGCTGGTAAGCTTACAGACGAAGCAATCGACGTAATGGTGTCTGTTGCTAACGACGTGTCTGCGAAATATAAAAAATAGAAGTTATGAGTTATGAGTTAAGAGTTATGAAAGTACTCTAAACTCATAATTCTAAACTCTGAACTTGAAAAATGGGGTTAGATGATAGTCCAATTAGAATTAAAACCTTTGAATTCGCTTGCGATATAGTAGAATACTGTGACGTTTTAAAAAGCTAATAAGGATTTTGAATTGGCATCCTAATTACTTAGGAGTGGAACAAGTATTGGCGCAAATACTAGAGAAGCTCAACGAGGTGTAAGTACAAAAGATTTTAAAAATAAATTTGGTATAGCTCTCAAAGAGGCTGACGAAACAATGTTTTGGTTAGAGATTTTAGAGGCAACTGGTAGAGAAGTACCTATAGATATGAAGAACAAGTGTGAAGAGTTAATTCGAATTTTGGTTTCGATAATTAAAAACTCTTAGACTCTGCACTCATAACTCATAACTCATAACTAGAGAAATGGCGAATTTAAAAGAAATACGTAACAGAATATCATCCGTTAGTTCAACGATGCAGATTACCAGTGCCATGAAAATGGTATCGGCTGCAAAATTGAAGAAGGCTCAGGATGCAATTACAGCAATGCGTCCTTATTCTGAAAAACTTACTGAACTTTTACAAAATTTAAGTGCAACGCTTGGAGAAGACAGCGGAAGCAAATATTCAGACCAACGCGAGGTAAATAAAGTTTTGGTGGTTGCCATTACCAGTAATCGTGGTTTGGCGGGAGCTTTTAACTCAAATATCATAAAACAAGCTAAAAACTTGGTAGCTGAAACTTATGCTGGAAAGCAAGTAGATTTTATGACTATTGGAAAAAAAGGGAATGACATTCTGAAAAAATTCGGAACGGTAATCGAAAACAACAACAATATTTTTGATGACTTAACCTTCGAAAACTCTTCAGAAATTGCTCAAAACCTAATGGATTTATTCTCTGAAGGCAAGTACGATAAAATTGTAGTGGTTTATAATCATTTCAAAAATGCGGCTACACAGTTAGTAATGACTGAGCAATTCTTACCTATTTTACCTCCAAAAGCAATTGAAGGTGAAGCAGTAAGCACAACTGAAACAGCTTACATTTTTGAACCTTCAAAAGAAGAAATTGTTGAGTCTTTAATTCCGAAAAGCTTAAAAACTCAGTTGTTTAAAGCACTTCGTGATAGTGTTGCTAGTGAGCACGGTGCGCGTATGACTGCGATGCACAAAGCAACCGACAACGCAACCGAGCTTCGCGACGATTTAAAACTTAAATACAACAAAGCACGTCAAGCCGCTATTACCAATGAGATCCTCGAGATTGTTGGGGGTGCAGAGGCATTGGCAGGATAAGTTTGGCTCCGTTCAGTTACCGAGCCTCGGTTTATCCCGTATTAATTCGGGAAACTCAGCTAACTTTGTTATTATAAATTATTTTAAAGCCTTTCGTAATCGGAAGGCTTTTTTATTCCATAAATATTAATTTTTTCCTAAACCCATCTATGTAATATTATGTTGGTAGGTTTTTTGTTCAATAAAATTCGTAATTTTCCAATATGATAAAGCAAATAACTATAATACTGACTCTTCCAATCATGCTCTTTAGCCTTTCTAGCTGCGGAGGAATGAAGAATACGAACAGCAAAAAACTTGTTCAGGACCCTCCTTTTAGAGTAATTGAAGCCTTCTACCAAAATTGGGTAGCTGGAGTAGAAGAAGGCGGTTCGGGAGTAAATATCCACCTTACTTTTAGTGAAAAAGATACCGATGTATTGATTCAAAGTATCTACTTCAGAAATGCTATCCTAGAAGCCAAAGGAAACATAAACGCGCCTAATAAGTTTGTAGGGTATCTCAACAATAACACTAAACGCAACGTAATTATGGATGCCGACCCAATGAAAGAAGCTAAAAACACTATTTCAGAAGAATTTCCATTTCAGTTGAAAGATAACGAGGCGGTAGTTGAATATTGGTATGGTGGAAAAAAGAATTATTATAAAATCGGAAATATTTCGGAAAGAGATATGATTCCGTATCCACAAGCAAATCCAAATCAACATGAATAGAAAGCAATTTCCTGCTAAGAAGTGAGTTTTACGTCTTATCTAGACACGCCCCATTTGTATTCAATATTGAAACAACCTGAAAAGAAATCTTCTTCAAATTATAATATCTTCCTAATATGAAAATCCTTCACTTAGATAACAATCACCTTTTACTCTTAAAAATGTTGAAGGATGCCGGATTTACGAACGAAGAAAACTATACAATTTCTAAAGCTGATACAGAGGAAATTATTTCAGAATATGATGGTATTGTAATCCGCAGCCGTTTCAACATTGACAAGCAGTTTCTCGATGCTGCCAAAAACCTGAAATTTATAGCTCGAGTTGGCGCTGGACTTGAGAGTATCGACATCGATTACGCAGAAAAGCTCGGCGTAAAGCTAATTGCCGCCCCAGAAGGCAATAGAAACGCTGTAGGCGAACATTCACTCGGGATGCTTCTTTCGCTATTCAATAACTTAAACAAGGCCGATAAGGAGGTTAAAAACGGTCTTTGGAATCGAGAAGCCAATCGCGGAATAGAACTAGACGGAAAAACTGTTGGTATCATTGGTTATGGCAATATGGGGAAAGCGTTTTCCAAAAAACTAAGCGGTTTTGATTGCGAAGTACTTTGTTATGATATAAAAGAAAATGTAGGGGATGATAAGGCAAAACAAGTTTCTTTAAAAGAACTTCAACAAAAAGCAAACGTATTGAGCCTTCACACGCCATGGACCCCTTTAACTAATAAAATGATTGATGCTGAGTTTATAAATGCCTTCTCAAAACCCTTTTGGCTCATAAACACCGCACGCGGAAAAAGTGTAGTTACTGCAGATTTAGTTTCAGCATTAAAATCGGGAAAAGTTTTAGGAGCAGGACTGGATGTTTTAGAATTCGAAAAACTCTCTTTTGAAACACTTTTTGATTCAGATAATCTACCCGATTCATTGAAAGAGCTTTTTGAAATGGACAATGTAATTTTAAGTCCGCATATTGCGGGTTGGACGGTGGAAAGCAAGGAGAAACTCGCTACGGTAATTGCTGAAAAAATTATTAGAACTTTTAAAAATTTGAGATGAAGAATAGAGTAACAGGAATTGGAGGAGTATTTTTTAAGTCAAAAGACCCAGATAAAACGAAGGAATGGTACAAAAACCACTTGGGATTAAACACAGATAATTACGGGTGTACCTTTTGGTGGAAAGATGAAAAGGGCAACAAATGCTCTACCCAATGGAGCCCATTTAAAGCCGATACCGAATATTTTTCTCCAAGCGAAAAAGACTTTATGTTCAATTATCGCGTGGAAAATTTAGAAGAACTTTTAAAAGTATTAAAAGCAGAAGGGGTTACTATTGTAGGTGAAATGCAAGAATTCGAGTACGGTAAATTTGGTTGGATTTTAGATCCTGAAGGAAATAAAATTGAGCATTGGGAACCTGTTGACAAGGCTTTCTTGTAAATAAATTAGTCGGTTGCTTTTTCTTCTTTAGAAGTTTCAGGATCTAGGTTATGATCATTTTTTCCTGAATATTTTCTTTCCAACTCCTCTTGAAATTCCTCCATTACAGGTTTTACAGTACTTTCGGGCAAATCTGCAATACGAATGTACATTAGACCATCTACAGCATTGTTAAACAAAGGATCTACGTTAAAGGCAACAACCTTGGCGTTTTGCTTAATATATTTTTTAATAAGAACTGGCAAACGCAAACTCCCAGGTTCTACCTCGTCAATTATTTTATCAAATTTATTGAGGTCTGCCGCACTTTCATCAAAAATGAAGTCTTTATCGGCATCCTTCAATTTTACTTTATATTCCTTCTTCGGTTTGATGTATTGCGCAACATACGGATCGTAATAGTTCGATTTCATAAACTCTATCATCAAGCCTTTTGAAAACTCTGAAAACTTATTGCTAATACTTACCCCTCCAATCAAGTAACTGTGTTCTGGATAGCGCAGGGTGGTATGAACAATTCCCTTCCAAAGTAAAAACAATGGCATTGGCCGCAATTGGTATTCCTTAATAACAAAAGCACGGCCCATTTCAATGGATTTGCTCATCATTTCATATAATTCCGGCTCAAAACGGAAGAGATCTTGTAGGTAGAATCCGTCAATTCCAAAGCGTGCAAATATTTCTGAACCTAGTCCCATTCTATAGGCTCCAGCCATTTTACGAGCGTCATTATCCCATAAAAACATATGGTGATAATAGCTGTCAAACTTATCGAGGTCAGTGCTATTATTTGTTCCTTCACCTACTTCGCGAAAGGTAATTTCGCGCAACCGCCCAATTTCCTGTAAGATATAAGGAATAGAATCTGCCTGCGCTAAGAACACCTCATAATTTTTACTTACTAAAAGACGTTTATCTGCCTTACGAAGTTTTTCAATTTCGGCTTCTATTGCTTGCAGCGGAATTGGTCCAGCAATTTTTTTAGGTGGTTTTGGGAATTTTAATGTTTTTGGGATGCTGTCCAACAACTTTTTCTTTTCAAAAGGATTAGAAAGCATATAGGTTTTCTTCCTAAGAAACTCGGTAAAATCTGATAATGATTTGTGTTCTTTTTGGTCGTTAACTGAAATTGGATTTCCAATTCGAACTTTTATTAATCGCTCCCTTTGGGTAAGAAGTTCTGATGGGAGTTTGGCTGTACGTAAGGTGTCACTAATCTTAGCCATACGGTAGAACAACTTGCTGTTTTTTGCGTGAAAATAGATTGGGACAACCGGCACCTCGGCTTTTTTAACCAATTTCATCGCGGCTTCTTCCCAAGGCTTATCAACCAAAAGTTTCTCTTCTCTATAGGTGGAAACTTCTCCGGCAGGAAAAATTCCTAGCGGATTACCTTCTCGTAGATGTGTAATAGCTGCCTTAAAGCCTGCAACACTAGATTTTACATCCTTTCTATCTTCAAAAGGATTTACAGGCATTACATAGGGCTTTAGAGGCTCGATTCTATGCAAAAGAAAGTTGGCAATAATTTTAAAATCAGGGCGGTGTTCTAACAGTAATTTTAACAGAAGAATCCCGTCGATTCCACCTAATGGATGGTTTGAAATGGTTATAAAAGCCCCTGTTTTGGGAATTCTACGAAGATCTTCTTCGGGAATTTCGAATTTTATTTCAAATTCTTCGAGCAGTGCATTTACAAATTCAAGATCTTGAAGATGCTTGTTTCTATCGTAAATTTTATTCAGCGTAGTGATGTTTAAAATCTTCATTAAAGACCAGCCCATAAATGTGCCTAGAAAGCCGAATTTATCTACGTTTATTGCTTTAGCAACTTCCTTTGCGTTGACTAATCCCATGAAATATTTTAGCTGTTTATATCCAACAAATATAGCGAAACCGATTGATACTACTCCTTAATAACTAATTGCACCGTTTCTTTGCTTTCTTGTTTTAAAAGTACATTTTTATTTTCAGCAAGTGCCTTAACCTCAGTTGGGTTAAAATGCCTAATTGTGTATAGTGTGACGTTCTCATTCCATTTTACACGGAATTTTTCTCGCAATTTTGCCAATAGCCTTTCTAAATTTCCGAATTTATCGTTCACACAAACCGAAAAACTTATAGCAGAATTTTGAATTAGCTCTACTTTCATTTTATAGGTATAAAGCCATTTAAACACATCGCCAATGTTGTCTTCCATCATAAATGAAAAATCTAACGATGATAAGGAAATTAGCACTAAATCCTTCTTTAGTATAAAGCAAGATGTTTCTGGATCTATTCGGTCTCCCTTACCAACACAAGTTCCCGAAGCTGTAGGATTGAGAAAGGACTTTACAAAAAGTGGAATTTCCTTGCGCTGTAGTGGCTGTAAGGTTTTGGGGTGTATTACCGATGCCCCATAAAATGCGAGCTCTATAGCTTCACGATAACTAATGCGATTTAAGAGTAATGTTTTTGTAAAATATCGCGGGTCTGCATTTAAAACTCCTGGAACATCCTTCCAAATAGTAACACTTTCTGCATTTAAGCAATAGGCAAAAATTGCAGCAGTGTAATCACTCCCTTCTCGACCTAGAGTAGTGGTGAAGTTGTTTGTGTTTTCTGAACCTAAAAAACCTTGAGTTACACTAAGTCCCGAGGTATTTACTTTTTCTGAAATTTTCTGCTGCGTTATTTTCCAATCTACACTGGCATCTCGATGGTTGTCGTCAGTAATTATGCATTTGCGAACATCCAATAATTCGTTTTTTAATCCAAATTCTGTAAGATATTCAGAAACTATAGTGCTTGAAACTAATTCTCCGTATCCTACTACTTGATCATAAACGAAAGCGTGATTTTTAGACTTGTTTACTTTTAAAAAAGAAACCATCTTATCAAATAACTTAGCTGTTTTTTGATATATAAGGTGGTTAGTATTCTCAAATAATTCATTAACTATCTCTAGGTGATATTCTTTAAATGTAGTAACAAATTCGTTACATGTAGCAGTGTTATTTTTTAGATATTCAGCTATTACATTTTCAAGTAAATTGGTAGTTTTTCCCATTGCTGAAACCACAACTACTATATTCTTGTCTTCTGTAGCTTTAAGTATTTCAGCAACATTTTTTACACTATCTGCGTCTTTTACAGATGCTCCTCCAAACTTGAATATTCTCATAAATTTTTTATATCAATCTCTTTAACACAAATGAATACTAAAAATATTATTTTTCAATAAAGGCTTTTAGTCCTTTTTCATCCATATGTACTACGCGCCATTCTTTCATAATATTTGCACCACTGCGTTCGTAAAATCGAATTGCTCCAGTATTCCAATCCAGCACATCCCATGCAACCCTTTTTAATCCATGATTGTAGGCAAATTTCATAACTTCAGTATAAAGAGCTTCCCCAATACCTTTGCCGCGATGTTCTTCCTTTACAATTAAATCTTCTAGGTGAAGCGTGCGTCCTTTCCAAGTGGAAAAACGGTAATAAATTAACGCTGCCCCAACCACTACATTTTCAATTTCGGCAACAAAACAAGTAAACAGTGGATTTTTGCCAAAACCATTAGACTCTAAAACTTCAACCGAAATTTCAACAGCATCAGGTTCATTTTCAAAAACCGCAAGTTCTTTTATAAGATCTAGAACCTGTGGCATATCCATTTTATTCGCTTTTCTAACCTCCATTCACGTTATTTTACTCGTTTTCAATATCGAGCTAAGTTTCTTCTTGCAAATATCGGTTCAATTTCTTAAAAATCCCGATATTTGCGTGAAATTCAGGAACCCCTACATCACAATGGCAAAAATAAATCAATCTCTTGGTGAATTTATAATTGAAAATCAAGAAGAATTCAAGTATTCCTCAGGTGAGCTTTCACGACTCATAAATTCAATCCGTTTGGCGGCAAAAGTGGTAAACCACAAAGTTAATAAGGCCGGATTAGTAGACATATTAGGTACTGCAGGAAATCATAATATACAAGGTGAAGACCAGCAGAAATTAGATGTTTATGCAAACGAAGTTTTTATAAACACACTTACAAATCGCGAAATAGTTTGCGGGATTGCAAGCGAAGAAGAAGACGACTTTATTACAATTAAAGGCAGAAACGAAAAAAACGACAATAAATACGTTGTTTTGATGGATCCCTTAGATGGTTCTTCAAATATTGATGTAAACGTTTCGGTTGGAACTATCTTCTCAATTTTTAGAAGAGTAACTCCTACGGGAACTCCTGTAACTATTGAAGACTTTCTTCAACCGGGAATCAATCAAGTTGCCGCTGGATATATCGTTTACGGAACTTCTACTATGATTGTATATACAACAGGTCACGGTGTAAATGGTTTTACTTTAAACCCAGCCATCGGAACATATTACTTATCTCACCCAAATATGAAGTTTCCGAAAGAGGGACATATATATTCTGTAAATGAAGGTAATTACGTACACTTTCCACAGGGAATTAAAGACTATATAAAATATTGTCAAAAGGAAGAAGAAGATCGCCCGTATACCTCTCGTTATATAGGATCTTTAGTGTCAGATATTCATAGAAATATGATTAAAGGAGGTATCTATATTTATCCAAGCACCTCAAAGGACCCGAAAGGAAAACTCAGGTTATTATATGAGTGTAATCCAATTGCTATGATTGCCGAACAAGCTGGTGGTAAAGCTAGTGATGGTTTTCGACGTATATTAGAAATAGAGCCAAAGAGTTTACATCAACGCGTTCCATTTATTTGTGGAAACACCGATATGGTTGAAAAAGCAGAAGAGTTTATGAAAGACTCTAATTAAAATAAAAAGCCCGAAACAATAGTTTCGGGCTTTATTATATCTTAAAATAGATATTTAGTCTTCTCTATTTAATAGGTATCTGTAATCCTCAAGACTTAATCCTCCAGAGTAAATTGCAATGGATCTTTTAATCAAATCTCTTGCAAGTTCTGTAGTGTACCCAAGACCGATAGCATATTTTTCAATTAAGAAACGTTCGTGATCGTCAATTACATTGTCTGCAAAAATAATTTGAAACAAATCGTGCATGCGCTCTAAACGTCTTTCAGCCGAGTTAGGAGGGTTTATAGGATATTTTAAAGGATTCTTTATGATTTCGGCATATTCAGATTCTACAATATCTAATTTACGCGCCAATCGCTTAAGCATTTTCTCTTCCTCAATGTTGATTTCACCATCAACCGCAGCCATATTAACTATTGAAGCAAAATGACCTAAATTTCGGGAATGCTCCCCGCTCTCGAATAAATCTGTAAATGACATAATTTAGTTTTAAATATCTCACAAAGATAAAACTTGTTGATGAAATTTACGCTAAAAATAAAGCAATCTATTTTTTGACTTTTTCATTATATACTTGATTTGATATAAACTTTTCTTAATTTACTTCCCATAGGGTAAGACTTTCTTTAATTTTAAACAGATAAAAAAAAGAAAGTGGACCAACCGTTGTTAGTTTTTAATGAAAAGGGCATATACTGTCAACAAGCCGATGTGTATATAGATGCATGGAAACCTGTGGATAAGTGTATAATTACCCATGGACATGCCGATCATAGTCGGTGGGGACACAAAAAATATATCACTCATAAAAATAACGTACCAATTATTAAACACCGTTTAGGTGAAATTGTAGTTTCAGGCAAAGAATGGAACGAATCTTTTACAATAAATGGCGTTAAATTTTCGCTTCATCCTGCGGGGCATATTGTAGCATCGTCACAAGTAAGAGTAGAGTACAAAGGAGAAGTATGGGTGTTTACTGGAGATTTTAAAACTGAAAATGACGGTATAGCAGAGCCTTTCGAACTCGTAAAGTGCAATACATTTATTACCGAGTGTACATTTGGAATTCCCGCCTTTAAATGGACCCCTCAAGAGGAAGTTTTTTCGGATATCAATAATTGGTGGGCGGCAAATAGGGCTGAAAGAAAAACTTCTGTTCTCTTTGGGTATTCATTGGGAAAAGCGCAGCGATTACTTAAGCATCTAGACCCTAATATAGGAAAAATCTACACTCACGGAGCCATAGAAAATATGACTCAAGTTTTACGAGAAAATTATGAATTTCACCAAACAACTCGAGTTACCCGAGATACCAAAAAGGATGAACTGTTAGGAAATATAGTTTTAGCTCCGCCAAGCGCACACGGGGGCACTTGGATTAGAAAAATGGTGCCTTTTGTTACTGCTAGTGCTAGTGGGTGGATGACTTTTAGGGGCGCGAGAAGACGAAGGGCAATAGATAGAGGATTTGTGTTAAGTGACCATGCAGATTGGGATGGACTGCTTACTACAGTTAAAGAAACAGGTGCCGAAAAAGTAATTGCCACCCATGGTTATACCGAAATTTTCTCTCGTTATCTACGTGAAGAAATGGGGTTAGATGCACGTACCGAAAAAACGCAATACGAAGAGGAAGGTAGCGAAACCTCAAATAAAGAAGAGAATGACATTTCGCCTGGACTTAGTGATCCCCAACAAACTAAAATTAATGAAGACGAAAAATGAAAGATTTCGCCAAACTCATAAAAAAACTAGACAGCACCAATAAAACTACCGAAAAGGTGGCGGCGCTTACGGCTTACTTTCAAATGGCGAATGATGAAGATAAATTGTGGACTATCGCAATATTATCGCATCGACGGCCAAAGCGACCTGTAAATACTTCATTATTGCGAATATGGGCTACCGAAATTAGTGGAATACCTCTATGGCTTTTTGAAGAAAGTTATCATATAGTTGGCGATCTTGCCGAAACAATCGCTCTCATTTTACCAAGTAAAGAATATTCAGAAGAAACAACAAAGTCCCTATCGCAATTTATACTTGAAATTATAGAGCTTCGAACGCTTCCTGAGGAGGAAAAGAAGAATTACTTACACGAAAATTGGCTTGCATTAAATTATTTTGAACGTTTCGTTTTTAATAAAATCATTACGGGAAGTTTTAGGATAGGTGTGAGCCAAAAGTTGATGACAAGGGCACTTTCAAAAGCTACAGAAATTGACGAAGATATTCTCGCTTATAAGCTAATGGGAGATTGGACGCCACAGAAAACTACTTTCAAAAAGTTAATTTTAGAACACAACGAAGAGGATTACCTTAGCAAACCTTACCCTTTCTATTTGGCTTACGCGGTTGAAGATAATTTTCAAGAAGATTTAGGCTCAATTACCGATTGGAGTTTTGAACATAAATGGGATGGCATTAGAAGTCAGGTAATCATAAGAAATAACGAGGTTTTTGTTTGGTCCAGAGGAGAGGAATTAGTAACCGATAAATATCCTGAATTTCAAAAATTTCTCTCTGTAATTCCCAATGGAACTGTAATTGATGGTGAAATTCTACCTTTTGGAAATGGCGAAATTGGAAATTTTAATGCGCTACAAACAAGAATTGGACGGAAAAATTTATCCAAAGCGCTTTTAGAGAAAACCCCAGTTATTTTGAATGCTTATGATTTATTGGAATGGAATGGAGAAGATATACGGCAGCTGCCTTTTATAGAACGAAGAAAAATTCTAGATAGGCTTATTCAAGGAATAAATAGCTTAGAAATTGGAGTATATTTAAGTGAAACTATGAGTTTTAATACTTGGGAAGAAGCTGCGGCAGAACGAGAGTTATCATTAGAGAAGCGCAGCGAAGGTCTAATGTTGAAAAGAAAAGATTCCCCGTATTTAGTCGGGAGAAAAAAAGGAGATTGGTGGAAGTGGAAAATAGATCCTTTTACTATTGATGCGGTTTTAACCTATGCCATGCGTGGACATGGGCGCAGAGCTAATTTGTATACCGATTACACATTCGGACTTTGGCATGAAGGTGAGTTAGTGACTTTTGCTAAAGCCTACTCAGGGTTAACAGATGCAGAATTTAGACAAGTGGACGCGTGGATTAAACGAAATACCTTGGAGCGTTTTGGCCCAGTAAGAAGTGTAACTCCTCATCACGTTTTTGAAATTGCGTTTGAAGGAATAGCAGAAAGTAGCCGCCATAAAAGCGGAGTTGCAACACGTTTTCCAAGGATTTTAAGATGGCGAAAAGATAAACCCATAGAAGAAGCTAATACGCTAGATGATTTAAAAGCTTTAATTCCAAAATAATCCATCAAAGCTATACTTTAAACAAAGTAAGATCTCCCTCATTTTCAAATAGGAGTGTCAGCTTTGCGCAACGGGTGGTTGAATCCTAATTACTAACAAACTAAATAATTTGAATAACAAGCAACTCATATCATTAACAACCTCATGGTTCCAATCCAAATCCTGGACCCCCTTCCCATTTCAAAAACAAACCTGGAAGGCATTTTTGGATGGGAAACACGGGTTGTTAAACGCTCCCACCGGAAGCGGAAAAACCTATGCCTTATGGGTTCCTATAGTGCTTCAGTATTTAAAAGAAAACCCAGATTATAAAACAAAACACACCAAAGGAATTAAAGCTATTTGGATTACACCATTACGCGCGCTTTCAGTAGAAATTCAACAATCAGCACAACAATTTGCTGATGACCTAGGAACCGGTATGACCGTTGGAATTAGAACTGGCGACACTTCTCAAAGCGAACGTGCAAGGCAAAAACGCCAGATGCCAGATTTATTAATTACTACTCCTGAGAGTTTAATGCTCCTATTGGCTTCAAAAGGGTACGAAAAAATGTTTAAAACGCTCACTGCTGTGGTGGTGGACGAATGGCACGAACTACTAGGTAGTAAGCGTGGAGTGCAAATGGAGCTCGCACTTTCGAGGTTGAAAACAGTATCACCAAACTTAAGAATTTGGGGGATTTCGGCAACTATTGGAAATTTAGAAGAGGCACAAGATGTATTGTTAGGAATGGATTCTGATTTCAGAAAGAACTCAGTATTGATTAAAGCAAAAGAAAAATCTAAGATTCAGGTCCGTTCTATAATTCCTAAAAAAATGGAAACTTTTCCTTGGAGTGGACATTTGGGTTTACACCTATTAGAAGAAATTATTCCTATCATTAAAAGCAGTAAAACCACGATAATTTTTACAAACACCCGTAGACAATGTGAAATTTGGTTTCAGAAATTATTAGAAAATCATCCAGAATTTGCTGGGGAAATTGCCATGCATCACGGTAGTATAGGAAAAGATACCCGTCTTTGGGTAGAACAAGCGATACGCAATGAATCGCTACTAGCGGTAGTTGCTACTTCTAGCTTAGACTTGGGAGTAGATTTTGCACCAGTGGAAACCGTTATTCAAATTGGTGGCCCTAAAGGGGTTGCTAAATTTCTTCAACGTGCGGGTAGAAGTAACCACCGACCAGGAGAACCTTCGGTAATATATTTTCTACCTACTCACGCACTTGAACTTTTAGAAGCATCGGCGCTGAAAAAAGCGGTTAAAGATGAAATTGTGGAAGACAGGACTCCATATTTACTAAGTTTTGACGTTTTGATTCAGTATTTAGTTACCCTGGCCGTAAGTGATGGATTTTTTCCAAAAGATATTTACTCAGAAATAACAAAAACGTTTTGTTTTCAAGGAATTACAGAGGAGCAATGGAATTGGTGTCTTAATTTTATAACAGTAGGAACTCAAAGTTTACAAGCCTACGACGAATACAAAAAAGTGGAAGTCACTCCCGAAGGGCTCTTTAAAGTAGAGAGTCGTAGAATAGCAATGATGCATCGACTAAGCATTGGTACTATTGTAAGTGATTCCATGATGCTGGTAAAATACGTTTCGGGAGGGTTTATCGGAACAATAGAGGAGTGGTTTTTAAGTAAAATGAAACCTGGGGACACCTTCGTTTTTGCAGGAAGGACTTTAGAATTAGTTCGTATTAGGCAAATGCAGGCGCAAGTACGTAGAAGTAATAAACGCACTAATAATATTGTGAGTTTTATGGGTGGCCGTCTACCACTTTCCTCACAGATGAGTAAAATTCTTCGAGAAGAAATGCAGAGCGCTCGTTTGCCTGAAGCAAATCGTAAACCAAGCATACCTGAATTAAAGGCCTTAAATCATATTTTTGAAAGACAAGAACGTGAAAGTATAGTCCCAGGTGAAAATGAATTTTTGATAGAAACGTTTAAAACACGTGAAGGTTACCATTCGCTCTTTTATCCCTTTGAAGGGCGATTTGTTCATGAAGCAATGAGTAGTTTATTGGCGTATCGAATAAGCTTGTTGTCTCCCATTACCTTTTCATTGGCGTACAATGATTATGGGTTTGAACTGTTGAGCGACCAGTTTTTAGATATTCAGAATATAATAGATAATAATCTTTTTACAGATGAATATCTCTACGACGATCTCTATAAAAGTTTAAATTCCACGGAGTTGGCTCGCCGAAAGTTTCGTGATATTGCGGTTATAAGTGGAATGGTCTTTCAAGGTTATCCAAATAAAGCGATTAAAACTAAACATCTACAAAGCAATAGTCAGTTGTTATTTGATGTGTTTAGAGATTATGAACCGGACAATTTGTTATATCTTCAGGCTTATCGTGAAACCTTTGAGCATCAACTGGAAGAAGGTCGATTGCGCAAAGCATTAGAGCGTATCAACTCTCAAGAAATTGTTTGGAAACAATGCGAAAAAGCGACTCCATTCAGCTTTCCGATAATTACCGATAGACTCCGAGAAAAGCTATCTTCAGAAAAACTGGCTGATAGAATTAAAAGAATGACTTTGCAACTAGAGAAATGATTCAAACTGTCAAAATAAATAATAATATTTTTCAACTACATCCAAGTGGTTCTATTTATTGGGTAGCTAATAAAATGTTGCTTATCGCAGATGTACATTTGGGGAAGGTGCTTCACTTTAGAAAATATGGTGCGGCTATTCCGGCAAGTGCTGCTTATAAAAACTTTGAGACACTCACAGAGGTTGTAAATCATTTTGAGCCAAATACAGTTTGTTTTCTAGGCGATTTGTTTCATAGTACATTGAATAAGGAGTGGAGAGAATTTGAAAAATGGGTAGAATATTGCAATGCAAAAGTGATTTTAGTATCAGGGAATCACGATGTTATTCCCCAATATTTATACAAGGATTTGGGAGTAGAAGTTATGGATGAATTAGTACTGGACGGGTTCCATTTAACCCATCATCCCTCCGAAATTAATAAAGGTTTTAATTTTTGTGGTCACGTACATCCTGGGATAAGAATGAAAGGGATGGGGAGACAATTTGTAAAACTCCCATGTTTTTATAAAACTGAAAACCAGCTAATTTTGCCGGCATTCGGGAACTTCACAGGGAAATATATATTAACACCTACT
Organism: Aequorivita xiaoshiensis; assembly: GCF_022008395.1. Lineage (GTDB taxonomy): Bacteria > Bacteroidota > Bacteroidia > Flavobacteriales > Flavobacteriaceae > Aequorivita > Aequorivita xiaoshiensis. The sequence continues at coordinate 591,699 of NZ_JAIRBB010000001.1, forward strand.
CGTAAGGATGAGGTGTTTGTAATTGTAGAAGGAGAAGTAATTTGTGTTTCACGGTAAATCAAATAATTATGAAAAAAACTTTACAAATAGCCAATATCATTGCTTTTTTAGCAACCATTTTTATTAACTATTTTGCCAATACTGGAAAAATGAATGGAACTACAGTAGGAGAGATATCAAATAATATTAATTCCCTGTTAACGCCTGCAAGCTATGCGTTTTCAATTTGGGGGATTATTTATTTAATGTTGTTGGGCTTTGTGGTTTACCAGGGTAGAAGTCTTTTTACTAAAGTGAGAGATGATCAATTTATATTAGATACAGGTTGGTGGTTTGTAGTATCGTGTCTCGCCAATTGTTTGTGGATTACCTTATGGATTTACGGATATATAAGTTATTCAGTAATTGCAATTTTTATACTTCTCTTTTCAATTTTGAAAATTGTAGTGAATAACCGCATGGAACTTTGGGATGCTCCAATTTCTGTAATCGCATTTGTTTGGTGGCCATTTGTATTTTATAGCGGATGGGTTACAATTGCCAGTATCGTAAATGTAGCTGCTTATTTAAAATCTTTAAACTGGGGTGGATGGGGAATAAGTGAAGTTACTTGGACAGTTATAATGATCGTTATTGCGGGAATAATAAATTTAATAGTTACCTGGAAAAGAAATATGCGTGAGTTTGCTTTGGTTGGAACTTGGGCCTTAGTAGCTGTAGCTGTTGCAAATTGGGATGAAAACAAAATTGTTGTTTATGTATCGTTATTAGTAGGGATAATACTATTTATAAGTAGTAGCTACCACGCATTTATAAACCGTGAAACCAGTCCGATTAATAAGTATAAAGAATATTTAGAGCATTGAGTTTAATTTATAGAAGTGTAAATATTTTTTAATTTAAATTATCAATATGTCTTTTATATTGTGATATTTAAAACTAACTGATTCAAACATTGCTAATAATGTTAAAGTTTTTTTCTACTTCCTTTGGAAAATACTGATTTTATTGAGCTGATGTATTTTTGCTGATAAAATCACATTTTAATTGTTAAAAAATTTGTTTTATATCTTTTATTTGAGTGAATTTTAGTTTTATTTTGTATAGATAAATCAAACATTAACTGAATTATTCACTAAATCAAAGTAATCATGAAAAACATTTACAAAATTGTTTTTTCAATGTCCTTATCATTACTTTTCTTACCTGGACATGTTTCCGCGCAAGAAAAAGATGATATAAAGAAAAGCAATAATCAACAACAAGGATTAGTAGTATTCGATGCTTCTCACTCGTATTCCCTACAAAATTCGACTACAGTTTTTAAGGATGTTTTAAATCCCTCCCCACAAACTTCCTTTACTACATTAAGACAAGAGCAAGATCATTTAGGTTTTACTCATAAAAAAATGCAACAATACCACAAGGGTATAAAAGTTGAATTTGCAACAGTTACATTAAGTAGTAAAAATGGTAAGATTCAAACATTAAGTTCTGCTTATTTCCCTATAGAAGATGACTTAAACACCAGCCCATCAATTAGCAGTAATCAAGCTTTAACTAGAGCAATGAGTCATGTGGGTGCTAGTTCCTATTTGTGGCAAAATCCAACAGAAGCGGCTTTATCTAATTATTCGAAACCTACAGGAGAATTGGTGATTTTACCAGCTCTTGAGAATATTAACAATGCAAATCGCTTAGCTTATAAATTCGACATTTACGCAACGGCTCCTCTATACAGAGCAGATGTTTATATAGATGCAAATACAGGTCAGTTTATAATGGAAAATAAGCGAATTCACCATGCAAACGTACCTGCAACGGGAACTAGTCTTTACAACGGCAATGTATCTTTTACTGCGGATAACGCATCTGGACCTTATCGTTTGCGTCAAACAGCTAGTGGTGGAGGTATTCAAACTTTTGATTTAAATAATGGCACCAATTATAACAATGCTTCAGATGTAACGAGTAATTCTACAAACTTTACTGGAAATGCTACTGGTGTGCAAGCTCATTGGGGTGCCGAAAGCACTTGGAATTATTTCAATCAAAAGCATGGAAGAAACTCTTATAACAATGCAGGTGCAGTTATAAAATCTTATGTAAGCTATTCTAGTAATTATGTAAACGCTTTTTGGGATGGTAGCCGAATGACGTACGGAGATGGAGATGGAACCAACTATGGTCCATTAGTGTCATTAGATATTTGCGGTCACGAAATAACTCACGGTGTTACAGAATATTCAGCGAACCTTGTTTATAGCTACCAATCTGGAGCTTTAAATGAATCGTTTTCAGATATTTTTGGAGAATCTATTGAAAAATATGCTTCGGGAACAAACGATTGGTTGATGGGAGACGATATAGGAGCAGGTGGAAGCGGTGGAGCCTTGCGCTCTATGAGTAATCCAAATGCTTTTAATGATCCTGATACCTATCAAGGAACCTATTGGCATACAGCATCAAGTGATAATGGAGGAGTTCATATAAATTCTGGAGTACAGAACTTTTGGTTTTATGTGTTGAGCGTAGGTAAAAGCGGAACTAATGATAAAGGAGACAGCTATAATGTTACAGGAATTGGAATGGATAAGGCAGCAGCAATTGCATATAGAAACCTTACTGTTTATCTAAATTCTAACTCGCAATATAGCGACGCAAGAAGCGGAGCAATTCAAGCGGCGAAAGATCTTTATGGCGCTGGAAGTGCAGAAGAAATTGCAACTACAAATGCGTGGTATGCAGTTGGAGTTGGTGCAGCTTACGGCGGTGGCGGCGGAGGTGGTAGCGACTACTGTGCGTCCCAAGGAAATAATGTAAATGATGAGTATATCAGTAGAGTTCAATTAAACACTATTGACAATGCCTCTGGAGCTCAAAAGTATTCAGATTTTACAAGCATCTCTACAAACTTACAAGAAGGGGCAACCTACACTATTACTGTTACACCAACTTGGACGGGAACTACATATAACGAAGGGTATGCTGTGTGGATTGACTATAATGGAGATAAGGATTTTAACGATGCAGGAGAACTTGTTTGGTCTAAGGCAGCATCAAAAAATACACCTAATAGCGGAACATTTACAGTGCCTTCTGGAACTGTAGGAGGCGAAACTAGAATGCGTGTTTCTATGAAATACAACGGGATACCAACATCTTGTGAAACATTTAGCTACGGTGAAGTTGAGGATTATACCATTAATTTAGGTTCAGCTGGCCCAGATACACAAGCTCCAACAGCACCTACAAGTTTAGCAGCTTCAAATGTAGCGCAAACTACACTTTCACTTTCTTGGAGTGCATCTACGGATAATGTGGGTGTTACAGGATATGAAGTTTTTCAAGGTAGCTCAAGTTTGGGTACGGTAACTGGAACTTCAGCAAATATTACTGGATTATCACCAGATACGGCTTATTCATTTAAAGTACGTTCATTCGATGCTGCTGGAAATAACTCTGGTTATAGCAATACTGTAAATGTAACAACGCTTGCTAATGGTACTGTAGAATATTGTAATTCTAAAGGAAACAACTCTAATTATGAGTGGATTGACCTTGTGAAACTGAATAATTTAAACAATCCGTCAGGAAATGATGGTGGTTACAAAGACAACACGAATATGTCTGCAAATGTGCCCTATGGCTCAAATACAATTCAAATAAGTGCAGGGTTCTCTAGTAGAGGTTATACTGAATATTGGAAAATTTGGATTGATTACAACCAGAATGGAACTTTCGATTCTAATGAACTTGCGGTAAGCGGTTCATCTAGAAGTAGCGGAACCTTAAGCGGAACTTTTAATGTGCCGTCTACAGCGCTTGCAGGACCAACAAGAATGCGTGTTTCTATGAAATACAATAGCTCACAAACTGCTTGTGAAACATTTAGTTATGGTGAGGTGGAAGATTATACTGTGGTAATTGGAGCAAATGGTGTAGCACCGCAAGGGTTTAATGGTGGTGACTCTGTTTCCTCTAATATAGCGCTATATCCAAACCCAGTTAAACACTATCTAAACATTGCATTATTAGACGCAGTAGGTAAAGATTATGTAATCTATAATGTTATGGGGCAAGTAGTAGGTAAGGGAGCATTTACTGAAAACTTAGATGTTTCTTCCTTACAAAACGGAGTTTATATGTTAGAAATAAACACCGAAAACTCAAAAATGATGAAACGATTTGTCAAGGAGTAAGTATTTTTTTCATTAACAAAGAGGCCCGGTTCAAACTTGAATCGGGCCTCTATTTATTATGTATTTTAATACTTATAGTGGTGCTCCCACTTGTATATCACATCTATGGCCTGGTTGTCCGTGAGGAGGGTTTATTTTCCCTTCACCAGATGCCTGAATAGGGCTTGTAGAGTTTGTGTTCATTGGCTTAGCTTTTATTGTACTAGATCCAGTGCCGTTTAAAGGTGCGCCAACAGGAATTGTACAATCATGCCCTGGTTGTCCGTGAGGTGGATTAACAGCTAAATTCCCGCCTGTATTTGTTGATCCCTGAGTTTGCTTGGGAGCTACATTCTGTAGGGCTTGCTTCTTTTGTTCAAGTGTAACTTCTTGTGGAGTTTGTGTTGTACTCTCAGTCTTAGTTTCTTTATCATTACAAGAAACAAATAATAATGCTGAAGCAGCGAATAAGGTTAGAAATGATTTTGATTTAATTTTTGAAAATAACATACTTCTCTTCTTGTTTAATTTATGACCGCTAAAACTACAAAAAATTACATAGAATCACTCGTAGTAGATTACAGATCAATTTTTAAAGCTATACGGAGAGTATTTCATCCTTAGTTAAAATCTCTTCATTTCTGAGTTTTAAAAAAATTTGAGCAACTGCAATAGTATCTTTTTCACAGTAAACGATTATTCTGTCAATGTCTTTTTCTTCATAATATACACTACCCACTTGGCTGCCGTCGATGTCGTCTTTGGGTGAAGGTATTCCCAATACGTGCGTCATTAATTTTAGTGAAGTAAAAGTTTTATAATCCCCAAACTTCCATAGTTCTAGCGTATCTAGGTGAGGAACTTCCCAGGGCTTTTTCCCAAAAAGGTCAAGTTTATATGGAATTTCAATTCCGTTAATTATCATTCGTCTAGCAATATACGGGAAGTCGAATTCTTTTCCATTATGAGCACAAAGTAGATGATTAGGTTTGTTAAAATGTGTGTTTAGAAGGTTTTTAAAGTCTTTTAAAATCTTTAATTCATCTCCATGAAAACTGGTAACTCGAAAATTTCTAGTGTCACCTTTAAGCACAAAATATCCAACTGAAATACAGACTATTTTACCAAATTCAGCCCAAATGCCTGCTCGATCATAAAATTCTTCGGCTGAAATTTCATCTTTTCGTTGATATTTGCTTTTAAGATCCCACAGTAATTTTGTAGTATCATCAAGCTCATCATAATATTGATGCTGAGGTACGGTTTCAATATCCAAAAACAGGATGTTTTCTAAATTAATGCGCTTTATCATAATCCGGAGGTTTATCTCTAATCCTTCTTTAAAGCTACAAAAAATTAAAATCTTTCACTATAAAACAAATGTAGCTGCGATACATTCACCTATCGCAGCTACACTTATAAATTAGATTGTTGAAGTCTTTTTAGTCAATCATGTCAAACCCACAATAAGGAACTAAAACTTCTGGAATTCTAATTCCATCTGCTGTTTGGTAGTTTTCAAGAATACCTGCCAGTACGCGAGGAAGGGCTAAAGAGCTTCCATTTAATGTGTGTACAAGTTTGTTTTTACCATCAGAATCTTTAAATCGAAGCTTTAATCTATTTGCTTGGAATGTTTCAAAGTTTGATACTGAAGAGATCTCCAACCATCTATCTTGTGCCGTTGAAAACACTTCAAAATCATAGGTAAGGGCAGAAGTGAAACCTAAGTCACCACCACATAATCTAAGGATTCTATACGGTAATTTTAGTTCGCGAAGAATATCTTGCACGTGTTCTACCATACCATCTAAAGCCTTATAAGAATTATCTGGATGTTCAACGCGTACAAGCTCTACCTTGTCAAATTGGTGTAGGCGATTTAGTCCGCGAACGTGAGCACCATAACTTCCAGCTTCTCTTCGGAAACAAGGGGTGTAGCTTGTACAAGTAATTGGTAAATCTGAATTGTTTAATAAATCTCCTCTAAAGAGATTTGTAATCGGAACTTCGGATGTAGGAATTAAATAAAGATCATCAACCCCTACATGATACATTTGCCCTTCTTTGTCTGGTAATTGCCCAGTTCCGTACCCAGATGCCTCATTTACTAAAAGTGGTACTTGGTATTCGGTGTAACCAGCTTTAGTGTTCTTATCAAGGAAGTAAGTAATAAGAGCACGTTGTAAACGAGCGCCTTTTCCTTTATACACAGGGAAGCCTGCTCCGGTTACTTTCACGCCAAGTTCGAAGTCTATTAAATCGTATTTTTTTGCCAACTCCCAATGGGGTAAGGCACCTTCATGAAGAGTTGGAACCTCACCTTCTTTAAAAATTTCTTCGTTGTCATTTTCATCAGTTCCAGCGGGAACCAAATCGTTTGGAATATTTGGAAGTGTAAATAATAACTCTTGCAACTTTTCGGCAGCAATAAGCATTTTCTCATTCAATTGCTTAGACGATTCTTTTAAAGCAACTGTTTTTGCTTTTAACTCATTTGCTTTTTGAACTTCTCCGCTTTGAAAAAGTTTTCCAATCTCTTTAGAATAGGAGTTGCTCTGTGCCAAAACATCATCTAACTGCGCTTGTGTAGCACGGCGCTCTTCATCATAGGTCAATACCTCTTCTAATGTTGAAGTTGCATCAATGCCACGTTTAGCAAGTGCTTGGATATACTTTTCTTTGTTTTCGCGAATGTCGGTTACTTGTAGCATATTCTTTAATATATTTTGAATTGGCTAAGTTACAACAGACTCAAAAGGTTTTCAAATGCTTTGTGGTCTTTATTTATAAAAATGAAGATTTAACTGTGATTTAGAATGGAATTAAAAGCTTCACTTGCTAAGGTTAGATTTCAATAAGTAAATAACCTAAGGAGTTTTACGTTTAGTAAATCCTTCGGGAGAAGGTAAAATCCATTCACTATGCTTAAATGGCTGCCATTTTTCAGCTGCAATGTCGATACTTGGGTCTGTAAATTGGTGAAATGGACCATAATTCACCCGCACTTTAGCATCTAGATAAACCGCTACGTCCCTTCCCTTTTCGGCTTCAACCTGCTTAATTTTTTGCGCTAACTGCCACATGATATCAGGTTTTGTGGCAACTGAAGCCTGTTGCTTAAGCCCTAAAAGGCTTTGATGGTCATAAAGCTCTCTTTTTCCATTTTCTTTGTCTTTCACATATACCTTCAACATTCCACCTTTTGAGCGTAACATCATTCTCCAACTTAACCGGTGCCCTTCTTCTGTCCAAAGCACATCGTCTTTAAAAAACCAATGACGCAATGGTAGCCCAAGTTGGAAAAGGAAATAAACAGAGAATGCACCAACAATTAGATGTTTGTTTTTAGGAATAATCACCTCGTTGGCAGGGTATAATTTTTTATTCGGAAGAAATATTCTATGAAGTGTTTCTTTAGAGAAGAAAAACAAAGCAAAGGAAATCGACATATAAGGGAAAATTCCAATCTGAAATACGATTGAATTAAATAGATGAAAAAACACAGATATTGCAAACCCTAATAACCGTGTGCGTTTCCATAGCATTAACGGAACGATAAGCAAATCGAATAATATACCTGTGTACGTAATTGCCCAATGCACCCAGTCTTGCTGTAAAAAGTCGCCAATGAGCCAATAATCACTTTTACTATTCATTAAAAGAGATGCCAATGAAGCGTCAAGCCAATCGGGATAAAGTTTTGCAACGGAAGCGAAAGTGTAAACTATCCAAACTTGAAGAATTAACACTAATAATACCCAACGAGGCATTGAAGGAGACTTTTGGGAAAGGTTTCTTTCTGCATCTAATGAAAACCATCGGTTCGCTGGCAGAAAGGCCATAATCCAACACAACAACATCATTAAATAGTAGTGATTATTGTAGTTAGACTTTTGCATCAAATAAACTGCAGTCCACATTATAGCATAAGCTAACATACTCACGCGGTATTTGTACCCAAGCATTACCCCAATGCCGAAAATACCCATTACCACGAAGTAGAAGTACATAAAATCTCCTTGCAGGTATTGCAGAAAATCAAAACCTATAAAATTGAAAGTAAATGGAGGTTCTACCAAAGTACGACGAACCCAACCTGTAGCAATAGCTCCGAAAGCCTCAACGGTAATTAAAAAGCCAAACACTGCTCTAAATAGAACAAGACTTATGTTGTCTATTTGTTTGAACAGAAGTTTATTCACGTTGGTTTAAAAATTGAATTGCTTTTTTTTCATCTTTTTCTATCTCTTGCCTTAATTCTTCAATTGAATCGAAAGTTTCTTCGTCTCGAATGTGTTTTAAAAATTCGATAGTAATTTCTTCCCCGTATAAGTCTTTGTTGAAGTTTAAGAAATGTGTTTCTATCGTTCTTTTTTTTCCGCCAACCGTAGGATTTGTGCCAATACTGGTTATTCCATATATTTTTTTGCCTTCAATTATAGACGCTACTACATAAACTCCATTTTTGGGAATGAGCTTATATTTTTCTTTTAATTTTAGGTTGGCTGTAGGGTAGTTTATAGTTCGACCTAAGGCTTTACCTTTTTCAATATCACCAGTAAGCAAATAATTATATCCTAAATAGCTGTTGGCAGTTTCAATATCTCCCGCATTTAAAGCATTTCTTATTTTTGTAGAGCTGATGGTTACATCATCTAATTCTTTTGCAGAGATCTCTTCAACTTCAAATCCGTAAGTTAATCCAAATTCCTTTAGGTTTTCAATATTTGCTGTTCTATTTCTTCCGAAACGATGATCGTAGCCTATGATTATTTTTTTGGCTTTCAGTCCGTTAACCAAAATATCTCTAACATATTCTAAGGCAGTTAACCGTGAAAACGCATGGGTAAATTGATGGATTACCAAATGTTCAAGACCTGTTTTTTCGAGTAATTGAGCGCGTTCTTCAATTGTATTTAACAAGCTTATTTCTGAATGTTGTTGAAGTACCATTCGAGGATGCGGGAAAAATGTAAGAACCACCGAGTCTAAATCTTCTTTTTTGCCAGTTTCCACCAATCGTTTTAGAATAGCCGAATGCCCGATATGAACACCATCAAAGGTGCCTATTGTTACCACACTATGGCGGTCGCTCTTAAAAGTTGAAGCAGAGGTGTATTTCTTCAAAATTATTTTCCGTTAAAGGTATTCATAGTTATATTCATTCCAGCAAGTGCAAAAGACTCAATTGCTTTACAACCTATTTCTAATCGTTCCGGTAGTGATTTTTTTTCTTCTTCATCCCATTCTCCTAAGACGTAGTCTATTTGTTTTCCTTTCGAGAATGCATCGCTAATTCCAAATCGGAAACGGTTGTAATTGGTTGTTTGTAGGGTGTTTTGTATGTCTTTCAATCCATTATGCCCACCATCACTACCTTTCGTTTTAATTCGAATTGTACCGAAAGCTAAATTTAGGTCGTCGGTAATTACCAGCATATTTTCTAAGGGAATCTTTTCATGATGAAGCCAGTAATTTACAGCTTTTCCACTAAGATTCATAAAAGTGCTAGGTTTCAGAAAAATAAATGTTCGTCCCTTTAATTTGTGTGAAGTAATATCTCCCAATTTTGCTGTTTCCCAAGTAAGGGAGTTTTTCTCTGCATAAAAATCGAGTAATTTAAACCCGATATTATGACGAGTATTTGCATATTTTGGACCAATATTTCCTAGGCCTACAATAAGGAATTTTTTCATAGGATCTGTTTCTTCTGAAATAGTATTGTGTTCTCTACTTGAAAAGAACTTTTTAATAATAGAAAGCATCTTTTTTAAAAATCTTTGGTAAAAATAAAAAAAGCACCCTGATTTAACAGGATGCTTTAGTTATAACTTTAAAAAGAAATTATCCTTTTACTGCAGCAACATCATCTGTTTCTGTAGCAGGAACTTCTTCTCCTTCAGCACCTTCAGCAGTTTCATCATCATCACCATCATCTGCAATTGCAGTACGAGAAGTTCTAACTTGACAGATAACTGTATTATCTGGGTGCATGATTTTGTAATTATCTGTTTTAAGAGATTTAGTGTACATTTTGTTACCGATACGCATATCAGTAATGTCTGCTTCAATAAAATCTGGAAGATTTTCTGGTAAAGCTTTTACTCTTAATTTACGAGTAACAATACGTAAAGTACCACCACTACGAACACCACGAGAGTTTCCTGTTGTACGAACTGGAATTTCCATAGTAACTTCTTTATCATCGAAAATTTGGTAAAAATCGATGTGCAGAATACGGTCTGTCACAGGGTGAAATTGGATATCCTGAAGGATAGCTTTAACTGTTTCTCCTCCTAGGTCGATTACAACTGTGTGTACGTCTGGAGTGTAAACCAAGTTTTTAAATGCAATTTCTTCTGCTGAAAAACTAATTGGTTCTTCCCCTCCGTAAACTACGCAAGGAACCATTCCAGCATTACGTAGGGCTTTAGTTGCCTTTTTGCCCACGCTTTCTCTTTTTGATCCTTTAATTGTAATAGATTTCATTTCTTTTGAAATTTGTTTATTAATAAAAACTCCCTAAAAAGCTGTTTTTTAGGGAGTGCAAAGATATAGTTTATTTTGGATTTCCGATTTAGGAATTAGGATTTTTTGAAGTAGTGTCCTAAACTAATGGAAATTAAGGTAAAATCCTTGATGGCTAGAGGGTTATTCTCAATGTTGAACCTCTATTTTCAATTTTATAAAGTTTTATAAGCCGAAATCTTAGCTTATAAAACTTCGAAATTAAAATGATGTTACATTAAAAATTTACTGCTAATTGATTTATTAGCATTAACGCTTAACATAACATCTGCAAAGAGATTTGCACAGCTAATCACGCGTATTTTGCTATGAGGTTTTGTAGGAATTGAATCTGAAACGATTAGTTCTAACATTTGAGATTTTTCAATTCGTTCGTATGCGTTTCCAGAAAGTAGTGGGTGAGTACATACAGCTCTAACGCTTAGCGCACCGCGTTCCATCATAAGGTCTGCAGCTGCAGTTAGGGTTCCAGCAGTATCTACCATATCGTCAACAAGCACTACATTCTTTCCTTTTACATCCCCAATTAATTCCATGTAAGAAATTACATTGGCTTTTTCGCGTTGTTTGTAGCAAATAACTACATCGCTTTCTAAAAACTTAGAATATGCATAAGCTCTTTTTGAGCCTCCCATATCTGGAGATGCAATTGTAAGATTATCTAACTCTAAACTTCTTAAATACGGTAGGAAAATAGTTGAAGCAAAAAGGTGATCTACAGGTTTTTCAAAAAATCCTTGAATTTGATCTGCGTGCAAGTCCATTGTGATAATTCGAGTTGCACCAGCAGTTTCGAGCATTTTAGCTACAAGTTTTGCAGCAATAGGAACACGAGGTTTGTCTTTTCTATCTTGTCGTGCCCACCCAAAATAAGGTAAAACGGCAGTAATATGTCTAGCAGAAGCGCGTTTAGCAGCATCTATCATTAATAATAGCTCCATTAAATGGTCGCTATTTGGAAAGGTTGATCCAATCAAGAACACTCGGCTTCCACGGACAGATTCCTCGAAAGAAGGTTGGAATTCACCATCTGAATAATGAGAGGTAATTACATTTCCTAGTGGGATACCAAAAGCATCGGCGATTTTTTTTCCAAGTTCTTCACTTTGTTTACAGGCAAAAATTTTCGGGGTTGGAGCAATATTTGGCATAAGGCAGATTATTGGTTTTGATGCAAAGGTAAAAATTAATCGATAGTCACTTTGATAATTTGCCCTTTATCGAAACAAAAAAAATCAATTCAGATTCACTCAAAATAATGTGCTGAGAAGAACTAAAATTTATCTAAAATGAGAAATATAAGCTTGCTGTGAATTTTGTATTGAAGACAAGTAAATTAAGACAGAAAATTTATTTTAAATACGCAGAATAAATAATGAATATTTTACAATTATTTACTTATTTTTGCATCCCCAATTGCTCGAGTGGCGGAATTGGTAGACGCGTTGGATTCAAAATCCAATGTCGCAAGACGTGCGGGTTCGATTCCCGCCTCGAGTACTGTAAAAGCTCCAACAGCAATGTTGGAGCTTTTTTTATTTCGGTTGTTTTTGAATAGAATGTAGGTTTTCAACAGCGTTCGGATGCCTAGAATACAATACTATTTACGTTAGTTGGAAAATAAAACTTTCTGTTGCTAAAATTTTCATGCTTTAAAAATCAATATTAAGAGAGCCTCAATAATTTTGCAAACAGTTTTTTTAAAAAAACAATAAATTGATTTTTAATATAGTAGTGGCTTATATAAATTTATTTTATAGCCGTTGATAGTTTTTGAGCCTTTGTTATTCCAACATTAAAAACCTCTTTAAAATTCTGAATAAAAACTTCATTCAGTTGGTCTTCGTCTATTTCTCTGTTTAATTCAATACTTATTGAAGTTACACCCTTGTCGGTAATGCCACAGGGTACGATGTTTTTAAAATAAGATAAATCGGTGTTAACATTTAAAGCGAGTCCGTGAATGCTCACCCATCGACTACATCGAACGCCGATTGCACAAATTTTACGCGCTCGATACGTTTCAGGTTCTATCCAAACTCCTGTGTAACCCTTAAGTCTTTCCCCTTGAATTCCGTATTCCTGAAGCGTTTGAATAACAACCTCTTCTAGATTTCTAAGATAGAGATGAATACTGCTTCCAAATTTTTCTAAATCCAATATTGGATAGGCTACAAGTTGTCCTGGCCCATGATAGGTAATATCGCCCCCGCGATTTGTGTTATAAAATTCAATTCCGTTTTTTTCGAGTTCTTCTTTTCGGAATAATAGATTCTCTGCATGCCCGCTTTTCCCAAGGGTATAAACATGTGGATGCCTACAAATCAGTAAAGTGTTTTCAACTTCTTCAGACTTATTTGGGTCTTTCTTCTTCGAAATCGCGTTTTTTAATAATTCTTCCTGAAGATCCCACGCATCCTTATATGGAATCGTCCCCAGATTTTTTAATTTAACTTGATTCATAGCCTTATTTGTTAAACGACATTGAAGAATTTAAAAATATTAAGCTTTTTTGGCCTGAGCCGCTTTCCAGGTATTAATCCCGTAACCAGGAATTGTTTGCTTTTCACTATGGTAAGAAGATCGAATCATCGGTCCGCTTTCCACATAATCAAACCCCATTTTATATCCTTCATCTCGAAGCTGAAGAAACTCTTGAGGCGTAACAAATCGTTGAACAGGTAAGTGTTTTTGTGATGGTCTTAAGTATTGACCAATAGTAATAATATCACATCCCACTGATCTAAGATCGTGCATAGTTTCTAAAATTTCATCAAATTCTTCACCCAAGCCCAGCATAATTCCAGTTTTGGTACGCATTCCATTTTCTTTCAGATATTTAAGTACAAAAAGGCTTCGGTCGTATTTGGATTGAGGACGAACACTCGGAGATAACCGTCGAACGGTTTCTTGATTATGAGACACCACAGTAGGTGCTTCATCTACAATTCTTTGAATATTTTCCTCAACACCTTTAAAATCCGGAATCAAAGTTTCCAAGGTTAGATTGGGGTTCATTTTTTTAACAACACGAATAGTATTTGCCCAAGCTGTTGATCCGCAATCTGCTAATTCATCCCTATCAACTGAAGTAATTACAGCGTGTTTTATTTTCATTTTTAAAATGGCTTCTGCCACGCGTTTGGGTTCTCCAATATCTACAGCATCGGGACGACCAGTGTTAACATTGCAAAATTTACATGCTCGTGTACAGGTGTTTCCAAGAATCATAAAACTCGCTGTACCCGCGTTCCAGCATTCTCCAATATTCGGACAACCTCCACTTTGACAAATGGTATGTAGTTTATTGTCGTTTACAACACCTCGAACTTTGGTGAAATTTTCTCCAGAAGGAAATTTCACTTTTAACCAAGCTGGTTTTCTTTTAAATTTTAAAGCTTGTTTTCCTTCTTCTCGAGCGTCTTTTATTTGATCTTGAATGGAATTAGGTGATGTACTCATTTCAAAAGTTATTTTTTGGCTAAATTAATCTATACAGATTGATTTCTGCTTAAAAATTTTACAGATTTTACGCTAGAGTTTTTCACCTGTATTCATATTAAAACAACTGTATCACGGTAACTGAATTTATGCTTTTAAAAATACTTAAGGCATAATAGAACGTTGGGCTATTGATAATCAGAATTTTGTTAATAGCCAATTATATATTGTGACTAGATGTGCTCTTATAATTAAACAGTGGTAGGGATTAATAGGTGGGCAAAAACACTTAAACAATTTTTTTATGTAAACTATTATTCTAACTATTAGAATAAAAAAATCCTCAGAACGTGCCTGAGGATTTTAATTATGTTAATAAAGAATTGCTAAAAATTCAATCTATTTTTTGATTATTCTTTTAGTTACCATTCCTTCAGTAGAACGAATTACTACGATATAGTTTCCTGTTGAAAGATTACTTGCTAAAACTTTTGTTGATTTTCCGTTTAATTTTCCACTAGAAATCAAAGCTCCAGATATATTATAAATTTGGTATGAATCCAACTCTAGAGTAGAAGAAACTGTAAATTCAGTGTCAAAAACAGTAGGATAAACGCTTACTGCAGTTGCATCAAGATTATTGTTTTGAACACCTAAAACAAAATTTAGAACAGGGTAGCCTTCATTAACGCTTGAATCGATAGCCCAAGGTGCTTCAGGAGAACCTGCGTTTAATAAATCTACTGTTTCAGCAGACTTCATTTCGGCTGTAGTAAGTGCAGTAATGTCTGGAGTAACAGGAGGACCTTGTATTCCACCAACGCCCTCTGTCATTCCAGAAGACTCTGTGTCGAAATACAAGTTTTCAACTTCTATTTGACCAAATAATCCAATTGATCCACCTGCATAATCAGGCGCAGTTACTGTTCCAGTAGAATATGAATTTTTAACTATTAAAAAATTGTCTCCACCACCAATTAGACCACCTGCGCGTTCTACGTTAGCAACCACATTAGATCTTGAATAACTGTTATCTATTGTGCTAGTTCCTGAAAATCCAAAAGGATAAGAACCAACTAATCCACCTGATAGAAGATCTGCTGTTACCGTACCTTCAGAGTAGCATTCAATTACAGCAGAAGTGTCAAAACCTGTTCCAGCAAGACCACCTACTTGAAGCGTACCTGTAACATTACCAATTGCGTGACTTTTAGTAATAGTAGAGTTCGTTAAAAATCCACCTACCAATCCACCAGTTGTATATTTACCAGTTACGTTTACATTAATAGCGCTACAATTAGTTATTGATCCATTGTCGAAAAGGTTCGCTACTAAAGTCCCTGTATTATCATCGCCAATTACATTTGCAGTGTCAATATGAATATTTGAAAAAGAAGCACTTTGAGTATGTCCAAAAAGTCCTGCCATTTCCACTTCTGGCATATTAACCCACAAATTGCTTATAATGTGGTTGTTTCCTTCTACAGTTGCAGAAAAAGGAATTTCAAATTCAACACCAATTGGAGTCCATAAGTTCCCATCCAAATCGATGTCTGCACCAATTATAATTGTCTTATTTTCAAAAGAGTTTCCGTCTGCAACCAATTGAGCTAAACCAGCTAATTCTTCTGCAGTAGCAAGTGTAAATTCATCTTGAGCAGAATCGTACCAACTTGTATCAGCAAGGTCGCTCCAAGATGTTGTAGGGTAAGTTTGTGCTTTGGCGAAGGTTGTGAATGCCAAAAATAATACTAAAAAGATTTGTAATTTTTTCATCATTTTAATTATAGGGTTTTCCGCAAATCTATTATAAAAATGACAAACTCAAATACTTTTAAAAAGCTGTAATGATAAGCGATACCATGTGCTTTATTACCTTTTTAATGAATAAAAAATACTTTCAATAGGAAAAATGTTAATATAGTAATTAGTAGTATCAAAATTTAAGTGTATTGTGTAGAATGATATAAATGAAAAATAAAGGTCTTTTTTTTAAATAATTTATCAAATCAATTGTTAAACACCTAGAATTAGTAAATATATCTAAATATTTGAGTTGAAAATATAAGCGAATTCTTCTACATTATATCTATATTTGGCGTAATACCATAATCATTATCCCCAATGTCAGATTTTTGGCTTTATTTTAATCTAGGTCTAAACCATGTTTTAGATTGGAGAGCGTACGACCACGTTTTATTTTTAGTTGTGCTTAGTGCCGCTTATACATTTTCATCTTGGAAAAGGCTGCTAATTCTAGTTACTCTATTCACCATAGGCCACACGCTATCGTTAGTATTAGTAAATTATAACGTGATAAGTGTTTCAAGTAGTGTTATTGAATTTTTAATACCGATAACTATTTTGATGGCGGCTGTTTATAATTTGATTACTGCCAAAAAGCATAAGAAAAACGATAAAATGACTGTTTTTTATGTGCTTACCTTGTTTTTCGGATTAATACACGGATTGGGTTTCGCAACATTCTTTACTGCATTAGAAAGTGAAGGAAAACTACTTCCATTATTACAATTTGCTTTAGGTATTGAGGCGGCTCAAATAATAGTTGTAATAGTTTTGTTGATTTTCGCGTTTATTTTTCAAAGTATCCTTCGCTTCAACAAACGAGATTGGATTTTGGTTTTATCTTCAATTGTAATAGGAATGGTAATCCCGATGCTGGTTGATAATTGGATTTTTTAATAGACGGGACGTTAGATTATAAAGATACAGGATACAGTAAAAGAAAATCTTTACGTATTCAAATTCAAGTGTAAAGTAGACTCCTATTTAATGGGAATGCGTCTTAATTGATATCCTTCTCGCTCTACGCTTCTTTTTGCAACAACTTAACATTAATTTTTTTGGTAGTAGTGTAACTTCCTACTAATTTCGCTATCTATTTAAACGTATGAAAGACAGTAAACAACGTAAATACGATATTGCCTATTTAAGGATGGCAAGAGAGTGGAGTAAGTTATCTTATTGTAAGCGTAAACAAGTTGGTGCGCTTATTGTTAAGGATAAGATGATTATTAGCGATGGCTACAATGGTACTCCAACAGGTTTTGAAAATTGTTGTGAAGATGATGAAGGCTTAACAAAGTGGTATGTATTACACGCCGAAGCTAATGCAATTTTAAAAGTAGCTTCAAGTACACAGTCGTGTGAAGGCGCAACACTGTATATTACTATGTCGCCATGTAAGGAATGTAGTAAATTAGTTCACCAAGCAGGTATAACGAGAGTAGTATATTTAAATGAGTATAAAGATAATGCTGGTATAGCTTTTTTAGAGAAGGCTGGAATTAGCATTCAACATATTTCAGATTTGGAAACAGAATAATGACAAAAAATAATCCCACAAATTTTAGTAAACACAAAAAATACTTACCACTGTGGGTTGGATTGGCACTTGCTATAGGTGTATTTATTGGTTCAAAATTCAATTTTGGAGACAAAACTGAAAAAATATTCGCAACTAGTTCAAAAAAAGATAAACTTAACAGGCTTATAGACTACATCGATTACGAATATGTAGATAATGTAAATACAGACAGTATTGTTGATGTTACTGTAAATGGAATTCTTGAAAACCTTGACCCTCACTCGGTTTATATTCCGAAGAAAAGCTATGCACACACTGCCGATGATATGCGTGGAGCCTTTACAGGGATTGGTGTTAGTTTTTATATTTATAAAGACACTATAGCTGTTATAAGATCAATTACAGGAGGGCCGGCCGAAAAAGCGGGTATCAAAGGTGGTGATCGTATTCTGTTTGCCGATGGTAAAAAACTCTTTGGCGAATTAATTAATCGCGACAGTATCTCTAGTTATTTAAAAGGAGAAATAAATAGCAAAGTCACGTTAGATGTTTATCGTCCAAGCGAAAAGAAAACACTTGATATAACTGTACGAAGAAATAAAGTGCCGCTTATTAGTGTTGATGCTTCGTATAAAATAACAGAGGATTTAGGTTACATAAAACTCAACCGTTTTTCTGAAACTACCTACAAAGAGTTTGAAGGGGCTTTAAAAAAATTAAAACGAGACGGTGTGTCTAAATTGGTTTTAGACCTTCGTGATAACCCTGGTGGGTATATTTCTACGGCAGAAAGAGTTGTAGACGAGTTCTTGGAAAATAACAAACTTATTCTTATCACAAAAAATAAAAGTGGTGATATAAATAAAACCTACGCTTCCCGTCGTGGCGAGTTTCATCATGCAAAAATTTATGTTTTAATTAATGAAAACTCAGCTTCGGCAAGTGAAATTGTAGCTGGTGCACTCCAAGATAATGATAAAGGTATTATTGTGGGGAGAAGGTCGTTTGGAAAAGGCTTGGTACAACGCGAAATGTCGTTAGGCGATGGAAGTGCTGTACGATTAACAATTGCACGCTATTACACTCCAACTGGCCGCTCCATACAACGTCCTTATGGCAATGGGAATGATAATTACTATAGCGATTATGAAAAACGCTACCGAAATGGTGAGTTGATCCATTTAGACAGTATTAAAGTTGCCGATTCTTTAAAATATACGACTCCCAAAGGAAAGGTTGTCTATGGTGGAGGGGGAATAATACCAGATGTGTTTGTTCCTAAAGATACAAGTGTTGAAAATGAAACCCTACAATACGTTTCTAAAAGCGGATTTATGAGCTATTTTATTTTTGAATATCTCGAAAAGAACAGAGCTCAATTTGAAAGAATGAACTTTGAAGAATTCAGAAATAATTATCAGGCTGATGATAGTTTATCTACTGAATTTATTGAATACGCTCGACTTAACGAAGCGCAGATAGATTTGTCTAATTATACCGAAGAGTTAAAACGATTACTAAAAGCAAATATTGCGCAACAGTTGTATGGTCCTAATGAATTTGAGCTTATTCTCAATGAAGCAGATCCTATGCTGCTTAAAGTATTGGAGTTGGAAGCAGCAACTAATTCTTCAAGTAAAGAAGAGTAAGATTATCTTTTTACCTTAGAAGCTATCTTCTTAGATATTAGTAATATACCAAGTAGGATAAACGAGCACATTCCAGCTAATATGCCGAATACCGCAACTGAGCTATCTCCAACAAGGAGGTTGTCGAACTCTAATTTTGTAGCATTAAAAATTATCAAGGCGAATGATAAAGCCATCAAGATGTAGATAAATACTTTCATAGTAATATTTTATTGAATTCAGTTTTTCAATAATACCAATTAAATCTTAATTGAATAACAATTGAATGTTTGAAGTAAAAAGTTTTATTGCAATTGCTAGCAAAATTACACCAAAAACCTTTTGAATCACAGCAATTCCGTTTTTTCCCAAAAAGCGTTGCAGTTTTCCTGAAGTTTTTAGCACGGTATAGATAATTACTATGTTTACTACTATAGCTACTATAATATTTTGAATTTCATATTCCGCACGTAATGAAAGAAGTGTAGTTAAACTTCCAGGTCCTGCTAATAAAGGAAAAGCTAAAGGAAATATTGAAGCCATATCAGGGTTTGTATCTCCTTCTTTAAATAGCGTTACCCCTAATATCATTTCTAGAGCAATAAAAAAGAGAATTAATGCACCAGCAACAGCAAATTCATTAACATTTACGCCAATAAGATTTAGAATACTCTCCCCGAGAAAAAGGAATAGAATCATTACAACCGCTGCAATTATTGATGCTTTTGCAGAATTAATATGACCTGCTTTATCACGTAAGCCAATAATAATTGGAATGCTTCCAATAATATCGATTACAGCGAAAAGTACCATAGTGGCTGTTAGTATCTCCTTAAAATTTAATAGCATAGCGAAATTTTTCAGGCGGCAAAAGTAAGTTTTATGTTTGGTCTAATAAAATAAATAATCAATAAAATAAAATGTTTTTTAAAGGCTATAAGGTGTTGAATGTTAGAGCGTAATAATTAAATTAGGATAACCGTAAAGTTAGTAAAATTATATTTGCCGAAATTCCCAAACTCTATTAAACTACTGTTGACATGTGTGATACTGAAAAAAAATAAGCGTGTGAATCTTAAATGTTGAGACATCTGTTTGATTTTATCCCGGTAGGTGTAAAATTGTATCGAAGTAGTATATTTGCAAAATGTTTCAACTAGGCAAAACAATAGTATCCGAAGACATTATCAAGAAAGATTTTGTCTGTAACCTCAACGCTTGCAAAGGTGCTTGCTGTATTGAAGGGGAGGCGGGAGCACCCCTAAATGAGGAAGAAGTACAAATTTTAAAAGACATATACCCTAAGGTGAAACCATTCCTTCGACCTGAGGGAATTAACTCCATAGAAAAGCAAGGCACCCACGTAGTATCCAATTTAGACGAACTGGAAACTCCTCTAGTAGATGGGAAGGAGTGTGTTTATGTAACTTTTACCGATAAAGGTATTGCAAGTTGCGGCATCGAAGACGCTTTTAATGCTGGCGAAATAGATTTTCGAAAACCTATTTCTTGTCATTTATACCCAATACGCGTTCAGGAGTACAGCGAGTTTTCTGCAGTAAATTACCACCGTTGGCCAATTTGTGATGACGCATGTACTTTAGGGAAAGAACTTCAAGTACCCGTTTATAAGTTTACAAAAGATGCTCTTATTAGAAAATTTGGCGAAAATTGGTATACCGAATTAGAAAAAGTGGCTTCTGAGTTATAGGGGTTTCCCCCATTTTTCGTATATTTTAATTATATTTAATTGGCTTTGTTTAACTTAGCTTCTGAAATCCTTATTTCTACAATTAAAATTTTAGAATTATGAAAAAATATATAGTAGCACTTTTTGTACTCGGTACACTTATAGCGTGCAAGGACAATCCTGTGAGTAAAAAAGTAAAGGAAACGAAAGAATCGGTTTCCAATACTACAAATGCTGTGAAAGAAATGACCAAAATGCAGGACGATATTAAGGAACTGCAAGAAAGCACCCCACTTACCAACGAAGATTTTAAGAGTTGGCTTCCAGACCAAGTTGATGGTATGAAGCGTATTAGCTATAAAGCTGGTCAAACTGGGATGATGGGAATTGCATCTATTGAGGCTACATATGCTAATGAAGATAAGTCAAAAAAATTTAGCTTTAATATTATTGATGGAGCCGGTCAAATGGGTGCAGCTGCAACAGCAGGTATGAGAATGGTAATGACTCAAGATTTTGAAGAAGAAGATGAAAATGGCTTTAAAAGAACTACTACTAAAAGAGGAACTAAAGCTATTGAAGAATATAGAACTAGAGACAATAGAAGTAAAATTCAGCTTATGGAAGGCAATCGTTTCTATATAGATGCTACTGGAACTAATATGGATCTCGATGAAACTTGGGAAGCTATTGATGAATTAGATATAGACGACTTAGGTTAATACAACTTAAAACAATATTAAAAAGGGCTGAAAACATTAGTATTTTCAGCCCTTTTTGTGTTTTGGAACATATGTTGTCACGAATGTTACAATAGTGTTATTCCTCTCAAAATGATTACCATAAATTTGATTATATAATTATTGAATATTAGACAAAAGTGAGGAGATTGTTTAATGTTAAATATGTAAGGCCGTGATATCGCGGCCTTTTTTTTGTAGTATATTGATTGAAGTAAGATTTTTATAAAAAATTTCAGAACTCAATAGCTCTCAAGTCATTTCATTATATTTACCGCATGCGTAATTTTCTTCTCATTTTAATTTTATTTGTTGTAACTACAGCGAGCTTTTCACAGAGCGATGCTTTGGCAAAAAATTACTTTGAACAAGGCGAATTTGAAAAAGCACTTCGCATCTACGAAAAACTAAGCGAGCAAAACCCCTACCGAATGGATTTCTTTTTAGGAATGGTGGAAGCAAATCAACAACTCGAGAATTTCTCAAAAGTTGAATCCCTATTAAATGAAAAGCTAAATGGAAGTCGAAACTATCCTCAGCTTTATGTAGAATTAGGGTATAATTATTCACTTCAAAATAAAACAGAATTAGCTGTCGAAAACTACCATAAAGCCATTGAAACATTAGACTTAAATCCAAACTTCGCTTATAATGTGGGAGCGGCATTTCAAAAATATAGCCTATTAGATGAAGCTGTTACAACCTATGAAAAGGGAATGAGCTTAAATGATAAAATGGATTTTCATTCGCAGTTGGCGAGAATCTATGGGGAACAAGGACAGCTCGAAAAAATGTTTGACAGCTATATTAAGATTATTGAAAGAAATTTAAGCTTTAAGTCGTCAGCACAACGCTATTTTAGTCAGTATATAACTGAAGATTCTAACAACGAAGCAAACCAAATTCTTAGAAGAATTCTTCTACAGCGCTCACAACAAAACCCAGATGTACTTTACAACGAATTGTTGAGCTGGTTGTTTATTCAACAAAAAGAATATAAAAAAGCTTTCGTTCAGGAAAAAGCAATCTACAAACGTTTAGGTGTAGAATTACGTGGCATTACAGAGTTAGCCTATATTGCAATAGCAGACGAAGACTATACTTCGGGTAGAGAAATAGTAAGTTATTTAATCGAAAACTCCTTTACTCCTCAAAGTAGATTACAAGGCAATCAGATTTTAATGCAAATGGAAGTCAAAACTGCCACTCCAAAAGGATATGCCGATATAGAGAAAAAGTTTGAAAGTTTGTTAGAAGAGTTTGGAAGAGGACGAGAAACGTATTTATTGCAAATAGATTACAACAATTTTTTAGCTTTTCAGAATAACAAAAAAGAACAGGCAATTAAAAACTTAAAAGCATTAGCTAAAGAGCCGCTATCTGCTTACCAAGAAGCGAGAGTAAAAATGGAACTTGCAGATATTTTAGTGTTCGACGAAAAGTTCAACGAAGCTTTGATTTACTATTCTCAAATTCAGAAAAAAGTTCAGAGCGATGTTCTTGCACAAGAAGCAAGATTTAAAGTGGCGCGCACCAGTTATTTTAAAGGTGATTTTGATTGGGCTCAAGTGCAGTTGGATGTTTTAAAAAAATCGACATCACAACTAATAGCTAATGACGCTATGGAGCTTAGCTTATTGATAAGCGATAATACTATGGAAGACTCTACTCAAACTGCTCTAAAAAAATATGCTCGTGCAGATCTATTGGCTTTTCAAAAAAAAAACTCGGAAGCTATTTCAGTTTTAGACGATATTTTAAGCAACCATAAAGGTGAAAAAATTGAAGATGAAGCGCTATTTAAACAAGGTAAAATCTTTGAAAAGATAGGGGAGTATTCTAGAGCAGAAAGCAACTACTCAAAAATAATAGAATTTTATAGCGATGATATTCTAGCCGATGACGCTCATTTTCACTTAGCAAAAATTTATGAAGAGAAATTAGAACTACCTGTAAAGGCAAAAGAGCATTACGAAGCAATAATTTTTAATTATGCCGATAGCATTTATTTTATTGAAGCTAGAAAAAAATATAGAACTTTGCGCGGTGATGCGATAAATTAATATCAATCAATATCTCAATGCTTTTTAAGAAGGTAGAGGGATTTAAACTCTTATAATATTTAAATATGTATATATATAACGTTACCATGAATGTAGAAGAAATTATCCACGACATTTGGTTGCAGTGGATGCTGTCTGATTACATTCCAGCAATGCTAGCCACTGGAAAATTTAGCAAAGCACTTATGACTCGAGTTGTTGTTGAAGAAGAAATGGGAGGGAAAACCTATTCGGTTCAATACACTACAGACAGTAAAGAAACACTTGAGAAATATTTTACTGAAAATGCCGAAGAACTTCGCGGTAAAAGCTTACCTTTTGAAGGAAAAGTTGTTTCATTCCGCACCGAACTTGAGGTTATAGGGGAAGCGCATAATGAGCTTTTTAGAAAAAATTAATTTTGTTGTGTTTGTGAAGAAAACCTTTTTAGTTTTTTACAGTTAAACATCCTTTTAAAGGTTATGAATGAAGAAAAAATCGAAAATCCAAAAAGAAGCTAATACAACCGGAGCAGTACCCGCCAAAAAACACCTGGGCCAACACTTTTTAAAAGACGAAGCCATTGCCGAAAAAATCGGCGATACACTTACGCTTAAAGGTTACAAAAACATTCTGGAAATTGGTCCTGGAATGGGAGTTCTCACCAAATACTTAGTAAATAAAGACGCTGAGATTATAGCTATGGACCTCGACGCCGAATCTATTGTTTATTTAAAAGAAAATTACAAAAACAAAAATCTCAAAATTATTGAAGCAGATTTTTTGAAATACGATCTTTCAGAGCTATTCAATGATGAACAATTTAGCATAACAGGTAACTTTCCGTATAACATTTCAACACAAATTGTATTTAAAATGTTGGAATGGAAAGAGCAAATTCCAGAATTTACAGGAATGTTTCAAAAGGAAGTTGCACAACGTATCTGCGAAAAAGAAGGAAGTAAGGCATATGGAATACTTTCGGTTTTAACGCAAGCATTTTATGATGCTGAATACCTTTTTACAGTGCCGCCCACAGTGTTTAATCCGCCTCCAAAGGTAGATAGTGGTGTACTGCGCTTAAAACGGAAAGCAGATTATTCCCTTCCATGTGATGAAAAAATGCTTTATAAAGTAGTAAAAACTGCTTTCCAACAACGTAGAAAAACGCTTCGAAATAGTTTAAAATCTTTTAATATTTCTGATAAACTAAAAGAAGACACTATCTTTGGCCAGCGTCCAGAACAACTTTCTGTTTCACAATTTATAACTCTTACAAAAAAACTGGAGAATGATGCAATTTCAACTGACTAATGAATTTATTGAGCAGGTTGAACAGCTAATTGCCAATAACGATGGCGAGCAGCTAAAAGCATTATTAAATGAATTTCACTTTGCTGATATAGCAGAGCTTCTTCACGAGTTAGACACCGACGAAGCCACTTATATCGTAAAGTTATTAGATAGTGATGTAACTAGTGAAATCTTAATTGAACTTGATGAAGATTTTAGAGAGCGAATATTAGACAATCTTTCGCCTTCAGAGATTGCAGATGAGCTTGAAGAAATGGACACCGATGATGCTGCCGATATTATCGCAGAACTCGATGACGATATACAAAAGCAAGTAATTCGGAATATCGAAGACGAAGAACACGCTGCAGATATTGTGGACCTTCTGCGTTACGATGAAGATACAGCCGGGGGGTTAATGGCAAAGGAGTTAGTAAGTGTTAAAGAAACGTGGACAGTAGCAGGATGTGTTCGCGAAATGCGCCGTCAAGCCGAAAACGTTACTCGTGTTCACTCTATTTATGTTACTGATAAGGAAGGAAGACTAAAAGGTAGACTTTCTTTAAAAGATTTACTTACTGCGCCAGGAAGAGCACATATAAGCGAGGTTTATATCCCAAAGGTGGATTATGTAAGAGTGAACACCGAAGCCGATGAAGTTGCTCGTATTATGCAGAAATACGATTTGGAAGCAATTCCCGTAGTAGATGAGGATGGAATTCTTGTTGGAAGAATTACCATTGATGATATTGTAGATTATATAAAAGAAGAGGCTGAGAAAGATTACCAGTTGGCTGCGGGTATTAGTCACGACGTTGAAGCCGACGATGGTATTATTAAACAAACGCGAGCGCGATTACCTTGGCTTTTAATTGGAATGTTCGGTGGTTTAGGTGCGGCAAGTATAATTTCAGGATTTCAAGAAATATTAGAGAGCTTTCCAAGAATTTTAATTTTTGTGCCGCTTATTCAAGCAACAGCTGGAAATGTAGGGGTGCAATCTAGTGCGATAGTTGTTCAAGGTTTAGCAAATGATACCATAAAAGGCAATATTTTCGCTAGGTTGCTTAGAGAATCTGGATTGGCACTAGTAAACGGTCTTGCCATTGCACTAATTGTGCTTTTTATTAGCCACTTTATCTTTTCAACCAGTTATTTAGAGTCTATTAGTATAGGTGTAGCTTTGGTTACCGTAATTCTTTTAGCTGCATTAATCGGTACGTTTATTCCAATTATATTAGATAAAAGAGGAATCGATCCTGCTGTAGCAACGGGACCGTTTATTACTACTAGCAACGATGTTTTTGGGATTCTTACTTATTTCTTAATTGCTAAATTAATATTAGGATTTTGAAATCGGATATATTTATACAACGTTTCACGGTGCCCGCTTCGGCGATAGATGGGCTAAATCATGTTAACAATGTGATTTACCTACAATGGTGTTTAGAAGCAGCAGAAGCTCATTGGATTTCTAAAACCTCAAAAGAACAACGTAAAAAATACGTGTGGGTGGTGCTTAATCATTTTATTTCGTACAAAGCTCCTTCATTTTTAGGGGAAGAGTTAGAGGTACATACCTGGATTGAATCTTACGAAGGTGTGAAAAGCGAAAGGCATTATAAGATAGTGAGACCTAAAGATGATAAAGTTATCGTTGAAGCACAAACCTTGTGGTGTTTCTTAGATGCTGAAACTTTTAGACCCACTAAAATCACTGAAGAAATTTCTAAGATTTTCCTTTAGATAAGTAGTCCCACTTTCTACTTACAAAACCATAATTTTCAATACTTTTGCCTTCTTATATAAGGAACTAAATAAACCTTGTATGAATTAAAGCCGAACTTTTTTGAGCGTTTTTAAAAAACTATTTAAGCAAACATTTATCTATGGTTTAGCCACGGTTTTACCAAGGGTAATGGCTGTGATATTAGTGCCATTATACACTTCGGTAATGCTACCTGAAGAATACGGAATTTACTCAACTTTAATGGCATACCTTATTTTGGGAAATGTCTTGTTGAGCTACGGAATGGAAACTGCTTTTTTCAGGTTTGTAACCAAAGATTCTAGCAATCAAAATATTGTACAGTCCACGACTTTAACATCACTCACAGTTTCTACTTTTATATTCTTGGGAATAACCATGCTTTTTAGAAATCAAATTGCTGTTATTGCTGATTTTAATCCTGAATACGTTACTTACGGACTGTTAATTTTAGCTTTGGATGCTCTGGTAGTATTACCATTTGTTTGGTTTAGAGTAAATGAAAGGCCTTTGCACTATGCCGTAGTAAAAATCTTTAATGTAGTTATAAACTTAGCTTTCAATCTGTTTTTCTTGTTAATGCTTCCTAAACTAGCGGAAAACAGCACATATTGGAGTTCGCTATGGTTTCCAGAGAATAAAGTGGCTTATGTTTTTCTTGCAAACTTAATTGCAAGTGGAGTAACTCTATTGGTGTTGCTTCCTCTATATGTTAAAATTGGTTTTGGCTTCAGTAAAACTATTTGGAAACAAATGATGAAATATGCAATTCCTGTTCTTATCGCTGGAATCGCTTTTAGTATTAATGAAGCCTTCGATAGAATACTATTAAAGTATTTATTACCTAAAAATGTAGCTGAAGTTGAGGTTGGTCTTTATTCGGCTTGTTATAAGTTAGGAATGTTTATGACGCTCTTTGTAATGGCTTTCCGTTTGGGAATAGAACCGTTTTTCTTTAATCACTCGGGGCATGCAAATGCCAAAAACACCTATGCCACAATCACAAAATATTTTACCCTGTGTGGTTGCTTAATCTTACTTGGAGTAATAGTATATATAGATCTTTTCAAACATATTTTAATTCCAAACAGCCAATATTGGGAGGCGATTAAAATTGTTCCCATTATTTTATTGGCAAATCTTTTTCTTGGAATTTATCACAACCTTTCTGTGTGGTATAAGGTTACAGACCGCACCAAATACGGGGCTTATATTTCGGTTTTTGCAGCTGCAGTTACGCTAGTGCTAAACTTTGTTTTAATTCCCTACATCGGGTATATAGGTTCAGCTTTTGCAACTCTTGCCGCTTATGGAAGTATGATGGTGCTTTCGTACCTTTACGGACGTAAGTATTACAATGTTCCTTACGAAGTGAAAAAGATAGTTGGCTATTTGGTTTTAGCAATAGGCTTTTCAGCAATTTCCTTTTACCTCTTCGACCGAAATATTTGGATAGGATCTGCGTTATTATTACTGTTTATCGCTATTTTATTTTATTTTGAAAAAAATGAATTTTTAAAAATTATAAAAAAGTAAAGTTAAAAATGAAAATATTATTTTCTATTATCTGTATGTTCGTGTTATTGTCATGTAATGACGGAAATAAGGAAAACCAAAAAGTAATTGAAAATGAAAAGTCAGGTTTTTCTGTTGAGTTATTAGAAAATTATTTTCCTAAAAATGAAATAGAATTTAATTCACCCGTAAAAACGGTGGTTATTAGTGATAAAGTGCGTTTTGAGCAATTTTTTGGAGTAGCAAAAACTATGAATAATGTAATTTCACCAATTGATTTTGACGAAAATAAAGTGGTTGCTTTAATAGCTAAACCTAGTGATGTTAAGAAGGAAATTCTTATTACAGCAACAGAGCTTAAAAAGAACAAATTACTAGTTAAATATAAATTGAAACAAGGAGAAAATCAATCATTTACTTCTACAGACTTAAAGATGTTTGCAATTCCTAAATCGGTTTACGCTGTAGATTTTGTTATTGATAGAGACGAATCTGTAAACAATTAAAAAGAAAAGCTTTGAGAGTAAAAATTATAAACAAATCTAACCATCCATTACCGTCTTATGAAACATTAGCTTCTGCCGGAATGGATTTACGTGCTTGTGTTGATGAGCCATTAATTTTAAAGCCATTAGAAAGAGCAATCGTTAAAACAGGGTTATTCATTGAATTACCTGTTGGTTTTGAAGCTCAAGTTCGTCCTAGAAGTGGCCTAGCAGCCAAAAAAGGAATTACAGTATTAAATTCACCTGGTACAATAGATGCCGATTACCGTGGTGAAATTGGAGTGATTTTAGTGAATCTTTCAAACGAAGATTTTACAATTGAAAACTCTGAACGTATTGCACAATTAGTAATTGCAAAGCACGAACGCGCCGAGTGGGAAGAAGTAGAAGAACTTTCAGATACTTCACGCGGATCCGGAGGATTTGGAAGCACTGGTAGTAAGTAGCAATTTCTGAGTAACAGAAGTGTCGAAAATAAAAATGTAAATTAAAGTTTAATTAAATATTTTTTTAATCGTTTGAATTATAAGAATATAAAATAAAAAAACTCTGTGTTTTCAGAGGAAGATATATGAAAATTATTGTACCAATGGCAGGTCGCGGAAGCCGCCTTCGCCCACACACTTTAACAGTTCCAAAACCATTAATTCCCGTAGCCGGAAAACCAATTGTACACCGTTTGGTTGAAGATATCGCTGGAGTTTTAAATGAAAAAATAGACGAAATTGCATTTATCCTTGGTGATCCTGCGTTTTTTGGTGATGATGTTATTGCCGAACTTGAAACACTTGCAAAAGGTTTAGGAGCAAAGCCAACTATTTACAGGCAGCTAGATCCTAAAGGAACTGGTCATGCAATTATGTGTGCTAAAGACTCATTAAATGGTCCAGCGGTAATCGCTTATGCAGATACTCTAATTCGCGCAGATTTCGACCTAGATAAAGATGCAGATGCTGTAATTTGGACTAAAAGAGTAGAAAATCCAGAAGCATACGGAGTGGTTAACTTGAATGAGAAAAACGAAATTGTTGAGTTGGTTGAAAAACCAAAAGAATTCGTAGGCGACCAAGCTGTGATTGGAATCTATTACTTTAAGGACGTGGCCCTACTTAAAAATGAGTTGCAGTTTGTATTAGATAACAACATTATAAACGGAGGTGAATATCAAATTAATGACGGAATTAAACGAATGATGTCGTCGGGAAAAATATTCAAAACCGGAACCGTAGATGAGTGGATGGACTGTGGTAATAAAGAAGTAACAGTAGAAACCAATCAAAGAATGTTAGGTTTTCTTGCAGCTGCAAATCAGCAATTAATTTCACAAAATATTACTACTGAAAATTCTAATATAATCGAGCCTTGCTTTATTGGGGAAGGGGTGGTTTTAAAAAATAGTACTGTAGGTCCGTTTGTGTCTATTGGTAAAGGAACGGTAGTTGAGGATAGCACAGTGAAAAATACTATAATTCAGACAAATTCTAAGATTAGAAACGCTAATCTTGACAATGCAATGATTGGTAACTACGCTACATTTGATGGTAAATTTACCAATGTGAGTATTGGAGATTATTCTGAATTGAAATAGCATACAAATGTCCCCTCGAACGGAATCGAGGGGACTTTAATACTTAAATTTACAATTGAGGTCTCGCCTGCGCTTGACCAGACATAAAACTTGAAACATCGTTTATTATATACTATCATTTTTCTCTTCGGAATTATTGTTCCGCAGCATAGTTATGCTCAAAAAATAAATCCATCGCCACCCAAAGACAATAATGATTCTGTTGAAAATCCGATGGATGAATTGGGGAATGTAAGTGATGCATTTCAGGAAAATTTTTTCGAAGGTCTTAAACAGAAGGCGATAGAAAACTACGAGTTAGCACTTTCTGCATTAAAAAAGGCTGAAAAAGCTGCTAATTCTGAAGAAAATAAAGCAGTGGTGTATTTTGAGATGGGTAAAAACCACGTCTTTTTGAAAGAGTATGACCTTGCTGAAATAAACTTCAATAAAGTGCTTAAATCGCAAGGAGATAGGCTGGATGTTCTCGAACAGTTTTACGATTTGTACTATCAACAAAAGGAGTATGAAAAATCAATTCCTCTTGTAAAAAAACTAGTGAAATTTGATGAGGATTATAAAGAAGATCTTGCGAATCTATACACGCTTACAAAAAAGTATGACGAAGCTTTAAAGCAGTTAGACGATTTAGATGAAACTTGGGGTGAATCGGATATTCGCAATGCGTTAAGAGCGCAGATTTACCGAGCTACCGGAAATACCGAAGGTGCAATTGAAAACCTTGAAGGCAAGATTGACAAAAATCCTAAAAGTGAAAGAGAATACCTTAACCTTATTTACCTCTATAGCGAGCAAGGAAATACTGAAAAAGCCTTCGAAACAGCTAAAAATTTATTGAAGAATAATCCAAAATCTGAGATAGTGCATTTAGCGCTTTATAAGTTTTACTTAGATGAAGGAAACGCTACTGAGGCACTAAACTCAATGAAAACTGTGTTTGCTTCTGAAGACATAGATAAAGAAACTAAATATAAAGTTCTCGCAGATTTTATTCAGTTTGTAAATTCCAATCCAGATTACGAAGCAGAATTGACAAGAGTAGTAGAACAGTTTTCTGTTGAAAATGGACGTGTTTATGAAAAGATAGGAGACTATTACGCTGCAAAAAACAGAAAAGAAGATGCCCTAAAAGCTTATGAAAAAGGGATTGTTAACAATCCAGACAATTTTAATCTTTTAAAAAATACCATCTTGCTGCAAATCGATTTTCAAAAATATGAAGCTGCAGCCAAATTGAGCTCGGAAGGCTTGGAGATTTTTCCGGCGCAACCGCTTTTGTATTTGCTTAATGGGGTTGCAAACAATGGTTTAAACCTGAGCGATAACGCCATTGACAGTTTAGAGATGGGATTGGACTTTTTAATGGAAGATCTCAAAATGGAGCGTGATTTTTACAATCAACTTAGCTTAGCTTATTCGCAAAAAGGCGATGCAAAAAAAGCAAAAACCTATTCAGATAAAGCTGCGAATCTCAAAATGTCTAATTAATTTTATGAAGCTGAAACCATATTATTTAATCTTTTTACTTGTACTAACCTCTTGTGGAGGAACTAAGTCTGTAACTTCCGTAAAATATGCTTCTGCTAAGGAAGTTATTTCTTCCCATAAAATGGCTGCTCCCGAATTTAAAACCTTGGCAGGTCGTATGCAGTTGCAGTATGAGGACGAAAGGAAGTCGCAAAGCATAACCGTTAGCTTGCGTATGGAAAAAGATAAAAACATTTGGGTGAAAGCTTCCATCTTAGGAATTACAATTGCAAAAGTGTTGATTACTCCAACAAGCGTTAGCTATTATGAAACAATTGGAAAAACTTATTTTGAAGGTGATTTTGCACTGTTGGGTGAATGGCTAGGTACACCAATCAACTTTCAGCAGGCACAAAATCTACTTTTAGGGCAATCAATATTTACTTTAAACCCTGGAGATTACACATCTGAGGTGTTTCAGAATAAATTCAAAATTCAACCAAAGCAACAGCCTAAGAATTTCATACATTCGCTTTTTATAAATCCTGATAATTTTAAAATAGCTTCAGAAACATTATCGCAACCAGATGACAACCGCATATTAGCTATTCGTTATGGAGACTATCAAAAAGTGGAAGAACAATATTTTCCAAAAAATATAATGATTAATACTTCTGAACACGAATCGAGTACACTGATTGAAATTACGTTTAGAAAAATCGATTTGAATGTGAACATAGGTTTTCCATTTAATATTCCAGATGGTTACGAAGAAATTCAACTTAATTAAATGAAGCAATTCTCGACATATATTTTATTATTTTTCTGTTTCCTAACAGTTACATCTTCCTTTGCACAAAGTGACAAACAAAAGGAACTAGAGGAAAAGCGGCAAGCTATACTTAAGGAGATTAAGCAAATAAACTCTCTTCTTTTTAAAACTAGAAAAGAAGAAAAATCTGTGCTTTCACAGGTAGAAGATTTAAATCAACGTATTGCAGCTTCAGAAAATTTAATTCGAGTTACAAACCAGCAAGCAAACTTGCTTACTCGAAATATTAATGAAAATATTAATAAAATAAGTGCGCTTCGAGAAGAATTGAAAGTGATGAAAGCTGATTATGCTGCCATGATTCAAAAATCGTATAAAAGCAAAAACCAGCAGAGTAGAATAATGTTTCTGCTATCATCTGAAAACTTTTTGCAAGCCTATAAACGCGTTCAGTATATGAAGCAATATACGGCGTTTAGAAAAAAACAAGGTGAAGGAATAAAAGCAAAAACTGAGGAATTACAACAGCTAAATACAAATTTAATCGATCAGAAAAAGCAGAAACAAAAGCTGATTGCTGAAAATGAAAAGGCAAAACGAAAGCTTACAGAAGAAAGAAAGAACCAACAAGCTCTAATGGCTGCCTTAAAGAAGGATGAGGGCAAATTTGTTTCGCAAATACGCAATAAGCAAAAAGAAGCCGATGCAATAGACCGTCAAATTGAAGCTATAATTAGAGCTGCAATTGAAGAGGCTAATAGAATTGCAAGAGAAAAAGCGGCTGCAGAAGCTAAGGCAAAAGGAACCACGGATGCTACTTCAACAAAGAATAAAATAACAAAACCAGCTAAGTCGGAAGAGTTTTCATTAACTGCGGAGGACAAGGCTCTGGCAGCGAGTTTTACAAAAAACAAAGGAAAACTACCTTGGCCAGTAGAAAAAGGGATGGTAACTAAAAGTTTTGGTACGCATAGACATCCACAATTCCCGAATGTTACAACCAATAATAGTGGGGTTGAAATTGCTACAAGTGATAATTCTGCTGTGCGTTCTATTTTTGAAGGACAAGTGTTGTCTATCCAAATGATAAAAGGTGCAAATAAGGTGGTTATAATTCAACACGGAGATTATCTATCTGTCTACAGCAATTTGGCTACAGTTTCCGTGAAAAAAGGCGATAAGGTATCTACCAAACAAAATATCGGTACTGTAGCAAAAAGCGCTACAGAAGGGCGCACGCTATTAAAGTTCTATATCTATAAGAACAAGACGAAAATTAATCCAGCAGATTGGATTTATAGAATGTAGAAAATTTATATTAGCAATTAAGACCTTCCTCCTAAAAGGAGGTCTTTGCTGAAGTTTATAATACAAACCTTATATATTCATTTTCTGAATATATAACTACATTCTTAGTTCGTTTTTAGTTGATTACCCAAGAATTTGTAGATTGGTTATTGTTTAGATTAAGAGTTTCTAATTGATGAATTCCTACAACTTTTTTCCTTGTCTCTTGTCCCCAGAGCTTCTCTTATAATTAACATTTAATTGAAATCGTTGTAAAACCAAACGATGTATTATAGGCCATCTAGCATATTGGGATTTTTAGGCAGTTGTACTCTCTCTTGCTAATTAGTAATCGAAAATGGTTATAACAATATAATGTATTCTGTAGAAGTCTTAACCGTCTGATTATTATGAATTAACATTATGATTTAGTAAAGTTGATTCACAAAAAAAGAGACTGTCTTGTTAGACAGCCTCTTTTTGGTTTTTAAAATTTTACTTTTTGGAAATTTTTACTGCACTATCAACTTTTTAGTAGCACTAGTTTTTCCAGACTTTATTTTCACAAAGTAAATACCAGTAGCATAATTAGAAACATTAAGTGTTCCTCTTGACTTGCCACTCATTTCATTTTCAGTAATAGTCTGTAGTTTTTGCCCTAAGCTGTTGTACAGTTCAATAGAAACATTGTTTTGAACTGTGGTGTTCAAATTGATAACTACTTCACTTGAAGCTGGGTTAGGATACATTGATACATTACTGAAAATTTCTTTGTTAACACCTAATGAACCATTAACATTTATATTATCTATATAAGTGCTATTTCCGTAACCAGTAATATTTACAAATCTAAATTGAACATTTTCACCTAAATAAGCTGAAAGATCAATTGTTTCTGTACGCCATTGATTTGCTGAACTAGGAACCCAAGATCCAGTAAAATATCCAGGTATAGTTGAAAGATCTAGACCTTGTTTGTAATAGATTTGATTAAAAGTAGCTCCACAATCTGTAGATATATCTACTCTAAATGCGTCAGAGAAACTTGATGAGTATTGTGCTTTGGCAATGTCAAAACTTAAGTGAGCATCATTAGCTGTTGTTAAATCGATAAATAGAGTTTGTAATATATCTTCTTGTCCGTTGCCGTTATAACTATTGTTGTCAACATAAGCGGTTAAAGTAGATTCACCAGTACTTCCAGTAACACTTCTAGGTGTCCAGGTAATACTATTGTCTGGATTAAAGATAGTCCACCCCTCAGGTGGCATTCCGTTTACATCAAACGGCTCTTCGTAATCTAACTGAGCTGCTTCCATTTCTGAATAGAATGTAAGTGCATCCTCATCATTATTTGGATTTTCATCACCCGGTAAATCTATCGAAACAGTTAATGTGTAGGTTCCACTAGTAGTTATTTCAATTTGCTCTGCAAAATCAAAAATCACAGTTTGACCAGAAGGAAGGGTTTCTGTAAATGTTTCAGTAATAAGACTTCCACTGTCTAATTGATAACTAACATCAAAATTAGTTTGTGAATCTATACCCGTATTTGTCAACTTAGCCGAAACAGTAACAGGTCCTGGATTGCAAATCTGATTAAAATCACTTGGAGTGTTATTTACTTCAACAGCAACATCATTAGCTAACGTACAGTTAAGAAGTCCACCATCGTGCTTTCTAGCAACACTTCTACGTCCTTCCCAATCTTCTGTATCATTTTTTGCTAAAACTGCATACCAAAGTGTTGCCTCAGGGTCTGTAATAGGAATAGTGATAGAGTTAGTATTAGTAGTACCAACAACCTCCATATATTTTTCACCTAAGATATAAAAATCATAAGATTCTGCATCGGTAACTGGATTCCAGGTGAAGGTTGCTGTAGATGGGCAAACTTGACTAACTAGATATCCTGTTACTAAAGGAGCAATGTCAAAAGTATCATCACTTACATCTTGCGACGACCCATTACTTACACGAATTAATGCTTTACCAGACACTGAGTTTGGTACATTCCATTCGTAGTTAGTAGTCGAGCTAGGAACAGTTGCGATGTTATTCCAGCTGCTTCCATTGTCAATTGAGTACTCAAGTTCAAAACTTGAGGTAGTGTTTACAGCTACAGCATCCCAGTGAATAGATTCAGCTTCACCCGGAACTACACTTTCACCTCCATTAGGATAAGTTACCGTGATGTTTTCAGAAATAACTTCATATACCACAAAATACTCCTGTGGACCAACAGGTACATTAAAACCTGTTACATTTATGTTGTAATTTCCTGATGTTGGGTTGTTTATTACAACTTGCTCCACGTTATTAAGGCGATCTACACCATTTGTAGCCGGTAAGTTTAATGTTGTTGGGTTTGGAGTTGGATCTAGAATATAAGGTAGGTAATCTGTGTTATTTGGATCTTTTACCACTAAATCTAAATCGTTTACCAACGCTGGATTAGCACCTGGAGATGCAGGAGCATCACTCCAATAAACCATAAAACGTACTTGCTTAGTACCTGCAGGAACATTTATTGAGTGGTTGTTTGTATCACCTTGTGAGATAGTGCTAGAAAGGTAACGTTCATCTTCGATAAGCTTTGCAGCACGAAGTCCGTTTACTATACCGAAACCAAATTTGTAATCAGGTCCAACGTTTCCAGCATCGTTAGCTGTGTTTAATAAAGCCGCTTTAATAAGTGCAGATTGAGGAAGATCTCCGCCATTTAACCCCGCATAGGCTTCGTATAATTGAGCCGAAACACCAGCAATACCTGGAGCAGCTCCTGAAGTTCCACCGAAACTACGGTAAGTGTTGTTTTCATCTGTAGACATTTGATGTTGACCATTTGCAGCAATGTCTGGCTTAATTCTACCATCATGTGCAGGTCCTCTACTACTCGATGATACCAATGAACCGTCAAAATAAACGTTTGCAGTAGCGATTACGTTTTTACCTTGTTTGTGACCCCCAGTAATATTTCCCCATTGGTTGCCGGCTCCATAACCACAGTTGTTTCCATTGGAATTTCCTGCAGAGAATACGTGAAGAAGGTTAGGGAAATCTTTTGTTTGAGTATCAACAGTTCGTGTAATTGTAGTATAACCATCATTACAACCATTACTATATGAAGAGTTTGTAATAACTACATCACCGCTATTGATAAGTGAAACTGTTGGTCCATCCAAAAAGCTTGGGATGTAGTTTACTACGTGAAGTGTTGAACCAGCAGCCATACCTCTGTACGAAGGATTTAAGTTTCCTGCTCCAGACATAATTCCTGAAACACCATCACCGTGGTTTTGTCCTGTACCACTAGCTTGTGAGTTGTCTATTCTTCCTTGAAAATCGATATGGGGTCCTACGATACCATCATCACGACATAATACGCCAATTCCCTCACCTGTGTAGTTTCTACCTGCCGTAGTTTGAGTATCTAAATTACTTGAACGGTGAAGACTTCTACCACGAGTATCATCTGGAACAGAGGGAGCTGGAATTAATTCAATCCATTTTACAAATGAAAGATTTGCAAGGTCTTCTAAGCAGTTGTTTGGAATAGAAAGTTCTATATTGTTAGCGCCTTTGTATTGTTGCTTTACTGCAATTTGTCTTTGAGCTAACTCTTGAATAACTTGATCTGCTGAAATATTTTTGTGAAACTCTAATGTCACTAAAATGTTATCTCCATCCATAGCCCAATACTCATAAGGAGGGTTTTGTAATTCCTTAGAAAGTTTTGCATTTCCATTAACAGCTACAATTGAACGTACTCCGTTATTTCTTAAAAAATCTACAGAAGTATTTTTTGGGAAATAGAATAAGTATGTATTGTGAGGAATGTATTCAATTAATTCTAAATTGTTTTGCTTAAAAGCATCTTGAACAGATTGCTTTGGAGTTTCATAAAATTGAACCCAACCTACATAGCCTTCAGCCATTTTAGCTGATACAGGAAGTTGGCTCCATTTAAAGCTTGAGATATTTTCGGGCATCTCATAATTTTCGCCCTGAAAATTGATGTTGTAATTGTTTTGTCCAAAGGAAGTCGAAAAGACAAATACTAAGGCAAAAAACAAAAAAAGTTTTAACCGGGGAAGCGTAGTTTTTTTCATAATTGCAATTAAGTTAATAATAATTTCATAAGGATTTCTACTAAAAGATTCCAAATATATTTATTAACCTTTAAAGGCAATCAAGATTTCGCAGAAATATTCTACTTTAACAATTAATATGTTTTAAAAAAATCGAAACTTAACCTTCTAAGTGTAAGTTTATTGAAAAATAGATTTAAGCTCTATAGCATCTTTAGGCTTCATTTTTCCAGCTAAGACTAAACTTAGTTGCTTGCGGCGTAAAGCAGCGGCAAAACGCTCTTTTTCTAATTCGGTTTCTGGAATTAATTCAGGAACTCTTACAGGATGCCCCATTTCATCTACAGCCACAAAGGTATAAATGGCTTCATTTGAAAGACTCTTTTCACCACTTTCACGATCTTCAATAAAAACATCCATATAAACTTCCATCGAACTTTTGAAAGCTCTAGAAACTTTAGCTTCAACGGTAACTACACTTCCTAAAGGAATCATTTTGTTGAAAGCTACGTGATTTACTGAAGCAGTTACGACAATTCTTCTACTGTGTCTACGCGCGGCAATACTAGCGGCTCTGTCCATTCGAGCTAGAAGCTCTCCTCCAAACATATTTCCAATTGGATTAGTTTCACTAGGCAAAACCATATCTGTATAAATAGTAAGTGATTCTTTGGCTTTTTTTGGTTGCATTAGATAGTTTTTTGGCAAAGATATCTAAGTTCAAAGTAAAAGAATAGAAAAAAGAGAAATATGGGTAAGTTTTACAGGAATATTGTAATGTTATTTAATCTCCTGCACTAACATCCAAGCATCTGCATTCTCGTTGGCTTGAATTTGATAGAGCTTTTTTGAAGCTTCCGAACGACTTTCAAAACTTGCATATAAAACTTGATGAAGTCCGTATTTAGAGGCTTGCATTTTAAAAGGAGAGTACCCTTTTTCGCGTAATTCGTCCATTTTTTTATCTGCATTTTCCTCAAGTCTGTAAGCCCCAGCTACAATATGATAGTTTCCGGTATGCTTTGGAAGATTTAGACTTAAAACTGGAAGTGGATTTGAAATTACAAAAGTTGCTTCCTGGATTTGATTTTCAATAAGTGAATTTGCTTTTTGGCGTTCAGCGTAATTAAACTGCTGAACTTGAGATTCATAAATCTTCATGCTACCTAAACCAACTGCAGAAAGAGCAATTACTGCAATTGCAGCATATTTAAGATATGGTTTTGAAGGTTTTCGCTCGGTATTTAGAACTTTAGGCTCTATTTCTTTTTCAGATTTAGATTCCTCTTTATAGATCTCACGATTTATTTCTTCCGAAACAAATGTAGAAAGTCCAAAGGACGAGGTGCTAAAGTTTTGATGTTCAACAGGCTCAAACTGAATTGATTTTTCTTCATTCAATGAAAATTCACCAATGTTTTTGAAAGAAACTTCTTTTCCTTCCAACAAATCTCTAGAAACTTCAGCAGTAAAGTTTCTTATTTTTTGAAGTGCTGTTTCATAACTGCACTTGTCAACCGAAGCTACATAATTAGCAAGTAAACCATCATTAGCTTGTAATTGTCTGTTAAACGAAACAATTTTAGAAGGCGGATGAAATTTGTTAGTATTACTATCGATATAAGCAGATTTTTGACGAGTTAAAAAAGCGCCAAAACCTGGGATTATAACGCATTCGTAGCGGTATAATAAATCGTTTATGTAGGTAATTAGTTGCATTGAAACAAAGTTAGTTATTTTATGATGAGGTTCAAGTTATCAGTTAAAAAATTATCAACATCTTTTACAAGGTGATTATTAAATGCTTTTTTTGTTAGAATTCATCCTTAATAACTTGCAGATAGTTAGATAGATAAGCTTAAAGTGAAAAAATATTGTATTTTTAAGAGTCTATGAGGTTTTTAAAATTACCATTATGCTTTCAAAAAATGAACTTCGTTATACTCTTGCTTTACAGCGAATTCCAAATTTGGGGGATATTTCTGCAAAAAAGTTATTGCGAAAAATAGGCTCTGCGGAAGCAATTTTTAAAGAAAAGAAATCTAATCTCGCCAAAATTGATGGTATAGGATTGTCGAGATTAAGGGAAATAAACTTGAATAAACAATTAGAAGAAGCTGATGACGAACTTCAGTTTATTGAGGCTAATAATATTGAGTATAGTTATTTTCTAGACAAAACTTATCCCGAGAAACTGAAACACTGCATAGACGGCCCAATATTATTTTTTCACAAGGGTAATATCGATTTAGTTGGAAAACGTATAATAAGTATAGTAGGTACTCGAAAAATCACTAGTTATGGCAACTCTATCTGCCAACAGTTAATTGAAGACCTCGCTCCACTAAACCCTGTTATTGTTTCTGGTTTAGCTTATGGGGTTGATATTTGTGCCCATAAAGCCGCAATAGATAATAATTTGCAAAATATAGCATGTCTCGCTCACGGTTTGAATCAAATGTACCCTAAAGATCATAAACGTTATGCTTCGAAAATTGAAGACAACGGTGGCTTTATAACTGAGTTTTGGAGTAGTGATGCATTTGATAGGAACAACTTCTTAAAGAGAAATAGGATAATTGCTGGCCTTTCCGAAGCGACGGTTGTAATAGAATCTGCTGAA
Organism: Aequorivita xiaoshiensis; assembly: GCF_022008395.1. Classification (GTDB taxonomy): domain Bacteria; phylum Bacteroidota; class Bacteroidia; order Flavobacteriales; family Flavobacteriaceae; genus Aequorivita; species Aequorivita xiaoshiensis. The sequence goes on from NZ_JAIRBB010000001.1 coordinate 632,190, forward strand.
AAAGGAGGAAGCCTGGTTACTGCAGATATAGCACAATCATATAATCGTGAAGTTTTTGCAATTCCAGGAAGAGCAACAGACAAGCAAAGTAAGGGTTGTAATAATTTAATTAAGACACAAAAAGCTCATTTAGTAACAAGCGCTGCAGATATAATTTACCTATTAGGCTGGGAAATTCAAGAAAATAAAAAACCTAAACAAACTCAGCTTTTTGTAGAACTAGATGATGAGGAAAAGGTTATTTTTCGATTTTTAAAAGATAAAGAAAAAGAAATGCTAGATGTTATCGCTTTGGAATGTAATATACCCGCATATAAAACAGCTAGCATTCTTATGAATATGGAAATAAAGGGCGTAGTACGTCCTTTGCCAGGAAAATTATTTCAGTTAGTTTAGTAGCCAATTTTCTCTCTTACTCTTTTCAAAACTCCATCGGCAACTTTACGTGCTTTTTCTGCACCCGCTGCAAGTGCTGCATCAACTTCATCAAGATTTTCCATAAAGTAGTTGTAGCGTTTACGTTCTTCAGAGAACTTCTCGATAATTAATTCAAATAGCGCTTGTTTTGCATGTCCATACCCGTAGTTTCCGCCTTCGTAATTTTTACGCATTTGTGCAATTTCTTCAGGAGAAGCTAGTAATTTATAAATATTGTAAATGTTACAAGTGTCTGGGTTTTTAGGTTTTTCTAAAGGAGTGCTATCGGTTTCTATAGCCATTACCTGTTTTCGCAGCTTTTTGTCGGCTAAAAAGATATTGATATAGTTATTTTTCGATTTACTCATTTTTGAGCCATCGGTACCTGGAACATACATAGTCTCTTCTCGCACTTGTCCTTTAGGCATTACGAATGTTTCACCCATTTGTGTGTGGAAACGAGAGGCTACATCGCGAGTTATTTCAATGTGTTGCATTTGATCTTTCCCAACGGGTACTATTTCAGCATCGTATAATAAGATATCTGCCGCCATTAGCATCGGGTAAGTGAAAAGGCCAGCGTTTACATCTTCAAGACGGTCTGCTTTATCTTTAAATGAATGTGCTAAAGTAAGACGTTGAAAAGGAAAAAAGCAGTTTAAATACCAAGTGAGCTCTGTTGTTTGTGGAACATCGCTTTGTCTATAAAATATTACACGATTTACATCAAGACCTAAAGCAAGCCAAGTTGCCGCCGTACTGTAGGTGTTTGCGCGAAGCGTTTCGGCATTTTTAATTTGCGTTAACGAATGCATATCTGCAATAAACAAGAACGATTCGTTTTTTGGATCATTCGCCATTTCTATGGCGGGAATTAAAGCGCCCAATAAATTTCCTAAGTGAGGTGTACCTGTGCTTTGGATTCCTGTAAGTATTCTAGACATTGTTATAAAAAATTTTAGCAAAGGTACCTTTTTTCAATAATTTGCATACTTCAAATATGTACTTTTGACCCCGATGAAATTATTTGAACAGATATTTGCGACATTCTATCGTATTTGGTTTTATATAATAATAGCATTTGCTACAATTTTACTTTTTCCTTTTCTTCTAATAAGTATTTTAAAAAGCTCTTGGTATCCATTCTTTTTCAAAGTGGCACGTGTTTGGTCAATAATAATTATTTATGGAATAGGGTGTTATCCGGTTATAAAAAGGGATGTAAAATATCAAAAAGGCAGAAGCTATATGTTTGTTGCAAACCATACCTCAATGACGGATATAATGCTAATGTTTTATACTACTAAAAATCCGTTTGTATTTGTTGGCAAAAAGGAGTTGGCGAAAATTCCTCTGTTCGGATATATTTATAAACGCACTTGTATTTTGGTTGATCGCGGTAATACCAAAAGTAGGGTGGAAGCTTTTCGCAGAGCAGAAAAAAGACTAAATGAAGGGTTAAGTGTATGTATTTTCCCTGAAGGTGGTGTGCCAGACGACTTGTCTATTATTTTAGATGAATTTAAAGATGGGGCTTTTAGATTGTCTATTGAACATAAAATACCAGTAGCGCCTATGACGTTTCATGATAATAAGAAACGTTTTCCATACTCTTTTTTTAAGGGAGGGCCTGGAAAAATGCGCGTAAGAGTTCACGATCTATTCGAAACTGATAGCTTAGAAATGACCGATCGTAAAGAATTGAAAAACGCCACTCGAGAAGTGATTTTGAATGAGTTGTTAAAGCCTACAGTTTAAATTCAATTTTTTTTATAACTCAAAAAAACCATCCTGTGGCTAAGAACGGTTTTTTCAATGTTTGATTTTTAATCAAACGCAATCAACTTAAAACTAACTTAAAACTTGAAGCTTATTCCGCTGTATACTCCTAAATAATATGGTTTAAAGTTTACAGAAGAATCGGTATATGGATTGAGCTGGTATTTAAACATAGGCTCAATATTAAAAGTAAATTTCTTAGATAATTTGTAATCTAATCCTAATCCAATATTAGTTGAAAAGCTTACATCTGAAAGATTATTAGCTTCTCCTAATACAGTGCTAAAGTTATCTGCTTTTACAGAAATTTCATTATTCCCTAAAACTAAAGTACTTAATCCACCTATCAGGTTTACTCCTAATCGAGTGTCTAATAGTGAGTATTTAAGTTCAACAGGAATTTCATAGTAATTTATATTTTGTATCACCCGAGCGTTTCCTTGAGTAGATTTTAGATTGATGTTTTCAAAACCTCCTGAAGGCGCAGAGCTATGAAAAGTTGATTTTGAAACTACAGTCGTAACAATTTGCTTTCCACCATAGTCTACAGTTCTTAGTGCAGATGATACAGGGCCCGTGCCTACCAAAATATCGGAAGTGCTATAGCTTAAATCTACATTGTTCAGTCCGGTTCGAACACTTAAGCGGTTGCTTACAGCGTAGCTAACTTGTACGCCATAGCTCATGTTAACATCTCCTTTTTGTGGATTGTCTGTAAATGTTGGATCTATAGAGGATCCGTTACCTAAACTGCTGTAATATACTGGAGCTACATTCGGTGCTATCTTCCAGCGATGTTTAGGTTCTTGTTTCTCTTTCTCTTTTAATTCATTTTCTTCAACATTTTCAGCAATGGCATCGAATATTGATTTTTTAGTTATCGAATCTTGTTTAGTCTCTGCATCGGCCTTCGCTAAGCTTTTTTCTTTATCCGTTGGAATTACTTTCGAGTTTACATCTTTTGATTTATCAACTTCAGCGATTCCTTGATTATTTTTAATAATGATATTCTTTTCGGAATCCATGAGCTTGTCAGCAGCATTCTTTTCAGTTTTGTATAATGTGGTTTTTTCTGAAGGATTTTCTGAAGTGGCAATTCCTTCATTCAACTCCTTTGTTGGAATATTCTTAGAGATTTGACTTTCTGAATTAGGTTGCTTTTGAATTGCTTTCTCCTTTTCAGAATCGCTTGAAGCAACTACTATATTGGTAGCTTTTTTTGAAGTTCCCTTAATTGTTTTATTTGAAGTCCTTGTTTCACTTTTATCCTTCGTATCAATTTTTTCTGAAGAATTTGAATTTTGAGTTGTCACAACTTCAGTAGCTACTTTAGCATTTTGGATTTCTGATCCTGATCTAGTTTTCTGAAGATTTTTATTGTTTTGCTCAATATTTTCATTGGTGATTTGCTCACCATCTATTATATCATGTGAATTGTAAAGTGAATTGCCAACAGTTAAAAGTAGAGCAAGTAACGCCGCAACACCGCCAAGTTTTATCCACAACGGAATAACTTTGCGTTCTTTTTTGTCCTTGTTGAGTTCCGCTTGAATGTTTTCCCAAACGCGCGGCGAAGGAGTGGCTTCAAGATTATTGAAACCTTCTTTAAAAATGTTGTCTATATTTTTCTTTTCTTTCATTAGTTTCGCTGACTTTCGGCGTTTAGTTTAAAACTTAACTGTCAGTTGTCTTAATAAACCCCTACCCAGTAAAAGCAGGGGATTTATTACTCTAAACAATTCAATAATGCATTAAGTGTTATAATTTTTAGCATTATACTCTTCAATTTTATTTTTCAATATCACTCTAGCGCGTGCAAGGTTAGATTTAGACGTTCCGTCGCTAATACTTAACATTTCAGCAATCTCTTTATGCTGATAGCCATCTAAAACATACATACTAAAGACCAATCTATACCTGTCTGGCAATTCTTGTACAATTTTTAGCAAAAAATTTAATGGAATTTCTTCGCTATCAATTTCTACTTCTGCCTCATCTTCAATCTGGCCTTCGTCTATTATTTCAAAATTACGCTGTTTTCGGTATTTTTGAAGGACAGTATTCACGGTTACCCGTTTCATCCAACCTTCAAAAGAACCTTTGCCTTTATATTGCTCAACCTTTTTAAAAATGGTTATAAATGCATCTTGCAAATTGTCTTCCGCCTCTGTGTAATTAGGCGAATAGCGAAGACAGATAGCAAATAGGATTCGGTTGTACTTTTCGTACAATTCGCCTTGTGCCTTTGCATTCTGCTTTTTGCATTGTTGTATGAGCTCTTCTAAAGTCAATTGCAGTACCGTGAATTAACATTAAGTTGTAAATACCTCTATATTTTTAGAGGGCAACCGTAAATATTCAAGGTTCCTACGTTGTGTAGATGCCACAGTATCAAAAGGGTTGCGTAATTTTTTAAAAAATTTATTGATTTAATGCTGCAATGGCGTCTTTAATTTTTACTTCTAATTCTTCCATTAACTCTGGATTGTCTAATAAAAGTCTTTTCACTGCGTCACGGCCTTGTCCAAGTTTTGTGTCGTCGTAGCTAAACCAAGAACCTGCTTTTTTAACAATTTCGAAGTCAACTCCAAGGTCGATAATCTCCCCAACTTTAGAGATTCCTTCACCATACATAATGTCAAATTCAGCTTGCTTAAATGGTGGAGCTACTTTGTTTTTAACAACTTTAATTCTGGTTTTATTACCAGTAACATTACTGTCGGTATCTTTAATTTGTGTAGAGCGACGAATATCTAGTCGAACAGAAGCATAGAACTTTAATGCGTTACCACCTGTTGTGGTTTCAGGGTTTCCAAACATTACACCAATCTTTTCACGTAATTGGTTAATAAAGATAACCGTACATTTCGTCTTGCTGATAGAACCTGTAAGCTTTCGTAGTGCTTGGCTCATTAAACGTGCGTGAAGTCCCATTTTACTGTCTCCCATCTCACCTTCAATTTCACTTTTTGGCGTCAAAGCTGCAACCGAGTCAATAACAACAATATCAATAGCCCCACTTCTAATTAGATTATCGGCAATTTCCAATGCTTGTTCCCCGTTATCAGGTTGAGAAATAATAAGGTTTTCAATATCTACTCCAAGTTTTTCGGCATAAACACGATCAAAGGCGTGCTCTGCATCTATAAATGCCGCAATACCTCCTTTTTTCTGAGCTTCTGCCATTGCGTGAAGCGTTAAAGTAGTTTTACCAGAAGATTCTGGCCCGTATATTTCAATAACTCTTCCTCGTGGGTAGCCGCCAACACCTAAAGCCACATCCAAACCAAGGGAACCTGTTGGGATTACGTCTACATCTTCTACGGCACTATCGCCCATTTTCATTACGGTACCTTTACCGTAAGTTTTGTCAAGTTTATCAAGTGTAAGCTTTAAAGCTTTTAATTTTGCGTCTTTTTCAGTGCTCATTTTCAATGTGTTTAATGATAGAATTTTAATTAGCTAAGATACTATTTCTTCAGCCGAAGGGCAAAAATAATATGGAATAGGTAGGTGTTTTTGTTAACAAATTTGAAAGCTATAAGTTCGGCTTGTAAAAACTGACCTTATATCAATTTAAATCTTTAAACTATTGTAAATTAGGTTCTTATGAAAACCGCTTTATATGTGGTAATCGTTTTAAAAGTGTAAAAGAGGTGGTTGAAGTTTTCAAATATTCTATTCGGAATTAATTTCAGAACTATTTTATAGTTGCAAGTCTATTTTCAGCTTTAAAATAAATTTCATACCCTATTAGATCTTTAATGAAGTTGAGGATAGTATTAATCCTTAGCTTTCTTCCGATTTTTACAAAAACTATTACCTTTGCGGCTTTAAAAATCAATTCTTTTCACCTAAAAATTAGTATAGCATGCAACTGTACAATAAATTAAGTGCTAAAGAAAGGGAAGCACTTTTAGAAGAAGCCGGGGAAGAACGGCTTACCCTTTCATTTTATAAGTATGCCAAAATTGGCAATCCTCATCTTTTCAGGAATCACCTTTTTGTTACTTGGCATGAACAAGATGTTCTAGGTCGAATTTATGTAGCTCACGAAGGTATAAATGCGCAACTTTCGGTTCCGGCAAAACGTTTTAAGGAGTTTAAAGAGTTTTTAGACGGAATAAACTTTTTAAAAGATGTTCGGTTAAATATTGCTATTGAACAAGATTTAAAATCGTTTTTAAAGCTGAAAGTAAAAGTTCGCGATAAAATTGTGGCGGATGGATTAAATGATGAAACTTTTGATGTTACCAACAAAGGAGTTCACGTAGATGCTGTTGCCTTTAATGAACTTATTGAAGATCCAGATGTAGTTTTGGTCGATATGCGAAACCATTACGAAAGTGAAATAGGACATTTCAAGAATGCGATTACTCCGGATGTAGATACTTTCCGTGATTCATTAGATATTATTGAAGAAGATTTAAGAGACCACAAGGAAGATAAAAAACTTGTAATGTATTGTACAGGAGGTATTCGTTGTGAAAAAGCCAGTGCTTATTACAAGCACAAAGGTTTTAAAAATGTTTTTCAATTAGAAGGTGGTATTATTGAATACGCTAGACAAGTAGAAAACTTAGGGCTAGAAAATAAATTCTTAGGCAAAAATTTCGTTTTCGATCATCGTCGTGGCGAGCGTATTACCAATGATATTATAAGTCACTGTCACCAATGTGGAGAACCTTGCGATACGCATACCAACTGTGCGAATCAGGCTTGTCACTTACTGTTTATTCAGTGTGAAAAGTGTGCTGTAGCTATGGAAAACTGTTGTTCAGACGATTGTATTGAGATTATACATTTACCAGAAGAAGAGCAAAAAAGAAGGCGTCAAGGAATCCCGAATAGTAATAAAATATTTAAAAAGGGACGTTCTGAAAAGTTAAAGTTTAAAAAGTAAGTGCATGTTGAGTGCTGGATTAAGGAAAACGGGTGGTTGCAGCTTCTGATATGTTTTTGAGGTGTTTCCCTTCATTTGGAAACTTGATTTCATTAGTAAAATTCATAATTCTGAATTCAGCATTCATAATTATTTATTGGTATCTTTACCGATTAGCAATTTTGTTTAATTTTTCGTCCCTCTTCATTTAGAACAGGGCTTTATATATAAAAAATATGGGCTGTACCAGCTGTGCCACTGGCGCCAACGGACAGCCAAAGGGATGCAAGAACAATGGTACTTGCGGAACCGATGGCTGCAACAAACTAACGGTGTTTGATTGGCTTTCAAATATGCAACTTCCCGCTAATATGGAACCCTTCAATGCGGTAGAAGTTCGCTTTAAAAACGGTAGAAAAGATTTCTACCAAAACCGAGATAACCTCACACTAAGCATTGGCGATACTGTAGCTACAGAAGCTTCGCCAGGTCACGATATAGGAATGGTAACTTTAACAGGCGAGCTTGTTAGGGTTCAAATGAAAAAGAAACGAGTGCCAACCAAGATCGAGGCGCTTCCAAAAATTTATCGCAAGGCAACTCAAAAGGATATAGATATCTGGCAAGAAGTCCGCAACAAGGAGGCAGATGTTCAGAAACGTTCTAGAGAAATAGCTATTCGTTTAGGACTTCAAATGAAGATTAGCGATGTAGAATTTCAAGGAGATGCATCAAAAGTTATATTCTATTATACTGCTGAAGAAAGAGTAGATTTCCGTGAATTAATTAAAGAATTTGCACGAACTTTCAATACCCGTATTGAGATGAAGCAAATTGGTTTTCGCCAAGAGGCTGCGCGCTTAGGCGGTATTGGTAGTTGTGGTCGTGAACTTTGCTGTTCTACATGGCTTACAGATTTCCGTTCGGTAAATACTTCGGCAGCACGTTATCAGCAACTTTCTCTAAACCCTCAAAAACTTGCAGGACAGTGTGGAAAGCTTAAATGTTGTTTGAATTACGAATTAGACACTTATTTAGAAGCATTAGAGTCTTTTCCAAGTACTGATATTAAGTTACAAACCGAAAAAGGAACTGCTACTTGCCAAAAAATTGATATTTTTAAAGGCTTGCTTTGGTATGCCTACGAAAAGGATTACATGAATTGGCACGAGCTTACTGCTGAAAAAGCTAACGAAATTATCGAGCTAAATAAGTCTGGTAAAAAACCTTTTGCATTAGAGGAGTTCATCATTGAATCGCCAATAGCCGAAAAAGAACCTTATAGTAATGTGGTTGGTCAAGACAGTTTAACGCGTTTTGACAAACCAAAACAGAAACCTAAAAAGCGCAGAAAAAAGACTAAATCTAAGCCTCGTGCAAATGCTAATTCGGCTAATAAACCAGGAGTTGGAGCAAACAAAAACGCTCCAAAAAAGGCGAATACTAAACCTAGAAAAAAGCCTAGTAATAAGCCAGGTAGTAAACCGGCAAATAAACCTGCTAATACTAATAAACCTACAAATAAGTCAAGTAATAAAGCACCTAAAAAGCCAACGAATCAAAATAGAAATAGAAAGTCGTCAAAAAATGAATAAATTAGTAATGATTTTTGTGGCTGCTGTATGTTTCGTTTCCTGCGATTCTAATACGGTATTTAGTGATACAAAAGCAATGGACGGGCATTGGGGTGCTTCTGAAATTGTATCGTTTACCTTGCCTGAATTAGATTCGCTAAAGAAATATAATTTATTTTTAAACATCAGAAACACTAACGAATATAAATACAATAACCTATTTTTAATAGTTTCGATGGAGTTTCCACACGGTAAAACAATTACCGATACTTTAGAATACCGTATGGCTAACCCGGATGGTTCATGGATGGGTCACGGTATTGGAAACTTAAAAGAAAATAAATTGTGGTATAAAGAAAATGTACAGTTTGTTGAAGCTGGGTTTTACAAGGTTAACATAGGGCATGCAATGCGCAATAACGGTTCTATTGAAGGCGTTAGCAAACTTGAAGGTATATCAGACGTTGGGTTTAGTATAGAAGCTTCCAAATAGTAAATAAAATATGGCAACAAAAAAGGCATCCGCAAAAGATAAAAAACGCAGTTTAGGGCGTCACATTAGAACCTTTTGGAAGATTTTCGCAGGGTTAATACTTCTAATAGTCTTAATGTTTTTAATGGCTTCTTGGGGCGTTTTTGGAAGCCTTCCAGATGAAACAAGCCTAGAAAATCCAGAGAAAAACCTCGCAACTGAAATTATTTCATCGGACGGAAAAACTATTGGAAAATTCTACAAAGAAAACCGTACTCCGGTACCTTACGATTCTTTACCAGACCACTTAATTAATGCATTAATTGCAACTGAAGACGTTCGTTTTTACGATCACTCCGGCATTGATGGACGTGGGACATTAAGAGCAATTGCATTTTTAGGCTCTAAAGGTGGAGCAAGTACAATTAGTCAACAGCTAGCAAAATTGTTTTTTACCGAACAGGTATCTCGCAACAAATTCCAAAGGGGGCTACAAAAAGTTAAAGAATGGATTATTGCAACTCGTTTGGAACGCCGTTATACAAAAGAGGAGATTATTACAATGTATTTTAACGAATACGACTTTGTGAATCAAGCTGTTGGTATAGAGTCTGCAGCTAATATTTACTTCGACAAACCGCCGTCGCAGCTATCAACTATAGAATCTGCGACTCTTGTAGGAATGTTCAAAAATGCTTCCCTATATAATCCAATTCGAAATCCAGAAGGTGTTAAAAATCGAAGAAATGTGGTGTTAGCACAAATGGAGAAATACGATTATATTTCAGAAAAAGTAAAAGATTCGTTACAAGCTCTTCCACTGAATATCGAATTTACACCGCAAGGTCACGATGAAGGAAGTGCGACTTATTTCCGTGAATATGCGCGTCATTTTATGGAAAATTGGATAAAAGAACATCCTAAGTCTGATGGTAGTAAATACAATATTTATCAGGACGGACTCAAAGTTTATGTAACCATAGATAGTAAAATGCAACTTCATGCCGAAAATGCTGTTAAAACGCATATGGCGAATCTTCAAGCTGTTTTTGACAAACAAAATAAAGGGAATAAAACGGCCCCTTTTAGAGATATAACAGAAAAGGAGACTGAAGGGATAATAAATTCGGCCATGCGTAAAAGTGATCGTTGGCGCGAGATGAAAAAACAAGGGAAAGAAGAGGAAGAAATTATTGAAAGCTTCAAAAAAGCGATTCCTATGCGTGTTTTTTCTTGGCAAGGAGATATCGATACTATCATGACTCCATTAGATTCAATTCGCTATCACAAATCATTCTTACAAGCAGCCATGATGTCTATGACTCCTCAAACTGGTGAGGTAAAAGCATGGGTGGGTGGAATAGACTATAAACATTACAAATACGATATGGTGAAAAAAGGAAGGCGCCAAATAGGATCTACTTTTAAACCCTTCGTATATGCTACAGCTATAGACCAAATGCACATGTCGCCTTGCGATACACTGCCCAATACTTTATACACGATTCCAGCAGGGAAACACAATTTATTAAAACCATGGGCACCTAAAAACTCTGGGGGTAGTTATGGTGGAATGGTGTCTCTTAAAAATGCACTTGCAAATTCTATCAACACTATTACCGCACGACTTATTGATAGAGTAGGGCCTGAACCAGTTATCGACTTGGTGAAAAAAATGGGTGCAAATACAGAGAATATACCTGCTGTACCTTCCATTGCTTTGGGAACTGCAGATCTATCGGTTTATGAAATGGTAGGCGCGTATAGCACCTTCGCAAATGAAGGAGTATATATAGAACCTATATTAATTCAGAGAATTGAAGATAAAAATGGAACAGTTCTCTATCAAAATGTTCCAAAAACAAGAGATGTTATAAGTGATGAAACTGCTTATGTTACTACTAGTTTGATGGAAGGAGTAACACAATCAGGAACGGGTACTCGATTAAGAGGAAATTGGGCTGTTAACTCCCCTTTTTACAAAGAAGTAATGACGGGGTATCCATACGATTTTAAAAATCCTATTGCTGGTAAAACGGGAACTACACAAAACAACAGTGATGGTTGGTTTATGGGAATGGTTCCAAATCTTGTTACAGGAGTTTGGGTTGGTGGTGATGATAGAGCTACCCATTTTAGAAGCACTAGATACGGACAAGGAGCAACAATGGCACTACCAATTTGGGGAATGTATATGAAGAGCTGTTACGCCGATAAGGATTTAAATGTATCGACAGATGGTTTTAAACGTCCAAGTAACCTTACCATTGAAACAAATTGTGCAGTATGGAAGGATAAGGATGCCGATAAGGAAGAAATTCCAGATGAATTTGATTTTTAGATAGATAGCGAATATTTATAGATAAATTTTTAGACACTTTCAAGGTTTACGGAAAAAAGCTTTTCTATTTGAAATAGCCATTGGATGTCTAAAAGGTCGAGATGGATTTGTTCTTAAAACTCAGACTAATTTTGTAATTTTCAGAAAAATTTTAAAAATGATAAATAAGACAGTAGCAAACGTTCGAGAAGCCTGTGAAGGTATTGATGACGGAATGACTTTTATGCTTGGAGGCTTTGGATTATGTGGTATTCCTGAGAATATAATTAATGAATTGGTTAGGCGAAATGTTCAAGGGGTTACTTGTATCTCAAATAATGCGGGAGTTGATGATTTTGGTCTAGGTCTTTTGCTTAAAAAGCACCAAATAAAGAAAATGATTTCTTCTTATGTAGGAGAAAATGCCGAATTTGAACGCCAAATGCTAAGTGGTGAAATGGAGGTAGAGCTTGTTCCTCAAGGAACGCTAGCCCAAAGATGTGAAGCTGCTCGCACTGGTATTCCAGCCTTTTTTACTCCTGCAGGTTACGGAACCGAAGTAGCTGAAGGTAAAGAAACCCGTGAATTTAACGGAAAAATGCACATAATGGAGAGAGCCTTTGAAGCTGATTTCTCATTTGTAAAGGCTTGGAAAGGCGATGAAGCTGGAAATCTTATTTTTAAAGGTACAGCAAGAAACTTTAACCCTGCTATGTGTGGCGCTGGAAAAATTACAGTAGCTGAAGTAGAAGAACTGGTTCCCGCTGGCGAATTAGACCCGAACCATGTTCATATTCCTGGAATATTTGTTCAGCGAATTTTTCAAGGTGAGAAATATGAAAAACGCATCGAGCAACTTACAGTGCGTAAAAAATAAATAATTGGAATCTTAGCGTTTTCAGAGTTGAAATATTAGACCACAAAGAATCAGAGAACGCAGAGGAAAAATAATTATGTCAGGTTGAGCCCTTCGGCATCGCTCAGGATAACCCAAGGTGGAAACCTACTTCAAATTAACAATATTGAGATGTTAGATAAAAACCAAATAGCACAACGAATAGCAAAAGAAGTTAAGGACGGATACTACGTTAACTTAGGAATAGGAATTCCAACTTTAGTTGCGAATTTTGTGCGTGACGATATTAGTGTAGAATTCCAAAGTGAAAATGGAATTCTAGGAATGGGACCCTTCCCTTATGAAGGAGAAGAAGACCCAGATTTAATTAATGCTGGTAAACAAACTATTACAGCCCTACCTGGAGCTTCCTTCTTCGACTCGGCAATGAGCTTTGGTATGATACGTGGCCAACACGTAGATTTAACTATTTTGGGAGCAATGGAAGTATCTCAAAACGGTGATATTGCCAATTGGAAAATTCCAGGTAAAATGGTAAAAGGAATGGGAGGCGCAATGGATTTAGTAGCTTCAGCCGAAAATATTATTGTAGCAATGATGCATACCAATCGCGCTGGCGAATCTAAATTGCTAAAGGAATGTACTCTACCGCTTACTGGAGTTGCTTGTGTAAAAAAGATTGTGAGCAATCTTGCAGTAATGGAAGTTAGAGATGGTAAATTTCACCTATTAGAACGTGCACCTGGGGTTTCTGTTGAAGAAATTCAACAAGCAACTGAAGGTGATTTAGTAGTTGAAGGTGACATTCCTGAAATGAAATTTTAAAATAATTCTACTTTTTTTATATAATAGGGGTTATTTAAAAAGCAAAAATTATTTGATTTGTTAGGTCGAGCGTAGTCGAGACCTATTTAGAAGTCAGTAATTTAAAGTTCTCGACTGCGTTCGAACAGAAAGTGAGACTTGCTTTTTGGATAGCCTTTTTTGTTCAGGAAAGATTAAATCCCTTTAGGAATTGCTTCAATAAGCTTTTTTGAATATTCGGTCTGCGGGTTTTCGTAAATTTCGTCGGCATCTCCTAGTTCTTCTATTTTCCCTTTATTCATCACTAAAAGCTGATCCGCCATGTATTTTACCACAGCCAAATCGTGCGATATAAAAATATAGGTGAAGCCATAATCGTTTTTCAGTTCGTTCAAGAGATTAAGAACTTGTGCCTGCACAGAAATATCTAAAGCAGAAACCGATTCGTCACAAATAACAAGTTTTGGCTCTACTATTACTGTTCGAGCAATTCCAACACGTTGTCGTTGCCCCCCTGATAGCTCGTGTGGATATCGATAAAAGTATGTCTTATCCAAACCTACCCTGTCGAGAAGTGAAATTACACGATCTCTTCTTTCTTTTTTATTTTTCCCTAAACCGTGAACTTCCATGGGCTCCATCAAAGCTTCGCCTATCATCAAACGAGGGTTTAAAGAGGAAAATGGATCCTGAAAAATGATTTGAATTTCTTTTCTCAGATTTCTAATATCAGTTTTTGAAAGCGTTGTAAGTTCCTTACCACGATACTTAATACTTCCAGCCGTTGCTTTTTCCAACTGTAGAATAGTTTTCCCTAAAGTTGATTTCCCGCAACCCGATTCGCCTACAAGTCCTAAAGTTTCTCCTTCAAATACCGAAAAACTAACGTTATCTACTGCTTTTACAACTTCTGTTTTGGCAAAAAACCCCACATTGCTGAAATAGTATTTTTCAAGGTTGACGATTTCTAAAATAGGGGACTGAGTGTATATCTGCTTATGTTTTTTAGCGCGTTCGGTTGCTTTTATTTCTCTAGGCTTAAAACTTTTATCAGCAATAGAAGTAATGGTTGGCAATTCTGCTAAACGCACATTTAATGAAGGTCGCGACGCCAATAATGCTCTGGTATATTCGTTTTGAGGATTTTTAAAAATCTCTTCGGTAGTGGCACTCTCAACGATATTCCCCTTATACATTACCAAAACTCTATCTGCAATTTCTGAAACCAAGCTTAAATCATGCGAAATAAATAGCATAGCCATTTTAGTTTCTTTCTGAATCGATTTTAGAAGCGAAATAATTTCTTTCTGAACCGTAACATCAAGTGCTGTTGTTGGTTCGTCTGCTATGAGTAATTTAGGTTTACAAGCGATAGCCATAGCAATCATAACGCGCTGCATTTGTCCACCGCTTATTTGATGTGGATAACTGTTGTAAATTTCGTTGGGACGTGGCAATTTCACTTTTTCAAATAGCGAAATGGTTTCCTTTTTGGCTTCAGAAACATTTATATTTAAGTGAAGCATGAGTATTTCAGAAACTTGAAAACCGCATTTTAAAGAAGGGTTAAGCGCACTCATAGGCTCTTGAAAAATCATTGCGACTGCGCTACCGCGGATTTTTCTAAATTTCTTTTCATCGTACTTCAATAAATCGTTTCCTTGGAAAAGGATTTCTCCCGATAAGTTGGCTTGCTTTTTTGGCAATAACCCCATAAGTGCTAAAGATGTAACCGATTTACCTGAACCAGATTCGCCTACAATCCCTAAAATTTCGTTTTCAAATACATCAAAAGATATAGTATGTAAAACCTCAGTTTTCTTTTTCTTGTCACCAAAGGAAAGAACAAGATCTTTAATCGATATTAATGGGGTGTTTTCCATAGTATCAAAGATAGAATTTAAGTTAAAATTGACTGTGTAGTTTTGATTCAAAAATTTAAAAAGATGTAGCGACAAGCGAAAAAAGAAAATAATTGTTTTATTTTGAGAATCTCTAACGAAAATCAATTGATATGAAAAAAATATTTATAGCCTTATTTACAATAGTTTTATTTACGTCTTGCTCTTCCGATGATGATAGTAATTCAGCAGAAACGTCCATAGTAGGTTCTTGGTCGCTAACTGAAATGAATGTGGCTATTCCTGTAGATTTAAACAACGACGGATCTTTTAATCGAAATCTAATCGATGAAATTCCATGTATAGAGGGAACGAGTAACTTTTCTGCTAATAATGATTTCTCACAATCGTTTAGTGTGATAACACAAGAGGAAATAAACGGAGAAATTGTTTTTGCATGCCAAGGCACCGAAAGAAATGAAGGCACTTATGAAATTGTGGGAGGCCAAATTAAGTTTACCATAGAAGGTCCAGAGCCATTAACAGAAACTTTTGATTATACGCTAAATG
The DNA here is from genome assembly GCF_022008395.1 of Aequorivita xiaoshiensis. Taxonomy (GTDB): domain Bacteria; phylum Bacteroidota; class Bacteroidia; order Flavobacteriales; family Flavobacteriaceae; genus Aequorivita; species Aequorivita xiaoshiensis. The sequence goes on from NZ_JAIRBB010000001.1 coordinate 647,705, forward strand.
ACAATACGCTGAAAATCATAATGCCAACAGACGATTATGGCACTTTAGAAATGATTTCGCAAAGAGATTGACATAAACTGATGAAATTTCAAAGGGCATTTCTTAAGAAACACCCTTTGTTTTACTTCAGTATTTGATTTTTTTGCATTTTAGCCTTTAGGTGTTTAATGCGCTTCTAGCCAATTTTCTCCTACTCCCAAATCCACATCTAAAGGAACGGTAAGCTTGTAAGCGTTTTCCATTTCGTGTTTTACCATGGCTTTTAACTTTTCTAACTCAGGTTTGTAAACATCAAAAACCAATTCATCATGAACCTGAAGGAGCATTTTACTTTCATAATTTTCTTCTTCAAGCTTGTTGTAAATATTAATCATGGCAAGCTTGATGATATCTGCTGCACTACCTTGAATTGGAGCGTTTACAGCGTTTCTTTCAGCCGCACCTCTTACCACTTGGTTGCTACCATTAATGTCCTTTAAATAACGTCTACGGCCTAAAACGGTTTGAACATATCCGTGCTCCCGTGCGAAGTCTATTTGAGAACTTATGTAATTTCTAAGTTTTGGATATGTTTTGTAGTAGGTGTCTATTAGTTCTTTGGCTTCAGTTCTAGAGAGATCAGTTTGGTTGCTTAGTCCAAATGCCGAAACTCCGTAGATAATCCCAAAGTTTACAGTTTTAGCATTGCTTCGTTGTTCACGGGTAACTTCTTCTAAAGGCACATTAAAGACTTTTGCAGCCGTAGAAGCGTGAATGTCTTCTCCGTTTTTAAAAGCATCTATCATGTTATCTTCTTCGCTTAAAGCAGCGATAACGCGAAGTTCAATTTGCGAATAATCCGCAGCCATTAAAACATAGTCTTTATTTTTTGGGACAAATGCTTTTCGCACTTGGCGTCCGCGCTCTGTTCTAATAGGAATGTTTTGAAGGTTTGGATTATTACTACTCAAACGCCCAGTTGCTGCAACCGTTTGCATATAATCGGTATGTACACGACCTGTGGTTGGTTCTATCTGTGCTGGTAAAGCGTCAACATAGGTGCTTTTTAACTTAGCTAAGCCGCGATATTCTAACACATCTCGGATGATTTTATGATCTTTTGCTAAGTATGAAAGCACATCTTCTGAAGTAGAATATTGACCGGTCTTGGTTTTTTTCGGTTTGTCGATAAGCTTCATTTTCCCAAAAAGAATCTCTCCCAATTGCTTTGGAGAAGCAATGTTGAATGTTTCTCCAGCTTCTTCGTAAATATTCTTTTCCAATTGAAGTATATCGCTATCTAAAGCTGCTGATAAACTGTTTAAAAAGTTTTTATCGAGATTAATACCTTCCAATTCCATCGCGGCTAATACACGTAATAGAGGCACCTCAATTTCATCAAAAAGTTGTTGAGTGTTTGCCTCGCCTAATTCTTTTTCAAAATGTTCTTTAAGTTGTAAGGTAATATCGGCATCTTCTACTGCGTATTCGGTTTGTTGAACAACATCAACATCGCGCATACTGCGTTGATTCTTACCTTTTTTACCGATTAATGCGGTTATGGAAACAGGAGTATAGTTGAGGTAGGTTTCGCTCAATACGTCCATATTATGGCGCATATCTGGATTGATAAGATAATGCGCAAGCATAGTATCAAATAGTTTCCCTTTTACAGCTATATCGTATTTAGCTAAAACCTTAATATCGTATTTTAAGTTTTGTCCTATTTTCTCAATTGATTCATCTTCAAAGAAAGGACGTAAACCTTCTAGAATCTGTTGGGTTTCTTCGCGGTTTTCTGGGAACGGAATGTAAAAACCTTTTCCTTTTTCCCAAGAGAAAGCAATACCAACGAGTTCTGCTTCGAGCGGATTTAAACTTGTAGTTTCTGTGTCAAAACACACGCTTTTCTGCTTCATTAAATTTTGAAAAAACAACTTTGCGCCCATACCAGGTTGAACGGTTTGGTAGAAGTGTTCGGTATTTTCAATAGTTGCCCGTGTATTAAAATCTTTTGCATTTGCTGCTGCCTCTCCATCGCCTCCAAAAAGTGAAAATTGGCCTTGACCAGCACTTTTGCTGCGTTCCGCCACTTTTGATGTTTTTTGCTTTGTAGTAGGAGCGTTGTTTTCTGCATCATTTGGTTCACGGCTTGTGCCATTAGAAGCCATAGCCTCTACAGAGAAAGATTTTAGGAAATTATCTTTAAGTCTTCTGAACTCTAATTCGTCAAATATTTCTAATACCTTTTCTGTATCAGGAGGGCAAACTTCAAAATCTTCTTCATTAAATTCTACAGGAACATCCAGCATAATAGTTGCCAGTTGCTTACTGAGTAAACCAATTTCGCGATTAGCTTCTACCTTCTCCTTCATTTTGCCTTTAAGCTTATCGGTATTGTCTAGTAGGGCTTCCATTGAGCCAAATTCCTTAAGGAATTTCTTCGCTGTTTTTTCACCTACACCTGGTAGTCCCGGAATGTTATCGCTACTGTCTCCCATCATTCCCAAGAAGTCTATTACCTGAAGCGGATTTTCTACTTCAAACTTTTTCTGAACTTCTGGAATGCCCCAAGTTTCATAACCTCCACCAAAAACAGGGCGGTAGATAAATATATTTTCGGAAACCAATTGTGCAAAATCCTTATCTGGAGTTACCATATAGGTGGTATAACCCTCTTTTTCAGCTTTTTTAGCCAAGGTCCCAATTACATCATCTGCTTCAAAGCCTTCTTTTACCATTACTGGGATTTTCATGGCCTCAAGGATGCTATAGATATATGGAATTGCAAAACGTATTGCATCTGGAGTTTCGTCTCTATTCGCTTTGTATTCAGGAAACATTTCGTTTCGAGCTTCGCTGCCGCCTTTATCAAAGCAAACCGCAAGATGGTCTGGACGTTCTCTTTTTATTACGTCTATTAGTGAATTCATAAATCCCATAATAGCCGAAGTGTTTTGACCTTTGCTATTAATTTGTGGATTTTTTATAAATGCGAAATACCCTCTAAAAATAAGAGCGTAGGCATCAACAAGGAAAAGGCGTTTTTTTGGTTCTTGCATCATTATAATTTATAGTCTTTCTGAGCGCAGCCGAAAGGTTTATGAAGTTGATGTCCTTATCGTTCTCGACTGCGCTCGAACGGACATTTTTCTGTTTCTTCAAAAATAAAAGAAGTATTTGGAAATTAGCTTGTATTAGGGTAAAATAAAGATGTTCCAAGAATCTGATAAAATAGATGCTTTAATTTTTTTTAGCTATTTTTAATTTTAGAATTTACAACTATCGTGAGACATTGGCGCTAATGGAGTTGTTTAGGTTCCAAAAACCTTTTAAAACAATAAATTATGAAAACAATTATAATTTTTCTTTTTACGAGCCTAGTTTATGTTTCAACACACGCTCAAGATCCCCATCTTTTTGAAAATACCTGGTATTTAGAAAATGTAATTATTGACGGAGAAAACAATTACCCAATAAATTCAACCTTTGATGGCGAAATGAATTTTCAGGCAGACTTTATTTCTTTAGGTCATAGTTATTGTGAATCTGGCATTTCTGGAAATGTTATTTATACTGGTTCAAATCAGTTTAATTTAAGTGAAGTTATAGCTTTAGTTGAAACCTGTGAAGATCCAGATGTTTTAGAATTTATAAGTAAGCATTATTCTGTCTACGTAGATAATAATCTTATTGCGAAGAACCCATTAGATTATTATATAGTTTTTCTTGGGGATCATAAAACGCTAATTATTACCAACCCAGAAGGAAAACAAGCTATTTATAACAGTGGACCCTTAGGAGTTCAAGCTTTTGAAAACGCTATGTTTTCTATTTACCCAAACCCATCTTTTGAAACCTTAAATATTTCATCAACAAAACAAGTAGGAAATCTTCAAATTCACATTCTCAGTTTAGAAGGAAAACTTTTAAACACGCAACATATAGATTTTAACAAACAAACTTCAATTGATGTTTCAAACCTATCCAGCGGTATATACTTTTTAAAGATAGCGGATGAAAGTGGGAGAGTAGAGGTAAAAAAGTTTGTAAAACAATAAATAGTTCTCGACTGCGCTCGAACGGACATTTTTCTGTTTCTTCAAAAGTAAAAGAAGTATTTGGAAAATGTGAGTTATTATAAAATAATTCAACTAATGGGTAGTTGTAAAGAAATTTATAAAACAATAAATAGGTCTTCAGACAGCTATTGCCTGAGTTACCCTTGACAGTATTCATAAAAAAAAGAGGCTGAAAATTAATTCAGCCTCTTTCTGTATAAAATATGTTTTAAAGCTTATGCTAAAGAAACTCTTTTAAAGCCTACAACTTCAACATCGCCATACGTTTTTACGTAATCTGCAACGCTTTTCTTTTCGTCTTTAATAAAGTTTTGGTCAAGCAATGCTTTTTCATGGTCTAACGAAGTATTATCACTAATAAAACGCTCTAGTTTTCCAGGAAGTATTCTGTCCCAGATTTGCTCTGGTTTCCCTTCAGCTTTTAAGTCTGCTTTTGCATCTTCTTCAGCTTGTGCTAAAACTTCTGGCGTTAATTGTGCTCTAGAAATGTATTTAGGCACATTTTTTTGTGGCTTACCTAAACGGCCTAACTCGATATTGTCTTTTTCAATTGCTGCTATTCTTGCTTCAGTTTCTGATGCGATAAATTCCGGATCAAAATCTTTGTAAGAAAGCGTAGTTGCACCCATAGAAGCTACCTGCATAGAAACATCTTTTGCTAGCTCTTCAGCGTTGTCAACAGCTTTTGAAAGACCTGTTAAAGCAGCAATTTTGTTTACGTGTACATAAGAACCTACGAATGGCGCTTCAAGAATTTCAAAACCACCGATTTCTATTTTCTCACCAATAACACCAGTTTGTTCCGTTAATTTTTCAGCAATAGTCATTCCCTCGAATTCTGCAGCTAAAAATTCTTCTTTAGAAGAAGTATTTAATGCCACCTCAGCCATTTTGTTTGCCATTTCTACGAATGAATCGTTTTTAGCAACAAAGTCGGTTTCACAGTTTAATGAAATGGCAACACCTTTTGTGTTGTCGCTGTTAACTTTTACGGTTGCAACACCTTCGCTTGAATCGCGATCTGCTCTTTTTTCAGCAATTTTTTGTCCTTTTTTTCTAAGGATAGAGATTGCCTCTTCCATATTTCCTTCTGCCTCAACTAATGCCTTTTTACAGTCCATCATTCCAGCTCCAGTTGATTGTCTTAGCTTATTTACTTCAGCGGCTGTGATTTTTGCCATTTTCTTAAATTTTTTAGGTTTAATATTAAAAAAGTCGTTCAATTAATTTTCAACAAAGAAAAGAACCAAACGACTTTTAAATTTTAAAATATTGTTATTATTCTTCTTCGTTTAAAACTTGCTTTTTCGATTTCTGACGTACAGGCTGCTTAGCCTCTTTCATAGCTTTTACGTCTTCTTCGTCTGTTGAAGGTACCTCAACTTCTAGTTTTGCTTTTTTTGCAGGTTTAGCATCTTTAGAAGCTTTAGCTTTTTTAGCCATTCCTTTTTCATCATCTTCTTTTCCAGATTTTCTTTCAGAAAGTCCTTCAATAATAGCTTCAGAAACAAAACTCATAATACTTTCAATAGATTTTGAAGCATCATCGTTAGATGGAATTACGTAATCAATAACGCGAGGGTCACTATTAGTATCCACCATTGCAAAAATAGGAATGTTTAATTTTAAAGCTTCAGCAACTGCAATGTGCTCACGAGTTGTATCTACAACGAAAAGCGCTGCAGGAAGACGGCTCATATCAGAAATAGAACCTAAGTTTTTCTCTAATTTAGCACGAAGACGATCTACTGCCAAACGCTCTTTCTTAGAAAGTGTGTTGAAAGTACCATCTTGCTTCATTCTGTCGATAGAAGCCATTTTTTTAACAGCCTTACGGATAGTTACAAAGTTTGTAAGCATACCACCTGGCCATCTTTCTGTGATGTAAGGCATGTTTGCCGCTTTTGCTTTTTCAGCAACGATGTCTTTTGCTTGTTTTTTAGTAGCTACAAAAAGGATTTTGCGACCACTAGCTGCGATTTTTTTAAGAGCTTCACTAGCTTCTTCAATTTTTGCAGCAGTTTTGTAAAGGTTGATGATGTGAATCCCGTTGCGCTCCATATAGATATACGGCGCCATGTTTGGGTTCCATTTGCGGGTAAGGTGTCCGAAGTGTACACCAGCTTCAAGTAAGTCTTTTACTTCTACTTTTTTTGCCATTTTGTTTTAGTTTACGTTCTGTGAAAGGATAGCAACCTCTTCTAAATATGAATTTGGTTTAGATGCTAAACTAACTCCGCCGTGGCGGATAACAGCTTTTTTTAATTAATAATGATTATGAACATTTCAACTTTAATTGGGTATCCCATTTGAGATACCCAATTGAGTTGAGTATTATTAGGTTCAACAAACGCTCAAACATAAAGTTGAAGTGTAATTCTGCAACGTTAAGTATGAGTCTTGTTGAAGTATTAACGTTTCGAGAATTGGAATTTCTTACGAGCTTTCTTCTGTCCGAATTTCTTACGCTCTACCATTCTTGGGTCTCTTGTTAATAAACCTTCTGGTTTTAAGATTCCACGGTTTTCGTCGTTTAACGTACACATTGCGCGAGAAATAGCAAGACGAATAGCTTCTGCTTGTCCTGTAATTCCACCACCAAATACATTTACGTTGATATCGAAAGTGTTTTCGTTGTCTGTAAGTACTAAAGGTTGTTTAACTTTATACTGAAGCGTTCCAGTAGTAAAGTATTTATCCAACTCACGCTTGTTGATAGTAATGTTTCCTTTTCCTTCTTTAAGGTACACACGTGCAACAGCGGTTTTTCTTCTGCCTATTTTGTGAATTGTCTCCATTACTTGTTGTCGTTAAAGTTAATAGTTCGAGGTTTTTGTGCGTCCTGTCCGTGATTTGCATCTGCATACACTTTAAGGTTTCTGAACAAATCTGCGCCCAATTTATTTTTTGGAAGCATTCCTTTTACAGCTTTTTCAACAAGCCTTGTAGGGTCTTTTTTGTACATCTCGGCAGCAGTTAAGCTACGTTGTCCACCAGGATAACCTGTGTGGCGAATGTAGGTCTTGTCGGCCCATTTGTTACCAGTAAGTTTGATGTTATTAGCGTTAATAATAATTACGTTGTCACCGCAATCTACGTGAGGGGTGAAACTTGGTTTGTGCTTACCGCGAAGTAATTTAGCAACTTCGCTTGCAAGACGACCCAATGTTTGCCCGTCCGCATCTACTAGCAACCATTCTTTTTCAACGGTATTCTTGTTAGCAGATACTGTTTTGTAACTTAATGTATCCATTAGTTTTTTGTCAATCGTTAATAATTCATTGTTTCCTCATCTTAAAACAAAACGTATTTTGTCTAAGAGGGGTGCAAATGTAGTGTTATTTATTTGAAAAGCAATGGGGTGGCGATTAATTTTTCTTCGAAATAGATAAGTTTAATTTAAAGTGATAACTATTTAGGTAATTTTACATTGTAAATTAAACCTACAAGGATCCGCCTTCAACCTATAAATCTTGCAAATTAAAATTTCATTGCTCTTTATTCATATTTTCAGTTCAACTTTATCTTCAACTTGAATTTTAGTTTCGATTTCGATTTCAATTTCTCCCTTTATTCAAGTGTTAAAATTAAATCGTCTTTCATTACCATAGTGCCAGGCTTCAGGGTAATGGATTTAACCGTACCATCCTTTTTTGCTGTAATCGTAGATTCCATTTTCATGGCTTCAATAATAAAGAGGTGATCATTTTTCTTCACTTTCTGCCCCTTTTTTACCAATACCTTATACAAACTTCCTTGTAAAGGTGCTCCATACTGATTTGGATCTTGAGTGTCGGCTTTTACGTGAACTTCTTTCTCAACCTTAATAGATTTATCTCTAATTTGAATAAATCTGTTTTCCCCGTTTACCGAAAAGAAAACTATACGAACTCCATCTTCATTAGGTATTCCTACTGAAAGCAGCTTAACGATTATAGATTTTCCTGGCTCTAATTCAATAATAGCCTCTTCGCGAAGTTTCATGCCGTAGAAGAAATTTTCGGTAGCAAGAATAGCAACATTGCCATATTGCTTATACTTTTCGTGGGCGTCTTCAAAAACACGTGGATATAAACTATAAGAAAGGAAATCCTCAAACTCAATTTGTCTTGTAAAGCCTTGTTGAAATTTCTTACGGAAAATCTTGAATTCTGCATCAAAATCTATTGGCTCTAAATGTGCGTTTGGTCTGTCGGTATAAGCCACGTTGTTTTTCAAAATTATCTTCTGAAGTTCTTTTGGGAAACCTCCAATTGGCTGTCCAAGATCCCCTTTAAAGAAGTTGATTACAGATTCTGGGAAGGAAATGTCTTCTCCGCGCTGCATAACATCTTCTGGAGTAAGGTTGTTTGTAACCATAAAAATAGCCATATCTCCAACTACTTTGGAGCTTGGCGTTACTTTTACTAAATTTCCAAACATACCATTTACCTGCTCGTACATCTTTTTCACCTCATCAAAACGATCGCCTAAGCCAAGTGCTTCCGACTGCGGACGTAAATTTGAATACTGTCCTCCTGGAATTTCGTGTTGGTAAACCTCCGCCGTTCCAGCTTTTAATCCAGATTCGAAAGGGTAATACATTTCGCGAACGTCTTCCCAATAATTAGAAAACTCGTTTAGTTTGGTGATATCAAATTTGTTTTCTCGCGGTTGATTGCGCATCATCTCAACAATAGCGTTGAAGTTTGGCTGAGAGGTAAGCCCCGAAAGTCCGCCTAAAGCAACATCAACAACATCAACTCCCGCTTCAATAGCTTTTAGGTAAGTTGCAGATTGTATAGAAGAAGTATCGTGGGTATGCAAGTGCAACGGAATTTTAACCGTGTCTTTTAATGCAGCCACTAGTTCTGCAGCGGCATAAGGTTTTAAAAGCCCGGCCATGTCTTTAATCGCAATCATATGCGCCCCGGCATTTTCTAAGTCTTTTGCAAGTTGCGTATAATAACTCAGGGTGTATTTAGTTTCATTTGGGTCAAGGATATCACCTGTATAGCTAATAGCAGCTTGAGCAATCCCACCAGTTTTGTTTCGAACATAGTTAATACTTGGCTCCATTGCTTTAACCCAGTTTAGGGAGTCGAAAATTCTAAAAATATCAATTCCATTTTCCCAAGATGTTTCAATAAACTTCTCAATTAAATTATCGGGATAGGCTTTGTAACCAACTCCATTGGAGCCTCGAAGTAGCATTTGGAAAAGTATATTTGGCATCAATTTACGAAGTTCGCGTAGTCTCGTCCAGGGACTTTCATATAAAAACCTAAGACAAACATCAAAAGTTGCACCTCCCCACATCTCGATACTAAAGGTATTTGAATGATTCTTCGCAAAACTTTCAGCTACTTTCAGCATGTCGTAACTACGCATCCTAGTTGCGAGTAAGGATTGATGCGCGTCGCGAATTGTGGTATCGGTATAATGAATTTGTTTTTCATCTTTTAACCAAGCACAGAATTTTTCGGGTCCCATTTCCATGAGCATGTCCTTTGTGCCTTTTGGAAACTCTTGACTTTTATTAAATATGGGAACTTTAGGGGTTCTAAAAACTTTGGTTTTATCGATGGTCTTTACATCTGGATTTCCGTTTACAATTACTTCTCCTAAATAATTTACAATTTTAGAGGTACGATCTTGAGGAAGTTTTATTTCGAATAGAGAAGGGGTGTTGGCTATAAAATTAACTGTAGCCTTACCTTCCTTAAAAGTATCGTTGTGAATTACATTTTGAAGAAAATGAATGTTGGTTTTTACACCGCGAATTCTAAACTCTCTAAGTGCGCGTGACATTTTACGCACAGCCCCGTCCAATGTTCGTCCATGAGCTGAAACTTTTACAAGCATAGAATCGAAAAAAGGACTTACGCTATAGGATTGATAGATACTACCAGCATCTAAACGGATTCCCATTCCACCAGCACTGCGATAGGTGGTAATAGTTCCGTAATCGGGGGTAAAATTGTTTTCGGGATCTTCGGTTGTAATACGGCATTGCATAGCAAAACCATAAGTTGCAAGCGAATCTTGTTCGTAAATTTTAATTTGTTTGTCACTTAATTTATACCCTCCTGCAATAAAAATCTGAGTTTTTATAAGGTCTATTCCAGTTACCATTTCGGTAACTGTGTGCTCTACTTGAATTCGTGGATTCACTTCAATAAAGAAAACGTTATCTTCCTTATCGACCAAAAATTCAACTGTACCTACGTTGTTGTAATTTACTTCCTCTGCAATTTTAACCGCATATTTATACAGTGCATCTTTTACATTTTGAGAAACATTAAAAGAAGGAGCAACTTCAACAACTTTTTGATGACGTCTTTGGACAGAACAATCTCGCTCGAATAAGTGGCGAATATTTCCGTGGTTATCTGCTACTATTTGAACTTCTAAATGCTTGGGATCTTCAACATATTTCTCGAGAAACATAGTGTCGTCGCCAAAAGCATTAAGCGATTCGCTTTTTGCAGAATCGAAATTGTTTTTTAAATCGTCTTCGGTACGAATAATTCTCATACCACGGCCACCACCACCAGAGGCAGCTTTTAGCATAATAGGGTAACCTATTTTTTTAGCTTCGGAAATTGCAATTTCTAATGAAGATAATTCCTTTTCATTACTTTTAATAATAGGTACGTCACACTTTTCTGCAATTTTTTTGGCAGTAATTTTATCTCCTAAAGCGTCCATAGCTTTTGGATCTGGACCTATGAAGATAATTCCGTTTTTGGCGCAGTTTCGAGCAAATTCAGAGTTTTCAGATAAAAATCCATATCCGGGATGAATAGCATCAACGTTTTTAGATATTGCAAGTTCGATAATTGCATTTCCGTCTAAGTAAGGTTTTAACGGCTCGTCGTTTTCACCAATTTGATACGATTCATCGGCCTTATAGCGATGTTGTGAATAGCGGTCCTCAAAAGTATAGACTGAAACTGTTTGCAAATTAATTTCTGAACAAGCTCGCAATACTCGAATAGCTATCTCACCACGGTTAGCCACCAATACTTTTTTTATCTTCATGAATTGTATTTTATAAGTTTATGTGTGGCTATAAAGATAAACAAGCCAATACTTTTATGTGAAAATATTAGAAAAGAATTGGCAATAATTCGAAATATTAAAAGGGATGAATAAGTATTAAAATACAAAGAATTACAGGCATTGGTTAAGGTTGGGTACGCTGTTGTCTTTTTCTCCTTATTATATATGGGTTTACATTTTTGTAATTGCGTATTACAAAGGCTAAGGCGCTTTCCAATACTTGACCCATATTATTTGCTTTTTTAAAGTTCACATCACCTGTAAGTTCAAAAAGATCCATTTTTAACTCTTCAATCTTTTCGGGAGGAGAAATAGAGTCTTCCTTCATACAATTTAATAAGGCTTTTAACCTCTTTTTTTCATTTGTAGCTCGTTTTGCTAGCAATGATCTTTCTTCACTAATATATTGGTCTATTGACGTTTGTTGAAGAAGCTCCATAGTCATTTCAACTAACTTATTGTTTTCTTTTAGGAATTGAGGTTTGTACACCTTCGCATTTCCCTCATAAGATTGTTGGTCAAAGTCTATGGCGCGAATTCTGTATTGAATCCTGTCAAAATCGTGCGTAAGTACCATTACATAATTATAAGATCGCATATCCCCGAGTAGGCGTATAAAACATCGTTCGTTAAATTTCACAAATTCTTTGGCTATCTCTAGTTTGTCTCTTTTAGAACATTCATCCAAATGGTTGTTTATAAATTCGTCACCAGGTATTCCTGAAATATGCTCTTCTATTAATGTGTTTTTTCTCACCAAAAAGTTAATGTGGTTTGGTGAAAGTAAATCCTCAAGTTCTAAGCCGTATATACGTGAAGCATCGGCTTTTTTAATGTATATATAGAGGTAATTATCGTTAAGAATATTACGAACTTTAATTCGAAATGGTTTAGAATTCCCAAAGGTGCAGTAATCTACACTATCAATATTTAAGAAAGGTAAAATAGTTTCGTTACCATCAGAATGTAAAATGGAATATACTTTTTTTAAGCTCTCATTTATTTCTTCTGTTTCAAATTCAGAATAGTAAACTCGCACCCAAAGTGTGTCTTTTCCATTTTTATCATAAACCGAAACAGATCCCTGAAATCGCAATAAATCGTCGTAATAAATTGGGATTTTAATGGTCCTTCCGTGACGGGTTAAGTACTTTAAAAACCTATCGGTAATAGGGTAAGTGGGTTTCTTCTTTGAAATGAGTTTATTCTGACTAGGCATAATTGCGGTAAATATTCTCTAAATATAAGGGTTTTCATAATTATGGATTATTTCTTCATCTTCACCTTCAATTTCTATCCCCTTAAACCATCCCTTTTATATCATTCCCCCAAGTAGGATAAGCAAAAATCATGGCTTTAAGGCTTTCTGTGGTAAGTTTCCCGCAAATTGCCAGCACAAAAAGATTAATCATTTCACCAGCTCCAGAAGCTATTATGTGTGCGCCAAGAACAATATCTCGGTCCTTATCGACAATAGTTTTATAGGCGTAAATTTTATCGTTTACACGTTTTGCATTAAACCATTGAGGAACGCTTTTGTATTCTACTTCATAATTATAGCCTTTTTCTTTTGCTTCGTCTTCAGTCATTCCAATAGCTGCAAGCTGAGGAATGGTAAAAACCACAGAAGGCACAGGCGGAAAATCCATTTTAGTGTTATTCCCATTTCTAATATTTAAAGAAACAACTCTAGCTTCCTGAGAAGATGTTGGGGTTAACGGTAGAGAACCACTTGCCGCAACATCACCGCAAGCATAAACAGATTTATTAGTTGTATTTTGAAGAAATTCATTTACTGAAACTCCTCCCTTTTCAAATGCTACATTTCCTTTTTCTAAATCTAATTCGTCTATAGCAGGAACGCGACCGGCGGTATTAAAGACCATTCGCGTATCGACCGAATCCTTTTTACCATTTTTATCATATAAAACCCTATAGTTTTTCTGAAGTTTCGCTACTTCAGTAACCTTTGCATTAAAAATAAATTTAATTCCAATTTCTTCCGAAGCTTTTGTGAGGTGTTGGACAATATCGGCTTCAAAAGGACCTAAAGGCCTATCTGAAAATTCAATAACTGTAACTTTTACTCCACAACGGGCAGCAATGTGCGCAAACTCCATCCCTATATATCCCGCGCCTACAAACACCATATTTTCTGGGAGTTTCTCTAGCTCAAAAAAATCGTCACTAATTTTTAGATAATCTCTTCCAGGAATTTTTAGTTCCATTGGTTTTTGCCCTGTTGCGATAACTATTTTCTTTGCTTTTACAGTTTTCCCTTCTACCGATAAGGTGTTATCATCCAAAAACTTTGGAGATTGGTGATACATAGATATACCTGCTTTCCTTAAATCTCTTTCAGTTGCAGCAGGCACGGCATCGGTAAATTTCGATTTAAATTTTTGTACATCTCTCCAATCAATTTTCGGAATGGATGTGATACCATTGCCTTTCAAATTTTCTGAAAGATGAATGGCTTCGGTAAATCCAACTAAAACTTTTTTAGGGTCGCATCCCCTTTGAGAGCAGGTTCCGCCAAATTCACGATTATCGGCGATTGCAACTTTCATTCCTTCGGCAGCACAATCGTATGCTACAGTTTTACCTGCCGTACCAGTTCCAATTACAAAAACATCGTATTCTTTAAACGCCATTACTTAAATTTTTTAAACACCTAAAGATTTAAACCTATGAGATGTTGTTTCAGTTAATTCTAAAAATACAGATTCAATTCAGGGATGTGTGTTATTAAAATGATAAAGTTGAAATTAAAACCTGTTAGCTTTTGAAAACCTGATAGGTTTGGATTAAATTTGCCGTTCAATGAGCAAAACATTCGCTACTTCACTGTATTCTCAGTCTTTGCAAACGCAAAAACTAGGAGAAGCTATATCCCAAAAGCAACAAGCAATTTCAGTATCAGGCCTTGTTGGCTCTTCCATTTCGATGGTTTTAGCCCAAGCCTTTAAAAATACCGATTTGCCTTTTCTTTTTATTTTGAATGATAAAGAGGAAGCCGCTTATCACCTTAACGATTTGGAAAACCTTTTGGGTGATAAAAATGTACTTTTTTATCCTGGAAGTTATCGCCGGCCATATCAAATAGAAGAGACGGATAACGCTAATGTTTTATTGAGAAGTGAGGTTTTAAATCGAATTAATTCTCGAAAAAAACCCGCATTTATCGTCACTTATCCCGAGGCACTTTTTGAAAAAGTTGTTACTCGAAAGGAATTAGAACAAAACACCTTAAAAATAGCGGTAAACGATCAGCTTTCTATTGATTTTGTAAACGAAGTCCTGTTTGAATATCGTTTTAAACGCACTGATTTCGTTACAGAGCCAGGTGAGTTTTCGGTTCGCGGAGGAATTTTAGATGTGTTCAGTTTTAGTAATGATCAACCCTATCGAATTGAGTTTTTTGGTGATGACGTAGACAGTATTCGAACCTTCGATGTGGAAACACAGCTTTCATTAGAACAAATAAAAAAAGTTTCAATAATTCCAAATATTGAAAACAAGATAATCGATGAAAACCGAGAGTCTTTTCTAAAATATATCGCTTCCAAAACAGTGGTTTTTCTGAAAAATGAAGAACTTTTTAGCAGTGCAATAAACAATCTTTTCAAAAAAGCAACTGAAGCTTTTAACGCAATCGATTCTGAAATAAAACGCGCAAAACCTTCAGAGTTATTTTGCGATTCTACATTGCTTAAAGGGCAACTTAGAGATTTTACAACTGTTACATTAAATGTAAAGGAAAGAAGAAATTTAAAAGAAGATACCAATCGTCTAGAAAAAGTTTCTTCGGTAATATTTTCAACTAAGCCACAGCCTTCTTTTAATAAGCAATTTAATTTGCTGATTGAAAATTTGAATGAAAATACAGATAACGGATATAAAAACTATATTTTTTGTAGTAGTGAACAGCAAGCAAAACGTTTTCACGACATTTTTGAAGATGCCGAACAAAATGTAAATCAATTTGAAACAATTGTTTTTCCTCTGTTTCAAGGGTTTATTGATGATGATTTAAAACTAGCTTGCTACACCGATCATCAAATTTTTGATCGCTATCATAAGTTTCAGCTTAAAAATGGGTACGCCAAGAAACAAGCGATAACCCTAAAAGAAATTACAAATCTTGAAGTCGGCGATTATGTAACGCATATCGATCATGGAATTGGCAAATTTGGTGGGTTGCAAAAAATTGAAGTGGAAGGTAAAATGCAGGAAGCTATCAAGCTTTTTTATGGCGAACGCGATATTCTATACCTGAGTATTCACAGTCTGCACAAGATTTCAAAATATAATGGGAAAGATGGTAAGGAGCCCAAAATATACAAATTGGGTAGTGATGCTTGGAAAAAGTTAAAGCAAAAAACCAAAACCCGAGTTAAGGAAATTGCGTTTAATTTAATTGAGCTTTACGCAAAAAGAAGGACTCTAAAAGGGTTTGCCTATGATCCTGATAGTTACTTACAAGCAGAGTTGGAATCATCATTTATTTACGAAGATACTCCAGATCAAAGTACTGCTACCGAAGATGTGAAAAAGGATATGGAAAACGAACGCCCTATGGACAGATTGGTTTGTGGTGACGTTGGTTTTGGAAAAACAGAAGTAGCTATTCGAGCTGCATTTAAAGCGGTAGATAACGGAAAACAGGTTGCTGTTTTAGTACCTACAACTATTTTGGCTTTTCAACATTTTAAGACATTTTCTGAAAGACTTTCCGAAATGCCAGTGAAAGTCGATTACTTAAATCGATTTAGAACTGCGAAAGAAAGGAAAGCAGTTTTGGAAGGATTAAAAGAAGGTCGCTTAGATATCGTAATTGGAACACACCAATTAGTAAATAAATCGGTTGAATTTAAAGATTTGGGACTACTAATTATAGATGAAGAGCAAAAATTCGGAGTAGCCGTAAAGGATAAACTGAAAACTATAAAGGAAAATGTAGATACACTTACATTAACGGCAACGCCAATTCCGCGTACGTTGCAGTTTAGTTTAATGGCTGCACGTGATCTTTCGGTAATTACTACGCCGCCGCCAAACCGTTATCCAGTAGAAACACACGTTATTCGCTTTACAGAAGAAAGTATTCGCGATGCGGTTCAATATGAAATTTCGCGTGGCGGGCAAGTTTACTTTGTCCACAATAGAATTGAAAATATTAAAGAAGTTGCGGGAATGATTCAGCGGTTGGTTCCAGACGCAAAGATTGGGATTGGTCATGGGCAGATGGAAGGTAAAAAACTAGAAGATTTAATGCTTCGGTTTATGAATAACGAATTTGATGTTTTGGTTTCTACTACCATCATCGAAAGCGGATTGGATGTGCCTAACGCAAATACTATTTTCATTAACAACGCCAATAACTTTGGTCTTTCAGATTTACACCAAATGCGTGGGCGAGTAGGTAGAAGTAATAAAAAAGCATTTTGTTATTTTATTACGCCACCTTATTCGGTTATGACCGAAGATGCCAGAAAACGTATTACCGCTTTAGAGCAATTTTCTGAATTGGGTAGCGGAATTAATATCGCTATGAAGGATTTAGAAATTCGCGGTGCAGGGGATTTACTTGGAGGAGAACAAAGTGGGTTTATTAATGAAATTGGTTTTGATACGTATCAAAAAATCCTTTCTGAGGCCATTGAAGAATTAAAAGAGAAAGAATTTAAAGATCTCTACGAAGATTCTTCAGCTCCGTTAAGTAATAAGAAATTTGTGAAGGAAATTACTATCGATTCGGATTTTGAATTGCTTTTCCCTGATGATTATGTAAATAATATTACCGAACGACTAAATCTATACACCAAGTTAAACGAGCTTAAAGACGAGAATGAGCTTCAAAAATTTGAAAAGGAGTTGCTCGATCGTTTTGGAGAGCTACCAATACAGGCTGAAGACTTGTTAAACAGCGTGAGGTTGAAATGGCAAGCTATTTCTATGGGCTTAGAACGAATGGTCATTAAGAACAATAAAATGGTTGGGTATTTTATCGCAGACCAACAAAGTGCTTTTTATCAAAGTCCAACTTTTACCAAAGTGCTTCAATACGTTCAAAGCCATCCACAAAAAGTAACTATGAAAGAAAAGCAAACCCGAAATGGTTTACGTTTAATATTAACTTTCGAAGGAATTTCTTCAGTAGATAAAGCGTTAAAAGCTTTGGAGCCTTTTTCAGTATAACACTTAAAAACCTTGATTTAAGTTACTTGTAATCAGGTAATTACAAGTAATGTCGGGTAAATGTCGGGTTAAATTCACTTGAAAAAATTGCACTATATTTAGTGTCATCGTACTATTGCTTCCATAAATATTTAATTATGAAACAGCCTGAACTCGGTCAAAAAATTTTAGAGTTACGTAAAAAGAAAGGTTTAACTCAAGAAGAACTTGTGGAGCAATGTAATATAAATGTACGCACCATTCAAAGAATAGAAGCCGGCGAGGTTACCCCGCGCAGTTTTACTTTAAAAACCATTTTAAACGCCTTAGGCGAAAATCTAGAAAATTTAAAAAAGGCAGATAAGGTTAAGGCTATAAATCGAAATTGGGAAAATTATCGATTTTCAATTATCTATTTTAGAATAGCTTGGATTTGTGGATTGGTATATTTTCTGTCGGGTTTTGTAGAATTTGCAGTGGACTATGCTCGATTTCAAGAAAATGAATTAATCATTCCAAATGCTGCGTATGTAAGTATGAAATTTATCGTTTTGATAACTTTTATTTACTTTATGTGGGGCTTTATTTTAAGCGGGAAAATTTTTAACAATTACCTCTTAAAGATTGGTTCCTACTTTTTAATTGGGGTAACGATTTTGTTTTATGGTTACGACATGATATCGCTGTATTACGAATTATTCTACATAGAATATGTAATTGTAATCCAATCTATTTTTTTCGGAATAGGTGGTTTCATTTTTGGATTGGGACTCATGCGGTTGAAAAATGTATCTGGTAATATTCCGGGAATAGCCGGAGGTTTTCAGGTAGTAAGTGGTATTTTATTTACCCTAGTATTTATGGCTTGGTTGGGTATATTCTTTTTAATATTTACCGTGATTTTGCAAATTATTCTTCTTTATAAAATTGAAGAGCTAGCAAAGGAAAACATTGAAAGTTTAGAATAAGATTTAATCGAACAGTGGAGACGATAAGTATCGATCTCCACGGTCGCAAATTATCGCTACCACAACTCCGCTGTCTATAGTTTCAATTAGTTTTAAAGCAGCTGCAACACTTCCGCCGCTACTCATTCCGGCAAAAACGCCTTCTTCTTCAGCTAAGCGTTTCGTCATTTTTGTGGCTTCCTCTTCACTTACCTCAATAACTTGATCAACTTTGTTAGGATTAAATATTTTTGGCAGATAAGCTTTTGGCCACTTTCTAATTCCAGGGATTTTAGCTCCATCGGTAGGTTGTGCACCTATAATTTGAATGTCTTTATTCTTTTCTTTTAGAAATGTAGAAACTCCCATAATTGTACCTGTTGTTCCCATTGCCGATACAAAATGCGTTATATTACCGTCACTATCATTCCAAATCTCTGGACCGGTGGTTTTAAAATGGGCTTTCCAATTATCATTGTTTGCAAATTGGTTGAAAGAGTAATACCCTTCTTCTGCTACCTTCTTTTCAGCATAATCTCTAGCGCCTTCAATTCCGATATCGGCTGAGGTTAATGTAACTTTAGCTCCATAGGCACGCATAGTTTCAACCCGTTCTTTGGTAGAGTTTTCAGGCATGACAAGTTCAATGCTTAACTTAAATATTCCTGCAATCATCGCTAAAGCAATCCCGGTATTACCGCTAGTAGCTTCAATTAGTTTGGAGTCTTTATCAATTTCACCTCTATCTAATGCCGACTTAATCATGTTGTAAGCTGCACGGTCTTTTACGCTACCACCAGGATTTTGTCCTTCTAATTTTAAAAGCAAGGTGACGTTTGGATTGTTTACCAAACGAGTTGCTTTTATCAGTGGCGTTTTTCCTATAAAATCTATGATGTTTTTATACATTTTCTGCTGTTTTAACTCTTACTTGACTTATGTTTGATACTAGTGAATTTGGTGCAATAGACTTGGTTACCCATGCATTACCTCCAATTATACTATTGGCTCCAATTACAGTTTCACCACCCAAAATTGTTGCGTTAGCATAGATTACTACGTTGTCTTCAACCGTAGGGTGGCGTTTTATGTTGCGTAAGTCTCTTGCTACTGATAGTGCTCCCAAAGTTACACCTTGATATATTTTTACGTTGTTTTTAATCACGGTGGTTTCTCCAATAACAGTCCCAGTAGCGTGATCTAGATAAAACGACTCACCTATTTGAGCCCCTGGGTTGATATCTGCTCCTGTAATATGATGCGCATATTCGCTCATTAACCTTGGAATTAATGGCATTTTCAATTTATAAAACTCGTGGCTTAACCTGTGTATTACAATGGCGTAAAATCCAGGGTACGACAAATAAATTTCCTCAATAGAGTTGGCTGCGGGATCATTTTTTAAAAATGCTTCAGCATCTTTGTTTAACTTTTTTAAAATTTCGGGAAGTTTTTCAACATAGTTTTTCCACAATTTTCTACAAGGCTTTTCAGGCTTCCAACAAGCAATGTCAGACAATTCCTCAAACATTGCTTCCAAGATTTGTAGGTTTTTAGAAACCGATGTTTCTGAATCGAAGAGAGTTAAGAATAAAAGATCTGTAAATACTTCTGTTCGAACTTTTAATCGATACTTTAGATTCGGGTTTTCCTTTTGCTTTTCTATAGCTTGAATTATATCGTCGTTCATATTGTATTTTTAATGTTGAAATTAAAAAGTGAGTTTAATCTTCTAAAGTTACAGAAATAATAAAAAAGTATTCTCCACCTACCAACTTGCAAAGATTATTTTTCCATTCAAAAGATTGATAGCTTTGTAAATTAATTAACTATCATGATCAAAAAAATATTACTTCTAGTTCTTTTAAGTCCTTTCTTTCTTTATTGTCAAGATTCTATGACAGGACAATTTTCTCCAAAGGAAGACTTTGATTTTGCCATTTTATACCGCTTAACGCCAACAGGTAGAGTTTATGCTCAGGACACCAAAATTGGAAATGATGGAAGGTTAAAAATGAATTTCGATTCACTTTCAAAAGGCAGTTACCGATTGGTTTATAATTTACCAGAAGAAAACAACTATTTTGATTTTATATATGATGGAAATGAAGCGGTATCCTTTACATTTTCTGAACCCACTGGTGTAGTATTCACAGATACTCAAAATAAAATCCTTAATGAGTATTTAAAAGAAATGGAGGCTGTTGAAAAGGCATTGAATTCGGAATTGACTTCTGAAAGTCCAAATACCACAGACGTTAAAACGCTTCTTAGAAAACAAATAGATATTCAAAATAAGGCCGAGAATGAATCGAAAAACACTTTTGTTTCATTATTCGTCAAGGCTAATAAGCCCTATATCCCAAATGATTTTAAAAATAGAAGCTTATACTACGGAGAGAAGAAAACAAATTTCTTTAGCAATTTTGACTTTGGAGATATGCAACTACAGAGCTCCTCTTTTCCTTTAAGAATTATTGAAAAATATTACGAAGAATTCACCTTAATTCAAGGTTCTACATTTTATCGTTCTCTTATAAATGACATATATTTCGAAGTTAAAAACAGCGATTCTGAATTTCAAAAAACATTATTAGCGGAGTTTTGGCAATCTTTAGTAAATAAAAACAAAAAAAATGCAGCCAACTATTTAGCCGACAATTATTTGACAGACCTTGCTACATCACAGGGTGATGCTGTTCTGATTAAAAAGTTAGATTTATTTAAAAATCTATCTATTGGAGCCAAGGTCCCAAATTTTTCTTGGAAAGATAAAAACGGTAATGAAAACACGCTTTATAACACAGACGTAGCTGAATATTATGTCCTGGCCTTCTGGAGCTCAGACTGTCCTTACTGTATGGAAAATATGCCTGTTTTAAATGAAAAAATGAATGCTATAAATAGTAATAAAATTAAAGTAATAGCTGTTGGTTTAGAAATGGAAGATGAGCCTTGGAAACAAACAACTGAACAGCTCACTAATTTTATCCACGTATTGAGAAAGAATGAGGACCGCGCCGCTATTACTTTAGATTATAATGTGACAGGAACCCCTACTTATTTTGTTTTGGATAAGGATAAAAAGATAATCGGAACCCCTCAAGGTCAAAATGCTTTATTTGGTATTATTGATACTTTAGAAGCCTACAAAAAACAGTAAGAAAATCTATGAGTTCTGTAGTTTTTGCAACTTAAAGTAGGTGAGTCTTTTAAGCACTAAAAATGATAAAAAGCATTTTCAAAATGCTCTAAATTTTCGGTTTTTTGATTTTTTAGAATGGCAATAATATCGAAACGAACTTCAACGTCTAGTTCATTTGAAATTATATATTCGTTTGCAGCTTTCACAAGGTTTTTAATCTTCCCCGGAGTAACAAAGCTCTGAGGGTCGCCAAAAAAGTCGCTATTTCTAGTTTTAACCTCAACAATTACCACGGTATCTTCTTCTTTTTGAGCAATAATGTCTATCTCTGCTTTGTCAAAAAAGAAATTCCGACACAGAATTTTGTAGCCGCTATTTATTAAGTATTGAGCGGCTATTTCTTCTCCTATTTTTCCAAGTTCATTGTGATTGGCCATACTACGCTAAAATTATTGAAAATTGAAAATTCAAGCTTCAACTATTTAAATTTCATTTAGCAATTTAAAGGATGTTTTTTTAACCTCAGCTGTTTTATTTATTCTGCAAATTAGCTCATCATTATTCTCTACCTACAAACAATGTAATAATATTTGATTTATGTGCGGAATTCCTAACTAATAATTTGAGTTTTACGCTTTTTCCTTCATCCTCATATGTACCCCAAGGTATACTCGCTCCCCAAAATCCCTCTGGATTTATTTTTTCGCGAATCGGAGTCCAATCTTGAATCAATCTATTGTTTTGATCAACCCTAAACATCTTTACTTCTACTGTACGTCCTGCTGGGCCTTCGCCGTGAAGTTGTACGTTGGGAATATGTCCTTCATTATTTCCCGATACACTCTCACCTAAAACATAAAAGTTGGAATGTGGATATTGTTGTGAGATATGAGGAAAGATAATAGCAAACTCTTTACTTGGTGCTCCTTTTTTAGTTGGAGGAATCTGTTCTCCAGTAATAGGATCGATGCGGCCGTGTATCACTCTTTGCCGTTTTGGAGCTATTTTTCTGTTATCAGGATTAACTACTATAATTTGATTGGTGTCTGCTAATTTTTTATTAGAAGGAGTGGTAATTCTCTGGTTTGTAGCATCTTTTGTTTTCGTTCTCTTGGTTATTTGCGAATAAATTGGCGTAGCCACAAGTAAACACAATAGCGTACTTAGAAATAATAAATTAGTTTTCATAACTGTTTCCTATATTGGTTAGTAATTTTTAAATCAAACAATTAAAAATACAAAACCATATTGCAGAATTTCAAAGGTTTATGGAGTTTGGTGGGGTTTAATGAGTATAAGACGCTTTTGAGTTAGAGTCTGGTAAAATAACGATTTCAATGTTGATACAATTTCCTGATAATAATGTGTCTCACTCACAGTATTATTGAATTAATAAAGTGTGTTGTTACTAAATGCGCAAAATGTATTTTGCTTTCTTCTTCACTATTTTTACAAAATATTCCATTCTATCTTTTTTCGTCCAAAATTCTGTTTTGGTAAACTAGATAGAATCTGGCCAAATTATAAAATTTAAAATTGAATTTGAATACCAATTTACATAGTTTAAATGTCTTTAAATTAATAGTTACAAACTCAAGTATTTCATTTGCCTTTAACATGAAAACATTGAAATTCTGAGCAATAAATAGTGATGTCCGTTCATGGGCAGTCGAGAACTTGAAATTCTTCACTATAAAGAGGTTTCGACTGCGCTCAACCTGACAACGGACTTGAATTTTTTAAAAGTTCAAAATCACTTTGTCGTTTTCAGAGTTCAATTTTACCTCCCTCCCAAAAATCATCGCTTGATTGTCTTTAATATGCCCTGCGGGAAAATTGAAGTAAACGGGGAAGTTGTAATCTTTTACTGCTTCTAAAATTATCTCTTCAGCATTTTTTCCGAAAGGAATCGCATTATCGTGCATATCTGTCATTCCACCAATAATTAGTGCCTTAAGGTTTGCCAACATTCCATTTCTTTTTAAATTCATCATCATCCTATCAATGTGATATAGGTATTCATCTAAGTCTTCAATAAAAAGAATTTTGCCATCAGTATTTATTGCTGAATTACTTCCACAGAGCGAATAAAGCACAGAAAGATTTCCGCCAACTATTTTGCCTTGAATCGAACTTAGCTGCTGTTTTTGTTGAAAAGTTTTATTGTAAGTATTAACATTAAAAGCGATTGAATATTCTTGCTCAAATAAAACCTTCCGAATTGATTCTCTTGCTGCCTCAGTTTTATTTTCGATATCTAAGCACATTTGTGCGTGTAAGGTTTCAATTCCTAAATTGTGAATGTACGAGTGCAATACGGTAACATCACTATAGCCAATAATCCATTTTGGATTTTTTTGAAATGCTGAAAAATCTAACATATCAATCATTTTAACAGTACCATAACCACCTCTGGCACACCAAATAGCTTTGATGTATGGATTGTCGAGCATTTGCTGAAAATCTTCGGCTCTTAATTTTTCATTCCCAGCAAATTGATTTTCTTCGGCTCCAATAGTTTTTCCTAAAACAGCTTTTAATCCCCAGCTTTCTAAAATTTTAAGTGCTGGTTGTAATTCTTTTTTTTTAAGTTTTCGAGCGGTAGACACTATCGCAATTGTATCACCTTTTTGAAGTGTATTTGGTGTTATCATGAATCGATTTAAAACCACAAATTACTACATTTATATGTACTTTTGTACTTTCAAAAAAAATTATGGAAAAAAACCCAAATAGGTATACAATTACCGCAGCCTTACCATACACAAACGGCCCCGTTCATATTGGCCATTTAGCAGGTGTTTATGTGCCAGCTGATATTTACGCGCGCTATCAAAGACTTCAAAACAAAGATGTCGCATTTATTTGTGGTAGTGATGAACACGGAGTACCAATTACCATAAAAGCGAAAAAAGAAGGAATTACGCCGCAACAAGTAGTGGATAAATACCACGGAATCATCAAAAATAGTTTTGAGGAATTCGGGATTTCTTTTGATAACTATTCGCGTACTTCTGCTGAAATTCACCATAAAACCGCTTCAGATTTTTTCAAAAAACTATATGACGATGGTAAATTCACCGAAGAAGTTACCGAGCAATTATACGATGAAGAAGCAAATCAGTTTCTTGCAGACAGATATATTACAGGAACTTGCCCAAAATGCGGGAATGAAGAAGCTTACGGCGACCAATGTGAAAAATGTGGCTCGAGTTTAAACGCTACCGATTTAATTAATCCGAAAAGTGCTATTTCAGGAAATGTGCCTGTTTTAAAAGAGACAAAGCATTGGTTTTTGCCATTGAATGAATATGAAGATTTTTTAAAACAGTGGATTCTAGTAGACCATAAAAAAGATTGGAAAACTAACGTTTACGGCCAGTGTAAAAGTTGGATAGACGATGGTTTACGCCCTCGTGCAGTTACCCGCGATCTAGATTGGGGAATTCCTGTGCCAGTAGAAGGAGCAGACGGAAAAGTACTTTACGTTTGGTTTGATGCGCCTATTGGATATATCTCTTCAACCAAAGAGTGGGCCGCCCGCGAAGGTAAAAATTGGGAAGATTATTGGAAAAACGAGAATACCAAAATGCTTCATTTTATCGGGAAAGATAATATTGTATTTCACTGTATCATTTTTCCGTCAATGTTAAAAGCCGAAGGCAGTTATATTTTACCAGAAAATGTGCCTGCAAACGAATTTTTAAATCTTGAAGGCAATAAAATTTCTACCAGTAAAAATTGGGCAGTTTGGTTACACGAATATTTGGAGGATTTTCCAAACCAGCAAGATGTGTTGCGTTATACTTTAACTGCGAATGCGCCTGAAACAAAGGATAACGATTTTACCTGGGCTGATTTTCAAACTCGTAACAACAGTGAACTGGTTGCCATTTTCGGAAACTTCATTAACCGAGTTGTGGTTTTAACCGATAAATATTACGGAGGAGTTGTTCCGGAGCCATCAACTTTTTCTGAAATTGATAAACAGACCTTAAATGAATTAAAAGCATATCCGTCTGTAATTGCAAGTTCGTTGGAGCGTTATCGTTTCCGTGAAGCGCAAGCAGAAATGATGAATTTAGCTCGTCTAGGGAATAAATACTTAGCCGATGAAGAGCCTTGGAAGACGTTCAAAACCGATGAAGAACGCACTAAAACAGTAATGTATGTTGCGTTGCAAATAGCTTCAGCTTTGGCGGTTTTAAGTGAACCATTTTTGCCGTTTACTTCAGATAAATTGAAAAACATGTTGAATGTTAGCCTGAGCCCTTCGCCTTCGCTCAGGACAGGCTCTGTCGATGGGTCTATTAAATGGAACGACGTGTCTTCAAAATCAGAACTTATAAAACCTGGTCATAAAATAAATAAGGCCGAATTGCTATTTAGCAAAATTGAAGACGAGCAAGTGCGAGCACAATTAGATAAATTAGAAAAAACAAAAATGGATAATTCAACTACAAACCAAGAAACTTCAGTAGAAGAAGTTGCAGCAATAACACCTCAAAAAGAAACCATTCAATTCGACGATTTCGTAAAACTCGATATGCGAGTAGGAACCATTCTTGAAGCCGAAAAAATGCCAAAAGCAGATAAACTTTTGGTTTTAAAAGTTGACACAGGAATTGACCTCCGCACTATTGTTTCCGGTATTGCTCAAAGCTTTAATGCGGAAGAGATTATTGGTAAAAAAGTTACTGTTTTGGTAAATCTAGCACCAAGAAAACTTCGCGGCGTAGAAAGTCAAGGAATGATTTTGATGACAGAAGACGCCGATGGAAAATTAGTTTTTATGAATCCTGATACTAGTGGAGTTGAAAATGGGGCGACGATAAACTAAGTAAGAAAATTTCTTTGCTATCTGATATTACTCTTGTAGGACTTTATTATCGGAATTTTCTAGAAGTAAAAGGTTCACCTTTTGTTTCATAATGATGCCCTTTTAATACTAGAATTGTTTATTTCTTTATTAAGATCTAAATTTATAGTCTAGCATTGAGAGGGCGTTATTTTTTAACGAAGGAAGGGTTACCCATCGTTATTAAAGGAATGCTGAAACTGAAGCCTGAAAGCGTTAAATCCTAATTATTATGGGTCAATCTCTCGTTCAAAATTACGTCCATATCGTATTCAGCACCAAGCATCGACAACCGCTGATATTCCCTCCAGTAGAAGCGGAACTTCATAGCTATCTCGGTGGTATCTGTAACAAACTCGATTCTCAAGTAATAAAAGTAGGTGGTTACACAGATCACGTACATATTCTATGCAAACTCTCTAAAAAAATTGCCTTAATGAAATTGGTAGAATTATTAAAATCGAATTCTTCCAAATGGATAAAAACAAAGGGAGTAGCTTATAAAAACTTTTATTGGCAGGATGGTTATGGTGCGTTTTCGGTAAATCCTGCGGAAGTAGAAGTAGTGGTTGCCTACATTTCTAATCAGCATGAACATCATTCTAAAAGAACATTTAAGGCTGAATTTCGAGCATTTTTAAAAAAGTATAAAGTTGATTATGACGAGAAGTATGTTTGGGATTAGCACGGCTAGCCTAATTTGGACTTGTAATTTGATATGTCGCCCTTTCAGGGCTTGACTCACGGCTCTGTGTTTACTTCACGAGGGACTCTGCCCCTCGATAATATTTTTAACCCCTATAGGGCTTAGCCGGAATGCGCTCCAAAATGAGGAAACTTGTCCTTTTTATGTTTTGAATATTTAATTGGAATTGACTCAGCCCTGAAAGGGCTTAATACCAAAATGATGTGGCATAGCCCATCAATACAAAGAGCCAGAAAGGTCTAAAGCCCCGGAGGGGTGATATCTAAATTCAGAAAATCACTTGTAGTATTAAATAATATTAGAAAGTTAGAAGCCTAATATTGCTTGCAGATTCTTTATTTTTGGTGAAAATACGAAAAGCAAAACTAAGTGAACTTGATAAGCGCAATTACCTCCCAAACCCAACTTCCTCGTAAGAGCGTAGAGAACACCATCAAGCTTTTGAATGAAGACTGTACTATTCCCTTCATTTCGCGTTACCGAAAAGAATTGACGGGTAATCTTGATGAGGTTCAGATTGGTGATATTGTAAGGTTTAAAGAACAATTTGAGGCCCTTGAAAAACGAAAATCTGCTATCCTAAAAACTTTGGAAGAGCAGGACGTTCTTACGGCTGAACTTCAGAAAAAAATTGAAGAGGCTACAGATTTAATTGCTTTAGAAGATTTGTATTTGCCTTACAAAAAGAAGCGAAAAACCAAAGCAGACACAGCTCGCGAAAATGGTTTAGAGCCGTTGGCAAAAATAATAATGGCGCAAACTCGGAGTATATCAAGCTCTGAAATTTCTTCGCTCGCTGCAAGATATGGAAAAGGCGAAATAAAGTCTGAAGACGATGCACTAGAAGGTGCACGACACATTATAGCCGAATGGGTTAACGAACGAACCGATATCCGGAATATACTTCGTAATCAATTGGAGCGCTTCGCGGCGATATCAACTAAAGTTGTGAAAAAGTTTGAAGATGATGAAAAGGCGCAGAAATTCCGTGATTACTTTGATTGGAACGAACCTTTAAATCGGATACCATCGCATAGATTACTAGCAATTCTACGCGCAACTTCTGAAGGGTTTATTAGAAATAGAGTTGAAATCGACGATGAAATTGCGCTTTCAAAAATTGAAAGTCGAATAGTAAAATCGAATGATGCGGCTTCAAAACAAATAAAATTGGCGATTGAAGATAGTTATAAACGCCTATTGTTTCCAGCGCTTTCTAAGGAAGCACTAGCTGCTGCAAAAGAAAAAGCTGATGAAACTGCAATTAATGTTTTCGCTAAAAATTTAAAGCAATTATTACTTGGTTCGCCTTTGGGTGAAAAACGTGTTTTAGCTATTGATCCTGGATTTAGGACGGGCTGTAAAGTTGTGTGTCTCGATGCTCAAGGCGGTCTTCAACATAACGAGACTATTTATCCGCACGCACCAAAAAACGACACCAAAGGAGCAATAAAAAAAATTAGCTCGCTTGCCGATGCCTATAAAGTTGAAGCCATTGCGATTGGAAACGGAACCGCTTCGCGAGAGACAGAGCGATTTATTAAGCGCATTCAGTTTAAAAATCCAATGCAGGTTTTTGTAGTGAGTGAAGCAGGAGCTTCTATTTATTCAGCTTCCAAAATAGCTCGTGATGAATTTCCTAATTACGATGTAACCGTTCGTGGCGCGGTTTCTATCGGGCGACGCCTGCAAGATCCACTTGCTGAACTTGTAAAGATTGATGCAAAATCTATCGGAGTAGGCCAGTATCAGCACGATGTAGATCAAACGAAACTGAAAAGATCATTGGATACAACTGTGGAATTATGTGTAAATGCGGTAGGTGTCAATATAAATACTGCTAGTGTTCCTTTACTGAGCTACGTTTCGGGAATCGGTCAGAAATTGGCTGAGAATGTTGTGAATTATCGCGAAGAAAACGGTGCTTTTGCATCTCGAAAAGAAATAATGAATGTCGCTCGGCTGGGAGGAAAAGCTTTTGAACAAGCAGCGGGGTTTCTTCGAATTAAAAATGGTAACAATCCATTAGACGATTCTTCTGTGCATCCGGAAAGTTACTCGGTAGTTTCAAAAATGGCTAAGGATGAAGGAATAAATATATCCAATTTGATAGGGAATAAAACCCTCCTTCAGAAAATAAAACTAGAAAAATATGTCACCGATAAAGTTGGTCTTCCTACTTTAAAAGATATTATTAAAGAATTAGAAAAACCGGGATTAGACATTCGCGAAGAAGCGAAAGTGTTTACTTTTAATCAAAATATAAAGTCCATCACTGATTTGCAAGAAGGGCAGCTGTTGCCGGGAATCGTAAATAATATTACAAATTTTGGTTGTTTTGTAGATATAGGAATTAAGGAAAGTGGTTTAATTCACGTTTCAAACTTGGCAGATAAATTTGTATCCGACGTTAGTGAGTATGTTCATTTACATCAACAAATTATCGTAAAAGTGCTTGATGTAGATGTTGAAAGAAAGCGAATTCAGCTTAAACTTCACAAGTAATTAATTTTACGTTAAATTTTAAATTCTTCAACTTATAAACAGACTTTTATCGGTTTATATAGACTAATTTTGCCGGCTTTATTAATACCTTCAACTTTACTTTTATGACAAAGCCTAGAATTGCCCTTGTCATAGGAATCATTTGTATTTCTATTTTCCCAATTTTGGTGAAGCTTAAATTGTCGCCTCCTATAATCTCTGCTTTTTATAGAATGGCAATTGCGGCATCTGTATTAGTTCCATTTGCAATATTTTCAGGAAAGTTAAAAGTTCCTTCGGTAAAAATGCTTTTATTAACCGTGCTTTGCGGATTTATATTTGCACTTGATGTAACTGTTTGGAATATTGCTATTCAGGAATCCACGGCTACTCAAGCAACATTGCTTACAAATCTCTCACCAGTTTGGGTAGGGATAGGTGCGTTCTTCTTTTTAAAAAATAAGCCGACTCGGAATTTCTGGATAGGTACTTTAATTGCCATTTTGGGGATGATAACCTTAGTAGGGTTTCACTTCTTTGTGAATTTAGACTTTGATCTGGCATTTGTATTTGCAATACTCTCAGGTGTTTTTTACGCAGTATATATGTTGGTGAGTAAATTTGTGCTTTATGAAGTAGAAGTTGTTCCATTTATTTCTATAAGCACACTTAGCTCTGCCGTGTTTTTAGGGGTGTTAAGTTTTATAATGAATGAACCTTTTATTGGATTTACCGAAATGGGTTGGTTATCGCTTTTAGTTCAAGGTCTAGTTTGTCAATTAGCAGCGTGGTTGCTTTTGGGATATGCCACCAAACACATGCGTGCAACAAGAGTATCTGTAAGTTTATTAGGTCAGGCTGTATTAACGACACTTTTTGCTTGGATATTTATTAATGAAGAAATTACTTTTCAAATGATTGTTGGAGGAATAATTCTTCTTTTCGGAATACGTATAACATTCTATACTAAGAAGATTCCTATTATAGGGAAAGAAATAAAAAACCCAGAAACTATCTAAAATACCAAATTAGCTAGAAAATTATTTAATGTTAAAAATCGCATTTCATCCCTTATTTAGCTATCCCTTACCACAAGGGCATCGATTTCCGATGGAAAAATATGAGCTTCTACCGAAGCAATTACTTCATGAAGGAACATGTAAAGCCGAAGACTTTTTTAAGCCATCAATGCCTTCTAAAGAGGATATACTTGCCGTTCATACTGAAGAATATTATAATAGCTTGATAAACCTATCCATCGACAGAAAGGCTGCGAGAAAAATAGGTTTTCCTTTGTCTGATGAGTTTATCGAACGAGAGCAACTAATAGCGCAAGGAACTATCGATGGCAGTGAATACGCTTTAAAGTACGGAATTTCCTTAAATATTGCTGGAGGAACCCATCATGCTTATACCGATCACGGGGAAGGCTTTTGTATACTGCACGATCAAGCTATTGCAGCTAGATATCTTCAGAAAAAAGGATTGACAAAAAAGGTCTTGATTGTAGATTTGGATGTTCATCAGGGCAATGGAACTGCTGAAATTTTTCAGCATGATGAGTCGGTATTTACTTTTTCTATGCACGGAGCCGGGAATTATCCATTTAAAAAGGAGAAAAGTGATTTAGATATCGCCGTGGCAGATGGAAGTGGTGATGAGGTTTATCTTAGAATTTTAAAAAATACTTTACCTAGATTGATTGATGAACAACGTCCTGATTTTATCTTTTATTTAAGTGGTGTAGATATTTTAGAATCGGATAAATTAGGAAGGTTAAATTGCACAATGAAAGGTTGTAAAGAAAGAGATCGGTATGTTTTACAGATGTGCAAAGATTTAAAAATACCTTTACAAGTTAGTATGGGAGGAGGTTATTCACCTGATATAAGGACGATAATTGAAGCCCACGCAAATACTTTTAGATTAGCACGAGAAATTTATATCTAACGTGAATACATTATAAATACAAGGCCATTTTAATTTTCCAATACGGTATTTTCTCTTCGAAGTATTCGAAATAAGACTTTAAAGCATCAGGGTTTTCAAGTTCATCTTTTGCTTTTTTAATTTTCTGGATTTCTTCTGAAGAAATGAATTGAAAAAGGTCAATGTTTCTACCAGATTCGTGTGATTTAATAAAGTGACCATAAACGGACTCTTCAGAAAGTCCACGTCTACTCGCGATTTCTGAAGGAGAAAGATTCTCTTCTATAAACATTTTATAGCTACGTTCGTGAGTTGGTAATTTACTTTCTATACTATCTAAATGTCGATTAATAACTTTTAGAAATTCATCTGCATATTTCTCAAGTTTAGCTTCTCCAACACCTGATACCTCGGCAAATTCTTCTCGATTTCTCGGTTTCTTATACTCCATATCTTCTAAACTGGCATCGCTAAAAATTATATATGCAGGCATCTTGGCTTCTTGTGCCAATTTAGAACGAAGAGTTCTCAGTTTCTCAAAAAGATCGGCTCTTATTCTGGTTGTTTTTTCTGCTTTTACTTTTTCTACTTCTTTAACAACATTTGCTAATTGTACCTGTTTCCCTTCAAAAAGAACTTGCTTAGCAAGCGGAGTTAGCAACAGTCTGCCGTTTTCATGAAAGTGAATTTGTAGTATTCCTTGATTTAATAGTTGTATGGTATATTGTTGCAAGTCTCTCCAAGCGATATCTTTTGCAACACCAAAAGTTTTGATGTTTTGATACCCTTTATCATAAACTTGAGCATTTTGTGCGCCACGCAGTACATCTAGAACCATTCCCATAGCTTCTTGTTCTCTTAAACGTGCTACTGCAGAGCATATTTTTTGTGCAATTAAGGTTCCGTCAAAGTACTTTGGTGGTGTTTTACAGATATCGCAATTTCCACAATCTTCAATGATATGCTCTCCAAAATACCCTAGAAGTGCTTTTCTTCTGCAACTTAAAGCTTCGGCAAATTGCTGCATTCGCTCTAATTTTGCTAATTGATAAGCTTCGGTTTCGGTGCCTTCAGCAAATTTTCGAAGCATAATAACATCGGCAAAACTGTAAAAAAGAAGGGTATGTGCTGCTAACCCGTCGCGACCACTTCGTCCTATCTCCTGGTAATAGCCTTCAATGTTTTTAGGCATATTATAGTGAATAACCCAACGTACATTACTTTTATCTATTCCCATTCCAAAAGCTATAGTGGCAACAATAATAGGGGAGCGATCATTTAAAAAGTTGTCTTGAATGTTATTGCGTTCTTCCGGAGTGAGTCCTGCATGGTAAGCTTCAGCTTTATAACCCTTTGCTTTAAGCGTTGCTGCAAGTTTTTCTGTACTTTTTCTACTTAAACAATAAATTATACCACTCTGCTTTCCTCTTTTGGCAAGAAAATTAAAAATCTGCTTATTTCTGTTTTGCCCTGGACGTACGTCAATATAAAGATTAGGTCTGTCAAAAGACGCTATAAATTTCTTGGCATTAGGAATAGCGAGTTGTGTTGCAATATCTACTTGGGTAGGTCTATCGGCTGTTGCCGTTAGCGCAATGAGAGGAACCTCTGGAAACTGTTGTTTTAAAGTTTTTAGTCGGGTATACGCAGGTCGGAAATCGTGGCCCCAACTTGAAATACAATGCGCTTCATCTACAGCAAAAAGACTAATTTTTATTGAACTCAACATATCGTTAAGTAAGGGTAAACTTTCTGGTGCTACGTATAATAGCTTTAATGCTCCGTTTTTTAAATCTTTTAAAACCTCCTGCTGCTCCTCCTGAGGCTGAGAGCTATTAAAGACATTAGCTGAAATTCCATTCGCTGTTAGAGAATCAACCTGATCTTTCATTAAAGCGATTAAAGGCGAAATTACAATTGCAGTTCCTTCAATTGCTAATGCTGGAAGTTGATAACATAATGATTTACCTCCCCCAGTAGGCATAATAGCAATAGTATCATTTTGGTTTAAAACACTATTGATGATTTTTTCCTGATTGGGAAGAAATTCATCGTATCCAAAATTAGATTTTAGTAAAGATAATATGTGGGTCTGTTGGGAATCTGTAGTGGAATACATGATGGTAAAACTAATAATAATTTTGTGTTAATTCCGGCTCTTTGTTACAATCCCAATATAATGCTTAAAAGTATTTTATTGAAATCACTCAGGAACCTCTTTTTTGAAATTAGTTTTGAAAAGAAAACACTAAATTTAACCATCTTTCCCCTCGGCTCCGCTCGGGGACCGATTTTTGTAGAAAGAATGGTGAGAATTATTTTGACAAATAGCTAATCTATGCAGCTTCTCATAATTTTTCATTAATAGAGCTTCTTTCTTTTTACGACTCCAATTTTGTATTTGTTTCTCTCGTTGAAATGCCAAATCAATTCTGGTAAACTTTTCAAAATAATATAATTCTATTGGTAGTCTTTTAAGGGTATAATTTGCTCCAAGACCTGCTTGATGCTCTAAAATTCTTTTCTTCAGATTGACTGTACTACCTGTGTAGTAGGTATCATCACTACATTTGAGTATATACATATATCCAATTGGCATGGGTATAAATAATTTGAAATTATAAATTAAAACAATCCTCGGCTCCGCTCGTCCACAGTGAATATATTCTGGTGTCCGAGCGGAGCCGAGGATTTACTTATTACTTACTCAACATTAACAATTCATTACACATAACTTCTGTAATATAATGTTTGTTACCTTCTTTGTCATCCCAAGATCGATTGGTGAGTTTACCTTCTATAGCGATTTCTTGGCCTTTTGTTACATAATTCTCAACTACGTTAACGAGTCCTCCTCTTACCACGATGTTATGCCAATAAGCACGTTCCACCTTGTTACCATCTTTGTCTTTGTAACTGTCATCTGTGGCCATTGAAAATTTAGCCATTTTATTGCCATCGGCAAATGTTACAATTTCTGGGTCTTGCCCCAATCTTCCAATCAACTGTACTTTGTTTCTAAGTGCGTTCATGATTTCTAAATTTTTTGCCTGAGGTAAATTACAGGCGAGTTAAACAATTGATACTATCGAATATCATTTAATTCGACAGTACAAACATAGGGCGACTACCAAGTTCTAATCGGTACTTACGCACTTACTATCGTTTATAGTTGTTTACAAGCGTTTGTAAATGAATAAATTCTGCTTTGGAATTAAGTAAATACGTGAATAATCCTAATTTCATTAAAGTTTACAATTCTCTTGTTTTGCAAAAAAATAAAATTTTCTAATCGAGCATTTTAAGGTTTTGATTTTAGAATCTTTTACTTGAGACTACTTCATGACCTTTGCAAAGGTTAATTTGCAGAATTCTCATTGAGAACAGCAGAATACTCATTTGTCATTGGTTGCTAGCGATTTAACCTCTACTTTTCGGCATTAATTAAACCAAAATTAACAATTATGAGAAAAATTATTTTACCATTAACGATGTGTTTCATTGCCAGTTTCGGTATGATGAATGCACAAACCAATCTAAAAAGTTC
Organism: Aequorivita xiaoshiensis; assembly: GCF_022008395.1. GTDB lineage: Bacteria > Bacteroidota > Bacteroidia > Flavobacteriales > Flavobacteriaceae > Aequorivita > Aequorivita xiaoshiensis. The sequence continues at coordinate 682,606 of NZ_JAIRBB010000001.1, forward strand.
GACTTTAGAGACGAATCAAACACAGCAATCTGCAGTGTTGCCAGCTGCTTATTATGAAACCTCTACTTCTCCAATCGGTGAATCCCCAAGAGGAGTTGAAAATTCTAGTATTTCTATTGACTTACAAAATACCAAAATCAAAAATTTTGATTCTTATGGTCCAGCCGCTAGACCAGATGGGACTGAGGAATTTGGTGAAAATCTTATTTATAATAGTGGTCCTTATATTAACTACACCCCGGATTTAAGTGTTTTAGAGAATGTCACAAATGGCATGGACTTATTTGGATTTGGAGTTAATTATAACAATAGCCAAAGTTTAGCAGAAAATTTTGTGTTATACGATTCTTTTAATATTTCCAAAATTGATGTTTATGCATATCAAACGGGAACTTTACCTCCGTCTATCACAGCAATGTATGTACAAATTTGGAATGGAGACCCAAGTGGTGGAGGTTCTGTAGTTTGGGGAGATTTAACTACAAATGTTTTAGAAAATGTTGAAGATTCTGGTATTTATAGAGTATTAGAAGATGATCTATCGAATACTGATAGAAGAATCCAAAAGGTAACCGCTAATACTAGCGGTTTAAACTTATCAGCCGGAACATATTGGGTTGAATACAGCTTAGAAGGATCAGGTAGTTCTGGACCATGGGCACCTCCAATTTCCGTGTTGGGAGAAACTATTACAGGAGATGCACTTCAGAAAACATCTTCTGGATGGCAAGCGGTTATAGATGCCGGAGTTAATGAACCACAAGGAATGCCAATTCAGATTTATGGTACTATAAATCTTCAAGGAAGTTGTGCAGAGTTAAATCCACCATACGATTGGTTGTTTGAAGAGGCTTTAACCATAACCACAGGAGGTTCATTCACTGTTGCCAATGACTTAACCTTACAACCCAATGAAAGCTTTTCACTTGAAAACATAACTGCATATATGTTTTCAGAGTGGCCTATTAGTGAAGTAGATGTCACTTATTATGAAGACGATAATGGAATGCCGGGAAGTGTAATTGGTTCGGAAAACGCAGTAACTCTTAACCATGTGAACGCAGTAGGATCTTCTCATGTGTCTATTCACAATGTCTATAAAGTTGATATGACCGTTGATGCATTTGACTTTATTGGTGATGTTAATAGCTCTAAAAAGTATTGGATTGGATTATCGGCAAAAAGTTCGAATAATACTGATGTTTACTGGGGTATAACTTCAGGTAATTCGGTTGGCAATCCAGCAGCTCAAAATAATAATGGCGTTTGGGGAATCTGGAACAATGATTACGATGGACTTTATACTTGGTATGGTGACTGTGGCCCTGTATTAGGCGTTGATGATAATGAACTTACTAAATTTAGTGTTTATCCAAACCCTGCTAACAATATTCTAAACCTAGAATCTGCTCAGAATATTGAATCTGTTACCTTGTTTAATCTATTAGGACAGAAATTATTGTCTAGAACTGTAAACAATACATCCGCAGAATTAAATATTTCAAATCTTCAAGTTGGAACTTATATCCTACAAACCACTATTGAAGGACAAGTGAATACACAAAAGATAATTAAGCAGTAAATCGATTGTTTAATGTTAAAAAGAAAGCCATTCTCAATCGAGAATGGCTTTCTTATTTAAATTGCTATAAAGAGTTTACCAAGTTTGCCCTTTGAGTTCCAATGCAGCTCTTAGAATATCGCTTTGACTTATTTGGCCAGCTAGTTTTCCATTTTCTAAAATTGGAAATCTGCGGTGTTTTGATTCCAAAAATTTATTGGCAGCATCAAAAACATTCATCTCACCGTCAATAGTTTCTACATTTTTAATCATATGAAGTTCTACTTTCACGTCTTCCATAGGGTGGTTGTGATACCTAGCATCACTAAGTTCTTTTAAACAGTCACCTTCAGATATAATTCCTACCAATTCATTGTTGTGGTTAATAACAGGACCACCTGAAATTCCTTTTTTTACAAGTACTTCAACTACTTCTACTATCGATTGCTCAGGTTTGAAAGTTATTAGGTTTCGTGTCATATAATCGGACACTTTAATTTTTCCGGAAGAGCTCTGAGGCTTTGCTCTTTTCCCTGTAAAGCTTTTAATTCCCATAATATCAGTTTTTTGCGACTTTGTAATATAAGCAATTTTTTAAAATATCTAAGGAATTTTAAATAATTCACGTTTCAAAATAAGATCAACTAAAAGTCATTTAGGGTGTTCTCATGTTGATATTACAGACAAGTTTAGGATAAACGGGGATATTATTTAGTTTAAAACAATAAAATTATTTTTATTTATTAAAAATAACTTTAGCTTTGCCTAAAAATATTAATTATGAAGGCTAAAAATCTTTTTGTTATTTCTCTAATTTGTATTCCTATATTGTTTTCGTGTGAAGCCTTAGCTCCACAGGAACCTGAAGAGTATGAACTGCTCGATGGTCCAGTTGAGAACTTAAATCAAGCTGAATCTATACGATTTATAGAGGGAGATAAAGCATTTAACGATCAAATATTTACTAAAGAAACAGGACTGGGACCTATTTTTACTGGTACTAGCTGTGTAAGTTGTCATGCCGGGGATGGAAAGGGGCATCCATTTGTATCGTTTACTCGTTTTGGGCAAGATTTGCCTGGGATAAAAAATTTTTTAGATCAAGGAGCTCCCCAATTGCAAAATAGGGCGATTCCAGGCTACGAACCTGAAACCTTACCTTCAGGGGCCCCACACGCCGAATTATTAGCACCCATTGTTACAGGTCTTGGATTTCTCGATGCTGTATCTGATGAAGATTTATTAGCTATGGCAGATCCCGACGATTTAGATGGCGATGGTATAAGTGGTAGAGTTCATTGGAACGATAGACCTGATTATGTTAAGGACCGACCTGGAACTATCTCTAAAAATGGAAAATATATTACCCGTTTCGGGAAAAAAGCAAATGTTTACGACTTGCTTCACCAAACTGCCGATGCCTATAATCAAGATATAGGAATAAATTCTTATTACGAACCCTATGATACTTATAGTGGGGATAAGGTTCAACCCGAGATTGATAGAAAAACGATTAACGATGTAGTGTTTTATTTAAAAACGCTGAAAGCGCCTATTCCTCGGAATCAGGATAACCCAGAGGTGGTAGCTGGAAAAGCACTATTTGAAAACACACAATGTACTGCTTGCCATAAACCCACGCTACGAACTTCTTATTCGCCAATTACAGCTATTTCATATCAAGAATTTCACCCTTACACCGATATGCTTTTGCACGATATGGGTCCCGAGCTAGATGACGGTTATACCGAAGGTTATGCACTTTCTTCCGAATGGAGAACTGCACCTCTGTGGGGAATTGGACTTTCCAAAGATTCACAAGGAGGTGAATATTATTTAATGCACGATGGGAGAGCTAGAAGCATTGAAGATGCGATTTTACTGCATGGAGGCGAAGCAGAAAACGCTAAAAATAAATATCAAAACTTGAGTCAACAAGAAAAAAGTCAACTTATAAAATTTATAGAATCCCTGTAAAAATGAATAGAAAACAATTTTTAAAAACCTGTGGGGTCGCTTTGGTGGGCTTACCTTTTGCTTCTGCCATTTTAACTTCTTGTCAGAGTATTTACTACGCTTCTTTTAAAACTATAAAAAACAAAATAGTTGTACCTCTTTCTGAATTTGAAATTGTAAAAAAAACAAGTACAACCTATAGAGATTTCGTTATGGTGAACACTGCTTTACAAGATTTTCCAATTTGTTTATATAGAACAGAAGGGAGTAATTATATCGCCTCATTAATGAAATGTACGCATCGAGGGTGCGAATTAAACGTTGGCGGAGGTATGTATAGCTGCCCTTGTCACGGTAGTGAATTTGATACAAAAGGAAAGGTATTAGAAGGACCGGCAGATCAAGATCTAAAAACATTTAAAACAACAATTGATGATGAAAATATTTACATCGAACTATTTTAAAATAGGGCTATACTTACTAAGTTTTTTCTATATGGAAACTGCATTAGCTCAAGAAGAACAATCAGATATCGAGCAATCGGTAAAGGAAAACCAATTAAATATGGATGCCGTTTTTAGTAGGCCATCGCTTAGCTTCGAGAAGGTTCCGGTAGCTTTAGGAGGATATTTAGAAGCCAATACAATGCATCGAATTGAAGAAGGAATTACCGACGGACTGTCTTTTCAAGCCAGAAGGTTGACAATTTTTATGGCGGCTTCAATTTCAGAAAGAATTAAATTTTTAACTGAAATAGAATTTGAAAACGGCGGGAAGGAAATAGCCATTGAATTTGCCGCACTCGATGTAGCCTTTCACCCAATGTTTAACTTAAGAGGTGGAATTGTTATGAACCCAATAGGCGCATTTAATGAAAATCACGATGGTCCTAAATGGGAGTTTGTTGAACGCCCTGATGTAGCAGTAAATATGCTCGCTGCCACCCAATCTAACGCAGGATTTGGAGTTTATGGTAAAACGTATTCTGGAAATTGGATTTTTGGTTACGAAGCTTACCTCACTAATGGATTTAACAGTAAAATTATTTCCAATGAGGAAGATAAAACTTATTTGCCCGCCTATAAAGATGGCGATAATTTATTTGAAGAAAATTTTAGCGGAAAGGCAATGTTTTCAGGAAAACTGGCTTTTAAAAACAGAAAGATTGGAGAACTTGGTCTCTCGTATATGGGCGGAGCATACAACAAATTTGAAGAAGATGGTTTATCAGTAGAAGACAAAGCTCGGGTAAATGTTTTTGCGATAGATTGGAATACGACAATTCAAGCTACCAATACGTATATAGTTGGAGAAGCAGCTTTCGTAAAAGTTGAAACTCCAGAATCTTATACGCCACAATATGGCAATAAACAGCATGGTTTTTTTATGGATGTAGTCCAACCAGTTTATAAGAATAAAATATTTGAGTGGGAAGACGCCACATTTAATATTGCTGCGAGATTTGATTATGTAGATTGGAATGTTGGTAAATTTAAAGAGTCAGACACTAATATTGGAGATCAACTTTTAGCTGTAACTCCAGGAATTAGCTTTAGACCAACGCCAAAAACAGTTTTTAGAATAAACTATCGTTATGAGTGGCAAAAGGATATTATCAACAATCCTGCCGAAAGAGCTGCCACATGGTATATGGGGTTTAGTAGTTACTTTTAGTCAGCGGGTGGCCGGTATTACTTAGTTGGGTTGTGGTTTATTGGTTATTAGGTAAGTTGTTAATTCACTAAAGTTCTTATTTTTGTTAGTATTAAATTTATCTACGGTAAGTAAATTTAATATTTAATTAGAATTTTCAGCACCTCATTTCCCAAGTAATATCGGGCATCACTGATTAAATTCCAAAAACTACATTTATGAAACACTTCAATGCTTTTCTATCCTTGCTTCTTATCATAGCATTGGTTTATTACAGTTTTTATGGATTAATGCCGAAGTATGATGAGGATGAAGTAAAACTGGCTACCGAATTTTCAGTAGATAGAGCGCTGATACCTCTTGAAAAAATTGCTAAAACCCCTCATTATTTAGGTTCACAAGGTCACGCAGACGTTCGAAAGTTTTTATTGTCTGAATTGCGAAAGTTAGGGTTGGAACCACATATTCAAGAAGGGTTTAGTTTAAATCCACAATCGAAAACGCTTAACAAGCCTACCAATATTGCTGCTCGCATTAAAGGTACTGAAGACGGAAAGACACTTCTACTGCTTTCGCATTACGACAGCGCGCTTGTGCCTTCATTTGGTGCTAGCGATGCTGGTACGGGTGTAGTTGCTATCTTAGAGAGCGTACGCGCTTACCTTGCATCTGGAAAAAAACCAAAAAACGATATAATTATTCTTTTTACAGATGCTGAAGAAATTGGATTGGACGGTGCCAAACTCTTTGTAAACGAACATCCCTGGGCTAAAAATGTAGGTTTAATATTGAACTTTGAAGCGCGTGGCACAAGTGGCCCGAGTAATATGATTTTGGAAACAAATGGAGGAAATTCACAACTCGTGAAAGAATTTATCAAAGCGAATCCAGAGTTTCCTGTTGCTTCTTCCTTAATGTATAGCGTTTATAAAATGTTGCCAAATGATACCGACTCTACCATTTTTAGGGAAGATGGGGATATTGATAGTTTCTTTTTTGCTTTTATAGACAGCCACTTTAATTATCACACGGCAAACGATAGTATGTATCACCTAGATTGGAATAGTTTGATGCATCAAGGTAGTTATTTGCTGCCGTTAATCCATTATTTCGCCAATGCCGATCTTTCAAACATAAAGTCTGAAACGGATGATGTTTATTTAAATTTCCCTTTGTTAAAAATGATTAGTTATCCATTTTCATGGATATTACCGATGCTTATTCTAGCTTCTTTTATATTTATATTCTTAATTTTTTATGGTGTTAAAAAAGGAAGAATTTCAGGAAGAGCAATTGCCAAAGGTTTCATTCCCTTTTCAGTATCATTAATTAGTTGTGGCCTGATTGGGTTTTTTGGATGGAAATTAATACTAGCGCTTTATCCGCAATATGCCGAAATTCAACAAGGATTTACATATAACGGGCATTGGTATATTGCATTTTTTGTATTGCTGTCATTGGCAATCGTATTTTCAGTCTATAAGAAGTTCATTACAAAGTTTAATGAACCTTCCATTTATGTGGCTCCGTTATTTTTCTGGCTCTTGATTAATTTGGCGGTATTTATTATTTTAAAGGGAGCCGCATTTTTTATTATTCCTGTTTTTTTCGGACTTCTTTCATTTTTTGTAATGATACGTCAAGAACGACCGAATCTTTTAGCAATGACATTTCTTGCGGTGCCTTCAATCTTTATTTTCGCACCCCTTATACAATTTTTTCCAGTAGGTTTAGGCTTAAAAATGCTTGTTATTAGTTGTGTGTTCACCGTATTACTCTTCGGATTAATGCTTCCAGTTTTTGCGTATTACAAATGGAAGAATATAGTATCGGCACTATGCTTTATACTTGCCATTTCTTTCTTTATCGTTGCTCATTCAAAAAGTGACTTTACTGAAGAAAGGAGAAAGCCAACCAGTCTTGTTTACTATAAGGATGCAGATAGTGAAAAATCTTTCTGGCTTACTTACGACAAAGAAATTGATGAATGGACTGAACAATATCTTGGTAAAAGCCCTAGTAACAATACTTTAGATTTAGCTGAGGTTCCCTATAGTAAATATGGTTTTAATTACAGTTACGCAGCTGAAGCTCCAAAAAAAAATATTCCAGATTTTGAGGTTGTTATAGAAAATGACACTTTAATAAATAATCTTAGAAATGTAACGCTTATAATTGTCCCTAAACGAAATGTCAATAAAATAGATTTATATAGTGAAAAAAATACTTCATTTAATTCACTTAAATTTAATGGAAAAGAAATGCCAATTTCGAGTTTATCAAAAGACTATAGAGGAACCAAAAACCCTGCCCTTATCAATTACTATGTTTCTCCAAAGGATTCATTAAAAGTTGAATTTTCTGTTGAAAAAGATGCCTCTATTAGTTTTAAAGTAATGGAATATTCATTCGATTTAATGGATAACCCAGAATTCGACATAATCAAACGTCCCGAATATGCTATGCCTAAACCTTTCGTGATTACAGATGCAGTTGTGGTAAAGCGAACTTTTAATGTAGATTCATTAAAAAAGAAAACTGTAGATTCGCTTTCTATAAATCCTGAAATTATTTTAAATAATGAGTAAAACAATTACCATAGCGGGTCTTGGTTGGTTAGGTCAGCCTTTAGCTTATCGTTTAAACTTATTAGGCTATAAGGTGAAAGGCTCTGTTACCACCATGGAAAAAGCTACTTTGTTACAGAAGAACGGAGTAGAGGCCTATCCTGTTGAAATTACAGATAGAGGTGTGCAGGGGTCGGTTAAAGCATTACTGAAGAATTCCGATTATTTAATAATTATGATTCCTCCTGGGTTAAGACGCAACACTGGTGCCGACTATGTACTTAAAATGGTGCATTTTCTAGAAGCGATAAAACAAACTGAGGTTGAAAAAGTAATCTTGGTGAGTAGTACTTCGGTTTATGATGATAGCCAAGGAAAAGTAACTGAAAAGGACGAGCCACTACCAGAAACTATATCGGGCAAGCAATTAAGACAGGTGGAGCAATTATTTGCAAATTCTAAGGGGTTAAAAACTACTATAGTTCGTTTTGGTGGTTTGATAGGTGGTAGTAGACAGCCCGCAAAATATCTGGCAGGTCGTAAAGATTTGAATGATGGAGATGCTCCGGTTAATTTAATTCATCGTGACGACTGTATTAATATTTTAGTAAAGATTATTAAGCAAGATGCTTTTGGAACTGTTTTTAACGCTGTAAATCCATACCATCCCAAAAAATCTAAGTATTATATACAGAAAGCAAAAGAGCTAAATCTAGTGCCGCCTACTTTTGCCGAAAACCATGGGGATGAAAAGTTTAAACAGGTTGATTCTGATAATTTGGAGTCTGTTTTAAAGTATTCTTTTAAAACTTCTATATAATAAAAAAAGGAGCCAAAAACGGCTCCTTTTTTCAATTCAAAATATTTCGACTGCGCTTTTTGAAAAAGTTGATTAACTACCAAATACGCACTCTATCTTCTGGTGCAAGGTACATTCCATCTCCTTCTTTAATATCAAAAGCTTCGTAAAAAGCATCGATATTTAATAAGGGTTGTGTAGCTCTTACCATTCCTGGAGAGTGTGGATCTGTTTTTACTTGGTTGCGTAGCGCCTCGTCTCGAGACATGGTGCGCCAAACAGTAGCCCAACTCATAAAGAAACGTTGTTCTGGAGTAAATCCGTCTATATTATCAGGGCGTCCATTTTCTTTAAAGAAACGCTGTAATCCGTCGTAAGCGCCTAACACACCTCCTAGATCTCCAATGTTTTCGCCTAAAGTAAATTTTCCGTTGATGAATACACTGTCAAGAACTTCAATTTTACTGTACTGCTCAGCAAGTTTATCGCCGCGCTCGGTAAAGTTTTTAAGATCTGATTCTGTCCACCAGTTTGCTAAGTTTCCATTAGCATCAAATCGCGATCCGCTATCGTCAAAAGCGTGTGAAATTTCGTGTCCAATTACAGCACCAATGCCACCGTAATTAACAGCTTCGTCTGCCTTGTAATCGTAGAAAGGTGGCTGAAGGATTGCAGCTGGAAAAACGATTTCGTTGTTGAATGGATTGAAATACGCATTTACAGTTTGTGGGCTCATTCCCCATTCGGTACGATCTACAGGCTCGTCAATTTTAGAAAGATTATCTTTTAATCCCCAAGCTTGTACAGCAAGCATATTGTCGTAATAAGTATTGCCTTCTTTTATTTGCATGTCTGAATAATCCTTCCATTTGTCTGGATATCCAACTTTTACAGTGAATTTGTCAAGCTTTTCGTTTGCTTTTACCTTAGTGCTATCGCTCATCCATGTTAAAGCATTGATACGGTCTTTATACGCTGCAATTACATTTGCAATCATTTTTTCAGCTTTCTCTTTAGCTTCCGGTGGAAACATTTCATCTACATAAAGCTTTCCTAAAGCTTCTCCAACACTTCTATTAACAGTAGAAAGTGCGCGTTCATCTGCTGGCTTTTGTGTTTTAGTTCCGTTTAAAGTTGTAGCATAGAAATCGAAGTTAGCTTTTTCAATTTCTGTGGTTAGCATACCTGTAGCGTTGTTTAAAGTAGACCAACGCATTACCGTCTTCCAAGTTTCAAAGTCTGGATTAGCAAACATTTGTTTCAATGTTTCCATATACTTTGGTTGCATTACGATAACAGTATCCATTTCCTTGGTAATACCCATTCCTTTAAAGGCTTCTTTCCACTGAAGTTGAGGAAGCATTTTTTGAAGCTCGTCTATGCTACGTGGATTGTTGAAATTTCTAAAATCACGGCTTGCAACTTTATCCAATCTTGGCGTAGCGAGTTTTGTTTCAAAAGCAAGAATAGTTTCAGCTTGTTTACGGGCAGACTCTTCCGAATCACCTAAAAATTGAAGCATTCTTGTAATATGATCTACATACTGCTCTCTAATTTTTACAGAAGCAGGGTCGGTATTGGTATAGAAATCACGATCTGGAAGACCTAAACTACCTGGCGTGATATATGCTGAGTTCATCGAACTGTTGCTTGGGTTTGAAAAAGCTGCAAGTCCTATAAACGGCTGTGAAACTTCAACAGCATTTTCACTCATTACTTTTTGAAAGTCTTCAATAGTATTTATGGCCGCAATTTTTTCAAGTGCCGGTTTTAATGGTTCGATTCCAGCTTTGTCTCTTGCTACAGTGTCAAGCTTTGTTTCATAAATCATCAAAGCTTTTGCTTGGTCGGTTTCTGGAGCATATTTTCCGCTCTTTCTCGCTTTTTCCAAGATATTAAGCATGTCTTTACTCGTCTTTTTCCGAAGAATCGTAAATCCAGCCCAACTAGTTTCATCGTCAGGAATCTCGTTGTTCTTCATCCAGTTTCCGTTCACGTAGTTGTAAAAATCATCTTTTGGGTTCACAGTAGTGTCCATGTTTGCCAAGATGATTCCGTGTGGCTCAGTATCAGTTACCGCCACTTCGGTTTTTTCTTTACAAGCGGTTGTAGCAGCTGCGATTACCGCGAAAGCTACAACAGGTTTTAAAAATTTTGTTTTCATTTATATTGATTTTTGTTTTTAGCGGAAGATGCTTACTTGCTTGTTAAGCAAGAACTGCCCATTGTTTTCATCTTCAATTGAAATTATTAATATCGGGCTATTTAAATTTTTCTAAGCAATAAGTTGCTCACTCGGAATTATTGTTACACTTCTAGTTCTTTTTATCTTGTAACTCTAGTTCAAATATAGAATCTCGAAAACGCTCTTGCTTTTTTAATTCGTTCTCTTCATCTTCTTTTCTTTGATAATCTATTTTGTCTTTTAAAAACTTCTCATTTAAGTGAGTGATTAAATTCTCTACTGCAATGTTTAGTTCTTTTACAGATTCTTGGATATTTAAAGAGTCTATATTGTCTTGATGTGATGTTTGATATAATAATTCTGATCTAGTTTTTAGAACTAACAACCTGCTATTTATTGGATTTGTATTTAGCGTATCTGGAATTTTTTTAAATAGAGAATCTGAAATTTCTCTAAGCCTTACTGCGTGTTCGCGTAAGTCTCGGTAGTTGCTTCCGTTAGTGCTTTTTGCTTCTTGGATAAGATCTTCCAGAACACCCCATTTTACAGCTTGTTCTTTTGCCGGTTCTGAAAGTTGAGGATATGTATAGGTTGTATCGCCAAAAATTATAGACATATTGGTGTTCGGCAATTCTGCTTTTTGTACTTCAGAATTATTTCCACAGGAAAAAAGGAAACTAATAGCTATTAAAATTGGAATTATAAATTTCATAAAAAATTAAAGAACCACAAATATACTGGTTATTAAGGAAATGACACGTTAATTTTTTTAAAGGGAAAGACTTGATTATCCGTATATTTGCACCTCATTTTGATAAAAAGAAAATTGATGAAAAAGAGGATTCTGATTATTGGGGCCTGTGGGCAAATAGGAACAGAGCTTACAATGTATTTAAGACAAGAATTTGGATCACATAAAGTTATTGCAAGTGATATCCGTGAAGGTGAGGAAGAACTTATGAACAGTGGTCCTTTCGAAATATTGGACGCTACTAATTATGAAGCTATACAAGAAGTTGTAATTCGTTATGAAATATCTGAAGTTTATTTAATGGCAGCTATGCTTTCGGCTACTGCAGAAAAATTCCCTATGCGTGGGTGGAACTTAAATATGGATTCACTTTTTCACGTTTTAAACTTAGCTAAGGATAAAAAAGTAGAAAAAATATTTTGGCCATCTAGTATTGCTGTTTTTGGTCCTACAACTCCAAAAAATAATACCCCACAACACACTATTATGGAGCCAAGTACAGTATACGGAATTAGTAAACAAACTGGCGAGCGCTGGTGCGAATATTACAATAAGCGTTATGGGGTAGATGTAAGAAGTATTCGTTACCCCGGTTTAATTAGCTACAAAACTTTACCTGGTGGAGGAACTACCGATTATGCAGTAGATATTTACCATAAGGCACTTAAACACAAGCAGTATGTTTCCTTTTTAAATGCTGAAACAACTTTACCAATGATGTTTATGGATGATGCTATTCGTGCAACAGTGAGCATTATGGAAGCCGATAAGGAAGATATTAAAATTAGAAGTTCGTATAATCTTGCTGGAATGAGTTTTGATCCTGAAGAGGTTACTGAAAGTATCAAAAAACACATTCCAGAATTTAAAATTTCTTACGAACCAGATTTTAGACAAGATATTGCCGATAGTTGGCCACAAAGTATAGACGATAGCGAAGCTAGAAAAGATTGGGGTTGGGAAAGCAAAGTTTCATTGGATGAAATGACAGAGATTATGCTTACAAATTTAAAGGATAAGTACTAACGCCTTTAATCGGCATTTACCGAAGCTATCTATAAAAGCAAAAACAGGTTCAAAATTAATTGAACCTGTTTTTTTATATAAAATAGTTGGCTAATCAAGAAGTTTACGCTTCACAACTTGCGCAATCTTTTTTCTGAGCAAACTTTTGTGCAGCATTCATACTGTGTTGGTAGTACAGTGATTTCAAACCAAGTTTCCAAGCAGTTACGTGAATTTTATTAATCTCCTTAACTGGCATTTCTGGATGAATAATAATGTTTACAGACTGCCCTTGGTCGATGTGGTTTTGACGATTAGCAGCTTGATAGATTAAATCCATTTGGTCGATTTCAGAATAAGTTTTAAACACATCTTTTTCTTCATCGGTTAAAAAGTCTAAGTGTTGTACGGAACCGTCGTAATCGCGAATATTTCTCCAAACTTCAAGAGTATTCATCCCTTTCTCTTCGAGTAATTTCTCTAAGAATGGATTTTTAATTGTAGTTTTTATCTTGGCGATATCTTTTACATAAATATTAGACCAGATAGGTTCGATACCCTGTGACACTTGTCCTAAGATAAAGGCGGATGAAGTAGTTGGTGCGATAGCATTTAAAGTAGCATTACGTCTTCCGTAACCTTTAAGTACTTCTGGTTCGCCGAACTTTTCAGCTAATTCTTCTGAAGCTTTATACGACTTCTCTTTAATAACTCTAAATATCTCACTATTCAAGTTATAAGCTTCTTGGCTATTTAAAGGAAGCATTTTAGATTGTAACAACGAGTGCCATCCTAGAACCCCAAGCCCTAAAGAGCGGTTGTCCTTGGCGAAATTATAAGCGCGCTCCATGAAAAGGAACGTCTGTCTGTCTTCGCGGCTATCAGAGTCACGATAAACTTCTAGTTTTTCAATAAATTCGGTAATTACTGCATCTAAGAAATATACCATAGTTTCAACCGCATCGGTATCTTTCCATTTGTCGTAGTGTAATAAATTCACTGAAGAAAGCACACATACAAACGACCAATTATCGTTAGATGGCAGCATTATTTCAGTACACAAATTACTTGCGTAAATAGGCAGGTTTTTATCTTTGTAGACATCTGCAGCCGAATTGTTAGCGTTGTCTTTAAAGAAGATGTAAGGATAGCCCATTTCACCTCTTCTTTGCAATACCTTTGCCCAAATAGTACGCTTAGCTTCATCTCCATCAATCATTTCCTGCATCCATTGGTTGGTTACAGTAACCCCGTGTGTTAATTCTTGTATAGGGTTCCCTTCCGTACCAATTTCTAAGAACTCCATAATGTCTGGATGCTCAACTGGTAGGTATGGTGAAAATCGTCCTCTCCTTACCGAACCTTGGCTTACAACATCAACCATAGATTCAAAAAGTTGCATAATATGAACAGCTCCTGACGCTTGGCCATTATTTTTTACTTCAGCTCCACGATGACGAATTTTTCCGAAGTACCCTGAAGTTCCTCCTCCAAGTTTAGACATCATACCAACTTCAGATTGGGTGTAGAGTATATTCCCCATATCATCGCTAACGTGCGATCCAAAACAACTGATAGGAAGTCCTCGTTCTTTTCCAAAGTTAGACCAAACAGGTGATGCTAAGGAGAAAAACCCTTCAGACATGTAGTGGTAAAATTTATCGGCATAACCAGGTATGTCTAGAATTTGTTCCGCTCTATCTGCAATTTCTCTAATGCGTTCTTCTGGAGTAACCCCTGGTGTAAGGTAGCCAGAAGCTAAAAAGTTACGACTGTGTTCAGTAAGCCATTTAAAGCCTTGTTTTTCTTCACTTGTATTGTGTAATGCTTCTTTTCTAGCGTTTACTAAGTGGTCAGTTTCTGAATTTGACGTTGGAGTCTGTGTGTCGAGGTTGGTGTTTAGTTCGTTCATTTAAAAAAGGTCATCACTGGTTATACTTTGGGTTCTTTTGCTGTAGTTTATTGAGCGTTTTACGAAGAAATCTCCGTGCTTGGTACCGATAATCTCATCGTCAAACCATTCTGTTTCCGCTAATAAACTTTCGTCTATGTCGAATATTTTTTCAATTCCGATACTTTCAAGCGACTTGTTGAAACGGTTTTTGATAAACTCGTTTACAACATTTTTTGGCAAGAAGTCTAGTTCGCCATCTTCAAAAATCCAATCGATTATTCTGCTCTCGGCGATAAAAGCTTCTCTACACATTTCTTGAATCATATTGTGATAGCCTTCGTCAAACCAATCTGGATTCTCTTCTTTAATGATTTTTATTAAATCAATTCCAAAGTCGCCGTGAATTTGCTCTTCTTTTGAAGTAGCCTCAACCACGTTTGAAATACCTTTCAACATGTTTTTATGCTTGTTAAAAGCCATGATAATCAAGAATTGTGAAAACAATGAAACGTGCTCGATAAAGAGTGAGAAAAGTAAAACAGATTCGGCATAGTCTTTATTGTCTTCACTTTTTGCGTTTTTAAGTGCGGTTTCTAAATAGTGAACACGCATCATAATTACTGGCTTCTTCTTTAGGTTTTTAAATTCCTCATTTAAGCCTAGTATTTCAAGAAGGTGTGAGTATGCATCGTGGTGTCTAACTTCACTTTCTGCGAAGGTTGATCCTACCGACCCGATTTCTGGTTTTGGCATTCTATGATAAAGATCGCCCCAGAAATTCTTCACAGCTACTTCAATTTGAGAAATAGCCAGCATTGTATTTTTAATAGCGTTGCGTTCTACGTCGGTAAGACGAGTTTTAAAATCTTGGATGTCGCTAGTAAAGTTGAATTCGGTGTGAATCCAATATGAATGACGAATAGCTGGAACATATTCATAAAGCGCTGGATATTCGTATGGCTTTAAATTTACTCGCTTTTCGAATATGTTTAGCTTTCGTTTTTGGGTTTGTTGATTCCTGTACAGGATATACCCTTTTGCTACATCGAAAAATCCACTTTCCATCAATTTCGTTTCCACAAAATCTTGAACTTCTTCTACAGTTGGGATATATTTCCCATCCATGCTTTTTCTTTCTAGCAAAGCTTCATATACCATTTCAGATATGCGCTTTGCATCCTCAGGTCCACCGTGATTTGCAGCGGTCATTGCTTTTAAAATTGCATCTGTAATCTTTTGTAAATGAAAGAGTTTGGTGGTAAAATCTCTCTTAATAACTTGGGTAATTTCCATAAGAATGCGTACTAAAAATTATAAATAGTATTCAAAGTATAAAGATGAAAATTAAATGAATGTGATTTTATCGAAAGGTCAATTTGTTGTCAAATGTTTATTAACAATTACGAAAAACAAGAAGACAAGTGGAGGTTAGTGCGTTTAAAACACTAGAGTAGTAATATTATTAACAAAGCGAAAGTTAAGATACCAGATTTATTAAAAATGTGATTTTATTTTATTCAAGGTTTAATGCATTTTACTAGTTTTTTAAACGGTTCCGTAACATACACAATACCCCTACTTCTTCTTTCGATAGGTTTTCTGCTTTTTTAAGAAGTTTGTTTATTTCTTTTTCAAAATATTGTAGCGTTTTACCTTGAGTATAATTATCAATTACACGTGGATCTATATACGAACTTCTTGCAACCGAAGGGGTGTTGCCTAATCTCTCGGAAACTCGATTCACAGCTTCTTTAATATTTTTGTCGAGTAATTTCTGGTCTTTTTTATCCACAACTCCAAGTTCATCTAATGCAATTGCAGCAATCATGGTGCCTGCCCAAGTTCTAAAATCCTTTGCTGAAAATTTTTCGCCCATCACTTCGTGAATGTAGGCATTTAGATCATCGCTTTTAACGTCAACGATAGAGTCATTTTCATCGAGATATTTGAAAATTTCATATCCTGGAATATCATCAATTTGTTGGACGATTTTGGCTAGCTTTCCATCCACTATATGCTTTTCCTGTTCTTGATTTGATTTTCCGTTGTAATGAAAAATTATCTCATCGCCTTCAATGGTCAAGTGCTTACTTCTTAAAGTGGTTAAGCCATAAGTTTTATTTTCTTTGGCATAAGTCTCGCTACCTGGTCTAAAAAATGCCGATTCTAATAATCTTAACATTGTAGCTAATACCTTCTCACGATTTAACTTTTGTTTACGGAGATGTTGACCTGTAACGCGACGCATATGTTCCAATCGATCTGCAAAATCGACGATGCGATCAAATTTTTCGGCAGTTTGCCGCTCTCTATAATTTGGATGATATATGTACTGTTTGCGTTCTTTGTCGTCTCTGCCGGTAACTAAAAGGTCGGCGTCCTTGTCTTCACTAATTTCAACATCTGTCCAAGCAGGTGGAATTACTAACGATTTTATCCAGTTTCTTAGGTCTTTATCCTTGACGGTTTTACCGTTCTCATCTTTATATGTAAACCCCCTTCCGTGCTTTTTCCTGTAATACATCGGCAATTTTTGTTTAAAAATAAATTAAAATATAGTTGAAAACTAATACTTTATAGTCTCTTTAAGATTTCTCTAAATAAGAAAAGTCGGGAAGCGTTGTAATACACCTCCCGACCTTTACAATGTGTTTTTGATCTTAAACTTCTTTTAGTATATATACATGTAATTTATTTAGTTATTGCACCACCAATTTATTAGTAACAATGCCTTTTGAGGAGACAACTCTAATATAATAAACACCAGATTGAAGGGTTGAAGTATTTAACGTTGCTTCCTTCACAGACAGATTAGTTTCTTTTAAAACCACTTTTCCAGTTGTGTCTACAATATCAACAGCGGTAATTATATTTTTATCGCTAAAAATAGTAAATTGGTCTGTAGCAGGATTAGGGAACATACGTAAATTGTTTGCAAATAAATTTTGATTTGAAACGCCCATTGTTCCAAGTTCTTCTAATTTTTTACCCTCGGCATTATAGGTAACGGTGCCAACTTCAATCAAATCTGTTTCATTAAAGTATAGCTCCCAAGACTCAAGTTGATTGTTGCTGGTATAAAAATATTTATAAATTCCTCCTAGCTCAAAAGTAGAGCCTCCAAAACTATTGTAATTTTTTCGGGTGGTAAGATTTCCATCTTGGTCGTATTCGTAGTCCAAATAATAAACGTGGTCCAGTTGCCGTTTATTTGTTGATATCCATCTAGTTTAATCACATTGTTTGCTACATCGTAAGTTAAAGTATTTCTATATCTAACGTTGTCATCTATAAGAAGTGCGTCTGTAGAACTCAATAACATATCTGAGTTATAAGTGTATTTTTCATACTCAAATCCGTCTGAAGATCGATATTCAGAAAGTAAGAATTCCTTTTCGATGTTCTGAGTAAAACCTATTGCTGTACAAGCAAAAGATATTCAAACAAGTAAAATTTTTTTCATAAAAGATGTTTATTTAATTAGAGAATTAGTGTTTTGCTAACAAACTTAAATCGATTTCAATAAAACCCAAATGGATTTCATAAAATTAAAAATTGAGCTAAACCCTTGTAATAATTGACATTAACTGAATTTCCTTTTTACTATTAAAGCCTTGGATATCAATGTAACTCTGTTGTTTCTAAGGTTGAATATTGAAGAATAAACTGTTAGTTATTGGAATTTGAATAAATATATTTATGGAAATAATCCAATATAAAAAGGATAAATTCCAACATAGTGTTTAACTTTGAAATTAATAATTCAACTTCAGTATGTCTAAAAAAACTTTAAATGGTCGTGGAGCTCAGAAAAATATTCAAAATAGATTTTTCGAAAATAAGCACGAAATTTTAGATGAATATTTAAATTTCTGTGAAGTAGAAGGAGAGGAGGCCGATAGAAATAAAACTAACTATATTGGGGTATTCCCAAAGACGTTTGTTAACAAAGTAAATAGTCCCGATGTTGGAATGGGGTTTTCTGCAAACCCTTACCAAGGTTGCGAACACGGTTGTGTTTATTGCTATGCAAGAAATAGTCACGAATATTGGGGTTATGGTGCTGGGTTGGATTTTGAACGAAAAATTCTTTTTAAAAAAAATGCACCGCAACTTTTAGAAGAGAAAATAACTTCCAAAAATTGGGAAGGTGATACTATTGTTTTCTCTGGAAATACCGATTGTTATCAGCCTCTTGAACGCAAACTCGAAATAACAAGAAAGTGTTTAGAAATAATGTTGAAATGGAAACATCCTACAGGAATAATCACTAAAAATTCATTGATTCTTCGTGATTTAGACATACTGAAGGAAATGGCAAAACTGAATATAATTCAAGTTAATATTTCTATTACGTCGCTTTCCGAAGACACTAGAAGATTATTGGAACCTCGCACGGCCAGTATCAAACAACGGTTAAAAGCAGTTAAAGTTTTATCTGAAAATGGCATTCTAGTAAGGGTAATGATGGCGCCGATAATCCCTTCATTAAACAGTCATGAAATTCTACCACTAGTTAAGAAAGTAGCAGAACTTGGAGCGGTTGATGTGAATTATACTATTGTAAGATTGAACGGACAAATTGCTGAAATTTTTAAAGACTGGGCGTATAAAACTATCCCCGATAAAGCAGAACGCATTTTGAATCAAATTGCTGAATGTCACGGAGGAAGTCTAAACGACAGTGATTGGGGAAGACGTATTAAAGGAGAAGGAACTATTAGCGAACAAGTTAAAAACACTATGGCAATAGCTAAAAATCGATATCTAAAAGGTAAATCGAAAAAGAAGTTAGATACATCTCACTTTCTAGAACTTAAAAATCCACAGTTGAAGTTGTTCTAATTTTGTGTTCATCTTAATCTTAATAGAAAAACGTTTTATTACAATATTCTTTAATTGTTATTTTATAAACTGTGTAATCTGTAACATTATTACAAATATTTTCTGTTTGCTTTAGTATATTTACGACTTACTTTCAGCAAAAATGAAATTTTTCTGCTCTGCTATTTTAATAGTACTTTCAATATCAACTTCACTTTCTCAATCGGAAGGTGAATTTTCACATCTATCTTTCGATAGTATTAACGATACAATACATAAATATTCATATACCGACGTAGATAGAACCATCACTGCTGCAAATGCTTATATTCTAAAAAGTCAACGAGAGAATGACTTAATAAATGAATGGGTTGGTCTAAACGCTATTGCCGTTTCCTATTATCACAACAGAATGTTTAAAGAGTCTAGCGAACAGTCTGAAAAAAATATGCATTTTGCCCAAAAACATAACTTGCGCGAACAAGAAATGGAGTCACTGGCCTATTTGTCGGATTTGCAATTGGTAGTTAGTGATGTTTCAACACAATTGGAGTATTATGAAGATCTTCTTCAGTTGGCTGAAACGTATAAAAGTAATTTTTATAAACAGATAGCATATAATAAAATTGCTTCCGTTCTTGATGTTAGTGGCGATACTAGAAAGGCAATAAATATTCGTAAAAAATCGCTTGATTTCTTTGAAAATAAAACGGTAGATTCAACTTTCACACAAAAATCTATAAACTCCAAAATAGCCATGATAAGTTTTTACTTATCAAATTCTTACCTCGAGCTGGAAAAAGTAGATTCGGCAAAATTATATGTCGATAAAATAAAACAATTTTCTGAAAAGGATTTAGACACATGCTATATGGCTTTTTCGTATGCTGCAGAAGCTGAGATTGCTTATACAGAAAAACGTTTTAAAGAGGCTAAAAAACTCTATCACAAATATTTTGATGTTTGCCCAACCGAATACGATCTTATAAAAATAAACTACGCCTATCTTATAGGTAAAATTGAATTGGCAGAAGGTAATTATCACTTATCTAGCGAAATTTTACAGAAGGGTTTGGATGATTATAATGTTACTTCTGTTGAAGAAGGCTTTATGAAAGATTATTATGAGAAACTTGCCGAAGCCTATAAACAAACAGGAAATTTTGAAAGAGCGAGTTTCTATTTTGAAAAATACCTTACTTCTAAAGAAAAACAAACTGAACTCAAGGACAGTGCTAAAAAATCACTATTAGAAAATGAAAGAGAAGCTTTTAGAAATGAAGTCAATTCGCTAATAACCGAAAAAGAAAACAAGCAATCTTACCTAAACTATTTAATGTTAAGCGCATCCCTTGTAATCCTAATTCTACTATTCGTTTTACTTCGCTTTTATAAAAACAAAAAGGCAAATGAGTTTAAATTCGAGCAATTACTGGCCAAAATTGAAGCTGCCAAGCAATCAGATGAAATTATAGATACGAAGGATGAGGATTTAGAAGAAAAAAACAGTAATGATGTACCTGAAGACATTAAGCAACATATTCTAGATGGTCTTAAAAAACTTGAAAAGCAGGAATATTTCTTAAAGCAAGAATGTAGCTCCTATAATGTTGCCAAGAAAATAGGCACAAATACTTCTTATCTTTCTAAAGTTATAAATTCACATTACGGAAAAAACTTCAATACATATATCAATGATCTTCGCATCAATTACGCTATACTTCGTCTTAAAAACGATGTGATTTTCAGGTCGTATTCTATTCAATCCATCGCTGAAGAAGTAGGTTATAAATCGGCAGATTCTTTTACCAAATACTTCAAAAAAGATACTGGATTAAACCCTTCTTTTTACATTAAAGAAATCAAGAATATCGCCTAAAAACCCCATTTCAACCCGAAATTTATAAATATAGGGTTGGGGAATTCCGTCTACTTCAGAATCACTGAAACAAACCTTATAACCTTCATTTTCATTATCTTACACGTTTCAAAACATCCCTATTTTCCTAAATCTGGGGATGCTTACCTTTTATTATAGTGTTTTTTGTCGCAGCTTTGTTTTAGAAATCAACAACTAAAAATTCGTAATATGAACGCACAAAACCCTAAAATTGAAATCTCATCACGAGTAATAATGAAAACCAATGGTAACTCAATTTCGATTGTCAAGCATTGGCAAGGTGACTATATAATTAAAAATAAAATATGATGAAGAACAAGACAGCAAGACGCATTCAACTAATAAAATTTGCCATTGGCGTAATTATAGGCGTAACTATTTACCTTTCAATCAAACTAATATTTTAAACCAAACACTTATGACAACAATATTGAAGTTTTCAATCGCACTTACAATGCTATTTTTAGTAGGAACTGTAAATGCGCAAAAATTAGACGGAGCATACAGCGGAACTCTTGAAGTTCAGGGAATGCAGATGGAGCTTATTTTCAACATTTCTCCTACAGATGATGGGCATAGGGCAACCCTGGATGTTCCTATGCAAGGAGCAAGCGGAATAGAACTTGATTCTGTAGTTTTGCAAGACGAAAATGTTACCATTACTTCCGCCAAAATGGGTCTGACCTATACTGGTGCAGTTTCTGGAGAAACTATTGAAGGAACTTTTGAACAAATGGGACAAAAATATCCATTAACCTTGAAGAAAACAGTAAAAACAAAACCAGGAAATACAGCGCTCCCATCAACCGATGAGGAATTGGCGAAACTAGCGGCAAAGTCTAAAGGAAATTTTAAATATTCTGTTGAAGATTATTTTAAAACTCCTGAAGCTTATTCTTTTCAACTTTCACCAGACGGCAAGTTTATTAGCTACTTAAAGCGAAGAGAAACTGGAGAACGAGATTTGTATTTAAAAGAAACCGCTACCCAAAAAGAAACGTTACTTATTAAGCAAGATGAAGATGTAATTCGTGGCTTTTTCTGGGCAAATAATAACAGAATTCTATACATGCAGGATAAAGGTGGAGATGAAAACCACCACGTTTATGGAGTGGATGTAACGGGAGAGAATAAAAGTGAATTAACACCTTTTGAAGGGGTAAAGGTAAATATTATTGAATCCTTGAAAGAAGATGAAGATCACGTGATTGTTCAGATGAATAAAGACAATCCGCAGCAAGAGGAGCCTTACCGTCTTAATATTAATACAGGTGAAGTTACGAAGCTATATACCGTAAAAGCCGGTGATCCACCTGTAAGTTCTTACGATTTTGATAGAAAAGGAAACCTACGCGCCATCAATAGAATTGTAGATGGTATTAATATGGAATTACTTTATAAAATTGACGGAGAATTTAAACGTGTAAAGCTTACAGAGTTTGGAGATACATTTGGAATTATCTCATTTAACCCAGCTACCGAAAATCCTGATGACGCTTATGTAATTTCAAACCTAGATGGCGATAAAATTGAAATCCAACTTTACGACTTAAAAGCAAATAAGAAGCTTAAAACACTTTTCAGTAACGATACATTTGATGTTTCGGGTGTTTCACTTTCAAGAAAGAGAAACTATGAAATAGATTACTTCAGCTACACGGGGGAGAAAACAGTTGTTAAACCAGTGAGCGAAACCTATAAAAAGATATATGCTCGTTTAAAAAAGGAATTTGGAGAAAAGCAATTTTTCACCATAGGAAAAACAGATGATGAATCTCAATATATGATTGCTGTAACAAGTGATAAAATTGTAGGGGAGTACTATATTTATGATGTTGAAAAGGATACAGTAACACTATTATACAAGCTTTTACCACATCTTAAAGCTGAAGATATGGCTACTATGAAGCCAATTAAATTTCAAAGTCGCGATGGACTTACTTTGTATGGCTACATCACTTTACCTGCAGATTATAAAAAAGGTCAAAAATTGCCATTAATAGTAAATCCTCACGGCGGACCACAAGGCATTAGAGATTACTGGGGCTTTAATCCAGAAGCACAATTATTTGCAAGCAGGGGTTATGCCACATTACACGTTAATTTTAGAGTTTCGGGTGGTTATGGAAAAGAATTCCTAAAAGCTGGTTTTGGTCAGATAGGACGTAAGGCAATGGACGATGTAGAAGACGGTGTAGATTACGCAATTGCTCAAGGCTGGGTAGATAAAGATCGCGTTGCAATTTACGGCGGAAGTCACGGTGGGTATGCAGTATTAAGAGGAATGACAAAAACTCCAGAAAAATATGCTTGTGGAGTTGACTATGTTGGAGTTAGTAACCTTCATACTTTTATGGGCACTATCCCTCCATACTGGGAAAAATATCGCGAGTTGTTATACAAAATCTGGTACAACCCAGAAATCCCAGAAGAAAAAGCTATTATGGATGAAATCTCTCCAGCTTTGCACGTAGATAAAATTACGAAACCACTTTTCGTTGTCCAAGGAGCTAACGACCCAAGAGTAAACATCGATGAAGCCGACCAAATTGTTGAGAGTTTACGCAGTAAAGGTGTGGAAGTGCCTTATATGGTAAAATACGATGAGGGACATGGTTTTGCTAAAGAAGAGAACCGCTTGGATTTTTATAAGGCGATGATGGGCTTTTTTGCTCAGCACTTGAAGTAGACTTAAGACCGCTGCGCTATAAGACGTAGGACTTAAGACTAAAAAAAATCCTGAAATTATAAAACCTATTGGACGTCAAGTTTGATAGGTTTTTTCATTTGTTTGCGTTCTTCACGCCTTTGCGGTAATTATTTCACCGCAGAGACACAGAGGACGCATAGTTTTATTTTTTACCATTCCATTCTGCGTAGAATTGTTCCAGAAATGTTTCCAT
Source organism: Aequorivita xiaoshiensis (assembly GCF_022008395.1). Taxonomy (GTDB): domain Bacteria; phylum Bacteroidota; class Bacteroidia; order Flavobacteriales; family Flavobacteriaceae; genus Aequorivita; species Aequorivita xiaoshiensis. The sequence continues at coordinate 706,604 of NZ_JAIRBB010000001.1, forward strand.
AAACACGTGTCTTTCTATCGCAATTTTACGTCCGGTTTCGGTGTTCATTCTATCTTTTAGAAGCAAAAGTTTTTCGTAGAAATGGTTAATAGTGGGAGCGTTAGAGGCTTTGTATTCCGAAGGAGACATATTTAATTTTGGTGTTATTTCGGGGTCGTAGAGTTTTCTATTCTTGAAACCTCCGTAATTAAAAGTACGAGCGATTCCAATTGCTCCTAGGGCGTCTAATCTATCTGCATCTTGTACAACTTCGAGTTCTAGGGAACTGAATTTCTGAGTTTTATTACCTCCACTAAATGAAACATTTTCTATGATTTTCACCACGTGCTCGATGATTTCTTCGCCAACGTTTTGGGTTTTTAAAAACTCTCTCGCTTTTTTTGGCCCAACAGTATCATCTCCATTGTGAAATTTTGAGTCAGCTATATCGTGCAGCAAAGCTCCTAAGGCAACTACAATCTTATCAACTTTTTCGCCTTCGGAAATATGTATTGAATTTTTGTAAACCCTTTCAATATGAAACCAATCGTGTCCGCCTTCTGCATCTTTCAATTCATCCTTAACAAATGCAATTGTATTGCGGATTATTTCTTCTACTGAAGCGTCGTCGAAAATGGATGTTGAAGTCATTATTTTAAAAATTAATCAAAGTGTAAACAATAGGTAGCAATCTTGGGAAGGAGATTGTAGGCTTTCTTCGTATTCATCATTTAAATACGATAATTTAAGTGTTTCTAAGTTTAATTTCTAGGCTCTAGCGGCAGAGCGAGTTTAGCTTCTTTTCAAAAAACACTAGCTTTTATTTATGAATCTTTGACACCACAGTCTCTTCCACCTGGTCGATTAGGGCCTCAACTTCATAATCCGAAATTTTTAATGCTGGGTGGGCAATTAGCTCTAAACAAACCCCCATTTGAATTGGGAACATCCCGTTGCGCTGTAATTTCCAAGAATTATTGATAGTAACGGGAACTACATATCCTTCAGGGATTTTTTTGAAAAGGGTTTGCAATCCAGTTCTTCTAAATGGCTTTGGAACTCCGGTTTTACTTCGTGTTCCCTCAGGAAATATAACTCCACTTCGATTGTGCTGTTGAAGATATTTTGAAAACTTAACCATTTCAACAATAGCTTGTCTCGGATTTTTTCTGTCAATTAAAATCGAGCCCCCATGACGCAAATTGTAGGAAATAGAAGGGATTCCTTTACCCAATTCTATTTTTGAAATAAACTTAGGGTGATACCTTCGCAAGTACCAACTTATCGGCGAAATATCCCACATACTTTGATGATTGGAAACAATTATAATAGGTACGTTAATAGGAATATTATTACTTATCTCAACGTGAAATCTAGTTCCAACAGCGTGCAGACAACGCAGGATTGTCCAGTTAAAAATATCGACAGTTTTTTTATGTGCTGAGTATCCAAACCAATTAAAAGCAACCCATTGAATAGGGTGAAAAATCAATATTGTAATACCGAAAAGCAGGTAAAACAATACTGTAAAAGGATAACTAATAATTTTTAAAAGTGTTTTCATTGGTTGTCAAAAGTAAGAAAACCGCCTTAATTAAGACGGTTTTTGTATTCGCTTATTTTCAGTTCTCCTTTTTGAAAAACTTTATTTTTTGGACTTCGACTTGTTCTTTAGTGTGTTTCGGTCTAAATAAATATAATTATAAACGCTAACGATAATAATTAGTAGCCAAAAGCCTCTATAAAGCCAGTTGTTTACTTCCTTCCCTAACAAATACGAAACACTAGGGTTTTCATACAAGTTGTAAGCTATGCTCCCAAAGCTAAAATGCCTATAACTATGGTTAAGGGTTTGTTCAGCTTAATCACCGGATGTATTTCTGTTTAGCAATATTCGTTATATGCATTTTTAAGGTTTTCAGCAATCATATCAGCTGGTCTCCCTTCAATGTGATGACGCTCTAACATATGTACTAATTCACCATTTTTGAATAATGCCATAGATGGTGAGCTAGGAGGAAAAGGAACCATTTGTGCTCTTGCAGCATCTACAGCTTCACGGTCAACTCCTGCAAATACAGTTACAAGGTTATCTGGTTTTTTATCGTTTTGAAGAGACATAGCAGCACCTGGACGAGCATTAGCAGCTGCACATCCGCAAACAGAGTTAACAACTACTAAAGTAGTTCCTTCTTTTTTTAGTGCTTCTTCAACGTCGTTTGCTGTATATAATTCGGAAAAACCTACTTTAGTTAGGTCCTCACGCATTGGTTTTACTAGTTCTGCTGGGTACATAATATTTCTTTTTTAAGTGTATTAAATTTTTGATGCAAAGATACTAATTCTTATCTAGAAAAGTTCCAAATAACAAAATCCAAATCCCAAAAAATCCCAAATTGTAATCTCGAAACTTTAAAGGTCTAGAAAATCTTAAATAGTGATATTTTTTAGAATTTTATACTTATTTGGATTTTGGGTTTTGAAGTTTGGTGGTTTTCCTTTATTTGAAATTTGAGTTTTGTTTTTTTAATTCAGTACTTTTGTCGCTTCAAAAAAACAAATTTCACGTTTATGCTTCGTTGGTTATTAGCCATTTTAGGTTATTTTTTATACCGTTTTCCAGGTGCAATTGCAGGATTTTTTATTGGAAGTCTCTTGGATAACATAAGCGTAAGAGGTAAAACTTTTCAAACTTCTTTTGGATCTACACGCCAACAAGTTACGCCAGCCGATTTTGAGTTAAACTTACTTTCCTTAGCTTCATTAGTGATTAAGGCCGACGGGAAAGTGAGTCAGACAGAGTTAGACTTTGTAAGGCAGTATTTTGTTCAAGCTTACGGGAAAGATCGGGCAAATGCCACTTTTAGAGTTTTTAACGAAGTAATTAAAAACAGAGAGATTTCTGCCCAAACTATCGGCACGCTTCTACGCCAACGGACGCGTTATGAAAGTAGATTGCAGATTCTTCATTTTTTGTTCAGTATTGCCAATGCAGACGGCACTGTTTCTACTGCTGAGGTTAATGAAATAAACAGGATTTCTGGTTTCTTAGGGGTTTTTGCTCGTGATTTTGAGAGTATTAAAGCAATGTTCTTTAAAAATCCAGACAGTGCTTATAAAATTCTTGAAATAGACCGAAATGCTACGCCGGCAGAAATTAAAGCTGCCTACCGCACCATGGTTAAAAAATACCATCCCGATAAACTCACGCATCTTGATGAAGCTCACCGCAGAGGTGGGGAAGAAAAGTTCAAAAAAGTTCAGGAGGCTTACGAGCAGATTCAGAAGGAGCGCGGGTTTTAAAATAAATCATAAAAAAGTGTTAAAAATTTTTGTTTTTGTAAAAAAAAAAGGATATGTTTACACAGTTGCAACATAACTGAATATAAATCTTTAGTTTTAAACATTATGAAAAAATTATTTTTTACATTAGCATTTTGTTTGTTTTCATTGGGAGCATTTGCAGCAAATAGTACTTTAATAGAAAACAATGAAAAAACTGATCGGATTGAATTAATTACAGAAACAGAAAATTTAATTTCCGATAATTGTGAAATTTTAGTAACCGTTATTACGACAATTAATCACGGTACTTGGATAGAAGTGATTGTAGAAACTTTTACACTTCCATGCTAAATATCTAGTATGAAATATTTTTTATTATTTTTTTTAATCGTTTCGGTTTCTTATGCACAAACAGGAAAAATTGTCTATTCATCGGTATTGAATTTTGGTGGAGGTCAAGTTAACAAAACTAAGAATAATCTTTTTTTTACTAAAGATGCTTCTATTTATCAACCTCAGCTAAAACGTAATAATAAAACCGAGAAAGATCAAAATACAAAAGAAGATGCAGGAAATAATAGAAATGTTGAAATAAACATTAAAGTAGGGACGGATGAAATTGGAAATTTATATTATAATAATTTACATAGTCGTACAATAACATGTAGAGAACCAATATATAATAACAGTGTTCTAAAGTACTATCTTTATGATGACAACGCTTCTATAAAGTGGGTATTGCTCGATGAATTTAAAGGTATATCTGGCTATAATTGTCAAAAAGCTACTACAACTTTCAGAGGCAGAAATTATGAAGCTTGGTTTACAAGTGAAATACCGCTCTCTTTCGGTCCGTGGAAATTTAGTGGGTTACCAGGCTTGATTCTGGAAGTTTATGATTTAACAGGCGAAGTATATTTTAGCTCAGAACATATACAAATACCATTTAAAAATGCAGAGAGTAAAGTTCAAAAACCTTCTGTTGATACTATTCTTGAACATCGAGAGTTTATTGAAAAATCTAACAAGGCATCATCTACTGTTATACAGGCGATGCGTGCACGCTTACCTAAAGGTGCAAAACTTGTTTCATCTGAAATCAAAAGAAATGGTATTGAATTAGAATACGAGTGGGACACAGAATAAAGAAATATTTCATATTGATTATAAATTGCCTGGTACTTTCGTTATCGGGCAATTTTGCTTATTCCCAAAGCCTTGTTTCTGGAACGGTTTCAGATACTTTACAAAAACCCATTCCCTATGTAAATGTTTTTTTAAAAGCTCAAAATGAGGATGGCATAATTGCTTTTACCACTACACAAGAAAATGGTAGCTATGAACTAATAACGGATAAAGTTGGCAATTTTGAACTGACATTTAGTTCCATTTCGTTTCAAAAAAAGACAGAAGTGCTCTCCTTAGAAAAAGGTAAAAACTACAATCTCAACGTGGTTTTAAAAGAAGAGACCTTTTCACTGGACGAGGTAATAATAAATTCTGAAAAGGCAATAACCATAAAAAAAGACACTATTATTTTTAAGGCAGACGCTTTTAAAAAAGGAAATGAAGAATCTGTAGAAGACCTCTTAAAAAATATTCCAGGCATAACAGTGGAAAATGATGGAAAAATAAAAGTAGGTGGCAAAGAGATTGAAAAAGTAATGATAGAAGGCGATGATCTTTTTGAAAAAGGATATAAAACACTTACAAAAAACCTAGACGCTTCAGTAATTAATAAAGTTGAGGTTTATGAAAAATACTCAAACAATCGTTTATTAAAAGGGATTGAAGATAGCGACCGGGTAGCATTAAACCTTACTTTAAAAAATGATGTGAAAAACAAATTATTCGGTTCTCTTAAGCCTGGATACGGTCTAGGTTTTGAAAACAGATATGATGCCAGTGCAAATATTATTTCCTTTAGAAAAAAAGATAAATTTTATGGCTTTACCAATTTCAACAATGTTGGTTTAGAGACCACGGCAGCCCTTTCGGAAATGATGGATTCGGGAGAAGGAAATGAACTTGGCAGTACAGCGAAGACTCAAACAGCAGCATCATTTATTAACTTGATAAATCACAAACCAGATGTTGGCGAGGAGCGTACCAATTTCAACAATGCCGAAATGGCCTCCCTAAGCGATATTTATACCATAAGCCCAAAATTAAAATTAAAGACCATCGGGTTCTTAAATTGGGACGAAAACGATTTCTTCCGAAAATCTACGGATACCTATTTTTTACCGACAGGAGATTTTACTACCACAGAAGATTATAGACTTTACGGAAAAACATTCTCAGGATTTGCAAACACACAATTAACCTATGACAAATCCAAAACCGAAATAATAGAATATTCTGGAAAATACAGTGGCAATCGTACTCGAACCAATACTTCGCTCCAGTTTAACTCAGATCTTTCCAATGAAAACTTAAACGAAGATCCATTTACAATAGATCAAAGATTTAAATACATCAACAAATTAAAAGCGAATCAAGCCCTGCTTATAAATGGATATTATGTTCATTCGGATAATCCGCAAAACTATGGGAACAATCGATTTTTGTTTGAGGATTTATTTCAGAATGACAATCAAATTATCGGCGTTTTCCAAGAAAGTAGGCAGGCTTTAAATACTGCCGGTTTTGATGCCGGTTTATTTACTAGAAGAACAAATAATGATTTGTGGGAAGCAAAAGTTGGCTTGGATTATACTTATAACGACTATAACTCTGTTTTTAAGCTTGACGGTATTGATAAAAAACCCGAAGAGTTTCAGAATAATTCAAAATATAAAGAATTCAATATCTTTTTTGAACCGTCGTATCGATTAAAATTGGGTTCGGTGGCGCTTACGGGGAATGTACATTTCGCAAAGCACTTTAACCATCTAGAAGCTGAGGATCAAAACCTTGATTCATCACCATTCTTTATCAATCCAAAAATAACTGTAGACTGGGAATTGAACAAAACCAACCGCATTCTTTCCTTTTTTAAATATGAAAGCAAAAACCCCTCCTTAAGAAGTGTTCAGAATGGATATGTACTTATCCAATACAATCGATTTTCAAAGGGCTTGGAAAATATTGAACCTTTAAGATCCAGTACCTTCTATTTAAATTATACCTTAGGCACTATATTAAGTGTTTTTTATGCGAACACTTCATTTATCTATGTGAAAAATTATGATTACCTCGGTTCTAAATCGGTGATTACGCCAGACTACACTTTAAATGAATTAATACGTTTAAAGGATAAGGATTTTATAAGTTTCCAGACAGATTCCAATATTTATCTCCAGTGGTTAGCTTCAAACATAAAACTGAAATTGGGATATAACAAACAGAATTTTCAGAATAGCGTAAATGGTAATTTGCGAAAGGTAAGCTCTTCAACCTTTAATTATGGCGGCGAATTAAGATCTGCTTTTATAGGGCCACTCAATTTCCATATTGGAACAGAATGGTTTAATAGCGAATACAAAACCACCATAAAACAGAAAAATATTACAAACCGAACCTTTTTGGATATAGTGTACCAGCCATTGGAAAAGCTAAATCTCTCTTTGAATTCGTCTAGGAATTATTTTTCAAATTTGGATAAAGATAATAATACCTATTACTTTATGGACTTTGAAGGGAAGTATCAAATCATAAAAAACAGACTTTCTTTATCATTGGTTGGAAAAAACCTGTTGAACACCAAAACTTTTAGAAACATCAATATTGACGATACAGGAATTTTTAAATCCGAATATCAACTTTTGCCGAGATTTCTTCTATTAAAAGCGAACATTCGCTTATAGAAATTAATTCTCTACAATTAAAAACTTCTATATTTCCTCCTCGTTTTTTCTTTTTCCAGTTGTCTTTCAATTATCAAACGCGCCAAAGTTTCTCCGGCAGATTCTTTTTCTGCATTTTCGGCAAGTGCGGCCACAGCTTTTTCTTGTGAAATATCAATTCGATATAAAATAGCTATTAGTTTATTATAATCGCTTAACATTAAAGAGTTCAAATAACCAGCTAATTTTTCTTTTAGCTCTTCATACGATCGATCTTTAATGGAACCAAGTTTCTCTGAGGCAACTATTTCATAGCTCCATCGCAAAGCTTTTATTTTATCATCATCTTTTTTCAAACCACCAAAGTTTTATAATTCCTAAAGAGTCAGAAATCAAAAATTAAAACTTCATCTTAATTACCTTCTTTAGCTCTCAACTTTATAAAATCGTATAAAAGTCGAACACCAACTCCAGTTCCTCCCGAAGGATTAGAACCTTGCGCATCTTTTAAGAATGCAGGACCAGCGATGTCTAAGTGTATCCAATCGTAATCAGTAAAGTGCTCTAGAAATTTCCCCGCTGTACTAGCACCCCCTACTGGACCTCCAATGTTTTTTAAATCGGCAACATCACTCTTAAGAAGTTCTTCAAACTCTTTCCAAAACGGTAGCTGAATAAGACGTTCGTAGGTGTTTTCTCCGGCTTGTTTTAATTCATCCATTTTCTCCTGCTTATTTCCAGCCATGGCTATTCCAAAAGGTCCAGTAATGGCCGCAGCTGCACCGGTTAAGGTTGCCATATCCACTACAAGTTCAGGTTTATATTGTTTGGCATAAGATAAAGCGTCTGCTAAAATAAGTCTACCTTCAGCATCTGTGTTTTGAATTTCTACCGTGGTGCCATCCATCATTGTGATAACATCATCCACTAAAAGCGCTTTTCCATCGATTTTATTATCAGTAGCAGGTACAAGTCCAATTACATAATATGGAAGTTCGTTTTTAGCTACAGCTGCCATTATTCCAACCACAGTTGCTGCTCCACCCATATCCGATTTCATAGTAGACATATGTCCTCCCGTTTTTAAGGAATACCCTCCAGTGTCGAAAGTCACACCTTTACCTACCAGAACAAGCGGTTGCTTATTACTAGCATTCTTAGGTTTATAGGTCATAATGTTAAAAGTAGGAGGAACTTCCGAACCTTGGTTTACACCTAAAAGTCCGCCCATACCTAATTCCACTATTTTATCCTTTTGAAGAACTTCAACGTCAAAACCGTACTTTTTTCCTGCTTCAGCTATTCTTTCAGAAAACATAACCGAATCCAATTTATTTGGCGGCTCATTTACTAATGTTCGAGTTAATGCAACCCCGTTAATTAAATTAGTTACTTGAGTGAGAGAGGTTTCGGAAAATTCGTCATTTGAAACATAAACTTTCAATTCTTTGTTTTCTTTCTTTTTAAGGTAAGGGTTGAATTTATAACTCCCCATAAGTAGACCTTCTAAAAAGGAGTTTTTTGACTTATCTGTCAAACTGTTTAAGCCTTCCAGAATAGAAATTTCAGAATTTTCTTTTGCTAATGCTTTGTAAAGAGAAATTCCGAGTTTTCTATTTTTTTCAGCATCGTCAGTGGTAGCAATCACCCAAAAGCTTTGTGAATCTTCAAATGTGGTAATAATTTCATCTTTTTCATTTTTGAAAATTGAAGTAATCTTTTTCGATAACGAAGAATTTAGATTGTGCTTCTCCAATTGTTTTTCTTCAGAAATGAAAACAACCTTTGCTGCGTCTTTAGAGGTATTATTAGTTGAATTATAAGAGATTAATTCAAGGTTTAAATAAGAGTTTTTCAAGTCGATCAAGTTTTTAAATTAAAAAATCAATATACACATTTTTGATGTTTTGGATAGTGAATACAGTGAGTATTTTGAACTTGAATTTACTGTGTAATAGAAGCAAATGAGCATCATTAGACTACAACTTTTAGATTAATCTAAATATATTTTTTAAACCAAAAAAATTATATCTTTGCATAAACTTAATTTTGTTATGACTTTTGCGGAAGAAAACTATTTAAAGGCGATTTTTCATTTAGAACTAGAAAGCCAAGGAGAAGTTAGTACTAATGCTATTGCAGAGAGTATGGAAACAAAACCTTCGTCGGTGACTGATATGGTTCAAAAACTGGCTGAAAAGAAAATGCTTGTTTACAAACGATATAAAGGAGCTCAGCTAACTGAAAAAGGTAGAAAAATTGCTGCAGATGTAATTAGAAAACATCGACTTTGGGAGGTTTTTTTAGTTGAAAAGCTCAATTTTCATTGGGATGAAGTTCACGACATTGCAGAACAATTAGAGCATATTAAAAGTGAGGAATTAATTAATCGTTTAGACGATTTTTTGGGGAACCCAGACTTCGATCCTCACGGGGATCCTATTCCAAACGAGCAGGGAGTAATGAAGCGAACAGAGAAAAAGCTGCTTTCCGAATTAAAGAAAAATCAAATAGGTATTTGTGTTGGTGTTAAAGAAAGCTCAGGGGAGTTTTTGCAATACTTAGATAAAAAAAATATCAGTATAGGCACAAGAATTACGGTAATGGGGAAAGAATTTTTTGATGGCTCAATGGTTATTGAAGTTCAAAATGAAAACTTCTTTATATCAAAAACAATTGCCGATAACCTGTACGTACAGACAAGTTAAGGTTTGTTTACTATATAAAATAGCTCAAAAAATATTATAAATAATGAAGAAAATTTTAATAATCGGTTTAGCTATACTTCTCTTTGGCTGCAAAAATGCTGCGGAGGATAATGGTAAAATTAAAGTGGTAACTACTACAACTATGCTTACCGATTTAGTGAAAAATATTGGTGGTGATGCCGTTCAGGTGGAGGGTTTGATGGGCGCTGGAGTAGATCCGCATTTATATAAAGCAAGTGAAGGCGATGTTTCAAAACTCTACAATGCCGAGATAATATTTTACAGCGGTTTGCATTTAGAAGGAAAACTAGTAGATGTATTTGAGCGAATGGAAGCTAGTGGTAAAAAAACTATCGGGTTGGGGGAGTTCATTAATAAAGACGAATTGATTTCCTCCAAATTATTTGCTTCCAATTACGATCCACACGTTTGGTTTAATATTCAGTTTTTTAAGCAGTTTGCGAATAAAGTAACTGACGTATTATCTGAAGCACATCCAGAAAAATTAGATTATTTCAGTGAAAACAATCGGGTTTATCAAGAAAAACTCGATGCGTTAGAAATTGAAGTCAAAGACAAGATTGAAACCCTTCCGAAGGAGAAAAGAATATTAGTGACGGCTCACGACGCTTTTAATTACTTCGGAAATAAATACGGCTTTGAAGTGGTAGGTCTTCAAGGACTTTCTACAGCTACAGAAGCTGGAGTGCAAGATGTTCAAAGACTATCAGATTTTATTATCAACAATAAAGTTCAAGCGATTTTCATAGAAAGTTCTGTTCCGCGTCGTACTATTGAAGCCCTTCGTGAAGCCGTTCTTTCAAAAAATCACGATGTCACTATTGGAGGGTCTTTATATAGTGATGCTCTTGGAAATCCAGGGACCGAAGAAGGAACATATATTGGAATGTTTAAGTACAATGTGAATACAATAGTGGAAGCGCTGCGATAGTTTTGAAATCGAAATCGAAAACGAAAACGAAATCAATGAAAATGGATTCTTTAAGTATAGAAAAGTAGTTCAAGACTTCGTCGCGGGCCTTCTTGCGATGTTCTGATCTTGCTGAAGAATTGGCCTAAATATTTAAATAATATGAATGAAAAATTAGCGATAAGTGTTGACGACCTCACGGTTGCTTACAACTATAAACCTGTACTATGGGATATAGATCTGGAGGTACCCGAAGGTGTGCTAATGGCTATAGTTGGCCCTAATGGTGCGGGAAAATCCACTTTAATTAAATCTATTTTAGGGATAATAAAGCCCATTGCAGGGAGTATTTCAATTTTCGGAAAACCTTACGATAAGCAACGTAAGCTTGTAGCTTATGTGCCTCAAAAAGGAAGTGTAGATTGGGATTTTCCTACAACAGCCTTAGATGTTGTGTTGATGGGCACCTATGGCAGTTTAGGTTGGATAAAACGCCCTGGGCAAAAAGAAAAGAAAGCTGCTCTTGAAGCCTTGGAAAAGGTGGGCATGCTTTCATTTAAAAGTAGGCAAATTAGTCAGTTAAGTGGAGGACAGCAACAGCGAATATTCTTGGCACGAGCTTTAGTTCAAAACGCTTCTATATACTTTATGGACGAACCTTTTCAAGGTGTGGATGCCACAACGGAAATTGCAATTATCAATATTTTAAAAGAATTACGAAAAGCCGGTAAAACTCTCGTTGTAGTTCATCACGATCTACAGACCGTTCCAGAATATTTTGATTGGGTAACTTTTTTAAACGTGAAGAAAATTGCAACAGGCCCCGTGAAAGATATTTTTAATGATGATAACCTGACAAAAACCTACGGGATTAATTACAAGGTGGCGGTTAATAAATAGAGGATAAGGGTCTTTAGTCGTTAGTCTTTAGTCGTTAGTTTAATGTTGAATGTATATTAGTGATCAGGATAATTTTAATTAATTCACTATGGAAGAAGTAAAATTTAGTTTTGAGGAATTGCGAGTTTATCAAAAGTCATTAGATTTTGTTGATGAAGTTTATAAAATTACCAAGGAATTTCCTAACGACGAACGTTTTGGTTTAACAACTCAATATCGAAGAGCAGCACAGTCTATTGCGTTAAATATTGCAGAATGAGCAGGAGATACAGATGCACAGTTTAATAGGTTTTTAAATGTCGCTCAAGGCTCCATTAAAGAATGTGTTGTATGTTCAACAATTGCAACCAGACAAAAATTTATTACTACTGAAACTAATAATGAGACTCGATTAACACTTTCGCAAATAGCAAAAATGACTACAAATCTTCAAAAATATTTGAAGTAAATTTTAATTTTTCAAATTACAAGACCAAAGACCAAAGACCAATGTCAATAAGTGAATATTTTAATCTACTCTGGACCGATTATACCCTGCGAACTATTACGTTGGGGACTGCGGTGTTGGGGGCTATTTGCGGGATGTTAGGGAGTTTTGCAGTGCTTCGAAAGCAAAGTCTGTTAGGAGATGCAATTTCGCACGCAGCTTTACCAGGAATCGCAATTGCTTTTTTAATTACGGGTTCAAAGGACACTTACATTTTATTATTGGGAGCATTAATTTGTGGGTTGATAGGAACTTTCTGGATACGAGGTATCACAACAAAAACCCACCTAAAGAGTGATACTGCACTGGGATTGGTGTTGTCGTTGTTTTTTGGTTTTGGAATGTTGTTGCTTACTTATATTCAAAAACAACCTAATGCCAATCAAGCAGGATTAGATAAATATTTATTTGGACAAGCAGCTACACTAGTTGAAAGTGATGTGTTCATAATGATTGGTGTTACAGGAGTGTGTTTAATAATACTTCTGCTTTTCTGGAAAGAATTTAAAATAATGCTTTTTGATATGGATTACACTAAAACCCTAGGGTTTAATGTGCGATTTATCGATTCACTTATTACGTTTTTCATTGTTTTGGCTATTGTTCTCGGACTTCAAACAGTGGGAGTGGTATTGATGAGCGCAATGCTATTGGCGCCTGCTGCTGCTGCTAGACAATGGACAAATAGTCTAGGCACTATGGTAATTTTAGCGGCTATAATTGGCGCTTTAGCAGGAATATTCGGAACTGCAATTAGCGCAACTCAAAACAACCTATCCACAGGACCAGTAATTGTATTAGTAGCCGCAGTATTCGTATTGTTTTCATTTATCTTCTCACCAGGTAGAGGAATTCTATTTAGAGAAATCCGATTTAGACAAAACAGAAATGACTTACAATTGAAGAAAACACTTCAGTTTATGTACGATATTGCAAAAACACATCAAAATATTTCACACCCACACGCCATTCGTATTTTGAATAATTTCCAAGGATTTTCTAAAAATTCCCTTCGTAAAATGGAAGAAAAAGAATGGATAACATTAAAAGGCCAAGAGTGGTCTTTGACCAATATTGGATTTGAAGAAGCTAAAAACTTGTATAACCAACAATTAAAAGATGAGTAATCCACAGCTGGAAATACAACTAATCGCAGCTATTGTCGCAGTTGCATGTGCTATACCTGGAGTTTTTCTAGTTCTTAGGAAAATGGCATTAATAAGCGATGCTATTAGTCACTCAATTTTACCTGGAATTGTAATTGGATTTTTCATCACTCAAGATTTAAACTCGCCTTTACTTATATTATTCGCTGCGCTTACAGGAGTCATAACCGTGATTCTTGTTGAGGTAATTCAAAAAACGGGCTTAGTGAAGGAAGATACAGCCATAGGTTTAGTTTTTCCTACTATGTTTAGTATTGGGGTTATTTTAATTGCCAAAAACGCCAACGATATACACTTAGATGTAGATGCTGTTCTATTAGGAGAACTTGCCTTTGCCCCTTTCGATAGAATGTTGATTTCAGGAATGGATATGGGGCCAAAATCACTTTGGGTGATGGGCGGAGTTTTACTAGTTTCTATAACACTTCTAATTCTGTTTTTTAAAGAATTAAAGGTGAGTACTTTCGACGTAGGATTATCCTCAGCCTTAGGGTTTTCACCAGTAGTTTTGCACTATGGGCTTATGTCTGTTTCTTCGATAACTATAGTTGGTGCTTTTGATGCAGTAGGGGCTATTTTGGTAGTAGCCTTGATGATTGCACCCGCAGCAACTGCCTATTTGCTTACAAACGATTTAAAACGAATGTTGGTTTTGTCTGTTGTGTTTGGGGTTTTTTCAGCAATAGCTGGATATTGGTTGGCACATTTATTGGATGCTTCTATATCGGGTTCTATGACCACTGTTTTAGGAATTGTTTTTCTACTTGTCTATTTATTAGCACCTAAAAAAGGTTTGATTTCTGTTTTATACAGACAAAAACAACAGCGAACAGAAGTTTCGTTGATTACTTTTTTATTGCATTTGAATAATCACTCAGAAAAGAGCGAACGTCATATAAATCATTTGCAGGAACACATAAACTGGCAAAAAGTTAGATCGAAATCTGTGGTGGATTTGGCGTTAAAAAATAATATGATCACCATTGACAACAACATTGTTTCCCTTACTAAAAAAGGAAAGGAATTTACTGGCAAAGCCCTAGATTATATCCTTACAAATAGAGACGATAAAATTGAAAATATAAAGGATGATTTCTTTTTATTCAGAGGGTAAGTTTCAGGTTTGTACGAGTGTTTGCAATGTGTTATGAAGGAAAATAAAAAGCAAAACAAACAATTGTATTTACCCGATTAACTAAAAAACAAGAAGTAAACTATTTTTATTTATCTTTAAAAATTATAAAATTCACAACTATGAAAAACTCATTATTCGCTATATTAATTCTTATTTCAAGTCTTTCTTTTGGACAAGATTCACCTAAAACTCCTAAAATAGGGGTAAAGGTACCAGAAGGTGAAACGGTAGTTTTAAAAGGTGTTTCAGTAAAATTTCTAGAAGTGATTGAAGATTCTCGTTGTCCTGAAGGAGTGAACTGTATTTGGGCAGGAAGAGCTATTGTAAAAGCTGAAGTAACTTCAAATGGGAAAACCGAGGAAGTAACCTTGATTTTTGGTGAAACAAGACCTGGCGAAGAAAAAAACACAAACCTTTTTACTTCAGATAAATTTGTAATTAATGGTTTAACGCTAAATCCTTATCCAACATCTGAAAGTACTGGAAAAGATACTAGTTATGTTTTGTTGGTTTGTGAGGAGAAGAATAATTAATGACACCCACAATCATTATTACCACATTTGGTTTTTCCACCGTCTAAGGTATTGCCAGAGTTTTGGCGTGCTTCAAAAATAGGGTTCCAGACAAACTTTTTAAGCAAAAAGCCTGCTGCTAAAGAAAACGTGATTAAAACTAAGATTGTTTGCATAGTACAAAGATACGGAAAAGCCTATAAGTATCATAGGCAGCACTTGTTCAACAAAAATTAATGAAAACTACATTTACTGCAGTCGGAATGATCTCCAGTTTTATATTTTGAAGTTTTATTTGTTTTAAAAGGATTCCAAATAAATGTTGTAATTAAAAATCCAACTGCAAGTAAAAATGCTATTATTACTAGTATTGTTTGCATAATATTTTATTTTTAAAATTATTACTTTACCCCTTCCACCATCTATTTCTGCTTCGCAGAATAGATGCCACCTTCCCCTGAAATAGGGGAAGGTGCTAGCAGGGAAATTACCTCAAGAACTGGTAAGCAGCTAGAGACACTACATAAGCAATAACAGTCATTACAACTAACTGCCACATAGGCCATTTCCAACTGTTGGTTTCTTTTTTTACAATGGCAAGCGTACTCATACATTGCATTGCAAAGGCATAAAATAACAGCAACGAAATTCCACTAGCAAAATTAAATAATGGCCCGCCCAAAACTGGGTTTACTTCAGCTGCCATTCTGCTTT
Organism: Aequorivita xiaoshiensis; assembly: GCF_022008395.1. Classification (GTDB taxonomy): domain Bacteria; phylum Bacteroidota; class Bacteroidia; order Flavobacteriales; family Flavobacteriaceae; genus Aequorivita; species Aequorivita xiaoshiensis. The sequence continues at coordinate 722,209 of NZ_JAIRBB010000001.1, forward strand.
TTATAGTTTGTTCGTCATCACTACCCACGCTGTAAATTGTAGCTAGCGTTCCTACAAATACTTCTCTTGCAGCAAATGAGCTCACTAAGGCAATCCCTATTTTCCAATCGTAGCCTAAAGGCCTTACGGCTGGTTCTATAAAATGTCCTACATGACCGATATAGGAGTGCTCAAGTTTGAAAGAATTTATATGCATTTCTAAATCATCATCCGATAGATTTTGAGAAGCGTATTCACTTTTTACAATTTCCTCTGCATCATTAAAATCTCCTGGGCCATATGAAGCTAAAACCCAAAGAATAATGGAGATAGCCAAAATAATTTTACCAGCTCCAAAAACAAAAGCTTTGGTTTTTTCAATTACTGTGATTATTACATTTTTCGCTAATGGTACTTTATAGTTTGGCATTTCAACTACAAAGAAACTCTTGCTCCTAACTTTCAAAATTTTATCTAGAATATAGGCCGAAAAAATCGCGGCGCCAAATCCCAAAATATACATAAACATTAAGGTTAGACCTTGTAAACTGAAAATACCAAGAACCCTTGTATCGGGAATTACCAAAGAGATAATTATTAAATAAACAGGAAGTCGGGCAGAACATGTTGTAAAAGGTGTAACCAAAATTGTGATTAGGCGTTCCTTCCAATTCTCAATATTTCGTGTGGCCATTATTGCAGGAATAGCACATGCAGTACCCGCTACTAAAGGCACCACGCTTTTTCCGCTAAGACCAAAACGTCGCATAAGTTTGTCCATTAGAAAAACCACACGACTCATATACCCCGTTTCTTCTAAAATTGAAATAAATAGAAATAGAAAGGCTATCTGTGGGATAAATATTACAATTCCTCCCAAGCCAGGAATAACTCCTTCTGCAATTAAACTTGAGAAATCGCCCGGAGGTAATGTGTTTTTCGCCCATTCACTCAAAGATGCGAACGAACTATCTATAAAGTCCATAGGGTATGCACTCCAATCAAAAATTGCTTGAAAAATTAATAGGAGAATTCCGAAGAAAATAACATAACCCCAAACTTTATGAGTTAAAAGTCTATCCAACCTACTTCTTAAATCCTTCGCCTTAGCAGTATCGATATGCAGCGTTTCTTTTAAGGTTTCATTTATAAACTTATAGCGCGCAATAGTTTCTTTCTGCTGAAGGCGTTTAAGATTACTTGTAGATTCAGTTTTGAAGGAAGCTACTCCTTGCAATTCGTTTCGGTCTAATTTTCCAAAGTTTACATCTTGAGTAATTACAAGCCAAAGTTTATAAAGATCCTGGTTTGGAAAAGCTTTTTGCAATCTATCGAAATACTCAGGGGCAATATTAGATGCATGCAAGCAAGGTTTAGTAGGAAGCTGATTGTAATTTTCAATTAGTTCTTTTAGGTAATCGAATCCAAGATTTTTTCTTGAACTGATAAGTGCAATTTTTGTGTTTAATTTCTTCTCAAGTAACGGAACATCAAGTGTGATTGCTTTACGATTCATCCTATCCGACATATTAATTGCTAGAATCGTAGGGATTCCTAAGTCTTTAATCTGGGTGAAAAGTAAAAGATTTCGCTTCAGGTTTTCTACATCGGCAACTACCACAGCAACATCGGGAAAATCCTTATCATTTTTGTTTAAAAGAAGTTCGATAACAACATTTTCGTCTAAAGAAGAGGCGTTTAGGCTGTAAGTTCCAGGCAAATCTAGAATATGAACTTTACAGTTACGTCCAAATTTGCAGGTACCTTCTTTCTTTTCAACAGTAATTCCAGGGTAGTTTCCCACTTTTTGGTTCATCCCAGTCAACCTATTAAAAACGGAGGTTTTTCCGGTATTTGGATTTCCAATAAGTGCTACATTAATTTGTTTGGCCATATTTCAGCTCCATTAACTTGGTGTGAATGCAGTTTTGATATTAAATCAGTTCAATCTCAATTTTAGAAGCCATTTCTAAACGGATAGCTAAATGACTTCCGTTAATGTTTAAATACAATGGATCTCTAAAAGGGGCAATTTGAACCAAGGTAACTTCATTGCCAGGAAGACAGCCCATTTCTAATAGCTTCAACGGAACTACATCAACAGAAAATTCTTTGATAATACCGCGTTGCCCTTTCTTTAAAGATGCGATTGTTAGCACTTCTATTTATTTAGATTGAATTTAAACAAGGCAAAAGTAAGTTTTTTAATTCAGAATTTAGAACTCCGGAATCAGAAAAATTTGATGTCTTTTTTAAGAATTCACAACTACGTTGTTTTCTCTTGTAAGCTCAAAAAGAAAGCTTTCAGAAGTTTTACTATTGAATTCCCACAAAACTATTTTTCTGAATATTCCTTTTTTAAAACTTCAATATCATGAAGAAGGGTTTCAATAGCTTCAGGATCTGTACCGTCATAAAACCCGCGGATGCGTTTCTTTTTATCAACGAGTACGAAGTTTTCGGTGTGAATTAAATCGTACTCTTCATAAGGAACGTCTTTGGCAGCCAGGTACGATTTTCTCGCGAGGTCGTAAATTTCTTTTTTATCTCCTGTAACTAAATTCCACTTAGCATCATTAACTCCTTTTTCAACGGCATATTTTTTAAGTTGAGGCACGCTATCTATTTCAGGGGTAACAGTATGAGATAGCAATAAAATATCATCGTCGTTTTTTAATTCTTCTTGAATTTTAACCATGTGGTCTGTCATAATTGGGCAGATGGTTTGGCACGTAGTAAAAAAGAAGTCGGCCACATAAATTTTATCGGCATAATCCTCTTGTGTTACCGTTTTTCCATTTTGGTTTATAAGGCTAAAATCGGCTATAGTGTGGTATTTTTTTACGTATTGCATGGTGGTGTCTACCAATTCTGCAGTAACATCGGCAGGTTGATAAACGCGTAGCACTTCTTGCGGTTTCATTACAGAGTATATAATGGTAATTATGATAATCGAAATGATAAGAAAAACAATCCCGAAGAATTTATACTTCTTAAAAAAAGTAAGCATATCGTAATATTTTAGACTGATGATTTATATTAAACCGCAAAAATAAGCCCTAAAACTATCAAAATGAATACATTTAACACCTTAATTTAGCTGTATTCTGTCACCACTTTTAATATCACAGAAATGAAATATTTAATTCTTCCATTTTTCCTATTTATATCCTTCATTGCATTTTCGCAAAATCATTATTTGAACGAAATAAGTGAAGCCGAAGCAAAATCGGCAAGGGGTCACTTTGCGCCAGAACGCAATATGAATACCGGTAATTACGATTTAAAATATGCTCGTTTAGAATTAAATGTAAATCCTACTCAAGCTTATATAAGTGGAAAAGTTACTTCACATTTCGAAGCAAAAGAAAACATGAGTTCCATTGTGTTTGAATTGGTCGATAATATGACCGTTTCAGAAGTAAAACAAAGAGGAGTTTCACTTTCATTCAGCCAAAACAGTAATGATGAGGTTGTAATTACACTACCGCAGATTCAAAATCAAGGTGTTTTAGATTCACTGTCTATAAGTTACTCAGGCAACCCAATAAGTTCTGGCTTTGGATCTTTTGAAATAGCAACTCATCAAGGCGATCCTGTTTTATGGACTTTATCGGAACCTTTTGGAGCTAAAGCTTGGTGGCCTTGTAAGCAAGACTTAATAGACAAAATAGATTTGCTTGATGTATATCTCACAACACCTCGAAATAATCCTTCAAACGAAGAATATATTGCGGTTTCTAATGGATTAGAAATGGGGCAGACGGTAAATGGAAATTTTAAAACCACTCATTTTCGTCATCAATATCCAATTCCAGCATATTTAGTTGCCATTGCAGTAACAAACTACACAGTGTATTCGCATACTGTTGCTAACAATGGAAATCCCTTTGAAATAGTAAATTATGTTTATCCAGAAGATTTAAGTTATGTGCAAACTCAAACCCCTGTTACGGTTGATATCATGAATCTTTTTGCCGACAAGTTTGAGCCGTATCCATACGCTGAAGAAAAATATGGTCACGCTCAATTTGGTTGGGGTGGAGGTATGGAACATACAACTGTTTCTTTTATGGGTGGATTTTCTCGTGGGTTGATAGCTCACGAATTGGGGCACCAATGGTTTGGAAATAAAGTTACTTGTGGAAGCTGGCAAGATATCTGGTTAAATGAAGGTTTTGCAACATATATGTCGGGAATGGTAGTAGAAAGTCTTGACGGCTCTAGTGCTTTTAATAGTTGGAAACAAGACCAAACTTCCTACATTACCGATGCTCCAAATGGGTCGGTTTATATTCCTGCTCAAGATACTACTACTGTAGGTCGTATTTTTAACAGCAGGCTTTCCTATAGCAAAGGAGCAATGGTAATTCATATGCTTCGGAAAAAATTAGGAGATGCAGTATTTTTTCAAGGCTTACAAGATTATTTGTCAGATCCATTACTTTCTTATGGATACGCAAAAACGCCTGATTTAATTAGAAACTTAGAAAATGCAAGCGGTGAAAACCTTTCCGAATTTTTTGATGATTGGGTTTATGGCGAAGGGTATCCAAGTTTTAATATCAGTTGGAATCAAACATCTACAGGGAGTATTAATGTGAGAATAAATCAGTCGCAAAGTCATTCCTCTGTATCTTATTTTGAAGTTCCTGTGCCTTTGCGATTGTCAGGGACGCAAGGTGAAACATTAGACATTATTCTTGATAATACTTTTAATGGGCAAAACTTTCAGCCTTCCGTGAATTTTACCGTGCAAAACGTTCAATTCGATCCTGAAAACGATATTATTTCAAGAAATGACCAAGTAATTTTAGGTGTTAATGATTTCACTTTAGAAAATCAAATTGTATTGTATCCAAACCCTACCTCTGGCAAAATAAATTTGAATAAATCTGAATCTCTCCAAGTTTCTCAAGTTAGAATATTTAACGCCCTGGGGCAATTGCTTTATGCTGAGGCCTATTCAGAAAACATTAATGTTTCAAGCTTACCAAGTGGAATTTTGTTTTTTCAACTAGAAACTTCCAAAAGAGTTATCAATAAAACTATAGTGAAAAAGTAGTTGGTATCATTCAAAAGCTATTGAGGTTATACAGTTAAATTTCGTTAATTAATAACAAGTAACACAACTGCTTATTTTTTTTGCAAGTTCTAAAAGATTACTTTTGTGCGATTTTTCAATGGAGCTATATATACACTGCTCAGAAAAATTGAAGAATTGGTTCGATTTTTGACTATGAGTCCTGTTCAAAATCGCGACTATTTTATATAAATATCTATTCAAGAAATTATGAGTCCATTTGCTGTTAAAGCTATACAATTACTTTTAAGTCTTTCATTGTTAATTGTCCTTCACGAGCTAGGACATTTCATTCCCGCAAAACTTTTTAAAACTAGAGTTGAAAAATTCTATCTTTTCTTTGACGTGAAATTTTCACTTTTCAAAAAGAAAATTGGTGAAACCGTTTACGGAATCGGTTGGTTGCCCTTAGGAGGTTATGTAAAAATATCCGGAATGATAGACGAGAGTATGGATAAGGAACAGATGGCACAACCGCCACAACCTTGGGAATTCCGAAGTAAACCAACTTGGCAGCGATTAATTATTATGCTCGGAGGGGTTACAGTAAACATTATTGTTGGTTTTGTTATTTATATGAGTCTTCTGTATTTCAACGGAAGTAGTATTACTACCAACGAAGATATTCCTCAAGGTTTTGCAGTTACAGAGCAATTTGAAGAATACGGTTTCCGAAATGGTGATCATATCTTAAAAGTAAATGGCGAGCCATTTGAAGATGTTATGAAAATTAACAAGTATATGTTTTTACGCGACGTTTCATCGGTTGAGGTAAAACATGCAGATGGAACTATTGAAACAATTTCAGTACCTGATGATGCTGGAACAAAAATGTTTCAGAATGACACGCATTTTCCTTTTCTTCCAAGAACATCAACTGTAATAGATACCGTACTTGCAGATCATCCTGCTGGTAAAGCAGGGTTTTTAAAGAACGATAAAATTATTGCTGTTAATGGAACAAACATCAAATATTATGATGAGTTTCAAAAGTTACTATCTAAGAATGATGAAAATATTATAGTTGTTGAAAGGAATAACGGTCAAGATACTTTAAGAGTTAAGCCTAATGAGAAAGGTTTAATAGGAATTAATGTATCTAGAAAAGAAGTTATTTCACAAGTGGGTCAGACTAAAGTGGAATATACTCTAGGTGAAAGTATTGTTGGTGGCTTTGGATACGGTTACAATACGCTGAAGGATTATGCATCGCAATTTAAATATGTATTCACTAAGAAAGGTGCTACTAAGGTTGGTGGTTTTGGAGCCATTGGTAACCTTTTCCCAGAAGCTTGGGATTGGGTTAGGTTTTGGGAAACAACTGCGCTTATATCTATTATATTAGCGTTTATGAACATTCTACCTATTCCTGCTTTGGATGGAGGGCATGTAATGTTTTTATTATATGAAATGATTTCAGGCAGAAAACCTAACGATAAGTTTATGGAGTATGCGCAAATGGTTGGATTTTTCATATTAATTGCTTTGGTTCTTTTCGCCAATGGAAATGACATATATCGCTGGTTATTTGAATAATAGAAACCTGCAAGCTTAAGCAGAAAAATAAAAAAGTTAAAATTTTTAAATTTTTTTATTTTTTTATTTTGATGAATGTAAAAAAGGCTTATATTTGCACCCGCCTACGCAATCTAAGGGATTGTAAAAGCAAGCAAAAGCTAGCAAAGGCAAGACATAAATTCCTCTTTAGCTCAGTTGGTTAGAGCATCTGACTGTTAATCAGAGGGTCCTTGGTTCGAGCCCAAGAAGAGGAGCAAACAAACCCAGACAACCGTCTGGGTTTTTTGTTTTGTATTATTATGGAATACTGTGTTTACATATTACA
>NZ_JAIRBB010000020.1 GCF_022008395.1 Aequorivita xiaoshiensis
AAAGTTCCATTAACAGGAGAAACGGGATGGAGATATGACGGAACTGATAGAACTACTTTGCATAATTATTTATACACAGTCGAAAATACAAGAGACTTCGATTGCTTTGTGGTAGGAACTGTAATTTCAACAAATAAAAAAAGGAAAAATTACTTTGTATCAATCAAGTTGACCAATATGGATAGTTGTGAATATAAGAACCCAATTTATAATAAAAAAGAAGTGTCAGTTGGAAAAATAATGGAAATTAATATGGCGATTGACAAAGTAATAATTGAATAAATACGGTTGCCAACAATGTATAACCGCAATTACGGCAGATTCGACTACGTCCGAATCCACTCGGAATTGCTAACGTCTGTGCCAAGCCGAATATTAACGCATATTAACCCGTAACTGCGGTTATACTAAACGTTAGAGTGCATTAAAACGCACAATAACAACGGGTATAAATAATAAAATTTAATCCCCATCGTAGTAGCTTCCTAAGTCAATTTCTGCACTTTCCGCAATGCAATCACCGTCTTTATCCCAAATTGCAGGTATATAAACTTTCATAGAGTATTCGGAACCTGTGTAACTTCTATGTATTTCTTCCATTTCTATTTCAGTATCGTACTTTTTTAACAATGCTTTTAATTCCTTTTCAAATTGCATTGCTCGTTCTTTGCTTTTTTGCATAATTTCTGCTTATTAAATTTTACTATTCATACCCAAACCGTTGTGCATAATATCGAAAAAACAAAATCTTAAATGAAAAAACCTATATTTCTACTTGTTGTTATCTTAATAATTGGATTTACTACAAGTGCGCAAGAAATGACTTGTGCTGATTTCAAAATCGGACAATTTTATATTCCAGAAGATATGGCTAATCATACAATTGTATCGGATGATGGTAAATCCGAGTTAAAATCTAAAAGAGATCCAGCGACTAAAAAATATATCGTTCTTCGAGAAAAAAATACTCAAATAGAATGGAAAAACGGAATTGGAAACGGAAATCCTGAATACGAAATTATTGAATGGATTGATGATTGTACTTATCGACTTACTTATGACTCGACCAAATCTGAACTTGACGAGGGAAAACAATGGGTAAATGAGAATAATGGAATTGTAGTCTCGAAAACAAAAATTGAAAATAGATGTCTGTATTACACAGCAACTATGACAACAAACGACGGACAAAAAATTTCGCAAGACGGAATAATATGCAAGGAATAAAAATACTATGCACAACAATATATAACCGCAATTACGGCGGATTCGACTACGTCCGAATCCACGCGTAATTGCTACCGTCTGTGCTAAACCGAAAATAAACGCTAATTTAACCCGTAACTGACGGTTATACGAGACCGTTAGCTGTAATTTGGAAAAAATGAAGTTATTTATAACAACAATTCTGATTTTATTTACAACTTCTTCAATTTTTGGACAAATTGAAAAAGATAGCTTATTTGTGTTCACTGGAAAAAGAGTATCTATAAAAAAAGTGAAAGAATTTAAAGATAAAGAAACTCTAATTGACTCTATAATAGTTAATGATTCATTAATTTATATTGAAACACCAAATGTAATTCAAGATTATAAATACAAAGCTAAATTCAAGATAATTGAGCAATTTAAAGGAGATTTACCTGACAAAAAAATTGAATTTGATTTGTACAATCATTATGGAAAACCAAAACTTTCAAAATCAAATACTTTTTTATTATTTGTTATTAAAATAGATGGAGAATTTCAATTATTAAAATATGCACATCATCGTGTCTATGAAACCGATAACGGAAAATTTGCTATTCCATATGACAAAAATGAATATCGAAATCAAAAAGGCCCATCACTCAAAATTAAACCTAAAAAAATCAATTTCAAGCAAGTTCCAGAGTTTAGGATTTATAAAGATGATTCACCAGATTGGGTTAAAAGGACTTATCCAAAACCATATTATCGAATCGAAAAAAATAAAGCAATTCCGATTTTCGGAAATTATATAGAGGACTATATAAAATTGAGATTAAACGGAACTTTGAAAGATGTATTTGAAAACTGAATTAAAAACTACAGCTAACAATGGCTATAAGTAATTGCTTGTTCTCGCCTACTTCTGAAAATCCTCGCGGATTTTCAGTTTGGTGTGTACTTGCAAAGTTAAGTGCTAAACCACGCAACTACTCATAGCCGAGACCGTTGTAAGCAAGCTTGAATGAAGCGAGATAAACTATTTTAACCAAGAATGAAAAACAGAGCAATTTCAAAATTATTAAAGACACAATTATTCTGGCTATTACCAATGGTAATTTATTCTTGTCAACCGAATTTGGAAACTAAAATTGAATCGCCAACATTTGGTTTAGAATATAAACTTAATGGAAAAGTCAAAACTCTAGATGTCTATTTCTATGAGGTAAACGAAAAATTTGGAGAGTTTATTAAAGGAGATAGAAAAAATTGGCGTCGAAAATATCACATCGATAAAAGTGGAAATTTAACAAAAAAAGAAACTTTTGACACAAACGATAATCTACATAGTGTGACGAAGTATAATTATCAATCTGGAAACCTTATTTCTTATAAGGACTTCGATAAATTTGGCAATATTGATAATAGTTCAAATTTCGAATATGATAATGACGGAAATAAAATTAAATCAAATCATTTTGATGCTGAAAACAGATTAAAAAGTTTCTATGTAATGTCTTACGATAGATTTGGTAATTTAATTGAAGAAAACAGATTTGAACCTGACGGACAATTACTTTGGAAAGATAAATATAATTATGATTCTAAAGGGAATATGGTAGAACATAGTTCCTATAAATCTAATGGAGATTTAAAATATAAATATGTTTACGAATATGATTCAAATGGTAATGAGACTAGCTTAATCAGATTTAACAACCGTAAAGAAATTGAACTGAAAGAGGTTTATTCTTATATCAATAATAATACTTTAAACGAGATGATTAAGTACAATTCCGAAGGGAAAATTTCTTATTCTAACAAATATTTTTATAACGACAAGAATGATGTTATAAAAATAGAATCTGTTTTAGACGATAATTTTGAATATAGATACGATGAACAAAATAATTGGATAGAAAAAGTTAATATCATTGGAGATTTTCCTGAAACTATAACTGAAAGAATTATTGAATACTATTAAAATAAATATTAACCAATAAAACAAAGCCAGCTTACAACAATGGCTATAAGTAATTGCTTATTCTCGCCTACTTCTGAAAATCCTCGCGGATTTTCAGTTTGGTGTGCACTTGCAAAGTTAACCGCTAAACCACGCAACTACTCATAGCCGAGACCGTTGGCAACAATTTGAGAAATGACGAAATACATTCAAATTTTTATAATCCTTTTGACATTATCTGCTTGCGGACAAAATGCGAATGAAATGAAAACACCTGAAAATGCGAATGAAAAGTTTGCGGAATTTACAGCAAAGAAAAAATTCGTAGAAGAAAATTTTTATCCTGGAATTGCGGACGAAAAAATGCGACCAGTTTTTACGGAAAAAATAAACCAAATCGCATCGGATTTTAAAACTGTTGCGGAATCGGAAAAACCAACTGACAAAAAATATCAAGAAAAAATTGGAATAGGACTTTCAAGGTTTTCGGATATTTATCTGGAATTAGATACGGAAGACCGAGAAAGGGTTTGCTCATACATTGAGGAATTAATGGACATTGTGGAATTGGAAAGCTCGAATGGACAACTCAATAAATTTATGTACGGTTTTGACCCAATGGAAAAGCCAAAAGAAAAAAAGTGGACTGATTCACACGGAAACGTCTTTATCGAGAAAGGGACTGAAGTTTCAATAATCCCAGCGAAATATAATAAAACAGGAAAAACATATAGAGTATTTATTTTCAATGAAACCTCTGATAAAATTGGAATCATCGAAAATCTAAAAATAAATCCAAATGAATTTAAAGTTTTTAATTTAAAAGATACAGACACTCTTAAATTAGATAATGGAGTGAAATTTATGTTTGGAGAAACTTATGGACTTGAAATTGAGGACAAGAAATCACAAGTTAGTGGTCTTGGAGGAAAATTTTTAGACGAATATAAAGTTCCTGATGATGCTGAATGGGCTTTTGTTATAGTTCCAGTTGGAAAAGGAGATTAAATATAAAAACTGTTGCCAACACCGTGTATAATTCATTGCTAGTATTCGCCTACTTGGAAATTCCTTCGGAATTTCCTCTGGTTCGTTTTAGTTTATTAATTTAGTTGCTGAAACACGCAACGAAATCATACACAAACACGTTATCTCACATATAAACCAACAGCAACTTTGAAAAATATAAAGCAAATAATTTACATTCTTAGTTCAATTTTCATTATGTCGTGTGAATCAAATAAAAAGGAGTCTGTAGAATCTGAATTAAATAAGAAATTGACGACTGAATATAAATATGACAGAGTTTGGGGAGTTTATAATTCTGAGGACAAAAGAACTAAAAGCGAAACGGAAATGTATATTTCTGGTGCAGATACAATCTATCAGCAATACAAGCTGTATAAAGATGGAAAAATAGACTCAACAAAAAGTAACTTTTATGCATTGGAATTAAACAAAACTGGAGATAGTACTTACTTTGGAAAAGTACATTTTAATAATATTGAAAAATATTGGTATAAAAGTCCAGTAAACGAAGTAAGCCTCGGACTTTCTTTTTTGCATATGGAACGTGATTCTGGAAAAGTATGGAATTTCGAATCGAAGAATAAAAATTATGTTGAATTTAAATATTTTCACCATAGTGACACTTTAGTTGGAATGTTGTATGAAACTAGACATTTAGATACAATAATAAATGGTGAGAAAATGATACGGATTTTGGAATATGCATTACCAATAGATAATATGTCGAAAACCAATAATCCTTACATTGAAACATTTGAATTAACTGAGAATAAATACGTGAGATAACAACGTGTATAGCTCATTGCAGCTGAATTCCTAATCGGAATTCATTGCAATTTGCTATCTTTCGGTTACGGCGGAAAATCATAGCTGATTTCCCGCAACGAGCCATACACAAACACGTTCTACACAATTTTAAAAAATCAAACCGCGAATTGAAAAACAAATTTCTTAAAATATTAAAACGGACTTTAATCACAATCGGAATATTATTCGCTTTAGCGTTTATAGCAAACGAAATTGTTTACAAAATGAGTATTCCTGACGAATTTGAGAGCGCAAATTGGAGCGGAAAATGGAACAGCTCGGAATACAAACTTGTAGGCGGAAAAGTGTTGACCTCAATTTCAACACCGATAATTGAAAATTCGAAATTTAAAAGTCCAACTCTTTTGTATTATAACATTTGGAGTTTATATAAACCTGGTCAAATAAAAGTTGTGGAAATGAACGGAGCTTTTGGACGCGAAAATTTTGGTGGTAATAGCGAATTAGATAATAAAAACTTACAAGAATTAGAACCTTTGATATCCAATTTCTTTAAAGCCAAAATCTCGTTCAGTAGTGGACAAATGATTGAATATAATGGAATGAAATGGAAAGATGATAAAAAAATATTTGGAGATTATGTGTCTAAATTTCCATGGGATTTAGGAGAATTTGAAATAAGTGAGGAATAAAAACTGTGTAGAACAATGTATAACCGCAATTACGGCGGATTCGACTACGTCCGAATCCACTCGGAATTGCTAAAGTCAGTGCTAAACCGAAAATTAACGCATATTAACCCGTAACTGACGGTTATACGAGACCGTTAGCAAACATATGACCAGACCAACAAAAATTCTTATACCATTCATATTTTTATTGTTAATAATAGGTTGTGCGGACAAAAAACCTGAAAACCAAACTTCTGAATTTGACAAAATTTTAGGAATTGAAAATGTTGCTACGTTAGACTTTCTTATTACTGATTTTGAGAACGACTTTTTAAGTAGACAATATCCGAATATGGATACTGAAAATGCCTATCGACAATTTTTAACCGAATTACGTGATGAAAAAACCGAAAACTGGAAAAGCATATCCGAAAAGGCAAGGAATAAATTCAGAGCAAGTGATTTGAGATTTGAAATGTATGAATTTCCAGACTCGGTTTGGATTTTAAAGAATAGTACTTTTGACAAAATAGAATCGGATTCTTTAAGCTTTTTGGAAAGCAGAATTCCTTATGTTAAATCGAGATATAAATACACAAATCCTGACGGAACAACTGAATATACATATTCAAGAAGTTTTGGAGAAAACATTTCCGAAGCTGATTATGATTCTATTATAAATCGAGAAATGAACTCACCGAATTTTAATTATATTGGTAAATATCTGCAAGCGTTGGAATCAATAAAAGGCAAAGGAGAATTTTATAAAGAATTTTATGAGACAAAGAAAAGCGCTGGAATTCTATTCCCTGAATCAACAGCAAGAGTTATGCTGAATTACGACATTGATTTGAACGATAAACTGAATAGGAAAATAATCGTTCTTGAATTAGCATATTGAAAATAAATAAAATACGTTTGCTAACAACGTGTATAATTCATTGCTAGTTATAGATTACTTACGAAAGTCCTCGCGGACTTTCTATCTGTGATTTATTTGCTAACTTTAGTGTTTAAACACGCAACGAAATCATACACAACACCGTTAGCAAACATTAGATGAAAATCGTACTAAAAGCATTAATTCTACTTTTTATTTTGAGTTGTTCTAATAAACAATCATCAGAAACAAAAAAAAATGCGATTAAAATAGACACTATTTCTTATACATATCACGGATTCAATCATCATCGAAAACTGGAATTATTAAGTAATAAAGATTTTATCCGTTTTGAAAGTGTTGCAAGCTGTTTTGGAGATGCGAGAATCGAAAAACATTTTGGAAAATATGAACTAACGGATTCTACTCTTACGCTAAATCCAGAGAAAGTTGAATTAACTGTTTACTCAAGTTTTCCTGAAGAAAAGGACAGAAAAGATACTCTTCAATATGGTGCAGATTCATTAAAAATAAATACAAGTTTTCAAATATTTGAGTGGAAGAATAAAGAGTACTTATTGTCCGAAAAATACGATTCGTTAAGAAATTACGACTTTAGAAATGACTACGAGAAATTCGCATACTATTATAACATTGGAGAAGAACCAAATGTTAGCGGAAAATATCTCACGAGAATAAAAAAAGATACCACAATAAACATAGCTTGGAATATCAACAAGATCCCAAAAGAATATCAAAATGACTTTCTAAAAAAACCGATTTCAGTCAAAATAGTTGACAGAAAGAAAATCGTTGAGAAAGATGATTATGACCCAGGAAGTGAACTTGTAAGTTGGTATATTAAAATTGATAAAGGAAAAGAAGATGGAATTAAAAAAGGATTTCATTTTACAACAGAAGATGATGAATATTTCATTGATATAGATTCCGTTCAAAGCAAAGTTAGTTTCGGAAAATGTTACATCTATAATATGGATGAACAATATTTCAGAATTGGAACTGAAATGCGAACTAAATGGAAACAATAACGTTTGCTAACAATGTATAACCGCAATTACGGCGGATTCGACTTCGTCCGAATCCACGCGGAATTGCTAACTTCTGTGCCAAACCTAAAAATATTAACTTTAAATCCGTAACTGACGGTTATACGAGACCGTTAGCAAACATTTAAAAACCAATCGTTACGGATGAAAACACTATTGATTTTAATATCATTTCTATTTCTGTCAAATTCGAATGTAATTCATCAAGACACACCATTACAAATTGACGAAAACGGAAATATAATTGGTTTGCCGAAAGAATTTAGTCCTGCGAAATTTGACTTGAATAAAAAAGCGTTGCGAATAAATGACAAGGAAATTGTTTTTCCAAAATGTCTGAATTATTACTTTGAGGAACATAAAAACCCTAAACTGAATTTATCTGCTTCGTGGTATCACTCAAAAGAAATTATGCCATATTATCTGAATTTTGACATTTCAGATAAGAGTGTAAATTATGGATATACAATTTTGGTTGATTTAGAAACTCTTGAATTAATTTATATAAACAAATCAATTACAAAAGGAAATACGACATACAATCCTGAAATAGAGTTAGAGGAAAAATGTCTGACTGAATATAAAAACGGAATTAAAACCCTAAATTAACGAACGAATAAAAAAAACGATTTGCTAACACCGTATATAAAAAATTGCTGGTTTTAGCTAAATCAAAAGGTCGTTGCACGTTTGCTACGTCTGATTTTCCTTCGGAAAATCCTCGCACGCAAACACGCAACTTTCCATATACAAACACGTTGTACACCATTTATGCGAACGACAATAAACACTACTAAAAAACTGGAAAAGTTGATTAAAAAATTAATCTCAACTGACGAAAAAACTGAATGTGGAATACTTGGAAAATGGAACGCAACCGTATTTTATGTTGACCGAAAAAAATGCTGGTTAATCACAAATGGAAAAACAAAATATAACGTAATATTAACCGACATTAAATCAACAGATTTAAAAAATATTGAGCAAATTTTCAAAGATGCTTTCCACTCACAATTGACTTACGACGGAATTATAACTGACTTTGACTATCTAAATTCTATAATCGGAAAAATTGACTTTCTACCAACTGACAATGACCGAAGAACAACTGGATTTCAAAACACAAATTTACAGTCATTAGATTGGTGGAAAGCAGAATATGGCGAATTAAAAAATATGCCAATAAAAGACTTGACAAATCGACTAAATAATATTCCTATTCACATTGGAGAAAGTAAAAAAATGTCTGATTTCACAAAAGCTCTGAACGAAATGAAAAAACTAATAAATGAATAAAAAACAGTGTACAACAATGTATAACCGCAATTACGGCGGATTCGACTACGTCCGAATCCACTCGGAATTGCTAACGTCTGTGCCAAACCAAAAATTAATGCATATCAACCCGTAACTGACGGTTATACGAAACAGTTGCCAGTAATTATGAAAGAACATTACGTCTATATCCACTTAAACCCAAAGACCAATGAAATTTTCTATGTTGGTAAAGGCAAAGGACATAGAAAATCGTCAAAAACTGGAAGAAATAGAAAGTGGAATGAATATGTTCAAAAATTAAATGGACAATTTAAAATATTGGTTCTTCAAAATAATCTGACTGAAATAGAAGCTCTTGAGTTAGAAAAAAAAATAATAAGAAAAATTGATTGGCATTACGATGATTTGACAACCAATGTAACCGACTCTTTTCCTGATTTAGAAGATGCACCTACAATTCAAATAGTATTTGGAGAAGTAAATCAGTCAACTAAATCTAATGAATATATTCCTAAATTTAGATTTCAAAATTTGAGCGATTCAGAAATAATCTCAACTCTGCTAGACTTTCCAAATGAGCTGAAAATAAAAAAATTATCGGCTGAATTTGAACAAGTTTGTGAGTATTTTCACGAAAATTGGGATGAACTTGAAGAAATTGACGAAGATATATTTTTCGATATTGAAGGAGTTATTGATACAATAGAAGATTTGCTGACTGAATATAAAAGTTCAGAAAAAAATAATCTGACTGACTTCATCACAGACCTAAAACGAGAAAAAATTGAAATAGAAATTATTCAAGAAGACAATCCAAAAGGAAAACAGAAAGAATTCTTGATTAATTTATTAAAATGGATAGAAAATGTTGTGGAAAAATAACTACTGGCAACAATGTATAACCGCAATTACGGCGGATTCGACTACGTCCGAATCCACTCGGAATTGCTAAAGTCTGTGCTAAACCGAAAATAATAGCTAATTTAACCCGTAACTGACGGTTATACGAGACCGTTACCACACATTTGAGAGCAACATTATGAATAGAATATTGACAATCCTTTTTTTTAGTTTTTATGTGTCAATTTCTTTTGCATCAAGTCCACAGATTTCGGATTATTTGATTTTTAAAAATGACACAATACCAACTTATAATCTATTGGTTGAACAATATCTTCAAAAAATAAAAGACGATAAAGGAAGATTATTTGATTTGAGTTTCAGAAACTCAATTGAGGGAACTTTAGGAACATCATT
>NZ_JAIRBB010000021.1 GCF_022008395.1 Aequorivita xiaoshiensis
GGTCGCCAAATCTTTTGATTTGGCTTTTAGAGAAATAATAAAACAAAATGCAAAAGATTTGGCTTATGGTTAATCCGAAAATTAATCGCTTATTTACAGCCCTACTTCTTTTATACTAAACGTTGTAAGCAATTTGAGGAAATGAAAAGACTAATAGGAATTGGAATAATATTTTTGATTTTGTTTTCTTGTCAATACTTGAATCCATTGCATTCCGACAATACTCTGACTGAAAAAATTGAGGCGGAATTTAAATTGGATTCAGAAATAATTGACTTGACCAAACTGAATAGTTTTGAGTGGAATGAATTACTAATTCTTGGACCATATTCCGTAATTAACAATGTTGAGAAAGAACTGAATTTGGATTTAGAAAATATAAGAGAAAACGGAATTGAATATAGCGATTCTATAAACCTTCTAATTTTCCTAAAAGACGGAAAATCAGTTAAAATTTCAGAAGTTTCAAGAGGAATTGGAGATTTTACGAATTTGACGCAGATTATTGAAAAGAGCAAAGCAAAATTTGTAAAAACAGAAAACGGACAAAATAGATTAGCGGAATAAAAACTGCTTACAACAATAATTGTGAGTAATTAGATAAAATCATAGATGCCAATTAACATATACAAAGAAGAAAATTTTGAAACGATAAAATATCTATGTGACGAAGATTGGGACTTACCTACTCAAATGGACGAATTGGAAAAATGGCTGAATGAAGAAGGAAAAAATCTACCAAAAGGAAAATATGTTGCGGATATCGGATTTGGAATTAGGAAAGATGCAAGTGGTGGTGGAGCAATTTTAAGTTCAAAAGTTATTAATATTTTAAATCAAATTGGAATGGAAATTTATTTTTCCGAATACCGAAACGAAAAATAGAATACAAAAAAACTGCTTACAACACCGTATAAAATTAATTGCTAGTGCAAGCCTACTTACGAAAATCCTTGCGGATTTTCTATTCGGTTTGTATTTGCTAAATTAGTTGCTTAAACCACGCAACTAATCTTATACAAACACGTTGTAGGTAATGCTGAAAAAGACCATTTACATATCAATCATTTTGACTTTGACATTAAGTTGTGGAAGTTCCAAGTTCAACGTAAATCACGGAGTTGTACTCGAACCACTTTCTGACGAAGTAAAAAGAGAAATGAAAATTCTTGATTTAGAGAAAAGTACAGGAGTGATATTTCCGAAAGAATATGAAGCCAACTTCAATAAAGGTAGATTATCGAACAGATTTACACCGACTGAAAATGAAATCAGAAAAGCCGAAATTGAAATAAATAAGCAGTATTTGGATTCCGACAAAAGATTTGCCTACAATCAAAATTTTGTGAGATTTAAGGATAATACTGAATGGACTCTTGAGGAAAGACAAAAGGATTTCCAAAACCTAATGAAATGGAATAAAAAAGAAGCAAAAATGAGCATCAAATTTGACCGACAATATTTAGGTTTTATTGAAAACGGACAAAGAATATTAGTAATTCAATTTATTGATTTTAGTAAAGACCCTTATGGATTAAAAGACCAATTGACAAAAAGCTGGATTGGAGGTTGGCACGGTTGGTTTGAAACAAATGTTAGGCTGAAAGAATATAATATGGAAACAAAAAAACTAAATAGTTTCGGATGGCCACAATTATAAAAGCACTACCTACAACAATGTATAACCGCAATTACGGCGGATTCGACTACGTCCGAATCCACTCGGAATTGCTAAAGCCTGTGCTAAACCGAAAATTAACGCATATTAACCCGTAACTGACGGTTATACGAGACCGTTGTAGGTAATTTAAAAAATGAGAAATACACTTTACATTCTAACTTTTTTATTATTTGTAAGCTGTAAAACAGCTCAAATTAAATCTGAACTTCCGATAAAAAATACAATAACCGAATACTACGAAAGCGGAGAAATTAAAAGCGTTGGAGCAATAGATGAATTTCACAAAGAATTTAATAACTATCGAATTGGATTTTGGAAAGAATTTTACAAAAACGGAATTTTAAAGGCTTCTGGGAATTATAAATTGGATACTTATACTCAATGTTGTACAGGCGGAATTTGTGACGGATTTTACAGTTATAAATTTGGAGAATGGAATTACTATTACGACAATGGAAATTTAAAAGCCAATGGCACATACAAAATCGGAAAAAAACATAAAGAAACGAGTTGTGAAGGAGGAGACGAAATAAACTTTGGATTTGTAACTGATAGTTGGGTTTTTTATGACAAAAATGGAAAGAAAATTATACCAACTGAAAAGGATATTTCAGAAATAGAAAAGAGTAGTTTTATTGACGAATGGGATATGGGGAAAGATTAAAAACTACCTACAACACTGTATAAAAAAAATAGGGCAAGTACGTGCTGAACCCAATGTTTCAGGCTTATTTGCGAGGTCGCCAAATCTTTTGATTTGGCTTTTTGAAGAAAAAATTAAAAACAAAATCCAAAAGATTTGGCTTGTGGATAATCCGAAAGTTAATTGTTTATTTACAGCCCTACTTCTTTTATACTAAACGTTGCCAGTAATGTTGAGAAACATCGTAATCCAAGATTATTTACTCATTCAAATGTACTGTTTACACATTTCTATTATTCTAATTCCGGAAATGTGATTAGTTTAGTGAAAACAAAAAATATGAAAAAACTCTTATTTATATTCTTTCTAATATTTATTCATCTAACTGCAAAAGCCGATAGTTGGAAAGACCCAAGTTGGAAAGTAATGATAGCTGAATCAGATGCTATTGCTCTTGTTGAATACGTAAGTAATGGTGATTTTAGAGCACAAGCAAAAATTCTAACAATCTATAAAGGAAAAGTCAATTCCGATATAATCTGGATTTCAGGTTTTAGTAATCGCTATGGTCCGATTGATAAAATGAAAATTGGAGATAAATTCATTGTTTTTTTAAATAAGAATAAGCCTTCTAAAAGAAATCTTGAATATTGGGAAGAACAAATAAAAGAAGACAAAGAACTAATACCATATGTAAATGCTCTAAAAAACAACAATGCTTACTATGTTTGGACACCAACATCAGGAGACTTAAAGGTGAAGTCAAAAAAAGTACAATATGACTTGATACAAACTACATTTTATGATAATCAAAAATTCTATTCACTTAAAGAATTTGAAGAGTTTTTAAATTCATTTAATAGTAAAAAAAAGAGTTTTCATCATTATCTATTATCTGAACTTTCCGATAATTTATCTAATGATAAAACATCACAAGTTCTGATGATGCTATATCTAACATCATATAAAAAATATAATTCTATTTACGAGGACATTTATAAAACCAATTTAGATAATTCACTTTATGCTTTAGCTAAATTATTGGGTAATATAAAAGGTAATTCCTCAAGAGATTTGTTAGTTAAACTATTGGATAACAAAAATAGCATAGTACAAGGAGAAGCTGTTAGGCAACTATCAAGCGAAGGTTCTGACTTCATCGGTCCAATATTACTATCAAAACTCTCAAAGGCTGGAGAAGATGGGATTTATCCTCAAAACTTAATGGATCCTGTTCAGAATAGTGTGGACGGAGGAAAAATTGAAATTATAAAAACTTTGGGAGAATTAGAATACAAACCAGCAATTCCAAAATTATTGCCATTACTAAACACCGATAATGAATACTTGTTTATGACAACATTCAATGTTCTCAATAAATTAGGAACTAAAGATTATATACCGTACCTAAATAGTCATTTAGAAAAGGGAACAAATGACTTAATTTATGAAATATGTGATTTAATAACTGAAAATGATTTAACAGAATGTATTCCATCATTGATGTCATATATTTCAAATCACGACAAAACTATTCACCCTAGCAAGGAGTTTACAATTTCTTGGTGTTGCGGACTTTCTAATTTTGACAATCAAGAAGTAAGAGAATTTCTCATCTCAGATTTTAAGAAAGTAATGGAAATGAAAAGAGGTGAAAATATTGACAATAAAAAAGACTGGCTTCAAGAATACATTTCATCATTTAATCAATTAAAAATGATAGAGGTAAAATCACTTATCTATGATGCAATGTTTGAATATTATGGTTTTAATTCAAAATTTAGGAAAAACAATCTTCTTTTTGATAAGAAACAAAATGTTGAGAACGAATTTAGAAAACAAATCTCATTATTGGAAAAAGAACCTGACATTGAAAGAATTGAATTCTTGTTACAAATCGACTCAAAAACTGATGCAATTATTGACTATTCGTTGAATGTAATAATAAACTCAAACAAAAATGAATGGAAAGAAATTGAGCCGACTTTTAATTCTGTTCGAGATAAATTAATTGAACAAGGTTATAACAAAGATAACATAAGACTTACAACAGGTTATATAGTTCAAAATTTAGGAGGTAGTGAACCCTTAGAATTTAAGGATGGACTAATGACTGAATTTCTAAAATATATTTCAACTAATCCAGACAAAGATGATATGATTTTTTTACAAAAGTTATCTGAATTTGAATATGCAAAAACGGATTTTGAAAAGAGGAAGTTAAATAAAGCAATTGAGAGTTGTAAATCAAACCTAAATTAAAAAACACTACTGGCAACAACGTATATAGCTCATAGCTGGGTATTTGCTTAATCGGAAATTTAGGCATATTTGCGAAGTCCGCCAAATTTTTTAATTTGGCTTATTGAAAAGAAAAGTAATAAGAAAATTAAAAAATTCGGCTCGTGCTTAACCGAAGAGTTATCGCTAATTTGCACGCTACGAGCCATATACAAGACCGTTCTACGCAATTTGACCAAACCAACAAAATGAAAGTAAAATATCAAAATTCCGTAATTGAAATAACAAATGAATCTGATTTGGATTCAGCGGAATTTGGTCAAAGATTTAAGAAACATTATCCAGCCGATTTAGGAATTGAATTGGAATATCAACCTTCCTCAAAACACGGAATTCGAATAACAGAAAACGGAATTGAAAAGTGTAGCGTATTACTACTGGAAACTGGAAGAGCAACTGGAATTTCTGAAAACTCATTTCTAATCAAAAATGACAGAATTTATATTTGCTGTTCTGACCAAATATACTCTCTGAATTTAACAGATTTATCTGCTAATTGGAGAAATCAATATGACATTGCTACTTGTTTCGGAATTTATGAGTTTGACGAGGATTTTATCGTTCACGGAGAAATTCAAGTTAGCCGAATTGATAAAAATGGAGAAACTAAATGGAATTTTAGTGCGAGAGATATTTTCGTGAATCCAGATGGAAAAACGGAATTTAAAATTGTCGAAAACCGAATTGAATTAATAGATTGGGAAGGTTATAAGTACGAACTGAATGGTAATGGAAAAATATTAACGGAAATAAAAACTGCGTAGAACACCGTGTATAATTCATTGCTAGTTATAGCCTACTTACGAAAGTCCTCGCGGACTTTCTATCTGTGATTTATTTGCTAACTTTAGTGCTTAAACACGCAACGAAATCATACACAAAACCGTTAGCACCAATGGAAAAAAAACGCGAAAATGATTGACAGCGAAATAGATTTGGAAATTAAAGTAATTACAAAATTCCTGAATTCAGAGAAGCGAGATAGATACGTGAATTTTGTACAGAATGGAAAAACCCGACCGAAATTCCTAAAGGACTTATCCAAATCGGATTTTCTAAATCAAAACTTATTTGAAAGTGTGGACGGAAACGAATCTGAAATAATAAAAGACCGAATTAAATCAATTGGAAATATTAAAGATTGTTATGTGATTTCGGAAAATAAAAATATTGACCAAAAAAGAATGTCTATTGAAAACGCACTAACAGAAACAATTGGTGCTGACGAAGGAACTCTGCTCGTATTTGGAAATGCCGAAATTGTATATTCCGAAGCTGAAGGTTTTAATAATAGATGGATAAGTAAAAAGAAAAAATAAGCTGAAACTAAAAACAAGAACTGAATAACCACAGGTGCTAACACCGTATATAAGCTATGGCTTGGCCTGTGCCTACTTGGAAAATCCTGCGGATTTTCCAAAGCCAGTTTTTATTTTGAGAGGTTCGTGCTAAAACACGCCACAGCTCATATACATCAACGTTAGCTGTAATTAAAATGAGCATCCTCAAAGCCTTATTAATTTCAATATTGCTTTCAATAATTCACATTGCAATTTATCTTGGAATCGATCAATTAATAAAAGAATCAATTCCAAATAATTACGTGATTCACTACATTGGACTAATTCCTATAATTACAACAATAATTGGTTATTTAACTATTTTTAAAATATTTAGAATAAGTTTCGACTGGGAAAATATGAATAATAAGATCGGAACAATCAACTTAAAAATTGTTTTCTACCTCTTAATTTTAACTATTGGACTTGAGTTATTTGATAGACCATTTTTTGATTTTAGCAAAATTGTTGACTTTCTCAATGGAATTGTTAACGAACCATATGTACAATCTAAAAAGCCTAATATTTCATTAATTTACACTGGGTTATATTACATAATATTAGCACCAATATTTGAAGAACTTCTATTTCGAAAATATATGTATACGAAATTATCAAAGAAATATTCCGAGAATTTATCAATAATAACTTCAAGCATATTATTTTCTCTTATTCATCTACCGAGTTACAGAAACCTTATACCTACTTTAATTTTCGGTATTATTTGTTGCATAATCTATAAAAAAACTAAGAATATTTCTTACACTATCATATTACATATCTTAGCAAATTTAAGTTGGTTTATTTTTGAAAATTATGGGGAGATATATTACAAATGGATTTTTGGACTTAAATATAACCTAATTTATTGGACAGTATTTGGAATTGGAATTACATTAATATTGTTTGGAATGAAAAAAATAACTACAGCTAACAACGTATATAGCTCATAGCTGGTCAGTTGCTTAATCCAAAGTTAAGGTGTGTTTGGAAAATCGCCAAATTTTTAAATTTGACAACTTTCCAATAAAAAAATAAGTAGTAAAATTTAAAATTTGGCTTGTGAATAAACCGAAAAATAATCGCTAATTTACACGCTACAAGCCATATACACAACCGTTAGCCACAATGCAAAAAAAATGAAGAACTTGAAAAAATATTTTGCGGAAGGATTATTAATAATCTTTAGTGTATTGTTTGCGCTTTTTATCAATAAATTGTTTGACGACTATAAAACCAATCAAAAGAAAACAGTTGCTATTGAAAGTATTCAGAAAGAATTATCTCAAAATTCAAAAATACTGGTCAATTGGAAAGAAAAACATATGGAAATAAGAAATCGAATAACGGAAATAATTGAAGGACAGAATGACAGCTTAAAAACCGAATTGCTAAAATACGAATTTCTAAATCTCGGAGTACTAACTAATAATGAAAGCTTGATTGATGCCATATTAACAAATACAGCTTGGGAATCAGCCAAATCAACTGGTATCATATCAGAGTTTGATTTTGAAAGTACCCAAAAATTGACCCACATATATTCTATGCAGGAAGTCTTAACTGAAAGAACAATAGCTAAAATATTAGATTATTACTTCGATACCAATGCACATAATATGGAAAATATTGACCAAATACTGATACAATTTCAACTGAGGTTTTGGGAACTAACTGGCCAGGAAGAATTAATGGATAACTTATACAAAGAGGCGATTAAGAAAATGGCGGAATAGCAAAGTGGCTAACAATGTATATAAAACATAGCTATTACAGGATTTTCAAGAAGTTTTTGTGTATTTGTGAAGACCGCCAAATTTTTAAATTTGGTTTTTTGAGAAAATTAAACTAAAAAGGAAAATTTAAAAATTCGGCTCGTGTTTAATCCGAACCGATAGTGTCTTTTTACATGCTACGTTTCATATACGGAGACGTTGTGCACAATATGAAGAAACTTTACTCATTACTCCTATTAATAATTATTTTTTCCTGCTCCGAAACTGTTCCCAAAGACTTGGAAGGAGAATGGATAATTGATGAAATAAAATATTTGGATAATTCAGTTTATCCGGAAACAATAAGTTCTGATATAGAAATATCTTTAAATGTCGTCGGATATGAAAATGCCGAGAAAATTAAATTTATAAACGCTCATTCTGCCGTTATTTTGCCAGGATTTAAAAGTGAGAGAATTACAGTTGACTTCATTAAGAATGGTAGCCAAATCGAATTTAAAGAACATAATGGGCTTAATTACACGGATGAATCTTATGATTTAACAAAGCGGATCTTCTTGCATAAATATGAAATTTTGATCGGAGAAGAAAAAGGACAATTGATATTAAAATCTGACAGTACTTCGATAAAAATACTAAACCAAAATGAACTAATTGAAAACAGAACTAATAATTTATTTAACGGATAGAAAATACTGTGCACAACAATGTATAACCGCAATTACGGCGGATTCGACTACGTCTGAATCCACGCATAATTGCTAACATCTATGCTTAACCGAAAAACCTCGTATATTTATCCGTAACTGCGGTTATACGAAACGTTGTGGTTAATTTAAAAAAAACTTTTCGCTAATGAATTACATTAATATTTTAATCGGAATTCTATCAATTTTTGCTGGAATTATGCTGATTAAATATTATCAAAAACTTAAAAGCGAAAATAAAACTGGCGGATTATCATTTAAAATACAAACTGGCGGAATTGGAGCGATAATAATTGGAATTGGATTGATTTTGAGAGAATTATTTTAATGGAAAAAGTAAGAGATTTTAGTGAAGACGAATTTGGTCATTTTTTGACAAATGAATTAAGCCAATTAACAGATGTGACTTTAGTTTTGCTAAAAGGACATTTATTTACGGAATTTGCGATTAACTGCTATTTAGAAAGTCTATCTCAAACAAAAAAGTCAAACTTTTTCAAAGAGAATTTTACTTATGCGACCAAATTAAAAATGTTGGTTCATTTTGGGAATTTTGAGAATGAAGGAACTCTAATTTTAGAAGCAACTCGGATTATAAACAAATTGCGAAATGGAATTGCTCATTCATTAAATGTAAACGAACAACTAATTCAAGAGTTTTTTGCTAATTTGGATAAAGCATTACCGCCAAATAATGGTAATTTTAGAAATGAAAAATTGGATATTCCGTTAAGGTTAACTTCTGGAATTGCAATTATTTGTGGAATAATTTTCGGAAGATACCTTGAAATTAGGGACGGAAAAAACTAACCACAACAACGTATAAAAATAATAGGGCAATGAGTGCTTAACCTAATGTTAATGGCACTTTTGCGAGGTCGCCAAATTTTTAAATTTGGCTTATTGAGAAAAAAAATAATAAGAAAAATTTAAAAATTCGGCTTGTGTTTAACCGAATGGTTTGCGACTGTTTTCAGCCCTACTATTCTTATACAAAACCGTTGTGTGCAATAACCCTTGCTTGCTAGGTTATTTAAAAAATCAGTAAAGCGCGCGGATTTAGAAGGAAAATAATCAGTATTTT
>NZ_JAIRBB010000022.1 GCF_022008395.1 Aequorivita xiaoshiensis
CACAACAATGTATATGAAAAATAGGCGAAAAAGTACTAATTGATATATTTTTGGCTTGTATCAAACTTTAGGTTAAGTCAAAAATTTAGAGCTTCGTGATCGCCTACTTATCATATACGAAACGTTACCCAACATTTGAGAAAAATTGAACGTTAGAACAAAATACACACTTCTGATTTTAGGAACTTCAGCATTTGGACTGTTAATTTATAACAGATACAATGCTATTGCTGAAGTCAGTATTATTCCTGAATTAGAATACTCAAAAATATTTTTCGGAATCGGAATTTTAAGTATCGGATTATATTATTTCTTGAAAAAATGGCGGAAAGTATTGCCAAAAATTATGATTGGAGCATTTGGAATTTGTTTAGCTCTGAACTTATATATAGTTGTTCAAATTTATGAAAGTGTACAAATCCAAAAACGGCTCACTGAATACTCTGAATTAGAAACTTGTGGAGAAATGGAAAAGCGATTTGCAAGTGATTTAAAGAATGGAGAAATTAAATACTTTCAGTTCGGATTTGGCTATGATATGGAATTAGACAAAACACTAAAAAAGAAATATGGAATTGAGACTTTCGGAATGGGTTGTACAATTTATTCCGAAATGATTTGCTACAACGAATTAGTTAATACCTATCTAAAAGAAAAACACAACGACGAAATAATTGACTATTGAAAAAACTAACCTACAAACAAATTTCAATGTTACTTTATGGAATTGCATTGATTACGCCAATGTTTTTCGGAACTTGGACACTTGGTGTTTTCGGACTAATTATGGGTTGGTTAGGAATTTTTGCTTTAGAACCATTTGTTGCGATTCCTTGGTTTGCGAATTTCCTATATTTTGGGAATCTGATTTTTAACAAACTAAATCTAAAAACGAAAATCGGAATATCAGTTTTGACTATTATATTTGCATTATTTGTAATTGGACTTCGAGAATTACCAGAAAATGAAGGAGGAAGGAATTCCGATATTGTTGTCGGAATTGGATTTTTTATATGGATTTCGAGTTTTGTAGTTTTATTAATCGGACAATTAAAAGAGAAAAATAAAAACGTTGGGTAACACCGTATATAATTTATTGCTAGTTCCAGCCTACTTACGAAAATCCTCGCGGATTTTCTATTCGGTTTTTATTTGCTAAATTAGGTGCTTAAACCACGCAACAAACCATATACAAACACGTTGCCACACATATGAAAAAACTACTTGCATTGATTTTAATTCTGACTTTAAATTCTTGTTTTTTCTATAAAAAAGACGGAATAGAAGTTCATATCGAAAACAATTCAAGCGAAACTATATCGAATATCGAATTTACAACGAGTGAAAAAGTTAAGACCATAAATATTGATAGCATAGAACCAAATAAGTCTGTTAGAGAATTTTTATCAATGAGCAAGAATAAATCTGATGGTTCATACTCGCTAACTTTTGACAGAAAGAATGGTCAAAATGGAAAAAGTGGTGGCGGATATTATACAAACGGAAGTTCGCTTGACCATTGGGTTGATTTTATTGTGGAAAATGATACAATCATTGTAAAATTCGATGCGCCGATTTACTAAATTGACTGATTAACAATATCTATGAAAGATTTTTTACGAAAGAAAATTTCAGTTTTATTTATTTTTTCAATTCTATCAATTTTGTTGTGTCTTACAATAATGATTTTTGACTTTAAATCTGTAAATGACCCATTTGGTTATGGATTGATTGCAATGACAGTAGGAATTGGTTTAGGCTTATTTGGAATATTGGTTGATTTTATTTTATCGCTGATTATTAAAAATAAAATAGCCTTAAACATAACGGAATTAATTATTGTTACTCTATTTTTATGGTCAGTTTGGCCTGAATAAATACGTGTGGCAACACCGTATATAGCTCATAGCTTGGCAGTTGCTTAACCAAAGTTCAGGTATATTTGGAAAGTCGCCAAATTTTTAAATTTGACGATTTCCAATAAAAAAGATAAATAGTAAAATTTAAAAATCTGGCTTGTGCTTAATCCGAAATTAATCGCTAATTTTCACGCTACGAGCCATATACAAAACATTAGCCACAAGCAAACAAAAAAATTATGAAATATATATTACTTACTATTCTATTTTGCTACTCGATAAATTCTGTCGCACAGGATCCAAATCCGGAATTGTTTCAGACTTGGTATTTATATTATATTCAATCTGATGATTTGAATACTGAATATGAAATTTCGGAAATAGAACCACCCATCGCACCAACTTTAACTATTTCGGAAAATTTTGATTTTAATGGTGAAGGAGCCTGTAATTTATTTTATGGAACTTTCGAGACAATTACCTCTACCAATTTAGAAACTTTTGAATTCTTAAGTGAAACCAATGATTGTGGTATTACAGTCCATAATTTTTTCGAAACCTCATATTTTGATTTTATCCGATTTAACGGAGGTGGGTGGTATGTGATAACTTCTGAGACCAATGGTATGGTCTTGACGATAGCAAATCCGCTTGGCGGTATAGCTATTTTTAAAAATTATGCACTGACCGTGATGGATTTTGGATGGAACGATATTCAAGTTTATCCTAACCCAAGTAATTCGGAAATTTTTATAAGTTCAAATTACAATCAAGTCTTAAAAATTGAACTCAATAATTTGCTTGGAGAGCCTGTTCGAATACCAAAGAGTAGTACTAATTCTATAGATATATCTAATCTAGCAGAAGGAATATATCTTTTGAGAATATTCACAGAAAAAGGAATAGCGATAAAAAAAATAATTAAACAATAATAAAACTTGGTTGAAAAATAATTAAGCATGCCAGTGGCTAACAATGTATAACCGCAATTACGGCGGATTCGACTGCGTCCGAATCCACGCGTAATTGCTACCGTCGGTGTTTATCCGAAAAGCTTTAAATTTAATCCCGTAACTGCGGTTATACTAAACGTTGTAAGTAATGCTGAAAAACTTAATCTACATAACAATAATATCAATTTATATAAGCTCTTGCGACTTAAAATCAGCAGATGATTATTACAATATTGCATTTGATTTAGAAGAAAATGGAGATTATGAAAAAGCCATTCCGTTTTTGGATAAAGCAATCGAAAAAAGACCTGAATTTCGACCTGCGCTTATAAATCGAGGCGCTGACAAATCAATAATTGGAGATTATAATGGAGCTATAGAAGACTACCAAAAAATTATTGAATTTGACCCAAAAAACACTATGGTTTTAATGAATATTGGGAATAATTATAAAAAGCTCAAACAATATGAAAAATCTATTGAATTTTACACAAAAGCATTAAATACTAAAGGAGCTATAAAATCTGATAGCACCTATCTAATGATTAATTTACCAAATGAATGGGACAAAGACTCTGATTACTATGTTAGGAAATACGACATAAAATATGAACGCGGAATTTCATATGTATATTTAAAAAAATATAATCTTGCTGTTAAAGATTTAGAAGAAGCAGTTAAATATGTTGAAGATTTCCCAAATGCTATGAGTTGGCTTGGAGAAGCCTATTACCATTTGAACGATACGGTTAATGCACGAAAATATCTTACTCAAGCATCTAAATATGGAATGTTAGACGCAAAAGATTTATTAGAAAAATTGGAAAGTATAAAATGAAGATATTGATAAATATAATGAAATGGATTTTGATTATCCTTTTCTTTCCGCTTTCTCTGATTTTTGTAGCATACTATCGACAAAAAAGGGAAAAGAAAACATATTGGATAAATGAAAATAAATAAAAAAGCACTACTTACAACAATGGCTATAAGTAATTGCTTGTTCTTGTCTACTTCTGAAAATCCTCGCGGATTTTCAGTTTGGTATGTACTTGCAAAGTTAAGTGCTAAACCACGCAACTACTCATAGCCGAGACCGTTGTACCCAATTTGAGAAATGCAGAAAACAGATGAATATATTGCGAAAAGATTAAAGTGGAAAGCTGAAAAACACAGTCTTCCAACCGAACATTCGTTCTTATTCGAAATTTTACCTACTGAAAACCAAAAATATTACTTGGAATTATTTGAAAATCTGAATATCGGAATTCCTGTTTTGGTTTTTACCCAACCGAATAATGACAAATGGACTATTATTGGAACTCGGAAAATAGTTTGGGGAGAATATGACAAATATGAAAGTCTTTTAATAGAAAATATTAAAGAAATGAAGCCTGAATCTTTAGTTAAGTTGAGTGAATCAGGAAAAGCAACTAAAGAATCAATGAAAAAAGCGGAATGGGACGAATTAACAATCACTAATCTGAATTCTGAACAGTTTGTTATTCCAGCCTTTAAAGGTTCTGACTTTTTTGCGATGTGGAATATTTTACTAATGAATTGGCAATTGAATCGGAAACAAAAATTAGAAGAATAAATGCCAAACAAAATAATCCAAAAATCACATATCAATAGATTAACTAAAAATAAAGAATATAACTATCCTTATCACTCTTCTGAAATTGGCGAAGTAGAATTTACTCGCAATTTTAATACTGGATATTTTAAGGAATTAACCTTTAAGAAAATCAAAGGTGGCGGAAAATTCGGAGGGAATTACATCTGCATCGAATTAGATGATGAATATAGAATTTCTAAATATTAAAAACTGGGTACAACAACGTGTATAATTAATTGCTTTGGCAAGTGCTTATTTGGAAAATTCCTTCGGAATTTTCTCGGGTTCGTATTTGTTTACTAAATTAGTTGCTTAACCACGCAACTAACCATACACAAGACCGTTGTATGCAATGCCCGAAAAACAAACTAAATGGAAGATAAAGAACTAAATCATCATAAAAATATATTTCAAGATTGTAACATCAACTTTCTAATTGGTTCAGGATTATCAAATCCATTTTTTGGTACACTCGGAAATATAGAAACTTGGTTGGAAGGTCTTGAAGATTTAAAATCAAAAAAAACCGTAAGTGATGAAAACTATCTTTTAGCAAAATCAACATTATATAAGACATACTTTGATATTGCAATGAGAGGCAATATTGATATTCACAATTCCATAATAACTAAAGATGAATTTGAACCAGCAGAAACAACACCTCAAGAAAAATTAAACAATACTTATAAGGCGTATAAAGACTTTTTCAAAACTCTAAATCATATTTTATACGAAAGAAGAAGTAACACTGTAAACAAACAAATCAATCTGTTCACAACTAACATAGATATTTTTAATGAAAAGCTACTTGAAGATTTAGATTTACAGTTTAATGACGGATTTAATGGAATTTTTAATAAAAAATTCAGTTTAAGTAATTTCAAAAAATCATTTTATCAAAAAAGTCTTCACTACGATAATATTTCTGAAATACCTGTCTTCAATTTATTGAAAATTCACGGTTCAGTTACTTGGGAAATGAAAAAAGGGAATATCAACTTTTCAAACCTTGGGATTGTAGAAGAAGTTGACAACGAAATCTCAAAGTTATCATTATTAGATATTAAAAAAATGAATGATGACAAGTGGGATTCAGATGACAGAAATCTTACTATAGAGGAAATTGTAGAGGAAGTTGACAAAATAGACCCAAAACCAGATGTAGGCGATTTCATAATTTCATATGAAAAATTGCAGATTGTAAATCCAACTAAAGACAAATTTAAAGATACTACGTTTAATAAAAACTATTACGAGCTATTAAGATTATATGCTAATGAGTTAGAGAAAGAAAATACCGTGTTATATGTTATGGGTTTCTCAATGGCAGATGAACATATCAGAGAAATTACAATTCGTGCAATTAAGTCAAATCCAACGCTTAAAATTTTTATCGTTTCTTATACTGAGACGGCTGATGATATAATTTCAAATTTCCTTGATGATTTAATCGATATTAAAAGTTTTCCAAATGTAGAGTTCATTTGTCCTGAGAATGGTTTTAATCTAAGGAAATTTAATGATTATCTGTTATTTCCTTTAAGAGATTCTATAATAGAGTATAATAAAACTAATAGCTGATTTATGAATGAAATTCTACAAAAGGATTCAATTTTTAAGGTCGGTAAAGTCATATCTGTAGAAGGTAGGACTATTAAAATTGAAGTTGATAAGGCTAAAAATTCTGCTCACCTCTTATATCAAGGGAAATTACTGCGTAATATTTCTGTAAATGGTTTTGTGAAAATTACAAAAGGTTTTACTAGAATTATTGGAAAAGTTGAAGGAGAATTTATCATTGAAGATAAGCAGTTCAGCAATAAAAAATATACAAACGAAAAGCAAAAAATCAAACGCATATTACAAGTTTCTCTACTTGGTTTTTTCAGCCCTAAAGGTTTTGAAAGAGGAATAAAAGAGCTTCCTTTGATTAATAATGAATGTTTTCTTTTGGACTTGCCAGAATTTGAAGACGTACACAATTTTGTAAAGAAAAAAGACGACCCATTAATATTAGGAACTTTAACTCACGAGAACAATCAAGAGATTAAGGTAGGAGTCAATGATTTATTTGCTAGTCATATTGGAATTTTTGGGAATACAGGAAGTGGAAAGTCTTATACTCTTGCGAAAATTTATCGGGAACTTTTTCTAAAATACATAGAGAATAATAAGTTTCGAGACAATGCAAAATTCTTCTTCATTGACTTTAACGGAGAATACGTAAACGATAATGTAATTATAGATAAAGACTATAAAAATATTTATTCGCTAAACACAAGAACTGAAAAAGATAAATTTCCGATTTCTGAAGAACAAATCTCAGATTATAATTTTTGGTCATTAGTTCTTGAAGCAACAGAAAAAACTCAAAAGCCTTTTCTTAAAAGAGCCATAGAAAATGATTTTCTTACTCAAAAGATACAAGATGGAGATAGCTTAATCGAGTTTGTAAAATCATTGATATTAAAGATAATCGATAAAAATGATGATAATGTTAATATCGCCCAAATAATAGATTTACTATCACAATTGGGAGATTGTCTTACTAATAGTAATATTTCGCAAACCGTACTAGATTTAAGACAAAACCTACATTATAATTCCACAACACACGGTTTTTACATTGGAACAAACAATTATGATGGAGTTATTCCATATGTAGAAGAATTATTTGGTAACATCGAGTTTGATGAAATTGAGGATGATTATTTGTCAAAGGTTAGAATTAGAATTATTCTACAATTTCACCACGAAATAATAAATGGATATTCGAATATTGAACATTTGTCACCTTTACTGAAAAGAACGCCACCGAGATTAAATGATTTAAGGAAAGTTATTGTTATTAACGAAGAGGATAGCGATAAAAACATCACTGTTATCTCGCTAAGAGACGTTAATATTCAAAT
Source organism: Aequorivita xiaoshiensis (assembly GCF_022008395.1). Classification (GTDB taxonomy): domain Bacteria; phylum Bacteroidota; class Bacteroidia; order Flavobacteriales; family Flavobacteriaceae; genus Aequorivita; species Aequorivita xiaoshiensis. Next base: position 7,343 of record NZ_JAIRBB010000022.1, read on the forward strand.
GAGAAAAATGCTTCCTCTTTTAATATGCAAGCAACTTTACGAAAAGAAAAAAGAGGTCAATGAAAAAGAAAAATATTTAAATATAATTATTGACGAAGCTCACAATATTTTATCATCTATATCTCAAAGAGAAAGCGAGACTTGGAAAGATTATAGACTAGAAACATTTGAAGAAATAATAAAGGAAGGTAGAAAGTTTGGAACATTTTTGACAATTGCAAGTCAAAGACCTTCGGATATATCTGCTACAATCATATCTCAATTACATAACTTCTTTCTACATAGATTAATTAACAACAACGATATTAAAGCTGTAGAAAGAACTGTCTCGTATTTAGATAAGCTTTCATTTGAATCTTTACCAATTTTACCAACTGGCACTTGTATTTTGGCTGGACTTTCAGCTCAAGTGCCAGTTATGATTGACATTGGTAAAATCAAACCAGAATCTGAACCTGACAATAAAACTATGTTACTTATAGAAAATTGGAAAGATGAATTGGATTAAAATTTTAAAAGCTTACCATCAAGGTAAATTTGACAGATATTATTACGGACTTACACCAAGAATGATAATTGGAGCTAGTCAGCATCCTATCGGAACGGCTTTTGAAAATGAACAAGTTGCCTATGATACGGCTTATGGAATATTCGAAGAAATGGTTGAATATAATGAAGATGGGCTTATAGTTACATCAAACTATTGTGGAATTCACAAAGGACCTGTTTTGTCATTTACAGAAGGCAATTTGACTGCTGACTCTATTGGAACAAGTTTTAAAAGTATTTGGGATAGATATGGAGATGAAATTATTTCTGGAGAATTTGGAATCTCAGACTATGATAAAAAAACATTGAATGAAATTGACTAACTAATAATTTTAGTAAAAGCACTGCATACAACAACGTGTATAAAACATAGCTATTATAGGCTTTCCGAGAGGTTTTTGTATATTTACAAAGTACGCCAAATTTTTTATTTGGTTATATTTATAAAAGAAAATTAAACATAAAAATAAAAAATTCGGCTCGTGCTAAATCCGAAAAGTTAGCGTTTATTTATACGCTACGTTTCATACACAAGACCGTTGTAGCACATTTGAGAAAAAACGAAATGCAGAAATTAACTACAATAATTTTCATATTAATTTGCAACCTAACTTTTGGACAGGAGAAATTATATAAACTGATTTCAAAAACTGAAAATTCCGATATTGATTACAAATCATTTAGGAGTTTTGATGATTTCGAAATTTATAAAAATGACGGACTGAAAAAAGCATTTGAACCAAAAAAAGGAAAAAGCGAAATTTACTTTTTTATTGCGGAATATAAAGGCGACTCTTTTGACGGAACTCGAAAGACATTTCATGACTATTTGATTTTAAAAGTTGACCCAAAATCTGAATTAATAATTGATGGATTTCAATACACACTGGAATGGGCTGAACCACCAGCAATATCGGATTTGTATCGTGTGACTGAAAAAAATCAAAAAATAAATAACGGACTAAATTTAAACTTCCTGAAAATGGAGCTTGTTGAACAAGAATATGTAAGTGAATGGCGGAAAGAATTAAAAGATAACGGAATATTAAAATTGGAATAAAAACGTGCTACAACACCGTATAAAATTAATTGCTAGTGCAAGCCTACTTACGAAAATCCTCGCGGATTTTCTATTCGGTTTGTATTTGCTAAATTAGTTGCTTAAACACGCAACTAATCTTATACAAACACGTTGTGTGCAATAACCCTTGCTTGCTAGGTTATTTAAAAAATCAGTAAAGCGCGCGGATTTAGAAGGAAAATAATCAGTATTTTATGGTAGGA
>NZ_JAIRBB010000023.1 GCF_022008395.1 Aequorivita xiaoshiensis
GGTCGCCAAATCTTTTGATTTGGCTTTTAGAGAAATAATAAAACAAAATGCAAAAGATTTGGCTTATGGTTAATCCGAAAATTAATCGCTTATTTTCAGCCCTACTTCTTTTATACTAACCGTTGTGCAACATTTGACCAAAAAATGAAAAATCGAATTTTAACAATATTATTTTTAGCTATAAATCTGACTTTATTCGGACAAGATGCTCAAGACTGTTATGAAATAAAGTATCTCGACTTTTTTGGTTTGGACAAAATGGAGATTATAAAGTGGCCGGAATCTGAACTTGATGGACTATCCAAAATGGATTTTGCCAAAGACAGAGGCAAATCTGAAATTAAGACTAACTTTATAATTCCGATGATTGTATACCAATTAGCTGAATATCATCCGAATTGCAATCAAAATATTGACACAAATTATTTCAATAAAATTTCAGAAATCTATTTAAAAATTAGAGAAATTGATTCAACCGAATTTCAAAAAAAATCAATCGCTGAAAAGATTGACTTTTTACGTGCTGACTTCTATTCTCAAGTCGAAAACGTGGAATATCTGCCGAAAATGACAGCAACTTTTGATGACGGACCTTTTTATGGAGTTGACTATAACGAGGAATCGAAATTAAAACCAACTAAAACGCAGGAAACTGAATTCGGAACTTTAACTGTTTCAAAAGCTGATGATAAAACTATACTTGCAAGTAAAGACAAAAACGGAAATATAATTTGGCAAAAGGCAATTACAGGATTGTCGGACAGAAATTTAACCGAATTACATTTTACCGAAAATCCTATGGAATATAATTCTGTTGCGACTGTTGCTCATATGTATTCAGAAGGAGAAAGATTTACACTATATTTAAAAAACGATGGAAGTTTTATGTATTACTTTCATTCGTGGTAAAGAAAATAAAAAAACGTTGCACAACAATGGCTATAAGTAATTGCTCGTTCTCGCCTACTTCTGAAAATCCTCGCGGATTTTCAGTTTGGTGTGTACTTGCAAAGTTAAGTGCTAACCCACGCAACTACTCATAGCCGAGACCGTTGTGCAACATTTGAACAAAAAATTGAATAGAAAGAAATTATACATAATAGGAAATGGTTTTGACCTCTATCACGGAATTCCTTCAGGATATTGGAATTTCAGAGAGTATGTTGAACAAGTGGACAACGATTTGTATGAAGAATTGAATACTTATTTTAATCCAGATGACTTGTGGTCTGATTTTGAATCAACTCTTGAACATCTAGATACAGATGAAATTGTTGACTATGCAATGAACTTTTTAGAATCATATAGCCATCCAGATTGGAGTGATTCTATGCACCACGATTATCAATACGAATTAGAAAGGAAAATTGGTATTGTAACGGTTTCCTTAAAACGCCATTTTACCGATTGGATTTTATCATTAGAAATAAAAAATCACAACAATGCCAATGAATTTGGTCTAGATGGAAATGCGAGATTTATAAATTTCAATTACACTAGAACTTTAGAAGTGATTTATAATATTTCAACAAAAAATATTTTTCATATTCACAACAAAGCGATAGATAAAGACTCCTTGTTAATTCTTGGTCATAGTAGAAATCCTGCTGATATTGCTTCATTTAATGATGTTCAAGGAATTGAAGACCAAGATGTAAGAATAACAGAAGGAAATGAAATCCTAGATAATTACTTCGTTGAGACTTACAAACAAAGTGAACAAATTATTGACGAAAATAAAGGCTATTTTGACAGTCTGAATGAAATCGAAGAAATTGTAATTATTGGGCACTCTTTATCAGAAGTGGATAAAAAATATTTTCAGCATATCGCTACGAAAATTAATGCAGCCAATGTTACTTGGAAAGTAAGTTATCATTCAAAAGATAAAATAGATGAAAACACTAAACTATTAGTGGATTGTGGAATAAACGAAAGTCTCATTTCATTTCATCCAAATAGCGAAATAGAAAACGGAATTGACCCTAACCAAGTAAAATTATTTGAATAAAAAACGTTGCACAACAATGGCTATAAGTAATTGCTTTTTCTCGCCTACTTTGGAAATTCCTGCGGAATTTCCAACTTGGTGTGTACTTGCAAAGTTAAGTACTAAACCACGCAACTACTCATAGCCGAGACCGTTGTGTGTCATATTGACCAAAAAACCGAAAATCGAATTTAACAATGTTTAATTGGTTCAAAAAGAAAGAAAAAATAGAAAATCCGATTGAAATTTCAGTTAGCGGAATAAATCCTCAAACGGAAAATGAATTTCTATTCTACAACTTTGTGGAATTAACTTTTGCACCTCATTTGCAAAAATGGTACGAGAAAGCAAAAGCAAACGGAATTCAATTTAAACCTCAATACGAGCAAGCGATTAAACAAAAAGTTTCGACATCTGAATTTAAAAATCCTCATAATTTTCCTGAATATTTCGACAGTAAATTTGACCATATTGTAATTGACTTTGAAACAGCAAATCAAAACCGAGTTAGTGCTTGTGCTTTAGGATTAGTTTTCATAAAAAACGACAGAATAGCTTATCAAACAAGTTTTCACATCAAACCACCAGAAACCGAAAAATTCTCAAGCAGAAATATTGGAATTCACGGAATTACAGCCGAAGATGTAGATTACGCAATGACTTTTGATGAACTTTGGGAATTTGAACTTTCAAAATATTTTAATCAAAACTTAATTGTGTTCCATAACGCAAGTATGGATTTGAGTGTTTTAAAAAACCTCTTTGAACACTATTCAATTTCAGATTTCAATATTAACTACTTGGACACAATGCAACTTGCGGAGAAAACAGGAAATTCAAAAAGGTTAGCTGAACTCGCAGAAAAATTTAACATTGAATATATTGACAAACATAATCCTGAGCAAGATGCAAAAGTTTGTGCTTATGTATTTGGCGAACTTGCAGAACTTTATCCTGATTATGAGAGTTTGATAAAAACTTTGAGCTTCGGAGAAATTCAAGAAAAAATAACACGACAAAAAGAAATAGCCGAAATTAAAAATCAAAATCTTGATTATGTTCAAGCGTATTCACTAAAAGACGGAGAACTCGAAAAAATTGAGATTAAGAACAAAGGATTTATTTTTACTGGAGAAATAACAACAGACAGAAGTACAGCAAAAAAATTTATCGAACAAAATGGCGGAATAATAAAATCTGGAATTACGAGCAAAGTCGATTTTGTTGTTATCGGAGCTGACTTTGGTTGGTCGAAAATTCAAAAAGTACACGAACTGAACGAAAATAAAAATTGTAACATTAAAATATTAACTAATTCGGATTTTGAAAATCTGAAAAAAAAATACGCCACACAACAACGGCTATAAGCAATTGGGGTTTGAGTGCTTAACCGAAAATTAAAACCTAAAACGAAGGTCTGTGCTAAATTGAAAAGTAAGAGCAAAAAATCCCCAACTGCTCATAGCCAAAGCCGTTAGCCACTATTAAAAAGACATAACCCAAGAATGAACAATAGACTAATCTTAATTTACTTTTTGATATTGACATCAAACTCTTTTGGACAGACAATACAAGAGCTTGAATATGATTTGTCTTGGTATAGTAGTTCTGAAAAATATGGTGACAAAATTGAAAAAGCAAAGAGATTACAAGAGATAGACCCATTTAATTTTAGAGCTACAGAATATATCTGCAGATACTACTATGACAGAAAAATTGATTCTGTTTCCATCTACTTTGACAATTTGATTAACAAATTTCCAGACAAAACTGAACCATATCTTTTGCGGTCAGAATTATTGTTTCTTGAACTTGATTATAGAGATAAGGATGAATACAATAGACGTAAAGTAAAATATTTAAAACAGGCTCTTGCAATCAGTCCCAACGATTCAATAATAGTTTTTAAGTTGGCAGAAGCATATTATAAAGATTTTATTTTCCCTTTGGAGAAAGAGCAAGATTGGGGATTTGATTTTGTAGATAAATTAATTGATTCCACAATAGCTGTCAAAGAAAAAGCTGTAAAGAGATCAACATTTGAAAACGCAGCAGATAGTTCATTAAATTATTTGTACCAAGTTTGGGATTTAAGGAAAGACAAAAGAGATATTATTTACTATCCAATAAGACAACTTGAATGCTTTTTAAAACAGAGTGACCAAACACCAATTCCAAAAGACGCTGAAAGAGATTTTAATCAATGCTATTTTCCGTCATACTATTTCACCAATCTAACAGATAATTGGGAATGTGATTTTTCCACAGACTACCTCTTTGAAATTGAATCAGGGAAAGGTACAGCTGAATGGCTTCAAGTTCAACTTAGTGACCTAAAAGAAGATTGCCTTTACAATAAGGAATTAAAGCAAAATTCAATTATTTATCGTTTTACTTGGTTAAGAAGTTTTCATCATCCGATTGCAATTAGAATTGAGAAAGTTGAAAATGAGATAATGTTGTATTGGAAAGTTGGAAAAGGTGCGGGTGGCTATGAACCAGAAGGTTTAAAAAAATCAGGTAAGAAAAAACTACGTCTAAAAGAATGGATAGAGTTCGAAGAAATTGTAAAGGCTTCAAGTTTTGATAGTTTGCCAAATGAAAAATATATACCAATGACAGATGGAGCAACTTGGACTTTAGAAAGAAAAAAGCACGAATCATTTAAAGCTCATCATTCAAATTCACCAAATAAGGAGTTTAGTAATGCCTGTTTATACTTACTTGACTTAACAAATATCAAAGTGAAAGATGATGATAAATACTAAAAATAACAGTGGCTAACATTGTATAAAAATAATAGCGGTTTCATCGCTAAAACGAAATGAAATTTATAAATCAAACGACAGTAACAAAACGAAAAGTAAGTGTATAAAATCCGCTACTATTCTTATACGTTACCGTTGTAAAACATTTAGACAAAAATTATGGGAATAGAAAAAACTGAACAATTACTGAATAAGTTTGACTATAAATTTGAAAAGAAAAATGACCAGATAATAGTCAAACTGGATTTAGCTCAAAGAATTATAATTGACTTCTCAAATCCTGAAAAAATAAAAATAACTGACAGATTAGTTGGTTGGAATTTCCTAACAGGACTTATAGAGATGAGTATTAAAAATGCAACCATATACAATTTTATTGGAGCATTAGTTCTGACTATAATGTTTGTATACTTGGATTTAGAATCTGATGGAATTAATCTGATTTTTTTCTTTTTGACTTTTATTCTTTGGGCAATTCTCTGGACAACGTTTTATCTCATTAAAGCGGAAAATATAAAACGGACTTTAATGAGTTGGAATCTATAAAAATATGCTAAAAAAACGTTTTACAACAATGTATAACCGCAATTACGGCGGATTCGACTACGTCCGAATCCACGCGGAATTGCTAAAGCCATTGCTAAACCGAAAATCATTAACTTTAAACCCGTAACTGACGGTTATACGAGACCGTTAGGCAAAATTAAAACCAACGACAATGACAAGAATTTACAGAAGCTTTTCAGAACCTGATAGAAAGAATCTAACTTGGGAAGAGACTTGGAGACGAGAAGATAAAGGATTGATAAAAAATTATGAAGTTGGTAGAGCTTTAGCAATAAAAGAACCTGAATTAGCTGAAAAAGCAAAAAGAGGTGAATTGCCTGTTCTTGGATATAAAGGCGGAGTTGAAAAAGTCTTGAAGAAAAAGGAAAAAATCGGAGCATTAAATTACATTGCCGAATGGCAAGCGTTACGTGGAGAAGACTTGAATATAGATATGGACGAAGAAATGGTTTTGACTTGTACAAGAACAGGAGTAACCGTAACATTTACAATGGACTTGGAAAAACTTAAAAATCCTTTCTAATGAACTTTTTGGCAATTGACGTTGAGACAGCTAATTCTGATATGGCATCAATTTGCCAAATTGGATTTGTTATTTATGAAAATGGTCAAATCAAAAAAGAATGGTCAAGTCTACTAAACCCAGAAGATTACTTTGATTTTTGGAACGAATCAATACATAATATTACAGAAGAAGATGTTGTTGACAGTCCAAAATTCCCAGAAGTTTACGAATTTCTTAAACAACATTTGGAAAATTACATTTGCGTTTGCCACACTCATTTTGACCGAGTTTCAATAAATCGGACTTGCGAAAAATATGGACTTCCTACAATTCAAAACAATTGGATTGACACAGCAAAAGTTTCACGAAGATGTTGGGAAGAATTTGCATACAAAGGATACGGTCTTGCGAATGTTTGTAAAAAATTGAATTTCTCTTTTAACCACCACGATGCTTTAGAAGATGCTAAAGCTTGCGCACATATTTTAATTTCCGCAATTAAAGAGAAAGATAATACCATTGATGATTGGCTTATAAGAGTAAATAATCCAATTTTAGCGAATGCGAGAAATTATAGTGATTCCGTTTCTAAAGAGGGAAATCCAAATGGAAATCTATATGGAGAAGTTTTAGTTTTTACAGGTTCATTACAAATTCCAAGAAGAGAAGCTTCAGTACTTGCATCTGAAATAGGTTGTAAAGTAGTAAATGGAGTTACAAAAAAAACAACTCTTTTAGTGGTTGGAGACCAAGACATAAGTAAACTTTCGGGAAAGGAAAAAAGCTCGAAACACAGAAAAGCAGAAGAACTGAAAAATAATGGACAGAACATCAGAATATTGAAAGAATCTGATTTTGTTGCATTATACGAATCGAATAAAGAATAAATTAAAAATAACTTTGCCTAACAATGGCTATAAGTAATTGCTTGTTCTCGCCTACTTCTGAAAATCCTCACGGATTTTCAGTTTGGTGTGTACTTGCAAGTTAAGTGCTAACCCACGCAACTACTCATAGCCGAGACCGTTGTGGTGCATTTAAGAAAAATCGTGAAAACCTGAAAATTAGGCGAAATGGAAGGCCGAAAAGAAACTGATTTTTTTTGGTGCGTAAAAGCA
>NZ_JAIRBB010000024.1 GCF_022008395.1 Aequorivita xiaoshiensis
ATAAAGAAAAAAGAAAAATTTAAAAATTCAGCTCGTGTATAATCCGAAACGATAGCGTCTTTTTACACGCTACGTTTCATATACGGAGACGTTGTACCCAATTTGAGAAATGCAGAAAACAGATGAATATATAGCGAAAAGATTAAAGTGGAAAGCTGGAAAACACAGCCTTCCAACCCAACATTCGTTCTTATTCGAGAGTTTGCCGACTGAAAACCAAAAATTTTACACGGAATTATTTAAATCTCAAAATATTGGAATTCCTGTTTTAGTTTTCACTCAACCGAAAAATGACAAATGGACTGTTTTTGGAACTCGGAAAATAGTTTGGGGAGAATATGACAACTTTGAAAGTCTGCTGATAAGTGATATTAAAGAAATGCGACCTCAATCGTTAGTTGAAATTAGCGAAACTGGAAAAGCAACAAGAGAACAAGTGAAAAAAGCTGAATGGGATGAACTGACAATCACTAATCTGAATTCTGAACAGTTCGTTATTCCAGCCTTTAAAGGTTCTGACTTTTTTGCGATGTGGAATATTTTACTAATGAATTGGCAATTGAATCGGAAACAAAAATTAGAAAACTAAATGCCAAATAAGATAATCCAAAAATCACATATCAATAGATTGACTAAAAATAAAGAATATAACTATCCTTTTCACTCAACTGAAATTGGAGAAGTGGAATTTACTCGCAATTTTAATACTGGATATTTTAAAGATTTGACCTTTAAGAAAATCAAAGGTGGTGGAAAATTCGGAGGGAACTACATCTGCATCGAATTAGATGATGAATATAGAATTTCTAAATATTAAAAACTGGGTACAACACCGTATATAATTTATTGCTGGCTTCTCGCCTACTTACGAAAGTCCTCGCGGACTTTCTTGGTCGGTAATTATTTACTAAATTAGTTGCTTGAAACACGCAACAAACCATATACAACAACGTTGGCAGTAATGTGAAAAAATCGAGAATATTTTTAAAGGCATTTTTTAAACACTAACTTTGTAGAATGTTTTATAGAAGAAAAATAATATTATCATTATTCCAACTTTGTAACGGAAATGTTGAAAAAACTAAATTACAAAAGTTGCTGTTTTTATATAGTCAAAGAAAACGAGAATCTGAATATGACTTTGTACCATATAAATTTGGGTGCTACTCTTATTCAGCACACGCTGATTTAGTGACAATGGTAAAAAAAGAGTTTTTATCTGAATCGGAAAGAGGTTATTCGAAAATTGACCCTAAAGATTATTTACCTACTCTTAAACCTAAAGACAGAGAACTATTAACTGAAACAATTGACAGCTACGGAAATATGGCAGGTGAAGCCTTAATAAGACATACTTATATTAATTTCCCATATTATGCAATTAACAGTACAATTTCTGAAAGAATATTAAACGAAGAATATTATAATAGAGTTTTAAATACAATACCAAGTCAAAATGAAAAATCCGTTTTTACAATTGGTTATGAAGGAGTTAGTTTAGAAAAGTATTTAAACAAACTTGTAAAAAACAATATTAAACTTTTAGTTGATGTTAGGAAGAATCCTTTGAGTATGAAGTATGGCTTTAGCAAGACTCTACTAAAGAGATTTTGTGAAAGTTTAGGGATTAAATATATACACATTCCAGAAGTCGGAATAAACTCAAATAAAAGACAAACTCTTGAAAAACAAGAAGACTATGATTTACTTTTTGAGAGTTACAAAAAAACAACACTTAAAGAAACATCAACCCAACAACAAGAAATCATTAATCTATTAAACGAGTATAATAGAATCGCACTTACCTGTTTCGAATCAAACATTTGTCAATGTCACAGATTACCATTAGCTGAATCATTGAAATCTATAGAATCTGATTTAGTTGTTGAACATATATAATTTATGGCAAAAACAAAGGTTCTAATAACAGTTAAAACATATCCAGCAATTTCTGGAAAATATGATGAATTAGTTTGTACAGCAGGATTTACCGAAGATGGAAAATGGATTAGAATTTATCCTGTTCCTTTCCGAAAAAAAGATTATTCGGAACAATATCGAAAATATGAATGGATTGAACTAGACTTGGTTAAAAATACGAGTGATTTTCGACCTGAAAGTTATAGACCATATTCAATGGATAGTGAAATAAAAATCCTTGAACATTTAGATACTGCTGGTAATTGGTACTTACGAAAAAAATCAGTTCTCAATAAAGTATATGAAAACCTTGCAGAACTAATTGCAGAAGCTAAAAACAAAGAAATATGTACTTCTCTTGCTGTTTTTAAACCTACAAAAATCAAAGATTTTGTTGCTAAAGAAGTTGACAGAGTTTGGGATAAAAAGAAAATCGCGAAATTAAAAGCACAAAGAGAACAAGGAAATCTATTTGAGCATCCTGAAGACCCTTTTGATGTAGTTGACAAGCTACCATATAAATTTACTTATGTTCTTGAGGACAATCAAGGAAAAGAAAGCCGAATGATGATTGAGGATTGGGAAATTGGAGCTTTATATTGGAGACAACTTGCCAAATACGAAGGAAATGAGGCAAAAGCAGTTGCTGATGTGAGAAAAAAATACTTTGACGATTTTGCTATGACTAAAGACTTGTATCTGTTTTTAGGAACATCTCAAGTTCACCATTATGTATCTCACAATCCATTTATGATTATCGGAACTTTTCATCCAAAGATTGAGAATCAAACTAAACTCTTTGAATAAAACACTACTGCCAACAAAGTATATAGCTCATAGCTAGTTAGTTGCTTATTCGAAGTTAAGGCATTTTTGGAAAGTCGCCAAATTTTTAAATTTAACGATTTCCAATAAAAAGATAAATAGTAAAATTTAAAAATCTGGCTTGTGCTTAATCCGAAAATAATTTTCTAATTTGCACGCTACGAGCCATATACAAGACCGTTGTGCAACAGTTAAAAAAAAATCGTGAATAACATTAAAATTTATTTATTAGCTATAATCTTTGTCGGATGCTCAACACCTAAAAGACAAATGACCGACATATGTTTGAATGTAAGGGGTATTCCATCAAAAGTTTCTCAAAGCCGAATTAAAGAAACTACAAATAAGACAATTGGAACAATTAGAGGTTACATAAAAAACCGAATTGATAGTATTCCGAATACGAATGCTATAATTACAAGCAAAGATTTCCCTGATAAAATTGGATATTATTCTGCTGATGAAAATGGATTTTTTGAATTTCAGATTGAAGAGGGAGAATATGAATTAAAAATTAGTTCATTGGGAACGGATGATTTAAAAAAGAATGTGTCAGTAATGAACGGACAAGCAGTAGAGTTAGAAATATTTATTGGAATTGGAAATTCTTGGACTGATTTCTCAACTGAAAATCCAAGAAAACTCAAGAAAAAAATCAGAAAACAAAATAGAGAGCGAAAACGTAAATATGGCGGATAAAACCGTTACACAACAATGTATAACCGCAATTACGGCGGATTCAACTACGTCCGAATCCACTCGGAATTGCTAACGTCTGTGCCAAACCGAAAATTAACGCATACTAACCCGTAACTGACGGTTATACGAGACCGTTGTGCGTAAGTTGACCAGCAACCTAAAACCAATAAAATGACAATAAAAAATTCATTGAATCTGAAAAAAGGAATAGTCCTTGCTATTGGAATTGGATTGTTTATTTTCATTTTTTGGAATTCGCATAATCACACAAAAAAATATTATCAAAACACTTTAAACGGAATAGTTGAATACAAATTCCAATCTAGAAGTGGAATTTTAGTGAAGTTTTATAATATTGAAGATTATGTTGATTTAGAAATTGGTTCATCAAATATGAAATTTATTGAGAAAGGAGATTCAATTTCAAAACCTGCAAAATCTAGCGAGTTATTTTTGTTTAAAAACGACACGACAGCAGAATATCCAAAGTACTTTTATCTTGAGAACGCGGAAAAATATAATTAATCGGAAATATAAAACCTACGCACAACACCGTGTATAATTAATTGCTGGGTTTTAGCTTACTTACGAAAATACTCACGTATTTTCTATTCGGTTTTTATTTGCTAACTTACTCGCTAAACCACGCAACTAATCATACACAAACACGTTCTACACCATTTGAAAAAAATAGTCGTCATAGCATTAAACATTCTGATTTTAATCGGATGTCATTCCAAAAGTAAAAGGGAATTGATAATCGATAAAAAACCTATTGTGAAGGAATACCGAACTGAAACAAAATTTTTTGGAGACAGTCTTAAAGTTATTTCTGAATATCGAGGGGATACAATAATTCAAGAAAGAATCGATTTAAAAACTTCTGATAACAACTTTGACAGTTCATATACTACAATTTCAGTATGGTCGACAAGAGCAACTTCTCGTTTAGATTGCTCGGATAAAATAACCCTAACTATTGATGGAATAGATTTTAAATTTTGTTATGAGGACATATTTCAAAAAATCGACAATACAATTAAAAAAGCTAAGGAAGAGGACGAACCTCAGAAAGTCAATAGATTAATTGAAACAAAAAATAAGTTCTTAAATTATAAACGAAATGATCAAGAAGATTTAAGTCGAATTAAGGAATTTTTCCTTTTTGAATTATTACGTGAAATTGATTTTAGCGCTTACGACAACCAAACAAAAGCAACGGTTCAAAAAGTCCGCATAGTAAAATATGACACCAATTTTGCAGGTGGAAGAACTTATTATTTAATTACAAAAACCAATGACACTATTGCAAGATTTGACCGAACTGAATATATACGTTAAAGATGATGGCAGAAAAACGGTGTAGAACACTGTATAAAAAAAATAGGGCAAATCAGTGCTAAACCCAATGTTTCAGGCGTATTTGCAAGGTCGCCAAATCTTTTGATTTGGCTTTTGGAGAAAAAATAAAAACAAAATGCAAAAGATTTGGCTTGTGGATAATCCGAAAGGTAATTGCTTATTTTCAGCCCTACTTCTTTTATACTAAACGTTGTGCGTAAGCCGAAAAAACAAAAAGACTAATGAAATTTTATATCGTTCTTACCCTTTTTCTGCTCTCTAATACAATAATGGGACAGAATTTTCATACCGAATTTGAATATGATAATAAAACTAATAATGGCATTACAATTAAGAATAGTTATCCAAAAGGTGGACAAAGATATACAACAACAAACGGAAAAGAATATGTTTACGTAACATTTTGGACTTGTATTACTAATAAGGCATCTTCTAATTTGGAATTAGAAATAAATTTTTCAACTAATTCATTTGTAATACCTTCAGAACCCAATATAAACTTCAATTTGTTTTTACCAAATGACGAAATGATTCTTGAAAAAGAAAAATTACCGAATTACGGATTGGATATAATAAGTTTCCTTGACGAAAACATAGATAAGCCCTCTAAATTGAAAACAGTAATTGAACCAAATAGCTCTTATCTTTTCTATTCGGTTGTTATCTCTAACCAAGGGGTAAATGGAACGATAAGAGCCGGATTTGAATTACAAAAAGAAGAGCTAATTTACAAAATCAATAGCCACGAAATTAATTGCGGAAAAATAATAATAAAGTAATATTTTGTGCATCAGATGGCGGAAAGGCCTAAGCACAACAACGTATAAAATTAATTGCTAGTGCAAGCCTACTTACGAAAATCCTCGCGGATTTTCTATTCGGTTTGTATTTGCTAAATTAGGTGCTTAAACCACGCAACTAATCTTATACAAATCCGTTGTACAGCATTTGACGAATGACAGAAACAGAAGAACAAATACAAGCAGATTACAAAAATCGTATCAACCGAGTTTTTGAATTTATCGATGAAAACTTGGATTCTGACTTATCGTTAAAAACCGTTTCCGAGATTGCTTTTTTCTCACCATTTCATTTCCATAGAGTTTTCAAATTTGTAACAGGTGAAACCCTAAATGAATATGTAATAAGGCGAAAAATCGAGAAATCATCTTTGGATTTGTTACACAAGAATATAACTACAACTGAATTAGCTCATAATTTTGGATTTAGCGATAATTCTTCCTTTTCACGAACCTTTAAAAAATATTTCGGAGTTAGTCCGACCGAATTCAAAAAGCAAAACCCAAACAGACATAGCAAGATACGTCAACTCGAAAGCAAGAACGGACAAGACTATCCTGATTGTGAAAAATACATTTGCATCATTGATAATCTTAAAAAATGGATAAAAATGAATGCAAACATCGAAATTAAAGAAATGCCGAAAATGGAATTGGCTTACGTATCGAGTATCGGACCTCAAAATCTCGAAACAGCTTATGGAAAGCTGATTCAATGGGCAACACCCAAAGGTCTGATGAATGACCAAACTAAAATGGTAACAATTTACCACGACAGTTTTAAAGTTACCCAAGCGGATAAAGTAAGAATGAGTGCCTGTATTTTGTTGGACAAACCTACCGAAACCAAAGGCGAAATTGGAACGACCTCAATCGAAAACGGAAAGTGCATAGTTGGTAATTTTGAAATTGGATTAAATGAATTTGAGAAATCTTGGACAGGTTTATTCTTGTGGATGAACGAAAACGGATATAACAAAGCTGATAAAGAACCTTTTGAGATTTATCATAATAATTTTAATGAGCATCCTCAAAGAAAAGCTATTGTTGACTTTTGCATACCGATTGAATAAAAAACGCTGTACAACATTGTATAAGCGTAATGCGGGCTAAAGTGCTAAAATTGGACTAATTGAATATTAACAAACATAAGGTAAAACTGAAAGCGTAGTGCTTCTAATCCCGCACTACGCTTATACTTGGCCGTTGTGCTTAATTTACCAAAATGCGAATAATAGAGATAAATGGAAATAAATTTTCAAATATGAAAGGATTTTATCGAGAGATAGAATCAAAAAT
>NZ_JAIRBB010000025.1 GCF_022008395.1 Aequorivita xiaoshiensis
ATTTTCAGTTTAAAAGGTTCTGAATACCGTCTGATTACTTTGTCGTTTTTGTACATAATGTTTAAAATTATGTAGCCTTTATTCAGGACGGGTCAATATTATGGGCAACGTGCGTGTATATGACAAGTAGCGTGCAGAAAAGAGCTAATTTTTCGGTTGCGCTACAAGCCGATTTTTTTGTTTTAGGTTTTTACCTTTAAATGTCAAAAACGCCAAAATAAAAAATTGGCGACTTCCCAAATATACCAAATTTTTCGATTTAGAAACGACGCAGCTATTTGTTATATACGGTGTTGTGCAACGTTTTTTTTAGCTCGTTTCTTCATAATTTTCCAATTCAAATTCGCTCAAATTTTCGTTTTTGAATTTCGAGATAACCCTTTCGATTATTTTCTTTTTTCCAACTACTCCAAATTGATGTTGTAAATCGTGATTAGTTGCAATTAAATAATCATCTTCACTCATTAAATTCTTAAAACCAATAAATCTCTCATCGATATGTCCAAATCTACTTGGAAATTCTTTGTTTAGCCAATTTTCAAAATCATTTTTAGTCCGGTCTTGTTTTGTAAATATATACAGATAAGAGCCAAATTCGTAAGGATAGTAAAAGTTCTTATTTGGCAAAATTAGAAAATCAGTCACAGTTTTTTTTGAAAGTCCAAACCAAGTTTTTTTTTCACGAAATAATTTCTCGAATTGGATATTCTCGGTTTCTAACTCTTCTGCGGTCATTGCATAATTATTCCCGCTTTGAATATATTGGTACATTTTGTAACCATCAAGTTTTGTTAATCCGATAAATTCTGTCGCTGGCTTTTTGGAATTAAAGTCCATTCGAGTAATGATTTTTGACCCTAAAGTTTTGAATTGTAAAATAAATTGGGACATTCTCGATTTTTTTCAAATGTTGCACAACGTTTCGTATAACCGCAGTTACGGATAAATATACGAGGTTTTTCGGTTAAGCATAGATGTTAGCAATTACGCGTGGATTCGGACGCAGTCGAATCCGCCGTAATTGCGGTTATACATTGTTGTAGCGCGTTTTTATTTCTTTTTTCAATTCTTCCAATTCTGCAATTTTCGCTCGAATCACGGTTTCGATAACATCTGTATTGTTTTTCAGTCTTAGTCGGCCAACTGGATTATTGGGTTCGTCTTCAAAAATTATTTCAGTCTCTAAATCAGTGGTCGAGATTTCTTGTCTTCCGTCTTTGAAGAGTCGGTAGTCAGCCATATATGAAATCTTTTTTGCTTCTAAATTCAGGACTTCTCGACCGACCGAGTTCCATAGTGTTATTCGAAGTAGGTAAAATCCAACTCCCCAACAAAGTATGAATGAAAATACGATTCCGATATGAGGTCCGTCTCCATAGGTCAAAACGAAAAATGTTGCAGCAAGCGGAATTAATGTCAGTATGGTCAGAATTAAAGTCAAAACGATTCTAATGATAACGGGAGTTTTCTTAGTGAAAATGGTCAATCGTGAACCACTTATTTCGATTTGATTCTTTTTCATTTTTTTTAATGCGCTACAACGTGTTTGTATATGGAAAGTTGCGTGTTTGTGTGCGAGGATTTTCCGAAGGAAAATCAGACGTAACAAACGTGCAACGACCTTTGATTTAGCACAACACCAGCAATTTTTTATATACGGTGTTAGCCATAGTTTTTTATTTCCTAAATATTACTTTATGCACTTTTAATTCAATTTTAGTTCCGCCAATTCCTGTTCTTTCCATAAAATGCGTTCCCATTGGTTTTCCAATGTCAATTTTTTCAATTCTCGAAAAGTAATATTCAGCATCTCTTCCCGAAAATCTCGAAAAAGAATCTAATTTTAAATCACGAATTTTTTTCGCAAACTCTTTTCCGTTTATGGGTTCTATTTCTTTTACAATTCCGATTTCAGTAGGCAATTCCGATTCAGTTCCGTGAAAGAAGTGCATACTTTTCCTAACTCTCTTTTTTGGTTTAAATCCAAATGGTGCTGGAATTAATAATTCTCCGTTTTTCGTGTAATTATTATGGTCGTATTCAGAACTCGAAAATAGTGCTTTTGTATAAACTTTATTTTCGGTCTGTTGAAAATTCAGCGGTATTTTGAAAGGATTTTTAAAGTCCATTTCTTTGTTTTCTGACTCTAATTCTAAATCACAATCTTCTGGTAAATTAAATGTTACTTCGCAATCACAAAATCCACCATTCGATTCCAAAACGTCAATTAAATCAGACTTATCAACTCCGTTTTTTTTAGCCCATTCAAAAGTATATTTCAATGAGTGGTCACAACCGATTTTTTCAATTCGATTTTCTATAAAAACACAAAGTTCAGTTACTTGATTTTCTGTTAATATCGTCATTTCTTAAATTATGGCTAACGGTTTTGTATAACCGCAGTTACGGGATTAAATTTAATGTTTTTCGGATAAGCACCTACGGTAGCAATTACGCGTGGATTCGGACGTAGTCGAATCCGCCGTAATTGCGGTTATACATTGTTACACAACGTTTTTTTTGTCCGTTCTGTATAACCAATTCGCTACATTGGAATAATTTGTAATCATTAAATAACCAATCAGAATACTGATGGCTGAAATCGCAAATTGAAAATAATCAACTTGTTCATAAACAAATGCATCAAGCATTCCGTCAATTCCTTTATTTGAGACTTGGTCTTTAAAAGCAAGATAACATTGATTTAGAAAATACGGAAAATTATCAATTATGAGTAATCCAGCAATCACGATTATGGCAATTTTTAATATGCTAATTTCTTTTAAGCTCCCAAATTCAATTCGCTCTTCATCAAATCCCTTGTCCAATTTAAGTAAGTCAATTATTTTGTCGGCTCCATAAATCAGCGCAAACAATAATGCTACAATTATTAGAAAAGACGCTACAGCCAATATTATTGTCATCAGTTCGTAAGCGTTAATTGCATAGCTGAAGTAAGTCGGCAGTAAACTAAATATTGCTAATGTCGCTGAGTATAGTGCAAACAGTTTAATTATCACTCGGAAGAAATCTCTTTTTGTCATAGGTTGGTCAAAATGTTGTGTAACGGTCTAGTGTATGATTTCGTTGCGTGGTTTAAGTACCGAAGTTAGCAAATAAATAACAGATAGAAAGTCCGCAAGGATTTTCGTGAGTAGGCTCTAACTAGCAATGAATTATACACATTGTTGTGCGTTCGGCATTATTTATTCTTTTTATTTTCAAATTCAGTTATTAATTTAGCACATTCATTATGGTCTGAAACGTATCTGTCACTATCAAATTGTGATTTAAAATA
Organism: Aequorivita xiaoshiensis; assembly: GCF_022008395.1. Classification (GTDB taxonomy): domain Bacteria; phylum Bacteroidota; class Bacteroidia; order Flavobacteriales; family Flavobacteriaceae; genus Aequorivita; species Aequorivita xiaoshiensis. Next base: position 3,299 of record NZ_JAIRBB010000025.1, read on the forward strand.
TTCATAGTATTTGTCATATTTATTTCCGAAAGTTTCGTTCCACGCTTTGTCTTGATTTTCAGTCAAAACTATATTTTTAGCAGAAGCAATTACAATTATTCTTTCGCCTGGCTTTTCAGTGTCAAGATTTGATTTCCAAAAGTGAAATACAATTTCAATTCTATTATTCTCTATTTTAGAAACTTGTTCGTAAAGATATTCATCTAATTTTAAAGGCTCAATTTTAATTAAGTTTCCGAAATCATCCACTTTATTATACTCAAGTTTTAAATTTCCTTTTAGTTCAATTTTTATTGGAAATGAAATATAGTCTGGGTCAATGGAAAGTTCAAATTTGTCAATTATAGAATGAGCGAAAACATAGGTCGAAAAGTCATTTAATTCTATTAATAAACTATCATTTTGATTGATAATATTTATTATCCAACTGTCGTGAAGTTTGCAGATTAAATATTTATTAAAAATTCCTAATCTCTCGAAATTTTTGGTCAAAAAGTCTGAATACAAATCTGTGTCGAAAATCGATTCTTCTAAATCAACAAAATCGTTCGCCAATAATGGTGCTATTTCCTTAATGTTTCTTTTTGTGTTCATAGGTTTTTTCAGCTGACGCACAACGGTCTCGTATAACCGTCAGTTACGGGTTAATATGCGTTAATTTTCGTTTTGGCACTGGCTTTAGCAATTACGCGTGGATTCGGACGTAGTCGAATCCGCCGTAATTGCGGTTATACATTGTTGGCATTTCGTTATTTTTTATTCAATTTTATATATTCCATTAGGTTTTTTCCAAACAATAAGGTCAAACTTCCAATCCAGAAGTAAAATCCAATTCCGATTTTCACAGGTGACGTGCTTGAACCCATATGCATTGGTAAATCAGTTACAAATACTGCTAAAATTCCGAGCAATACTGCGATTCCACTTAAAGTCAGTTTTGTATTCAGTTTTAATTTTCTGAAAAATGCGATTAAGAATGGAATATTCGCTATCCAAGCACCAAATGCGAATAAATTTTCAATAAAAATTGAAAGTCCGCCAAATATCAAAGCAAAAATTCCGTAAACTCCGCCACTCCCACTAAAAGATTCGGTGAAGAGTGAAATCAAGTAAAGTCCAATTATTATGTAATTCAGAGTTTTATTACTCACTTATTCAGTTCAATTAGTAGAGATTGGTTTTAATGAATGCCAACGGTCTTGTATATGAAAAGTAGCGCTGAAAAAAGACGCTAATTATTCGGATGAAACACAAGCCGAATTTTTAAATTTTACTATTTATTTTATTTTTAGGAAATCGTCAAATTTAAAAATTTGGCGACTTCCTAAAAAT
>NZ_JAIRBB010000026.1 GCF_022008395.1 Aequorivita xiaoshiensis
TTTTCAGTTTAAAAGGTTCTGAATACCGTCTGATTACTTTGTCATTTTTGTACATAATGTTTAAAATTATGTAGCCTTTATTCAGGACGGGTCAAAATGTTTTACAACGGTTTTGTATATGATACGTTGCGTGGTTTAGCACGTAATTTAGCAAATAAAAACCGAATAGAAAATCCACGAGGATTTTCGTAAGTAAGCCTTCACTAGCAATGGAATATATACGTTGTTACCTGCAGTTTTTATTCTTTTGTTTTTGTTAAAGTAACTATTAATGCACCTAATGAAAGAGCTCCTATAATTGCTTCTATCGAAACTAATAATTTAGCAAATCCAGTATTCGGATAAACATCACTAAATCCTAATGTTACAAAAGTCACTACGCTGGAATATAAACTATAGAGAATCTTTTCTGCCCAATTCAATGTCAAAAAAGTTTCATTTGGAATTAGCTGATTAGAAATTAAGGAAAATATTAACCCAAATAGTAAAATTATAGCAAATGTAAAAGTTATTATTTTTTTAGGTTCTCTTCCATAACCCCAAAAATATTTATCGATAAACCAACTTGTTTTATTCCAAAACCCTTTTACTTGTTTTCTTTTAAAATCTAATTCTGAAATTTTGAGTTTATTTGCCTCTTTGTAATTCCCAATTTCAGTATGTGCTTTATAGAGGTTCCGATAAGTTCTGTCAAAATTCGGTGAATGTTTTAAATTTTTATACCAAACTCCAATATTTTCTGGTTCACTATTTTCAAAAATAGGTGTGAAATTCCCACCCCAAATCCTAGAGTTTTTAATCAAAGAATCTTTAATTCGTCCATTTGCTATGGAATTAATAAATTTCCAATTACTTATTTCAGAGTTTGTGATATTCAAGTTTCTAACACTTGAATTTTCAAAGGTGAAGAAATGAGTTTTAAGATGTTTACAACTAATATTATCACAAACACAAAATATGAATTCAATAGACCTATTGTTAATAATTTCATCGTTTAATTTTAAGCCACTAACATTTGCAAATTCAATTTTCTTTTGACGTAATATTTGGTTTAAGGCATTTACAGGTGGTTCTATTCTCCCCATTTTAATTAACCTTAAGTCAAAATTATAATAGACTTCTTCATTTTCATAAGCTTGATAGTATTTGTCAACTCTTATTTCATATCCGTCAATTTTGTTTAGTTCACACCATTCAAAGTAACTTTGAAAACTGCGAACATATTCATAAGTCACTTCATTTTCATTGTGTAATGAATTTTTATCGTAACTATACCAAACTTGATGTTTTGTTTTGCCTTTATATGTGACTTTTACTAAATGAAAGATATGGTCTTTTTTAATTTCTGTGTATTTGAATTTCAAGAATTCACTTACATATCCATCCATTAATATTTCGTCTGTCAATTCAAAGGTTTCCATCCATTCTTTGAATCTAGGCAATCTTCTTTTAAAGTTATCTAATATTCTTGGATAGTCGTGTTTTTTTCTCCATTCATCAAAAACGTATTGTGGTAATAACCAAAAGTCTAAAGCAGATAACTCCTTTTCGTCAATAATTTTCGCAAGCACTTCCTCTTCTGTAATGCCTATATTTTCTTGGTAAATTTTATCTACTATGCTCATTTTTCAAATTGCAGGTAACGTTTCGTATATGATAAGTAGGGCTGAAAATAAACGATAAATTTTCGGATTATCCACAAGCCAAATCTTTTGCATTTTGTTTTATATTATTCATTTAAAAGCCAAATCAAAAGATTTGGCGACCTCGCAAATAAGCCTGAGCCATTGGTTTTAGCACTTACTTGCCCTATTTTTTTTATACTTTTGTTGTGCAACGTTTTATTTCGCGCTATTTTTTTTGGTCATTATTTTGAGGATTAATAAGCTAACAAATATTTTTTATAATAATAATCTTTAGAACTTATTTTTTATGTTTACCTACCTTTTTTTCCGTAAACCAGTTGCTGCCTTCGTAAATGTTTCCATCTTTATCAATTCTCCCAGTTTTTTTCTCCGTAAACCAATTGTTGCCTTCATAAATATTTCCATCCTTTTTAATACTCCCAGTTTTCTTTTCTGTAAACCAATTTCCTCCATCATAAACATCTCCGTCAGATGAAACTCTACCTGTTCTTTTTTCAGTGAACCAATTATTTCCCGAATATGTGTTACCGTCATTATCGGTTCTGCCAACTTTTTTTTCAGTGAACCAGTTATCTCCCTTATATGTCGAAGTCCCTCTTATTCCGCCTACAACTGAATTGAAATCTTTATTAGAATCACTTTCTTTTGAATATGAGTTATTGTTTTTTACGCTTTTAGGATTTGAATTTTCATTGTTGAAAGTTGAGCTACCTGTATAATTACCTCGTGAAGTGTATTTTATGTTGTTATTCGAAATGCCATAACCTGGTTTTGAAAAAAAAAGTATTGGTGTATAAATAATACCTACAAAGGCATAAATCATTAAAAATAAAACTAAAAGTGCAAGTATAATGGTTAAGATAGCGCAAAGCAGAAGAACAATCAATCCCACAAAAAAATTTCCATTGCCATCCATTTCTAACATAGAAGTAGCGAGTGCTATAGGTGTTATTTTAGGCCAAATCATTGCGTTATTATAAAATACATACCATCCAAGGCAAGTCAAGATGAGAGAGATTAATGATTTTGTCATCGGTTTTTTTTAAATGTTGCACAACGTGTTTGTGTATGATTTCGTTGCGTGTTTAAGCAACTAATTTAGCAAATAAATCACAGATAGAAAGTCCGCGAGGACTTTCGTAAGTAAGCCAGAACTAGCAATGAATTATACACGTTGTTAGCTTTTAGTGCTTTATTCCAAATCTTTGTCTATTATTGAAAAATCCAAGCTTTTTGGTATTCCTAAACTTTCTCTTTTAGCCCAAAATTCCAATTCATTATTCAACTTGTATTTTTCTCCATTTTTGGTTCTTAAATCTATAATATGATAATAAGTTGTTTTTTTATATGGTTTTAAACTGTCAGGTGGATTCCAACCATTGCTTATATGATACCATTTTCCATTTTGTTCATAAATTCGGTCATCTTTAGCCAAATAAATCGTGTCAGCAGGATTTTTTAAAAGATAGTCTCCGTTAGTAGCAAAATTTCCAAATAGTCTTTCACTAATCTCCTTTTCTAAATTCGGATGTTGTTTAGCGATAATATAATTGTCATTAAATCCAACTGCGAAAACTGTTTCCGATATTTCAATCGAACCACTTTTTCCGCCATCTGAACTACGCAATAATATTTGGTCAGAATTATCATAAACCCAATTCAGATAATAGTCATTCGTAACTTTTCGTGCTGTAATTGGGTCGTCTAAACAACTTGAAAAGGAAATTCCAATTAATAATATCAGTAGTTTATTTTTCAATTAAAGTTCAATTTTTTATTCAGAAATTCGATTCCGCAAACTTGCTTTTGCATTAAAACTAACGGTTTTGTATATGAAAAGTGCGTGCTTGTGTCAGAGGATTTTCGGAACGAAAATCGGATGAAAGCAAGTACGCACTTTCCTTTGATTTAGCACTAAACTACGCATTTTTTATATACAGTGTTGTGCATAGTATTTTTTATTCCGTTATCCATTTTTCATTTCTTTTGGCTTGGTCATTTAAAGATAAATAGTGAATTGCTAAAATCAATTGAATATTGCGGTCATTTAGGTCAAAATATTTTTTATTTTTTGATATTTTTGAGTCGAGCATTTGTAAAGGATTGAAGTCTCCTGATGCATTAACCCAATGAGCATATTCCTCTATTTTGGGATTTTGTTTTCCTAAATCGACAAGATATTCATAGTATTTTCCGATTGGATTTGCACAAAGACTTTTTGTTTCTTTTCCTGTTTTATATTCAGTCGATTTACAGAACATCCAAATTTCGTCAAAAGTTGATTTTGATATTTGTTCGTAAAGTTTTTTTTGTTTTTCAAAGTCAATGTTTGTCCAAAATCCTTCTCCAATTGCCTCCAAATATTCGTGAGGTATTCTCTGATAACAAGTTTTGAAATCGGAGTCCATATTTAAGCACATTTGATTTTTAAAAAAGTCAGAAATTAATTTTAAATCGGCTACTTGCTCGGTTGTAAAATTATTGTTTAACTCTATCACGGAATATTGGGTTTTACAAGAAAAATTTAGCTGTAAAATCGTAAGTCCTAATATTAAAATCAGCGTTTTCCTCATATGTCTCGTCCTGAAATATGGCTACAGGTTAAAAATTGATTTACGCTGTTAATTTATATACCATTTCAGGTGTTTTAAAATCTAAAGATAA
>NZ_JAIRBB010000027.1 GCF_022008395.1 Aequorivita xiaoshiensis
AGGATTTTTACAGGAAAGGATTCCGATTGCTAAAAAGAATAAAAAAACTAATATTTTGTTCATTCGTATGTTGATTGGTTTAATGTGCTACAACGGTCTCGGCTATGAGTAGTTGCGTGGGTTAGCACTTAGCTTTGCAAGTACGCACAAAACTGAAAATCCGCGAGGATTTTCAGAAGTAGGCGAGAACAAGCAATTACTTATAGCCATTGTTGTGTGCAGTTATTTTATCCAAATTGATAAGTCCATAGTCTCACCAGTTCTTCGTCTGTAATTCGCGTGTGCAATAGCAATTCCCACGTGGGATAATTCAAATTGATTAAAATAAGAGTCTTTCCAAACATTAAAAACTTTTTCCATTTTAGGATTAAAAGCAATTAACTTATCCTTAATCTCCTTTTGTGAAAAAGTTGTTTTGTTGAAAAATGCTTTCAACTTATTCTTTTGTTCATCTTTAAATCCTCTTTCGGTCATTCGTTGGTCAAGAGTTTGGTCATCAAAAACCCCTAATTGGAGTTTTGTAATATCGTGGAAACAAGGAATTATGAGACCTTGCACATTTGGTTTGTTTTCTTCAAACTCCTTATCAAATTCCTCCATCTTAAATCCTTTTGAAAAAAAGCCTTTATAAGTTTCTCTTAAATTGTTCTCAAGTTGTCCGTAATTACCAGTTCTAATATGTCCACATCTCAAATATTCTAAATAATTATAATGTTCTTTATCAATAATTAAGTTTTCAACGAATGGGAAAATATATTGAATTAAATAATTTTGAAAGTCGTTATAATTCCTCAAAACCATTCTTCGAGTTCTTGTTAATAGAAAAATTAAAGTTAATGTATCCAACTGTTCTACAGTTAATTTCGATGCTATAGTCAATGATTCGTCCAGAACGATTTGAAGCATATTTCTTTTAGAGACATTTGCACGGTCTACAATTATATCTGCCAATAAATCTCCTAAATCTTTATCTCCACTTTTGGCATATTCCTTTTGTGCTGTAAATAAAGCATCTTGCATTGCTGGTTGCTCAAATTCTTTCAAAGATTCTGGATGCTTATCGTTTAGAGTTTTTAAAATATTTTCTGTTATCTCTTCTGCTCTTTCTGCTGCAATTTGAGCGGCTTCGTTTTTTAAGTGAATAAAGTTCGTTTTAAAAACATCTAATGCTATTTCTTTAGCATCTGAATAAGTTATGCCGGTATTGTAAACATTAACATTTTCTGCTTGAATGTTGGAAGAACCATCGCCTCCTTCTTGTTTTTTGTTTTTATCGCTTATCATTTATTAGTAATGTTAATGTCTCCTTTGGATTGATAGTTTTTTGAGTTTTTTCCTCCTTTTTGTTTTAAAACTGTTTTTTCGGCTGAATTTTTATTACTTGATATTTGGGCAATTAAAGCTCCGACAAGTCCAATTGAAGTGACTAATGGTTCCCAAGTTGCATCAACCATTAACCATATCAAAGCTCCAAGAAGTCCAGCAATATTTAATATTAATAGTGTCTTTTTCATTTTTGTTCTAATTGCACACAACGTATTTGTGTATGGCTTGTTGCGGAAAATCAGTATGATTTTCCGATTAAGGAAACAAGATAGCAAATTGCAATGAATTCCGATTAGGAATTCAGCCGCAATGAGCTATACACGTTGTTAGGCATAGTTTTTTATCCGCTACAATATTCATTCAATTCAGAAATGTCAGTTTTATATTTTGGATATTTTTCTAATAGTTTTAATTCTAACGCTTTTTGTTTATCGGAACAGGCTTTTTCTTTTAAATCAGTCGCTTTGTAAATTAACGCTCTGGTTTTAAATGAAATTGAATTATTAGGGTCTTTTTCAATTGATTTGTTCACGTCGGTCAAAGCTTTTCCATATTCTTTTGTCAAATAATATACGTGACTTCTATGTTCGTAGGAATATGCATTCGGATTTACAGTAAGTTCAGCAGTAAAATCTGCAATAGCTTTTTCGTATTGCTTTAAATTTCGATATGCAAAACCACGATTAGTTCGAGCTGTGTGCATACTTGGCTTTAAAGAAATGGCTTTTGTAAAGTCTGGAATACATTCTTCATATCTCAAATCCATTTCTCGAACGTATCCACGTTTAAAATATAAATCAGCATTATTTGGATATAAAGTTATCAATCTATTAAGCTTTTGTTCCGCTTGTTTCCATTGTTCATTTTTAATGAATTCTTGTGCCTCCGCAAGAATGTCATTCGGTTTAGTTGTAGTTTGTTTTTTTGCTCCACAACCAAAAATTAGTACTGAAACCAGAATTATTAATGTACTTCTCATTTTTTTTTTCAAATTATGCCTAACGGTTTGGCTATGCGCAGTGCGGGGTCGGCTGGAACTTGATTTTCCTCCACGCAATCAGTCAAATCTTTTTGTTTGTCTTTATCTTTTTCTTGCCAAAGCCAAATCCAAAAGATTTGGCGGTGTCCGCAGACACGCCCGAACCCCAGCCCCAAGGACTTAAGCCCGCATTGCGTATAGCCGTTGTTGTCTTCTGTGGCGACCACCCGAGTAAGCAATTTCTGTTCAATATCCGGTTTTTTTCTCCGTCTAGTTGTGAATACCGTTTGGTTATGTTGTGTATTTTTCGAGGTAAATGTTTTCTAAAGTGCGTAACAATCTGTTCTTCGATTTTTTTTCTAATTCAAAGAAGTCTTTAATAATCGCCTTGTCTATAGTCCCGATCATAATTATTAAAATTCCTATTCCAATTGCAAAATTTTTATAAAGTTCAAGAAACTCGTCCAAGTCCTTACTATAACTAGCCTGTCCACTCAGAAAACCTCCAAAAAGAATACTAACTAAAATTATAATTGAATTCCATAAAAAATTGAATTGATATTTATTTTGGTTGTGATATTTTACGGTATCAATTAAAAAAAGCAGATTATCCTTTTTCAGCAAATCTTTACTGTCTAGTATTTTTATAAGCTCTTTCTTTCTGATTTTGAGAATTGTTTTTGCATCCCAACGCTCTTTTTTTTTGAGTGCGTAGCTGTAATATTTTTCAATTACTTTTTGTGTTGCATATTGGTTGTGTGCTAAGGACAAAATTGCCGCAATTAATATTGGTATTAGGAGCAATAGATAATATACATTTAGTTCAGGTAACGATTTATAAATCAGTATGCTAAAAGCTAGTATGGCTATTAAAAATGGAAGAATTGATAGTATTTTTGCTGTCCTACTGTATCTATTAAAGATTAGGACACGATTGGATAGCAATTTATTTAACAGTAAAATTTCTTCAATATATTTCACTTATCGAGAGGTTTTTTTGGAGCCATTGAAGACAACGGTTTGGTATATGGAAAGTTGCGTGTTTGCGTGCGAGGATTTTCCGAAGGAAAATCAGAAGTAGCAAACGTGCAACGACCTTTTGATTAAGCACAAAATAGCAATTTTTTATATACGTTGTTAGCCCACGTTATTATTGGTTTATATATAAGTCTTCAATTTCGTCAAGCAAAAATAATTTATTCAATTCGTTTTCGATTTGTTCATAGTTTCTATCAAAAATCAATTGTATTAATTTCTTCGGAAGCTCTTTATTTTCCGATTCAGTTCCGTACAATTTTACTGTTCGAGTTGGAATTTCTCCGCTTGCATTTTCTTTATGATTTCCTAATCCTATTGAAAATTGAAAAGTGTCATCTGTATTCGGTGCCATTGAAATCGATAAATATTTTCCATTTTTTTCATCCAAAACTTCTAGGTCAGGAAAATTAAATGTCAAATCTCGATATTCTTTCCAATATTCATCACTCCAATTGATTTGATTAAAATCTGTCAAATGTTTTTTGTAATCTGTTTTTCCAAGCAATTTATAAGAGTCCGTTTCATAATCCGTTTTATGAATTCGAGAGATGAAATCCGTTTTCATTTCGTTTGTATTTTCATTTTTATCCGTTTTATTTTTACAAGCAAAGAATAAAATTGGTAGTAAAATCAAGATTTTAGTTAAATTTCTCATTGTTGTTTTTAATGTGGGCTAACGTTTAGTATAAAAGAAGTAGGGCTGTAAATAATCAATAAATTTTCGGATTATCAACAAGCCAAATCTTTTGCATTTTGTTTTATATTTTGTTCTAAAAGCCAAATCAAAAGATTTGGCGACCTCGCAAATACGCCTGAAACATTGAGTT
>NZ_JAIRBB010000028.1 GCF_022008395.1 Aequorivita xiaoshiensis
CAAAGGATAATATCATATCTTTTTACGTTACTAACGTCAAAGATAAGCATATTTTTGAATGTTTGCAGAATTTTTTTTTCAAATGTTGCCTAACGTGTTCGTGTATGATTTCGTTGCGTGTTTCAGCAACTAAATTAGTAAACAAAAACGAACCAGAGGAAAATCCTTCGGATTTTCCAAGTAGGCTAGAACTAGCAATGAATTATACACGTTGTTGTAGCCAGTTTTTTTAATCTCTCATAAATTTTTCTCGGTCATATTCGCACATTGGGCAAAGTCCATTTTCCTCAATGAAAAGATAGTCAGTCAATTCAGACAAATTTCCATTACTACATCTTTCACATTCGATATTTCGAGTGTAATTTTCAACAAATGATTCAATTACTGGTCTTTGTGCACCTTTCAAAGAGTCCATTCCTTTGTCCAGAATTTGCTTTGTTATTCCCTCAATCGCTCCAGACAATTGGTCATTTTCTAATAACTGTCTCAAAAATTCTGTTAGACTATTGTTGTATTCATTATCTAACATCCATTGTTTTACTAATCCCATATATTCGTTTTATAAATTTTCAATTAAATTCGGTAAGTCCTCAAATCCGTCGGAAAGTGTTTCGTAAACTTCTTTGATAACAGTTTCTTCTAAAGCTTTACTTACTGTCAGGTCAAATAATTTGCCTTTAAGCAATTGAAACCAGTTTTTCTTGCCAAGATTGAGATGTTCCTTTAATTCATCCAGTTCATCAAAAATGATTTGTTGACCAAATCCGAGTTCAGTCAATTTCTCTTTGATTTCATTCAGCGAGTTGTGCAATTCCGATTTCTGCTCCGAACTAAATTCCTCCGTGTATTTCGGTTGATATTCATAAGATTGAGATATTTCCTCAATTTCTTGGTCAATTACAAATAATCCTGTTTCCTTTTCTTGAGAAGTTCCGCAGTTTACTTTACTACAAGTTTTTTCGTGTTCCAATTTTTGATTTAAAACTTCTTTCCTTAAAATATTTAGAAAAAATAATTTGTCTTTTTTTCGCTTAAGACTGTAAAGTTTTGACGATAAATCACTTGATAAATTATCAACAGTACAATTCAATTCTCCGTTAAAAAATTCATATTCAGCGTATTCTACTGCTTCTTTTTCTACTATATTCATTCGGTTAGTTCGTTTTTCTCAAATTGGCTACAACGGTTTTGTATATGGCTCGTAGCGTGCAAATTAGCGATAACTTTTCGATTAAGCACGAGCCGAATTTTTTAATTTTCTTTTTATCTTTATTTCTCAAAAAGCCAAATTAAAAAATTTGGCGGACTTGCAAATATGACTGAACTTTCGATTAAGCAACTAACTAGCTATGAGCTATATACGGTGTTGTGCAACGTTTTTTTTTAGTACTATTATTCCAATTATTAATCCTAAAATTCCAATTAAAATCATTAACTCTGTTTTAAAACGAGTTATAAATTTTAATGAATTAGACTTTTCTGTCAATTGTATAATTGATGAATTCGTTGGTAATGATATTTGATTGAAGAAATACTCGGCATCTTTGATATCAGAATCGTCTTTAGAAATGCAATTAAACAGGAATAGATTATTGTTTAATAGATAAACTTCAGATTGGTATAATCGATTTCCAATACTATCTGTCAACGTTAATTTTTGTCCTTTAAATCCATTTTTATCAATACTTTCTTTCGATACTATTGCTTTTGGATAATTTTTTGAAATATTTGGAATAGCTTCATCATAGATGCTTTTCAATTCATCAAGATTCTTCGGCAGACTTGAATTCGTAATTAGCATCTTATTTCCGCTATACACGATTCCATTTTTTTCCGCGGACAATTCATACATTTTTATTCCGTTCTCTTCCGAATTGAATAAATTGGCGTTTTCGGCGGGCAATTTAAACCTTGTAATAGAGTCTAATTCAAAGTCAAACCATTTTTCATTTTGCGAATATGATTGAATTGAAAATAATATAATTATCCAATAAAAATTTTTCAAGTTCTGTATTTTTTTAAATGTTGCACAACGTGTTTGTATAAGATTAGTTGCGTGTTTAAAGCAACTAATTTAGCAAATACAAACCGAATAGAAAATCCGCGAGGATTTTCGTAAGTAGGCTTGCACTAGCAATTAATTTTATACGGTGTTGGGCACAGTTATTTATATTCTATTTCCCTCGTTCGTATGTAATTTAGTTTGTCATTCTCAATTGATTCTCTTTTTGTCCAATTTTCAAACTTGTCAAATTCGTATTTATATTCTGTTGTTGAAATCAAAGAATCTTTGCTATTAAATTCTTTTATTTCCATTAAAATTCCACAATCGTATTTAAATTCAGTATTTCGATTCCGTTCAGGTTTTCTAAAGTCCGATAGTTTGGATTCAGTTACAAATTCCTTGTCGTTATATTTACTTATTTCAAGAGTATTAGTAATTGTGTCATTTGTTTCAACGTCAATGTAGATTTGCTTTAATGAACTTTCTTTTAGTTTGTTGTCAGAATTATATTTATAACCTCCAATTTGTTTGAATTGAAAAATGTCATTTTTGGATTCTGATTTTGTTTCCAAAAGCAATGTGTCTTTGTAGAAATAATCAACAATAAAATTTGAACTGTCGTTTGAAAGTGTCACAATTTCTCTTTTTATCTTTTTCTCATTATTGTAAATGAATTCAATATCCATTGTTTCGTCAGCAAATAAATTCCGCTGATGTCTGCTAATTATTTGGTCATTTTCGTTGTATTTCTTTTCTGTAATTACAAGTGTATCTTGAATCTTATTATTCAGAGAATCATTTTCCACTTTAATTGTGTATTCGGTAATTTGTGTTGCTTTTTGAGTCAGTCCGTTATTCAACAATTTTGGTTCATTGCAACAACCAATTAAGAATATTGAAAAAAGTAAAATTAGAAGTCTATTCATTCGGTTTTAATTGTGCCCAACGGTTTTGTGTATGATTTCGTTGCGTGTTTCAGCAACTAATTTAGCAAATACAAACCGAATAGAAAATCCGCGAGGATTTTCGTAAGTAGGCGAGTACTAGCAATGAATTATACACGGTGTTGTACAACGTTTTTATTTATATATTCAGTTAGAATTTTATCTAAATCCTTTATCAAACTTTTATAATCAAAATCTTTTGGTTTCCTTTTCATTTTTTCAATACGCTCAATAGAAGCTAATATTTCTTTTTTAATCAGTTCAATTGTCTCTAATTCACTTAATCTTTGAATCACATTCCAATCAAAGTTTGAATTAGTCACAAACCATTTGACTGAATGTTTCCAACTTTCGATATCATTTCTAAAAAATTGAGCAAAACCTCCATCAAATTTGAATAACTCAAAGCCCCAAAAGTATTTGACTACAGAAGTTCCATATTCTTTTTCTTTTAGGTTTTCTGAAATATACTTTTCTAGATTATTTAAATCAACTTTTAAATTATCATCCGTGAATTCTATTGTAATAGTTCTCTTTATTTCGAATTCCATTTATTCTTTACTTTTTCTAATCCACTTTCCAAATAAGATTCCGACTAAAATTGCAGGCAAAAATCCAATGAATGTTATCCAAAAGAATGGTTTGAAAATATAATCCTCAAACGAATCCAAGAAAGTATCATAAGGTTCCATTCCCTCTTGTACAAATCCTGTCCAACCAACAAGGAAAGCGGTTATTATTAAAGTTAGAAATCCGTATTTCGCTCCGACTTTATCAGAATCTTTTTTCTTTATCAAGATTTCATATCCAGCATTTTTTCCAAACCAATACGCAAGTCCGTAGAAAATTCCAATTCCAATAATTATATTTATCCAGTAATTCCATTCTAGCATCCATTGTGGATTTCCTCCAGCAAGTAACATCATAAAAAGAAACGCAATTAAAATTCCAATCGTTGCAGATTGTAAGGCTTTTTTGATTCCGATGTTTTTGGCTATTTCAGGTGTCATTTACGATTTTTGGGAAATGTTGTACAACGTTTCGTATATGATAAGTAGGCGATCACTAAGCCCTAAATTTTTGTCTAATCCTAAAGTTTGATACAAGCCAAAAATATTTCAATTAGTACTTTTTCGCCTATTTTTCATATACATTGTTGTGTGTCAGTAAATATAGCCTTTCGATTCAAAAATAACAATG
>NZ_JAIRBB010000029.1 GCF_022008395.1 Aequorivita xiaoshiensis
CATTGTTATTTTTGAATCGAAAGGCTATATTTACTGACACACAACAATGTATATGAAAAATAGGCGAAAAAGTACTAATTGAAATATTTTTGGCTAGTATCAAACTTTAGGTTAAGTCAAAAATTTAGAGCTTCAAGATCGCCTACTTATCATATACGAAACGTTGTGTAACATTTGAAAAAAACCACGAAAATTAATGAAACACCCTTTTAAACTATCAAAATCTAACATAATTTATGCTTCAATTGTTGCAGTAATAGTAATCTTTCTGAACATCCGAATTTATGGTTTTGATGCTTATTCATTTGGTTTAAGTCTTGGTTCTATTTTTGGAATTATCTTAATTCCGACTTTATTAGCTTTACTATTTTGGTTCATTCTTGGAAAAAAAGAAAAAGGAGGAACAACTACATTTAACATTGTACTTACATTAATGCTTCTAGGTTCAATTAGTGAATTTGGTCAAATAGCAAAAGACCGACAAAAACCAATTGATGATTTGAAAAAAGCTGTTTCTGAATATAAAGAAAGTACATTAACTAACCCAGATTCTACAGATTCGAACTACTCTGAATTATCAACCAATGTAAAAGGTTCAATTGACGAACTGATAAAAACCAGTGTTGGAGAAGAAAGAAAAGTATGGTTAGTTTTAAAAGAATTCTTTAAAAAATCTGATAGTACGAACATTGAATGGAATAAAGCTTATAACGCATTTGCTGACCCACGGATTTTAGATTTTAATGTATTAAACAATTCCAAAGAATTTGAATTCCAAATAAAAACGACTCAAGAATACATTAATCAATCTAAACATTTCAAATCATTTGTAGAAAATAGAGTTGATTATTTAAAAGATAAAACAAAGAAAATTGATAAAAATAATAAAGCATATAAAGGTTTTGTTAGAGGATTGACAAACAAAGATTCAATACAAAAACCAATTTTCATTAAATATATCAATGGACATATTGGATATGGACAAGGAATTAAAGAAATAATTGAACTTTTGGAAAAAGAAAAAGGCAAATGGGGTTATGAGAATGAAACACTAGTTTTTGAAAATTCGGACTCTCAAATCATCTATGAAAAGATTTTAAACGATGCTATTTCTAATGAGGAAATTGTAAATGAACTATCTGACAAATTAGTTGATATAATGTAAAAAAAACGTTGCACAACACCGTATAAAATTAATTGCTTGGTACGAGCCTACTTACGAAAATCCTCGCGGATTTTCTATTCGGTTTGTATTTGCTAAATTAGTTGCTAAACCACGCAACTAATCTTATACAAACACGTTGTGACCAATTAAAGAAAAACTATGATAATAGGAACAATTTTAAGAAATTTCAAAACCTACTCAGGAATTAATTATGTTCCAATAACACACGGAGAAAATTTTTGTGGTCTAGTTGGCAATAATGGTATTGGGAAAAGTTCAGTTTTAGAAGCTTTAGATAGTTTTTTTAATGGTAAATCTTGGAATTTTAATATTATAACCAAGAAAAGTGGATTTACCACTACTCGCCCTTACATAACACCAATATTCTTAATAAAGAAAGAAAGTATTTCCGAAGGCAACAAAGAGACAGCTGAATTAATCAGTAATTATACTTGGAGTATTGAAGAGAGTGATGTTCTTTCACAAAATAGAGAACAATTCAAAACATTCTCTATGCAAAGAGAGATTTTAATAAGAGATTTTGAAATCTCTAATTATTATTTAATTCCAATAGGATCAACATATGATAATAAACCAAGTTTAAGTTTTTTTAACACAAAAAAACTTGGAGATTTAATAGTTGAAGACTTTGAAAAGACATTACAACAAGTTCCTGATGAAAATCTAGAATTTCTCAATTCTTTATTAGTTGAGCTAAAAGAAAAGTTTGAATATATATACATTCCTAAGGATATAGATCCTGAAAATTTCACTCAACTGGAAACCAAAGAAATTCAATCCTTAATGGGTGAAACACTTAACGAAATTGTAGAAAAATGTGTTCCACAAAGAAAAATTCAAGAGATTAATCAAAGTCTAAATAGTTTCATTGATTCTGTATCTGATATTCTCGAAGAATATGCATTTCGAACAAGTGGTGTAAGGCAAGTGAATTTGAGAAAACACGATGTTTACAAACTCATAGTAGAAGCATATTTCAAAATTAGAAAATTACACAAAAAAGAAGGTGCTCATTGGCTTGAAATGTCTGCTTTAAGTTCAGGTGAAAAACAAAAAGCTATAATTGAACTGGCTTATCATTTTTTGAAAAGTTATAGAAGTGATACTAAAAATATTATTCTAGGGATTGATGAACCTGAATCCTCATTACATATGTCAGCCTGTTATGATCAATTTAATAAATTATATGAGTTAAGTTCACTTTGCAAACAACTATTATTTACAACTCATTGGTATGGTTTTATTCCAACAGTCGAGAATGGATGTGTTAGTGTAATCTCAAAAAAATATAAAGATCATCTATTCGATTTAATAAGTATAAGTAGTTACCGGGAATCAGTTAAGCAAACTGTTAGAAGTTCGAAAGGAAAATTACCTTACGATATTCGATTAAAAAGTATAAATGACTTTACTCAGTCTGTTGTTACAAGTATTTTAACAGATGAGCCATATAATTGGTTAATTTGCGAAGGATCGTCTGAAAAGATATATCTGGAAGAATATCTCTCAGAAATAAAAAGTGATAAAAAATTGAGAATTATACCTGTTGGTGGAGCTGGAGAGATCAAAAGGATCTATAACCATTTACAGGTCGCCTACGATGACTTTAAATCAGAAATTCAAGGAAAAGTTATTTTAGTTTCCGATACCGATGCTGAACTAGTTAGCTACCCTACAAGAGATGAGCTGAAAAATCTAATGTGTTATCGAATAGTAAACGTTGCTAAATCTAGAAAAACTGAGTTAGTCAAAATATCTTCAAATCCAGTTTCGCCAAAAACAGAAATTGAAGACTCTCTTAATGGTAAGTTATTTTATGAAACTCTGTTAGAATTTCAAGATGATTATCCTGAAATTGAAAATGTGTTAAGTGATGTTGATGAACCTAGCGAAGAAGCAGTCTATTTCGCTTTAGATCTTTCACCTAGTAAACTTAAACTTCTCGATGACTTTTTTGATAGTGATAATAATAAATTTGAGTTTGCAAAGAGTTATGTATCAAAATTAGCTGATACTTATGAGGTTCCAGACTGGATAGAAAACATAAAAAATCTATACTAATATAACTGGTCACAACAATGTATATGAAAAATAGGCGAAAAAGTACTAATTGAAATATTTTTGGCTTGTATCAAACTTTCGGTTAAGTCAAAAATTTAGAGTTTCATGATCGCCTACTTATCATATACGAAACGTTAGGCACAATCTTGACCCGTCCTGAATAAAGGCTACATAATTTTAAACATTATGTACAAAAATGACAAAGTAATCAGACGGTATTCAGAACCTTTTAAACTGAAAA
>NZ_JAIRBB010000002.1 GCF_022008395.1 Aequorivita xiaoshiensis
TTGGAGGTGATCAAAACTTCTTTTGCCCTAAACTGACAGTGTGGGTGGTGATTGCAGCGTTACCCAAGTAACCCTGCAAGAACCGTTTTTAACTCTTTTAGCCGCTATCTTTTTTTGTAAACCTTTTAGTATTGGAGGTGATCAAAACTTCTTTTGCCCTAAACTGACAGTGTGGGTGGTGATTGCAGCGTTACCCAAGGAACCCTGCAAGAACCGTTTTTAACCCTCAAGCCGTTATACTTTTTTGCAAACCTTATAGTATTGGAGGTGATTAAAGCTTTTTTTGCCCTAAACTGACAGTGTGGGTGGTGATTGCAGCGTTACCCAAGTAACCCTGCAAGAACCGTTTTTACTCCTCCAGCCGCCTTCCTTTTTTGCAAACCTTATAGTATTAAAAGTGATTAAAACTTCTATTTGTTCTAAAATGACAGCGTGGGTGGTAATTGCAGCGTTACCCAAATAATCCTGTAAGAACCGTTTTTAACTCCTTAAGCCGCCTTTCTTTTTTGTAAACCTTTTAGTATTGGAGGTGATTAAAATTTTTTTGTTCTAATCTGAAATAACAGGAAGCATAATAGAGGTTGCAGCATAACCAAAATAGTTTAGGTGCTATTCTTAAGGTTCAAACCACTAGTTTATAAATAAAAAAGCCACTATAAAGATATATATTGGCCTCTTTTAAATATGTAAACTTTATCTTCTTATATATAATAAGCAGGAATAAAAGCTAGAATGAATTTGTCATAAATGAATACAATTTTAAAATATAGATTTCATGATTGTATTTATACCTTTGAAACATAGGAATATTGCTCCTACACATGTAATAAGAGCCACAGGAAGAATCATATAGATAATATTAGTGTCTTTATTCAAAAATGCTAAAGTAAGTAAATAAGGACCTAAAAAGAGCAATGGTAAGGCAATTGCCATATATTTTAATCCTTTTTTCAATAAATTAAAATCTGTGTGTCCTTTACTCATTGTGGTAATTATTTAAAACGTTTCTAACATTATTATATTTCGTTAAAAGTTTTTCAGCTTCTTCATTCGAGATATTTAGTTCAGCAGTAATCATCTTAATAGCGCGATTTACAAGTTTATTATTACTCAATTGCATATCTACCATTTTATTTCCCTTAACTCGTCCTAACTGAATCATTGTAGCAGTTGAAATCATATTTAAAACAAGTTTCTGGGCTGTACCAGCCTTCATACGTGAACTTCCTGTAACAAATTCTGGACCTACAGTAACAACTACTGGAAACTGTGCAGTTAAGGCTAATGGACTTCCTTCATTACAAGTGATACAACCTGTAGCAATATTATTTTTATTGCATTTTTCTAATGCACCAATAACATAAGGTGTGGTGCCAGAAGCAGCAATTCCTATCACTATATCTTTTTCATTAATGTTTTCTTTAGTAAGATCTTCCCAACCTTGGTTTTCAGAATCTTCAGCAAATTCAACAGCGTTTCGTATGGCTGAATCTCCTCCCGCGATTAACCCAATAACCAAGTCGGGAGATACTCCAAAGGTAGGAGGACATTCACTTGCATCTACAATTCCTAATCTACCGCTTGTTCCTGCTCCTATATAAAACAATCTACCACCAGTATTTAATTTTTCAACTATCTTTTCGGTTAAAGTTTCTATTTCAGGTAGCGCCTTCTCAACAGAAAAAGCTACTGTTTTGTCTTCGTTATTTATATTTTGAAGCAGTTCTTGTACCCCCATTTTTTCTAAATGATTGTATTTTGAATCTGATTCAGTGGTTTTTAAAAAATTCATCTATAAACTTAAGGCTAATATTAATGTTATTGAACTATATAATTGAGTGTTGATACTTCAGATATTCTAAAATATCCTAACGGATAGTTTTCAGGATTTGTTTCATTAATTATATTTCCTCTTACAGTCGCTGGTTGCGTGTCAAAAGGTCCACTCCCTCCACCGGTTTGTTGTAAAAGAACAAACATATAATTATAAAATTCTTCATCAACACCATAAAGATTAAAAATAACACTATCTCCAGGAGCTAAATCTTCTACTACAAAATATCCAAAATTTAAATTTCCGTTAGAAAACTCATCGTTGTAAACGCTACGTACAGTCCCTTTTTCTGTAATTCCGGTAAAATAATAAAAATTCTCTTCGTTTATAGGATCATTAAAAAAGACTTTTAGTTCGATATCCTCTCCACTAAAACCTCCGTCGTCACGCTGATTAACATATTCTAAGGTAGCTGTTGTTTGAAGTTGTGTTGTAGCTGTATAAACTTCGTTGTCGTAAATTATTTTAAGGGAATAGTCTATGTCTTCTTGTGGTAGAAAAGTTCCTTGATAAAGTCCTTCACCGCGGTATTCAAACGGATATTCAACGCCATTTTCATCAGTAATTAGAACAATTGCATCTTCAACTATAGGGACAACATTATCAAAAAATGGAGCTGTAGTTGTAAGTTTCACCAAACTACTCAATGAAGAGCCATCTTCTAGAATATTAATATTGGCTTCAATAACTAATCGGGGAGGAGCGTCATTAAGTTCAACTTCTATAACATCTTGACAAGAAGTAAGAATTCCGAAGAAAAAAACTAATAAATATATTTTTTTCATAGTATTAAAATTTGAAATTATAAGTAACTGACGGAATTATACCAAATATAGATAGTCTAACCGCTTCATTTTTTCCGATATCTGTATTTTCGCTAAATCTAATAGACGCTGCATTTTTACGATTGTAAGCGTTATAGACGCTAAACACCCATTCGCCTTTCCAGCGTTTTGTACTTTCAGGTTTTGGAGTCCAAGTGGCTGATAGATCTAAACGATGAAACGGAGATAGACGACTACTATTACGGGCTTCATAAACTGGAACAACCATTCCGTTATATACATATTGTCCTTCTGGATAAGTGGTTGGTATCCCTGTTTGGAAAATAAAATTGGCACCAAAAGACCATTTTTTTGAAAGTTCATATTGTCCTGTAACCGATATATCATGCGATTTATCCCACGGACTATTATACCATTCACCATTATTTATACCGCTTTCAAATTCCGTACGCCCAGGTGTTCTTTGTTCACTTTTAGACAATGTATAAGCTAGCCAACCTTGAAACCTACCAGTTGTTTTTTTGAATAAAACCTCTAATCCATAAGCTCTTGCTTCCCCGTTTAATACAATTTGCTCAATGGCATTATTTGCAATTAAATCGGCATCATCTATATAGTCTAGTCTGTTTTTTACTTCCTTATAAAAAGTTTCAACCTCTAAAGAATAATTTTTAAAATTTCTGAAATATCCCAAAGCTACCTGATCTGCCAATTGTGGGTCAATATACTTTCCACTTGGTGCATAAATATCAAAAGGAGTAGGAGAGGTAGTATTACTTATTAGGTGAATATATTGCGACATCCTGTTGTAACTCGCCTTTATAGAAGAATTTTCATTTAATAAATAGGAAATAGAAAATCGAGGTTCTAAGTTTATAAATGATTTAATAGTTTCACTTCTACTATATGATACTGTATCGATAGGTTTTGCTTTTCGGTATATCTTAAGATTAGAATCGTAATTTAAAGGATTGTTGTTTTCATAAAGAAACAATTCATCTTGTCCTAAACGATTAAATGTAGATAGTCGAAGTCCAGCCTGTAATGAAATTTTATCGGAAAATTCTATTTTAGCATCTACGTAAGCCGCGTTCTCCCATGCGTATTTATCGGTTAGCTTAAAAGGATTAATTCCTGAATCTTCAGTGGTTGGATTTACATCTCCTGGATTAAACTTGTAGTAAATACTATTTAGTCCGTAACGCAAATCGATATTATTTGATATATAATGTGTGAAATCGTATTTTAAGTTGAAATTACGAATACCACTATCAAAATCGAACTCAACAAATTTCAGCGCTAGGCCGTAATAATAATCTGAGTAGATTAAAGATAAATTTGAAAACAACTTATCGGAGTAAAGGTGATTCCAACGAAGATTTAAAGTTGTGTTTCCAAAGTTATTTGTAAAACTATCTGAAATTTCAAAAACATCTCTTCCAAAATATCCGGATAGGAAAAGACGATTATTGTCGTTTATATTATAGCTTAGTTTTGTATTTAGATCGTAGAAGTAAGCAATGTTATCGTTATCAAATAACGGAAGAAATAAGTGTGCATAACTACTTCGGCCACCAATCAAAAAAGAAGCTTTGTCTTTTTTTATTGGGCCTTCTAATAATAATCTGCTTGCAACTAAACCAATTCCTCCACTTGCGTGATATTCTCGTTTATTACCATCTTTTTGATAAATATCTAAAACTGAAGATGCTCTTCCTCCATATCGAGCAGGAATTCCCCCTTTATACAATGTAAGGTCTTTAATAGCATCTGGATTGAAGACAGAAAAGAAACCAAATAAATGTGAGGAATTATAAATGGTAGCTTCGTCTAATAGTATTAAATTTTGATCAGACGCACCACCTCTAACATTAAAACCGCTAGCTCCTTCACCCGCACTGGTAACTCCAGGAAGTAATGTAATGGCTTTTATAACGTCAACTTCACCTAGAACCACTGGGATTTTTTTAATTGTTCTCGATGAAAGAGTGTTTGCGCTCATTTGAGAACTGCGAACACTTAAGCTTTCTGCATTTGCTTTAATAACCACTTCATCTAAGTTTTCAGTATCTGTAGCAAGTTCTAAGTCTAACTTTATGTTTTCTGAAAGAGCAACATCAATAGTTTGGGATGCGAACCCTATATTACTGTAGGTAACATTATAATTCCCTTTAGGAAGTGTAATTGAATAATATCCATATTGATTAGTTATCGTCCCTGTTTGTAATTCGGGAATAATAACGTTTACTCCAAAAAGTGTTTCGCCAGAACTTGCTTCTGAAACAGTCCCACTAAGTGTAAATTTTTCTTGAGAAAAGATTACAACAGTTGTAAAAAAAAATAGGAATACGAGTATTTTTTTCAATTGAAATATTATTAGGTATAAAAAACCTCCAGCAATGCTGAAGGTTTTATAACGTTTTATAATCTTAATTTATTTTTGAAAGTATATTATTAAAAGTTTTGCTTGGTCGCATAGCTTCAAATACTAATTTTTCAGTTGGCTCGTAATAACCACCTATATCAACTAAATGCCCTTGAACCATTGTCAATTCTTCATTGATTTTGTTCTCGTTTTCTTTTAATTGTTCAGCAATTGGAGTGAATATATCTTTTAATTCTTGGTCCTTATCTTGCTTAGAAAGTGCTTCTGCCCAATACATAGCTAAATAGAAGTGACTTCCGCGATTGTCAATTTCCTTAACCTTACGTGAAGGAGACTTACTGTTGTCTAAATATTTTTCAGTTGCTTCATCTAAAGCTTCAGCTAAAACTATTGCTTTATGATTGTCATTCTTATTTCCAAGATGTTCTAAAGATACGGCTAAAGCTAAAAACTCTCCTAGAGAATCCCAACGTAAATGGTTTTCTTCTAAAAATTGGTCAACGTGTTTAGGTGCAGAACCTCCAGCTCCAGTTTCAAATAATCCTCCTCCGTTCATTAAAGGAACGATAGAAAGCATTTTAGCACTAGTTCCTAATTCTAAAATAGGGAAAAGGTCTGTTAAATAATCACGCAATACGTTTCCAGTTACTGAAATAGTATCTTCACCAGCTTTCACGCGCTCCAGAGTATATTCAGTTGCTTTTTCTGGAGAAAGAATTTTTATTTCTAAACCTTCAGTATCGTGATTTGGAAGGTAAGTATTTACTTTTTTAATTAATTCAGCATCGTGTGCACGATTTTCATCTAGCCAGAAAACAGCAGGACTTCCTGTTGCACTAGCACGAGAAACTGCTAATTTAATCCAATCTTGAATCGGTAAATCTTTTACTTGACACATTCTCCAAATATCACCTTCTTCAACAGTGTGTTCGATAATAACCTCACCGGAGTTATTAATAACTTGAACTTTTCCATTTGCTGGAATTTCAAAAGTTTTGTCGTGACTTCCGTACTCTTCAGCTTTTTGAGCCATTAATCCCACATTTGGTACTGTTCCCATTGTAGTAGGATCGAAAGCACCATGTTTTTTACAGAAATCTATAGTAGATTGATAAACACCTGCGTAACTACTATCAGGGATTACCGCTTTAGTATCGTGGCTTTTTCCATCGGGACCCCACATTTTACCAGAGTTACGAATCATAGCTGGCATAGATGCGTCTATAATAACATCGCTAGGAACGTGAAGGTTTGTAATTCCCTTGTCACTGTTTACCATTGCCAAATCAGGATTCTTGTCGATTATATTTTTAATATCGTTAAGAATCTCGTTTTTCTTATCTGTAGCTAATTCTGAAAGTTTATTTTCAAGATCTCCAAGACCATTGTTTGCATCGATACCTAACTCTTTAAAAGTTTGAGCGTGCTTTTCGAAAAGGTCCTTAAAGTAAACTTTTACAGCATACCCGAAAATAATAGGGTCGCTTACCTTCATCATGGTAGCTTTTAAATGCACAGAAAACAGAACGCTTTTCGCTTTTGCATCTTCAACTTGAGCTTCTAAGAATGAAATTAAAGCTTTTTTGCTCATCACCGTTGCATCGATGATTTCGTCTTTTAAAACTTTTAAGTTTTCTTTTAAGACAGTTTTATTACCGTCGTTTTCAACCAATTCAATTTTTAAAGTATCGTCTGAAGCTAAGGTTAGCGATTTTTCATTGTGAAAGAAGTCACCCTCTTGCATTGTTGCAACGTGGCTTTTGCTATCACTGCTCCAAGCGCCCATGCTGTGCGGATGTTTTTTAGCATAGTTTTTTACGGCTTTAGGAGCACGTCTGTCGCTATTACCCTCACGAAGAACTGGGTTTACAGCACTTCCTTTTACTTTATCGTATTTTGCTTTTATTTCTTTTTCTTCTGAAGTTTTTGGGTCTTCAGGATAATTTGGAATCTTAAATCCTTTCTTCTGTAATTCTTCAATTGCTTCTGTTAATTGTGGAATAGAAGCACTGATATTTGGAAGTTTAATAATATTTGCCTCTGGAGATTTGGCAAGTTTTCCTAAATAAGCAAGATCATCACTTACTCGTTGCTCTTCAGTAAGAACTTCTGGAAATACAGCTAAAATTCGAGCAGCAAGTGAAATGTCGCGACTTTCTATTTCTATATTTGCTGGAGAAGTGAATGCTTCAACTATTGGTAAAAACGAGTGTGTTGCCAAAGCCGGTGCTTCATCGGTTTTGGTGTATATAATTTTTGAAGAATTTGTCATTGAAATGTTTTTTATAAGAAATAAATATCTAAAATTTTCGGAATGCAAATATAGCGATTTGATGGTGGTTTTAAAAGAGAGTACAGTAGTTTAAAAGTTAAGGATTCACAAAATTTTAAAATCCAACTTTAAGATTGTCTACAGAAGAGGGTTTCTATAAATAAAAAAGCCATATCAAAGTATAAATACTAATGATATGGCTCCTTGTATGTAAACTTTTACCAACCAATATACTCTATGGTATATTATAAGCAAGGTTATTATATTCTTGCAGTTGTAGTTTACTTACACGGGTTTCGTTTTACCATTTTAATTTCCCCGAAGGTCAATTTAAATTTTAAAACTTACCCAACACTTTTTTTAATCTAAGTACTAATAATCTAAAGATCGTGAATACTTCAAACAATTAAAAAAAGCTAATAAAGTGTTTTCAGTTACTCTTTTAAAATTTAAAAACTAAACATCCATTAAGGTTGATAGCTTCATATTAAATTAGAAAAGAATAGTGTAAAAGAACGTTACTTTATATCAATAAAAAGTTTTTAAACTTTATTTGATATTGCTAATATAAGACTCTTTATCGGTATTGTAGCAATTTGTAACTCATTAAAAATTCACTGTTTACGAACAACAGTTGTTAACAATTGTTCATAATAAAAGCCCTGTTAAAACAGGGCTTTTGAGAGTTTTCAACAAAGAATACCTTATGAACGCTTTTCTTTGATACGGGCTTTTTTTCCAGTAAGGCCTCTAAAGTAGTAAATACGAGCTCTACGCACGCTACCTCTTTTATTAACCTCGATTTTTTGAAGTGCTGGCATATTGATTGGGAAAATACGCTCTACACCAATAGTTCCACTCATTTTACGGATTGTAAAAGTTTTTGTAGTTCCAGTTCCTTTTACTTGGATTACAACACCTCTAAAAAACTGAGTTCTTGTTTTTTCACCTTCACGGATTTCGTAGTACACAGTAATAGTGTCTCCAGCTCCGAATTCAGGAAATTCGTTTTTTGTAACAAATTCGTCTTCAACAAATTTAATTAACTCTTCCATTTTGTTAAATTGATAGGGTTTAATTTAAAGCAACATTCGCGGTTTTCGCCAGAGGTTGAATTAAGTGGGTGCAAAAGTAAGCAATTTATTATATGTGACAAGTTTTTTTGAGTTTAAAACAACATCTTTAATTAGTATTAAACGAGTTAAGTTGTCAAAAATTCAATCAGCATTATCGCTTTAAATATGAAAAGCTTAGTAAAGACTTCAAAGATACTTCTTATCTATTCACAAGTTTTATAATCTTATAATAGGACTCTTATTGTTAAAAGAAGTTTAGTGATGATAAATCTTTAACCGATTTGTTGTTTAGAAATATAGCTGATGTTAGTTTTAACAAAAAATTAATAACAATAAATCAAACTTAAATTTTATGATTAAAAACTCCCTTCTAACTCTAGTAACTTTTCTTGCTATATTTTGGCAAGCAAGTGCTCAACAATCCCCACATAATGTTGGTACTTGGAAAGACAAAGCTCCTACGTAACCTTTGGAAACGTTCAACTTTTAACAATTCTAAAGCGCTTTTATTAGATTTAAATATGTCTCCGTTTACAGCTCTTGTAATCAAATTACTTCTGTACCCCCAGTTATTGAGGAGGGTATTCCAATTATAGGAGAAGTATAAATTGCCAACAACTTAATGGTTCCGAACAATGGACTATTAAGCTGCAAATTTACTATTCCATCAAATCAGGATTTAGGAATTTTTTATATTGTAGAATTATCTATTTTTTTTCTTTTTCTCGTTCCTTTTTACGTTCGTAATAACTGCTTCTAAAGGATTTATTTCTGCGATTACGCAGTTTGGAAGCGTTGCTCTTATTCCAGAAATATAGCAATGCAAGTAAAAGTACACCTCCAACAATTAATACGATAGGATTTGAAAGATCAATCATATTGGTGATATTTAATAAATTATAGCTGTTCAGTTATAACTTCTTTTCTAGTGTCGCTTTCCACTTTTCCGTCACGAAGCCTAATAATTCTATGCGCATTATCGGCAATATCTTCTTCGTGCGTAACTAGTATAACAGTGTTTCCTGCTTTGTGAATTTCATTAAAGAGATTCATTATTTCCACAGATGTTTTAGAATCCAAATTTCCTGTTGGTTCATCAGCAAGAATAATAGAAGGTCTATTTACTAATGCTCTTCCAACAGCAACTCTTTGTCGTTGTCCACCCGAAAGCTGATTAGGTTTGTGGTCCATTCTGTCTGCTAAGCCTACATTGGTAAGCACTTCTTTAGCCCTTTCGGTACGTGCTGCTTTTGATGCTCCCGCATATATCATTGGCAAGGCTACATTTTCAAGGGCAGTTGTTCTAGGTAGTAAGTTAAAAGTTTGAAATACAAAACCAATTTCTTTGTTTCGAATTTCGGCAAGTTCATCATCACTCATACTGCTAACGTCTTTTCCGTTAAGCTCGTAGCTTCCAGAAGTAGGAGTGTCTAAACATCCAAGTAAATTCATTAATGTAGATTTTCCAGAACCAGATGGTCCCATTAACGCTACGTATTCACCACGTTCTATGTCTAAATCTATTCCTTTTAAAACTTTTACAGTTTCTGATCCTAAAGGAAAATCTCTAGTTATATTTCGAATTTTAATTACTAAACTCATATTTTATTAGTTCTAGATTTAGGAGCTATGTTTATCGCGACTATAGGACGCAAAGTTAAGATATCTGTTACAACTTCTGTTTTTAAATGTTTTGAGCGAGCTTTAGTGAGTCTATTTTATACTCTAATTACAAAATGTTGCTTAAGCTGTTCTTTTCTAAAAAACACTAATCCCCATTGAAAGGTGTCGATACTTACGGTAACCTTTTCATTCTTTATAATTTTTTCCCAAGCTTCGGTCATTCCTTTACTCCAATAAATATCATCAAAAACAATTACAGTGTCATTATGTGTAAAAGCTAATAACTTTTCAAAATACTTTAAAGTGCGTTCCCCATTATGATCACCATCAATAAAAATTAAGTCGTATTTATCTTGAGAAGGAGTTGATAAAAAATTAATAAAAGTGTTTTGCTCAAGTTGAATATTATTCAAATTAAATTCTTCAAATAAACCCTCTGCTTTTTTAGCAGTGTTTGGGCATCCTTCAACAGTTAAAATTTTTCCTTTTTTGGTTCCTAAAGCTAAGGCTGCTGTGCTAATCCCTAATGAGGTTCCTAGTTCTAAATTATTTTTAGTTTCTAAATAGGAAGCTAGGCGAAATAAAAGCTTTTGGCGCTTTAATTTCATTCCAGCTTGCTTTGCTACTCTTGAAGTTTTCCTCCTAGTTCCTTTAAAAACTCTTGAGCCTTGCCCGAAATCTGTCATGTTGAATTCAGACTTATCTTGTTTCAAAGTTTTTTTATACTGTCTTAAAATCTTGTATTCAGGATGCTTAGTTTTATCATTAAAACATTTCGTGATAAGGTCGAACACAAATGGGGAGTGAACCCCGTGCTTGTTCTTAGAACGTCTTAAAAACTCAAGATAGCTTTTTGATTGGTGAATCATTGTGGAAAAATAATCCGAATTAAGTTTCTGTTTAAATGAATTGGTAGATTTTTTCAAATTTAATCTAGGCTACAAAGTAATTCTAACCGTGGCATTGCGCCAAATTTTCTTGAAGAAGATTTATTTCAAGATTAAAAATGGCTGTTGTTTTTGCTTCATACTCTCGCCTGTTGCCATAGATTAATGATATTTTTTTGCTAATTTCCCCGATTCAAATTATACACGCTTTATTATGCAGTTTAACTACAAAAAGTTACTTCCACATTTAGTTGTCTTCGTGTTATTCATAGTGACTTCCTTGGCCTATTTTAACCCGGTTTTACAAGGTAAAAAAATATTCCAAAGTGATATTGTTCAATATACTGGAATGGCCAAACAGCAAAATGATTTTCGTAAAAATACCGGGGAAGAAACTTTTTGGACAGACGCTGCTTTTGGTGGAATGCCAACTTATCAACTTGGTGCAAAATACCCGAATAACTATATAAAAGAGCTAGATCTTGCTATTCGATTTTTGCCGAGACCTGCAGATTATCTATTCCTTTATTTTATAGGAATGTATATTCTTTTCCTAGTGTTGAAAGTAGATTACAAACTTGCTTTTCTAGGGGCTTTAGCCTTTGGGTTTTCAACGTATTTAATAATAATATTAGGTGTCGGGCATAATGCTAAAGCACACGCTATAGCTTATATGCCATTGGTATTAAGCGGTATATTTCTCACTTTCCAGAGTAAATATCTTTGGGGGTTTTTATTACTAACAGTTGCTATGGGATTGGAATTGACTGCAAATCACTTCCAAATGACATATTATTTAATGCTTCTGGTGATTATAATAGGTATTGTATATTTAATTGATGCTTATAAAAAGAAAGAACTACCTCATTTCTTTAAAGCTGTTGGGTTAATGTGTATTTCGGTTATAATAGCCATTGGATTAAATGCGACTAATATTCTAGCAACAAAAGAATATGCCGACACTTCAACTCGTGGAAAATCGGAATTAACTATCAATGCAAACGGTACTCCAAAAGATAATAAAACTGGTTTAGATTATGATTATATAACTGAATACAGCTACGGAAAGCTTGAAAGTTTCAATCTCTTTATCCCTCGTTTTATGGGAGGAAGTTCAACTGAAGACTTTCCTGAAGATTCGAAAACTGTCGAAACCCTTCTGCGAATGGGCGCTTCACCTCAAGAAGCAAATCAAATGTTAAGTCAGATACCTATGTATTGGGGAGATCAATCGTTTGTTGGTGCACCTGCATACATTGGGGCGGTTATAATATTTCTTGCTGTCTTGGCTCTGTTTTTAGTTAGAGGTAGATTAAAATGGTGGTCTGTTTCTGCTTTTATTTTAATCTTACTACTTTCATGGGGTAAGAACTTTAGTGGGCTAACCGAATTCTTTATAGATTACGTGCCGCTTTACAATAAGTTTAGAGCCGTTTCTTCTATTCAAGTAATACTAGAGCTTATAATTCCTATTCTTGCTGTAGTTGGGCTTCATCAATTTTTCAATAATTTTGAAAGAGAAGAAGAAAAGAAAAAGGCATTGTTGTATTCTACTGGAATCGTAGGAGGGCTTACCTTGATATTTATACTATTTAAATCGACGCTTTTTGATTTTGCAAGTCCATATGATAGTTATTTTAGGGAGGAAATGGGACTACCATTTTTAGAAGCAATTCGTGAAGATAGAATGTCGCTTTTTACTTCTGATGCTATCCGATCACTAATATTTGTTATTCTATCGGCTGCAGTTCTTTGGTTTTTTATGAAAGGAACCTTGAAAAAAGGAATTGCAATTGCAGGACTTTGCGTTTTGGTGTTAGTTGATTTAGTTGGCGTTGATAGACGATATGTAAACGAAGATGATTTTGTACAAGCTAGATTGGTTGAAGAACCATTTCAGAAAAATGGAGCCGATATTCAAATCTTAGAAGACGATGGTCATTTCAGGGTTTATGATGCTACTACAAATGCATTCAATAGTGCACGTGCAAGCTTTTATCACAATGCATTAGGAGGATATCACGCTGCAAAGCCGGGAAGAATTCAGGATTTGTTTGAGTTTTATATCAGCCAAGGAAATATTGGAATTCTGAATATGATGAATGTTCGTTACATCATTGCACAAAATAAAAATGGAGGTCCAGTAGCGCAACGAAATCCTTATGCAAATGGAAATGCTTGGTTTGTAGATAACGTACAACCGGCAGAAAATGCAGATCAGGAAATTCGACTTTTAGATAGTTTAGATACTAAAAAGACTGCTGTAATAAACAAGGAGTTCCTTTCTAAAATACCTGCTAAAAATGTAGCCAGAGATAGTACAGCTTCTATTGAACTTGTAAGCTATAAGCCAAATTACTTAGTGTATGAAGCTTCAACCAAAACCGAGCAACTAGCAGTATTTTCGGAGGTTTATTATTCTAAAGGATGGAATGCTTATATTAACGGGAAACCTGTAGAATATTTTAGAGCAAACTATGTTTTAAGAGCTATGATTGTACCTGAAGGTAATAATAAGATAGAGTTCAAATTTGAGCCTAAGGTAATCCAAACAGGTAGTACAATTTCTACCATAAGTAGCATTATTCTCCTATTAATTTTATTAAGCGGGTTATATTTTTCATTTCGAAAGAAGGAAATTAAGAATTAAATGAAACGCGCTCTTATCGTTACATATTATTGGCCTCCAGCAGGTGGTCCCGGTGTTCAGCGCTGGTTAAAATTCGTGAAATACTTCAAGGAATTCGGCGTAGCGCCAATTGTTTATATCCCGGAAAATCCGAATTATCCGTTAGTTGATGAAAACTTTTCTGCCGAGATACCTTCAGACACTGAGATTTTAAAACATCCTATAAAGGAACCCTATCGATTTGCTAAATTCTTTTCAAAAAAGAAAACTAAGCAGATGAGCAGTGGAATCATTCCTAAAAAAGATTCATCTGCAATTGAGAAGGTAATGCTATATGTGCGCGGTAATTTTTTTATTCCCGATGCAAGAGTAGGATGGGTGAAGCCTTCGGTTAAGTATTTAACAGATTACATTGAGAATAATTCAGTAGATGTTGTTATTACAACAGGGCCTCCACATAGTCTTCACTTAATTGGGATGAAGCTTCAGAAAGCGATGAATGTAAAATGGATTGCAGATTTTCGCGATCCTTGGACAACGATACATTACCATAAATCACTTCGGTTAAATAAATCTTCAGAAAAAAAGCACAAAGCATTAGAAGCCGCCGTGTTAAATGCTGCGGATGTTGTAACCGTTACAAGCCCTACCACCAAAAAGGAGTTTGAGGTAATTACAAATAGACCAATTGAAGTAATTACAAACGGATTCGATAGTTGGAAAGAGATGGAATACAATTTAGATATAAAGTTTTCTATTTCTCATATTGGTTCTTTATTAAGTGAGCGAAATCCAAAGAACTTATGGAATGTTCTTGCCGAAATTTGTAATGAAAACAGTTCATTTAAAAGAGATTTAGAACTGAAATTTGCTGGCGCCGTTAGCGATGAAGTAAAAGAAAGTCTATCTGAGTTTAATCTAGATGAAAACAGCAACTTTTTAGGATATGTATCACACTCGGAAGCTTTAAAACTGCAAAATGAAAGTCAGGTGCTACTTTTAGTTGAAATAAATAGTGCTGAAACTCGAGCTATAATTCCAGGAAAACTCTTCGAATACTTAGCTGCAAAACGTCCAATTATTGCTTTAGGACCAAATAAAAGTGATATAGAAGCGATAGTGGATGAAACAAAATCTGGAAAATTCTTTGATTACTCTGAAGACAAAGAATTAAAAAATGAAATTCTCCGACTTTATGAACAGTATAAAACAGGTGATTTAAAAGTTGCTTCCGAAGGAGTTGATAGGTTTAGTCGCAAACAACTTACCAAACAGATGTCGGCTTTGATAAAGGATGTTAGCTTATAAAGTTCTACTTATTAGTTCAAACTACTATTTCTTTCCTAAGTAATATACTAAAAATATATAGCGAATTGCCAAAGCAATTAGTAATGGCAATAGGCCAATTGCAAACACTTGTACGCCTGTAATCCAATGAAGGGTAAGTAGGCTTAAAAGCACTAATAGAAGCATAAAATAACGCTTCATATTTGGTGAAATATCCTTCTTTGCAACTGCTACAATTACGAAAATTGAAATAGGAAAAGCCCACAACAAATTGTAATTATTGGCAGTCGCACTATGGTCTGTAGCAAACCAAAGAAGGAAAAGTAGAATTCCTATAATACCTGTAGATAAAAAAATAATTAAGTCTAAGTAGCGGCTTCGTTTATTTGTTTTAAAGTCTCTATAGGTTATGAAAATGATTAAAGCTCCAATAAGCCCGAAAATAAATAGTGGACTTAAAAAGAAATTACTTTGTGATGGAGTAGGAGTGTTTTCGTATAAACTGTTGGTTGTTTTAACTAAAGAAACCTTTTCTCCATTTCTATTAATATATGCGTTAGCGGCTCCTTGGAATACATATTCTGGTAGGAACTGATATTCAATCGGTTTTGCTTTTGTGTCTATTATAGCACCAAGAGCTGTGTCTATTCCTAAACTTCCCCAAGAATTTGCTTCAAGGTTTAATTGAATGAGTTGCCTAAAAGTTAGTTCTTCGGTGATATGGTCATCATTAAACTCCAATTGTTTCCCGAGTACTATCCATAAAACATCGCGCATTTTAGTGGCGCAGTTGTCGTAAAAGAAATCGTATTTGTATTTTTTATTTTCAGGACGCGCATTATTCCATAGGAAGTCTGAGAGTTCTTGCTTTTCAGAATGCGTAAGGTTTAGAACTTGCTCTTTCATCCAGCGATTTTGCGCTACATAACGAGGATAGAAGTTTTTGTAATAATCTACGCCAAGTTGATAAAGTAATTTTCCTTGAGCGAACTTAAGGTAGAAATTCGGTGTATTAAAATCGTATTCACCGTAGTTGAACACTACATCCATTCCGTTAATACTATCTTGAATCCTAAAAGCGCTATGTCCAAACTTGTCGTAAAGTTCAGCTCCGGGACCAATTGTGATAATACTTATTTCGGAAGTTTCTGATAATTGCGCAAACTGGGCATTTACTGAAACTGAAAAAAATAAAAGAAGTAATACTATGTAATTTTTCACCACCTATAAACGATTATATGTTTTTTAAATATCTAATAAAAAGTTCAATTTTATTATCTGAAAATTTCCCAATCTAATTTCAGCGAGAACACATTTGAATACAGTGCTGCACTTTGATCACCAATATCAGTTAATGCGTAATCTACTTGTATCCCTTTATATCTAAATCCTACGCCAATATTAGGCTGAAACCCTACAGCGTCAGAATTATCAAGTTGCTTTATATTTTGAAAATTACCAACTCCACCTCGAACATAAATCATGTCAATATATGCGAATTCAAGTCCTAGAGAAGGGGTGATACTTGCAAATGAAGTGGAGATAATGTCGTTGGTTTCAGCAAATCTGAAATTTAAATCCACTTCAGCTAAAAGAGAAAAATCGTGGCGATAAACAAATTTTCGAGCTACCCCTAATTGAAGTTTTGGAATAGTAATTTCGGTGGTTTCAGGTAACTCTTGATTTTGACCTTCTACGGCTCCTTGAATTTCTGCAAACTTTTCTTCGTCTATGCTCCATGCGTTAAACGTTGTAGTAATATCTCGAGCCATAATTCCAAACATCCAATTTTCAGTTCTAAACTGCACAGCTGCATCCAAGCCAAATCCCCAAGATGATGCAAAATCACCTATAACTCTTCTAATAACTTTAGCATTAACACCATAGTTAAGACCATCTAAAGGGAGTCTTCGAGCGTATGAAAATGTAAACCCATAATCTGCTGTAGAGAATTTACTAATTCGATCGTATCTTATATTTCCTTCATCGTCAATAAGCTGAGTGGTGTTTAAAATATCGTCAACTCCAAAACGAATTGCAGAAAGTGCAACCGCGCTTCTGTCGTCTAGCGGCATTGCAAAGGCTGCGTAATCGTAATTAGCGATGTTTGCAAAGTACGATGCGTGCATTAAGGATAACTGTTTGTCGTTGAGGTTTACTAATCCAGCGGGGTTCCAGTATCCAGAATTTACGTCGTTAGTTGAAGCAACCACAGCGTTGGCCATACCAAATGCAGCAGCATCTACACCAATGTTCATGAATTCGTTGGAATATTTACGTGCGGTTTGTGCTTGAGCAAAAACCGAGATAAGTACGATAAGTAGGAATAATCTATCTTTCAAGCCTGGAAATTTGGGCAAATATGACACTATTTTATAAAATATTAAACTTAAAATTTATAGACATATTGCCTTAAATTAGCATAGGACGAAAATACTTTGTTATTTTTACACTTCCTACCAATAAATTATGATAAAACAAATACCAAATATCATCACATCTTTAAACATTTTGTGTGGATGTGTAGCAGTGCTTTTCGCTGTTTCAGGCGATTTAATAATAGCTTCAGTTTTTGCATTTCTAGGAATATTCTTTGATTTTTTTGACGGACTTGCAGCGCGTTTGCTAAAGGCGCAAAGTGAAATCGGACTTCAGTTAGATTCTCTTGCAGATGTTATTACAAGTGGAGTAGTACCAGGAGTTGTAATGTTTCAGTTATTGAATCTTTCTATCTTCGGACATATGCAAACGCTAACAGCGATTTTTTCGTTAGACGGGTGGAATGTAAGTTTTAATAATTACTTACCTCTTTTAGGGTTAATGATTGTAATTGCCTCTGCTTACCGCTTGGCTAAGTTTAATGTAGATACGCGCCAAACCTCTGGATTTATTGGATTGCCAACGCCTGCTAATACTTTATTGATTTTAAGCCTTCCGCTAATTTTACAGTTTCAATATTCAGATTTAGCTGAAACGATAATTCTTAATAAATGGTTTTTAATTGGGATGACATTATTAAGTTGTATTCTGCTAAATGCCGAAATACCACTTTTCGCTTTAAAGTTTAAAACTTGGGATTTTAAAAGCAATACAATTCGTTATGTGTTTTTAGTATTGTGTGTTGTGCTTTTAGTCTTTATGAAGTTTTTAGCAATACCTTTTATAATCTTAATTTATATATTGCTTTCAATGTTCAGGAAAAGCTAAAGTATTAGGGTAAAAAGATTTGATGTTTGCTATTGAACACTCCTGAGTTTACAATTGAACAATAGGCTGGTTATATTTTAAAATTATAATTGAAGTTTAAAATTCCATCTGAAAAGATTAATATAAGGTGGGTTGAAAAATTAGAATTCCAACTTCTTCTTTCTAAGCTCAAAGTTTTGACCTAGATATACTTTACGCACCATTTCATCAGCAGCTAATTCTTCTGGAACTCCATGTTTTAAAATACTTCCTTCAAACATAAGGTAGGTTCTGTCTGTAATAGCGAGCGTCTCTTGAACATTGTGGTCGGTAATAAGGATTCCGATGTTTTTGTTTTTAAGCTTCGCTACAATACGCTGTATGTCTTCTACAGCTACAGGGTCAACTCCTGCAAAAGGTTCATCTAGCAAAATAAAGTGAGGGTCGGTTGCTAGCGCTCTTGCAATTTCAGTTCTACGTCTTTCTCCACCACTTAAAAGATCACCGCGGTTTTTGCGTATATGTCCCAAACCGAATTCTTCGATTAAGGATTCCATTTTGGCATGTTGTTCTTTTTTAGAGAGTTTAGTGAGTTGTAAAACGCTTAAAATGTTATCTTCTACGCTTAGTTTTCTAAAAACTGAAGCTTCCTGCGCTAAATAACCAATACCATTTTGAGCACGTTTGTACATTGGATATTTGGTGATTTCTGTTCCTTCTAAATAAATATTACCGCCATTGGGTTTAATCAACCCTACTATCATATAAAACGAGGTGGTTTTACCGGCCCCATTGGGCCCCAGCAAACCTACAATTTCTCCTTGGTTTACTTCAACTGTGATGCCTTTAACAACCTTTCGGCCTTTATACGATTTTACTAAGTTTTCGGCTTTTAGTTTCATTTATTCTTTTTCTGAAGGTTCGACCACTCCCAAAGTTTCGGGATACGAAGATATTAATTATTTAAATTACGCTAGCGATTGCATCTCAACCAAATTGTAATAAACTCCTTTTTTCTCTAAAAGTTCTTGGTGTTTACCTTGTTCTACAATCTCACCTTTCGAAAGTACCACTATTTTATCTGCATTTTGAATGGTAGAAAGTCTATGCGCAATTACAATTGAAGTTCTATTTTGCATCATTTTTTCTAATGCATCTTGAACCAAACGCTCACTTTCTGTGTCTAGGGCAGAGGTAGCTTCATCCAATATCATAATTGGCGGATTTTTAAGTACAGCTCTAGCAATACTCAATCGTTGCTTTTGACCTCCACTTAATTTGTTCCCGCTATCACCAATATTTGTATTAAAGCCATCGGGTAGATTTTTAATGAATTCATACGAATTACTAATTTCAGCAGCTTCCATTAATTCTACATCAGTAGCTAAGGGTTTCCCAAGCTTTAAATTGTTGGCAACGGAATCATTAAAGAGAATAGAATCTTGTGATACAATTCCCATTAAACCGCGTAAAGATTTTTTCGAAATATTTTTAATATCAACACCATCAATCTCTATGCTCCCTTTGTTTACATCGTAAAAGCGTGTTAGCAAATTGGCGATGGTACTTTTTCCACTACCAGATTGCCCAACGAGCGCCACAGTTTTGCCTTTAGGGATTTCTAACGAAAAGTCTTTAAGTACGTATTGATCTTCGTACTTAAACGAAATATTCTTAATTGAAATTGTGCTGTCAAAACCTTCTTTTTGAACAGGATTTTCAATATCGGTAATTGTATTTTCGGCTTCTAACAATTCTAATATACGTTCCGCAGAACCATTTGCACGTTTTAAAGAGTAACTAGCTTTAGCGATCGCCTTTGCCGGGGTAAGAATATTATAAGCCAGCATTATATACCCAATAAAGAAACTAGCTTCTAAAGTTTCATCGATAAAAACTAAATACCCTCCGTAAACTAGCAAGATTCCGATTGTTATAATCCCTAGAAGTTCACTTAAAGGTGAAGCTAGGTTTTGCCTGTTCATTACCTGATTGGAGTGTTTGTAGAATCGCTCGTTGCTATCTTCAAATTTCTTTTGAAAAAGTTCTTCGGCATGAAATGCTTTAATAATGCGAAGTCCACCCATTGTTTCTTCCAAAATAGAAAGGAAAACACCTTGTTCTTGTTGAACTTTTAAAGATTTCTTTTTTAGGGATTTTCCAACTTTTGAAATTAAAAACCCTGAAATAGGTAAAAACAGAAATACAAAAAGCGTAAGCTTAGCGCTTATAAAAAGCATAAATATCAAGGCGGCAATGATAGTTAAAGGCTCTCGAACAATCATTTCTAATACAGAAAGCACCGAATTTTTTACTTCATCTACATCCCCGCTTAATCTTGAAATTGTATCTCCTTTTCTCTTTTCAGAATAAAATGCAAGTGGAAAACTAACAACTTTACTATAAAGTGCATTACGAAGGTCTTTTAATACGCCATTGCGAAGAAAAGTTGCATAAAAAAGTGCTAAATAGTTACTTAGGTTTTTTAATAGGAATAGCGAAATAATAACGCCTACCATATACATAAGCACCATAAACTCACCGTGATTATTGATACTTTCAATTATAAAATAATTGAGATATTCCTGCGCATAATCCTTTGCGCTAGTAATACCTTCATAAATAGGTTTTGGTCCTAGGCTACGCTCATTACTGAATATTATTTCCAAAACGGGAATTAATGCTACAAAAGAAAGTGTGCTAAACAATGCGTACAATATGTTAAAAAATATGTTCAGATATGCATATTTTTTATACGGGTAGGCGTAACGCAGTATTTTTTTGAAGTAATGATTCATTAACTTATGTTTAGTTGTGCTGCAATAGCCTCTATTTTCTTTTGAAGAATCCCTTCAAAATTTTCTTTCTCTGAAGTGTTTACGCTAATGTAGAACTTTATTTTTGGTTCAGTACCACTTGGTCTTGCTGCAATTTTACTTCCGTCTTCAGTATAGAAAATTAATACATTAGATTTTGGAAGGTTTAATTCTGAAGTTTCATTTTTAACGAAGTCTGTAGTTTCATTTTTAGAAACATCATCCATTCTTACAACCTTACTTCCAGCAATTTCTTTAAATGGATTAGCGCGGAGTTCTTTCATCATTTCAGAAATTTCCTCAGCACCTTGTTTCCCTTTTTTTGTAAGGGAAATTAAGTGTTCGCGATAATTTCCAAATTGGTTGTAAACGTCATTAAGGTATTGAAACATACTGTTTCCAGCGTGTTTTTTCTGGGCTGCAATTTCACAAGCTAAAAGGGTAGCGGTAACTGCATCTTTATCGCGAACAAAATCGCCAACTAAATACCCGAAACTTTCTTCCCCGCCGCCAATAAATTCCAACTCAGGATTGTCTTTAATCATTTTTGCTATCCATTTAAAGCCTGTTAGCCCTTCAAGATATTTCACATTATAGTGATTAGCAATTTTTTCAACCATTGGGGTGGAAACTATCGTAGAAGCTACAAACTGATTTCCGTTCAGCTTTCCTGCTTTTTGCCATTGTTCAATAAGGAAATGCGTCATTAAAACCATAGTTTGGTTTCCGTTTAAAAGAACCATTTCATTATTACTATTTCTAACCGCAATCCCTAATCGATCGCAATCTGGGTCCGTTCCAATAACAATATCTGCATTTTCTTTTTCAGCGAGTTCCAATGCCATTTTTAAGGCTGCAGGTTCTTCAGGGTTTGGAGATGTTACCGTAGGGAAATCTCCATTTGGTTCTGCCTGTTCTTCAACAATTAACACATTGTTATAGCCAGCTTGTTCCAAAACCTTTGGAATCATTGTGATTGAAGTTCCGTGAAGCGAAGTGAAAACGATTTTTAGGTTTTTACGAGCTTCTTCTGAAGTATTGAAAGTTCCATTTTCTACAGATGCCTTGGCGAAAGCCTCATCTACTTCTGAATCTATATTCTGAATCAAACTTTCATTTGCTTCAAACTTTATGTCTTCGTATTTAAGAGAATTAATTTCAGAAATGATTTCTCCGTCTTGTGGTGGCACTAATTGTCCTCCATCTTCCCAATAAACTTTGTAACCATTGTATTCAGGAGGGTTGTGTGAAGCTGTAAGTACAATTCCCGCTTGACATCCTAGGTGTTTTACTGCGAATGAAAGCTCTGGAGTAGGGCGTAGGTCTGAAAAAAGGAAAACTTTTATTCCATTAGCCGAAAAAACATTAGCAACAACTTTTGCAAAACTTTTGCTATTGTGCCTACAATCGTATGCAATGGCTACTTTTATATCTTGGTTAGGGAATTTTTCTTTCAGGTAATTAGAAAGACCTTGAGTGTTTTTTCCTAAGGTATATTTATTAATTCTATTGTCGCCAAGCCCCATAATGCCTCGCATTCCACCAGTTCCGAACTCAAGGTTCTTGTAGAAACTGTCTTCCAACCCCTCAGGATCGTTTGCGATCATTTCTTTAATATCGTGTTGAGTTTTCTCGTCGAAAAAAGGGGTGAGCCATTGGTTAACGCGGTCTAAAATTTTCGGATCTACGTAAATCATTTTCTTAAATTAAAAGTGCAAAAATAGGCATAAATATAGTGCCTAAAGTCTGCTAAAGTTAAAAAGTACTTAAAGTTGGATCTCTCCATACTCTAAGTACTTTGCCTTTTAGCAGATATTAAGTGTTTATAATTTCTTTAATTATATAGTTTTTTGATTCTTTTTTGCTTCTAAGAATCAACTCTCCTAAGAATCCTGCTAAGAAAAGTTGTGAACCTAGCACCATTGCAGTTAAGGCTATAAAAAACTCTGGACGTTCTGCTATTAATCTGCCAGTTGGGTTTAAGAACAGCTTGTCTACACCTAAATACAACGCAAAACAAAACCCGATGAATAACATTAAAGCTCCCCAAGCTCCAAATAAGTGCATTGGACGTTTGCCGAAGCGAGATAAAAACCAAATAGTTATTAAGTCTAAAAACCCACGAATAAAACGCTCAGCGCCAAACTTTGTAGTCCCGTATTTTCGGGCTTGGTGAATTACTGGTTTTTCTGAAATTTTAGTAAAACCTGCATTTTTAGCCAAAACTGGAATGTATCGATGCATTTCTCCAGTTACTTCTATACTCTTTACAACGTCTTTTTTATACGCTTTTAATCCACAATTAAAGTCGTGTAATTTTACGCCTGAAGTTTTTCGAGCAGCATAATTAAAAAGCTTTGAAGGTAAATTTTTACTAATTACAGAATCGTAGCGTTTCTTTTTCCATCCTGAAACTAAATCGTAACCTTCTTCGGTAACCATTTTGTATAATTCAGGAATTTCTTCAGGACTATCTTGTAAATCGGCATCCATGGTGATGACTACATCTCCTTTTGCCATTGCAAAGCCAGCGTGTAGCGCTTGTGATTTTCCGTAATTTTTTTGAAACCGAATACCTTTTACGTCCGGATCTTCAGATGAAATTTTATCGATTATATCCCAAGAACCATCAGTACTTCCGTCGTCGATAAAAATTAGCTCGTATGCGAAACTATTTGCTTGCATTACAGATGTAATCCAGCGATAAAGTTCATTAAGAGACTCTTCTTCGTTAAGAAGTGGGATGACTATGGAAATATTCATTTAGTAAATTAAAGTTGTGGAGGGTTTTTCTTTAAAATCATACCAGCAACAAGCGATATTATAAAACCGAAAAACAGTGTTGCTAAAATCCCCATAGCCGACATTATAGTAGGGGTCATAAATTTAGCTGAAATTTCAAGACTATTTTCCATTTGCTCCTCTGTCATGTTAGGAAAATCAGTAATCATTTGCTCTCTAGAGAAGTCTAATGTTTTCTGGATAAAATCAGGATCTATATAATTGATGAAAATATAATTGAAGATAACTGATATAATCCCTGCCACAAGGCTAATTGCTAGGCCTGTTTTTAGAGCCTGAGCGATTGTAAGAAACCCAGCATTGTCAGTTTTAAACGCTTTAATTCCATAAACTAGTACACCTATAGATATTACTAATTGTAAAATGGTAAGCCACCAAGGTCTATCTATGTGTGCGTCAAGAACAAACGATATAACTTGTAATACAATTGAAAGTAAAGCTAAAAGTACTCCGAAGTTAAGGGCGATTTTTTTTAATGATGCGGTTTGATTTTCCATAATTATAAATTGGTTTAATAATCTACCAAAATTGGTGGTAGAAAAGGTTCGGTTTGTTAGTAAACAAAGATAGTAAAACGTTACATTTGCAACTGAATTTATTGTGAATTAAAAAAGTGCAATATTTTGTTGCTATTTTCTAATTATTGATTAAATTTGCAAACTCAATTCCGAAAGGTCGGAAGAGTACATTTATAAAAAATAATATTACAGAGATGAAAAAAGGTATCCACCCAGATAATTATAGAGTAGTTGCTTTTAAGGATATGAGTAACGAAGAAATTTTCCTTACTAAGTCAACAGCTGATACTAAAGAAACTATTGAAGTTGATGGTGTTGAATATCCTTTAGTAAAAATGGAGATTTCACGTACATCACACCCTTTCTACACAGGAAAAGCAAAACTTATTGATACTGCTGGACGTATTGATAAATTCAAAAACAAATACGACAAGTTTAAAAAACCTGCAAAAGCAGCAGAAAAAACTGAAGAGTAGGTTTCGATTCAATTTTAATATTGATGCTGATACATATCAGAATCATTTATTGAAATTAGTCAATCCACTCTAAATAGATAATTTACAAAAGCCTTCGAGAAATCGAAGGCTTTTTTGATTTGTTATATTTAATTGACTCTTGCAGATTTTTAAGTAAAATTGGTTTTGTATTTTTACTGCTACGATTTTTAAAGAATCGCAAACCTAATATCGAAAATCTAAAATCAAAATGAACTATATTCTTTTCGACGGAAACGTCCGCAATCAACTTTTACCATTTACTTTTACCCGACCAGTAGCCGATATCCGAGTTGGAGTTTTAACCATTCGTGAAAAATGGGAACATTATTTAGGTTTTACTACAACAACAGTAACTGAAGATTATCTTTCAGATAAATATCCGTTTCTAGAATTAGACAAGAACATTTTTATAAACGCTTCTTTTCTGCCTTCACAAAATTTAGTGAATATTATTAAACATTTAGAGGAGAATCAAGCCGTATTTTTTGATGATGAACCGCTTGCTTTTTTCACTTCGGATGGTCAAGAAGTAGATTTTAATACCTATGACGTTATCCAATACGAGCACAAAGATGTGTTACGAATTGAAAACACTTGGGAT
The DNA here is from genome assembly GCF_022008395.1 of Aequorivita xiaoshiensis. Lineage (GTDB taxonomy): Bacteria > Bacteroidota > Bacteroidia > Flavobacteriales > Flavobacteriaceae > Aequorivita > Aequorivita xiaoshiensis. The sequence goes on from NZ_JAIRBB010000002.1 coordinate 25,200, forward strand.
ATCTTTTCTAAAAATGGCGAAGCGATAAAACGCGATTTTGAAATGCTAACGGAAGGAAGACAATCACAACCAATCCCCGATGGCGTTTGGGCAAAAAATCCAGAGAATATTTTTATTGAAGAAGGAGCAAAAATTGAGTTTTGTACACTAAATGCATCTAATGGTCCTATATATATAGGTAAAGAAGCCGAAATCATGGAAGGTTCGTTAGTTCGTGGTCCCTTTGCACTTTGCGAAAACGCGACTTTAAAAATGGGCGCTAAAATATATTCAGATACAACTATAGGTCCACATAGTAAAGTGGGAGGTGAGGTGAATAACTCAGTAATTTTCGGTTTTTCAAATAAAGGTCACGACGGGTTTTTAGGTAATGCTGTTTTAGGAGAGTGGTGTAATTTGGGTGCCGATACTAATAATTCAAATTTAAAGAATAATTACGCTGAAGTTCGTCTATGGAATTACGAAACAGAAGGATTTGCAAAAACAGGGTTGCAATTTTGTGGTTTAATGATGGGGGATCACAGTAAATGTGGTATCAATACAATGTTTAACACAGGAACTGTTGTAGGTGTAAGCGCAAATATTTTTGGCAGTGGATTTCCACGAAATTTTGTGCCAAGTTTTAGTTGGGGTGGAAGCAGTGGTTTCACAACTTATAAAACAAGTAAAGCTTTTGAAGTAGCTAAAGTAGTAATGAGTCGTAGAAATATTGAGTTTACTGAAACAGATGAAAAAATATTAGAACACGTATTTGAAGAAACAGCAAAGTGGAGAAAGGATTAATAATAAAATAAGAAGTAAATAATTGCACTTAATATTATAGTCATTACGCCACCAAAGATCACAATTAATCGTTTTTGGCGGCGTAATTCGTTTTCTTTTAATTGCTGTTTAAAAGCCACAAACTGAGCAGGAGACATTTTTTTATGATCTACAATTTTCTTTGAGTTAGAACTTTTAGAATCAACATCTTTTTCAAAGTAACTTTTTCGTTTGACGAGCTGCTTCGCATTATTGCGAATAGATTGAATCATCCCTGAACTTCCAAATCCCATTTACTTTTCTTTTTTGACCTTTTTTAAAATTAAAAAATTCTGAGGATTAATGCCTAAGCCAGAAACTTTATTATTTACAAAACGTACTGCCATATCGTAAAACAAAGGCACTACAGGTGCTTCCTCAATTATAATGGAGTCCATTTTTGTGTAGAGTAGTTTGCGTTCGTCAATATTTGAAACGGAAAGTGAATTTACATAAAGACTATCGTATACCTCATTTTTAAAGTGCGTATAATTTGGCCCATTAGGTGTAAAATTTTGGCTGTAAAAAAGCGATAAATAGTTTTCAGCATCAGGATAATCTGCAATCCAGCTACCGCGAAAAATATCAAGTTCTCCGCTGCTTCTCATTTGTCTGAGTGTGGAAGGAGGCATCACATCTATGGTTACATTTATTCCAATTTTCTCTAATTCCCGTTGAACATATTCACATATATCTAGATATTGACTGTTTGTACCAATGGTAATTTCTGGTTTAGAATCGCCGGTTTCTGTTTGGTACTGTTCTATTAATTGCTTTGCTTTTTCCGGTTGGTAAGTATATCCGTTAATTTCTTCATAACCAGGCAGCCCTTTTGGGATGAAGCCGTGAATGGCAGGTATACCCATTCCGTTTCGTAAATAGGTAACCATTTTTTTACGGTCGAAACCGTAATTTATGGCTTGACGTAAGGTTTTGTTTTGTATTTCGGTTGTTTTACTCCCTAGAAAAATACCTAAGTATTCTGTATTTAAATATGGCCCCGTAATCATATAAGCCATATCGTTATATTTTGACTGCAGTTTGCCTTCGGTAGTTAATAACTCATCTTTATAACTACCATCTAAACCGGAGATAAAATCTAATTTACCTTGCGCAAATTGTAGAAATTCACTTTGCTTATCGGGAAGAAATGTAATTGCAACAGCTTCAAGATGAGGGAGTCTTTTTCCATTTTCATCACGCTCAAAATAAAGCGGGTTTTTAGTAAAAACTAATTTTACATTTTCTTCCCACATCTTAAATTGAAAAGGACCAGTACCTACAGGGTTTCTTCTAAATTCATTTCCGTAATACTCTACAGCTTCTTTAGGGACTACTGAACAATAGCGCATTGAAAGCAATCCTAGAAAGGCAGGGAATGGTTTTTTTAAATTTATTATTAGGGTTGAGTCGTTTACAGCTTTATAATTTTCTACGTTATTCATAACCCAGCTTCCAGAAGAAGCAACACCTTCGTCCAACAGTCTATCGAAGCTATAAACAAAATCTTCAGCTACTACCTTTCTTGTATATCTTTTTGAGTTTTGGGTTCCTTCTTGTGCAAAAGCTCTATTCTGATGAAAATAGACATCTGTACGAAGGTAGAAAGTATAGGTGTTAGTAGAATCGTCAATCGTCCAGCGCTTTGCAATGTCTGGCATAATATTTAACGAATCATCTAGTTGTACTAGGCCATTATAAAGTTGATTATCAGGCCAAATTGCTTGCGGATTACGAGCAAATGCAGGATCTAAAGTGGGGATGTTTCCGTGCTCATTGTAGTGAAAAACAAGATGATCACGTTCAGTTTCTGCTTTATTTTGGCAAGAAAGAAATGAAGATATAATTGTAAAAAATAAGATAATTCTAATCATAATTAAATGTCACCACGAATGCACGAATATAGATGTTTATTGCCTTTTTTTGAGAATAAAATGGAGGAAATCAAGGTGGTTTTTAAGATTTGATTGAAGAATAGAATTTTCTGATGTAATAAATGCGAGTGAGCCTACAACTCTTCTTAATTAAATAGTAAGGTAAAATTCCTCTTTTCTGCAAATGCTTATACTATTGTGTTCTTTTCTTCACCTAATGTAGTTGCTTTTTGCAAATATAACTCAGCTTTGTGTACAAAATAAAACCTAAAATCATCCTTTAACCCCCACATCTATCATCTACTAATTAAAAGAGAATACCGTATATTTGCCGTAATAATTTTCATGATGGAAAAAAATAAGAAAGTCGCCTTCTATACCCTAGGGTGTAAATTAAATTTCAGTGAAACTTCTACTATTGCGAGAGGTTTTGAAGGGGAAGGATTTGAACGTGTAGATTTTTCAGAAAAAGCTGATATATATGTGATTAATACTTGTAGTGTAACTGAAAATGCAGATAAGCGTTTTAAAACCATTGTAAAACAAGCGCAGAAGGTTAATCCGGCTGCATTTGTTGCTGCGATAGGCTGTTACGCACAACTTAAGCCACACGAATTGGCCGATGTTGATGGTGTGGATTTGGTTTTAGGAGCTACTGAAAAGTTTAAATTAACATCATATTTAAACGATCTTTTATCTCGTCCAGAGCGCGGTAGGGGTGCGGGGGTAGTGCATTCATGCGAAATTGAAGAAGCAGATTTTTATGTGGGTTCGTATTCTATTGGAGATAGAACACGTGCTTTTTTGAAAGTTCAAGATGGGTGTGATTATAAATGTACGTACTGTACAATTCCTTTAGCTAGAGGGATTTCAAGAAGTGATACTCTAGAAAACGTTTTAAAGAATGCCTTTGAAATTTCACAACAAGGAATTAAAGAAATTGTTTTAACTGGAGTAAATATAGGGGATTACGGGAAAGGTGAGTTTGGAAATAAAAAACACGAACACACATTTTTAGATCTCGTAAAAGCATTAGATGAGGTAGAAGGAATTGAGAGACTGCGAATTTCTTCTATAGAGCCGAACTTACTTAAGAATGAAACTATTGAGTTTGTTTCAAAATCGAGAACTTTTGTACCTCATTTTCATATCCCGCTTCAAAGTGGAAGCAATGATATTTTAAAGCTAATGCGTCGCAGGTATATGCGTGAGTTATATACTGAAAGAGTGGCAAAGATTCGTGAAGTTATGCCAGATGCTTGTATTGGTGTTGATGTTATTGTTGGTTTTCCAGGAGAAACAGATGAGCGATTTTTAGAAACGTACCACTTCCTCAACGAATTGGATATCTCGTATTTACACGTTTTTACTTATTCTGAAAGGGATAATACTCCTGCTGCCGAAATGGAAGGTGTAGTACCTAAAAAAGTGAGAAACAAGCGCAGTAAAATGTTTCGGGGGCTTTCAGCTAAGAAGAGAAGAGCGTTTTATGAAAGCCAACTTGGGACTACTCACACTGTACTTTTTGAAGGTGAAAATAAAGAAGGCTATATTCATGGGTTTACTGAAAATTACGTAAAAGTAAAAGCACCATGGAATCCTGAATTGGTAAATACGTTACAAGAAATCACACTAACAAAAATTGATGAAGATGGATTAGTGAGGTTTGAGAATGTTGTACATGAAGTTGCAAATACAACACTTTAAGACATTTAAACTCATAAATTAGAATATAATAAAAATAATTGCGCTAGCATTTTTTTAAAACGCTAGCGCAATTCTTTTTAATCGGGTTATATATTAATTCCTACAGGAAGTAATGATTTGTATTTTCTACGATTTTTACGCATAAATCCGACAATCTCAGGGCTTGTAGGCACTAAGCTAATTTCCCTGTCTTTTACTTCTTTAAAAACAGCTTCAATAAAAACTTCACGATAACCTTTTTCTTCCAACTCCTGAGGCATATCGTATTTTGTTAGGAATATTTTTCGGTCTTGAAGTGCGTATTCAATACGCGCCATTTTGCCTTCGATTTCAAGTTCAAATTGTCTTAAAAATTCGTTGTCGATAATTGCTACATCTTCAGTCATACAGAGTTATTTAAGTATTATATCAAGAATTGTTATGTTTGTTAAATGTCTTTGCCACCACACATCTCAGAATAGAATGAGGTTTAATAAAATCTTATTTAAGTTGATTAGAGTTGTTTTCAAAGTAACCTATTGTAAGAAATATAATTAGTTTAACAGATCCTTCGCAAGAATGATAAATTGGTATGTGTAAATTTACGAAATATCTTTGGGCTTTACCATTTTCTTCTTAAAAGACTTATGAGTTATCAAAAAAATCACATTTATTTTGTTCCAGGAATGGCCGCTGGAGCCGAAATCTTCAAGAATCTTACATTTCCGGATAATTATGAAACCCACGTATTAGAGTGGCTTATTCCTGAGAAAGAGGAATCGCTAGCAGATTATGCTAAAAGGATGGCTAGTCGTATTAAGGAGCCAGATGCGATTCTTATTGGTGTTTCTTTTGGAGGAGTAGTGGTGCAAGAAATGTGCAATTTCTACGCTCCTAAAAAGATAATAATAATATCTAGTGTGAAAACTAGCAAAGAACTTCCGCGTAGAATGAAATTGGCTAGTCTAACAAAAGCTTATAAATTGATTCCTACAAGTTTAGTGTTAAGTGTGGATGATTTAACAAAACTCTCTGTAGGTCCAAGATCTAAAAAACGATTAACGCTTTACCAAGAATATCTTCACGTTCGAGATAAGCGATATTTAGATTGGGCATTAGAAAAAATGATTACGTGGGATAACACAGAGGCAAAAGAAGGGATTATTCATATTCACGGTGAAAAAGACCCGGTATTTCCTATTAAATATATCAATGGCTCCATTATTATTAAGGGGGGGACTCATATTATGATATTAAATAAAGCAAGAAAAATATCAAAAATACTCTACGAGCTTATTGAAGAATAATAGATACTTATTTTTCGAAGGTTTCTTATTTCAGTATCTTTAGCGAAAATTATAACATTATGAAATTGATTAGTAAAATAGGTTTAGGAGTTGTGATTTTAGCAGTAAGTGCTGTTAGCATTAATGCTGTTCAAGATATCCAAACAGATGAAGTTGTAGAGAGAAAAATAATAAACGATTACAACGTTTATGCATTGCCAATTCCAGAAAAAATGGATTTTGCTGGAGAAGAAGTTCCTTTACACAATCCTGATATTCGAGAAAGAATAGATAGAGAGTTGCTTGTAAATGCATATTGGCAATCTAATGGTTTGTTGTTGTTTAAAAGAGCAAATAAATATTTCCCGTTACTAGAACCTTTATTGGAAAAGTATGGCCTACCTGATGATTTTAAATATTTAGCAGTTGCTGAAAGTGCTTTGGAATATAAGAGTTCTCCTGCTGGCGCTAGTGGCATTTGGCATTTTATGAAAGGTACAGGTTTGGAATATGGACTTGAAATTAACGATTACGTGGATGAGCGTTACAATTTAGAAAAGGCTACCATGGTTGCAGCAGAATATCTTAAAAAGTCTAAAAAACGTTTTGGAAGTTGGACTATGGCAGCTGCATCATATAATGCAGGAGTAGGAGGTATGAATAAGCAGATTAGAAGACAAAAACAAACAGATTATTACGATTTGCTTTTAAATAGTGAAACCAGTAGGTATGTTTTTAGAATTATTGCTATTAAAGAAATTATGAGTAATCCTAAAAAATACGGCTTTAATTTTAGAGAAAAAGATTTATACCAAACGATCCCTACTTACAAAGTGATGGTTGATACTCCAGTTGAAGATTGGGCTGAATGGGTAAAACCTTATGGTATCAATTATAAAATTTTGAAAATTCACAATCCCTGGCTTAGAGATACATATTTAAAAAATGCTTCAGGAAAAGAATATTTTGTTGAAATTCCCGAAAATGGTTATTATCAATAATATCAATAAGGAGTAAAACTAAAAGAAAACCCGTAAAATAACGTTACGGGTTTTCTTTTACCACTAATTGTTGATTGTCTTCAATATTAAAGTTTTTAAGTAGGGTAATTCCGTTTAAAAAGGAATTTAAATTTAGTTGATAGGAAATCTCATACTTTTCATTGTAAGGGTGGAGAATACCTCTACGAACATCGACTATGCGTTTATTTTTGTCCATAAAAAAAGAAGTAGGGAAGCCTAAACTGTGCTTCATAACTTCAATAATATGGTTGTTCGTATTTTCTCTTTCGTCTATATATATGATGTTTATGTTTTTTGAATAGGCTTTTGCAACCTTGCGTACGTTTTCTTTGGAATCCCAAAATAGAATAACAAAATCAATAGTGTTTTTGTTTTCTTCGGCGATTTCATTCAATGCAGGGATTTCTCCTGAACCAGGTGTGCACCAAGAGGCATAGGTCATTAAAAACATGGGTTTTTCAAACTTATGAAGTTGAGTTTTCCTTCCCGATAATTTTCTAACCTTAAAGTTGTCTAAATAGCTACCGGTAACTACGTGCTTTATGAGGGAGTCAAATAAAAAGTCCGCACGTTTAAAATCCTGATTGTAGTACGCTTTTTCAGAATTCTTCGTGTATTTCTTAATATTCTTTCCGATTGCTTCAGATAAATACGTGCGTTGCTCAACCTGTGATTGAGCTAAAAAAGAAAATAAAAAGAGGAGATATAGTAGATTTCTACCCATAAGCATTTGCTTTGCTTAAAGGTAGTGAAAAAATAAAGTTTTAACAATACAATTGAATTAAGTTCATTTAAATTGTTAAAACTTAAAAAAAAGGTTGTTTGCTTATGTGAGGCTAGAAGCGTCTTCCTCCTCTTCCACGACCACCTCCAAATTGTTGTCTTGGCTGCCCCATTTTTTTCATTTGCTGTTTCATCATTTTAATCTGATCGTCTAGCATATTGTGTTTATCAAGTCTTTTAGCTTCTTCCATAAGCTTTTCAGCGTCTCTCTTGCGGTTTTTTGTCATCGCTATTCCAGCGAGATTTAGCTTTGTCATTGCCATGTCGGCGTCCATATTTAAACCTAAAGTTTCAGCTCTTTTAAAGTATTTTTCAGCCTCAACCATATTGGTTTGAGAAATCATCAACCCATTTAAGTAGTTGTAGTAGCCTTCTTGTTTTGGAACTAAAGCGCTTGAAGGGTTTTTAATTTTATCTAGCCAATTTTTGGCACCCGCAAAATCTTGTTTACGCAGTCTGAGAAATGCAAGTAGGATAATTTCATTTTTAAAATATAGAAAAACGAATATTAAAGAGAGGAGAATAAGCATAATTCCATTCCCAATATTTGTTTCTGTAAATTGCCATACTGCTGCTCCTATAATTAATGCAGCTAAAACTAGTTTTATGTTTTTGTTGAACATTTTATAATGATTTGTAAGTTATCGTAGATTTTAGCGTTGTCGGTATTTTTATATTATTCATTTCTAGCGCAATAGATACTCCTTCTAGTTGCTGAGTAACGGTCATCGTTTCAATGAATCCAGTAGCTGTATTTGTAACGGCTTTTGTTTTTTGATTGCCAGATAATTCCATAATTACAGAATCCTCAGTGGTATTTAGTTTAATTATCGCATCAGATTTAAGGTTGATGTTTGTTTTTGAGTAATTCATCAACTTCCAAGTGTTCTTCGCTGTAAAATCACCAGTGTATGTGTTTTCCCAAGTTTCATTAGTTTTTACAGACTTTTCAGGGTAAATAAATGTAAACTGTTGCATGCTTTCAACCATATCGTGATTGTTAAACTCCTTTTCAACACTCTTTCTCATCATTGCTTTGGTGAAATCATCTATTTCTTCAACATTATTTATCATACCTTCAACAAGGTTTTCAGTTCCAGTAATAGATTCTATTTCACCGGTAGGCAATAATATCATTTGAAATTTTGGTCCCACTAAGCCCTCAAAAATTTTTGCTTCTACATTGCCTTCCGTTGCAGGAATACTAGTGTCAATATCCGTTAACACACCGTATAGATTAGAGTCTAGTTTTAATTTAAATTTTTCAAAGTTAACATCCAATACAAATTTGCTACCTAAAACGTTTACAACTTCCATCTTAAAAATTCCGTATAAGGTATTGGTCATAAGGTGTTCGTTATTGTCAATATTTTGAGTTATATTTTGAATAGCGTTTTGCTCAATCATAAATACATCTCCTTTTTTAAAGTTGTATTGGATTTTTTCTTGTGCAGCTACACTGTATAAGTTTGCAAAACTTAAAAAAAAGAATAAGTAGTAGATTGATTTCATTGATTGAAAGTATGAGAATTTGTAAAGGCCGACAAAGGTATGAAAAACAAATAAAAATAAATTGATATTTAGATTTGGGAAAATAAAAATTGATTGTATATTTGCACCCGCCTAAGCAGATAAAAAGCTATGGTAAACACGCCCACTTTAAGTAAAGTGGTATTTAAAAAAAAATATTACAGAAGTTAAAGCATATTAAAATGAGTAAAAGAACATTTCAGCCATCAAAGAGAAAAAGAAAGAACAAACACGGTTTTAGAGAGCGTATGGCTTCTGTAAACGGAAGAAAAGTATTAGCTGCCCGCAGAGCGAAAGGCAGAAAGAAACTTTCTGTTTCATCAGAAGGCCGTCACAAAAAATAATGTTTATAAGTTATAAATAAAAAGGTGTTGTTTATCTAAGCAACACCTTTTTTTATACCCAAGAGCGTCGTAATTTTGCGACACTAAAAAAAAACCTTTTAAAAAATGCCTAAAAATCCCTCCATTAAATCCGTTTTAATTATTGGTTCCGGGCCTATCGTAATTGGACAAGCTTGTGAGTTCGATTACTCTGGTTCGCAAGCCTTACGTTCTTTGCGTGAAGATGGTATAGAAACTATTTTAATCAATAGTAACCCAGCCACAATTATGACCGACCCTTCAATGGCCGATCATATTTATTTACTACCACTTACAACAAAATCACTTATAAAAATTCTAAAGGAGCATCCTCAAATTGATGCAGTATTGCCAACTATGGGTGGGCAAACAGCATTAAACTTGTGTATTGAAGCCGACGAAAAAGGAATTTGGAAAGATTTCAATGTAAAACTTATTGGTGTAGATATAGACGCTATAAATATTACTGAAGACAGAGAGCAGTTTAGAGAATTGATGGAGAAGATTGGAGTAGGTATGGCACCACAGGCTACTGCAACCTCTTATTTAGAAGGGAAGGAGATAGCTCAGGAATTTGGTTTTCCTTTAGTTATTAGAGCTTCATACACTCTTGGTGGGGCTGGAGCGTCAATTGTTCATAAAGAAGAAGATTTTGACGAACTATTATCGCAAGGTCTAGAAATATCTCCAATTCACGAGGTAATGATAGACAAAGCTTTAATAGGCTGGAAAGAATACGAATTAGAATTGTTACGTGATAATAACGACAACGTTGTAATTATCTGTACAATTGAAAATATGGATCCAATGGGAATCCATACGGGTGACTCTATTACAGTTGCACCTGCAATGACACTAAACGATCGCACTTTCCAAAAAATGCGTGATATGGCAATTCATATGATGCGTAGTATCGGTGATTTTGCCGGTGGTTGTAATGTGCAGTTTGCAGTTAGCCCAGATAATGATGAGGAAATTATTGCAATTGAAATCAACCCTCGTGTTTCACGTTCATCTGCCTTAGCTTCTAAAGCAACAGGTTATCCTATTGCTAAAATTGCTACAAAACTTGCGATTGGTTACCACTTAGACGAATTAAACAACCAGATTACTAAATCTACTTCAGCTTTATTTGAGCCTACTTTGGATTATGTAATTGTGAAAATACCACGTTGGAATTTCGATAAATTCGAAGGTTCTGACCGTACTCTAGGGCTTCAAATGAAATCTGTTGGAGAAGTTATGGGTATTGGCCGATCTTTCCAAGAAGCACTTCATAAAGCTACCCAATCTCTTGAGATTAAACGAAACGGAATTGGAGCTGACGGAAAAGGATATACCAATTACGAGCAGATTCTAGATAAGTTGAAAAATGCTAGCTGGGATCGTGTTTTTGTGATTTATGACGCTATTCAAATTGGAATTCCATTAAGTAGAATTCACGAGATCACTAAAATTGATATTTGGTTCCTTCGTCAATATGAAGAGCTATTCCTGCTTGAAAAAGAAATTTCTAGTTACACTTTAGATACACTTCCAAGAGAATTGTTATTGGAAGCTAAGCAAAAAGGTTATGGGGATCGTCAGATTGCTCATATGTTGAAATGCTTAGAAAGCCAAATCTATACAAAACGTGAGGAGATGAATATTCAACGCGTTTATAAATTAGTAGATACTTGTGCGGCAGAATTTAAAGCTGAAACTCCTTACTATTACTCAACTTTTGAGAATGATATGCAGCGTGAAGGCGAGAAGCCTTATGCTGAAAATGACAGTATAGTAACCGACAAAAAGAAAATTATTGTTCTTGGTTCAGGTCCAAATAGAATAGGGCAGGGTATTGAATTTGATTACTGCTGTGTGCATGGTGTTTTAGCTGCTGCAGAATGTGGATATGAAACAATAATGATTAACTGTAACCCAGAAACTGTATCTACAGATTTCGACGTTGCTGATAAATTGTATTTCGAACCAGTTTTCTGGGAACATATTTACGATATTATTCGTCATGAAAAACCTGAAGGTGTAATCGTTCAGTTAGGTGGGCAAACTGCACTGAAACTTGCTGAAAAACTTGACAGATATGGAATCAATATAATTGGAACAACATATCAATCACTTGATTTGGCTGAAGATCGTGGAAGTTTCTCAAAACTTTTACAAGAAAATGATATTCCTTATCCAAGGTTTGGAGTAGCTGAAACTACAGATCAAGCGCTAAAACTTGCTGATGAACTCGACTTCCCATTGTTAATTCGTCCTTCTTACGTGTTAGGAGGTCAAGGGATGAAAATTGTAATCAATAAACAAGAATTAGAAGAGCACGTTGTAGATTTACTTCGTACTATTCCAAATAATAAATTACTTCTAGATCATTATTTAGATGGTGCAATTGAAGCCGAAGCAGATGCAATCTGTGATGGTGAAAATGTATATATTATAGGGATAATGGAGCATATAGAGCCTTGTGGAGTTCACTCTGGAGATTCTAACGCAACATTGCCTCCGTTTAATATTGGAGAATTTGTGTTACAGCAAATAAAAGATCACACAATTAAAATTGCGAAATCTTTGAAGACTGTAGGACTTATAAATGTGCAGTTTGCAATAAAAGATGATGTAGTTTATATTATTGAAGCAAACCCACGTGCATCTAGAACGGTACCATTTATTGCGAAAGCTTACGGCGAACCTTATGTAAACTATGCTACCAAGGTAATGCTAGGCCATAAAAAAGTAACTGATTTTGACTTTAACCCAAAACTTGAAGGATTTGCTATTAAGCAACCTGTGTTTAGTTTCAATAAATTCCCGAACGTAAATAAGCAACTAGGGCCTGAAATGAAAAGTACAGGAGAGAGTATCTTGTTTATTGACAGCTTAAAAGACGATGCTTTTTACGATTTATACGCAAGAAGAAAAATGTATTTAAGTAAATAAAACCTATTTACTTTTATTAAACATCTATTTTTTATGTTAATTTTTTTGCTTAAATTAGATAGTTAACCCGTCATTTAAAGCTTTTATGAATAAAATTACTTTGTTCTTATGTTTTTTAATCATGAATGTTCTCACTGCGCAGAATGTTGTGGAAATTCCATGGGGACAAGGGATTAATGAATCTGTAGCAAGTCCTACTATAGAAGTTGGAGATACAGTGTTATGGACTTGGAAAGATAATTCTCAAAAAAGTGTTAGCAGTATTTACGGAGGAAGTGAAGATTTTGATAGTGGGTTGTTAACCGGTTCAAAAAGTCGATTTTCACATACCTTCAATAAAACAGGGGTAACCGAATATCAAAGTCACGGCAATTCGACATTACAGGGCAAAATAACGGTAGTAAATAAACTTTCAACTGAAGATAAGTTTATTAAAAATCTGAACTTTTATCCAAATCCAGTAAAATCAGATTTGACTATTGCCTCAATTTTTAAAGTAGATAGTTATCAAATTTACAATGTTTTAGGATCCTTAATTTCTGAAGGAAAAGGAGGGGGTAATTACGTTCAAGTGGATATGAGGAGACTAAACAGTGGATTTTATTTTCTGAAAATAATTTCAGGAAGTATGCAAACAACTTTGAAGATTGCTAAAAAATAGACAACTAAAGATTAAATAATTAAAATTCGCCTCAGTTTAATTTCGGTTAAAATGGGGCGAATTTTCTTTTTCTACTTTTGTGATGAAATATTTTGTGTCTCCCCATATAGCGAATGAAGCATAGCGTTCAATATAGGTAACTTTAACATAGCTACCTTGATATTCTTTAAGCTTTTCAATAACTTCTTTGTCTTTGTCTAAAACCGAAAAAGAAAATATTTGAGCACCGCTAATCCCCTGACTTATCTCACCTTCCCAGGTTTTTATCGCCACTCCTCGGTTGCTAAATTTTATTAATTCACCCGCACGAGTTCCTTCACTATAAGGTACATAGTACAAAAATGCAAAGTATAGTATAAACAATGCTGTTAGACTTCCTAGAATTATGAATAGAATTTTTTTCATTGAATAAATGTACATAAATTATATGTGGACTAAAAGAGGATATTTATCAAAAAAATATTGTTATTTAACATTTCCGCCTTATTTACTCCTCAGAATTTTTCAATAATTTTTGATCAATATTTTTACTTGTAATTGCCCCGAGCTTTTTTAACTTTTCAACTCTTCTCACTAAATTTCCTTTCCCTTCAAGTTTTACCAAGGCATTGTCAAAAGAGCCTTGAACGGTACCTAGTTGTCTCTTTATCTTGTTTAGCTCATCTAGTAAACTCACAAACGAATCATAAAGTCTACCAGCTTCTGTTGCTATTTCTAGGGTATTTTTCTTCTGGTTGTCGTTCTCCCATAAGTTTTCTACCAAGCGTAAGGCTGCTAAAAGCGTGGAAGGTGTAACAATCATAACTTTTCGTTTAAAAGCTTCTTGGTATAAATTTTTTTGATTGGCAACTGCAATTGCAAATGCTGGTTCAATAGGAACAAACATAAATATGGTATCTGGGCTATCATTAATAGCGTGATAATATTTTTTCTCGCTTAGAGTAAGGATGTGTTTTTTAATGGAATCAATATGTTTCTTAAGATAAACAGGCTTGATCTTTTCATCTTCCTCTGAAACGTATCTTTCAAAATCGGTAAGGGAAACTTTACTGTCGATTATCATTTTCTTACCATCGGGAAGATGAATAATTACATCGGTTTGTAATCTCCCGCCATCAGGATTATCATGACTATCTTGAATTGTATATTCGCGGCCTTTCTCTAACCCCGACTCTTCTAAAACCCTGGATAAAATCATTTCACCCCAATTCCCCTGAATCTTCGAATCGCCTTTTAATGCCTTAGTAAGATTATCGGCTTCTTGACTAATTTTAATGTTTTGCTCATTTAGTATTTGAAGTTGTTTCCCTAATTCTGCATGTGTTTTTACGAAATCGATATTGTTTTTCCCGACTTTCTCTTCAAACTCCTTAATTTTTTGATTTAATGGCTTGAGTATTCCTTCAATATTCTCTTTGTTGGTTTCAGTGAATTTTTCGGTTTTATCAATCAAAATTTTATCGGCTAAAACTGAAAATTTTGCTTCAAAGTCCTTCTCGAAATTTTTAAAACGTTCCTTCTCCTTATTTAATTCGGCATAGAGTGAATCATACTCAGCACTTTGACGAGATAGCTGAATATTCAGCTGTTCTTTTTCTTTTTGTAAGTTTTCTTTATCAGAAGTAAGCTTATTAAATCTTTCATTTAATTGATCTTCCAACTTCTTAGAATTAAGCAGTCTTTCTTCAAATTTACTAGTTTCAACTTTGTTTTTTAAGCGAGCAAAATAACCACCAATTAATGCTCCAATAAACAGGCAAGCTACTGCAATAAGTAAGAATACAAGGGTTTCGTTCAATTTTGTAGAATTAAGTTATGTTGTAAAGGAAGTTTCAGTTTTTTTTGATTGTGAATAAAGATAAGAAGTTAAAAGTAATCGGAAATATTAAAACTTATTAACTTTTAATAATGAAACGTCCTGTTTCTCTATCAAAATCAATGGTTTCTTTTGGAAATAAAGCATCGAATTTCCCTAACTCTATTAATTTACACGGACTTTCAAAATGGTTTTCATCATTTGCCATTACCAACATTTTATCTGTCAGCTGAATTGCCAAATCTATTTCGTGCGTAGAAAAGAATATCGTTTTTTGGGTTTCTGAAGCTAGTTTCTTTAATAATTTAAGAACATAGGCCCGATGATAAAGGTCGAGATGTGTTGTTGGTTCGTCTAGAATTATTATAGGAGTATCCTGCGCTATTGCTCGTGCTATAGCCACTCGTTGCATCTGTCCATCACTTAGTTCAAAACATTTTCGATGGGCTAGTGTAGTGGTTTCAGTTGCTTCTAAAGCGAAATTTATAGCATTTTTATCTTCTACTGTTATCGTGCCAATCCAGTTGGTGTAAGGTTGCCTTCCCAGGGATATCATTTCTAAAACTGATAAGTTTTTAGAGGCTGGGGCTTCAGTTAATACAACGCTTAATTCAGTTGCAAGTTCAAAAGAAGTATAGCTGTTAATGTATTTTTCCTTCAGAAGCACATCGCCTCTTAAAGGGGTTTGCATTCCAGTTAAAGTACGTAAAAGTGTAGATTTTCCAATGCCATTGGCACCTACAAGCCCGACTAATTCGCCTTTTTTAATTGAAAAGTTAATGTCTTTGGCAATTACAGAATCCCTCTTTTTGTTGGAGTAGCCAACAGCAAGATTTTTAGCTTCTAAAATGATATTTTTTTCTACCGAAGCCATTAAAAAAATAGTTTTCGTTTACGTACTAAAAGCCAAATTACCACCGGAGCGCCTATTAATGAGGTTATTGCATTAATTGGTAAAGTGAACTCGCTGAAGGGTAATTGAGCAATAGTGTCGCAGATTAGCATTAACAAACTCCCACAAAGTAAAACAGCCGGAAGTAAAATTAGGTGATTTGAAGTTTTGTAAAACTGTCGCACCAAATGCGGTACTGCTAAACCAACAAAGGCAATCGGACCAACAAATGCCGTAATTCCTCCTGCCAAAATACTTGTTGCTAATATGATTATAAAGGTTGTTTTTTTTATGTGAATTCCCATACTTTTCGCATAGTTTTCACCTAATAATAGCGCGTTTAAAGACTTACTGCTTATGATGCTTAAGATTAGCCCAGCGAAAAAACAAAGGCTTAATATAGTAACACCTTGCCAAGATTGATTTCCTAAGCTGCCAAACGACCAAAAGATATACTGCTGTAATTGTTCTGCATTACTAAAATATGAGAGTACCGAAACTACCGCTGTAGTAACACTCCCAAACATAAGTCCGATAATTAAAATAGCCATAGTATCCTTTATTTTGAATGTTACAGCTAACACTGCCAACAACACTAAAAAGCTACCTAAAGCAGAAGCGATAACTAAGCTCCATTGGCTTAGTAACATTGTTCCAAAAAAGCCTCCAAATGCACTTGCGCCTAAAATTAAAATAGCAACTCCTAAGCTTGCTCCACTGCTTAAACCTAAAACAAATGGACCTGCTAGAGGATTTCTAAATAAGGTTTGCATCAACAATCCCGAAATTGCTAATCCGCCTCCTGCTAGCATTGCTGTAATTGCTTTTGGGAGTCGATAATCAATTAATATATATTCCCAAGTAGTTTTTGTTGAGCCATTTCCAACGAATACTGAAATGATTTCTTTAAGTGGAATTGAAACAGAACCCATACTCAAATTAACCAAAAATGCAGCGAGCAGTATGAGTAGAAGTACCAAAAAATGAATTCGATATGATGGCGAAGTCTGCATTAATTTAGTTTATCGAAAAAATGAAATTTATGATTTGGCAACATTTCAGGATGTAGAATTTTAATCAAATCCTTTAGCACTAAGTCTGGTCTATTTGGAGCTAATTCGTAATAAATTACACCTCCCTTTTCACCTTTTTTCATACTATAGGAATATACTTCCCCAGTTTTATAGGCTTTGAATTGGGCGTAAGCTTTACTGCCTTCTTTTAACTCTTCTAGAGAATTAAACTGCGCTGGACCAATCCAAAAATCTGCTTCAATACCTCTGTCTAACACCGATTCTAAACTTAAAGAAAGGCTTCCAGTTCCTTCAGAATCTCTCCAGAGGTAATCTCCGTTAGCATCTTGTATAAACTGTGCTCCCCAACTATTTCCCTGTGGCATATACCAAACATCTTTGTACATAGCACCACTAATTACGGTGGGCTTGTTTTTGGCTTCAGAAGCTAAATTCTTAGCTGAGATATATTCCGATTCAATTTTATTGAAAATGCTGTCGGCTTCTTTTTCTTTGTTGTAAAGTGCTCCAAAAAACTTTATCCATTCAGCTTTTCCTAAAGGAGAAACCTCTGTCCAATCTGAATTATAAAGAACAGGAATTCTTGCATTTTGTATTGTTGAAAACGCAGAATTATTACCATCAACGGCAAAACCAATAACAGCATCGGGGGAAAGATCGATAAGAATTTCAGTGTTTATGTCTTCGTTTTTACCCAACTCCTTAATTTCATTGTTTGAAATTCGTTTTCTAGTCTCTTCAGAAGAAATATAATTTAAATTAGGAAAACCGATTAGAGAATTTGTTTCTCCTAACATTTCTAAGGAAGGAATGTGAGTAGTAGAAGTTACAACTATTTGCTTTATAGGAATTTCAACCACTGCATCATAGTTTTCTTGATTTGGAAGGGTGGCATTTCTTTCAACTAAAGCATAGGTGAAAGTTTTATCTGTTCCTGGCCAAGGATTTTTTAAAGTGATTGTCTTATAACCTTCGAATGCTTTAATTTCAAAGCCCTTAGCATATTTTACTTCCAGTTTTTTGCCTTCAACTGAAACACTTTCTATAGATTCTTTAGTTTCATTTTTACAAGAGATAAATACTAAAGTGAAAAAGAATAAAACAATAAGATTTTTAAAACTTGGCATTATTGGCTATTTAAAGTTTTCGAGATGCGCAAAGGTATCATAAAGTTGTAGAAAGAATCAATAGCTTATTTTTTAAAATAGTATTCAAAAATACCAATCTTTAATCTTTACAGTAATTTCTTTTCATCGCTGAAATTAACGACTATCTTTGCATCGAATTTTGGTGAGCATATTTAAAAGTGCTCTTAAAAGGGAAATAGGTAAACGATTTTAATGCTTTTTACTCGAATGTTTAATTCGGCATTATAAAGATAACAATAATCCTATGCTGTTCCCGCAACTGTGAGTCGGCCTTAATACAATTTAAGGCGTGCATACTTCAAAACCACTGTCTTGATAATTTTTAGGATGGGAAGGTAGCACAAAAGACAAGCCAGGAGACCTGCCAGATTCATAACATAAAAACATCAAACTTTCGGGATAAAGGTTGAATTATGAAAAATTTACATTACCATTTTATTTTGGCTATTTTTTTGTGCTCAACTTCAGTTGTGGCACAATTAGATTCTATTCAGCAGTTACCTGAAGTATTGCTTACCGACTCAAAACTTGTACACTTTTCTAAAGGATTCAAGGTAGAGAAGGTAAATGATTCAATTGTTGAACGAAACGCTACGTCGTTAACTGAAACTCTAACCTATAATTCTTTAATCTATTTTAAAGAAAATGGATTTGGGATGGTTTCATCTCCTTCCTTTAGAGGCACGAATGCATCACAAACAGCTGTAATTTGGAATGGAATTAATATAAATTCAATTTTTACAGGTCAAACTGATTTTAATGTGATTTCTCCTTTAAACTACGATAATATATCAATCCGAAGTGGTGGTGGTGGAGTTCAATATGGAAGTGGAGCAGTAGGTGGTAGTATTCATCTAAACAATACTTATACTTTTAAAAAAACAAATAAAACCAATGTAGGAATGCGCTACGGAAGCTTTTCTACGATAGCTGCAAATGCAAATACCACACAAACTTGGGATAATCATTATCTAAATGTAGGTGTAGATTTTTTACGTTCAGAAAATGATTATGATTATGTAGGAAAGGGTAAAATAAATAAACATGGACAGTTTTTACGTTTTTCTGCCAAAGTAAATGAAGCTCGACGTATAAGAAATGGTGTTGTTACTTGGAATTCGAAGTACGTATATAGCGATAGAAATTTTTCAGGTAGTTTAAATACCATTGGAAAGGATGCTTATAAAGATATTGCTACGAGAAACTTATGGCAGTTACAAAAACAAATAGGAATATTTAAAACAAAAGCTAGTTTCGCACACCTGTACGAACAGTTTAGGTATATTCCAGATAGTGAAAAATCAAATTACGACCAAGGACAAGCAAACAGCTTTATTGGTGGATTGCAAACAGAGGTTTTATTTAAAAATAAAATTCGTTTAAACGGAAAAGCTGAATACACTTTGATAAATGGAAATGGTGATAATGTTGGCGATAATTCTCGTAGAACTTTGGCTGCAGTTTTATTGCTAAATCATAAAGTTTCGGATGATTTTAATTATGGAGTAAACATTAGAAAAGAGTTTCTAAATGATTATGACAACCCCATTCTGTATTCAGCAGATGCAAAATTGAAGGTTTCCGACTTTTATTCACTTCGAATTAATGGTTCTAAAAACTACAGAATCCCAACCTTTAACGACCTTTATTGGTATGCTGGTGGAAATATTGATTTAAAACCAGAAACCTCGTATCAGGTAGCGTTTGGACAACAGTTTTCCACTGGAAATTTAAAGACTGATGTTGCTGTTTACTATATTACCTCTGAAGATTTGATTAAATGGGTTCCTAAAAACGGAGGTATTTGGGAACCTGAAAATATAAGTGAAACTAGAAATTTTGGAGCTGAAGTTACTTTTGATTATACTGTGGATATAGGCAAATCACAGATTTTAAATTTAAATGCCAACTATTCCTATACTAAGGCTGAAGATTTAAAAAAAGAGAAACAACTAATTTATGTACCTTTTCACAAAGCAACTGGATCGATATCATATAGCTATAAGAAGCTTTCAATTTATCTACAAGGATTGTTTAATGGGGAAGCTTACACAACTACCGATAACAGTGATGTTGTAGATGCTTATTCTTTATTGAATCTGGGTGTAGATTACACATTTCCTGTCAATCCGAATATAAAACTAGGCGGTCGAGTAAAAAATGTTTTCAACAAATATTATGAAAATGTAGCGTATAGACCAATGCCTTCACGAAGTGTCGAAATATTTTTAAACTTTAATATATAACTAAATGAAAACAATAAAAAGATCACTCTTAATTGCTTTATCAACATTATTTTTTGTCGCTTGTAGCAGTGATGATGACAATCAGCCAGTTTACGAACCTGCTGCATATGAGAATGGGGTTCTAGTTACTAATGAAGGTCCGTTTATGAACGGAAGCGGATCAATAACTTATATATCTAATGACTATGCAACTGTTTCTCAAAATATTTACAGAACTGTAAATGGTACAGAACTTGGAAATATTGTACAGTCTATGGGTTTTAATAACGAAAACGCTTACATAGTAGTAAATAATTCGAATAAAATTATGGTAGCCAACCGTTATAGTTTTGAAGCTATAGACTCTATTACAACAGGACTTGTTAATCCAAGATTTTTTGAAAGTATGGACGGGAATAAGGGGTACGTTACAAATTGGGGGGATCCAAACGACAACTCTGATGATTATGTAGCTGTTGTTGACTTGAGAACTAACGAAATTTCTGCAAATATTTCAGTAGGATTTGGACCAGAAAAAATGATTTCTCATAACAATAAAGTATATGTAGCTCACCAAGGAGGTTATGGACAAAATAATTTAATTTCTGTAATTTCTGGAACATCTGTAGAGAGTACTATTACTGTAGGTGATGTTCCAAATTCGATGGTAGTTAAAGACAATAATCTTTATGTACTTTGTGGAGGAATGCCTAGTTATGCGGGAACTGAAACTGCAGGTTCGTTAGTGAAAATAGACCTGTCATCGGGTCAGGTTTCAGAAACTTTTGCTTTTGAAACTATACAACACCCAAGTAACTTAACAATTGATGGTGATAACTTATTATACAGCTTAGATGGCAAAGTTTACAAAGTAAATACTTCATCAATAACATTACCAGGAACAGAAATTATTGAAGGATACTTTTATGCACTACAAGCCAATGATGGTAAGCTTTACGCTTCAGACGCGGGTGATTTTGCTAGTAAAGGTTCTTTATATATTTATGACCTTTCTACAAATCAACAAATACAAGATTTTCAAACAGGAATAGTTCCTGGCGGAATTTATTTCAACAATTAATTGTTTTTATATAGCCAAAAAGTCCATTTGATTAGTTTCAAATGGACTTTTTAGTTTAAAAGTGTTTGATATTATTTCTTTAAAGGACTAATTATCTTAACATCTTGAAATGCTATCGCACCACGAATTATACCTGAAATAACGTCGTATAGAACATTAGTGATTTGCATTTTAAGTTCACTTTTACTGTAAATTAAACTTACCTCACGAGCAGGAGATGGTTCTTTAAAGTATTTTAAATTTTTGGTTTGATTAGGGGAAACGTCTAATGTGTGAAGATAGGGTACAAGGGTCATTCCTAAACCTTCGTCAGCAAGTTTTACAAGCGTTTCAAAACTACCACTTTCAAGTTGGAATTTTTCGAAGCTACCATTTTTGGAAGCTTTACACAGGTTAATAATACCATCTCTGAAACAATGACCATCTTCTAATAACAATACATCTTCAATGTCTAAATCTTTCGCTTCTATAGTATCCTTAGGTGCTAATCGGTGATTTTCTGGGATGTAGGCTACA
Organism: Aequorivita xiaoshiensis; assembly: GCF_022008395.1. Classification (GTDB taxonomy): domain Bacteria; phylum Bacteroidota; class Bacteroidia; order Flavobacteriales; family Flavobacteriaceae; genus Aequorivita; species Aequorivita xiaoshiensis. The sequence continues at coordinate 46,857 of NZ_JAIRBB010000002.1, forward strand.
AACGGCTCGTAATAAATAGGGCGTTCTTTGATTCTTTCCTGTTTTAAAGGAGTTGCAGCAATAGCCGCATCCAAATATCCATCATTAATTTTAGTGATTATTTCATCTGTATTTAACTCCTCGATTTTTAATTGAACCTTAGGATAACGAGTTGAAAATGTTTTTAAAAACATTGGCAACAAGGTTGGCATAACAGTAGGAATAATACCAAGCTTGTAAGAACCACCAATAAAACCCTTTTCCTGATCTACAACATCCTGCATGCGCTCAGATTCATTAACGATATTTCGGGCTTGTTCTACTATTCTTTGACCTACAGTGGTAAGCTCAATCGGCTTTTTTGTACGATCAAAAATTTGAATTTCAAGTTCCTCCTCCAATTTTTGGATCTGCATACTAAGCGTAGGCTGAGTAACAAAGGTTTTTTCGGCGGCCTTTGTAAAATTTTGGCTCTCTGCTACAGCCAAGACATATTTTAATTGAGTAATTGTCATCGTAAACTTTATTTATACAAATATATATCTATTATCAAATATTTCTATTTCCACCTTGAGATAAAAGCAGGCTTAGTTATAATGAAGTGAATAAATATTCAAAATAGAAATTAATAATCAGATCATTCCTCGGGCTTTAATCTCTAAGTATTTGTTGATAGTATTTACCGTTAGGTTTTCAGGTGAAGTTAAAATTGATTGAATTCCGTATTTGAGAAGCTCATTTACAATAAGTTTCTTTTCAAAAATAAATTTTTCGGCAATTGTCTTTTCAAAAACTTGATGCGTGGTTTTCGCTTCTTTATTTAAAAATGATTTTAATTCAGTGTTTTCGAAGAAAATAACTACTAACAAATGTGTTTTGTTTATGGCCTGTAAATACGGTAACTGCCGATGAAGCGCATCCATGGTTTCAAAGTTTGTGTAGAGTAATAAAAGACTTCGCTGCTTAATGTTTCGCTTTACATCTACATATAAACGAGAAAAATCGCTTTCTGAAAAATCTGTTTCTATATTGTAAAGTGTTTCCAAAATTAAATGCATTTGCGCATTTCTACGTTGGGCTATAACTCTATCGCTTACTTTTCTTGAAAAAGTGAACATTCCGGCTTTGTCGTGCTTCTTTAATACAATGTTAGAAATTACAAGGGTCGAATTTATAGCGTAATCTAATAAACTTAAATTATTAAAAGGCATTTTCATTACCCTTCCCTTATCAATTACAGAATAAACTGGCTGCGATTTTTCATCTTGAAATTGATTAACCATTAGGTTATTGCGCTTGGCAGTAGCCTTCCAATTAATGTTTCTTATGTCGTCTCCAATACTATAGTCTTTAATTTGTTCAAATTCCATAGTGTGTCCAATTCTCCTAATCTTTTTAAGGCCAAACAACTTTAACTTATTGGAAAAAGCTATAAAATCATATTTTTTAAGCTGAAGAAACGACGGGTAGTTAGGAACCATACCTTCTGCCGAAAACTGCTGCTTTCGTACAACTAGCCCTAATACCGATGAAGTAAATACATTCAAGTTTCCAAAGTGATACTCGCCACGCTCTGTAGGTCTAACTTGATAGGTGAAAATTTTCTCATCTGAAGGATTTAATATCGCTTCAATTTTAAAGTCACGAATCTGCCATTGTACGGGTAATTCATCAATAATTTTAAGTGAAACTTTAAATTGATATCGATTAATAACCTTTATTTCAATCGGGTTTTCGTCGCCATTGGAAAGTTTTTCAGGTAAAACTCGAGTAGCTTGAATTCCGATTCTATTTCGATAGAGTAAGAAAATATCAAAAGCGACTGCTAGAATAAACAAATAGAAAAACAGCCTAATTACACCAAACAATTCCGGAAAGAAATACGCCCCCACAAACAAAACTGAAAGTGAGAACAACACGATAAAAAATCGCCGTTTTAAGTATAAGCTTTTAAGGAATTTTTTCAATTTATAAATTTAATCGGGGTTTCTATCTTATTATTTTCATTTTTCTTTCAACAGGCATTATGTGTTGGTAAGACTCAGCAAAATAGTTTTTAAGACTATCTAGGGATTTCAATAGTCTCTATAATCTGTTGTACCACTTTGTCTGCTGTAATTCCTTCCATTTCGCGCTCTGGGGTAAGCATAATTCTATGTCGAAGTACCGATGGAGCGATTTTCTTTATGTCGTCTGGAGTAACAAAATCACGCCCGTTAATAGCTGCAAGTGCCTTGGAAGCATTCATAATTGCTAGAGAAGCTCGTGGAGATGCCCCTAGGTATAAGTTTGAGTTAGAACGCGTATTATCAACGATAGCGGCAATATATTTCAGTAAATTACTCTCGATAATTATTTGCTTAATTGTGTCTTGATACTCGGCGATTTCTTGTGCATTGAGTATGGGTGAAATATTTTCTAAAACCAACCTATCCATACGATTGTGTTCGTTTTCTAAAATTCGAATTTCTTCTTCTAGACTAGGGTAAGGTACATTTATTTTAAAGAGAAAACGGTCTAATTGCGCTTCAGGTAGTGCGTATGTTCCTTCTTGCTCTACCGGGTTTTGAGTAGCGAAGACCAAAAAAGGAGGTTTCATTTCATACTTTATTCCGTCCATAGTAACTTGACGTTCTTCCATTACTTCAAAAAGGGCGGCTTGAGTTTTTGCAGGTGCACGGTTTATTTCGTCAATTAAAATAATATTGGAAAAAACGGGACCCTTCTTAAATTCAAATTCGTTGGTTTTTACATTGAATATTGATGTCCCTAAAATATCACTAGGCATTAAATCTGGTGTAAACTGAATTCTACTAAAGTCTACCGACATTGTTTTGGCTAAGAGTTTGGCAGTTAGAGTTTTTGCGACTCCTGGCACACCTTCAATTAATGAATGACCGTTGCTAAGTATCGAAATTATTAGCATTTCCAACATATCGTGTTGTCCAACTATAACTTTTCCCAGCTCGGTTTTTATTCTTTCGGTGGCTTCCTGTAGGTTTTTCAAATCAATTCGCGAGTTAAACTCTAACGGATTTTCCTGTGTATCTTCCATAATTTTACAATCTAAATTCTTCTATTTTTTTGTTCAGGGCAAGCAAGTCGGCCTCGCTATGAACAGTTTTTTCTTTTAAAATTTTAATAAGATGCATCAATTTTTGAGTGTCTTCTAGAGTGTTTCCACTTTTTAAAGCTAATTTCTTGATTAAGTCTTCTGTAATGTCAGTCGTATTCAAAAAGTATTTTGCTCTAAGTGTTTCAGAAAAGTACTTTATTTTTTTAGCAATTATATCGCTGTAATCTTTATGCTGAAAATATAAATCGGCAATAGTTTTGGTGAATTCTACTGAAGTGTTTTCTAGTGGTTCTATTACTTCTACAATGCGTTGTTCACGTTTACCTTTAAAGAGCACGAAAATTATTAACCCGCCAATCACAACGTAGTACGCCCAAGTAAGGGGTTCTTGATTTAACACAAATCGCATAGGTGAAGTAACAACTTTTCGACCCGACTTTAAATATTCATCTAAATATATATGGTCTGCTTCAATATACGATATCAAATTTGCAGCGTATTGCTCGTTTTTTTTAAGGAGGTAATAGTTGGTGAAAGCTTCAGGCAAAGTATGGAGTAAAAACGCACCGTTGCCATATTTTACTTTTATAAAGTTTAAGTCGTCTAATTTATCTTTATTTGAATCATAGTACCCTAAAGCTTTGGTTTTTAGGGTGTCTATTGCTGTAAAAGAAGTTTTGAATATTCCCTTTTTAAATTTTGGTAATTGCTTTTCTTTTAAAGAAGGTGAAAAGAATGTAGGAGTAACCTCTTCTTCTAAAACGCTGTAGCTTGTATGTAAATTAATTTTTAAAGTATCTTGTAAAATATTCCCATAACTACGTGAAGAAATAAAAACTGTATTACCTTTTTCAACGTATTTTAATAATATTTGAGTTTGTCTTTTATCAAAGTTCAGCTCTTCATTTATAAATATATATGCTGAGTTTTGGTTGTAAGTACTATCGACTAAAAACAAGTAAGGATCTTTGTCAATATTTTCTATTTCTGAATCTTTAAATAGTGAAGAAGCTTCTTCAAAAAACACAAAACTGCCAAAGGGGATTTTATCTATTGAGGTGTAACTCGGCCTCCAATCGATAGGTTTCGGCCTTACAATCTCTGTAACTAGGATTAACAATAATGTTAGCCCGAATATCCATAGTACCCTTTTAGAACGTTTATCTAGCATTATTTAAGTTTTGATTTAAACGTTCAAAATCTCTTTGGGCACTTAAAAATCCTGTTTTGTTAAGTGCAAACTCTCCATACCAAATATTGTCGTATAGGTAGGATGCTTTTTTAAAATCTTCCTTTAGGTTTTGATTTTCAATCTCTCGGTAATAGTCGCTGTTAGTTTTTTCATAGTGCCAATCGATAAAATTATTTTGCGAAAGCAGTTTTAAAGATTTTAAGTACATATATCGGATTGCCAATCGGTAATTTTCTTCTTGGAGAGCACTTTTAATATAGCTATCAAGATCGACGTTCTCTATATGCTGCTCTTTAATGTTTAAGGGTGCTATTACTTCCTTTTCTCTACTGAATAATGAAGAAGCGTTATTGCCAACAAGTAATTTAACAATAATATAAATAGCAAAAAATATTAGTAATCCATAAATGAAATTCTTTATTAGCTCGAACATTTCAGGTGAAAGTTCGAACCCAAAAATTTCGCCTAAAGTTTTGAAAAACCAATTAATTGCACGGCCTAAATAATTTTCTGCTTCTCCTTCAATTTTATCATAATCAAAATCTCTGCCTGAATATTTTTCGGATAAGCCTTCAGAAAATTGCTTACGGACAACATTTTCATTTTCGACAATTACCGATAGAGAATCTTTTACATATGCAGTTGCGGCAAATGAATTCAGTAAAAGAAATGATATGAAGATAAATCTATTCACTTGCTCCAATTTGATCTATACGTTCGCGAGTTGCTTCATTGTAGGTTTCTTCGTGAAGCGAATAATATAAAATACCGTTTATAAATTGAAGCATAGATTGATTAAGTGTATATAATATAAGTAAAATAGATAAGGCGATTGTCCAAACAATATTAGCTACAGCCGAATTTGCTAAATCTACACCTGAATCTAGCGAATGAAATGCGTAAAGGCTAATTAAAACACCTGGAATAATAAGTACAACCATCATTAGTAAACTAAGCAGAATACTAATTATTAAGTTTGATAATACACATTTCCAGAAATACAGTTTTAATAATTTCCAACCCTCACCAAAGGCATCAGTGACCTCTCGATTGTCGTTAATTAACGCCATAAAAGATAGTCCACTCCAGCTGGTGAATCCTAAAATCATAAGATAATATGCGAGGGTACCCAATAAAGGGATAAAAGAAATAATTAAACCTACCACTACTAGAACTATATACATCAACATCATTAATATAATGAAGAGTATAATTTTCCCGAGGTTATCCTTTACTACCTCCCAAACTTTTCTTTTTACAACTTCTTTTCCTTTATTTCCTTCATATTGAATAATATAAACTGCGGCTAAACTGTAGTTTAAAATTGCTGTGAGTAGAAATAGAAAAATAAAACCCAAAGCTCCTAGCGCTATATAGATGTTATAAATTGAAGAGTTAGCCCCAGTTGTATTAGCGGAAATACTTCCTGCAAAGCCCGTAACCATCAAGTAGCTCACACCTAAAAAACCAAGAATAAATATTCCATTGTAACTAATAAATATGTTTAAGAAGGGTTTAAAGTTCTGTTTAAAAAAATCGAAATATGTAGTTATAATTTCACCTACATCTCGTTGTTGTTTAAGTGGTATATAGTTTTTTAGCATTTGTTTTATGTAGGATAATTGGATATATAATGTAATAGTAAATAATTAGAATTAAAGACAAGAAAATAATAGTCAAAGCTAACCATACAGGCATATTGCTATAACGTGTAATAAAACCTTCAATAAATCCAGCTATAATAAAAAAAGGTATTGTGCTAACTACGATTTTAAGTCCGTCTTTTGCACCTTTTAAAAATGAAACTTTCCTAGAATACGTTTTTGGGAAAAGTATGCTATTTCCCATTACCATTCCTGCGCATCCAGCAATTACGATTACTGAAATTTCAATAGTTCCGTGGAGCCAAATGTTTTTTGACGCTTCAAAGAGTAAATCTCGGTTATAGAAAAAAGTAAAAAAAGCTCCTAGCATTACTCCATTGCTAAACAGCACATACGCAGTTCCCACCGAGGTGATAACTCCGAATGCATAAGCCAAAAACGCAACTCGAATATTATTGATGGTTATTCCTAAAAACGTGCCTATCTCGCTTCCGCTTTTGTAAATAGCAGTAGGATCGCCTTTTTCAATATTATTTATTGTTTCGTTTACATAGGAATCCCCGAGGATTAGTCGAACAAATGAATCGTCGTTTACTGCTGAAATCACTCCAATAGCCGTTGCTACTGCAAAAAGTAAAAACGAATAAAATAGCATTCGGTGGTGCTGGTAAAAGAATAAAGGAAACTCGTCCTTCCAAAAACTTACCAGCCGATTTTTGGATTCTTTTTTATTTTTATAAATCTTTTGATGCGCTTGTGAAGCTAATGAATTTAAGTACTGAAGTGTTTTGCTATCAGGGTAATATGTCTGCGCATAAGCAAGGTCGTTTGTAAGCTGAATATAGTCGTCGGCAAGCTGATCTGGATTTATTTTTGAATTAAGTGTAATTGCTTTTTCAAATGCAATCCATTTTGCCTTATTTTGCTTGACGAATGCTGCCTCGCGCATCTTTTAATTTTTTGATAAATATAACCACTTGCTTTTAAATGGCAAACCTAGAAATAAATACTTCTCAAAACGTAAATCTAGACTACAAGATTGTAAGTGTAGGGGAGAGGATTCTAGCCTTTTTGATAGATATCTTTCTGTTTTTTGTGTATTTCTATATTGTAGAATTAATTACTGAGGCAATGCATATGGCATTCAGTGATCAATGGACTGTATTTGGCCTACAACAACTATTGCTTTTACCAGTAATGTTTTACTCTTTGTATATGCATATTCTTTTTGATGGAAGAACAGTAGGGAAGATGGCAATGAAAATTAAGGTTGTAAAGGTTGATGGTAGTCCTGCTCATTGGAGTGATTACCTGATTCTATGGATGCTCAGATTGGTGGATTTATGGATATTTTTAGGTTCAATTGGTTTGTTATCTATAATTTTTTCAGACAAGCGACAAAGGGTAGGAGATCATGCAGCGGGCACCGTCGTAATAAGTACAAAAAATAAAGTAAATATTAGTCATACAATTTTAGAAGAAATTGAAGATAACCATCAGCCAATGTTCTTGAACGTTACTGATCTTACAGATAAGGATGTGAGATTAATAAAAGAAACCTATAATATCGCATTAAAATCTAATGATTTTAATACCTTGAAATTACTTCGAAATAAAGTTGAAAGCGTATTAGGGACATCATCAGATTTATACGATAAACAGTATATTGATACAGTACTAAAAGATTATAACCACTTTACACAAAACATGTGAGTTTAATATTAGTTTTAGATATAATAGGAACATTGGCCTTTGCAATTTCTGGGGTGCTTACAGCACTTCATAAAAGGCTAGATGCATTTGGGATTTTAATAATTGCTTTCGTTGCAGCCGTAGGTGGGGGGACATTGCGAGACGTTTTAATTGGCGCTCCAATTGCTTGGATGGTAGATTTAACCTATGTGTATGTTATTTTTGGAGCTACGGTTTTTTCGGTAATTTTCAGAAAAAGACTAGGTTATGTTCGAAGATCTTTGTTCTTATTCGATACGATTGGGATAGCACTTTATACAATTGTAGGTGTAGAAAAAGGTATAGCGGCAGGTTTTTCTCCAATTATATGTATTTCCTTAGGAACAATGACAGCGTGTTTTGGTGGAGTATTGCGAGATATTCTATGTAATGAAATCCCAATTATTTTTAGAAAAGAAATTTACGCAACTGCCTGTATTATAGGAGGAGTTGTATATTTTATATTGTTGAAAACAGTAATTCCATTAGACTTTATTGTAATAATATCAGGGTCGATCGTATTTATAGTTCGTTTGTTGGCAGTATACTTTAGACTTTCATTACCCAGCATCTATACAAAGGAAGAGTTGGAGCAGCAATAACGTTAGAATAAATTAAATTATAGGTATTTGACTCCGTTAGGTAAGGCTTATTCGATTTTTATAATTGTATATTTCATTCGAAATTTGTATAAACTCCATTTTTAATTTAATAAACGAGTTCAATACTTGACGTTATTTTTCTTCAAAACTTGGATTTAGTGCCAATTAAAATTTCTGATTAAGAATCCTTGTGGTTGGAATGTTTATAGAAAAATATTAGAAATGGTATTTGACCCCGTTGGGGTCGAGTGTTTTTTTTTGAAACCTATTGTTATAAATATGTAATCCCTTCGGGATTTAAACTGATTTCCTTTGTTTTTTTAATGAACTTGGGCTAATGATTATTAATTATTAAAAAGAACCCGTAGGGCTTAAATGTTTATAGAATATATGTTTTGTTTAGCTTTCGACCCCGTTGGGGTCTTATATTCACAACCTTGCTACTTGTTGTAATTAAATAAACCTTTTGCGGATTATTCGATAACCTTCGCAGAAATATAAATATTTTCTAATGGCCAATCGCCATCGTCGGCTTTTACATTTGAAATTTTTTCCACTACATCCATTCCTTGAATAACGTTTCCAAAAATGGTGTACTTTCCATTTAAATGTGAGGTTGAAGACCTAGGGCCGTGGAATATAAAAAATTCATAAGGCGCTGTTCTGTGATCAGGATTTTCACGGTATTCTTTAGCTCCAGAAACAGTTCCATATTGGTGAATTCTACCTGGAATAATTTCTGCGGGTAATAAATACTTGTTGCCTAAGGCAGCCCGTTTACGAGGTGTAGAAACTAAATCACTATTTCCACCCTGAATTATAAAATTAGGAACTACACGATGGAAAAAGGTTTCGTCAAAGTACTTTTGTTTTACCAAATAAATGAAATTTGCTCGATGTAAGGGAGTGTCTTTATACAACTCAATTACAATGTCACCAAATCTACTTGTAATTAAAACCTTCGTTTCGGGATTGATTTTTCCGTATTCGGTTAAAAACTCAACTACGTTTTCATTTGTTATTTTTGGATAATCTGTCTTTTTATCTTTTTCAACTTTAGTTTCATCTTCATCTTCATCTTCATCTTCAACTTCAACCTTTTTCTCGATTTTAGTTTCAACCACCGTTTCAGTAGTCTTTTTCTTATCCTCACAACTTATAAATATTACACAGCTAATAGCTAGATAGACGGAATAGACAATAAATTTCTTTTTCATTTAATTAAATATTTGATAAAATTGAAGATGTAATGTTCAAATTCTTCATCTTCGTAGTTTAATAATTAATAGGTTTTTTATAAATGAATTTCCGTGAGTTTGAAAAACGAATTGTAAAAGTAAGAAAAATGGAACTTCCAGGTGAAACAGTGCAGTTTAAAATGGCGCCTGAGGAGCGATTAAGGGAGCTAAAAGAATTCGCTAGACTTAAAAATACTGCAAAAAAAGCCGGAGTAATGTCGTTGTTTTATCCTACAGAAACGTTGGAAACACGTTTAATATTAATACTTCGGAAAACTTATAAGGGGGTGCATTCTGCACAAGTTGGTTTCCCTGGTGGAAAGATTGAAGCTGTAGACAATTCTTTGCAAGATGCTGCACTTCGCGAAACAGAAGAGGAGGTCGGGGTTTCGAGAAATACTATATCAGTATTAAAAGAACTTACAGAAATTTATATTCCTCCGAGTAATTATTTTGTGCAGCCCTTCTTAGGAATTACAAAGGAGCCTCCAAAATTTGTAGCTGAAGAAAAAGAGGTTGAAGCTTTGATCGAAGTAACTTTAAAAGATTTTATGAATGATGAAAATATAATTACTCAAACACTATCCACTTCTTACGCTACAAGCATCAATGTGCCAGCTTTTAATCTCAATGGTTATATAGTATGGGGTGCTACTGCAATGATGCTCAATGAGGTGCGAGAAATGCTTAAAAAAGCTCTATAAAAGCATATTTTAGTATATTTGCGTTTAATCAACTTGATTGTTAATAAGTGTATTGCAGCATAAAAGAAAACAGCCTATCAACTATTATCTGCAATAATTTATTGTTTGCATTTAACGAAACTGAACTGATAAATGAGTCTTTTTAAAAAGAATCCATTCGGGCATATAATTTTTTTTAAACTCTGGCTTATACGCATAGCTGGGGTTTTAACTCATAGACGTTTTAAAGGGTTTAATGAGCTAAAAATTCATGGAAGTGAAATTATAAAAGACCTTCCAGATACCAATGTTCTCTTTGTAAGTAATCACCAAACTTATTTTGCTGATGTTGCAGCGATGCTTCACGTCTTTAATGCTAGTTTAAGCGGAAGAGAGGATAGCATTAAAAACGTAGGTTATTTATGGCGTCCTAAACTCAATATTTATTTTGTTGCCGCAAAAGAAACGATGAAGGCTGGATTACTGCCTAAGATTCTTGCTTATGCTGGATCGATTAGTATTGAAAGAACTTGGCGGGAAAAAGGAAAGGAAGTAAAAAAACAAGTAAAAATGAGTGATGTTAGCAACATCACAAAGGCGCTAAATGATGGTTGGGTCATTACTTTTCCACAGGGAACAACAAAGCCTTGGAAGCCTATTCGCCGCGGTACAGCACATATTATCAAAAAGAACAAACCAATAGTAGTCCCTATTGTAATCGATGGTTTTAGAAGGTCTTTTGATAAAAAAGGACTTCGAATTAAAAAACGTGGTATCCTTCAAAGTATGGATATTAAAAAACCTTTAGAATTCGATTATGAAAACGATACCATTCAAGATATAGTTGAAAAGTTAGAGTACGCTATCGAGCAACATCCTTCATTTCTTAAAGTGATTCCTTCTGAAGAAATTCAGAGTGAAGAAGAACTTAACAAAGAGAGACAGTGGCGTTATTAAGAGAAGTTTTAAGTAGGAATTTTTATAATTCCATTTTTTCTAACTCTTTATAATTCTTGTATAACCTTTTCATTAAGATACCATAAATAATTCTGTAAAATAATAGTATAAGTACTATTAGTACGGTTCCAATTAATATTTGGCTTAAAAAAAACATGCTCATAAACCTTTCCTGAGTTACATCACTCAAACCAAAATCTTCAACCATATATTTAAAAACTATATCTTGGTTTAGGTAGTAATAAAAATTAATACAGATAAGTAATACCGTTGTAGCAGTTACATTGTAAATTACAAAGTATTTCACAGTTTTACGTGCGCGTAGAATATTCTGCATCAACTCCTTAACCGAGTCGGTTATCGATATTTTTCGATAATTTTTATAAAATAGATAGATAAATACTCCAAATACTGAATAATTGAGGATGTTTACAACAATAAGGGTGTTGTGAATTCCAATATCATTATTAAACTTAGTGTTCGATTCTGGTACTAAGAATGCTAAAATTGTCCAAAAAATAATTTCAGCGATACTGATATAGAATATCCACTTCACAATGGAAGAAGACTTTTTCAACAACATTTTATAAATGTCGTTAAAACTCAAATGTGGCAAATCCTGCTCACGGCTTTGCCATTGTTTTTTTAAAAGTTCTAATTCATCCATTATAATCTACGGATTTAAAATTTTTTTTAATTTTCCTTTTATTCTATTCATTTTCACTCTTGCATTTACCTCACTAATACCTAGAGTCTCGGAAATTTCTTTGTAATTCTTGTCTTCTAAGTAAAGAAAGACAAGGGCTTTGTCTATATCATTTAAATCTTTAACAGCACGATACATTAACTTTAGTTGTTGTTCGGTAGTATCGTCATAAGGTTCGGAAGAAATTTTAAAACTAACTCCTTCAAAATCTTGTGTTTTTATGGTTCTTTTCGATTTTCTATAAAGTGTAATTGCTGTATTAAGAGCAACTCTGTACATCCAAGTGCTAAACTTACTATCTCCTCTAAACTTTGGATATGCACGCCATAGTTGTATGGTTATTTCCTGAAACAGATCGTTGTGCGCTTCACTGTCGTTGGTGTATAGCCTGCAAATTTTATGTACAATGTTTTGATTTTCCTCAATTTGAGTGACAAAACTATGTTCCAGCTCTTTGTTCAAAGTTATTTTATTGGTACTAGGTTAGTATATGCTAGTTTAGCTTTGTTACAAAAGTCATAAAAATTAAATGAAGCATCTTAACAATTTGTAACTTTAATAAAAATTAGAGCTATGAATATTCCTAAAACCAAAAAGCAGCGTATAATTGTAATAGGAGGCGGATTTGCTGGGGTTTCCTTTATAAAAAAGCTTAGGAATGAAAATTTACAAATTGTACTTTTTGACAGACATAACTACCACACTTTTCAGCCATTGTTGTATCAAGTATCTACAGCTGGTCTTGAACCCGACTCTATAGCATATCCACTTCGGAAAATTTTTAGGAAAAATCTTGATTTTCACTTTAGATTAGCTGAGGTTGAACATATTAATACTGAAGAAAATACTATTTACACCTCAATAGGTAGCTTAACTTATGATTACTTGATAATTGCGACTGGTACGCGTACAAATTATTTTGGAAATGATAGTATAGCTGAAAACAGTATGCCGATGAAGACAGTTCCTCAAGCTTTAAATATCCGAAGTTTGATGCTACAAAATATTGAGAAAGCCGATATAACTTCTGATGAAAAAGAAAGAAAACGGCTTCTAAATTTTGTGATTGCAGGTGCTGGTCCTACGGGTGTTGAGTTAGCAGGAGCTTTAGCCGAATTTAGAAAGGGTATTTTGGAGTTCGATTACCCCGACATAGACGAAAAAGAAATGAATGTTCACCTTATTGAAGGGCAGGATAGAGTTTTGCCACCAATGAGTAAACAGGTTTCAAAAAAAGCACAAAAATTTTTAGAAAAACTTGGCGTTGAACTTCACCTGGAAACTTTTATTAGCAGTTATGATGGGAAAACGGTAACTACAAAAGATGGCAAAACATTCGAAACCGCAACATTTATATGGGCTGCAGGGGTAACTGGAGCTTTAATAAAAGGTATTGATGGAAAGGCTTTAATTGAAAAAGCAAATAGGTATAAAGTTGACGAATTTAATAAGGTTGAAGGTTTTGAAAATATTTACGCCTTAGGAGATATAGCATTAATGAAAACTATAGACTTCCCTAAAGGTCATCCCCAGGTAGCTCAACCCGCAATCCAACAAGGAAAGAACTTGGGAGATAATTTTAAAAAAATGCTGAACGGCAAAAAAATGAAACCTTTTAAATATAACGACAAAGGGACAATGGCTACCGTTGGAAGAAACAAGGCCGTTGTAGATATAGGGAAATTACACTTTGGAGGTGCAATAGCCTGGTTTTTATGGATGTTTGTTCACTTGTGGTTTTTAGTTGGCTTTAGAAATAGGGTGGTAACTTTTTTTAATTGGACCTACAGTTATATCAATTACGATAAAGCAGCTAGATTAATTATTAGACCTTTCAAAAAATAAAATAACTCTAAAGAATTACTTAATTTTTACAGGAATCGGGTTTCCACTTGGTATCCAACTCCCTCCAACTTCTTTTATATTCACATCCAATGCATTCGAGGATTCAACCTTTTTTATATTTACCTTCATTTCGTCGTAAGTGTCAATACTCTTCAGATTGACATTTAGCTTATCGTATGTATTAATGTCTACTAAACGTACATCCATTACATTATTTATAGGTTCAATTTCTTTGCTTTTGTTAGCATAAGCAGATGGAATTAAATTCAAATCTTTCACTAGGTTAAAAGTTAAACAAATTGCGATGATTGTTAAAATAGTCTTGGTGTAAGTATCTGTTTTCATAATTAAATAGATTAGGAATTATTTTTTAGCAATTTTTATATTTATCGTGTAAACCAACGCCTTTTTTAATTAATTCACTAGACTTATCCAGGCGTTTTTGTTGGGTTGCTTCTCGTTTTGCTTCACTGATATATTCAGCATATTCTCTTTGCCTACCGGGGGTTAGTTTGTAAAAGCTTTTTTCTAAAATTTTATCAGTTGCTAATGCGCTTTTAAGTAAAAGAGGAATTGAAACATCTTTTTTCTTAACAGGCTTCATTTCTTTACCAGCCTTAGCGTTTTCAATTGCCTCTTCTATATATTGGAAAATAAGCTTAGAATCAATTTTATCATCTTCTTTAAAGCGCCATTGCCTTAAAGTTTTAGTTACTCCTTCTTGGGCATTAATAAGGGTTTTAGTTTCATCCTTTAAAAACACACCTTGATGAAACCAAAGTGCTAAATGATTTTTGAAATTAGCCATAGCAACTACTAATTTTCCATTAAGGGTGTAAGTTGGTTTGCCTCATTTCACTTCTTCCTTCAATTCGGTTTGTTGAATAACACTGCGTAGAAGTTGAAGCTTATCTTTCCACTTTGTCTGTTTATGGATGAAAATATCTACTTTTTCTGAATCTGTCATTTTAAGATTGATTTAAACCGAAGATACAATAATTCTTTTTTTGTTCAGACTATGGATGATAGAGGCAAAACAACCATATCAGAAATTTGAATTTTACAAAATAGAATAAAGTATTAATTATAAACTTTTTAAGGATAATTCGTAGCTTGTGTGTTGATTATCAATTTAATGTGAATTTTTAAAATCTAAGAAGAAATTTGAATTACAATTGAGCTATGTTTTTTTACAGTTCAGATTGTTTTATTCAGAAATGCCGTGTGGAAAATTCATCTTTGAACCGTAAATCAAAATCCACCATTAGATGAAAGTTTCAGTAGTTTTTTTTCTAATAATTCTCTTTCCATTTTCCTTTTTTGCACAGAGCAAAATTTCGGGAATAGTAACCGATAAAAAAGGTGTTCCAATATTTGGGGCAAATGTTTATTTAACCGGAACTTATGATGGTACTACATCAGATCAAAATGGAAATTTCACATTTGAAACTACCGAAACTGGAGTACAAACCTTAACCGTATCCTATGTTTCATTTGAAACATTTACAATGATAGATGACGTTTTGAAACTAAAAAATCTTAAAGTTGTTCTGCGTGACGATGTAAATTCTTTAGAAACAGTAACAATTTCTGCAGGCTCCTTTTCAGCCGGTGATAATAGTAAAATTTCTGTTTTAAAGCCGATGGATATAGTTACAACAGCAAGTGCGGTTGGTGATTTTGTAGGAGCACTACAAACGCTTCCAGGAACTACAACCGTTGCTGAGGATGGACGCCTTTTTGTACGTGGTGGAGATGCAGGTGAAACGCAAATCTTTATTGATGGTATTCGAGTTTTTACACCCTATAGCCCTACAACCAATAACATCCCAACTCGCGGAAGATACAGTCCCTTTTTGTTTGATGGCATAACATTTTCTACTGGAGGTTATTCTGCAGAATACGGACAAGCGTTATCCTCAGTCTTACTATTGAATACCATAGACGAACCTGTACAGGAAAAGACAAATATTGCTATTATGAGTGTTGGTGGAGGGGTAGGACACACCGAAAAGTGGGATAATTCATCATTGAGTCTGAATACATCTTATGTAAATCTTGCTCCTTACATTGCTGTGCTTCCTGATAGAAACACTTGGGAAAAACCCTTTGAAACAGCTTCTGGAGAGGCTGTTTTTAGACAAAAAATTGGAGACGGATTATTAAAGGTTTATGGCGCTTTCGACTCTTCAAATTTTGAACTAACACAAGAAGATATTAATCTAGCAGAAGGCTTGTATTTTAAGTTGAATAATAAGAACTTCTATACTAATGCTAGTTACTCTGAAAAACTTAATAAAGGCTGGTCAATTTTTGGAGGTGGGAGTTATACATACGCAAATACAAAGGTAAACATCGATAAAGCACATATAAAGGATGTTGAAAATTCGGCACATTTAAAATTAAAACTCAACAAACGTTTTAGTAATTATTTCAAACTGAATTTTGGTGTGGAACAGTTTCTTACCGATTTTGATGAAAAATATAATGCGTCTGATTTTTCAGCAAATATTAGGTTTAAAAATAATTTGTCTGCCTTTTTCACCGAAGCAGATATCATTTTCTCACGAAAACTTGCATTAAAACTAGGTGCTCGTGGGGAGTATAGTGAATTGTTTAAGGAAGTTACAGTTTCACCTAGAGTATCATTTGCTTTTAAAACAGGTAAAAATAGTCAGCTTTCATTAGCTTATGGAGATTTCTTTCAACAACCAGATAATGAAATTTTAAAGTTTACTACAGACGTAGAAGCTCAACACACCCAACACTACATACTGAATTATCAATATGCTGCAAACAATAGAATATTTCGTGCTGAGTTGTTCAGAAAGCAATACAATAAGCTTGTAACATACAACGAAACCATTCCCGATGTAAATAGTTTATTTAATAATACAGGAAATGGCTATGCCCAAGGATTGGATGTTTTCTGGCGTGATAACGAAAGTATAAAGAATGTAGATTATTGGGTAAGCTATTCATATTTGGATACCGAAAGAAAATATAAAGACTACCCAATTAAGGCCACACCAAACTTTGCAAATACACATAATCTTTCGGTTGTTGCAAAATATTGGATTGACGATTGGAAAAGTCAGATAGGATTTAGCTATCAATACGGCAGTGGTAGAACTTACACCGATTTAAATTCGCCTGGCTTTCTTCAGAAAAAAACAAGAGATTATAACAGTGTAAGTTTAAACTGGGCGTATTTATTATCGCAACAAAAGATACTTTATTTCTCCATAAACAATGCTTTCGCTTTTAAAAATGTGAATGGATATCAGTACGCAAATACTCCTGATGCCAATGGGAATTTTGCTAGAAGGAAATTACTTCCAGCAGCAGATCAATTCTTTTTTGTTGGTTTCTTTTGGACTATTAGTGAAGACGGGAAAAATAATCAACTAGATAATCTGTAGGAGTTTAATATTACAATTCAGTCAATGTAATCAACATTTCAGCTGTTTCATTTTTAAATAATAGAAGTATTAAAGGAAATTTGAATAATAATAAAACTTTAAACCAAAACTAAAATATCAATTATGCAAAACGTACTCACTTACTTAAGTATAGTCTTAACTGCTTTTTTTATGCAGGTAGAGGCTCAAACAACTTCAACAGAAGTTTCGAAACCAACCAAATACCAACAAGGAATGCAAAAAGCATTTAAGCTTTGGCAGGAAGATAAATCTTGGGAAGCAGCCAACTTGTTTGAAAGAATTGCAACAGCAGAAACAGACAAATGGCTGCCGCCTTATTATGTAGCTCAAATAAATATTATAAACAGTTTCACAGAAAAAGACGCAGCGAAGTTGAAAGCGCAACTAGACAAAGCACAGAATTTTATAAATGATGCTACAGCTATATCAAAAGGTAATCCTGAATTATTAGTGCTGCAAGCACAGTTGTATACCGCCTGGATAGTTTTTGACGGGCAGCAATACGGAATGACTTATTCTCCAAAAGCGGCTGCGCTTTACAATCAGGCTTTAGCTATCGCTCCAGAAAATCCAAGAATAATCTTGGCTAAAGCTGAGTGGGATATAGGAAGTGCGAAATATTTTAATCAAACAATAGATACTTACTGCAAAGACCTTCAGCGAGCGATAGAACTTTTTGCTAATTTTAAACCCGAAGGAGAGTTCTACCCAACCTATGGTGAAAAAAGAGCAAAACAAATTGTTGCAGAAAGCTGTAAGTAAAACTTTTCCTAATTTCAAGATTATTAATTAACTGATATTCTTGTGTATAATTTTTAAAATAATCATTCAATGCGCATTTTTAAAGACATAGGGAAAGCATTTTTTGTAGGGACTATTGTGTTTATTATTCTTGTGATAATTCAACATATAAATGGACATTTCTTTAAAAATGGTCGTCAGCTGCTAATTGCTTTTTCGTACAACCAATTATATTCTGTAATTCTATATTTGGCTAATGCATACTATTTTGGATTTTTACTCAAGACATTTCCCAATCAAGTCTTTAAAACTAAAAACCTTTTAAAAGGGCTTTTAGGAGGTGTTTTGGTTACATTAGTAGCGCTTTTTGTTATTCGTATAATAACACAAGTAGGAATAGAAGGAAAAGATTTTTCAGTATTTATTTCTTCTGAAAAGATTGATTACTATTATCTCTCATTCATTATTTCTGTAGTAATTACTGCGATATTTTATTCTTTTTATTACTATCGAAATAAACAACAAACCATTGTAACAGAACAAAAACTAATTGCTGGAACAGCATCAGCAAAGTTTGATGCTCTAAAAAATCAATTAGACCCTCATTTTCTCTTTAATAGCCTGAACGTACTTACTAGTTTAATAGAAGAAAATCCAGAAGCAGCTACTCGTTTTACAACTTCGCTTTCAAAAGTATATCGCTATGTTCTAGAACAAAAGAATAAAGATCTGGTTACCCTAGAAGAAGAACTAAAGTTTGCCGAACTCTACATGTCTCTTTTAGCAGTGAGATTTGAGGATAGCATCATTTTTAATACACCACAACATTTAAAAAATTCGCAAGCGAAGGTGGTGCCATTATCGCTGCAATTACTGTTGGAAAATGCTGTAAAACACAATCAAGTTATGCCATCGAAAAAACTTTATATTACTATAACCGAAAAAGATGGGGTTTTAATGATAACCAATAACATTCAGCCTAAACAAGTTTTAAAACAAAATACAGGTTTGGGGCTGCGAAACATTCGAGAAAGGTATGCGCTTCTTACTAAGCAACCCGTTACTTTTAGTAAAAATCTAGAGGAGTTTAGTGTTGCAATACCAATATTAACAGAAAACTTTGAAGTTATGAATTCACCAAAAATATATATTTCAGAAAAGAAATTTAAACAAGCTCAAAAGAGAGTGGAGAAGCTAAAATGGTTTTATGTGCATTTAGCTATTTTCGTGTTTTTTATTCCAGTACTTATTTACTTAAATATAATTTCACATGCAGGATTTCCTTGGGCGTTATTTCCAATTTTTGGATGGGGATTTGGAGTAATAGGTCACGCATCAGAAACATTTAATTACAATCCGTTCTTTAGCAAGTCTTGGGAAGAAAGAAAAATCCGTGAACTAATGCGTAAAGATGAATAAATTACAATTCGTCGCCTAATAATGACGATTCAGTGCCTTTCTCTTTATAGCGAGCACATTATTCGATACTTTTAAGATAAGGTTTAAAATTACAGTTATGGAAATAAATAAAGAAGATCGTAAATATATCAAGGCAAAACGACGTGTAGAAGAAATGAAAAAGTTTTACACTAATGTTGCGATGTATGTTATTTTCATTTGTGCTTTAGCGGGATTAAATTACTATGTAAACGAATTTAAAAATCCTTGGTTTTTATGGGCTGCTTTTGGATGGGGAATCGGAATTTTTTTCCAAGCTATGAAAGTATTTAAATGGGCACCATTTATGGGTAAAGATTGGGAAAATCGTAAGATTAAGCAGTATATGGAAGAAGAGGAAAGGCGAGAAAATAAAAGCGATTTTTAATCAAATTAAAAATGGAAGACAAGAAAAGATTATCATATTTACGAGCTAAGAAAAAGGTGGAAACTCTAAAAGCATTTTATGGACATTTGTTGATATATGTGATTGTTAACCTTATAGTTGTTCTTATTTCGGCTAATGTTTTTAATAGCAAGCCATTAGACTTTAAACACTGGAGTAATTACGCGATTGCTTCTTTCTGGGGTATAGGATTATTTTCGCATGCTATTTATGTTTTTTTTGAATTCAAATTCAATAATGTGTTTTTGAAACGATGGGAAGAAAAGAAAATCAAACAGTTTTTAGAAGAGCAATAGCAAATTGATTTTCAAATAACATGAATTAAAATTTAAATAATACTATTAAATAATGGTAGCTAAGTAGTTTTAGTGTGAAAACACCTAGATGAAAACGCTACATTTACCCACACTAAATTCACGGAACCACATGAATGTAATAATTATTGAAGATGAAAAACCATCAGCTCGTTATCTTCAACGTATGTTAGCGAAACAAGATGTAAATGTAAGTCAAATGCTACACAGTGTTGAAGAAGCAGTAACGTGGTTTAAAACAAACGAGCATCCAGATTTAATTTTTTTAGACATTCAATTAAGTGATGGACTTTCTTTTGAAATATTTGATATTGTAGAGGTTAATAGTGCTATAATTTTCACTACAGCTTTTGATGAATATGCTTTACAAGCTTTTAAGCTTAATAGTATAGATTATTTATTAAAACCAATAGATGAAGAAGAGTTACAAGCTGCCGTTAAAAAATACATGTTTTTAAAGCCTTCAAATAATAATCTACAAATTAATTTTGAGGACATTAAAAAGCTTCTTGTCAATCCAGTTGAGCGCGAGTATAAAAAACGATTTACAACTAAAATAGGGCAGCATATCAAAATGATTTTGGTAGATGAGATAGAGTGTTTTTATTCTGAAAATAAAGGTACATATGCACACACTGTAGATGGGCGAAATTATCTTTTAGAAACAACTTTAGAACAGCTTGAGCAAGAACTTTCTCCAGAACTTTTTTTCAGAATTAGCCGTAAATATATCATAAATATAAACTCAATCGAGGATATAATATCTTACACAAACTCTAGACTTCAATTGAAGTTAAATAGCTATAAACAACAAGAAGTTGTTGTGGCTCGTGAGCGAGTGAAAGACTTTAAACTTTGGTTGGAGTAAAAAATAAAAGTCATTTAATTCTATTGTCCTGAAAAGAAGACGGTAATAATTTCGGAATAAATTTAACTAATAGCGGTAGTAGCAAGCTTCCCCCTGGTAAGAGAAAAATAGTGAGCGAAGGAATAGACTTGCAAATGTCTAATAATTGCTCTTTCACTTTATTTTTTTCTTCTGTTGTTAGATCACGAATTGTCGAATGTCCAAGTAAAATAACCAATTCACCACTTTCTTCAAGTTCTTTAGCAATTCTATCTTTATTTCTAAGAATTAGTAACTTAACCGTTGCAGAGGATTGCTTGTAAAATTGCTTTACGGGGTGTGAATATTCAAAGAGTAGAATTTTTTCCGTGTATTTTTCAGCAAAATTTTTAAGAGATAAAAGACTTCCCGCTAAATCCTTTTGAGAGAAATTTAAGGTGACTAATAATTGTTGTAAAAACTGATGTTCAGAAATATCCATTGTAAGATCTTCCCAAACAGTAAGGCAGCACAAGTCCAGGATAAACTGTTTTTCTAATGAGTTTTTATCGCTGTTTAAGTAGTTTAAACTCTCTAAAAAAGTAGCCGCACCACCTTCACTATAATCTATTATATAATCTGATGATGATTCAAAAAATGCTACTAATAACTTATCGTATTTTGTTTTTTCTTTTTTGGAAATTAAGGTGTAAAAACAAGCAGTTAAGGTAGTGGATTCTAATTCACGATAATAAGTTTTCACCGAACTAGGATCTTTTTGCCATTGTTTAAATGCAAGAATATCAAGGTAGAGTAGGGCGTGGGTGAGTAAAGAAATTGTATTCTTCTTTAAAATGGTATTAACCGACTGTAATCGCGCTGTTAATATATGTTCTAAAGTATTTGACGGACTTTGTGCTACAGAAAACATTTGAAAAAATCCTGTTTTCCCTTTTTCTAAGTGATTATAAAATGTTAGAATACTTTTTATGGCATCATCGTAACTCCCCTTTTCGTTGTTTTGAAAATATTGAAAAAGTAAAGTATGAAAGAGATTAATTTTAGTAAGCTCTTCTTTTGTATATTTTAAATGTCCAAGAGATTTTTTTGGAATAACAGAAACAGTAACACCATAAATAAATCCTGTTTGCTTTAAAGCTTCGTAAAATTGATGATTGTTTTTAAAAGAATCAACTAACTCCTCCTTTTCAAATAGATTTAAGAATTTTAGTATCCAATCGGGTGCTGAAGGGTTCATCGAATTTATTATAGTTATTTTTGACTGTTCAAGCCTTGATTTTTTCTTGTTTCCCAAAAAATATCGCATTTTTGAAAATCAAGATTGTACATTTAGACCTTCATTAAAATGAACAAGTAAAATTAATTAATAAAAACTTACTAAAAAGATGAAAAAATCAAAACTTTTTGCAGCCATAGGTGGCCTTGGAATGGTTGCATTATCTGCTTTTTTGATGTCTGCAGATCATATGGATGCCCCATCGGTAAAAGGATCTTCTGCAGATATAGCAGATTTTTACGCCTTTCAAGGTGAAAACAATAATAATTTTGTTTTTGTTGCTAATATTCAAGGATTACTGCCAGCAGGACAGGCTACCGAGCAAGCTGTTTTTGACGAATCAGTGCTTATAGAATTTAATATAGACAAAGACAACGACCTTAAAGAAGATTTAGTTATCCAAGCTATCAAACGTGGAGATTCTATGCATTTCTTTGGTCCAGCAGTTCCTGAGTATACGGGGGAGGAAGGATTAAGAAGTACTATTTTAAGCTCAAGCGCAAGAAGAAGTGTAAAAATTTCTACTATAGATGATATTCAGGTAGCTGAAATAGATGGGATTAAACTATTTGCAGGACCTCGTGAAGATCCTTTCTTTTTTGATCTAAACAAGTACAACAGCATCGTAGCTGGTGATGCAACAGAGTTCAGTACCGAAGGAACAGATTATTACGCAGGAAAAAATGTTTTAAGTGTAGTAATTGAACTACCAAAATCAATGCTTCCAGGTGGTACAGTAGGGGTAAATCAGTTTTCACCTGATACTCCAATGTACAATGTTTGGGTAGAGTCTAAAAGAAAGATTTAAAACGTTTTAATCAACAAAACAATAAACATGAAAACTTTAAAACATATAACGCTCTTTGCTGCTTTGGGTTCCTTATTATTATTCACCCAATGTAAAAATGATGACGATAATATTATAATTAATGCTACTTGTTCCGATGGTATAAAGAATGGGGATGAAACTGGAATAGACTGCGGAGGAAGTAATTGTGAACCCTGTGATGAGAGTGGTTTAGATTTTACTGGTGTTTACATTCAGGAAGACCAAATGGGTAGACCGTCTATAAATACTGTGTTTGGAACATCAGGCTATAGAGATACTTACAATGTAACAGTACCTTCAAAAATGCAAGTTGAATTTCAAAGTATAATGGAAAGTAAATTGTTGTTACTAAACCCAAATTATACAACAAACGTATGGGGATTAGATGCAGGTGCATTTTCTACTTTATTGTCAAACGATGTATTGTGGTTGGCTGAAACAGGAGAAACAACTTATTCAAACGGAGTTGATCTATTAACAGGAAGAGCCTTAGGGGAAGATGTGATGAATACAACACTTCAATTAATTTATGGCGGTGCCGATGGTACAGAAAATCCAGGATTAACTGATGATGGCGTATCTTCAAATGATGCCGAATTCTCTAATAGTTTTCCTTATTTGGCTCCGCCATTTTAATGGAATTACAATAAAACAAAAAAGAGAACTCAAAATGTTCTCTTTTTTTTTGGTTTTATATAATAGAAAAGCTATTACTTAGCTATAGTTCCTAATGTGTACAATTGTGAAAGATTAGGTGTTTCACTACCGCCTTCTTCTTCTAAAGTTATACCAATAGCCTCAGATAAAGAAAAATCTGAAAATTTATATATTCCATTAGCAACCTTGTTTTCAAGATTGATTAAGCCGATGCTTGTTGCGGTAAAGGGCTCCATTTTGAGTGTCCAAACTTGATAAGCCTTCCCATTAGGAGGTGCAGGTAGATTTTTAATATCTATATAAGTATTTCCTTCTTTTTGGTTTAAATATACCTTAACAAAAGCAGTAGGTGCTACAGCTTGATTACCTGCTAATGTAAAAGTTTGCACATCTTTAGCTCTTAAAATTTCAAGAATTTTATTACTTTCTTTTAATTGATTCTCTGTTTTAGAATTTTTGGTTTTTAAAACTGTATTCTGAACGGTAGCATTTTGTAGCGCTTTATTCAAATCGTTATTTTGTTTTAGCATCCACAAAATTCCTCCCATAAAAAATATAGCTGCCGCCCATCCTAAAATAGCCGGTAAATTGCGTGGTTTTGATTTTTTGATATCAGAAGCTGTATTCTCGTTCATTTAGATGATAATTTAATTTCTGTAAAAGTACTCATATTGTCGAAACATAATTAAGTATAAAAACTCTTGCTTAATAACGTTAAATAAATAAGGATGCTATTGTAAAGGTTGTAGCAGAAGTATTTTTTAATAGCTTTACAAGCACAAATAGTACAATTTATACATATTAATTAAAATCAACCCCCCAAAAAACATGAAAAAAGTTACAAGAAATTTATTTCTGGCGGCTGTCTGTTTGTTTTCAGGCAGTATGATTGCTCAGAATTTTTCAAAGACTATTTCCGACCAATTGAATCAATTTGTAGAGAAAGGAGAGTTATTACCTGAAGATCTTCAATGGCAAGTTACAGACGAATCTAAAAGTCGTACAAGTGGAATTCAGCACGTATATTTCAGACAATTATTAAACGATATCGAGATTTACGGTACCGACTCTGGAATACATACTTTACCAAATGGCGCTATTATTTCACAAGACAGTAAATTTATTAAAAGTACTTCCGAAAAATTATTTGGAAATACACAACCAGGATTAACAGCTTCACAAGCAGTTCAGGCAGCAGCAATGCAATTAGGTTTTACGCTTAATGAGTCCTTAACTGTATTAGAGAAAGCTAAAGGTGCTTCTAAAGAAACACTATTAAGTGATGGAGGTATTTCTTTAAGTCCTATCCCGGCAAAACTTGTGTATGCTATTACCGATGACAATCAATTAGTATTATCTTGGGATATTTCAATTCAAGAGAAAAGCCAACAAAACTGGTGGAGTTTAAGAGTTGATGCTACAACTGGTAAAGTTTTAGATAAAACAGATTGGATGGTAAGCTGTAATTTTGATCACGACCATAGTAACGACGTGAAAGAAGTGAATTTTAACACCAATTTATTTGACGTGCCTAATTATTCAGAATTAGTAGCAAAATCTAATAGTACTAATTGTACCGAATGTTATGAGGCATTCGCTTTACCTATTGAGAGCCCATATTTCGGAAATAGAACCATTGAAGTTCAACCGGCACACCCTGTGGCTTCTCCTTATGGATGGCACGATACTGATGGAGTTCCTGGAGCAGAGTATACAGTTACACGCGGTAACAATGCAAATGCTTACGAAGATGGGAATAACCCAGGATATCAACCAAATGGTGGACCAAATTTAGATTTTACCGGTTATCCGTTTAGTCAAACATATTCAAGTTCTAACCAATATGAAGATGCTGCAATTACTAATTTGTTTTATTTAAACAACATCATTCACGACGTAATGTATATGTACGGTTTTGATGAAGAAAGCGGTAACTTTCAAGAAAATAACTACGGTAATGGCGGTATTGGTGGCGATTCAGTAAACGCTGAGGCACAGGACGGTTCAGGTACTTGTAACGCAAACTTCGGAACTCCACCAGATGGAGGTAACCCAACAATGCAGATGTACATTTGTGGTGATAAAGATGGCGATTACGATTCGTTAGTTGTAATACACGAATACGGACACGGTATTTCAAATAGATTAACTGGTGGTCCATCTGCTGCGGGATGTTTGCAGAATTCAGAACAAATGGGAGAAGGTTGGAGTGACTTTTTTGGAGCTTTATTAACAATTTCTCCAGGTGATGTAAGTACAGATTCTAGAGCTGTAGGAACATACTTATTTGGTCAAGGACCAAACGGGGGAGGTATTAGAGATTATCCTTATAGTACTGATATGAGTGTAAATCCTCAAACTTATGATTTTATTAAAACAGCTGCTGTACCACACGGAGTTGGTTCTGTATGGGCACAAATGTTATGGGAAGTAACTTGGGCTTTAATCGATGAGCATGGTTACGATCCGAATCCATATAATTTTACTGGTGACGTAAACCAAGATGCTGGAAATATTATGGCTATGGCTATTGTAACGGAAGGATTGAAGTTACAACCTTGTAGCCCAGGGTTTGTTGACGGTCGTGATGCTATTATTGCAGCAGACCAAGCTATATACGGCGGTGCAAACGAGTGCTTGTTATGGGAAGCTTTTGCAAAAAGAGGTTTAGGCTACAGTGCAGACCAAGGATCTTCAGGAAGTAGAAGTGATGGAACTCAAGCTTTTGATACACCTCCTTCCAGTGCTTCATTAAGTGTTTTAGAAGAAGTATGTGTTTCTTCAAGTGTGATAACAGATTTAACTGGTGGCGCTCCAAGAGGTGGAGTTTATAGCGGACCAGGTGTAACAGATAATGGCGATGGTTCAACATTCACTTTCGATCCTATTGCTGCCGGTGTTGGAGTTCATACAGTTACTTATACTGTTCAAGCTAGTAATTGTACAGTTGCATCTTCTGACACCGATACTATTGAAGTTCTTTCAGTTCCTGATGGACCAACTACTGTAGGAGCAACAGACGTTTGTATCGGTGAAGAGGTTACTGTAACTGCAACTCCTAATGATCCTTCAAACATTATTAGATGGTTCGACGCTCCAATAGGAGGAAACTTTTTACACGAAGGAACAACTTATACATTCACACCAACAGACGATAGTAATGTATATGCTCAAGAAAGTGAACCGGGATTATTATCTAAATTGGTTATTTCTGAAATAAGCGTTGAGACTCCAGATAGATTTGAAATTCAAAATATTGGAGTAGCTACAAATTATGTAGGATATAAAGTTGCAATTAGTGATCAACCATATACAAACATAAATGCAGTTAATTCAATTGTAAGACCACTATTTCACATGGATGAAAATTCTGTAAGAGTTTTTAGTGATGAAAGTGGATCTGATTATTGGGGTAATAATATTTGGTGGGGTAATTCTGGTACTGGATGGATTATAATTATTGATCCCGACGGTAACGTTGTAGATTCTGTTTTTTGGGGCTTTAATGCTTCTCAAATTTCAAACCTCAATGTAACCATTGCTGGTTTTAACATTACTGCTTCCGATTTAGATTGGAGTGGTGCAGGTGCTGGCTTTATCAATGACTGTGGTTCTGATTCATTTAGAAGACACGGAGATACAGATTCAGCTGCTGATTGGTCTGGAATATGCGAGCCTTCAGATTTTGGAGTTCCTAACTCTGATATTAATATTGGCCCAACAGGATGCCAAGCATTAAGAACTTTAACTGAAATTACTGCAGAAACTGTAGCGCCAGTTATTACTTGCCCTGCCGATGTGGAAGTTGAGGTACATCCAGGTACTCAGTTTACATTACCTGATTATACAGTCGACGCAGTAGTAACAGATAACTGTAATTTAACTCCTACTATTACACAAAACCCTGCTGTAGGAACTATGGTGGATGCTGGGATTACAACTATTACGTTAACTGCTACCGATGCTTCAGGAAATGAAAGCACTTGTACTTTCACAGTTACAGTAGAAGATACTTTAGGTGTAGATGAAAATGAGTTTTTTAATAGTATTGCCCTTTATCCAAACCCTACTTCTGGTTACATTACCTTAGCCAATAAAACATCTGAACAGCTTGTTAATGCTGTGATAACTGATGTTAAAGGAAGTGTTGTTAAAAGCATCGATTTAAGTAAGTCTGGTACAGAAACTTCTATCTCAATGGAGAATCTAGCTGCAGGAATGTACTTTATGAAAATTAACACCCTTAATACAAGTATTGTTAAACGAATAGTGAAGCAATAAAAATTTATAAATTGAATACTTAAGAACCCGCGTCAAACTTGTTTGGCGCGGGTTTTTTTCAATAACTTTGTCGCCCAAATAAACTTATAGAATGAGTAAAATTCTTTTCCTAGCAGGTAGCAATAGCAGTACATCTATTAACCATAAACTTGTAAGCTTTGCTGCAACTCACATCCCAAATCACAATACTGAAATTATTAAATTAACAGATTATGATTTGCCAATGTTTGGGGTAGATCTTGAACGCGAAAAAGGTTATCCTGTTAATTTAAAAATGCTAAATAACAAGATACAAGAGTCTGATGCGCTTGTAATTTCAGTAAATGAACATAACGGAAATATTTCGGCTTATTTTAAAAATACGTTAGACTGGTTATCCCGTTTAGATAGAAAGTTTCTAGAAGGAAAAAAAGTGTTGTTAATGAGTACTTCTAATGGCAAACGCGGAGCAGCTTCAGCTCTGGAGTACACAAAAAATGTACTTCCACGCTTTGGTGCAAATGTGGTTGAGAGCTTTAGTATCCCATCTTATTCTGAAAATTTCTCAGAACAGAAAAACACCATTACCAATGAAATTTTACTATTAGGTTTTATAGACGTTATTCAAAATTTTGTACATCAAATTGAAATTTAATGCGGACTGTTAAGAGTTTTTCTTTTTCTTTAACCGAAGCATCTAAACAAAGCTTCCTTCATTGGGCACAGCAATATGATGAGGTAGTATGGTTAGACTCAAACAGCTATAAACAAGCTCACGAAAGCTATCAAGCTATTCTTGCAGTTGATGCATTTACGGCTATAAAAACCGATGCTTATAATGCATTTGATAAATTAAAAGAGTATCAAACCACAACTCTCGATTGGATTTTTGGTTACCTTTCTTACGACCTTAAAAATGATGTCGAGCCGCTTCAATCCAATAACTTTGACGGGTTACACTTTCCTGACTTATATTTTTTTCAACCTAAAAAGCTTTTTCTTTTTACTGAAGAAAATGTTGAGGTTCATTATTTAAATATGGTCGATGATGAATTAGAATCAGATTGGAAGGAAATTTTAGAATTTCTACATTCATCTAATTATATTAACCCTCATAAAGCTTTGGATATAAAAGCTCGTACAGCTAAAACTAGTTATATTGAAAAGGTAGATAAGTTTTTAGAGCACATAAAAAGAGGAGATATTTATGAAGCAAACCTATGTCAAGAGTTTTATTCTGAAAATACTGAAATAGACCCCTTAAATACCTTTTTCGAACTCAATAAAATCTCAAAACCACCATTTTCCGTTTTTTTGAAACTGAATGAATTATATGCACTTTCTGCTTCCCCTGAACGATATATTAAAAGAAGCGGAAATACTATAGTCTCACAACCTATTAAAGGAACGGCTAAGCGTCTAGCTAATGAAGTTGATGATTTTAATATGATAAAACAGCTTCAAAATGATCCTAAAGAACGCAGTGAAAATATAATGATTACAGATCTTGTGCGTAATGATTTATCTCGAATAGCTCAGAAGGGTACTGTAAAGGTGGAGGAGTTATGCGCTATTTATACATTTGAACAAGTGCATCAAATGATTTCTACAATTTCCTGTCAAGTGAGTTCAGAGACTACTAGTGTAGATATTTTAAAAAATTCATTCCCTATGGGAAGTATGACAGGCGCACCAAAAATTTCTGCAATGCAAATTATTGAAAGTACAGAAGATGCTAAACGCGGATTATATAGTGGTGCCATAGGCTATTTTACACCTTCAGGCGATTTCGATTTTAACGTAGTTATTCGGAGTATTTTATATAATTCTCTTAAAAAGTATGTTAGCTTTTCGGTGGGAAGTGCGATTACAATAAATTCTTTACCAGAAAATGAATACCAAGAGTGTCTGCTGAAAGCAAAAGCAATGCGCTTGGTTCTTAATCCTTCCATATAATCTCATTTATTAGCTTTTTAACTGATAAGCCTTATTTATTAGTGTTTAAGCTAATATAGTTTATTTATTAGTATTATGACTAATAAATTTGTATATTTGAATAAATTTATAATGAATGAAATATTCGGTTATATCTGGCGACATCATATCTTCTACTAGTTTAACAGGGGAAGATCGTAAACTCGTAGAGGAAAGATTAAAGAGTCTTCTAAAAGATTTAAAGGAAGAATTTAATGTATATGGTCGTATTATTAAAGGCGACTATATAGAATGTGTAGTGCCAAATGCATCGGAAGGGTTACAAGTGGCTTTAGCTATAAAGAGTTTTGTAAAAGCAATTCCAATTGAAGTTAAAACCTACAAAACATCCGACAGTAGAGTAAAACAATTTAAGACACACGGAATTCGTCTTGCTATAGGCTATGGTGAATTGAGTAGATATAGCCCTAAAAATGGAATAGTTGATGGTGAGGCAATTTACTTATCAGGCCGCGAAATAAGTGGAGAAACGACCTATAATAAGGAGCGAATCGTTATAAAAAACACTTTGTTTTTTGCTTCAAAAGACGAGTCTTTAAATAAAAATTTCCAACCTTTACTAGCACTTTTAGATGTATTAATAAGTAAAGCAACATCTAGACAATGTGAGGTTTTATATTTAAAGCTGATGAATAATCAAGAAGATGAAATTGCAAAACGTTTAGGTATTGGGCAGTCTGCAGTAAATCAGCACTCGACTAGTGTAGGTTGGAATGCAATTGAAGAAGCTGTAAATTACTATAAAATAATAGTTACAAACTAAAACACTATGGGAATAAAGGAATTATTGCTCCTCCAATTTATAGCACATTTGTGTTTGGATTACTTTTTTCAAACTAATAAATTAGCTAAACAAAAAAACACAATAGGCTTTAAAAGTTCGTTTTTGTATTGGCACGCTTTAATGTGCTTTGTATTATCATGGCTATTTTCATTACAAGTTGAATTTGTTTGGGCTGCAGCAATAATAACAATAACTCATTTCTTAATTGATGGATTTAAACTCCACCTTAATAACAGTAAATATTTGGGCAGGTACGCTTTTTTTATAGACCAGGCCTTACACTTAATAATCTTAACTGTAGTAGTACTTTTGTTTGATAAATGGCAAGGAATAAATCCCTATGTAAACACCTTTATAGAATTTAAATACCTATTAATAATAGCGGGATATATGGTGTGTTTAAAGCCTGCGAATATTTTTATTAGAGAAGTATTTAAAGCAACAGATATACAGGTTTCCAGCGATAATGAAATGCCCAACGCAGGAAAAGTAATTGGGGTGTTAGAAAGAATTCTAACGCTAACATTTATCATCGTTTCACAATATTCAGCAGTAGGGTTTTTGATTGCTGCAAAATCAATTCTACGTTATAGAAATGATGAAACATTAAAAACAGAATACGTGCTTATAGGTACTATGTTGAGCTTCGGAATAGCAGTAATAGTAGGTATAATTATTAATTTATTTTTATTCATTTAAGTGCTAACTAACTTCAAAAAACATATCGAGGAAAACTTTTCATTTTTAAAAGGAAAAAAAAATCTTATTGCTTGTAGTGGAGGAGTAGATAGTGTGGTTTTAACACACTTAACTAAAAATCTAAATCTTGAAATCGCTCTTGCACACTGTAATTTTTCACTTAGAGGAGAAGAAAGTGACGGCGATGAGCAATTTGTAACAGCGGTAGCTGAAAAATTAGATATTCCCATTTTCACTGAAACATTTGATACTCATAAGTATGCGGATGAACAAAAGGTTTCAACGCAAATGGCAGCCAGAACCTTGCGATATAATTGGTTTGAAGAGGTTTTATCCAATTTTAATTACGATTATCTACTAACAGCTCATCATCTAGATGACGATTTGGAAACTTTTTTTATAAATCTTTCAAGAGGAACAGGCCTAAATGGGCTTACGGGAATTCCAAAAAAGAATCATAAAGTAGTAAGACCATTATTGAATTTTTCAAGAGAAGAAATAATGAATTACGCTGAAGCAAATAAGCTTAAATGGCGAGAAGATAGTACAAATCAAAAAACGGATTATCTTAGAAATAAATTGAGGCTCGAAGTTATTCCTTACTTTAAAGAGACTAATGAAAATATCCTTAAAAATTTTAAAAAGACACAAGACAACCTAATCGCATCTCAAAACTTGATAGACGATTATATATCATTGGTATACAAACTTGTTATTTCCAAAAAATCTGATTCCTATCATTTAAATATCCAAAAACTACAGGAGTTACCTCATACTGACGAGTTACTATATGAATTGCTTAAGGATTTTGGCTTTCCCGAATGGAATGATGTTTCCAACTTGTTAGATGCTCAAACCGGGAAACAAGTTCTATCAAAAACTCATAGACTTTTAAAAAATCGCGATGAATTGATTCTTTCTGAAGTTGTTAAAAATCCCAAAGAAGAGGAATACTTAGTTCCTGAAGAGGGAATTAGTGCACCAATTAAATTAGAAATTAATCAATCTATAGCTATTGGCGAAACAGAAAAAAATACTATTTATTTAGATGCCGAAAAATTGAACTTTCCATTGAAATTAAGAAGATGGAAGAAAGGAGATAGTTTCAAGCCTTTTGGAATGAGTGGATCTAAGAAATTGAGTAAATTTTTTAAGGATGAGAAGCTTTCAGCAACCGAAAAGGAAAAAATTTGGGTTCTTGTAGATAAAAATAAAGTAGTTTGGATTGTAGGAAAAAGAATGGATGACTCCTATAAAGTAACTGATAAAACAGAGAAAATAGTTGAGATTACTTACGTTAGCTAAGTGCCTAAAAAGCGAAAATCTCGACTTGTGGTCGAGATTTTCTAACAAACCTAACTTTAGTAAACTTTATTTGCACTTTGAATATTTTCTATCCCCACAAAAAATATAAACAATGTGCATTATCCACTAATTCTATGATTCAAATATACAGCACGTTATTGTATTTTTATATACGTACTAACACGTATTTTTGTTTCTGACATTAATCATTAAATATTGTAAACATATATTGTAACTTTCCAATTATGAAAAACTCGATGAAAATAGGAGTGTTAACAAGTGGTGGAGATTCTCCAGGGATGAATGCTGCAATTAGAGCGGTTGTCCGTGCTTGCGAATATCAAGGTGTTCAATGTCTAGGTATTTACCGTGGATTTCAAGGATTGATAGAAGCAGATTTTAAGGAGTTAAATGCAAGATCGGTTAAGAACATTATTAATCGTGGTGGAACTTTTTTAAAATCTGCACGATGTGATGAGTTTAAAAATTCTAAAGGAAGAAAAAAAGCCTATGACAATCTTATAAATGAAAACATTAATGCTCTAGTAGTAATTGGAGGTGATGGAACTTTTAAAGGTGCTACAGCATTTCAGAAAGAATTTAATTTTCCAATTGTTGGTATTCCTGGAACTATTGATAACGATATTAATGGAACAGATTATACAATTGGTTATGATACAGCTTTAAATACAGTTGTAGAGGCTATTGATAAAATTCGAGATACTGCTAATTCTCATAATCGGCTTTTTTTGGTGGAAGTTATGGGACGTGATGCTGGAGATATAGCTCTTAATGCGGGAATTGGTGCCGGTGCTGAAGAAATATTGATTCCTGAGCAAGATATGGGCTTGGAACGTTTATTAGAATCGCTAGATAAAAGTAAAAAATCTGGTAAAACATCTAGCATAGTAGTAGTTTCTGAAGGAGATCAGATTGGAAAAAATATTTTTGAATTAGCCGAAAATATCGAGAAAAATTTAAAAAATTACGAAGTAAGAGTTTCTGTCTTAGGACATATTCAACGTGGTGGAGCGCCAAGTTGTTACGATCGTGTTTTGGCAAGTAGATTAGGAGTGGGAGCTGTAGACGCACTTTTAAATGGTGAAACTAATGTAATGGTAGGGATTGTTCATAATAAAGTAAAGTTAATTCCTTTTGCTGAAGCAATTAAATCTAGCAATCAATTTGATGTAAGTCTAGTACGTGTGGCTGATATTATCTCTATATAAGTAATACTTTCTCACATTCTATTTTTAAAAACTAATCAAATTCGCTAAATTAATTTTTATATTAAATAAAAAAACTATGATAAAAACAGGAATAAATGGACTAGGCCGTATAGGGCGTTTGGTTTTAAGAGCAGCATCAAAAAGAAATGATATCGAAGTAGTTGCTGTTAACGATTTACTAGATATAGAGCATTTGGCTTATTTATTAAAATACGATTCAGTACATGGAAAATTTCCGGGAACTATAACTGTAGATGACAATAACCTTGTTATTAATGGTAAAAAGATTCGAGTTACTGCTGAAAAAAATCCTGAAAACTTAAAATGGAATGAGGTAGAAGCCGAAATTATTATGGATTGTACTGGGATTTTTAAGGAAGTAGATTCAGCTTCTGCTCATATTAAAGCTGGAGCAAAAAAAGTAGTCATTTCTGCACCTTCCAAAACTGCACCAATGTTTGTAATGGGAGTGAATCACAAAAATGTAAAAGCATCAGATACAATCATTTCAAATGCATCTTGTACAACCAATTGCTTGGCGCCATTAGCGAAAATTATCAATGACGAATACGGGATTGAAGAAGCCCTTATGACTACTGTACACGCAGTAACTACTTCACAATCAACGGTAGATAGTGCCTCAAAGAAAAACTATCGTATTGGAAGAAACGCATTAAACAACATTATTCCAACAACTACAGGTGCTGCAGTAGCAGTAACTAAAGTAATCCCAGAACTTGAAGGAAAATTAACAGGAATGGCTTTTCGCGTTCCAACAACAGACGTTTCCGTGGTAGATTTAACTCTTCGCACTAAAAAATCTACAAACTACAAGGCTATAAAACAACTTTTTAAAAACGCTTCAGAGAATGAATACAAAGGTCTTGTAAATTATACCGAAGACGAAGTGGTGTCTCAAGATTTTGTTTCAGATCCATATATTTGCACTTTTGATGCTAATGCTGGGATTGCGTTAAACGATATTTTTTTCAAATTAGTAGCTTGGTACGATAATGAATATGGTTATTCGTCAAAATTAGTAGATTTGACAGTTCATATTGCAACGCTATAAACTATGACCCTCATAACTGATGGTGGCTCGACAAAATGCGATTGGGTCCTGCTAGATAATTCAGGAAATGTACTTTTTAAAACTACAACTTTAGGTTTAAATCCAACGGTTGTGCCTAAAGAAGAACTTTTGTTTCGAATTTCTTCCAACGAAAATTTAAAAAATGAATTTTCCCAAGTCGAAACACTTCACTTCTATGGAGCCGGTTGTGGTACTATAACTCCTAGAAGCGTTTTAAAGGAAGTTTTAGAAGCGCTATTTGTAAATGCATCTGTAAGTGTTTCAGAAGACTTAACTGCTGCGGTTTATTCTGCTACTTCAGAACCAGGAATTGTATGTATTCTAGGTACTGGCAGTAATAGCTGTTACTTTGATGGAGAAGTAATCCATTCAAATATTCCTGCTTTAGGCTACATTTTAATGGACGAAGCTAGTGGTAATTATTTTGGGAAAAGACTGATTAGAGACTACTATTACAATAGAATGCCTGTCGAAATTGCATCTGAATTTGAAAATAACTTCAATCTGAACGCAGACGATATCAAGGTGAATTTATATAAAAAAGCAAATCCGAATACATATTTAGCTTCATTTGCTCAGTTTATTTTTAATTCTTCTTCTCAAAACAATAACATAGAGGGAAATGATTTAGGTAAGGATAAAATAAACTCATATTTTTACGCTCTTATAAAAGAAGGAATTTCAAATTTTATAGAATGTCGTATTCTAAATTATGAAAATGCAAGAGTAGTGCCAATACATTTTGTTGGTTCAATAGCACATTTTTCAAAACAAATAATTAAAGAATGTTTTGACGAATACAATCTCGAATTGGGAAATATTGTACAACGACCAATCGATGGATTAATAGCGTATTATAAAAATATAATTAAGTAAAAACACCAATCACTTATAAAATGCCCTTACCTGCAATAAATCCTACAAAAACAAATGCTTGGAAAGCCCTTGAAGCTCATTTTCAGGAATTAAAAGATAAGCAAATGCAGGATGTATTTTCTAATGAACCTACTCGTGCAGGCCGTTTTAAAATAGAATGGAAAGACTTTTATGTAGACTACTCTAAAAATAGGATTACAGACAAAACAATTTCACTATTACTTAACTTGGCAGAAGAGGTAGGTTTAAAAGAAGCTATAAATCAACAGTTTTCTGGAAAACCTATAAACCAAACAGAAGGTAGAGCGGTTCTTCACACAGCACTTAGAGATTTAAATAACCTTAAACCTGAAGTGGCTAGTACACTTCAAAAAATGAAGGGTTTTTCAGAAGAAATACTAAGTGGAAAGCATAAAGGATTTTCAGGGAAACCGATAACAGATGTTGTAAATATTGGAATTGGAGGCAGTCATTTGGGCCCGGAAATGGTCACTGATGCACTTCAGTATTATAGAAATCATTTAAATATTCACTTTATTGCGAATATCGATGGGGATGATGTAAAGGAAATATTAAAAAAACTAAATCCTGAAACTACATTATTCATTGTTGTTTCTAAAAGTTTTACTACTCAAGAAACTATCGTAAACGCTACAGTTGTCCGAGATTGGTTCTTAAAAACTACAGTTGAAGAAAATATTCAAAGTCACTTTGTTGCGGTTTCGGCTAATATACAAGGTGCAATAGATTTCGGAATTTCAGAAGATAATATCTTCCCAATGTGGGATTGGGTAGGAGGTCGTTTTTCTCTATGGAGTTCCGTAGGTCTATCTATTTGTTGCGCTGTTGGTTATCATAATTTTGAAGCTATATTAAAGGGGGCTTCAGAAATGGATGGCCATTTTAAAAATGAAGAGTTCGATAAAAACATTCCTATAGTACTTGCTTTATT
Organism: Aequorivita xiaoshiensis; assembly: GCF_022008395.1. Lineage (GTDB taxonomy): Bacteria > Bacteroidota > Bacteroidia > Flavobacteriales > Flavobacteriaceae > Aequorivita > Aequorivita xiaoshiensis. The sequence continues at coordinate 83,613 of NZ_JAIRBB010000002.1, forward strand.
GTCAATATGGTACAATAACTTTTTTAAAGTTGAAAGTGAAGCCGTTGTAGCATATTCTCAATACCTAAATAAACTTGTGCCTTACCTTCAACAGGCTATAATGGAAAGCAATGGGAAGAATATTGATAGAAACGGGGACAAGATTGACTATCAAACTGGAACAATAGTTTGGGGGAATGTAGGTAGTAATTCGCAACACGCATACTTCCAACTTTTACACCAAGGTACCAAACTTATTCCAACCGATTTTATTGGCTTTTCAAAGCCATTACAAGGTAATTTCAAGAACCACAATATTTTAATGGCAAATTATCTTGCTCAAACTGAGGCATTGTGGGAGGGGACGTACAATAAGGAGGTTGAAAATCCTTTTAAATTCTTCGAAGGAAATAAACCTACAAATTCAATTTTGATTAAAAAGCTCACACCAAACAGTCTCGGAAAACTTATTGCGATGTATGAGCACAAGCTTTTTGTTCAGGGTATCATTTGGAATATCTTCAGTTACGACCAATGGGGTGTTGAATTAGGCAAAACCGTTGCCAAGGGAACCCTAAGTTCTATCGAGAATAAAAATGCTTCTGAAATTAAAAATTCATCCACTCAAAATTTGATTAAAAAATTATTAGACTCTTAGTTTAAATAAATTCAAAGGATTTTAATTATAACTCATACACTTTCTAAGGTTGTAAGTTTTTAATAGTGAGGGTTTTAAAGATTTTTGTTATCTTACTTAAAAATCTATTCTAAAACCTCAAGCATATGCTCACAAAAGTTTATGGAAGTGCCGTTTTTGGTGTAGAAGCTACTACTATTACCGTTGAGGTCAATGTAGATAAGGGAGTTGGTTACCATTTAGTTGGACTACCAGACAACGCTATTCGCGAAAGCAACTATAGAATTGCAGCAGCGCTTCAAAATAATGGATATAAAATTCCAGGAAAGAAGTTAATTCTCAATATGTCGCCAGCAGATTTGAGAAAAGAAGGTTCGGCTTACGACCTAACTTTGGCTATGGGAATACTTATCGCAACAGAACAGATACAACAACGGAATCCACTTTCAGATTTTATTATAATGGGAGAGTTGTCCTTGGATGGCAATTTACAACCAATTCGAGGGGCATTACCAATAGCTATTAAAGCAAAAGAAGAAGGTTTTAAAGGGATTGTTTTACCAAATCAAAACGCCAAAGAAGCCGCTATTGTTGAAGGTTTAAATGTATATGGAATCGATAACATTAAAGAAGTAATCGATTATTTCAATGAAGATATTCCATTAGAAAAAACTATAGTTGATATGGAAGCTGAGTTCTATAATCATCTAGAACACCCAGAATTTGACTTTGCTGATGTAAAAGGTCAAGAATCTATTAAACGCTGTATGGAAATCGCTGCTGCTGGAGGACATAACATTATATTAATAGGACCACCAGGTTCTGGAAAAACTATGCTAGCCAAACGATTGCCAAGTGTATTGCCTCCTATGACACTTCAAGAAAGTCTCGAAACCACTAAAATACACAGTGTAGCTGGGCGAACTATGGAAAAAGGTGGGATTATGACTTCTAGACCTTTTCGCAGTCCTCATCATACTATTTCGGATGTAGCCCTTGTAGGAGGTGGGCAATATCCACAACCTGGAGAAATAAGTCTTGCTCATAATGGAGTGTTATTTTTAGATGAACTTCCTGAGTTTAAACGTGGAGTTCTCGAAGTAATGCGGCAACCTTTAGAAGATCGAGAAGTGACTATCTCTCGAGCAAAATTTACAGTTACCTACCCCTCAAGCTTTATGTTGGTAGCTAGTATGAATCCTAGTCCAGGCGGGTATTTTAATGATCCTGATGCCCCTGTGATGTCCTCACCAGCCGAAATGCAGCGTTATTTGAGTAAGATTTCAGGTCCGTTATTAGATAGAATCGATATACATATTGAGGTTACTCCAGTTCCATTTGAAAAACTTAGCGAAGAACGCCGTGGTGAAGCAAGTGTGGTTATTCGAGAGAGAGTTACTAATGCCAGGAAAATTCAGTCTCAACGCTTTTCTGATTTCGATAATATCCACTACAATGCGCAAATGGGAGTAAAGCAAATACGTCAGTTTTGTAAACTAGATGAAGATTCTTTAGGGCTGTTAAAAACAGCAATGGAAAAATTAAATCTATCCGCTCGAGCTTACGATCGAATTTTAAAAGTAGCAAGAACTATTGCCGATTTAGAAGCTTCTGAAAGAATAAACGGCAACCATATTTCTGAGGCAATTCAGTATAGAAGTTTGGATAGAGATGGTTGGTTTGGATAAAAGATGACTGAGTGATTATGCCATTTTTTTTATTTAATTTTACTAAAGTCTAGATTTTAATTGTTGGTTCGTTTCTTGAACATAAGGTTTTAGTAGTACCTAATATTAGGAATTAAATCAATTGATTAGGTGATTTTATTTTAAAATAATTTTCAGCTAATTGATGGAAATGTTTATATCCCAGCTATAATCTATTTATCTTGCACTAAACTTTCTTATTTATGAAAAATCACTTGCTATATATTTTTTCAGCTTTAATAGTAATTAGTTGTAATAACCCCTCAAATAAAAATTCTGAAATTTCTAAAACAGAAGTTGTATCAATGGAAAAATTTGAAGATCCATCATTTACACTAGCTGAAGCGAACAAATTAATTGAACTTCCTTTACATTGTGTTGCTACAGAATATCCATATAAGCCTGGTGAAGTTTTAGAAAGTGAAGCAGATTTAGTAGAACCTATTAAGGTACATCCAATTTTTTATGGCTGCTTTGATTGGCATAGTGCTGTACATGGTTATTGGTCGATGGTTACACTTTTAAAGCAATTTCCAGATATGGACAAAGCCGAAGAGGTAAAGAATATTCTACAAGAGAAGATTACTGCAGAAAATGTAGCTACAGAGGTTGAGTATTTTAAAAAGCCTATCAACAGTTCCTTCGAAAGAACCTATGGTTGGGCTTGGCTATTAAAACTTGCGGAAGAATTACATAACTGGGATGATCCTACGGCTCGACAACTTGAAGAAAACTTAAAACCACTAGCTGATATTATTATTACTAGGTATAAAGAGTTTCTGCCGAAATTAAATTACCCAATTAGAGTAGGAGAACACTCGAATACCGCTTTTGGGTTAACCTTTGCTTACGATTATGCTAAAACAATAGGGGATGATGAGTTGAAACAACTTATAGAAAAACGAGCTAAAGACTTTTATTTAAATGATATAGATTGTCCTATTACTTGGGAGCCTAGCGGCTTTGATTTTTTGTCTCCTTGCTTAGAAGAGATAGATATTATGCAACGCGTACTTTCTAAAGATGAGTTTTTGAATTGGATAGATGCATTTTTGCCAGAATTGGCTAATGAAAATTATCAATTAAAAGTAGGAGAAGTAAGTGATAGAACTGATGGAAAATTAGTTCATCTAGACGGCTTAAACTTCAGTAGAGCGTGGGTTTTCTATGCCTTAGCTCGGGATTATCCAAAATACAAACACCTTAAAAATGTAGCTAATGAGCACTTAGCCTATTCATATCCTAATTTGGTGGGGGATAGTTACGAAGGTGGACATTGGTTAGGAAGCTTTGCTATTCTTGCTTTAAATACGCTTCATAAATAGTAAGAATAGTTCTGAGTTCAATTATTTTGGAGCTCTAAACTATTTACAAACATCCCAAAGCACATCAGTGGGAGTAGGGGCTTCAAATGTGAATTCTTCTTTTTGTACGGGATGAACTAAAGTTAGTTTTCTTGCGTGTAGATGAATGCTTCCATCGGGATTACTTCTGTCGAAACCGTATTTTAAATCCCCTTTTATCGGGCAACCAATAGAAGAAAGTTGTGAACGAATTTGATGATGTCTACCAGTTTCTAACTCAATTTCTAATAAGTAATAATTGTCTAGCTTCTGAATTAATTTATAATGAAGAATAGCTTTTTTACTTTCTGGAACTTCTTTTATGTGAGCATAAGACTTGTTTTGTTTAGGGTTTCGCTTCAAAAAATGAATTAAAGTATCTTCCGTTTTTGGTGGAGCGTTTTTCACAAGTGCCCAGTATATTTTTTGAGTTTCTCTTTTGGCAAACAGTTTATTTAAGCGGGTTAGTGCTTTTGATGTTTTAGCAAATAAAACAATTCCGCTTGTAGGTCTGTCTAATCGATGAACAACACCCAAATATACCGCTCCAGGTTTATTATACTTTTCTGCGATATATTCTTTTACCACTTCGGAAAGAGGCATATCTCCGGTTTTATCTCCTTGAACGATATCGCCAGGACGTTTGTTTATAACTATTAGGTGATTGTCTTCATATACAACTTGAAGATTCTCTTTAGTGCTGTGATTTTTTGAAGTTCCGATTATTAAGTAATTTTAGAATTCAACTTTTCAAAAATAAGGAAAAGAAAATTTACTTAGTTTGTAAAAAAATGAATAATAAATAAAATAACTATGGTTATAGGACGCTCTTAAGCACTACCTTTGCGCCAAACTATTAAAATGGAATCTTTTAACGACTTTAACCTAAATAAACAACTACAATTCGCAATAGACGATTTAGGCTTTGAAAAACCTACACCTATTCAGGCACAATCGTATTCGGTTATTTTGTCTGGTACAGATATGGTGGGTATTGCTCAAACAGGTACTGGAAAGACTTTTGCGTATATGCTGCCTATTCTTCAAGATTTGAAATTCTCGAAGGATATACATCCACGTGTTTTAGTAATGGTTCCTACGCGTGAACTAGTAATACAGGTTGTTGAAGAAATTGAAAAGTTTGGTAAATACTCTTCTGTACGTGTGATTGGAGTTTATGGCGGTACAAACATAAACAGACAAAAAGAAGCTGTTGCCGAAGGTGCAGATATAATAGTTGCTACTCCAGGACGATTGTACGATTTAGTGATTAGCCGAGCATTACAGCTTAAATCGGTTAAAAAAATGGTGATAGATGAAGTAGATGTTATGCTTGATTTAGGTTTCCGTTTTCAGCTTACCAATATTTTGGAACTGCTTCCAAACAAGCGTCAAAATATTATGTTTTCTGCAACAATGACAGATGATGTGAATGTATTTATTCACGATTTCTTTATTGCGCCAACTACTGTTTCGGTTTCGGTAAGTGGAACTCCTTTAGATAATATTTCACAATACGCATATAAAGTTAAGAACTTTTACACCAAAGCGAATTTGCTAAAGCACATCCTTCAGGATGAAAAAGATTTTAAGAAAGTACTTGTTTTTGTTCCTAATAAGAAGAGTGCCGATTTACTTTTCGATATTTTAGATGAATTTTTTGGAAGTGAAGTAGCCGTAATCCATTCAAATAAAACACAGAATTACAGGCTGCGTTCTATAGAAAACTTTAATGACGAAAAGACGCGTATTCTTGTGACTACAGATGTTATGGCGCGTGGGCTTGATTTAGATAAGGTTTCACACGTTATAAATTTCGACACACCATTGTATCCAGAAAACTATATGCACCGTATAGGAAGAACTGGTCGAGCGGAGCAGAAGGGAACGTCAATATTGCTTTATACGGAAGATGAAAATGAAGCGAAACAAGCCATTGAGAATTTGATGGATTTGAAGATTACTGAATTAAATTTTCCTGAAGAAGTTGAAATATCAAAGCAGTTAACCTACGAGGAGCAACCTAAGGTTTTAGAAATAAACAACCCCAATAATATAGAAGAGGTTGGACCTGCATTTCACGAAAAAAAGGAGAAAAACAGAAAAGAAAACTTAGGAGGTTCGTACAAACGAATAATTAAGCAGAAATATAAAAAACCTAAAACTAGAGGTGATAAAAATTATAACAAGAGGAATAAACGTAAATAAGCTATAACTATTTATCGAAATAGTAAGTTTTGAGTAAATTCTAAAAGGAAAAATCCAACTCACCCATAATTAATTTTAACTGATAACAGAATACTAATTACGAATCCTCGATTAACTTGAACTCAGAATCCCGTAATCCGATTTTAATAATTTTAGCGTTTTTCTCCATATATGTTATTTGGGGTTCTACGTATATGCTTAATAAAGTAGCTGTTACTGAGCTATCTCCGTTTTTTTTAGCTTCCATTCGCTTTACAACTGCAGGTGTACTTATCTTCATAATTGCTAAGGCAATGGGTAAAAGTCTTGCTATAACGCGTAAACAACTATTAAATACCATTATCGTTGGATTTCTTTTTCTTTCCTTTGGAAATGGAGTAATTGTTTGGGCATTAAAATACGTAGATAGTGGTTTTGCTGCATTGGAAATTTCTGCTCAGCCCTTGGTTGTCCTTTTTTTAATGAGAATTTTACAAGGAAAAAAGATTAAACTCATGTCTCTTATTGGGGTGGGGCTTGGTATACTAGGGATAACACTATTGGTTACTCAACAACAGATAGTAACTCAAGAAGGTTCAATAGTTGGAATGATAATGATTTTTGCCTGTATGCTTAGTTGGGCATTTGGTAGCTTATTTGTGGGAAAAGCAGAGTTTCCTAAAAACTTCTTTGTAAATACAGGGTATCAGATGTTTACGGGTGGAATTACACTTGCAATAGCCAGTTTGGCTTTTGGAGAAGCTTGGCTCGCACCAAACGAATGGAGTATGCAAGTACAATGGAGTATGGTATTATTAATAATTTTTGGAAGTATTGTAGCTTTTACATCTTTCAATTATTTATTAAAATCTGTTTCCCCAGATAAAGTTGCTACATCTACCTATGTGAATCCTCTTATAGCTTTATTTTTAGGATGGTATTTTTTAGATGAAGAAATAACCTCGCAGTCTTTAATCGCAGCTGCAGTGTTATTAACCGGAGTTTATTTTATAAATACGGCAAAGACAACTGTTACATTACCACGATTTACTAGTAAAATATTTAATAAGCATAAAAAAGAAGAGTTTTAGTAACGTCATTCACAAGGTCTAAAACTCCCTTTGTAAAAATAAAAAAGTCAGAAAATAATTGAATCATCGATTATTTCCTGACTTAATTTTTTAGAAGAAGGTTATAGGTTTTTCTTAAAAGTACTTCGTTCCTTATGCTGCTCTGGTGAATAGTCTTTCCAAAGTAATTGTACAGCAGTATTTTCTTTTAATTCAGGATTTGTTTCAACGGTATGAATTCCTTTTGAATTAAATAAATTTTGCATTTCTTCGAAAATAATGGCTGTAACCCCCTTACCTTGGTATTCTGGATCAATTCCAATTAAGTAAAATGCAGCGGTATCATTCTTTTTCTGAGCTTTCAATATATGAGTCCAACCAAATGGAAAAAGCTTTCCATTGGCTTTTTTCAAGGCTTTAGAAAATGAAGGCATTACTATTGAAAAGGCAATTAGTTTTCCAGTTTCATCCTTAATACAACAAATGTAATCTGGATGAATAAAGTTGAAATACTTTTTTTTGTAATAATCTATTTGATATTGTTGAATGGGTACAAATGTTTGAAGTGTATTATAGGTTTTATTCAATAATCCAAACATCTCATCTACATAAGGTAAAATTTCTTTTTTATCCTTAAAACGAATTACCGAAAGCTTATATCGATCACGTACAATTTTCGAAAACTTAGCAACTTTTTCAAAAATTGTTTCTGGGATTCTTAACCTATATTCTACCCAAGTCGCTTGTTTTTCAAAGCCTAGTTTTTCAAAATGTTCGGCATAATAGGGGTAGTGATACCAAGTAATCATGGTATTCATTTCATCAAACCCCATTGTTAGTATTCCAGCTTTTTCCATATTGCTGAAACCAACTGGCCCCTCGGTGTATTCTAAGTTGTGCTCTCTGCCTTTTTCATAAACTCTTTCCAATAGCGCTTTGGTAACTTCAATATCGTCTACCATATCAAGCCAACCGAATCGGATTTTCTTTTTTCCTTGTTCGTTAACTTCAAGATGGTTTAAAATTACGGCTATACGTCCAACAACTTTGTTGTTCTTATAAGCAAGGTAATACCAAGATTCTGCATTTTTAAAAACAGGATTTTTAGCCTTATCTAGCGTTTCCATTTCATCTTTAATAAGAGGAGGAACCCAATGCTTACAGTCTTTATATAGTTTAAATGGAAAAGTGACAAATTTTTTAAGATCACTTTTTGAGGAAATTAATTGAGTAGTAATCATATTGATTAATGCTATTTTTTAGCCGTTATTATCAGGAGTGAAGTCGTCTAAACGCTTTTCTTTTTTCTCTTTCTTTTTATCCTTTTTAGATTTCAATTTGTCTTTGGCTTCATCTTCCAAATACTCATCTTGTTTATGCATATCAAATCTATATGCCGCACCAACACGACCATAAAACATAGAAGGAGTGTCTTTTAAGCTATAAGTAAGCGAAAGGTCTACGTGAAAATCTTTATTAACTAAAACTGCTGCTCCGCCACGTATTAGTTGATCTGAGTAGAAATCACTTTTAAATCCTTGGTTTTCTAGAAAGATAGAGAAATATCGGTTGGTAGCGTGTGTAAGGGTAACGATATATCCGTAGGTAGGATAATCTGTAGTAACACGATCTACAATTAAGTTTGTTACAAATACCCAACCTCCAATCCAGTTATTTTGGGTGGATAATACAAACTTAGGGCTTATAGTGTTATCGCGTGGGGGTACAAAAGGATTAACAACATCTTCATCTATATAATCAAAGTTTGCACCTACATAGAGTGCCACAGCAGGAATTAAATCTTCTACTTGAAATCTATTATTCTTTTTCCAGCTATAAAGATTTGGACCTTCTAGTACTTTTTTACGATACGGGTCATAAATAAGGTATTTTAAGCCTAACGTATTACTCTTAAAATTTGCGACACTTCTTTTTTCTTCGGGTGTAAAATTGGTATAAGTGATATTATTTGATTGAAAATCTCCTATAAAGCTCACTTCTAATCGTTCTTTCCAAAACCCATATCTGATAGAATAATCAATATTTAATCCATTAGTTTCGGTATTTAGAAGAGAGTGTTTTTCTTTTCCAAGGCTCATACCTGCTTCAAACTGAAGTACATTTTTACCCACAGAAAAAGCACCTTGTGACACACCTGGACGATTGGTATTTATCATTTCGGTGTACTGGCCAAATGAATATTGACTAATAATTGTCGTGATAAATAATGTAAATAAAAGCTTTATTTGCATAGTGAGTCAGGTTTAAATTCAAAGATAGAAGATTTTACCATTTATTTAATAATCTATATTCGTCTTTTTGCACCCCAATCCTTATTTTTGGAGACAATTTAGATTATTATGATTTCATTTCTTAAAACGATTTTAATCGTTCTATTGATATATTTCGGACTTAAATTTTTATTTAGGCTCGCTACTCCTTATTTAATGCGTTACATTTCTAAAAAAGCTAATCAAAAGTTTGAAGAGTTTTTTAATACAAATTCAACTGCAGCTTCTCATCAACAACGTGAAGGAGATATAAGTATCGATAAAATGCCCTCACGAAACTCTCGAACCGCTAATAAAGTAGGGGAGTATGTTGACTATGAAGAAGTAGAGTAAATTTGGTTACCTATTTCTTCATAGCAACCACCTAATTATTTATTTTAACTTTCAAGTTTAGCGGAAAGCTCGAACCAACGTTCAGTTTTTTTATCTATTTCATCTATAATTTCCTGAAGTTTAATAGACTGCTTATCTATTTCTTCACCATCCCAATTTTCTGTTGCAAATTTATTTTGAAGCGTTTCTCGTCTGTTCTCTAAATTCGCTATTTCCTTTTCAAGTTTATTGTATTCCTTTTGCTCGTTATACGTTAGTTTAGCAGGACTTGAAGATTGTTTCCAATCTTTTTTTACTTTTGTAGCTGCTTCACTAGCCTCACGCTTCTCTTGAATATTGCTGTCTTCATAAGTCCTAAAATCGGAATAATTTCCAGGGAAATCTTCGACTTCTGCGTTTCCACGGAACACAAAAAGGTGATCTACAATCTTATCCATAAAGTATCTATCGTGGGAAACCACTAATAAACACCCAGGGAAATCTAACAGAAAACTTTCTAAAACATTTAAAGTAACTATGTCTAAATCGTTTGTGGGCTCATCCAGAATTAAAAAGTTTGGGTTTTTGATTAGTACCGTACATAAATACAGACGTTTTCTTTCACCGCCACTAAGCTTTTCTACATAATCGTATTGTTTCTTAGGATCGAAAAGAAAACGTTCTAATAACTGCGAAGCTGAAATCTGTCTTCCTTTTTTAAGTGGAATATACTCCCCGAATTCGCGAATAACATCTATAACCTTCTGACCCTCTTTTATATTGATACCTGCTTGGGTGTAATATCCAAACTTAACGGTTTCTCCTATTACAACTTTCCCCGAATCTGGTTTTAAGGCACCTGTAAGGATATTTAAGAACGAAGATTTTCCAGTTCCATTTTTTCCAATAATCCCTACACGTTCACCACGGTTAAAATTATATTCAAACTTGTCTAAAATTTTCTTTTCACCAAAAGATTTTGAAACACTGTGAAACTCAACAACCTTAGTTCCCATTCGTTCCATATTTAGCTCAAGTTGAACTTGGTGGTCGTTTCTTCGCTTGCTTGCACGTTCCTTTATATCGTGAAAGTCATCAATTCGACTTTTGCTTTTAGTTGTTCGCGCTTTTGGTTGACGACGCATCCAATCTAATTCTTTTTTGAATAGTTGTTTTGCTTTTCCAGTTTCGGTAGCTTCATTTTCTATTCTAGCATCACGCTTTTCAAGATAGTAGCTATAATTTCCTTTGTAGTTATAAAGTACTCCTTCATCAAGTTCTACTATTTCATTACATACGCGCTCCAAGAAATATCTATCGTGCGTAACCATAAATAGGGTGAAGTTTTCCTTTGCAAATAGATTCTCTAACCATTCAATCATTTCGAGATCCAAATGGTTTGTAGGTTCATCCATTATTAGCAAGTCAGGTGTGGTAAGCAGAGCGTTTGCCAGTGCTAATCGTTTTTTCTGTCCGCCACTAAGCTTGCCAACTTTAGCGTGTAAATCTTCAAGCTTTAATTTAAAGAGGATTTGTTTGTAACGTGTTTCGAAATCCCAAGCTTGATGTGCTTCCATATCGTCAAAAGCTTTTTGATAGGCTTCTGAATCGTTAGGGTTTTCTATTGCGTGTTCGTATCGCTCTATTATTTTAAGAATAGGGTTATCTGAAGAAAAAATAGTTTGCTCTACAGTAAGCTCAGGATTTAAATCTGGTTCTTGAGGGAGATAAGAAATTTTTAGTCCTTTTCTAAAAACAACATTTCCGGTATCGGCTTTGTCATTTCCAGCGATAATATTTAGGAGGGAAGTTTTTCCTGTTCCATTTTTGGCTACGAAACCTATTTTTTGTCCCTCGTTAATTCCGAAGGAAATATTTTCAAACAATACCCGCATCCCAAAGGATTTAGATATATTTTCTACTGAAAGATAATTCACAATTTTAATTTTTCACAAATGTAATGAAATAGCAGATAGGGTTTCATTATTTGCAAGTCTATAAAACGCCAAACTAAGATAATAAAAGAATATTAAGTATTCTTTTTTATTTTTAAGGTTGTTTTGATGAGATACTGTTGTAATTAACTTTCAGTTTCGATATTAACACCTATTTTAGTTATAAATGTAATAATGTTTCATTATTAATTGTGTTAGTTTATATTTGTTCATCAACACTCTAAGCTCTTTATGAAGTTTACATATATATTATTGTTTTTATTTTTGGTTATCTGTACTAGTTCATGTATTTCTACAAAGCAACTTACCTATTTACAGGAAAATCAGTCGAAAACAGACACCCTTTCAATTTTACGTAAAAGACCAGAACCTTACAGGCTGCAGATTAATGATCTATTAAGTATTCGCGTAAAAGCTTTAGATCAAGAAACAGTGGGTATATTTAATCCCATAAGTGATGCTAATCCCAATGCAACTGGTGAGGAAAAATTGTACTATGATGGTTTTGTAGTAAACGACCATGGTAACATTCGAATTCCAAGTCTTGGAGAAATAAATGTATTAGGTTATACAGTCGAAGAAGTGCGTGAAAAGCTCGAAGATAGACTGTTAAAAGATTACTTTAAAGCAGAAGCCAATGTTTTTGTAACTGTAAAATTAGCTGGTATTCGTTATACCATTAATGGAGAAATAGGAAGACCTGGTTCAAATATCATTTATCGCGACCAAGTAAGTATTATGGAAGCAATCGCAAATAGTGGTGATATTTTAATGACTGGCGATAAAAGTGATGTTGTAATAATAAGGCAGTATCCCGCAGGACAAAAAGTACATCATATCGATTTAACTTCTATTGATGCAATGAGCTCGGATTATTATTTTATTAAACCCAACGATTTAATTTTGGTTAATCCACTGCCACAAAAGTCTATTGGAACAGGCACAACGGGGTTACAGTCATTTACAACAATTGTATCCATTACCTCGGCGTTGATAACTACTATTTTACTTTTTACCAGATTATAAGTTATGAACGACGAATTTGAAATAAACGAATCTCACGCTACTTTTGATTTCAAAGGATTTTTAATACGACTATTGCGTCACTGGCCTTTGTTTTTAATTTCGTTAGCAATTGGATTCACAATAGCCTATTTTGTAAATATCCGGAAACAGCCAATTTATTTAATAGATAATGTAATTTCTATCAAAGACGATCAGAATCCATTTTTCACATCTAATACAAGCCTTACTTTTAATTGGGGAGGGACTACAGATAAGGTAAATACGGCTATAATTACTTTAAAATCAAGATCTCATAATGAAAAAGTAGTTGAGCGATTACAATATTATACCAACTATCTTAAAGATGGAAAATACGAGCAGATAGATGCTTATCAACAAACGCCATTTTATGTAAGTGTGGACACGGTAGGCCCACAAATGCTAGGTCATCAAATTCAAATAATTTTTAAAGACTCGGTAAATTTTGAGTTTAGCACTACTTTTCCTGAAAGTGGTAGTATTACAGTGCAAGACTACACTACTAAGGAGAAACAAAATATAGCAGTTACACCAGGTAGTTTCTCGAAAAACTTTAAAATAGGCACTCATATTAAACTTCCGTTTTTTAACGGAACATTTATGCCAAACCCTGAAGTAGGGGTGAACCCTGGTGTTAAATACTATATTTCGTTTGGTGATTTTGATGCTGTAGTAAGAAGATATCTTGGCATTCGCGTAGAACCAGAAAGCAAAGGTTCTTCGGTGTTGAAAATGAGGCTAACAGGTCACAACAAAATGCGTTTAGTAGATTATTTAAATACATCTGTGAGCGTGTTAAGTGAAAACATGTTAGAACGAAAGAACCTTTTTGCAACGAAAACTATAAAGTTTATTGACAGTAGTCTAGCTCAAAAATCGGAAGAATTATCTAATGTTGAAGATGAGTTAAATAGATTTAAAAATAAAAATGCCATTTTTAATCTTGAAGCTGAAGGGTCTGATATTACTGCTAAATTAAGTGAGTTAGATTTGCGTAAAGAATCAGTTAATCGAGAGCTAAATTATTACGAAACTTTAGAAAGTTACCTTATTAGTCGTTCCGACTATAGAGATGTGCCGGCGCCTTCAGTTGCAGGAATTTCTGAAGCGAGTATTGTAAGTGGTGTAAGCAGAATTGTAAATTTAGCGGAAGAACGAAATAAACTTCAATATTCATTTAAAGAAGGAGCACCTATATTCAGTGATATAGATCGAAAAATTGATGCAGTAAAATCGGTTTTACTCGAAAATATTCGTTCATCAAAAAGTTTAAAAAAGGAGGAGTTAAGATATATTAATGGTGAAATAGGTCGCAATGAAGGCAAAATCCGGAAGTTGCCTAAAGAACAACAAGATTTACTTAAAATTGAAAGACGCTATAACTTAAGTCAAGGTACTTACAATCTCTTTCTAGCAAAAAGAAGTGAAGCAGGACTGGTAAAAGCGGCAAACGTTAGTGATGTTATGGTAATCGATTCGGCCAAGGATACTGGTGGTGGGAAAATTGGCCCAAACACACAACTCAACTATATGATGGCAGCATTGTTGGGCTTGCTATTTCCATTTTTGATAGTATTTGCACGTTTTTTCCTAGATACAAAAGTAAATGGCATTGATGAATTAAAACGATTAACTCCAATTCCTGTATTAGGAGTTATTGGAAACAATCCAATAAAATCGAATTTAGCGGTAATTTCAAAACCAAAATCCTCAATTGCTGAAGCTTTTAGAGCTTTGCGATCGAGTTTACAGTTTATCTATAGAAAACAAGGAATTAAAGGGTCAAAAACAGTATTAATAACAAGTTCTATTAGTGGTGAAGGAAAAACGTTTTGCTCTATAAATATGGCTACTGTTTTTGCACTAAGCGGCAAAAAAACTGTTTTACTCGGGCTAGACCTTAGAAAGCCTAAGATATATGGGGATTTTAACTTACATAATGAGAAAGGAGCGGTTAACTATCTTATAGGTGAGTCTGAAATTGATGAAATAATTCAAAACACAGAATTGGAAAACCTAGATATTATAACCTCAGGTCCAATTCCACCAAACCCATCGGAGTTGTTAATCGATTCGCCTTTAGAGAGTCTTATAGAAACTTTAAAAGAAAGATACGACTACATTATTATCGACTCCCCACCTTTAGGATTAGTATCTGATTCCCTAGAGCTTATTAGATATGCGGATGCTACTTTGTATGTTGTAAGATTTAATTATACTCATAAAAACATGCTCACATTTGTAAATGAAAAGTATAAGTCTGGTGAAATTAAACATATAAGTATTGTACTTAATGACTATGTTGAGAAAGCAGGAAAAGGATATGGGTATGGTTACGGATATACATATGGCTATGGTGTAGATGGATATCATGAAAACGACAAAAAGCCTTCAATTTCTGAAAGAATTAAGAAGACTTTAAAGAGGTAGTAACTCTTAATCTAAATTTTTCCTTTAATTTTGCAGTCTTAAAAATTTATCATAACTAAAACATTGTAAATGATTCAAAATCCCACAATTGCTGTTATTGGCCTTGGATATGTAGGTTTACCACTTGCTGCTGCCTTTGCTGAAAAATATAAAGTAATAGGTTTCGATATTAATGCAGAACGCATTTCGCAATTACAAAACGGAGAAGACCTTACATTAGAACTTTCTTCGGAAGCATTAAAAAACGTTTTATCCAAAAATGACGGCATTGGGTTAACAGTTACAGATAATCCAGCTGACATGGAAAGTGCAACTGTATATATTGTAACCGTACCAACTCCAACAAATAAATACAATCAACCTGTTTTAATTCCTCTAGAGCGCGCAAGTGAAACAGTAGGGAAAATATTGAAAAAAGATGATGTGGTTATATACGAGTCTACTGTATATCCAGGGGTTACAGAAGATATTTGTGTTCCTATTTTGGAAGAACATTCAGGATTGAAGTTCAATAAGGACTTTTACGCTGGTTATTCTCCAGAACGTATTAATCCGGGAGATAAAGAACATACTGTAACTAAAATTATGAAAGTTACATCAGGTTCTACACCAGAATCAGCAAAATATATCGATGAGTTATACGCTTCTGTAATCACGGCTGGAACACATCTAGCATCGTCTATTAAGGTAGCGGAAGCTGCAAAAGTTATTGAAAACTCTCAACGTGATATCAATATAGCATTCGTGAATGAGTTGTCTAAAATATTCCGTCTATTAGATATTAATACAAACGATGTTTTGGAAGCTGCAGGAACAAAATGGAATTTCTTAAAATATAGTCCAGGTTTAGTTGGTGGGCATTGTATAGGTGTAGATCCATATTATCTAGCACAAAAGGCTCAAGAAGAAGGGTATAACCCTGAAATTATTCTAGCTGGACGTCGTATGAATGACGGAATGGGACAATATGTGGCTCAAGAAGTTGTAAAGCTTATGATTCGTAAAGAATGTAAAGTTAAAAACGGAAATATCTTAGTTATGGGTATAACGTTTAAAGAAAACTGTCCCGATATAAGAAATACTAAAGTTATAGACGTAATTACTGAATTAGAAAAATATAACTTAAATATTGATGTTTACGATCCTTGGGCTAATCCAAGTGAAGTTGAAAAGGAATTTGGAATTTCAATGATAACTGATGCTTCTAAATTACAAAAAGATTATAACGCAGTTGTTGTAGCTGTTCCACATAATGAGTTTAGAAGTTTTGAAATTAAAAATCACATGTCTGAACCATGTGTGGTATTTGACGTAAAGTCTTTATATCCTAAAAACACCGTTGACGGCACTTTATAATGAAAGAAAACATATATCACAATAACGACTTATCTTCTTTTTCCTTTTTAGTTACTGGTGGTGCAGGATTTATAGGTTCGAACCTTGTAGCTTATTTGTTAGAGAATAACGCAAAAAAAGTACGTGTATTAGACAACCTTTCTACAGGTTCCTTAGATAATCTTGCAGAGTTTAATGATGACTCTCGTTTTGAATTTCTTGAAGGAGATATCCGTGATTTACAAACCTGTAAAGATGCTATGGATGGGATAGATTACGTTTCTCATCAAGCTGCTCTAGGGTCTGTACCTCGTTCTATCAATGATCCTGTTACTTCCAATGAAGTAAATGTTTCAGGGTTTCTTAATATGTTGGTTGCTCAGAACGAAAGTAAGACAGTAAAGAGATTAGCTTATGCAGCCTCTAGTTCAACTTATGGTGATAGTAAATCATTACCCAAGATTGAAGATAACATAGGAAAACCACTTTCTCCGTATGCAGTTACTAAATTGGTAAATGAATTATACGCAGACGTTTTTTATAAAACCTATGGCACACCAACAATAGGGTTGAGATATTTTAATGTCTTTGGACCAAAACAAAGTCCAACAGGCGCTTATGCAGCGGTAATTCCATTGTTTATGCAGGCATTAAAAGATGGGAAATCTCCAACTATGCACGGCGATGGTGAACAGACTCGTGACTTTACATTTGTTCAAAATGCTGTTCAAGCAAATGTTAGAGCATTTTTCGCTGAAGATAAAGCTGTAAACGAGGTTTTTAATATTGCATTTGGTGAAAGAACAAGCTTAAATCAATTATGGGATAAGCTGAAAAGTATTTCAGAAAAAGAAATTGAAGCAACTTATGGACCACCAAGAAGAGGGGATGTAAGAGATTCTCTTGCTAATATTGAAAAAGCAAATAATTTAATGAATTACAAGCCTTTATATTCAGTTTCTGAAGGACTTAAAATTACGTGGGAAGCATTTATGAAGCAGTAAGTTTCTCACTCATTAAATGATAAAATATTAAAGCTCCAAATTTCAAAATTTATTGTTTTGAAACTTGGAGCTTTTACTTTATAGCTATTTGTATTTATTTCTTTTTAAAGTCTAATGAAAGTGAATTAACGCAGTATCGTTGACCTGTTGAAGTAGGGCCATCATTAAAAATATGTCCTAAATGGCTGCCACAACTAGCACAGAGTATTTCCGTACGAATCATTCCGTGTGAAGTATCTTTTACGTATTCTATTGATCCTTCAATAGAATCGTCGAAAGAAGGCCAACCACAATTACTTTCAAACTTATTGTTGCTTTCAAAAAGTGGGGTGTTACAAGCTCCACACACATAGGTTCCGTCTTCAAATGTCAGATTGTATTCCCCAGTTCGAGGAAATTCAGTCCCTTTTTCGCGTAGAATGTGATAGCGTTTGTCACCTAATTCTTTTCGCCATTCGGCTTCAGATTTACTAATTGGATATTTTTTTGAATCACTCATCTTTTGGAATAAATTTTAATGCAACGCCGTTAATACAATGTCTTTTACCCGTGGTTTCTTTTGGACCATCATTAAACACATGACCTAAATGACCACCGCAGGTAGCACAATGTTCTTCAACTCGTGTATAGCCTAGTTTTTTGTCGGTAGAAAAACCAACATTACCTTTTATTTCTCTATCAAAACTTGGCCAACCTGTACCACTATCAAATTTATGTTCGCTTTTAAAAACTGCTGTTCCGCAACCTGCACAAACATAAACACCTTCTTCATTGTTGTTGTTCAAGTCGCTAGAAAATGCACGTTCAGTAGCTTCTTGTCGCAAAACACTATATGCTAGGGGTGAAAGTTGAGCTTTCCATTCGGCATCGGTTTTTGTTACCTCAAACGGAATTTGTTGCTCCTCCTTACTTTTTTGAGCAGGTGAATTACAACTAATAAGTAATGAAGTCAATATTATTATTGAACTTAATAACTTCATCTTAAAATTCGATTTTTTCAACTTCAGAATCATCTATTTGCATAAGTTCTAATAAATCCTCCATCGATGGATTTGTTTTGGCAAACTCTGCAGGTACAACAGCAATTCGAAATGTTTGATTATCTAATACAGACCCATCGTTTAATGTAGAAAGGTCGAAATTACCCTCAATAATCATTTGGACATCTACAAATGTATTGGTAAAAATATACTGAATTATATCACCATTGTTATAAAATATGTTTTGTGGTAAAGGGCTCCAAACATCAGCCATATTACCGCCACCAATTCCAGCTTGACCTTCATATCTATAAACCAGAACTACATCACTTTCATAAACTGTAAAAGGAAATCCTATATATGGTGAACTAAATATGTTATTTCCATTTTCATATTGGAAATCCACGGTTGTTTCAAAAACTTGAGCCAAAAAGTCTTGTCCGTCTTGTCCTGGAGGTCCTGGATCGCCTTCACAAGAAGTAAATAAAATGGTTGAAGACAGTGCTAAAAAGAGAAGTAAATTTTTCATAATGCTATATTTTAAGATTTCATATCAAAGTTTACAAAAGTCATTCCAACTTTATAAAGTCTATAAATATAAGGGCTTAAAACGTCTTCATATATTAAAGAAACAATAAAATTTTCATTTGTGGAACAATATTTGAATTTTAGAATTTTTTTATAATATTAATCAATTTTATATATCTAAATTTAACTTTTTAACATAACACTTATATTTATGATACTTAGAAAATCACTTATAACACTCTTATTAGGAGTAATGGTTGTTGCTTGTAGCACCAATCCATTTACAGGAAAGCAAACATTGGCTTTGGTTCCAAATTCGCAAATTTTACCAATGGCTTTTCAGCAATACGATCAGTTTTTATCTGAAAATAAAGTTGTTAAAGGTACGGCAGATGCTAATATGGTTAAAAGTGTTGGTCAAAAAATGGCTGCGGCAGCAGAGCGTTATCTCAATGCAAATGGTTATGCAGGTTACCTAACAGATTATCGTTGGGAATACAATCTTATTGAAAGTAAAGACGTAAATGCTTGGTGTATGCCTGGTGGTAAAATTGTAGTTTATACAGGTATTCTTCCTGTAACTAAAACCGAAGCTGGACTTGCTGCAGTAATGGGGCACGAGGTTGCTCATGCCTTGGCAAACCACGGACAACAGCGTATGAGTGCTGCACAATTACAACAATTAGGAGCAGTAGCAGGAAATGTTGCCTTGGCTAATAACCCTGAAAATCAACAAATCTTTAATACCGCTTATGGTCTTGGAAGTAATTTGGGTGTAATGCTTCCTTTTAGTAGAAGTCACGAAACAGAAGCAGATCATATTGGATTGATATTAATGGCAATTGCTGGATACGAGCCTATGGCAGCTGCACAACTATGGGAGCGTATGCAAGCGCAATCACAAGGAGCACCACCAGAATTTTTAAGCACTCACCCTGCTAGTACTACAAGAATTCAAAATATTAAAGGTTGGGCTGCAAGTGCAAAAGCAGAAGCCAGAAAATTTGGAGTTACAACTTTTAAAAATTAGTATTTAAAATATTTCAACTTAATTAAAATCCCGTTTGTAGCGGGATTTTTTTATTAGTTTAGCGACTTATAAATTTAACCGAATATTTTTTATGCCATATTTACCTAAAGGAAGTAAAAAACTTTTGAATGCTTGGGCATTTTATGATTGGGCTAATTCGGTTTATAGTTTGGTAATTGCTTCGGCAATTTTTCCTATATACTACCAAGCATTATTTAAATCTGCTAATGTAGAGATTGTAAATGTTTTAGGAGGTGCTATCAGAAGCACTCCTTTAATTAGTTACACCACTGCAGCAGCATTTTTAGTTGTCGCTTTAATTTCACCCATACTTTCAGGAATTGCCGATTATGTAGGTAATAAGAAGAGCTTTATGAAATTTTTCTGTTATCTCGGGTCTGTTTCTTGCATGGGACTTTATTTTTTTAGTATTGAAAATATTTACATTAGCCTGCTGTTTTATTTCTTCGGACTAATTGGCTTTTGGGGAAGTTTAGTTTTCTACAATTCGTATTTGCCAGACGTTGCATTTCCTGAACAACAGGACAGAATTAGTGCTAGAGGATATTCAATGGGATATGTAGGAAGTGTTATTTTATTGCTTTTTAATTTGGCAATGGTAATGAAACCTGAGCTTTTTGGATTTGGAGAGGGCGGTGAAGCAAGTATGAAAGCTATGAAATGGTCTTTTGTAACTGTGGGGATTTGGTGGATTGTTTTCAGTCAATATTCCTTTTATTTTCTTCCTAAAGGTAACAAAAGTGGAAAAAAGGTTAGTGCCCAAATATTTTTAAATGGATTTAAAGAATTAAAAGGTGTTTACAATTCCCTATCAGAAAATATTCAACTTAAAAGATATTTAGCGGCCTTCTTTGTTTATAGTATGGCGGTTCAAACAGTAATGTTAGTTGCCACGTATTTTGGAGAACAGGAAATAGCTTGGGGTGGAGATGATAATAAAACAATGGGGTTGATTGTAAGTATTCTTATAATTCAATTGGTAGCAGTAGGTGGAGCTACATTAACCTCACGTGCTTCAGAAAAATATGGAAATATCTTTGTGTTAATTTCGATTAATATAATCTGGGTTTTTATTTGTGTTGTAGCCTTTTTCATAGAATCTCCGACACAGTTTTATGTTACGGCCGGAGTTGTAGGTTTGGTAATGGGAGGAATTCAGTCGTTATCTCGCTCTACATATTCAAAGTTTTTACCTGAAACAAAGGATACAACTTCATACTTTAGTTTTTATGATGTTGCTGAAAAAGTTGGTATCGTAATAGGAATGATGATATATGGTTTTATAGACCAAATAACTGGGAGTATGCGTAACTCAATTTTATTTTTAGTTTTATTTTTTATTACAGGAGTAATTTTACTCTTAAGAGTTCCAAGAAATAAAAACTTTTAAACAATTTTTGTTTAAGTTTGTCTCTATTATATTCCAAACAACCTACCGGATGAAGAAAATTAATTTTTTTAAAGTTGTACTTTTGGCATTACTTACTTTTCAATTTATTGCCTGTGAAGACGAGCCTCTAACTGGAGATTTTCCACAAGATGATGATACAAACGCTGAAATAGGCCAATTTAAAGCTTTAGTGGATGGCAATCAATTTATAGCAGCCACTACAGACGCTTCATTGTCATCAGAAAATGAATTGGTAATTACTGGAACAAAAGTTACTGGCGAAAAAATTAAACTTACAGTATTTAATGCTGCTGTAGGAGTTTTTGATTTAAGTGCAAATCAAAACCTAGGGTCTTACTATGATACTTCTATAAATGAAAGGCCATTTAATTCATCATTAGCAAATGGTGGTTCTGGAGAAATTGAAATCACTGAAATAAATACTCAAGAGTTAACTATATCTGGAACTTTTAAATTTGTTGGGTTTAGAGTAAAAGTGGATAGTAATGGCGAAACAGTTTTAGATGGCAATGGAGATCCTGTTTTAGAAAGCATTGATATTACTAAAGGAACCTTTAATGCCATTCCTTATCTTGACGGCGGAAGTGGAAATGGTGGAAACGGCGGAAATCCATTAGATGAATTCTTCGCAAAAGTTGACGAAGTTGGGTTTATAGCTGATAGCATTTCTGTTACAGAACCTATTGTTGCAAATACTAGAATGCTTAAGATTGAAGCATTTAACGATGAAGGAGCTTCTATACGAATAGACATACCAAAGTCCTTAGGAATAGGAACTCACAATATGGTGAATATATCAAACGGTACAGACTTAATTGGGCTTTACAATGCTGGTGGTGGTTCAGAGTTTTTAACTTCAAACCCGGGAACACTAACAATCACAGAGTTTGATTTAGAGTTAGGTATTTTAAAGGCTAACTTCTCCTTTAGAGCAAATGACCCATTAGGACAAGTTGGTGATGAAGTGCTAGTTACTGAAGGTAGATTAACTGCTCATTTTGAAGGAGTGCCTGGGGGTAATAACTTATTTAAGGCAAAAATAGGAGATGCATCGTATAATCCTTTAGATATTGAGGTAACTACTGATGTTGTTAACCAATATCCTACAATAACCATTACTACAAATATAGAAAGCCAACGTATGGTTTTAACCTTCCCTGCGACTATTTCAGAGGGTACTTATGCAATGGGTACAGAAGTAATTGAAGGAAATGAAATTGTTGGGACTTATACTCCTGAAGTAGGTACATCAATAGATTTTATCTCAAATCCAGGTACGCTTACAATTACTAATTATAACTATCAAGAAAATACAATTCAGGGAATTTTTACATTTAAAGCCAAGGACTTAAATGAAGTAGATCCTACAATCTACAATATTACTGAGGGTTCTTTCTATCTCGAATTAGAGTAATTTCTACATAATATTTTTTAAAAGTCGTTTTTATAATATTTAAAAACGACTTTTTTATTGGTGATTTTTGTGCTTGAACTTCTAAACTTATATCATAGACTGGCACAACTCTTGAATTACTATAGGTGGAAGACTGGAGATAGTTTGATTTTCAGGGTTTTTACGCAAAAAAGTTAAAAAAAATCAATAATAAGAATTGTGTTTGCTTTTAAAAGTGACACAATGTCCTAATACAATATATGGCTAAATCAAAATTCACATCAATAGACAAGTTGTCATTTCAAGATTTACATGAAGATTCTGAGTTCATTCCGTTAATGTCTGCTGAAGACGAAGACGCAATGCACAAGGAGGAACTTCCTGAAATACTTCCTATTTTACCTTTAAGAAACACAGTGTTGTTTCCAGGAGTTGTAATTCCAATTACTGCTGGAAGAGATAAATCTATTAAGTTAATTAATGAAACAAATAAAGGAAACAAGGTAATAGGTGTAGTTTCTCAAAAAGATGAAAATGAGGAAGAACCAGGTGTGTCTGATATCAATACCGTTGGTACAGTTGCTCAAATACTTCGTGTTCTTAAAATGCCTGATGGTAATACTACAGTAATAATTCAAGGTAAAAAACGCTTTGAAGTTGCTGAAGTTATAACTACAGAACCTTATATGACTGCTACAATTAGAGAAGTAGCAGAAGCAAGACCAGAGAAGGATAGCGATGAGTTTAATGCTATTATCGATAGCATTAAAGAAATGGCTTTGCAAATCATTAAGCAAAGTCCTAACATTCCAACTGAAGCTTCATTTGCAATAAAAAACATAGAAAGCCCAAGCTTTCTTATAAACTTTGTTTCATCAAATTTAAATATTGAAGTAGAACAGAAACAAGCGCTTTTAGAAATTAACAATCTAAAAGAACGCGCTTTGGAAACGCTTCGATATATGAATATGGAAATTCAAAAGTTGTCGTTGCGAAATGATATCCAAAGCAAGGTTCAGAGTGATATTAATCAGCAACAACGCGAGTATTTTCTTCAGCAACAAATGAAAACTATCCAAGAGGAATTGGGAGGTTCTTCTATGGAGCAGGAAATCGAAGAAATTCGCGAACGTTCTAAAGACAAAAAATGGAGTGAAGAAGTAAACAAGCACTTCCAAAAAGAACTTTCTAAGTTACAGCGAATGAATCCGCAGGTTGCCGAATTCAGCATTCAGCGTAACTACTTAGACTTATTGCTTGAACTTCCATGGAATATATACAGCAAAGATAAATTCGATTTAAAAAGAGCTAGAAAAATCCTCGATCGCGATCACTATGGTCTTGACGATGTTAAAAAACGTATTATTGAATACCTCGCTGTTTTGAAACTTCGAAACGATATGAAGTCGCCAATTCTTTGCCTTTACGGACCTCCAGGTGTTGGTAAAACATCCTTAGGAAAATCGGTAGCAGAAGCTCTAGGTAGAAAATATGTAAGAATGAGTTTGGGAGGACTACGTGATGAGGCAGAAATTCGAGGTCATAGAAAAACTTACATAGGCGCTATGCCTGGAAGAATTATTCAAAGTATAAAAAAGGCAGAAACAAGTAACCCAGTCTTTGTTTTGGATGAAATAGATAAGATTTCTGCAAGTAATCAAGGAGATCCTTCATCAGCTATGCTTGAAGTGCTTGATCCGGAGCAAAACAATGCGTTTTACGATAACTTCTTAGAGTTAGGCTACGACCTTTCAAAAGTTATGTTTATCGCTACGTCTAACAGTTTAAGCACCATTCAGCCAGCTTTATTGGATAGGATGGAGATTATAAATGTAACTGGTTATACTGTTGAAGAAAAAGTTGAAATTGCTAAAAGACACTTATTGCCAAAGCAATTAAAAGAACATGGATTAACTGGTGATTCTTTAAAAATCGCAAAACCTCAACTTGAAAAAATTGTGGAAGGCTATACTCGTGAAAGTGGGGTTCGTGGTCTTGAGAAACAAATTGCTAAAATGGTGCGTTATGCAGCTATGAAAATAGCAATGGAGGAAGAATACGATGTAAAAGTAAGCAATGAAATAATTGTTGAAGTATTAGGTGCTCCAAAAATGGAACGTGACAAATACGAAAACAACGAAGTTGCAGGAGTAGTAACCGGATTAGCTTGGACTCGTGTAGGTGGTGATATATTATTTATAGAATCGGCACTTTCAAAAGGTAAAGGAGCATTAAATATGACTGGTAACCTTGGGAAAGTAATGAAGGAGTCTGCTACAATTGCATTAGAATACATTAAGTCTAATGCAGAAAAACTAGGAATAGATCCAGAGATTTTTGACAAGTACAATGTTCATATTCACGTGCCAGAAGGAGCAACCCCTAAGGATGGCCCAAGTGCGGGAATTACAATGCTTACTTCTTTAGTGTCGTTATTTACACAAAGAAAAGTAAAGAAATCTATTGCAATGACAGGAGAAATTACGCTTCGAGGAAAAGTATTACCTGTTGGAGGAATTAAAGAAAAAATCCTTGCTGCCAAACGCGCTAGAATTAAAGAAATTCTACTTTGTGAAGACAATAGGCGAGATATTGAAGAAATAAAAGATGAATATCTAAAAGGCTTAACCTTTCATTATGTGAAAGATATGAGCGATGTTTTAGAGTTGGCACTTACAGATGAAAAAGTAAAGAACGCTAAAACACTTTAAGGTAACCTAATAAAAGATGATTAATGTATTTTTGTTTTTATGCAAATGTGCATTAATCATCTTTGTTTTCTTTTCTTTGCAAAAATAAATTACACTTGCATTCGTTTAGACTTTAGTTACGGTAACTCACACTTATGACCCAAAAGGTTTTCTTGGTAATTTTTGTATTAATTTCTCAGCTATTAGAAGCTCAGGTGGGAGGTAAGGCGACTTATCAATTCCTGAATCTAGTTAATAGTCCAAGAATGGCCGCTCTAGGAGGTAAAGTTGTTACAAATTACGATTACGACCCGTCACAAGCATTGTTTAATCCTGCAACTATTAATGCAGAGATGGACAATCAATTATCGCTAAACTACACAAACTATATTGGTGATGTAAATTATGGGACAGCAAGCTACGCTTACCTTTGGGACAGACGTACTCAGGTATTACACGCAGGTGTTAGCTATGTAAATTACGGGAAATTTGATGGATATGATGAAGCAGGAACCCCAACAAATAGTTTTAGTGGTGGTGAAGTAGCTCTTTCTTTGGGTCACGCAAGAAATATTCCTTATACCGACTTTCACGTAGGATTAAATGTAAAGCTTATATCTTCAAAACTAGAGCAATACTCGTCATTTGGAGCTGCTGTAGATATTGGACTTATGTACGTTTATGAAGATTGGGACCTTCAAATTACTGGAGTTGCAAGAAACTTGGGGACACAAATCACCCCTTATCATGAAGAATACGAACCATTACCATTTGAGCTAATATTCGGAATATCTCAAACGCTAGAGCATATTCCCATTCGATGGCATCTTACTTTAGAAAATATGCAGCAATGGAATGTAGCCTTTTCTAACCCTGCTAGGGAACAAACCGACCTTGAAGGTAATGTTCAAAAAGAAAACATTAATTTCCTAGACAATGCATTTAGACATACTATAGTGGGAATCGAGCTATTTCCAGAAAGTGGGTTTAATATTAGGTTGGGATATAATTTCAGAAGAGGTGAAGAGCTTCGTATAGTAGATAAACGTGCATTTGCAGGAGTAAGTGCGGGTTTTGGTATTAAACTTAATAAATTTCGCTTAAGCTATTCATATTCCAAATATAGCGCTGCAGCTACATCTAGTTTCTTTGGATTAAATTTAGATCTTCAATAATGAAAAAAATTACTATTGCTATTGACGGTTATTCTTCTACAGGTAAAAGTACAGTTGCGAAACAACTTGCAGATTACTTAGGCTACATATATGTTGATAGCGGTGCGATGTATCGAGCAGTTACCTTATTCGCAATGCAAAATGGAATAATATCGAAAGAAAATTTTGATTTTGAAAAACTTAAAAAATTACTTCCTTCAATTCAATTAGAGTTTAAAAAAAAACCAGATTGGAGTAAGGCACATATTTTTTTAAATGGGAAAGATGTGGAAAATGATATTCGAAATTTAGAAGTTTCAGAGTTTGTAAGTCCTATTGCAACAATTCCAGAAGTACGCACTAAATTAGTGGCACAACAACAAGAAATGGGTTTGTTGAAAGGAGTAGTAATGGATGGTAGAGATATTGGTACCGTAGTTTTCCCAAATGCCGAACTAAAGATATTTATGAATGCTTCAGCTGAAAAAAGAGCTGAAAGAAGATATAAAGAACTTACAGATCGTGGCGACTCTGTTAAATTTAAGGATGTTTTAAGGAACATTGAAGAAAGAGACAACATTGATACTACTCGTAAGGATTCCCCGCTTAAAAAAGCTTCAGATGCCATCGAAATTGATAACTCTGATATCAATATAGAAGATCAATTTCATACAGTACTCCAATTAGCTAAGGATAGGATAGCAGGGCGTGTTTAAATTACAACGGCGTACTTTTTCTACTATTTAAAAAAATTTCTATTATTTCACTTTCCAAAAACAACATAAAATGAGTTTTTTAAAAGAATTTAAAAACTTCGCCATCAAAGGTAATATGATTGATATGGCGGTTGGTATCGTTATAGGAACTGCTTTTAACAATGTAGTTAGCACTATAGTTAAAAAGGTTGTAATGCCTCCGTTATCCTTACTTACGGAAGGAGTAAAGCTTTCAGATAAGGAATACGTATTGCGTGAAGCTTCTGAAGCTTCTGATGAAGTTGCAATTGGTTATGGAGAATTAATGGAGGTTCTAATAGACTTTCTAATAATCTCTTTTACCATTTTTGTGATAATAAAGTTTATCAATCGTTTTAAAACGAAGTCTGAAAACCCTAAGGATAAAACCGTAGAAACTCCTAAAAATATTCAACTCCTTTCCAATATTGAAAAGTTACTAGAAGAGCAAAACAGCTACATTAAGAATAAGGGAGCTAAGGACTAACTTTTCGTGCCGTAGCCTTACTAGAACTCGTTTTACCTACTTCTCTAAACTCAAAAGTGTATGTGTCCTTATCTGTGGTTAAAATCTTAATTTGAATCGCTTTCTTTTCAGCTTGATTCTTAGGGTTTATTTTTTGTAGTACGTATTCACAATCGTTTATCCAACGTATAGAGGAGGTATCAGCTTTCCCTTCATAATAATCTATTTCTATAGAATCGTTACGTGTGATGGTAGTTTTAAAGACCTCAGTTCCTGAAAGTGCTTCGAATTCAAAGGTTCCTGTTTTAAAATTTGAGCAGTTACGCTCTTTTTCATAACAACTACTGAATAAAAACAGCGGTAATAAAAGTAGATAAAAACGCATTTTTAATTTTTTATGCGAATTTCCGAAAAATTACTGAGATGAATTAGTTTTGGTAGGCTTTAAAAGTTCCATCGCGATAAAATATCACAATTTTATCAATCTCTTTTCCCGAGTCAAGATTTTGCTCAACACTTTTTATTGATGAAACACTCTTCTTTTCATCATTCGAAGTGGTTGTCGAAAATAGGTCTAAACTTTTCTCACTCGTATTTGAAGGTTTAAGTTTTTGTTCTTCTTTCTCTTTAGAATTTTCTAAAGTAGAAGGGAAGCTTCCTTTTCCATAGAGCAACCAATTCATTTCAATTTCTGGAAATTCCTTCAATAATTTCATGACAAAATCTAAACTTGGCTTATTTCTACCCGATAATAAATGGGAAATTGTCGAGCGATTAAAATCCATTTTTTCAGCAAAAGCCGTTGCTGAAATACCGTAATATTCCAGAATTTTTTCAAGTCGTTTTACAAAATCTTTACTGTTTACCATTGTAACAAATATCGCATCAAAATAACTATTACAAATGTAAACTATTATTTTAAACTAAACTAATATGTGTATATAAACCTTATTTTTAATTAAATTAAAGGTTTAATTATAAGCCAATAACTATTTGATTATAAATATTTTAAATTAAATATATAAAAAATTGATTTTCAGTGGGCTGTAATTGAGGGCAGAAGACTGGAATTTGTTTACTAATGTAACAGATGGTAACTAACTCTCTTGTTTACTTTTGTAAACAATGCAATGTTTAACTTTGTAAACTTCAAAAATTATTATGAAATTAAATGATTGGTATACCCGCAATTTTGAAAGTGCTTTAAGTGGTAGATATATTACATTAAATCACATTAATCCATTATTGGAACTTTATAAAAATGATTACAATATTACAGTTGTTGGTCAGTCAGAAAATGGTCAAGATATCCCCCTTGTAAAAATTGGAACTGGAAAAAAAGTTGTTTTGGCTTGGTCGCAAATGCACGGAAATGAATCTACCACCACCAAAGCTTTATTTGATTTTTTAAAATTTATAAATCAAAAACATTTTTATCAAACTGAAATTGAAAATTTCTTAAGTAGTTACACCTTATATATAATCCCAATTTTAAATCCAGATGGTGCGCAATCTTATACAAGAGTTAATGCAAACGACATTGACTTAAATCGAGATGCACAAAATTTATCACAAAAGGAAAGTAAGTGCCTTAACAGGCTCTTCAGTGAGCTAAAGCCTGAATTATGCCTTAATATGCACGATCAACGTTCTATTTTTGGCTTAAATACAGGAAAACCGGCTACTGTTTCCTTCTTATCACCTGCTGCAGATGAAAGTAGATCTCTTACAGAGGCAAGAAAATTGGCGATGGAGAAGATTGTAAAGATGAATAATTATCTTCAAAACATTATTCCTGGCCAGGTGGGAAGGTATGATGATAGCTTTAATGCAGCATGTGTAGGTGACACTTTTCAAAAAGCTGGTGTTGCTACTATACTTTTTGAAGCGGGGCACTTCGAGTTAGATTATGAAAGAGAAAAAACTCGTGAGTTTATATTTTATGCGCTTTTATCATTATTCGATATTATTGGTAATGAAAAGGAACTTATTGACTATGAGGATTACTTTAAAATCGGTGAAAATCAAAAAAATTATAATGACATTATTTTAAGAAATGTAAAAATCGAAACCGAAAAGAAGTCCATTGATATCGCAATTCAGTATAAAGAAGTGCTAAAAGGTGATAAAATTCGTTTTGAGCCTATAATAGATGCATTTGGCGATTTGGAAAACCGTAAAGGGCATAAAGAGAAAAATATAAAAAACAAAAATATTTTAACAAAAACCCAACAAAATTTAACAATTGGCACTCAAATTTCAGAATTATTTGATAAAAGTGATGAATTGATGATATTTTTTCAAAAAAAAGCTTCCATAATAAGGTAAAACTACCTAATTTCGCGAAAAAAATATACGAAAATGGGTAAATTCAAATTAGACGAAACGGATCACAAAATTTTAGATCTATTAATTGACAATACACGTATTCCTTTCACAGATATCGCTAAGAAGCTTGAAATATCTGCAGGTACTGTACACGTTAGAGTTAAGAAAATGGAAGATGCAGGAATAATCACAGGTTCTTCATTACAAGTAGATTATCAAAAACTGGGATACTCTTTCATTGCTTATGTTGGAATCTTTATTTTCAAAACCTCTCAAACACAATTTGTTTTAGAACGCATTAGTGAAATTCCATTTATCACAGTTGCTCACGTAACTACAGGAAAATTCAATATTTTCTGTAAAATTAGAGCAAGAGATACAGCTCACGCTAAAGAAATTATCTACGAAATTGACGATATAGAAGGTGTAAGTCGTACAGAAACAATGATTTCTATGGAAGAAAGCATTAATGATAAGAAGAGAATGTTACACTCAATCTTTAATGAGATGTAATCTTATTAAATAAACGCTATTAAAACCTTTACCACTTGGTAAAGGTTTTTTTTTATTTCAAAACTTAAGGAGTTGTAATTACTTAAGTTTTTCTAAATTTATAAAAATCAACAATTGAATATGAAGCTATTCAAACTCTTAAAGAATACCTATTTAAGTTGGGACAAAAATGATCCTTGGGCTAAAAGTGCGATTATCGCTTATTATGCATTATTCTCACTGCCTTCCTTACTGATTATTACTGTTCATTTTGCAGGCGTATTTTTCGGTAGAGAAGCGGTAGAGGGAAAAATTACAGAAGAAATAAGTGGCTTAATAGGAAAGGGAAGTGCAGATCTTATTCAAACAATGATAATAAATTCAGCATTATCTGAAAGTTCGCTACTATTTATAATCTTTGGTGTAGGGGTTCTTATTTTTGGTGCTACAGGAGTGTTTTTTCAGCTTCAAAAAGCTTTGAATAATATTTGGAGCGTTCGTGCACTAAAAAATAACATTTTAGATACCTTAAAACGAAGAGCGGTTTCTTTTGGAATGGTGCTAATTATAGGTTTATTGTTATTAATATCATTAGTATTAAGCACAGCTGTAAATGCATTAAGTGATTTAATTGGAAACTATTTTGACGAGTTTTCTACATTTTTTATAAAACTGCTGAATTTTGTCATTTCACAAGTTATAATAACCTCTTTATTTGCATCAATTTTTACGTTACTTCCAGATGTAAAAGTTAAGTGGAAAACCAATCTAATTGGTGCGTTTATGACTTCCTTGCTATTCTTAGTAGGAAAGTACTTAATAGGATTTTACTTTTCAGAGTCAGATCCAGCTTCAGTTTATGGTGCTGCAGGAAGTGTTGTTTTGGTTTTATTATGGGTGTATTATACTTGTTTAATATTATTTTTTGGTGCTGAATTTACCGTCAACTGGGCGCTTTATAAGAACATTAAAATTGAACCCACTGAAAATGCAACGCTATCATACGAATTAGAAATGCAGGAACTTAGAGAATATAAACGTAAAGTTGAGGAAGATAAAAAAAAAGCCTTAGCCTTAAAAAATAATGCGAAGAAATGAGCATTGCCTATAAAGAAAAAAGAGGCTTTATTGAGCCTCTTTTTTTATAAATGTATTCTAAAAAGGATTACTCCTCCTCATCCATTTTTCTCTTATCTAACATTTCGCTAATTGGTTCGTTGAAGTCTGCTTCTTCGTAATCGTCTTCATCAAAATTAGCCATGGACACTTCAAGTCGAGAGCTTACTTTTACCAGATATATGGCATCCTCTGTTCTTACCTCAACCGCTTCAACTAATTCGTTTTTTGCGTTTTTAAAGGTAATAACATGGTCATCATCATACCCATCAGGGTATTTTTCAACTAATAAAGAAAGTATCTCGGGGGTCAACTTTCGGTAATCTACAATTATGCGCTTCATGTAATTTTTAATCTTTAAATTATGGGATAAAACTATTTAAAATATGATTACTTAAAAATGTTTTAAAGAATTTTTTTACAAATTTTTATAGTACTCGAAAGCTTTGTAAATCAATTCATTGTTAACAGTGCAATTGGTTTGATATGCACCAATGTCCTCTAAAAGTACAAAAAGAACCTTTCCGTTTCTGTTTTTCTTGTCAAACACCAGCAATTTAATGATGTTTTCAATGTCCATATTAGTGAATTCTACCTTTGAAAAATAATTTAAAATGCTTTTAGAAACTTCCTCTAAGGTGTTTTTTGAAAAATTATGTGTTTCCGATGAAATGTAAGTTGCTAAAATAATACCTATCGCAATAGCTTCCCCATGTAATAATGTTTTTTTCTCTGAACTTTCAAGAAAGTAGGATTCTATTGCGTGACCAAGTGTATGGCCGTAATTTAAAGTTTTTCTTAAATCCTTTTCAAAAGGATCTTTCGAGACAACTTCTTTTTTAATGTTTATAGAACCCCAAATTAATTTTTCAAACTCATCTTTATTGTACACATTTATAATCTTAACTTCATTCCAATATGCCTTACTGTGTATAACTCCGTGTTTCAACATTTCAGCAATCCCGGAAGTTAAGTGCTCTGAAGGTAGTGTTTTTAAGAACGCTGTATCAATAATCACCATTTCTGGAGAGTTGATAACTCCAATTTGATTTTTTAGATGTCCTAGGTCTATTCCGTTTTTTCCTCCTACTGAAGCATCAACTATAGCGAGTAGGGAAGTAGGTATATTAATAAAATTTACACCTCTATTATATGTAGATGCCACAAAACCACCTAAATCAGTTACCACACCACCTCCAAGGTTTATTATTAAGCTGTTTCTATCGGCTCCATTTTCTGAAAGTGTATTCCAAACATCCACACAGGTAGAAATGTTTTTATACTTTTCTCCGGCTGGTATCGTAATAATATAAGGAGTAAATTCAAAAATAGCCTTTTCTAAAAAGTAAGGAATGCAGTGTTTGCGCGTATTTTTGTCGGTTAGAATGAAGAGATTAGAAGGATTTGATTTCTTGATAAAATTATCCAAGGCTATCCAAGCTTCTTTGCTGTTGTAAATCAATTCTTTATCCTTTTTATTTGTAGACATTAATTTCTTGAATTTTATGGTGTAAACACAATTCAAATCTAAGTATATTTGTACACTTTATTTCCCCTTTTATGTCAACAAATTCTCTTTTCGATAATACGGAAACTGCATTTCAGTTAAAAAGCGATTCAGAACTAGAACGCGCTTATTTCCTGTTTAAAATGATTTCTAACGAACCTCTAGTAAAAATAGGTTCTGCGGTTACAAAGTTTGCATTAAATATAAACTTGCCTGTAGAAGGGTTAATACGTTCTACAGTATTCGACCATTTTTGTGGTGGTGTGAATGAATTAGACTGTATGCCTACGGTGGATAGACTGCAGGAGGTGGGTGTGTCTTCGGTACTTGATTACTCTGTAGAGGGTAAAGAGGAAGAGGAGCAATTTGAAGCAACTACTAAAAAAGTAATTGAACTAACAAAATTTGCCAAGAATAAGGAAGCAATGCCTTTTTCAGTATTTAAACCTACGGGTCTTGGAATGTTCAAAATTTGGCAAAAGCTTACAGAAAAAGAAGCTTTAACAAATGAAGAGAAAGATCTATGGAATAATATCGTGTCTAGATACGATAGAATTTCTAAGGTGGCTCACGAGTGTAATATTCGTATTTTAATTGATGCTGAGGAATCTTGGATGCAAGACGCAGCAGATGATCTTTGCGAAAAGATGATGGAGAAATACAATAAGGAGCGACCAATTATATTTAATACTTTACAATGCTATCGTTGGGATAGATTAGACTATCTAAAAGGATTGCATAAACGCGCTAAAGAAAAAGGATTTAAGCTAGGGTTTAAGGTTGTTCGTGGCGCATATATGGAAAAAGAAAATGATCGCGCCCTTGAAAAAGGTTATAAAACGCCTATTTGTGAAAGTAAAAAAGCAACCGATGATAACTTCAATAATGTTTTAAAATACATTTTTGATAATCTAGATGATATCGAGTTGTTCGCTGGAACTCATAATGAATCCAGTACTTATATTGCAATGGATATAATGAAACAAAAAAGCATTTCTAAAAGTGATGACAGGGTTTGGTTCGGTCAGTTATTTGGTATGAGTGATCATATTTCATTTAATCTTGGTGCTGAAGGATATAATGTAGGAAAATACATTCCATTCGGACCTGTAAAAGATGTTATGCCTTACTTGATTCGTCGTGCTGAAGAAAACACATCTGTGGCTGGGCAAACTAGTAGGGAGCTTACTTTACTTAAAAAAGAAAAAGAGCGTAGAAACCTCTAAGAAATTAAAAAGCCTCTTAATTAAGAGGCTTTTTTTATGTTTTTATTATTTCTGAATTACTTCCGCATTTGAAACAGTTGCCGTTTTATTGCAATTTTCAATTCTAATCTTTAGCGTTTTCTCTGAAAACTTCTTCTCAATTACATATTGATTACAGGAGTCTAAATTGGTGATACTTTGAGAGAATATTACATCTCCATCAACTAATAAATTAGATACAGCCGAAGTGTCCATTTTGTTTTCGCGAAGGACTCTCAAGCTTTCTTCGGTAAACGCTCGTTCTTTGTTGCGAATGTTTTTTAATGTCCGAGATTCTGGACCATAATCACAAGATGTCTTTTTTCCGCTTAAAATAAAAAACAATAAAAGTATTCCTAATAAGAACCCCCCTGAAAAATAGGCGAATCGGTGTGTTAATTTCATTTTATGGGATTAGAGTTTTGGTATGTGTATTTATTAAAGTAGAATTTTATATCTAAATTTAAAAAATCAATAAATTGATATCGCTATAAGACATATCAAACCAATCGGCAATTGCTTTGTTGGTTAAAATTCCGCGGTAAAAGTACAAACCATTTTTCAAACCGTTGTCAAAACGAACAGCATTTTCTAATCCACCACTTTCGGCAATTTCTAAAAGATAGGGGGTGAATATATTACTAATAGAAATTGAAGCGGTTTTCGGGTATCGTGCCGGAATATTAGGCACCCCGTAATGTATTACATTGTGCTTAATTATTGTTGGGTTATCGTGACTGGTAGTTTCTGTAGTTTCAAAACACCCTCCCATGTCTACGCACACATCTATCACTACAGCACCTTTCTTCATATTCTCCACCATATCTTCTGTTACAATAATAGGGGCGCGGTTGTGACCTCTAACGGCGCCTATCGCCACATCACAACGTCGTAAGGCTTTCATTAAATTCTTTGGTTGTATAGTAGAGGTGTATAATATACGACCAACATTGGTCTGAATTTTTCGAAGTTTGGTTATTGAGCTATCAAAAACTTTAACGTTGGCACCTAATCCAAGAGCAGATCGCACTGCAAACTCACCAACTGTGCCAGCACCGATAACTACAACTTCAATTGGGGGGACGCCGCTAATATTTCCGAAAAGTAAGCCGTTACCTTTTTTTGCGTTTACCATTAATTCTGCAGCTATAAGAACAGAAGCAGTTCCTGCAATTTCACTTAAAGCTTTAACTGCAGGGTAGGTGTGATCTTCGTCTTTTATAAATTCAAAGGCCAGAGCGGTAATTTTCTTTTTTGCAAGAGCGTCAAAATATGATTTTTGACGTGTTTTTAATTGTAGTGCAGATATTAAAACAGTTTTAGGTTTTATAAGCTCTAATTCGTCAAGAGTTGGTGGCTCGACTTTTAATACCATCGGGCATCCAAACACTTTTGTTTTATCTTCCGTAATCTGAGCTCCAGCTTCTGAGTAATCTTTATCTGTAAACCCTGCATCATCTCCAGCGCCTCGTTCAATCAAAACTTTATGCCCGTTGTTAACCATTGCATTCACGGCATCTGGTGTAAGACAAATTCTTTTTTCTTGAAAATAAGCTTCCTTAGGAATACCTATAAGGAGTTCACCCTTTTGTCTGGTTATTTCAAGGGTTTCCTCTTGAGGAATTAATTGAGCGTGTGTGAAAGGAGAAGTGGGATGAGACATAGTACTAGTTTAACCGTCTCAATTTACGAATAATTTTCATTTTTGATAAGGAAATTTCAATAGCAATTAGACTTCAGAAATTTATAAACTATAAGAAGTGAACTTAGTTATCAATCTTTAAAAATCTACTTCCGTCGTCATTTTTGGATAAGTAGACTTTTGTCGCATTTTCAGGTAGTAATGAAGAAATTTTTTCTGGCCATTCAATAAAAACGTAATCTCCAGTTTCAAAATATTCTTCAACTCCCATATCAAAAGCTTCTGATGGATTTTCTAATCTATAAAAGTCGAAATGATAAATTTGTATATCTTCAGATTGATACTCATTTACTATTGAAAATGTTGGGCTTCCAACTGTGTCTGTG
The DNA here is from genome assembly GCF_022008395.1 of Aequorivita xiaoshiensis. Taxonomy (GTDB): domain Bacteria; phylum Bacteroidota; class Bacteroidia; order Flavobacteriales; family Flavobacteriaceae; genus Aequorivita; species Aequorivita xiaoshiensis. The sequence continues at coordinate 120,028 of NZ_JAIRBB010000002.1, forward strand.
CAACCGAGTTGTTTTATTAATTCTTTAATGAGTGTTGTTTTACCAACACCCATTTTCGCAAAGAATAAAAATATATTATGAGGTGCCTTCTTAAGTAGCTGTTTAGCGACTTCAGCAATGTTTTCTTCAGTATAAACAATCTCCATTATAAATGTCTATTTATCGAGTCAAAAATAAATTAAGGAAAGCAATTGAACACCTTAAATTCATTTTTTTATTTAGGTGTAAATACAGAAAATGGAATTATCATCTCTTCTAAAGAAACACCTCCGTGCTGGTATGTGTTTCGGTAATAACTAACGTAATGATTGTAATTGTTAGGATATGCAAAAAAGTAATCTCCTTTAGCAAAAATAAACGAACTACTCATGTTTATAGTTGGTAAGCACAGTTTCTTAGGGTCTTTAGCTGCTAGGACTTCCTTGTCTTCATAGGTTAAACTTCTACCTGTTTTATAACGTAAGTTCAAACTAGTGTTTTTATCACCGATAACTTTAGACGGGTTTTTTACATTAATTGTTCCGTGGTCGGTAGTGATAATAAGTTTAAAACCTAAACGTGCAGCTTGTTGAATAACTTCTAATAAAGGCGAATTTTTGAACCAACTTTGGGTTAACGAACGGTACGACTTATCCGTAGAAGCAAGTTCCTTAATTACTTCCATCTCGGTTTTGGAGTGTGAAAGCATATCAACGAAATTATAAACTACTACAGTTAGGTCTTCGTCTTTGTGGCTTTTAAAATTTTCAACAAGTTTTTTTCCTTGTTTTAAACTTGATATTTTGTGGTAACTCCAATTTATATTTATTCCCAATCTTTTTAATTGTGCAGTTAGGAACTCTTCTTCCTTCATGTTTTTTCCACCTTCATCTGTATCATTTAACCATAAGTCTGGGTGAAGTTTTTCCATTTCACTAGGCATTAAACCTGAGAAAATGGCATTTCTAGCATATTGCGTAGCCGTTGGAAGAATACTGCAAAACAGTTCCTCTGAAGTTTTTTTGTAAATGTTGGCTACAGTAGGCTCGAAGGCTTTCCATTGGTCAAACCTTAGGTTGTCCACAACAACTAAAAGGGTAGGAGTGCCTGTTTTTAGCTCTGGCTGTATTTTATCTCTAAAAAGTGTATGCGACATTACTGGCGCTTCACTTGTATCTTCAAACCAAGAAGGATAATTTTTATCTATAAACTTACAGAACTGATTATTGGCTTCAGTTTTTTGTGATTCTAAAATTTCAAACATCCCCGAATCTTCAATTCCTTCCAATTCTAATTCCCAGTAAACTAATTTTTGATAAAGATCTTTCCATTCATCAAAACTATTTACCATAGAAAGATCCATCGCAATTTTTCTAAATTCTTGCTGATAGTTTGAAGTTGTTTTTTCAGAAACTAACCTGCTGTGGTCTAAGTTTTTCTTAAGACTAAGAAGAATCTGATGTGGATTTACGGGTTTAATTAAGTAATCGGCTATTTTAGAACCAATTGCTTCTTCCATAATATACTCCTCTTCACTTTTTGTTATCATTACAATAGGAATCGAAGCTTGTTGTTCTTTAATTTCAGCTAAAGTTTCAAGTCCACTAAGGCCTGGCATATTTTCATCTAAAAAAACAATATCGAAAACTTGTTTTTTTATTTCTTCTAGGGCTTCCATACCGCTTTGTGCAGTAGTTACTTTATAGTTTTTATTTTCTAAGAAAAGAATATGTGGTTTAAGTAAATCTATTTCATCATCTACCCATAGTACTTTTATGTTGCTCATATATGTATATTTGTGTTGTTGCTCCTTTGCAATTAGCCTATATATTAATTATTATAAAAGATGCTAGCCTAGGAGTGTTGTTAAAATCAATTTGGTATAATTCTCACAAATTTGCGAAGAATCACTTCAAAAATAGCCCCGAATTGTGTCAAAAGAATATTGTAGCTATTAATTTAAAGTTAAAGTTTGAAAACCTTTCCCAAACTCAAGATTATAAACGATCCTATCTATGGTTTTATTACCATACCAAGTAAATTGGTTTTCGATTTGATAGAGCATAGATACTTTCAAAGATTGCGCAGAATTTCACAAATGGGTTTTTCGTATATTGTATATCCAGGAGCCCATCACACTAGATTTCATCATGCATTAGGTGCCATGTTCTTAATGCAGAAAGCTGTGCAAACCCTCAAGTCTAAAGGAGTTGATATTTCCACTAAGGAAGAAGAAGGTTTGTATATAGCTATACTTTTACACGATATCGGTCACGGTCCCTTTTCACATGCTATGGAAAACAGCATAGTAGAAAGTGTGAGTCACGAGCATATTTCACTACTGTTTATGGAAGCTTTAAACAGTGAGTTTAATAATCGTTTAGCTTTGGCTATTAAGATATTTAAAGATGAATACACTCGTAAATTTTTCCATCAATTGGTATCTGGCCAATTGGATATGGACCGATTGGATTATTTAAAACGCGATAGTTTCTTTACAGGAGTTCCAGAGGGAACTGTAAATGCTCAACGTTTAATTGCAATGTTGAATGTAAAAAACGATGCTTTAGTTGTAGATGAAAAAGGAATATATTCGGTAGAAAATTTTCTTGTAGCAAGGCGTTTGATGTATTGGCAGGTTTATCTTCATAAAACAGGGATAGTAGCAGAACAACTTTTAGTTAGAGTTTTAAAACGTGCAAAACAGCTTACTGCACAAGGAGTTGAGTTGCATGCTAGTAAAAACTTACAGTTTTTCTTAAAGAATAACATAACCTTAGATAGTTTTTCGGAGGAGGTGCTCGATACGTTTTCTAAGTTAGATGATTACGATATTGTATCAGCAATGAAGGTTTGGGTGGAAAGTGACGACTTTGTATTAAAGAATTTATCTGCAATGCTACTTAATCGCGACTTATTAAAAGTGAAAGTTAAGCCGAAACCTTATTTGGATAAAAAAGTAAAAAGTAAAAGAGAGAAGTTGATGGATAAATATCAGCTTTCAGAAGAAGAAGCTGCTTACTTTATTTTCAGCGGTACGCTACAGAATCAGGCTTATAGTATGGAAAAGGAAACCATTAATCTATTGTTGAAAAATGGAAAAATTATAGATGTTGCAAAGGCTAGTGATCAGCTAAACTTAGAGGCTTTATCTAAGTCTGTGGTTAAGTACTATATGTGTTATCCAAAAAACAATACTGATAGCTATAGAGACTAAGCCCTTTTTTTCTATTTTTGCAGGAATGAAAATTAACAACCAATATTTAAATCATTTTATTAATGCTAATTTGCGGTTGATTATTTTCCGAAATTCGGTTGAAGAAAATCCACTCGCATTATGAAATTTACAGCAGCCCAAATAGCAGGAATACTTGACGGAACCGTAGAGGGAAACGACAGTGTAGAAGTTTCTGAATTATCTAAGATTGAAGAAGGTAGTGAAGGAAGCTTAACCTTTTTGGCAAACCCTAAGTATACGCATTTTATATATTCAACAAAGGCTTCGGTAACTATTGTTAATAATGATTTTGTTGCCACCGATAAAATTTCAACTACGCTTATCCGTGTTGAAAATGCCTATAATGCATTTTCTAAACTACTAGAATATTATAATCAGGTAAAGATGAATAAAACGGGTATTGAAAATCCTGTTTTTATTTCAGAAAGTGCCAAATACGGAGAGAACTTGTATTTAGGCGCTTTTTCATATATAGGTGAAAATGTTAGGATTGGGAATAATGTAAAAATCTATCCAAATTCATATTTAGGAGACAATGTGTCTATTGGCGATAATACTGTGATTTTTACTGGTGCAAAACTGTATTCAGAAACTAAAGTAGGCGAGTCCTGCGTTATTAATAGTGGCGTTGTTATTGGTGCTGATGGTTTTGGCTTTACTCCAAATGAAAAAGGGGAATATAAAAAAGTTCCTCAAACTGGAAATGTAATTTTAGAGGACAACGTAGATGTAGGTCCAGGAACGACAATAGATCGCGCTACATTAGGTTCTACATTAATTAAGAAAGGGGTTAAGTTAGACAATCAAATTCAGATTGCTCATAATGTTACCATTGGAGAAAATACCGTTATAGCCGCTCAAACTGGAGTAGCAGGTTCTACCAAGATAGGAAAAAATTGTATTATTGGTGGCCAAGTAGGAATAGCTGGGCATATTGTAATTGGAGACAATGTAAAAATACAAGCTCAGAGTGGTATAGGAAGAAATGTAAAAGACAATGAAACCTTACAAGGCTCTCCAGCATTAAATTATGGCGATTTTAATAAAAGTTATGTATATTTTAAAAACCTTCCTAAAATAATGGAAAGGTTTAATATAGTGGAAAAAAAACTTGATAATGAATAAAAGTGTGGTAAAACAACGCACCATTGGTAAAGAGGTATCTCTTACTGGGGTAGGCCTACATACTGGCAAGGAAGTTACAATTACGTTTAAACCTGCACCTGAAAACCATGGCTATTCTTTTGTAAGAATAGATTTGGAAGGTCATCCTGAGATTGAAGCAGATGCCAATTTTGTAGTTAATACGCAACGCGGAACCAATTTGGAAAAGCGAGGTGTAAAAATCCAAACTTCAGAACACGTTCTTGCTGCATTAGTAGGACTTGAGGTTGATAACTGTATTATGGAGCTTAACGCTTCAGAACCGCCAATTATGGACGGGTCATCTAAGTATTTTGTTGAAGCTATTGAAAAAGCTGGAATTGTAGAACAAGAAGCTGAAAGAGATGAGTATGTCGTAACTGAAGTTATTTCGTATGTAGATGAAGAATCAGGCAGTGAAATTATAGTTATGCCATCGGATGAATACCAAGTAACTACAATGGTAGATTTTGGCACTATGGTTTTAGGTACTCAAAATGCTTCATTAAAAAAGATTTCAGACTTTAAGGACGAAATTGCAAATGCACGAACTTTTAGTTTCCTTCACGAAATTGAAATGTTGTTAGAACACGGCCTAATTAAAGGTGGTGATTTAAACAATGCTATTGTATATGTAGATAAAGAGCTTTCTCCAAATACTATGGAAAAGCTTCGCAAGGCTTTTGGGAAAGATAATATCTCGGTTAAGCCAAATGGAATTCTAGACAACCTTACGCTTCATTATCCAAACGAAGCAGCTAGACATAAGTTGTTAGATGTTATTGGTGATTTAGCGCTGATTGGTACTCGAATTCGCGGGAAGGTTATAGCTAATAAGCCAGGCCACCATGTAAATACACAATTTGCTAAAAAGCTTTCAAAGAGAATTAAAATTGAAAGACGAAATAAAGTTCCTAAATTTGATATCAACCAACCACCAGTAAAAGATGTAAATGAAATAATGGCTATGCTTCCACATAGACCACCATTTTTATTGGTTGACAAAATTATGGAAATGACCGAAACAGGGGTGGTAGGTCTTAAAAATGTGACTATGAACGAACCTTTCTTCGTTGGTCACTTCCCAGGAGCACCAGTTATGCCAGGAGTTTTAATTGTTGAAGCTATGGCACAAACAGGTGGTATTTTAGCATTAAGCACTGTACCAGACCCTGAAAACTACCTTACATTCTTTATGAAAATAAACAATGTAAAGTTTAAACAACAGGTTAATCCTGGAGATACACTTATATTTAAATTAGAACTAATTACCCCTATCCGCCGAGGAATTGTACATATGCAAGGAAACGCTTATGCGAATGGTAAATTAGTTACAGAAGCTGAGCTTATGGCTCAAATGGTTAAAACAAAAAATTTATAAATGAACCAACCACTTGCATACGTCCATCCGGGCGCAAAAATTGCCAAAAACGTTGTGATAGAACCTTTCACAACAATCCATAATAACGTCGTAATTGGCGAAGGAACTTGGATTGGAAGTAATGTAACTATTATGGAAGGTGCACGTATTGGTAAAAACTGTAATATTTTTCCAGGTGCTGTAATTTCTGCAGTTCCTCAAGATTTGAAATTTAAAGACGAAGAAACAACGGCCGAAATTGGTGACGGAACTACTATTAGAGAATACGTTACAATCAATAGAGGTACAGTAGATCGCGGAAAAACCGTAATCGGTAAAAACTGTTGGATCATGGCTTATTGCCACATTGCTCACGACTGCATCGTTGGAGATAACTGTATTTTTAGTAATAACAGTACCCTTGCAGGGCATATTACAGTAGGCGATCACGTAGTATTAGCAGGAATGACTGCTGTTCATCAGTTTTGTATGATTGGTAATCACGCATTTGTTACAGGTGGTTCCCTAGTACGAAAAGATGTACCACCATACGTTAAAGCTGCTCGAGAACCACTTAGTTATGTGGGTATAAACTCGATTGGGTTAAGAAGAAGAGGATTTACTTCAGAAAAAATTACCGAAATTCAGAATATTTATAGACTTCTATATCAGAAAAACTATAACACCTCCCAAGCTACAGAAATTATTGAAGCTGAAATGGAGGCAACTCCTGAACGAGATGAAATCCTTCAGTTTATTAAAAATTCCAAGCGTGGAATTATGAAGGGATATTTCAATTCAAATTAATTCAAACAAAATTACAATCAATTAACTATAAATATAAATAATGGCTACTTCATCAGATATAAGAAAAGGACTTTGCATTCGTTATAACAACGATATTTACAAGATTATAGAATTCCTTCACGTAAAACCAGGAAAAGGCCCTGCATTCGTAAGGACTAAATTAAAAAGTGTAACTACAGGTAAAACCATTGATAACACTTTTTCAGCTGGTCATAAAATTGATGATGTTCGTGTTGAAACTCATAAATTTCAATATTTATACAGTGAAGGTGAAATGTATCATTTTATGAATACAGAGGATTATTCTCAAATTCAATTAATGAAAGGCATACTTGATACTCCAGAATTAATGAAAGAAGGAGAAGTAGTATCTGTACTTATAAATGCAGAAGACGGTGCGCCACTTTCAGTTGAAATGCCTGCGCATGTTGTTTTAGAAGTAACATCAACAGAGCCAGGTGTAAAAGGAAATACAGCTACAAACGCTACTAAACCAGCAATTGTAGAAACTGGAGCTGAAATTAATGTTCCATTGTTTATCAACGAAGGAGATAAAATTAGAATCGATACCGAAAAAGGTCAGTATCAAGAAAGAATGAAAGAATAAATTTTATTCATCTATTAAACTTCAAAAACAGTATTCATTAATTCTATAGCTAACTAAAAGTGAAATTTCCAACTCCACAAACTCTTGAAAATATAGCCATTCTTATCGGCTCTGATTACGTAGGTAGTCCTGATTTTCCAGTTTTTGGAATGAACGAGATTCACGTAGTTCAGCCTGGAGATATTGTTTTTGTAGATCACCCAAAGTACTACGATAAAGCACTACAATCGCAGGCTACAGTTATACTTATTAATAAAAAGGTAGATTGTCCTGTAGGGAAAGCACTATTAATTTCTGACGATCCTTTTCGAGACTTTAACAAGCTTACTCGTTATTTTAAACCTTTTACTAGTTCTAACAGTTTAATTTCAGAATCTGCTGAAATAGGTGAGGGAACAGTGATTCAACCCAATGTATTTATTGGCAACAACGTAAAGATTGGGAAAAACTGTTTAATTCATCCTAATGTTAGTATTTATGATAATACTGTAATTGGAAATAATGTTACGATTCACGCGGGTACTGTTTTAGGTGCTGATGCTTTTTATTATAAAAACCGTCCAGAAAACTTTGATAAATTATTAAGTGGCGGAAATGTTGTAATAGAAGACAATGTAGATCTTGGCGCACTATGTACTATAGACAAAGGAGTGACAGCATCTACAACCATAGGGGAAGGCTCAAAGCTCGATAATCAAGTTCACGTAGGACACGATACTGTTATTGGTAAACGCTGTTTAATAGCTGCTCAAGTTTGTATAGCAGGCTGTGTTTTGGTAGAAGATTTTGTAACACTTTGGGGGCAAGCAGCTATTACTAGTGGGGTGACTGTAGGTGAAAAAGCAATAATATCTGCACAAAGTGGTGTTAGTAAATCACTTCCTGGACATAAATCATATTTCGGTTCACCTGCAGAAGAATTTAGAAAAAAATATAAGGAATTGGCCATGGTTAAGCTAATTCCAGACATAATTAAAAAACTGGATAAATTGCCATGAGTAATAAAGCAAAAGAAATAGTTAGGGATTTTTATAATTCCGATTTATTAAAAGACGAAACAATTTTAGAGCGCTTTTTCCATCCTGATTTACAGTTGATATGGAATAGTGCTGATGGTCTTAATATTTTAAGTTATAACGACTTAAAAAACTTCTTAGGTGAGGTTAAGCGTTCTTATAACGATTTAAGGATTGAAATTAGTCATCTCTTAGCAGACGGGCCACACGTAACAATACGTTACAAGTATTATATCCGTACTATGGAAAATCCAGATGAAGAGTTAGGAATTGCTCATTTCATTGGGATTTGGGAAGTTAAAGACGATAAAATTTACAAAGGATATCAAGTTAGTCAGCCTGTTACCGAAAATGACGACACTACCGAAAGTTATCAAAAAGTTAAGGTTTAATAATTTTTAAATCCGTTGTCAAAAACTGTATCTTTGCAGGAATTCTGAATAAAATTCGAAAGGTTTATTTGAATTTAAATTATATATAACAATTACAAAATAGTTAAAAATGAGCGTTTTAGTAAATAAAGATTCAAAAATAATAGTTCAAGGATTCACTGGGAGTGAAGGAACTTTCCACGCTGAACAAATGATTGAATACGGAACTAATGTTGTTGGAGGAGTAACTCCAGGAAAAGGTGGACAAAAACATCTTGATAAGCCGGTATTCAATACAGTTGAAGAAGCTGTAAAAGAAACTGGTGCCGACACCACTATTATTTTTGTGCCGCCTGCATTTGCTGCAGACGCTATTATGGAAGCTGCTGATGCAGGTATTAAAGTAATTATCACAATTACTGAAGGTATTCCAGTAAAAGATATGATAACTGCTTCAAACTATATTAAAGACAGAGATTGTCGTTTAATTGGTCCTAACTGTCCAGGAGTTATTACTCCCGGTGAGGCAAAAGTTGGTATTATGCCAGGTTTCGTTTTCAAAAAAGGTAGTGTAGGTATTGTTTCAAAATCAGGAACACTTACTTATGAAGCTGCAGATCAAGTTGTAAAACAAGGTTTAGGAATTACTACAGCAATCGGTATTGGTGGAGATCCAATTATTGGGACTACCACAAAAGAAGCTTTAGAATTGCTTATTAACGATCCAGAAAGTGAAGCAGTTGTAATGATAGGTGAAATTGGTGGTCAATTAGAAATTGATGCAGCAAAATGGTATAAAGAAAGCGGAAGCAAAAAACCAGTTATTGGTTTTATCGCTGGTGAAACAGCGCCTGCAGGACGTACAATGGGACACGCTGGTGCAATTGTTGGAGGTAGTGATGACACTGCTCAAGCAAAGAAAAAAGTAATGCGCGAATGTGGAATGCATGTTGTAGATTCTCCAGCAGAAATTGGAAAGAAAGTAAAAGAAGTTTTAGGCTAATCTTTTCAACATATATATTAAAAAGCTCTGTGAAATTCACAGGGCTTTTTTTATGGTGAAGCCACTAGCTTTTGTTATATTTGAAACCCGCCTCTCGCGGTTATCTTGCAAGGTTTAAATAATCTTGAAGGTATATTAGATTAAATAAAAACGGACCTTAATATGAAATTACTGGAAGGAAAAACAGCAATTATTACAGGCGGAAGCCGCGGAATTGGAAAAGGAATTGTAGAAGTATTTGCTAATCACGGCGCAAATGTGGCTTTCACTTATAGCTCCTCAGCCGAAGCTGCAAATAATTTAGCCAATGAAGTTACCAAGTTAGGTGTTAAAGCTAAAGCATATCAAAGTGATGCCGCTTCTTTTACTGAAGCTCAAGCCTTGGTAGATGAAGTTATAAAAGACTTTGGAAGTATTGATATTCTTATAAACAATGCTGGGATTACTAAAGACAATCTTTTAATGAGAATCTCTGAGGAAGATTTTGATAAAGTAATTGAAGTAAACCTAAAATCCGTTTTCAATATGACCAAGGCCGTACAACGTACAATGCTTAAACAACGCCATGGTTCTATTATCAATATGAGCTCGGTTGTAGGAGTGAAAGGGAATGCAGGTCAAACAAATTATGCAGCCTCAAAAGCAGGGGTAATAGGATTTACAAAATCTGTAGCTATCGAATTAGGATCACGTAACATTCGTTGTAACGCAATTGCGCCTGGTTTTATCGAAACTGAAATGACGCAAAACCTAAATGAGGATGCAATAAAGGGTTGGGCAGACATGATTCCACTTAAACGTGGTGGATCTCCACAGGATGTTGCCAATGCTTGTGTGTTTTTAGCAAGTGATTTATCAGCATACGTTACAGGGCAAGTTCTTAATGTAGATGGAGGAATGCTTACCTAAAATAATCCTTTTCGGTGGTAAAAATCAGTACCTTGAATTTATAAACTTGAAACTAATTTAGTGACCACAGAAACCATATTTTATATTTTAATCGCCGGAGTAATTTCTATTGCTTTGGCGGTTTTTATGTATGGCTATAAGTCTAAGCAAAAGGGATTATTGGCTTGGGTTTTTGGCGCACTTAGATTTATTTCAATATTTTCAATTTTACTTTTATTAATTAATCCTAAATTTAAGAGTGAAACATACACCATCGAAAAACCCAAACTTCCTGTATTAGTTGATAATTCGGAATCTATTTCTGAGTTAGACCAATCGCAAAACGTTTCTGAATTACTTGAAAAAATAAAAAACAACAAGGAGTTAAACAATAAATTTGATCTCTCTTATTTTTCTTTTGGAAGTGATTTTAGGAAAATCGAGTCCTTAACTTTTGATGATAAAAACACCAATATTTCAAAAGCACTCTCTTCAGCAAATGAAATTTTTAAAAATGAAGTTGCTCCAATAATTCTTATTTCTGATGGAAATCAAACACTTGGGAGTGATTACGAATTTTCTTCTGCAACAAGCAAAAACCCTATTTATCCTGTTATTCTTGGGGATTCTGTACAGCATATAGATTTGAAAATATCGCAATTAAATACCAATCGTTATGCTTTCTTAAAAAACCAATTTCCAGTTGAAGTTATTGTCAATTACACAGGTCCAACCCCTGTAAATACCGAATTTATCGTTAATCAAGGTGCTTCTTCTGTATATCGAACTAATGTTTCGTTTTCCAATAATGAAACTTCAAAAACAATAAACTTTACGCTTTCTGCAAATTCAGTAGGACTTCAAAAATATTCAGCACAAATTTTTCCGCTTTCAGATGAAAAAAATAAAACTAATAACAGTAAGTATTTTGCTGTAGAAGTAATCGACCAAGCAACAAATGTTTTGGTAGTTAGTAATATAACACATCCAGACTTGGGTGCGCTTAAAAAGGCAATTACTTCAAACGAGCGCCGAACCATTACATTTAAAAAGCCTTTTGAAGCTGTTACGGTTTTAAACGATTATCAATTGGTGATTCTCTATCAGCCAGATAGAAATTTTGCTACAGTATATTCTGAAATAGAAAAATTAAACAAAAACACTTGGGTATTTTCTGGATTGCAAACCGATTGGCATTTTTTAAATGTTGCTCAAAACAATTTTATTAAAGAAGCATCTACACAAACCGAAGATGTTCAAGCAAAAGTTAATAGCAATTACGGTACATTTGCGTTTGACGATATAGGGTTTTACGATTTTCCACCCTTGTATACTGAATTTGGAACTTTGTCTGTAACTGTTGCAAATGAGGAAATGTTAGGGCAAACCGTAAGTGGAATTTCTAATGGCAATCCACTGCTAGCTACCATGGAAGTAAATGGTAAACGCAATGCTATTTGGGATGGTGAAGGCTTTTGGCGTTGGAGAGCACGTAACTTTGTGAATACTAATAGCTTTAAAGAATTTGATGATTTTATCGGGAATATTGTTCAGTATTTAGCATCAAATAAACGGAGAACTAGGCTAGAAGTGTCTTCTGAAACTTTCTATTACAACAATAACCCTATTAAAATCTCAGCCCAATATTTTGATAAAAACTATGTATTCGACAATCGTGCTTCACTAAATATAAAGATAAGAAACACAGAAACTGACGAATTAACGATTTTCCCAATGTTGCTTCGTAATAATTATTTTGAAGTTGATTTAAACAGTCTTGCTGCTGGTGAGTATAAGTTTACAGTTTCAACTACAGACGAATCGATTAAAAGCAGTGGAGATTTTACTATTTTAGATTTTAATGTAGAACAACAATTTTTAAACGCAAATGTTTCAAAATTGAATAGGGTAGCCGTAAACACTAGTGGAAAAGCATACTTCGCATCACAGAGCGATGCATTGATAGATTTGTTGATAGCCGACACAAACTACCAAAACATTGAAAGAAGCGAACAAAAAGTAGTACCTTTGATAGATTGGAAATATCTTCTAGCACTTATCGTTCTAGCGCTCGTTTCAGAATGGTTTATCAGGAAATATAACGGACTTATATAAAAACCCTAACACTTTTAAAAATGGAAAAACTTCCCAAGTTAACAATACCTGTAATAGTAGGAATTGTATTGTTTATTATTTTAATTTCAAAATCATCTGTCACTATTAGCTCTGGTCATGCAGGAGTTTTATACCAAACATTTGGAAATGGTGTGGTAACCGACAAACCACCATTAGGTGAAGGTTTTCATATTATAGCACCTTGGAACAAGGTTTTTATATATGAAGTACGTCAACAAGAGTTAAGTGAAAAAATGCAAGTTCTTTCAAGTAACGGACTAGAAATAAAGCTAGATGCTTCTGCATGGTATCAACCAGAGAGCAACGACATAGCAAAATTGCACCAAGAGAAGGGAGAAAACTATTTACAACGTGTAATTCAGCCAGCAATAAGAAGTGCGGCAAGAAGTGTTGTAGGACGCTATACTCCTGAACAACTTTATTCTAGTAAAAGGGATGCAATTCAAGAGGAGATTTTTGAAGAAACTAAGAAAATTTTAGACAAACAATACATTCAATTAAATGAAGTATTGGTTCGTGATGTTACCCTTCCACCGGCAATTAAAGATGCTATTGAGCGTAAACTTCGTCAAGAACAAGAATCTTTAGAGTACGAATTCCGTTTGGAAAAAGCGACTAAAGAAGCTGAAAAAGTGAGAATTGAAGCACAAGGTAAAGCAGACGCAAATGCAATTTTAAGTGCTTCGTTAACAGACAAGGTACTTCAAGATAAAGGAATTGATGCAACTTTAAAACTCTCACAATCACCAAATGCTAAAGTTGTGATTGTTGGTTCTGGAGATAGTGGTTTACCTCTAATTTTAGGGAATAACTAAAACCAATTTCAGACCGATACATTCTACTTAGCTTGCAATGGATAAGGTATTAAAGCTCAGGTAGTAGCTAAATGGAAATCTATCGAATGTAATATTTAAAACCTTCCCATGTGGAAGGTTTTTTTATGGAACAATTTCAGAAAGGGTTATAAACATCGATATAACTAACATTGTTTTCCTAATTTTGAATTATGCTTACCAAGGTTATCCCTATAAATGTAAGAGAATATGAAAAACACGAAAATAACTTTCGGTATAATTAGCTTGATAATAGGAATCATCCTGTTTATCCTCTTGGTAGATTTATTTTCTAAGCCATCAAACCTTACAGTAGCTTTTGATCCTATCGGGAGTTTTCAAACATACTTTTTTAGCTTCGGCTTTACTTTAGGAGTAATTGGATGGATTATTGGAAGCGTATTACTTATAGGGTATTTATTTTTGTTTTACCTTATAGGGATTTGGATAAGTAAAAAGATAGCAAAACAGTAAACTATCAAAACGATATGAAAACCACCACAGAACATAACGAACGTATAGCCAAAATGACTTTCGCTTCGGTGTACCCACATTATATCACAAAAGTAGAAAAGAAAGAAAGAACAATAGAAGAATTACATCAAGTAATCGAGTGGCTTACAGGGTTCAATGAGAAGGATTTAAAGAAACTGATTGATGAAAAAGCAACTTTCGAAACCTTCTTTAATAAAGCTAATCTTAATCCTAATGCCACTCTCATCAAAGGAGTGATTTGTGGATATCGCATAGAAGAACTTGATAATCCATTAACAAGACAAGTGCGTTACCTAGATAAATTGGTAGACGAGTTGGCAAAAGGTCGTAAAATGGAAAAAATACTTAGAAGGTAATAAATTTCATTAACAGTTAATTAAACTCTTTCAAAACTCGCTTATGAAAAATAAAAAAATAGGTTTATCAATATTAACAGTTCTGTTAGCATTTGCGATTGGATTATATATCAATAATGTATTTGCAAATCTTCCAGAGGAGGAAAATTTCACGCTAACTAATATTAACAATATGAAAAATAACGATATGAAATTAGGCGCATTTTCAGTAAGTCTGAATGTAAAAGACTTAAAAGTGTCAAAACAATTTTACGAAAACTTAGGATTTAAAGTTTTTGGTGGAAGTATGGAACACAATTACCTCATAATGAAAAATGGAAATGCACTAATCGGCATTTTTCAAGGAATGTTTGAAGGCAATATTTTAACCTTTAACCCAGGTTGGGATGAAAATGCACAGAATTTGGAAAACTTTGATGATGTAAGGGAAATTCAAAAAAGCCTTAAACAGAGTGGGGTAGCACTCTCTACAGAAGCAGATGAGAATACGTCTGGCCCCGCAAGTATAACTCTTACAGATCCTGATGGAAATATTATTCTAATAGACCAACATCGATAGATTGACTAATTGGATAAAAAAGACCTTCTAATTTAGAAGGTCTTTATTATATAGTTTATTCCGTTTTCTGAAAAGATTTTACAACTACCAGTCCGCAAATTAGAGCTACAGTAGTAAGGCTAAAGGCTAAAATAGTTTTGCTATAAATAAAATTCCCGATGGCAAATAATGTACAGTAAACACCTACAACCCCTGCAAAAAAGCCTAAAATTTTCATTCCAAATCCTTTAAACTTGGATTCATTTCCAAAAATTAGACTATTAAAGCTATTTAGTGTTTCAGCATTTGACGGTTTTGTCAACAGCGTTACAAGTACCCATCCAATTGTAGTTATTACAACCCCAAGGACTAATTGCCAATGACCAGCCATTTCAATCAGTGGTGTGTCCATTTTTCCATTAACAAAGAAAAAAGCAGCGATTAAAAATGAAATTAGCATAGCGGCAATTTCACTATAAGGGTTTATTCTACTCCAAAACCATCTTAAAATAAATAACAATCCAGTACCTGCTCCAATTGAAAGTAATAAGTTGAAACCATCACGAGCTTCTTCTAATACTAGGGCTAATAAGCCGGCGAAAATCATCATAACTACAGTAGAAATTCTACCTGCAGCAACTTGTTCTTTATCAGTAGCTTTTTTTCGAAGAAAGCGTACATAAAAATCATTTACAACATAGGAGCTACCCCAGTTTAAATGTGTTGAAATGGTGCTCATAAAAGCTGCTATTATCGAAGTAACTACAATTCCTAATAAACCAGCTGGTAAGAAGGTGAGCATTGCGGGATAAGAAAGGTCATTTTTTACAAAATCAGGATCTAAATTTGGGAAGGCCGCTTGTAGGCTTTCTATATTTGGAAAAATAACGATGGATGCAAGACCTATGATAATCCACGGCCATGGTCTTAGCGCGTAATGTGCGATATTAAAAAATAGGGTAGCATAGGTTGCGTTTTTTTCATCTTTGGCGGCTAACATTCTTTGGGCAATATAACCACCACCACCAGGCTCCGCCCCGGGATACCATACGCTCCACCATTGCACGGCTAGCGGAATTATAAGTAAAGGAATAAACAACTCAGGTTTAGAAAAGTCTGGCAGCATTGCTGTTTTTGCTGCTACGGTTGGAGTAGCGAGTAATTTATCTATCCCACCAATTTCAGGCATGTTTACTATGTAAACGGTAGCCCAAATACTTCCAACCATCGCGACAATAAACTGTACAAAATCTGTAAGTAAAACTCCTTTTAAGCCCCCGAAGGCCGAGTATATAACTACTACCGGCGAAGCAATTAATAATACTTCATAGGAAGATAAACCGAACATAACGTGTCCAATTTTAATTGCTGCGAGACAAACGTTCGCCATAATTACAATATTGAAGAAAACTCCTAAATAGATGGCTCTAAAACCTCTTAAAAAGGCGGCGCTTTTTCCGCTATATCGCAATTCATAAAACTCTAAATCGGTTGTAATTCCACTTTTTCGCCATAATCTAGCATAGAAAAATACCGTTAGCATTCCGGTAAGTAAAAAACTCCACCAAATCCAGTTTCCAAATACGCCGTCTTCACGAATAACCCCTGCAACAAAATTAGGCGTATCTGCAGCAAACGTGGTTGCCACCATACTAACCCCTAGAAGCCACCAGGGCATATTTCTATCGGAAAGAAAAAATGATTTTGAATCTTTTCCAGCCTTTTTAGCTACAACTAGACCAATAGTAATAAAGATTATAAAAAATGTAATTATAACGATCCAATCGATGGTGGTAAGGTGCATAATTTTGGTGAAATTGGTTGTTTTTAAACTTCGGTTAAAGTACTTATTTTAAAAGGCTTTTTAAAAGTTCCGTAACTTAAATATTCACAAGTTTTTTAACAAAGTACAGCATACCAACTTGGAACATTTTTTTATTAAATAGCAGGGAAATTAAGTTTTACGGCTTGAAACCATTTTTGAACTATCCATGCCTTGCTAAAAATTGTAAATTCTATTTCCTACCTTTAAAAAAACAATTGATTTTTTATGACGGCAAAACGTAGAATTAAAGCGAAAGCTACTAAAATAAAGCCCAAAAGAGCTAAAAATCTATCGCCAGGCACTGTAGCCTACACAGGAAAAAAATCTACCACGGTTACAGAGCTTGATATTATAGATTATTCAAAAGAGCATTATCATCGTTATAGAACCAATAACATTGAAGAGGCTTTTAATTATGAGGATTCAACAAATATTACTTGGATAAATGTAAACGGACTTAGCAATGCTGATGATATTATTAAACTAGGTACCCATTTTGAACTGCATCCATTAATTCAAGAAGATATCGTTAGTACTTATCAACGACCAAAAATTGATGAATATGACGACTATCTCTTTATCGTTTTTAAAATGCTTCATTACGACAATGATAGATTGAATTATGAGCATATTAGTATGATTATGGGAAAAGATTATGTTTTGACGTTTCAAGAAGCCGAAGGAGATGTTTTTAGCGATTTGAGGGAGCGCTTAGAACACGACAAAGGTAGGATTCGTGGGGTAGGAGCAGATTACTTAATGTTTGCTATTCTAGATGCAGTTGTCGATAACTATTTTACAGTAATTGAATACTTAAGTAATAAAGTAGAGTTATTAGAGGATAAGCTCTTCGATAAAAAGGAGGATCCAGATATTGCAGAGGAGATTCAACAACTAAAAAAGGAAATATTAAAAATTAGAAAAGCAGTAGTTCCTTTGCGAGAAGTTGTAAATAGATTAGAAAAAATAGATTATACTATTATTGAAGAGCGTACCAATAAATATATTCGCGATCTATACGACCATATTATTCAAGTTAATGAAAGCGTGGAAATTTACCGTGAGATGATTTGGAGTTTGATGGATATGTATATGACTACTATCAGTAACAAGATGAATGAAGTTATGAAGGTCTTGACGATTATGGCTTCTATATTTATTCCACTTACCTTTTTGGCAGGTATCTACGGAATGAATTTTGATCATATGCCTGAACTTCATCTTAGATATGGGTATTATTACATTTGGGGGTTAATGATTCTTGTTTTTCTGGGTTTACTTTGGTATTTCAAAAGAAAAAAGTGGATATAATTGGCCAATCTAATTCGATGAAATTTTAAAAATATTTTTATAAAATTATAAGAACTATACAATGGAATTAATGACAGTTGGCGGTGGATGCTTTTGGTGTATTGAAGCCGTGTTTGATCAAGTGAAAGGAGTAGAAAAAGTTGTTTCGGGTTATACTGGAGGAACTGTTCCCGGCAGACCAACCTATCGTGAAGTGTGCTCAGGTTTAACAGGTCACGCTGAAGTTGTTCAAGTTCGTTTCGATCCTAAAGTAATTTCGTACCAAGATTTGATAGTAATTTTTATGACGAGTCACGATCCAACAACTCTAAATCGTCAGGGAGCAGATGTAGGGACCCAATATCGTTCGGTAATTTATTATCACAACGAAGCTCAAAAAGAAATTTCAGAAACTATAGTGAAGGAGATGTCGCCTTATTATACGAACCCCATTGTAACAGAAATAAGTCCGTTACAAACATTTTATGAAGCTGAAGAGGATCACCAAGATTATTATGCAGACAATCCAACTGCTGGATATTGTACAGCGGTAATTTCTCCAAAATTGGCAAGGTTACGTAAAATGCACAGTGATAAGCTCAAATAGAATTAAAAATCTAATTTTAAATTTGAATACTTAAAATTCTTTTAAACACTGAGGGTTAGAGTGTTTAGTTACTCTTTTTTTTGCTATTATTCGTTAAAAATTCAAGCGTCAGAATATATTATTTTGCATTGTGAAAAAAGGACGTAATTTTGCACCTTCTAAAAAAGGTAGAATTTATGATGGAGGTAACAGACGCATTAAAAGAAAAAAAGACTGATAAGGAGCTATATAGCTATCAAAAAGGGGCGATAGATCAAATTTTTGAAAAGTTTGAAACCGCTCCCGACGATTATCACTTGTTGTATCAATTGCCAACAGGTGGAGGTAAAACAGTTATCTTTTCTGAAATTGTCCGTCAATATCTTAAACTTCACAATAAAAAAGTTTTGGTGATGACTCACCGAGTGGAGCTTTGTAAGCAAACTTCTGAAATGCTTACAAGTTTTGGTGTTGTAAACAAAGTTGTTAATAGTACAGCTAATCTTTCCGATCAAGCAAAATACAGTTGCTTTGTGGCGATGGTTGAAACTCTAAATAACCGTTTGAATGATGACAAACTTGATATTTCCGATATTGGATTAGTTATTATTGATGAGGCTCACTATAACTCATTTACAAAACTTTTTAAATTCTTTGAAAAATCATTTATCCTTGGGGTTACAGCAACTCCATTAAGTTCTAATAGAAACCTTCCTATGAAGGATAACTATCAAGAACTAATTGTTGGAGAAAGTATTCAATCGTTAATTGATAATGAGTTTCTAGCTCAAATTGAAGTTTTTCAATACAATATGGGGCTAACGTCTTTGGAGATTGGTTCTAATGGTGATTATACTGTAAAATCATCAGACGATCTTTATTCTGGAGTGAATATGCTTGACCGTTTACTAGAGGCGTATAGAACGCATTCCAGCGGTAAGAAAACGTTAATTTTCAACAACGGTATTAACACATCTATCCAAGTGTATTATCATTTAAAAGCAGAAGGTTTGCCTGTAATGCACTTAGATAATACAGCTACAAAAAAACAGCGAAAACAGATTTTAAATTGGTTCCGTGAAACACCAGATGCTATCCTTACATCTGTAAGTATTTTAACTACAGGATTTGATGAACCATCGATAGATACAATTATTCTTAATAGAGCGACACGTTCTTTAACGCTTTACTTTCAGATGATTGGTCGTGGTTCGCGTATGTGGAATAATAAAACTAAGTTCTCGGTTATCGACCTTGGTAACAATTTTCAGCGATTTGGACCGTGGGAGGCACCTTTAGATTGGCAGGCTATATTCAATTCACCTGACTTCTTTATGGATCGCTTAG
Organism: Aequorivita xiaoshiensis; assembly: GCF_022008395.1. Classification (GTDB taxonomy): domain Bacteria; phylum Bacteroidota; class Bacteroidia; order Flavobacteriales; family Flavobacteriaceae; genus Aequorivita; species Aequorivita xiaoshiensis. The sequence continues at coordinate 139,846 of NZ_JAIRBB010000002.1, forward strand.
TAAGCGATGAGGAATTGGAAAGTAACTTCCGTTACGAAATGCCAGAAGAGGTACGCAATGAGTTTGCGAAGAGTGAGAATGTTTATTTCGATATCAAACAAACCTATCAAGACTCTGTAGCAAAAGGCGAGTCTAGTAAGGTAATTTTAGAAAGATCTATTGAACAACACGCGCGAATTTGTGTAGAAAATAGTGAAGATGTTTACGACGCACTGGCTTTAGCGAAAATGTTAGGAGATGATATCGATCATCGCATTGAAAAATATGCGCAGTGTATTAGTAAGAGTACAGGTAACTTCATTAGTTGGCTAAAAGAAGATTACCGATTAAAATTTAGAAATTATCTTCGAGAGAATTTTGATGAAATTTTTGAAGAAATTCACGGATACGCACCCGAAGAGTAAGAAGTAAATTAAAACTCTGAAGTCTAAAAATTATATTAGAATTCAGAGTTTTAATTTTTAGACTTAATATTGTTCACTTTCATTAGGGAAATCGCCGCTCTTTACGTCTCTGCTATACTGAGTAAATGCATTTTTCATATCAGTATACAAATCTAAATAACGTCTAAGGAAACGAGGATTAAATTCGTGAGTCATTCCAATCATATCGTGAAGCACTAGAACTTGTCCATCAACGCCGTTTCCGGCTCCAATTCCAATAACTGGAATACTAATTTTTTCGGCTACTTGCTGTGCTAGCTTAGCTGGAACTTTTTCTAAAACAATTGCAAAGCATCCAATTCTTTCCAATAAAAGAGCGTCTTCAATTAATTTATCGGCTTCTTCCTCTTCTTTAGCACGTACAGTGTACGTTCCAAATTTATAAATTGATTGTGGTGTTAACCCTAGGTGTCCCATAACAGGAATACCTGCGTTTAAGATTCGTTTTACCGATTCTTTTATTTCTTTTCCACCTTCAAGCTTAACGGCGTGTCCGCCACTTTCTTTCATGATTCTAATGGCAGAGCGAAGCGCTTCTTTTGGGTCGCTTTGATAGCTTCCAAATGGTAAATCTACAACTACTAAGCTGCGTTCGATAGCGCGAACTACTGAAGCTGCGTGATATATCATTTGATCTAAGGTGATTGGTAGGGTGGTTTCGTGGCCAGCCATCACATTACTAGCAGAATCACCAACTAAAATTACGTCTATTCCTGCACTATCTACAATTTTGGCCATGGTAAAATCGTATGCAGTTAGCATCGAAATCTTTTCACCTTTCTTTTTCATATCCACCAAAGTTTTGGTGGTAATGCGTTTGTATTCTTTTTTAGCTATACTCATAGTTATATTGAAATTGAATGGTAAAAGTAATAAATTACGACATTAGAAACTTGAATTTTGGATTTGATAATTCTATTGAGTTTTAATATCAATTATAAATATTGTGAATTAGCAATCGCTTACATTAACTTGTACTGCTAGTCCTCCTTCACTAGTTTCTTTATACTTCGATGTCATATCTTTTGCCGTTTCCCACATTGTTGCAATTACCTTATCTAAAGGTACTTTTGCCTTGGCAGGATCACTATTAAGTGCCATTTCACATGCATTTATAGCTTTAATAGCGCCCATTGCGTTACGCTCGATACAAGGAATTTGAACCAAACCAGCAATTGGGTCGCAAGTTAAACCTAGGTGATGTTCCATTGCAATTTCACTAGCCATTAAGCATTGGTCTGGCGTTCCGCCCATAAGTTCGCATAATGCACCTGCAGCCATCGATGACGATACACCAATTTCTGCTTGGCATCCACCTAGAGCCGCTGAGATGGTAGCTCCCTTTTTGAAAAGACTTCCAATTTCGCCAGCAGTTAATAAATACTTCTGAACATCTTCAAAATTTGCATCGTGGTTTTCAATTACCATGTAATACATCATTACGGCAGGAATTACACCAGCGCTTCCATTTGTTGGAGCGGTTACAACCCTACCTAAAGATGCATTTACTTCATTTACAGCTAAGGCGAAACAAGAAACCCATTTCAGAATTTGTCGAAATTTTACTTCGGTATTTCTAATGGCATCTATCCATTCTTCAGCATTAGTGTATGAAGTGTCCCCGATAAGATTTTTATTCATTTCGAATGCTCTTCGGGTAACATTTAGACCTCCGGGTAAAATTCCTTCAGTATGTGCACCCACATACATAGAGTCGAGCATTACATCCCAAATTTCTTTTAAACCATTTGTTATTTCTGTTTCCGACCGCAATGATTTTTCATTCTCGAGAACTATTTCTGAAATACTTTTATTTTCAGATTTGCAGTATGCGGCTAGCTCCGCTCCGTTTTGAATAGGGAAAGGGAACTGTGCAAATTTCTCCATCTTTGCTTTTTCCTGCTTGCGTTCTTCTTTAACAGTAAATCCTCCACCTATGGAATAAAAAGAGGTAGATTCTTTCGATCCGTCTTTAAAGTTGGCATTAAAAGTCATCCCGTTAGGATGAAATTCAAGAAACTTTCGATTAAAGATTATATTTTCATTAGGAATAAATGGTACCTCTAACTCGTTGTTGAGTTTGAGTTTATTTTCCGAAGTAATAAAATCTATCTCTTTATTTATATTTTCAATGGGAAATGTAACAGGGTCAAACCCCATTAAACCTAGCATTACAGCTATATCTGTAGCGTGACCTTTTCCCGTTAGTGAAAGCGAGCCATATAGATCTACGGTAAGCGACACTACCTCATCAAATTTATTATCATCTTTCAACTCCTCAACCCAACGCAATGCTGCGCGCCAAGGACCTAAAGTGTGGGAACTAGATGGCCCAACACCTATCGACAACATGTCAAAAACACTAATACTTTCCATAAATTTTATCTTGAGTCAAACCTAAGAAATTTTAAAACATTTAGCTAAACAGAACGCGTTAATTGTTAACAATTAATGCTTAAAATTGTTTTTTTAGGTAAACCTACAAAGATAAGGATTGGATATGAGATAAGTATATTTTTGTAACTCACTAAAATTTTTAATAGCGACTACCTACTCAGGATTAGTGGGGGATATTTTAATGAGTAGAAGTTCATTAAATAGACGGAGGCCAAAAAACTCTACAAAGAAAAGAAAGGAGGCTAATATTTTAGATTATAGATAAACTTTCTGTAAATGTATTGTATTTAGAAATCAAGGAGTTATAATCAATGGAAAACGATTTTATACCAATCTCAAATAAAAACGGAATCGTTATCGGCTAATTCTGGTAGATTTCAACTTTTACTTTTTGAATTTCGATAAAAAATGATTGACGCAAAAAGTCCTATAACCGAGAATATTGTCAACATCCAAAATACCTGCTGATGGCCTGCTTCACCAGGAGAGCCATCTAAAAAATACCCGATTGCGGGCCCTGCAAAAACCTCAGGAGTATAACCTATAAAGGAAATAATTCCCACTGCAGTTCCTGTAAGCGTTAAAGGTATATTGCCTTCTTTCATAACGGCGAAATAAAGTACACGAGCAGCGTAAACACCGACGGCCGTAACAATTATAGAAAGAAAGAATAAAATATCTGTTTCTTGGCCTAAAATACCGGAGGCAAAAAGTATCCCTCCAAAAAATGAAAGTACAAATCCGATACATAGGTAAATTGAAGGACGAGAACGATCTGCTAGAAATCCGATTACCACACCCACAATAGGGCGAATAAATAATAAGAACGTGCCTGTTTTGGCAGCATCAACTTCGCTATATAGCATTACGTCCTTGGCATAGAGTGAAAATATATCGGTTATTTTATACCCTACATAGGCACATATAATAATAACCATAAGGAGCCAAACAGATGGTAATTTTAGGACTGTTTTTATGTTTTTAAAAGTGATTTTCTCATGGCTTGTCGCTTCAGTTTCTTTATCAATTTTTAAGAAGAATAATACTATTACTCCAATTATAGCAACAAGAGCGGAGGAGGTATAAACTACATAGTGGAAGGCTTTTAATTGCACTTCAGACGATATTTCAGTTTCAGAAACAAATAGCGAAAACACAAATACACCAAGCAATCCAAAGAGTGCGCCTACTAATCCACGCCCTCCATCTAAAAAGCCAAATGCTTTTCCTTGATTGTCATTTCCACCCCAAACGCGGGTGGCTTTTATCATTGCCGACCAAAACAGAAAAATTGTTGTAAAACCCCAAAACCCATATAGAATTATTAAAATTTGAAAAGTAGGGGAGCTGGCATAAACAAGGCCGCCTAAGGCTGTAAGTATCAAAGCTGTTCCCATCAATTTTCGAGGAGGAAATCTATCTGCTAAAGGACCGCCAAATAAATAAGAGAAGACTGCCACTATTCCATATACCGAGAAGCAAAATCCCAATTCTGTGTTATTGATTTTAAAAACTTCAAGAACAGTAGCTCTAAAAACCCGGGCCAAAACAAATGGCAAGATAAAGACAGCTTCCCCTGCAAGAATTAATAGGATAATATAAGCTATATATCGTCTTGAAGGCTTTTTATTATTCAATTGTTTATTTTATAAATTTTGGTTCTTGTAAAAGTAGTGTATTTTAAAAAGATATTGTTTTTACTGTAATTAGAATAGAATTTTATCCTTCTGATACGCTCAGGAAAGTAATTAATTCATTATTAATGACGGATTTAAAAATATTTATGACATGATGGCAGTACAATTTGGTTGGCACAATCATTGACTTATAGAACTCGAAATTAAGAATACACAACATAAATAATAAACAACAAACAATACTATTATGAGTAAAATAATTGGAATCGACTTAGGAACAACAAACTCTTGCGTTGCCGTAATGGAAGGAAGCGAGCCAACAGTTATTCCTAATGCCGAAGGAAAAAGAACGACTCCTTCTGTAATCGCATTTGTAGAAGGTGGCGAAATTAAAGTAGGTGATCCTGCAAAACGTCAGGCTGTTACAAACCCAACAAAAACCATTAGCTCTATTAAGAGATTTATGGGGAATAAATATTCTGAGTCTTTAAAAGAAACAGAACATTCTGCATACAAGGTAGTAAAAGGCGATAACGATACAGCTCGTGTTGATATCGATGGCCGTTTATATACACCACAAGAATTAAGTGCAATGATTCTTCAAAAAATGAAGAAAACTGCAGAAGATTATTTAGGACAAGATGTTACTCGTGCGGTAATTACTGTTCCTGCATACTTTAATGACAGTCAGCGTCAAGCTACAAAAGAAGCTGGAGAAATTGCTGGTCTTAAAGTAGAAAGAATTATTAATGAGCCAACTGCTGCTGCACTTGCCTACGGTCTTGACAAAAAAGGAACAGACCAAAAAGTAGTTGTGTTTGACTTTGGTGGTGGTACACATGACGTTAGTATCCTTGAATTAGGAGACGGAGTTTTTGAAGTACTTGCTACTGATGGAGATACACACTTAGGTGGTGATGACGTTGACCAAAAAATAATCAATTGGTTAGCAGATGAGTTTAAGGCTGAAGAAGATTTCGATCTTCGTAAAGACCCTATGGCGTTACAACGTTTAAAGGAAGCCGCTGAAAAAGCAAAAATTGAACTTTCTTCTGCTGCACAAACAGAAATCAACTTACCTTATGTTACTGCTACTGCTAGCGGACCAAAACACTTGGTTAAAACATTGTCTCGTGCTAAGTTCGAGCAATTAATTGACGATTTAGTTAAGAGAACTATGGTTCCTTGTGAAACTGCAATGAAAGCTGCAGGTTTAAGCAAGAGCGATATTGATGAAGTAATTTTAGTTGGTGGTTCAACTCGTATTCCTGCAGTTCAGGAAGCTGTTGAAAAATTCTTCGGAAAAAAACCTCATAAAGGTGTAAACCCTGATGAAGTAGTAGCTGTTGGAGCTGCAATTCAAGGAGGTGTATTAACTGGAGATGTAAAAGATGTACTTCTTTTAGATGTAACTCCGCTTTCTCTTGGAATTGAAACTATGGGAGGTGTAATGACTAAATTGATTGAAGCTAACACTACAATTCCAACTAAGAAAAGTCAAGTGTTCTCTACAGCTGCGGACAATCAGCCAAGTGTTGAAATTCACGTATTGCAAGGAGAGCGTCCAATGGCAAACGATAACAAAACAATTGGTCGTTTCCACTTAGACGGAATTCCACCAGCTCAAAGAGGTGTGCCACAAATTGAAGTAACGTTTGATATTGATGCTAATGGTATCATTAAAGTAAGCGCTACCGATAAGGCTACTAATAAATCTCAAGACATCCGTATCGAAGCTTCTTCAGGATTAACAGAAGATGAAATCGCTAAGATGAAAGCTGATGCAGAAGCAAATGCTGAAAGCGATAAAGCTGCAAAAGAAAAAGTAGATAAATTGAATGAAGCAGATGCAATGATCTTCCAAACTGAAAAGCAACTGAATGAATTTGGTGATAAATTATCTGATGATAAAAAGAAACCAATTGAGGAAGCATTAGAAGAATTGAAGAAAGCACACGCATCACAAGATTTAGCTACAATTCAACCAGCTTTAGATAAGATAAATGAAGCTTGGAAAACTGCTTCTGAAGAAATGTATAAAGCGCAAGCAGATGCACAAGGTGCACCAACAGGTGATACTGAAGCAGGAGCTGAGCAGGGAAGCAACACTGAAAATAGTGATGTGGAAGATGTTGACTTCGAAGAAGTAAAGTAAGCTGAGATTAAGTTTTGCTCTATGCAAAAATATATTATTCGCTTATCCCAAGCATAGTCGAGGGGTTTTTACAAGCAAGATAATATAAGCTAAATACAAAACCGCAACCTGAAAAGGTTGCGGTTTTTTGTTTTAATTAATTAAGGTGTATTTTAGTTATTATGAGGAATTAAAAAATAGATAGTAGAATTATTGACCTTCTTAAAAGTTTAGATAAATGTAATTTGAATGTGGGAAGGTGCTATGTTTAGATTTGGAACTAACAGATATAAAAAGAACGGCCTGTAAGGGCCGTTCAATTTTAAAGCTTTTTATTTTAACCAATTATTAAGCTTTAAGGTCACATACTTGGAAAGTGGGGGTTTCCAATAGGTAACCGGGGGCCAAAATATAATTTATTAGACACTATCCCAAATCTATTCATGATAATTTTTGCAAATTTAACTTTTAAAGGATTTGTATGTTTATATAGCAATCTCATTTATAAATTTTCGATTAACTTCATGGATTCCATCGAAAACTTTAATTTCTAGCCTGTTATCAAATAACTCGCTTCCTTTTAATTGCTCTTCTGTTTTTCTCGCTTCTGTGATGTATTCATCCTTATCACCATATATGTAAATAACTCTAGTAGATGGCTTCAAAAATTCAAAATCAGAGGCTTTCAGTTCCTTTGGAATTCCTCCTGAGTGAAGGATTAGTTTGTCACAATTTATTTTTCTATTTGCAATCCAGCGTGATGCAATTGAAACTCCTTGAGAATATCCTAACACAATTAAATTAGGTATTTCTCTAGTTATTTCTTTTTCAAAAACAGCATCTATATAATTTAATATATTTTCAGTTTCTAGAACTGTATTTTCACGTGTAAGCCAAGAAGCGCCTACGTGTTTAAATTTTCTGTCTTGGTAGTATTTTGAAGGAGCTTGTGGCGCAATGATGTAATTTTCTTCAGAATTCAACTCAGAAAAATATCTAATAAAGTATTTACTTAAATACCCCATACCGTGAAAAACTATCCAAACATTTTTAGTGTTTTCGGTTAAAGTATTTAAGGTTGAATAAGTGTTGACCGATTTGTAAGAAGCTTCTTTTTCAGTGCTCATTTGTTGTATTCAATTTTGTATTTTTACAAATGTAATTTAATAAGATGAAGTACACTAAAGATCAAATTTTAGCTATGTCCAAAAAGATGTGTGAAAACACATTAATGGAAACCTTGAATATAGAATTTACGGAAGTCGGAGATGACTTTATAATTGCAAAAATGCCAGTAACTCCTAGAGTTCATCAACCTGACGGTGTTTTACACGGCGGTGCATCTGTCGCTTTAGCAGAGAGTGTTGGAAGTGCAGGAGCTTATTTCTTTTTAAACGCTGAAAACATTGTTGTTCGCGGAATTGAAATTGCAGCCAACCACGTAAAAAGTGTTCGTAAAGGTTTTGTGTATGCTCACGCAAGTATACTGCATAAAGGACGTACAACTCAGCTATGGCAGATAAAGATAACCAATGAAGAAGGCGATCTCGTTTCTCTTGTGAAACTCACAACTATAAGTTTACCAAAAACCCAATAATGGATTTTAATTTATTACTTGAGAAAATTTCAAATCATTATTTGAAAAAATTACCATTTGTAGTATACAGTAAACCAAATAGTAAAAATTTATCTGCTCTTCTGCAAAAGGATGATTTCTTACACGAAATTAAAGAATTAAATAAAGCTGGATTTGTACTTTCGCCATTCAACTATCACAATTCTTCTTTTTTTATACCTGAAATCGAGTCAGAGATTTATATTTCTGAATTTGTAAAAGAACCGTTTACAACAGAGGTTACTTCAGTTTTAAACGATGAAAATGAGGAAGATTATTACATTAAACTATTAGAAAATACAATAGAAGCAATTAAAAATAATACAGCAAGTAAAATTGTTATCTCACGTCCGAAAGACATACAGCTTCAAAATTTTTCTATTGATAAATTACTAAATCGTTTATTTTCAACCTATCCTACAGCCTTCCGATATATTTGGTTTCATCCTAGAACTGGTTTATGGTGTGGTGCAACGCCAGAAACACTTGTGAATTTAGATGATAATATGTTTTCAACTATGGCTTTGGCAGGAACCCAACCATATATCAATAACGAGCCTGCAACTTGGAGACCTAAAGAACAAGATGAACAACAGCAGGTGACTAATATGATTTTAGATAAATTAAAACCTGCGGCCTCTTCATTAGAGATTTCTAAAACATATACTCATCGTGCTGGTTCGTTATTACACCTTAGAACAGATATAAGGGGTAAACTAAATAACAATACAACGCTCACAGCTATAGCGTCTGCTTTACACCCAACACCGGCAGTAGGTGGCAATCCTAAAGAAATAGCACAAAAATTTATTTTAGAAAATGAAGGATACAATCGCGAATTTTACACAGGTTTTTTTGGTCCTATATTCAATAATGGGACTTCGGCCAACCTTATGGTAAACTTACGATGTATGAAAATAGAAGATGACGTTGCGCGTATATTTGTTGGTGGTGGAATAACTTTAGAGTCTAATCCAAAAGAGGAATGGCAGGAAACTCAAAATAAAATGCAAACAATGTTACAAGTATTGCAGCCAATGCTTTAAAATTTACAGTGTCTTTATACCTTTACACTCCATGAAATTTACAAATAAAATCCTCGCTCAAACCCTTATTCAATTATGTTTGGATAAAGGAATTAATCATATCGTAATTTCTCCAGGGTCGCGTAATGCACCATTAACCATAGGTTTTGGAGAACATCCGGAATTTAAGTGTTTTAGCATAGTTGATGAACGTGCTGCTGCATTTTTTGCAATGGGAATGGCGCAACAATTAAAAAAACCTGTAGCTGTTGTTTGCACCTCCGGCTCAGCATTAATAAACTATTACCCAGCAATTTCCGAAGCGTTTTATAGTGATATTCCGCTTGTAGCTATTTCAGCAGATAGGCCTGCAGACCGAATAGATATAGGCGATGGACAAACGATTCGTCAGGAAAATGTTTTTCATAATCATATTCTATACAGTGCTAACTGTATCGAGGGCGATGCATTTCAACAAAAAAATGAAACCGAAATAAACGTTGCCTTAAATACAGCAATTGAGTTATCGGGACCTGTTCATATTAATATTCCTTTTTCTGAACCATTATATCAAACCGTTGACAAGCCATTAGTTTCACCACAAAACGTTAAAGCTAGGTTGAATAGTTTCGACTTGTCAGAAGATTTAACACCTTTTCAAAGGAAGTGGAATAGTAGTAGTCGCAAAATGATTCTGGTTGGAGTTCTACCACCAAACAGTGTAGAGCAACGTTTTATCGAACATTTAGCAAAAGATAAAAGTGTTTTAGTTCTAACCGAAACAACTTCAAACCTTCATAATGAAAGATTTATTTCTGCTATAGATCAGCTTATAACACCGTTGACAGAAGAGGATTTTAAAAATCTGCAACCAGACATATTATTGAGTTTTGGAGGAATGGTGGTTTCTAAGAGAATAAAAGCTTTTTTGAGAAATTATGCTCCAAAAGAGCATTGGCACGTAGATTCAAATAAAGCCTACGATACTTTCTTTGCTTTAACGCATCATTTTAAAACGCCAATAAATAATTTTTTTACTGAATTTCTTCCTGATACAAATGCTGTAGGTAATGACTATCGGGAACATTGGTTATCATTAAAATCATATCGTTTAAAACGTCACCATATGTACGAAACTCAAATTCCGTATTCAGATTTTATGGTGTTTTCTGAAATATTTAAACAGCTTCCACAAAATATTCAACTTCAACTAAGTAATAGTGCTACAATTAGATATGCCCAATTATTTAATTTACCATCATCCTCAGAAGTTTTTTGTAATCGAGGAACTAGTGGAATTGATGGTAGTACAAGTACAGCAATAGGAGCAGCATACGCTTCAGAATTGCCTACGGTGTTTATTACTGGAGATCTGAGTTTTTTCTACGATAGCAATGCGTTGTGGAATAATTATGTACCAAAAAATTTTAAAATTATTGTAATAAATAATGGAGGTGGGGGTATTTTTAGAATTCTTCCTGGTGAAAAAGATACTAAAGTATTTGATACTTATTTTGAAACCAAACACAATCTAACAGCCAGATATCTATCAGAAATGTATGGTTTTAAGTATCAATCTCTAACTGAAGAAAAAGAATTAAGTAAAGGGATTGCCACATTCTTTCAATCAGATGAAGGGCCATCTTTGTTAGAGATATTTACGCCTTCGACTATCAACGATAAAGTGCTTTTGGATTATTTTGAATTCATTGCCTAAGGCCAATTTATTACATCAGAATTTGTTAAGTTTTCCATTGATTATTATATTTTTAATTTTCTTTAAAACACTACCTTTGCAGTTATGATAAAATTGGGTGAATACAATACATTAGAGATTCTAAGGGAAACCGAACCGGGTCTATATTTAGGTGATGAAGAAGAAAACGTGGTTCTCTTGCCTCACAAATACAAACCAGAAGAATATGAAATAGGAGATGAGATCACGGTTTTTATATACCTTGATAATGAGGAACGTCCTATAGCAACCACATTGGACCCTTTTTTACAATTAAATACCTTTGGATATTTACATTGTAGCGATGTTACCGAATATGGTGCCTTTATGGATTGGGGATTAGAAAAACAGTTGTTTGTGCCTTTTAAGGAACAAGCACGTCCAATGAAAAAAGGAAATTGGTATATCGTATATTTATATATAGACGAAAAAACCAACCGCTTAGTCGGTTCAAGTAAAACAAACCATTTTCTTCAAAATGAAAACTTAACGGTTGAAGCTTATCAAGAAGTTGATATTTTAATAACACATTTAACTGAAAAAGGAGCAAATGCTATTGTTAATGGTGTTCATAAAGGATTAATTTATATAGAAGATATTTTTGAAGATATCCGTACAGGCGATAAGTTAAAGGCGTTTGTAAAGAAAATTCGCCCTGACAATAAAATTGATTTGGTTCTTCAACAACCGGGTTATAAGAGCATAGAGCCTAACGCTAATTTTATAAGAGAAGAATTAGAGGCCGCGGGAGGATTTCTTCCACTTCACGACAAATCAGATCCAGACACTATTAAAAATATGTTGGGTATGAGTAAGAAAAGTTTCAAGAAAGCAATAGGAACGCTTTATAAAGACAAACAAATCATCATTAAAGATGATGGAATTGAGTTGAAGTAAATCCCCTATTAAATTCAAATATCTAGATGGGATTGTAGATTTTAGAAAATAACTTAGTAATATCTGCGCCCTAGTCTAAAAGGTGCGCAACGTGCGCATATTCCGTGTGGCGGGCAAGTGTTTGCATTTAAGAATCCACGGCTTGCTTCATTATATGCCTCGTTTTTTACTTTGGTAGATCCATCTGCACTATAACTGCTATTACCGCCGTAAACTCCATATTCTCTAGGGTCTAAAGATATTTTAAGATCCGATTCTACGTAACTTTGATTTGTAATCATCGCATCAATCATACTTACCGGTTGGCGATAATTTTGTTTGTTCAACTTAAAAGATGGGAGTCTTTTTAAGCCTTTAGATCGAAAATCTCCTTCAAATAACAAAGAAGTGGTAGTTAAACTTTCAATTTCTGGAAGCTTAACAAAATCTAACTTATATTTATTGGTCTCGTAATCCAATTGAGCCGAAGCCAATAATGGGAATAATAATATAAGAAACAATAGTTTTTTCATCGAAACAAAGATATCAAATTTTAAGCCAAGAATAAATAGAATTGAGATGTTAGACTTGGCATGTGAGAATGAGCGCTTACAACGATTCAAATGCAGAAAATTTATTCATTTTATAACCTATTTGTATCAGATCAAAATTTACCAAAATTTGGATGAGTAATTAATAAGGGGAGTACAATTTGTCATTTTTTGATTTTTAATAAATCTCAAACCAAGACTTCTGTATGTTGTATTTCAGTGCAGCGATATTGTATCTTAATCGAACATTACCAATTACAGACTTAATTTTTTAGCAATCTTATTTGGAACTGCGTCTTTATGAATAGTTATGCTAATAGCTTTTAGACGCATATACGCTTCACTAAAATACACATATCCTCCATTTGCAACTCGACTCTCGTCGTCTCCCCAACTGTTTTTAACTTTATAATATTTAGTGCCATTTTGATCGTTAAGGATTCCTGTGATATGCATTAAATGATCATCAGTAGTATTGTAGTTTTCAAACTCCTGCTGGCGGTACTCCTGCGTTATCGTTTTTTCAGGAAATATTGAGCTTCGTGCTTTTAGTTTATTTTCATCATTTTTAGGAACAACTGCAATTCCTTCTTTAGATGAAAAGCTACGTTCGCTTACATCACAATCTAATTCTACAGTATATCCATTTGCTAATGCATTGTCTATGGTTGCTATCATTTCATCTAATGGTAAATTATAAAAACTGCCATTACTCCAATTGTCGGGAACATTTAAAATAAAGTTTGAATAAAATGGAGCGTGAGTGAAACTAGTTAAACTTACATAATCTTTCGGCTGAATTTTAGTCATTTCTAGGAAAGATTGTGGTGTATATTGTTTCCCTTCGAAGATAAAACTGTTTACGTTTTTACCGATATATATATCTAAAACAGCATCGATAGCTGTCCGCCACTTACTACTCAATTCTCTTCCTGGGTTATCAACATAGGTTTTTAGCATGGCTTCCAATACAGCTGACATCTCGGCATGATTGTGTTTGCTTTCCCCGTTGGGCATTCCGTTAAAAGCTAATTGAGGTACTAATCCGTGTTTGTCCACAGCATTCATTACGTCGTGAGCAAGTCCGCCTTCCCCAAACTGTGCTTTTCCTTGTCGCATAATAAAATTTTCGGCCTTTAGCGGATAGGTATTACGTACTTGATACATTTCGCTTAAATCGATATGTTTTCCGGTTAGGCGAATTATTTCACTTTCTAAAAATGAAATACTGCTAAAACTCCAACACGTTCCCGTGATTCCTTGACTTAACACAGGTGTGGTTTCAAGGTCGGTTACAGTTGTAAATTTGTATTGTTCTTGGGCGGATAGATTTAATGTAAATAGAATTACCAAGAGAAGTAGAAGGCTGCGCATTGTTTATTTATATTAATGTTATTTATTTTGTGGGGTTTGAGGTATCTTTTCTTTGTGAACTCTATGTCTTTACGGTAAATTTGACACCGCAGAGACGTAGAGTGCGCAGAGATTTTATGTTTAATTTCAAAGAAGATAGAAAATGATACTAAACAATATCTGCTATCTTTGAAAACAAAAATAATAATTATGGATACTCCAAATTGGAAAACAGCAAAAGAATATACCGATATAACCTATAAAAAATCTAATGGTGTTGCGAGGATAGCTTTTAACAGACCAGATGTAAGGAATGCATTTCGTCCTAAAACTACCGCCGAACTACTTGACGCCTTTCACGATGCGCAGGAAGATACATCAATTGGGGTAGTATTACTTTCAGCTGAAGGTCCTTCATCTAAAGATGGAGTATATAGTTTTTGTAGTGGGGGCGATCAAAAAGCACGTGGCCATCAAGGTTATGTAGGTGAAGATGGATATCACCGATTAAATATTCTTGATGTACAGCGATTAATTCGTTTTATGCCAAAAGCTGTTATTTGCGTTGTACCAGGTTGGGCTGTTGGTGGCGGACATAGCCTACACGTGGTTTGCGATTTGACCTTAGCAAGTAAAGAACACGCTATTTTTAAACAAACCGATGCCGATGTAACAAGTTTTGACGGAGGTTACGGCAGTGCATATCTAGCTAAGATGGTGGGGCAGAAAAAAGCTCGTGAAATATTTTTCTTGGGAAGAAATTATAGCGCACAAGAAGCTTTTGAAATGGGAATGGTAAATGCCGTTATCCCTCATGCCGAACTGGAAGATACGGCTTACGAGTGGGCGCAAGAAATACTTGCAAAAAGCCCTACATCTATTAAAATGTTGAAGTTTGCCATGAACCTAACCGATGATGGGATGGTTGGGCAACAAGTATTTGCAGGTGAAGCTACCCGTCTTGCTTATATGACTGAAGAAGCAAAAGAAGGCCGTGATGCTTTCCTAGAAAAACGCAAGCCAAACTTTGATAAAAAGTGGTTGCCATAGTATAATGTTATTATAGCAGCCAGCATCTAATAGTAGAGTAAAGATATTTAAACGGATTTCAAAAGTATCGTATAAGAATTAATGGAATTTGTCCGAAATCATATAGAAGGTATATCAAAAATATCTGATGAGGATTGGGATTACTTTTCCTCTAGACTAATAGAGCGAAATTTCAGAAAGAAATCCGTTTTTTTACAACTAGGAGAGATAGAAAACTACATTTCTTTTATTAAATCTGGCGTTGTCCGATTTTACATGCCCAAGGAATTTGAAGAAAAGGAGGTGACCTTTAGTTTTAGTTTTAAAAACCAATTTGTAAGCGCCTACGATTCATTTTTAACTAGAAAACCTTCACTTTATGAGCTAGAAGCTTTATCGGATACACATATGTATAGTATTTCCTACGCCGATTTACAGGATGTCTATGCCAACACCCAATTCGGAAACCTTATTGGCAGACTAACTGCTGAACGTCTATTTCTGTTAAAATCGAAACGTGAGCAATCTCTCTTAAATGAAACTGCTGAGGAGCGGTATTTAAAGCTATTTAAAAACCGTCAAGATTTTATCAAGGATATTCCACTAAAATACATCAGTTCCTATATTGGGGTTACCCCACAAGCCTTAAGCCGTATTCGGAAGCGTATTAATTGATTTAGGTTCATTGTTTGGCTTGGCTATTGCAAGTATGTTTGTAAAAAAAATAGCTAATGACAATATTGATATTTATAGTGGTGCTTTGGTATGGAGGTTTGTTTTTTCAAACATTCTTTTTGCACCGTTATGCCGCTCACCAATCCTTTACCATGTCTAAACTAAACGAGAGAATTACGTTTGTGTTAACTTGGTTTTTTCAGGGTTCAAATTACCTAAGTGCTTATGGTTATGGCGTTATGCACAGAATGCACCACGCCTATGCCGATACTGAGGAAGATCCGCATTCCCCAAAATACGACGCCAGTGTTTTTTCTATGATGTGGCGCACTAAGAACATATACGCCGATATAAATGAGAAACGCATTGAGGTGGACGAAAAATTTACCAAGAATGTTCCACAATGGGAAGGCTTTGACAGTTTTGCCAGTTCTTACTTTTCAAGAATTCTATGGAGTATCTTGTATTTCACGTTTTTCTTTTTCTGTGCAACAGCTTGGTGGCAATGGTTGTTTTTTCCAGTAGCGCTATTTATGGCACCTATTCACGGAGTAATTATTAATTGGTACGCACATATCTACGGTTATGTAAACTTTAAAACAAAGGACACTTCAAAAAATCTTTTGCCTTTTGATTTTTTAATGATGGGCGAGGGGTATCACAATAATCACCACAAACACGCCAGTCGCGCCAATTTTGGCGGTGTACGTTGGCACGAGGTAGATGTTACGTATAAAATAATGCAAGGCTTAGATGCCTTAGGATTTATAAAAATTAAACCGATCACTCAAACGGTGCGTAGGGAGGTTTAATAAATTTAAGCGTTATATAAAATCCGCTTTTCTATTTTAGGAGAGCGGATTTTTTTATTTACTGTTAATATTGTTAGGGTATTTGATTTTAAGAAGTAGGTTTTACAAAACCTATATGTTATAATATTTGTTAAGAGTTTATTTTACTGAAACAATTGTTGTAATATATCCGGTATAATAATGCTAATACAAGAATTTATTTAATTTGGATTCTTAACCAAATTAATCTGTCCATTAAGCATAATCCAAACCGCAACATTTGGGTTTTTAATATGAGCTAAATCATTAGCTCCGTATAAAGCTACATTCATATATTATATCCCAAGTATTCATTTATATTGTGTACTCAAATATAGCTCATATATTAATATTTTTACATAAAATATTAAGGGGTTGTCAAGTATTTATTTAAATTAAAAAAAGCACCCAAGAAGACTCCTAGATGCTTTTTGTTTCAATAACAAGTATATCCTAATACGCATCGTCATGAACGTTTGCAACGGCCCGACCGCTAGGGTCGTTCATGTTTTTAAAACTTTCGTCCCAATCCAGGGCTACTTGACTGCTACAAGCTACACTAGGCACGCTAGGCACCGTTAAAGCTGCGGCATCACTTGGATAATGACTTTCAAAAATGGTGCGATAGTAAAACTCTTCTTTGCTAGTAGGCGTTTGTATCGGGAAACGATAATGCGCATTTGCCATTTGCTCGTCTGTTACTTTATTATTTACCATTTCCTTTAAAGAGTCAATCCAACTATAACCTACACCGTCGCTAAATTGTTCTTTTTGTCGCCAAGCAACAGCTTCGGGTAACATATCGCCAAAAGCTTCGCGTAACACCCATTTTTCCATGGCTTGTTTATCATGAGACCCTTTTTTACCAGCGATGATCATTTTGTCTTTAGGGTTTAGTCGCATAGCCACATCCATAAATTCTTTGTCTAAGAATGGCACTCGACCTTCGATTCCCCATGAAGCTAAAGATTTATTTGCACGTAAGCAGTCGTACATATGTAGTTTATCTAATTTACGCACGTTCTCCTCGTGAAAATCTTTGGCGGAAGGGGCTTTGTGAAAGTAGAGATATCCACCAAAAATCTCATCGGCTCCTTCGCCAGAAAGCACCATTTTTATTCCCATAGCCTTGATAGCACGCGCCAATAAAAACATAGGGGTAGAGGCACGGATGGTAGTTATATCGTAGGTTTCTACGTGATAAATTACATCGCTGATGGCATCAAGCCCTTCTTGAATTGTAAAATTAATTTCGTGATGTACAGTTCCTAGATGATCGGCAACCAATTTTGCAGCAGCCAAGTCTGGGGAGCCTACTAGACCAACTGCAAATGAATGTAACCTTGGGTACCAAGCTCCTTCGGTATCGCCAGATTCTATACGTTTATCTGCATATTTTTTAGCTAGGGCAGAGGTGATGGAAGAGTCTAAGCCTCCAGAAAGTAATACGCCGTAAGGCACATCACTCATTAGCTGTCTTTTTACAGCAGCATCTAAGGCGTCGCGTAAATCGGCAATACTAGTTTCATTTTCTTGCACTGTATCAAACTCCATCCAGTCTCTTTTGTACCAACGCTTAATTTCACCCTCACGGCTATCTAAATAATGACCAGGAGGGAAGAGTTCAATTTTGGTACACGTACCTTCTAGGGCTTTTAATTCTGAAGCCACATAAAAGGTTCCGTTTTTATCCCATCCCATATACAGGGGAATGACGCCCATGTGATCGCGAGCAATAAAATAATTGTCATTTTCAATATCATATAGTGCAAAACCGAAAATGCCGTTCATATCATCAAGAAACGCTGCGCCTTTTTCTTTGTATAAAGGCAATATAACTTCACAATCACTTTTAGTTTGAAAGTCATAACCATTTAATTGCTTTCTCAATTCGGTATGATTATAGATTTCGCCATTTGCTGCCAAAACAAGGTTGCCATCACTGCTATAAAGCGGTTGTTTCCCTGATATAGGGTCTACAATAGCTAGACGTTCGTGAGCCATAATTGCTTTATCATTGGTAAATACGCCGCTCCAATCTGGTCCGCGATGACGAATAGTTTTTGCCATTGATAATATTTGAGGTCTAAGTGCCTCAGAGGGCTCTTTTAATTTGAATGCACATACAATTCCACACATAATTTAAATATTTGGTTAATAGTTGAGTTTCGTGATAAATAGTTTCGCTTTAATTTTTTTGCTTCCCGAGGAGTGGGGTGGGGTGGAGTCAAAAAAAAAGCCCGTCAGGTAAAAAACCTGACGGGCCATATATCGCGACAAGTTTTTGTTACGGCAGCTCGTTATTATTATTGTTATTATTTAAGCTAACTAGTGACATAAACTTGTTTATTTAATAATTATAATGCTAATGTATGATATTTTCTTTAAAAAACAATATATCAATTGAATTAAATTAAAATTTAGGGGGATTTCCCTTTAATCTTAAATTATCTCAATTTTGGAAATTCGGTTGGATTTGCTTCATGCATAATGCTATACACTTTTTCATAAACATCTTCTACTGAAGGTTTAGAGAAGTAATCCCCATCGGTTCCATAAGGAGGACGGTGGTCTTTCGCTGAAAGCGTTTGTGGCTTGCTATCCATATATCTATAACCTCCTTGTTCTTCAATAACTTGATTTAAGATGTATGCTGAAGCACCTCCTGGAACGTCTTCATCGATAACTAAGAGTCTGTTTGTTTTTGCAACACTCTTAACAATGTCGTGATTTATATCTAGCGGAAGTAATGACTGAACATCGATGATTTCAGCATTAATTCCTGCTTGAAGCAATTCTTTAGCTGCTTCTTCAACGATGCGTAGTGTACTTCCATAAGACACTAAGGTTATATCTGTACCTTCCTTAATGGTTTCTACAACTCCAATTGGTGTTTTAAGTTCACCAAGGTTGTTAGGCATTTTTTCCTTTAAACGATATCCATTTAAACACTCTATTACCAATGCTGGTTCGTCTGTTTCTAGAAGGGTGTTGTAGAATCCTGCAGCCTTAGTCATATCTCTTGGTACTAAGATATACATTCCGCGTAATAAGTGAATTAAACCTGCCATTTGAGAGCCACTGTGCCAGATACCTTCTAATCTATGCCCTCGAGTTCTAACAATAAGTGGTGATTTTTGTTTACCATTTGTTCTGTAACGGGTGGTAACTAGATCGTCACTCATAATTTGCAGACAGTATAAAATGTAATCTAAATACTGAATTTCAGCAATAGGACGTAGGCCACGGAGTGACATTCCGATACCTTGACCTAAAATTGTAGCTTCGCGAATTCCTGCATCAGCAACCCTAAGTTTGCCGTACTTTTCTTGCATTCCTTCTAAACCTTGGTTTACGTCTCCAATTTCCCCAGCATCTTCACCGAAAATTAGAACTTCTGGGTGTTTACTAAAAATAGCATCAAAGTTGTCACGTAAAATTACACGACCGTCAACTTCTTCTGCATCTTCAGAATATGTAGCAGGCACTTCTTTTACTGTTTTAGCATTTTCCTCAGCTTCAGAGTAAAGGTGTGCACTGTATTTTGGTTGGATTATTTCGAAGTAATTCGCAATCCAATCTTGTAATTGTTTCTTTTCAGGAGAATCTTCTTTTACAACATAACGCAATGCTTTACGAGCAGCGCCTAGTATGTCTTTACGCAATGGACTTTTATCAGCCTCTAATTCGTTTTTAATCTTCTCGATGAAGTTTTTATTTGCACTGTTTTCCGCTAGGTTTCCTAATAATAAAACAGCTTCTTCTTGTTCTCTTTTTTGTGGATTTATAAAAGCATCCCAAGCCGCTTTCTTTCCATCGCGTACTTGTTTTTTAATATCTTTTTCAATCGCAGAAAGTTCATCGTCAGTGGCAATATCATTGGCGATCATCCATTCGCGCATTTTTAAATTACAATCATTTTTCGCTTCCCACTCTAGGCGTTCTTTACTTTTATAACGCTCATGCGAGCCACTAGTACTGTGACCTTGAGGTTGTGTTAATTCTTGTACATGAATTAATACAGGTACGTGTTCTTCACGAGCTATTTTAGACGCACGGTTGTAAACCTCTATAAGCTCTGGATAGTCCCAACCATTTACACGAATAATTTCATAACCCTTTTCAGTATCGGTACGCTGAAAACCTTTTAGTATTTCGGATATATTTTCTTTTGTAGTTTGATATTTTGCGTGAACGGAAATTCCGTATTCATCATCCCAAACACTCATTACCATTGGTACTTGTAAAACACCAGCAGCATTTATGGTTTCCCAAAAAAGACCTTCACTAGTACTTGCATTTCCAATAGTTCCCCAAGCTACTTCATTTCCATTTATAGAAAAGTTTGTTTTGTCTTCCAAACCTTCAACATTTCTGAAAATCTTTGAAGCTTGTGCTAAACCTAATAGGCGAGGCATTTGCCCAGCGGTAGGTGAAATATCTGCGCTACTATTCTTTTGTTCTGTTAGATTTTTCCAACTTCCATCTTCATTTAAACTATGCGTTGCAAAGTGTCCACCCATTTGTCTTCCACCACTCATTGGGTCTACAGTGATATCGGTATGTGCGTAAAGCCCAGCAAAAAATTGCTGAATAGTTAATTCGCCAATAGCCATCATAAAGGTTTGATCGCGATAGTATCCACTGCGCCAATCTCCTTTTTGAAATGCTTTTGCCCAAGCAAGTTGAGGGACCTCTTTACCATCTCCAAAGATTCCGAATTTAGCTTTACCAGTAAGCACTTCTCGTCGGCCAAGTAAACTACATTCACGGCTAGTTACAGCAATTTTATAATCGTTTATAACTGTTTCTTTAAAATCTTCAAAAGAAATCTCTGTATTTGTCTTAGGATCTGTCTGCATTTCAATAAATTTTAGGAATTGCAAAAGTAGCAAATTTAGGGTGGTTTTACAACGCCAATTTGCTTAGTAGAAGTTAATTAAAATAGCGGGTAACTGGTTTATCCCTTTTTGGTCTTGAACCCCTTAACAATCAATAATCTAAAGAGTAGTACGAATGGAAAACCGTGAAACAATACATCAAACCAATCTGCAGCTTGCATCGCATTAGCTCCTCCTGCAATCCATTTTAATTTTCCCCAAAGATGTGGTTCGGGCATAAAAGGAGCTAAACCTAAAGTTAGACAAAGTAGAATAATTATACGCCAGTTGTTTAGGAAATCCATAGTATGAGGTTGTAATTTGTTAGTTCTTGATTGAAGAAATCTTATAGAATTTGTACTTATAAATATAAACTTACTCTAATACCATTTTCTAGTAAACAGACCAAGTAGCGTTTGAGGGCTTAGGGTTACTATAAAACGAACCTTTTCGTCATAATGAGGGAGGTTGGGTTCAAATCCTAAACTTGAATAAAGCGGGAAGTAAAGTTCGAAATAATCTGCTACCAAACTCAATCTAATTCCACTATCAAAAACTGCAGTAGTACCGCTATGTGTATTGTGGACTAACCCCACATCGCCATAGGCATATATCCACTTCCAAATATTAGTACTTGCATTGGCTGTTACCATCCAACTATTTGCAAAAGCAGGTTCTAATTGTGATTTAAATCCCCCTTCTGCAATAACTAATTGTTGACTGAAAAGACCAGAATCTTCACTTCTTCCATAGTAATTATAATCAAATAAATAATCACTAGGACGATCTAAGGCGAAACTGAAAAAATCTTCATTTTCACGCGTATCGTTGAAAAGAAATACTCCTGCAAAAAAGCGTAAATTTAATTGTCGGTTGCTTAGAAATAACTTTCTATACTCTAAGTTTGCTGATAGCTTACTAAATTTAGACGAAATTTCATAGTCCACTACAGACCTGAAATAATTAATTAGGTTTGGATTTGAATATACGTACTGAATATTATAAACACTGTAATTTGGCTCTTGATCGGGATCATTAGGGTCTTTGTCCTTATAAACGTTTATGTTTCTAAGATTGATAAATTGCTTTTCATTATCTCTTAAATCATCATTTCTGAATGAGAAAGTGATATAGGGTGTAAATTTTTTATAGAATAAACCACGATTGTAGGAGTAATAATTTCCTGAAAAACCATATCGCATTTTGTAAAGCTTGTCTTCATCTAAATATTGAATATAACTAACAGATGCACCTCCTACTAATTTCTTAGAGCGAAAACCATATTGGGGTTCAAAACTAAAGTGAACTGGCTTAGGAAGCACGGTTTTGTTATACAGTCGGATACCTGCAGATACCCCGTCGTACAAATTATACTCGAATATTGGCATAAAGAAAAACTGGGTGAAGCTAGGATCTTCTACATCCTGAAAAAGCCTAAATTGAATAGGCTTATTTAATAACCCATCTACCGTTTTATAATTGTTTCGACGATTATACTCAGGAATTTCACCTTTGTGATTAAGAACTAACTTTTTAATATTTTTAGATGGAATCGTAATTATGCCTATGCTGTCAATTGGTTTGGTCCAAGTTTTATAAACAACATCGTCATCATTTAAGCCGTATAAACTAACGGGGAGTTTAGATTTTCTATTGTTTTTTATGGAAACTATAAGAGAATCGCCTTGTTTTTGAACTTTCTTAATTTTGAAATCTATAGTTTTTCGAGTGTTTGCAAAATCCTCAAAAAACCAATTAATAGGTAGGTCAGTTTTTTCAGATAGAAAAGTTTCAAAATCTGAAGTTTTTACCGGTTTTAATCTATTTTGAGTGTAGAATTCCTTGAAGCTTTCACTAAGTACAATATCTCCTAAATAATCATTTAAATATTTCAAACCACTACCACCGTAATAGCCATTGGCAATATTCATATTAAATTTCAACAACGAATCTTTTGAAATTGTTAATGGTTGTTGAATATTATTACGAGCCATATTCAGATAGAGTAGTGGGTACTGATCATTAAACTCAAGGTTTGCTGCATGTGCCCAACGTATTACCCACCAATTACTTAAACTTCCAATTATTTTCATATTAGGGTAGTAAGTGTCTACATACTCCATCATTAGATAAATCTGCAAGGCATCCTGCAGCCAATAATCTTCTCTAGGATTGAAAATTAAAGTGTTGTCTATATAGTGACGGGTAATAGTTTTAAGATGTTCCATATCGTATTCAAAACCATCGGGGAACGGGCTGATAAAACTTGGAAGTTGGTTTAAACCGTAAACGGGATTTGTTTTGTAATCTGTCTCACTAACTACTATTTTTTTAAAAGGATAAGGCCCAAGTTTATTATGTAAAAATTGAGCGACTCTATCGATTACTAAGGCTTGAACAGGAGGGTTTACACGGCTGTTTTTAATATTTGTAACAATGCTAACTTTATCGGTTTCAATTGTTGTAAAACTTGGGTTTTTTTCAATGTATAAAACAGCGCTGTTGCGATCTACCCCTTCTAAATGAATAGTTTTTTCTTTAGTGGATAGGGTTTTAATTTCGACGTTTAAATCTGAAGTTACATTATATATCCTTGGAATGTTTAAGTTTATAGATATATGAGATGGAGTTAAGTATAAATCATCTGTGTTTTTATTGCTATAAACTTGCCATTCTCCATCGTAAACAGCAGGGGAAATGTACCAGTACCGCAGTTTGAAATTATTGTTTTTGTCTACTCCATATCGCGTAAACTTATCGTCTGGCACTTTTACAGTATACGCTATATTGAAAGTATAATTATCACCTGGATCAAGAGGTTTGTCAGGAATAATTCTTAATATATCTACTGCTTTATCACGTTGCCATTGTAGCGGAACAACCGAGTTGTTGTAGATTTTGTGAATATCTGTTTTTCCTCGATTTTCTTTTTTCTCGAAGTGAAAGGCACTCTCATAATTGTCGGCAAAACGTTTACCTAGCGGTGTTGTTTTTGCAGAAAAACTATTCGCCCAATCGAAAAAGTAAATTTCATTTAATGTATCCTTAGAAGTATTATGATACGTTATCTTCTGTTCAATCGAAATCGTTTTGTTAGAAGGGTTTAGCGTGGCATTAATGTTAATAGTATGCTGTGCCATTGCTTGAATAGTCAAGCAAAAGAAAATACAGTATAAAATACTTCTTGCTATCAAGATATTTTAATGAATTTAAATTCATAACTGCTAGAAGCATCTCTCAAACTATCAATACCTCCAGAGTTTTAATGGAAAATTAAAAGTTCGGACTTAAATTATATTCGTTGTAGAATTCGTTTAAGATAACTAGTACTTCATCTTCAGTATCAACTAAATGAACTAAATCTAAATCTTCAACATTAATGTTTTTAGCGTCAACCAATGTTGTTTTAATCCATTCAAACAGTCCACCCCAGAATTCAGTGCCAACCAATATAATTGGGAATTTATCTATTTTGTGAGTTTGAATAAGCGTTAATGCTTCAAAAAATTCATCTAAAGTGCCAAAACCACCAGGCATTACAACAAATCCCTGTGAATATTTCACAAACATAACTTTTCTCACAAAGAAATAATCAAAGTCTATGCTCTTATCGCTGTCAATATATGGATTGTCGTGTTGTTCAAATGGAAGTGTAATATTAAGTCCTACAGAAGTTCCACCTGCTAAATGAGCACCTTTGTTTCCTGCTTCCATAATACCAGGGCCACCGCCAGTGATAACACCATAACCGTTTTCTGTAATTTTTTTGGCGATATTTTCTGCTAGTTTATAATATTTGTGATCTGGTTTAGTACGAGCTGAACCAAAAATAGATACACAAGGTCCAATACGACTCATTTTCTCGTATCCATTAACAAACTCTCCCATTATTTTAAAAATAGCCCAAGAGTCGTTTGTTTTTACTTGGTTCCAGTTTTTAGGTGTTAATTCGTTTCTCATTTATTGAATAGTATTTTAATGTTGTTAATAATATTTACTTAAAGCAATCAGGAATAATCCTCTAAAGTAACTCTTTTTTAAGGAATCGCGCAGTATAACTTTTTTTGTGTGCTGCAATTTCTTCAGGAGTTCCCAAAGCCATTACTTTCCCACCTTTTTTTCCACCTTCAGGACCTATGTCTATAATATAATCTACGGTTTTAATAACATCGAGATTGTGTTCAATAATTAAAACCGTGTTACCCTTGTCAACTAATTTATTCAGTACTATCATCAATACGCGAATATCTTCGAAATGCAATCCTGTAGTAGGTTCATCTAAAATATAAAAAGTATTTCCAGTATCTCTTTTTGAAAGTTCTGTTGCCAATTTAATTCGTTGTGCCTCTCCACCAGAAAGGGTTGTAGATTGTTGTCCAAGCGTTATATACCCAAGTCCAACATCTTTTATGGTTTTTATTTTTCGGTGTATTTTAGGAATGTTTTCAAAGAAACCATCTGCTTCATTGATTGTCATCGCCAATACGTCATAAATAGATTTTCCTTTATATCGAATTTCTAAAGTTTCACGGTTAAATCGTTTTCCTTGACAGGTTTCACATTCTACATAAACATCTGGAAGGAAATTCATCTCTATCACTCTTAGTCCAGCACCTTTACAAGTTTCACATCTACCGCCAGAGACGTTAAAACTAAAGCGTCCAGGCTTATATCCGCGAATCATTGCTTCTGGAGTTTTAGCAAAAAGATTTCTTATTTCGGAGAAAACTCCTGTGTAAGTTGCAGGATTACTACGGGGTGTACGCCCAATTGGGGACTGATTAATATCTATAACCTTATCGAGATTTTCAAGTCCTTCAATCTTTTTGTAAGGCATAGGTTTTTTTACACCATTAAAAAAATGAGCATTAAGAATAGGGTAAAGTGTTTCGTTGATTAGCGTTGATTTCCCACTACCAGAAACGCCTGTTACGCCAATCATCTTTCCTAAAGGAAACTCAACTGAAACATTATTTAAGTTATTACCTGTAGCGCCCTTTAGCTTTAAAGTTTTTCCGTTTCCTTCTCTGCGCTTTTCTGGAATTTCTATCTTTCTTCTACCGTTTAGGTAATCTGCAGTAAGAGTATGGTGTTTTTCAATTTCTTTAGGAGTACCTTCTGAAACTATTTCACCTCCGTATTTCCCAGCGGCAGGACCAATATCGATTACATAATCTGCGCTCTCAATCATGTCCTTATCGTGTTCCACAACTATTACGGAGTTTCCAATTTCTCTTAACTGTTTTAAAGAATTAATTAATCGCTCGTTATCACGTTGATGTAGACCAATACTAGGCTCATCTAAAATATAGAGTACACCTACCAGTTGTGAGCCAATTTGAGTTGCAAGTCGAATACGCTGTGCTTCTCCACCAGAAAGCGATTTTGAACTTCTGTCTAATGCCAGATAAGTTAGTCCCACATCAATTAAAAATTGAAGTCTAGAACTTACTTCCTTTATGATTTCAGAAGCAATTTTTAGCTGCGTTTCTGAAAGGTTTTTTTCTAAATTATTAAACCAGTCTGCCAACTCTACGATATCCATATTGGCGAGTTCGGCAATATTTTTTTGATTTACTTTGAAATAAAGTGATTCTTTGCGAAGTCGAGTTCCGCCGCATTCTGGACAAGGAATTTTATCCATATATTCCTTAGCCCATCTTTTAAGCGAAGTAGATTCGTTGGCATCAAATGTATTTTGAATAAAGGTTGCTACTCCTTCAAAATCTATTTTATAACTTCTTGTAATTCCAAGTTCCTTTGATTCTACGTCGAACTTTTCATTTCCACCAAAAAATATTATATCCTTAGCTTTCTGAGGAATACTCTCAAATGAATCGCTTAATTTGAATTTATATCGTTCGGCAATTAATTCTAATTGTTTAAAAATCCAATTGCTTTTTTGTGGTCCGTGCGGAGCCAAAGCACCCTGTTTTATCGATTGTTTTGGATTTGGAACAAGCTTATTTAGGTTTACTTCATAAAGCTTCCCTAGCCCTTTACAATTAGGACACATACCTTTTGGAGAGTTGAAAGAGAAATTATTCGGCTCGGGATTAGGATATGAAATCCCAGAAGTTGGACACATTAATGAACGACTAAAGTATCGCGCTTCATTGGTATCGTTATCTAAAATAATCAAAACATCATCACCGTGATACATTGCTGTATTTATGGATTCTGAAATTCGTTTGTCATTATCTGTTTCGTTAGTAGCTGCCTGCTTGGTAAAAGGTGGAACTTTTAGCCTGTCTATTACAATCTCAATATCGTGAGTTTTGTAGCGATCTAGTTTCATTCCTTTTACAATATCTCGCACCTCCCCATCAACGCGTACCTTTAAAAATCCTTGTTTAGCTATTTGTTCAAATAGTTCACGGTAGTGTCCTTTACGGGAACGGATAACAGGGGCTAGGATGCTAACTTTTTTATTAGCAAAGTCCTCAAGTATAAGGCGTTTAATTTGTTCGTCGCTATAACTAACCATTTTTTGGCCGGTATTGTAGCTATATGCATCACTTGCACGGGCATAAAATAAACGAAGGAAGTCGTAAATTTCAGTAATTGTACCCACAGTAGAGCGCGGGCTTTTGCTTGTAGTTTTTTGTTCAATTGCAATTACGGGTGAAAGACCTTCGATTTTATCGACATCTGGACGTTCTAAACTCCCTAGAAACTGTCGTGCATAAGCTGAAAAAGTTTCAATATAGCGGCGTTGCCCTTCAGCGTAGATTGTATCAAAAGCTAAAGAAGATTTTCCACTTCCCGAAAGTCCTGTAATAACAACTAATTTTTCCCTTGGAATACGAACATCAATATTCTTTAAATTATGGACGCGTGCGCCCAAAACTTCTATAAAATCCTCATTTTTCGACATAGTTTGCAAAGGTACTATTTCACCGCAAATTAAAGACTTGTGATGCTTGAAATTTTTATTCTGAAGTACTTAGAAATCAAGTAATCAAAGACGATTGATATCCTTGCCTGTAGGTAATTCAAATATCTCGAGATCGAAGTAGGGGATAGCTGCCAAAAGGTGATCAAAAATATCAGCTTGAACATTTTCGTAAGTTACCCAACGCTTATCCTTACTGAAGCAAAATATCTCAATAGGGATCCCTTTGTCCGTTGGTGCCAAATGACGAACCATCAAAAATAAATCTTTGTTTATAATTGGATTTTCGTTTAAATAAGCATCGGCATAATGACGAAAAACTCCTAAGTTCGTTTGATTACGGCCATTGATAAGCAATTCTTTATCAGCTTCATTTTGTGAGTTAAACTTAGAAACCTCCTTCTCACGGTGTTCTAAATATGGCTTAATTAGCTGAATCTTTTTGAATCTTTCAATATCTTCTGAAGACAAAAACTTTATGGAAGATTGCTTTATATAAATGGATCGTTTTATTCTTCTACCGTCACTTTCTTGCATTCCCCGCCAGTTTTGGAAAGAATCTGAAATTAAGCTATAGGTAGGAATTGTAGTATAAGTATTATCCCAGTTCTGAACGCGTACAGTTGCTAGGTTAATTTCGGTAACATGTCCATCAGCGCCAAACTTGCTAAATGTTATCCAATCTCCAATTCGAACAATATCATTTACTGCAATCTGAATACTAGCTACAAACCCGAGTATGGTGTCCTTAAAAATAAGTAAAATTACTGCAGACGCAGCTCCTAACGTTGTTAAGCTAATTAATGAAAAACCAGTTAACATATGGATGATATAAAATATACCAAATCCCCAAGCAAATATCATCATTACCTGAACGTAACTCTCCATGGGTTTGTCCCTAAATCGTTCAGTTCCTTGAAGATAGTTTCGAGTGGTTCGAAGAATACTTCTAAAAATATAAATTAAAAGAATGACAGTAAGAACCTTAGTAATAACCAATAGAAGATTGGTAATTAGAGGAGATTCTATAAAAATTATTGGAATTAAATTGTGTACAATTCCCAACGGCAGTACATGCGCAATATACCTTGGGAAATTACTTTTAACTAAATAATCATCAAAAGTGGAAACAGTTTTATTGCTTAATGCTTTAAAGGTTTCTATAATTAATTTTCTAAAGATAATGTCAAGGAAATAGACTACTATCCAAACAATGATACAATTTACAACAACGTTTAAGAAGATTGCCCATTGGGGATACATTCCTTCGTTTATAAGGAAGTTTTGTAATAAGCAACTATATTCTTGAAGTGTGTCTTGATTCATTATAAATATTTACGTTCAACATAAAAAGGTCCGAACGGAAGTACTGAACACATTACCACGATAAACAAATCGGCAATAGACCAATTAAGTTTTTTGTACATATATATGGCACCACCAACATAAAGCACGAATAAAATTCCGTGCGCCATACCAACAATTTGAACCATTTCTGGCATATCCCAGATATACTTTAAAGGCATAGCAATACCTAATAATACTAAAAATGAAATAGCCTCCAAAGTGCTAATGAGCTTGAATGTTTTTACTGAAAGTTCCACTATACTGATTTTTTCGCAAAGATACATCTTGAAAACTGCTTTGCTAAACTTTAAGACTAATTTAAGTGAGGAATTGTTTATTCATTATTAGTATCTTTAAAAGAAAAAAATAAATGGCCTTACTACTACAATCACCTACTGAAACAATAAAGCTTTCACTTCAACAATATTACGAGGAATTTCTAAGAATTTTACCTCGCATTGCACTGGCCATTTTAGTTATAATCCTTGGTGTTTTACTTTCTCAAATGTTAACCAGTTTCTATAAAAGACGTTTTCAGCAAAAATCTGAAGATCCTTTAATGTCGAAATTTTTGGCACAAGCGGTGAAAGTAATTTTAATTATTATAACTATAATGCTTGCTCTTCGAGTGGCTGGATTAGATGACATCGCCACGGGTTTATTAACTGCTGTAGGTGGAGGAGCAATTATTTTAGGCTTTGCATTTCAAGACATTGGTAAAAATTTTTTAGCCGGAATTATTCTAGCTTTTAACAGGCCGTTTAATATTAATGACACCATAAAGGTTGATGATATTTTCGGAAAAGTAAAGGAGTTGAGTTTTAGATATTCACATATAAAAACTTTTGATGGACGTGATATTTATATCCCCAATAGTGACGTGTTAACCAAACCAGTTGAAAATTATACAGCAGATGGTTTCTATAGAGTCGATTTTACAGTAGGTTTGGGGTATGAAGATGATATTGATGCTGCCAAAAAAGTAATCCAAGATGTTTTAGACAACAACGAAGAAATTGTCCGCGATGGTGAGCACGAAAATTTTGTTATCGAAGATGAGTTGGCCGCAAGCACTGTAAACTTGAAAGTATTCTTTTGGGTAGATACTGTTGATTATAGAAGGGCCTCAAGAATATTACGTGGGATGATAATTAAAGAAGTAAAAGTTGCCCTTGCCGATAGGGACTTCAATTTACCTTCAGATGTTGTTGAACTAAAACTATATAAAAACAGTCCGGAAATTCCTTTTAAATTGAATAGAGGGGAGGAGGGTAAAACAGCTAATTAAACAACATTTCTTATTCACAAGGCAAGGGGACATTCATTGCTTTATATTTTCTCGTACTTCCAAAATTAAAATGCCACCATTCTGTACGAATATTTTTAAAGCCAAATTTGCGCATTCCTTCAAAAAGAAGCTTTCGATTTGCAAGCACTTCTTTGGGTAAGTTATAATTGTCTATATGTGCTTCTTTTCCGAAGTAATCATAATCGCTTCCCATTTCAACATAACACCCGTCTAAGGTTTCTATAGTGATATCTACGGCAGCAGCTTTATTATGGATAGAGCCGTTTCCATAAGGGTTGCCAACATAACCAGGGCGTGGGTATTTAGACCACATAAATTTTTGAACATCTAGTGGGCGATAGCAATCGTAAATTTTAATCCGGTATCCTTTTTCACAAAAATATTGATTTGCTAATAGAAGGGCTTCAGCGACTTCTGGTTGTAAAAGGCATTCTGCACAATCGTAAAGTGTTTCGCCAATAAAATTATTTGGAGTGGCGTAACGGATTTCATAGTTGAATTCTGTGGAAAGATCTTTTAGATTAACTAACTTCTCTTGTGAATTCAATTTCACTGAAAAAAAGAAGAATAAAAGTAAAATTTCTGGAAGTTTCATTTTTCAAATTTAAGTAGAAATTAATAACAATAGAAATTGCATTTGGTAACTTTGAAAAAAAACAATAGACATGAATGATTTAGGAAAAAAATCCGCTCTAATTACTGGCGGTACAAAAGGAATTGGTTACGGAATTGCCGAAGCTTTACTCAAAGAAGGCGTTAATGTAGCAATTACAGGAAGAAATTTAGAAACAGCTGAAGAGGCTGCTAAAATGCTGAATGCACATGGAAACGACAGCGCTCAAGCCATTGGGCTACAAGCAGACGTAAGGAATTTTGAAAGTCAAAAAAAGGCAGTGGAGGCTGCAATTAAACAATTTGGAGGGTTAGATGTTGTTATTGCCAATGCTGGTTTAGGTCATTTTGGTTCTGTTGAAGATTTATCTATAGAACAATGGCAAGAAACTATTGATACTAATCTTACCGGCCCATTTTTCACTTTAAAAGCAGGGTTAGAACAATTGAAGAAAAACAAAGGTTATTATATAAGTATTTCAAGTTTGGCTGGAACTAACTTCTTTAAAGGAGGAAGTGCTTATAATGCAAGTAAATTTGGTTTAACTGGTTTTTCACAAGCAGCTATGCTTGATCTTCGCGACTATGGTATAAAAATAAGTACCATAATGCCTGGTTCTGTGTCCACGCATTTTAATGGGAATGAGCCTGATGAAAAGGATGCTTGGAAGATTCAGAAGGAAGATATTGGGAAGTTGGTAGTAGATTTATTAAAAATGAATCCGCGAACCTTACCAAGTAAAATTGAAGTGAGACCAACGACGCCTCCTAGCAAGTAAAAGTTATTTCAACTATTCAAATTAAAAAAGGCTGTTCAAAATGAACAGCCTTTTTTTTGTATAATCTTTATATTCTAAAATTAATTATTAGAAAGTAGTGCTAAGAATTTATCAAGGTTTGGTAAGATTACAATTCTGGTTCTTCTATTTTTTGCGCGACCTTCTTTAGTATCGTTTTCGGTTAAAGGATGAAAACTACTACGACCAGCAGCAATTAGTTTGGCAGGATCTACACCGTACTTATCTTGTAAAATTCGAATTACAGCAGTAGAACGATCTACACTCAATTCCCAGTTGTCCTTAATATAAGCACCAGGTTTTACAGTTTGGCTATCAGTATGACCTTCAACCATAACTTCTAACGCTGGTTCGCTATTAATAACATTAGCCAAACGCTCTAATAGGGGGTTAGCTTTTCTATTAACACGTGCACTACCAGAACTGAATAATAGCTTATCAGAAATAGTAATCATTACTACTGTTTCATCAATATCAATTGTGATATCATCTTCTTCACCTTCACCAACTAATGAGTTGTCGAGGTTTTTCTTAAGATTGTGAGAAACAATAAGATTCATAGAATCTTTAAGTGTCTTAGCTTCGGCCAATTCTTGGGGATCTACATTGGCAAGCGCTTTTTTCATTTTTTCCTTGTCATTTTCTGAAATCACAACACCTTCAAACTGCTGTAGGCGGTTATTGTTACTGTCAGTTAATGATTGGATTTTAGAATTGTAACTAGCAACACGCTCTTCGATTTTAGCGTATTTTGCTTCAATCTCTTCTTTTTCAAGTTGAGTTTTTGCTAATGTAGAACGCGTATCATTGTACTGATTCTCAAGTTCTACATACTTTTTTTTCGACACGCAAGAGGTAGCAAATAATGCTCCCGCAAGCATGGTTAGTGCAATAGATTTTTTCATTTTACTAATTTTTAATAGGTTTGTATGGGACAAATATATGTGCCAACACTACAAATAATTAGTTAATAAGTGCTATTGTTTTGTTAAAGAGGTATTAAAGGATTTATAGTACGAATCCTATAAGCCAGTAAAGTATAATAAATACTATAATCGTACCAATACAACCGCACTTACCTCCACCTATTTTTTTAGCTCCCCAACCGGCAGCTAATATTCTAAGTAATTTTTTCATAACGTTTTATTTGTGTTTGGTTAATTTTTATTCTTCTTTTTTAGTTGTCATTTGTAATTTATTCTTTCCAAAATCCAATGTTCGAATAGGGAAAGGGATGTTTATTCCAGCCTCATCAAAGTTTTTCTTGATTAGCTTAATGGCTTTGTGTTTAGCAGCTAAAACTGGTTTTGGGCTTTGACTGTTAATCCAAAATCGTGTGATAAAATTAATTGAACTATCCCCAAATTCACTAAAGAAGAATTCCACTTCTTCATTGTTATTTTGTTTAAAATTATCTGAAATAATTTTGATAACCAATTCTTCTACTTTTTCTAAATCGTCTTCATAACCCACCCCACATCCAACAGTAATTCGTGTTCTTTTAGTCCATGAGTGATTTATAAATATATGTTCGATAAATATTTTATTTGGAACAATAAGGTAATCGTTATCCGTTTGTCTAAGTGTTACGTTTCTCAAATCTATTTCTTCTACAAAACCACTGTGATCCTGAGTTTCCACAAAATCGCCTATCCTTACTTTGGGTTGAAAAGACAGCATAAATCCTGATACAGTATTGCTTAAGGTGCCTTGTAATGCAAAACCTATAGCCAATCCCATTACACCGGCACCAGCTAGTATTGAGGTGAGCATTTTGTCGAGTTGCAGAACGCTAAGCGCTATAAAAAAACCAATTATTAATACTATGGCATAAATTGATTTTGATAAAACTTGTTTAATTGATTCATCACTCATTTTCTTAAAAAGAACATTGTGTGCAAATTTCTTAACCCCTTTGGCAATAAAATAAAATACTACCATTACCAATATAGCTATCGCCATATTGGGCAGTTTTAAAATAATCGCATCCAACCAACCATCGAGTTTATCCCATAAGTTTGAAATTGAATCAGTAATTGAAAAGTTTTGAAGTGCCATATATTTTGTTTTATAACAATGATGAAAGCATAAATGTACCAAATATCCATAAAATGATAGACAAAATACCCCCAATTATAATGAAATGCTTGAATTTATAAATGCCCATACCGTATATTAAAGTATTTGTTTGGTAGCCCATTGGAGTAAAAAAACTGAAGTTAGCTCCAAATAAAACCG
This sequence comes from Aequorivita xiaoshiensis, assembly GCF_022008395.1. Lineage (GTDB taxonomy): Bacteria > Bacteroidota > Bacteroidia > Flavobacteriales > Flavobacteriaceae > Aequorivita > Aequorivita xiaoshiensis. The sequence goes on from NZ_JAIRBB010000002.1 coordinate 174,224, forward strand.
ATAGTATGAAGGGCTTTAAAGACAAATCTAATCCAACTCCTACCGCTATGGCTATAGGTGTCATAATTATTGCCGTAGCATTGTTGCTAATGGCACTACTCATCAACATTGTGATTAAGAAAATGAGGCCTATAACTATTAAGTTGGACTGTCCACTTAAAACTGTAAGCAATTGATCGGAAAGCCACTTGTCTGCACCTGTATTATTCATTGCGATACCGAGGGGAATCATTCCTGCAAGTAAAAAGATTACCTGCCAATTTATTCGATGATAAACATCGTTTAAATTCAGACAACGGGTTAAAAGCATTAAACAAACACCGGTGATGGCACTAATTAAAATTGGTAAAACTCCACTAGCTGCTAAACCAATTACTAGTAGTAAGATAAGAAATGAAATGTTTCTCTTTCGAATATCTACTGTTGGTTTGGTTTTATGTTCTTTTAAAACTGCAACATTCTCCAAATCGTAAAGTATGCTCATTTCATTTTTTGGAATTTCAACCAAAAGTCTGTCACCAGGTTTTAAAGTAATTTGCTCGATATTCTTACGGATTAATCTTTCCTTGGTATTTCTAATATTTCTTCGCTTTTTTATAGCAATAGGGAGTGCACTATTAAAGGTTTGTTTTCTTAACTGTTTTAATGTTTTACCTATTAGAACAGAACCAGGCAGAATTAAAAGTTCTACAAAAGTCCATTCCTTCGAAATTTTACTTGTTTCTTTATCTTTTTCTCTGTCGGTATGTTCGTTATCTCCTTTATCCTCTTCATCTTTATGAATACTTAAACCTTCAGCATTTTTAAGTTCAGTAAGATTTTTTAAATCACACATTAAAACTAATCTATCACCTTCCTTTAAGGATATATATCTGCCAGGTGCATTAATGGTTTGTTTTCCTCTTCTTAATTTTAATATTGAAATTTCTGGATTTGAATATAAAAAAGTGTCTTCTATATTCTTGTCTAATAATTTAGATTCTTCAGTTATAGTTACAGTTGTTACATAATCGTCCAATTCATATGCTTCTTGCAAACTTTCTTTAGAGTCGGAGGGAAGCCAGCGTGAACCTATAGTTATTACGATAATTCCTAAAATTAAAAAAATAAATCCGAAAAATGAGAATTCAAAAAAGCTAAAGCGCTCGGCTCCTAAATCCTTTGCAATAGCGTTTACTATAAGGTTTGTTGAAGTCCCCATAAGTGTACAGCTACCACCTAAAATACCTGCAAATGATATAGGTAAAAGTAACTTGGCCTTTGGAAGGTTAAAGCGCTTAGCTAATTCTGAAATAATTTTAATAAATACAATTACTACTGCGGTTGTATTTATAAATGCAGATATCCCACCAGTAATAAGCATAAATACGGGGAGTAATAGAAAGAGTGGGAGTATGTGTAAATTTTTAAGAAAACGCGCTAGAGTTGCAATTACGCCGTTGTCTTCAAGGGCTAAAGCGATAATCATTAAGGAGAGCACTGTAATAGTTGCGGGGTTAGAAAAGCCCGAAATTGCCTCTTCTGGTTGTACTAATCCGGTAAGTGCTAATGTGGCTATTACCAACATCGCAATTTTATCTACTGAAAAAACTTCAAAGGCAAAAAGGATAATGGTAATTAACAGAATAGAAAAAACGAGTATTATTTCTGTTGTCATAAGACTTTTGTTATCGTTATAAAGATAACCTCAGAAACAATACTCGTTCTTTAGAAAATGTTAAAAATATTAGAGAACCAATATTTTTAAAGATTTTTTAGCCTAAATACTTTTTCAAGATGTGGCTTTTAGAAGTCTGACGCAAACGACGAATCGCTTTTTCACGAATTTGACGTACACGCTCACGACTTAAATCGAAAGTATCACCAATTTCTTGAAGTGTCATAGGTGGTTGCCCACAAAGACCAAAATTTAATTTAACAACATCCGCTTCACGTGGAGCTAAAGTGTCTAATGCGCGATTAATTTCAATACGAAGTGATTCGTGCATTAAATCTTTATCAGGATTAGGACTTTCTCCAGAACTCAATACATCATAAAGGTTGTTGTCATTCTCTCCTTCCTGAAATGGTGCATCCATCGATAAGCTTCGCGTTGAGTTTTTCAAAGAACTCTTTACTTTACTTTCACTAAAGTCTAATTCTTTTGCAATTTCAGCCGCAGTAGGTACTCTTTCAAACTTTTGCTCTAGGTGAATAGAGGCTTTTTTAATTTTATTGATATCACCAATCTTGTTAAGTGGAAGTCTTACAACTCGCGACTGCTCCGCAATTGCTTGTAGAATTGCTTGTCTAATCCACCAAACGGCATACGAGATAAATTTGAAACCTCTCGTTTCATCAAATCTTTTAGCAGCTTTCACCAAACCAACGTTTCCTTCGTTAATAAGATCTGGAAGACTTAAACCTTGGTTTTGATACTGTTTTGCCACAGAAATAACAAATCGTAAATTCGCACGACTCAATTTATTAAGTGCGGCTTGATCACCTTCACGAATTCGTTGTGCCAACTCAACCTCCTCTTCGGCGGTTATTAAATCTATCTTACTAACATCCTGTAAATAACTGTTTAAAGATTTGGTTTCTCTGTTGGTAACCTGCTTCGTGATCTTAAGTTGTCTCATATATTCTCCTGTTTTTAATAATAACACGGCATAGTAAGACATTTTTGGGGATTTTCCAAATAGTTAACATAAGTTGTTAAAATTTGATGGTGTGATTTTTAATGTTTATCTTAATAAAAATTATGAATATGAAAGATATCTTAATCCCTATAACTGCCTTGTTGTTTACCTCAATTGCTTGGGCACAAAAGCCCACAGAGGTCCCAAAACCAAGTGATTACCCAATAGACTTATCTAATACAGCCGACTTGATAATATATATAATTATTCCAATCGTGTTTGTGGTATTAATTCTTTGGTGGAGAAAAAGGCAAAAACATAATAAATAAAATTTTACAATTTATTTCTTGTTTATCAAATAGCACACTAAATTTGGTGTAGTTGTTGTTATAGGATAAGAAATTTTATATGCTATGTTAAAGAAATTTTTATTCATCGGTTTAATTCTGTTTCACGGGGTTTTGTTTGCACAAATTGAATTCCCGAATAACAATAATGTTCGTTTTGAATCGTCGCAATCAACAATAGATAATCCAACAGGATTTGAAATACCAGCTGTAAAAACACCATCCCTTACTAAGAAGAATAAGGCTAATACTTTTAGCAATTCTGATTTAGGTAAAGAAAAAGAAAAGCAAATCGATATGCAAAATGGGGATGGGCTAATAGACTACACTGGTACAAACAAAGCACCGAAGTATTTTACTAAAGACAAAGAAGCTAAACCAGAATACGGAAAGGATCAGTATTTAGGTGATTTTAAAACAACAGCAAAAAAGGCTACTATTATGTATCGCGATCACGAGTTTGTGGACGGAGATATGATTAGAGTATGGGTTAACGGACAAATTGAAATTGCTCACGTAAGATTGGAAGGAAGCTTTAAGGGCTTTGATCTTCCGCTTGAGGATGGTTTTAATAAAATTGATTTTGAAGCTTTAAACCAGGGTTCTTCAGGTCCGAATACGGCACAAGTTAATGTTTACGATGAAATTGGAAACCTATTAGCTTCTTACGAATGGAATTTGCTAACAGGAAATAAAGCCACTACAATTATTGTGAAGCAATAATTTATATCGAATAGTCTTAAAACATCCATATTTAAAAGAATTATTGTCGATTAATGCGAGTTTATTCAGCATTGTATTTTAACTTTACAAGAAATACTATCCGCTATGAAAAAAGTAATAATTACAGTTGATTATAACCCTAATTCTGAAAAAGTTGTAAATAAGGGATACGAGCTAGCAAAAATGATGAATGCTGAAGTTTGTTTGCTTCATGTACTTTCGGAAATGCGTTATTATGGAATAGAATATCAACCATTTATGGGATATGAAGGATATGCTTTTCCTGTAGATTACAACATACAAGAAGAATTTGTAAAGGTTGCTGAAGATTATCTTCAACAAGCAAAGAGGCATATAGGAGGCGAAAATATTTCAACAAAACTAGTAGAAGGAGATACCGCAAATGAGATTTTAAAATATTCGAACGAATGGGGTGCAGACTTAATTGTTATGGGAACGCATAGCCACGGTACATTAGAAAGAATTTTCCTCGGGACAGTGGCATCCAGTGTACTTGAAAAAACTAAAGTTCCAGTATACCTTGTTCCTACCGGAGAAAAGTAGGAGGAAAGTAGATGTATATATAAGAAATGGTTTTTTATTAAAACAAATTGGATTTCTTATTATTTATACAATCTAGTTTTGAAGCGTTTAAATAAAGTTATCTTTGAAAAAATTCAATCTTGATTTATGGCATTAACAAATAACGATATAATGAAAAAATTGCGCGTAGCGCATAAACTAAGAGATGAAGATATCGTAAAAATCTGTGCATTAGTAGACTTCAAAGTAAGTAAAAGCGAACTTGGTGCAATATTTAGAAATGAAAACCACGAAAAGTATATGGAATGTGGTGATCAGTTTCTTCGTAATTTTTTAAATGGTTTGGTAATTCATTTACGTGGACCAATGCCTGAAAAGAAAAGACCACTAGCAAAACCTAGCGCTCAATCTAAGCCAAACCGTTAGAAAATATTTTTTAAAATCTTTTCTTTTGTTGAAGATTTCATAGTTAAAACACTGAAATTCTTTAACATAGAATTAACCGTGAAGGATTTCATAAATCATTGTGTCTGAGTATTAATAAAATTATATTTGCAATGTCTTATACCGGTATCGGTTGTTGACTATTCTAAAGATAAAAACATTGAATTTTCACTACACATAATGAATACAGTAAAAAAATCTGAAACTAATAAACTAAAGAGAGTACACCTGTATTATAAATACACAGGTTTCTATTCCTTTGTAGGGCAAAGTCTTAAAAAAGCTTTTATTCCGATAGTTTTAATTATTGCTGCATTATTTGCCGTAGATAGATATTTAGTAGATTTCAGTGACCTTTTTACTTACGTTACTGAAACTTATGCGCCAATAAATATTTTGTTGGTCTTCTTGGCTTCAGAATCTTTACTTGGACTTGTGCCACCAGAAATTTTTATCGCTTGGAGTGATAAAATGCCCCAGCCAATACTTTACCTAACCTTGTTGGCTGCATTATCGTACATAGGAGGTATTATTTCATATTTTATTGGCAGATGGATTTTCACGCTTCCTAGAGTTTATGAATATATGGAAGGAAAAATGAAGAAGCATTTAAAGCAGATCCGTACATGGGGAGGCTTCCTTATAGTTGTTGGTGCTTTGTTGCCTATTCCGTATTCTATGACTAGTATGGCTGCAGGAATGATTCATTATAGCTTTAGGAACTATCTTCTTTTTGGCTTACTTCGTTTTGTAAGATTTTATCTTTATGCTTTAGCTATTTTCAATTTGCTTTAGTAAAAATCGCGCTTTTAGTATTTCTACAATTTCTGAGGTTTAGAGTTAATTCTGATCTTTATCCATATAAGTTGTAGTATTAATTATTCCGAATCTTTTTCTGATTAAACTTCCTTTTGGTTTTAATTAAGCTAAATCTTAAGTCGTCATAAAACAAACTCACTATTAGGATAACAGCTCCAATTATTAAATTGTTAGTCTTAAACCCTAAAGTTGAATAACAAAAACCACCAAGTAAACCTCCCATAAAGAAAAATGAGATTATTACCATTCTAAGCTTTATATTCGATTTTACTTTTTGAATGTCGGGGTGCATTTTTGGAAAAAATAGATGAGCCAATTCAATTCCCAAATCAGTAAAAAGCCCTGTAAGGTGCGTAGTACGCACAATTTCGTTTGAAATTTTAGTCACAAAAGCATTTTGCATACCCATTGCAAACAGTAATAAGCAAGCTATAGTATTTGGATGTTGTATTTCGGTAGAATGAGCCAAGATGGCTGCTGTAATAAGAATTATGGCCTCTGATAGCGTAGGTAACACAAAAACATTTATTCTTTTGGTTTCTCTAAATTTTAAAATAAGAATACTAGAACAAAAAGATCCTAGAAGAAACGAAAGGATAAACAGCAAATAGATAGTTCCCTTCCAAAATTTTAAATTTTCTAATTCATATATAAATTGGGCGAAATGACCGGTTACGTTAGTTGTAAGCTCTTGAATGGCAAGAAAACCAGTAACGTTAACAATACCAGCAACAAATGATAAAACAGTTGCAATTTGTAGATTGTGTTTTAAAGTTCTGCTTTTGCCTTGATGCCTAAACATTATATTTTATTTTAAACTTTAAAGTAAGCATTAGAGGAATTAAGTGAACAACTGTGAATAAAACAAATTTAACGTTTTTGTTAACATGGAAACTTCGAAATGATACTCAATTTATGACCATTCCATTTTTTGTAGTCGTATCGCATTTAAAATGGCTAGAAAAGCTACACCCACATCAGCAAATACGGCTTCCCACATTGTAGCTATTCCTCCTGCACCCAGAATTAAAACAATTAATTTTACGCCAAAAGCCAAAGCTATATTCTGCCAAACAATATGTCGGGTTGAACGCCCTATTTTAATCGCTTGGGCAATTTTAGAAGGTTGGTCTGTTTGAATAATTACATCTGCAGTTTCTATAGCAACATCACTTCCTAAGCCCCCCATGGCAATTCCAACATCACTTGTTGCGATAACAGGTGCGTCATTTATGCCATCACCAACAAAGGCAACTTTAGTGCCTGGGATTCTTTTTAACCTTTCAACCTCATCCAATTTATCTTCTGGCAACAATCCACCTTTAGCTTGATTTAATTTTAACTCTAGACCAACTCGTTCAGTAATTGAAGCTTTATCACCCGAAAGCATAATAATATTCTTAATTCCAACTTTTCTCAAATTTGTAATGGCTTCTCGAGCGTCAACTTTTAATTGGTCTGAAACTATTACATATCCCGCAAACACTTTATCTATAGCAATCATAACAATAGATTCTACAATGGGTTCAGTTTCTTGAGGAACTTCAATATTATTCGAAATCATCAAAGATTTATTTCCAACGAGTATAGTTTTACCATTAACATTTCCCTTTAACCCCATACCTGCTATTTCAGAAACATTATGTGCTTGATAAACATTTTTTTTATGCTCGTACTCCATAATAGCTCTTGCTATGGGATGCGTAGACTGTGCTTCAATTGCAAGGAGATACTGCATCAATTCTTCTTCAGAAAACGCTATAGCCTTAATTGCACTAACTTTAAAAACTCCTTTAGTCAGGGTACCGGTCTTATCCATAGCTACAGTGTTTATCTTGGTAATCGCATCAAGAAATGAAGCTCCTTTAAATAGTATCCCATTTCGTGAAGCCGCTCCTAGGCCTCCAAAATACCCTAGAGGAATAGAAATCACTAAAGCACATGGGCATGAAATTACTAGAAATATTAAAGCTCTATATAACCAATTTTCAAACACATAATTGTCCACAAAAAAGTAGGGTAAAAGCGTAACGCCTATAGCTAAAAAAACAACGATAGGAGTATAGATTCTAGCGAATTTTCTAATGAAAAGTTCAGTTTTAGATTTACGAGAAGTGGCATTTTGAACTAAATCTAAAATTCTAGATATTGAACTGTCAGTAAATAATTTTGTGGATTCAATTTCGATAACGCCCTCAAGGTTAATACTTCCTGCATAAACTTTATCTCCTTCTCTGATTGTATCAGGTTTGCTTTCACCGGTAAGTGCTGCCGTATTTATTGAAGCCTTTTGAGAAACTAATTTACCATCTACGGGAATTTTTTCTCCCACGCGTATTTGAACTTTCTCACCGATTTCAACTTCTTCGGGGTCTATTGAGACAAATTTTCCATTTCGATTTACTAAAGCTTCATTAGGACGTACGTCCAAAAGAGCTTTTATATTGCCTCTTGCTTTTTCAACAGCCGAATGTTGGAATAACTCTCCAACTGTATAAAAAAGCATTACAGCAACACCTTCTTCATAATGGCCAATGGCAAAAGCTCCGATGGTAGCAATTGTCATTAAAAAGAATTCTGTAAAAAAATCTCCTTTAATAATGTTGTCCCAACCTTGTTTCATTACTGGGAATCCCACTGGGATATAAGCTATTCCATACCATACTAACCGAATCCAATTTTTAAAGAAAGCGGTATCATAATAATCCATTACAATCCCCGAAATAAGCATAATAAAACTTATTGTGGCAGGTAAAAAAGTTTTAAAATTACTTTGGTGATTCTCAGTATTTGCATTATGATTGTCACTGCAGCATCCTTCTTCACTTTCTAGTTTATTATGAGTTAATTCCTTTTTCTTCATTGCATATATTTATTTCCGATTTTGAAATACAAATTCATTTCGGCTATTATTAAAACCTAACAAATTCTATTACAAATAATCTGTTGTCTAAAGTGGCAATTTAGGAATATAAATCGTGCAACAGAAGTGCATTATTCAGGACACTTTTCGCACCTACCTTTTATCACGAGGTTGGCATCTTCAGCAGTGTAACCATCAGGAAGATTGATATTTGGGATTTTTCTATCGGTTAAGCAAACGGTTTCATCGCAAATATTGCAATAAAAGTGGAGGTGAAGATCAGTTTCTATTTGGCAATTACAACCTTGTTCGCATAAGGCATACTTTGTTGTGCCAGTGCCATCATCTATTTGATGAACAACCCCTTTGTCTTCAAAAGTTTTAATTGTTCGGTATAGCGTTGTTCTATCAGACTTATCAAAATAATTTTCTAAATCGGTTAAGCTTTTAGCAGCTTCATTTTCTAAAAGAAAATTATAAACCAAAATACGCATAGCTGTTGGTCTAACGTTACTTTTTTGAAGTAATGATTCAATTTTTGCCGTTTTCATTTTAAAAAAATCTTATAGTTTCTTGGCTGCTAAAAACTTATAAAAATAAGGAATTTGTTTGGTCTTTTAAGTTAAGCTGATCTAAAAGTTATAACTTATAAATTGGTATTTTTGAAGTAAGTGAAATTACTATTCACATAAAATAAACTTTCGGATGAACGAATTTAATTTTAAATCTTATTTGATAAACGCTGCAGCCATTTCTGAAGAACAAGCTACAGAATTATATGATAAACTTCAAAAGAAAAAGTATGAAAAAGGCTCCATTCTTTTAAATAAAGGTGCCATTTGCAGTAACTCGTTTTTTGTGGAGAAAGGTTTACTACGCTCATATAGATTAGGAGACGACGGGAAGGAACATATTATACAATTTGCACCAGAGAATTGGTTTATTGTTGATAGAAGTAGTGTTTATTTCAATGATCCTTCCGATAGTATTATTGAAGCTGTTGAAGACACGGAAGTTGTACTATTAGAAGAAAACTTTTTTGCTAACGCTAATAAAATTAGTCCAGTGTTCGGACAGTTTAATGATAAGTTGTTGCACAATCATATCCGAAAAATGCAGAAACGGATTAATCTTTTATTAGGAGCGACTGCCGAAAGAAGATATCTGAGTTTTATTGAAATGTATCCAGATTTATTACTTCGTGTTCCACAATGGATGATTGCTTCGTATTTGGGTATTACCCCAGAAAGTTTGAGTAGAGTTCGTAAAGATTTGGCAAAAAGAAATTTTAAACCTAGTACATAGCGGCAGTCAAGATTTTCGTACACAATATTCCATTTACTTCAAAAGTTTTTACAATTTCGAATTGATAAAAATTGTTTCATTTCACTATGCTAGATGTAATTTAAACTTATTGTTACTTACGTAAAATACTATGATTGATTTTTAATTTTCCTATTTTTGATACCAACCATATACAGCATTGAAAAAGAAAAAAGAAAAGAATAAAAAAAATAGGAAATACAGGGTTTTAAGAATTATAGGGAGAGTTTTCTTAGTTCTAATTCTACTGTTAATTCTTCTATTATTATTTATCAGAAGTCCTTGGGGGCAAGATATTATAGTACAGCGTGCTGTTAAATATGTATCCAATAAAACCCATACCAAAGTTGATATTGAAAAGCTTTTTATAACTTTCGATGGCAATATTATGCTTCAAGGCGTTTATCTAGAGGATAAAAAAGGAGATACATTAATCTATTCAAAATCTTTAGAAGCAGATGTACCGTTTCTTCCTATTATTCGCGGTAATGGTATAGGGGTTGAATATCTTAAATGGGAAGGGCTTCGCGCAAATGTTATCCGTAAAGATTCAATTGCAGGCTATAATTTTCAGTTCCTCATAGATGCCTTTGCCTCGTCTGATACTACAGTGGCTAAAAACGATACTGCGTCAGAACCTTTAAATTTAATTTTAGGGAATATCAGTATTAAAGATTTTAATGTAGTGTTTAATGATAGTGTATCAGGTATAAATAGCCAATTCAAGTTAGGAGCCTTAAGCCTACAAATGAAAAAAACCGATTTAGAAAACATGGATTTTCGAGCTTCGGAAGCCTCAATTTCTAATACTCATATTAAATACATCCAATCACCTGTTCCGCCAACACCACCATCAGATTCTCCTTTACCATACATAGCCTTAGAGGAGCTTTCTCTGAAAAATGTTTTTGTAGATTATCAATCCTATGCCGATAGGATTGCTGCTAACCTTGAGTTATCTGATCTGTATTTAGAATTAGAAAAAGCAGATTTAAGTAATAATGAGATTGCTATTGGAGAATTCAGTTTGAATAATTCAATTATTGCTATTAACACCGAAACAGAAGTTAACGATATTACTCAAAAGACTGAGGAAATAAAGGAAGAAGTAAAATCTGATATTCAAAAATCTGAGTGGCCCGAATTTAAATTTGCGGTAAATAATTTTGATTTGAAAGGGAATAACATCAGTTATTTTGTTGGTAAGCAAAAGGTGAAGAAGGGTCTTTTTAATTCCAATGCTATTGCGTTACAAGACCTTAATTTAAAAGCAAATGATGTATTTTTAAAGAATAAAAAGGCAGGCTTACAACTCAAATCTTTAACCTTTCAGGAAGGTTCAGGTCTTAATCTAATTGAATTAGCCTTAGATTTAAATATTACTGATACTAAATTAAACCTTGATAATTTAGGATTAGTGCTAAACAACAATAGGCTAAAAGGAAATGTACATCTAGACTATGTTTCTTTAGCAGATTTAATTGAAGTTCCAAACAAAACTAAAGTAGCCTTAAACTTCCCTACATTTCAAGTAGATTTAAGAGAAGTATTTAAATTTCAACCAGAACTTCGGAAAAATCAGTATTTACAGACAGTGAGTAAAAAGTATATTTCAGGCAATGTACAAGCTTCAGGCTATTTGTCTGCAATAAACATCCCAGATATGACTGTAAATTGGGGAAATTCTACTCGAATATCTGCTACTGGATTAATTGAGAATGTTTTAGAACCAGATAATTTGGAATTTGATATTCCTCATTTTGCATCAAATACTGAGCGCACCGATTTAATTCAATTTGTAAGTGAAAAAGAATTGGGAGTAAGTCTACCAGAAAACATTTCACTTAATGGTAGTGCTAAGGGAAATTTAAAAGATGTTGAAGCTAAAGCTAATCTAACTACCACACAGGGAGTTGCAACTGTAGATGGCCATTTTACAAACGATTCGAAAATTTCTTTTGATGCCGATGTTGATATAAAAGAGTATAAACTAAACGAGCTTTTGCAAAATGATCAATTAGGAACCCTTAATTTAAACATAAAAACTAGTGGTTCGGGCACAGATTTAAACTCTCTTGACGCAAAATTGGAAGCTGTAATATCTAGTTTTCAGTTTAATAATTATGCGATAAAAGATTTAGCTATAAATGGTGATATTAAAGACGGAAAAGGGAATTTGGTGTCTGCTTATAAAGATGAAAATATCAACTTAGATTTTAATACTAAGGTAATTTTAGATTCTATAGCAACAAGTGCTAATGCACATCTCAAAATTATTGGTGCAAACTTGAAGTCGCTTGGGTTAATGGATCGAGATGTTAGGACAGCTTTTACCTTAGATGCCGATTTTGATATTACCAAAGATGGTCTCGATGTTATTTCAACCATTGGAGATGGAGTAGTGGTATATGATAATAAAACGTACATACTAGGCGATGTATTGGCAACTGCTCACACTAGAAGCGATACCACTTCTGTGTGGGTTAATAATAAAATTGTTCAACTTAGTTTAGAGAGTAATACTAATCCAGAGTTATTTAGCAAGGCTATTCAGCGACATGTTTCCAGTTATTTTTCTAGAGACATTATTATGGCTGATACCATAAGCAACCCTATAAAGCTTAATGTGAAAGGGAGAATAGCTGAAGCCCCTGTATTAAATGAAGTGTTTTTAGTGAATGTTAAAAAATTAGATACAATTAAACTGTCGGTTGATTTTGACGAAGCAGCACGAAAATTAAAAGCAAATATTCAAGCACCAAACATTGTTTATGGAAGTAACCAGTTAGATAGTCTTTCACTCACAATGGATACAGATAAAGATAAATTTGTTTTTGATCTGGGCTTTAAAAATATAAAGGGTGGACCTTTAGATATTCCAAAGACAAATATTACAGGAAACCAGCAAGATAATAAGATGAATCTAAGCTTCAAGTCGGTATATAAAGACAGTACGCTTATTAATATTCAATCTCAAATTACAGGTACTTCAGAGCAGCTTAGATTTCATGTAATTCCTGAACATTTAATACTCGATAGAAGTAAGTGGCTTACTCCTAAAGACAATGAGGTTCTTATTAGAAAAGATAATTTAGAATTCAACAATTTTAAATTTTCTAAGGGTGATGAGATGGTCGAACTATCAGATAAATTGCCAAATGTGCCTGAAAATCACGCTGCAATTACATTTAATAACTTCAAATTAAGTGAGATTCTAAATTATTTAAACCCATCAGATGAAATTGCTAAAGGGAACTTAAACGGCAACTTGGTAACTATTAATCCTTTTGGGGACATGGGGCTTCTGGCAGACCTTGCAGTGGATAATTTAAATTTTTTAAATGTTGATTTAGGAACGATGACTGTTGATGCCAAGTCGAAAGGTGAAAATAGTTACGATTTTAATCTAGCTTTAGAAGAAGGTGAAGTCGATTTAGATTTAACGGGAGATTATATAGCAAATCAAAAAGATGCACAGATAGATTTAGATTTAGTTATAAATGAGTTTAAAATGAAAGCGCTCGAAGGGTTCTCCTTAGGTGAAATTAAAAATGGTAAAGGAGCGTTTTCAGGAAGGTTCAATGTAACCGGGAGTATAGCGGAGCCCAATTACGAAGGGAAGTTAATTTTTAATAATGCAGATTTCACTATTGCAAAGTTAAATGCACCGTTTACACTTAAAAACGAAACTTTATCTGTTAATAACGATGGGTTCTTTATGAACGGTTTTACTGTGCGTGATGAAAATCAGAATCAATTAGTTTTATCTGGGGAAGTTGGTACGAAAAACTTTATTAATCCAACGTTTAATTTGAAGATTAACGCAAAAGATTTTCAAGTGTTAAACGCAACAAAGGATGATAATGACTTTTTATATGGAAAAGCATCATTTAACGCCGATGCAACCCTAACTGGAGATATGCTAGTCCCAAATTTAGACGCTAATATAACTGTAAACGATGCAACTGATATTACCTATGTATTGCCTTCCTCATCAGTGTCTATTGAAGAACGAGATGGAGTTGTAGTATTTGTAAATCGCGAAAATAGAGATGCTATATTAACACAAACTGCAGAAAAAACAGCAACTTTAACAGGACTTGATGTTAGGGCGTTTTTAACAATTGGGAATGAAGCTAAAGTCAAAATTATAATAGATCAGGAAACAGGGGATAACTTTGAAGTTTACGGTGCTGGGGAATTCGATTTTACAATGAATCCTACAGGTAGAATGAATTTAAGTGGCGTTTATAATGTGGCAGGTGGTCATTATGAGATGAACTTATACAATTTAGTAAACAGAAGATTTGAACTCGCACCTGAAAGTAGAGTAAGTTGGTCTGGAGATCCTTTCGATGCCAAATTAGACATCAAGGCTGTATACAATTTGAAAGCCTCTGCGTCGGCGTTAATGGCGCCTATAAGTTCTGGAGCTGATCCTTCGGTGAAAAATAAGTATAAACAAGTTTTGCCATTTAGCGTATATTTAAATATCGATGGAGAATTAACCAAACCAATAATTGCATTCGACCTTGATATGCCAGAGGATGAGCAGGGTGCAATAGGAGGACAAGTTTATGGCAGAATACAACAAGTAAATAATCAAGAAGACGAATTAAATCGACAAGTTTTTTCATTGCTAGTTCTCAATAGATTTTATCCAGAGCCAGGAAGTGATGGTAGTGCAGGAGGTTTTGCAACTGTGGCAAGAGATAATCTAAACGATGCTATTTCAGATCAATTAAACAATTTTTCAAACAATCTATTAGGTAGTTCTGGAATTCAATTAGATTTTGGATTAAACAGCTATACCGATTACCAAGGTGAAACCGCACAGGAGCGTACTCAACTCGATATTGCTGCACAGAAGAAACTCTTCAACGATAGATTAATAGTACGTGTAGGTAGTGAAGTTGATATACAAGGTAGCGGTTCAAATGAAGAAGAGGCCCCAATTATTGGCGATGTAAGTTTGGAGTATTTAATCACCGAAAATGGCAGATATAGATTAAAAGGATTTAGAAAAAATCAATTTGAAAATGTAGTTGACGGACAAACTATAGTAAGTGGAATTGCTTTAATTTTCACACAAGAGTTTAACAAATTTGATGAATTGTGGCAAGCTATTTTAAATGGTGAAACCAAACAGGAAAAAGCTGAAAAAGAAGCATTGGAAAAAGAAAAGGAAAGAATAGAAAAAGAAGAGAAAGAGATCAAAAAGAATATGGAAAATGAAGAGGAAGATGATGAACAGACTAATGATTCAAAATCTGAGAAATAATTAAAACTGTAATCTTTAAACTTAAGCCTCCTAATAGGTTGCTATTGAAAGTTGGACTATGTATATCAAAATTAAAATAGTATTCATTATAACATCGGTATTGCTCGGGCTTCAATCGTGTGGAGTAAAAAAGTACATACCTGAAGATGAAATGCTTTATACCGGTGCAACAGTGGAGATTAAATCTGATTCTATAATAAAAAATGAATCTCAACTAAAATCTGTGTTAGAAGAAGCTTTATTGCCTAAGCCTAATAAAAAGTTTTTGGGTATGCGTGTTGGACTATATTATTATTACAAAATGCAGAAAGAGAATCCAGGATTTATAAACCGATTTTTTTACAAGCGATTTGGCGAACAGAAACCTGTTTATAAAAGTGATGTAAAACCTTATGAAGTTGAAGAAATTCTACTAAATCGAATGGAGAATAGAGGTTTTTTCTATAGCGTGATCTCATCAGAGTTTGAAGAAAATAAAGATGAAAAAGAAGCTTCAGTAAAATATACAGTTAAAGCACCTAAGCCATACACCATTGCGAGTTACCAATTAGATAGTATGCCGCCCCCTATTCATTCTGAGGTTAAAAAAAGCGTAGCCAAAACTAAGCTATCTAAAGGAATGCGTTTCGACTTAGCGAATATGAAGATGGAACGTGAACGTATAGATAGAGACCTAAAACAGAATGGATATTATAATTTCAATTCAAGTTTTTTAATTTTTGAAGCTGATACTAATCAGTATGATAAAAAACGTTTTGATTTATTTCTAGGATTAAAAAAGGATGTTCCAAAAAAGTCTATTATTCCCTATAAGATTTCTAAAATTAATATTTACGCCAACTATCACGTAGAAGATTCTATCGCTAATGAGGTGGAGCGTTTCAATGAAAAAAACTATATAAACAGTTCAGGTTTTTTTAAACCAAAATATCTCGATCCTTATGTTACTTTGGAAGAAGGGCAATATTACAGTCCAGAAAACTCAAGAAATTCAGCAAGAAGACTTTCAACCATAGGGGCTTACAAATTTGTAAATATTCAGTATAAAGAACAAGATACTGTATATAATGACAGCTTGGGAATTTTGGAAGCCAATATATTTCTATCACCTTTAAACAAAAGAGCGCTACGCGTTGAATTGCAAGCAGTATCAAAATCCAATAATTTTTCTGGACCTGGTATAGCATTAACTTACAGTAACAGAAACCTTTTTAGTGGTGGGGAGACATTTAATACTACTGCTAGTTTTGGTTATGAAATGCAAGTTGGAGGTGGGAGCAGTAGCGGTAAAACAAGTGTAGATTTAGGTTTAAAAACTGAATTGATTTTCCCAAGAGTAATTTTTCCAATTAAAATTGATAGCGACTTTTTTAAATATGATATACCTAAAACAAAGACAAGCGTTAGTCTAGATTACTTAAGAAGAACCCAACTTTATACTTTATTATCGGGTAGCGCGCAATTTGGATACCTTTGGCAAGCAAATAGGTATGTAACTCACGAAATAATACCTATTTCATTAAACTACACAAAACCTTCAAATACTACAGAGGAGTTTCAGAACATTTTAGACGCTAACCCTTATCTAAAACGAAGTTTTGAAAAGCAATTTATTGCAGGATTGAATTATTCATTTACCTATAACGGAATGGTAGATGCAACTAAAAAACATCAATTTTTTATTAATTCAACCTTAGATGTTGCTGGTAACACTATGAGTTTATTTGCTAAAGAAATGGATAATGGTAAAAAAGGTATTTTGAATTTAGAATATGCTCAATATGCAAAAGTTGATGCAGATTTTAGATATCATTTAAACTTCGGAAAAGAACAACTTATAGCTACTAGATTATTCGGAGGATACGGATATGCGTATGGAAATTCCGATATAATGCCTTATGTAAAGCAATACTATTCTGGTGGTCCTTATAGTGTTCGAGCGTTTAGAATTAGATCTTTAGGTCCAGGAACTTATTCTGATGACGGTAATTCTCAAACTAATTATTTCGATCAAACAGGAAATATTCGCATTGAAGCAAATATTGAGTATCGTTTTCCGATTATATCTTTCCTAAAAGGTGCTGTATTTGCAGATGCAGGAAATATATGGAACTCAGATCCTAATCCAGTTTACGAAGGAAAAGATAAATTTACCTCAAGTTTTATTAAAGAGTTTGGAATGGGAGCAGGAGTAGGGCTTAGAGTTGATGTGCAAGGTTTTGTACTACGCTTTGATTTTGCCGCTCCATTTCATGATCCTTCAAAGAATAATGGATTCGATTTTAACGTAAAGGAAACTGTATTTAATTTCGGAATAGGATATCCTTTCTAGATTAGAGTTTTTTTAAGTGAAAACAACATCGTTTAACATAAACAATCAGGACTATTAATTAAATAGTCAGTCATATATTATTTTAACACATTAATTATCCGTACCTTTGAAGCATTAGGGGGGCAACTATAATTTAAAACCCCAGTAGGTATACCAATAACAATAATTTTTAATATATAATTCATTAAAAAGTCATCTGCCTACAGCGGATGGCTTTTTTTATTCTAAAAACACAAATGGCAAAATCGCAACAGACGTACAGTAAAAAAGAGAAAGAAAAAGCAAAACAGAAAAAGAAAGAGGAGAAACAAAAGAAAAAATTAGCTCGTAAAGCTGAAAAAACTCCAGGAATAGACTTTGTTTATGTAGACCATAATGGTAACTTAACTGATACGCCACCAGATCCTAGTATGAAGCCAGAAATTGAAGCAGAAGATATAGTCCTTGGAATTCCACCTAAAGAGGAAGGGGATAGAGAAGCTTTTGACCCTGTAAGAAAGGGAAAGGTATCTTTCTATGACTCATCGAAAGGATTCGGATTTATTATTGATAATGAAAACAACGAAAAGTACTTTACTCACGTAAGTGGAATTATTGACGAAATAACCGAAAATGATAACGTATCATTCGAGCTTGAAAAAGGTCAAAGAGGAATGAATGCTGTAAAGGTTACTAAAATCTAACTAAGGTATAATACTCTTTCAAACAAAAAATCCCGCCAACAGCGGGATTTTTCAATTATATTCTAGTTAATTATTAACTAGCTATGTCTTCAGCTTTATTTTTTAGCTGGTTGGTTTCACGTTGTGCAGTGTTTTTAAGTTGATTGTACTTTTCAGAAATTGTATTTTCAACTTCACCAGCTTTTTCCCGAATTCTTCTACCTGTATCAGTAGCTTTGTTCTTAAGTCTTTGCTTTTCTTCTGGAGTCATTTTTTTATACTTCCATAATGCAAATGCACCGGCAGCTGCACCTAAAACTGCTAATAATCCTTTTCCTTTATTGTTCATATCTTTTTATTTTTTTGTTTATGTGAAGATACGAGATTAGCGCACCATAACAATGTGATATTGTTGACTTTAATATAAATTTAATACTTAGATAAAAATACTTTTAAAGTATTCCTAAATTTTTAAATTAAAAAGGTTTTTGAAATTTTACGCTATGGTTCTGTATGTTAATACAGATTAATTCTCTAGAAGTAAAACGTAAAAATTTAAGATAAGCATATTTATATTTTACGCTGAATCTCTAGCTATATTTGTTAAAGATTAAAAGTATGACTCGAAAGGAGTCTAAGATTAATATCTCAGTTGAAGAACAATATTTTTCTAGTGAATTTTCTGAGAAAGAAAATAAAGAAATTAAACCCGATGAAATTGGCAAGAATATTCCTATACTCGAATATTTGAATAATAATATCTATGAAATTTTTGAATTTTCAAAGGAACAGCGAACTGCTTTAATAAAGGCTTCAGGTCAATTATCAAGACCTAATCGGGATGAATTCTCACGTAGAAAGAAAGATTTCAAAAAAGCTCAGAAACGTAAACCGGCAGAGCGAAAAATTGAACTACAGGACTTTCAGCTTCCATTGGATATTCTAGATGCTGTAGCAAGAGTTATGGATTCTTTATTCGATGAGGTTAATACTAGAAATCTTTGGAGTGGAAAGTTTTTAAAGAATTATTGACTAATAGACTGGTAGATGATTAGCTCTATTTAAAAACGGCATGTCCCGATAGTTTTTCGAGAACCTATTTAAATCTAGAGGTTTTCAGTATAATTAAATTTTAAAGTTTTAAAACTATGAGTAACGAACAACCAAATAATCCTTTACACGGTGTGAAACTAGCCGATATTTTAGAATATCTAGTGGAATACTACGGTTGGGAAACCCTAGGTGAAAAAATTAAAATCAATTCCTTTAATAGTAACCCTTCAATTAAATCTAGCTTAAAATTTCTACGGAAAACTCCGTGGGCTAGAGAAAAAGTGGAGAAACTCTACTTAAAGACCAAGAAAATCTCTTAAAATTTTATTCGCTAATTTAAAACTTTCTAAATGTTGGATGAGGGGGGGCTCTAAAATAGAACTTTTATTGCGAAAAGGTTTAATGTTAATTTAGAAGAATAATAAAGCAATTTAATAATTTCAGGATAATATTATTCTTCGGTTTCTGAAGCTTCTTTAAGTAGAAGTGGTAGTATATCCTCTTGAAACTCCTTAAACTTAAACCACTCATCTCCAATAAAAAAATATAAAGCTCCATTATCTTTTCGATTGATTAGATCTTGTAGAGTATCATTTTCAATTAGATAATTTAAAAATCGCCCTAATAACTCCTTAGGAATATTCAAATTATTCAGCATAAATTCTTGGTAATGATTTTCTAGAAATAGAATATTGTTTTCTTTCTTTTCAACTTTAATATACTTTTTTAACCGTTTTGTTCTACCACTAATCGCATTTATTATAGGATCTACTTGTAGCGATCCGCCTAAAAGGGATAATAAGTGAATAGGTTTAAAGTCGCCAGCAGTATATAATTGTCTTTCATATTGAGTGAGGGGTTTGACTTCTTTTTCAATTATTCCCAAAGACACAGCATCATATTTAGATTTTGACATTATGAAAACGTCTTCCAATTTATTTACCTGCTCGAATATGGAATTCTTTAAGGTGTCTGATTGTGAAGTTTTAATAGAATCTTTTAAAATTTCCTTCAGCTTAATAATTCCAGAGGTTTGTTCTTTTAAAACAGAATCTGCAGTTGAAGGCTTAAACTCCTTGATTTGTGCAAATGAATGAATTGAGTAAAAAACTAATAAAATAGTTAGGGGTAACTTCATTCAAATTATTAATTGAAATAGTATTCCAAAAATAAGAATGTTCCAAGATTTTGATGTTAAATATAACCCAAAACCTTCTATAAGGAATTTATTGAAGAGAAAGTAATTTTGATATCTTAGTAAAATGAAAAAATTATTTTTTAGTATTTGCATAATCTTTTCCGCCGCGCTATCTGGACAAAATATTTCTAATGATGATGTGGTAGGAGTATACAAGGAAGAGAGTAATGACCCTGTTGGTGGGGCAACGTTTATTTTTCTTCTAGATTACACATATGTTATTGCATATTTCGGTGGCTTTCAAAAGGGGGTTTGGGAATTAAATAAAGATAAGGTTACGCTTATTAAAAGCACGGAACCGCAATTTGTTCTTTATGGCAGAAGTTTAAAAAGTTTAAAAAATCGGACTCAAATAAATTTTTCAGTTGAAGCAAATAATGCTGTGGCAGTAGGATTAGATTCAAATGAACAAATTAAACTTAAACCCGTATTTAACAATGCAGCTAATTGTTTTAATTATCCTTATATCTTTAAACAAGAAAAGAAATTACACCAACTTCGTGCTGCTCAAGTTTTAATAAAAAACACTAGTTCTTTTTCTAAAAATCATCCTTCTGCACACGTTTTTCACTTTACAATCCCTACTGATTACAACGACCTTATTTTAATAAACCTACAATCAGATTATACACAGGAAGTTACTTCTCACGCTATATTTAATAATGGAAAGTTATTTATAGGTTCTGATTCCAAAGGAATGGAAAAAAGACCTTTGCAAACTTTAAACGAAGAGGATTTAGTGATGTCAAACTATTTTGCCAAAAAAAGTTTGTTTCCAGATGAACTGACATCGGATAATGAATTTTTTCCATATTTTGAAAATCCTAGCTCAGAATTACTAGCACCTTTTTATAAAATTGAAGATTTCGACATTTCGAAGGAAGCGTTCACCCTAGAAAGCGAACCATATTTTCAAGCAAGCTGTGATGATGATTGAAAACTACGTTTTTAGTTTTATTAATTGGTTAAAAGACAGGATTTAAATTAGTTTGTTAGTATGCATTTCTGACAATTAACTTTGCATTAATAAAATTTAAAAATGACATTCTTTATCTTTATAAAAAATGCAAAATTATGGCCAAAAAAATAGCAGATTTATTAGTAGAGAATTTAGTTAATGCAGGTGTTAAACGGTTATACGCCGTTACTGGAGATAGTTTAAATCCCATTAATGATGCAATAAGAAGAGATGGAAGAATAGAATGGATACATGTTCGTCATGAGGAAGCAGGTGCTTACGCAGCCTCAATGGATGCTGAGCTTGACGGTATTGGGTGTTGTATGGGAAGTAGCGGACCAGGACATGTGCATTTGGTAAATGGATTATACGATGCCAATCGCTCAGGAAATCCGGTTATTGCCATTGCCACAACAATTAATACCGACAGAACAGGTTTGGAAAATTTTCAAGAAACCAATGTTGTCAAGCTTTTTGACGACTGTAGTAAATATTGTGTAATGGCTAATACTCCACAACAAGCTGCCAATGCCTTTCAAGCTGCAATTCAACATGCGGTACAACATAGGGGAGTGGCTGTAGTTGGTTTACCTGGAGATGTTTCTGAGGCAGAGGTAGATCATATAACTGTTGCTAAAAAGAATTTTTATACCAATCCTATTGTCATTCCAGGAATTGAAGAGATGGAGAAATTAGCGGAAGTTATTAATTCACATAAAAATGTAATGCTGTTTTGTGGATATGGTTGTAAAGATGCTCAAGAAGAAGCTATGCTGTTAGCAGAAAAACTTAAAGCACCAATGGGATATAGCTTTAGAGGAAAAATATTTTTTGATAAAGTTTCAAATCCGTTCGCTGTCGGTTTAAATGGTCTCTTAGGAAGCAAATCTGGATTTAAAGCAATGCATGAAGCCGATTTGTTAATCTTATTAGGTACAGATTTTCCATATACCGACTTTTTACCTGAAGAAAATGTAATTATTCAAATAGACGATAAACCTGAACGAATTGGAAGACGTGCTAAAGTTGATTATGGATTTGCTGGTAAAATAAAGGATACATTGGAGGTTTTGCTTCCTATGCTAGATGAAAATACCGACGATCAGTTTTTAAAAGAAATGCAAAAATTACATGATGAGCAGGAAGATAAATATGCTTCGTATGTAGAGGCGAAGTCCAAAGAGAAGAATATTCATCCAGAATTTGTTGCAGCCGTGATTGATGAACTAGCAGCAGATGATGCAATTTTTACGGTAGATACGGGTATGTCTGCGGTTTGGGCTGCTAGATATATTAAAGGACAGCGCAATAGATATCTCACAGGTTCATTTAATCATGGTTCAATGGCCAATGCAATGCCCATGGCTATTGGTGCGGGCCTATCTAGACCTGAGCGCCAAATTATCGCATTATGTGGAGACGGAGGTATAAGCATGCTGTTGGGAGACCTGATGACAATTAGTCAATATGAGATTCCTGTTAAAATTATAATTTTTAACAATCGCACTCTAGGAATGGTAAAATTAGAAATGCAAGTAGCTGGATATCCACAATGGCAAACAGATATGAAAAACCCAGACTTTGCTAAAGTTGCCGAAGCAATGGATATAAAAGCATGGAATGTTGAAGAATGTGAAAATGTTAAGGGAGCACTATTAGAAGCATTCGCACACAATGGTCCAGCTCTCGTTAATATATTTACAGATCCAGATGCATTGGCCATGCCTCCAAAAGTGGAATTCAACCAGATGAAAGGTTTTGCCACAACCATGGGGAAATTGATGCTAAACGGACAAGCCGCTGATGCTATTGATTCGGCAAAATCGAATATTAAATATTTAAGAGAATTATTTTAAATATTTAAATCTAAATACCTCAAATTAAAGGGTGTTGTGTGTTCTTAATTTAACCGTGCTATAAATTTTATAGGGATTATATTAAGAACACATTTTTTAAGGACAAGTTCATACCCTTGTTTGGGTTGCTACAAATGACTTTTCACGCTTTTGAAGTTTCAGTTTTTAATTAAGGTATATGCATTTAAGGAGGTGGCAATCAATAACCAAATAAAATAAGGGGCTAATAGCAGCGACTTATATCCTGTTTCTGGCCAGTAATAATACATAAAGAATCCTATAAGTATGGTAAGTGATATAATAACAAGTAAAGCTGCTAAAATTTGATGGTAGTAAAAAAAGTTGGGTTCCAAGCAATGTTTAAAGCGTAGTGTACAATTAAGGCTCCAATCAATAAATTTTTATTTTCTACTGAAGGCCATAAATACGCTAAATAGATGCTAAAACAAATCATTATTACAGTCCAAGAAACTCCAAATACCCACCCTGGAGGCGTCCACGGTGCTTTATTAATTCCTTCATACCATTCAGATCGTGGGCCTTTACCCGCTAAAAAGCTCCCAAGGCCGAGAGCTGCAAAATTTAGAATATTATAACTCTATAAATCATTGTTGACCATTTTAATGTTAAGTTCTTAGCGGTTAAGATAATAGTTTAGTTACTATTTTTTTTTATTTCGATAAATTTCTTTCTAATGAGAATTTGATGAAAATAGCGTTTAAATGCGTTACAAGTTTCAGTATTCTAGAAATAAAGTTTTAGTAGTTAAATTTTAATTTAATTTATTTCCATAGTGTGGTTAAAATTTTGCGCATAAGATAATAATAGTCTAGTATTTGTATCGAGATAATTCCAGAGGATAATGCCATTTACAAACTCGGTACAACTATACTTATTGTTAAAAAATTAATCCTTCAAACTATATTTAAACTGAATAAATTAATAGTGCTTTAAAGCATATTTTTTACCTCAATGGAACAGTAGAATTCATTTGATATTATTAATTTTAAACTTTTAAATCCATTACAAAATAATTTTTTCAATTACTTCTTATGATTAATAAAAGGCTAGAGAGTCTGCGTCAACAAATGACTAATTATCAATTGGATGCGGTTATTATTCCATCATCAGATCCTCATCAATCAGAATATGTTGCTAAACATTGGAAAGTAAGAGAATAT
Source organism: Aequorivita xiaoshiensis (assembly GCF_022008395.1). Lineage (GTDB taxonomy): Bacteria > Bacteroidota > Bacteroidia > Flavobacteriales > Flavobacteriaceae > Aequorivita > Aequorivita xiaoshiensis. Next base: position 198,428 of record NZ_JAIRBB010000002.1, read on the forward strand.
TTTACGGGATTTACGGGTTCAGCCGGTGTTTTAGTTTTAAATCAAAATGAAGCTGCACTTTGGACAGACTCACGTTATTTCCTTCAGTTTGAAGATGAATGTAAGGACTATGATTTAAACTTACATAAACAAACCATACCTCATGCTCCAGAACACGTACAATGGTTGTGTGATAGTCTAGAAGAAGAAGCTGTTATTGGCGTTGATTTTTTTCAATTTTCAAAAGCACAAATTGATTATATAAAAGAAGTATCGCATTCTAAAAAAATTAAACTTAAAAACATTCCAAATTTAGTAGATGAGATATGGAAGGATAGACCTACATTGCCGAGTTTTCCAGTTGACATTCACCCATTAGAATACAGCGGAGAAACAACGGCTTCAAAAATTGAAAAAGTTCAAAATAAAATTGAAACAGCCAAAGCCGATTATTATTTATTTTCAAGTTTAGATGAAATTGCTTGGTTATTTAATATTCGTTCTAAAGATGTAGATTTTACGCCTTTAGTGACCTCTTATGCATTAGTGGGGCTAGAAAAAACAATTATTTTTTGTGATAGAAATAGGTTTTCTCCTTCAGCTATTAAAGCATTTTCAAAATTAGCTATTGAAGTATTAAATTATGATCTAGCTATTTCTGAACTTCAGAAATTAGATGTAAATAAGAAAATCATTACGGATCTATCGTCTCTTAATTATGCAGTTTTTAATGCTATACAGAGTAAGTTTTTATTTCAAAACTCAATAGCCAGAGAATTGAAAGCTATTAAAAACGAAATAGAGATAAACGGTTCCAAAAACTGTATGGTAAAGGATGGTGTTGCACTTACCAAGTTTTTCATTTGGTTGGAAAATGAACTTGCATCACGAGAGATTTCTGAATATGAAATTGGAAAAAAACTAGAAAGTTTCAGGCAACAACAAGACTTATATACAGGCGAATCTTTTGCTGCAATTGTAGGGTATAAAGGAAATGGCGCAATTATACACTATACAGCACCAAAAGAAGGTTCTGCCATGGTGAAAAACGAAAATATTCTATTGGTAGATAGTGGCGCTCAATACAAAGATGGAACCACTGATATTACCAGAACTGTTTGGTTAGGAGGGACGCCAACTGAAGAATTAAAAACGGCCTACACATCAGTTTTAAAAGGATATATTGCACTTGAGCAGTTACAATTTCCTAAAGGAACCGTTGGAATGCAGATAGATGCCTTTGCAAGATTTCACTTATGGCAACAAGGCTTGGACTATCCACATGGCACAGGGCATGGTATTGGTAGCTATGGAATGGTACACGAACCACCACAAGGTTTTACAACAAATCCTGCCACCAGTAGTGGGCGAACAGCACATTCAATAAATCAACTAACAACTATTGAACCTGGGTGTTATAAAAAAGGTGTGTTTGGAATTCGAATTGAAAATATAGTGCTGTCTATAGCTAAACAAGAAACAGAATACGGAGAATTTATAGGATTTACGCCAATTACATTATGCCCGATAGACAGAAAACTAATTGATAAGACTTTACTAACCACTACAGAAATTGAATGGTATAACTCTTATCATAAAATGGTGTTTGATCAACTATCTCCTATGCTGAAAACTAATGAAAAAGAGTGGTTAAAACGTATGTGTGAAGCATTATAACCCATCTAAATTTAATCAAAAAAAAATAAAGGCCCTTTCGATTTTGATTTCGAGCAACTGCGCTTAATGTCTATTCCTTAAGCCAACTATCTATAATTTTATAAATCTGTTGTTGTTCTGAAACATCAAAACTCTTAATACGAGTTCTATGATCGCCTTGAGGGTTTACAAACTTAAATAATTCTCGTTTCTCAGCACTCTCTGATAACTCTACCGCCGTAGCACTCCAGGCGTCGTATTCGCCGTAAATGAATAGCATCTTTTCGGCCTTCGTGTCTAAGAAAGCTTTTATGTTTTGCATTGGCTTAGGATCGAAAGGTTTTGAGATGTTTTCAGGGAAAGCCCAATCAAAAGTGTAAATTTCATCGGTATTCAAGTGTTTTTCAAACGGCATTGTTTCATACCCATAAATTCCTTGTTGTGTTAATGCCGCCCAAAAATAGGGTTGTAGATCTTCAACAGAACTTTCCTCAAAAAAGCCATAGCCAACAACATCAAACAAATGATCGTAAATAGCTTCAACTGTTGCTGATTCTGTTGGAATATCTTCAGCTTTCGTTCCCCACTGCCAATGTGCAAAAGGGTATTCTAAAATTGAATATTCAAGAGCTTTCTCAGCCCCAAACTCCCATGACATTTCTTTTTCAGCTGCTTTAGCCTTTAATATTTCTAATAGAGCTTCTCTATTTTTGAAGCTTAATTCTTGAAAGTTTTTGATTTTAGTCCTGTCTTCTTCTGTTCCTACATTCCTTAAGAATTTAAATATCCTTTCGTCTTCTCTATCAAAATTTAAAGGACCAACGTAACAAACACAACCGTCAACATTTTTTGGAAAATAATATCTATGTGCCATTACAGTTTGACAACCTTTTGAAATTCCTGTGGAAATAAATTTTGCATTTGGATATAAGGCATTTCTAATTGCATTGATGATAGCAGCTTGATCTTTAGCGGCATTTTCAATTGTAAGCGTATTCCAATCTATGTCTTCAGGTCGTGAATTATTGAAATAACGATGTTCTATTGATATTTGGTTTGCATTGTAATGAGTTGCTAATTCCCCTGCCTTTTCTGAACCAATTCCGTAGCCATTAAGCTCGACAATTACAGGTTGTTGAGGGTTTTCAAAACCTAAAAATACACGCTGTTTAAAAGTTCCTTTTGTTAAGTCGTTATGGTCTATTGGTTGTTCAAACCAAAGCTCATAATTTTCGTCAAAATGACTTACCACAGCTCTTTTTTCAATACTTACAACATTTTCTATAGAAGCTAATTTCTCAAAGTTTGATACCTCTTTTAAAGTAGGTTCAACGTTTGTCGAGGTTTTACAACCTACAAATAGAAGAACAAAAATCAAAAAATAATGATAGCGAATTGATTTCATAATAAATTCAATTTTAAAGTTTTAATATCGTCAAGTTAGTGTTATTCAATAATTTCGTAATTAACACTTAGTTTTCGTAAGGCACGTAATGCAGAACCCGAGTTTTTATCGTCAACATCAATTTCTACTGCGTCACCTTCTAATAATATATCTGTAAGTTCCTTAGCCAAGGACTCATTGTGCTTTGATATTTCTGTAATACATTGAGCTATCGCTCTTCTATCGGGGCGCTGAGCATCGCAAGATATTAAGTTTAATTTCATGAGTTTTCAAAGCATTAAATGTCAATAAAATATTTTTCAGCTTTACCTTTATTCAAAAGTATATCGTTGTTCTGCCGCTGAAGAAGCATTGAGCATTTCGTTAAATATTCTAATTGTATTAAAATTACGAGTAATTTCCCCAGATACTGCTAGTCCTGAAATTCCAGTTTCTAGGATTGCGGTTACATCTTCTAAGGTAATTCCTCCCACACCAATTATAGGCGTTTCTGTATTTAAAACATCAATAATTGCTGTATATCCATCTAATCCTAAAACTAGGGGTAAATTTTCCTTTGTTTCTGTAAATTTAAAAGGGCCTAGACTAATATAATCTGCTTCTTTTTCAATTAAGGCTTCGCAATCTTGTAAAGTGTTTGCAGTACCACCAATAAACTGCCAAGTATATAAATGTTTTCTAGCAATAGTAGGGCAGGTGTCAGATTTTCCTAGATGTACTCCGTCTGCTTTAATTTCTCTAGCGATTTTATAATTGTCGTTTATTATTAATCTGGTCTGAAAGTGAGCCGTAATATCTCTTGCCTCTTGGGCTAGTTTTAATAACTTTTTATCAGAAACATTCTTTAAACGCAACTGTACCAATTCTGCCCCAGAAGTACACGCCTTCTGTATATTTTCTAAATGCTCTTTAGGAGAATTCCCTTGAGATATATAATGTAATTTAGGTATCATAGCGTATTGTCGATGTTTTGATAAATAAGATTGCCTTGCCTTTTTTTGAAAATCTCTTTTCTATGTTCTCTATTCTTTATTCCCTTAGCGCAACTATTTATTTTTAAGAGACCTCAACCTTTTTAGCAAACTCCATAAAGTGTGCTTCAAAGCGTTTTAACATTGGGTGTATTTTCTCTGTATACAATACATATTGACACCTTTTGATAGTTTGAGTAACGGCCATGATTGCTGTATAATTAGATTTTTGTGCAAGAAATTCAGCATCGTCAACACTTAATATTTTTAACTGAGAAGAACTCACTCCATTGGTTAAAAACAATTTATTTAAAGTTTTAGGCGTGGAAATTAAAATATCTACACCCATAAATATTTCAGATTTTTGAATGTCTATATGAAGCTCTTCGTATCCAACGTATACCCTTATTTCTTTGTGTTGTGTATATTTTTCAAAAGCTTCAAACATTTCTAATGCTTTTTCCTTGTTTTCTACCAAAACCACTGCCCTAGGGGCATCTCCAAGGGGTTCAAACTTTAATTTCTGTAAAGTTGTTAGAATAAGTGTTGTTGTTTTTCCACTTCCCTTAGGAGCCGAACAATAAACATTAGCACCACTTTTAATAACAGGAATGCTTTTAGTCTGAAACGGAGTAGGAGTAATTATTTCAAACTTTTCTAACTTCTCTTTTATTTCAGGGTTTAGTTTTTTAAAAGGCATAGGAAATAAAGACATGATAAATAGTTGAGATTTTACAATGCAACAAATATACTACCTAATGCCGAGTTATAAGGAATTACGGAGTGAACTTACTTTTTTTAATTTTGATACTTAAATACTACAGTATTTCGCCTTGTCATTTCCTTAAAAATTAAGATATAAGGCTATTAAATAATTATAGCTATTTTTGTCGAAAATTATATTTATATGAGATTAATATTACCGTGTATAGCCATTTTAATTTTTTCAGTTAACTCTTTTAGTCAAGTAGGAATTGGTACTACTACACCTAAAAGTGATTTACATATTTCGAAATCTTCTGTAGATGGAGGAAGTGTACAAATAGACGGTGGAATTAGACTAGGAGGAAGAAACACGACATTGGGAAGTAAAGGGGAAATTGGACAGGTATTAATGAGTGGTGGTCCAACGGGGAGTGCTAAATGGGTTACCTTGGGAAAAACGGAAGGATACTCTACCAATTGTGATGTTCCTAATAATATTGCAACGATAAATATAACTTTACCGGATGGAAGTAATGGAAATGAGGTAAATGTTACTAGTTTTCAAATGGCAACAGCCTTAAGTTCTTTACCTCAGGGTGGTATAGTTTTGATAAGAACTAATGCAATAACTATTTACAACAACGTTAATACACGATTAACAGTTCAACTTCCAACAGCGACCTCTGTTATAAACAAACCCTTTGTAATTGCCTTCGATGGTCCAATTAATTCTAATAATTTAATAAACCATAATAAAACAATTGAAATACTTGTAAAGGCCACTGAAGACAATTCAATTGTTTATGAATTAGGTACAGTTTCAACAAATAGAAAATTTTTTATAAATGAGTTTCCTGACAATAACAATTTAGATTACAAAATTTCTGAACTTGAAAATAATTCTAGTGATACTCAACCTATATTATTAATGAATTCCTATACAATAACTGCGATTGACAATAAGACATGGACCTTTACCAACAGAGATTGTTATATTCAGAATCCTAAATCTTAATTATTGGTAATAATACGTCCCAAACATTTTCAGCCAAAATCTTATGTCCTTCTGCAATTGGATGGATTCCGTCGGCTTGATTTAATTCTTTCACTCCACCAACATTTTCTAAAATAAATGGAATGAAAGCAATATTGTTTTCTTCCGCTAAATCTGAAAAAATTGCTTTGAACTCTGATGTGTATTCTGCACCCATATTTGGTGGCATTTGCATTCCCGCCAAAACAATTTTTATGTCAGAATTCTTTGCTCTTACTGCATCTATAATTGCTTGTAAATTAGCTTTAGTCTCAGTTATAGGAAGACCACGCAAACCATCGTTGGCGCCAAGCTCTAAAACAAAAACATCAATATCTCGATTTAAAATCCAATCGATTCTACTTTTACCTCCAGCCGAAGTTTCTCCGCTTACACCGGAGTTCACAACTTGATAATTTAGCCCTAATGAATCTATTTTATCTTGTATAACTCCTGGAAAGGCATCATTAGTGTCCTCCAACCCATACCCTGCAGTAATACTATCGCCAAAAAACAAAATAGTTTTACTAGATGTTTTTTCTGAAGTTTCAGTTTCAGTAGTATGGTTTTCGGTTGAATCTGTTGTGGCCTCAGTTTTTTTATCATTCCCACAGGAAATCACTACACATGCCAGAAGGATATAACAAAACTTTAAGAGGTTTCGAGACTTGTAAAGGCTTGTATTTAAAAGGCTTTGTGTAATTTTGGACTTCGGCATATTGTCGGAGATTTTTAAAAAATTTAAATGACAAAGATATTAAAGATTAACGGGCTAGAAAAGACTTATACAAGTGGCTCAAAACAATTAACTGTACTTCAAAAAGTTTCCTTTGAAGTTGAAAAAGGGCAAACATTTTCAATTGTTGGGCCTTCTGGAAGTGGAAAAACTACCTTACTGGGATTAGCAGCCGGTTTGGACACACCTAACTCAGGAACAGTGGAATTATGTGGTTACGATTTAAGTAAGCTGAATGAAGATGAACGAGCACGATTGCGAAACAAACAAGTAGGCTTTATTTTCCAAGATTTTCAATTATTGCCAACCTTAACTGCGCTTGAAAACGTAAGTGTACCATTAGAGTTACAAGGTGCCAAAAATGCCGCAAGTAAAGCGAAAGAATTATTAGAAAAAGTAGGTTTGGGAAAACGTGTCAATCATTATCCCTCACAACTATCTGGTGGGGAGCAGCAACGAGTAGCAGTAGCAAGAGCATTCTCCAACAATCCTTCTATTTTATTTGCCGATGAACCTACTGGAAATTTAGATGAAGAAACTGGTGAAAAAGTAATTCAGTTACTTCTTAACCTCAATGAAGAAGCAGGGACTACACTTGTTATAATTACGCACGATTTAGACTTAGCCGCAAGAACGCAACAAATTTTAAAGTTGAAAGGGGGACAAATTTTAACCAATGAAAAAACAGCGGTAATTTGAAAAAGTCAACTTTAAAATCAAATAATATTCCTGCTTGGCTATTTAAAATGGCTTGGCGTGATGCTAAAGCAAGTAGGGCGCGGTTACTACTATTTATGGCTTCCATTGTTTTAGGAATTGCCGCAGTGGTTTCAATACAGTTATTTAGTCACACCCTTACCGATAATATTCAAAGACAATCGAAGTCCTTGATGGGAGCCGATTTTCGTATCGATATAAATGAAGCTCCATCTGAGCGGGCACAGGAAATTATAGATTCCCTTCAACCAGACGCTTCGGAAGTAAGTTTTGTATCCATGGTCGCATTCCCTAAGAACGATGGTACTAAATTAGTTCGTGTGCGTGGCTTGCAGGGTGATTTTCCTTTTTATGGAAAACTTGAAACAGAGCCAGTTACAGCCTCCTCTTCATATAAAACTTCAGGTGGTGCACTAGTAGATGCTACCTTAATGTTGCAGTACAACCTTCAAGTTGGCGACTCTATTAAAATAGGAGAAATAACCTTACCTATAGCTGGTGCTTTAAATGCAATTCCGGGTAATACAGCAGTCTCAAGTTCTGTTGCCCCATTGGTAATTATTCCGTATCGATTTATAGAAGCAACGAAATTGTTGCAATTTGGAAGTCGTAAACGTTATGAATTCTTCTATAATCAACCCGACACCGATTTAGTTTTATTGGAAGAGCAATTGCAACCAATACTAGAAGAAGAAAATGCCGACTTAGACACTCATATTAGTACTAGCAGTAGATTAGGGAGGCGTTATGATAATGTAGGTTCGTTTTTAAACCTTACTGCATTTATTGCACTCTTGTTAGGTTGTGTAGGGATTGCTAGTTCAGTTAACATCTACATTAAAGAAAAAATAAAAGCAATTGCCGTTTTAAAATGTTTGGGAGCCTCTAGAAAACAGAGCTTTTTAATTTTCTTGATTCAGATTGCAGGAATAGGATTATTAGGAGGAATTATTGGTACAGCAATAGGAGTAGGGCTTCAAGAGTTTTTCCCTATTCTTTTAAAAGAGTTTTTACCTTTCGAATTAACTATAAGTATTAGTCTACAACCGCTCATTATAGGTGTTCTTTTAGGGGTTATAATGTCAGTTTTATTCGCTTTACTACCGTTATTGCGTACATGGTATGTTTCACCATTAGAAGTATTACGAGTTAATGGTGATAATTTAAAACAATCCAGAAAAGCAAGTATTGTAGCCATTACTGTGATTGTTTTATTTTTATATGCTTTTTCTTATTGGTTGCTTAGTGATTGGATGTTTGCATTAGCCTTTATTGTCGGAGTTATGGTAAGTTTTGGAATCCTTTCAGGGATAGCATTAGGAGCAATGAAATTGGTAAGAACCTTTTTCCCTAAAAGCGCAGGCTTTACTACTAGACAAAGCTTACTGAATTTATTCCGTCCCAATAATCAAACTGTAGTGCTGTTAGTGGCTATTGGCTTAGGAACTTTTTTAATTAGTACATTATATTTTACAAAGGATATTCTATTAGATAAGGCTGAAATTGGTCAAACATCAGAAAGTGCAAACTTAATAACCCTAGATGTGCAACCAGACCAAGTAGGCGACGTAGTGAATACTTTTAAAGCAAATGGTTTGCAAGTATTCAATAATATTCCGCTAGTTACTATGCGAATGCACAGTATAAAAAATGAACTGGTAAACGACCTTCGCACCGATAGTACAGCCCAAATAAGAGGTTGGGTTTTAAATCACGAATTTAGAACCACCTACCGAAATCATTTAATTGATTCTGAAGAAATTGTAAAAGGGGAGTGGGTGCCTTTACAAAAGCCAGGCGAGATTGTTAAAATTTCCATTTCCGAAAATCTTGCTGAGGATGCAAATGTGACTATTGGTGATACAATTGTTTTTAATGTACAAGGTGTTTTGATGGAAACCGTCGTAAAAAGCATCCGCAAGGTGGATTGGGCAAATCTGCAACCTAATTTCACTATCCTTTTTCCGAGTGGTGTACTAGAAGACGCCCCCCAGTTTTATGTATTATCTACCAACGCACCAACTGAAGCCAGTTCTGCTAAATTGCAACGAAACTTAGTAAGCAAGTTTCCAAATATATCCGTAATAGATTTACGGCAGATGTTTACTGTAGTAGAAGATATTCTTAACAAGGTGTCTTGGATAATAAATTTCATGGCATTTTTTAGTATTCTTACGGGGGTTATTGTTTTAATAGGTTCCGTACGTACTAGTAAATATCAACGAATAAAAGAAAGTGTTTTATTGAGAACCTTAGGAGCAAAAAGCAGACAGATTTTAACCATTACCGCTTTAGAATATTTATTTCTAGGTATTTTAGGTAGCCTTTTAGGAATACTTTTGGCATTGATAGGTAGTTTGTTATTAGCAGTGTTTGTATTTCAAGAACCATTCACTTCATCGCTAATCCCCTTTTTGATTTTCTTACCTGGAATCTCTCTTTTAGTCTTAGGAATTGGCGTAAGCAACATTCGAGAGGTGTTAAGAAGTTCGCCATTGGAGGTTTTGAGGAAGAGTGGATAAATAGTTGTTAGTTTTTAGTGGGTAGAGAGAAGGTTGCGGCTGGATAATCGAAGCAGGATTATAGAACTAATAGGTTTTTTAAACTTGTCAGCTCTGATGTACTTCTTTTGGTCGTATGAATTGGTCTTACCAATTTTTCGAGCGTTTTTTATACTCTGCGTCCTATGCAACTTTGCGGTTAAATATCACAGCTGAGACGAAAAGGGTAAATAAAATATCTAATTAACTAACTTTAATAAAGTGTGTAAGCCTAAATTTTTTAAGAGCCTTATTTGTTTTCTTACAACAATAAACGACGATTCAGATTTGATAAGTAAACCTTAGCAACCGCTTGTTGTTTATCTCTATGGTTTGCAATATTTTTAAATCATTCGATTGAAACTTTTTTAAGTGAGGTATTCGCATTGAACGTAGGAAAATACATTAGTTCAACCTTTGCAGGATTCAGAGTGTAATTTCCTGAATATCTCGGTACCAACTTTACTTCAAATTGATGTTCGCCAACAGGCAAATTATCGCAAAAAAATGTAGCTTCGTTTTTAAAGTTTTCTCTGTGGCTTTCAAACTTATTTTTGCTTTGTGTACTGGCGTAGGAGCATCCCCCTGGAATTGGAACGTTGATTAATACATATTTGGCATCTTTTTTAATATTCACATTCACTAACAGAGTAACTTCTTCTCCTCCTTTCAATATGTTACTAGTTGTGTCTTTAAATTGGGTGCTTATTTCGAAATCTCCTGTTCTTTTATCGGGATTGCCTTCCCAATAGGATTGATGACTTGTAAAGTAAATTGGAAAATCCCCGGTTTTTTTAATCGAAATGTTTTGATTAGGTGCCAAGGTGAAATCGAAAGGAAAAGTTTCAATGACTTTAGAGATATCACCTTTAATGATGAGTTTTGGAGAAGTGGGTTTCCTACCGTCTTGAATGAAATCGTCGAGAATCGTTTCTATGATTTGAGCCGACTCAAAGGTATTTCGCCAATATCCGGGCTGGCGTCTTTCAAAAAAGTAGTTTCTCATTTTCGAAAGGTCAGCAGTATGATCTAATGTATCGGCTTTCAGTATTTTATACGTTAATAAAGTATTTTGGATATTGTTGTTCAATATGTTCGAAATGTTTTTGGCATCTGAAAAATATACATTTCCGAAAAGTGTTGTCCTCCTGTTTTGAATGATCGAATCTAGTTGATATTCCATCCCATGCATTTGTTGAAGATCAGTGAGCATGAGTCGTTCATTAAATTGGATTTGATTCCTTTGTTCTAATTTTTCGATGTACTTGAGATAATCTACTGGGACATCAAACAAATTTAACGCTCTTAAAATTCGGTACGTCTCATCGAAGTTTGATGTGGTCTCCAGTCTCCAGATCATTTCTTGGACGGTTTTGGTTGGGTTTAGTTTTACTGTGTAACCATTATCTTTTGCCAATGCTAAAGCTTCGAGCACTTGCAGACTAATCCAATAACTGTCTTTGGAATTTTTCCACCATCCCCATAAACCTGAATCTTTTTGATTTTTTAGTAATCGGGAAATGTGCTTTTCGATACGTCTTTCATTTTTAAAAGGTACTTCTTTATAAGTAGCTAATCTTTTCTGCATCAACAGCATTTTGAGCTTGGAGGCTACTTGCTCGTTGCAGAGGTATTTATAATGAATAACGTAATCCATTTCCTCATCAAGTATTTCTAAGATATCGGCTCGCGCATAAAGTCTAACCGTGCCATAATCGGGATGGAAGGATAAATCGATTTTTTTGTTATCTTCCAATACGTAAAACTGACCTTTTGTTTGATGTAGGCCTTGAGGATATACCGGAATCTCCCTTAATTCTCCATCATAATATCCATCGGGTTTTTCTAATGTGTATTTCACCGAAATAGAATCTTTTGGAGCAATCATCAAGGTGTCGATAACAGCATTTTTAAAACGTTCTATTTTTGAAAATTGAACGATATCGTTTACCGAATAAGTAATAGTTGCTTCTTGCTCAGATTCTGTGTAATTGAGTGACTTCCCTATAGCATAGGTGGTGTCTTGCGCTACTAAAAATCTTGGAATAGCAATTTGTGCCATTAAAGGCTTATAGGATTTAATCGAATTTTTTATCTGACCTGATTGTTTATTTCCGTTCATGGCTAGATAAAAGGTTTCCCAATTTGTAATATCGTCTGGAAAAGTTACATTAAAACTAACTTTTCCGTTTATGTCGGTCTTAAGCTTTGGTTGCCAAAAAGCGTCATCCAAAAAATTTTGTCTCAACGAACTTCCGTCGAGTGTAGTTTCATAAAATGTGCTATCAAAATCTGCTCCTTTGTCTTGCAACTTCAGCGTTGAAAGCAAAGCCTCATCACTTAGCTCAATAATAACTACCCCATTGGCACCTCTTGCACCATACAAATTTGTAGCTTCCAATCCTTTTAAAACGTTTATAGATATAATTTGTTCGCTATTTATTTTAGCGACATCTCCAGAATATATCATTCCGTTGATAATATATAATGGCTCGGAATCGTCTGATAAACTACCCACACCTCTGATTGTCATATCCGGTGCAGCCCCATGTGTAATTTCTACCCCACTCGCTTTTCCGGCCAATGTTTGTTCGATGGCTAGGCTAGAAAGAGAACCTACAGAGCTTCTTGAATTAGAATATCCAGTTACAACAACTTCCTCTAGACTAGCTCCCGCTTCTAGCTGAATATCCATTCTATTTCCTTCGGGAATCATTTCTTGAGAATCGAAACCTACATAAGAAAACATCAACACTTCTCCTTCATTAATGAAGATGGTATAATTACCATCGAAGTCGGATTGAACACCTCGGGAAGTCCCTTTTACAATAATATTCGCTCCAGGCAATGGAATACCAGTATCATCCATTACAGTTCCGTCTACTCTTATGCTGCCTTCAATACTAAAATAATTTTGAAGCGTAGAATTAATTTGATCTAAGCCAGTGGTTCTGGATTTTTCATCCGATTTTTCTGAGGAAATAATATTTTGAATAATTTCGTCAAGAGTTTCACTAAAAGAATCTTGAATTAAGACCTTAGGTCTATGGATTCTGATGAAATTTAGGCCATTGATATCCACTGGTATATCATCCACTACGTGATATTTTTTATCGGAATAAAAGAAAATAAGTTTGTATTTTCCTTTGCTGAGTTGATGGATTAAACGGGATTTACCTGGATAGACTCTGACGAAATTTGGGTTATCTTGGCTGAAAATAAATATGTTTAAAAGGACTTCTTCTAAGTTCTCTTCATTTTCTATTGCTAAGGACAATTTTCCAAAGCCCGGAGTGGTATTTTTTGAATTTTGAAAATAGTCCCATGTTCTACGGGTTGTTGTAATAGAGTTTTGATACAGATCATTAATTTTTTCTGGAGTCAATACCAAGTCGTGAAGACCTTGAAGATTATTATAGCCAAACCTATTATACAAACGTGTTGGAAATCGGGAATTATTGTATGACCTCATTTTTATCATACCATCTTGAAAATCATATTCAAAATATGGTTTATGAACAAACACATTTGTGATACTATCACGCATTCTGAATGTTACACTTCCAGAAACAGGTCCCGCCAAACTGTTGTAACTATAGCCTGCATTGTGTGACAAGAGTTGAGTGTTTTCCCCATATTGGATGAATGCAATTTTTTTGCGAAATGTATTTCGATAAGGAAAAATATATCGATAAAGCAATCTTTGCTCTTGATTGCTCAATTTGTTTTTATTTTTTTTCTGTTCAATATCTTCTATAGAAATGGTTTCATCTAGGCTGAATATCACTTTTTGATTTTCAGGAAAATGCACATTGTTCACGGTATATGTGTTCTTGCTTGTTCGTAGTTTAACCTGATGATATCCCGGTCTAACATTAAAGGAATAAGGTCGTTGATTGGTGGACCAATTAAAATAAACAGGCGAATTGTCTACGTAAATAACGTGAATAGGAACTGATTTTCCATCTGAAAATACAAAAGGCGCAAACTGTGTTATGGAATCTTTAGGATAAAATGAAGTTCGGTATATGTCATTTCCTGGATAAAGAAATTTGTAGTATTCAATGGTATCCAAACCTGCTCTTTTTTTCCAATATTTGAAATCCAGTTGGCGATCCTTGGTCTCATTTAACTTATTATCGTTTAAACTGAAGGTATTAATGATATTTCTGCTCTTTCTTTTTTTGCCTAAATAGGGTAGGTGGGGAGGGTAATGTCCAAACTTTTTGGTCAGGGAATAAGCTGTGATATCAACGCCTTCTACAGGATTCCCCCTGTAATCGGTAACAGACAATTCGATTGTGGAATTTTGGCCAGGATAGACCAAATTGGGTTGTTCGACTTCAATAGTTAATGCCTTGTCTTTGATGGGAACTGATATGTTCTCAGTTTTTACTTCTCCACCCCAAATATATTGTATTGCTATTTGATAATCTTCGAGAGAGTTCAGAGGTTCAGATACTTGAAGCTTGTCGCCATATCCAGATGAAAGTCTTTGGTTCTTTAAATACGTATTATAGTTGAAAAATAGGTTTCTCGGATTGATAACTTCTAGTTTGATTGAATCTGCCGTCCGATTTCCGGAGATTTGAAGAAGCGAGGACTTATCCGAAATATTGTATTGCAGCACCTTATCATTAGATTTTGAAATGTAAGTTGAATAAAATGGGTTCAGTTTTAGACTTATGGGCGTTTCTCCTTCAAACACTAAAGTTTCATTACCAAAATTATCTTGTCCGAATACCTGTGTTTTCCTATTTGTGGACAAACCGTTATTCTTAAAAGTAATATTAATGGAATCACTTTTTAATTCAGCTTCTAAACGTTCATCTAAATGGTAGTAAGTCACACTTTCACTATTTAATAATAGCTCGTTGTCTGATGTTAAAAGTTTTACGTCTAGTACATATTCGAAATTGGCAGAAGGGAACAGCGAATCTGAGATTTGTACTTTAGTTTCTGAAGATGGTAGTAACCTTTTTTCAAAATAATCGAGGGTGTCTGGTATAAAAAGATTATCCTTAAAATAAGATGTCGGTCTTTTTGGTCGTATTAATATCTGAACTCGCGCATCTTGAAGTACCAATTCATTTTCATCGGTTGCTTTGATGTAAACGTCTAAAGGTTTGTTTCTGTATTGATTTTTTGTGGGCAATCGAAGGTGGAGTTGGTTTTTTGTCAACTCGTAATCTTCATAACTAAATGAATTTGAAATCAAAGTTTGTTCCTTCCTATTCTTGAGTTCAATAGCATAATGGGTGTCAAGTTTGAGTTTGAGGGAATCGTGTAGAAAGAATTGAAATTCATATCCCCCTTTATCATAGGGAGCTAGTTCTGTTAAAGTTATATTTTGCCTATTTCCATATAAGGAAACCGATACAGGTTTATCGTGTGGTTTTCCTCTTTTATTAACCAAAAAACTTTTAAACTTAACGGTGTCTCCGGGTTGGTATTTAGGTTTGTTGAAAACCAAGTAGCCTTTATAGTTTTTTCTTTTAGTTCCATAACAATGATAGTCGTCAAAAAGGCACATTACTTTGTGATAGATTCGAACAAAAAAGTTTTCAGTTCTTCTAATTGTTCCTTGTGACCAACCATCAGTAATAGACTTTACGGCATCTACGGGTAAATTGACAACAAATTCTACAGGAGTCCAAACATATTTCAATGGAGTCCCGTACAAAACCTTTCTAGAATTTCTTCGGAAAGCAGAATTGTTGTAATTTCTATCTAAGTAGTAGTAAGAGGTTTTACCTAAATACGTAATTTGAATAAGCCCTCTTTTATTCGTCTTTTTTAATGAAAAAGACTGGATGTGATCGTTGAATTTTATCGACTTGTTTTTAATTTTCACATCTGCATCACGAATTAAATTTCCCTCCAAGTCATAAAGCTGAATAACTAAATCTTGATAATTATTTAATAAAAAAACTTCGAGATTCTGAACGGTAGCAATTTCAGTTTTTTCAATATTCTTGTCTAAATATGTTTTTAAATAATGTCCAGGCCTTAAATTTTTATCGTAGCTGTCTCCGGTTGGGAAAGAATCGATTAATGTATGGAAATATTCAGTTTCAATGTTGACGTTGCTTTTTGAATATATCTTTTTAGCTTCGTCATCAGAAATCTTGAAAATATATGTAAAAGCGCTATATTGCTTACTTTCCAATAGCTTTTGTGCCGAGGTAGAAGTGTAATAACAACCAATGATGACAATAAGGATATACTTCAGAATGACTTTGATGGTAAGACGGGGACTATCGTTATAATGCATTAAATAAGTTGAGTTTCAATCTTTATGTTAAGAAAATATATTCGATAGTTACTGACAACAAAGAGTTTAGTATATATTGAAAACAAATATCGTTGAAATCAAATATACCAAAAAATATTCGGAGCTTTGGTAGAATTATTCCTACTCCATATCAGGTTACAGCCACGATTATAGTTGTAACAAAAAACTCAAAGAAATGAAAAAGTATTTATTAAGTAAACCTTACTATTAATCTCGAAATAAATCGATAGGAGCATTTAAGGTGGTGAATATGTACTTTAGGCATAATAAAATTTAAAATGCTTTGAATTGACAGTTACTACTAGCAGTTCTCAATGAAAGTGAAAGCATTAAATTGGATACGGATATCATAATAGCAGTGTAGTTAAAAAAAAATATGACAGCTAATACAGAAAACTTATACAATCACGTAGCTTTTTTAACTTCTATATTCCCATATAGAAACTACAAAAACATTGATAGCCTTCAAAAAACAGCCACCTATATAGAGAAGCGGCTTAAGGACGTTGGCTTACCTACAGCTAGACAAAAATGGGAAGCTAAGGGAAATATATATGAAAACGTTATCGCAACTTACCAACCACAAAAAACAAAAAGATTTATAATTGGCGCACATTATGACGTTTACAAAGATATTGCTGGGGCAGACGACAATGCAAGTAGCGTAGCTGGTTTGTTAGAAATATCACGTATGTTAGCTGAAAGTAGTTTAAACTTAGATTATGGAATTGATATTGTATTTTTCTGCTTGGAGGAACCTCCTTTTTTTAAAACAGATAAAATGGGAAGCCATATTCATGCCAAGTCAATAGCAAAAACAAACAAGGATTATATCGGTATGATAGCGCTTGAGATGATTGGATATTATCGTGAAGTTAAAATTAAAGATGAAGACAGCACATTCAATAAAAACCAATTGATAGTATCTGGAATTAAAAAATTTGATGAGTTCAACAGAAAAGTGTCTTACCTATTAAAAGCCAATGGCACAATGGGATCTCGAAGGGTATCTTTTGCTGAACACTATCCAAATAACGGCCCTTCCGATCATCGCAATTATTGGGAGTTCGATATTCCTGCGGTTATGATTATAGGCACAGGAGGGGAAGGTAATCCAAATTATCACACCCCCACAGATACTATTGAAACTTTAGATTTTGAAATTATGACAAATGCAGTGAATTGTATTGCACATGCCTTGTTTAATTTTTTTGAATGAAGTTAGAGGTAAAAGGATTGAGTTTTAGTTCCAAAAATATATGATCTAAACAAATTTGGTTGTATAGCTCAGATTGAGTGCTTTTCATCAAATTTACCTTTCAAACTTAGCATCGCTATTTTGATTTTCTAGATTTGCTTAGTAATATTCGCTCAAAAATATCAGA
Source organism: Aequorivita xiaoshiensis (assembly GCF_022008395.1). Classification (GTDB taxonomy): domain Bacteria; phylum Bacteroidota; class Bacteroidia; order Flavobacteriales; family Flavobacteriaceae; genus Aequorivita; species Aequorivita xiaoshiensis. The sequence continues at coordinate 215,850 of NZ_JAIRBB010000002.1, forward strand.
TAAATCTTGATAGTAATAATTTTCTATCTATTCCTCTTCTTTCGCACCTCTATTAGGTGATTTAGGCAAATCTTTAATATCTTTTTTATTTCGATCTTTTTCTACTTCGCCGTATTGATTGTGGTCGCGTTTTTTGCCAAAACCGTTTGTTGTATCACCCATAACTATTTATTTTAAATTAGGAATTGATTCTTAAGTTTTAAAACTAAAAAATTGCCCGCTAAAAGAGAGGTTATTTGTAAAAGATTATAACACAATTATGTATATTTTAACAGTAGTATTGTGTTTTTAACGAGTGAGGATAGCAGCTATTTAACAGGTCAATTTATTCACCAATTATCGGTGAAATAATGGGAGGGGAGCGTTATTAGTTATGCCGAAACCTCTTCAACAATAAAGAAACCATCGTTTCCTTGTTTTTGATAAAGTGGCATAAAAATATAAGCATCCCATTTGCTATATACGGGATTACCATTTTGATGCGCCAAAAGTTCTCCTTCTTTAATAGGTTGAAAATTGCTATATCCGGGTTCCATTTTAAATTCGTCGTCGGGTTGTAAGCCGTGTCTATATGAAATTTTAAAAGTTTTTTGATCTTTCTTTTTTTCTAAAAGCATTTGCGCAGCTTCAGGAAATGTATTTAACGAATTTAAATTTAAGTTACAAGCATTTTGAAGTGCTAGCCAAATTATACCTTCGTGATTCATTTTAGCGATTTTACTTTCGTGTTGGCCGCCTTCAAATACAAACCCAGTCATACCAATTCTACTTTCGTAATGGTCTATACAACCCAAAACAATATCTGAAAACCCACGAATAATATAAGTTGGAAATTTATGCGCCCAACTATCGTTATCGTTTACTTCTTGCACCGAAATATAAGGTGCACTCGCAGCCGAAGTAGTATGACAATCTAAAAAATATCTTTTGGTGAAATCGTGTTTAGGAAATTGATTAAGCACCTCAATAATTTCAAACATTTCTTGCTTTTCGTGGCTATCTTTTATCTGCTGCTCAATATTTGCAACAGTCCAAGTTCTGTTTAAATCTTCATCTATATACCGCACACTTTTTTGCAATGCGGCTCTATTTCCAGATACACCCACAACTTTTCCTACAATTTTGGGTTTTTCTTTCTGAAGAATTTTAAACACTTGTTTTAAAGCATATACACCACTAGGCTCATTACCATGAACTCCTGCTGTAATAAATAATAGCGGTCCTGCCTTATTGGAAGTATAAGTGCCAATTATCCTTGGTATTTTATCCGTTTCATTCATAATTTTAGTCAAATTTATTCTGAAATATTAATATTAATCCATAGTAGCCAAAGCTCTGTTTGACAGACTATCTTTATAATATTTTTTGTATTCAATTTTTCTTTCAATAGCTGCAACCACAGTATCGGTGAAGCCTGGAAGATTAATGTCTTCGCAATAATCCAATCCGCCGGGGCTAAGCACATTAATTTCAATAAGCTTATCTTTTACAATATCTAAGCCTACGAAAAACAGTCCGTCCCTAATTAATTTTGGGGCGGTTAGGGAGACTATTCGTTCAATTTCAGGGGTAAGTTTTGCTTTTTTAGCCTTTGCGCCCAAGGCCAGGTTACTTCTAAATTCGGACGAATCGCTATTTACTCGTCTAATAATTGCTTTTTCACCGTTTTCCTCTAAAATTTTACCGTTTAGTAAAATTACGCGTACGTCACCTTTACTCACTTCTGGCAGAAATTCTTGAGCAATGATATATCCTTTGGTACTGAGAGATTCAACTATTTGATTTAGGTTTTTTTTGTCTTCATCAATTAAATAGACATCTTGTCCGCCAGAGCCTTCCAATGGTTTTAAAACCATTTTTTTATCCATCTTTTTCCAAAATGCCAATAAATCTTCTTTGTTTCGGGTTATTAGGCTGTTAGGTTTAATTTCGGAAGGCAATTCTTCAAAATATAATTTATCGATAAAGGCGTGGCTCATAGCAAATGCGTCGTTTAAAACCAATACACCATTCTGTTGAATCATTCGTGCGAAAGCAATGCCGCTGTGTTCTGCCCAATGCCTATCTGAGGATTCTTCGGTGGGATTATTTCTTAAAAATAATACATCCATAGCTGTGCTGGGCACCGATTTGCTTTTTACGCTATCATCTTGAACTTGTTCCCAAAAAACTTCAACAGCATCTTCTTTTATAGACGGCGGTAATTTTTTGCATCGAAGGCTAATATCTTTATCGCGATGGAATATAAAATCGCCCACGCTCATTACAAAAACCTCGTGCCCACGCTCGTGTGCTTTTTTTAATATATGAACGGTAGTACCGCAGGTTTCAGTTTTAATGTCGCTTATTACAAAACATATTTTCATAATTAAATTAGTTTAAAGAGAGAAATCCCTTGTTTAATATTATTAATTCGTTGGTTGAAATGGTTACTTTTAAGATATCGAGGTTTTAATCGAGGGGGCTGTAAAAGGTTACGAGCAGTTAGATCGGTTATCATTGGAACGTGTTTAAGTGCAAATTTTCCGGCTAATAAAAATTCCAAATCACCTCCATCATTTAAATAATCGCGCAGCTGCATCAATCCTTTTAAATAGATAATATCTTTTAAAAATCCGCCGCCTTGAAACATTCGCGAGGTAATATTAAAAGCTCTTTCCTTTGAAAAATTATACGTTTTGTGCAGCAGGTTAAAAACTTCTTTAAAATCGGCGTTGTCCATCAAGGCAGCCCCGGCAACTACGCGTCCCGCCAACAGTCGTAAGCGGTTTGCAGATAATCCACCCGATAAATATTCAGAAAGTACAGCAATTCCTTCTTGCAATGGGTCGTAATCTGCGAATCCCACACTCAACTGACTTAAAGGTTGTTGTTTCCCATTGTAGTGGGTTAGGGCATGAGTGCCAATTTCGTGCTGTATTAACGCTTCTGCTTCTTTGTGCGATAAAGTGTAATCTGAAGGTAAGTACAATTCGCCATTACTTACCATCATTACATTTACATCATTTCGAATGTGAACTTTACATTTATAATTTGGATCCTGTTCTCTAAAATAATCAAACTCTGCTTGTGCCATTTTAGCAAAATCGGTTGCCGAAAGTTCGTTGTTTTTGGCATTTTCTTCTTCTTCTGAAATATGCTGTAAGATTAATTCGGCTTCGGTTAAAACATCGGTATCCAATCCTTTGTAAAGCCGCACACTACTGTAGAAGAAATTTTTAGAGCCTCGCTCCTTTAACATGGTAAGTTGTTGATCTAACTCTTCACGTTTTTCGTGAAACAAATAGGAGAGGGCAGGGTCGTCTATTTGGTCAATTTCCAAATTGTATAATTTTCTCTTTAAAATGTCTGGGTCAATAGGGAGGAGCCGATAGTGATACGGTTCTACCTTTTTAAAATTGCTTTCAAAAAAGACTTCTCGAATATTTTGAATATTTACGGGGGCCACCAAAAGCAGAAATTGGTAGCTGTTTTCAATTTGGGTAAGAACTCGATCCATTTTAAAAACTTCTTCGTGAATTTGACGTTTTCCCAAAGCGTAATAATTGGCCAAATTACTTGAAGTTTGTACCCTTATAAATTCAAAAACCGACTTTTGAATAGCAACTGCAAGACTTTCTTGAAATTGTCTAAAATAAATAGGGAAGACTTCACCTTCAGTATCGCGGTAAACAGGCGGTATTTCTAAACCAATAAGCGTTCCACCGCAATCTTTAATGGTTTCAATATCCAGCAAGGCTTTTTCTGAATCTTGTTGTCTTTGTTTGGTCTGTTCAATTTTGGCACCTAGTTTTACGCCATAAGTAGTACTTTCAATATTTGTAAGTGCCTCGCGCAATACTTCGAGGGAGACAGGTAATTTATGAGCAGGACCGCGAATTATAAATTCGGTACTTTTAGATGACCCGCTGTAAATTTCCATTAAAAAAAAGCTTCCAAAACGGGCACTCATTTTTTGGGTAAGCTGTTTTATAACTACGGAGAAATATTCTGCATTATTTTCACCAATAATCAAATAACTTGCAGCCGTTTTTGCTAACCTAAGCGTCGCTTTGTCATTCGGTTTTTTTCTATAAATTAATAGGAAGGGCACATCGTGTTCTAAAAATAAAAAACCATCATGAGCCAAACTTTTAACAGTGCGTTCGCCGTTTTTAAGTTCACCTATAAAGTTTTCTATTTCAATCTGTGGGTTAATCTTCATTGCTATTTTAAAATGGAATTTCAGTTTAATTAATATGAATATATAAAATATGCCATGAGCAGAAGATTGGTTTAATCATTATTTAACAAGGCATTAGGAAGGATTTATGATGAATATACTGGTTTGATATGTGTTGGATACAACCTCGAAAAATAGCTTGAGAATAGAAGGTTTTTTCAACGTTTCTCATTTAATGTTGTAGAAAAATAAATTTGACACAGGTGTAGCGGTTAATAAGTATCTGTCCTATTTTTTAATTAGTAATTTAAAAATTTAAAGAGATGTATCGTAGGGAGGAAGTTTTAGTTGAAAATTTTAAGAAATTGTTTCCGAAATTTGGTTGGAGTATTTTTAAAAACAATTTGCAAGTTAATTATGGCTACCATGAAAAAGGCCGAAATCCTATTCCATATTCAATATAATCGGCAGCTCCACCATTTAAGGTTTTTAATCCTATTTGAGCAAAAATTCTTTTTGAAAAGTTGTATCGTAACGCTGGACGCATAAAAAACTCACCTTTATCATTATTATCACCGAGATAGGTACCAAACTGCATTTTAACAGCAAACTTGTAAAACCTAAAATCATAACCTCCATGAACCCCTACAGACCATCGGTCGGAAGCCGTTTGGTTTTGTAATCGATTGTCATAAAAAATATCAAATCCACCAGTTACAGCGTGCATTTCGTTGATTTGATATTCATAATCAATAATTCCGCTAAATACTCCCATTAGGGTTTCGGTACCTTTTAAAGCTTCACTTTGGGCTGTACCTCCAGCAATTAAAATGGAAATAGCACTGCCACGTATTTTCTTTAAAGCCGAACTATTGGGTCTTCTAAATCTGGCAGGCAAAACATTATTGGAATAAAGATTTTCCTCATTTGTGGATTGCGCCGCATTGTAGTTATAACGCAATCCAAAATTTATTCCGTATAAATTTAAACCAGCATTAGGCTTATAAGTCGATCCATTACTAAAATGGGTGAAATCTATACCATATAGTAGATCCAGTTCGCGAGTCCATTTATAAGTAAATCCAAAATCTATATTAAAATAAACTGCAGCTCTAGCTCCAATGGCTTCATTAACCGGATTTGTTTCGGAATCGTAAGGTTTTAATTTGTAAGTAAGTCCAAAAGAAGTTTCAAGAGCAAAAATATTTCTTCTGGAAGGATCAGAAAATGGAAACTTTATAAAACCATAAATCGCATTGGGGTTTCCAAAAACTTCAGCATCACTTAAAAATCCTGAGTAAATACCTATTCCATACGACGGATACCCATATCTACTTACCCAACTTTCATTATTTGATGACTGCCACCCATATTTTATGGTAACACCACCATAACCATTGTCCAGTAAACCACTTTCATTAAGAACATCTGTAGATTTTAAAAAAGAACCAAAATGCGGTTTTATCTGGATATATCTAAATTTATCTCCTTTCGATTCTTTTGATGAAATAATACCTTGACCGTATGAATGCAGGCAGAATAAAAGGAATAGGGTTGTAAAAACTGATGTAATAGGGTTTAGGTTTATATGTCTATTCATCAGTTAGCGGACTTAGTGAATGCAATTTCACGGTTAATTCGTGAGATAAATTTACAAAAAAAATTTAGGCTTACGATTTAAACAATAGATGTAATATAAACGACTCCTTAGAATTTAATACTGTTTTTAAAAAGAGCCTGTTGAAATTTGGGGATTATTCTATTTTTTAAAACTCACATTAAATACAATTTAAATTTGTAGTTTTAAGACTTTATTAACAATTATGTTTTAAATAACTCAGTTTATGAGAGGGATTTTACGTCAATCATCAAAATACTCTTATCGAAAGACATTCGTAATTATGTATTTTGTAGTTGGATTTTTTTCCTTTCATGGTCTTTTGGCTCAAGGCATCGGAAATACAGACCCTTATGAAGATAAACGAATTGAAAAGGTAACTATTGAAATAACAAATCCTTCTCAAGACATTGCTCTCAACGAACGCCTAATTGACAAAGTCCGTCAGAATTTAAAAATATTTCCCGACAAACGGTTTTTGAACACACAAGTAGATTTTGCTTTATCACAATCTCGTCAGGATTCTAGAATTTCTGAAACTAAACTTGATCTAGCATTTGGACCCACGGGAGGCGTTCTAGTAACAATTTATCTCACGCTGGGTGACGGCATTGGTAAATCCGTTGTAAATGGTTTTTTTAAGTCTGGAAAAATTAGTGAGCTTCCAAAACTTTACAATAAAGGAAATACTTTTATTCGTTTAAAACTTGAAGCACTCGCCATTCATTACAGTAATACTAATGCTTGGTACGCACAGCCAGATGCACTGCTCAACGGCAATCCCTTAGTAGAAGGTACGCCAGCGGGCAACGGATATGACGATTGGGTAGAAGGTTTTGCACATTTAGGTATTTATGGAATTACACCCATTACAGACAATTTTCTTATCTATGGAGGTGTAAGCGCAATAGTTAGCGGTTCCAAAGGCGAAGAATTATTCACAAACAAAACCCGTGGCTATTTAGGTATTGAAGATGCTTATATTGGTTTTGTTACTGGAAAAACTTGGGAAAACGGACATCGGTTGGCAGCAAATATTTCAGTGGGCAGACAACGTTATACTATCGGTAATGGTTTTTTAATTGCAAACACATCTTCAAACGGTGGTAGCAAAGCAGCCTTACAATCCAACCCTCGATGGTCTGCAGATTTACTTGCACGTGCTAGTATAAAATATGATAATACTTCGTTGGAATTTTTCTATCTGGATCCAGACGAACTTCCCATTGTAGATTCCAAAACAAAAATATTAGGCCTTAATGTTGAAGCGTTACCAACTGCAAGTATTTCAGTAGGAGGGAGCGTATTGGCTGTTCAAAAATCCGAATATGGTTATTTTACTACTAAGAAAACTTATAGTAGAGAAGGACTTCGGGTTTTTGATGCACGCTTTAGATGGCAACCTAAACTAAAAGGGCAATCTGGAATTTTTATTGCTGGTGAAGCAGGATTACAAACCAATGTTAATTTCCCAATGCGCGCGCATGGATATTTTGGAGAGGTGGGCTATAATTTTTCAAAATTTCCTTGGAAACCAACCATTAGTTATCGCTACGCTAGTTTTACCGGAGATGATGGAAACACCGATAGATTTGAACGCTGGGATCCATTATATTCTGGTGGAAATGGAGAACAGTGGGTGCAAGGTATAAATCATTTTAAAGTAGTCCAAAACTCAAATGCAATTATGCATCGATTACAAATAAGGTTAAGACCGAGATCCAAACTCGAACTGGTGCCACAAATTTGGTTTTTTAAGGCAGACAGTAAAACCAATTTAGGAGGAAATCCAGCTTTATCTTTTATAGAATCAAAAGATTATGGCTTTGAAACCAATCTTACTTTTAAGGTTTTTCTGTCACGTAAAATATTTATCCAAGGCCACGTTGCAGCAACGTTTCCTGGCGACGCTGTAGCTACAGCCTTATCGCCTGAAATCCCAAAAAACTGGTGGAGTACAATGTTGTTTATGCGTTATGCATTATAAATTTAATAATTACTAACTTTTAAAACTAAGATCATGAACAGAAGAAAAATGTTGAAAAATACAATGCTTGGCGCGGTTGCTGCCAGCACAGGTCTGGCGTATGCTAATTTGGAAAGCGGACTAATAGCTCCAAAAAGTTTATCGGGTGAAATAGATGTTGACCCAGTTGACCCAAACTATTTTATCCCGAATCGTTTTAAAGGTAAAACTATGATAGTTACAGGATGTGCTCGCGGAATGGGAATGACTGCAGTACGGAGGGCCGCAAAAGAAGGAGCAAACATTGTGGGAGTAGATTGGCTAGAGAAAGAAGGTAAAGCCGTAATAGATGGAATAGTGAATGATGGAGGTTCGGCTAAATTTGTACACGGCGATATCTCCACCAATGAAACCTGTAGGGAAATGGTTCAAAAAGCGGTAGAATCATATGGAAAATTGGATTTCGCCATCAATAATGCGGGAGTTATGGATGCCATACATCCAAGTGAACCCATTAACTATGAAAAACAGAAGCATCTTACATTCAGCAGATGTCACGAAGCGACTGATGAATATTGGGATGTGGTGATGCGTGTTAATGCAACTGGAATGTTCAAATGTTTACGCGAGGAATTGAAACAATTGGTTGCTCAAAAACAAGGTGGTGCTATAGTAAACGTTGGCTCTGTAGCAGGTTTACGGGGTTTTTCGGGAACTCCATCCTATGTTGCCAGTAAACACGCTGTTAATGGTCTTACAAAAAATGCTGCAATCGACTATGCTGAATATGGAATACGGGTAAACTCTGTAAATATGGCCAATACGTCTACCTCAATGGTTGAAAGAGCTTATAAATTAATGATGGCAAAAAGTAAAGCAAATAAAGACAATCCAGGCTCTGGTATAAGCTCCATTAAAACTCAAAGTTTATTGCAATTCACAGATTCTGAGCATAGAGATTCAACCCCAGAGGAGCAAGTGGCAATTATGCTGTTCTTATTATCAAAAGAAGCCTCATATATTACAGGAGCCAATTGGGCTACAGACGGAGGATTTACTACTTTTTAATAATTGTATGAATATTAACTAGAAATTGACATTTTAAACTTCCAAATCAAAACCTTTATTTTAGGTTCTATTTTGGAAGTTTATTTGATAAACGTCTAATTATAGCCATTACTAAATAATCGTCTGGTCGTGAAATAATTTTTGCATAAATACTTATTTAATTGTCTAAGCCTCACTACCTATTTCTGTTTTTATATGAAACAACGAAATATATAGCGCTTATTACATTTAGGGCTTTGCGGTTACAAGCTTAAATTTAACCAGGGGAGTGAAGGAAGGAAGTAATTTTTTTTGTAATTGCATCAATAAAAGTCGAGTGAGCGTAGGAGGGAAGTGAAATGGATGTGAAATAATTCATAAAGGGAAAACTCGTTTTCAGTATTCATCCCATTAAATTCTGTTTTGTTATATAAACCTAATATATTTATTACAAAATAATCCAAATGCCAATAGAAAACATTCCTGAAATCTATATTAAAAACAAAAGCGAAAGCCCTGATTTATTTGTCTACGATTTTAAAATGAACAATAATGTGGTGAAAAGCAAAGTCAATTTAAGTATGCACATGTTTAGCTTTTTACAAGTAGGAAAAAAACAGGTGCATTTTGCAAATACCGCAGTGGCCGTAAACAAAAATCAGTCTTTACTTCTTAATAAAGGAAATTGGTTATGGACAGAACTATTGGATACCGATGCCACCTATTATTGCAAATTATTGTTTTTTTCTGAAAATAAACTCTCAGAGTTTTATAATAAGCATGTAAATAATGTAAATACAAGTAAAAATGAGGTTGGTTATTTTGTGATTGAAAATGATAGTTATATCATGTCCTATCTAAATTCATTAGACACTATAAATGAGGCACCAGCTATCTTCAAGAACAATTTACTCTCAGTAAAATTTGAAGAACTAATGCTGTATCTTATTAATAAATACGGTTCTAAATTTGAATTATTTCTACACTCTTTAATTTCACAACAAATATCTCCTTTTAAAAAGGTTATTGAAAACAATGTGTATTCCAATTTAAAGTTAGAGGAAATTGCCTTTTTATGTCATATGAGTTTATCCACTTTTAAACGGCGTTTTGCTAACGAGTATAATACGTCCCCCGGAAAATGGTTGCAGGATAAACGGCTTTTAAAAGCAAAAGAAATTTTGAAGGAAGGCCAATTAAAAGCTTCGGATATTTATTTAGACTTTGGCTATAACAACCTTTCTAATTTTAGTATTGCCTTTAAAAACAAATTCGGATTCAATCCGAGTGAAATACCGACGTAATTTTTTAATAATGCTACATCTTGACCTTTTTTCATAAGTTGTTGGGCTTATTTGGTAACTCAATACCGAAATTATCAACTTATATTTGTTTCATAATCAAAAAGATACTAAAACAATACATTATGAACATTACTTTAGAACAAGCAGAAAAAGCGATAGTAGCCGCAAAACAAAAAGCGACAGAAATTGATACTAAAATGAATATTGCCGTTGTGGATGCGGGTGCAAATTTAGTAGCATTCGGAAGAATGGATGGAGCATGGCTAGGCTCATTAGATATTTCAATTAAAAAAGCCAAAACAGCACGTTATTTTGATATGAATACTGGATTAGTAGGTGAATTATCTCAACCAGGTGGTTCTTTATATAACATAGAACATTCCAATAACGGATTAATAACTTTCCCAGGAGGTATACCAATTAAAAATGCTTCGGGCGACATTATTGGCGCCATTGGAGTAAGCGGAAGTTCAGTTGAAAATGATCATACCGTTGCAGAAGCTGGCGCAACAGCCATCTAAACCATTCCAATTAGTATAGAAGAGGCGGTCTAAAAAGTCAGTGTTTATTCCAAATGTTATATTGAGCGCAGTCGAAATGTTTTAGTTTTTAAAACATTAAAGCTTGTATTGAACTCAGTTTGAAACTGGACTATCACTTTTTAGACAGCCTCTTTTTTTAATAATAGGTTGAAAGACAATTTATTGAAACAAGCCATTAACAAGTTTAAATTATGAAAGCAGTACAACATATAGCCTATAATAAAATTTCGGAAAGCATAAAGATTTCTAATATTGAAAAGCCATCCATCAACAAAAATGAAGTGTTAATTGAAGCTTATGCAGCTAGTGTAAATCCACTAGATATAAAGGTGCTTACGGGGAAATTAAAAATGCGTAAAAATTATACTTTACCGGCTACCATGGGGTATGATGTAAGTGGTAAAATTATTGAAATAGGCGAAAATGTTACTAATTTCACTATCGGAGACGAAGTTTATGCCTATGTTGATAAGCAAGGCACTTTTGCGGAGTATGTTTCTGTAAACCAAAATATTGTTAGTTTAAAACCAAAAAACAAAACCTTTGAAGAGGCGGCAAGTTTACCATTGGTTAGTTTAACTGCAACCCAGGCCTTGCGTAGGGGCAAATTAAAAGGTGGTGATAAAATATTAATCCATGCTGGCTCTGGTGGAGTGGGGTCGGTGGCAATTCAAATGGCTAAAAACATGGGGGCTTATGTGTACACAACTACGAGCACCAATAACGTTCAATGGGTTAAGGCATTAGGGGCAGATCGTGTAATCGATTATAAAAACGAAGATTATAAAGCCATTGTAAAAGATGCCGATATGGTTTTAGACACACTGGGGAACGAGTATACCGAAGATGCCTTTAAAGTAATAAAAAAAGGTGGAAAAGTAATAACTCTTGTGGGACCGGTTGACAAGGAAACGGCAAAGAGAATGAAATTGAACTTTTTTGCTAAAACTTATTTAGCATGGAAAAGAAGGAAAATAACAAAGCGTATTTCTGAAAAATCGGCATACTACAGCCTTGTACTTTTACGTCCTAATGCGAGACAACTCAATGAAATAACCAAACTGGTAGAATCTGAAAAAATTAAAACTAATATCGAGAAAGAATATCCCTTAAACGATGCAGTAAACGCTGTGCTTCACGTAGCAAACGGGCGTACCAAAGGAAAAGTTGTTATAAATATAAAATAAATTAAGAAGTCCTCTGGCTTTAAAGAAAAGCTCATTTATCCTAGTTATTAATAAACTGCCTGCCCTAGCACTTTTTGGCGTAGGCATGGTTACGACACTCTGCTTTGGTAAAGAGCGAAATTTCTACCTCAAATTTTCTTTAACTTTTTTCTTTCTAAAGTTTCTTTTAGGATTTAATGAAACACTCTATGCACGAAACGACGATATGAAAGTAGTGTAAATTGTATGAAATGATTAGTTTGTTGTAATATCTTAAGTAGTTTATTATTTGTTAAAATAAGTATATTTACATATTAATAATATTGATATTTAAGGTTTAAAATATAAGTATAAATTGAAAAGAATATTTGTGTTTTTCGAAAGTATTATTCCAAGTAAAAAAAAATGGAATAGTTGGAAAATGCCAACTAGGGTGAGCTATATTGCTTCCTTAGTAGTAATAATAACCTTTATGATGGGCCTATTTAACTTTAAAAGTAAAGCTGAACTAATACAAAACATTACCAATGATTCAGGAGACATCATTTATTTAGAAGAAAGCAAAGAAGTTTCTGAAGGTTTTAATTATGAGTTTAAGGGAAGATTGGGAAATTTAGGAAAAAGGATATTTGAGTTTGACACTGATAAATTTGATAGAAATTTAATTATTAAAATTGATTACACTGGTAGTTATATAGCACTGATTAAAAACTCTGATGTGGCAAACTATACTGGAGGTAAATTGTTTATTGAAATTGAAAATTGCAATCTTGAGTTTTTAGAATTTTCTATTCCTAACATAGGCCCAGCGCCCAAAAATATTTTAAAACAACAAATTGAAGAACAATTTGAAACGCTTATTTTTAAAAATAAAGACCTTATTTTAAAAAGAACTAAATTATGCTTAAAAGACTATCTATAATCATCTTAGTTTTTTGTCAAGGATTATTGTTTTCTCAAAATAATAAGGTTTCTGATATTAATGAAAAAAAATTACTCTATTATTTTCAAGAACCAGGATTTTTAGTTCCATATATCGAGTCAGAGCTAAAACTAATGACAACTTCAAGTATAATTAAGAGAAATGAAATTGAGACTTATTTTAAAGAAGTTGAGAGCTTTAACAGATTAAAAGAAGATAGTAAATTACAATCCGAAATGGCCAATATCGTTTGGAATAAGTACAATGCTAAATCATTAATAAATTTAGAATTAATTGATAACAAAGTAAATAGTGAAATAATTAGTACTATACTTAACTATAATTATTTCTTAACAATTAAAACAAATACATTAGGAGAGTTAATTGAATTTCAATTTGAATTATTTGAAACAATGCCCTTAATCGACAATGATGGTAAAGGGAATATTAGAAGTGGTACATTAAAAAAAGTTAAAAAAATTGAAAATTTTTTTATAAACCCAAAAAACAAAGATTACTTGAAGAAAGTAAAAAATGCCTTATATCGGTTATTTGATGAAAATAATAACCCTCCAATTGCTATAATTGAAATGTATAATAAATCATATTCTAAAAGTTTTGAATCCTTTGTATCTAAAGGAGATACAATTGAGTTTTCTGGATCAAGGTCATATGATATTGATACAGAAGAAATAAGTTATAATTGGAAAAATATACCTGTTGAAAATCAATATTATCAACATATAAATAAAGTTAATTTGACACCAAATAGTCCTAATCAGAAAATTGTTATTTCGAATGATTCCATTTATTACTTAAATTTTAATGTATCCGATGGAATTAATGATTCTAATCCAATTAATATTAAATTAATACCAATTGATAAACCCAAGTCAATAATTCCATTATATCGGGATTATAAAAGCATTGACTATCTCACTGGGAAATCTATTCCTAAAAATGAGAATAATGAAGGCCAAATTTATTTTGATAATGAAGAAGTTGTTTTAAGTAATAAAATTATAATTTCAAAAGAGAAGATTGGTCAAAAATTTATTAGAAATTTACATCTAAATGATACTATAGGCTACTCATATATCGACTCAGTTGGTGTACGTAGTATAAAATTTAAAAGTAATTTTACTGCAACCAATGAAGAAGGGTTCTTAAAAAAGAGACAATGTAAAAGCTATTATTTATATCAAATCAATGATAAAGATTTGTTAAGTAATCCAGTAAAATTTAATCATAAATATGTGAAAAGAGGAGCCTTCTCTTTTAGAACAGGTTTTTCTTCAACATTTTTTGGAGATAGTAATGATTTCCAATTATCATCAAATGATTCTTTATCTTTAGGTACAGTTTCAATATTGTTAGAAATAGCAGTAGATATATCTCGTAAAACTAGGCTGTCTGGATTTTTAGATTTGGGCAAAAATATCGATTATAAGGGATATAATTTTTCTCCTCAACCAGAAATAGGTGGCGCATTTGAATATTTTTTATTTAAAAGATATTCAAAAAATTATCGAATCTATCCTTTTATAGGGTTAGAGTTCGGAGCAACAACTTTCTATACAAATGAAGAATTGTCAAATCCAAATAATAATTCTGAAGAAGGGTCAACAAATTGGATATATACATACGGCCTTAGGACAGGTTTTGAATTTGAATTTGAAACTAAATGGTTTTTATTTAGTCCAGGGCTTTTATTTAAATATGGACTATACAACAAAGAATTTCTGAAAGACAACCATTTTAGTAATATGAGCTTTATTTTTAATTTTAAGTTTTAGTATGGGGCCTCAGAAAACTTAGGCTAAAACTATCTTGCATCCGACGAGTCGACATAGGAGGCGAGAGGAATGCACTGAGTAGTAACTATGTTTCAATGAAACGAACAGTCTAAAATACACGCTATACGATAGCCATCGGGATATACAGCCTTGATACTTCGACAAGCTCAGTACAGGTTTTTTTTTTAGTTCACACCATTGTTATTGTTGAAGTGTGCGTGAATCTTGTTAAAACACGAATTCTTAAATTTTATACTTTTGTGGCAGGTTTACAAGAATCGCGTAGAAAAAAATATTAAGCACAAATACCCAAATACGCTAAAATTTCAATAACATCTAAAAGCTAGCTTTTTAAATGCGCTGGCAAGCGACTGGAAATTGCGTATAAAATAAATTACAATAGTAATTTGATTTTATCAAAGCAATAAGCGTTGGCAGCGGATATTTTACATAACGTCAAATTATAGTTACATTTTAATTCTCCAAATGCTAATCGCTGACAATCGTTTAAAAATGAAATTCTTGATCATTATACAGAATATTCAAGTTAACGAGAGGCTCTATTTTACATAGTATCATTATAGCTACAGTTGGATTATGCATTGGCGCAAATTACTTTTTACATAATTACTATCGTTATACAGCTAAAGCTCTAGAACTGCAATTATGTAAAATACTGCGTATACAGTAATTTGCTATAAATGTACTATAATTTATATTATGTAAAATAGAATATATGGAATAGAACTATTCCTCTTCAGATATAATTTTGTTTAAAGTTTTATCAATCTTCTTCTTTTCCGTCTTCGTTTTCATATTTTCATCTTTCTCTAACTTCAGTTCTCCATCACCTTTTATGTTTAATTCATCAGGCTTGTCGGTTTTTCCAAAGTTGGACGACTTCCTATATTCATCTTGGAAATCTGCATGTTTCTTTTTATCACTCATAATTTTTTTATTTATTTATTATTTTTAAAATTTCCGTTGAAAGCAAATTCATCTTGTGACATTCTTTTACGATTTTCTTTTAACTCTTGTTTTCTAAGATCCTCGGGTAAATCTTCAGGGTTGCCACCAAAATAACCAAAAGCTATCGCTGTAGTTACATGATAATTATCGGTAAAGCCAAATTCCTTTTGGGCTTTCTTAAAATCTACTCCAGCCATTTGATGCACAGCAATCTCCATACTATTTGCTTGTTGGATTACATTCCCCATAAATAGCCCTAAATCGTGCAAGGCATGAAAGTTATCCACGTCTCTATTATTCATGGTTTTTTTATAGGCATTTATCCATAGTAACTGTGAATTCCCCGCCCAACTACTATTAAATTCGTCTAAGCAATTAAAAATTCGATCATACATTTCTGTACCTTTTAATCCCCATATTACACGCCATGGTTGAATGTTTGACGCGCTTGGTGCCCAACGTCCAGCTTCTAGCAATATTTTTACTTGGTGTTCTGTAATTGGTGTATTGGCAAAAACTCTTGGACTCCATCTATTTTTTATACTATCTAAAATTGGGTAATCGGTTGGTGTAGTTTTATTTACTTTCATAAGTTTTAAAAATTTTTATTAAAAATAATCAGTTAATAATGGTCTAAAAAGGATTTAAAAAAGAATTAACGGAAATATTTTTTATTAACAAATAAGTAGAACGTATTACAATGGTTTAAACTTAATTTTACTAAAAAAAAATCTGCTATGTTGCAATTTGCACTGCCATTTGGATAACTATTGTTTTTAGATTTTCTGGTATAATTTACTGGTTGTTTTTTGAAAACTTAGTCGTTAATCCTACGCAGCTTAGCTTATCTTTGATAATGCAGTCCTTAAGTATATCACATAATATTATTCGAGCTGTGGTTAAGTATTGATACTATTTTTGTGATAGCTGTAATTTTTTCATCCTTTGCTATTCTTTTAAAATATTAGCATTAGGTATTTATGAGAATATGGGCAGCCACTCCCCTTTTCGTGGCTTTAAAAATTATCGAATTAACAGATTGACTTTCGGTAGAAATACTCCAATGGCTTTCTCATGGTGTTACTGGTATATATTTGGCTGGAGATATATTAGCATCCATATTAATTCCAGATTCTAGGAATACACTTCTTAAGGAAGATTAATTTCACAAAAAGGTATTAAAAGTTTGGAATGGATTTTATGCTATTGTATCTTTAGTATTCAAATTTTAAATATATAAAATATGACTATCAATTTTGAATATCACGAGGTAACCGCAAGTCCAAGGTTAGAAGCTTTATTGACTGAAAGGTTGAATAAATTGGAATCTAAATACGATTCTATAGTAAGTGCAGATGTTTATTTCAAAAAAGAAAATAGCAGCAATCCAGAGAAAGGTAAAATATGCAGTGTACGTTTAAGTGTACCTGGTTCTAATATTTTTGCTGAAACATCAGCAGCATCATTTGAGGCTTCTGTAGCAAAGGTTTCAACAGAGCTTAGAACGCAATTACAAAAGCGAAAAGAAAAACTACAAGCACATTAAGAAGATATAAATATGGGAGTGATAGCACGTGACGAAAATCAATTAACACTTATATACAGTAGTAATACACGTGTAGGTACTCATACGTTGAGTTATCTTACAGGTATCGAAAAACCGTATTTAGCAATTGATATTGCTAAAACGAAAGTTGGAGATACACAATGGGTGGAAGTAGCAAAAGCTCTTGGAGTGAAAGTTGGCGATCTAGTTGACACTCGTGAGCTTGATTTAAATTCTGAAAATACTTCAGATTTTAATTCAGAGGATTGGATAAAAATTATTCAAAGTAATGATTTTGTATTATCCAGACCAATTGCTATAAATGGGAATAGAACAAAACAAATTGAAAATCCAACAGAAATATTAGCGTTTTTTGATGTTGAATCTGCAGGTTTGGAGCAAAGTCCTTCCAATGACACTCCACCAAACATTCAACCTACTTCCGAAAACGAAAATTTTATAGAATAATTAAATTAATTAACTGTTTTTATTAGTATTTGAGATTCAACTCCTCTAAACTAATAAAAACAGTTTTTTTATACCAATTCAAACTTGATAACTGTTTAGAACGAATACCTAATTAGTCCGTTTTCTGTTTGATTAAATTAATTACATCATTCAGGTTTCTAAGTTTTTCAAGATCTTCATTTTTTATTTCGATATCAAAAACATCTTCTACATCTAGAACAATATCAATTAAATGGGCTGAGTTGATATTCAATTCTTTTGTAAGATCACTTTCTCTACTAATTTCCATTTTAGAAACATCTTCTGGTAGGTAGTTCTTTATAATTGGTTCAATTTTTATATAAATTTCTTCTGATGTCATATTTTATTTATTTTTTTTGAAAATAACACAAGCGTTAACATCTCCAAACCCAAAACTCGCTTTGGCCATTATGTTAAATGTTTTGTAAAGAGTTTGTGTAGGAATTTTTTCTATGGAAATATTCTTTAGTATTTCGGGGTGTATAGGCTCACAATTATTATTTTGAAAAATAAACCCTTCTTTCATTTGCACTAATGCTGAAACTATTTCGATACTAGCACTCGCACCTATACAATGCCCTATCGCACCTTTTAAGGAATTTATAAAAGGAAAGTTATTTCCATTTCTATTAAGTGCTTTACACCAACTTTCAATTTCGTCGGGGTCTTTAGAAGTTGCCGTTAAATGACCATTTATATATTCGATATCTCTTCCATTTACTTTTGAATCAATTAAGGCTGCTTCAATACATCTTACAATAGCTTTATTGTTAGGAGCTGTCATAGTTCCTTTACCTCTTTGACCACCGTTATTTATGGCGCCACCTAAAACTTCTGCATATATATTAGCTCCTCTTTCCTGTGCACTCTCTAATGACTCTAGTAGATAGGCCCCTGCTCCACTACCTGGTATAAAACCTTTTGCCGTTTCATTTAAAGGACCCGGAACTTCTTCGGGAGCATCGTTATATCTATAATTGGTAATTCTTAAGGCGTCAAAACCTGCCCAAATATATGGCCCATGATCACTAGTACTCCCACAAAGCATTTGCTTGGCTTTGCCAGTTTTTATTCTTTCGTAACCTAATAGTAGCGCCTCAGTACCAGTGGAACAGGCAGATGAGTTTGTTGTAACAATATTCCCTGCACCAATTAAACCACCTAAATAAGCGCTAATTCCGCTAGTCATTATTTGTTGAACGGTATTACTACTTAACCTACGTGCTTTTCTATCATCTACTTTATGTATGCTTTCTCTAAACTTTTCTACGCTACTTACTCCGGTTCCAAAAATAATTCCTAAATCCCATAAAGGGTCATCATCAATTTTAGATGTTGAAATTTTCGCATCTTTTAAAGCATCCATTCCTGCAATTACACCATATAAAATACTACTACTTTTAAAATTTCGTAGCTGTAATTCTGTAAAATACTCCCTTTTTTTTTCTTCACTAACTTCGGGAATGGCACCTAAATGACAAGAAAACTTTAAATCTTCCAATTCAGAATAATAGCGAATTCCAGAATTACCATTTTTTAATGCTTTCGTAAAATCGGATAACCCCACTCCTATTGGGGAACATACACCTAAACCAGTTATTACAACTCTATTTTTCATACTTCTTTAT
This sequence comes from Aequorivita xiaoshiensis, assembly GCF_022008395.1. Classification (GTDB taxonomy): domain Bacteria; phylum Bacteroidota; class Bacteroidia; order Flavobacteriales; family Flavobacteriaceae; genus Aequorivita; species Aequorivita xiaoshiensis. The sequence goes on from NZ_JAIRBB010000002.1 coordinate 235,005, forward strand.
CATTCCGCTTAATTCACCTTTCGCCACTAGCTCCCCTTTTTCATTAAACATTTTAACCTTGCATTTTAATTTATTAAATCTAAAGTAAACCTTTTCAGAAACTACGTTTACTTTTTCTCCAGGAAACACAGGAATTAAAAAGTCAACTTGAGAATTGCTAAATGCAACAGTAGTTTTTACAGAAACCTCTTCTGAATTTAATAAATAGATTCCCATACACACAAGTCCGATTTGAGCCATACATTCTATAAGGATTACACCTGGTGTTACTGGGTTATTTTTAAAATGACTTTTGTAAAAATATTCGTCCTTTTTAAAAGTATAGTAGCCATCGACCCTTTCAGAAGAAATTATAGTGAGTTTGTCCACAAATAAAAATTCGGGGCCGTAAGGGAGCAGTTTTATTATGTTATCACTCTTCAAATTTTATTTTTTAATTACCGAAGACTTTCGCCCCCATCAACTTTTATAATAGTTCCATTTATCCACTTAGCTTCATCTTTACAAAGTAAAAAAACCACATTTGCGACATCTTCTGCTTGAGTCATTCTTTTAAATGGATTTCTCTTTTTACTCATTTCTGCTAATTTCTCACTACCTGGAATCATTTTAAATGATGCGGTTTTTGTGGTGCCTGCTTGAATACAATTGGATGTAATATTAAGTGAAGCAAGTTCTACAGCCATACTTCTCATTAAAGATTCTAATACCGATTTGGCAGCTGAAACGGCTGCGTACCCAGGCCAAACTCTTGTATTTCCTTCACTTGTAAAAGCTAGATTTCTAGCACAATCTGAAAATTTATTATGTTGGATTAATTCCTGTGTCCACTCGTACCAACTAGTCGCCATTGCATGTATTGTTATATCTAAATCTTGTTTGCTAAGACAAGCTTCATCGTTAGTCATATTCTTTAAACTTCCTTTCGCAATACTATGTAGTAACACTTTCACACTATTTGCTGGTAATTCAGAAATTATTATATTTCGCACCTCTCTATTTAAAGCATCTCTGTTAAACGTTTTTATAGCTACTCCAAATGCTTTTAATTTAGAAACTTCAGCTTCAAATTCAGGGATATTACTTCTTCTATCTCTGTGAACAATACATATATTCATTCCTTCTGAAGCGAGTTTAATAGCACTTGCAAGACCTAAACCACTACTTCCACCTAAAATTACTGCCCATTGATTTTTAAAACTCATAGTCTCTTGCCTTAAAACCTTAACAATATGCGCTGAGCCGAAAACCCAGGGCCAAAACTTAGCATAAGTCCGTAGGATCCAGCTTCAGGATTTCGTGTCATAAATCTTTCTAATACAAAAAGAACGGTGGCACTACTCATGTTTCCATAGAGTCTTAAAACTTCCTTGGTATCGGTAATATTTTTCCCTAATTTACCAAAAAGTTCTTCCACAGTTTCTACAATTTTCCTACCTCCAGGGTGGAAAATAAGATGGTCTATATTTTCAATTTCTAAATTATTCTTTCTTAAAAATGGGTGAATAATTTTAGGGAAGTGCTCTGCAATTTTTTCAGGTACTTCCTTATCTAATATCATTTGTAATCCGGTATCAACAAGTTTAAATCCCATCATATCTGTGGCATCATAAAAGTGATACATTTCATCAGCAATTATCTCAGCCCCAGTATCCTCCTCGCAAGAAGATAATAAAACACAAGCAGCACCATCTCCAAATATTGCGGTACTTACAATGTTTGCCATTGAATAATCATTAATTTGAAAAGTAGCAGACGGAGCTTCTATTGAAATTAAGGCTGCTCTTTTACCTGGATTCGCTTTTAAAAAATTTCGGGCATAAATCATTCCAGAAATACCTGCAGCGCACCCCATTTCAGTTACAGGTAAACGCACCACGTCATCTCTCATTTTAAGGTCATTAATTATGTAAGCATCAACCGATGGAATCATAATTCCTGTACAACTTACTGTAATAATAAAATCGATATCAGTAGGATCCCAATTAGCTTTATCTAGTGCATTTTGTAGGCATTCTTTTCCCATCTTTTTTATTTCCTTAACGTAAATGTCATTACGAGCTTCAAAACTGGGATTTTCAAATACTTCTACAGGATTCATAATAGAATAGCGTTTGTCAACCCCTGCTCCTTCCATTATTTTAACTACTTTACGTTTGTATCGATTATCTTGACCGCTCATCCAATTTTTAACTAGCTCAATAATTTCAGGTGTTTCTCTGCCATGTTGAGCTACTTGAGTCGAAACTGTTGTGATTCTTACCATTATCTATTTTTTTTTATTATCCATTGAAATCTGTATGCCCAACACCAACGGATAGTGCTTCTTTGATTTGGAATATGCTCTGAAAATTTTACTAGTTCATTTTTTTTAAAACCTTTTGCGATGGATATTAAACCGTCATGTCTAGCCGTTTTTGTTTTCAGAAATAATTTATGTACCAATTTAAACAAATTAAATGCTAGTTTGCTTCTTTCTAAATCATTTATAACTATCCCTAATCGTGACTTTATCAAAATTTTTTTTGTTAACTTTTTTATTTCTTCATTATTAAAGTGATGAAGAAATAATGTACATAAAACAATATCGGTTTCAGGAATTGCCTCTGTGTTGTTTACAACGTCCATATTAAGAAATGAAATATTTGAATAAGCAGCGCTTTTGGATTTGGCTATTTCTAATATGTTTTCATTGAAATCTATACCAATAAGCTTAAAACTTAAATTTTGCTTTGCAGAATAATCAGCACATCTTCTTAGCATTTCTCCGTCGCCACATCCTATATCAAGTATTGTAACAGTAGTACCTTTTGAGTGATTTTTTATTAACTTTTTTACCCCATCAATTGTAATGTGATTGCCACCCAACCATTTGTTTATGGTCTTTAAGTCATTCAGTAGGTTTTTCAATTCTTCTCCTTGAAAATCTAAACTGTCCATCACTTCTACTTGAGAAGATCTATGTTTATTACTGAAATTAATCATTTAGTAGGACTACCATGTGTTTTTTTTATTAGTATAGGGATTATTGAGGGAAATATTTTGGCTACGGAGAATCCAATTTTTGAACTATGAGGATTCACTAGCAAACTTTGAATAATTCTTCCTGTTTTTAGCCTTTTTCCAAACTCAATATTCCATAATCGTGTGTAATTCATCTCTAAAACACCTCTGTTAAATCTATCCTTATGCATTGCTTTTAAAAATGAATGTGAAAATATTTGAGCACTTCTAATGGCCATTGCCATCCCGTTTCCACATAAGGGATGAATTAATCCAGCACTGTCACCAATCATAAAGATATGATTTTCTACGGGCTTCTTTCTTTGAAAAGAGACTTGACTTATCGTTAATGGGTGTTGGAAAATAGGCTTGGCATTATTATAAAATTCTTTTAAAAATGGGTTCTTACTCATTTCGTTACTTTGAAAAGCATCGATTTTACCATATTTTTTAAAGGCTTTAAAAGTGGTTAAATAACAAGCATTAACAGCATTAGTTTCGATTTTACTAAGACCGCAATACCCGCCATTAAAGTTGTGTAAAGCCACAGTATCCTCGGGAAAATCAAATTCATAATGACCCTTAACAGCAAGCCAAGGTGATTTTTGTAATATAAAATCTCTTTTTAGAAAAGAATCAATATTCGATCTTTTTCCAAATGCTCCCACCACAAAATCTGCATTAAATACTTTCTTGTTCTGAGTGGATACTTCAAAACTATTGTCTTGAAAAACTATTTTTTCGACAGTTTGAAATATTATTTCTATTCTAAATTTTAAAGCTTCATAAATTAGATTATCAAAGGCGTACCGACTAATTCCGAAGCCACCTAAGGGAAGATTTGTGTTTAGAGTTGTACCTTCTAAATTCGTAATATTGAATCTTTTAATTTTTTTTGCTCCAACAGAAAAAGGATCAATGTTTAGGGATTTTAGGTAAGGTAAAATTTCATTACTCACATATTCACCACATACTTTATGGTTTGGATATGAATTCTTTTCTATCAAGCATATCTTTAAATTATGATTAGATAAATGTAAGGCTGTGGTAAGGCCTGCAAGACCTCCACCTATTATAATTAAATCCCATTTATTTTTTTTAACCATAATATCAAATAAAAATAAAAAATCCCGCTCCAATTATGGGCGGGATTTAAAATACTTTCAAATATTAATTATTCTCCAGCTTCGTTCTTTGCATCCTTCTTCATTTTTTCATTTGGAACGATAGCAATGTTTACACGTCTGTTTTTAGCTCTTCCTTCAACAGTACTATTGTCTGCAATAGGAGTATCAGGTCCGAACCACTTCGTAGTAATTCTTCCAGAACTAAGACCTTTCTGAGAAACAAAATAATTAGTTACTGAATTAGCTCTATCTCTAGAAAGTGTCATGTTAAAATCTCTTGGACCTGTACTATCGGTATGTCCTACAACTAAGATATTAGTATCCGGATATTCCCTTAATACATTCGCCAATCTATCAAGCGTTTCTTGAGATTTAGCATTTAGGTTATATTTGTTAGTAGCAAAATAAACACCACTATTTTCGTCAAAAGTTACTACAATTCCATCATCAACTCTTTCTACTTGAGCGCCAGGAATTTCTTCTTCGATTTTTTGTGCTTGTTTATCCATTTTGTTACCGATGATAACACCAGCACCACCACCAACTACACCACCAATTACTGCACCCAGCTCACTGTTTCCTCCTTTGCCAATATTATTACCTAATATAGCACCGAGTACAGCTCCACCAGTAGCACCAATTACAGCACCTTTCTGTTTGTTATTTGCGTTTCTAGTTGCTTCACAGCTTCCTAAACTAATAACAAGTGTAAATGCTAAAGCAACTAATGCGGTTTGTTTAAAAAATGTTTTCATAAGTTTTTAATCGTTTATTTTAGAAAAGTTCATATTAATTTTAAATGGTTTACCATCAAGGCTTACAGTTTGCTCCCAACGCATAGAGTTTTCATTAAGTTGCGTTAAGCTCAATCTATAACCAGCATTTGTATCTGATTTACCTTTGGCGTTTGTGGGCTTAAGTAAGAAATCATACAACCCACTTGTTGGATCTATTTCTTGAATTGTAAAAATAAAGTTACGTTCACCAGTAGGACAGTTAGAATTTTCTATGCTGTATCTACCAGTATTATTGTTAGGGATGAAACGCCACATACTGCCTTCAAAACATTCTGCAGATGTGTCATTAAACAATGTAACGTTAAAAGTACCTGTCGAATCGTAGGTAACTTCATCTAAATTCCAGTAACCTTTAATTACTTTTCGAGATTCTTGTACTGTTTTTGGGGTACCGCAGGCAAATGCGGTTGCAGCAACTAGTGCTAGCATAATTAGTCTTTTCATGATTTTAAATGTGATTTGTTTGTAAATAAATTGGTTAGAATACTACTATTTTCTAAATAATCTAGAAAGTAGGGATAGCACTAGTAATACAATAAAAATCCAAAAAATAACCATTGCGATGTCAGTTGCACCATCCGCGATGCCTCCGAATCCAAAGATTCCAGCAATTATTGCTATTACTAAGAAAATAATAATCCAGCGTACCATATTGTTTAGTTTTAATGATTAGTATTTCACTAAAGTAAACAACAATTTTAGCGTTTGTATTTCCTTTATCTAAAGTTTAACAGAGAGTGTTAAATGATTAATAAGATAATAAGTTAAACAGTTCTTTTTTAAATTTTCCTTTAGAAAGGTAACCTTTTTCAAGGTTTGCGGCAAAAGGGATTGGTGTTTCTAAACTAGCTACACGTTTTACTGGCGCATCCAATTGTTCGAAACAATTCTCTGTAATTAAAGCTGAAATATCTGATGCTATACCTCCAAACATAGAATCTTCTTGAAGAATTATAACCTTCCCAGTTTTCTTTACAGATTTATATATAGTTTCTGTATCCAAAGGTATAAGCGTTCTTAAATCTATAAGGTCTGCCTTAATATCAGGATTTTGCTCGAGAGTATCAAGCGCCCAATGCACTCCTGCTCCGTAGCTTATAATAGTAATGTCTTCTCCTTCTTTTAACAAGGCTGCTTTGCCTAATGGGATTGTAAAATAATCGGTAGGAACATCCTGTCGGATACTTCTATACAGTGCTTTATGTTCAAAGAATAGGACTGGGTTTGGATCCTCAATGCTGGTTGCTAATAGTCCCTTTGCATCATAAGGAAAAGCAGGGTATACAACTTTTAATCCTGGAGTATGTGTAAACCAAGCTTCATTTGTTTGGCTGTGGAATGGTCCGGCACCTACCCCTGCTCCACAAGGCATTCTAATTACTACATCAGCTTTTTCGTTCCATCGGTAATGACTTTTTGCCAAGTAATTAACTATCGGGTTAAATCCAGAACTAACAAAATCTGCAAACTGCATTTCTACAACTGCTTTAAAACCGTTTATTGAGAGCCCCATTCCTGTAGATACAATCGCTGATTCGCATATAGGGGTGTTTCTAACTCTATCTTTTCCAAACTGCTCAACAAAACCATCTGTAATTTTAAAAACCCCACCGTATTCCGCTACGTCTTGCCCCATTATTACAAGGTTGTCATGGCGTTCCATCGATTGTTTTAAGCCTTGAGAAATAGCGTCAATTAATCTAATGTTTTCTTTTTCTGAATTTTCTTTAACTTCCTGATAGTTAAATTCTTTGTAAACATCATTTAACTCATTGGTTTCAGAAAATTCGATTGCAGGTTCTGCAAATGCTATCTCTAAATTTTTATCAATTTCATGTTTAAATTCATTTTTAAACGCTTTAACTTCTTCTTCAGTAAGGATACCTTCAGCTAATAAATAGTTTTCAAAATTCTGTAGTGGATCCTTTTCTTTCCACTTGTCAATTAATTCTGAAGGAACGTATTTAGTACCACTAGCTTCTTCGTGACCTCGCATTCTAAAAGTTTTAAATTCAAAAAGAACTGGACGAGGATTTATACGCATATCTTCAACTATACTTTTTAGCTTAGTGTATACTTCAAGAACATTATTACCTTCAATAATATGCGATTCCATTCCGTAGCCCACACCACGGTCTGCTATATTTTCACAATTGTATTGTTCATTTGTAGGGGTTGAGAGTCCGTAACCATTGTTCTCAACACAAAACAATACTGGAAGTTGCCATACGGACGCTACGTTTAATGCTTCGTGTATATCTCCTTCGCTCATCCCTCCTTCTCCTGAAAATACAGCGCAAACTTTATTATTTTTTTTCAATTTATTGGCTAATCCTATTCCATCTGCAACACCAAATTGAGGACCTAGGTGTGAAATCATACCAATAATATGGAATTCTTGTGTCCCAAAGTGGAAGCTTCTATCTCTTCCTTTGGTAAAACCATTTGCTTTTCCTTGCCACTGTGAGAATAATCGGTGTAAAGGAATCTCACGTGTGGTAAAAACTCCTAGGTTTCGATGCATAGGTAAAATGTATTCATCTTTTTCTAATGCAGAGGTTACTCCAATAGATATTGCTTCCTGTCCTATTCCACTAAACCATTTTGAAATCTTTCCTTGACGAAGAAGAATTAGCATTTTCTCTTCAATTGTACGCGGCTTCAACATAGCGCGATACAGTTTTATTAATGTAGAGTCATCAAGATTTTTTCGGTCGTAATTGTAGAATATTTGTGAAGTTGTTTCAGTTTTCATCTTAAAAAGTTATAACTATCAAAATTAGGAAAAAACCCGTATCTAACAGGATTATTGTAGCAAATTTTATCTTCGCATAAACTTTAACAATTTGGTATATTTGTAAATCTAAAATTCATTGAGAATTGTAAGAATTTTAAAATAGCTTATAATAGTTATACAAAAATGTAGTTGATTACAAATTACAGACTTAGGCCTACTTCCTAAATCTTTAATTTTTAAACAATGAATAAATTCATTAAAAAATTGAAACTATGAATAATATACCAAGTGTTGATTTAGCTGATTTCCTATCTGAAGATCCTAAAAGAAAACAAAAGTTTGTAGACGAAATTGGTTCGGCTTATGAAGATATAGGATTTGTTTCACTGAAAAATCACTTCCTAAGCGATGATTTAGTTGATGAGCTCTACAAAGAAGTTAAGGGCTTTTTTGCACTTCCTGAAGAAACAAAAAAGAAATACGAAATTGAAGGTCTTGGTGGCCAACGCGGATATATTTCTTTTGGAAAAGAACACGCGAAAGGTAAGAAAGAAGGAGATTTAAAAGAGTTTTGGCATTTTGGTCAAGAACCATCTGCAGACGCTAATTTAGATGAAGATTACCCCGAAAACGTGCAAGTAAGTGAACTTCCAGACTTTAATCATACAGGAATGGAAGCCTACAGGATGCTTGAAAAAACTGGGATTTACGTACTAAGAGCTTTAGCATTATATATTGGAGTAGATGAGTTTTACTTCGATCATTGGGCTAATAATGGAAACAGTATTTTAAGGCCAATCCACTACCCACCTATTACTGAAGAGCCTAAAGGAGCTGTACGTGCAGGTGCTCATGGCGATATAAATTTAATCACACTATTGATGGGAGCTTCTGCAGGAGGCTTACAAGTATTGAGAAAAGATGGGGAATGGATTGATGCGATCCCAAATGAAGATGAACTTGTAATAAACGTAGGTGATATGTTAGAGCGCCATACTAATAACAAACTTCGTTCAACTATACATCGCGTAGTAAATCCACCTCGTGAAGAATGGGATACTCCTCGTTATTCTATACCTTTCTTTATGCATCCTCGTAGTGATATGAAACTAAACTGTATGCCAGAGTGTATCGATGAAAATCATCCTAAAGCATATGACGATATTACTGCCGGAGAGTTTCTGCACCAACGTTTGGTAGAAATAGGACTGATTAAAAAGTAACATTTCGACTTCACTCATTAACCAATTTGGACTATTGAGGTTAGCTGAAATATAAATCTTAAACTTTACAATTTGAATTCTTTAGAAGACCAATTAAAAAATTTATTTCCAGATCACGAACCAGAAGACGTTCCCGAAACAAAGGAAGAATCAACAATTTGGTTACAAGACGAGCCTCTAATATGTAAATACGAAAAACGTAAAGGCAAACCTATTACTATAATTGAAAGGTACAATGGTGCCGATTCAGATTTTAAAATACTTTCAAAAGAAATAAAGAAGCTTTTAAGTGTCGGTGGAAGTTTTAAAAATGAACAAATTATAATTCAAGGTGATTATCGAGATAAGATAATGAAGTTTTTGAAGGACAAAGGATTTAAAGTAAAACGTGTAGGAGGATAGTTGAATTTGAAAGAAATCGACTTGAAGCACCTTTATTCACACAGTTAATCACAAAGAATTACTATGCAACTAGAATCTATAAAATCGAGTGAATTAATTTTAACACCTGAGGGCAAAATTTACCATTTAAATCTTGCTCCTTCAGAGTTAGCTCCTACAATAATTACCGTTGGCGACCCAGGTCGAGTTGAGATGGTTTCAAAATACTTCGATTCTATTGAAGTAAAAGCTGAACATCGCGAATTTAAAACGCATACAGGTACTTACCAAGGAAAACGTATCAGTGTTGTTTCAACAGGAATTGGTCCAGATAATATTGATATTGTTTTTAACGAACTCGATGCTTTAGTAAACATTGACTTTGAAAATAGAACGATTAAAAAGAAACTTACTTCTTTGGATATTATTAGAATTGGTACATCTGGTAGCTTGACTGATGAAATTGAAGTAGATAGTTTTTTAATAAGTGCTATAGGTATTGGTTTAGATAATGTTATGCATTATTACAATGATATTGACACCATTTTTGAACGTGATTTTGCCCAAAAATTTATTGATCATACACAATGGAATCCAGATAATTCGGTTCCTTATGCTGTTAAAGCTGATAAAAGTTTATTAGATAAATTAGCTTCTGAAAAAACTTTTAAAGGAATTACTATAACAAATGTAGGTTTTTATGGTCCTCAAGGGCGTGTGCTTCGGGCTAGATTGAGAGATGAAAAACTTAACGAAAAGCTTACTTCATTCCGTATTGATAAAAAGAAAATTACAAATATGGAAATGGAAACGGCAACGATGTATGGTATGTCTAAATTATTAGGCCATAGTGCTATTTCAATGAATGCAATTATCGCTAATCGCGCCACAGGTAGTTTTAGTAAAAATTCGTATAAAACTATTGATGAGCTTATTCGATATACTTTAGAAAAAATTGTACAATGAAAAATTTTTTAATCGGCGGTGTGCCGGAACACTTTAACTTACCTTGGTATATTGCATTGCGCGATAAGGAATTTCACAAGAAAAATATCAATTTGCGTTGGAAAGATTTTCCTGAAGGAACAGGTCATATGGTTCAAGCTTTACGTGATAAAGAAATTGATATGGCAGTAATTCTTACTGAAGGAATTGTTCGCGATATTATAAATGGAAATGAATGTAAGATTGTTCAAGTATTTGTCAAATCGCCATTACTTTGGGGGATTCACGTGGCTGCCAACTCCAAATTTAACGCCGTTGAAGATTTAAAAGGTACCCACGCAGCAATTAGTCGATACGGATCTGGTTCGCATTTAATGGCTTATGTAAATGCCGAAAATCTAGAGTGGGATTTACAATCCGATTTAAAATTCAAAGTAATTCAAGATTTAAATGGTGCAATAGATGGATTGCCTAAAGGTAATGGGGATTATTTTATGTGGGAAAAATTTATGACAAAACCGCATGTAGATAATGGTACATTCCGGTTAGTAGGCTTATCTCCTACTCCATGGCCTAGTTTTGTGATTGCCGTTAGAAATGATGTGTTAGAAAATGAAGCAGATAGTATTCAGGCTATATTGGATGTAATTAACAAGACTACAGCTAACTTTAAAGATTTACCAGAAATAGACGAAGTAATAGCAAAACGCTATGGTCAGAAAATTGAAGATGTCCGTGAATGGTTATCCTTAACAGAATGGTCTGATGTGCAATTAACATCAAAAGAGCTTCAAAATATACAGCAAAAACTTCTAGAACTTCAGCTAATCGATTCTAAGGTTCAGGAAAGCAGTGTGTTACATGCATTCTAAAAAAAATCTTAATATTTACGCAACCCACAAGTAATACTTGCATCTTATTTATATAAATACGAGTATTATGACAACTTTTTTAATCATTTTGGGGGCGTTGTTAGTTACAAACTTCTTGTTACTACAGTTTAGTTGTAATGACGCAAATGCCGATACTGAAGTACCTGAAGAAGAATAGTAAGTTTCGATTCTTCTTTTAAGTAAACAGTATTTTCTGGCTATTTCGCTTAGTAAACTTTGTAATAATTTATAGCGCTTAAAATTTTTTAGCCTACCACTCAATCGGACTTTTTCCAATTTCAATCAAATAATCATTTGCTTTACTAAAATGTTTGTTTCCAAACCAGTAACCCCTATTTGCTGCTAGTGGGGACGGATGTCCGCTGTTTAATATTAAATGCTTAGCACTATCGACTTTGGAACCTTTCTTTTTAGCAGGTCCACCCCAAAGTAGAAAAACAATGCCTTCTTTTTCTTCAGAGAGTTTTTGAATTATAGCATCAGTGAATCTTTCCCAACCTCTTTTTTGATGACTACCGGCTTGATGTGCTCTAACAGTTAAAGTAGCATTTAACATTAAAACTCCCTGCTCAGCCCATCGAAGTAGATAGCCATGGTTTGGAATCTCTTTACCTATATCTGTTCTAATTTCTTGAAAAATGTTCTTTAATGAGGGAGGAATAGCTACATTCTCTCCTACTGAAAAACACAAACCGTGTGCTTGTCCATCTCCGTGATAAGGATCTTGACCTATAATTACCACTTTAACGTCGTTAAATGGTGTGTGATTTAAGGCCGAGAATATTTGATTTTCAGGCGGAAAGCATTTGGATGATTTGTATTCATATTTCACAAATTCTATTAAATCTTTGAAATATGGTTTTTCGAATTCATCTTTTAAAATCGCCTTCCATCCAGGCTCTATTGTTATCTGCATTATACTTACTTTTGTGGACACAAAAATAAGATAACATATTCACGAATAGGTGAATGTTTGAATCTTTTAATTGATTAAAAAAGAAAAGAAAAAGCCTTATTAATCCATTCAAAACTTACTAATTCGTTTTATTTAATTGTTAGCGTTTTAGTTTTTTTAATGTGTTAGTACTAAGATAATCCCAAGAGGAATCTGTATGATTAAAATTGACAAAAAAACTTTAGAGGATCTTGAGTTTCCAACAGTTCTGAATCAGATGTCAGAATTATGTGTTACCGAACCTGGTCGGGAACAGGTTCTTTCAATAAAACCGTTTCAGGAATTTTCTGAGATTGAACCTGAATTATTGCGCTTAAAGGAGTTCACAGTATCTTTTGAAGGCGATAATAAGATACCCAATCACGGTTTCGACCCTATTTTTAGAGAGCTTAAACTATTCAGTATAGAAAATAGCACTTTGGAGATTTCAGGCTTTAGAAAAATTCTTTCTATATCAGAAACCACTCGAATTTTACTAAAATTCTTCAAGAAATATGAAGAATTTTACATACACCTTAATGCTTTTTCTGAAGAAGTAAATTACACTTCAATTATTTCAGACGAAATTAATAAGAAAGTTAATAAATACGGCGAGATTAAAGATGAGGCTTCTATCGAATTAGGAACAATTCGCAGGAGGTTGAACGTTGTAAAAGGAAAGATTAATTCTTCGTTTACCAAAGCTCTTTCTCAATACTCACAAAACGATTATTTAGACGATATTCGTGAATCGGTTGTTGAAAATCGTAGAGTACTTGCAGTAAAAGCCATGCACCGTAAAAAAGTAAAAGGTGCAGTTTTGGGAAGTTCAAAAACTGGGAGTATAGTTTATATAGAGCCCCAAGAAACTCTAGAGTTTGCAAATGAGTTAAGCAATCTATTATATGAAGAGGGAGAAGAAATTAAACGAATTTTAAAAACATTAACTGAATTTGCTCGTCCGTATGCCGAACTGCTAGCTAGTTATCAGGAATATTTAACTACAATGGACGTGCTTTATGCGAAGGCAAAGTACGCACTTAAAATAAATGGAGTTCTTCCTATCCTTACCTATAAAGCTGACGGAAATAATTCTGAGAAAAAGATTTCTTTACTTGAAGCGTATCATCCTTTGTTATTGATTTCTAATAATAAGAGAAAACAAAAAACTTACCCTCAAAGTATTGAATTAATTCCTGAAAAACGGATAATCGTTATTTCCGGACCTAACGCAGGTGGGAAAAGTATTACCCTTAAAACAGTTGGTCTGTTGCAAGTAATGCTTCAAAGTGGTATGTTAATTCCCGTAAAGCCACAAAGTGAGGTGAGCTATTTCAAACGTATTTTAACCGATATTGGAGATAATCAATCTATTGAAAATCACTTAAGTACTTATAGTTATCGATTAAAAAAGATGAATTATTTCCTTAAAAAGTGTAATAAGAATACTCTTTTTTTAATTGATGAATTTGGTACTGGTAGTGATCCAGAATTAGGAGGTGCATTAGCAGAAACTTTTTTAGAAGTCTTTTATGAACGCAATGCGTTTGGAATTATAACTACTCATTATACCAATTTAAAATTATTGGCAAATGAACTTCCGCACGCTATTAATGCAAATATGCAATTTGATAGTAGGTCTTTAGAACCTTTATATAAGTTACATTTAGGTGAAGCCGGAAGTAGTTATACTTTTGAAGTAGCCCAAAAAAATGGGATTCCGTATAGTTTAATAAATAAAGCTAAAAAGAAAATTGAGCGTGGAAAAGTAAGGTTTGATAAAACAATTGCTAATCTTCAAAAAGAACGCTCAAATCTTAGAAAAACCTCTGAATCCTTAAAATCTGAGGAACAAAAAGCACGTATTGAAAGTAAACAGCTCGAAGAAATAAACGCCCGAGTACAAGAAAAATTAGAAAGTTATCAGGAGTTATTCGACGCTAATCAAAAGCTTATAAGTCTTGGTAGAAAGGTTGATTCTCTTGCAGAGAAATACTTCAATAATAAGAATAAAAAACAGCTTATTGACGAGTTTATGAAGCTTGTTATGATTGAAAATAGCAAACGGAAAAAGCTTGCGCCTAAGGTGAAAAAAGCTGTAAAAGCGAAAAAACAAAAGGTAATTAAAGAAGTAGCGAAAAAGGTTGAAGTTATTCGAGAAAGAAAAAAAATCGAAAAAGAAGAAGCAAGAAAACTCCCACCACCAAAACCAAAAGTTACTTTAAAAATTGGAGATAGAGTGAGAATGATAGATGGAAGAGCAATTGGAACAATAGATACTATTGAAAAAAATAAAGCTTTTGTTAATTATGGAACTTTTACTACCAATGTAAGCTTATCTGAATTGGAGAAAGTATAATTATATAATTAAGAAAGGGTAAGTATCAATCTTCAAAAAAATGAACCTCTATCAAATTAGGATAAGTTTTGAGTTTGATTTGAGTGCTTTTCAATAAACATTATGGTTGAAAATTATAAAATAATTTTATTTGACGGCGTTTGCAATCTTTGCAATGGCGCGATTAATTATGTTATTAAAAGAGATCATAACAACGTTTTTAAGTTTGTTGCTCTTCAAAGTGAAATAGGACAAGAACTTACCGCAAAATTCAAAATTGATAGATCAAAGGTAGATTCTATTATTTTAATTGATGGCGATAAGCATTATGAAAAATCTACGGCAGTACTATATATAGCAAAACATCTTTCGGGTGCTTACCCTCTACTTTTTGGGTTTATAATAGTTCCAAAATTTATAAGAAATGCTATTTATGATTATGTGGCTAGAAATAGATATAAGTGGTTTGGTAAAAAGGATAAATGTATGATTCCTACAGCAGAGTTGAAAAATAAGTTTTTATAGCATTCATAGGATTAACTGTTAGTTTGCAACAATTGCGAAGTTATCAAAACCTGCAAAGTCTTCTTGACCATTTTGTTTAATCTTTATTGTTAAGGAAACTGAATTTGTGCCAGGTGGTAGTATCTCTTCGATTACTCCACTATCTGACACTCCTCCTACGCCATTTTGCCCTTCTATTAAGGTTACTTCGGGTTGTGTGATGCCATCAATAATTAATGTATAATAAGCGTTATCACCACCGTCATATTCAAAAAACTCATAATAAAAACTCATTGTGGCACCGTTAGAAGCATTAGAAATATCTATAGTTTCAAAAGTTAATGTAGCATAATCTGCAGTGCCATTTCCATTTTCTGTATCATTTAAATCCATTATGCCCAAGAAATTATTTGTTAATGTTGTAATTACATTAAAACCTCCATTAGTAGCATCAGTCACTCCAAAAAAACCTTTACTACCATTATCAAAAAACGGAACATTTGATGTAAACCCCCAACTTGTATGGAGATCAAAGTTATGGTATAAGTTAACAAAAGCTAATGTGTAATTACAATGTACATCTTCCCACCCAGAGCCATTCCACATTTGCAAGCAATTTAAATCTTCAGTAAACACAAGTAAACCAACATCAGAAGTACTAGGATTAATATTATCTCTTGCTCCCACGTCAGGAACCCGTGGAGGCATAAATCCACCATAGAATACACCATCGGAAGTACTACTTACTTCTAACATAGACGCAGCCGAAGGGGTAGTTGTACCAATACCAACTTGAGAATAAGAAATCCCGGAAACAAGTAAAAAACTTAGCAAATAAAACAACCTCTCCATAACCAACAGATTTACAACATTAATAATGCAGTATTTCTAAATTATAGACTTAGATAAATTTATGGGGAGTATGCTAATATAGAAATTAAATATATAATTTCAAAACGTAAAGTGTTAATAATCAGTGTGTTCAGGAATCGTAGTCGAATGTTTCAGAAGGGTTTTTTCTAGCTTTATACTTTAACATGCCTTCTCCTTTGGCAATTATACTACATACGGTTGCATCACCCGTAACATTTACGATTGTTCTAAACATATCAAGAATTCGATCTACAGGAAAAATTATGGCAATCCAGGCTGGATTTAAGCCAACCGATTCTAATACAATTATAAGCATTACCAGGCCAGCACTTGGTACAGCGGCAGAGCCAATTGAGGCCAATGTAGCAGTTATTACAATAGTTAGTTGCTGCCCTATAGTTAGATCGATCATGTGTAATTGCGCAAGAAAGACTACTGCAACAGCCTGATATAAACAAGTTCCATCCATATTTACAGTTGCACCAATTGGTAAAACAAAGCTGGTAATCTTTTTGTCTACGCCTAAATTTTCTTCAACACATTCCATTGTTACGGGTAGTGTAGCAGCACTACTTGAGGTTGAAAAAGCCAATGTTTGTGCTGGTGCCATCGCTTTAAAGAACCCTCTATATGGAATGGTCCTTACCAAAAGCTTCATAAAAAGAGGATAAATAATGAATACCATTAACATTAATCCTAAGAAAACAGTTAATGAATACCAACTAAGACCTTTAAAAATTTCGTACACTTTGCCTATATCATCTCCCGCCATTTGGCTCACAACTCCTGCTAATAACGCAAATACAAAAAACGGAGCGGCTTGCATAACTAGGTCTACCATTTTTAGAAAAACCTCCATAGCCCCGTCCATAAAATCGGTTACAGGTTTAGATTTTTCGTTGGGAATTAGCAACAAACAAACACCGAAAAATATTCCGAAGAATATTATTTGAAGCATTAAACCATTATTAGTAAGTGAGAAAAAGAAGTTTTCTGGCACTATATCTATTAGGGGTTGTAAAGGAGTACTTTCTTTGGTTTTTTTAGCTGTCTCTAATTTGTCTGAGACTGATGCATCTTTTAATTCTCCTTTAGATAAATTGGTGATTTCCTGTGCGCGTTCAAAAAAGGCGGGATCTTGTAAGTAATTTATTCCATCCTTTATTTGATGTCCCTTAGAATCCGCCCAAAGTTCATAGCTTATACGATTATCTATTCTACTTTGTTCATCTATTAATTTACCAGGCTGAATAGTATTTACAAGAATTAGCCCTAAACTCACAGCAAACAATGTTGTGAATAAATAAGCTAATAGCGTCTTACCTCCCATTCTACCTAAGCTAGAAGGATCTCCAATATTTGCAACTCCAGTAATAATAGAAACTAACACTAATGGAACTGCAATTAATTTTAATAGATTTATAAATATTTTACCAAATGGAGCAATCCAATCCAAGGTAAATTCACTCCATCCTAATTTACTAGAAAGTAATGCCCAAATTATACCTAATACAAGTCCGATTATAATTTTCCAGTGAAGTGCGATTTTTTTCATATTGAAGTTTTGATACTAGATTTTAATTATGGTAAATTATTTAATATAGACAGTTTATGAAATTCTAATTTGCTTTTGAAACTTTATTCAACAACCAAAAATCAGCAATAACTAAAGCTGCCATAGCCTCAACTATAGGAACAGCACGTGGTACCACACAAGGATCGTGTCGACCTTTTCCTTCAGCAATCACCTTCTTCCCTTTGTTATCTATAGTTTCTTGTTTTTGCATAATAGTAGCTACTGGTTTAAATGCTACTCTAAAATAGATATCCATACCATTGCTTATTCCTCCTTGAACTCCGCCGCTTAAATTGGTTTTTGTAGAACCATCGGGATTAAAAAGGTCGTTATGTTCACTTCCTTTCATCTTTGCACCGCAAAACCCACTGCCGTATTCAAATCCTTTTACAGCGTTAATTGAAAGCATTGCTTTTCCCAATTCTGCGTGAAGTTTATCAAATACTGGTTCTCCTAATCCTGCAGGTACGTTTTCTAGTACACAAGTAATTGTACCGCCTACAGTATCACCATTCTTTCTAGTTTCTCTGATAAGCTCTTCCATTTTTTGAGCGCTTTTCGCATCAGGACAACGAACTAGGTTACTTTCGGTTTTTGTAAAATCGAGTGCTTGATAAGGTTTATCTATAAAAATATCTCCAACCGAAGATACAAAAGCGTTAATTTTGATTTCTTTAATTAGTTGTTTCGCAATTGCTCCGGCTACAACTCTACATGCAGTTTCTCGTGCAGATGAGCGTCCCCCACCACGATAGTCACGAATTCCGTATTTTTTATCATAAGTATAATCGGCGTGGGAAGGTCTATATAAGTCTTTTATATGGCTGTAATCCTTACTCTTTTGATTGGTGTTTTCAATTATGAATCCAATGGGCGTTCCTGTAGTATTTCCTTCAAAAATTCCCGAAAGAAATTTTACTTCATCTTCTTCTTTTCGTTGTGTGACAATTGCGGATTGCCCCGGTTTACGCCGCTGTATTTCAGCATTAATTGCCTTAAAATCTATGGAAATCCCTGCAGGACAACCGTCTATCACCCCGCCAATAGCATCTCCATGAGATTCGCCAAAAGTGGTGATTTTAAAGATTTTTCCAAAAGAATTGCCCGCCATAGATTGGTTTTGAACAAATGTAAACTTTCGAATTTAATAATTCAAGGATTCAAAATTCAAAATTCAAGATTTATCATTTAAAAACTTGAAATTCAAGTATGTTTAAAATCTGTTTTGGGTGAATTTACTTTAATGCATTTTTAAGAATTGTAACTGGATGCAAAGCCTTACGACCCGTACCATCAAAAATCTGATGCCTACAACTCGTTCCGTTAGCCGAAATAATAGTTTCTTCGGAAGTTTTTCTAACAGCTGGAAAAAGCTTTAGCGCTCCAATTTGCATACTCACTTCGTAATGTTCCTTTTCATAACCAAAACTTCCAGCCATCCCACAACAACCTGATGTAATTATAGTTGGTTTAAAGTTTTTGGGGATATTAAGTATATCAAACGTTACTTTTTGGTTGCTAAGGGATTTTTGATGACAATGTGAGTGAATTTTAATCAATTTTTCTTCAGAAGTAAACATATTAGATGAAATAGTACCTCTTTCAAACTCATTAGCTAAGAATTCTTCTACTAAATAACTGTGCTTTGAAATATTTGTAGCGGAGGTTTTATCAGTTGCTAACCGGAGGTACTCATCACGAAAAGAAAGAATTGCAGATGGCTCAATCCCTATTAATGGAGTAGCTGCAGATATCCTTTCTTTTAGGTAATTTATATTCTTGTTAACCTCTTTTATTGCTTCCTCCAAAAATCCTTTAGAAAGTAATGCCCTGCCACTATCCAAATTATCAATAATGTGAACTTTAAAACCTAAACGCGTTAGAAGTATAAAGGAATCTACAGCGATATCTGTATCCAAATAATTGCTAAACTCATCAACAAATAAAAACACTTCTCTTTTACTTTCAACTTCTATATTCACCTCATTTATATATAGTTCAGTTATTTTTCTTAAACTTTTAGTTGAAACTAATGGTAGGCTTCGTTTAGGATGAACTCTCCCAATAATTTTGATGAAATTGGAGGTTAAATTGTTTGAAAAAATCCAATTTGAAATTTCAGGAAACTTAGAAGCTAACCTGTTTAACTGCGTGCTTTTTCCAAAGAGTTTGTTAGAAAATGAAACTCCATTTTCTTTGTTATATTGATATAAAAACTCTGCTTTTGCAGTACTTATATCTACGTTGCTAGGACATTCACTGGCACAAGCTTTACAGCTTAAACATAAATCAAAGACCTTTTTTAAGTCTTCAGAATTGAATTTATTTACGGAATTATTGTTAGTCAACACTTCTCTTAAAGCATTTGCCCTAGCCCGAGTGGTATCTTTTTCGTTTTTTGTGGCATGATAACTCGGACACATTGCTCCAGAAGCATCTGCAGTTTTTCTACAATCTCCACTGCCATTACACTTTTCGGATAATCGAAGAATTCCCTCAGAATCACTAAAATCCATTAAGGTTTCGATTTTGGGTTCTACTCTATTAACCTTATAACGAAGTGACTCATCCATTTTAAAGGCATCTACAATTTTACCAGGATTAAAGATGTTTTGTGGATCAAATGCTTGTTTTACCTTTTTTAATAGGTCGTAATTTTTCTCTCCTATCATTAAAGGAATAAACTCTGCACGCACTATTCCATCGCCGTGTTCTCCTGAAAACGATCCATTGTACTTCTTACAAAGTAACGCAACATCGGTGGTGATTTTTTTGAAATACTGAACACCTTCATCTTCTTTTAAATTTAATATAGGACGTAAATGCAATTCTCCTGCACCTGCGTGAGCATAATAAACAGCTTGTTGATTATACTTTTTCATTATAGCTGAAAACTCTTTTATATAAGCGGGTAAATCTTCCAAAGCTACTGCAGTATCCTCAATACAGGCAACAGCTTTTCTGTCACCAACCATATTCCCTAAAAGTCCGAGACCTGCTTTACGAAGTTCCAAAGCCATTGTAATTTCATCACCTCTTAAAACGGGATTATGATAACTATAATTTGAATCTTTTAAGGAAGCCATCAAAGAGTTTACTTTGTCTTGAAGATCTTTTTCTGAATTACTCTTTAATTCTAATAATAAAATAGCTTTGGGATTATTTTTTACGAAAAAGCGATAAGGCTCATAAGTTTTATTATTAGTAGTGCAACTCAAAATAACATCATCCATCATTTCACAGGTGTGCAGATTGTGCTGCATTGCTACCACAACGTCGTTTAAACACGAATCGAGGGATTTATAGTGAGAAGCTATCATGGCTGTATGTAAGGGCGGCAATGGTTCTAATTGAAGTGTAATTTCAGTTGTAAATGCTAATGTTCCCTCGCTGCCACAAAGTAAATTACAGATGTTAATTTTATCCTCAAAGTCACCAAAAACAGATGTATTTATTAAACTATCTACAGCGTAACCTGTATTTCTACGATGTATTTCAGGTTTTGGAAACTCTTTTCTTATTTCATTTTGAACTTCTTTAGAAGATAATTCCTTATAAAGCTTTTTATAAATTTCACCTTCTAAAGAATTCAAATTTGTTTTAGCTTGAAACTCTTCTTTTGTTAGCGGTTCAAATATGACTTCGCTACCATCCGAAAGGATTGTTTTCAATTTTAAAACTTTATCACGAGTTGTCCCGTATTGAATCGATGTTGTACCGCTACTATTGTTCCCAACCATTCCTCCTATCATACATCGATTGCTAGTTGAAGTGTTTGGACCGAAGAAAAGGCCGTATGGTTTTAAATATTGGTTTAACTCATCTCTAATAACTCCCGGTTGAAGGGTGACTGTTTTCATTTCAGTATTTACTGAAATTATATTTGTAAAATGATTTGAAACATCTACAATAATACCCTCCCCTACACATTGCCCCGCAAGAGAAGTTCCGGCTGTTCGAGGGATTAGTGAAATATTATTGTTACTAGCGAAGTTTACTAATTGCTTAATTCCACGTTCACTAGTAGGATATGCTACTGCAAGAGGGATTTTTCTATAAACGGAAGCATCTGTTGCATATAGCATAGTATGTAGTGAATCAATGTGAAATTCACCATTAAATATCTTTTTAAAATCTAGGAGTTGCTTCTTCATATAGTAATGTAAATGTAGAAAATTCCTTAACAAAAGTTTGTAAAATTTGAGGTGTAGATTGGCACACTGTTAACTATAAATAACTTGAAATACCGCTATTTTTGTAATGTTTATAACTAAAAAGCAAATTATGAAAAAAACAATTTTATTAGTATTCACAGTGTTTGCATTAGGTTTGCAAGCCAATGCCCAAGAAATAGCAAAAAACGCGATTGGTATTCGTTTAAGTGAAAGTGACGGTTTTGGTCCTGAAGTAAACTACCAAAGAGCTCTTAGTGAAAACAACAGATTGGAATTAGGTTTGGCAGTTCACAGTAAGAATTATTGGGATGCTGTAAAGCTTACAGGAATTTATCAGTGGGTTTGGAATATTGATGGAGGTTTTAATTGGTATGCCGGACCAGGTTTAGGTGCTGGTGTAGTGAATTACGATAAAAAACATTGGGATTACGACCATAGATATGATGATTCTGAAGCCTTTGCATTTTTAACAGGAGACGTTGGTATAGAATATAGCTTTGATTTCCCATTGCTAGTCTCTTTCGATTTCCGCCCTCAAATTAACTTGGGATATAGAGATGACGTGAGCTTCGACGTAGGTATTAGCGCTCGTTATCAATTCTAAGAATTGTAAAATATATATGTAAGATGCCCCATTTATTGGGGCATCTTTATTTTCGTGTAGTAAGTAAATTATTATTTAATAGTTTCATAGGTCTTTACATTTTTATAACTTGTACAAAATGAGTATTATGGATACAGGTTATATAGACTTACATTGTCACCCTTCTTTAAAGCCATATAGTAAAAGTTTTAAATATAATCCAACAAAGCAAAATGCGCTTGATCCTAATCGCAAAAACTCTATATGGCACTATAGTCCTCCGAATTTTTTAGAGAAATTTGTTAATCGTTTGGTTACGTTAACCAAATTCACTCAAACCGACCTTACTGCTCTTGCCAAAGCTAAAACTAAAATTGTAATAGTTGCGCTCTACCCTTTTGAGAAACATTTTTTTGGAAAAGAAGTTATAGGAATTAAAGGGGTTACCGATGTTTTAGTAAACCTTGCAGCAAGTATTAGTCAATCGCGGATAGATAATATTCGAAGTAATGAAAACTATTACGAAGACTTAGTTGATGAGTATAATTACTATTTACAACTTCATAATCAAGTTCAAAAAATAGATGGAAAAATATATACTTATCGCATTGTTACAAGTTTCCAAGACATAAAGGCCAATTTATCGCTGGAAACTGAATCTAAGAAAATTATTAATATCATACTTTCTATTGAAGGAGGACATAGTTTCAACACAGGGCTTGTTATGCGTAAAAACACGGCCAACAAAAATGAAGTCCTAAAAAATGTTTTGGCTGTAAAAAACTGGAAGCACCGACCATTGTTTTTAACACTTGCGCATCATTTTTATAACGAACTATGCGGTCACGCGCGCAGTATATCTATTTCCTTATTAAAGAAAAACCAAAATAGAGGATTAAACTCTGGTATAACAGAATTAGGTTATGCGGTAATTAAACTATTACTCGATAATTCGGAAGGAAAGAGAATACTTATAGATATAAAACACATGAGTACAGCTTCTAGAAAAGCTTATTACAAATTAATAGACACAAAATACGATGCTGAGAACATACCAATAATTGCAAGTCACGCCGCTTGTAACGGGAAGCATTCAATTGTACAATGGGATAAAGTAGGCATAAAAAACCATCGAGAATGGTTTGCAGATATTGATATTAATTTTTACGACAGTGAATTAATTCACATTGCCAAAAGCAACGGAATATTTGGAATTCAATTAGACGAACGTCGAATAGGAAGTAAAAAGGAAATAAACAATAGTAAAATCTATATTCCCAATAAGAGAAAACAACTCAAGAAAAAATCACTACTAGTTTGGAGACAAGTTGTTCATATAGCAGAAGTACTTGATGAGCAAAATTTATTTTGCTGGGGAATACAAAGTATCGGTAGCGATTTTGATGGAATTGTAAATCCAATAAATGGTCTTTGGACTGCAGAAAATATAAAAGATTTAGCTGAAGAAATGTATAATCACGCTAAAGCTTATCTTTCAAAAAATTTAAACAACTTGAATGAGTTTAACAGAATTTCCGCAGAATCTATAGTTGCACGCGTGATGAGCGAAAATGCAATGCTTTTTATAAAAAGGAACTACTAAACTTATTTGCCTTGTTTCTGAAGGATAGCTTCTTTATATAGATTTTCGTACAAGGGAACAATTTTATCTGTATCGAACACCATTGCTGCTTCAACAGCTTGTTTCTTAAATTTATTTAAATTTTCATCAGATGACAAAATCTTTAAAGCATTTTCTGCCATTTCAGCCACATTACCTACATCACTTAAAAATCCGCTTACTCCATCAATATTTACTTCTGGCAAACCTCCAGTATTACTAGATACTACAGGAACTCCACAAGCCATAGCTTCTAACGCAGCAAGTCCAAAGCTTTCCTTTTCTGATGGTAGTAGAAATAAATCTGTAAAACACAATATTTTATCCACTTCATTACTATTACCTACAAATAGAACTTTTTCTTCTATACCTTTTTCCATACACAATTGTTCGCAGGCTTCACGTTCCGGACCTTCCCCAACCATTATTAATTTTGAAGGAATTTTATTCTGAATTCTATCAAATATTTCAATTACGTCGGTTACGCGTTTTACTTTGCGAAGATTACTAATATGCGAAATAATACGTTCTTCTGGAAGTGCCATTAGCTCGCGCTGACAATCGGTATAAGAATTAATTTTTTTAGGAATTTCTATAAAGTTAGGAACAACGTGAATCTCCTTTCTAATGTCAAAAAGATGAAGTGTGTCTTCTTTTAAACTTTGAGAAACCGATGTAACAACATCACTATTATTAATGCTAAAAGTAACAGCTGGTTTATAAAACGGATGACTTCCCACCAAAGTAATATCGGTGCCGTGTAGCGTTGTTACCATCGGAATATGAATATTCTCCTCAGCCAACATTTTCTTGGCCATATATCCCGCGTACGCGTGTGGAATGGCATAATGCACGTGCAAAACTTCAATTTTATGAAGTTTTACCATATCTACTAATTTGCTTGAAAGTGCAAGTTCATAAGGTTGAAAATGAAATAAAGGATACTCTGGGACAGAAACTTCGTGAAAATGTATGTTTTTTGATAGCAACTCTAATCTTACAGGTTGTTTGTAGGTTATAAAATGTATTTCGTGGCCGTGTTCTGCAAGAGCTAAACCTAATTCTGTAGCTACAACACCACTTCCTCCGAAAGTAGGATAACATACTATTGCTATTTTCATAATTTTCTATTTTGAAACTAAATTAGACATAATAGATTTATTAAAGTTTATTTTTAATAATCAATAGCGTCGTAAATTGCTTCTTGAATTAAACTTCTTAAATCACTTCTAATTAGTTTTCTGTTTTCTGAATCTGGATAAGTCCTGTTCGATAAGAACACATATACTATCTCTTGTTCTGGATCTGCCCAAGCGAAAGTCCCAGTAAATCCGCTGTGGCCAAAACTCGTCATGGAAACACACCCACACGTTGGACCAACCGTTCCTAATTGAGGTTTGTCAAATCCAACCCCTCTTCTAACATTATCTTTACAATAATAACAGGTGTTGAATTTATCTAAAACATCAGGATTAAAGAATCTAGTTCCGCCATAAAATCCTTTCCATAAAAACATTTGCATGATTTTAGCCACGTCATTACTATTTGAAAATAATCCCGCATGACCTCCTACTCCTCCTAGCATTGCTGCTCCTTGATCGTGTACATAGCCTTGAATTTTTTGTTTTCTAAAAATGTTGTCTTGCTCTGTTGGAGGAATTACATCCTTAGAAAACTTTTTCAGTGGTTGGAATAAGGTATAATTCGCGCCTAACGACTCGTAAAGGTTTTCCTGTACAATGTTTTCGAATGGTATGTTATATTTTCTCTCTAAATATTTCTTTAATATATAATATGGTAAATCACTGTATTTATACGATTTACTTGAGTTTAAATCACTCTCACGAATAGTTTTGTAAATGGTATCGATGTAATCACGTCTTAAATATAGATTTTCTGCAACTTCAACATTGTAGTCTTTACCTGGGATACTTGCGTAATATTTTGATGATACTCCTGTTTTTTCGTCATTTAGCGTATTTCTATAAAATGGAATCCAAGGTTTCAAACGAGCGTAATGTGAAAGCATTTGCTTTAAACTAACATTAGATTTATTAGATTGTTTATACTCTGGAAGCATTTCAGAAAGCTTGGTATTTAACGTTAGCTCCTTTCTATCAACTAACTCCATCACTATCGGAAGCGTAGCTAAAATTTTGGTAAGAGATGCAAGGTCGTAAATATCAGTATTTTTTACTTTATTTTTTTTGTCGTAATCGTGATAACCAAAGCTTTTTTGATAAATAACTTTTCCCTTGCGTGCTACCAATATTTGAGCGCCAGGATACATGCCTTGTTTAAGTCCAACATTGGCAAGCGAATCAATTTTTTTGAGTTTATAACTATTTACACCAACACTTTCAGGAGTTCCGTATTGTAATCTTCGCAATGATTTGGTTTGCATAAAAGTATTTAATGGAAAATCTTCCCCTAATGATACTGGAAGTTTGCCTTTTCCATCTATAGCTCCAAATATTAATTGAGCAGATAATTGCTGAGATATCTTACTATTTTGATAAGACATAATGACTCCTTCAAAATTAGCTGTGGTTTTAACATCCAGCATAGCATAAGGTCGAGCAAATACATCGAGAATTACTGTGTTTGTACGAGCAATTTCATACATCCAAACTAATTCCTTTTGGGTAAACTTATAGCTTTTCCAAGGATTTTCGTTGCTCTTGTGGAAACCGATTATAACGTAATTATAGTCTTTTAACTTCTGTATATAATCATCTAAACTATTAGCCTTTACCCATTGTACGTTTCCATATTTTTTCAGTTCATTCAAAAAATCTCCACCTGAATCATCACCAAAATTTACATAAGCTATTTTTTTCCTCTTTAAATCTTTAATAGGAAGAATTGCGCGATCGTTTTTAATAACCGTAAGGGCATTTCTCATTGCCTCTTCGTAAAGCACATCATCGATTATAGAATTCAAATCTTCCAATAAATATGCTGTTTTTACAGGCTCATAGTTATTTAGCCCAACTTTATATTTGGCATAAAGAATTTTCTTAACTGAATAAGCCAAACGCTTTTCGGTTATGGTTTCATCATTATAAGAATTTATTAGAAAACTTACGGCCTTTGGAATATCTTCGGAAATAAGAAGAATATCATTTCCAGCTAAGAATGCTGCTAATTCAATTTCACCAGGCTTCTTAAAATTTGAAGCACCTTTCATATTTAATGCATCTGTAAAAATAAGTCCGTTGAAACCCATTTCGTGTTTTAGAAGATCTGTAACCACCTTCGTAGAAAGTGATGATGGATAATTCATTTGTGGCTCTAATGAAGGTACATTTAGGTGTGCAATCATTACACTGTTTAGTCCTTCATTAATTAATTTTCTATATGGGTATAATTCTAAAGTGTCTAATCTTTCTCTTGAAAAGTCAATGGTAGGCAGGGTTTTATGGCTATCCATATCGGTATCGCCGTGACCTGGAAAATGCTTTGCACTTCCCATAACGCCTGCACTCTGCATTCCTTTCATAAAAGCAAGAGCTTTTTCTGTAACATTGTCGCGGTCTTCACCAAATGAACGATTACCAATTATTGGGTTTTCAGGATTTGTATTAATATCAACTACGGGGGCAAAATTTATATGCACTCCAAGTCGTTTAGAATGTTCACCAATTCGTTTCCCTACATTTTCCACAATTTTATTGTCTGTAATTGCTCCTAATGTCATATTCCAAGGAAAAGCATAGGTAGAATCTAAACGCATTGATAACCCCCATTCTGCATCCATACCAATCATAAGTGGTACCTTGGCAAGTGCTTGAAATTCATTATTCAATTTGGCTTGACGCATTGGACCTCCTTTAGAGAAAATTACGCCACCTAAATGATACTCAGTTATGAGTTTTTTTATTTTATCTGTTTTTGATTTTGGATCGCTAGAAAATATATCAGCCATAAAAAGCTGACCAATTTTTTCTTCTAAAGACATATTATCATAGATGCTATCAACCCATTTTTTTTGATTTTGAAAATCTTCTTTAACAATTAACGGATTGATTTCTTGTGCAATTGTCGGGACACAAAAGCACATAAAAATGCAGGTAAGAAAAAACTTATTCATAGCTACAATAAAAGGTTTAAGATAAAAATCGTGCATGCCAACTTTCAGATGCGGGGACTTCCCAATTTTCAAGGTATTCTGCTTTAGTATTTACAAGATTATTGAAAACTACAGTGTTTTTTGAAACAGATTTATCTTTAGCCATTTTTCTAAAATCTGTAAGCGGTTTATGAGCAATATATTTGCCAGTGTAGAAAGTAACATTCATTTTATCAAGAAGATCTACATCAAACTTTTCCTCTAAGGATTGTATAAAATGAACAGAAGCATCAATACTGCAACCAGATGCTGAAGCACTTGCTTGGTTAAGGCCTAAAACAATAAATCGGTTGTATTTAATTTCAAGCCCTGCCTCAAGTTCGGAACCGTGAGCAGTCCATTTTGCAAGAAAATCGTTTGTAAGCTCTGTTATTTGAGCAACTTCTTCGTCGCTCAATTTTCTATTCGCCTGATAAATCCAAACTCTGGAATCATCTGGCAGATTTGTAAAATCTGTTAACATTATTGGAAAATTAAAGTGATTAATTAGAATAACAAACAAATCATTCACCACGTATTCATGGAGAAGATAGTGTTGGCATTCAACTATTTTTAATGGTGATTGTTTATTTGGAAAACTTATAGGTCTTCCGCACTTGCAATCATTTCTGCGACGTCCATAACTTGTACGTTGTCTTCAGCATTTTTGGCTTTTACACCATCGGTCATCATTACCATACAAAACGGACATCCAGTAGCAATTATTTCAGAAGAAGTTTCTAAAGCCTGTTCGGTTCGCAAAACGTTAACATCTTGGTCGCCAGCTTCAGGTTCTTTAAACATTTGAGCTCCACCAGCACCACAACACATACCTCGTTTTTTATTTCGTTTCATTTCCACCAATTCCATCTCCAATTTCTCGAGAAGCTCTCTAGGCGCTTCGTACTCATTATTAGCTCGTCCTAAATAACAAGGATCATGGAAAGTGATTTTTTTACCTTTAAACTTCCCGCCTTCTACTTTTAATCTTCCCTCTTTCAACAATGATTTTAAGAATTGAGTATGGTGCATCACTTCGTAATTACCACCTAATTCTGGATATTCATTTTTTAAGGTATTAAAACAATGCGGGCATGTAGTAACAATCCTCTTTATACCATAACCGTTTAAAACTTCGATATTGGTCATAGCCTGCATTTGGAACAAAAATTCGTTTCCTGCTCTTTTTGCAGGGTCGCCATTACAGCCTTCTTCGGTTCCTAAAACAGCAAAATCTATATTAGCTTTGTTAAGAAGTTTTACAAAGGCTTTAGTAATTTTCTTTGCGCGGTCATCAAAGCTTCCGGCACAACCTACAAAAAAAAGAACTTCTGGTTGTTTTCCTTGAGCCGCATATTCCGCCATTGTAGGCACTTTTATTTGTTCAGTCATTATATTAATCTTAACTATTAATTATTAAATGCTCAATATAGTATATAACAGCATTTAATTATTTCTCTAACTATTTTTAGTCTTCAAAAACTTCAATCGTAACTTCCTTTTCAACCAAGTCTGTAAATTTCCCTTTGTAACGAGTAGCCTTTACTAGATGGTTATCCACCCAATGGTAATTGCCACCACGTGGTTTACCCATTAACATACTGTGATATTTAAAACCGTGTTTTTTTAGCCAAATTTCAGTTATTTCACGATGAGCTTCTGTACGGGATGTGAAAAAGCAAATAATATGACCTTCATCATACCATTTATTTAAAGTTTTTAATGCGTCGGGAAAAGGTTTACAGGTGGCCATTCGTTCAGGTTCCTCGTTTGGGATATCGTCTGTAATGGTTCCATCAATGTCAATTAGGTAGTTTTTTACACCTTTTGGAAGAATTGGGCTCACGTGTTCACCCTTTTCAATCTTCTCACTCAACATTTTACCTACTTCTCCTTTCTTCATCCTAACTTTTATTTACTTCTCATCTTTCCAATTAAGTCTGTCCATTTGGTTGTAAGGCCAAGGGGCTCCATTGTTTTCGATGTTCGTCATTGCCACATTCAATTCAGCAGGTGCAGCCGATTGCTCCATTACAAGATATTGACGCATTTCCATTATGATACTTAACGGGTCGATACTTACTGGGCAAGCTTCAACACAAGCGTTACATGTTGTACAGGCCCATAATTCTTCACGCGTTATATAATCGTCTAATAATTGTTTACCGTCATCTTTAAATTCACCATTCTTATCTATATTTTTACCCACTTCCTCCAATCGGTCGCGAGTATCCATCATAATTTTACGAGGTGATAATTTTTTACCGGTATTATTTGCTGGACATTCATCTGTACATCTACCACATTCGGTACACGTATATGCGTTCAGGAGTTGAATTCTACTTAAATCCATTACATCACTAGCTCCAAATTTTGATGGTGCTTCTGTAGCACCTTCAGCTGGTGCTGCAAATGGATCGATATTAGGATCCATCATCATTTTCACTTCATTGGTGACAGATTCAAGGTTTTTAAATTTACCTTTAGGGACCACTTTTCCAAAATAAACATTAGGAAAAGCAAGCATTATATGAAGGTGCTTAGAAAAGTATAAGTAATTTAAGAAAGCTAAAATTCCTAATATGTGTAACCACCAAGCGGCGCGCTCTATAATATGAAGCGTACCTTCTGGAGTGCCACTAAACATAGAAGCTACGTATTTAGAAACTACATTTCCGTTATTCATTTCTTGAAATGAAACATCTGTTGCATTCATTACAAGAAATAAAATCATCAATACCATTTCAAAGTAAAGAATAATATTTCCATCACTCTTAGGCCATCCTTTCATTTCCGATTTCCAAAATCTGCGGATTTTAATAATATTTCTTCGTATCCAAAATACTATAACAGAAACCAAAACTAATAGCGCTAATATTTCAAAAGAGCCAATTAAAAATCCGTAAAAACTACCTAAAGACGAGAAAATTCGATGGGTACCAAAAATTCCATCGATAATTATTTCTAGAACTTCAATATTGATAATTATGAATCCAACATAAACAATAATATGAAGGAAACCAGAAATTGGTCTAACTGTCATCTTAGACTGTCCAAGTGCAATGCGAAATACATTTGCCCATCTTTCACTTGTATGATCAGAAGCGTCCACTTTCTGACCTAACTTAATATTGCGAATTACTTTTCGAATGTTAAGGGTAAAATAACCTATACCCGCCACTAGGGCAATGATAAAGAGAATGTTTGGAATGTATTGCATGATTATTTGTCTGGGTTGTCTGGTTGCTCGTATTCTTTATTTTTTCTTCCGAAAATAGAAATGTGTACGTATCGTTTAGGATTTAGTTTTACATCTTGAAGAAGTTGCTCAAGTTGTCTCGAAGCACCTTCTAAATTCTCGTATAACTTGTCGTCTTTTAATAATTTTCCTACAGATCCTTCTCCATTGTCAATGCCAGCAACAATTTTATCCATTCTATCAACCATATCTTGCAAATCTGTCACTAACTTACCTGTTTCTAATTGAGATAGTGAGTCTGTTAGTTGTGAAAGGTTATTGGCAGTTCTATCAAGATTGGTGAAAGTATTATCTAATTTCCCGGTATTGTTTCCAAGGATTCTATTTAGTTTTTCTGATACACCCGCAAAAGAGTTTAGGGTTGTATTAAGATTTACAATAGCTTCTTGTAGATTATTACGTGTGTTTTCGTCAACAATTGCATTAACATTTAATAATAGTGTATCTACAGTGGCTAGTGTATTGTTAACTTTTTTTTCTAATGGACCTAAGGCCTTGGTAACAGCGGTAAGCATTCCATCTTCCACGTCACCTTTTAACGTGTCACCACTTTTGGCAACGTACTGATCATACTTTGGAAAAATTCCTAGGTTCTTCCCTCCTATTAATCCTGAGCTATAAATTCTAACAATACTGTTTTTAGAAAAGTCGAAGTCTTTTTCAACTGTAAATTTCACTACTAAACCGCCTTTGGAGTTAGCGAAAGTAATATTTTGAACTTTACCTACTGTAAGACCATTAATGGTAACAGGAGCTGATTGTGCAAGACCTTCAACGTTATCGTATTTTACATAGAATTCACGATGTTTTTCTAGTAAGTTGGTACCTTTTAAAAAGCTATATCCAAATATCAATAGCAATATAGCGCCTATGGCAAGAATTCCGGTTTTTACTTCTTTGGATAGTTTCAAGTGTGATGTTTTTCGTTAGCAACAAATTTAAGCGATAAATATAAAGAAAGCACACTAATTTGCTTTGGATTTTAACACTTCTGAAACATTAACCTTTTTACCTTTTTTAAAAGCTACAATATATGCAGAGGGAAATCCTTTTTGTTGAGCAAAGGTTTTCATTACCTGAATCTTATTGTAGTCTGAAGTATTTCCGTAATAAAATTTAAATAATCCACCTTCTTTATCGCGTTCAACATCTTTTAAACCTTTGAAATTATTAGGTCTTGGATTTAATTTTTTACTAGTAGCCGCCAATTGTACTTTAAAGGTAATACCTTCATGTATGTCTTCTTTAGTAGTTTCTATGGCTTTTTCTACTTCTAACTCCTTTACCTCGGGATGTTTTATTTTATCATCGGAAATCGAAAGACTATTTATATAACTTTTAATAGCATTACCAATTTCTCTAGCCATTTCAGTTTGACCCTTAGCTGAATTTAAATAGGCACCTTCAACCTTATTAGTTAAAAATCCAGTTTCAATAAGCACACTAGGCATATAAGTATTGTGTAGCACCCAGAATCCAGCCTGCTTTACACTTCTATCTTTACGCTTTAGATTGTTAATAATATTATTTTGCACCAAACTGGCTAATAGAATACTTTGATCTAGATACTCCTCTTGCATTAAAACCATTCCTATAAGGGATTCAGGTGCATTAGGGTCGAAACCACCATACTTCTCTTCATAGTTTTCCTCAAGATAAATAACTTCATTTTCTTTTTTAGCAACCTCAAAGTTTGCTTGACTTTTATGCAAGCCTAAAACGAAAGTTTCTGCACCGTATGCATTAGAATGGTGTGCATTACAATGTACCGAAACAAAAAGATCGGCATCTGCTCGATTGGCAATTGCAGCACGTTCACGTAATTCTACAAAAACATCTGTTTTACGAGTGTAAATTACGCGTACATTAGGTAGTTTTTCCAATTCAGAACCCACTTTTAAAACTATATTCAATGAAATATCAGATTCTTTATACCCACTACCCGGTTTTCCTTTGTTTCCGTGATCGTGACCTCCGTGTCCAGCATCCAATACTACTACAAAAGGTTTGATAGGGTTTTCTGCGGCAGAAGCTGTAAAATTGGAAAATGAAAAGCTTATTATTAATACGAAAGAAGAAATTAGTTTCGTTATCATATTTTTATAAAAATTGATATTGTTAATTACGTCTAAAACGGTTTGTTTTACGATGAAATTTCAAATTTTTCACATTAAAATTTATCGTTTACATTATAACGATAATATTATGAATCATTATATTAAACCCTATTAAATTTTGGTTGCATGTTCTTTTTCCGAAAATTTTCATTTAAAAAAACCTACCCCAAAAAATATGTTTATTTTTGACCGTTTCAAATACTGAGCCAAAATTACAAAATAATAGCATCAGCGCATTGCAGACCAATAGTCAATACTTAACAATTTTCTTAACATTTCTGCTTTTTAGCAGTTCTATATTGCATGCACAAGACATACCGTCTAATAAAAGTGCTAAACTTCCTAATTCCAATATTCAAGATACCCTCCCAGTAAACTTAAAACCTGTAGTTGAACAAATAAATGAACAAGCTCAGGACACCGTAAAGACCGATACTATAAAACCGCCCAATGAGACGCTAACAGATATAGTTGACTATTTCGGGGAAGATTATGTATTTTTAAATAGAAAGGAGAATAAAATCTATATGTTCAACAACGCTTACATCAAATATGAAGATATGCGTATAGATGCAGGTTTAATTATTCTAGATTACAATAAAAATGAAGTTTATGCTAAAGGAATAGATAGCGCTGGAGTTTACAGTCAGCGACCTGTATTTGTTCAAGGCCCGAATAAAGTAGAACCTGATAGCATTAGATATAATTTTAATTCTGAAAAAGCTCTAGTTTATAATAGCCGTACAGAACAAAGTGGTTTTAGAGTAATCGCAGAAGTAACTAAGAAAGTAAACGACTCAGTGGTTTATCTTCGAAATGTTAAGTTTACTACATCAAAAAACATCGAAGATCCCGAATATTACTTTTATACGCGAAAGGCTAAGTTTGTGCCTAAGAAAAAGATTGTAACAGGATTAACCAATATGTACATTGCCGATGTACCAACTCCTGTTGGTCTTCCATTTGCGTATTTTCCGTTATCCGAAGATCGTACTTCAGGGTTTATTCTTCCCTCTTTTGGAGAAAACAACAGTCGTGGATTCTTCTTACAAAATGGAGGGTATTATTTTGCAATCAACGATTATTTAGATTTTACAATTACTGGTGATTATTATACTAACGGAAGCTATGCCTTGCGTGGTGAGTCTTCGTACGTTGTTAAGTATAAGTACCGAGGTAATTTAAGTGCACGTTACGAAAATCTGGTTCAAGAAGAACGCGGCTTTCCAAATTTTCAACAAAGCAGTATATATAACATCCGATGGACACACACTCAGGATCCTAAAAGCAATCCTAGTTCGCGATTTTCAGCTTCTGTAAACTTAGGAAGTAGTAAATATTTTACTCAGTCTATCAACCAAACTAATAATGCAAGTGCTTTAGTAAATACATTAAGCTCTTCTATTTCGTATGCAAAAACATTTGAGGGAGATCCACAGGTGAACGTGACATTAGCAGCTACTCACTCTCAAAACACCAATACTAATCAGATTTCAATGTCGTTGCCTAATTTAAATGCAAGTGTTTCTAGAATTTATCCTTTTGCACCTAAAAACGGAACTAAAAAAGGAATTATTCAGAATATAAACTTTCAATACGACCTAACTGCCGAAAATAGAATTCAAACCGTAGATTCACTTTTCTTTAAACCTGAAATGTTTAATAGTGCACAGATAGGAGCGCAACACAGCATCCCTATCACTACTAATTTTAAAATTTTTAAATATTTAAGTGCATCTGCTGGTACAAATTTCCGTGAAACTTGGGTTATGAAGAGTACTCGCCAACGCTATGATCAAAATGCATTTGATGGTCGTGGAGGAATAGTTAAAGACACTGTTTCTGGCTTTGAAAGCTATAGAACTTACAACTTCTCGACAAGTTTAGGTACTACCTTATACGGACTTTTCAATTTTGGAAACAACAAGAAAATTCAAGCTGTTCGACACGTTATTCGTCCATCTCTAAGTTACAATATAAATCCTGCTTTCGACAGGTATTACGATGAGTTTATTATACCTGAAACAGCAGAAGAAGCTGCAGGGCAAATTCATCGATATTCACGTTTTGAAAACACATTATACGGTCCTCCTAGCAAAGTGTATTCTAGTAGTATAGGAATGTCATTAAGCAATAATTTTGAAGCTAAAGTACGAAACCGCGACACTACTTCTATTGAGCCTAAAAAAGTGATATTACTAAACAACCTGAATTTTTCAACAGCTTACAACCTTGCAGGAGATTCACTTCAATGGAGTCCGGTGCAGTTTTCCGGAAACATTCCAATTATTCCTAAGTTAGATTTAAACTTCAGCGGAACCTTAGATCCATATGCTTTAGACAATAACAACAATAAAATAGATGTCTTTAATATTGAAAACGGCGGAAGTTTATTTAGGCTTACGAATGCTAACATCAGTATTAATTATTCGTTTTCTAGCAGAGATTTTCAGTCGAAAACTAGAGATACAGACAAAATCGAGAATGAAACCTTTAGGAATGGTGGGCGTCCTGATGATCTTTTTGGAGATGCGGCAAATATCTATGATGGAAGAATATACGACAATGAAGATGATGACACCGATAAAACAAATGTAGATTGGTATAACTATAAGATTCCTTGGGATATGCGTTTTGCTTATACAATTACTTACGGCAATGCACGAAGGCAAAATGAAATTTCGAGCCAGTCGTTTATGATGAGCACCAATTTAGAACTCGCCCCGCGTTGGACAGTTGGAGTTTCTTCTGGTTACGATTTTAAAAATAAAGGTGTAACCTTAACACAGTTTCGATTCCAACGTGATTTGGAAAGTTGGCAAATGAGTTTTAATTGGACACCAATTGGAAGTATCAACACGGCTTGGTATTTCTTTATAGGAATTAAATCGTCAATGCTTAGCGATATTAAATACGACAAGCGTAGAGAAAG
The DNA here is from genome assembly GCF_022008395.1 of Aequorivita xiaoshiensis. Lineage (GTDB taxonomy): Bacteria > Bacteroidota > Bacteroidia > Flavobacteriales > Flavobacteriaceae > Aequorivita > Aequorivita xiaoshiensis. The sequence continues at coordinate 271,134 of NZ_JAIRBB010000002.1, forward strand.
CGATAAGCGATTATAGCCTTATATGAGGGTTTTAAAAGCTGACACAATTATAAATTAATTATATACAAGCGTCTTTTTGTGATACAAAGCTTAAGTCGCCTTAAATTTTAGTTATGAAAAAAATAATAAAAACTTCAAATGCACCTGCCCCTATCGGCCCATATAATCAAGCTATTCTTAGTGGAAATATGCTTTATACTTCGGGACAGATAGCAATTAACCCTAAAACAGGAGAGTTAGAGACAGAAGATATACAGTCTGAAACTAAACTAGTAATGGAAAATTTGAAAGCTATTCTTACTGAAGCAGGAATGACTTTTGAAGATGTTATTAAGTCATCAATTTTTATAAGTGATATGCATAACTTTGCAGCTATAAACGAAGTATATGGCACTTATTTTAATGAGGAAACAGCACCAGCTCGCGAAACAGTAGAGGTAGCAAACTTACCTAAATTTGTAAATGTTGAAATTTCTGTGATTGCTTCGAAATAAGCAGTGATTGAATTTAAATCGATTTAAAAATATTAGAGTAGCTAATTTTAATAATTGGTTACTCTAATCTTCCTCCTCCACCTTTGTAGCTTGAGGTTTTATAGTTTCTGAGTTATTATCTTCTTTTTCGTCTTCTTCATTTTTAACCTCAGACTCTAATTGCATTTTCTTATTGAATAACTTTTGATAAAGTTCTCTAAAGGTATTGAAGTCTACTGAATAAGAGATCCCTGTACCCTGCTCGAATATTTGATCTTCACCAATAAATTGAAGATCTGCCTGTCGGTTAAAGAATTTCATTCTCAAACTTCCATCTTCATTTATCAACCATTGAACTTCAATATCTCCCGCTACAGCACTTTCATTAGCTCCCCCTACTGGTACTCCTACTTTACCGTTTATTAAAACGCGTTCGCTAATCTCTGTAGAAAGTGTAAGGCCAATACGGTCGGCTGTTTCTTGGTCTGGAGTTCTTGTTCCAACAGAATAATCTAAACCTACACGAAACTTGCCGTCCTCATCTGCAAATAGGTCATTTACCAATCCAGAAACTCTATCTGCGACTGTCCCTGCAAAAGCATTGGTGCCTGCATAATTATCACTTACAAATGAACCCGAAGCGAGTAAAAATAATGCCTGCTGTTGCTTTTGTTCCTCATTTTGAAGTTTGTATTGCAACTCACTTTTAAGCGTAGAACTTACTCTAGGGAAATCGATATTAAACTTAAGTTCAGGATGTGCTAGTTGACCCAATAAATCAACATAAACTTCTACAGGAATTTTTGTATTTATAGCTGGGTTATCAAGCAATACAGATGGATTTGCGGCTGTTCTATATACAGCGCTTAGATTCAGGTTTGCTTTTTCGGGAGCTCCATTCCAGGTAATATTACCACCAGGAACAACACTAATGTTTTTTTGTATAATTCCCCCGTATCTAAAATCGTATTCTCCTTTATATACTTGAAAATCTCCGTACATCTGGAATTTCCCATTTGTATTTATTTCAATAAGTAGAATTCCCGCACCTCGACCTTTTAATGTAGAATTGTTTACTTTATCAACAACAACTTCAACTTCTGCATTATTGTTAATATCGAGATCGAAATTTAAAGAAAGGCCTTTAATAGATTCCGTAACAACGGTTTCACCTTCAATTCTGGCTTGTTTTTCTTTAGGTGAAAGAAAATACACAAACGAGTCGTCGCTTATAGATTCTGTCTCACTAATAGGTATTTTAAAGGTAGTACCTTTTTCAGTAGTAGCTGCAACATCAATAACTAATTCGTCTATAGGTCCTGTAATATCTGCTCTACCACGTATAAATGCTGTACCATAGTAAAGAGCGTCTTCATCTGGTGGCGTATCTAATACTAACAACCTATCTGGTGCTTCAAAATGTAAATCTAGTTCCCACGCTCCAAAATTGTTGTGTTTTGCATTACCATACATTATCCCCTCTGTTCCATATTTTGTGTCTTTAAATTTAGAACGAGACATTTCTAGTTTTCCTTTTGTGACTAATATTTCAGCATCGTCTTCTATGTCGAAATCAGTATTTAGTTCGGGAACTTTTAAGCCACTTTTTTCTAAAATAAAGCGACCATTAATATCAGGAGATTTGTAATTTCCAGAAACCTTAGCACTACCAGTGATAAAACCTCTAATATCGGTTAATACATCCCCACCAAATGGGCTAAACGCCTGCATATTAAACTGATTTAAATCCACATCCATTCGAATTTGTGGATATTTAGTTGCAACGTCAATTTCACCTATAGCGCTAATAGATTTTATATTATCATTGGTTAGCGAAGTGTTTATGTTGTATTTAGTTAAGTCTTTATTTCCGTCAATATTCAGATTTAAATCTCCGAAAGGAATTTCATTTATAATAACATTATCTATAGTTACCGAACTATTAGGGTAATAAGCTCCATCTTTTTGAAGGAAATCGAAACGTCCATTCATATTTCCTTGAAGTTGCAAACTGTCAATTTCTGGTGTGATATTGCCAATATTTACATCATTGAAACGAACTTTAATGTCTTTATAAGTAGAATCTCGTAAAACACCCGCTAATTGGATCACCTCATTATTATGGTTTAATACTAAGGAGTCAATTCGCATTTCATTAAAGTTATCATCAAATACAACTTTGTTTAGTCTATTGTTGTTTTCGTTTATATACCAAACCTTATTTTTATAGGTAATGTCAGATTTTTTAACTCCTATAACCGATTTTCCGGCGGGATTAATTGTGTGGTATAATGACAGGTTAAAACGGTCCTCCTTCTTTGGGCCCCCTTTAAATTCTGAACGCACATACATAGTGTCGTTCATTGTTTTATTAATTACATTAAATGGCTTAATATTATAAAAACCTGTATAAATAGAATCAGATTCTATATACGTGTTATATAGAGGATTATCGTTGTCTATTTGAATGTTTAGTTTACTTATATAATTATTGAACAATATAAGTTCGGGAGAACGAAAATCGAGTTTAAATTTTGATTCGTCGGAGTAAACTGAACCTTTCATTCGAGTATTATCACCTAATTTTAATTGAGGAACAAAAATATCTACAATCTTATTGTGAACCACAAATTCATAGTCGATGTACTGATTGGTTGTAACCTCTTGCGGTATGTAATTGGCGTATATACTAGCGATACCATTTTGAAAAAGATTTGGAATATCTGCTATCAAAAATTCACCTGAAATTTCTCCGTTTAATATATCCGGTGAATTAATTTCAATAGTTCTAACAGGACCATTAAAGGTTGATGCTATAGTAAAATCATCAAAATAAAAATAGTCCCGTTCATTTTGGTAAAAAGTTTGACTGAAATTGATAGTACCTACAACATCATCTATCGTTCTACCATCCATATTTACAACTACATTACCAGTAAATACAGAAATACTATCACGCTTTACTAAGTTAAGTTTATTTAATTCGGCATATTCAATATTAGCCTCAAAGTCAAGATGATTTGTTTCTTTTGATGCGTCTATCAATCCTTTAAAGTCTAATTTAAGGTTTGGGTCGTCTATGGTTAATTCACCATTAAATAGCGGATTTTTAAAATTTCCTGAAACATCAATATTCTGATAGTTATAATCTTCAAAAGAAAATGATGAAATTTTACCAGATATCTCGGTATTTACAGTTTTTTCATTAAACCCTCGCCCATCAAAATCTAGATTTCCTGTCATTTTTCCTAAGGAAGTAGTTTTTGCAATCTTACCTAGGTTAAACTCTTTAAAAACAACATTTCCTTTGTAATAAGCATTTTCTATATAAGTGATATTTCCAATTTTTAAATTAAGCTTAGCACTGCCAATAGCACTTTGTAGATTACTAATAGTATTGAGTTCATCCCCTACTATTGAAGTGTTTCCAACTAAAATAAAATTACCTGCAGGCTTCAGCTCAACAGGAATTACATTTCCTAATACATTCGGCATAAACCGTCTTAAATCATAATAGTTTGTCGAAATATTATGATTGTCAGCTATTATCACGTAATCCCCTTCCGGATCTAAAATATTTTTAAACTTATAATCTCCGCGTATATCAGTGTTGCTTGTTTGAAATTTAAGGTTATCCGCACTAAAGTCATTTAAAGTTCCGGTTAAATCAACGTCAAGTAGAGCCATTTGATTAGGGCCAAATTCATTATAGAAACCATTTATGTCATTGGTAGATAATTTTGAATCTTTAAGATTGGCAGTAATTACAACATCATTGACAAAGTCTGCCATTCCATTCTTAGAATAATCCAAATCGACATCGCCAATTAGAAGTGATTCTGAAGTTTCTAACGTGAGGTTTTTTAAGGTGATATTAGTTTCGGTATAGGAAAAATCTGCTTGCATATCCACAATTGTAATCCCCCTTTCTGCAACTAGCGAAAGCTCTTTAATATTTGCTGTAACATCAACATCGTGGATATTAAAGTTATTGGCGAGAAGATTTACGTCCGTAAGAACAAACACTTCAGGATTTTCGAGGTTTTGGTTGGTTATTTTTATACTACTGTTTTTTAACCTTACATCATTACTAAATAGCTCAAAAGGTGATTTAGGTTCTTTTCCTGTATTAAATTTTTTTGAAAATATAGATAGGTTATCCTTGTCCTCACCTTTGTATGTTTTAACATATAGCTTTGCACGGTCTAATACAATATCACCAAAACCAAGTTTTCCCTTGATTAAGTTGCTGAAACTAATAACATTTGTTTGAAGTTCCTTGCTGTAAATTAATGTATCTTTATGGTGATCAGCAATATATACATCTCTAATATCAACTTCTCCTTTCCAGTTAAGACCGAGTCGATTAATAGTAATATCTGTACCGTAAGTTTCGTTTAGTGAAGTAGTAACTTTTTTAGCAGTATAAGTTTGAACCGATGGAATAGAAAAAATAATAATAACAAGTACAATTAGTAATGCAATGATTACAAAGGCACGAACTATTATTTTCCTAAGTTTTTTGATACGCTTTTAAAGTTTTAATTTTACAACCAATAAATATACCCTTTTGCTTTGACAGAAAAAGAATGTTACATCTTAGGAATCGAATCCTCTTGTGATGATACTGCTGCTGCGGTAATCAACAACGGAAAAATACTCAGTAATGTTGTTGCTACACAAGCTATTCACGAACAATACGGTGGTGTTGTTCCTGAACTTGCTTCGCGTGCACATCAGCAAAATATTGTTCCCGTAGTTCACGAAGCTTTACGCAAAGCAAATATCGACAAAAATCAGTTATCTGCCATTGCTTTTACTCGTGGACCAGGACTTATGGGGTCATTGCTTGTAGGTACCTCATTTTCAAAATCTTTGGCATTAGGATTAGGTATTCCTTTGATAGATGTTAACCATATGCAAGCACATATACTGGCTCATTTTATTAAAGCTGAAGGACAATCGGCACCAAATTTTCCATTTTTAGCAATGACTATTAGTGGTGGTCATACCCAAATCGTAAAGGTTACCAATTATTTTGAAATGGAAGTAATTGGCCAAACTATAGATGACGCTGTTGGTGAAGCTTTCGATAAAAGTGCTAAAATACTCGGACTACCCTATCCTGGTGGTCCTTTAATAGACAAGTATGCACAGGTCGGAAACCCAAAAGCCTTTAAGTTTCCAAAGCCAAAAGTAGGATTAATGGACTTTAGCTTTAGTGGCTTAAAAACATCGGTACTTTATTTTGTGGAAAGGGAGGTTGCTAAAAATCCCAGTTTTATTTCTGAGAACATAGAAGATATTTGTGCTAGTTTACAATTTACTATAGTTGATTATTTAATGGATAAACTTAAGAATGCGGTTAAGACGACGGGGATTAAGGAAATTGCAATTGGTGGGGGTGTTTCTGCAAATAGCGGGATTAGAACTGCTTTAAAAGAAGCCGAATCTAAATACGGTTGGAAAACGCACATTCCAAAATTTGAATTCTGTACTGATAATGCTGCTATGATTGCTATAGTTGGAGAATTAAAATACAAAAATCAAATTTATGCTGAAAATAATGTGATAGCTTCAGCACGAATGAAATTTTAAAATTATTTCCAAAACGACATTGCTTTAAGTTTTTAGTTAAAAATGTAAGTAAAATTAAATACCTTTTAAATGCAATTATTCTACAATCCAACCATCTCTAGTTCTGATAAAGATATTTCTTTCAATAAAGAGGAAAGTCGTCATATCGTCAAGGTTTTACGCATGAAGGAAGGTGATATTTTTAAAATAACCAATGGAAAAGGTGTTTTCTTTGATGCTGAAATTATTAACGCAAATCCTAAAGATTGTTCGGTTAAAATACTTTCGGAAGAAATGCAACCACCACTACCCTACCAACTTCATTTAATTGTAGCACCTACTAAGCTTAACGATCGTTACGAATGGTTTTTAGAAAAGGCTACAGAAATTGGAGTAACTGAAATAACCCCAGTTATTTGTCATCATAGTGAACGTAAGGTTATTAAACCAGAACGCTATGAGAAGATATTACAAAGTGCCATGAAGCAATCTTTAAAAGCTTATTTACCTATTTTAAATGAAGCTATTACATTTAAGGATTTTATAGATTCTAAAACCATTTCAGATGAATTAAAATGTATAGCGCATTGTGAAGATGGTACCACAAATAAAAAACCGTTAAAATCTGTATTACTGCCTAATAAAAATACTTCTATATTAATTGGTCCCGAAGGTGATTTTTCTCATGAGGAAATAGAAATGGCTAAAATTGCAGGATATATTCCCGTTGCATTAGGCGAAAGCAGACTACGTACAGAAACTGCGGCAATAGTGGCTTGTCATAGTGTAGCGTTTATAAATGAATGAAAAAACCTAACAGATTTACATTTTAATAAATTCTTATTTTTTACTTTAACAAATAGTCGGAGAACCAACCATTATAAAGTAAAAAGCGCTTTATAAAAATGAAAGAGTAAATCTGTTAGGTAAAAGTTAGACTTGTTTTATTAAAATTGTGGGAATTAGAATATTAAATATAGTTACACATAACATACTTTTCTTTTATTTTTATTGTTTTGTCAATTTTTGTTACTATAACTTACATTATAATGCAACATAATGTAATTGCGTGACAGTATTGATTACTTATTTATATTTTTGAGGGCTATGCGATTAATAATTTTATCTTTTTTTTTATGTATTTACACTACAACTTTACAAGCTCAAGAAATTGCAGTCTTGGAATATGGAGGTGGTGGTGATTGGTATGCAAATCCCACATCATTACCTAATTTGGTAAAGTTTTGCAATGAAAATATAAATACAACTATTAACGAAAAGACTAAAACCGTTACTCCAGCTAGTATTGATATCTTTGATTATCCTTTCGTGCATATGACAGGCCATGGTAATGTTTTCTTCTCTGCAGAGGAAGCTGAGAATCTAAGAAATTACTTGTTTAGTGGTGGTTTCTTACATATAGACGACAATTATGGAATGGATACTTATTTGCGAAAAGAGATTGTTAAGTTATTTCCTAACAAAGAATTAAAAGAATTACCTGCTAACCATCCTTTATTTAATTACCATTTTAAATTCCCAAATGGAATGCCTAAAATTCACGAACACGATGGTTTAAGACCTCAAGCTTTCGGAATATTTGAAGGAGACAGACTTTTGCTACTCTATACCTATGAAACAGATTTAGGGAATGGTTGGGAAAATCCTGAAGTGCATAATGATCCTCAAGAAATAAGATTGAAAGCATTGCAAATGGGTGCAAACATTATTAAATACGTTTTTGAAAATTGATATATTGTACTTCATAATAGACCTATATTTAAATAATAATCTTACAATCAATCTATCAATTTTCATCTTAAATACTTAACAAACATTTAGTTTTTCACAATTTGTTTTATAGTATATTTACCGTGTGAAAGTCACTGCAAGAGCAATAACACTAGGTATTTTAAGAGCACTAGCCGTATTGGTTGGAATCTGTATTTTGTTTTGGATTTTACACGAAATTCAGGCGCTTATCTTATATATCGGGTTAGCAATTGTGCTTTCACTAATTGGCCGGCCGGTTGTAGTTTTCTTGAAAGACAAACTAAAATTCACCAACACATTAGCTTCAATAACTACCCTATTACTAATAATTGGAGTATTCAGCCTTGTATTAAGTATTTTTATCCCTATTATAATTGAACAAGGAAAGCATATTTCACAAATAAATTTTGATGAAGTTAAACGCGATTTAAACGAACTTAATATTCAGGCAAGTGACTACTTAGGAGTAGATCACTTTCAACTAGTTGAAGCCGTTAAAAGGACATCGTATGCAAAAAATTTGGATGTGGATATTATACCGAGCTTCGTAGATATACTCTTTGGAAATATTGGTTCCACTGTAATAGGATTATTTTCAGTATTATTTATTCTATTTTTTCTACTTAAGGACGAGGGATTGATTGCACGATCTGTATTGTCTTTTGCAAAAAATAAGAATGAAGCAAGATTCAAGAGGATATTGATTAAAATTAAAGAGCTGTTATCTAGGTATTTTATTGGAATTGTATTTCAAATTTTAATCCTAGCACTATTCTACTCCGTACTTTTATTGTATATAGATATAAACGACGCTATAGCTGTTGCTCTAATTTGTGCTTTCTTAAATATTATTCCGTACCTAGGTCCATTAATTGGTTGGGGGTTAATGTTACTTGTGATAGTTTCAAATAATTTAGCAGCAGATTTTTCGTCAGAATTATTACCCTTATTAGTCATTGTTACGGTTGGGTATTCCATTGCGCAAATATTTGACAATTTTATATCACAACCTGTAATTTTTGGTCATAGCGTACGATCGCATCCTTTAGAAATCTTTATTTCTATTATTATGGCTGGGTTTATTTTTGGAATACCAGGGATGATACTTGCAGTACCTACTTACACTGCAATAAAAGTTATAGCGAAAGAATTTCTTTCTGAGTATAAAGTTGTAAAACGCCTAACAAGAAATCTATACTAATTGTTTAATAAGTCAATTTTAAATACCGAAGTTCAAGATTTTATAAGAAATTTTGAAGGGGAGACTTCTAAGCTGGCTTTCAGCGGAAGTCCATTTGAAGCAGTTAGTATTCGAGAGTTGCTCCAACAAATTGAAAGTCGAAGTAGAATAGAAAAGAAGTTACCCACTTGGTTTTCTACCCGAAATATTTTATATCCTCCAAAATTAAATCTGGAGCAAACGTCCTCAGAAATTACTTCAGAGTATAAAGCTTCTTTAGTGAAAGGAGAATTAATCGCGGACATTACTGGCGGATTTGGTGTGGATAGTTATTATTTTTCTAAAAAATTTGATGAAGTTCATTACTTTGAGTTAAATGAATCTCTTTCGGAAATAGTGCGTCATAATTTTCAAGTTTTAGGTAGAAATATAAAGTGCTTCAACGAAGATGGATTAAACGAAGTATTGAATAAGAAGTACCCGGTAATTTATGCCGATCCTTCACGTCGTCACGATAGTAAAGGAAAAGTTTTCTTTTTAAAAGATTGTCAGCCTAACATTCCCGACAATATTGATGAAATTTTAAGCAACTGTAAAGTTTTTCTTCTTAAGACCTCCCCTATGCTTGATTTAACAGTTGGTTTAAGCGAATTAAAAGACGTTTCAGAAATACATATAGTTGCAGTTGATAATGATGTAAAAGAGCTTTTATGGCTTCTAGAAAAAGGAAAAGCTTCTGAGTTAAAAATTAAAACTATAAATTTCACGAAAACCGAGCTTGAAGAATTTAATTTTAATTGGAATGAAACTGTAAAAGCAAAATACAGTTTGCCTCAAGAATATTTATACGAACCTAATGCAGCAATTTTAAAAAGTGGTGCATTTGATTTGATATCAAAAAAGCTCAACTTAAATAAAATTGAAGTCAACACCCATTTATACACCAGTGATCATTTAATTGATTTTCCTGGAAGAAGGTTTAAAATTGAAAAGGTTGTTCCTTATAATAAAAAGGAAATTAAATCGGCTTTAGCGTTCAAGAAAGCAAATATCACGACCAGAAACTTCCCAGAATCAGTTGCAACACTTCGTAAGAAATGGAAACTCTCTGATGGAGGGAATATTTACCTATTTTTCACAACCAATTTGGAAGGTAAAAGAGTAATGATTGTATGCTCTAAGGTGTAGGACAAGTTTTTTTAATTTTTTTTCATTGTCATCTGCTTGATTTCAAATCAATTAAGAAATATCTAAAAAAAAAGCTCATTTTTGTTTGTGGGGATTAATAAGAAGGCATATATTTGCACTCGCATTTCAGGATGCAAGTTCATAAAAAAATTGGAGAGGTGCCGGAGTGGTAACGGAGCAGATTGCTAATCTGTCGACGGGTAACCGTCGCCAGGGTTCGAGTCCCTGTCTCTCCGCATTGACTCGAAAAACTAAAGATCTTTATTTATACTGATATTAGTTTTTAAAGTTAGAAATGTTAAAGTTCGCGAGAACTTTTTCGGGGTGTAGCGTAGCCCGGTTATCGCGCCTGCTTTGGGAGCAGGAGGTCGCAGGTTCGAATCCTGCCACCCCGACAAAAAGCCGGACAATTAATATTGTTCGGCTTTTTTATTTTTTATTGGTCGCGTAGCTCAGCTGGATAGAGCATCTGCCTTCTAAGCAGACGGTCCCAGGTTCGAATCCTGGCGCGATCACACTCAATCCCCTTCTAAGGGGATTTTTTGTTTCTTATAATTTCTATTAAATTTTATTCAGGATATTCAACACGCAAATGGAAGATATTGTTCAGCTTTTTCTTTAAAACCTTTTTGATTGTTTCAATCTCCTTAAAAGTAATATCGGCATTTAGAAACTGTCCTTGCGCCATTTGATTATTAATAATCTTTTCTACAAACTCATCAATAATGGTTGAAGAAGGCTCTTTTAAACTCTTACTAGCAGCTTCTACACTATCTGCCATCATTAATATTGCAGTTTCTTTTGAAAAAGGTATAGGACCTGGATAAGTGAAGTCTTCAATATTGGCTTCTCCATGTAACTCTTTTTCCTTTTTATAGAAATAATAGACCAAACTAGTACCGTGATGGGTTCTTATAAAATCAATCACTCTGTCTGGTAAATTATTTTTTCGTGCTATTTCAATACCCTTAATTACATGGTCAATAATTATTTTGGCACTTTCTTGAGGATCTAACTCGTTATGAGAGTTTATAGAATTGGCCTGATTTTCAGTAAACATTGTAGGGTTTAACATTTTACCTATATCGTGGTATAGCGCTCCTACTCTTACCAACATGCTATTAGCCCCAATTTCGTTTGCAGACGCTTCGGCAAGGTTTGCAACATTCAACGAATGGTGAAATGTTCCTGGTGCCTTGTTCGATAACTCTTTTAAAAGTTTTGAGTTCGTATCACTGAGTTCTAAAAGTGAAACGTCTGAAACTAGTCCAAATATTTTCTCGTAAAAGTAAATTAACGGATGGGCAAATAGTGTCGCTAAGCCACATAGTATAAAATACTGAAAACTTTGCCACTCCAAAGCTTGAACGTTCCCTTCTTGAATTACAAAAAAAGCAAAATAACCAATTATGTAAATCAATGTTATTTGACCTACTGAAATAAATAAATTAACTCGCTTGTAAAGTTCAGAAACAGTAAGAATTGTCACAATTCCCGCAATGAATTGCAAAAACATATATTCAAAACTGTTAGGTACAAGAAAGCCTAATAATAATATGGTTAACACATGAACAAACAATCCAACACGTGGATCAAAAAAGGCTTTTAGAATTAATGGTAAAATACAGATGGGTACTATGTAAACATAGTCTGAATGCACTTTCAATACTAATGTGGTTAAGAAAACCATTAAAAAGATATTGAAAAATATAAATGTAACTTTGGTGTTGTTATTATATATATAAGGTCTATATTTTTTTAGGAATAGGAAAAGCATTAAAAATACTAATGACACCAATATAGTGTATCCCACCAAAAGCCAGAGGTAGTTATTCTTACTCCAAATCTGACTTTCAAATTCAGCTTTTAGAGAATTCAAAATTTGAAACTTTTCACCTTCAACAACCTCCCCTTTAGCAATCACTCTTCCTCCCTTTTCAATTATTCCTCTATTTGGGTTCAGTGCTTTAATTTCAGATTCAATTGCAGCCTCAGTTAATTTGGAATTCAGTTTTACATTAGACTGTAATACATCGTTTAATATATTATAAAGTAAAGCTTGAGAGTCTTCAGTGTTATTCTTTTCAACTAATTGTCTTACGCTATTGTTTAATTTTTCTTTCTTAAATAGTTGAGAATAGTTCTGTTCTTCAATTTCATTTCCATTTTTTAAATAAATAAGACGATTACCTTCGTAATTAAATATTTCATCGGTAACGCCATTCTTATATATTTGAGAAATAAATCTTACCCCTATGTGTTCAATTTTATTTTTTGGGGTTTTATGCAGACTATCTACATATCTTAATGCGAGTTCTTCTTTAAAGTCTTCAATTACATTTTGTTCTACCTTACTATTGTATTCAAAATACGGAATAGCATTAGCTCTAATTGCTTCTTTTTCTTTTTTTAGACTGTCTTCAGCCTTTTTGATTGTAAAACTAAATGGAGCATATAAGTTCTCATATTGCCATGGCTTTCCTTTTTGGAAATTGTATTTAAACTGTCCACCTTTAGGAAGAAAGTAAATTACTAAGAATGTGGCAAAAAAGAATAGAAAAACCTTATAAATAAGAGATTGGTTTTTTGCGAACAAAGAAAAATAGTTCCTCATATATTAATAACTTACAGTAAAGGTATAAATAAGGAATGAGTTATCCCAAAACCTATACCTGCAAAGATTGATTTTTAAGATTGAAATCCGTAATTTCGCAGTCCTTATTTTTAATATTAAAAACAGTGATATGAGCAATAAAGTAGTAATAGTTTCGGCAGCAAGAACCCCAATTGGAAGTTTTATGGGTAGCCTTTCATCTCTAACTGCAACTCAACTAGGGTCTGCAGCCATAAAGGGAGCCTTAGATAAAATTAACCTTGATCCTTCTTTAGTACAAGAAGTATATATGGGTAACGTGGTACAAGCTGGTGTTGGTCAAGCTCCTGCTAGACAAGCTGCTTTAGGTGCAGGCCTTTCCGATAGCGTACCAAGTACTACAGTAAACAAAGTATGTGCTTCGGGTATGAAAGCCGTAATGCAAGCTGCTCAAGCTATCGCTTTAGGCGATGCAGAAATTGTTGTAGCAGGTGGAATGGAAAGCATGAGTAATATTCCTCATTATGTACATATGCGTAACGCTACAAAATTTGGACCAGCTACATTAACAGATGGTATGCAAAAAGATGGTCTTGTAGATGCTTACGATCACAACGCCATGGGAACTTGCGCAGATTTATGTGCTACAGAATATAATTTTTCTCGTGAAGATCAAGATGCATTTGCTGTACAATCGTATGAGCGTTCTGCAAAGGCTTGGTCTGAAGGTAAATTTAATGAAGAGGTGGTGCCAGTTGAAGTTCCACAACGTCGTGGCGAACCAGTTGTAGTTTCGGAAGATGAGGAGTATAAGAACGTAAAGATGGATAGAGTTGCATCGCTACGCCCTGCATTTACTAAAGATGGAACTGTTACTGCGGCAAATGCTTCTACAATTAATGATGGTGCTGGAGCAATGATTTTAATGAGTGAAGCTAAAGCAAAAGAATTAGGTCTTACTCCTTTAGCTTACGTTAAGGGTTATGCAGATGCTGCCCACGAACCAAAATGGTTTACAACTGCTCCTGCGAAAGCGCTTCCAAAAGCAATTGCAAAAGCGGGTATAGATATTAAAGATGTAGATTTCTTCGAATTTAATGAAGCATTCGCAGTTGTCGGACTTGCTAATATGAAAATATTGGGTCTAGACGATAGCAATGTAAACGTAAATGGAGGTGCTGTTTCTTTAGGACACCCACTTGGATGTAGCGGTGTAAGAATTTTAATTACGCTTCTTAATGTTTTAAAACAAAACGATGCAAAAATTGGCGCTGCAGCTATCTGTAATGGTGGTGGTGGTGCTTCTGCAATGGTAATTGAAAGAATCTAAACCGTATACTTCAATATATTCTGAATGGATTACGGGATCTGTAATTTAAGCATAGTTCCTCTTCGAGCCGAAGCTAGTGATGCTAGTGAAATGGTTACGCAGGTGCTCTATGGCGAACATTTTAAAGTTTTAGAATCTCGCAAGAAATGGAGCCGAATCCGTTTAGCTTTTGATAAATATGAAGGTTGGATAGACAATAAGCAGTTTGTGAATATTTCAGAAGAAGATTATTTAAATTTTGATAAAATCAATTTGAAGCTTTCTTCAGATTTAGTTGATTTTGTGACTACTTCTGAAAATCAATTATTTTCAATTTGCTTAGGAAGTAACGTTTCTGCAGCTGAATATTTAAATCATTATTTTGAAGGAAAATCAATTACAAAATCGCTTCCTAAAGAACATTTAGTTGAAACAGCCCTACTCTATTTAAATAGTCCATATTTATGGGGAGGTAAAACACCTTTTGGAATTGATTGTAGCGGTTTTACTCAAATGGTTTATAAACTAAACGGTCAAAAATTATTAAGAGATGCTAGTCAACAGGCCACACAAGGTGAAGCTTTAAGCTTTATTGAGGAAAGTGAACCTGGGGACTTAGCTTTTTTTGATAACGACGAAGGAAAAATCACTCACGTGGGGATTATTATGAAAGACAATTATATTATTCACGCTCATGGAAAAGTGCGCATTGATAGAATTGATCATAGCGGAATATTTAATTACGACGTTCGTAATCATACTCACAAACTAAGAGTTATAAAACGTATAATATAAATTATGTTTTAATGAGGGTAGTGAAATTCTATGAAAACAACACCTTCCTTCTACTACTATAAATTTGATAACAAAAAAACCCTCTGAAACTTCAGAGGGTTTTATATTATGTATGGAACTAACTTTTCTTATTTTTCTAAAGTAGCAAGTTTAGCTTTCATTTTTTGATAATTTGCATCATCCGCCAATTGTCCGTAAATGTTCATCAATGTTCTAACAACATCTGGATTATTAGGATTTAATTCCATTGCTTTAGTAAGGTAAGGAACAGTTGCTCTATAAATATCAGCACGTTGTTCTTTAAGCTCATCATAACGAATGTTATCAGCTCTTGAATTTCCTAAATTGTTCATTTCTTCAACTAAAGCATCTTCAGTAGATAATTTCAGTACAGCAATGTTAATAAGAGCAGCCTCGTAATCAGGTTTCAACTCTATAGCTCTATTGTAGTGCTCTAACGCTTTATCAGTATCTCCTAATTCTGCACTAGCAACACCCATGTTAAAGTAAATCTCTGGATTGTCTGGATCAGTTGCAGCAATTTGGTTCATGATTTGGTTATATCGAGAAATATCACCCATTTTATAACTCATATCAGCTTCGGCTCTCATAAGGTAGATATCATCTGGGTTTTCTTCTCTAGCAGCCTTCATTACTGAAGTAGCCTTGTCATTATCTCCTTGTTCTAAGTAGATAAGTGTCATATTACGCAGAATTTCACCTTTTCTAGATGCAGTAACTCTAATTTCAGGCTTGATATATTGACCACTTTTAAGAGCTAAGCTTCTTGATTGCTCAGTTTCAAAAGGAATTACTTCACCAGTTTCTTTATCAGTAGCAACAAATTCCTTGGTTTCGCCAGTATAACCAGCATCCAATAACATTTGATAGTACTTTAAACTTGAATCAAAATCTTTTGCGTTTACTGCATTACCAGCAGCAAAATAAAGATCATCCATATCCTTACTTACTGTATAACTTGTGTACAATTTCTCTGTCGCCAGCTCGAAATTACCAGCATTTTGGTCTTTAATTGCGCCATTAATTAATCCAGCACGAAGATTCTGAAGTGAAGCTGCTAATTGTGATTCTAACTTAGGATCTAACTCCAATGCTTTAGCAAATGCATCTGCAGCACCCTTTAAATTAGAATAATTGGTAGCTACACCATTACCTAATAAGGCATTACCACGCGCAGCATAAAACTGAGCTTTCATATCATTATCTGCAGTTCCTAAAAGAGGTTCAGCTTCGTTTAAATAAGCTAAAGCTTCTTTAAAATCATTAGACTTTAATGCCTTTTCTGCCTTTCTTATTTCTTTTTTTTGTCCAAATGAAATAGCAGATACAAAAGCAAGCCCTGTTATTAAAATTCGTTTTTTCATGTGTTAATTTTTATTCGTTATTTTCGGTTTGTGTGTCGTTAGTATCAAGAGTAGTGCCATCATTGTTATCATCAAGAATTTCTAACTCATCCTCGTCTTCATCTTTCATCGCTTTTGCAACTGCAGCAATGGCGTCATCTTCTCTAACTTTTATTAAACGAACACCTTGCGTAGCACGTCCCATAACTCTTAGGTCGGAAACTGCCATTCGAATTGCGATACCAGATTTATTGATAATCATTAAATCATCATCATCTGTTACATTCTTAATAGCTACTAATTTACCGGTTTTTTCGGTAATATTAATAGTTTTTACACCTTTTCCACCACGGTTAGTAATTCTATAATCGTCTATTAATGACCTTTTACCATAACCGTTTTCAGAAACTACTAAAATATCGGAGTCACCAGGGTTAACAGCAATCATTCCAACCACTTCATCATTTTCATCCCCTAGCGTAATTCCGCGAACACCAGAAGCATTTCGTCCCATAGGACGGGTTTTCTCTTCTTCAAAGCGAATTGCTTTTCCTGAACGAACTGCTAACATTACTTGACTATCACCAGTTGTAAGTTTTGCTTCTAAAAGTTCATCGTCTTCACGTATGGTAATGGCGTTAATACCATTTGCTCTAGGTCTAGAATATTGCTCTAAAGGAGTTTTTTTAACTTGTCCTTTTTTTGTAGCCATGATTACATAATGGCTATTGATATATTCTTCATCTTTTAAATCTTGCGTACAGATAAAAGCTTTTACTTTATCATCTGGACTAATATTTATTAGATTCTGAATTGCTCTACCCTTAGATGTTCTTGTCCCCTCAGGGATTTCAAATACACGCATCCAGAAACATTTTCCAGTTTGTGTAAAGAACAACATATATTGGTGATTTGTACCAACAAATAAATATTCTAAGAAATCTTCATTTCGAGTAGATGAAGCTTTTTGGCCTACCCCTCCTCTATTTTGAGTTTTGTATTCTGAAAGTGACGTTCGCTTAATATACCCGGCGTGAGAAATGGTAATAACAACCTGCTCGTCTGCAATTAGATCTGTAATACTTACATCTCCTCCTGCATATTCAATTACTGAACGACGTTCATCGCCATATTTAGCTTTAATTTCCTCAAGCTCTTCTATTATAATTTCCATTCTACGTTCCTTACGAGCAAGAATGTCTTTATAATCTTCAATTGTTTTCATTAACTCTTCGTACTCACTGCGCAATTTGTCCTGCTCCAGTCCAGTTAATTGACGAAGACGCATTTCAACAATAGCCTTAGCTTGAATTTCAGAAAGCTTGAATGCTTCAATAAGCTTTTCTCTTGCTTCATCTGCATTGGAAGACGCTCGGATTAGCCTAATTACTTCATCGATATTATCTGATGCAATAATTAAACCTTCTAAAATATGTGCGCGCTCCTCTGCTTTGCGAAGTAAGTATTCGGTACGTCTTACCACCACCTCGTGACGGTGTTCAACGAAATAATGAATTAATTCTTTTAAATTTAATAATTGTGGTCTTCCTTTTACTAGTGCAATATTGTTTACACTAAAGCTTGACTGCAATGCTGTATACTTATATAAAGTGTTAAGAACGATGTTTGGTATAGCATCACGCTTCAATATATAAACAATACGCATTCCTTTTCTGTCACTCTCATCACGGATATTGGCTATACCTTCAATTTTCTTTTCGTTTACCATATCAGCGGTTTTTTTAATCATATCCGCTTTATTTACTTGGTAAGGAATTTCAGTAACAACTATACACTCTCTCCCATTTACTTCCTCGAAAGTTGCTTTTGCACGCATAACTACACGCCCGCGACCTGTATGAAAAGCCTCACGAACCCCTTCGTATCCATAAATTACTCCTCCTGTAGGAAAGTCTGGTGCTTTAATATGCTGCATTAACTCATCGATGGCTATATCATTATCTTTTATATAGGCAATGGTTCCATCTACAACTTCAGTTAAGTTATGTGGAGGCATATTTGTTGCCATACCTACAGCAATTCCAGAAGCACCATTAATTAATAGTCCAGGAACTCGTGTAGGTAAAACAGTGGGTTCTTTTAATGTATCGTCAAAGTTTAATTGATGATCTACAGTTTCTTTATCAATATCAGCAAGCATATCTTCAGAAATCTTCTGCATTCTTGCTTCTGTATAACGCATTGCTGCTGGACTATCACCATCTACAGATCCAAAGTTACCTTGACCGTCTACCAATAAATAGCGCAAACTCCATTCTTGAGCCATACGCACCATTGCATCATATACAGAGGTATCACCGTGTGGATGATATTTACCAAGTACCTCTCCGACAATTCTCGCAGATTTTTTGTGAGCCCCTGTTGCTCGAATACCTAATTCGTGCATTCCAAATAAAACCCTTCTGTGTACAGGCTTCATTCCATCACGAACATCTGGCAGTGCACGTGACACTATGACCGACATCGAATAATCGATGTAGGCAGATTTCATTTCATCTTCAATGTTAATGGGAATCACTTTCTCACCTTCCGTCATAAAAAATAGAATTAATTATCATTGTTAAACTAATGCAGCAAGATACGCATTTTCGCAGGTTTAACAGGGGGTATTGGCATGGTTTATTCACGAATTTATTAACAAATTTATGCCTATTAATCGTTAATAAGTATCGTGAATTATCTTTTGAAAATCCCTTTATATTTTGTCCTTTTACTAAAACGATATTAAAGAGGAACAGTATTTGCCTTAATTTGGTTAATTTAGTACCTAAAAGAAGAGAGGATTTAAAATATGGATGATAATTTTTCACCTAGAGTTAAAGATGTAATTGCATACAGCAAGGAAGAAGCCTTACGTTTAGGCCACGATTTTATAGGCACAGAGCATTTAATGCTTGGCCTTTTAAGAGATGGTAATGGTAAAGCGGTAACTATACTTAATGCACTTACCGTAGATCTTAACCACTTAAGAAGAAAAGTAGAGATATTAAGCCCAGCAAACCCGGGCGTGATTACAAATACTAACGACAAAAAGAACCTTCATCTCACCCGCCAAGCGGAAAGGGCATTGAAGACAACGTTTTTAGAAGCTAAGCTTTTTCAAAGCAATTCTATTAATACAGCACATTTGTTACTTTGTATTCTTAGGAATGAAAACGACCCTACAACCAAATTATTAAACAAAATGAAAGTTGATTATGACGGGGTAAAAAATCAATTCAAACTTATGATTACAAATGATGACGAATATATAGACACACCAAGTGCTGAGGCTTTTCCAAATGACGATAATGATTCAGCACAGGATGGTGGCAAGGAGAATTTATTTACAGGTTCTTCGGCTAAATCGAATAAAAAATCGAAAACTCCAGTATTAGACAATTTTGGTAGAGACCTAACCGCAATGGCGGAAGAAGGAAATCTCGATCCTGTTGTAGGCCGTGAAGATGAAATTCAACGCGTTTCTCAAATATTGAGTAGAAGAAAGAAAAACAACCCTTTACTTATTGGTGAACCAGGTGTTGGTAAATCTGCTATTGCCGAAGGTTTAGCACTTAGAATTGTACAAAGAAAAGTTTCAAGAATTCTTTACGATAAAAGAGTAGTTACTTTAGATTTGGCTAGTCTTGTTGCTGGAACCAAATATCGCGGTCAATTTGAAGAGCGAATGAAGGCCGTTATGAACGAACTTGAAAAGAATGATGACATTATTCTATTCATCGATGAGATTCACACTATTGTGGGTGCAGGTGGAGCTACAGGTTCGTTAGATGCTTCAAATATGTTTAAACCAGCATTAGCTCGTGGAGAAATACAATGCATTGGAGCAACTACTTTAGATGAATACAGACAGTATATCGAAAAAGACGGGGCTTTAGAAAGACGTTTTCAAAAAGTATTGGTTGAACCAACTACTGTTGAAGAAACAATCGAGATTCTCGAAAATATTAAAGATAAATACGAAACGCATCACAATGTAACATATACTCAAGATGCAATCGAAGCGTGTGTAAAGCTTACTAATAGGTATATGACGGAGCGTTTCCTTCCAGACAAAGCTATTGATGCTCTAGATGAGGCAGGGTCTCGAGTTCACATTACCAATATTCACGTTCCAGATAGAATTTTAGAACTTGAAAAACAACTAGAAGATGTTCGCGAACTTAAAAACACTGTAGTTAAAAAACAGAAATACGAAGAAGCAGCGAAACTTCGAGATGACGAGAAAAATCTTGAAAAAGAACTCGCTACGGAACAAGAAAAGTGGGAAGAAGATTCAAAACTTCACAGAGAAACTGTTTCTGAAGATAATGTTGCTGAAGTAGTTTCTATGATGACTGGGGTACCAGTAAATAGAATTGCACAAACCGAAACAACCAAATTGGCCGCACTACCTGATAGAATTAAAGGTAAAGTTATTGGTCAAGACGAAGCTGTTGCTAAAGTTGTAAAAGCAATTCAAAGAAACCGAGCAGGATTAAAAGATCCAAATAAACCTATTGGGTCATTTATTTTCTTAGGTCAAACGGGAGTCGGTAAAACACAACTTGCAAAAGTTTTGGCAAAAGAGTTATTCGATTCGGATAATGCTTTGATTCGTATTGACATGAGTGAGTATATGGAGAAATTCGCTATTTCTCGTTTAGTTGGAGCACCTCCTGGATACGTTGGTTACGAAGAAGGTGGGCAGCTTACCGAAAAGATTAGAAGAAAACCCTATGCTGTTGTGCTTTTAGATGAAATTGAAAAAGCACATCCAGATGTCTTCAATATGCTTCTACAAGTTTTAGATGATGGATATTTGACAGACAGCCTTGGTAGAAAAATTGATTTTAGAAACACTATTATCATTATGACTTCTAATGTTGGTGCCCGTCAGATTAAAGATTTTGGTCAAGGTGTTGGTTTTGGTACTTCTGCAAAGAAGAGTCAAGAAGAGGCACATACTAAGAGTGTTATTGAAAACGCTTTAAAGAAAACTTTTGCGCCAGAATTCTTAAACCGTATTGATGATGTTATGGTTTTTAACGCTTTAGAAAGAGAGGATATTCATAAAATTATTGATATTGAATTAAACAAGTTATTCTTACGCATTTCAGATTTAGGATACGACCTGAAATTAACTGAAAAAGCCAAGGATTATATTGCTGACAAAGGTTTTGACAAACAATATGGAGCGCGTCCTTTAAACAGAGCGATTCAAAAGTATATAGAAGATGCCCTTGCTGAAGAAATCATCAACAGCAATCTGGATGAAGGCGATTCTATAATTATGGATCTTGATGAAAGTAAAGATGAGCTTACCATAAAAATTAATAAGCAAAAAAAGACCACCGAGTCGTAACATAAGGTGGCTTTAAATTAAAAACTCTTCGCTGATAAATCAACGAAGAGTTTTTTTATGCAGTAAATTCAAATTTTACTACCTATTTTAAAACTTTAAAAGACTTCTTAGAATCTCCCGATCCAGTTGCTAAAAGTATGTATAAACCATTTTGATACGCTGATAAATCTACAGTAATTGAGCCATTTCCGTTATTATTTATATTAGTCAACAGCTTGCCGGATAAATCAAAAACCTTTACACTTTTCACATTCTGTGTATTACTTAAAATGCAAGTATTATTGTTAAATTGTTTTGTAACAGATACTTCTTCCAAATAGTTTTTTGTTACACCTAAATGAATTGGAATACAATCTTGAATAGAGTCTAAATTAGCATAAAAAACTTCTGTATCCTTAAAAAAACAGCTAAGCTCCCCTACTTCATTAATATTTGGATTCCCTCCGGGAGCATTTATTAATGATAAAGACCCTACTCCTTCAACCCAAATAGCATTATTGTTACTAGTGGTATTCCCAGGTGCAGGTGAAAAATAATAATGCTTATAACTATTTCCATCTTGTAAAGGTTTTGCTATAATAGAATCCACTACAAAAAGACCTCCATCACGTGGAAAAGGAGTGACAGGGTTTTTCATATCAAAAACATCTCCTTCATTCAATGAAAAATCATATAAAAGATACTCATCAGTTGGCTCAGATGTGGCTAACTTTATATATACCTTTTGGGTTGCTATATCTTCACGAAGTAAGAATGTGCGGGATATATAATGATACCCATCTAAAATCTTATAATTCTTTCCATTTACAATAGTATCACCATCCGTATAATAAGCGTCTGTTAAGCATCCAGAGAAGCAAGTTGTAAAATGCCATTCATTAATATTATCTAACAATGGTTTGTAACTCTGGGCAAATACAGAAGAATTTAAAATTAAAAAAACAAGAATTGATAATTTACTTTTCATAATTCGATATTTGGTTATATGCTCACGTTATATTAATCAAATATTATTTCAGAATCAACATCTAAAGATTGAATGAATGCAATTGTTGCATGAATATCGTCTGCCATAATTCTATCGTTCTCAATAAAAGGTACAATAGAACGATATGGTTTCAAGAATGATTCGATAAATGGAGATGAAGATTTTGGTTCTCTAAATTTTAAAGCTTGAGAAGCGTTCATCAACTCAATAGCTAAAATGTTTTCTAAGTTTTCAATTACACGTAAACATTTTGTTGCTCCATTAGCCCCCATACTCACGTGATCCTCTTGACCATTTGATGAAACAATAGAATCTACTGAAGCTGGAGAAGCCAATTGTTTATTTTGGCTTACTATACTTGCAGCAGTATATTGAGGAATCATAAACCCACTGTTTAATCCTGGGTTATTAACTAAGAAAGCTGGTAAATCTCGTAGTCCTGAAACCAGTTGATAGGTTCTTCTTTCAGAAATATTCCCTAGTTCAGACATTGCAATTGCTAAATAATCTAGTGCTAATGCTAATGGTTGACCGTGAAAATTACCGCCAGAAATAATTAAATCGTCTTTTACGAAAATGTTTGGATTGTCGGTAACCGAGTTTATTTCAGTTTTAAAAGTTTTGTTAACAAAATGAATTGTGTCTTTTGTCGCTCCGTGTACTTGAGGGATACAACGGAAAGAATATGGGTCTTGAACGTTTTTCTTTTCAGACACCCCTATTTCACTACCTTCTAAAAAGTCTAAAATTTGCTCCGCAGTCTTTACTTGTCCTCTATGTGGTCTTACCAAATGCACAAGAGCATTATATGGACTCATATTACAATCAAATGCATCTATTGAAATAGCACTAATTAAATCGGCTAAATAGGATAATTTGTAACTTTTAAGTAAACAGTAGACCCCATAAGCACTCATAAATTGAGTTCCATTTAACAATGCTAAACCTTCCTTCGCTTGTAACTTAATAGGTTCCCAATTAAATTTTTTCAAAATCTTTTCAGAAGCCAAACGCTCTCCACCATAATAAACTTCTCCTTTTCCTAATAAAGGAAGAGATAGGTGTGCTAATGGTGCTAAATCTCCTGAAGCTCCTAAACTTCCTTGATTATAAATAACAGGTAAAATATCATTATTATAAAAGTCGATTAATCTCTTAACAGTTTCTAACTGAACCCCACTATAACCATAACTTAAGGATTGTATTTTAAACAAAAGCATAAGTTTAATTATAGGTTTTGGAACCAACTCCCCTGTACCACAAGCGTGACTCATTACGAGGTTTTCTTGTAATTTTGAAAGGTTATCAGAGGTTATTTTCACATTACACAATGAACCAAAACCAGTATTTATACCGTAAATAGGAGTCTGGTTACCCTTTATTTTATTCGCTAAATATTCACGGGACTTATTAATATTAAGTTGGGCTTCTTCAGAAAGATCAAGCTTTTTATGATTATCTAGTATATCCTTAATTAGCTCTAAGTCAAGAATTTCAGAGCTGATGTAATGTGTATCTTGCATTATAATTATTTTGTTTTCACAAAAATACTGATTTTTGCTCGCCTTACCACCTTTTCTATCTTTCAAAAGCCCTAATTTTGTGAGTCAAAATTTTAAAATATTAAAAATGAAAAAATTAAGTTGGATTATTATAGCGCTTTTTATCATTTCTTGTAATACTGAAGAAAAACCTACTTATACCGTAATTAATGGAAGCGTAACAAATAACACTGGTGAAACAGCATTTGTTCGTGGTAATGGTTTTGAATCAAGGGTGCCAATTTCTGAAACAGGGAGTTTTGTAGATACGTTAAACATAAAAAAAGATGGATTTTATGAGCTCTATGTTGGACGCGAACGCACTGAAATATATTTAGAAAAAGGTAAAAACCTATCGGTAAGTTTAAATGCACAAGAATTTGATGAAAGCTTAAAATACACTGGAGATTTAGCCGATATTAATAATTTCTTGGCTGCAAAATATCTTTGGAAGGAGCAAAATGTAGATTTAAAAGCGTTATTCTCTAAAGATGAAAATGCATTTTTAAAACAAATAGACGAAAACCAAAAAAGTTTAGATTCTCTTTTCGACGAGAGTAAAATTGTTAATGATAACTTTAAGAAAAGCTTAGCTACAGAAGACAAATATGCGCGAGCCATTATGATCGAAAACTATAAGAATGGGCATCGTCATTTCTCTGGAAATAAAGAATTTGAAGTTTCAAAAGAATTTTACAATGAACTTAAGGACATAAATTTTAAAGACACTTTAGCTTTTAGAAATTCTGCAGCCTATCAAAACTTACTTCAAGTACATTACAACAGATTAGTTTCAGAGGAAGCTTCACAAAATACAGATGCGAACGAAACTATTCTTTTCTTAAATAAAATAAACGAAGATCTTCCAAACGGATATGCTAAGGACAGAATGATGAGTTCTTATTTACAGTTTGGCCTTAAAGCTGATGAGAGCCTAGAGGAAGCTTATAATATTTACAAGAACAGTAATCCGAATCCTGAAAATTTAGCCAAACTTACTGAGCAATACATCAAATTAAAAGTAATTACTAAGGGTAACCCCTCTCCTACTTTCAACTATGAAAACCATAAAGGAGGCACTACATCATTAGAAGATTTAAGAGGAAAATATGTTTATGTTGATGTTTGGGCAACATGGTGCGGACCTTGTTTACGTGAAATTCCTTTCTTAAAAGAAGTTGAGAATGACTATAAGGATAAAAACATCCAATTTGTAAGTATTTCTATAGATGAACCAAAAGACTATAATAAGTGGAAAAATATGGTTACTGAGAAAGAATTAGTAGGTATTCAACTAATGGCAGATAACAATTGGAAATCGAAATTTGTTGTGGATTACGCTATTCTTGGAATCCCTAGATTTATTTTGATTGATACCGAAGGAAATATTATTTCAGCCGATGCGCCTAGACCATCAGACCCTGAATTAAAAAAAATATTTGATGAGTTAATTTAAAAAGAATTTATCTAATTATATTGAACCACGAATAGAAGACTCTAATTATATCTGAATCTAATATTCGTGGTTTTTTTATTAGTTGTTTTCCCCTTCCGATTGGTCTTTTGCAAATAGCATCATATATGCTTCACCTATATTATTAATAATATCATTTGCCATAACAGCTTCATATCCCATTTGATTCACTGCTAGATCTCCTGCAAAACCATGCATATACACCCCAAATACACATGAAGTTAATGGATCATATCCCTGAGATAACAGTCCTGTAATTACTCCGCTAAGCGAATCTCCACTACCTGCTGTAGCCATTCCAGGATTCCCTGAGCTATTTAAATAAAGAGTGTCACCAAAAATTGTAATTGAATAAGCTCCTTTTATTACAACTAAAACCTCGTGCTTAATTGAAAACTCTTTTACTTTCTCTATTTTATCGTAATCATCCTTCCACTTACCAACAAGCCTTTGTAATTCACCAAGGTGTGGTGTTAAAATTGAATTTTTTGGAAGTAGTTTAAGCAACTCTTTATTTTCGGAAATTAAATTTATAGCATCTGCATCTATCACCATTGGCGATTTGTAATTTTTAAACAAGCTTTTTAATGCTTCAACTGTTTTATCACTTTTCCCGATTCCCATTCCAACTCCAATAGCAGAAGGTTCAAAGTCAACATTAATTTTACTTAGAAATTCTTCTTCTATATCGGTAGCAACCATTGCTTCAGGCACTGTATTTTGTAGAATAGAATATCCACATTTGGGAATAAAAGTAGTAACCATACCCGCTCCAATTCTAAAAGTTGCAGCTGTTGAAATAGAAGCAGCTCCAATTTTACCGTAACTTCCAGCTACAATCAACGCGTGTCCATAAGTTCCCTTATGTGCAAATCGTTCTCGATGCTTGTATAAGTTTTGTGCTTCAGGCTTAGAAATTATTTGTGCTAATGGCTTCGTATTTACAAGAAAATCTCTATCTAATCCAATATCTAATATGTCAAAACTAGGAGCAAATTGAGCTGTTTCAGGTAAAAAGAAAGCTAGCTTTGGAGTTTGAAATGTTAGCGTATGGTTTGCTCTTAAAACAGCATCTTCATCCTTTAGAGCTGTATTAGGAAACAAACCACTTGGAATGTCAACAGCTAATTTAAAAGCAGGACTAGCATTTAAATGTTGTATTAATTTCTTTACCCATCCATCTAGACTACGGTTTAGACCAATTCCGAAAATTGCATCTACTATTATATCTTCAGGATCAATTTCCGGAAAATCATTTTTATCCGTCATTAAAATAGGCCAATCCGTAGTTACATTTTTAATTAAATTATAATTGTAAAGGAAACTTTTAGAGCGTTTATCGCTACAATTAACCACATACACAATTACATTGTATCCAGCTTCAATCAATAATCTACCTAAAACTAAGCCATCTCCACCATTGTTACCAATTCCACAAAAAATACGAATTGGTACAGAAGCACCATTTAAACGTTCGTGAAACCAATTAAAAATTTGAGCGCCTGCTCGCTCCATTAACTCTTCGGTGGTAATTTGTTGTTGCTCTAAAGTAATTTTATCTGCTTCGTATAATTGTTCTGCGGAGAATATTTTCATATAATTTTATAGTTTCATCTTTAGTTTATAGATATTATTAAGCCATAAATATAATACCCCAGACCAGAGGTGGTCAAGTTTTCTTCAAATATAATAACATTATTTCCTATTGTTGAAAGAACGTTTATAACTAATTGAGGAATGCCTCAGTATAGGCTTGTTATTTTATAACTTTAAGAAAAACAAATTATGGAAACTCGTGATAGCTTACTGCTTTTAATGCGTCCAGAAATTGCTTCAGCTAAAGTCAACCCTCAAATGTCTGATGATGAATGTTTTCAAAACAAAACAATCAGACCAATTATCAAATTACAAGGCGATTTGTTACTAGCTGTATTTCGCAATTATATTACTAAGCATAAAAATGTATTTTATGATCTCAACGTTGAAAAAAAGCTAGAATACATTGATAATTCTATCAATAAAGATATTAAGTTTCGAAACTCTCTAAAAGGAATTATTATCGGACAATTTACTTTGGATGAATATCAAAAATATATTCAGAATTCATCTGCTTTAAATAAGCGAATGATGGATATTGTGAAGGAACGGATAAAAAGTAATATTCAATTATTAGAATTTGAATTTGTTTAAATAACCAATTCAATTTTATAAAAAAAAGCGCTTCATTTTAATTTGAAGCGCTTTGAATACTGTGTTATGTAAACTTGAGTTGCTCAATGATTAGGCATGCTCCAACATTTGTTTCGATTTTCTATACAAATACTTTGGATAAATGGTACGCCTAGCAAAACGGTTTAATTTGTCGCTATTTATCATTTTAATATAGATTGATCTAGTTACTCCAAAAAACTCATAAGTACTACCATCTAAGTAAGTAATTTCTAAAAGCATTCCTTTGTGCTGAAAATCCGCGATTCCAATATTTGTAATAGTATTGGTGAATTCTTCCAGGTTTGCAGCTTTAGTTTCTGGTGCTATGCTTACTAGAAAATGATATCCGTCAATAATTTTACGAGAATTTAACGCTGCTTCTTTACGTAGTGGATCACCTTCTTGAAATTTATCTGGGTGCCACTCTTTTATTAGATGGCGGTAACTACTTTTTAAAGCTTTTAATTCAATATCTTTTTCAACTCCAAAGAGCTTTTTATATTCGTTTATACGTTTCATAGGCTCGCTATTTTTGCGGCCGCGAAAGTACGTCTTAATATCTTATAATCAGCAATTTATAAAGTTTCATTTCATAAATCCTAATTACCATCATCAGACTGAATTTATATCCTTTTAGTTAAAGTATGTAAATTCTTACTTTTTTCTTTTTAAGTCGGCTGTTGTTTAATTTATTTACTAAACTATCCGCAAGCTCTAAAGGAACAGCTACAAAGGCACAGTCTTGTTTTAATTCAATATTTCCCAATTGTTCTTGAGTTATATTTCCTTGTTTAATAAACAACCCCGCAATATCACCTTTAGATATTTTATCCTTCCTTCCTCCAGAAATAAAAAGCGTCTCTAGTTGTTGTTGAACTTGTACGCTAACTCTAGGGATTTCTATCGGCTCTGTTTTTTCGATAAAATCTGGCAAAAGTTGATTTTTCCATTTTAGCACATAAGCTGTTCCCTTTTCATTTACTCTAGCTGTTCTACCGTTTCTGTGTGTAAACTCAACGGCCGAATGTGGAAGCTCGTAATGTATGATAAATTTTAATTCAGGGATATCTATTCCTCGGGCAGCGAGATCGGTAGATACAAGTATCTGACTCGTTCCATTTCTAAATTTTATAAGCGCTCTTTCTCTATCCTTTTGTTCCATTCCCCCTGAAAAACAAGTATGACTTATCTTATTATCATTAAGAAAGTCACTAACCATATCGATACTTTCGCGAAAGTTACAAAAGATAATTCCTGGCTGATTCCCCAAATACTTTACAAGATTCAATAAGGTTGGAAGTTTATTTTTTTCTTCAGAAATTACTGTTTTAATCGACAGCTTTGGGTGTGAAGTTTCAGTTAAAAAATCTAAAACAATTGGATTGGATAAATTCACAAAAGTTGGAACCCCAACTCCTTGTGTTGCAGATGTTAAAACACGTTTATTTACATTGTTTAATTCACTTAAAATTTCTCGCATTTCACTTTTAAAACCTATCTCCAGTGACTTGTCATACTCATCTAAAACTAAAGTATTTATACTTGCTTTAGAAAAGCGATCATCATCAAAATGATCTAAAATTCTACCAGGTGTACCCATTAATATTGCAGGGGTATGTTTGAGTTCAATTTTATCTTTACTCTTCGACCTACCTCCGTAAACTGCATTTACTTTAAACCCTGATCCCATATTTCTGACCACCTGCTCAATTTGAATGGCCAGTTCTCGTGTAGGAACCACAATTAATGCTTGAATTTCTGGATTATCTACATTTAAGCTATTTAAAATAGGCAATAAGAAAGCCAAAGTTTTCCCTGTACCCGTTGGGGATAAAAGGATTGTATTTGAATTTTTATTAATTGTTTCTATGGCTTTCTCCTGCATAGGATTTAAAGCTGAAATATTCAGCTTTGCCAAAATATCCTGTTGGTCCTTTATCTCGTTTGCCATTATTTCTTTTTCTTCTTTTTCCTTGTTGGTGCTTCTTCTTTTGGCGTTGCGTTAGTGGTTTGAGCTAGTTTATGAGCAAGAATTTTATCAATTAATTCCTCTTTGGTCAAATGATGAAATACAGTCCCTATTTTCTCTCTAAACTCAGGTGATATTGTTCGGTTTGGTTTTGTTTTAAAAATTATCTTAGCCCATAGTAAAGTATTGTTTTCTTCAGTACTTTGGGCGTCAGGCTTTTTTATTTCGTTAAAAACAATTCCTAATTCTTCTTCAAACTCAGGAATTTCAAACACTTCTTCTTGTTGTAAAATAGTAACTGAAAGCCCCTTTGCTCCTGCTCTAGCTGTTCTACCACTTCTGTGAACGTAAGTCTCATAAGTATCGGGTAAGTGATAGTTTACAACGTAACTAACTTCTCTTACATCAAGTCCTCTTGCCGCAAGGTCTGTTGCTACAAGTATATCGATATGTCCTTCTCTAAACTGACCCATTACTCGATCTCGAATGGGTTGAGAAAGACTTCCGTGTATAGCTCCTGACGAAAATTTATTTATAGCTAAATTCCTTGCTAGTTTATTTACAGCAGCTTTAGTTTTACAAAATATAATTCCTCGTTCTCCTCCTTTCGAACTTAAAAAATGAAGCAGAATATCAAGCTTTTCTATAGGTTCTACTACTAAAAACTGATGCTCTATACTTTGATTTCCTACGGTTTCCATATCCGCCTCAATATGAACAACATTTTTATTCATATAGTTTTGAACTAACTGTTTAATAGTTCCAGGCATAGTAGCCGTAAACAACAGCGTTCTTCGATTCATTGGAATTTCTTGAATAATTAAATTCAAATCGGTTTTAAGGGCTGTTACCATCTCATCCGCTTCATCTAAAACCAAATATGAAGTATTTTTAAGATCAATGGCATTTCTGTTTAATAAATCTACTAAACGTCCTGGAGTAGCAACTACGATATGAGTTGAGCCTTTTAATCGCTCTATCTGTGGTTTTATAGGAATACCACCACACACTGAGGCAATACTGATTTCCGGGCAATGAGAGCTAAAAGAAACTAAAATGGAATGTATTTGCTGACCTAGCTCTCGTGTAGGTGCAAGAATAACTATTTGAACATTATTATTTTGAGAATCTATAAGTTGCAAAAGTGGTAATCCAAATGCAGCAGTTTTTCCGGTCCCCGTTTTTGCTAGTGCAACAACGTCCTTGTTTTCACTTAAAATTAATGGGATTGTTTTTTGCTGAATATCTGTTGGTATAGTAATCTCTAATTCGGCTAAACGTTGGTGTAGTGTAAAATTTATTCCTAAATCGGAAAACGTATTGGACATAAAATAATTTTCGGCAAAGATACTTTGGGTTTTCTTGGTAAGCGGTAATTATTGCAGTAAGTTAACAGTTTAATAGTTAAGTACCCTAATTTATAGAGATCCTTTCAAAGGCGACTTTATTTATTCCGCTATCAGAGGCAAAATACGCAACAGGCTCAAACCCAAATTTAATATAGAGGTCTACTGCAGGTGTGTTATTCGTTGCTGTTTCCACTTTTAAAGAATAGCACTCAAATTTGGCAAGTACAAAGTTTAATAATCCTCCAGCAATCCCATTTCTAAAAAAATTTGGATGAACTACTAAGCTATTAATGTCAATAAAATTATCTAAAATTTCACATTCAATTACACCAACTAACGTTTCATTTTCAAAGTACCCAAAAAATATATTTTCACTATTTTGATAACTATCTAAAGTTCTTTTTAATGGAGGAAAATCATCTACTTTTAAAAGTTGAGCTTCAACAGCATAAGATTGGTGAAAAATTTTTTGAATTAGCCCAGCTACCTCTAAATTATTGTTATTTAATCTCTTAATCATTTATAAAGTTAGTTAAATTCTAACACCTAAATGATTCTATTTCTTGAAATATGCTGTAATAGAGATTTCAAAATCTACTCTCAATCCTTCTTAAAATACTTATCGCGTAACCAGAATGAAACACGAACTAATAATATCAATACAGGAACTTCTACTAAGGGCCCAATAACTCCAGCAAAGGCTTGTCCTGAATTCAATCCGAATACAGCTATGGCAACTGCAATAGCCAATTCAAAATTGTTTCCAGCTGCAGTAAATGCTACTGAAACAGTCTTATCATAACTTGCTCCTAATGCTCTAGTAAAGAAGAATGAAATAATATACATCAAGGAAAAATACAGTAGTAAGGGAACAGCTATTATAAGTACATCCATAGGTATTTCAACAATTAACTCTCCTTTTAATGAGAACATGACCACAATTGTAAATAATAGCGCAATTAATGTAATTGGTGAAATTGCAGGTATAAATTTCTTTGAATACCATTCTTCACCTTTTGCTTTTGCCAAGATAAGACGACTTAAAATCCCTAAAATAAATGGAATCCCGAGATAAATTGCTACACTTTCGGCTATTGTGGCTATTGATATGTCTACTATTGCGCCTTTAAATCCAAAATAAGGTGGTAAAATGGTTATGAAGATCCAAGCGTAAAAACTATAAGCAAATACTTGAAAAATACTGTTTAAAGCAACTAATCCTGCTCCATATTCACTATTCCCATCTGCCAGATCATTCCAAACTAAGACCATTGCTATACAACGTGCCAAACCAATTAAAATAACTCCAACCATATATTCTGGATAGTCTCTTAAAAAGGTGATGGCAAGAATGAACATCAAAACGGGAGCGATTATCCAGTTCAGAAATAAAGAAATAGACAAAATTTTTATGTCCTTAAAAATTTTTGGAAGCAATGCGTAGTTAACCTTTGCTAAAGGTGGATACATCATTAATATTAAACCTATGGCAATGGGAATGTTTGTAGTTCCGCTTCTAAAGGAATTAACAATATCTGGAAATGAAGGGAAAAAGTATCCCAATCCAACACCGAATGCCATTGCTACGAATATCCACAACGTTAAGTTTCTGTCTAAAAAACTCATTTTTTTTGATGCCATTCCTTTATAATTTTATTTGAGTAAAAATGTAAAATAATTCAGTTGCAATTTGCAAACTCCTTTCTCTGTATTTCTTAGTTTCTAGTGGGGTGTTATCATACACTTTAGGATCCTCAAATGTAATTGGGATTCGAATTTCAGCACCTGACACGAACGGACATGCTTCGTTAGCTGAGTCGCAAGTCATAATTGCTGCAAAATTGGATTTCGGATTGAAATCATCTTCCAATTTTTTGGAGAAACCTATAATAGGGTGATGATTATCCGCATACTTAATGCTATAAATAGGATTCTTTCCTTCTGATAATGTACGAACTTGAAATCCTGAAGTTGCTAATGTTTGTACTACTTTAGGATAAAGAGCTGTAGCTTCGGTTCCCGCTGAGTAACTGAAGAAATTATTTAGGTTAAAATAATAGGAAATTGCTTGCGCCCAAATTTGGGCAAAATGACTTCTGCGTGAGTTGTGCGTGCAGATAAAATTAAGACGGATACTTTCATTATTTGAAACTTTTAATTGAATATAATCAACTAAAGGTTGTAAACTTATTTTCCGCTCTTCGGTGATATCAGCTATATTCAGACAGCTAATTGTTTTTTCAATTTCTGAAAATAACACTACTTTATTGTTCATTTCTTAAGGTATGTTTACAAGTGGAAATTCTCGAAATAACATACTAAAAAATATTTCGTTATCCCCCTTTATCTATACATCGCAATATTACGATTAATAGATAAATGAGAAAAGAAATTTTTAAAGTTTAGTATAATTTATTTGAATGTATTGTAGCCTGACAAAGTTTGAAAAAAGATTCCTTCTTAAGTTCTAGCGCTATATGTTTCTGGCCTTAAGGTTTCTTATTCCTTCATAAACGACTATTCCCACTGCATTAGCAAGATTTAAACTTCGAATATGTGGGCTGTAAATTGGTATATTATAAAGTAAATTCTGATTTTCTGAAATAACCCGTTTAGGTAATCCTGTTGATTCTTTTCCGAAAATCAAAAACATATCATCTTTAAAATCTATTTCGCAGTAGTCCTTTGTTCCGTGACTGGAAAAATAAACAAAGTTTTTACCTCTATTTTTGGAATAAAATTCATCTATACTTTCATAAATATGAACGGTGATATGCTTCCAATAATCAAGACCAGCTCTTTTTAAACGCTTATCGTCAATTTCAAATCCAAATGGTTTTACTAAATGTAAATTTGATCCAGAACCCAAACTCAAGCGTCCAATATTACCAGTATTTGTAGGTATTTCAGGTTCAAATAAAACAATGTTAAATCCCATTTTTAAAATTGATTAAATAATTAAAGTGTAAAAATAGGTTTACTAGACGATTTATAATTATTTGAAGAAACTATTTTTTTAGCCTTCCCAAGATTCTATAAGAGAAGGTTTATTTTGTGAATTCGAATTGAATATTTTTAGGCATAATATGGAGTGCTTTAAAGTCTTGAATAACTTTAATTTGATGCCAAACATTTTGGGGTATGATTAAACTATCTCCTTGCTTTAAATAATGTTTGTCTTCTGAAAAATTAATTATGCACTCCCCTTTTCCAACAACCACAACCGATTCGTCTGACGCTTGATGCTTTGGTAAAAGTTGTCCACTTTTTGCAGACATCTGCTTAATTATTAACTTTTTGCCTTCTTCAATTAACTTTACTAATGGATTACTTATATTAGACATAACCTATTGATTTTTATATAAATAATATTCCATAAAGATAATTAATTGAAACTGCCTCAGCTAAAATCTCTAGTATCTATAAAGTTGTCTGTTTCAATCAAATTAAATGATAAGAGCTAGTATCAATTTTTACAGCCTAAAATAATTTATAAAGTGTTGTAACTATAACCCCTGGACGGTCTTTTAATTGAATAGCTAACAATTGTATTTCATCAATTACTTTCATGTTAAATGGAGGCAGCAACAAATTAATTCCACTCTGTTTTTTCAGCCTAATTCCTTGTCCTGATATTATATCTTTATTAGGAATGAATTCTCCCTCGGGTAGATGTTCTGTTAAAACAACATATTTATAAGCGCCTAGCTTACTTACTATTTGTTGTACTTCGGAATTCGATAAATGCTGAAGTACTTGCCTAAGCAACACACAATCACCAGAGGGTAAATTGTTAACGGCAATATCTAAGCAATAAAACTCTAAATTATCTGCTTTAAATAATTGTTTATTACGTTGAATTAATGCTTCAACTATATCTACGGCAATATATCTCTTAGTGTGTTTAAATAATTCTTTCCCTATATTAAAATCACCACAACCTAAATCACAAACTGTTATAGGTTCTTCAAAAGAATTTAGAAAAGAAGTTACCGCATTAATATATGGATCAACTAAATCGGGGTGGTGCGAACCTTCTCCTGAATAAAAATCTGTGTTATTGCTTCCCCAAAGTTTCTTTTCATATACCTGTGTCATGGCTGCTTTGGTGGGCCATGCTTTCTTTATCTTCTTATTTTCTTTCTTCAAAATTGATAAATTAATTCCACAAATTACTTTTTTAAACTTCAAGTTAATTTAGAAAATGTGAATTATAAAGAGTTCAAAATTTCTAATTAAAAACGTAATAGGATTTAGCCTACACGATAAAAAGAAACGCCATCAACGAAATTATCAATGTTAACTTACATTGCATATAATTTTGTTAATGGCGCTTATAGCGGTCCAAATTCAGGGATTAAAGTCGATACTTATATAGTATCGCTTATTAAAAAGTAATCAGAGTGATTATTTTTTAATAAACTTTTTTGTTACAGGACCATTCGGAGTGTCTAACTGTAGCATATAAATTCCATTTTGTAAATGACTTACATCAATTTGGTTTGTGAATTCATTGAATTGCTCTATTTTTTTTCCTGAAATATCAAAAATTGTAAGACTATGTGCTTCCTCTAATCCACTCAAATTTAAAACACTTTCTACTGGATTAGGATAAATGTTCCATGAGGTAGCAATTACATCTTGTACCCCGAGAGGAGAATAGTTTATTGAAATATCGTCGAAAAATGCACTACCTGAAAAATTGTCGTGTGCAAATCTTAAATCATCAATATTGTACAATAGTGCACCTTCATGTTTAAGCTCTCCATTCAAGTAATAAGATACTACTTCTCCCTCTCCAGAGATTGCAACATCATACCAAGTATCTTCTTGCCAGTTTCCAATTTCTGTAACGATAAATTCATTTCCTGCATTCTCTAGTATTAGGATTCTTCCGTCGTAAGAGAAATATATTTCTAAAACTAATTTTTCGTCTACAACACTACCACATTCTAATGCAAAAACCGATGAGTTTGCCCCTGGTGGATTCGCAACATTTATACTATAACTCATAGAAAAATTTGTTCTATCCATAGGTGTGTCTAAAGCGTAAAATGCTCCCATAATAGGAAATGGCTGTGATGATGCTTGTGGATCGTGATTAATCTTTAAAGATCTTTCTCCAACTTTGGCCAATTCGTCAGTAACTACTTGTAATTCGGTTCTTTCACCATTTCCAAGTCCTGTTGTTATCCATCCTTGCTGTCCGTCAATATTACCTAAGGTATACCCCTCTTCAGCCTCGAAGGAAAAGTATTCTTGAGCGTTAAGTAGGGAGACGTTTAGAATAGATACTAATACAAATAAAGTGTAAATTTTTTTCATAATATTTTTTTTTGATTTAGGTAACAAACTTAATATTTTTCAATTTACCCTTATAATTGTTAGAGGGGTAATTTTATCTTTTAACAGTATTCAAATAAGTTTGTATTATTAAAGTTTTAGATTTCTAGATTAAGGATTTGATTTAGATAATAAGATGTGTAAATAAGTCTTTATTTGCATTTAGATATTGGTAGGTATATTTTTTGGAATTTAGTTTTTCTTCAATGCGTAATAAGTCTTTCTTATTTTGTATTTCTATACCTACCACCACTGGTCCAGTTTCCTTATTGTTTTTTTTCGAATATTGGAAATAGGCTATGTCATCATTAGGGCCTAAAATATGATTCATAAATTCTCTTAAGGCTCCTGGACGTTGTGGAAATTGTAATAGAAAATAATGCTTTAAGCCTTCGTATAGAAGTGAACGTTCCTTTATTTCTTCTGTTCTTGTAATATCGTTATTGCTACCGCTTACCACACAAACCACATTTTTTCCTTTAATTTTATCTTTATAAAAATCAAGGGCAGAAATAGTTAATGCACCAGCAGGTTCTACAATTATTGCCTCTTCATTGTACAGCTTTAATATAGTTGAACAAATTTTTCCTTCAGGAACAAGGATAATATCGTCTAAAGTGTTCTTACAAATTTCAAAAGTTCTATCACCTACACGTTTAACTGATGCCCCATCAACAAATTTATCTATTTCTTCTAGGGTTGTATTAACCTTATTTTCAATAGAATTTTTCATAGAAGGAGCTCCGGCAGGTTCTACTCCAATAATTTTTGTTTGCGGACTCAACTTTTCAAAAACTGTGCTTACACCAGCAGCAAGTCCACCTCCACCAATAGGCAGAAATAGATAATCTATTGTTCTTTTTGAATCATCCAGTAATTCTAAGCCTATTGTACCCTGTCCTGCCATTACTTTTTTATCATCGAATGGATGGATAAAAATCGCACCATTTTTATCACAATAACGGCTTGCTTCCTCAAATGATTCATCGAAAGTATCGCCTTTTAAGACTATTGTAATTTTATCTTTTCCAAAGAGTTTTACTTGTTTCGTTTTTTGAAGTGGCGTTGTAACGGGCATAAAAATTGTCGCGCTAATATTTAGTTTATTGCAAGCATAAGCAACTCCCTGTGCATGGTTTCCAGCACTTGCACAAACGACTCCCTTTAATTTTTCATTTAGGGTTAACGAAACTATTTTATTGTATGCCCCTCTTAATTTATACGATCGAACAGGTTGCAAGTCTTCTCGTTTTAAGAAAACCTGAGCGGAAAATTCCTCGCTCAAGTTTTCATTTTTCATTAATGGAGTGTGAATTGCAATGTTTTTTATACGTTCTCTGGCTTCGTATATTTTTTCTAATAGCTCCATTATAGTTTGGGTCTTAATTTTCTTACTTCTAGTCCAGTTTGCCACAACTCGCTGTTTTTCATTACGTTTAATTCTTCTTCCAATTTTGTGCGATAATCAGGTTTGCTATTGGCTTCAATAACTATCTCAGCTTCTTTTCCTGACACAACGCTATCGTACAATTCATTTAAAACTGGTTCAGTGGCTTCGCGGAATTTCCCTTTCCAATCCAACGCTCCACGCTGTGCCGTGGTTGAGCAATTTGCAAACATCCAATCCATTCCGTTATCAGCGATTAGGGGCATTAAGCTTTGAGTGAATTCTTCTACAGTTTCATTAAAAGCTTCACTAGGAGAATGTCCGCGCTGGCGAAGAACATTATATTGCGCTTCAAAAATTCCAGCAACAGCCCCCATAAGAACTCCGCGTTCTCCAGTAAGGTCGCTATAAACTTCTTTCTGAAAAGTTGTTTCAAATAAATAGCCAGAACCAATTGCAATGCCTAAAGCCAAAGCTCGCTCCCTCGCCTTTCCTGTTGCATCTTGAAATACCGCATAACTAGAGTTTAAGCCCTGCCCGTTTAAAAACATACTTCTTAGTGATGTTCCTGAACCTTTTGGAGCGACTAAAACTACATCTACATCTTTGGGCGGTACTATGCCAGTTTTTTCGTAAAATGTCACACCAAATCCGTGAGAAAAATATAACGCTTTCCCCTTAGTTAAGTGTTTTTTAATTCCTTCCCAGGCCTGGATTTGTCCAGCATCAGAAAGTAAGTTCATTACAACAGTTGCTTTTTTACAAGCTTCTTCTACTTCAAATAATGTTTCTCCTTCTTCCCAACCATCTGCTAAGGCTTTTTTCCAACTTCCAGTACCTTTACGTTGTCCTACAATTACATTTACGCCATTGTCTTTTAAATTTAAAGCTTGTCCTGGACCTTGAACCCCATAACCGATTACCGCTACCGTTTCATTTTTTAGTACTTCTTGTGCTTTGTTAAGTGGGAATTCGTCTCGTTTTACTACGTTTTCTTGTACTCCTCCAAAATTAATTGTTGCCATTTTTTCTGTATTTGTTTTTTGTTATTTATGTCTCCTCGAGCGCAGTCGAGAGGCTCGATTAGACAATTTTATTTTTGTTTACTACTATTATTTATTTTTATTGAACATTCTTTCTAGCAATTCGATTCCTCCAATTCCTTTAAATAAGTACTAAATTCTTTCATCGGCTTAGTAACCGCCACTCTTCCAGAACGTGCAAACTCCAGCACTCTATAAGGTTTTAGTTTTTCGAATAGCAATTGTGTTTCTGCTACGTGCCCGGTTTTTTCGATAACCATAAATTGTGGGTCGACGGTTAAAATTCTAGCGTGATGTTCTCGAATTACCTTTTCAACATCACCATTGGTTAAGCCGGCTGTTTTAATTTTATATAAAGCAATTTCTTGATGTACTACCTCGGAATCTTCATGTACAAAAGCTTTAAATACATCAATTAATTTTTCAAGTTGCCCGATAACTTTATCTACCTGTTCTCTAGTTGTTCTTAAAACTATGGTATATCTAAACACTCCTTTCACTTCCGATTCTGAAGCTGTAATACTATCAATGTTTAAATGTCTACGCGTAAAGATTATAGTGACGCGATTCATCATCCCGATACTATTCTCAGTAAATACTGATACTGTATATGTTTTTTCCATTTCTTTTTAATTTAATCGCACTTCTGAAACTGAGGCTCCAGTGGTCATCATCGGGAAGACATTTTCTTCCTTGGCAACCATTACTTCCAATAAGTAAGATCCGTTGTGATTCAGCATTTTTAATAATTTATTTTTCAAATCTTCTCGGGCTTCAACTTTACTAGCCTCAATACTATAAGCCTGAGAAAGTGCTACAAAGTCTGGGCTTACCATGTTTGTGAAGGAATAGCGTTTTTCAAAAAACATTTGTTGCCATTGACGCACCATTCCTAAGAAACGATTGTTTAATATGATGACTTTTAGATTGATATCACTTTGCATAATGGTACCTAATTCTTGCAACGTCATCTGAAAGCCACCATCCCCGATTATCGCTACCACAGTTTTATCCGGCGCGCCGTATTTTGCTCCAATAGCTGCAGGAAGTGCAAAGCCCATAGTCCCTAATCCACCAGAGGTTATGTTGCTTTTAGTTTTGTTATATTGATAATACCTAGCCGTCATCATCTGATGTTGCCCGACATCGGTAACTACTACTGCTTCTCCATTGGTTAGTTCAGATAGCATTTTAACTACTTCATCCATTTTTAATTCTTCTGAATGAAGTTTCCTTGTACTTTCCAAAAGCGTTTCAACTTCTATTTTTTTAGCATCTTTAAACTCTTGTAACCATGAGGTATGTTGCTTTGGGACGACCAAATCAGTTAATATTCTTAAGGCTTCTTTAGCATCCGAATGTACAGCTACATCTGCTTTAATAATTTTATTCAACTCGGCAGCATCGATGTCTACATGAACAACTCTAGCTTGCTTAGCATACCTCGACACATCGCCAGTCACTCTATCGTCAAAACGCATCCCAATAGCAATCAACACATCGCATTCATTAGTTTTAATATTAGGAGCGTAATCTCCGTGCATTCCTAAAAACCCAACGTATTGCGGGTGGTTATTAGGAAATGCTCCTAGCCCCAAAAGTGTAGATGCCACTGGGATTCCAGATTTTTCAGCAAACTCCAATAACTCTTCTTCGGCATTAGAAAGCATTATACCTTGACCAATAAGTAAATAAGGCTTTTTGGCTTCATTTATTAGTTTTGCGGCTTCTTCGGCAACGGACTTATTTAACTTAGGTCTTGGATAATAACTTCGGATATTTGTACATTTTTTATAATGGAAGTCTGTTTCGCTAAACTGCGCATCTTTGGTTATATCTATTAATACCGGACCAGGACGGCCAGAACGAGCGATATAAAATGCTTTTGCAATTGCCGCAGGAATGTCTTCCGCTTTAGTTACTTGGCAATTCCATTTGGTAATTGGCATAGAGATACCCACTACATCCGTTTCTTGAAAAGCATCTGTTCCCAAAAGATGTGAAGCTACTTGTCCTGTAATACAAACCAATGGAGTTGAATCTATCATTGCATCAGCCAATCCTGTTATTAAATTGGTAGCTCCAGGTCCAGAGGTTGCGAAAACCACACCTGTTTTCCCTGAAGTTCTAGCGTATCCTTGTGCTGCGTGAATTGCACCTTGTTCGTGACGTACCAAAATATGATTCACTGTACTTTTATAATCATACAAAGCATCATATATCGGCATTATGGCTCCTCCTGGATAACCGAATATTGTATCAACTTGCTCAGCTAATAAAGATTCTACTACAGCCTGTGCCCCTGTTAATTTTATTAAGTTCATTATTCTTTTTATTATAATTATTTATCTGTAACACATCCTGTTGAAGCACATGAAACACATTTGGCATATTTGTATAAAACTCCTTTAGTTGCTTTGAGGTTTGGACGTTTCCATTCTTCCTTTCGTTTAGATAACTCCCTTTCACTTACTTTTAAATGAAGTGTATTATTTTTTGTATCAATAGTGATAGTGTCTCCATTTTTTACCAAAGCAATTGTTCCTCCGTCATAGGCTTCAGGGGTTATATGGCCGACTACAAATCCATGTGTGCCCCCTGAGAATCTTCCATCGGTAATTAATGCCACATCTTTTCCTAATCCTGCACCCATAATAGCGGAAGTAGGTTTTAACATCTCGGGCATACCAGGACCACCTTTTGGTCCGCAAAAACGAATTACTACTACATTGCCAG
The DNA here is from genome assembly GCF_022008395.1 of Aequorivita xiaoshiensis. Taxonomy (GTDB): domain Bacteria; phylum Bacteroidota; class Bacteroidia; order Flavobacteriales; family Flavobacteriaceae; genus Aequorivita; species Aequorivita xiaoshiensis. The sequence goes on from NZ_JAIRBB010000002.1 coordinate 312,792, forward strand.
TTTTAACTTCTCCCGTTTTTATACCTGTAATAGCTGCATATTCATTGTCATAAACTTTGGCTATGCCTTCAAAATAACTCCCTTCATTCCCGCTAATTTTTGCCACTGATCCTTTTGAAGCGAGATTTCCGAAAAGAATTTGTAAGTGTCCCGTAGGTTTTAATGGATTAGTTAAGGACTGAAAAACATCCTGACCTGAGGTTAAGTCAGAAACATCGGCTAGGTTTTCAGCAACTGTTTTTCCTGTAGCCGTCAAGCATTCACCGTGTAGTAAATTATTTTTCAGTAAGTACTTCATTACTGCTGGCACTCCGCCCACAGCGTGTAAATCCTCCATCAAATATTTCCCACTTGGTTTTAAATCGGCTAAAACTGGAACTTTATCACTAATTCTCTGAAAATCATTTAAACTTAGTTCAATATCTACTGAATGTGCCATAGCTATCAAATGAAGAACGGCATTAGTAGATCCGCCGAGCACAGTAACCATAGTTATTGCATTTTCGAATGCTTTTTTGGTCATTATATCTTTTGGTTTAATGTCCTTTTCTAGTAAAATTCTAATTGCTATTCCCGCATCTAAGCACTCTTGGTTTTTTTCTTCACTTAAAGCAGGATTTGATGAACTATAAGGCAAACTCATTCCCAAAGCTTCTATAGCCGAGGCCATAGTATTTGCAGTGTACATCCCTCCACATGCACCAGCGCCTGGACAAGCATTTTGAATTACGCCTTTAAAATCTTCGGGAGTTATAGTGTTATTGAATTTTTTTCCTAATGCTTCGAATGCTGAAACTATATTTAAAGATTCGCCCTTCCATTTCCCTGAATGAATACTTCCGCCGTAAATCATTATAGATGGACGATTTAATCTTCCCATTGCCATAACAGAACCTGGCATATTTTTATCACATCCTACAACAGCTAAGACTGCGTCGTACCATTGTGCACTCACCACCGTTTCTATTGAATCTGCTATAACATCTCGTGAAACCAAAGAGAATCGCATCCCGTCTGTTCCATTGGAAATTCCATCACTAACGCCAATGGTATTGAAAATCAAACCGACTAAATTCTCTGCTTTAACTCCAAATTTCACGGCTCTTGCAAGATCGTTTAGGTGCATATTGCAAGTATTACCCTCATACCCGGTACTTACAATCCCTACTTGAGCTTTTTGCATATCTGCCTCTGTAAGTCCGATACCGTAAAGCATTGCTTGTGCGGCGGGTTGCGAATCGTCTTGCGTTATGGTTTTGCTGTATTTGTTAAGTGTTTTCATTGGTAAACTGAACTTAAAGTTTTATGAGATTTTCTCACCAATTTTGAATAGGCCTCTTGCAATTTTTTACCAAGTGAATCATTCCAGTTCAGTGGAAATTCTCTCTCATCAACCGAAGCAATTCCTATTACTTCAGCTGCAGTTCCACAATAAAAAGCACTGTCTGCTTCAGCTAACACTTCAGGAGTAAAGAGACCTAGTTTTACTTCCATCCCCAGTTCTTCTGCTAATTCCAAAACGGTTGCCCGCGTAATTCCTGGAAGAATGTTTCCTAATCGTGGCGTGTACAAAACACCATCTTTTTCAAAGAATAAATTTGCTCCTGGGCCTTCAGCTAAGTATCCATCACTATCCAATAATAAGGCCTCATCAAATCCTTTGTCTTTAGCTTCGGTTGTCGCAAGAATAGAGTTTACGTAATGTCCGCAAACCTTAGCATCAATTTTAATAGATCGTGGATGCGGACGACAGTAAGAAGATACTGTTACACGCAATTGTTTATCTCCTAAATAAGCGCCCCACTCCCAAGCACAGATCATAACTGAAACATTATTAGGTCTAGAGAGTGACATATTCGGATCACAAAAAACTAAGGGTCGAACATAAGCATCAGTTAAATTATTTTTTTCTAATAATTCGTATGTGGCATCTATTAAATCCTGAACTTCATACTTGAAAGGAATATTGATTAGTTCTGCTGAATTTTTTAAACGTTCATAATGCTCTTTGGCCTTAAAAATACTTGTGCCATCTGCTGTGGAATATGCACGAATACCTTCAAAAACACCATAACCATAGTGCATTGTTTGACTGTATAAGTCGGTTGAAGCTTCATTGGCCTTTACGAATTGACCATCTAGATAAATAACTGTGTTTTTGTTGTAATACATTTTATATGATTTTTAATTTTAACTTTTGGTAAAAAAAAAGCCTTTCTCAAAATGAATGAGAAAGGCTTAAAATTGGGTATACCAGCCTGACTCACTCAAGGAAGCGAATAATAATGCTGATAATAATAATGTTTGTATATTTCTTCATGGTTCGAATTTGTTTTAAATAAAAAAAGCCTTTCTCAACTGAATGAGAAAGGCTTAAAATTGGGTATACCAGCCTGACTCACTCGAAGGAGCGAATAATAATGCTGATAATAATAATGTTTGTATTTGTCGTCATTTAATAATCTCAGTAATAAAAAAGCCTCCTGATTTCTCGGGAGGCTTTTTAAATATATTGAATGTATACTATAACCTTCCCGTTGCAGATGTGATAATCACATTTACATTAATAATAGAAGAAATAATATTTAGATTGTTCATAGTTGCTTTCAATTGCGTGACAAATGTAAATAAATATTTTAATTCTCAAAATTTATTTTCTTAAAAACATTTAAGTAACCTCATAAGTCAACTATTAAAAATTGTTTTAAACAAAAAAAGGAGGCCATATAAATGATCTCCCTTTGTACTTTTACTATTCTATCTGTTAAGACAGTATATATAATTTAGTCTAAAACTTCTACGTTAATAGCGTTTAAACCTTTTCTTCCTTCTTGTGTGTCAAAAGAAACTTTATCGTTTTCCCTAATTTCGTGAGTTAAACCTGAATTGTGAACGAAAATTTCTTCACCTGATTCTAATGTAATAAATCCGAATCCTTTAATCTCGTCGAAAAATTTTACTGTACCTTCTTGCATTTTAATTTAATTTTAAATTGTTATTAATTTTTACAATAAACATCCTGATAAAACCTATGTTAACTAAAATGCACGCTGCACTTTATATGAGTAAACACTGTTAAAAAGTAATTGTAAAAATTTAATTGGAAAGAAGAGTAAAAACTCGAAATATACTAATTGCACTAAATACTAAAACTATGTAGGTGTTTTATTGAGCTGCAAATATACATCCATTTTCCACACCTACCTAATTATTTATCGATTATGTTTATTAATTATGATTTATTCGATAAATATTTGTTATAATATTCGATCTAATGTACTGAATATAGTACTTTACAATCTATGGTTTTTTTTATTCATTTATACAATTGTAGTTGGGTTAATCACTAATTAATCCTTAATTCTCGCTTAAGGCGATTATTTTAAAATTTAATTTATCATCTTCTAACAAGGTATATTCAAAAATAGCCTTTCCATACACGTGACCATCTTCAAAATCTGCAATTATCCATTTGTCACCTAAGAGTTGGATGTTATTATAGTGCATAGTCCCTCCTAATACTGCATCCATTGGAATTAAATCTTTATTTTCTCTAAGCGCCTGTTTAATATGTTTTCCAGGATCCTCTACCCCTAGATCTAAAAGTTTTCTCGAATCCGTTTCTGGATAATACCATTGTGGAGAATCTGTATTTTCAGTAACAGCTGTTTTTGCTGTAAGAACTTCTGTTAATGAGTCATTTTGAATCTGTAAACTATCAATTCGATTTTGTAAAATCGAATCAGAGCTTCTATTATTATTACAAGCTATTAGAGTTAGTAGCAAAAGCGATAATACTATTAATTTAGACTTCATTATATATTAGTTGTTTAGAGAAAGGTTAAATTTTAAATCAAATGAAAACTTATTCAACATCAACTAATTTACAAGGAATTAAATGTTCATGGAGTTCCTTTCTTAAAGTTTTAACAATTGAAGAAACTATCATTCTATTCCAAAAAATATGCAATCTTGATGACAGTGTTTACAGTTAAGTTGAATAAAACTTTTAAATAAATTGTGAATTAGTAATGAGACAAATAATTAAGATTGGGGTTTATACTTGCAATGAATGGTTGGATAGCCTTACCGATAATCCTATTAAACTAACGATTCATTTAAGTATTTATTCACCTGAAGAAGGATGTATAAATATAAAACTCTAAAAGCTATTAATTAATATTAAAATAGTTATAACTACATAATGATCAATAGGGTTGTTCCTACTATTAAAATAATATTTGTTATCAAAAATGAAATCAAATAAAGTTCCAATTTATCATCTTTAATCCATTTTAAAACGAGTAGAATCACACTTGTAATTCCCGTCATAAAGGAGAGAGTTATAAATGTTGTTAGTAAGTTGATTTCTCTATAAGTATCAGTTAAGAAATGATTACCACGAAGTCTAAAATCTAAAAGTAAATTCAAAGTAATTATTAATACAAATAATGTAAGTAGGTGAAAGAGGGTTTTAAGGATTTTTACTGGCAATATGTGTGAATTTATTTAATATTACTTTCTAAATATAGCATTTTTATTTTTTAGATTTCTAATTTATATTTTAAGAAAACCCTGAGGTCTTCATGGGTATAAAAAGTATTCAATAAACACCTAATTTACCTTTATATTGAATTAATAGATTAAGAAACACCCTCACTTCGCACTCATTATCAATGTGTAGAGATTATATTCAACAATGATGCAATCTGTTCTATTTATATCGGTTCTAAATTATTATATTTGCACTTCGAAAAAATAATTCTATGAAAAAATTACTTTTAGCAGTAGCAACGATTTCTCTATTAGTTGCCTGCGGAAACGACAAAAAAAAGAGTGAAACCTCAGTAACTGAGGAAACTACAAAAGACCAAGTAGTAAACGTTTATACTCACCGTCATTATGAGCCAGACCAAGATATTTTCAAAATGTTTGAAGAAAAAACGGGCATTAAGGTAAAGGTGATTAATGCAAGTGCAGATGAGCTAATCCAGAAAATGAAGATGGAAGGCAAACAATCTCCTGCCGATGTATTAATAACAGTGGATGCAGGGAGGTTGAGTCGTGCTAAAGGGGAAGGTCTGCTTCAGAGTATTAATTCTGACATACTAGAAAAAACAATTCCGGCTCATTTACAAGATGTAGATAATCAATGGTTCGGGCTAACGAAAAGAGCTAGAATTATTGCTTACGCCAAAGATAGAGTGAAACCCGAAGATCTTTCTACTTACGAGGATTTAGTAGATGAAAAATGGAAAGGAAAAATATTGGTTAGATCTTCATCAAACATTTACAACCAGTCTTTATTGGCGTCTCTAATTGCTAATAACGGTGAAGAAGCTGCACAAACTTGGGCAGAAGGAATTGTTGCAAATATGGCGCGTTCTCCAAAAGGATCAGATAGAGATCAGGTAAAAGCTGTGGTGGCTGGTGAAGGTGATTTAGCTATAGTAAACTCATATTATATCGGTAAAATGCTAAACTCTCCTGATGCAGAAGAAGTTAAAACAGCTCAACAAATTGGTTTGTTTTTTCCAAATCAAAGTGATAGAGGAACTCATATAAACGTAAGCGGAGCTGGAGTTGCTAAATATGCCCCAAATAAAGAAAATGCAATTAAGTTTATCGAATTTCTAATTAGCCAAGAAGCGCAACAAGTTTTTACTGAGGCAAATTACGAATACCCAGTGTTAGAAAGTGTAGAGGCAGTTAAGGATATTAAAGCTTGGGGAGATTTTAAAGAAGACAATTTAAGTCTAAACAAACTAGGTGAAAACAACAAAAAAGCAGTATTGATTTTTGATGCAGCAGGGTGGAAATAATAACGAAGCTTTCTCTCTAAAAACGAGAATTAAAAGACTAAAAAGAGATGTAAACAAATGGTCAGTATTTACACTGGCCATTGTTTTTTTCTTAGCCTTACCCATTATATTCATTGGTGTAGAGCTGTTTTCTGGTCCGGGAGAAACTTGGGGACATATAGTAGAATACCTTTTACCCGACTATATATGGAACTCTTTATATCTCGTTTTTATATGTAGCATACTCGTTTTGATTTTTGGAGTGTCGTCGGCGTGGTTTGTATCGCGTTACGATTTTCTTTTCCGAAAGCAAATGGAATGGTTACTTATATTGCCATTGGCTATTCCATCCTACATTGTGGGTTATGCTTATGCTGGAATTTTCGACTATGGTGGAAGTTTGGATTTATTATTCCGCAAACTTGGCTTGGAGTTTATCCGTATTGATATTATGAATAGAGCTGGGCTTGCATTTGTATTAAGTATTTCGTTGTTTCCGTATGTTTACGTAAGCGCCCGAGCTTTTTTTTTAAACCAAGCTAACAACCTCTTAGAAGCCTCTAAAATGCTGGGAGTTGGAGAGCGTAAAACATTTTTCAAATTAATGCTACCCCTTGCCCGCCCTGCTATAGTTGCTGGTTTGGTTTTGGTATTAATGGAAGTGCTAAATGATTATGGGGCAGCCAAATACTATGGTGTAAATACTTTTACCACCGGTATATTTAGATCTTGGTTTTCGTTGGAAGAACCACAAACAGCAGTGTATTTGTCGGCTTTATTAATCTGCTTTATTTTCGCATTAATCCTTTTTGAAAAATGGCAGGTTAGAAAGATAAAATTTACATCTTCAAAAACTAATAGCACTCAAATTCAGCGAAATAAAGCTAAAAAACCAATACAGTGGATGATTTTTTTAGTTGTTTTTCTTCCTATCCTTTTAGGATTTATTTTACCCGTAGCACAACTGATATATTGGGCGGTTATTACAGCATCTACAGTGTTTAACATGGAATTTGTTATGACTTCACTTCAAAGCTTTGCTATTGCTATTGCCTCGGCTATAATAACTGTTTTATTTGCTCTAATTCTTATTTATTTTTCAAAATGGAGTACGCTTAGTACAATTAAAAATATTTCTAGAATTGGAGTTTTAGGCTATGCTATTCCAGGTGCGGTAATTGCTATAGGAATAATGATTCCAACTTTAGCCTTAGATAAATGGTTAATTAATATGTTGGGCAAATTCGGAATAGATACAGGTTTAATCATCAACGGAACATTGCTTGCATTGCTATACGCATATGCAGTTCGTTTTTTGGCCGTTGCCTATAATCCTATAGATTCCACAGCGTTAAAGGTTGATAATTCCATTCCAGATTCATCAAAAGTTTTAGGAGTTGGAAACATAAGAACCTTTTTTAAGATTGATTTTCCTTTAATAAAGACGGGAGTGTTTAGTGCTGTAATATTGGTTTTTATAGATGTAATGAAAGAGTTACCTTTAACATTAATTCTGAAACCTTATCATATAGACACCTTAGCGGTAAAAGCTTTTGAATATGCTAGTGATGAGATGGTAATGGAGGCCTCTATCCCTTCACTTTTCATTATCTTTACGGCTATGATTCCTGTGATTTTTTTAAATAAATTATTGATTAAAAAATAAACATGCTAACAATAAACTCTATTTCCAAAAGCTTTGACAAGGGTAAAACTTACGCCCTTGAGAATGTATCTTTCAATTTAAAAGCTGGACAAGTATGCGCCATAGTTGGAGAGAGTGGTAGTGGAAAAACTACTTTAGTGCGTTTAATTGCAGGACTGGAAAGACCAGATCACGGGAGTATTGCGATGAATAATAAAATTATTGCTTCTCTAGATAAATTTGTACAGCCGGAAAAAAGAAAAATCGGATTGGTTTTCCAAGAATATGCACTTTTTCCTCACCTGACAATTTTGGAAAATGTTTTATACGGAATTTCTAAAATTAGAAACAAAAAGAAAAAAGCTCAAGAGATGCTCGATTTGGTCGGTTTAAGTGATATGGGGAAACGTTACCCGCATCAATTATCTGGCGGACAACAGCAGCGAGTAGCATTAGCAAGAGCACTAGCGCCAGAACCCTCGTTGTTAATTTTAGACGAGCCTTTTAGTAATCTTGATACTATGTTGCGTACTCAACTGAGAAACGAGGTTTTCGAAATTATTAAAAAAACAGAAGTCACTGTGTTATTCGTTACCCACGATACCCAAGATGCCCTTTCAGTTGCAGATGAAATTTTAATTCTTCAGAAAGGAAAAGTAATTCAAAAGGATGTAGCGGCAAATCTTTATGTTAAGCCAAATACTTTATACGTAGCTTCATTATTTGGAAGTACTGTACATATCAATAAAAATTTACAGAATGCTTTTCGCTGTCCTTTAAAACAAGATTGTTGTCACGCTATTCGCAACGAGAAAATTATAGTAAGCCCCTCCTCTGCTGAAGCCGATTGTGAATACATTACAGCTGCCCAAGTGATTAAAAAAATTCAATTAGGTGATTCAACGCAATTGGTTTTAAAACTTGAATCTGGAGAGCAACTAACTGTAATGACACAAGATAAAAATATTGCGGATACTATTTATGTAGGATTTAATTCTAAAGATATTTTAGAATTCGAGGAGGAATAATTATTTTTTTCTACAATGTTAAGTCTAATATTTATAGATTCCGAATTCGAGGTTTCTCATAGAATCTCTTAATCGAATTTGTAAAACACAAAAACGGTTTGAGTTTAACTCAAACCGTTTTTTATTTATACGCTAGCAGAGAATTTTACTTAATTCTTAAAAACAGTTTCCCCGTCTTTAGTTAATTCCAATTTTTCACCTTTTCCTCTTAATTCGTAAGTGTCGTTTTTATACCAAATTCCAGATGCTGCTTTCTCAGCAACCAGATCGATTTGTTCTCCACCATTAAGATAAGCCTTAACCGTTCCTTCGGTATTGTTGAAAGTTAGATCTAGTGTCTGGCCTTTGTCATCCTTTAATGATGATTGTACGATATCATCTTGGTGTTCGAAAACAATTTCATCCCCCTTTTTAAGTTGGATATCATTCCCTTTACCTCTTAACTCATAGTTTTCATTTTTGTACCAAAATCCTGATGCTGATTTCTCCTGTTGCAAATCGATCGTCTCTCCATTAAAAACAAGAGTTGCTGTTCCTTTTGTATTATTAAATACAACTTCTAATTCCTCACCATCTTTGTTTACAGTAGTTGTAGTAACAAAATCATCCGAAACTTGCTCAACAGTTTCTTTTACTTCAACATTTTCCTGTTGAGGTGTATCTTTACAAGAGCTTAAAACCAATGCTGAAAGCATAGTGATTGTTAAAATATTCTTTGTCATTTTTTAATTTAGATTTTAAAATTATGTTTTATTTCTGCATATAGGTTGCAAATACTCTGCCAAAACCATGCAATTTTATAATGTATTTTTTATAAATTAATAAACGGTCAGAGTTTAGTACTTGACCGTTTAAGTTAACTTAATTAAAGTATGATCTATTTAAAGTTTAAGCTTGTTTTGTAAATTGTACATCTACAACCATTTTTACTTTATCAGAAACTACAATACTTCCTGCTTCTGTTACAGCGCTCCAAGTTAAATTGAAGTCCTTTCTGTTAATAGTACCAGTCATTTCAAACCCAGCTTTTGTTTGTCCGTAAGGATCTACAGCCACACCATTTAATTCTGCGTCCAATACAACTTCTTTTGTGATGTCTCTTATTGTTAAATCACCTACTAATTTATCACCATCGAATGATTTTGAAACGAATTTCAGTTCTGGAAACTCCTCAGAATTGAAGAAATCGTCCGATCTTAAATGTGCATCTCTATCCTTGTTTTTTGTGTTGATAGATGCTGTTTTTGCTGTAAATGTAAATTCTGCATTTTTAAAGTCGTCTCCATCCGTTTTTGCAGTTGCTTCAAAATCTTCGAAATGTCCTGTTACGGTTGAAATCATCATGTGCTTTACTTTGAATGCTATTTCTGAATGCGCGCTGTCTAATGACCAATTTGTGTTCTTACTCATTCTCTTACGTTTTAAAATTATTATTTTGGTTTGTTTGATTTATTTACTTTTTTAATATCCAGTTATCTAAAGAATACTTCCCTGCGCCAATTAATGCTATGGAAATATATATTGCTGCATAAAGAAGGGGTAGTTCTTGTCTTCCAAAGCCATCATTAGCATGTACTATAAATGCTGCAACGAGCATGGTAATAGCCAATGGGATAGCTGCAAGTCTAGTACTTAAGCCTATGATTAATAGAATAGCACATAATACCTCTGCAAAAACGGCGAGTGCTAGGGAGGCCGATGCTCCTACACCTATAGGATCTCTGAATTGAATTGGTTCTCCACTAAAAAAAGCTTCAAACTTTCCTAAACCATGTGTTAACATAAAAGCTCCTCCTACTACTCTTAGTACTAATAACGCTATACTGATATTGGTATTAGTAACTCCTGAATTTAAAGATTTCTTTATAATTGCTCGCATCTTTAATAGTTATTTTAATACGTCTTGAATATCTTCTAATTTCTTGAACATTGCAGAAGCAAATGGACATAAAGGAGTGATTTTTATATCTTTCTCTCGAGCCATTTCTACAATTTTATAAAGCAATTGCTTACCTATATTTTTTCCTTTAAATTTTGGATCAACTTCGGTATGGTCGATGATAATGTGATTTTCTCCTGCTATAGAATACGTCATCAACCCAGCTCTTTCATTGCCTTCTCGGGCCATTGCATACCCCTTATTGTCTAATTCTTTAATTATAAATTCCATTTTTTTAATATCTAGAAAGTTAGTTATTACATTGTCATTGGTACGTCCATAAGCAATATACGGGCGTCATCTGTGGCTTTTACATTAATGCCGTCTGTATCCCAAATTCCCATACCATCTCTTTTAGAAAGTTTTTCACCATTAATTTCTACTTCACCTTCTAAAATAAAGGCATAAACACCATTTCCTTCTCTTTTAATCTTGTACTCGTCAGACTTCCCTTTTTCAAACTTTCCAATATGGAACCAAGCATCTTGATTGATCCAAACTCCTTGATCGTCTTCATTAGGTGAAAGCACTTGATAAAATTCATTCTCCTTTGCAATATCTCTAATTGAGATTTGATCGTATCTAGGCTTAACTTCTCTTTCTTTTGGAAAAATCCATATCTGAAGAAACTTTACTTCCTTATCTTTATTCTTATTGTATTCAGAATGTGTGATTCCAGTTCCAGCACTTAATACTTGAACATCTCCTTCTTTAATTACTGCCACGTTCCCCATACTATCCTTATGCTCTAAATCACCTTCTAGTGGAATAGATATAATTTCCATATTGTCGTGTGGGTGAGTTCCAAATCCCATTCCAGCTGCTACGGTATCATCGTTTAGTACGCGTAACACACCAAAGTGCATTCTTTCTGGATTGTGATAGTTTGCGAAGCTAAATGTATGGTGTGAGTTTAACCAACCGTGATTAGCGTGTCCTCTTGTTTCTGCTTTGTGAATTACTGTATTCATAGTATATATATTTTTATTTGGTAAATGATTAAATCCTACTTGTTGCATCAATTTATCGTAAGTCGATTTTATATTTTTGTTTTTATCTGCCTTAAGCGTTTGAGGAGCAATTGCGCCAACAACACCAGTTAATAAAACATTTTTTATAAACTTCTTACGATTCATAGTATTTGCTTTAAGTATGATACAAAGATATAACCCTTTCTAAGTGTGGGGAATATGAAAAAAAGGGATAGACTTATAAAAATCCGATGTTTACCTTAAAAAGACCAAAAGAATGTAGCTATAACATTATTTGATATACAAATACTATCTGCTGTCTACTACAAATTACGACATTCGACTTGTAAAGAAAAGTCTGCTAAGAATCTCTTAACAAACTTATATTTAATTCTGATTAAGCTTAAAGTCTGAAGGAGATACCTTGGTGTTCTTTTTAAAAAATGCACTGAAGTTTGCAGGAGCATTAAATCCTAACTCGTATGCAATTTCTTTAGTTGTTAAATCGGTAAAGCATAGTAATCTCTTTGCTTCTGTAATTATTCTTGCTTGAATATATTCTTTAGCTGTTTTACCTATTCTAGATTTAACGGTACGATTTAAATGATCTGGAGTTATATGTAATTCATTAGCATAAAATGTAGTTGAGTGTTCTTTTTTATAACCTTTCTCCACTCCTTTTTTAAATGCTCTTATCAAATTATCTCCTGTGCTATCAACATCAGATTCTATCGGATTTATAGAACAGATATTGTTACACTCTATAAGTAACAGTTTCAAAAAAGCTCCAATAGACAACAGTTTCATGTTTTTCTCACTGTTGAATAATTTGAAAATTTGATTACTATAGTTTGTTATTGTTTCAAATTGTTCTTTCGTTGGAATTAACGGCGGACTTTGACCGTAATTATTAAAGAGATTTAAACTATCAATAAAAGATAATCGAATTAAGTTTTCAACTAAAAATTGATTCGAAAACGTCATCGCATAACCATACGATTTTTCATTTTCAACAACTTGATGTACTTGACCTGGAGCAACAAAAAATATCTGATTATCCCCTAAATCGTAAGTATTAAAATCAATTATATGTCTTCCTCTAGCTTTCTTAACAATTAGAACTGTATAGTAATCATGTCTATGAGGCACGTCCACTTCTCCATTTCTTCTTGTGTAAATATCTTCCATTCTAGATATACCAAAACTCACGCTGTGTTGATTGATATTTACGTTCTGATATGTTTTTACGCTATCCATTTAAGTGTTTTCTACACAAGTTATGTTTTAAGAGACTTCTTCAAAATTACAATTTTGTATTAAGTCTGTAATATTAAATTATGATTTTGGAGATTTTTTTATGCTTCTTTTTACTAACAATATTCCCCAAGTAGTTAAAACAAATGGTGCCGTAAGCGTTATTATTCCTGTCGCACCTAAACCCATATTCACTAATGATGAGAGAATAATGGCTAGTGAAATCCAAATAAAATCACTTCATTTTTTACCAAATAGCGCAATTGAACAAAGTATGGCGTTATATCCCATAAGGCCGGCGTTAATGCTGGTTGCAGATTCTGATAATATCAATGCCGTTAAAGAGCCTAAAACAGCGGCATAAATAGCATATGCAGCCATTAGTTTATTGTTTACCGAAATTGCTAGTAGAAAAAATAGTCCTGTTATTATGTTTTCTTGAAACATCACTTGCCCAAAACTATTACTTACTGCTGCAACAAAGTTAAATGTGGTATCGCTTATTGGAGAATATGAAATCAACGGATATTGAAAAACTAACAACAGAGTGTAAATCAGTAACCATGTTATGATTACAAAAGGTGATGTAAATGGAGGAATGCGCTTTTTTAAGAAGTTCATTACTAAAGTTGACAAAACCGAACCCAACACCAGTGCTGTTGCGGTTATTAGATTTAGCTCAAAAAAGCATAATACTGCAATCCCTGTAAGCGTTCCATTAAATCCGTAAAGACCATTTTTAATATCATCCTCGGAGTATTTCAAGTATTGTGCTGTAACAGTACTTATTACAGTACCGACAAGGGCTGCTAATCCCATTAGCCAGGAGTTGTAAAAGATTCCAATAATAAATAAAAGTCCAGAGAAAATATTATTTTGAAATATTACCTGACCTATACCCCGTAGAATTGAATCTATAAACTTCATTTACAATTGCTGTATTTACTTTTAGGTACGAATATAGCTTTATAACTAAAATCTAAATCAATTTTTCATGAATACTAAGATAAGTTTAATGAATTCTATTTTAAAAAAAATTAAAAGCAATAGACTATATACAAAAAAAACACCTAAAATAATTTGGATCCCCCGTTCCAAACCATTCTAAGTGTTTAAAATCAACACTAAGTTTAGCATTAAAAGTATTGTTTACAGCGCATTATCAATTTCATTTTGAATTTGTCTCCAATCGTAAAAATGAAAAGATTTTCCGTTAGTCATGGCCACTAGCATTCCGTTAGGAAAGTGCTCTCCTAAATTTACATTAGTTGCCTCTACCCCATCACATTCATCTGTAGAAACAGAAACAGAGGTAATAAGGTTATGCGTATGTCTATCATTTGAAGCACCTTCACGTGGATATACTAGAAACTTATTTGCTTGCTGATCTGAAACCAATATATATCCTATTCCTTTTCCAGTAGTGTAAATTGCAATTCCCTCATGGTCCCGCTTTGCATCTTCTTGTGCAAAAAATGACAATTGTGTGTTATCGTTTAAGGCTGGATCGGCATGATATTTACGAATACCCGCGGTTTCATCAGAGTAATACACAAACCCCAATTCATTATCTACCGCTATGGCTTCAATTTCTTTCTTTCCGCTATATTCACCAAATTCTCTTATTTTCTTTCCTTTTACAGCCTTATTTTCATCAGTAGAAAGCTCGTATTGCCATAAATAACTCCCTGATGGCCCCGACTTTCTTCCTACTATAGCATACACTTGAGAGATAGAATCGGTAGTCTTTGTGTATAGAGAAATTCCCATAGGTTCATTGTGTCCTTTGCCTTTTTCATTTTCAAACACTTTAATTCCTCCAGCATCAATTGGTGTGAGATCGGGTAATTGAAAAACTCGAATACTATTTGCCTTGCGTTCGGTAAGTACAGCAATATCAATCTTTTCTCCTCCCCAATTATAGCCATAAGCGATATCAACGTTGTTCGGACGTTTTAAATTAAGGACTTTATGGATGATGTTTCCATCTAAATCATAAGCATATAGCCCACCATTCATATCCTTATCAGTTCCCAAAACAATACTTTTTTTAGGATCTGTAGGATGGATCCAAATAGCAGGATCATCGGTATCATTTGGTGTTTGCTCTGTTATAACAATTGGTTTTAAAGCGTTTAAATCTGTTGTTTCTGCTGTATTCTTACAAGAAATTAAACAGGAAAACCCAAAGCCTAATAGTATAAATCTATAGATTGTTTTTATCATCTTACTTCTTTTTTAATTCCATTTTGTGTAATATTTCTGCACGGTTTTTATGTGCTTTTATAGTCTGAATTTCTATAGAATCTCCATTAACTGTAAAGCTCATAAAACCTGGTTCTGCTTTTGAAAAGATGGTGCCTTCACGATTTCCTGCTGGGCGCGTTTCACTTCCTCCACCGGATAAAAACTGGGTAGTAAACCTGCCTTTTGGCTTTATTATTTGTAAGTCGTGTTCATGGCCACAGATGTAAGCATCTACTTTTAAAGAATCGAATAAATCTGCAAATTCACTTTCAAAATCCTTGGTGTCTTTATATTCTTTACGTTTTCCACCACTATATAATGGATGATGACCTACAACTACTTTCCAAGCAATTTTTTCATCTTTTGTACTTAACGTTTCTATAATCCATTGCTTTTGCTTTTCAGCAACTTGGGATTCAAGATGTGGATATTTTTCGTTTTTACCTTGATAGCTTGGTATAAACGGACTAGTATCCATAACCACTAAAAGTAGCTTTTTTCCGTCATTTAATTCAAACGTTTTACTGTAATAAGGAGCCGGCATATTCCAACGACGACTGATATCCGAATATGCTATTTGCGCATCAATATTCCCTCTGTGATCGTGGTTTCCTAAGGCTGCATACCAATCTATATACAGCGATGGATGTGTATAAATATTATTAAATGAAGCATGCCAGTGTTCATCGTAAATACTTGCTACACCGTTGGGATAAAAATTATCGCCAACGGTAACAATAAATTCTGAATCTAACATAAAAGCAGCATTTCCCAGTTGTTTAGCCACTTCTTTTTGATAGTATTCTCCTACGCGACCAAAATCGCCGAGAACTAAAAAGTTTAAATCTTCATTTTCGTTTTTAAGCTCGGGAATAAAGTCGCCTTTATATCCAGCCGTTTTTTTAGTTTCTATAAATGCCTCTTGTGCAAATAAGGATTGCAGCAAAAGGAAGAATATAATAAAGTGTAATTTTTTCATAATAATTTTAATGTTTTAATAATTTTATAAATCGAATTTTAAACCTAAATTAAACTTAGGAAGGTAGTATTCAGCTTGCATTGTACGCTCTGAAACTCCTTGGTAATAGCGCAATGGCTGATTCGTTAAGTTGTTTGCTTCAGCAAAAACACGCAGGTTTTCTGATAGTTTGTACGACGCATTGGCATCTAAGAAAAACTGTTGGTCGTAGTATCTATCTTCAAACTCATTTCCTCCTAATTCGTCTATATAATCTGAGCTGTAGTTTGAAGAAACTCGAATAGAAAATTTATCATTTTCCCACGAAAGTGAAGCGTTAAGCATATGGGGTGCAGTACCTGGTAAATCAATTCCTTTTCTTTCTTCACCATCTTCGTTTGTAATTCCCTTAGTTTTCGACTTCGTAAATGTATAATTTACATATACCCTTAAAGATTTAAAGAAGTCAAACGGAATGAAATCTAATTGTCTTTGAAGTGCCACTTCAAACCCATATACATCTACATTATCGCCATTTTTTGACTGAACAAAGTCCCAGTTTTCACCATTGGAAATTGGATTGGATTGGTTTGGAAAATCTGATGCGAATTTGTCTTGGGTATATTGTGAATCGCTTGCAGTATAAATGAAGCTTTTCATATTCTTATAAAATACGCCTCCAGATAAAATCCCAACAGACTTAAAATATTTATCCACCATTAAGTCAAAATTAGTAGCATTTGTAGCATCCAATTCTGGATTTCCTGCTGAAATTTCATTGTCTTCAGTATTCACATTAACATAAGGTGCCAATGAATAGTAGTTAGGACGAGCCAATGCTGTTGAAATTGCAGCTCTCAATATTAAATCTTTTTGGATATCATATTTGATAGCTAAACTCGGCAAGATGTCTGTGTAGGAGTTTATATTAGAAATTTGTCCTACTAGCTCCTCTTCTTCTTTAACATAGTTTCCTGTATAGTCAATATTAGTATGTTCAACTCTTACACCAGTAATAATCGAAAATTTATCAGATAAATCTTGATCCCAACGAAGGTACGCAGCAGAAATACGTTCTTTAGCATTATAGTTAGCAGACAAATATTCTGAAGGATCTAATTCACCTTCAAATAAATTTGTATTGGATAGGTTTAAATTTCCCAGAAAAGATTTATCTACAAAAAATCCTGGAAAATCGTTCGGTCCCGCTTGCCAATTATCACCTCCGTAGTAACTAAGTGGAAGATCTGCTAATGTCCCGAAAGATGTTATTGGTTCATACTCGTAAAAAATATCATCTCTTTTCTTATCTTTGATTCGCAAACGAAGTCCAGTTCTTAAACGTCCTTTTTGTCCCTCAATTACAGAAAATGGAATACGAATGTTCACCTTAGCTCCAAATTCTTTTTCTTCAGTAAAATTGTGATTTTCTGACAATTGATTCATCTTGAAAGTATCAAGATCATCATCTATAGCATTTACTAACGGAAAGTTTAAGTCACTTAAGTTTTGATGTAAGTCCAACCCTTTCGACTGAAAACTTAAATATCGTTCATTAGGTCTATCTTCACTAGCTGTAGCATAGTTTAATTGCCAATCTAAATCTAACTTAGCGTTAATTAAGTGTTGACCACCAACAGAATAATTTTGAACACGTTGGTCTTCTAAACGCGTGTTTTTATTGCGATTGTTATCAATCCCACCCTTTGTCTCTCTACGAATATCTCCTGTAAATCCGGTTATATTATCCTGATCGTCATATAGTGGTTTAATTTTTCTGTAACGAACTCTGTATCTATTTTCCCTATCGTCCCTCCAATTGTACATTGAATTAAGAAACAGCGTGTTGTTTGAATCCAGATTATAATCTAGTGCTAATGCAAAACTTCTTCTTATACGTTGCACATCGTACTTTCGGATATCTTTTTCACTTACATATACCTGTCCTTTCTCACCTTCTTTCCATTCCGCTTCAATATTATCAGAACCGAAATTATTGTTATTGTAGGAAGCACTAAATACCGCCCCTAATTTATCATCGAAAAATCGATTTCCGTAAACAAAGCCTGCAGTATAATTTCCTTTTTCACGAATTGGAGCATATCCACCAGCCAATGTTGCTGAAATTCGCTCCCCATTTGGTGAAGCTCGAGTAATTAAGTTTACCGAACCTCCAATAGCATCAGCATCCATATCTGGAGTAAGTGTTTTGTTTACCTCAATAGTAGAAATCATATCGGAAGGAATTAAGTCCATCTGAACGTTTCTGTTGTCACCTTCAGCAGAAGGAATTCTATCGCCATTTAATGTAACCGAATTCAACTCTGGTGCTAAACCTCTAATAATTAAGTTTCGAGCTTCCCCTTGATCGTTTTGAACGGTGATACCAGGAACACGCTTTAATGCATCCCCTACATTTGCATCTGCGAACCTCCCTACTTGGTCTGAAGAGATTACGTTAGTTATGTTCTGATTGTTTTTTTGTTGGCTTAACGCCTTCGCCTGCCCCTTAAGCCTTTCACCTGTAATTACAACTTCATCCAAACTTTCTAAATCGGAAGACATTATAAAGTCTAACTTTGAGTTTTTTCCTATTTCAACTCTAGCTTCCAAAGTATGAGGTAGGAAGCCTAAATATTGAACCGTAACACGGTAAATTCCTTCAGGTACATTTAAAAACTCATAATATCCTATTTGGTTTGAAATAGTATATCTATGTCCACTATCTAGTGTTACAGTTGCACCTGGTAGTGATAAATTTCCTTGTTTATCAATAATTTTACCTGAAATAACTCCACTACTTTTTTGTGAAAATGCACTAAATGCAATGAGGAGTGAAAAGAATAAAATTGTAATTTTTTTGGCCATTTTATTTTTTGTTTTATTTATTATTGCCGCCAAAACTACCTATCAAATGTTACCTCTATGTTATACAATTGTTTCCATATTAAGAACATAGTTTGTTACTGAAAGCAGCTGTATTATTAGCAGAAAAGGGTACCGTTTTCATTTTACAATTATATCTTTAGGCCTTTAAAAAACCGATTTATTTCAACATAAACTCCAATGAATAAAGCTGAACGAATTAAAAACGCAACAACTACAATCTTTAAAGCTGTATTTCCTAATACAACAAATCACTACGACACGCTTTTTGGTGGAACGGCAATGCAAATGATGGATGAGACAGCCTTTATAGCCGCTACCCGCTTTAGCCGACAACAAATGGTAACTGTAAGTAGTGATAAGATAGATTTTAAAAAAGCGATTCCAGCGGGAACAATTGTTGAATTAGTTGGTTATATAACCCACGTTGGAAACACCAGTTTAAAAGTTAGAGTAGATATCTATGTGGAAGAAATGTATTCAGATTATAGAGAGAAGGCTGTTTCAGGAGAGTTTACATTCGTGGCAATAGATGAAAATAAAAAACCTGTGAAAGTTATTTAAGAATTTCGACTACCATATACTATCAATACCTCTAAAATAATGATTGAAAGCATTGCGAAACCTGAAGCTTGTAAATAGTAGTAAGGGAGAGATAATTATGTAGAAGCCACCATGTTATTTAATGGAGAAAAGATATAATAATTGCTATGTGGTTTTTGCCATCTGTTTTTAAAAGTTTTCTAATAAAAAACACGGGCAGAATACCCGTGTTTTTTGTTTAAAAGCTTTTATTGAAGCTTAAATAGCTATAATAATTTTAAATCTATTTTACGATTTTAAAAGAATGCCACTGATTATTCATTTTTAAACGTACGATATATAATCCAGAATTTAAAGCTGATAAGTTAATAGACTCTTGAATGTTGTTTAGGTTTTCAGTTAGCACTATACTGCCTAAGGCATTATAGATTTCAACCTGTTCCATAGAAATTGAACTTTGTAAGTTCAAAGTATTATTTTGAATAAAGTGCGAAAACGGAGTTTCTTTAAATTTCCCTGTATTCAAAACATTATTAGATTTAAGATTATCTATGTACATATCTTCAAAAAGGAAGGCCTCAAAAGAATACTCATCAATTGCTTCCTGTGAACCCCAAAGCGTATCTTGATGAATTTCTACACCATTTGCGTAATAAGTAATAGTTTCATTGGTATAATTAAATTTCAGTTTTATCTCATTGAACTGACCTACATTTATTAAAGCCATTGCAATAGGCACAGGATTAACCACATTCACTACGGCAGGAAAAACATACTCTTCTTGAATGATTATAAAGGCAGCATATTCATCATTAGACATCACTTTCCAGTAAAGTGTTGTATTACCTCCTGGCACATATATGTCCATAGAAATTTCTAAATCATCTTGTACAGGAAGTGCTTCCGTAAAATTCCAATCTGCAAAAATTAAGGGCTGACTAGCATCATAAGTCATTTTTAAAGAATTTTCACCTTCAGAAGCATTTTCACTTGATACATAGAAGTAATTTGATGTATCTGAAGTTTCTTGCCATCCATTAATTCCGTCCACTAATGCTCCGGGAGTATACCCTTCAGATGCTTCAAACGATGTTTGTTGAGATTGAGCCGAAATTGCTGCTATTGCTAAAGCAAAAATTATTGTAATTTTTTTCATAAATATTCAATAAGTTAAATTATAAAATGCAAGTATAATCTTATTCCTAATTAACTGCACACCCTACTCTAAATTTTTTGGGATAAGCCGATTTTTCTATAAAATATATTTAGGTAAAGTAAAAACTTCTTTTAGCGAAGTAATCTCCCTTGACGCTTCTTTAATGAGTATTTTTGCTCATTCTACTATTTACAAAGAAATATGCAGCACTATAAAGAAACCACCAAAAAGAAAGAAAATTCACAGCCAAAGGTTACTATGCTGCAAGCATTCAAGACCATAATTTGGCCAAGGCGAAATTTAGTTTTTATAGGATTAATCTTAATCGTCCTAAGAAGTTTATCAGGATTAGTCTTACCCTGGCAAAGTAAAGTGTTACTAGATGAGGTTGTACCCAATAAAGATTTATCTCAACTCTATACCTTAATCGCCATAGTAATTACCGCAATAACCGTTCAGGCATTAACCTCGTTTTTACTTACTAGAATACTAAGCGTTCAAGCCCAATATTTAATTAGTGAATTAAGATCGCAAGTTCAAAAGAAAGTGCTTTCCTTACCAATTAGTTTTTTCGATAACACCAAATCTGGAGCCTTAGTATCTAGAATTATGACCGATGTTGAAGGAGTAAGAAACCTTATAGGAACAGGTCTAGTACAATTAGTTGGGGGTTCGTTTACAGCCATAGTCTCCATGATTATTCTAATAAAGTTAAATGCCTGGATGACGCTTTTTGTGTTTGTCCCATTATCTATATTCGGTTTTATTGCTTTAAAAGCCTTTAAATTTATCCGACCAATTTTTAGAGCTCGAGGCAAAATTAACGCCGAAGTTACTGGTAGATTGACAGAAACTCTTGCAGGAGTTCGTGTGATAAAAGCATTTAATGCAGAGGAACAAGAGAATATTGTTTTTGAAAGAGGCGTTGAAAAACTGTATCAGAATGTAAAAAAGAGTTTAACAGCCACTGCTCTTATGACAAGTTCTTCTACCTTCTTAATTGGAGTAGCCACCACAGGAATAATGGGAATTGGAGGTTACTATATGATGATTGGTGAAATGACTACTGGAGACTTCCTATTCTTCACATTAATTCTTGGGTTTATGATTGCGCCAATTATACAAATGAGCAATATTGGAAGTCAGCTAACCGAAGCTTTAGCCGGTTTAGACAGAACGGAAGAGCTAATGAATAAGATGGCAGAAGAAGACAATCCTGAAAGAAACATTCAGATAGATACTTTAAAAGGTGATATAGAATTTAAGGATGTTTCATTTTCTTATGAAGAAGGAAAACAAATATTGCACAACATTAATTTTAAAGCGTCAGCAGGTTCTGTTACAGCTTTAGTGGGAAGTTCAGGTTCTGGAAAATCGACAATAGCAGGGCTTTCAGCTACCTTCCTAACGCCACAATCTGGAAAAGTCATTATCGATAATCAAGATTTATCACAAGTTAAATTAAGCAGTTACCGTCAGTATTTAGGTGTTGTTTTACAAGATGAGTTTTTGTTTGAAGGCACCATACGTGAAAATATAATGTTCCCTAGGCCCAATGCAACAGAAGTTGAGTTGCAAAATGCGGTGGAGGCAGCTTATGTAAACGAATTTACCGATAGATTTGAAGATGGCTTAGAAACTTTAATTGGAGAAAGAGGCGTAAAACTTTCTGGTGGTCAAAGACAGCGTTTAGCGATAGCTAGAGCTATATTAGCAAATCCAAAAATTATCATTCTAGACGAAGCCACATCTAGTTTAGATACTCAAAGTGAAGCATTAATTCAAAAAAGTTTGGCTGAATTAATCAAAGATAGAACGACTATTGTTATTGCTCACCGCTTGAGTACGATAAGAAAAGCAGATCAAATTTTGGTTATTGAAGCAGGACATATTGTTGAACGAGGTACTCACGAACAATTAATTGCAAAAGAAGGTAGATATTATGAATTGTATACCTACCAAGCAAAGATTTAAAACTATTAGTTTAAGATTTTTGGCAAGAAGCTAATTGCATAACCTATAGCGATATACTAAAAGAAATAATCTAATTAAACCCCAAAAAGTCAAATTGCTAATGGGGTTTAATTAATTGAGGAGATAAAAGCCTAAGCTTAATGTCAAATATAGTAATTAATTTCAATAATCCTAATAAAAAATCTCCTCCCTATACTATCAAATTATTTTCTCAACATTATAAACTCTTTTTTACTTGAATGATTATTAAAAATTAGAAATTTTAAAAAGATAGTTTCGCTTCCTCAAAGTTTCCAATTTCAATTTTTAAGTACTCAATTTATCCTACTTCCTCCTCGTCAGTTTTCGTATATAGCTAAAAGTTTGTTGGAAACTTTATGTGTAGCGGCATGAGTAAGCCTTGCTTAACGGGATTTAAAAGTTAAAAATGCTTTTTTATACCATTTTAGACCTGTGGCTTCCTTTTTAAAATCGTCGTGTGTTGCATTTTCTAATTTATTGCCGTTGAGCGAAGTATGTGTGCTATAAACTCCAATTTCAAAATGTTTAGACGCCGATGAATAACTTCGAAATCTAACTCAGAAAAATGACAAATAGTATCTCTATCATCCCGTCATTCATATTTTTGAAATCTGTACATGTATTTTTTGCTTAAAATTCGATTTGTTCCATTGTTGGTTCTGTACATGGATTGTTGCGGTTATTTATCTTATAGAAATTTAGGATTTTGCATTTTAAATGTGAATTTCGCTCTTACTTACTCACTCTATTTCAGTTCGTAATAACTTCGCTTTCCCATTTTAATTTTGGTTTCACTTTGTAAGTCAACACTCATAAAAGGATCAGTCACTTTTTTTTCGTTAATTTGAACAGCTCCGCTACTAATAAGTCTTCTAATATTCGATTTACTCATCTCCCCATTTAACTCAGAACACAAGTCAAGTAAACTAATCGTGCCATTTTCAGTTTGAATTGTATTTAAGTCAATAGGTTCGAATACTTTTTCTTGAAAATTTTTGTTCTGAAATTGATTACTAAAAAAAGCTTCTGCTTCCTCTGCTGCAACTTCATTGTGGTATTGTGTAATAATATTTTTAGCTATCAACTTTTTAATGTTCATCGGGTTCTCCCCTTCTTCCATTCTTTTTAAAATAGCTTCTATCTCCTCTATAGAAAAGTCTGTGGCTAATTCTAAAAATTCATTAATCAAATTGTCTGAAATTGACATCGTTTTTCCAAACATATCGTTTGGAGAATCAGTGAGCCCAATGATATTATTTAGAGACTTACTCATTTTCTCATTTCCGTCTAGTCCTTTTAACAAGGGCATACACATTACAGTTTGCGGACTCATATCGAATGTTTCCTGCAACTGCCTTCCCATAGTACAATTAAAAAGCTGGTCTGTACCTCCCATTTCGATATCTGCTTTAATTTTCACCGAATCGAAGCCTTGTAGAATTGGGTACACAAGTTCGTTCATCGCAATAGGAGTATTTTCAGAAAAACGCTTATTAAAATCGTTTCTATGCATTAATTGAGCAACGGTAACCTTAGATAATATCTGTATTACTTCTGTAAACTCAAGCTTATCTAACCACTCTGAGTTAAAAACTATTTTAGTTTTTTCAATATCCATAATTTTGGATAATTGATTGAGGTAAGTTTCAGCATTGTGTTGTACCTCGCCAATGCTCAACGGCATCCTACTTTTATTTTTACCCGTTGGATCTCCAATACGGGCAGTAAAACTTCCTACCAAAATCACAATTTGGTGACCTAAATCTTGAAATTCTCTTAGTTTTTTTAAAACCACGGCGTGTCCCAAATGTAAATCTGGAGCAGTGGGGTCGAAACCAAGCTTAATTATTAATTTTCGATTTTCCTTTTCAGCTTGTTTTAATTTTTCCTCCAATCCATTTTCTGGAAGAATAATTTCAACGTTTTGTTTTAGTTTTTCAATAGTTTCCATTTTTTCTTAAATAAAAAAGCCCGAGCATTTGCTCGGGCTTTAGATTAAAATATAGTGTTTTTAACTTCTTAAATTTTATTTAAAACATATACATAGCCATTCCGAGCAGATATTATTTGGTCATAATAAGTGCTGAAATAAGGCAGGCGTAGTATGTTATTTAAAGTTTTCAATTCTGACCACAAAGTTAAGTGTTAATATAATGCTGAACAAATAAATATAGCTACACCCAAAATCATGTGCTAGTTACATTGTTGGTAATCACTTTTAATTATTTCGTCCATACAGTATTCAGCAACTGCAGTAATAGTTAGAAAAGGATTTACACCAATGCTTGCAGGAACTAGAGCGCCGTCGGTTATATACAAGTTTTCATATCCTTTAACTCGACCATATAAATCGGTTGTTTTACCTAATACTGCACCACCTAGTGGATGATAACAAATATCTGGTCCATAACCACCCTTCCATAACAACCCAGAAGGAGTTCCACCGTTTGCTTTATTCATTTTCTTGATAAAATACTTGGCGTTTTTTACAGTGTGCTTGTAATTTTTCTTTTCCCAATTAACTATGATATCATTTATCTTTGGATTATATGAAATACTTCCAGGTGTTGGTACTTTATTAATTATTAAATACAGAGCCGTATATACCTCCATTCCCATTGGTAAAGGAGAAATTTCAGCAAAAAATGAATGTTTCTCATCCTCCCAATTGTCAATCCCTGAAACTGGAATTGTAGATTGTTTAACCCCCGTACCTGGTCGGAAATTGCTATCGGTAGCCTCATTTTCTACTCTATTAAAAAGAGTATTTACCATATTTCTTCCAGTCATTACATTTCCGTTATTCCCCCAATATTCTCCTAAACTAGGATCAAAATTGTTCATTTTACCTTTGAATTTTGAAGCCAATAACAGTTTTGTAGTACCAAGACTTCCTGCGTTTAGGAATAGTTTTTTACAGTTTATAGTTTTCTTTTCAACTACTTCGCCTTCAGTATTTAAAACATTTACATATACAGCATAGCCTTTCTCCGTTTGCTGAAAGTAATCAACTTGATGAAGATCATGAATGCTCAACAATCCAGTTGTAAGAGCTTTTTTTAAATACGTTTTTTCAAGGCTTTGTTTCCCGTGGTTATTTCCGTAAATCACCTCTTTAGCAAGTGCAGACTTTGGTACTTTTCCTGCTTCTTCCTTCTTCATATAATCGAAAGAGTATACATTAGGAACTCGTATAGTCTTAAATCCAGCTTTCCTTGCTTCACTCTCACCTACTCTCGCAAATTTATAATAGGGAGTATCATTGTAATATTTATCCGAAATTTGATTTACATCTAATTCTTTTTGTGCTAATGGGAAATAAGTTTTCCAAAATTCTTCGACATCTAAATCTGGAAATATTTCTTTAAAATATTGTTTTTTAGGCTGTACGGCCATTCCTCCATTTACCAATGAGCCCCCTCCTACGCCCCGACCAGCATAAACCTTAACATTTTCAAAATCCATTCGATCGAGAACACCAGTAAACTTTTTATTAAATCTAGAAATGTTCATCATTGGGGCTTGAGTCGATTTTCTAAGCCAAGTAGAATTGTTTTTAGGTGTAATTAAGTTTGAAAATGGCTTGTATTTACCTCCCTCTTTTTCCCAATCTAATCCCATTTCTAACATCACAACCTTTTTTCCTGCTTGAGTAAGACGCAACGCAGCTACTGCTCCTCCATATCCTGAACCAATAACTAGGTTCTCGATATATTCGTTTGTTTTTGTTGTCATTAATTCACTTGCTAAAACACTAGGAACCATAAGCCCCATACTTAATCCTGAGGTTAGTTTTATAAAGCTTCTTCTTTTCATTATAATTCAACCGATTTCTAGTGGTATTAATTTTTATCTTTTCTGAGCGGTTTCAAACCCTTGTAATGTGACTAATATACGAATGATAAGAAAGCTAACAGATAAGAAAATTCTGAAAATATTCTTAATTATTTCTTGAGGACGGAAATTATAGACTTTTAAAGAAAACGTCTTTAATGATTAAGAAAAATAATAACAGGTTTATCCCATAATCCACCAATCAACTATTTAAGTAGCTATAAAAAAACCTAACAGATTTTTCACCTTCACTATTTTGCAATTGTGAAGAAATGAAACCTGTTAGGTTATAATAATGTTATTGTTCGAAAATGAAGTAATTTAAAAGACTATCTTATTTACGAAATAGAATTAACTCCTCAATTTAAACTTCAGTCTATTCACAAGTGCCATCTGGGCTACAACTTTGGCCTTGTGTAACTTCTAATTTTGTTTCTGGATTAAGTTTTCTCCATTCGTCAAATGCAACTTCTAGGTTTTCTAAGAATGCCTGAGGTGGTTGCGCTCCAGAAACTCCATATTTTCGGTCAAGTACAAAAAACGGAACTCCCTGAACTCCTAGCTCTCTAGCTTCCTGAATATCTTGTTTAAATAAAGACACAAATTTCTCATCGTTCAATGCTGCTTTTACTTCGGCTTCACCTAGCTCTAATTCTTTCCCAATTTGAACTAAGGTATCAATATCAGCTATATTTTTCCCCTCTGTGAAAAATGCAAGAAATAGTTTTTCTTCTGCTTGATCTCCTAAACCTTTGGTTTTGGCAAACTGAATAAACTTATGAGCGTTTAATGAATTCACCATTACTGCTTTATCAAAATTGTATTCCAAGCCAACCTGTTTTGCCGAAAGGGTAACGTTATCTAGCATTCCTTTTACTTGCTCTTGGCTCATTCCTTTATTTTTAACAAGATAGTCTTGGTAGCTGTCTTTTGGTTCCTCAGGAATATTAGAGTCTAATTGGTAACTTTTCCAAACTACCTCAAGTTCATTTTTATGCTCGAATTGTTCGAGTGCTGTTTCAAAATTTCTCTTCCCGATATAGCAAAAAGGACACATTACATCACTCCAAATTTCTATTTTCATTTTGTTTTCCATTATTCATTTAAGATTTTAATTCACTTATTTCTTTCTTCTCCTGCTCAATAACTTAGCCTAAAGTTTTCAATAAAGCAACAGGTTCTAATAAATTCCTATATGTCGGTTCAACTAATACTTCATTACAGAAATATCTACCAAAAACATAGCCAATTATTAAAAGTGCTTTATTACTTGGGCAGTACCAATTCCTAATTCGTGTTGATAACCATTACGCTTTAAAGCAGTTTCAATAGCACCTACAGTTGCGAGTAAATCTGTTTTGTTTATTGAGCCCATATGACCAATTCTAAAGTAATTGTCTTTTAATTCTGGCAATAGACCACCTGCTAATACTATACCATTGTCACCCACTACTTGTAAAAATGCTTTAGCATCCATATTCTTAGGATATAATGGAGCTGTTAAGGTGTTTGCTACTGTTTCAGCATTCTTAGTTAATAACTCCAATCCTAAAGCTTTGATAGCTTCACGCATAGCCTTTCCTGCGCGTTTATGACGATCAAAACGATGTTCTAATCCTTCCTTTAAAATTAAGTCCAAACTTTTTTCTAAAGCAATAATAAGGTTTACCGGAGGCGTCCCAAAATATGAGGCTTGCCTGTTTTCGTAAGCTTGCATTATAGGAAGCCAGTTTGTCCAATCGGAATAATAGTTGGAAACTGGACTTTTACGATTTTCAAAAGTTTTGATTGCATTTGGAGATGCTACCAAAAGTGCAAGTCCAGGTGGAACTCCTACTGCTTTTTGAGATGCGGTAACTACAACATCTATTCCCCATTCTTCTTGCTTAATTTCTTCACCCGCTACCGAGCAAACTCCATCGAGAATTGTCAACACCTTGTATTTTTTTCCTAATGCACCTATGCTTCTAGCATCATTTAATACCGCAGTGGAAGTATCGACGTGAGTAAATGCCAAAATTTTATAATTATTAGATTTTAGTTGCTTCTCAACATCATCTATAGGGACAATATGGCCCACCTCGGATTCAAGAATATCTACATCTGCTCCATAGCGTTTTAAAATTTCAGCATATCGAAGCCCAAAGTATCCTGTAGAAACCACTAGCACCTTATCGCCAACTTCAACCAAATTGGCTGCCGCCATATCCATAGCAAGTGTCCCTGTTCCTGCTACTATAAATCCCTGTCCAGAAGGACACTGACAAATATCCTTTAACAACTTTAAACTGTTTGCAAATACAGCTATAAAATCAGGGTCGATATGACTAGGTGTAGGAATAGCCATAGATTGTAAAACTTCATTTTTAAACTCTATTGGCCCTGGAATCATTAACAACTTCCTTGAATTCATATACTTTGTTTAAATTTTTTCTGCAATGCAATTAATATAATAAAATTTACAAGATGAGATATTCCGTTAAGTAATTATTAACCTTATTTATCCTAAAGGAAACTAAGAATTGCTAGATTAACGATATACAATTTTGGATACAGAATGAAAATTCGAAATAAACCATTAAACACAGCAACGTAACAAGAAATTGTGTTAAATGTCGTAATTAAAAATTAAAAATCTCAACATATTTTTTACGCTTCAAAGCAAATTGTAAGCATAGGAGTCTGAAAACCTATTGCAACTCATACCGTAACAATCTCAATGCATTCAATACAACTACCAAAGTTGATCCTTCGTGGAAGACAACTGCTGGTCCTATTGCTATGGTTCCCATAATTGTTAATGGAACTAATATAGCTACCATTCCCAGACTAATTATTAAGTTTTGTTTAATAATGCTTTTTGCTTTTCTACTTAGGCCAATTGCAAAGGGAAGATTATCTAATTTATCTGCCATTAGTGCTATATCTGCAGTTTCTAAAGCTACATCAGACCCTGCAGCTCCCATGGCAATTCCTACTGTACTTTTTGCCATTGCAGGGGCGTCATTCACACCATCTCCAACCATAGCCACTCCTCCACTTTCTCCTTCCTTAAGTTTTTCTATTGCTGTAACTTTATCTTCAGGAAGTAAACTTCCCATCGGATCGGTTATTCCAATAATTTTTGCAACAGCATTAGCTACTTTTTGATTATCGCCCGTAAGCATAACCATTCGTTTAATACCTATTCTTTTTAAAGCGGTTAAGGTTGAAATCGCTTCTGAACGGGCTACATCCATGGCTGCAATAACACCTAAGTAATCATTCTCTTGATGAACAATCATTGCTGTATTTCCTTCCATTTCAAGCTCAGCCATTTTTTGGTCTATTTCCTCAGGTACTGCCGTTCCTGTTAACTCTTCAAAAAGTCTTCGATTACCAATATGAACAAGACCACCATTGTAATCGGCTTGAATTCCTCGTGCGGTTAAGGCCTTTAAATTTTCAGCTTTCGGAATATCGATATCTCCTAATTCTTTTTTCCCGCCCTCTACTATAGCTGCCGCTAATGGGTGATCACTAAGTGCCTCTACAGCTACAGAAACCTTTAGTAATTGTTCGCTACTTATATTTCCAAAAGGAATAGCGTGTGTTAGTTTAGGTCTACCTTCGGTTAGAGTTCCTGTTTTATCAAATGCAATTGCACTAACTCCGCCTAAATCTTCTAATGGACGACCTCCTTTTATCAACACTCCTTGCCGAGCTGCTCTTGCAATTCCAGCCAACACAGCACTAGGTGTTGATATAGCCAAGGCACATGGTGAAGCGGCAATTAAAACTGACATTGCTCTGTAAAAACTCTGCTCGAAAGTTTCGTCAATTACAACAAAACCGAATAGTAGTAGAATTACTAAAATTAACACCGACGGCACGTAGTACTTTTCAAACCTGTCTGTTAGATGTTGTGTAGGTGATTTTTGGGTTTCGGCCTCTTTCACTAAATAGATTAATCGCGAAAGTGTGCTGTCTTTTGACTCCTTTAAAACTTTAATTTCCAGTGCTCCACTGCCGTTAATTGTACCCGCGAAAACTCTATGTTCAGGCAATAAATTCTTAATTTCGATGTCATCTTTCCAGCTATCGCTTGGGAGTTTGGTAATTGGCATACTTTCTCCGGTAATTGAAGCCTGATTTACTGCACTCGTTCCTTTTGCTACTACTCCATCAGCTGCGATAGTTGAATTTGGCTTTACCACAATTATGTCTCCAACTTTAAGTTGTTCAATGTGAACTTCTTTCAGATTTCCATTATGTTTTACAAGTGCGGTTGGAGGCGCTAATTCTGAAAGAGCAGAAATAGACTTTCGTGCTCTTTTCATTGCGTAATGTTCTAGAGCGTGTCCTAAACTAAACAGAAATAGTAATAAGGCACTTTCGCTCCACTTTCCCAATGCAGCTGCACCAATAGCTGCAAAAAGCATTAAGAAATCAATTTCAAATTTTCCTTTTAAAAGACCGCTAATAGCAGAAGAGAAAGTGAAAACTCCACCAAAAATTGCTCCGATAATAAAAACCGGAGTTACAATGGATTCAGAAACGCTAGAGATAAACGATAAGATGACCCCAGTAACCCAAAATACTCCACTGATTATTGCGAAATAGAGTTCGGTGTTTTCTCCTAAAAAATTGAGGTTAGCATGACCGTGCTCACTGTTTTCTTGATGTGAATCCTTACTGGCATCTTTCATATTATTTTTGATTTCTTAGTTTTTATAAACCTAAATGTTCTTTTAAATTTTTTTTATTCTGTATAAAGTATATTGAGAAAGACTGTTAATTGTTCAATTACAAATGGTAACGCTTTGGTTCTATCAAGCTTTTACTGTTTCCCGCAAATAAAAATTAGTCTTGTGTTCCTAAATTAGTTTTTGAAGATGTGTGTTCCTCGAGATAATAATTATCCTCAGAATTTATTGGTCTAAAATCCTGATTACTGAAAGGAGAAGTTTCAGGGATTTTCACAACATTGTATTCAAATCCCACTGCTATATGGCATTTATTACATGTATTTGTAAGTGAGATAAAATTTCTTTTAAAAGCTTCTGAATTTTTTTCATCAATGGCTTTTTCAATGTTTTCTAAAGGTGAATTTAACATTCCTATCATTTCACTTTCTTTACGACCAGCTTGATACTTTTGAATGTCTTCTATAGCTTCTTCTAATTCGTGGATTTCAAAATCGGCGAGATCCCAGTTTTTATTTTGTCCTGCGAACCACAATTTTGCGTGATGTGTTTGTATAGATCCCATAAAATCTCCAAAACCTGGTTTATAAGCGTCTGCAAGTTTACTTTCTAACTTGTTTATGCGCTCTTCCAAATCTTTTGTACTATCTGTTTGCTGATTACAGGCTAATAAAGATAAACTCAATAAAATTAAAAGTAAATGTTTCATTTACAGAGGTTTTATTTATTCTTATTAAAATGATTTTAGTAATCTCTTTCTGTTAGAAATTACTCTAAGTTCAAATTACATCAATTTAATATATAATCAAATTTTAAGCATCGAGAAATCTACTAAATATATTGATTTTAAATATAAAAGGGATGGGGATAAAAGATATACTTCTTCTCTTTAAAAATTAATCAATTTTAGTATGAAACTGCTAAAGTTAATTCGGGAGTTGTTCAATGAGAAAATCGAGTGGATTGACTATTTAACCATTCTTTCTTAGGGGTGCCTATAAAATTATTTATCTATTTCTTGTTGAAGATTAATATCCTAATCGCGAAAAAAATTGGAGTTGCAACTAATAAAATTGGAAATAAAGGTGTGAGATAGTTGTCGAGGTTATTTTCTATTTCAAGACCGTCTAATAGCGACAAAACTGTGACTGTAATACACAAAAGTGCTATTAATAATCCCACAATTCGAAGCATTAGTGTTGCTTGTTTATAGTTATACCTAGCATTTTTATCATTAATTTCAGTGGGATAATTAAAAATCCAAGGATATTGATTGAGTTTAAATACTGCGAGAGTGATAACACCACAAATTATCGGGCTCGTCCATAGCACACTTTTTGCTCCAAATCCATTTTCATCTTTTGAAGGCCAATTAAAGTGAATAGCAATCTTTTCAGGTAGTTGATTGTAAAAATATCCTATTAAAATTGTCGACGCTATTATTAGCAGAAATGTAATTACTTCAATAAACTTATCAATTGTAGTTTTCTCGATTTTAATTTTTGGACGCGTCATTTAATTAATTCAACTTTAAAAAATGAATACTTTAATTGCACGAATTTGATGTGTGTATTAAAGCTTACTAGAATAGCAAGGGTTAAACCTTTAATTAAATTTTTCCTAATTTATTACTAAATTAAGAATTTATGGAATAAATTAAATTTAACT
The DNA here is from genome assembly GCF_022008395.1 of Aequorivita xiaoshiensis. Taxonomy (GTDB): domain Bacteria; phylum Bacteroidota; class Bacteroidia; order Flavobacteriales; family Flavobacteriaceae; genus Aequorivita; species Aequorivita xiaoshiensis. The sequence continues at coordinate 345,402 of NZ_JAIRBB010000002.1, forward strand.
TTATGGAAATCGATATAAATATTATTAAAAGTAAAATGGAAAAGTTGTTTAGTATTTCTAATTCCGAAGTTACTAGTATTGTAATAAGTGCGATTGCTGTTTATGTGGCTGTAATCCTTTATACTAGAGTTTTTGGAAAGCGGAGTTTTAGTAAAATGTCAAGTTTTGATTTTGCAATGACAGTAGCTATAGGTTCTTTAATTGCATCTACAATTCTTACTTCAAGTGTATCTATTACAGAAGGAGTTTTGGGACTTTTAGTAGTTTATGTTTTACAATTAACAGCAGCTTATTTTAGAAGGTTTAAGTTTTTTGCCAATACTATAGATAACACACCTTTACTGCTAATGGATGGTCCTAGTATACTTCATGAAAATTTAGCAAAGGCTAGAGTAACAGAGGGAGATTTGAGAGCAAAACTTCGCGAATCAAATGTGCTAGAATTATCTCAAGTGCGAGCTGTAATATTTGAAACTACAGGTGATATAGCTGTATTACATACTTCTGAAGAATCACAAGAAGTTGAGTCTTGGCTTTTAAAAGATGTGATGAAATAAATTTCACAATAAATTATTCCTTAAAAACAAATCCGATTACCATGAATCTCAATTTATGTTTTTGAAATTATAAGGACCCTATCTGTTAGTTTTTCTATAACCAAATTGTATATATCGGTAATATATTCAATAGTTTTAGCAGTATAAATAAACACATGTGTGGGATCATTTCGGTAATACCAATTAGCAAAGTCTATATCTATGGTATACAAATGTGTCATTACATAGAGCCGTCCTCCTGGCTTCATTATTTTTAAAAGCATTTCAATTTCTTGCTTAGGACTGTAAAAATGTTCGAAAACTTCACAACAAAAAATGTAGTCGTAACTATAATTGACGAAACCTTCGTTTGGATTAAAATATGGGTCATGAAGAATTATCCGATACCCAAAATCAATAAGTTGTTTTGAGATTACGGGGCCTGTTCCGCAGCCATAGTCCAAACCAAGTTCCTCTGGACTTTGGTTCTCTAAAATAGCAGATGTAATTGGCGAAGTAAATTTTTGGTAACCAGGATTATCTATATCGTTATTGTGTTCTTTATAACGCTCCTTCTCTTCTACACTATTTAGGTAATACTTTTTATGCTTAACATAGGCGCCACAACAATTACAAATGAAATAAAATTCATCTATCTTATTGTGAAGTGTTGTATTACAAAGTGTGCATTCCATTTAGCAAATTTTAAAATAAACTAAACCTTGCGAGATTCAATTGATGAATTCGAAATTCAACAATTTACACAATTATTTCAACATACATGGAAGGAAATTAAACACATAGCAATCTAAAACAAACTTAAAACTTAATGTGACCGATAGTTTCAATTAGCTAATAAATATGTCCTAATACCTATTAACTTAATTCAGCCATTTTCATTCCACCGTTGGTTTTTACTCCATCAAATTCTATTAAAAAGATAACTTTGAAATTTATTTAAAAGTTAATTTTATCTAATCTAACTAGTTCCAACAAATTTTACGACACATAAATTCCATTCGAAATTACACTTCCATTTTAATTCTTATACAATTTTTTTGGTTCTCAAAAATTAATATTGTCGGTATAAAATTACTTTCCCAAACAATTTACACTTTATAAATGATGACCTTTTCATAGTTTTTCGATAGTTGATTGTAATGGATAATTATTGAACACCATTTTCAGTATGAACCAATTATTAACCAATAAATTCAATTACTATGAATAATCAAGCCAATTTTCTTTTAATACGTCACATTGCAGGCTCTAAGAAAGGACAAGTAGAAAGCTTCACTATTTCTAAAAATCTAGATGTTAAAATAGGACGAGGATTAGATAACGATGTAAGTTTTGATCCTGTTAAGGAAGATACTATTAGTCGAAATCATTGCCACATATCTCAAGACAGTGAAAATCCTGAACGCTTCTTCATTTCTGATAGTCAGAGTAAGAATGGAACATTTGTAAATGAAGTACTCATTACAAAAAAAACCGAACTATTTGCTGGAGATATTATAAAGCTTGGTAAGGATGGCCCTTCATTCGAATTGGACCTTGATCCTCGTCCAAAGCTACATATAAAAAGCACTCGAGTTCTAGACACAACCGTTGCAAAAGAAACCAAAGTACATACCGCTACTAATTTTTCAAAAACTACTTCAGAAAAGAAACAGCCGAAAAAAGATGGTGTTGGAAAAAATACTATGCAGCATATGATTCGCGAATCTGAAAAGAAAAATAAGACCGGTCTTTTAATTACATTAACTGCTATTATACTATTAGTTTCAACTGGAGGGTATTTATTATATCAAAAACAGAGCGTTAAAGAAATTGTTCATGTTAGAGAACCAAAAACCACCTTCACTCCTACCGAAATTGCTAAGGCAAATAATGAGAAAGTAGTTTATATAGAATTTGCTTGGAAACTTACAAATACTGAATCTAGTGAAGAAATGTATCACGTTTATTATCCTGTTATAAAGGATAAGCAAATTATTGGACACAAAGGTGCATATTTTCAAAATCAACAAGGACAAATCGAACCCTTGTTAGTTACAAAGGGTGACTATTTAAAAGGGTTTGGAAATACGCAAGGCATAGAACTAGACATTATTGCGAGTTCCGGTATGGGCAGTGGCTTCGTGATAGACGAACGCGGTTTCATTGCAACAAATCGACACGTAGCTACTAGCTGGCTTACAAGGTTTCAATTTCAAGAATACGCTTTCCCGGGAGTACTAATGGAGACAGATAAAAACGGACAATTCGCACCTTCTTGGGATAAACAAGTAACAAGAGAAATGGTAGGTAGCTGGGTTCCTGGAAATGATAAAAAATACACTGGGGTAAATACTTATTTGGATGTAACTTTTGCCAATAATTCACAAAGAACACCAGCTCAGATCGTCCGAATCTCCTCTACTCACGACATCGCTATGATTAAAATTGACTTACCTGAATCATTGCCTAAAGTAGAACTTTATGACAATTATAATGAAATTCAACCCGGTGATCCTACAATTGTTATGGGATATCCAGGACTTGCACCTAACCAATTAGTGCTTAAGCGCTCACAAGATTACTTTAATTCCAATCCAAATATTTCAACCGTACCTGTGCCCACTATAAGTACAGGAAATGTAGGACGAATGGTTCGTGGAAGTGAAAGAAATGAAAAAATTGATGATTATCGATCTTCCTTAGGTGACTACTACCAACTTACAATCAACTCTACAGGTGGAGGAAATAGCGGAGGACCTATGTTTGATGATAAAGGACGTGTAGTGGGTGTTTATAGCGCCGGAACAACAGATGGAAGAGGAAATGCTATTAGTTTTTCAGTTCCAATTAAATATGTAATGGAGTTAATGGGTCGTCAACAGGTTATCAAATAATATATTAAAACAACCAATCAGGTAATTACTTTCACTTTTCCACTAATTCTATTCTACTATTGTGTAAGCAATTAACTGGCAATTAACAGAAATAATTATGAGGTTTTTCTTTTCAAGTAATAAAAATAAGGTTGCTAATTCCACTGTAAAAAAGAGTAAAAATAGTGGGAGTTTTTGCAATGTTTATACTCTTTCAGAAACTGGTCCTGTTCGCGACCACAACGAAGACTCTATTGCATATTCTTTTCCAGAAAACAACCATAAAAATCTAATTGCTATAGTGGCAGATGGCATGGGCGGACATAATGCAGGTGAAATAGCTAGTAAGATTGCGTGTGATATTTTGCTCGATTATTGTTTAAAATATTGGGAGAAATATACTCCTGAAAAATTGTTGCAAAAGGCTTTTAAAAATGCACATAATGAAATAGTTGAAACTGGCAAATGGAATCCAGAACAGCATGGAATGGGTACTACTGCTACTTCAGTGATAATACAGCGTAATGTATGTTATATCGGCCATATTGGTGATAGTCGTATTTATCGTTTACGAAATGGAAACTTAACACAAATTAGCAAAGACCATACATTAGTTAACCAGATGTTTGAAGATGGCGATATTACAATGCAAGAACGAGATAACCATCCAATGAAAAATGTGCTATTGCAGGCTTTAGGAACTACAACAAATATACAACCTCAAATTACATCCAATGGCTGGAAAATATTGGAAGGTGACCGGATTTTTATGTGCTCTGATGGCGTAACAGATGTATTTAGTGATGGTGACATAAAAGACTTGCTGTCAATGAGCCAAGCAGAGTTTGTCTTGGAGTGTTTAAGTTGTACTGCCACAACCAGAAATGTATCAGATAATTTTTCAGCAGTGCTCATAGATATCTCTTCTATAAACCGAACACTTCCATCAAAAACTAAAGAACAAAATGTACTATTATGAGCATACTAGGTAGTCAATATGACGTTATTCAAAAACTTGGGGAAGGTGGAATGGGTGTTGTTTATCTCGCAAGAGATACTATGATTCAAAGATTAGTTGCCATTAAGCAGCTTCATCGCGATGGAGGTTCAGAGGAAGAAAGTTTAGGTGAAAGATTTCAAGCCGAAGCGCTCGCGCTAGCAAAACTGAATCACCCTAATATTACGCACCTCTATTCATTTATTCCAAAGGAAGATACCTATTGGATGATTATGGAATATGTTGAGGGAAAGACGCTCGAAGATTGGTTAAAAATTCATCAAAAAATCACACATCAACTCGCAGCTAGTATTGCGGTCCAAATACTTGATGGCTTAGAACACGCACATCGCAAGGGAATTATTCATCGAGATATAAAACCTGCTAATGTGATGATTAATGAAGATGGAGAGGTTAAAATTATGGATTTTGGAATTGCTAGAATGCGTAATGCACAACGAATTACAAGTCACGGTAAGTCTGTAGGAACCTTAGAGTATATGGCTCCAGAACAAATTCAAGGTCATGAGGGAGATGAGCGCATTGACGTCTATGCTGTTGGCAATATTTTGTATGAAATGTTAAGCGGTAGTACACCGTTCCAGAGTGACACCGATTATCGGTTGATGAAAGATAAGTTAGAAAAACGAGCTGAATCCATAATACAATATAATTCTACAGTCCCCGTCTCTTTTGAAAAGATTATTTTTAAAGCACTTCAATGTAATCCTAACAAGAGATACAAATCGGCGATGGAAATGAAAATTGCCATCGAAAAAAATCTTGGTTCCTCTCTTTTAGATCAATCTACACTTACCGATGTGCTACAAGCATCTCAAGTTTTTACTGAACCTCAAAAAGGAAGTGAAATAATATCCGTAAATAAAATTTTTGCTCGTGCAAAATCCATCTCAGGACAGTTTAAAGTACCAAAGGCAACCAAAGTACACAATTCATTATTATTATTAGGAGTCTCTATTTTATTTTGTGCAATTTTATTGATTTGGGGTGGTGGAACAAGTAAAGAAATAGTTCATGAAAAAACTCCTGTGGCGTCTGAAGTTACCTGGACAGAACCGGAGAACAGCCCTCAAGAAGTGGTATTAAACCAAACTTCTAGTGAATTTGAAGAATCACCAAATGAAATGTATAAGCGAATTATTAATAATACAGAAGTCATTCCTGAAGCTAAAGAAGAAATAAAAAAAGATATAAGCCAACCAACGAATAGTAAACCTTCAAATCAACCAAAAAAAAAGAGTGAACCAAAACCGTCAATTATTCCTGAAAAAACAGTGAAGAAAGAAGACAATGTTAAAAAACCAGTTGTTCCAAACACTCCCGTTAAAGTGCCTGCAGGAAAAATTATTAGTATTACCTTAAAAGAAGATTTAAGTTCGGAAGAAAAAGAGCGAGATGGAAAACAGATCCAACTAATTTGCAATGAAGATGTTGTTGCCGAAAATAGAGTAATTATTAAAAAAGGAGCCGAAGTTATCGGAAAGATTGTCGATGTTGTTGAATCGACACATAGTAGAAAAAAAGCTTTAATTGGTTTTGTAATTCAATATGTAATAGCCGTTGATGGTAGTAAAGTTAAATTAAAATCAAAACGCTATCGATTGTATGCCGATACTCAAGGAATTCCTGTAACATATAAAACTGGTGAAACATTTGAAGCTAAGTTAAGAGGTGGCAAAGTTCGATAAGCAACCTTATCCCCAAGCCAATGTAAACAATGAGATACTAAACTTGTATTTTTTACCAGTCTCTTAAACTTATTCTTCGAAAAAAGTTTATTCCAATTACTGCACTACCTCTAAAATAGAATACCCCAAACTCCCCTTCTCCAATTTAATCTGGGTTGTTATCCGCTCTTTTAAAGCACTTACGTGTGAAATCACTCCAACCGACTTATCGCCTTCACTCTGCATTCTCTCAAGTATCGTAATAGCTTGGTCTAGCGTTTCTGGGTCTAAAGTTCCAAATCCTTCGTCTATAAATAAGGATTCAATTTTTACGTTTCTAGCGGCTATATCAGACAAAGCAAAGGCCATTGCTAAACTCACCAAAAAAGTTTCTCCTCCAGATAAAGTGCGAACAGAACGACGAGCGTTCCCCATATACCTATCAAAAACCTTAAGTGTATCACTTTTATCAGCTTCTTCAGGTGTTGGGATATCTAGTAAATAACGATCACTGAAATCTGAAAGACGCTTGTTGGCAAAACCTATTAACTGCTCTAGAGTGAGATCCTGAACAAAATTTGAAAACTTGTTTCCAGTTGCATCCCCAATTAAATCGTTCATAGATTTCCAAAGAGCCAAATCTTTCTTTAAAAGATTTAATTCGTCAATTACTTTTTGCTGACGCTTTTTGTTATTTTCATCATTTTCCAAACTCTGGGTTAATTTCCCAATATTAACAGAAAGTGTATCCCAGTGATTTTTAGACTCTTCAAATAAGGAAGTTAAAGCTTCCAGTGAAAGTTTAGTATCATCTTTGGCAGTCAATTCTTTTATCCTTCTTACCAACTCACTTTCTTTTACAGAAATACTTGTATGGCGTTCTTTAAGCTCATTTTCCCGTTTTCTAATCTTGTTTGCTCGATCTTCTTGTATAATTGATTTTCGCAATGTTTCGAGACTTTCCAAGCCTTCCTTTACAAGTATTTGTTTTAAATCTGCTTCTCTCTTAGATTTCTCTGAAGTAGTATTTTTTATTTTGTCATTAGTTTCCTGAAGCTGTTTAGCAAGTGACGAAATGTTGGAAACAGCTTGTGTGAGTTGGGTTGATAAAGTATTAGATTCTTTATTGATATCCTGCCCTTTATAGCGAGAACTTCGCTCTTTATTTAAATTTAAATATTCATTTAAAGCATTTTCCCACTGATTAAAACTCGTTCCAATATCCTTTAAAACTTCAGCTGCCTGAAAAGCATTTTTCGATACTTCCAATTGCTTAATGGTGTTTGCCAATGCCATTCGATTGCCTTGAAGAGTTTCAAGAGCTTCCTTATAATTCCAATCCAAATCTTCTGCGAGATCTGAAAGCACTTTTATATTGATGGTTTCTTCCTTCTTAAGAACTTCAATATCGTTGGCAATACTTTTGATTTCCTTTAAATGATACTTGTTCTTTTCGTTTAAAGCTATTAATAGATCAGATTTGGATTTAAGTGAATCCTTTTTTTGCTTTAGAAGTTCTTCTTTGGCGTCAAAATATGGCTCCTCAGACGCGTATGGATGGTGGATGGAACCACAAAGTGGACAAGGTTCCTCTGGTTTCAATTGTTGACGGTATTCCTCTAAACTTTGATGTTTGCGCTGTTGTTCTAATTTTTTCTCTAAAATTTCAACATCCTTTTTTAAATCAATAATATCTTTTTCTTGAGATGTTATAGCATTGTTGTCTTGCTCTAGTTTTTCCTTTACTGATTTAAGTTTATCATTCTGAACTTTGATATTAGTTTGAATTTTTAATAACTGTTCCTTTCTAGTGAGGAGTTCTCCCGCTTTCTCATGATTATGCCGAGCAGTTTCTAGGGTGTTATTTAACGCTTCTATACTTCCAACTCCTGAATTAAGAATGCTTTCATTTACAGATTTTTTGAAAGCAATAAACTGTGGCTTAAACTGCTCAGGATTATCTGCGTTGGAAAGTGAAAAATCTAATTGTTTTATCTTGCGAACGTAGTTATTCAACTGACTTTTATAAAGATTGGCTTCTCCAATCTTTTTTTCTTCTTCATTTTGTAAAGCAGCAATTTTTCCTCGGAATGCTTCTAACTTACTATTAGCATTTTCTACATCAACCGCTTCAAAAGTCAATTCTGATATTTTATGCAAGTAAGTTTTCTGTAATGCCTCTACTTCTTCTTTAGATTTCTGTAGTCCTTCTATATATTCTTTAAGCCGATTTTCTTCTTTAACCACTAAATCAAACTCTCTTAAATTAACTGCGTATTTAGATAGTTTCTCGTGGTTCTCTAATTCGACCTTAAAAGGCTTAAAAATTTCAATGTCCTTTTTAAGTTCAGCTTTGTCAACTTCAAGTTGCTTTTGTTCTTTTTGTGTATCTTGAAGTTCTTGCCTAGTTTTTATTTTTTCGGCTGCAATTTGGTAAGCCTTCTCAATTTCGGGCTTAGTTTTACTCAATGATTGTAATTCATTTTTCTTCGCTGTAATAACTTCGGGACTTAATAATTCAATTCCTTCAAGGCCAGCTTTTTTAAGTTCAATCTTCTTTTCTACCGATTTATATCTAAAATACACTGCCTTCCCTATTTCACGATAGGATTTGGCTCCAGTTATATCTTCCAACAACTTGTTTCGCTCATTACGCGGTGCTCGAAGCAATTTACTAAACTCCCCTTGTGATAATACCATGGCTTTCACAAACTGCTCGTAACTTAAGCCTATAATAACATTGTTTTTTTCAGGCGTTTTAGTACCTGATTCCAGAATATGTCCCGTAGCAACCTCTACCAATTCCTGTTTTCGGGCATTTAAATTATTATTTCTATTGCGTTCTATAGACCAATGGCTGCGATAATCCTTTCCATTTACACGATATTCAACTTCGGCATAACAACTCTTCATGTTTCGAGTCATAATCCCACCATCGTCTTCCAAAATTGAATTACTCACATTTTTATCAACTCGAGCAATACGATTATAAAGAGCCAAAGTTATTACATCTAATAAGGTTGATTTTCCAGAACCTGTAGGTCCGGTAATAGCAAAAAGTCCAGCGTCTGCTAATATCCCCTCTCCAAAGTTAATTTCGTGCTCCCCTTTGAGGGAATGAATATTTTCAAATCGTATTTTTAGAATTTTCATAGTCTATAGATTCAATTCTTCTAAAATTTCACGGAAAGCATTCTTTAATTCTTCCGTGTTTTCCAAACCACTCTGTAATTCAAGTTTCTTTTCAAACATCTGCATTGGCGTTACATCAGCCACGTCTGTACCTACTTCAAAAGCATCGCTAGCACCTCTAATTTTATTTCTGAAATTAAGCCGGGACTTTACAACTTCTATATTCGAATTGAACTGAGAATTGATAAGTGCTTCAAAAGCTTGACGCCTTTCTAAGCTTTCAACCTCTTCGTTTACGATAATTTCGGCTAGTGAAGTTAAGGTGGTTTCTTCGGAGTAAATATTTAGTTTTTCTTCAACCTCCTGCAAACTGCCTTCAAAAGTTATAAGGTTTCTGTGTTTAGGAATAGGAATAATATCTACGTTTTCTATCTCATTATTTACTACAGTAATCACGTTAATCTGCTTGCGATCTTCTTTTTCAGAAAAGCTTAGCGGTACGGGTGAACCACAATAATAAATGTTTTGTTCGCGAGAAATTACTTGTGGCTTATGAATATGTCCTAATGCAACATAATCTGGAGTTTCACCAAACATATTTGCTTCAACACCTGCTTGATTCCCTATTTGAATATCGCGTTCACTTTCTGAAAGCTCACTTCCTTGTACATATAAATGGCCCATTACAATAAACAATTCACCAGAATAGTTTTGTTGGTAATAATTATTAATGTTAGTAAAATAACCTCTTAGCCCAGATTTTATCTGTTCGATTTTTGTGGCGTAGCTTTCCCCTGCAGCCGACTTTCGAATATCCCTATCTTTTAAAAACGGTATAGCAGCTACTACAACTGTTTCGTTGTTCTTTTCTACCGTTACAAACATGTCCTCTACCCTTTGTGTAGCACCGCCAACAACGGTAATATCGAATGTCTTTAATAATTCGGCTGGAGCGTTTAAAACTGCCGAAGAATCGTGATTACCTCCTGTAATAATTATTTTACAATCTAGGTTAATTAACTTTTTTAATAAATCATAGTACTGTTTAAACGCAGCTTGTGAAGGATTAGCTTGGTCGAAAACATCACCTGAAACCAATAACACATCGATATCTTCAGATTTTATATAATTTATTAACCATTCAAAAAAAAGGTCTAAATCTGCAGTTAAATCATATTTAAGTAATTGTTTTCCGATATGCCAATCGGAAGTGTGAAGAATTTTCATGTCAATTTCCTATTGTAAATTATCCAAAGATATGATTTTTAAAAAGTAGAATTTAAAGAAATCGATCTCATCTTTAAATGTTAAAAAATCATTCAAAAATAAAAACTAATCCAAGCTAAAATTGCATAAAAGATTTTCCTAAAATTACAATTAAGAACAGTTCAGTATTAACATGGCTGAATGTTTTAATCTGATAATTTATTGGCTATTTTATCGATAAAGTGCTAAATTATCATTAACATTTCTTGTTAAACTACAATTAAAAAGTTTTAATAATTGATTATCTATTATAATTTAAAGGAATACTAACTCAAAAACTATTACTTATGTTACGATGGATTATTATTTTTCTAGTTATTGCAATTATAGCTGCGATCTTTGGATTCGGTGGAATTGCTGAAGGAGCAACTGACATTGCACAAATTATTTTCTATATTTTTCTAGTACTATTGGTATTATCGCTATTATCCAGGTTATTTAAAAAATAATTCGGGAATAAAGTTTTTACTAATAATCTAAAAAAAATTAAAGCTATGAGAATTGAAGCCTACTTAGCCTTTAGAGGCAGTTGCCAAGAAGCATTTAATTTCTATAAAGATATTTTTGGTGGCGAAATTAAGAATACTGAAACCTATGAAGATAAAGAAATCGACATTCCAGGAAATTATCGTTCTAAGTGGCAGCACGCAGAACTTCGTGGGAAAAACTTTACGATCTTAGGATACGATGCAGCACCAGATACTCCACTTACCGATGGTACAAATATTCATCTTGGAGTTGATATGGATTCAGCAGAATCGGCAGAATCGGCATTCGATCAATTATCTAAAGGAGGAAGAGTACATACTTCATTCCAAGAAACTTCTTGGGGTGCTCACTATGGAAGATGTACAGATAAATATGGAATTAGTTGGATGATAAACTATAAAGATTAATCAACTAAATTTTAAATTTAAAAAACCCTAACTGTAATAAGTTAGGGTTTTTTACTTAAAGTAATACTTTAAAGCAAGTGCTATCCTTTTAACGAAGCCATATCGATTACAAAACGATATTTTACATCTGCCTTAACAACACGATCATAAGCTTCATTTATATTTTTTATATCAATCATTTCAATATCTGAAACAATATTATGTTCACCACAAAAATCGAGCATTTCTTGGGTTTCTTTAATTCCCCCAATCAATGATCCTGAAATTCGTTTCCTTCCTCTAATAAGCGCTCCTCCATGGAATGGTTCTAAGGGCTCAATTGCACCAACCAAAACCATAGTAGCATCATTTTTTAATAAGGAAATATATGGATCCATTTTATGTCCAACAGGAATAGTGTTCAGTATAAAGTCAAATGATTGTTTTTGCGCTTTCATTGCTTCAGTATCTTTACTAATTAACACCTCGTGAGCCCCAAGTTTTTTTGCGTCTTCAATTTTAGATGGCGAAGTAGTTATCATCACCACATGAGCACCTAATGCATTGGCAAACTTAACTCCCATATGACCTAGGCCACCCAAACCAATTACTCCTACCTTATCTCCTTTTTTAACATTCCAGTGCTTTAAAGGCGACCAAGTAGTGATTCCAGCACATAAAAGTGGCGCAGCAGCCGCAGGATCTATATTTTCAGGAATATTTAAAACAAATTCTTTGTCCACAACAATCTCATTAGAATATCCCCCAAAAGTTCTTTGACCTTCAATATGTTTATCCTTACTGTTGTATGTGTATGTAGCCCCTTTTTCGCAGAATTGTTCCAAATCATTTTTACATTGATTGCATTCTTGGCAAGAATCTACCATACATCCTACACCAACCAAATCTCCAACTTTAAATTTCTTTACGCCTATCCCAATGGCAGCAACGCGGCCTATTATTTCGTGACCTGGAACTACTGGATATTTTGACCCACCCCATTCATTTCTAGCTGTATGTATGTCACTATGGCAAACCCCACAGTAAATAATATCTATCTTAACATCGTTATCACCTACGGGCCTACGCTGTATTTCAAGAGGTTCTAATGGTTTATTTTCTTCCTTTACACCGAAAGCTTTTGTTATTAATGTCATTATATGTTTAAATTTTAAATGAAGAATAATACGCCAACCGATAGTTAGCAGTAGCAGGTGTAAAAGTACCTACAGAAACTTGAGTTTTGGGTTAAGGGGGTGTTAATAGTATTATCAAAGATGACATTAGGAACAGGAAACCTAAGAACTATTCACACCCATCTACTTCCGTATTTTCAATGTTATAAACAGCGTCAATAATTTTAATTTCGGCAGCTTCTTCAATTTTTTTTAGAATTGTGCTGTTTTTAACCTGTTTACAGTAATCGCTAGCGGTAAGTTCATTGCTAACAATCCCTTCATCATCATTCATAAGAGAATTTATTATTACATCTGGTGTTAGAATATCTTGTTTCGCTTTGTTCATTACGCCCCACCAACTCTAATAAAAATTCTTCAGCTTCTAAATGAGCAACTAATTCGTTTGTTTTTGCTTTTGATTACGACACGTAAATATTATAAAAATAAATACTAATACAGAAATTCAAAATGCAACACTCATAATAATTTAACTTTTGGATTATCTGATTAAAAGAAGAAGCTAAAGAATAGATAAATGTAATTTTTTTGAATAATATTTAAACATGAAGGGATATCGCTATAAAAATAGAGTATTTCATTAACAGAAACCACCAATATTATGAAAATTGGAATTCTACATATAGAAAACACATGGCAAAACGTAGGAGATTTTCACATTTCAATTCAATACACATGTTAGAATTAAAGATTATAGCATTCAGGTGTTTATAAAAAATAATTAAAACATTAAAAAAGATAAGTTCTTAGGATACAAAAACTGAGAAATAAGAAGTTATATTATCAAGAAAAAATGCTGCTAACTAAAGTATTGATTCACCATTTAAATCTGTGGTTAACACATCACTCATATAATCAAAGAATGGACGAAGTAATAAATAGTGATTAAGAAGTTTAACCTTAAAGTCTTTTGCGAAAACTTCTTCATCAGTAAATTTATGTGTAACGAAAAAGCTTTTAAGTCTGATTAAATCTATATTTTCATCATCTTTATTAAAACCTTTTGGAGCAGTTTTAACAGCATTTTCTTGATTGAAACCACCAAATATCTTTTTAAATTCTTTTCTGGATAAGATGTCACGAATTTCCTGAGAATCTAATTCAAATTCCTTTCTAATTCTAAGTAAATCTTCTTTTTCGGGAGAAAAGAATCCTCCAGCCATATAACTATTGCCTGGTTCTAACCTTAAATAATAGCCACCTCTTCTATGAGCTCCTGCTCTACTAAAGCTAACACTGCGATGAACATTATAAGGGGTTTTGTTATTACTAAAACGTACGTCGCGATTTATTCTAAACACTTTTACTTTTGAAATCTCGTCGGTTACATTCAAGTCGTTCTCTACTGCAGAATAAAATTCTTTTAATAGCTTTTCATTTGCTAAATATTCCTTTTTATTTTCCTGCATCCATTCGCGGTTGTTGTTTTCTTTTAGCTTCAAAAGAAAATGAAATGCAGATTTTGGGATAGTTGGATTCATAAGTAGAAAATGTTTAAAATATAAAGGTACTCGTCTAAAATAGAAAATCCACCCCTAGGGGTGGATTATTCATAAATATATAACTAAAATAACACTTAATATTTCTCACCCATAGCTTCGGCTACGGCAGCAGAAAGTCTTTTATAAGTTCCATTCTCCAAACGCTCGCGAATTGAAGAGAAAGCTTCTAAAGTTTCATTAATATCTTCCATTGTATGTGAAGCCGTAGGAATCATTCTTAAAAGAATTAGTCCTTTTGGAATTACAGGATACACAACAATAGAACAGAAAATTCCGTAGTTTTCGCGTAAGTCTTTTACTAAAGCCATCGCTTCTGGAATACTTCCTTTTAGATATACTGGAGTTACACAACTTTGCGTTGTTCCAAGATCAAATCCTCTTTCACGAAGACCACCTTGTAATGCATTAACATTCTCCCATAGTTTTTGTTTTAGCTCTGGCATAGAACGCAGCATATCCAAACGTTTTAAAGCTCCTTCTACAAGAACCATTTGCAATGATTTTGCAAACATCTGCGAACGAAGGTTATACTTTAAGTATTTGATTATTTCTTGATCACCTGCAATAAAAGCACCGGTACTAGCCATAGATTTTGCAAAAGTTGCAAAGTAAACGTCGATACCATCCTGAACTCCTTGCTCCTCACCTGCTCCAGCTCCGGTTTTACCTAAAGTTCCAAAACCATGAGCATCATCTACGAAAAAGCGGAAGTTATATTTTTCTTTAAGTGCAATAATTTCTTTTAATTTACCTTGCTCACCACGCATACCGAATACACCTTCAGAAATAAGAAGAATTCCTCCTCCAGTTTTTTCAGCAACCTTTGTAGCACGCTGTAAATTCTTCTCGATACTTACCATATCGTTGTGCTTGTAGGTAAAACGCTGTCCTAAATGAAGACGAACTCCGTCAATAATACAAGCGTGAGCATCTACGTCGTAAACGATTACGTCGTCCTTAGACACTAATGCGTCAATGGTAGAAACCATTCCTTGGTAACCGAAGTTTAATAGATACGCAGCTTCTTTATTTACAAACTCAGCAAGTTCTTTTTGTAGTTGTTCGTGAAGATCGGTATGACCACTCATCATCCTTGCTCCCATTGGGTAGGCAGAACCCCATTTAGCAGCTGCTTCAGCATCTACTTTTCTCACTTCCGGATGGTTGGCAAGACCTAAGTAATCATTAATACTCCAAGTAATTACATCTTTGCCTTTAAATTTCATTCTATTAGAGATTGGACCTTCTAATTTTGGGAATACGAAATAGCCTTCTGCTTGATCAGCCCATTTTCCCAACGGACCTTTATCTTTATAGATTTTATCGAATAGATCTCTCATCAAAATTTCTGTTAAAATGCGGCACAAAATTAATTAAATTATAATAAGATTCTAAGATTTAGACCGGAGATTTTCAGGATTGAGAATAAAGGATATAAAAAATCCCAAATACATATCGCATTTGGGACTTTTAAAGGTTTATTTATAGAAATTAGGGGAGATTAATTATTATTTCACGTATTCTATTTGTTCTATTAACTCAGATTCTGTATCGAAGAATCCTTGCTGATTCATCCAGTCGTCATTATAAATTTTACTCATATATCTTGAACCATGATCAGGGAAGATAACTACAATATTACTTTCTTCATTAAATTCACCTTCTTCGTCTAATTGCTTTAAGCCTTGCATTGCTGCGCCACTTGTATATCCAACAAATAAGCCTTCAGTGTTAGCTAGTTCACGCGCTGTATGTGCACTGCTTTCATCGGTTACTTTCTCGAATTTATCAATTTTATCAAAATCTGTAGCTGTAGGAATTAAATTTTTACCTAATCCTTCAATACGATATGGATAAATTTCGTTCGAATCAAATTCTCTAGTTTCGTGGTATTTCTGTAAAACTGAGCCATAAGCATCAATACCTATAACTTTAATTTCTGGGTTTTGTTCTTTTAAAAACTTTGCTGTTCCAGAAATTGTTCCACCGGTACCACTACAAGCAACCAAATGAGTGATTTTTCCTGCAGTCTGCTCCCAGATTTCTGGGCCAGTAGTTTTGTAATGTGCCTCAATATTTAACTCATTAAAATATTGATTGATATACACAGAACCTTCAGTTTCGTTATGTAATCTTTTGGCAACTTCGTAATATGATCGCGGGTCGTCTGCACTTACATTTGCTGGGCAAACATATACCATAGCACCCATTGTTTTAAGCATATCAATTTTATCGGCAGATGACTTTGAACTCACAGCCAAGATACACTTGTATCCCTTAATGATGCTCACCATTGCCAAGCTAAACCCTGTGTTACCACTAGTAGTTTCAATAATAGTGTCACCTGGTTTAAGTATACCTTGCCTTTCTGCTTCCTCTATTATATGTAGTGCTATTCTATCTTTGCTAGAATGTCCTGGATTGAACGCTTCAACTTTCGCGAAATAGTTACCCTTCATATTATGGGTAATTTTTTTAAGCTTTATTAATGGTGTGTTACCTATTAAATCTAACACATTATCGTAAGCTTTTATTTCTTCTTTCATAAAAAGGATGTTCGTTATAAAACAACTCAGCTCTAAAAAACCAAGTTTTAAAAACTCTGCAAAGTTAAGGAAATAATTTTACTACTCCTTAATTCCTTCTAAATCTAGTAAAAACGCATAGTCCATAGCCACTTCTTTTAAGGCTTCAAACCTTCCCGAAGCCCCACCATGACCGGCATCCATATTAGTTTGCATCAATAAGATATTGTTGTCTGTTTTCATATCCCTAAGCTTAGCAACCCACTTTGCTGGTTCGTAATACTGAACCTGGCTATCGTGTAATCCAGTTGTAACAAGCATATTTGGATAATTTTTAGCTTCAACATTATCGTAAGGAGAATAACTTTTTATGTAATTGTAATACTCCTCAATATTAGGATTCCCCCATTCATCATACTCCCCTGTCGTCAGAGGAATTGAGTCGTCTAGCATCGTGGTTACAACATCAACAAAAGGTACCGAGGCTATAACCCCATTGTATAAATCTGGGGCCATATTAACGATAGCTCCCATCAATAATCCTCCTGCAGAACCTCCTGAAGCATATAAATGTTCTTTTGAAGTATATCCTTCTTCAATTAGATACTTAGATGCATCAATAAAATCTGTAAATGTATTTTTCTTCTTTAGCAACTTTCCATCTTCATACCATTGTCTTCCCATGTATTCGCCACCTCGAACATGAGCGATTACATATATAAAACCTCTATCTAAAAGACTTAAGCGCACTGTTGAAAAGTACGGGTCTATGGTTGCCCCATAAGAGCCATAGCCATAAATAAGTAATGGGTTTTTACCATCTTTTTTTATACCTTTTCTGTAAATAACAGACATCGGTATTTTGGCTCCATCTGCAGCAGTTGCCCATAGTCGTTCAGTATGATAATTATCCTTATCAAACTTCCCTCCTAAAACTTCAGTTTCTTTTAAAACAGTTTTTTCTTTAGTTTCCATATTGAAATCTATTATGGAAGCTGGAGTGTTTAAAGAATTGTATCCGTAACGTAGAATCTTGGTATCGAATTCGGGGTTTTGAGTCGTAAAGGCAGTGTAAGTTTCACTGCTAAATGGAAGGTAATAATCTACTTCATCTTTCCATTTTTTAATTCTAATTTTTGTCAATCCATCACTACGCTCACTTATTACCAAGAAATCTTTAAAAATATCGATATCCTCAAGTAACACATCATCACGGTGGGAAATCATATCTACCCAGTTCTCTTTGGTAGTTTTGTTTTCCGAAGTCATCATCAATTTAAAGTTAAGCGCTTTATCTTTATTTGTAAGCACATACCAATTATTTCCATAATGGGAAATATTGTACTCTAAGCCTCTTTCTCTAGGTTGAAAAACTTTAAATTCTCCTAGAGGCTTATCTGCTTCTAAAATTCTGTACTCTGAAGTTAATGTGCTATAAGAACCAATTACAATGTACTTTCTAGATTTAGTTTTATATACGTAGGTTCCAAAAGTTTCATCTTCTTCGGTGTAAACAAGTTCATCTTTAATAGGATCATCGCCTAAAGTATGGCGGTAGATTCTATCGGCACGAAGTGTGTTTTCGTCTTTTCTAGTATAAAAAAGTGTTTTATTATCACTTCCCCAAGTAGCACCTCCAGTTGTAAGAGGAATACGCTCGGTAAGAATTTCACCAGTTTCAAGGTTTTTTATAAAGATGTCGTATTTTCTTCTACTTAAGGTATCCACTCCAAAAGACACAAGTTTGTTGTCTTCTGAAACATTTATTCCTGAAAGGTTGTAATATGAATAGCCCTTTGCCATTTCATTTACATCAAAAAGAATTTCTTCCTCGGCATCCAACGAACCTTTTTTACGGGTGTAAATTGGATAATCCTTACCTGTTTCGTATCTGGTTATATAGTAATATCCATTCAATTTATATGGAACAGACTCGTCGTCTTCCTTTATACGCGCTTTCATTTCTTCAAAAAGATCTTCTTTGAACTTTTTGGTATGTGCCGTCATTGCATCGTAATACTCGTTTTCTTTATTAAGATAGTCAATAACTTTTTCGTCTTCTGGATTGTTTAACCAATAGTAGTTATCTATGCGAGTATCGCCGTGAGCTGTTAATTCTTTGGCCATTTTTTCGGCTTTCGGGGCAGTGATTTCCATATTTTTTTCTGAAGTTTCTTGGTTTTTACAAGCAACAGCAAAAGTAAGACAAGCGAATGAAACGATAATAGAATTTTTCATAATTGAAGGTTGTTAAATAAACTTACAATGTAGTAAATTTGCGGGAAACTAAAATACACTAATTATGTTTGGAGATTTAATGGGAATGATGGGTAAATTAAAAGAAACCCAAGCTAAAGTTGAAGAAACTAAAAAGAGATTAGACACTGTACTAATTGATGAAAAAAGCAATGACGGTCTTCTAAAAATCACGCTTACTGCTAATAGGGAAATAAAATCTATTGAAGTAGATGACAGTTTATTAGAAGACAAAGAGCAATTAGAAGATTATCTAATACTAACACTAAATAAGGCGATTGAGAAAGCAACAAACGTTCACGAATCAGAAATAGCTGCAGTTGCTAAGGATGGAATGCCAAATATTCCTGGAATGGATATGTTTAAATAAATAATTTGCTAAACTTTTTATAAAATAGCAATGTAACTTTTAAAATATTCCAATTTTCCCGATATTTAAAGCTTAAACTTTAAACCTTAAACACCTAATTATGTTTGAACTTAAAAAAAGCGGTGATAAATATCACTTTGTTTTAAAAGCTGGTAACGGACAAGTTATACTTTCTAGCCAAATGTATGCTTCTAAAGCCTCTGCTATGAATGGAATTGAGTCTATTCAGAAAAATTGTCAAAACGAAGATAGTTTTGAAATGAAAACGGCTAAAAACGGAAAAATCCACTGGAATATAAAAGCAACTAACGGTCAGATAATTGGCTCTAGCCAAATGTATGCTTCTGAAAGTGGCGCAAAAAACGGAATAGAATCTGTTCGAAAAAATGCTCCTGGAGCAGAAGTTAAGGAAGTAGAATAACTTTATCTTTAGAATAAGATTTAATAACGAAATCACGGATATTTAAATATTAATATCCGTGATTTCGTGTTTTTTGCTTTAGTGAAGTGAAATCATTTTGTTTTTATCCAATTCTAAGTATCACCTCCAATAATTATTCGCTGCGGCGATTGTAGCAAATTCAGTAGCTACTACTTGCCCTACAGAAATTAACATAGCCGCATCTTCAGAATAGATTGGACGTAATTTTTCTCGAATTGCTGAATCAGGTTGGGTGGCTTTAATTACCAATCTTGCCATTTTTACTGCTAGTTGTCTCCCCTCTTCTGGAGTTTTCGTAATAAGTGAGTTTCCTGGCACCATTTCAAATTGTTCTGACATTTTCAATAATTTTAATGAATTAATCTTTTAAGTTTAAGTTTCTTTAAAGCTAATCATTTTTACTCCCAATTTCAATAATTCTTTCTTTTGAATTTTAAAAGTAGCGGCATCTAATGGTTGTGAAGCGTCTTCAATAAAAAAGCACTCAAACCCTTCTTGAATAGCATCTTTAACAGAATAATACACACAAATATCGGCAGCTAAGCCACAGAAAAACAATTGCGTAGCTCCTTTTTCTTTTAAATACCCTGTGAGTCCAGTTGACTTTAAATGACCATTATCGTAGAAAGCACTATAACTATCAATATTTGGGTCTGTACCTTTTCTAAAAATGGTTTCCCAACTATCAGTTTTAAGATCTGGATGAAATTCTGAACCCACGGTGCCTTGAACACAGTGGTCTGGCCATAATGTTTGGCTTTTACCCAAAACTTCAATCGCCTCGAAGGTTTTTTTTCCGTTATGATTTGATGCAAAACTAATATGGTTTTGTGGATGCCAATCTTGTGATGCTACTACCAGATCAAACTTATCTTGAATGCTGTTGATAATCGGTACAATTTTATCGCCATTGGGAACCGACAAACTTCCTCCAGGAATAAAATCGTTTTGAACATCAATAACTATTAATGTTTTCATAATTTAAAACTTATGTGCTGCAATTAATTTATCACGTTGCGATTTAAGCTCCTCACTTAAACCAACCTTATATATATGCGGGTTTTCAAAACGTTTGTACTCTCCTGGTAATAGCTTTAAACGTTCCTTGGTAAATGAAGCTATTTCGGTAATTGTTTTTTTGCCTATTGTACTTTTTCCATTTACCATTACCGGTTTTAATAAAGCTTCGTGTTTAAAATCTTGTAGATCCATGTCTTTATTAAAATCAAATGGATGGTACATTCGTTTAATTTTATCTTCAGAAGCAATTCCAATAGCATCTGCTCCTAAAAACATTTCATTGTCATCGATCATTCTATACACTTGTTTTTTACAAGGTAGAGATACTTTAATAATGTTTTCTGAAACTTTTAATCTTGGGTCACCGTTAAATTCTGAAAGTTTATATACCCCACCTAATGATGCGTCTGGTTTCCCTGTAACGAGATTGGTTCCCACTCCAAATATATCGATTGGAGCATCTTGCTCATTTAAACTTTTAATTACGTATTCATCCAGTTGATTTGAAGCAACTATTTTAACATAATCCAGCCCTGCCTCATCAAGTTGCTTACGAGCTTTTCTAGCTAAATAGGCCAAATCTCCGCTATCTAATCGCACTCCCATCAGCCTATCTCCTCTTTCTTCCATTTCCTTCGCTACGGTAATAGCATTAGGAATTCCACTGCGTAATGTATTATACGTATCAACTAAAAGCACACAATTTTTAGATCGAATTTTTCCAAAATCTCGAAAGGCCTGAAGTTCATCTCCATAACTTTGAATAAAAGAGTGCGCCATTGTCCCAGAAGCTGGAATATTAAAATCTTCTGCAGCTTTTACATTACTAGTACTATTAAAACCACCGATGGCTGCAGCTCGAGTGGCAAAATACCCTCCAGTAGCGTGGGCGCGGCGTAATCCCATATCAAGTAATACCCTATCACCCGCGCTGTAGCGAATTCTACTTGCCTTAGTTGCAATTAATGTTTGGAAATTTAAAATATTAAGCAGTACAGTTTCAATAATCTGAATCTCTATAATATTACCTTCAACTTGAAGAATCGGACTTGTAGGAAAAACTATATCACCTTCAGAAATTGAATTTATATTACCTTGAAACTTATAATTTTTTAGATACGCTAGAAAATCATCTTCGAAATCGTGTTTCTTTAGATATTCAATATCGGCATCTGTAAAGCGTAAATTTTCAAGGATTTCAAGGATGTTTTGAAGTCCCGCAAAAATCGTGTATCCACCTTTAAAAGGGTTGCTTCTAAAATAATAATCAAAAACAGCTGTACTGTCTGGTTTAGTTTTGAAGTAAACCTGAGCCATTGTAAGCTGATATAAGTCGGTATATGATGCTGAAATATTTAGCATAAGTTTTATTTTATTATGAATAATTATTTATCGTTTCTAAAAACTTAGAGTGCATTTGGTTTGTATAATCTAAATGAGTAACGATTCTAAGTTTCCCCTGCCCCATCGCACTTATTTTTATATTTTTCTGAAGTAAATCTGCCATGAATTTTTCTTCTGAAATCGCTTCAGAAAGATAAAAGATAACAATATTTGTTTCAGTAGGCTCCACATTTTTTACAAATGATTGTTTAGAAAGGACTTCCGCAATTTCTGAAGCCTTCTTATGATCTTCGCCTATTCGCTCTAAATGATTGTCTAAAGCATATATCCCGGCGGCAGCCATAAATCCAATTTGCCTCATTCCTCCTCCTAAAACCTTACGAACACGCATTGCTTTTTTCATAATTTCTTTATTCCCGAGTAGCACACTACCTATTGGCGTACCTAGTCCTTTACTGAGGCAAACAGATATTGTATCAAACACGCTCCCGTAAGCTTGGGGATCTTCATTTTTTGCTATTAAAGCATTCCAAATTCGCGCACCGTCCAAATGAAAACCTAGATTATGTTTATCACAAACTTGTCTAATTTTTTCAATTTCTGAAAAGTCATAGCAAGCACCACCACCTTTATTAGTTGTGTTTTCTAAACAAACTAATGTGGTTAAGGGACTGTGATAAAAATCTGGAGGATTTATACTTTCTTCTACTTGATTGGCTGTAATCATGCCTCGGTGTCCATCAATCAATTTACAAGAAACACCGCTATTAAAAGAAGCGCCGCCACCTTCATAATTATATACGTGAGCCCATTTATCTGCAATTAATTGCTCTCCTGGTTGCGTATGCATTTTAATAGCTGCTTGGTTTGCCATGCTTCCTGTAGGAAAAAATAACGCAGCATCCATCCCGAACAATTCTGCTAGTTTTTGTTCCAATTTGTTAACTGTAGGGTCCTCTTTGTAAACATCGTCTCCAACTTCAGCATTCATAATGGCCTGCATCATTTCTATTGTAGGTTTTGTTACGGTGTCACTTCTTAAATCTATTATCATATTATAAATGTGAAATTCTTGGGTTCAATTAGCAATCTTCAGAAAAGTATAAAATTAGCCGAAATATATATTCTACTCACGAAGTTAATGGTATTTTTGTTGAAATTATTAATTATTATATGACTTCAACAGACCAAATCAAAGACCTTAAGACACGGTTAGATGCCTTGAGGCGCTATCTTTGACATTGATGGCAAAAACATAGAAATTACAAACGACGAAGAAAAAACTTTCGACCCCAACTTTTGGAATAACTCTCAGGAAGCAGAAGCTTTCATGAAGGTACTACGAACCAAAAAGAAATGGGTTAATGACTACGAAACAGCAAAATCACTAACTGAAGAAGCTGAAATTCTTTTAGAGTTTTATAAAGAAGGTGAAGGTACCGCTGAAAATGTAGATGCTATTTTTGAAAAAGCCGAAAACGCCATCGAAGACCTTGAATTCCGTAATATGCTAAGCGAAGAAGGCGATGATATGAGTGCTGTACTGCAAATTACCGCAGGAGCAGGTGGAACAGAGAGTTGCGATTGGGCACAAATGCTTATGCGTATGTACTTAATGTGGGCAGAGAAGAATGGATTTAAGGTAAAAGAGCTCAACTTTCAATCTGGTGATGTGGCTGGGGTAAAAACTGTAACCCTAGAAATTGATGGTGAATATGCCTTTGGATGGCTAAAGAGTGAAAATGGTGTACATAGATTGGTTAGAATTTCACCTTTTGATAGTAATGCGAAAAGACATACAAGTTTTGTAAGTGTTTACGTATATCCACTTGTTGACGATAGTATAGAAATTGATATAAACCCAGCTGATATCTCTTGGGATTTCGCACGTAGTGGCGGAGCTGGAGGTCAAAATGTTAACAAGGTTGAAACGAAAGCTATTCTTACTCACCACCCTAGTGGGATTATAATTCACAATAGTGAAACCCGTAGCCAATTAGAAAACCGCGAAAAGGCAATGCAAATGCTTCGATCGCAATTGTATGAAATTGAGCTTCGCAAACAACAAGCGCAACGTGCCGAAATTGAAGATAGTAAGATGGCAATCGAATGGGGGTCACAGATCCGCAATTACGTTCTACACCCCTATAAATTAGTAAAAGACGTTCGTACAGGACATGAAACAGGAAATACAGATGCTATATTAGATGGAGAGATTGACGGTTTCTTAAAAGCCTATCTAATGATGACTGGGCAGGAAGAAAAGTCTGACGAATTATAAAAAACAAAGGGAACAAGATTTGAATCTTTGTTCCCTTTGCAAATCATATTCCTTCTGCTAGCATTACCTATTTCGAAGTTTTACGGGTATAATCTCAGCTGTTAGTTAAAACTTTAAGCACCCCGATATGATGTTTAGTAAAATTACGAATTAAATTTAAAATACAAGCTACATTTTCAAAAGTTTAACATTTTAAATGTATTATAATCCTCTTTTTCGTTTCTTTCCTACAAAATCGAAAACCCATAAAGACATTAAAAGAACTAAAAATATTGCGAAAACAAATTGTGCAGGTTCTATTGGCCCATCTCCAATGCCTATAAATCCTATTACGCCGAACACAATAGATAAAATTATAAATATTGCTTTCCAGTGAAGCATAATAAAAAAGAGAGATTTGATGTTAATATTAAATATGTTCCTTAAAGATAACAAAAAATTAACACAATTCTACAATAATTTAACATTTAATTTATTGAATTACCATAAAATTGTATGTTAGACGGTAGAATTCCCCTTTCATACCATATCCCTCAAGAGAAATTTGATAGGTTCCAGGAATATCTGAGGTAAAAAAACTATCAATAAAGCCATTTTTTAAGTTTTCAATTTGAGAATTCCATATTAGCTGTACTCTATAATCCGGAATTCGAGAAAGTTTATCCGCTCCTGAATGGTATTTCGGTTTATAATATTTCTTCCCTTTTACTTCTGGAATTAAATCGATGACTTTTATGCATTTCTCTGTGGTATTAGGTGTAAAATCACCTTGTACAGTTTCAACAGCTATAATCCCGCTGTAAATCATTGGGCCATATCTATACGGTTTTGTAATCACTCTTACACTTTTAATTTGGCGTGGATTGTAATTAATGAGCTCTTCATTATTTATTATTTCAATTCCATCTAGCAAAACCAAAGGTGGAATATCATTAAATTGTGCAATCCTATTAGGATCGTAAGCATTATGAATAACAAACCTGCTATTTGCTCCATTTCCACGAATTGCTGCAAGTGTAATAACTTCTACAAAGGTTTCTCTTAAAGTAGCAAAACGAGTATAATCGTCTAAATTAAATACCGTTCCTAGGTTGTTATAAAATCTTGAAGTAATTTTATGTGGTTTCACACTATCCCTTTTGGTTTCGAAATAGGCATTTTCAATTTGTATTTGTACACTTCTTTCTTGTAACCAACTCTTCAATTCAGGGTTTAAAACCAAAGCACTTCTTTTAGAATCATTTAAATTCAAATGTTTTTTATCAATATTAATAGTGTAATTTTCTTTCCTGGAATCTTTAGAGCTCAATTGAATTATTCCTTTATTAGAACTGTAACCTTTTGATAATGAAAAGAAAAAACGCCCGTTTGCATCAGTAGATGTACTTTTAAAAATGAAATCTTCTCCAGGTATCGTTAAAGAGACTATTTTATTTTTAGCAGGAACCTTTCCATCATTGTTTAAAATAGTACCAGAAATTAACTCTCCCCGTACCTCGGGTATATGGAAAACATTGGAAGAGTTCCCGTTAACTGATTCAGATGGTTTTCCTGAGATTTCTATTGGATTCAGTTTTCTGACAGATAGCACAAAATTGCCATTTATTTCATTCGAGATTCCTTCTAATTTTAAACTCACCTTTTCACGAGAGCCATAAGTAGCTTTATCTGATACAATTTTAATTTGCTGATTACTTTCATTCGAAGTAGAAACTCTACTGAATTTTGTAGAAAAATTTAAGCGAATAGAGTCTGAAACATTCTTCACTTTATCCATTTTCATAAATGTATTTATAACGTAAATCGTTTTTAAAGCATAAGCATCTAACTTGTTGTTTTTAGAGAAATTTGTATAGGAAATAAGTTTATAAATTCCAGATTTCAAAGTTGCAGGAATAAAGAAATCTCCACTAGCGCTACCGTTATTAAGTTTTAATTTATGATGAAAAACAACGGAATCGTTTTCATTTCGCATAGAAACATACACTACTTTGCTCAGTTTACTTTTCTTACCTGCTTCATTTAAATTTAAAGTGCTGTATTGCAATAATTCCCCAGCTAATAGTATGTTAGAATTAATTGTAAGCGCTAATTTTTCTTTAGGAAAAACATTAGACTCTACCGACAAATCTTGGTTCGGGATTTGTGAAAAAGTGACGTTTCCTAAAAGAATGAGTAATATTATAAATATGCTTTTTTTCATAATTAATCTATCCAAAAATCAGGTCTTACATTAGATGAAAAATAAGTGCAAACACTACATTCAGGTTGTACAACTTGATATATTAAAGAAGTATTCACTGAAAGGACTTGATAGTCATTATAAGTAATAAGTTGATATAGTGTTTCGCGTTCATTTGGGTCGTCATCCAAGACAGTAGCATCGTTATAATCTAATGTTAAAACCTCACAATCCACAAAATATGGTGGCTTTTCAAGGCCAACATCTTCGTAGTTAAAATAAATCCTTTTAGATGTCATTGATGAGGCTTCAAAGAAACCTATTACTTTAGTGTTTGGATTATTTTCAGAAGTTATATTACCTGCCACATAACCAGGTTGACTCTGTGAAAGCAAACTCTCAATGCTACCTAGCTCTTTAATTACTTTATAAAACGTAAAAGCATCAACGCTTTGTACGTACTGCTTTACCAAAATACTATACCGAGTTTGCATTTTAGCATCATTTTTAGAAAGGTATTTCACTGGAAATCTATTAACGCTATTATCGTTAAGTTCGGTAGTGGAAGTTTGTATGATTCCTGTTGAATACTCGGTAGTATAACATATTTCTTCAGGTTCTCTAGGCGTAAGGATAACTTCATAAGTACCAAGAGTAAAATCGTAATTCACAATTTCGGCATAATACGGGGATGGATTTGGTGCAACAATTTTATAGGTTTCCTCGTATTCATATCTAAAGTACTTTGCGCTTCCTGTAGGATCTTCTGTGTTCACTAGAACATGAGCTCCATCTTTATGTTCTGCTGTATTAACTACGCGTTCTGTATACACTTCAGTCATTTCAACTGATGGTGGAAGAACAACTTCAGAAGAAGAATATCGTTTCCCGTCTTGGGTGATTATACTTAATGTATATGTAACATTAGGTTCCGCTCTAAATGGTATTTCCGAAATATAATGTTTTTTAATATCGTCCCATATAAAATCAAAGGTGCTCCCAGTGCTTGTATTCACTACAACAGTTGCATTGTTTTCATATAATATTTCAGGATTTTCTAAAGTTGTTGTTTTGCTCAGTTTTACGGTTTGAAGTTTAAATTCATCAGTAATTGTACTTTCCACAACTAAAACACTTTCAAAATCTACTGTTTCAATTTCATACGGCTCAGTACAAGCCCATAGACTTAAAAATATGGCGAAAAGAATGGTATATAATTGGTACGCTTTCATAATTCCTAAAACTTAAAATTATACGTTATTGTAGGAACTGGTATCGAAAAAATAGAAGTTTTATACGCTTTAATTTCTCCCGCTTCATTTACAAAAAATACTGAATACGGATTATTTCTACCCAATACATTATAAACTGATATATTAATAAAGCTATGTGCTAGTTTATCTAGTTTATGATTCCCTTCTATGTTTACTCCTAAATCTAATCTGTAATAATCTGGAATCCGAAATTGATTTCGGTCGCTGTATAAAACTTGTTCTTCTCCTGCAAAAACATAACGCCCTATCGGATATGTAATAGGTCGGCCAGTTTGGTATGTAAAGTTTGCAGAAAAACTAAAACGCTTAGTTAGTTTATAATTGGCAACAAGTGAAAAGTCGTGAGGTTTGTCATAATTAGCTGAAAAAAACTCGCCATTATTTACACGCTCTTGTTCAAGTTGGCTATCTAATTTCACTTTTGAACGAGAGTAACTATAACCAACATATCCATTAAACCTTCCACTATTCTTTTTTATTAAAAATTCAATTCCATACGCTTTCCCTTCACCTTGCAGTAACTCGGTTTCCAACTCATCATTCATTATTAATTGTGCGCCAATTTTATAATCTAATATATCGTCCATTGTTTTGTAATATCCCTCTAAACTAAACTCAATGTCTTTTTCTGATAGGTTTTTGAAGAAACCTAAGCTGTATTGATTTGCACGTTGAGGCTCGATATTTAAATCTGAAAGCTTCCAAATATCTGTAGGCGATTGTGTGGTATTAGTAGATAGTAAGTGTAGATATTGAATGGTTCTATTAAACCCAGCTTTCACCGAAAAATCGGTTCCTAGTAAATATCTTGCTGAAAATCTATATTCTAAGCCTCCGTAGGTTTTGATAGATTCATTATTGCCGAATTCTTTAACCTCTTCTATTGAGCTATCACTTTTAGGAACCCCAGAAGTATAAATATTTTGAGTTGCAGGGCCTAAGGCTGAATAAAATGAATAGCGTAACCCTAAATCTAGAAGAAACTTTTTATTCACTTCAAACAAATCGGCTAGATAAATTGCAGACTCTAACCCTTTCTCTCTGTCTATACTTTTAGCCAGTACATCGGAGTTTTCACCAATAGGATTAATATTACCAGGATCTATAACATACAATTTACTGCTTAAACCGTAACTCAATCTATGTTTATTATTAAGCTTATAATTGAAGTTTAATTTCGCTTCATACTCGTTTAACTGATAATCAAATTCAAAATTTTGATTGGCGTCAGCCTCATAATTTACTTCGTATTGATACTGACTATTTACTAAAATAAGTTCAGCTTTACTCTTATCACTAATGGCGTGATTGTATTTCAATGAAATCAATCTGTTAGAATAATCAAAAATTGAATCGGAAGTTATGCTGAATCGATCTTTACTGAAATAAACTGTCCCTTGAATTGAATTATCATTATCTATATTGTGTTTGTATTTTACAATTCCATCGTAAAAAGAAGCTTCGCTATTTTTTAATTTATCTTCATCTAGACTTCGTAAAATCCAATCGGAATACGTAGCCCGAAACCCGGCTATTAATGAAGCTTTTTCTTTTACCACAGGTATTTCAAGCGCTAGGTTGGCGGTTATAGGCCCAATAGACCCTTCACCCACAAACTTTTCCATATTACCCGATTTGGTTTCTATATCAAAAACCGAAGAAAGTCGCCCCCCGTATTCAGCTGGAATACTAGCCTTGTAAATCTCCATGCTTCCCGTTGTAAAAGGGTTTACTGCCGAAAAGAATCCTAAAAAGTGAGAAGGATTATATAAAACGGCATCATCTAGTAAAATTAGATTTTGATCTGAACGCCCACCACGCACATTAAACCCACTAGACCCTTCCCCAGCGGTTTTTATTCCTGGCATGGTGGTAGCAACTTTTAAAACATCACGCTCTCCTAATACCAAGGGAATTGTTTTAATCGACTCAATGTTTATATTAGTAACTCCTACAACAGCATCGCGAACGTTGGCATCTTTATTAGACTTTACCACCACTTCTTCTAATGATTCAGAGTTTTCGAGCAATTCAATATCAAGCGATCCATCTCCATACATAATTACATCTTGACGTATTTTTTCGAACCCTAATAAGTTTGTTTCTAGCTTATTTAAACCATAAGGAAGCCGAATACTATATTTTCCTTCAGAATCAGTAATAGCATATTTACTTCTATCTACTGTAGAAATTGAAAGATTTGCAAGAGGTTCCCCTGTATTAAAATTTTTAAATACTCCTGTGAGTACATATGTGTTATTAGAAGTATTTGGACGTTGTTTCCCTATAGTTACTATTTTCTTTTTGTAAACCGTATGGCTATTGGTATATTCTTCTTGAAAAATTGGAGCGTTGCTCTTGCTTTCTATCGAATTTTCTTTCTGTGTCACTTCATTGAAAAAATCCGTAGGCAATTCAGTATAGACATAGGTGTTTTTAAGAAGAATAACTTTGTTATCCTTAAGTACGTAATTGATGTTTGTGTTACTAAAAAGTCCTTCTAAAACCGCTCTTAAAGGTTCATTTTTAAAAGATGTTGTGACATAATATCCTTTCAACCAAGTTTCTTCAAAATAGAATTCTTTATTAGAAATTGATTCCACTTTAAGAATGGCTTCTTTTAATGGTGAATTGTTAAACGCTGCTGTAATATTCTGTTCAGTTTGTCCGAATAAACCTACAGTGGAAAGTAATAGGATAAGAATTGCAAGGAAATTATTTTGCATAAAGCGCGGCTTCAATATTTAAAATTTTGAAGGTTTTGAAAGTCCTTCTAAATGTTTCAAAAGTTTAATCAGAAAATTATCGGGGTCAGACTTATATAATTTTTTATAACTTTTATAATATTTTCGGATATCATCCTCTCTTTCAGGCAAAGCTCTTCGTAAGTCTTTAATTGAATTTATTACCGCGTAGTGTCCATCTACCTGCAACAAGTAATAATTGTTTATAGAAAACCGATACTGAACACCACTATTTAATGCCTTATCTTTTTTTCTTTTATTGTGTTTAATGTAAAGCTTGAACTGATTTCCGAGATATGCCTCTTCAAAAAAACCATTTCCAGGTAAGGGTAAGTTTATATCTACTAATTTCACAAAATCCCGATTGTAAATAGAAAAGGAAGTAACAAAATCTGGGATAAGTTTTACATTGAAAACACTTAGTTTACCCTCAGAATGAGTAATTAGGTTATCCTCTAACAAATCATATTTCAACAATACATTGCTGTAAAACTCGCCATTATAGTATACCGCCCCTCTTACATAATCATAACCTTTAAAATATCTATAAGTTCCATTGGTATTTAAAAAGAGGTCGGTAAATTCTGTCCCGTTAAATAATCCGGTGTTTTCTACACCAATAATATTATCATAAGTTTCATAAACTTTACTTTCTGCAACCGTTTGAGCAAGTATAAAAGGAGTTGTAAATAAGAGAATGGAAGTAATTGTAATTGAGATTTTCAAAATCGGATATATGACTTATAAATTCACTTTAAAATTAACAAAAAAACTATACTCTCGCTCAAATTTTAAGATAATCGTAAAACCCAATAAAGACTAACGAGAATATCCCTATAAACTCTTGGCCACTAATAAAATATCAGCTACGATAAATATAATTAATCTGGAATTATTGTAACCTAAAAGTTTTAATGGCATCAAACTAATACTAACAATTAAAGATTAAACCTAAAAATCATACGTTATGAAAACACCACCGATTATTAAGACACTTGCTATAATCGTATTTACCTTTACTACTTCTATATGCATTTGTGCCCAAGAAACTCCACAATTAAGTGATGCCGAAATTGCAAATGTTGCGGTTGTAGCTAACCAAATCGACATCGATTATGCAAAACTCGCTATTGCCAAATCTAATGATGCAGCCGTGCGTGAATTTGCAAATACCATGATTAACGACCACCAAGCAATTATAGATCTTGCTGTAGAACTTGTTACTAAACTTGGCATTAATCCTAAAGACAATCCTGTGAGTAAGTCCCTGTTAAACCAAGCCGATGAGACCACTAAAAAATTAAAGTCGATTAATGGAAAAGCTTTTGACCAAGCATACATAAATAATGAAGTTGCATATCACAAAACAGTAATTGATGCTTTAAATACAATATTGATTCCTCAATCTCAAAATACAGATCTAGAGGCATTACTTAAAACTGCTGTTCCTATTTTGGAAACACATTATCATCATGCAAAAATGGCCCAAAGTAAAATTCTTAAAAAATGAAAGCTTTTAAAATCTTTTTCATAAGAAAAACTGTATTAGTTATAGGAATAACGATGATTTTTCTGTTGTTTTCTAGCTTAAATACTACTGAATCAATTTTAAACACACCTACGAAGCATGTAGTTAATATTTATCAGATGAAATTTGTCCCGGAAATAATACAAGTTAGAAAAGGTGACATAATAGAATGGGTTAACAAAGACATCGTTCCTCACGACGTAACAGAAATCAATAAGAAATGGACTTCTAAAACATTGAATAAAGAAGATTCTTTTTCAAAAAAGATTACCACAAATTTTGATTATTTCTGCAGTATACATATTGTAATGAAAGGTTCGGTACATATTAAGGAATAGCACTCCTTAGTCAACAGAAGCTCATTGTTGTAATTGTTTCCTTATTCCGCAATGAGTTTCTTTAATTTTAAAAATGGTTGAAATCTAAAGGAGTTTTAATTTCTCCAAATCCGATGTACCTTTACTGCAAACTTTATTATGAAAGCAGCCAGCCTAAAGGAAATTAAAACTGAACTTAATAATCGTTCTACTCAAGAACTACTAGAACTTTGCCTTAGGCTTTCTAAGTTTAAAAAAGAAAATAAAGAGCTAATCACCTATTTATTATTTGAATCTGCTAATGAAGAAGCCTTTATAAGAAGTATAAAAACCAAAATAGATGAAGATTTTGAAAATATAAATACTAAAACCTACTATTTTATTAAAAAAAGCATTCGGAAAATACTAAGAGAGATTAAAAAGTTTATTCGCTATTCTCAGAACAAAGAAACTGAGGTTGAATTATTGCTATATTTTTGTCATAAACTAAAAGATTTTAAACCTTCTATTAAACGAAATACAACGCTCACCAATCTTTATAATAGACAAATTGAATATATACAGAAAAAAGTTTCTACTCTTCACGAAGACTTGCAATATGATTATGAAATGGAAATGGAAGAGCTACTAAACAAATAACTTTAATTCACCTTGCGTTTTTATTTCTATTATTTTTACAAAACATTAAAATATTAAATCTAAAAGAAAAAATGACTACTCTATATCACAACCCACGATGCAGTAAATCGAGACAAGCACTGCAACTTCTTGAAGAAAATGGGGAAACCATTAATGTTGTAAAATATCTTGAAGACATTCCTTCAAAACAGGAGTTAAAACAAATTATAGAATTGCTGAGTATTAAACCAATTGAACTTGTGCGCACTCAAGAAAAGGAATGGAAAGAAAATTTTAAAGACAAAGACCTTTCAGACGAGCAGATTATTGATGCTATGATTAAAAACCCTAAACTAATTGAAAGACCTATAGCTATAAAGGGTACAAAAGCAGTAATCGGCAGACCACCAGAAAATATCCTAGAGTTACTTTAATCTAGGACCTCTATAGTTTAACATTAACGGGCTTTTCAGCGGGTATTATTAACAGAAAATTAGCAGAATTCAATTCTAACAATACTATTTTCGTGAGTTAATTTTTTAATCCTACTCATGAAATACTTATTGCCTTTTATTCTATTACTTTTCAGCTATAATGTTGTAGCTCAAACCTCTGAAAAAAAACAAGTTACAATTAAAGGAACTATTCTTGAAGAAGGTACAAATTACCCACTAGAATATTCTACCGTTTCATTCATAAACAGAGATGGTAAAACCGTTACAGGTGGCATAACCGATTTAGATGGAAACTATAAAATTGACGTGCCTGTTGGAGTTTATACAGTGAGGTTTGAATTTATTTCTTATAAAACTAAAGAATTAAAAAATCAAAATTTTATTAAAAACACTACCCTGCCAACGATTAAACTTGATTTAGACGCGGCAAGTTTAGACGAAGTGGTTGTACGTGCTGAAACTACAGAGGTACAGATAAGACTAGACAAAAAAATATACAATATAGGAAAAGACCTTACGGCTGGAGGTGCTTCGGTGAGTGATGCATTAAATAATGTGCCTTCTGTAACAGTAGATGTTGATGGGGCAATTGCATTAAGAGGTAACGAAAATGTTCGTATTCTTATTAATGGGAAGCCTTCTGCTATTGCTGGTTTTGGTTCTACTGATGCTTTACGCCAACTACCTGCTGAAGCTATTGAAAGAGTTGAAGTTATTACTTCTCCTTCGGCTCGTTATGACGCAGAAGGAACTGCAGGTATTCTAAACATCATTCTTAAAAAAGAAAAAACCCTTGGTGTAAATGGTTCTATAAGTACAACCATAGGGGTACCTACAAATAGTAATGCCTCTGGAAACATAAATATTAGAACTAACAAATTCAATATTTTTAATACTACAGGCGTTTATTACAGAAAAGCTCCAGGAAAAGCACATTTCGATAATAATTATTTTTCACGAAATTTTATAGATAGTGATGGAAATCCCGTAACTGTTGAGCCAACTTTCGATCAAGTTATTGAACGTAGAGATTACGACAGAATGGGTAAAGGCTTTAACACCAACCTAGGTATAGAATACTTTATTAACGACAAATCTTCAATCACCGCAAGTGGATTCTACAGAAAGGGAACTGGAGATGATGTTACAACCAACAACACTTTTAACAGAAACAATAACGAAACTGAAGAGAGCATAAGAAGAATTGAATACGAAGGAGAAGACGATTCTAACTATCAATTCTCTTTGAATTATGTAAATAACTTTAATGACAACGGACATAAACTAACTGCCGATTTTCAGTATGATTACGGAAAGGACGATGAAAATTCATTAATTACCGAAAATCGTTTATTCCCAGAATTCATTACACTTCCTTCTGAGAATATTCTTCAAAAAAGGACAGATAGAGAATATTTAGCACAAGCTGATTACGTATTACCTATAGGTGAAAATGCACAATTTGAAGCCGGTTACCGTGGAAGTTTTGAAGAAACAATCACAGATTACACCTTATTACAAGAAGACGGTATTTCTGGTGTTTATCAAAGGAATGATAGCCTTTCTAATATTTTCAACTACGAAGAAAATGTACACGCTTTCTACACCCAGTACGGAAATAAGTTTGGTAAGTTCTCTTTCCTATTAGGTTTACGTCTTGAAAACACGCAACTAAAAGGTAGCGTAGATGCTGAAAATGTTGATACAAACTCACCTATTAACCTAAACTTCGACAAGGACTACACAGGGCTATTCCCTACAGTAAACTTGACTTACGAGTTAGGTGACCGCGAAAACATTACACTTGGTTATAACAGACGTATTAACCGCCCAAGACACTGGTTTATCAACCCTTTCCCTTCTCGTTCAAGTGAAGCAAACGTATTTCAAGGAAATCCTAACCTAGACCCTGCCTACTCTAGTGCATTCGATTTAGGATATTTAAAGAGTTGGAAAAAGCTAACATTATCGAGTTCTATTTACTACCAACACGAAACAGATTCTTTTGAAAGAGTTCAAGAAGAAACTGGAGAAACTACAAGTAATGGAATTCCAATTATCCGTACCCTTCCTATTAACCTTTCTACAAACAAAAGATATGGTTTTGAAGCAGGTTTATTATACAACCCTAATAAGTGGCTAACACTTAACGGAAGTTTTAATTACTTTATGTTTAAGTCTGAAGGATTTTTCAACGGTGTAGATTACGGAACAGAAGATGTTAGTTACTTTGGAAGATTTAGCAGTAAGGTAAAATTACCTGCAAAAATTGAATGGCAAACAAATGCTTTCTACCGTGGTCCTAGAAATAACTCTCAAACAGAGAGCGACGGGATCCTATCTGTAGATATGGCAATTAGCAAAGACATCATAAATGACAATGGAACTTTATCTTTAAATGTTAGTGATTTACTTAATACACGTAAAAGAAACAGTTTAACTACTACAAGCTCATTTACTAGTGAAAGTGAATTTCAGTGGAGAGCTAGACAAGTTAATTTAACCTTCACCTATCGCTTCAACCAGAAGAAACAACGTCAACGTCCTAACGGGGGCAGTGGTGGTGGATATGACGAAGGTGGGTTTGAAGGATAACATCCTAGGTCGAAGGCTAATACATTTAAAAAGGGAACCAAATTGGTTCCCTTTTTAAATGGAGTAAATTCTAATTAGATTATAATACATGTATTCTACTATCCAATTAATGCTTATCTAATTCACCCTTAATAGGTGGAAATAAAAAAGGGAGCTTTCTTAAAGCTCCCTTTTAATTATATTCTATAGAAAAACTACTTATTTAATTGTTTGTTTTTCTTTTCTTCACGTTTATTTTTAAAATTCTCTTGAAGTGCACCACCAATCCAGTAAGGGAGTATTCCCATCAAAAAAATCATCAACCAAAATCCGATGGTAACTACAGTCATAACAGCGATGAATCCTAAAAATTGCTCAAAAGTAAACATGGTATATTATTTTTAATTGAAAGTCCAAAGATAGTACGTTTTTTTTTAAAACAACAACAAAACTTTTAGTTTTATTCTCAGGAAATAAACAGCTGTGCGGGTTGACCAACTTTTTGCTTTTCGTTATCTTTGCAGCAGTTTTAATCCCTTATTCATTCGGGTTAAAATAAATTCAAAATCAAGTACTTAAGGAGTTCTTCGTAACTCTGCTATTTTAAATAATAATTAATTCATTATAAACATTATTACAATGCAGTATAGAATAGAGAAAGACACCATGGGCGAGGTAAAAGTACCAGCCGATAAACTTTGGGGCGCACAAACAGAGCGTTCATTCGAAAATTTTAAAATTGGCCCACGTGCTTCAATGCCTCTAGAGATAATCTATGGCTTTGCATATCTTAAAAAGGCAGCAGCTTACACTAACTGCGAACTTGGAGTTCTTCCTGAAGAAAAAAGAGACCTTATTGCAACAGTTTGTGATGAGATTTTAGCAGGAAAACACGACGATCAATTTCCTTTAGTAATTTGGCAAACAGGAAGTGGTACGCAAAGCAATATGAACGTAAATGAAGTAATTGCAAACCGTGCACACCAATTAGCTGGAAAAAAAATTGGAGAAGGTGAAAAAACACTTCAGCCAAATGACGATGTAAACAAATCGCAATCCTCAAACGATACTTTCCCAACGGGAATGCACATTGCAGCTTATAAAAAGTTAATCGAAACAACAATTCCAGGTGTTGAGCAACTTCAAAAGACACTTGCCAAAAAAGCAGAAGACTTTAAAGAGGTTGTAAAAATTGGTCGTACTCACTTTATGGATGCTACCCCTCTTACGTTGGGACAAGAGTTTGGTGGTTATGCAGCACAATTAGCATACGGAATTAAAGCTTTAAAAAATACGCTTCCACATTTAGCTGAACTCGCTTTAGGAGGGACTGCTGTTGGAACTGGATTAAACACACCAAAAGGATACGACGTTAAAGTTGCAAAATATATTGCTGACTTTACAGGTTTACCTTTTGTTACTGCTCAAAATAAATTTGAAGCTTTAGCGGCTCACGACGCATTTGTAGAAAGTCACGGTGCATTAAAGCAATTGGCGGTTTCATTAAACAAAATAGCTAATGACGTTAGAATGCTTGCTAGTGGACCTCGTAGTGGAATTGGAGAAATCAACATTCCTGCAAACGAACCAGGTTCTTCTATTATGCCAGGAAAAGTAAACCCTACACAATGTGAAGCTTTAACAATGGTTTGCTCTCAAGTAATAGGTAACGATATGGCAATTGCCGTTGGCGGTATGCAAGGTCAATTTGAACTTAACGTGTTCAAACCAGTAATGGCTGCAAACTTTTTAGAATCTGCTCAACTTCTTGGAGATGCTTGTGTGTCATTCGATGTAAATTGTGCACAAGGTATCGAACCTAACCACGAGGTTATTAAAAGGCAATTAAACAACAGTTTAATGCTTGTTACAGCGTTAAACACAAAAATTGGATACTACAAAGCAGCAGAAATCGCTAATACAGCTCACAAAAACGGAACAACTCTTAAAGAAGAAGCAGTAAACTTAGGTTATACTACTGCTGAAGAGTTCGACCAATGGGTAAGACCAGAAGATATGGTGTAGTAGTCACTACAAACCCAAAGTTTTAAACAACATACCCCGCATTAATTGCGGGGTTTTTTTTAGGCTTCAACCATTTATGAAGTAGTATTGTTTTATTTAGCTAACCTATCTTTAACAAATTCAATTTGTGTTTTTCCGTGTGGTGTTGGCACCCCGTTTTCGTCTAAACTCACCATTATAATTTTTTCAATACTAATAATTACTTCGTGATTCATTTTGTTTCGAACCTCGCAGGCAAGCGTTAATGACGTTCTTCCAAAAGATTTCGGCTCTAGCCCTATTTCTACGATATCACCTTTTTTAGCAGAACTCACAAAATTTATTTCGCTCATAAACTTCGTTACTGTTCTCGGGTTTTCTAATTGTATAATTGCATATAAAGCCGCTTCTTCATCAATCCATTCTAGTAAACGGCCGCCAAACAAGGTCCCGTTGGGATTTAAATCTTCTGGCTTAATCCATTTTCGTGTGTGAAAATTCATTCTTTAATATAATTTAGGTTGGTTATTTAAATAAACCTACAAATCAAATCCAGTAGGTTCTTACTTTTTAATATATACGGTTTTTCTATTTACGAATTCTTTTATTCCATCGGCACTTAGTTCTCGTCCGTAACCACTTTCTTTAATTCCGCCAAAAGGTAATCGCGGATCACTTTTTACTAATTCATTTATAAAAACAGCACCTTCATCAAATTTATGGATAATCTTCTCTGCTGCTTCTATATTCTCTGTAAATAGCGAAACTCCTAATCCAAATCGAGAATTATTAGAGAGATCAATCGCTTCCTCAATAGTTTTAAATGTAGTAACAGACAAAGCAGGCCCAAATGTTTCTTCCTTAAATACCGCCATATTTTCGGTAACATTTGTCAAAACAGTTGGTTCAAAATAAGCTCCGTGTCGCTTACCTCCTACTATAAGCTTTGCTCCTGCCTTAATTGAATCATTGACTTGCTTTTCAATATCTTTCGCCAAGTCCTCTCTGGCTAAAGTTCCTATATAAGTTTCTTGGTCTAAAGGATCTCCACTTCTTAATTCTCTAACCTTAACAACTAGTTTTTCAACAAATTCTTCAGCAATAGATTCATCTACAATCAACCTTTTTCCGGCTATACAACTCTGCCCGGTATTTTGAAAACGCGCTTGCACACAAGTTTCCAAAGTCTTTTCAATATCACAATCTTTCATTACAACTAATGCGTTACTACCTCCTAATTCTAGTACTGTTTTTTTAATGTTCTTACCTGCTAGGGATGCAACCGAAGACCCAGCTGGCCCACTTCCAGTAAGGGTAACAGCTTTTACTTTTTTATTTTCAATTATTTCTTCTACGGCATCACTTCCTATTAATAATGTAGTAAAACAGTTGTCTGGAAAACCAGCTCGTTTAAATATCTTTTCAATATTCAAGGCACTTCCAAATACGTTAGAAGCGTGCTTTAAAACACAAATATTTCCAGCCATAAGAGCAGGAGCAGCAAATCGGAAAACTTGCCAAAACGGATAATTCCACGGCATTACAGCAAGAATTACTCCTAAGGGTTCATAACTCACATAACTTTTATGGGCATCGGTTTTAATTACTCTATTTTCAAGTTGATTTTCGGCATGCTCAGCGTAATATTCGCATACCCATGCACATTTTTCAACCTCTGCTATTGCTTGAGAAATAGGTTTTCCCATTTCTAAAGTCAGCATTTTAGCATATTCGTGTTTATTAGACCTCATTTCTGCAGCCGCTGCAAGCATTAGTTTTTGTCGTTCATTAAATGGAACACCTCGCCAGCTATAAAAGCGTTTATCCGCTTTATCTATAATTTCAGAAACTTCTTTTTTGCTGTGATTTTTATAGGAATTTAGTTCATCTCCATTATATGGATTTTTGGAAACAGTAACGGCCATTGTTTTTATTTTAAAAGTATTCAAAACATAGAGAATGAGTAAGCGATTAAGACTATTTTAACGAGAAAAATATTGAAAATAAAGCATTCAAACTTTCATTACCTTTGCGCCTATTATAATACATTTGTGAAAAATGAATTATTTAAAATAATATTAAAAAATTTATCACTATCTCTATCTCAAGTAATGCCTTAGGATAAAGAAATAAAAACATTTTTAAAATGAAAAACACTGCACTTACACACATACACGAACAACTAGGCGCTAAGATGGTGCCATTTGCAGGTTATAATATGCCTGTTTCATACGAAGGAGTAAAAGCTGAGCACGAAACTGTGCGAAATGGCGTGGGTGTATTTGATGTTTCGCATATGGGCGAATTTTTGATTACAGGTCCAAAAGCTTTGGATTTAATTCAAAAAATAAGCAGTAACGATGCCACCAAACTTAAAGATGGAAAAGCTCAATACTGCTATTTTCCTAATGAAGAAGGAGGTATAGTTGACGATTTAATTATTTATAAAATTAAAGACGAAGAATATTTACTTGTAGTAAACGCATCTAATATAGACAAAGATTGGGCTTGGATAGAAAAACAAAACACTATGGGTGCCGAAATGAGAAATATCTCTGATGAATATTCACTTTTAGCTATTCAAGGACCGAAAGCAATTGAAGCCATGCAATCGTTAACTTCAGAAGATTTGAGCGCTATTAAATTTTATAACTTCAAAGTTTCTGATTTTGCTGGAATTGAGCACGTGATTATTAGTGCTACTGGTTATACTGGAAGTGGTGGATTCGAAATTTACTGTAAAAACAGTGAGGTTGAACAGATTTGGAATAAAGTTTTTGAAGCTGGAAAAGAGTACGGTATCAAACCAATTGGTTTAGCTGCTCGTGATACACTTAGATTAGAAATGGGCTTCTGCTTGTACGGAAATGATATAGATGAAACAACTTCTCCATTAGAAGCTGGATTGGGATGGATTACAAAATTCACCAAAGACTTTATCAATTCTGATAATTTGAAAAAAGAAAAAGAGGAAGGAATAAAAAACAAACTTATTGGTTTTGAATTAATAGACCGTGGAGTTCCTAGACAAGGGTATGAAATTGCCGATAAGGATGGAAACATCATCGGGAGAGTTACTAGTGGAACCATGGCACCCTCACTAAATAAATCGATTGGATTGGGATATGTAACTGTAGAAAACAGTGCGCCAGAATCTGAAATATTCATTCAAATAAGAAATAAACCCGTTGCAGCAAAAGTTGTTAAAACACCGTTTTACAAAGGCTAATGTTGGACTATCAAGCAATTTTAGAAGAAATATATTCATCACTTAAAAAAACTGAAGATACTGGTGAAGTAGCTAGCTATATCCCAGAATTGGCTAAGATTCCAAAAGACAAGCTAGGAATTCACCTTCAGTTAATAACGGGTGAAGACTATGCTGTTGGCGATGCTTTGGAAAAATTTTCAATTCAAAGTATTTCTAAAGTATTCTCTTTATCAAAAGCGTTTCAGCTAGTTGGAAATAAACTTCTTACTCGTGTTGATGTAGAACCTTCGGGGAATCCATTCAATCATCTTTCTCTTTTGGAACTTGAAAATGGAATTCCTCGAAATCCTTTAATCAATTCGGGGGCGATTGTAGTAGCAGACATTTTGCTTTCAAATTTAAAAAACCCAAAAGAAGATTTTTTAAACTTTGTACGCGAATTAGCGCACGACGATTCAATTAACTTTAATGTAAAAGTTGCAGAGTCTGAAAGAGAAACAGGTTTCAATAATTATGCAGCTGCCAATCTTTTAAAGTCCTTTGGAAACCTTCAAAATGATGTTGATGATGTGTTAGACTTCTATTTTCATCAATGTTCAATAATGATGAATTGCAAACAACTTACAAACGCTTTTTTCGTTTATGCCAATAAAGGTAAGTGTTTAAAAAACGTATTGCACTTAACACCAAGTCAGGTAAAACGAATTAATGCAATTATGTTAACCTGCGGTTTTTATGATGAAGCAGGCGAATTTGCGTTTGAAGTTGGATTACCTGGAAAAAGTGGCGTTGGTGGCGGAATAGTGGCACTTCTACCCCATTGTTTTACAATCGCAACCTGGGCGCCAGCCTTAAACCCACAAGGAAATTCATATTTAGGAATGCAGGCATTAGAGCAGTTTACCACTAAAACAAAACTATCTATATTTTAAAAAGAAGTTGAAGCGGAATTTAATGAGGAAAAAAGAAGGAAAAGAACGTATTTTAATCCTTGGAGGTAGCGGTTTTATAGGTTATGAAATTTATAAAGAACTTCTATCCTATTACGAAGTGTATTGCACTTACTGTAAGCAAGAGGGCGCTTTTTCTGAAAATCAAGTGTTCTTTAAATACTGCGTGGAAGAAGACTCCTTGTTTTTATTGCTGAATGAAATAAAGCCTACTGTAATAATTTCGGCAATTTCTGGAGATTATAAGAGACTGTTTGATGCTTATCAACAAATGGTTAACTACACCTTGCTTCACGAGGATTGTTCAGTTTTATATATTTCTTCAGCAGAAGTTTTCGATGGAAAATTTACACATCCATCATATGAAAATGATTTGACGCTCTCCGAAACTCCTTCAGGGAAATTCAAAATTGCAATTGAGAAGTTGTTACTAGAAACTATTCCGCAGCAAACCGCAATTTTAAGACTGCCAATGGTGTTAGGGGTTAATTCACCGGAAATAGTTCATTTACGGCAATGTATCCGACATAAGGCTACGTATGAAGTTTTCCCGAATCTTATAATTACTACAACTACTATAGACAAGATTTGCCAGCAAATTCACTATATCGTTAATCACTCATTGGTTGGAATATTCCATTTATCGAGTTATGACATGGTACATCACGAAGATCTCATCAGAGAGATAACGTTTAAAATTAGTGATAAAACGCCTATATTTAAAAGTGTATTTAGTAGTAATGAAGACCGCTATAACGCAATTCTTCCAAAGGTGAATCAATTACCTGAATCCTATCAAATAGCTGTGGCAGAAGTAGTTGAAGAATCTGGTTTAAACGAAGAGATTATGTCTATACGGTAAAATTTTGTACATTGATTTTAAACTAAAATTACAACTATGAAAGCATTAACTGAAAATGAAATATTAGAAAAGCTTAAAGATTTTGAAGGCTGGGAATATATTGAAGGAGCCCTTCACGCAATTTTCGAATTTGAAAATTTTAAAGAGGCGTTTACTTCAATGACAAGAATAGCTTTTGAAGCTGAAAAATTAAATCATCACCCTGAGTGGAGTAATGTTTACAATTCATTAGAAATCTATTTATCTACTCACGATGCAGAGGGTGTAACAGAAAAAGATTTTGAGCTTGCTCGAATTATTGATGAACTTGTTGGTTAGAAACTTTTAATCTACAGCATCAATTTCCAAATAAAAATTCATTAAATAAATATCAAAACTCAAAGTCGAGACCTTTTGCTAATTGAATTTTCTAAGTTAGAATTTATTTATTATTTGAGTTTTTGAAATTTGGAATTTTTTATATTTGATGTACCTAAACTTTGATTAATTCCTGAAGTGAATTAATTAAATTATAATTTAAAACAATTAACAAAAATGGGAAGAGCTTTCGAATTTAGAAAAGCAAGAAAAATGAAGCGTTGGTCTGCAATGTCCAAAGCTTTTACGCGTATTGGAAAGGATATTGTAATGGCTGTAAAAGAAGGAGGTCCTGATCCAGATACCAATGCTAGACTTCGTGCAGTAATACAGAATGCCAAGTCTGTAAATATGCCTAAAGACAATGTAGAGCGCGCTATTAAAAGAGCGAGTGACAAAAGCTTAGGCGATTATAAGGAAGTTCTTTTTGAAGGCTATGCTCCACACGGAATTGCAATTTTAATTGAAACAGCTACCGATAACAACACTAGAACTGTTGCAAATATTCGCAGTTACTTTAATAAATGTGACGGTAGTTTAGGAACTTCTGGTTCTGTTTCGTTTATGTTTGATCACACTTGT
The DNA here is from genome assembly GCF_022008395.1 of Aequorivita xiaoshiensis. GTDB lineage: Bacteria > Bacteroidota > Bacteroidia > Flavobacteriales > Flavobacteriaceae > Aequorivita > Aequorivita xiaoshiensis. Next base: position 389,366 of record NZ_JAIRBB010000002.1, read on the forward strand.
AACTTCCGTATAAATCCCGAAGGAATGGATATTGAAGAACTTGAGCTAGAATTAATAGATCACGGCCTTGAAGAAATTTTTGAAGATGAAGATGGTATTTTAATTTACGCGCCTTTCGAAAGTTTCGGTGCAATACAATCGTATTTAGAGGATAAAAATATAGAAATTCTTTCTTCTGGGTTTGAACGTATTCCACAAGTAACCAAAAAACTAAATGCCGAAGAAGTAGCCGATGTAGAAAAACTTCTTGAAAAGATAGAAGAAGATGATGACGTTCAAAATGTTTATCACACCATGGAAGAATCTACAGAAGAATAATTTTTTTCTAACGAATAAAATATTAAAAAAGTCGAGAACGCTTTCAACCATAGTGCTCTCGACTTTTTTTTTAACAAATTGATTAAACTAAAATATCAAATGAGATGTTGTATTTAAGACAACTCAGGCTCCTTCCCTACCACGCCGTCAAAGTATTTTCTAAGTTGAACCATATCTGCATTTAAATCTCCTGTCGGGTAAAAAGGTTCATTAATAGTTACTATTTTCTTACCCCAATCAAAAGGAACACATATTATAGGTACATTTGCTTTCATAGCGATATAATAAAATCCCGTTTTCCATTCTTCAACTTTTTTACGAGTGCCTTCAGGTGCTAACGACAAACGAAATTCATCCTTCTTTTCGAAAATTTCTGCTATCGCTTCAACTTTATTTTGCCCAGGAGTTCGGTCTAATGCAGCTCCACCAGTCCATTTAAAATACCAACCAAATGGCCATTTAAATAGCTCTTTCTTGGCTATATAATTAATCTGAACCTTGGTTATTCTTCTTATAAATAATCCAATATAGAAATCGTGCCAACTAGTATGTGGTACAACAATAATAACGGCTTTTTTAACTTTTGGGTCAAAGGCACCATCAATCCTCCATCCCATTATTTTATAAAAAACAAATTTTGCAATTCCCATATACAGGTGCTAAAGTAAGGTTACATTTTTAAGTATAATTCTTTCAATTTTTCTGGAGTGACAATAGATTGCCATTCTTCGCCAAAAGCATTTTCCCAAAGTGGCACCATGCCCATAGCCACGTTAATCATTATTTCCATTTGTTCATCAGTGAGGTTGGCACATACACCTTGAGGAATTTCTATTCCGTGTTTTTCAACCATTTTCTTGAAAAGAACAACATCTTCACCGTAATATTCTTCCAACTGATTAAATACTATACAATTTCCGATGCCGTGTTTAGTTCCCAACACATAACCTAGCCCATAACTCATTGCGTGAGCTACACCCACCTGAGAGTAAGCTATACTCATACCACCGTGCCATGAAGCCATCATAAGCTTAGCACGAGATTCTGCATCAGAAAGCGAATCTTCTTTTAAGAAAATTTCCATACAAAGGTCGTAAGCCTTTTCGCCATAACTCTGACTAAACGCATTTAAAAAAGTTCCATTCAATGATTCTACACAGTGTATAAAGCAGTCCATACCTGTATAAAACCACTGATTTTTAGGAACCCCTTGAGTGAGTTCGGGATCGAGTATTACTTGATCAAAAGGAGTAAAGTCGCTGTTAATTCCGAGTTTACGAACAGGCCCTGTAAGCACTGTTGTACGCGAAACTTCGGCTCCTGTTCCAGAAATAGTTGGAATTCCTACGTGGTAAACAGCCTTTTTCTTAACCAAATCCCATCCTTGATAATCGGCTGCACTACCTTTATTAGTAAGCATAATTGAAACAGCTTTCGCTAAATCCAACAAAGTTCCTCCTCCTATTCCGATAATCCCTGAAGGCAAATTGGTAAACTCACTTCTAATGTCTTTCACCAGTTCATCAACTTGAGAAGTTTTAGGTTCTTCAGCTGCAGAAACGAAAATTAATTTATCATTGAATCGAAGATTAATTTTATCTATAAACTCGGTATTTGTTTCAAAAACATCATCTATTAAGTATATAAAAGGAGCTTTGTCTTTTTTATGAGAAGAGAGAATAGTAGTTAACTGATCGAAGCATCCTTCTCCAAAAACTACTTTCGGCACCATTGGGAAGTTTTTGAACTTATTATTTACGCTAACTTGCTTATTTTCCAGTAACAGTTTATTGGCTCTAGCTAAATCTTCTGGAGTATCTATTTCAACTCCTGACGTATTTGAGACAGCCATTTTTATATTTTTCCCATATTCTAAGTATCGGATGCATTCAATTTTTTCTGCGGCTTCCAATGAGCGCATTGGCAATCGGTAAAAATCGAGTATAGCTTGTTTTCTAAAGGCGTAAATCCCCTTATGTTTATAATATTGTAGGGCTACATTTTTATCTCTAGGATATGGAATAGGAGAACGTGAAAAGTAAAGTGCAAAATTGTCTTTATCTACAATAACCTTCACCGTATTAGGATCGTTTATTTCTTTCCAATCGTGAATTTCAGTCATTATTGAAGCTAAGTCTATCTTCTCGGCATCCGGCCCATCAAAAACGGCTAGAACTTTTTCTAAAACCTCCCTATTTGTAAATGGTTCATCACCTTGAACATTTACAACAATATCGATATCCATATTTTCTACTGCTTCCGCAATTCTATCACTACCACAGTCGTGTTCTTTAATACTCATTATGGCTTTTCCACCATAACTTTCAATTTCCTGAAATATAATATCACTATCGGTTACTACATATACTTCATCGAAAAGGTTTGTAGCCTTTGTCGCCTCATAAGTTCTTACAATTACAGGTTTTCCGCCTAAATCTTGCATTAATTTACCAGGAAATCGGGACGCACCATATCGTGCGGGAATCATCGCTATTACTTTCAAATTGGAAGTTTTTTAAAATGAAATCAAAAATAAGAAGTTTATGTTCGTGGCAGATGTTTTTTACGAAGCTTTTTATAAAATCTGAAGATTATAAAAAACAAAAATACCACTAACACAAATGCTAAAATAGGTAAGAATATGGAAACCACCGCCATAACAACAGAAGTTCCTGTTTCCACCGTAGTTAAAACTGGGTTTGCTATTCCGCCTGTTGTTGTACTTGAAGTGAGCCTTACCGCAGAAGTATTTCCTTTTATGGCAGCTGCAGTTCCTCCCCCTGCAATAATTGCTAAAGCCCAAGTAATAACCGGGCTCAAATCTGTAACTGTAGCAACCATTACCGCAGTACCAGCTAACGTTGCAAGTGGTAAAGCTATTGTATCTAATAAATTGTCTATCCAAGGAATATAGTATCCGAAAATTTCGAATAAGGTGGCAACCCCCATTGTTATAACTGCTGTAAGGCTTCCTGCCCATTCCCAACTCTCATTTAGGGTAATTATGTTAAAGTATCCGGCTAAACTTAACACTAATAACGGCAAGAAAACCCGAAACCCAACAGCTGCTGCAAGGCCAACTCCTAGAAAAGCACTTAATATAATTTCAAAAGTTTCCATTTTTAATAATATCTAAAGTTCTTAGCAACAAATCTCGAACACCAAATTACAAACATTAAAAACTTAATTTCTAATTCTTGAATTAATAATTTAAAACGTTTCCTCTTCAAAAAACTCATCCTTAAAGCCTATCAAATACAATTTATCCTGAGCTCTTGTAACTGCAGTGTATAGCCATCGCAAATACTCTTTATCAACACCATTAGGCAAATATGGCTGTTCTACAAAAACCGTTTTCCACTGTCCCCCTTGCGATTTATGACATGTAATAGCATAACTAAACTTCACTTGTAAGGCGTTAAAATACTTGTTTTTCTTTACAGCTAAAAATTTCTTGTATTTAGAGCTTTCATTTGCATAATCCTTCATCACTTCCTGATAGAGTTTATTAGACTCATCATAGGTCAAGGAAGGAGACTCAGATGTAAGCGTGTCTAACAATAACACTGTTTCAATAGGTTTCATATTTGGATAATCAACCATTCGCACTTTAACTTCAGCAAAACGGAAACCGTATAATTCTTTAAAAGCGAAAATTTCTAAAACTTCAACAATGTCTCCATTAGCTATAAATCCAGCTTCACTAGTATTATCTACCCAAAAATAATTATTCTTCACCACCATTAGGTAGTCTCCTGCTGACAATTCGGAATCTTGAAATAAAATTCGTTCGCGAATACTTTGATTATAAAGATTTGCACGTTTATTTGAACGTACAATTATTACTGTATCTTCATTTCCTAAGGCTGAATAACTATCATTAATAGCATCCATAATTTCCTGCCCGTCTATTGGTCGAATTACATCTGGGAAACTCTCACCTGAAAATTTAAATGCTTCGTAAAGTTCATCGTCTAGTCGTTCTCGAATCTTTGTTGCATTTTCTAAAATACCACTATCCTTTTGTTGTCTTACAACTTCGTTTAGTTCTATCGAAATTACTTCCCTATCGTATTGCATCTCTAACACACGTGCATCCAAAGCTGGGCTTATAGAGAGATGTACGGGAGGCAATTGTGCCGAATCACCAATTAACAATAGTTTACAGTTAGCTCCACTATAAACGTATTGCATTAAATCGTCTAGAAGAGAACCGTTTTCAAAGAGTTTAGAATCCTGATTAATATCGGGAATCATGGAGGCTTCATCTACTATAAATATCGTATCGCGATGCTTGTTGGGTTGTAATGTAAAAGAAACAGAGCCTTTATTACTTTTAGGGAAGTATATTTTTTTATGGATTGTAAATGCTTGTTTCTTGGAGTAATTACTTATAACCTTAGCTGCTCTTCCCGTTGGTGCTAGAAGTACAGCTCGCTTTTTAACTTTTGAAAGATTTTTTACTAACGCTCCTACTATGGTAGTTTTCCCTGTTCCTGCATATCCTTTAAGTAAAAATGTTTCATTTTTATTCGTACTTAGCACGAATTTTGCCAACAATTGCAGCGCAATATCTTGTTTTGGAGTTGTATTGTGTGGAAAATCGTTCTTTAAAAAATTGTAATATTCTGATACATTCATTGTTCACTACTATCATTGAGAGTTTCAAAGATAGGTATGATTTTTTGGCAATATACTTTTACGAACAAAAAAAAATTGTAGATTTGCGATAGACCTTTAAATAAATCAACATTTAATATTATCAATAATGAAATCAGTAATTCAGATTGTTCTTTGGATTGTAATCGTGTTCCTTGGTTGGAAATTATGGAGCTCTATTATGGGGCCTGTAGAATTTAATAAAATTAAACAAGAGCGTTATGCCAAAGTAATTAAAAACTTGAAAGATATTCAGGCTGCCGAGCTTGCACACAAAGAAATTACTGGGAAATTTACAGGAGATTGGGACAGTTTGGTTAGTTTTATTGATACTGCAAAATTTGCAATTACTCAACGTCGTGACACCAGTTATGCCGATGTTGCTAAAAACAAAGCTTTTGGTATTGAGTCAGGTTATTTCATCGAGAAATCATTGATTGACACTTTAGGATTTAAACCTGTTAAAGATTCACTTTTTAAAAACTCTGATAGATACAAAACTATGATGAACGTGCCTGTAGAAGGTGTAAACGCAAAATTTGATCTTAAATCTGGAACTATCGAAAAAAATGACGCATCTTACTCTGTGTTTGAAGCCAAAGTTTCTAAAGATGTGATTTTAGGCGACTTAGATAAAGATCTTTTAATTCAGGAAAAACAAACACAATCTGTAGATGGTGTAAATGGTCCTGATATTAAAGTAGGATCATTAGAAGATGTTAATACTTCTGGAAACTGGCCGAAAATTTACGATGCTGGAACAAACAGATAACATACAAGACAATTTACAATATAGACTGTCCGTTCAAGTTTCTTTGAACGGGCTTTCTTTTTTGGTTACAAATCCCAATAGTGAGGAAACTGTTTTCTTTATCGAAAAAACGTTAGACTACAGTACAACTCCAGAAGAATTGTTAATGGATATTGAATTGATTATATCACAACATAACATTTTAAATTCTTCATTTTCAGAAGTTACAGTGGTTTACTCCACGCCTATATACAGTCTAGTTCCTGCGCCAATTTTTGATGAAACAAAAGCTAGTGAATACCTGAAATTTAATTCAAAGATTCTAGCGAACGATTATATGGCTCACGATGTAATTGAAAAATATGACATTGTGGTGGTGTATGTTCCGTTTATGAACATCAACAATTATTTTTTTGAAAAGTACGGGAGCTTCAATTACTACCACGCTACTTCAATTATGTTAAAGGCAATTTTAGAAAAGGAAAAGTATTCCCTTCCAAAAATGTTTCTACATTTTCAAAAAAACAATTTCGACTGTATTGTTTTAAAAGATGGTCAGCTTCAACTTTGCAACAGTTATAATTATAGAACTCCAGAAGACTTTATTTACTACACGCTTTTCTGTATGGAGCAATTAAAGCTAAATCCTGATACCATACCAGTAACCCTTTTAGGTGAAATTGATGAAGAGGATGACAATTATAAAATTGCTTATACCTACATTCGACACATCGAGTTTGCCAAACCGGAAGTTTCAAAAATTAAATTAGATTCAGAGATAAATACACACCGTCATTTTATCTTACAAAACACCTTATAATGCGCATAATTTCAGGTACTCATAAAGGAAGAAGATTAACCGCTCCCAAGAACCTTCCCGTTCGTCCTACAACGGATTTTGCTAAAGAAGCACTTTTTAATATTCTTAGAGTTCGTTATTATTTTGATGAACTAACCGTGCTAGATTTATTTGCAGGAACTGGTAATATTAGTTTTGAGTTTGCATCACGCGCTGTGCCTAATATTACCTCTGTAGATTCACATCAAGGTTGTATTCAATATATAGATAAAGTATCTGAAGAATTCGAGTTTCCCATAAATACTATTAAATCTGATGTTTCTAAATATTTAGAATCGGCATCAGGAAAGTTCGATGTGATTTTTGCAGACCCACCTTACGACTTTGAGGTTTCAGATTTAGAAAATATAGTGAAAGCTGTTTTCGAAAAGAATCTTTTAACTGACGAAGGGATTTTAATTATTGAACATTCAAAAATGAATGATCTTTCAAAAGAAAATAACTTTACTGAAGCTAGAAAATACGGTGGAAATGTGTTTAGCTTTTTCAGCTAATAGATTTCAAAGTTTTTCGATAATCAATCGGCTACTGACCTCTAAAGAAAATCACAGTACTCAAAGTTTTTACAAGTGTTGCGATATCTAGAAACAAGCCTTTGTGTTTAATATAATAAAGGTCGTATTGAAGTTTTTCTAATGCATCTTTATCAGAAGAACCATACCTTGCATTAACTTGTGCCCATCCAGTAATTCCCGGTTTTACAACGTGTCTAACTTCATAAAAAGGAATACACTCTTGAAGTTTTTCTACAAAAAAAGGACGTTCCGGTCGGGGACCTATAATTGCCATGTCGCCTTTAATTACATTTATAAACTGTGGAATTTCATCTAAACGCGTACGGCGTAAAAATCTTCCAAATTGAGTAACACGACTATCTTTAGTTTTTGCAAACTGCGCCCCCTCACTTTCGGCATTAATCACCATACTTCTAAATTTATAAATCTTGAAGTATTCCCCATTCTTACCTACTCTAGTTTGAGTGTAGAATAACGGTCCTCGATTAGCTAGAAGATTTCCTATTAATATAAAAGGCAATATTACAAGAGAGCAAAGCAATCCTAAAACTGAAAACAGCAATTCTAAAATCCTACTGAAAAAGAGATACAATTTATTTTGACTACTTCGACTAAATGGAAAATATCTGTAAAAATCCCTATCTACATATTGTACTGGAATTCTTTTAGTAAGCTCTTCGTAAACCTGATTATAATCTCTAATCGGTACATTATTTTTTAATAAAGAAATAAGTTGATTGTTTAGTGCAACTGAAATTCCATAAGACAACGGAGTAGCTACAACTATTTCTGAATAATTCTTGTTTAGTTCTGAAGGTTTTAAATCTTCGAGTTTATAGGCATCAATCTGCAAGTGATCTAAATTAATTTTATTCGATTCGCCTGAGTCGTAATATCCTATTACTCTATAATTTGGATCAGATTTGTGAAGCGATTGAACAATCGCATCAACATCCTTGGCATGTGCAATTAGGATTACATTTTTATTAAATCTAGGAGAGGTTATTAGTGCTATATACGCATATCTCCAAAGAAGTAATGCTATATTAATCGCCAAAAAGAAGTACACTATTTGCAAGCGATTATTTGGAAGCATTGGAGTGTAAAAAGGCGTAAGCAAATAAAACAATACGGTAACCGAAGTTGTCAATAAAACATTTTTAACAACAACATCTAATTTACTTGCCTTTTGTAAATTATAGAGTTCGAAAATGGTTGCAAAGACTGTTAAATAAACAGCTAATACCATCGACCAAATATAATTGTCACTTGAAACTTTAAAGTAATCGAATTCAAAAATAAAACCTACTAAATACAATCCAGATATTACAAATACTATATCAAGGATGCGCAGTAGTATTTTTCTTTCAGATATTACAAAATGAATATTATTCTTAGACATTAATGATTGGTATTGTAGGTAAAGTGAATCCTTTTAAGAACTTCCAAACAGAGTGCAAACATGTCATTTTACGCATTCCATCATTTTTGACAATTATAGGGAATAAAATTTAATTATAACTGTCAAAACTATAGCATTTCGTACTTATTTTAAGTGTTTTTAATAAAAAACATTGGAACTCATTGTCTTAAAATATCATCCCATTTATGTTTAATAACCTGCCAATCAAGCGCTTCAACCTTTGTGCGAGCATTGTTGGTTAAAGTATTTACTAAGGATGAATTATCTATTAGTTTATTTATAGCATTTACAAAAGCAGCTGGGTTGTTGGGGGGAACTAAAATACCGTCATTTTCGTGATCAATTAAAAAAGGTAGCCCACCAACATTGGTAGCAATAACCGGTAGCCCTAGAGCCATAGCTTCCATTACGCTAACTGGCATATTATCAAAATTGGTTGTATTGATAAAAATGTTGTACGCTTTGGAAAGTGCCATCCACTCCTTCTTTGTTAGCATTCCTGTAAACGTTATTGGCAAGTTTAGCTCTGCCGCTACTTTTTTACAACGTGCCAAAGAACCGTCTTTATCAGGGCCCACCATACACAGTGATACTTCTACACCTTGTTTAAGCAATAATTCTACAACCTCCAATGCCAGTAAAGGATTATATATCTCAGAAAACGAACGTACCCAAAGAAGTTTTGCCGTTACATTATTTCGCTGTAGAAATTGATAGTTTTCAATTTCAAGAGTATTTGGAATGTGGGTAAGGTTATGGATTCCATAAGTTTTAAATTGCTGGGCTAAATACTGCGATGGTACTACATTGGTAAGTGCGTTATTAAAAAGCTGTTTACTTAATCTTTTACTGATTTGTAGTCTATTTGGTAAATTTCCTCCGTGTAAAATCGGGATATACGGAATTTTAAAAAACCTACATAAGGCTCCAATAATTACAGCATAATAAAAGTTTTGAGTGCTATAGGTGTCGATTAATGCTAAATCTATAGTTTTTCGATGGCGAATAGTGTTAGAAATCATATCCAACAATCTCGAAACCTTATTTAGTTTTGAAGAAGATGCGTAAACCTCATAACCTTCCTCTTGAAATTTTACAGCCAATAGATCAATCGCAGTTGGGGGCTTACCATGAACTGCTAATTTATTTCCTATGTAGAGCAGGTTTCTTTTTGGAATCATAATCAATATTCAATAAAGATAAAGCGTAAATAAATGCTGGTGCAGCAATGCGCATGGAGGAGTGAGCTATTGTAAGCCCCCAAAAAATAAGAAAAGGATAAAAGTAAATGTTCTTCCTACCATTTAATTTTGTGACTAAGGGTGCAAATATCAATACTAATAATGCAAAGATCCCTAAAACACCATGTTCTGATAGCATCCGAGAAATTTCATTATGTGTAGGCAATGAAACACCTAATTCTTCTTTAAAATGAGTTTTCACTCTACCTACCCCCACTCCTAAGAAAGGATTATCTTTAAAAGCTTCAATTTCGGTAACTAATAAATCAGCTCTTCCTGTAGTTATATCCGATTTCTCCCGTCCTAAGGCATCTTCATTCGCATATCGGTTTTCAATTAGTCCGCCGGTTTGAAAAATAGCAAAAGCCCATACCGTTAGGGCAGCGGCTATTAAAAACAACATTTTTAAACTTATTTTTGCCTTATATTTTAAGTTTGTAGAAAAATATAAAATTGCAACAAAAGCGATAGACATAACTACAGCTACTACAACCCCACCTCTGGAAAAAGTTAATAAGGCTCTATACCCCATCAAAACCAAAAATAACATCATAAAGCCTTGTACTAATGTGTTTTTATAAGGGATTAAAAGTCGAGTAAGTAAAATAAATACTCCTAAACCTAAAATAGTTGCAACTTGATTAGGTCCATAACCACCAGATACAGCAGAATTTGAAGCAGTATTAGTTATAACTTCTCGTATATCAGGGGAATATAGAATGATATAAGTAGTCATACTAATTATCGGATATATCATATAGTCTAACACTTTCAACAACTGAATAAATTTTATAGTTCTTCCAAAAATGAAAACGGAAGCGATAGCTAAACAAATTGGTCCGCTAAGATTAAATAAAACTGATTTTCTGAAGTCCATATCATATGATATAATATCATATGAAACTAGAACACCAGGTATTAAAAGTAGAAGATAGATAAGGTAAGGGTAAGAATTTCTTTTAAAGCCTAATAAAAACATTCCTAAAAGAGAAAACCATATTACAGAATATTTCCCTATTTCATAGAAAACATATGACTTTGTCATTCTTAAATAAACCTCAGCACCTGTAAAATAAGCACATGCTAATAACACATTAAACGCTTTATCTTTTTTCTGAATAATTTGGTAAGTAAAATACCCAAAAATTAAAACCAAATATATAAGCATAGCATTTCGATTAATCGATGCAATAACTCCTATACCTACATGAAGGAGTATAGCGCTTAAAGGTTTAATATTTTCAAATAGTCTAATCTTGATGATAAAAGTATTTTAGGGGGCTGACTGTTTTAAAATTTCTGTTTTAATTCTATGGCGATAGTTCTCAAAGGTAAAATCTTTAGCAACTTTATAAGCTTTTGAAGCTTTTACTTTCAATACATTTTCTTCTATTTTTAAAATATCCAAGACTAATTCTCTTAATGCTTCAGCTGAACAAGGATTAACTACAAATCCGTTTGATGAACTAACATATTGCGTAATACTTGATACCGAAGATACAATTGGCAAACATCCAAAATTCATTGCTTCTGCTATAACCTTAGGGAAACCTTCTGAAGCAGTACTTGGAAGCATTAAAAAGTGAGCTTTCTTATAAATTTCAAAAACTTGAGCCCGGTCTAAAAATCCGTGAAACACAGCAGGAAGTTGTCGCTGTTCGCATTGCTTTCTATACACATTCAATTTTTCACCATTTCCAATAAAATGAATCGTGTTTACATTCTCTTTATTTTCCAAACTACTAAATGCATCAATAATACGTTGCACCCCCTTTGCATCTTCCAATCTGCCTACAAAACAAAATGTGAACGGAGGTTTAAACTCTTTTGCATTGGTAATTTGCAATCCAATCACGCGTTCTTTTTCTGTCAGACAAGGGTTCTCAAAAGTTATACAGTGGCTTTCTTGCTGGGGCCATCTTCCGTTGATAGTAACTTTTCTATGTTGTTTTTTCAACATCCACCGTTGTAATGCATAACCAATGGGTGGATTTTCCTGATTCCAGTTTCCAGCATATTTATACCAACCCTTTTTATTACTAAAAAGTGATAAATACGGTATCAAAAACACACCTATTCCTGTAGGAGTACGTAACTGAAATACATCAACTAGTTGTAACACCTTATTTACAGAATTTATTACTGATGGAACATTAGCAATAATTTTAAGCTTCTCTCCTATTCCTTTTCCACCAACAGGCTTCATGGGGATAAATTTAATTTTAGGAGAAGTATAAGGCAAAGAACTTGGAGGTGGCATTTCGGGATGCAAAAAAGCTAAATGATAAATTTCATCAAAATCCTGAGCTAAATGATTAATTTCACTAATCGTTGGCCCCCATCCCACAATAGTTCCATCTGGATGTTTATAATGTTCAGTATGCGAGATTATAGCGAGTTTCAATAGTTCTTCTTCTTAGCTCTTAGTTTTTGTTTCTTCTTTCTTGTATCTTATTTCTTGCTTCTAGTCTCTAGTCTCTAGTTTCTAAAATGGTCCTAAACCTTATAATTCTTTCAAAATTTTAAGATATTGTTTAATTACTTTATCCCATGTATAGTTTTGAGACCAACTTTTCGCGCCTTTTGAATATAAGTCATAGTTATTTAAAATTTCTTCTAGAGCATCAGCTAGCTGATTTATATTCTTATTATTAATTAGTTTCCCTGAAATTTCATTATTTATAGCGTCTTCTATACCACAACCTAAGGAACCAATGGCTGGAACTCCAAGGGCGTTAGCCTCAAGGATTGCTATACCAAAGCCTTCAGCATCGCCTGTTTTGGTGGTTTCGCTTAACATTAAAAAGACATCTGCCTCTTGCAATAATTCAATTTTTTCCATCTCAGTAACTTTTCCAAAGAAAACCACTGAATCTTCAACTTTTAAGTTCAGCGCTAGTTTTTCTAGTTTTCGCTTTTCTGTCGGAATCCCAACAATATGGTATTTTAAATCGGGGTATTTTTTTAAAAGTAGAGGCATTGCATTAATAACATTGTGCTGCCCTTTCCGTTTGGTAACATTACCTACTGTAATTAACACAGGTACGGGTTTGGTATTGGAGTGTAGGATTGTAGGTAATTTTAGTTCAAATCCGTTAGGGATAACCACAATATTGTCTAGTTTGAGGTGGGCAATTAAGGACTTTGTATAATTACTTACTGCTACTATTTTTTCAAATCTTTTTAAAGATAGTTCTGTAAGTTTTCGTAGAAAAATATTAGGAAGTTTAAGTTCACTTCCGTGAATAACCGCTACAAATTTTCTATTAAAAAATAAAGAAAGGAAGGCTCCTAACCATAGAGAAAACTTACCTGAACATATAATCAATTCACTATTTTTAGCTAGTGTAACTGCTGCTTTCACACGAGCTATATAACTAAGGAAAGCTAAGTCTTTTCTTGGAATACGAGTAACTTTAAAAGGAAGGTTTTTATCGTATTCATTTTCATATATTGTGTTTTTAGAGCGATAATCACAGAGCAAGTTTACCTCATAGCCATTTCCTTGTAATCCCTTAGCTAAATTTAAAGCGTGATTACCAATCCCCCCAGGTTGAGGCGGAAATTCGGAAGTTAATATGAGGGTTTTTGTCATTAATTTTAAAAATAGTTTTTCTTAATCAAATTTCAAGCACAAAACTATAAAAGTAGCATTGTCAAATACATTTGCAATATTCAAATTCTATATTAAGGACTTAAGACCATACTACATCTAGAGTCTAGATTCTCAAGCCTCAAGTCTAACATCTCAACTCTAAAACTTCAATCATCTCCCCCTGTTTAAGTTTCTTCGCTGCCAATCGCCATGATATCGTTACTTGAATTACTATAAATGGCAATAGGATTACAGAAATTAAGGCACCTAAAATGAGCATCTTTTTGTTTTTCTTAAATCGGTATGGAATAATTGATAGCGGTACACTTTTAAAAAGTGCCAACACAGCACGTTTGCGACCAAAGTATTTTCTGAAAAAATATAATACACTGGGGATAGGACGTGGAGCAAATATTTTTTTAGGTCGAAAAGCATCCCAACTACCCATTTGTCTTAATCCTCCAGTAGCAGCTTTTACATCAACACAAGAAGCATATGGATTAGAAATACTTTTAAAGCCGTTTAGATAAGCTCTTAATCCAAATTCACCATCGCCCATACGTTGCTTTTCGAATTGCCGATCAAACAATCCAATTTTTTTAAAAACAGATTTATATAGTACTGCATTCCCCGTAGCAAATTGTGAGGCTACAGAAAAAAATGAACGTTCTTTGGGAACAGAACTTCCTTCTGGGTAAAAAACTCCCGCAGATATATCAGCTTTAAAGAAATCCAAACATCGCAAGTGATTTTCAAGCCAATCAGGCTCTATCCTAACATCATCTTCTGAAAGGGCGATAATTGTCCCATTGCTTTTCTTAATTGCTGAATTTCTAGCCAACCATAGGGCGGGTTCAGATTGTTGTATATGACGTATTTTTAAGTTAAAGTCTTTGCAAAAATCCTTTTGAAACGGTATTGACTGATCTATAATTAATATTTCAAAATGCTTATAAGTCTGTTGTTCAAAGCCCTTAAGAACGTCCTTTAAAAATTCATAGCGGTTTAAAGTGGGAATTACCACACTCACTAAAGGTTTTTTAGATACTAATTCAGAATCAAAGGAAATCCAATCATTATAAACTATAGGTTGCTTTAAATAATTACTTCTTACTGTATTATTAGACTTTTTAAAAGCTGAAATTTCATTTATCGGATTATTTAAAGAAAACAACCGCATCAGCAGCACATAAAAAGCCCAAGCGGGATGAAAATATTTGCGAATAAATCGGTATTCATCTTCTAAAGGCAACTTTTTAAACGACGTGTAAGTTTCGGTATCTCCAATATATCCTTTATTTATGGCTTGCCAACTAAGATCGTAAGCTCTGGCTTGCTCACTCTTATAGCCAGAATCAGGGGCTAACGTTTTGAGAACTTCATTAGGCAGTTTATCGGGAATAGGGAAAACAGAGCTACCATCCTTTTTACAAAGTTGAAAATAATGCGTTGGATGCAGGTATTTTAAATTATAGAATACAGACATTACCAGTTATTATCCTTTGAATAATTCAATTGCATCAACTCTTTACTCGCTATTTTTTTAAACAATGCTTTCTGAAATATGTTCCATTTATACCATTTACCAGTAAATTTGAAATTTTTTTTATTTTCTATAGGTTCCCAATTCGGTTTTACCATTCCTTTATCACTAATCCCAAAAGAACTACCCACTACAGGCGCACTTACACATTTCTTTACAATTTCAGGGTCTGTTCTTAACTTATAGAAATTGAGCAATTCTTCAATTCCTTTTGTTGAATTATTTAGATCCTCATACCTAATTTTTTTCAATTTAGAAGTTTCAGAAATCTTGTGGTATATATTGGCAGTTTTTTTCCAATCTACAGAATGAGCGTAAAAAGATCTACCAGAATAATAGTTGAAAATCTTTTTAAACCTAATGAAATTTGTGTGCCATGTACGCCTATCATTTGAAGCTTTAATTGATGAAATAACATTATCACGACCATCTCTACTCAGAATAGCAATTTGACTATTCGGAAAAGCTAATTTCCACAATTCAACATTCTCTATATAAGGAGATTTTATAAATACAACCTTATCACGAGGTAAGTTATATTTTTTGACTAAAAAACTTATCCATAACTCACCATAATATTGCATAAAATCTGGAAAATCCTCATCCGCCAGACATACTCCAAAACTCTTAGATACCTTATCAAAAATTTGTGTTTTTATTGAGGAGTCTTTGAATAAATTCATCTCGCCTAAAGAAGTATTTAGTGGCACACAAACTACATCTGGATGCTGTTTAAGGGTTGTACCAATAAAATTTGTACCACTTCTAACACGTTGCCCTAAGAGTATTATCAATTCCATTATAAGATTATTGTGCATTTAAAAAATTTAGAAACTCTCTAAAAAAACCTCCTAAGGTCAGCTTCTCTTCCCAAAGTTTCCTATTTGAATATTGTAAATTTACGAAGTCCAATGCAGATAGATTATTATGAAAATCCAATACTTTTTGCACTACCAAGTGACGATCTTTATACTCTACCCATACTAGATGCTTCTTCCAATCTATACTATCATTAAAAGGAAGAGAACAGTCAGTATTTATAAATACAGGTATTCGCCCCATGGCTAAAGCTTCATAAAATCGCACGGAAAAATTACCAGCTCCTCTTACGCAAACTATATAATCGGAGTTTTTTAAATTATTGTAAAATTCTATCGTAGTTAAATGAGTGTCTTTATTTTTTGTTACGCCTGCTCGGTATTTTTCTCTAAAAATAAAATTTGAAACAATATTATTAGATTCTTGAAAAGTGTTTAAAACCGACGCTCTTAAAAATGAGGTGGAAAGAATTTGTTGAGGCTCAAAAAGCGTCAATCCCGTGTAGAATTTTAAGTTCCGCAAAACTGTATTAAATATCTCCTTTTTAGCGTTCACAAGTGAGTGATTTGCCTGACCACAAAAACCTATAATAGGTATTGGGTTATAAGAATTAAGAGGTACTTTTGAAGTATTGAAGTACTTTTGTAGAGGGTCATCAATAAAACTTGAAAGTGAATATTCATTATTCTTAAACTTTGATTTATATCCACTCCTACGCAGTATAATTGAATTTTTATAATAGGGTATTCTTATGCCAAAATCTGACAGATTCCAGATTATAATTTTTTTTCCAAAGCTTTCAGCTTTTTTCACCTGTGAGACTGCAAGATTAGTATTGTTCGTGTTTACATAATAATTCCACGCCATAGTCAGAATAACCAAATCCGCCTCTTCCATTTTATCAGTGAACTCAAAATCTTTTTCTGAAACCCCATAGACTTGTATTCGCTGTGCATCGGTAAAATCATCTCCTTTAATAAATGGTTTTAATAAGGGGAATAACTGTCCTCTTGAAGATTTATCATAATGAGCTTTTGGGTAATATAATTTCATTTTTCGATTCTCTATTAGGATTGTCGGCTTATTGTTTCTCACAGAGGCCGCTTAGTTTTACGCAGAAATCGCGGTATTATTCACAAAAATTTAATTATTCTTAACGGACTACGTTTAAATCTTTCTACGATAAAACTCCAAAAACTCCCTTTTTTGTTTCTGCACATTAAACTCTTCTCTCACTCGCTTCACAGCATTTTGAGTTATTTTTGATTTTTCATGATCTGCCATTAAAAGTACTTTCTTAATTCGTTCTGCCAAAAGATATGGCGAATATTTAGGTACTACCCACCCCGTTTGCCCATGCATAATATTTTCCGTCAACCCCTCTGCATTACTAACAATACAAAGCTTCCCCATGGCCTGGGCTTCTAATACAGCATTGCAAAACCCTTCTTGAATACTGTATTGAAGATAAATATTAGCCTTCTCCAATTCTGTCTTCACTTCAGCATGTGGCAATTTCCCTAAAAACTGAACGCAATCTTTAAGCCCAAGTTGATAGGCTGCAAAAGCTATACGTTCATATTCTTTTCCTTCGCCTATTATCTTGTAAGTAAAATCTGTTCCTTCATTTTTTAGGATGGCTAAAGCTTCTAGAGTTGATTGATATCCCTTAATCCAATGCAGGCGCCCTGTGGTCACTAGAACAGGCTTCTCTAATGATGAATAATTTGATGAATTAGATTGAAACAAGTCGATATCAATCGCCGGAGTTATTTTTTCAAAGGGAGTGTTTTTTGGCATTCCATGTTTTATGGCGAGATTTAGTAGATAATTAGAAATGGTATGTACTTTATCTATGTGCTTCCACAGCACATTATAACAGCCAGGATTTTTAACTGGGTAAACAACCATATCAAACCCGCGAAAACTAACTGCCATTTTAGCGCCTATCGCCTTAGCTACAGTTTCGCTCCCAAGCGCCATAGTTGTAAAGCCAAAGTGCAACCAATCTAATTTTGATTTAAGTAAGTGAGCGTTGAGATAAATCTTTTTGAAAACTTGCATCCATCCCGTTCTTTCAGCCCGTTCCAGGTTCACATAACGTAGTAACGTTGATAAATAGGGCAACAGCAGCACAAATTCTTTTATAAAAAACCACAATTGCAGGAATGGGTTTTTACTCACCCTCGGACTAATAACAACTGGACAAAGTTTAAATTCATTGTTATTATTCTGACAAAACAAATGAACTTCTACCCCATTCTCCTGAAGCCCTCGAATTTTTGATCGAAAGAAAGTTTCGGAATAAGCAGGAGGTTGGGAAAGTACAATTCCAATTCGCATAACTAAGCTCGAATTCGTGGGTATAAATTACAGTTAAAAATATCTAGCAAAGTATTTATTTCATTCAATTCTTCTACTGTAAACTTTAAATTATTTTTTTCCTTACTTATAACTGCGCTTTCTGGGTGTGTTTTTGACGAAGGACGCTGGTACTCTTTCTCTATGTTAGGTAAAGGTTCTATATTAAATTCATTACATAACTCAAGAAACAGATTTAAATCATTCCGTAAATCTTCGTGTTTTACTATCCGATGTTTATATTGATAAGGCTCCAATATTTGTAAGGGCAATACATTCTCAAGACACCATCGCACCGTAAGTATTTCTAAAGGCGTAAAAGATTTAGCATCTTCAATAAGGTCGAATTTAAAATTATTTTTTACCAATTCCACTAAATCTGATTGTTGCTTAAAGTGCTCTAAATTATATAACCATGGAAAATTAACCCGTTGTTGCGAAGCAAGAACATCGTAAGGATTCCTAATGATATGTATAAGGGGCACCTTAAAGTTTTCATTTAAGTATTTAGCCGAAAGATTAGCTCGTACAAATTTGATAATGTATTTTTTAGGAAGAAACGGCCACAAATGCATTTTGTATTTCCTATTACTTATCTGCCCTATCCAATCACTATCTACTTGGTTCTTTAATACTTTTTTTAAATAACGATTCGCTTCAGCAGAATTTGCTTCAGTCCGAAGCCATTTATCGCAAATTAACTTTCCTTTCTTAGTATTAAATTCATGCTCTGGTTCAAAAAGTATTCTATAACGAAACTGCCGAGCGATTACTTCACTCAACCAACTAGTGCCACTTCTAGCGGAACCAACTATAATAATATGTTTGTTGAACCTACTCACTATTACTTTGTATTTTTTAAATATACTTTTTCATAAGACGATATTTCATTCTGTACTGAAAAATTTGCATTTATATTTTTGATTCCTTCTATAGAAAGTCTTTTGATTTCTTCTTTATTGGTAGCTATCCTCCTAAGTTTATCCGCCAAGCTATTAGGATTATCTAAATTAAATATATACCCACCACCTTTTGATAGAATATATCTTGCCCCACCTCCAGAGTCTGAGGATAGCACTGGCAAGCCACATGCTAATGCTTCTAGAATAGACACAGGTAACCCTTCTTGATATGACGCCAATACAAACAAATCCATCGCTCTATAAACTTCAGGTATTGTCATATTTTCTATAAATCCATGAAAATGAACCCGCTTTTTTATATTGTTCAACGCTATAAAATCATTCAGTTTTTTTCTATATTCTTTATCTTCCTTACCATATAAATGCAATACTATATTATGAGGTAAATTTTTTAGTGCTTTTATTATAAATAGCTGATTCTTATTATCTCCAATATTTCCAACACACACAACATTAAAGGTAGTATGATCAATTGGTTTAAATGGTTTAAATACATTTGTATCAACCCCATGTGGAATGAAAGAAATTTTATGTCTTAAAAGGAATGAGTTAAAAAATCGAGCTTTCATTTCTGGGTTATCATAAGCAATATGGCTAGACAACCAACTTTTTAACAACCAACGCTTTGACCAAGCATTATTCTTTTTGGTATATAGATATTTAACTCCGGCTAACCTACATGCAAGCGCTTCCGTATAATTAGATTTATAGTCCCATGAATGTAAAATATCAATATTGTGTTTCTTTAAAACAGCTCTAAAATTAAGCACATCATGCCGCTTCTTACCTGACCAATTAAAAAGAATAACTTCATTTTCAAAAATATCTTCTGGAACTGACTCTGGAAATTTTTCTATACAGATGAAAGGCTCAAAAATATCTCTATCGATATTCCTAAACAAAGACAACAAGACATACTGACTTCCAGCCGTCTTAAAGTTCGGAATAGTATATAGAATCTTGGTTTTCGACATTTTGTTTATTAGCTATCTGTAATTTTCTATTGTGTATGTATGTTTCTCGCAGTAACCGCAGAGAACAACGAAGAGTTTTAAAATACTCAGCGTACTCCATGCGTTTCACCCCCCACTTCGTACTTCCAACTTCCAACTTCGTACTTCCAACTTCGCACTTCTAACCTCGCACTTCATTATCATACCAAACCGCCAATGTAAGCAACATACTCAGTGGATGCGAATATTTCACCATATCATCAGTTTTAAACTTATTATAAAATCGCGTTATCAATTCTTTTGGTAGGAAAGGATGCAGGTTTTCACCAAAGATACGTTCCTGTAGCTTTTCATCATTTTCCATTCCCAAAAATTGTAGCTCCCAATTACGTTGAATATACGGTTTTCCCAACTTGGCATTAATTACTCGTTTGGCTTTATCCATTATGCGATAAGGTAAATTATGAGGAGATTCATTTTTATGATAATCGTAGAGGTTATAGGGTCTTTGAGCTTGCCACGTAATCTTCGCCACATCAGGGCTTTGGTTCTTTAAATAGGCGATTTGTATTTTCCTATCAGCCAAGTACTCTTCTGGCACCCCACAGATAAATTCCGCCATCCTATCGTCATAATAAGGTGCTTCTATAGGATTCGTGGCTTTAAATATAGCAAAGCCTAAATTAGTCCATCGCACGGCGCGGGTACTGCTATAATAGGCTCGAGCTTTGGCGCCTACATCATCTATTTTAAGTCCGCTCCATATCTCCTTGGTGCGTTGCCTAAGATATTCCATAAACTCTCCTTCCAATTCCCATTCTTTCCATAGAGCCTCTGCCAACTCTTGCCCACCCTTTACTATAATCTTTTTTAATATCCATTCCTCTGCATCTTCCTCGGCTAGATCATTAGGTGCTACGGAATTAAATAGAACATCACCCCAATGTCCTAAAGTAAAAACACCTTCCATTTTTCTAAACTCATCTATAACCGCCATTTGTCGTGGATGGGTGAATTCGGTGCCGTAATTTAATAGTTTAGCCAATTCATCGACCTTGTTCCATAAATAACCTGGTTTGATGGTCATATCTCTATATTCATAACCGAGTTCATTTGCAATTTGTCTAGCAATTGCTCCCTCTTTATAACCGTTGTGAAACGAATAGCTATAGGAAGTCACGGGATTGTTTAGCTTGGAGTAAGCAACTGCCTGCGTCCTGCTATCCAAACCTCCTGAAAGAGGAAGTAATACATTTCTATTCCCTGCTTGTTCTTTGCATATGGCGTGAAATAGTTCTGTGAATTCTGAAACTGCTTGGTCAAACGATATGTCTCTAGGTTTGTAATACCATTCAAACCAAGGCTTGCTATCAACCCAGTATCCTTCATGGTCAATGGTGTTGATTGTTCCCGAAGGGAGTACTTTTTCATCTTTCCAATAGGTGTCTGTGCCGAGGAAATAACTGGTGGCTGCAAAAATGCAAATAGCCTTTTTATCTAATTCGTGTGGCGCACGGACTTTTACGTGTTGAGGATGAGTGGGAAGAATGGGGGTTTTTATAGTCGGCAAAATTATTCGAGATTAGAGGTGTGAGGTTAGAAATACGAGGTTAGAAATACGAGGTTAGAAGTACGAAGTTAGATGTACGAAGTTAGATGTACGAAGTTAGATATACGAAGTTAGAGTTACGAGGTTTGAGGTTTGATTTGACTTATTTGGTTTTTTGGTTTCTACGAGCGGTTTTAATAGAGGCGACAACAATTGATAAAATTTCATTCCCTTCTTTATGCAATATCTGAATTTCATTGGTAAGTGCTGGGTTAATTTCGGATAATAATTCTAAAAAGTACAACGTCTCATCCGCTTCTTCTTCCACAATCTTAAGCTTATTAATAAAATCTGCAGTAGATTTTGCTCGTTGCGACGCACGATAGTTTGCTCCCACAGAACTTGAACATCTAATTAGCTGGTTAACGTATGCATTATATTCTCTAGTCTTAGGCATTTTAGCGCAAAACCTCCAAACATTAACTGCATATCTCTGAGTCCGCTTTATAATCGTATTCTCCATTATAAGCTCATTTATTCTAAACAATCAAATTTAATGTTTAAAGCTCAAAACTTCAAACTTCCCACTTCAAACTTCGTACTTCACACTTCGTACTTCCTAATTCGTACTTCCTAATTCGTACTTCGAACTTGAAAATACAACTCCTCCATTCCCTCAACCATCCTCTCCTCATTATGTTGCCGCTCCACCTTTTCACGAGCTGCTACTCTCACCGCCCCAATTTTCTTTAAAGATAACGCTCTGAAATTCATTACCGCTACCGCCATAGCTTCAGGATTACGAGTTGGAACTACCCATCCATTTACTCCATTCGTTATCAACTCAGAAATACCACCGCAATCGGTGCTAATTACAGGCAAACCAATTGCCATAGCTTCTACCACTACATTTGGAATACCTTCTTCTAAGCTAGGCATTAGCAATAAAGAGGATGAGCGCATTACATCGAAGACTTCACTTTGAGAAGCAGACGCTGCTAAGCTTACATAACCTTTCAAACCTAAATCGGCAATTAAAAATTGTAATTCCTCATTTCCCGCACCTCCGATTATAGTATAATGAAATGAAATATTTTGATCTTTTAATCGCTTACAAGTCTGTAGCGCATAATCATAACCTTTTATCCAATGAGGCCTCCCCACGGATAGCAATTGTAACGAATTTAAAATGTAATATTTTTCAAGAAAAGGGGTGATTTCTAGCGGTAACCCTGTATACACTACTTTATCAATCTTATAAGTGTCATTCCAAATCTTATCTCCATTACGTGAAATAGCCTTTGAAACTGAATGAAAACCTGCCATTTTAGAATACCAACGTTGTAAATAGCTAAAATTTTTATCGTTAACAAAAGGACGAACATTAACATGGAAACCCAATTGACTTAATACAACTGGGGTAGTTTGAGAAGAAAGCACTTCTTCAAACCAAGGTATTACCGAAAGCCACTGCAAATGAATTACATCGGGCCCTATTTTTTGTAGAACAAATTTTAGATTCTGTTTGTGAAGTTCCTTACGACGTCCTAAAGCTATTTTTTTTAAAGTATTATAAACAAGCTTTATAGAGCCCGCTTGTAAAGCATATTGTAGTGTTGTTTTTACAAATCGAATTTTGCTTTGATTACTTCCAAGGGGTATATAATTTACTTTTTCTAACCTATTGGGAAGGGTTTCATTAAAACCTAAAATATAAACTTGATGTCTCTCCGTTAATCCTTGCGCTAAACGATTGATAAACGACCTTGTTTTAAAACTGCCATCGAAAATAATTATTTTTAAAGGTTTTATCAATTCGTTCTATTTAATGGTGTATTTGTTTAAACGTAGATTTGACGGATTCTACTAACTTTATAGGCTTTGGAGTTAATTTTATAAAAAAATATTTTCTCCCCTTTTTAAATTTCTTCACCTGCTTTTCGGTAAACATTAAATTCTCCTTAAAATAATTTTCTAGTTCCTGTCGGTTCATTCCGGAATTGTTTACAACATCTCGCAGTAATAATTTTAAATCTTCAACTTTATTGCCTGATAAAAACACATCAGGACGATCGCTGAAGTTGGTAAATTTTTTTATAAAATCCTCCGCGTCATAGGCATGATAATGTAAGACATTGCCTTTAACAACTCGTTTTGCAGAGGTGCCATCAATATGTCTATATCGATGTACATTATGAGGAATTAGATTGGCAGCTACACGTATAGCCGATTTTCCCATGGTATGTCCGTACCACCATGGAAATTTCTGTTTTGATTTCGAAAAGGGATTTTTTATTGGCAAGTAAAATACTTGTTTATTTACTTTAAAATTAGATTCCTCCGCAAAAACATTAGTATAATTCTCCTTTTGCTGAAGAACTTCTAAAGTTGTAAAATCAACTAATTCGGTATCCTTAGGAATAGTATTAAAAAACGATTTTAAATCTGATTGCTTTTTAAAATCTGTACAAATCAACTCATCGGCATCAATAGAAATAAGCCAGTCGATCCCTTCTTCTTTACATTTTTGCTGGGCATCATAAGTGTTTAAGCATTGTCGTGCCGTATGATGTTCTGCCGCCTGCGAGGTGAATTTTTTTAAGTAAGGTAAAGATACATAGGTATCTGAAGAAACAGAGTTTGAAACATTTACAAAGTCTAAATCGGCAATACTTTCTCTTCCATTATCAGTAGTGTTGTCAAAATATACGAAAACTTTATCTACCCCGATTACCTTATGATAAAGCAGATTGTTTCGCAATAAACGAACTTCATTTTTAACGGTAATGACCAAAGCTATTTTCACCAGAGTTATAGTTTTTTTATTTGGCTAGTAAATATATAAGTTATAAAATACTATTAAAATTAACTTGCAAAAAATTATAGCCCGTTCCCGTAACCCTATACACGATGCCAAACAGCAGTAACCTTAATATCATAATTTTATAATTCTTAAATGCTTTTAAAAACAAAAATTTAAAACTATAGCTTAATCCATTCTTTATATCCTTATTCTTAAACGAATTACTTAATTGTCTCAATCCCATCTTAACCAATCGATCATTAGATATTCTATTCAGTTTTAAAGATTTATCTGTTAACAGACTATACGCAATTTTTAATTTATAACGCGACTTGTTTTTTAATTCATTTAGTCTATTATTGTGAATTTTTAATTGCACTAAAATATCCTTATTCACATAAGGAATCATACCTTTATTTAAAGCTTTAATATGAAAAATATAATCATCTCCGGTTATTAATTTTTCATCGAAATGCAGGTTGTGTTCAATTAAACATTCTTTTTTCCAAAGAGGTGAATTAACGCCCCACCCAATTTTTTTTATAATAAAATCATTAATTGGATCATCACTCCATAATTCGTTATTCCAGAACTTTTTAGTTGGGCTCCCTCCTTCTTTAAAAAATTGCGATTGTGAAATAGTAAAGTCATAACTACCAGACTGAATATTTATTAAATCAACTTCTAATTTTTGAGGATGCATTAAATCATCACTATCAAAAAAATTGATGTATTCACCCTTGCTTCGTTCAACACCGTAATTTCTAGCTGCCGAAGGCCCTTTAAGCAAATGAGAAGGCTTTTTAAAGTATTGGATGCGGTTATCAGCTTTACAAAATTCATTTATAACTTCTTCTGTATTATCTGTACTCCTATCATCCACGACAATACACTCCCAGTTTTGATAGGTTTGATTTTGAATAGACATAAGAGTTTCACCGATAAGGTTGGCTCGATTATAGGTTGGGATAATAATACTGATTAATGGATTATTCATTAAATTTTTAAGTTAATATCATTCAAACTTTATTGAATCCCGAGCTATATAATGACCTTAAATACATTATTTTGATTTTTTAAAAATCTATACGTTGCATCTTTTAAAAAGGAATAATTTATAATCTTAATTCTTAATTTAACAAGTCTTGAGGTCTCTGAGTAGAGTTTATGTTTTAGACATCGTTTTATATACAATTTTATATAATTGAATAAATATTTTCTAACTTCAAAATCCTTAGAAGTATCATTAATTGGTTTTTCACTATATAAATCAACAATTTTGGAAATTGCAATTGCTTTATTTACAAGTTTAAACTTTGTTGTTTTACTTCTCTTACCGTCGGCTTCATTTCTGTACAGGTAGAGTACTATATTAATTATACCTACCTTTGGACTCGAAATTAACAGACGAGAAAAAAATTCCCATTCTTGACTAATCCTTAATTCTTCGTCAAATAAGGCCGTTTTAATTAAATATTGTTTATTGAATAAAGGTCCATTAGTTCCATAAACTAAATTTCCTTTTATATGTTCCAAAAGTGCACTATCAGTTTCAAATAGTTTCCATTTTTTCACATATGACAGGTTTTTCTTATCCGTAATTTCAGCACCTTCACATACAACAAAATCTACTTTTTTATCAAGAAGCCAATTAATTTTTAATTCAATTTTCTCCGGCATCATCAAATCATCACTATCAAACCATTGTATATACTCCCCTTTACTCATTTCAAACCCATAATTCCGTGCTGCATTGCCACCGGGCAATCGATCTTTAGGCCTATGGTGGTATTGAAAACGAGCATCCTTAGCCATATAATCAGCCATTAGCTCATCTGTACCATCCGTACTCCCATCATCCACCACAATACACTCCCAATTTTGGTAGGTTTGAGCCAATACCGAGTCTAGCGTTTCACCAATAAGATGCGCGCGGTTGTAGGTTGGAATAATAACAGAAACTAAAGGACTGGAACTTGACAATGTTTAAAACTGTTTATTATCAAAAATAAGAAAAAGGTTAAGCTAAGCAACAAAATAAAAGCCTCAAATACTAAAACATTTGTTTTATAACTTGAGGCTTAAATTTTATTCTAAATTTGAAGGTGGTTATCCCTCAAATGCATTAACTATATCCATAAAGCTATCTACTTTTAAGGCTGCACCTCCAATTAGTCCGCCATCAACATCAGTTTGAGAGAAAATTTCAACAGCATTGTTAGGTTTTACACTACCTCCATATAAAATTGAAACTTTATCGGCGATAGCTTTTGAGTACTTTTCTTCTATCGTTTTTCGAATAAACAAATGCATTTCTTGTGCCTGCTCGGGACTAGCAGTTTCTCCAGTACCAATAGCCCAAACTGGTTCATAAGCTATAATAATATGCTCCCAAGCTTCACTAGAAACATGGAAGAGACCTTCCGTAAGTTGGGTTTTTATTAAGTTAAAATGATTTTCGCTTTTTCTATCTTCAAGCTCCTCCCCAATACAGAAAATTATAGTCAATTCATTTTTTAAAGCTGTATTTACTTTTTCTGCTAGCAACTGGCTATCTTCATTAAAATAAGCACGACGTTCACTATGACCTAATATAACAGTATTTACTCCAACGCTTTTAAGCATTTTTGCCGACACCTCCCCTGTAAAAGCACCTTCATCATTCTGATGCATATTTTGAGCAGCAATCGATACAGGATGTTCGCGCATAGAAGTAAATGCGTGACTTAAATTGGTAAAAGGAGGGGCTATCATTACCACTACATCTTCTGGAAAAACTTGTTTTTTAAAATCTACTAAAAATGTTTCAGTCTGTGCTAAGTCATTATTCATTTTCCAATTCCCAGCTACTATTTTCTTTCTCATAATCGTATATGTTTGGTGTTTCGTGTTTTCTTATGGTAAAACTATTTTTAAAGTTTAATTCAAATTCCTAAATTCATCATTCTGCATTCATAATTCATAATTCATAATTAACTACTGTCTACTAATCTTTGGGTCTAGCCAACCGTAAATTATATCTACAAAAATATTGATTAATATAAACAATGTTGCAATTACTAATACTGCGCCCATTATTACAGGTAAATCTAAAGTATTTAAAGCGTTTACAATTTCTTTTCCTAACCCGTTCCAACCAAAGATGTATTCTACAAAAACAGCTCCTGCAAGCATAGAAGCAAACCAACCAGAAATAGCCGTAACTACCGGGTTTAGCGAATTTTTTAAAGCGTGGCGTTTAATGATTTGATAAAACGAAAGTCCTTTGGCTTTTGCAGTACGTATGTAATCTTGATTTAAAACTTCCAACAAGGAGTTTCGCATTAACTGACTAACAACTGCAAGTGGGCGAATACCTAAAACTACGGCAGGTAAAATCAAATTTTTCCACTGAATGTATTTACCATTCCCAAAATCATCAACTTCATATAGGCTTCCTGTCATATTTAAGTTTGTGTATTTGTGTAGTACAAATCCGAAAACCCAAGCGAATATAATCGCACTAAAAAACGAAGGAACACTCATTCCTAAGGTGCTTACCAATTGAATCATCTTATCGACAAATCCATCTTTGAACAACACTGAAATGATGCCCAAAAGCACTCCGATAAAAATTGCAATTACAATGGCTGAAACTGCAAGAATAAAGGTATTTGGTAAGGTTTCGGCTATTACCTGACTCACTTCTTTTCCGTTTTTTTGAAATGATTCGCGCAAATAAGGCGTTTTAATTACAACATTTGTATTTCCTAGATTGAACAAATGAGTAGCATTGTACTTTCCTTCTTTTAAATAAGTATAATCTTCAGGATTATTACTGTGAAAGGAAATGGGTGATAAATCGTTTAAATACCGTACATATTGAACAGAAACAGGTTGATCGTAACCGTATTTCTTTTTAACGATTGCAACTTGTTCGGCGGTTTCATTTTGACCCAACATCATTCTTGCTGGATCTCCAGGAAGTATTGTAAAAAGGAGGAATATAACAGTAACAACCCCAAATAGTGTCAATACAGCGTAACCCAATTTTTGAAGAATATACTTTACCACTAACCTTGATTTATTTGGTCCATCGTTTTAACCTCATAGATAAAGTCGTCTCCAAAAAGAATTTTTGCATACTCTTTTATCGTTTCGGTAAAACCAGCTTCTTTTCTTCGTTTATTAACAGTTTCAGGCTTATCGATAGGCCAAATAAAAGAACCTCTTGCATCGTCATAGCTCATTCCCTGCGTACCGTAAACTTGTGGTTTTCCTTCAAGCATTAAATACCTGTCTTCCATCATAGCCGCGGCGGTCTTTGGAATTTCACCTGCATCGGCTGCTTTTTTTACAAGCGGTAAATAATTTGGGATTTTATCAGGATTATGCTGAAGTACATTCCAAGCAACTAAACTTGACTCCTCTCCCACTACTGATTTACCTGGATAGCCATTTTCAATAAAGTATTTCTCTACAAAAATCATATTAATACTATCCAAAACCTTTTGCATTTCTGAAAGATCGCCGCTGTATTCGGCTTCACTCAATCCCATACTTTCACCAAGTTGCTTTCTTTCTTCAAAGGATCTAGTTTGCATTAGGCGTCTGTATTTTTGATCTAAGTTTCCTATGCTATCAAGACGTTGTTTTAGTGATAAATCCAATTTAGGTTTTGAAGTTTCTACTTCAGGTAACGCTAGCTTATGAGCATCATTCCAATGAAGTTTTTGCTTTATCGTTCCCTTATCCAACTCCAAGATTCCCGGATTACTTCTTACAATAGTCTTTAAAGTAGTTTCATCACAGAAGTAAAACTTAAAGTTAAGTTTATAGGTTTCCGTTAAGCTTTCAGTCATTTCTTGTGAAGAAGCAGATAGTCCAATTACATTATAACCGTTTTTAATAGCTCTATTTGTAATTTCTTTTACAGATATATAACCGTCCTTTTCAGTGTTGGTCAAGCTATAAGCTACAATCACAATAAGATTTTCTTCATTTAAAAACTGATCAGTATAGTCTTCGCCATTTCTTTCCATGGTAAAATCGTGAATTGGCGGTACATAACCTTCTTGAATCATTTTAGTTTCGGTATTCACTAATTCTCCATCAACCTGTGGATATTCTCCATTTGTTACGATAGTTTTTTCTTCACCATTAATATTAAATGTCCATTTGTATTCGTAAATCGGACCTGGAGCACCTTCAGGAACAGTCATACCATCCTTAATATTTGCACCAATTTTATAAGGTCTAAAGTCTATTATGGGAAGGTGTTGTAATACGTGATACGTAATGGCCATACACCCTACAAATGTTGCGAAAATGATAATGCTACGGGTGCCTTCTGCAAAAAATGGTTTGATGTATTTACGCCCTATAAAAAGAATTATAATTAGGACTAAAAGAATAATGTCTTTGTAAAACGATTCCCAAGGAGTTAAAGGAATTGCATCTCCAAAACATCCACAATCTGTCACTTTATTGAAATAAGCCGAATAAAAGGTAAGAAAAGTGAAAAACACTATCATTAGCATTAATGACCAGAGCGTAAACTTTTTTAAATACCCTAAGAGAAGTGCAACACCTACTAGCACCTCAAAAATTACAACGAAAATTGCAATAAGTAATGAATAAGGCACCAAAAACCCAAGGTCTAAAACGTCTGGGGCAAAGTAATCTTGTAGTTTAAAAGCAAACCCTATAGGGTCGTTGAGTTTCACCAAGCCGCTTATAATAAACAAGGCCCCAACCAATATTCTAGATATTCCAACTAATATTTTCATTTACTTTATTTTACTTAAATTAACTTTAGATATATATAAATTTTACTTTCTTAATTACTGGTATTATATCTTAAACCACAAAAATTTAAAATTTCAAGCACCAAATTCCAAAACTAAATTATATTAAAATTTTTGCTTAAGATTAAATTTATCTCTACTCAAACTTTTTAATTATTCTAGATAATATTTTTGTTATTTCTTCAGATTCATTAATTAACTATTTAATTTCCATAATACCTGAATTCGCTTCCTTTAATAATAATAATAATAACCAATATCTAGATTCTTTAGTTTCCTTTATAGCTATCTTTAATCTAAATACAAAATCTCTATCACCTAGTTTTTCATTTGCTTCAATATAATTAGCTCCAACAGAACCCGACGATTTAATCAATTGTTTACCATCTTCAACATTTGCGGTTGTATACTTTATAGATTGAACGAGTATACGACATTCATTTGCAAATTGAAAAGCTCTTTCTTCTAAATCATATTATGCACTCACTTTTTGGAATTTAAATTTTTAGTTTTTGGAATTTAAATTATGTAATTTTTGCTAATTTTCATTTAAATGAATAAGCGCAAAAATTGCATAATTTATCATATCCTGATAATTGGCGTCAATCCCTTCAGACACCAATGTTTTCCCGCTATTATTTTCAATTTGTTTTACGCGAAGTAGTTTTTGAAGAATCAAATCTGTTAACGAACTCACCCTCATATCCCGCCAAGCTTCTCCGTAATCGTGATTTTTATCCATCATGAGTTGTTTGGTTTGGGCTATGTGTTTGTCGTATAATTCTACCGCCTCATCAACCAAAAGATCGGGCTGCTCCACAACACCTTTTTCCAATTGAATAAGCGCCATAATTGAGTAATTTACAATTCCGATAAACTCACTCGTTTGACCTTCGGCAATTTTTTGTTCTTTATTTTCTTGTAATCCGCGAATACGTTGTGCTTTAATAAAAATTTGATCGGTTAGTGAAGGAAGTCGAAGAATTCGCCACGCACTTCCGTAGTCGTGCATTTTATTGATAAACAGCTCCCTACATTTTTCTACTTGTTCGCTGTATTGTTTTGATGTCTTTGCCATTCGTAAATTGTAAGATTTTGCGTAAATTTCGGGTAAATAAATCAATTTAGAAAATTGCAGACCCTTAATTGCCGCGGCAAGCTCATAGACCTTAGCATCCCAAAAGTAATGGGAATTATAAACGTTACTACCGATTCGTTTTATGACGGTGGAAAAACGACTACTAAAAACAATATCTTAAGTCAGGCCGAAAATATGCTTTTGGATGGCGCAACATTTTTAGACATAGGTGGTTACAGCACCCGACCTGGTGCAAATGAAGTTTCAGAAACAGAAGAAGTTAAAAGAGTTACCGAAGCAATAGCCCTTATTCTTAAGAAGTTTCCTGAAGCAATAATTTCAGTGGATACTTTCCGAAGTGCAGTAGCAAAAAAAGCCGTTGAAGCAGGAGCCGCAATAGTAAACGACGTTTCTGGTGGAACTTTAGATTCAGAAATGTACACTACTGTAGGAAAATTAAAAGTGCCTTATATTTTAATGCATATGCGGGGTACTCCTGAAACAATGAGTACACTTACCGATTATGAAAATGTAACTATTGAAGTTATAAAAGACCTTGCGTCAAAAATTGCCTTAGCCCGTGCAGAAGGTATAAACGATGTAATTTCCGACCCTGGATTTGGTTTTGCAAAAACACGAGAGCAGAATTTTGAAGTCTTAAACAACCTTGAGCTATTTCAAAACCTCGAGATTCCACTATTATCTGGAGTTTCTAGAAAATCCTTCATTTACAAAACGCTAGACACCACTCCAGAACATGCTTTAAACGGGACTACTTTTGTAAATACCGTTTCACTTATGAAAGGAGCATCTATTTTACGAGTTCACGATGTAAATGAAGCTGTAGAATGCGTAAAGCTTTGGAGTGCAGTTAATGGAGTTAAACATTACTGATAATTAGACAAAATTATCTAGATTTTCTGTAACGAAGTATTATAAATTTTCTAACTTTCAAAATGTACTTAAGACTGAAACATAAAATCAATTTTTAAAGTACTTTTACAAAAAATACAGCCCTTTGGATTTTCTGGATATTCGAATTTTAGACATCGTAGATATAGTACTAGTTGCAGTGCTATTATACTATATCTATAACCTAGTAAAAGGTACTGTTGCCATCAATATCTTGGTGGGTATAATTATAATTTATACCATTTATGTTGTAACTCAACTTTTAGAAATGGAGTTACTCAGCCAAATATTAGGAGGATTCTTAGGTGTTGGGATGTTCGCCTTGGTAGTTGTTTTCCAACCTGAAATTAGGAAGTTTCTTTTAATGCTTGGCTCTACAAATTTTAAAGCCCGTCGGAAGTTCTTCCAACGTTTTAATTTTTCTTCTGCCGATTCTGGCCCCTTTATAGATATCGATGCTATTGTAAATGCTTGTAAAAAAATGGCAACCACCAATACGGGAGCTTTAATTGTAATACAGCGTAACAACAGTTTAGATTTTGTAAAAGACACAGGAGATAAAATGAATGTAGAGGTGAATCAACCCATTATAGAAAGCATCTTCTACAAGAACAGCCCTTTACACGATGGTGCCATGATAATAGAAGAGAATAGAATTACGGCAACCCGAATAATTTTACCTGTTTCCAACGATAGAAGTATTCCTCTACGATTTGGTTTGCGGCATCGTGCAGCGGTTGGCATTACCGAAAAAACGGATGCTGTTTGTTTGGTTGTTTCGGAGGAAAACGGAAAAATTTCTTATCTAAAAGACGGTGACTTCGTACTTTACGAAAACACCGATGAATTGAAAAAACTGTTGAAAAAAGATTTAAGCTAAAAACCTAAATCTAAGTATAAATAAAAAAGCAGGCCTATAAGCCGGGTTCTGTTACTACTTCAATTTCATCAAAATAGCACCTTATCATTTATCTAGACGTGTCGTTACCGAGACGCTCAATCTGTCTACCCTCCTGCATCGGGCGGGTACCCTTATCCGAAAACGGAACGCAAGTTTACGTGACATTTCACCGCATAGAGTTTACCTGGTTTCACTACAGCATTACCTGTACATACTTTCTGTTGCACTTGTCCTAAAATTCTTACCTACGCAAGAATAGTGACGGCTGTTAGCCGCTATGCTTCCCTGTGGTGTCCGGACTTTCCTCCCTCCCAATTAAAATCGGGACGACGATAAGGCGGCCTGCTGTGCAAAAGTACTCCAATGTTAATAAATATGAGAAAATACGAGCATCTATTTTTTTAAAACCCGATACACATCTTTATATTTGCTACCAAGTCATAATTTATAGTTCAGAAATGTAATACTGAATTTTAAAAACGACTATTTTAACTATGGAACACTTCATTGTATCAGCCCGAAAATACCGCCCTGCCACTTTTAAAGATGTAGTTGGGCAACAGGCCATTACCAATACTTTGGATAACGCCATAGAAAACAACCACCTAGCGCAAGCATTACTTTTTACGGGACCAAGAGGTGTTGGAAAAACTACTTGTGCTCGTATCCTTGCCAAGAAGATTAACCAAGACGGCACTGAAAAGGAAGATGAAGATTTCGCTTTCAATATTTTTGAATTGGATGCGGCATCAAATAACTCGGTTGATGATATTCGTAATCTTATAGACCAGGTTCGAATTCCACCTCAAGTTGGAAAATACAAGGTTTATATTATAGATGAGGTTCATATGCTGTCTTCAGCAGCATTCAACGCGTTCCTAAAAACCCTTGAAGAACCGCCAAAACACGCTATATTTATACTTGCTACTACCGAAAAACACAAGATAATTCCTACCATTCTCTCTCGTTGTCAGATTTTCGATTTCAGAAGAATTGGCGTTAACGATATTAAAGGTCACTTAGCCGATGTAGCCAAGGCAGAAGGAATAGACGCAGAAGATGATGCGCTTCACATTATTGCGCAAAAAGCAGATGGCGCATTACGTGACGCACTGTCAATTTTTGATAGGGTGGTGAGTTTTGCAGGAAAAAAATTAACGCGTGAAGCTGTTACCGAAAACTTAAATGTTCTTGATTATACGTGGTATTTTCAAATCACCGATTTGTTACTGCAAAACAATATACCGCAAGTTTTAGTTACTTATAACGATATTCTCGCAAAAGGATTTGACGGTCACCATTTTGTAATGGGGCTTGCATCTCACTTTAGAGACTTGATGGTTTGTAAAAACCAAGAAACAATACAACTCCTTGAAGTTGGAGAGCAAGTAAAGAAAATGTATCTAGAGCAGTCTATAAAAACAAGCGCTCAATTTTTAATGGATGCTATAGAAATCGCTAACACCTGCGATTTAAAGTATAAAAACAGCCAGAATCAGCGACTCCTTGTTGAACTCTGCCTAATGCAACTTGCTTCCTTGACTTTTCAGGGTGAAAAAAAAAACTCTAGTAACGGGCAACGCTTCGTAATAGCTCCCTCCTATTTTAAATCGGACGAATTTACTTCAAAGAGAATAACTTCTGCTGGAAGTATTACCCCTAAGCCATTTAAGAAAATTGATGCGGACAATACAAATCAGCAGGAAGTTGCACCTTCTCGAACTGAAGAAAACCAACCTAAAGTTCAAGAGCCTACTACAAACATTACTTCTGTAAAGGCTGAAACTTCAACTAAAAAAGAGGCTGCCACTATTCAAGAAGTAGCACAGCCCGATATAGCAACTAAACGAAATGCAAGAAAAGTTTCTGCATTATCGTTAAAAAGCATTCAGAAAAAACAAGAGTTAAAACAAGAATTAGAAGCTAATCAACCTAAAGAGGAAGATCTTCCGGTGAATAATTTTACCGAAGAAGAGATGCTTACGTATTGGGATAAATATACCAAAAAGGTGGAAAAAGACGGGAAATTTAACCTGCTTTCTCACTTAACAATGGGTACCCCAAGATTGGAGGGAGCGATAATTCATCTTGAATTTCCAAATCATACCATAAAAACTGAAGTTGAACGCGCCAAATACGATTTACTTGGGTATCTGCGTGAAAAACTTCAAAATTACGAGATTGATTTAGATATCACAGTAAACGAAACCACTGAAAAGCGTTATGTTTACTCAACGCGAGAGAAATTCGAGAAAATGAAGGAAATAAATCCTGCTTTAGAACGACTTAGACAGGAATTTGATTTAGATATATAACTAGAGTAAATTCGAACAACAATTTGGTAGCTATAAAGTACAATAGTGATAGATTTTAAATGACACCACTCTTTAAGCGTGGACAAATAAAATTTTAATACCGTAAAATTATAACGATTAAAAAAATATGTTAGGCTTAAAACTTCCCACAGACCCTCGTTGGGTAAATATTGTTGAAAAGAACATAGAAGATATTCTTTCAGATCACGCTTGGTGCGAACAAAAGGCGGCATCTACGGCTGTTTCTTTAATAGTGAGTTTCCCTGAATACACCGAACTTACACAAGAGATGATTGCTTTGGTAAAGGAAGAAATCAGCCATTTTAAAATGGTTCACGATAAAATTTTGGAAAGAGGTTGGGTATTAGGTCGCGATAGAAAAGATGACTATGTTGTTCAGATATTAAAGTTTTTTCCAAAAGGAGGGAGCCGCACCACACAACTTGTTCATAGGCTACTTTATGCTGCACTTATTGAAGCTAGAAGCTGCGAACGCTTTAGATTATTAAGTGAAGAACTTGAAGACAAAGAACTAGCCGAATTTTATAGAAAATTAATGGTTAGTGAAGCAAATCACTATACAATGTTCCTTGGTTTCGCACGTCAATACGGTAACAGAAAAGAGGTTGATCAAAAATGGAATGATCTTTTAAGCTATGAAGCTGAAGTAATGAAAAACTTGGGAAAGCATCAATCCATTCACGGATAAATAATTTAGCCCCCCTTCCAAATGAAAATTGAAAGAAGAAGGAAATTAATTAAATACAGCGATGTTTTAGACCAACCTATTCGATTTAATCCCTTTGTATTTAGCAGAATGTTTATTCTTTGGGCTTTGTTAGGGCTTATTGGAGGCGTTATTTCTGGAGTGTATTGGGTGGTTTTAATGTATCTAACCGATTTTTTAGCAGTATACCAAGGATGGTTAGTAATTCCTGTTATGGCTATTTGCGGGCTTCTTGCAGGGTTAATTATCTACTTTATTGGCGACCCTGGTGAAATGGAACTTATGGTTAATAACATTCGTTTTAAAAAAGGAAAGTTAGACCCTAAGAACAATCCTTCAATGATACTATCTTCTTTGTTGTGTGTAGCCTCAGGAGGTAGTTTAGGTCCAGAAGCACCATTAGTGCAAGTAACCGGCTCCACAGGATCCTGGATGGGAAAGATTTTTAGATTAAAAGGTGAAGAGCTGCGCTCTTTAAGCATTGCGGGAATGGCTTCTGGCTTTACCGCATTATTTGGCGCTCCGCTTGGCGGTAGTCTCTTTTCCTTAGAAATACTACACCACAAACACGCCGTAGAATATTACCAAGCAATTATACCTGCCCTTGTTGCCAGTGGTTTTAGTTATATCGTTTTTGCTATTATCGTTCAGTTAGGTTGGGGACCAATGTGGAACCTCCCTGCTTATGAAATGGAAACATTCTTCGATTTTGGCTGGGCTGTTCTTTTTGCAATTATGGCAACTGTAGTGGGCTGGTTGTTTATTTTTTGTACTAAGTTTTTTAAAACTCTTTTCAAAAAATTAAAAACGCCTATTTATGTTAAAACCTTAATCGGCGGTATTCTTTTAGGAGTAATTGCATATTATATTCCGCTCACTAGATATTTTAGTCATTTTGAAATTAATGAGTTACTTGAAGAAAATGGCACGTTACAATTTCTTGGAGCAGTTCTAATTTTTAAAATTATAGCTATCTCCATTACGGTAACTTCAGGTTGGCGTGGAGGTTTTATTATTCCGCTGTTTTTCTGTGGCACAGCCCTAGGATTGTTACTTCACAATATTTTCCCATCAATAAGTCTATCGTTAACCATTGTAAGTTGTATGGCAGCTATTAACGCTTGTGTAACACGCACCCCAATGAGTACAACTATTTTACTAGCCACCTTAACAGGATTCACATATTTTATTCCAATATTGTTTGCGAGTTTAACTGGTTATTTTCTAGCGCCTCGTATTCCTTTTATCGGAGCTCAAATGGAGGAAAACGAAAAAAGAGCAATTAAGACAAAAAAATATAACACTAAAAAAAATGAATAAAAAAAATCATTGGGAAACAGTTTACGAAACTAAAACCCCAGAGCAAGTAAGTTGGACACAAGAGGTTCCTAAAACCTCATTAGATTTTATTAAATCGGTTGATTTAAAGAAAACCGCAAAAATTATAGACGTTGGTGGCGGTGATAGCAACCTTGTAGATCACCTACTTAATGTTGGTTTTGAGAATATTACCGTTTTAGACATTTCAGAAAAAGCACTCAACAAAGCGAAAAAAAGACTTGGTGATAAGGCAGAGAAAGTAACTTGGATTGTAAATGATATAACAGAGTTTGAACCGGAAACTACGTATGACCTTTGGCACGACAGAGCAGCTTTTCACTTTTTAACCAATGCTGAACATATTGAAAAGTATAAACAAACAATTAAAAACTCGGTAAATGGCTATTTAATTATTGCAACTTTTTCAGAAAATGGACCTTTAAAATGTAGCGGACTTGAGATTACTCAATACAGTGAGGAGAAATTAAGTATGGAATTTGCTGAAAATTTTGAAAAAATTAGATGTTTAAACGAAGACCATAAAACTCCCTTCGACACATTTCAGAACTTTACATTTTGTAGTTTTAAAAAACGATAACCTAAGCCAATAGTCATTTATAGATACGAGATGAAAAAAGTCCTTCTATTTACAGCTTTTGTTTTTGCAACTATGGCCGTGAGTAGTCAGAGCACCAAGAAAGTACTATTTATTGGGAATAGCTACACAGCCGCTAATAATCTGCCGCTTATGGTAAGCGAAATGGCCAATAGCACTGGGGATATTCTAATTTACGACTCCTATACTCCAGGTGGATTTCGTTTTATGGATCACGCGACTAATAGTACCACTCTTTCCAAAATAAGCTCAGATAACTGGGATTACGTTACCCTTCAAGGACAAAGTCAAGAAACTTCTTTAAGTCAGTCGCAAATGGAAATTGAAGTTTTTCCTTATGTAGAAGCATTAAGCAATGCCATAAGAACAAACAACGAGTGTTCTCAGCCGCTGTTTTATATGACCTGGGGGCGTAAAGACGGAGATGCTCAAAATTGCGCTATAAGACCTTGGGTTTGTACTTATGAAGAGATGGACGACGTAATTAAGGCTACCTATTCATACTTAGCTGAAACCAACCAATCTGAGTTAGCTCCTGCAGGCGCTGTATGGCGATATATTAGAGAAAACCACCCCAATTTTCCACTGTACTCCAGTGATGGCTCACATCCGTCCTTAGCAGGCTCGTATGCTGTTGCGTGTGCTTTTTATGCGATGATTTATAAAAAAGACCCAACTTTTATTTCTTGGAATTCTAGTTTAGATGAAAACCAAGCGAATATCATTAAAGCGGCAGCTAAGACAATTGTTTATGATGAAATCGCTAATTGGGATTTTACAGAAAAGCCCGTAGCAGATTTTACGGAAGAAATAATCGGAAGTGAAGTATCATTTTCTAATACTAGCAGTAATTTCCATTCAATCTATTGGGATTTTGGCGATGGATACAATTCCACAGAAACTAATCCGGTTCACACATACAATGAAGGTGGAGTTTACAATATTTCACAAACCATTGCTTATTGTGGTAAATCGGCTACGAAAACAAAAACCATAGAGGTTCCATTATTAAACATCGATAAGTTTCAAAAGGAACAAATATCGATTTATCCGAATCCAGCCACCGATAAACTATTTGTAAACCTCGATAATAACTATCAGAACATCGAAGTTTCAATTTTTGATATTTATGGAAAAAAATTACTCAACTTAAAACTAGAGAATAAAAATAGTTTTAAGCTAAACCTTAGCAACTTAGATAGTTCTATTTACACCTTTACTTTAAGAACTGAAAACGCTAAATTTATTAGGAAAATAATAATAAAATAGCGTAACTATTGTTTCCACCGTAAAGGTTTCTTAACGAGATTTATATTGTTTATTTGTTTTCTGCAGCAATTTTTTCGTTGTAAAGACTTTTCACAATACCGTCACTAAGTCCAATTTTAGGTACATACATACTCTTAGCTTTACTCCATTTCATGGCAGATAAATAGATTTTTGTAGCAGGAATTACTACGTCTGCACGATCTGGGTTCATATCTAATTCTGTTATACGCTCCTCGTAGGTAAGTGATTTTAATGTTTTATAATATGAAGATAGGTAATTATAACTTAGTGGCTTTCCAAGTTTTTTGCCACTCTTTTTAAAGATAGTATTTATGTTTCCACCACTACCAATCATTAAAATCTTCTTATAATATTTGGTTTCACGTTTAATCCAAGCCTCCATTTGTTTCCAAACATCCTGAACTACCAGGTTTTTTAACAAACGAACTGTTCCAATTTTAAAACTTTGCGAAGTAACTGTTTTTCCATTGGCAAAAATAGTTAACTCTGTACTCCCTCCTCCAACATCTACGTAAAGGAAAACTTTATCGTCTTCAATTAGTGTTTTTAAATCGGTAGATGCGATAATTGCAGCCTCATCATTACCATCAATAATGTCGATTACAATTCCGCTCTTCTCTTTAATCGTTTCAACTATTGCTGGGCCGTTTGATGCTTCACGCATCGCTGAAGTAGCACAAGCTCTATAACGTTTTATTCCGTGCGTTTTCATCAACAAACTAAATGCCTTCATGGCATCTAGCATTCTTTCTGCCTTCTTATCAGAAATTTTTCCATTTACAAAAACTTCCGCACCTAAACGGATAGGAACGCGAACTAAAGATGTTTTTTTAAATATAGTATCTTTTCCTTGCTGCTCGATTACAGTAACTACCAGCAAACGTATAGCATTACTACCAATATCTACTGCTCCGTATTTTTCTATGTTTAACAAATTAATTTACTTCAAGTTTGTTTAAATAATAATTGTACATTTTGAACTGAGAACGAATTGGAGGATTGTCGTTTCTTCTATAAGCATTGTCATTTTTAACGCTAAACACTCTGGCTTTAACATTATCACTCCACCCAATTTCAAAATTTTCTAAAATTTCGTTTTTAATATCAGGGTCATATATCGGACAACTCACTTCTACCCTGTTATCTAAGTTTCTTCCCATTAAATCAGCAGAAGAAATATACACCTTAGTATCTCCGGCATTTTCAAAAATAAACAATCGCGGGTGTTCTAAATATTTACCAACAATACTTATTGCTTCAATATTTTCACTCATTCCTTTCACACCTGGAATTAAGCAGCAGATACCACGAACAATCATTTTAATTTTCACTCCTGCTCTACTCGCCTCGTAAAGCTTGTCTATCATGGCATAGTCTGACAAGCTGTTGAGCTTCAATTTAATTCCGCTAGGTAAGCCTGCTTTTTTGTTTTTAATTTCAGTGTCGATTAAATTATATAAAGCCTTTCGAGTGTAATGCGGCGACACGATAAGATGTCTATATTTTTTTACCTGATAATTGACTTCAAAAAAGTCGAAAACCTTATTTATCTCTTTGCATATCTTTTGATTTGCAGTAAACAAAGTATAATCGGTATAAAGTTTTGCGGTAGATTCATTGAAGTTTCCAGTGCTCAAGATACCATAACGAACTGTTTTGTTGTTTTCTAGTCTTTCAACCAAACAAGTTTTGCAATGCACCTTTAGACCTTTTACCCCAAAAATCAACTTTATGTCTTCACTTTGAAGTAATTCGGCATATTTAATATTTGCCTCTTCATCAAATCTCGCTTGCAGCTCAATTTGTACAGTTACGTCTTTCCCATTTTTCTTAGCATTTATAAGCGAACTAGCAATATGCGAAACTTCTGCTAAGCGGTAAATTGTGATTTTAATAGATTTCACTTTTGGATCCAACGCAGCTTCACGTAAAAACTTAATTACATACATAAATGTTTGATACGGTGCGTGAAGCAAATAATCTTTTTCTGCAATTTTATCGAACAAACTACCTTGTAAGCTCAGTCCTGGAATAGGAAGTGGTTCTGTTTTCTCGTATTGTAGATCAGGCCTGCCCAATCTAGGGAAATTCATATAGTCCCGTCTGTTGTGATAACGCCCTCCAGGAATAATACTGTCGGTTTTATCAATTCCCATCTTATCTAGTAGAAACTGTAAGGACTTTTTATCAATACTTTTATCGTACACAAAGCGAACTGGATCTCCAGCACTTCTATTTTTTACACTTTTTGAAATTTTTTCAATAAAACTGCGACTTAAATCGCTATCTATATCCAACTCAGCATCACGAGTAATTTTAATCATATGAGCCGAAATTGTCTCATATTTAAAAATATTGAATATGTTGTTTAAACAATGACGAATTAAATCGTCTAGAATAATAACATATTGATTATCACCTTCCTTTGGAAGCTCAACAAAACGATTAATTGTTCTCGGAATTTCAATTAAAGCATAGTTGTGTTTAGCCTCAAAAGTATCATCTTCCTTGCTCATCACCATTGTTACAGCTAAGTATGCAGCATCATCACGAAGATTGGGGAATTCATCAACTTCACCAATCATAATAGTCATCATTGCCGGGCTCACGTATCTCACAAAGTATTCTGATATAAACTTACTTTGCGAAGGTGATATTTCGGTCTCGTTAATAATAAATATATTCTCTTTTCTAAGTTTCGTTTGAATTTTACTGAGAATCTCGAGACTTTGAGCCTGCTGATCGATTACCGTTTGAGTAATTACCTCCAAAAGCTCCTTGGCTGAATACCCTCCAAGAAAGCTCTTCCCTGTCTTACCAGCTTCTACAATACGTTTTATAGTTGCATACCGAACTTTAAAGAACTCATCTAAATTATTTGAAAATATACCTAAAAACCGAAGTCTTTCAATTAATGGTAACTTTTCATCATTTGCCTCTTGCAACACACGAGCGTTAAACTGAAGCCAGCTTAACTCCCTATTGTAATATCGATTACGATTATTTTTATTAGTATCTGTTTTTCCTGTCATTACTTAAGATCTCGTGGAAATATCGTTTTAATTGTTTTACCCCTGGCAATGTCTCTCCATTTTTCTTCATCAAACTGCAACATTACAAAACCACAAGTTGGAACATTTTCTATAAATTTATCACCTAACATATTTACTATAGATGTTAAGGCGTGATTATGCCCCACTAACATCATTGTGTCTAAATTATCATCAAACGACTTAATAATTCGCATTACACTCTGTCCGCTAAAATCGTAAAGACTATGATTGGTCTCAAAATTTGCATCATCAATATTGAAAGCGTTTTTAAAAAATTGAGCCGTTGAGAGCGTACGAGTAGCATCACTGCTAACAATTTTTTGAGGTGGCTTGACTTCTTTGGCAACTTTTTCTGAAACTAATATTCCATCGCGTTTACCACGCCCTTTTAAAGGACGCTTATGGTCATGTACATCGTGTTTCCAAGATGATTTTGCGTGTCTTACTATGTAAAGTGTTTTCATTGTGTTTTATTAATTCCAAATTTAGATGGCAATCAGAATATCACTGCGCCACCTTAATCCAATTCCCTCATTTATGGAGCTAACCTCTCAATCACCCAATCGTTACCCTCTAACCTATATCGAATTCTGTCGTGCAGCCTATTTGGTCTACCTTGCCAGAATTCTATAGAGATTGGCTTTACTAATATTCCTCCCCAATCATCTGGCTTTGGAACTTCTTCCTTTTGGTATTTCTCTTCGAGTTCTGCCAAATTCTTCTCTAGAAATTCTCGGGATTCTACTACTTCACTTTGATGTGAAACAAGTGCTCCTAGCTGACTTCCCTTTGGTCTAGAATGAAAATAATTTGTTGAATCTGCTTTTGAAGTTTTCTCAGCAGTACCTTTAATTATAATTTGACGTTCCATGTTTGGCCAAAAGAAAGACAAAGACACCTTGTTGTTATTTGCAATAGCCTTACCTTTTTCACTTTCGTAATTAGTGTAAAAATAAAAGCCGTATTCGTCGTATTTCTTTAGTAAAACTACTCTACCTTTTGGGAAACCATCGGTCCCAATAGTATTTACCGTCATTGCATTAACTTCATCTACACTACCACTGTCCTGCACCTCATAAAACCATTTACGGAATTGTTGCATCGGGTTTTCAGCTACCGAATTTCTGGATAGCTCTCCTTTTTCATAAGATTTTCGGTAGTCGTGAAGCTTTTCGGCCATTTCTCAAGTTTTAACGCAAGTTAAGAGTTTTAAATATTCTTTGAAATAGCAGATTATTAAATATGTATTAAATATTTTCCTTTAGATAAGATTCAATGATGAATTTAAACGAAATGATAAAGCCGAACTAGTATGAAAAGTAAATTAAAACTGAAAGGATTTTCCGTCCTCAGCTAATTCTACATTATCAAATATTTCTAGGGCCTCCTTGCGGAAAAGTTCAAGTTTTCCGTAGCGGCCAGAATAATGACCGAGAATTAATGTTCCAACTTCTCCTTTGCGCGCAATTACAGCAGCCTCCTTAGCGGTGCTGTGTTTGGTTTTTTCAGCCAGATGATAGTGTTCGTCCAGAAAGGTTGATTCGTGATATAGAACAGTTGCTCCTTCAATTTGAGGAACCATCTCTGGATTATATTCGGTATCACTACAAAAGGCATACGATTTTGGTGCCGGTGGATCGAAGGTAATGTCTTTGTTCGAAATCAACTTACCATCTTTATTCTTCACGTCAAAACCTTGTTTTATTTTGTTGTAATAACTTAAATCGATATTCAGGTTTCGAGCGGCATTCACATCTAACTTTCGGTCTTCAAGTTTTTCTTTAAAAAGGAATCCATTTGTATATACTCTATGTTTTAAAGGAATTGTTTCCACCGTCACCTTATCATCTTCATAAATTACTTGAGGCGTATTCTCTTCTAGTTCGTGAAAATACAAAGGGTAATTTGTATAGGCTTTCCCCAACTTAAGAAGCAATAATATAGCCTGTTTTATGCCTTTGGGGCCGTAGATATGCAATTCCGCTTCTCTTCCTAATAATAAAAACGTTGAAATTAAACCTGGTAAGCCAAAGAAGTGATCGCCGTGTAGATGTGAAATAAATATGTGACGAATACGCGAAAAATTAACCCTATATTTTCTTAATTGCATCTGGGTTCCCTCCCCACAGTCAATTAAAAACAAATGCCCCTTAATCTCCAAAATCTGCGCTGTTGGGTGCGTAGAAGCAGTTGGAGTTGCTGAATGGCATCCTAGGATAGTTAATTTCAAAATCTAATTTTTAAAAAATTATTGATTCTCGTATCAGAAGCTTTACGAGTATACTGCTCTGTTTAGACTAAAAACCGAGATCGCGCTCAATTTCTTCCATTTCAACAATATCTTCAGCTTCCTGAAGTGTTGGCACAACAACTAATTCGTAAGGGACTTCATCTATATCAATGGCAGCGTTTACAATAACAAAGGAATAGTTTGTTTTGCGATGAAGGTTCGACGTTTTTAAGAATTGTAATAATTCTGGCAAGGATAAAGAGTTATACTTCAATAAGTTCAAAACCACATTCTGACCCTGATACTTTGCAGGAACTTGACTCTCAATAAATGAGGCAAAATCTATTATATCATCCTTTTCATCTTCAAGGACAACAAAATTTGAATGATTCTCAAT
Source organism: Aequorivita xiaoshiensis (assembly GCF_022008395.1). Lineage (GTDB taxonomy): Bacteria > Bacteroidota > Bacteroidia > Flavobacteriales > Flavobacteriaceae > Aequorivita > Aequorivita xiaoshiensis. The sequence goes on from NZ_JAIRBB010000002.1 coordinate 434,303, forward strand.
CTTCATTATGTTTAATTTTTGAGGCTAATAAATAAATTACTGCCATACGGATGGCTACTCCATTTTCTACTTGACCTAATATAATAGATTGTTTGCTATCTGCAACATCACTTGTGATTTCCACACCGCGATTAATTGGCCCTGGGTGCATTACTACAATTTCCTTATTTAAAGAATCAAGCATCGCTTTATTAAGTCCGAATTGTTGTGAATATTCTCGAGTTGTTGGGAAATAACTAATATCCATACGCTCGTTTTGAACGCGAAGCATATTTGCTACATCGCACCACTCCAACGCTTTACGTAAATTAGTTTCCACCCCTACATTTAATTTTTCTATATATTTAGGAATAAGTGTTTTAGGGCCACACACCTTAACCTTTGCTCCAAGCTTTTGAAGTGTAAAAATATTCGACAATGCAACTCTAGAGTGAAGAATATCACCAACAATAACCACATTTTTTCCTGCAACATCACCTAACTTTTCACGAATAGAATAGCTATCTAATAAGGCTTGGGTAGGATGTTCATGCGCTCCATCTCCTGCATTAATAATACTAGCATTGACGTGTTTCGATAAGAAAATTCCTGCTCCTGGATTTGGATGACGCATTACCACCATATCAACTTTCATAGAAAGAATATTGTTTACAGTATCGATAAGCGTTTCTCCTTTGGCAACAGAAGAGCTCGAAGATGCAAAATTTATAACATCTGCAGAAAGCCGTTTTTCAGCAAGCTCAAACGAAAGTTTCGTTCGCGTACTATTTTCGAAAAAGAGATTGGCAATGGTAATATCTCGAAGCGATGGCACTTTTTTAATAGGTCGGTTAATAACCTCTTTAAAATGATCGGCCGTCTCGAAGATGAGTTGAATATCAGCTTCGGTTATGTATTTTATTCCCAGTAAGTGATTTACACTTAGTTCCATTGTTTGGTTTTCGGTTATCTGTTATCAATTATCTATTGACAGTTGTCTTTTCTACACTAGTCACGTTCAACTCCCTACTCGCTTCCCCCTACTCTCTCTCTTAACTCTTAACTAGATATACAGCATCTTCGCCTTCATTTTCTTTCCAGCACACTTTTACTTTTTCTCCATTAATCGCATCTACTTGTCTTCCCCTATAATCGGGTTGAATTGGTAAATGGCGGCTAAAACGGCGATCTATTAGTGTTAGTAATTCTATTTCTAATGGCCTTCCAAAAGATTGCACTGCAGTTAATGCAGAACGAATACTTCTTCCAGTAAAAAGCACATCGTCTATAAATACAACGTTTTTATCTTCAACTATAAAATTAATTTTGGTTTTATTCGCTTCTAACGGTTTACCACTTCTTCGGAAATCATCTCTAAAGAAGGTGATGTCTAGATAACCAAGTTGAATATTTTTTATTTTGTATTCAGTTTCCAACAAGGTTTTAAGTCTTTCAGCTAAAAAAATTCCTCGTGGCTGTATTCCGATAAGTACTGTTTTGGAAAAATCGTCGTGCTTTTCAATCAATTGGCAAGCCAAACGGTTAAGCGCAATATTAATCTCGGTTGCGTTTAGTAACACTTTTTGGCTCATAGGAAAGTCTGAATTAGATTCAGCAAACAAAAATACAGAATTATTTATTTAAAACTAAAGAATTTATTTTCGTTTAAAACCAATAAATCGTAAACTTTTGAAACTATTCAATTTACTGCATAAAAAAACCTGTCTTATATAAGACAGGCTATTTTGTTTTAATAAGAAAACTCAAAATTATTTAGCGTATGGATTCAAGATAACATCAATCCTTTCACGAAGATCTAACAAATGAATCTTACTCATTCTATCTGTAGTTCTACCTAAAGCTCTTCTAATATCATTATCTAAAGCTATAAGCTCTGCTCTTGCTACCGAACGAATGTCACTTAAGTTAACATCAACTTTTGTTCTATTTCTACCTTTTTGCTCATTCGACATTAAATACGAAAGTCTATTGATGTAAACTCGCTGGAGATTTCTTCTGTAGGTATCTATAGGCGCAGCAGTTTTAAGCTCTTCGAAAATTCCTTTCCGCAAGTCTTCCATCATCTCTAATAATGAATAACTGTTTTTTCCATTAATAGATTCGTTTTCAATAATTCGAGCCAATCTTCCAAAGTCAAGAATATCATTTAGCGTTCTTTCTTGCATCTTTCTAATATTCTCAATACTTCCATCGAATTGGATTTTATTGAAGATATCCTCATCCAACAACCATTCTGGAGTTGCAAATAGTTGTTCTTGTAAAAATGCCAAACTTTCTTCTTGTTTATCTTTTGCAACGTGCGTATAAACTGCACCCTCCTGATCGTAGGTTTTATAGTATTCGTAAACACCACCAATATTTGCTGTTACGTGCCCCATATACCTATTAAATTGAGCAACTACTTGATTGTACATTTCTGAAAGATCATCGTAGTTTTTACCATCTTCTCTGGTGTATTCAATAAGTTTTGGCACGAGTAATTTCAGGTTTGAAATACCGTACATACTCGCTTTTACAGCATCGTCACCCAAATCTTCAGTTTGACTACTAGGATCTATCACACCTCCCGACTGTTGTTTTCCAAATCGATACATAGGGTCAGCAGCGTGTTCTAAAATCCAAGAATCGAGAGTTTCTTTTTCCTCTTCAGCAGTTAGGTGTGGCAATGGTCTATATCCCCAATTTATTGCATACTTATCATAAACACCAATATTTGGCATTAGTGCTACATCTCCATCCCCTGGCTGAGCAATATAATTGAAACGCGCATAATCCATAATTGAAGGAGCTGTTCCGTACTTTTTAGTAAAATCTATTGAACGTAGAGAATCTACAGGGTAAGCAACACTACTCCCCATATTATGTGGCAATCCTAAGGTATGACCAACTTCGTGAGAAGAAACAAAACGGATAAGTCTACCCATAATTTCATCTTTAAAAGCTACACCTCTGGCGTCTGGATTAATTGCAGCAGTTTGCACAAAAAACCAGTTTCTCAATAATGTCATAACGTTGTGATACCAATTAATATCACTTTCCAATATTTCACCACTACGCGGATCACTTACGTGAGGCCCGTTTGCGTTTGGTATAGGAGACGCCAAGTAGCGCACCACCGAATAACGCACATCTTCTGGAGACCATTCTGGATCTTCCTCAACTGTTGGCGGATCTTTTGCTATTATAGCATCTTTAAAGCCTGCAGCTTCAAAAGCCACTTGCCAATCTTCAATTCCTTGTTTGATATATTTTCTCCATTTTACTGGAGTAGCTCTGTCGATATAATAAACAATTTGTTTTTTAGGAACTACTAGTTCTCCTCTTTCAAATGCTGCTCTATCTTCATCTCTTACTTCTAAACGCCATCTGTCAAGATATTTAACGGTTTTACTTTCATGGTTTTCCAATCCATAATCAGTTTGTCCACGAGCAAACCATCCAACGCGTTCATCAAAATAACGACGTTTCATTGGCTCTTTAGGCAGTAGCACCATACTGTTATTCATTTCAACAGAAATTGAACCTACAGCTGAATTGCTAGGCGGCTCTTTTGCCGCGTATGTTTTTACGTGACGAGACTCTATGTTTAATGGATAAGATTTAATAGTTTCGATATACGAACGCTCCTTATCCATAGTGGTAATTTTATACCTATCGCGATAATGCTTTGGCATCCCTAGCGGTCTAACGTCACTTTCAAAAAGCTTATTCACCTGAACTACAGTAGATGTACTGTCTTTACCTAAAGCCTTTACGTCGAATGTAAAAAGAACAGGTTCAAAGTTTGAGTTTACAACAGCCTCATATATAGGAAGTGAATCGGCCGCAAATATTTGATGCGAAACAACGCGTAACAACACCTTGTTTGGTTTCTTTTCCCATCGAAGGACTTGGGTATTTGTTTTTCCTCCACCAAAACCAATATTAGTCGCGGTTTTAGCGATTCGGGTAACCATTAACAATTCTCTTCCAAAAAGAGAATCGGGAATTTCATAAAAAAAATCTTCTTTTACAGTATGCACTTTAAACAAACCATCGTCCGTTTTTGCATCTTTCGTTATAACCTTGTCATAAGGCTTGATTGAAGATTTGTCTTTTTCTGTTTTTGCATCGGCGCTATCTGCTTTTCCGTTTATGGCTTTTTTAGGAGCAGCACACGAAAGGATAAACAGTAACAAAAGTGGGGTAAGGGCTCTTATTTTCATATTAAAATTTAAAAAATTTGAAAATAGTCAATTTTAATATATTGGGAAATCTTTTCAGTAACAAAAGCATTAAAAGTGATAGAAACAGGCTATAACAAAAAAAGCCTTCTGTTTCCAGAAGGCTTTTTATTAGCTATAAATGCAACGATTATTTTTTACCGTCCATTTTATCTTTAAGGGCTTGAAGTGCAGAGTTTGCATCACCTAAAGTTGGTTTTGCTTCTGCTTCAGCTGCTTCTTGTTTTTTCACAGCGTCTTTTACAATCTTAGCCTCTTCTTCTTTATGAATACTCATATGTGAAGCAACCACTTTCTTAAATTCTTTGTTGAACTCAATAATTTGGAATTCAGCCTCATCACCTTTTTTCAACATTGTACCATCTTCTTTTTCAAGGTGACGGTTTGGAATGAAAGCAGTAATATCGTCATTGAAGTTGATTGTAGCTCCTTTATCTACCATTTCGTCAATAGTAGCAGTGTGCTTAGTACCAACTGCAAATTCAGCTTCATACTTATCCCAAGGGTTTTCTTCAGTTTGTTTGTGACCTAAACTTAGTTTACGTCCTTCAACATCTAACTCAAGAACAACAACATCTAGCTCATCACCAATGTTAGTGAATTCGCTTGGGTGCTTAATTTTCTTAGTCCAAGAAAGGTCGCTAATGTAGATAAGACCATCGATACCTTCTTCTAACTCAACGAATACACCGAAGTTAGTGAAGTTACGAACAATACCTTTATGGCGTGAACCTACAGGGTATTTAGTAGTAATATCAGTCCATGGATCTGGAGTCATTTGCTTAATACCAAGGCTCATTTTGCGCTCTTCTTTGTCCATTGTAAGAACAACAGCTTCAACCTCATCACCAACATTTACGAAATCTTGTGCGCTACGTAAGTGAGTAGACCAAGACATTTCGCTAACGTGGATAAGACCTTCAACACCTTCAGCTACTTCAACAAAAGCACCGTAATCTGCAATAACAACTACTTTACCTTTTACTTTATCTCCAACTTTTAACTCATCACCAAGAGCTTCCCATGGGTGAGGGTTAAGTTGCTTAAGACCTAATTGGATACGTGTTTTATCTTCATCGAAATCAAGAATTACAACGTTCAATTTTTGATCAAGTTCAACGATCTCATTTGGATGGTTGATACGAGACCAAGAAAGGTCTGTAATATGTACAAGTCCATCAACACCTCCAAGGTCAACAAATACTCCGTATGAAGTGATGTTTTTAACAACACCTTCAAGTACTTGTCCTTTTTCAAGCTGCCCGATGATTTCTTTTTTCTGCTCTTCAATATCTGCTTCGATAAGCGCTTTGTGAGAAACAACAACGTTTTTGAATTCGTGGTTAATTTTAACAACTTTGAATTCCATTGTTTTACCAACGTAAACATCGTAATCACGGATAGGCTTAACATCAATTTGAGAACCTGGTAAGAAAGCTTCGATACCGAAAACATCTACGATCATACCACCTTTTGTGCGGCATTTTACGTATCCATTTACGATTGTACCCTCGTCGTGAGCTGCATTTACGCGATCCCACGCCTTGATAGTTCTTGCTTTACGGTGGCTAAGGATAAGCTGACCTGTACTGTCCTCACGAACATCGATCAATACTTCTACTTTATCACCAACTTTTAAATCTGGATTGTAACGGAATTCGTTTAATGAAACAACACCTTCACTTTTTGCGTTGATATCGATAATTGCATCACGGTCTGTAATGTAAACTACCTTACCTTCAACAACTTCATCATCAAGTGTGTCAACAAAATTTTCAGCTACTAATTTCTCGAATTCTTCTAGTTTACCATCGTCAATAGGATCAATTCCTTCTTCGTAGTTGTGCCAGTTAAATTCTTCTAGGAATTTTTCAGGGTTACTCTCTTTTAAAGAAACTTCCCTTTGAGGCTTTGTAGATGCCTCGTTTTGTTTTGCAGTATCTTCTACTTGCACTTCTTCTTTGTTTGCTTTATCAGCCATTTGTTTGTAAAATTGATTTCTAAACTTCTAAAATTAGAATGTTTTAAAAACCAACGTTTTGTATTCTGCGCTGTTACAAGATTCTAATGCGACTATCCCACAGAAGGGTTCTTTTTGTTTTGTTTCAATTCCTCTTTATCTTGACTCGTCGCTAAGAGGGGTGCAAAAATAATGTTTTTCTTTTGAAAATCAAAAGGTTTAGTTACAGAAAGTTAGAATTTTAGACTTTTATTTAAAAGAATCAAATTCAACACCATATAAGAATGCTTAGTTAAAGCGTGAAAGACAAGAGGACAGATACATAACTTAAACAATCTAATTTTCACAATATCCTATAATATAGTGAATAGAAGAATTAAAGAAACTCCAATCAAGCCTCCACACATCTAGAAAATGTTTCTAGAACTAAAACAGCAAGCCTTGTCCGCCTTCGTCAGTTCTTAAATTCTCGTCGTCTGAAGCTGCCTTAGATTTTGTACCGCCACTATCTGAAGTCATTTTTTCTTCATCAACAACATCCATTTCCTTAGCATCTACAGGTTTTGGTGGATCGTATGGCAAAGGCTCCAAAGTATTAATTTCTAAAACCTTCTCTTTTGTTAACTGATTCCCCATTGCAGTTATTCCTTTAACGGCAATAAATTCTTCTAAATTAACCTCAAGATTTTCATCTCGCTCCTGTCCTCTTTTCTTTACAAAAACCACTTCAGCCATAGGACGGTAATCGGTAAAAATTTTCTCTAAATAAGAATCGGGATGATCTGTAATAATGGTTTCCTCTTTATCCGGGTTGTCAATTAGGAATCGTTTTACGTAGAATAATTCTTTTTCACCTTCCCAATATATAGCGCTTAACGGTTTTTTAGGATCCCACTTTTCTAGCACAATCATATCGCTATCAAAACGCAATGTTAAGTCCGGAACAACAGTCTTAACAACACCTTTTTGATTCACAATTAGCAATCGGTCTTCTTTTCTAAATTCACCTAAAAGTTCTCCACGCTCATCGACATTTAATCGCTGTACAGAATCGTCAAACCAAATTTTTCTCGGTTTTAAGGTAGAAAGCCCTTTCTCTTTCAGCTCAATTTTTTTAATTGAATATTTGGAAACAATATTTCCTTTAGAATTTCTTCCTTTTACCAATTGATCGGCAAAATCAAAGTCGAATTTTAATTTCTTTATACTACCTGTCTGACGTAAATAGATTGTCACCAATTCGGCTTCACCGTTTGGGTTTGCGGTAAAATACAACACCTTAGAACCTTTCGCTCCATTGGTCATATCATATTCTTTGTCGCGGGTAATTGACGTAACAGCAAAACGCTTAACATAACTCGAGCCACGAGCTCCGTCGCGGTAAATCATATTGTATATGGTGCGTTTATCTTTCTTTTTAAATACAGCAACGTGAATAATATTTTTACCAACAAAGGTCTTGGAATCGACTTTTGTAACCATCATTGTACCATCTTCGGTAAATACAATAATATCGTCTATATCACTACAATCGGTTACGTATTCATCGCGTTTTAAACTTGTACCCACAAAACCTTCCTTGCGATTTACATATAACTTGGTGTTGCGAATTACAACCTTAGTCGCTTCAATATCTTCAAAAGTTCTTATCTCTGTTTTACGCTCTTTACCCTCTCCATAATCCTTTTTCAATCGCTTAAAGTAATCGATTGCATATTCTATTAGGTTGTCTAGGTGATGTTTTATTTGAGCAATACTAGCTTCAAGCGCATCAATTTTTTGCTGTGCCTTATCGATGTCGAATTTAGAAATTCTTTTAATTCGAATTTCTGTTAATCGAACAATATCTTCTTCGGTAACAGCGCGTTTTAAGTGTTTTATATGAGGTTGTAATCCTTTGTCTATCGCTTTGATAACCCCTTCCCATGTTTCTTCCTCTTCAATATCACGGTAAATTCTATTTTCAATAAAAATACGCTCTAATGAAGCAAAATGCCATTGTTCTTCTAATTCAGATAACTGAATTTCCAACTCACTTTTTAGCAACTCAACCGTGCGGTCGGTACTTAAACGAAGCATTTCAGAAACTCCAACAAAAAGAGGTTTGTTGTCTTCAATTACACATCCTAAAGGCGAAATTGAAGTTTCACAGGCTGTAAACGCGTATAGCGCGTCTATAGTTTTATCTGGTGAAATCCCACTAGGTAAGTGGATTTGAATTTCAACTGCAGCAGCCGTATTATCCTCTATCTTTTTAATTTTAATTTTTCCTTTTTCATTCGCCTTTAAGATAGAGTCAATTAGCGATGATGTATTTGTTCCGTAAGGAATTTCGGTAATTATTAATGTGTTTTTATCAAGTTGGTTTATACGGGCACGACTTCTAATTTTCCCTCCGCGTAAACCATCGTTATAATTGGCTACATCCATTATTCCCCCTGTAGGGAAATCTGGATATATTTGAAACTTCTTCCCTTGTAAATGCTTTATAGAAGCATCGATTAATTCAAGGAAGTTATGTGGAAGTATTTTTGTTGAAAGACCAACTGCAATTCCTTCTCCTCCTTGATTTAGAAGTAGCGGAAACTTTACAGGTAGATTGATTGGCTCTTTTCTACGCCCATCGTAAGAAGCTTGCCACTTTGTAATTTTTGGGTTGTAAATAACATCTAAAGCAAACTTTGAGAGTCTAGCTTCAATATAACGAGAAGCAGCAGCACTATCGCCCGTTAGGATGTTACCCCAGTTTCCTTGAGTGTCTATTAGCAGGTCTTTTTGACCAATTTGCACCATGGCATCTGCAATACTCGCGTCCCCGTGTGGGTGGTACTGCATAGTATGCCCAACAATATTTGCCACCTTATTGTAACGCCCGTCATCCAAATCTTTCATAGATTGCATAATACGGCGTTGTACAGGCTTAAATCCATCTTCAATTGCAGGTACGGCACGTTCTAGGATTACGTAACTAGCGTAGTCTAAAAACCAATCGCGATACATTCCAGTTACTTTTTTTATAGTATCTCCGGAAGTATCGTCGTTTACGCCTAAATAATCTGGACCTGTAATTTCTTCTTCGTTATTGTCGAGTTCGTCACTCATTGCTATTTGCTGTATTCTTTATTTTTACTTTTTATTCCCTGCGCCCTCTGCGGTAAATATTTCACACCGCAAAGGCGCAAAGTACGCAGAGGTTTTATTTTCGAATTATATATGAATATGAATCATTATCGAACACCATTTCTTCACCATTTACATAAAAACCTTCAATAACTAAATAATCAAAACATTCTCCTCTTTCTAATCTGTATTTTATGTTTAAAATATCGGTTTCTAATCCATTCAATTTTAACTCATAATTCTTTTCAGACTCCATATCTGTATATAAAAGTCTTATATATGTAATATTATTATTTTCTTCAAATGATAAAAAAACTGTTTGAGAACCTCTAGTTAGAGTTATCTCGGAAGGTTTATAAATATTATTTTCACCAATCAATGAATTTCCTAAACTATCTAAAATGCTAATATTTATTACAGGTTCGATTATATCAATTACAGAACAATCACCTTCTTTCTTAGTACAAGAGGATAGAATTATTAAACTAAAAATTAATAATATTGTATTTTTCATAATTCTCTTTTTATAGTGAACCCGATAAATCGCTATTCTACCGCCAACTGCAACCAAACACTGATCACTTCTTTCATTCCTCTACCCTATCCAACTCCACTTTCAAATTATCGATAATAAACTCCTGTCTATCCGGTGTGTTTTTACCCATATAAAATGAAAGTAATTCTTCAATACTCATAGACTTATCTAGCATTACTGGATCTAAACGAATATCGTTTCCAATGAAATGTACAAATTCGTCTGGCGAAATCTCCCCTAAACCTTTAAATCGTGTAATTTCAGGCTTTGGCTTAAGTTTTTCTATAGCATTTACTCTTTCTTCTTCTGAATAACAGTAAATAGTTTCTTTCTTATTTCTAACACGGAAAAGTGGTGTTTGCAATATATACAAATGTCCTTCTTTAATCAACTCGGGGAAAAACTGAAGGAAAAATGTAATTAGCAATAAACGAATGTGCATCCCATCCACATCGGCATCCGTTGCTATTACAATATTGTTATATCGCAAGTCCTCCATTGAATCTTCGATATTCAACGCTGCTTGTAGTAAGTTAAACTCTTCGTTTTCATACACAATCTTCTTGGTCATACCATAAGTATTCAATGGTTTTCCTCGTAGTGAGAATACGGCTTGCGTATTTACATCGCGACTCTTTGTAATACTACCACTTGCAGAATCCCCCTCTGTAATGAACAGCGTAGACTCTAGATTTCTTTCATTCTTTATATCTCCCAAATGCACACGGCAATCGCGTAGTTTTTTATTGTGAAGACTCGCTTTTTTAGCTCTATCCTTAGCGAGTTTTCTGATACCACTAAGCTCTTTACGCTCTCTTTCTGCTTGAACTATTTTTCGCTGAATAGCATCTGCCGATTCAGGGTTTTTATGTAGAAAATTATCGAGATTAGTTTTTACGAAATCGTTGATATAGGTTCGCACAGTTGGCAAATCGCCACCCATATCGGTAGAACCGAGTTTAGTTTTTGTCTGACTTTCAAAAACAGGCTCCATAACCTTGATACTAATTGCCGAAACGATTGACTTTCGCACGTCACTAGCATCGTAATTTTTGTTGTAAAACTCACGAACGGTTTTTACAATAGCTTCACGGAAAGCAGCCAAATGCGTACCTCCTTGCGTGGTGTTTTGTCCGTTTACAAAACTGTGATATTCTTCGCTGTATTGCGTTTTACTATGTGTTATAGCTACCTCAATATCATCACCGCGTAAGTGAATAATTGGATACGCCATATCTTCTTCACTAATAGTTTCCTGAAGAAGGTCTTTTAATCCATTTTCGGAATAGAATTTTTGTCCGTTAAAATCTATTGTCAATCCAGGGTTTAGATAAACATAGTTTTTGAGCATTTTCTCAACATACTCTGTACGGAATTTAAAATTTTTGAAGATTGTTTCATCCGGAATAAAAACCACTTTGGTCCCTTTTCTTTTTGATGATTCTTCTATCTCCAAATCATTTGTAAGCTCTCCAAGTGAAAACTCTGCAGCTTTCATTTGGTTATCTCGAACAGATTCTACTTTAAAAAAAGAAGAAAGCGCATTCACGGCTTTAGTACCCACCCCATTCAATCCAACAGATTTCTTGAATGCACGGCTATCGTACTTACCTCCGGTATTCATTTTTGAAACTACATCAATCACTTTTCCTAGCGGTATTCCACGACCATAATCGCGAACTCTCACTTCTTTTTCTTTTATGCGAACCTCGATAGTTTTTCCCGCGCCCATAACAAACTCATCAATAGAGTTGTCAAGCACTTCTTTTAGAAGGATGTAAATTCCGTCATCTGGCGAAGATCCATCACCAAGCTTACCAATATACATCCCGGGACGCATACGAATGTGTTCTTTCCAATCGAGGGAGCGTATGTTATCTTCGGTATATTGTGTTTCGGCCATAAAAATTTTGTGTAGGGTTGCTAATATAAATATACGTGAGCACTTGTGAAACCAATACTTCGGAAAGTAATTAACAATAAAATGTATATTATTGTTAGTAATTAGTTTTTAGCCACTAATGCGCAAATATATTTTATACTTCTGAATAACATAACACTTATTTTAATTAAAAACAATAACATATTTTTTCCTAATCGAAAACTTTTACAGACTGCTAAACTTTTGTAAAGAATTCGGGGCTATGTTGATTGCTAGCATTTATTTTTATAACTTCATAGGCCTAATCTAATAACACAAATGGAATTTATAGATTACTACAAAATTCTTGGGCTCACAAAAAGCGCTAGTGAAGCCGATATTAAAAAAGCATATCGAAAACTCGCTCGAAAACATCATCCTGATTTAAACCCAAACGACAAGTCGGCCGAGCAAAAGTTTAAGCAAATAAACGAAGCCAATGAAGTGTTGAGCGATCCTGAAAAGCGCAAAAAATACGATCAATATGGAAAAGATTGGCAACACGCTGATTCCTATGAAAAAGCTAGACAACAACAAGGTTCACAGGGATATAGCAATCAGAGAACTTATACTAGTGGCGGACAAGGGTTTGATGAGAGTCAGTTTTCAGACTTTTTTGAATCGATGTTTGGCGGCGGTGGATTTAGTGGCGGTGGACGCAGACGAACAGCTCAATTTAAAGGTCAAGATTTGAATGCTACACTGCGATTAAATTTAACCGATATTCTTCAAGATCAAAAACAAACCATAAGTGTAGGAGATAAAAAAATTAGACTTACAATCCCTGCAGGAGTTGAAGACGGACAAACAATTAAAATTAGAGGTTATGGCGGTGAGGGAATGAATGGAGGTCCTAAAGGTGACCTATACATCACCTTCGAGATATTCAATAACACCCGATTTAAAAGACTTGAAAGCGACATTTATGCCACCGAAAACATTTCGTTGTACACTGCGCTTCTAGGCGGTGAAATAACCATAGAAACATTAAGTGGAAAAGTAAAATTGAATGTTAAGCCCGAAACTCAAAACGATACTAAAGTAAAACTCACAGGGAAAGGACTTCCTAAATACAAAAAGGACGGCCAATTTGGAGATCTATACATAACATATAAGGTAGAACTTCCTAAAAACCTATCAGCAAAAGAAAAAGAACTGTTTACCGAACTTTCAAAACTGAGATAATGGCACGAGAAAAATACATACTAGTGGAGCAATACTGCAAACACTCAAATATTGAAGACACTTTTATTAATAGACTTCACGAATACGGTTTGATTGTATTTGAAGAAAAGCAAAATGACCTTTTTATAGATGAGAACGATATTTCAGAAATCGAACGTATGTTTAGATTGCACAACGATTTGGGGATAAATTTTGAAGGACTTGACGTTATAAGACGAATGCTTAATCGAATGGATAAGATGGAAAAAGAAATGGATTTACTTCAGAAAAAACTCCGTTTATACGAATAGTTTCTTCAAGAAATAAATCCATCTATATTTTGATTCTTAAGCAGATAGATGAGATAAATTCAACTCACTGCTTAAATCATTTTCAGTTTTAAACATTAAATCGGAATTGCATAATATCGCCATCTTTAACGATATATTCCTTCCCTTCTACGCCCATCTTTCCAGCTTCTTTTACTTTGGCCTCACTACCGTATGCTACGAAGTCTTCATACTTAATAACTTCAGCTCTAATAAATCCTTTTTCAAAATCTGTATGGATTACTCCCGCAGCTTGTGGTGCTGTTGCCCCAACAGGAATAGTCCAAGCACGAACTTCTTTTACACCTGCAGTGAAATACGTCTGAAGGTTTAATAGTTTATAAGCGCTTCTAATTAGTTTTGCTGAACCTGCTTCATCAAGACCTAAATCTTCTAGGAACATTTGACGCTCTTCAAAAGAATCTAATTCGGTAATATCGGCTTCAGTACCAACTGCTAAAACTAACACTTCTGCGTTTTCATTTTTTACAGCTTCACGAACTTGTTCAACATAAGCATTTCCATTTACTGCAGAGTCTTCATCAACATTACACACATACATTACTGGTTTGTCTGTAATAAATTGAGAGCCCTTAATATATTCTTCTCTTTCGTCTTCAGTTAAATCGATAGCACGAACAGATATACCGGCTTCCAAACCTGCTTTTACTTTTAATAAAGCTGCCTCTTCTTTTTGAGCTTCTTTATTTCCAGTACGAGCTGCACGTTTTACTTTTTCAAGTTTTTTATCTACAGTCTCTAAATCTTTTAATTGAAGTTCGATATCGATAGTTTCCTTATCACGGATAGGGTTTACATTACCGTCAACGTGCACAATATTATCATTATCAAAGCAACGTAAAACGTGAAGAATAGCATCGGTTTCTCTAATGTTACTCAAAAACTGGTTTCCTAATCCTTCCCCTTTACTCGCTCCTTTTACCAGTCCTGCAATATCAACTATTTCAACAGTTGCTGGAAGCACACGTTCTGGTTTTACCAATTCTTCAAGTTTCAATAACCGTTTATCCGGTACATTTACTACTCCAATATTTGGTTCAATTGTACAGAATGGAAAATTCGCACTTTGCGCCTTGGCATTAGACAAACAATTAAATAGAGTGGATTTTCCAACATTTGGCAATCCTACGATACCTGCTTTCATTTATTATATTTTTTTAGGGTAAATCAAGAAAAATTCAATTTTGATTTACGAAGGTGCAAATATACATCTTCAAAGCAGACTTTCAATAATTGATTTCAAATGGTTTTTAAAAAAAGTTTATGTTTTATTTCACTAAACTTATAGCCTATATCAGCAACTATTCATTTAATTTTACTCAATAACCTTTAATACCAATACTATGAAAAACGCAGTAATGAGTCTTGCTTTAGCCATTCTAACACTTGCTGGAGTTCAAGCTCAAGAAAACAAGACAGTAAAACAGGAGTCAACAATTAAACGTGTAGTTACTAAAAAAGGAAGTGAAGTTGAAGTAAAAGAAGTTAAAGAAACGGATACTGAAAGCGGCGCCGTAATTGTGAGTGACGACAATCAAACTAATCAGGAGTTTAGAATTGAAAGTAAAAAAAATCGCGACAATAAATTACTTACAGATGAATTGAGTACCGACGAGAAAAATGAATTGCTAATCCTTGAGAATAAAAGAAAACAAGAGGAAAAGCTAGAAGCTTCTATTAGACAACAGAAAGAGTTAGCTGCACAAAAGAGAAAAGAATTGGAACAAATTCAATTACAAAAAGAAAAGGAATTAGCCGAAAGAAGAGCTAAACTTGAAGCAAGACCAAAAAGAATGTCTAAGCTAAAAAAAAGTAATTAGGCAGCACCTTATAAAACAACTTATATAATTTCCAATTTATGGTACTCATGGTAAGGATAGTTTAAAATAGTATTCCCAAAAGTCGGTTTTCGTCAAGATTGTGAAATGATTATCAATGTTTTAGGTTTTTTTAACATTTTATGATTGTACTTTTGAATAAATCAATACAAATAACAAACAACCATTATGAAAAAAGTATTAACAATTATAGCGTTAGCAGCATTTACTACAGTTTTTGCTCAAGACAATAAGAACAAAAAACAGGAAACTATTACTACTAAAACCGCAGTTAAAAGCGAAAAAGGTGTAGATGTTTCAACTAAAGCTGTAACTAAAACTCAAAAGCAGGCAATTTCATTATCTGAAAAAGATGCCAATAGAACGAATCAAGAAATGGTAGTTCAACCTGCAACAATTAACACTGAAGTTAATTACGGTTATGAAGGAAATAGATTTAAATTCATAAATCAGCGAGATAAGGATGGTTACAGAATGATGACTGTTAAAGACAATGCAACTCACGAAGAGTATGCTATTATCAAGCCTACTTCAAAGAATGGATACTACATCATGTCTCAAAACGGGAAATCATCTTTCGGATATTTTAATGATGATGGTGATTTTGTTGTAGAGAAATACGATACCGATAAAGATGCGGTAGTTTCTGTAATCTATCGATTAAATGAAACTGGTGGTATAAAGCCAATGAAGAGTAATTCAGTAAATATCCAACAACAGGATAAATAGAAAATAACTCCTCAATTCTTAAAGATGCCCTTTAAAACATAATTTAAAGGGCATTTTTCTTTATATAGATTATCTCAATTCTAATTTATCTGGAAGAACACAATTTTAAATAAACAAAAAAAGCAACCTATTGGGTTGCTTTTTCATTTAGAATCAAGAAATTTTACTCTTTATGCATAAACGCTTGTTTTGCCAATAGTTCCTCTTCACTTTCTACGTGATCGTCGTCAGGAATACAGCAATCTACAGGACAAACAGCAGCACATTGCGGCTCATCGTGGAAACCTTTACATTCGGTACATTTATCTGGAACTATGTAATATATCTCGTCGCTAACTGGTTCTTGGGTTTCATTTGCATTAACCTGTTTACCGTTTGGCAGTACTACATCACCATCTAGATCAGTACCATCGGCATAACGCCAATCGTCTGCTCCTTCGTAAATAGCTGTATTAGGGCATTCTGGTTCGCACGCACCGCAGTTTATACATTCATCTGTTATTATAATTGCCATGGTATTTACTTTTTTTAACTTTGTGCAAATTTAACGCCTATTAAGGGCAACTCCAAACTAAGTATGCAATTAAAAGATAGAATTAACGCTTTTACAGCTTTAGGTAAGTTTCTTAGAGAAATAAACATTGAATCTACACAAGAGCGTCCAGAAATAAACAACCTTAATATTGAAAGTATTCTAAAAAGAGCTGAAGCCGAAAACGGTTGGTTTACTCAGGAAAATATACACTTTGCACTTAATAGTTGGGGCAATGCTCTTTCCGAAGAAAACTTACAACAATGGATTTCTAATTATAAAATAGAATCGGTGGAACCAAAAACCGTTGCTATTATTATGGCTGGAAATGTTCCACTTGTAGGGTTTCACGATTTCCTTTCAGTATTAATTACAGGAAATAAAGCATTAGCTAAACTTTCATCAAACGACAAAACGCTTCTGCCTTTCATTGGGCAAATTTTAATTTCAATCGAACCTAGATTTAAAAATTATATTGAATTTACTGACGAACGATTAACGACATTTGATGCTGTAATCGCAACAGGAAGCAATAACACCGCTAGGTATTTTGATTACTACTTCGGAAAGTATCCTAATATTATTCGTAAAAACAGAAATTCAGTTGCTGTATTAACTGGAGAAGAAACAGAAGAAGATCTAAAGAACCTCGCTGATGATGTATTTAGATATTTCGGACTTGGTTGCCGGAATGTTTCAAAAATATACATTCCAGAAGACTATGATTTCGAGCCATTTTTTAAAGGAATGTATAGCTGGAAAGAAATAATCCATAATCACAAATACATAAATAATTACGACTACAACAAAGCTGTTTATTTAATGGACAGCTTTCCACTGCTGGACAATGAGTTTATGTTATTAAAAGAAGATTCAGGCTTCTCCTCTCCTATCTCAGTACTTTTCTTTGAAAAATACACTTCAAAGTACGCTGTGAAAAAAATACTAGAAACTGAAGCAGATAATATTCAATGCGTGGTTACTAAAGCAGGATTACCAAACGAAATTCCATTTGGAAAGGCTCAAAATCCTGAATTATGGGATTATGCAGATGGTGTGGATACAATCGATTTTTTATTGAAATTATCTGAATAAATTTCAAGTAGATACAACATTTTTAGGGTTGTATTTTGCACTTTTGCATTATAAGCTTTTAGTAAATGTAGTTTAGGCAAAACACATTCAATAGATTTATTTTGAATGTTTTACAACCCTATATTTACTATCTCAAATTTACTAATTAAATGAAGAAACATAACTTTAGTGCAGGTCCGTGTATTTTACCACAACCCGTTTTTCAAAAAGCTTCTGAAGCTGTCTTAAATTTTAATGATTTAGGTCTTTCAATATTAGAAATATCGCATAGGAGTAAAGATTTTGTGGAAGTTATGGAAACCGCCCGAAATCTAGCCTTAGAACACCTCGGACTACAAGAAAAGGGATATAAAGCCTTATTTCTACACGGTGGTGCAAGTCTTCAGTTTCTAATGACGGCATACAATCTCTTAGAAAACAAAGCTGCTTACTTAAATACAGGAACTTGGAGTGATAAAGCTATAAAAGAGGCAAAGGTTTTAGGAGAAGTAGTTGAAGTAGCTAGTTCAAAAAATGAGAATTTCAATTTTATCCCGAAAAACTACAGCATACCTTCAGATGTAGATTATTTTCACTGTACAAGTAACAACACCATCTTTGGTACACAATTGCAAAGTTTCCCCGAAACTAATGCGCCTTTAGTATGCGATATGAGTAGTGATATCTTTTCTCGTCAGTTAGATTTTTCAAAATTTAGTTTAATCTATGCGGGAGCCCAAAAAAATATGGGGCCTTCAGGAACTACTTTGGTTATTATAAAGGAAGACATTCTAGGTAAAGTTTCTCGAGCTATACCATCAATGCTTAACTACAAAATGCATATTGAAAAAGACAGTATGTTTAACACCCCTGCTGTTTTTCCAGTTTATGTATCAATGTTAACGCTACAGTGGTTAAAAGATTTAGGAGGCATTTCGGCAATTGAGAAAGTGAATAATCAAAAAGCTAAAATCCTTTATCAAGAAATAGATCGAAATCCATTATTTGATGGGTTTGTGGTCAACAAGGAAGATCGCTCTAAAATGAATGCCACTTTTAATATTAAGAAACCAGAATTAAAAGACTCCTTTGATAGCCTAATTCAAGAAGCTGGAATAAGCGGTATTAACGGACATCGAAGTGTTGGGGGGTATCGAGCATCCATGTACAACGCCATGCCATTAGAAAGCGTAGAGCTATTGGTCGAGGTAATGAAGGATTTTGAAAAGCACGCCTAATTCTAGAGTGAACAGAGGAATTAACGATTATAAACCCAGTAATATATTTAAATGAAAATATTAGCGAACGACGGAATATCACAAAGCGGAATAAAAATTTTAGAAGCAGAAGGTTTTGAAGTCTTAAAAGTACACGTAGCTCAAGAACAGCTCCAAAACTACATTAATGAACATAAAATTGACGTGCTTTTAGTTCGAAGTGCAACTAAGGTTAGAAAGAATTTAATAGACAATTGCCCGTCTCTAAAAATTATAGGTCGCGGTGGTGTGGGCATGGATAATATTGATGTTGATTATGCTCTTAAAAACAGTCTAGCTGTAATAAACACTCCAGAAGCATCATCTGGCTCTGTTGCCGAACTTGTTTTTGCCCATCTATTTGGAGGAGTAAGGTATCTACACGACTCTAATAGAAACATGCCTTTAGACGGCGACAGCAGGTTTAAAGAAATGAAAAAGAATTATGCAGGAGGGAGAGAACTGCGCAACAAAACCCTTGGTATTATTGGTTTTGGAAGGATTGGTCGTCAGGTTGCAAAAATAGCTTTAGGGTGTGGGATGAAAGTTATTGCAAGCGATTATGAAGTTGGAGAAGCCGATATAACTTTAGAATTTTACGACGGTCAAGAAGTAACCCTAAAAATTAAAACCGCTCCAATTGATAAATTATTAAAAAACAGTGATTTCATCAGCTTACACGTACCTTCTCAATCAGAATATTTAATCGGGAAGAATGAAATAGCAAAAATGAAAGATGGTGTAGGAATTATAAATGCTTCACGTGGAGGGATACTTGATGAAAACGCCCTTTTAGACGCTTTAGAAGATGATAAAGTATCCTTCGCAGCTTTAGATGTTTTTGAAAACGAACCTACTCCTTCAATTAAAGTTCTTATGAACGAAAAAATTTCACTTACCCCACATATTGGTGCGGCTACAAATGAAGCGCAAGATAGAATTGGAATAGAGCTCGCAAATCGAATTATTTCGATATTGAAGAAATAAGTTAAACATCACTTAAAAATCAATGAAGTAAGCTCTGTTTTTATAATACCAGTCTATTTTTACTTAACTTTACTTGAATTAATCATTTGTAAATAACCAAATTTTAAAAAAAGATCATGTCAGGAATTTTAGATTTATTGAATAGTGACCTCGGAAAACAAATTGTAGGAGGCATTAGTAAAGAAACACACCAACCAGAAGATAAAACAGCATCGGTAGTTGCAATGGCAATGCCAATACTAATGGGTGCTATGAAACGCAATGCAAATACCGAAGGCGGTGCAGCAAGTTTAATGAATGCTTTAAACAACAAGCACGACGGAAGTATTCTAGATAATTTAGGAAGTCTATTTAGCGGTGGTGTAAATGAAGAAGTAAAAAAAGATGGCGACGGAATTTTAGGCCATGTATTAGGAGGGTCTAAAGACACTGCCGTACACGCTTTATCACAAAAATCAGGTTTAGATTCCAGTTCTGTGATGCAAATTTTACAGGTTGCAGCACCTATTTTATTAGGTTATTTAGGAAAGCAAAAGCAGCAACAAAATGTAAATTCAAATTCTGGAATTGGAGACTTACTAGGTGGCCTAATGGGCGGCGGAAGTGGACAATCTCAACAACAATCTATGATAGAATCGTTACTCGATGGAAATAACGACGGAAGTGTTATTGATGATATTGCAGGAATGGTTCTTGGTGGTGGAAGTCAGAAAAAAGGGGGCTTAGGCAATATTTTAGGTGGTTTCTTCGGAAAATAAATTAGATTTTATAACTATTAAAAATACCGTGCTTTCTAATAAGTTACGGTATTTTTTTTAAATCATAGTTAAATCCCTTTAGCTTTGTTTTACAATGATTAACTTTGCAAAAATCATAATTCTATGAAAAACCTATTACTCATATTTGCTTTTTCGCTCGCAATTTTAAGTTGTGGAACTGGAAACAAAGCAATTGACAACTCTTCTACGGATACTACTGAGAGTGATACAATACGTATTGCTAACGATAGTTTGGAATACGAAATAATGATTATTGAGCCTGGTTTCGACTCTTGGCTTATTTCACAACCAAAACCAGGGCATTACGGACAATCTTTTTTAGAATCAAAAAACAGACTTTTTGTTTCAGAATATAACAGTCGCGTTTTACAACCTCAAAATTATTCTAGAAATCTATACACTGAACAAATAAATTACGATACAGCAGTAGATTATGGGTATGAAGTAAACTATTTACTGTATAACTACTTCGTTTATTTTCAGCAGAAATACAATCAGAAATTTATAGGAGGAAGAAATTGAAAAAGCTTAAAGAACGTTGGAATGTTGAATCCAACACCCAACTATATATAATTTTTTTAGTTTTTGCCATTACCGGAAGTTCTGCCGCAAAACTAGCTGCACCTGTCACTGAGTTTTTTGGAATTTCAAAGGAAATGGGTTGGTATGTATATTGGCCGTTTAGAATATTAATTATATTCCCTATCTACCAAGTGCTTTTAGTGTTCTTTGGTTGGATTTTTGGTCAGTTTAATTTCTTTTGGACATTTGAAAAGAAAATGCTTCGCAACTTAGGTCTCGGATTTTTAATTAAGGAATGAGTTTTTTTAAGAATCAAATAACGCAATTTCTTACAGCAACAATCTTCTCGATTGCTTTGATGCTTCCTGCTGCAATTCAATTTGCGCACAGTTTCGAAGGTCATAAGCACGAAGTATGTACAGATGTATCGTCACATATTCACGAAAAGCAACTAGACTGTTCGATATTTGATTTTCACTTTTCAATCTTTAATTTTAATCCTCAAGAATTACCTGAGGTTGTAACTATTCACAGTTTCCAAAACACGGAAACTTTATATATTCTTCCTAAAATTGAAGGCGAGTACGCTGCGTACTACCTAAGAGGTCCTCCTCTACACTCTTAATTACCTAGTT
The DNA here is from genome assembly GCF_022008395.1 of Aequorivita xiaoshiensis. Classification (GTDB taxonomy): domain Bacteria; phylum Bacteroidota; class Bacteroidia; order Flavobacteriales; family Flavobacteriaceae; genus Aequorivita; species Aequorivita xiaoshiensis. Next base: position 455,928 of record NZ_JAIRBB010000002.1, read on the forward strand.
ACACACTTTTATTAAATCAATTTTAAATTCAAGGAAGGCTATTATCTGCTCTTGACAAATATTTATGCTTTTTAGAGTATAGATAGCTGGAGCAGTTAATAAACCTTATCCCCAACTATTTTTAAGAAATGAAAAATATTTTATTTTTTGTTGCTGCTCTTATGCTATACACAGCAGCAAACTCACAAAACTCCTTAACTGGAACAATTATATCAAAAAACTCAAACGAACCTTTATTAGCCACTGTGTATATCCCACAACTCGAAAAAGGGACTACCTCGGATTTTGATGGCAATTATATCGTAAATAATATACCTGACGGAAACTATAACGTAGTTTATTCGGCATTGGGGTATGCTACTGTCTCGAAGAAAATACTATTTACAAAAGGTAAAACCATTACGAAAGCTATTCAGCTAGAAGAAAGTGCTGTTGAAATGGAAGAGGTAATCATCTCTACACCTTTCCACAAATTACAAAGTGAAAATGTGATGAAAGTAGAACGTGTATCTACCGAATCATTAAATGCTTCAGGCGCTGTAACTCTTGCAGAAGGCATAAAAAACATAGCGGGAGTTGATGTAATTTCTACTGGTGTAGGAATTGGAAAACCCGTTATTCGCGGTTTGAGCTCCAATCGAGTTCTTACTTATACACAAGGCGTTCGCTTAGAAAACCAACAATTCGGGGATGAGCACGGACTCGGAATTAATGAAGCAGGAATTGAGAGTGTTGAAGTAATTAAAGGCCCTGCCTCACTTTTATACGGAAGCGATGCCTTAGGGGGTGTTCTATACCTAAATCCTGAAAGATTTGCACGATCTGGAGAAACACACGGAGATTTAAACAGTACTTATTTCTCAAATACCTTAGGAACTTCTACAAACTTAGGAGTAAAAACTTCTGGTGAAAAACTAAGCTTTTTAGCTCGTGGCTCGTACTCTTCATTTAGCGATTATAAAACAGGCACAGATTATCGCGTTACAAACTCTCGTTTTAACGAAAAGGATTTCAAAACTGGATTACAGTATTTAGGGAGTAAATTTAAATCTACTGTTAGATATAACTACAACCGTTCCAACATCGGAATCCCTGAAGAAATCGGAGAGCAAACACAATCAAAAGATTTAGAATTGCCTTTTCAAGAAGTAGATAACCATATTGTAAGTTTAGACAATACTATTTTCTTCAACAACTCTAGTTTAGATGTAAAAGCAGGATACTTGTTTAACGACCGTAGAGAGTTTGAAGATGATCAATCGACTGCGGCATTAAGATTAAAGTTAAGTACATTTAATTACGATGTAAAATACCACCTTCCAGAATTAGGCAACTTTGAAACTATTGTTGGTTTACAAGGGATGTTTCAAAACAACAAAAATGAGGGTGAAGAAATTTTAATTCCAGATGCAAAAACTACTGATATCGGTGTTTTCGCTACAACTCACTTTCACTTAGACCAAATTGACATACAAGCTGGAATTCGATTTGATTCAAGAAAAATTGACAGTGACGCTGCGCGAAATCCTTTAGAAGAAGATTTCATTCCTGCTTTAGATAAAAATTTCAATAGTTTCGCTGCGGCACTTGGGGCGAAGATAAATTTATTCGAAAAAATTTCAGCTCGGTTAAACCTTGCTAGTGGATTCCGCGCGCCAAACTTAGCCGAATTAACGTCAAACGGTGTACATGAAGGGACAAATAGATTTGAAAGAGGAAATCACAATTTAAACAGTGAACAAAACTTTCAAACAGACCTTGCCATAGAATATAGAAATGAGCACATCGAAATTTTTGCAAATGGATTCTACAATGCTGTAAACGATTATATCTTTATTTCTCCTACTGATGAAGTTATTGATGACACTCCTGTTTACGACTACTTACAAGATAACGCTTCGTTATATGGTGGAGAATTCGGATTTCACTTGCACCCACATCCATTAGATTGGCTTCACTTTGAGAGCAGCTTTGAGACCGTAACAGGGAAATTAAAGAATGATAATTACCTACCACTCATTCCGGCAAATTCACTTCGAAATACCTTTAGAGTAGAATTTCAAGATGGAAAATCTAGAAAATCAAGTTCGGTGTTTATAACTCTAAAAAATACTTTAGACCAGAAAAACACAGGAGATTTTGAAACAAGAACTGGTGGATATTCACTATTAAGTGCTGGTATTGAGAGTAGTTTTAAACTCAATAATGTCATGCTAAAATTGGCTGTAAACGGTACAAATTTAACCGACAAAGAGTACATTTCGCACCTATCTAGATTTAAGCCAGACGGAATTTTAGATATAGGAAGAAGTGTGAATATAAAACTGAAAGTAGAAATATAGAATTTAAAAAGATGTAGTTAGAGCGCAATAGCTATGAAATGTATAATTTCAACTGCGCTCTAACTACATTAATTATTCATCAACTCTAATTTCGATAGTTTGTGGTGCTGGTTGCTTTTTCCATACAAAAGTATACAACCACATAAGTGTAAATGTTGGAACTATATCGGTAAATGGTAGAATTTCTTCCAAGAACACAACAACAGAAGCTAATTTACCTTCATTACCTTTATACATTTTAGACATTTGCTTGGCAGCCAACGGTGCCCAGATCATATCCAAAAATGGACCTACCACAGGAATAGCCATGGTTGACATCCCTATTAAATCATAAAGTATTCCTTGGCGGAGAAGTTTATATTTTTCGTCTTTCATTATAAGTAATTTTTGTTTCTATATCTAAAACAAAAAACATTCCAAAATATTACTCAAACGCCAAAATACTTCTTTATAAGCTAGTTAACCTTTTAATTACTTTATGAAAGATCGTGACTTATCAGTTTTAGGAATTCGTTTCGAGTTTCAATAGCTTCAAATTGGCCTCTAAAACCAGAAGTAGTAGTTACACTATTCTGCTTTTGTACTCCTCTCATCATCATACACATGTGTGAAGCTTCAATAACCACAGCAACTCCTTTAGGTTTTAAGGTGTTGTTGATACATTCTAAGATATCATGAGTTAACCTCTCCTGAACTTGAAGTCTTCGTGCAAAAACATCTACCACTCTTGGAATTTTACTCAAACCGACAATATGTCCATCAGGAATGTAAGCTATATGTGCTTTCCCGAAAAAAGGCAGAATATGATGTTCACATAAAGAATAAAGTTCAATATCCTTTATTATTACCATATCGTGATATGATTCTGCAAACATTGCACTTTTTAAAATTTCAGCAGGATCTTGATGGTTACCCGACGTTAAAAACTGAATTGCTTTAGCAGCGCGTTCAGGGGTTTTTACAATTCCTTCACGGTTAACATCTTCTCCTATTGAAGTTAAAATTTTACTGTAATCCTCAATCAAATCGTCGGTTACAGGTTGATCATATTCTTCAAAATATCTATAGGTGGCCATTTATTATATGTTTAATTATTGAAAATCAAAAATAAACACATATGTCCGAATAAAAACAATATTCCCAATGAGATTGTATTATAGCTTCATAAATAGTACTTTCACATTTTAAAATTTTGCGATGATTAAAGCTCAAAACATTCATAAATACTACGACAATTTACACGTTTTAAAAGGAGTTAATCTTCATATTAAAAAAAGTGAAATTGTATCAATTGTAGGTGCTTCAGGTGCAGGCAAAACTACATTACTACAGATTTTAGGTACTTTAGATGCTTTTGATAAATCACAAAGTAAATTAGATATAAACGGTGTGGATATAGGTTCACTTTCTGGGAAAAAATTAGCTAAGTTTCGCAATGAAAATTTAGGGTTTATCTTTCAATTTCATCAGTTACTTCCTGAGTTTACCGCTATAGAAAATGTATGTATTCCTGCCTTTATAAAAAACACACCCAAAGCTGAGGCAATAAAAAGAGCTAAAGAATTACTTTCTTTCTTAGGGCTTTCGCACCGTGAAGATCACAAGCCGAATGAACTTTCTGGTGGAGAACAACAACGTGTAGCGGTAGCAAGAGCTTTAATAAATAATCCTGCTATAATTTTAGCGGATGAACCTAGTGGAAATTTAGATACCGAAAGCGCAGAAAACCTTCACAACTTATTCTTTAAATTAAGAGATGAATTTGGACAGACATTTGTAATTGTTACTCATAACGAAGAGCTTGCTAATATGGCCGATAGAAAATTGGTAATGCAAGACGGAGTAATACTTACTTAAAATTATACGCAATAAAGTATATCAATGAATAAGGCGCAGCTTAAAGAATTTCTCGACGAAAAAGTTATTCTCTACAATAACCCAGATTTTATTGAAAGTGACCCCATACAAATTCCGCATTTATTTACGTTAAAAGAAGATATTGAAATTGCAGGGTTTTTAGTTGCTACTATAGCTTGGGGAAACAGAAAGAGCATCATTAATAACGGGCATCGTTTAATGGATATTATGGGCAATTCGCCTTACGACTTCATAATGAATCTAAATGAAGACGATTCAGAAAAGCTTGACGGATTTGTACATCGCACTTTTAATAGCGACGATTTGTTCTACTTTTTAAAATCACTTCAAAACATTTATAACAACCACGGCGGATTGGAGCGTGTTTTTGCAAAATATTCGGAAGAAGATTCTGTGCAAACTGCTATACATCAGTTCAAGAAAGTGTTTTTTGAACTTCCACATCTTCCGCGTACGCAAAAGCACGTAAGCGACCCTTTAAAAAATTCTGCCGCCAAACGAATAAATATGTTCTTACGTTGGATGGTAAGAAAAGACAATGCCGGTGTAGATTTTGGAATTTGGAACTCCATTTCCCCTTCTCAGCTTTCTTGTCCGTTAGACGTGCATAGCGGCAATGTTGCCAGAAAATTAAAACTCTTAAAGCGCAAACAAAATGACGCTAAAGCTTTGGCTGAATTGGATACTTCCTTAAGAAAATTAGATCCAAATGATCCTGTTAAATACGATTTCGCTTTATTTGGCTTAGGGGTTTTTGAACAATTTTGATATCCATTTAACCCTTCGCTAAGCCTTGTCTTTTATTGATATATTAATATGAAAAATTGTATATTTACGTTTAATTAAAAAATGTCATTTATTTGATATTTCTAACAAAGTACACAACGTCTTGATAGAACCTCGAATTCCTATTGATGAAGAACAACGTCTTGAAGCAGTGCGGTCTTATGATTTATTAGACACGTTACCTGAAAGAGACTTCGACAACCTTACATTAGTTACTGCTACTGTTTGTGATGTGCCTATTTCCTTGGTTACTTTGGTAGAATCCGACAGAAACTTTTTGAAATCGCATTACGGGATTCCCTTTAATGAAAGCCCAAGAAGCACCTCTTTTTGTGGCCACGCCATATTAGATGAATCTTGTATTTTTATAGTTGAAGACGCAAGAAAAGACCCTCGATTTGTAGATAATCCGCTAGTTACCGAAATGAATGCTATTTTTTATGCTGGCGTTCGTCTTGTAAACTCCGATGGGTACCCATTAGGTACATTGTGTGTTTTCGACACTAAACCTCGCAAACTTACTTCCAAACAGAAAAAGGCGCTAATCGCATTAGCATTTCAGGTGGTTAATCTCTTTGAAGCTAAAAAACGAAATAGAGAATTGATGGTTATTCAAAATGAATTGAAGGAGAAAAACGAAGAACTTAAAAACTTCGCAGGAATGGTTTCTCACGACATGAAAATGCCACTAGCCAATATGATAATCACCTCAGATATGCTTCGTAGTAAATACGGCCAATATCTCGACGACCAAGGCAAGCAATATTTGGAATATATAAAGCAATCTTCTTTTACTTTAAGTGAATACATTACAGGAATGCTTGAACATTACGAGAGTGATAAAACAGCATCTTTAAGCGAGGAAATTTTTGACAGCCAGGACCTTTTAGAAGATATTATCGAACTTCTTAATATTAATTATGACTGTGAAATAAATCTTCCTGAAGAAAATATCGAAATGAAGGCCAATAGAGCTGCCTTAGAACAGATTACATTAAATTTAATCACCAATAGTTTAAAATACAACGATAAAGAAACCATAGTAATTGATATCAATTGTTGGAAAGAAAGAGGTTATTATTATTTTACAGTCACCGATAATGGTGTAGGCATTGAAAAAGAAAAGCTTAAAAGCATCTTCAACCTTTTTGAAACTGTTGGCGAATTAGACCGATATGGTAAAAAAGGGAACGGAATTGGCCTTTCTACGGTCAAAAAATTAGTAAATAAATTAGGGGGTGATATCGAGGTTACCTCAGAAAAAGGAAAAGGAACAACTTTTAAATTTTATATTAAAAAAATGAAAAAGAAGACTCCTAAACAACTAAAGGAAAATTAAATGGTTTTAGGCTGGTAATCTACTCGTTATTAAGTTCCGTTTTCTATCTTTGAATTTATAATTTTAGGAATGCAGTTTAAACACCCAGAAATTCTTTACGCCCTTTTCTTGCTGCTGATACCGATATTTATTCATCTTTTTCAACTTCGGCGATTTCAAAAAGTAGCGTTTACCAATGTTGCTTTTCTAAAAAAAATAAACATACAAACGCGTAAAAGTTCGCAGCTAAAAAAATGGCTAACACTTTTAATGCGTCTATTGGCAATGGCTGCACTTATTTTTGCCTTCGCACAACCTTTTACAGCTTCCAATACGGCTTTAAAAAACGAAAAAGAAACGGTAATTTATATAGACAATTCGTTTAGCATGCAAGCAAAAGGAAGTCAAGGCCCCCTGCTTGAACGCGCTTTACAAGACTTGTTTGAGAATTCTGCAACAATTGAAAATCTAAGCTGGTTTACCAATAATACGCAACAAAAGAACTCTTCAGTTCAAGACTTTAAAAACGAAATTCTTTCTGTAACATACTCGCAAAATCAACTCACTGCCTCTCAAGTATTGCTGAAGGCAAATCAGCTCTTTTCAAATGAGAAAGATGTTGTTAAAAGATTGATCTATATTTCAGATTTTCAACAACAAGAAGCTTTTCCTCCTATTTCAAACGACATAATTGTAGATGCAGTACAATTAAAACCTGTAAAACACTCGAATATAGCAATTGACAGTGTTTATATCACTTCAAAAAATGCTTTTATTATCCAGTTACAGGTTAAAGTTTCAAAATCTGGAGATGATTTTTCGGAGGCTCCAATTTCGCTGTACGATAATAATAAATTGGTTGCAAAAACAGCAGTTGATTTCTCAAATAGCAAAAATGGCACCGTTACTTTCGACATAGATAATTCAGAAGAGTTTACTGGAAAGTTTCAGGTTACCGACCCTAATTTAACTTTTGACAACACACTGTACTTCAATATCAACAAACCAGAAAAAATTAAAGTTTTAGCCATTAATGAAGCGAACGGCAATTTCTTAAAACGCTTGTTCGAAAAAGAAGAATTCCAATTTACACAACAAACGTTTAAAACACTTAATTACAACGAAATTCCTAATCAGAGTTTTATAATTTTAAACGAATTAGAAGAGATTCCAGCTTCATTAAGTACTGCTTTAAAATCGTTTAGCGATAATGGAGGTAGTATTCTTATAATTCCTAATCCTGAAGCCGATATTAACAGTTATAACAATCATCTATTCAGCCTTGGATTAGGAAGTATCTCCACAGTAAATTCACAAGAGAAAAAAATTACAAACATTGTTTTTTCCCACCCCTTATTTAAAGATGTATTTGAAAAAGAAGTAACAAATTTTCAATATCCTAAGGTTAGTTCATTTTATACTATTTCAACCAATGCCACCCCTGCGATAAGGTTTGAGGATAACCAACCATTTTTACTTCAAAAAAACAAGACGTATTTATTTACTTCAGCAATAAACAAGGAGAATTCAAATTTTCAAAACTCGCCATTAATAGTACCAACGATCTACAATATGGCTTTACAAAGTTTACCCCTGCCACACCTCTATTATACTATTGGTGAACAGAATTCAGTTGCAGTGCCTGTAAATCTAGGACAAAACGAAATTTTAAAAATAAAAGATAGTATAAGTCAGTTTATTCCATTGCAGCAAACAAAAGCTAATTATGTTTTAATCACTACCACTGAAGAACCTACAAATGCTGGAAACTATCAAATTGTAAAGGAAAACGAAATTTTAGAAAACATAAGCTATAATTATAGTCGAAGCGAAAGTGAACTACTCTATTTAAATCCAGACGAATGGAATGGTGTAAATGTATATAGCGCTATAGTCAATCTCTTCGAATCGCTAACAGATGCAAATTCAATCAACAGTTTTTGGAAATGGTTTGCTATTTTTGCACTGCTTTTTTTACTTTTTGAAATGTTAATCTTAAAGTTTGTCAAATAGAGAGAAAAAGAAATTAATCTTAATATATGAAGATACTACTTAAATCCGCAACCATTATTGATGAAGCTAGTAAGCATCACTTAAAGAAACGCGATGTATTATTAGAGAATGGTAAAATTTCAAGAATTGCTGCTAAAATTCCTTCTTCGGAAAAGGTTAAGGAAGTTTCATTGAAAAATCTTCATATTTCACAAGGTTGGTTTGATAGCAGCGTTTCTTTTGGAGAGCCAGGCTTTGAAGAGCGCGAAAACGTTGAAAACGGATTAAAAACTGCAGCATATAGTGGTTTTACAAGTGTAGCCGTTAACGCCAATTCTTTTCCTGTAACAGACAGTAAAGGACATATAAAGTTTCTAAAAAGTAAAGGCGAAGGAAATGCCGTTAACCTCTATCCTATTGGCGCACTTACATCCGGCAGTAAAGGAGTAGATTTAGCCGAATTGTACGATATGCAAAATGAAGGTGCAGTAGCTTTCTACGATTATAAAAATCCTATTTCTAATGCCAATTTGCTTAAAATTGCATTGCAGTATACACAAAATTTTGACGGACTAGTACAGTCATTTCCATTTGATAAATCGGTGGCTAAAAATGGGGTGGTCAACGAAGAAGAAAATAGTACTAAACTTGGTTTAAAAGGTATTCCTGCCCTTTCTGAAGAGCTTCAGGTTATTCGTGACTTGTATCTATTAGAATACACAGGTGGAAAACTTCACATCCCGACAATTTCTACAAAGAAATCGGTAGAACTAATTAGAGCAGCCAAGAAAAAAGGCCTAAATGTAAGCTGTAGCGTAAGTATTTTCAATATAATATTAACCGATGATGTTTTGGAAGAGTTTGACACAAATTTTAAACTACTTCCTCCTCTTCGAACAAATGAAGATACTAAAGCATTAATTAAAGGTTTAAAAGACGGAACTATTGACGCTATTACAAGTGACCATAATCCAATAGACATAGAGCACAAGAATGTAGAATTCGACCACGCTTTCTTTGGAAGTATAGGCCTGGAATCTTGTTTTGGCGCAATAAATTCAGTTTTAGGAGTTGAAGATTCTGTGAAGAAACTTACAGGCTTAAAAGATGAATTTAAAATAGCATCAGAAACTATAGAAGAAGGCAATACCGCTTCCATTACATTGTTTAATCCGGATGATCATTGGGTGTTTTCTGAAGAAAATATACTTTCAACTTCCAAAAATGCAGCACTATTAGGACAAAAACTCAAAGGAAAAGCTTACGGGATTTATTCAAATAACCAGTTAATTTTAAATAAATAATGAAGACTTCTCCTCCAGGCAAATCAACTGCTATGATTGCCTATGCTCCCTTTGTAGGATTTATAATTGCTTATTTTATAAATCGCGATGAAAATCACAAATTTCCTACTTGGCATATAAAAAACATGTTCGGCTTGGTATTGCTATTTATAACATCCCTGGTTATACAATCGCGAATAGACACAAAAACTGGTGATATTATATGGTTTGTAACCTTTATACTTTGGATTTTCAGTTGGATTATGGCTTATAAAAATCAAAAAAAGGGAATCCCTATTTTAAGTGAGAAATTTCAACAATGGTTTACCTTCTTAAATTGAAACTATTGGTTATCTTTAGCTTATCATAAATTTATAATTAAATTTTAATACTATGGAAAAAGCTTCAGATGATGGTAAAACAGTTGCAATTATCTCATATATCACTTTAATAGGCTGGATTATTGCACTTATAATGAACAACGGTAATAAAACCCCGTTGGGAACTTTTCACGTTCGCCAATCGTTAGGAATTATGTGTGTGGGTGTGGTGTTTGCAATAATTTCTGGTTTTCTAGATTTATGGATTCTTTCCTCCATAGTGAATATTGGAGTTTTAGTACTGTGGATTCTAGGATTAGTTAGTGCTGTACAAGGTGAAATGAAACCAGTACCGCTACTAGGTGAACAATTTCAAGAATGGTTTAAAGGAATCTAAATTATTTAAAAAATATTTAAACAGACCTTTTCTTCTGAAGTACTTTCAGATTGAAAGGTCTTGCTTATTTTTGTAACTTATGGAAAAACAAACTTTACTTTTAGAACACAATTATAGAGCCGCTAAAAATACTTCGGGAAAAGCGCCAGTAATTATTATGCTACACGGATTTGGAAGTGATGAAAACGACTTATTCTCCTTCGCTTCTGAGCTTCCAGAAAAATATGCTATCATCTCTTTAAAAGCACCTATAAAGCTTGAGCCGTACGGAAATGCTTGGTACAATATTTATTTTGATAACGACCAAGGTAAGTTTAGTGATGACGTACAAGCCATTAGCTCGAGAGAATTAGTAGCAAAATGTATCGATAGTGTAGTTGAAAAATACAACGTCGATGAAAATAATGTAACTCTACTTGGTTTTAGCCAGGGAACAATTTTAAGTTTTGCTGTAGCTTTAAGCTATCCAGAAAAAGTGAAAAATGTTATTGGACTAAGCGGATATATCAACGAAGAAATATTAAAAGAAGGCTATAAAAACAACGATTTCAGTCATTTAAACATCTATACTTCTCACGGAAGCGTAGATCAGGTTATCCCCGTTCAATGGGCTAGAAAAACAGAGCCATTTCTAAAAAACTTAAATATAAACTGTGCTTATTCAGAATATCCTGTTGGCCACGGTGTAGCCCCACAAAACTTCCACGATTTCAAAACTTGGTTAGAAAAGGTGAGTTGAGAAGTTGGAGGTTAGAGGCTAGATGCTAGACGTTAAGTCTTGGCTTTTGGTTCTAGTGGTGAGAGATTAGCTAATAGTTTTTAATTTGTAGTGAAGGGATAAATTTCAAGTGTCAAATCCCAAAATCGTAAAGCATCTTTCATGATTCTGCATTATGAATTCACAATTAATAAGAGACGCTAGATATTTAGTCTCGATTCTAGGCTCTTGGCTCCTGGCTCTTGGCTCCTGGCTCTTGGCTCTTGGCTCCTGGCTCCTGGCTCTTGTTTCTCAAAATTAATTCTGATATAGAAAAGATGCTATTGGGGTAAGGTCTAGATCGCCGTTTTCTTTAAAGTAATATTCTAAAATCATCTCACCCCAAAATTTACCATCTGTAAAGTCGGCTTGAATCCATTTATGGTTTAAGAATTTTACTTTATTGATCTTCATATCACCATTCATTCCTTCAAAAGGCACCAATGGGTTACTTCCTTTCTGTAGATTGAAATCGTAGATTTTCTCAGAAATCATAGTCTCTACATCCGCAGCTTCATACCCTAACCTTTCTAAATAGGTCATTGCATTTTCATTTCCTTGCAAGGTGAAGTAATTCAAATTGTGGTTTTCAAGACTAAGTACTTCTAAAGAATCTTCAGCTTTGTTTGCTCTTTCTCTAAGTTCTTCGATTTTGTTTTCTTGCCTTTCAAAAATTTTCTTCTGATTCATATACTGAAAAAGAATCAACAGTAGAACAAATAGAAACAAGTACAAATAAATATTCTTTCTCATGTAATTATATATTAATCTTTAGTGTATCGTAAGCCAAATGAACGTTTTTAGGAAGTTTCTTTTCTACTACTTCATGAAAACCCATTATATGACTAATATGTGTAAAATACGTTTTTTCTGGTTTTATTTTTTCAACAAACTCGAGTGCTTCCGTTACATTAAAATGCGAATAGTGAGGCTCTTCACGTAGCGCATTTACTACCAGAACCTTAGTTCCCATCACTTTTTCAATTTCTTCGTCGGATATCGTTTTTACATCGGTTAAGTATGTAAAATCTTCAACGCGAAATCCTAAAACTGGAAGCTTATCGTGCATGGCTTCAATAGGAATAACTTTTTTTCCTCCTATAGTAAAAGGTGTATTCTTATCTATTTCAATTGCTTCAATACTTGGAGCACCTGGATATTTATTTTCGGTTGTAAAGATATATGCGAATCGTTCCCGAAGCGATTTAAAAACACGTTTATCTGCATAAAAAGGCATAGTGCCTTGTCTAAAATTAAATGGGCGAATATCATCTAAGCCTGCAGTATGGTCACTGTGTTCGTGAGTGATGAGAATACCATCTAATTTGGAAACGTTTTCTCGTAGCATTTGATATCTGAAATCGGGCCCACAATCAATTACAAAATTATAATCATCCCAAGATAGTAACGCAGAAACTCTTAAGCGTTTATCCTTGGGATCTTTACTTAAACAAACCTCGTGTTTACTCCCAATTACAGGGATTCCCTGAGATGTTCCAGTTCCTAAAAATGTAACCGTGATTTTAGATTTCATTCCCGCAAAAATAATAGTATTTTTTTTGTTTACCTATTGTAATTGCTACCTTTGTTAATAAGAATAAATAGAACGTACTATGCCGGAATCCATACTAGGAGATAAGGAGTTTGAGAACATACCATCCATTAGAAGCAAAGCTTTAAGAATAAACCTTAATGAAAATATTTATGGCACTTTCGCTGAAATTGGTGCTGGACAAGAAACTGTTCGAAACTTTTTTAGAGCTGGAGGTGCATCGGGAACTGTAGCTAAAACAATGTCGGCATACGACAAAGATTTTAGCGATGCTATTTATGGTGTTGAGGAAGACGGTAGATACGTTACAGAGTCTAGACTACAAAAAATGCTTACACACGAATTCGATCTTATTGAAGAACGAATCGATCGTGTAAAACATCCCAATAGACTTTTCTTTGCTTTTGCAAACACGGTTGCAACTATAGATTTTGCTAAAAAATATAAAGGCCATGGTTGGTTAGGTCTTCGATTTCAAATAGACCCTTCCGAACCTTATAATGAAATCACACTTCATATTCGTTTTCACGAAAATGATGCACAATTGCAACAAGTAACTTTAGGAAAATTAGGAGTAAACCTTATTTACGGCGCGTATTACAAATACGATGAGCCTAATAAACTTTTACGTTATTTATACGATCACATCGATCAAGATAAAATTGAAATAGATACGATTAACTTTTACGGTCCACGTTTTGAAAATGTAGATAATAGGTTGATGAGCCTACAGCTTATTAAAAATGGGATGACCGATGCTGTTATGTTCGATGCTAGTGGAAATAACGTGTTACCCGCTAAAATTCTTTATAAGAAAAATATTTTAGCCCTACGTGGAAGTTTTAGACCTGTAACCAAGGTAAACATAGATATGTTTAAGCATTCTTATGAAATGTTTTTAAATGAAAACAGAGTTGATAAGAATAAGACAGAGGTGATTTTTGAAATCACACTCTCTAATTTACGTGCCGATGGCGAGATTGATGAAGAAGACTTTATGGATAGAGCAAAACTACTTTGTTCGTTAGGCCATACAGTAATGATTTCAAACTTTCAAGAATACTACAAGTTGGTTGAATATTTTGCGCGTTATACCAAATTGCGAATGGGTCTAGCGATGGGCGTAAGTAATTTGATTGATATTTTTGATGAGAAATACTATCGTCATTTAAGCGGGGGAATTCTTGAAGCTTTTGGAAAATTATTCTTTAAAGACCTTAAGGTTTATTTATATCCAATGAAAGATTCTGAAACTGGGGAGTATATAAATAGCGAAAACCTTAAAGTTCATCCACGGATGAAGGAATTGTACAAATTCTTTAAATACAACGGAAAAGTTGTAGATATTAAAGACTACAATCCAGAACACATGGATATTTTTTCAAGAGAAGTATTACAGATGATTGAAGAAAACAAAGACGGCTGGGAACAAATGTTACCAGCCGGTGTCTCTGAAACCATTAAGAAAAAGAGATTATTTAACTATAATCCCCATCCCGAGGAAATAAAAGATTAATTAATCTTCAAGGATTTGAGCTGCGTGATCCTTAGTCTTTACTTTATCGATTACGCGCTCTATTATACCATCTTCATTAATTATAAAAGTTTTGCGGTGAATGCCATCGTATTCTCTCCCCATAAACTTTTTTGGCCCCCAAACCCCAAATCCATTAAGCACCTCTTTATTTTCATCGGCCAATAGAGGAAATGGTAATTTGTACTTTTCTTTAAAATTTGTTTGTCGCTTTTCACTATCGGCACTCACTCCTAAAAGCTCGTAACCTTGATCTTGTAGGGCTTGATAATTATCTCTCAAATTGCAAACCTCTGCCGTACAACCAGGTGTACTTGCTTTTGGATAGAAAAAAACCACCCATTTTTTACCTTTATAATCCTCTGACGATATAGGGTTTCCACTTTGATCGTTAACTTTAAAATTTGGCGCCTTATCGCCGGCTTGTAATGTTTTCATTATCCTTATTTTTGCATAAAAGTACTTAAAATGACAAAGAAAGAAAAGGTTGAATTCGTTATAGATACGTTAAACAACCTTTATCCACAAATACCTGTACCGCTAGATCACAAGGACCCGTACACATTATTAATCGCGATACTGCTATCGGCGCAAAGCACAGATGTAAGAGTTAATCAAATCACACCCTTGCTGTTTGAAATTGCCGATAATCCGTACGATATGGTTAAACTCTCTGTTGAGGAAATTAGAGAAATAATTAAACCCGTAGGGTTATCTCCTATGAAATCAAAAGGAATACACGGTCTTTCTCAGATATTGATAGAAAAACACAACGGGGTGGTTCCGGCAGATATTGAAATCTTAAAAACTTTCCCAGCCGTAGGACATAAAACTGCTAGTGTTGTGGTTAGCCAAGCGTTTAATATTCCAGCGTTTCCTGTAGATACACATATACACAGACTAATGTATCGCTGGGGCTTTTCTAACGGCAAAAATGTAGTGCAAACTGAAAAAGATGCGAAGCGGTTATTTCCTAAAGATTTATGGAATAAACTTCACCTCCAAATGATTTGGTATGGAAGGCAATATTCTCCTGCGCGCGGATGGGATTTAGAGAAAGATATCATCACAAAAACAATTGGTAGGAAATCGGTAATTAACGAGTATTGGAATAAGAAAAAGAAGTAATTATTATATTGATTTTTAGATGTAACCTCAGCCTCAATTGGATTAAATAGACATTCTAAGACATAAAAAACCCTGAAACTTTTGTTTCAGGGCTTTTCCAAAGTTTAGTTAAGAAGTGCTTCAAACTTCTTGTTTTGGTAATCTATAACACTTAAAGCCATCGAATAATCCAGAAGAAATTTTATGGTTTCTTCTTTTGGAACGAGATTTTTATTCACGTCGTCCACACGTGATATTTTGGAGTAAAATTTTTGCATAGATTCTTGTTGTTTAGTGGTTTATTCCCAAATAACGCAACAAAAGTCATATTATTGTATCAATTGGTTAATATAATATTATGTTTATCAATTACTTTCCTCAAATTTATAAGCGCATAACGCATTCTACCCAAGGCCGTATTGATGCTAACACCCGTTTGCTCACTAATTTCCTTAAAGCTCATGTCTTTATACATTCGCATAATTAAAACTTCTTTTTGATCTTCAGGAAGTTCTTCAATCAATCTTCGAACATCATCTTCTACCTGCCCCTTAATAATTTGTTTTTCAGCATTTAAGGCGTTGTCACTTAAAACAGAAAATATATTAAAATCATTATTATTCTCGAATTTAGGCATGCGATTGCTTTTTCTGAAATGGTCTATTACCAAGTTATGTGCTATTCGCATCACCCACGGCAGAAATTTTCCCTCTTCGTTATATCCACCTTTCTTTAATGTTTTAATTACCTTAATGAAAGTGTCCTGAAATATATCTTCAGATATATCTCTATCATAGACTTTGGAATAAATAAAGCTGTAAATTCTTTGTTTGTGGCGTGTTATTAATTCGCCAAGTGCAGATTCATTACCCTTAATATAAGCGCTTACCAAAAACGCGTCGGTGTTCGTTTGTTGCTTCATACCAATACTTACTAAATAAATAAACAACAATGAGTTGGTTGTTTAATAAAATGTTTATTTGTTAAAAGTAAAGGTCAGCTATAGGCAATAATTTATAATTAAGACGTTGTAAAGCGTAAATATAACAACATTCGCTTCACAAAAGCAAAAAAATGCTTAAAATTTTTTATAATAAATAATAATATCGGCAAAAGTGTGTTGCTCAAACCTATATAGTATCTTTGCAATCCCGATAGCAGGTGGAAATATAAAAGAAAGATATTACATTGAAAACAGATACCGTAGATACTAAGAACAACATCCTTATTCAAGGGGCAAAGCTTCACAATTTAAAAGATATAACGGTTGCTATACCTCGTAATAAATTGGTGGTAATCACCGGTCTTTCTGGTAGTGGAAAATCCAGTTTGGCATTCGATACGCTTTACGCTGAAGGGCAACGCCGCTATGTGGAAAGCCTTTCGAGTTATGCGCGTCAGTTTTTAGGAAGACTAGACAAACCTAAAGTAGATTCTATTAAAGGTATTTCTCCTGCCATTGCCATTGAACAAAAGGTAAATTCAACAAACCCAAGATCTACCGTAGGTACTTCTACCGAGATTTATGATTACCTAAAATTACTTTATACGCGAATTGGGAAAACAATTTCTCCAATTTCAGGAAGAGAAGTAAAAAAAGACACCACTTCCGATGTAATTAAATTCATCAAAACCTTTTCAGAAGGCGAAAAACTATTGCTCCTTGCTCCTATTCATCTTGAAGAAGGACGAACAATGGAAAATAAAATTCAAGCCCTAGCCCAACAAGGTTATGCTCGTGTAAAGGTTAAAGGTGAAGTGATCCGCATAGATGAGTTAAAATCTTTTCCAAAGAAAATTGATGTTGTTGTAGATCGCGTTATTACAAAAAATGAAGAAGATTTTTACAACCGTCTAGCCGATGCAGTTGAAATAGCCTTTTTTGAAGGTAAAGGTGAATTATATATTGAGGAACTATCTTCCAAAAAAATTACTGAGTTCAACAATCGTTTTGAGGCAGATGGAATGTCTTTTATGGAACCTAACGCTCATTTATTTAGTTTTAACAATCCTTATGGCGCTTGTCCTGTTTGTGAGGGATATGGCGATGTAATTGGGATAGACGAAGATTTAGTAATTCCTAATACTGCTCTTTCTGTTTACGAAAATGCAATATTCCCTTGGCGTGGTGAAAGCATGAGCTGGTATCGAGACCAGTTGGTGAATAGCGCTTATAAATTCGATTTTCCTATCCACAAACCTTGGTTTCAACTTTCTGATAAACAAAAACAGTTGGTCTGGAAGGGGAATAAACATTTTGAAGGCTTAAACTCATTCTTTTCATTTTTAGAATCGAAGAGTTATAAAATACAAAATCGAGTAATGTTATCACGTTACCGAGGAAAAACGAAATGTGCTACTTGCCAAGGAAAACGACTTCGGCCTGAAGCTAGCTACATAAAAATAAACAATACTTCAATTCAAGAATTAGTTGAGCTACCACTTGATAAACTTGCAAACTTCTTTAAAAACCTTGAACTATCAGAATACGATGCTAAGGTAGGAAAGCGATTATTATTGGAAATAAACAATCGCATTAGCTTTTTAAGAGATGTTGGTTTAGGTTACTTAACCCTTAATCGTAAATCGAATACACTTTCGGGTGGAGAGTCGCAACGAATAAATCTCGCTACATCCTTAGGGAGCAGCTTGGTAGGGTCTATGTATATATTGGATGAACCTAGCATCGGACTACATCCAAAAGATACAGAAAGACTTATTGTAGTTTTGAAGGCCTTACGCGATTTAGGAAATACGGTGATTGTTGTAGAACACGATGAAGATATTATGAAAGCCGCCGATCAGATTATAGACATCGGCCCGGAAGCAGGAACGTTTGGAGGTGAAGTGGTGGCTCAAGGAAATTATAAAGAGATACTAAAATCTGACTCGCTAACTGCAAAATACCTGAATGGCGAGATGGAAATTGAAGTTCCGAAGAAACGTCGAACATCCAAAAATAAAATTTCTATTACCGGGGCCAGACAGAACAACTTAAAAAACATCGATATTACCTTTCCGCTCAATGTCTTTACAGCGGTAACTGGTGTTTCTGGAAGTGGAAAAAGCACCTTGGTAAAAAAAATACTCTACCCTGCCCTACTGCGTGAAATTGGTGGTTATGGTGAAAAACCTGGTCAGTTTTCAGAAATCACAGGAGATTTTAATACCATAAAAAGTATTGAGTTTATAGATCAAAACCCAATCGGTCGTTCTAGTAGAAGTAATCCTGTTACCTATATTAAGGCATACGATGATATTCGAAATATATTCGCCTCACAAAAATTATCGGACATACGCGGCTTTAAACCAAAACATTTCTCCTTTAATGTAGATGGAGGACGTTGTGAAACCTGTAAAGGTGAAGGGGAAGTAACTGTAGAAATGCAGTTTATGGCCGATGTACATCTAGTATGTGATACTTGTAACGGCAAGCGCTTTAAAAAAGAAGTCTTAGAAGTTACATTTCAAGATAAAAATATAGACGATGTTTTAAGCATGACGGTTGATGATGCTGTAGCCTTTTTTGGCAAACATGCACAGTCAAAAATTGCTGCAAAACTACAGCCACTACAAGATGTTGGACTTGGTTACGTACAATTAGGACAAAGCTCTTCTACGCTTTCAGGAGGAGAAGCACAACGTATTAAGTTAGCTTCATTCCTAGTAAAAGGAACTTCAAAAGAAAAAACTGTATTTATCTTTGATGAACCTACCACGGGGCTGCATTTCCACGATATAAAAAAGCTACTCGCTTCATTTTATGCTTTATTAGATAAAGGGCATACAGTAATTGTGGTAGAACACAATCAAGATCTTATTAAATGCGCCGATTTTATTATAGACCTCGGTCCTGAAGGAGGAGAAAATGGAGGACAAATTGTAGCTAAAGGCACTCCAGAAGAGGTTGTAAAAAGCAAAAAATCTTTTACAGCTGCATATTTAAAAGAGAAGCTATAATTACTTTAATTTGGCATACTATTTGAAACTAATCTACCAGAAACTTTTAGTTTTTGGTTGGTTAGTTTTAAAAACCCGTTGCAAATGTTTATACATTTCAGCGGGTTTTTTTATCAATGAAATATAAACTGAAGTGAAAACAAACCACCTTCCAATCTCTTCTCTCTATTTTCTGTTCTTTGTTCTCTTCGCTTTGTCTTTCCTTAAACCCCTCTGATAATCAACGTTTTAAAACTTTGGCACGGTCGTTGAATAATCTAAAACGTACCGAACTACCAAAGAACTTAGAGAAAGTACAAACCTTTAAATCTTAACCTTATGAAAAACTTAGCACTTATCTTCAGCATACTTTTTATGGGATTATCTGCTACTGCAGCATCGCCAGAAAGTGAAAACAATATTAGAAGAAGTTATGACGGCAACGCATACATCTTCGTAGAAGGCGATGTAGAATTTTCTGTCTTCCCAGATGGACAATTCGATTTCGTTTATATCGGACCTCAAAAAGGTTCTAATGTAACTATAACCTCGCGAAACGTTAATATAAGTTTCAACTCAGGTTATAATTATGACGCTTATGTTCAGTACGACGATTATGGAGCGGTAATTCAGGTAGAAAATGTACCTATTTACTACGACCAATACGGACGTATTATTCAAGCAGGCAATGTAGATATTCGTTACAACAACCGACGTTTAGTACGTGTGGGAGGCTTACGCGTAATTTATAATCACTATGGTCATTTTTCACATGTAAGTGGATATATCAATCCTTATAACAGATATTACGTTTACCGTCCGTGGCATGATTATTATGCTAGACCACTCTATACACACTGTGTAGTTTACGACAGACCTTATAGAAGATATTACAATCCTATTCGCTATAGCTACCACGAGCATATAGTGTATTATAAAAAAAGACACAAAGTAGCCTATCAGAACGGGCGTAGAGATTTTTATCGTCCAGGAAGCCGTGTGTACGATAAAAGAGGAAGAGCGTCTATTAATAAAGATTTCAACCCAAGTAGAGAAAACACTATGATTTCTAATAATACTAGAGTTAAAAACTCGGTTAGAAACAACGATAGATCAAACAATGCTATACGTTCAAACACAAGAAGCAATACCATTACAAGAAAGGTAAGTACTTCAAGTAGAGGTGCCGTAAAAACTGATAGAAATGTTAGAAAAAGTAGTGTAAATGCTAACAGTAATCGCAACAAGAAAAGTGTTTTAACTCGTACAAATAACAACACACCTGTTAAAAGCTCCAACACTAGAACGAGAAGCGTGGAGCAAAGAAATACTCCTAGAGCTGTAAAGAGTACTAGAAGTAGTACCCGCAGAGCTACAACAGTTTCACAGAATAGAAATAGTACTGCTAAAACACAAACTAAAAACGTTTCATCAAATAAAAGGAACAGAACAGTAACTAGAAATAAATCTCAAGCACCAACGCGCACCACAACAAGCCGTAGTACTTCAGTAAAAAGGTCTAGTGCACCTGCTTCTAGTAGAACAAAAGCAAAAACCTCAAGAAGAAGTTCTTCAAGGGAATCTATTTCTAAAGGATCTAGAGGAAGAGGATAAAAATAGTTTTTTGGTTGGTTTGTTAACCCCTCGTGATTCACAAGACGTGAAACTCGGGGGGTTGACTTTTTTAATTCAGAATTAGAAATTAGAAGTTAGAAGTTAGAAGTGAGATGTTAGAAGTGGGAAGTGGGAAGTGGGATGTTAGAAACTAGAAGTTGCAAGTTAGAAGTTAGAAGTGGGAAGTGGGAAGTTAGCAACTAGAAGTTGGATTTTGGAAGTTAGAAGTTAGAAACTAGAAACTAGAAGCTAGAATCTAGACTAACTTCTCATAACTCCTTTTAATTCAGAATTAAAAATTATGGATTACGGTTTTGGAATTTGGAATTTGGAGCTTATGTTCTCTCTAACAATTACCAACTCACCATTAGAAGTTAGAAGTTAGAAGTTGGAAACTAGAATCAAGACTTCAGTCTAGCGTCTCAAATCTCATGTCTCAAATCTTTTACTAATTACGTTTTTGAAATTTGGAATTTATTTTTTTGTATATCCCTGATTAGTGTTGACCGTTATTTATTAATTTAGATTATCAAAAATAGTCATCAATTTTCTTTCTTGAGGCCTCAAGAAAGAAAAT
>NZ_JAIRBB010000030.1 GCF_022008395.1 Aequorivita xiaoshiensis
ATTCGACAAGACTTTTAAATCCCTTTTTTAAAGAGTCAAGACCACTATCTAAAAAGTTTAATTTCATAGGTTCTCCTTAATTATTGCCAACGGTCGTGTATATGGCTCGTAGCGTGTAAATTAACGATTAATTTCGGATTAGGCACAAGCCAGATTTTTAAATTTTACTATTTATCTTTTTTATTGGAAATCGTCCACCGAAGGACTACTGCTACCAAAATATAAAGTAAAAACTACAGTAAATTTAAAAATTCGGCGACTCTCCAAATATGCCTTAACTTCGATTAAGCAACTAACTAGCTATGAGCTATATACGTTGTTAGCAAACGTTATTTCTTTCCTTCAATTTTTTTAATTTTTGACATAATACTTTCAATTCTTTCAAAATCGGGAAAGGCTTCTATTATTTTATTTTCGGCATTAAGTGATGGATGCAATTCAGCTCCTTTCGAATATAAATCAGCTAGTTCTTTTAGAGCCATTTTAATTCGTTCAATTTGTTCGTTATTTTTTCCTTTAAAGAACATTTTATAGAGATGATTTGCCTCCATATCAGCAATCTCGTTTGTTTTCTCTTTAGTCTTTTCTACGATTTCTTCAATTGCATCGTTTGAAATTTTTAATTCTCGTGCTTGCTGTTGCATTACCCGACCTTCTTGAAGTTTTTTAAAAACCACTACACCAGACCACGCTAAACCGGCAATTATTGCTACCACTTCTTTTGAACTTGCAATAATGTCAACCCAATAAGAGCCAGTATCAAAATTCTTAATTCTTATTCCGCCATTGATTTCTTCAGCCGATAAGGTTTGTGAGAATACTTTATGTAGTTTGTCAGAAGTAATTTTTAAATCTTCAAAATTTTGTGGTTTTGGGATTTTTATACTAATAACATTCTCATCGTTATCATCAATTGTCTGTGTAATTGCTCTTGAAATACCTTCTGCAATTCTTTTTAATTCAGGAATTTTTTGAGCTAGTAATCGATACTCTTGGTCTGGAATTACAAGATTATTACTTGATGTGTGAGAATAAAAACTTTGTTTTTTTAATTGTTCAATTATAGTGTCAAACATTCCCAATTCATCGAGTTCACTTATTGCATTCTGCAAAGTGTCGGCATTGGTTAGTTGATATGTTTTTGGGTTTGAATTTCTTGCTGTTCCTTTCAGTTCGATAAAAGGAATTTCTTCGTCAATTATATCTCTTATTATTCTTAATCTCATTTATCTTCAATGTTGATTTTAATGTTTGCTAACGGTTTTGTATATGGCTCGTAGCGCGAAAAAATGCTGTTTCTATTAGGTTGAGCACAAGCCAGATTTTTAAATTTTACTATTTATCTTTTTTATTGGAAATCGTCAAATTTAAAAATTTGGCGACTTTCCAAATATGCCTTAACTTCGATTAAACAACTACCAAGCTATGAGCTATATACGTTGTTACCACACGTTTTTTATCCGATATTCTTTAATTCTGATATAAACTGTTGGTGTATTTGTTCAATTCGATTTGCTAAATTCATTCTTTCATTCAGCGCATTAATTTTGTCCTTATCATCTTTAAAGAATTCCGACTTTCGCTCGTATTTTTTTATTTCCTCTTCTGTCAGTTTTTTTAATCGGTCAAGAAATTTAGTTTGTAATATACTTTCTTTTGTTATTTCATCATCTTGTTTGTAATAGAAATTTAAAAGATTTTGATAATTATCAATCCAATCTTCTTTTGTCAATTCCATTACATTTTCTACAAAACTATCAACTTTGAATTTCCCAATTTGATAGCCATCACTCCAGAAATCTAAAATTCCAGTTTTAATTTCATCAATGTCTAAATAGTTGTCCGCAAATTTTTCAAGTTCAGTTTTGAGCTTGGTTTTCTTTTCAATTCCGATAAGTTTTAGTTCAAATTTTTTAAATTCTTTCGGTTCTAATTTTCTCGGAAAATGATTTAAATTAGTTAGTTTTAATTTTAATCCGCTTGAGTTTTTCTCGTCAATAACGTCGAGAAGAATAAAGTTTAAATTAGAACTAACGATTTTCATTTTAAATGTGTGGTAACGGTTGTGTATAAGAATAGTAGGGCTGAAAAAAGGCGCAAACCATTCGGATGAAACACAAGCCGAATTTTTAAATTTTTCTTATTAACTTTTCTTCTCAATAAGCCAAATTTAAAAATTTGGCTACCTCGAAAAAGTGCCTTTGCCATTGGGTTAAGCACTCATTGCCCTATTATTTTTATACGTTGTTAGCAAATGTTTTTTCTCATTTTCCTCGCATAATATCTGTTTGTAAATCCACCCATTCTTCAAATTTATATTCATTATATTCGTCAAGTTCATCAATTACTTCTTTTCGCATTTTTATGGCAGATGCAATATTATTTGAGTAAAATACTTTGTTATTTTCCAGTTGAGGATGAATTTTTGATTTATCCAATGGGTCTGCAAAATCAGTTGTATTTTGAGATACAAATAATATATCTGTTGCAATCACATAATTTTCTTCAACATAAGCTGTAGCACCAAAAAATATTAAGGCATCAGCGATATTATTTTTTGAATTATGAAAAGGGGCAATTTTCTTTAAAGCTCTATTTGCGGTATAAACCTTAAGCGTATCATTTATTTCATAAACTTGTGAGGTTTTCAAAAGTTTTTCAACTCTATCATAATGAGTTTCTGCCAATTTTATCTGCTCTTTTTCAATACTTCTATACTTTGATAATATTGCATCAATTTCATTCTTCTCTTTTTCGGGCAAATAATTTGAAATTTGTAAAGCATTTTTAGCGTAGGATTTTATAGAAGCTTGGATTTGATTAATAATTTTCACTTTATTCCTTTCCCATTCCTCAATAATTATATCGCAAGTAATAAGAATTGTTATTCCTTCACTAATTTGTTCTTCCAGTTCCTCGAGAATTTCAGAGTATTTTGGTTTAGCTAAATCGAGCCAGCTACAAGTATCTAATATCAATTTAGCCATTTTTGTTTTTTTAAATATTTGCTAACGTTTAGTATAACCGCAGTTACGGGTTAATATGCGTTAATATTCGGCTTGGCACAGACGTTAGCAATTCCGAGTGGATTCAGACGTAGTCGAATCTGCCGTAATTGCGGTTATACATTGTTGGCAACCGTATTTATTCAATTATTACTTTGTCAATCGCCATATTTATTTCCATTAATTTTCCAACTGACACTTCTTTTTCATTATAAATTGGGTTTTTATATTCACAATTATCAACATTGGTCAGCTTGATTGTTACAAAGTAATTTTTCTTTTTCTTATTAGTTGAAACTACAGTTCCTACCACAAAGCAATCGAAATCTCTTGTATTTTCGACTGTGTATAAATAATTATGCAAAGTAGTTCTATCAGTTCCGTCATATCTCCATCCCGTTTCTCCTGTTAATGGAACTTT
>NZ_JAIRBB010000031.1 GCF_022008395.1 Aequorivita xiaoshiensis
CAATCAAATTATACAATGAAATAAGATTACACTTATCTTTAGATTTTAAAACACCTGAAATGGTATATAAATTAACAGCGTAAATCAATTTTTAAACTGTAGCCATATTTCAGGACGAGACATATGAAAAAAACACTCTTGATATTATTTATACTTGTTGCTAACATTGGTTGTGGACAAGAAATCTCAAAAACTCAATTGGAATCTGATTTTTTAGAGTACAGCAATCTAATTTCTAAAAGAGAATATAAAAAGGCAGTTGATTATATGCCGACTGATTTTTGGAATGTGTATGAAAAGAATGAATTTCTGACCGGAATGGAACGAATCGGAAAACAAATGGATTCAATCTCCATTGATAATTTAAAAATTGTCAAGATTAGTGAAACCATAGAATCAAAAAATAAAAAGTTCAGAATTATAACATACTCATCGGATTTGGAATTTGATTCCTCAAATATTCCTGAAAGAGTAATTGAAAAATACAAATCACAATTTGGACTGGAAAATGTAAAAGTAGATACTATCAATAAACTGATTGAAATAAAAAACAATAGTCAAATGGCTTCTGTTTATGACGAAAATTTGAACAAATGGAAATATTTGGAATTTAATTCGCAAATTATAACGAAGGTTTACGGAATTGAAACGCAAGCAGAACTGAAAAAATACGTACGCTAACAACGTATAAAAATAATAGGGCAATGAGTGCCTAACTCAATGGTAAAGGCATATTTACGAGGTCGCCAAATTTTTGAATTTGGCTTATTGAGAAAAAAAGATAATAAGAAAAATTTAAAAATTCGGCTTGTGTTCAACCGAATAGTAGTCGCCTTTTTTCCGCCCTACTATTCTTATACACAGACGTTACAAACAATTTAAAAACCACTTTATGAAATTTAATTCTTTTATTTTAACATTATTAATATTGCTTTTTTTTAGTTGTGGAAATGATGATAATATTGACGACTACAATCCTTGTGATAATGAATCATTAGGAATAGATGGAGTAACTATATCAAATTTTTCGATTCAGCCATTTAATGAAGGTGATGAAAAAGGATATTTAATTACAGGGATAATCACAAACAATAATAGCGAATCTGTTTCTGGACACACAAATTTTGTGTTTCGAGAAAATGGAAGGATTATAACTTATGGAAACGTCAATGCAGCTTCCTCAACAACTTGTTTAGATATTGAGGCTGAATCTACTTGTGACTTTGAATGGCGAAAGACTTTGTATGATAATGAAACTCTTGACAACAATATTGAATTTTTATGCTTTTATTACTCCTTATAAAAAACATAACCTTTTATAAATATACATTTACCTAAATCTTTTAACATTAAAAAATAAGATGAAAAGAATCATAATCATTATCGCTCTATCTTTTTTGACAGCCAATCTCTTCGGACAAAATACTACAACAGAATATGGTTTAAAAACTGGAATAAATTACTCAAAATACACTCCAAATATTGAGTTTAACGGAATTGAAGTCGTGGATTTTAATGGCAAGTTCGGATTTTTTGTCGGTGGTTTTGTCAATTTTGACTTTTCTGACATTTTAAAATTACAACCGGAATTACTTTTTGCTTTACAGGGCACTAATACATCACAAGAAATTGAATTAAGATTTTCTCCCGACCAAGAACCCGTCGTCGGAGAATTAAAATCAAGAGTTACGGAATCTACTATTTCACTTCCAATTATGTTACAAATATATCCAACTGAAAAATTTTATATTGAGATTGGACCACAATTTGGATATATAGTAAACAGAAAGGAAAAAGTTACGGATGACCCATTTACGGAATTTGGAAGCCCTTTCGGAGTTAGTGAAGATTGCCCGAATTGTGATAAATTTGACTTGGGTGCATCTTTAGGAATTGGTTACAATTTTACAAGTCTAATTGGAATAAGCACAAGATATTATGCTGGTCTAATTGAGAGAAATAATACTATAAAATCATCAGTTATAAATTTAGGTATTAATTACAAATTGTAGAAAAACTGTTTGTAACACTGTATAAAAAAAATAGGGCAAGTAAGTGCCAAACCCAATGTTTCAGGCATATTTGCGAGGTCGCCAAATTTTTAAATTTGACGATTTCCCAAAAATAAAATAATTAGTAAAATTTAAAAATTCGGCTTGTGTTTCATCCGAAAATTATCGCTTATTTTCAGCGCTACTTTTCATATACAAGACCGTTGTAAAACATTTGAAAAAAATTCTGTACATATTAATAATTTTCTGTTTCGGATTTAAATGCGCCGATAAGAATTGCGTTTTGAATAACGGAAAATATAAAGTTGTCTATGACAAAGAGTTTGCGGATTATCCAAAATTTGAATTTAAAATAAATGGTCAAAGTTTGACGGAAATAAATTCTAACTCGAATCATAAATATACAATTGAAACACTTGGAGAGAATTCTTTTCGACTTAAATCAATTGAAAAACAAACTGACTCTTTAACGGAATTTCAAAAAACATTAATATCAAACGGAAAACCGTATTATGAAATTACAAATTGTAAAAAGGATACGATTAATTTTACAATGCGAGTAAATCTGCACGTGATTTCTCATTCAGGAAAATTTGTCCGACTAAAATGAAAGAAAAACGTATGAAATTCATATTAACACTATTTATCGGAATTTTGACATTGACTTTGAGTGCTCAAACAGACGGAGAAGAAACTGTTATATTCTCGAGAATTGGAGAATTGAGCGATGAGCAATTAAATAATTCTGGAGCTTCTAAACTGACTTTTATTACGAACAAAAAAGAAGCAGAAAAAATGGCGGAATTGGATATTAAAAACGGAAATCCATTTTTGTTGCTAATGGGCGGAATTGCACCAACGATAATTGCTACTGACCCACAATTTGAAAAAGAATACGGAATTTACTATTACGAATTTGGTTGTACTGGACCAGAAAATGACATAATTGTTGCTTACAACAGAATAGTATTTGAACATTTAAACTCGACAAAAGGAAAAAAGTGGATAAAAGAAGTCAGAGATGACGTGATCGGATTTAAGGAATGGAAACGCAATTACAAACGGAAATAAAAAAACGTTTTACAACAATGTATAACCGCAATTACGGCGGATTCGACTACGTCCGAATCCACTTGGAATTGCTAAAGCCTGTGCTAAACCGAAAATTAACGCATATTAACCCGTAACTGACGGTTATACGAGACCGTTGTACAACATACTGACCCGTCCTGAATAAAGGCTACATAATTTTAAACATTATGTACAAAAACGACAAAGTAATCAGACGGTATTCAGAACCTTTTAAACTGAAAAT
>NZ_JAIRBB010000032.1 GCF_022008395.1 Aequorivita xiaoshiensis
AGGACTAATTGAAATATTTTTGGCTTGTATCAAACTTTAGGTTAAGTCAAAAATTTAGAGCTTCATGATCGCCTACTTATCATATACGAAACGTTAGCAAACATTTGAAAAAAAACACACATTTAGAAAAATGAGAGTATTAATATTGATTTTTTGTGCATTATTCATTTCAAATTCTTCATCTGAAAGTGTATTTGAGGGAGAATTGATTTATCATCACGATATGAAAATGAATTCTAAAAATTATTCCGAATCAAGAAAATTTTACGATACTCTAACAATAAGATACAAGGATAAGAATTATATAAAATTGACAAACAAAAAGAGCTACGAAAAAATACTTTTTATTGATTCTTTGAGAAAAATTTATGTAATCTATAAAGACAACTTGAGTAAATCAAAAAAACTCTCAATGAATGAGGATAATCTGAATTTTGGAAAACTTTACAATCGAGAAAATTCACATTTTGGAAAAATAATTTCATTATCAAAATCAGACACAATTCTAAATTTCGACAAAAAAAACCTTGAATTAAAAAAGCTTTTCGTGGAAAGAGAATATGGAAACGAAATTTATATTTATTCAGATACTGACAATTTCAAGTTTACTGACAACAGGAATATATTGAGAAATATCGGAGAACAAATCCATCCAAAAGAAATAGCGACTGAATTGAATAATGCAATACTTTATTATTACAAATTAGAAGTTAAGAATGCTGAATTGTACGAAGAATACAGATTAGTTGAAATAAGAAATAAAGAAATTAAAAATAGTGTTTTTGAAATCCCTAAACATAAAGATGCAAAAGGGTTTAAAAGAGAAAACAAAAAAGAAAGTCGATTTAAATATTACGAATTGACTGAATAAAAACGTTTGCTAACACCGTATATAATTCATTGCTAGTGAAAACCTACTTACGAAAATCCTCGCGGATTTTCTATTCAGTTTTTATTTGCTAAATTACGTTCTAAACAACGCAACGCATCATATACAAAACCGTTGTGCATAATTATGAAGAACATACTAACTACATATTTTCTATTCGTTTCAATTAATCTTTTTGCTCAAGATTTAAGTGAGATAAACAGCGTACTGAAAATTCCAGATTCTCTAACTTTCGAAAAAGAAATCCGAATTTACAGAGGTTTTGGAATAACAAACCTGACTGAAATATTTAGAATGTATCAAGACGATTCTGACAATTGGAAAATTGAAAATTATCGATTTTATCGAGATTTTGAAGATTTTAAAAAATCTGAAATCAGGAAAACTGACTTGACCGCAAAAACTAATGCGGAATTTGCTTGGGTTAGTTTATTGCAAACCAAAATATCTGAATTGCCAAATATGTCTGATATTAGATATAAAATGCAGAAAAGAGGAAAAGTAGAATTAATAGACGGAGAATATCAGACGATGAATGAGGAAGTTTTTATTACTGATGGAATTGGATATGCTGTAAAAGTCAGGAATCACAAAAAGCTAAATCAAATTTATTATGGAAATCCAGAAAGTTATTTAAAACACTATCCTGAATTAGATGAATTAATTTACTTTTCAGAGCTCTTGGAATTGATTAGAAGTGAATTTAATATTTGGAAAAAATAACTATGCACAACAATGGCTATAAGTAATTGCTTGTTCTCGCCTACTTTGGAAATTCCTGCGGAATTTCCAACTTGGTGTGTACTTACAAAAGTTAGTGCTAACCCACGCAACTACTCATAGCCGAGACCGTTACAAACAATTACTCGGAAAAATTACCGAACCAAATTCTGCCGAACTTTTACGCTGAAAAACTTACTCGAAATCTGAATTGAATTGCGCGGAATTTTTACTCGACAGCTGAATTTCACTCAATCGGAATTTAGCCAGATTATGAAAACCGAACTGTTTGCGGAATTTAGTTTGTTTGCGGAATTTCCACTCAAACGGAATTGAATAAAAAGCGGATTAAAAAAACAAAAGCGTTTTGCGGATTTCACTCGGATTTGAGCAATTTAAGCGGAATTACTAAAAATGTGTTTACTCAAATGTCTCGTAACAGTTTGTAACAACGTGTATAAAAAATTGCTTACATTAGTGCTTAAATAAAGGTCGTTGCGCTTTTGTTACATCTGATTTTCCTGCGGAAAATCCTCGCACACAAAAACGCAACTTTCCATACACAAAACCGTTAGCAACAACCTAAAACCAACTATGGGAAAAACGAGAAACTTAAATGGAATTCCAGGAAATCTTGCCTTGAGTTATTTGAGCACACTCGGATATTATGATGGTGGATATATGGCAGATTGGCTGAATTACATCGCGCGTGAAAAAAATGTAAAAGAAATTGAGATTGATATTCTGAATAGCATAATTGAACCGACAGAAACAGATATCAGACCATTAAAAGCGGATTTGAATAAATTGAGAGGAATTCTGAATAAAGAATTATCCATTCACGGATTTGAAACGGAATTTATAAAAAAAGCGGTTATGAAATTTGAAATCCCGATTGACAATCCGAGATTTAAGAACACAATTTATTGTTATCCATTTATCGAGGACGAAACTGGAAAGATTTATAAGCCGAAAAAAAGAATAATAGAAACAGCATACGAAGTTGATTTTAACCCAATAAAGAAAGTGAAAATCAAAACGGAAAAAATGAAAAATAATTGGATTAGTAGAATTAAGAAAATGCTGAACTGAAAAAAGGCAGTTGCTAACACCGTATATAATTTATTGCTGGCTTCACGCCTACTTACGAAAGTCCTCGCGGACTTTCTTGGTCGGTAATTATTTACTAAATTAGTTGCTTGAAACACGCAACAAACCATATACAAAAACGTTGTGTGCAATAACCCTTGCTTGCTAGGTTATTTAAAAAATCAGTAAAGCGCGCGGATTTAGAAGGAAAATAATCAGTATTTTATGGTAG
>NZ_JAIRBB010000034.1 GCF_022008395.1 Aequorivita xiaoshiensis
CACAACAATGTATATGAAAAATAGGCGAAAAAGTACTAATTGATATATTTTTGGCTTGTATCAAACTTTAGGTTAAGTCAAAAATTTAGAGCTTCATGATCGCCTACTTATCATATACGAAACGTTGCCAGTAATTTGACCAAATAATGAAAAAAACAATATTATTTCTTTTCCTATTTTCAATGATTACTTCTTGTAAGGAAAATAAAACTGAGAATAAAGCGAATTTAACAAAGACTCAAGAAAACGAAACTTTTGAAAACCAAGAATATATAAGCGAATTACAAGAAAAAATCCTAACTCAATATGACAGGATTCCAAAAATCTATTATGGCGACTTAAAGACAGACGGATACGGTTCTCCAGAGTTCAACGAGATAATGAAGAGTCTATCGGATTTGAGAAAAACCAATTACGGAAAAAAATTCTCGGACAGGATAAATATTTTTGAATTTAAAGTTTTGTATTTATATCAAGAAAACGAAAAGGCAATTCAAAAAATTAATAGAATTGATAATGAGGGCTCGGAAATTGAGAAAAACCTCTATCAAGGTGTATTTTATGAACTGACTGGAGATGAAAAAGTTGCTGCCCAAAAATATGAGACAGTTTATGAACTAATTAAAAAGAATGGAATATATGACTACAACTGTCAGAATTTTAACTTTATTCTAATTTTAGCAAGAAAAAATCTTTCGGAATTAAAGGATTGTAAGGTTCAAAATTTACCTAATGACTATTATCAAAAACTAAAAGAAGCAAATAGAAAGGAGCTATTATTTGATGCATTTTTCTATAGGGTTGAAATATAAAAACTACTGGCAACAATGTATAACCGCAATTACGGCGGATTCGACTGCGTCCGAATCCACTCGGAATTGCTAACGCCAGTGCTAAACCGAAAATTATCGCTAATTTAACCCGTAACTGACGGTTATACGAGACCGTTGTACCCAATTTGACGAGCAACATATGAAAGACTAAAAATGGAATTTTATAAAAGGATTATTGAAATAATTGATGCGAACCTGATTTATTGTCTGATTCCAATTGTTCTTATATTAATGGTTGTCGAACTAATTTTTAAAAATCGATTTGAAACGAAAAAAGCTCTAAATTTAATTCGTTGGACAATTATTATTTATACAATAATCACTTGGACTTTCTATCTAATGGGAATGGCTACAACTGAAAATCCAAATGAATATGCTTTTATTAACAGAGCGACTGGACCTTATGCTTGGGCATATTGGATAATGTTTTTAGGTGCTTTAATTTTACCTCTGACTTTATTTATAAGAAAATTAGCATCAAAGTTTTGGTATGTTTTATTAGTTGCATTCGGAATGAAAAGCGGAATGTATTTTGAGCGTTTTGTAATTATACTTACTAGTTTTCATCGAGATTACGGTACTGAATATTGGAATACTGGACTAATGGAATCTGCTTCGTACGGAATTGGAATATTCTTTTTGCAAGGTTTAGTAATTGTAATGTTGACATTGGGAATATTTGAAATAATAAAAAGAAAAAAAACTGGGTACAACACCGTATAAAATTAATTGCTTGGTACGAGCCTACTTACGAAAATCCGCGAGGATTTTCTATTCGGTTTGTATTTGCTAAATTCGTTACTAAACCACGCAACTAATCTTATACAATACCGTTGTAACACATTATGAAAAAAACTTTAATACTATTAATAATAGTCCTGACTTCAAATTTAGCTGAAGCACAGTTTATAAAAGAAAAATCAATAAATGCCCAAATTGGATATGGATTGAGCGCACCGAATAATAGTGTTGACGAAGTTGTTGATGACGGATTTTTTGCACAAGGAGAATTAGTTCTTAAGGTAAAATCCTGGATTGAATTTAGACCTTATGCAGGTTTTATATTGACAAGCTCAAATGGAGAAGACCTCAATGGTAATCCAACTAATGAAAAAGCTAAATCAAAAGCATTCCTACTTGGGGGAAAAGCAAGAGTTAGAGCACCAATTCCTTGGGTAGCACCTTATATAGAAATTGGAATTGGAACTTCCATCGGAAAATTTGAAACGATTACTGCATTTGATAACATAGACAAAAGCGGAGTCATTTATCATATACCGTTTTCGATTGGGCTTGAATTAGGAAAAAATAATAATGTTGATTTAGGATTTACTTATTATTTTCAACCATCAGTTGAACAATACGCTGGAGCATTTGCGGTTGGAATTACATTTCCTCTAAATAATAAAAAATAACGTGTTACAACAATGTATAACCGCAATTACGGCGGATTCGACTACGCCCGAATCCACGCGTAATTGCTATCGTCTGTGTTTATCCGAAAAACATTAAATTTAATCCCGTAACTGACGGTTATACGAGACCGTTAGGCAACATTTGAAAAAAAATTCTGCAAACATTCAAAAATATGCTTATCTTTGACGTTAGTAACGTAAAAAGATATGATATTATCCTTTGGTTCAAAAGAAACCGAA
>NZ_JAIRBB010000035.1 GCF_022008395.1 Aequorivita xiaoshiensis
AGGACTAATTGAAATATTTTTGGCTTGTATCAAACCTTAGGTTAAGTCAAAAATTTAGAGCTTCATGATCGCCTACTTATCATATACGAAACGTTAGGCATAATTTGAGCCAATCTTTATGTAAAAACGGAGTTATTAAAAACTGTAAGACGTTTGGATATTTTCTCTTTCTAATTTAGGCACTATCCACCCTTTAATATTTGATAAGTACTCTTTAGAATCTTTTAATCTACCTTTTCTTAAAGTTTTACCTATTTTAGAAGAAAAATACCCATCATATCTAGAGTTATATGATAATTGTCTTAAATTAAGGTAATCAGTTCTAATTTTTCCATCAATAATTAATTCTGGTCGCTCACCTATTCCTTGTGATTTTGTCTTTTCGTTAAAATCGGAATGGCTTTCCAAATTAATACCTTTTGTATTAGCGTAGGATTTCATATAATGTAAACCACAATAAAAAACTATAGTAGTTTTCCAATCATAAAATTCTGATGGACTATTTGCCTCAACAACTACTAAAAAATTTTCGTTTGATACTGCCTGTTTGCAGAAATTACAAACAGTTTTAGACTGAACTGATTCTGACATTAAATAAAATCCCTGATTTCAATAACGTCATCTGAAATAACATCTTCCTTTGTAATTTCTTTCGGTAGGAAATCAATATCTACATTTAGAATGTCGCTATATGGTTTACTATAAAACTTTTCTTGAATTTCATTTCTAAAAGAGTCTCTATTATCGAATGTATTATCTAGAAGTTTAACTAAATAGAAATTTGAGTTACTTTTAGGTATAAATAGTAATTCAATTTCTTCCTTTCTTTTAGAAAAAATTTCTTCAATCATTTTATTGTGAATCAATTCACCTAAAAACATTTTGGAGATAGTAGCCATTTTATAATTTGATTCTATAGGGTGGCTATGAATTTGTTCTATATTTTGAGCAATTTCATCTTTTTCACCTTTCAAATCCAATTTAACAACACTGCTTTGAATTTTATCCAATAATTCACTTACTTTTTCGCCATACTGTTCGACTAAAAAAGCAATTACACTATTGTTATTGGCTATTTCGCTATTTTGATTTATTGTATTCACAACTTATAAAGATAGTTAATAAAAAACACTTATACATTCTTAATAAAGAAAAATGAATTGTTTAATATAACGAGACAAATATAGTAACTTATATATAATACACTATAACTATTCGATAAGTTTAACGAAATAGTAACTGAAAGATAAAAAAACTATGCCTAACAAAGTATATAAAAAATAGCTAACTCCGTGCCAAATTAAATTTGTACAGTTTTTTAAATAACGTTATTTTAGTAGGAAAAGTATGTGTTTATTTACTTGCTACTTTTCATATACTAGACCGTTGGCAATAATTGACCAAAACTAAGGTGATAGATAATTATAAAAAAGAGACGATATATGGACTGCTCTACACAGTAGGCTTTTCCTTATTTATTGTTGTAATGGACTTTTTCTCTGAACACTTTTTTTGGTCGACAGTTATTATATTAATCGTTGGGAGATTTCTATACGACCTCTTCTATAAAATACTCATTACAGATGTAGAAACGGAGAATGACTTAATTACTATCGTTCATTATAGTATTGTATTTGGAAAAGAAGAAATGAAAATTAAATTGGAAGATATTGAAGAAATGAATAGTAAAAGTGCGGATCAAATAACTATTGTTATAAACGGTGAAAACGGTCCTGTGTATAAAAAATTCTACAATAATGCTAGTCCTTGGAGTGAAATAAACAGAAAGCTTACTGAATTACAAAAACTATTGCATTGATAAAAAAATATAGAAATCAAAAATTGGTTCAATTGATTCTCGGAATTATTTGGCTGATCTATATTTGGTATTCTGTGGATTCTCATATCATCCAAATTGGAATGTTAGCTCTTATAATTTTTATTCTCTTATAATTTTTATTGGAATTGCATATAGCACAAAATTATTGACGAATATTAAAAAGAGCGACGGATGTTATAGTTTTGAGACCTATTCAATTATAACTCAAAAGGAAGAGATGAAGATTCCTGAATCTCAACTTGTGGATTTACAATACTATTCGGATTCATTCTTTAAAGCGTATAATTTTGTTTTAAAGTATGATGGAACCAATGGAGTTGTGACTAAAAAACTCTATCTAAATGCTGAACCCAATAGTGAATTTAGATCCGAAATAAACCGAATAAGAAAAACTATTGCCAACAATGTATAATCGTAATTACGGCGGATTCGACTACGTCCGAATCCACGCGTAATTGCTACCGTCTATGCTTATCTAAAAAAACATTAAATTTAATCCCGTAACTGTGGTTATACGAAACGTTGTACGCAAGCAAAACAGAATCACGTATATGAAATTAAAATTTATCCTGACAGGAATATTCATAACATTTTTAAGCACATTAAAAGCACAGG
>NZ_JAIRBB010000036.1 GCF_022008395.1 Aequorivita xiaoshiensis
CCTGTGCTTTTAATGTGCTTAAAAATGTTATGAATATTCCTGTCAGGATAAATTTTAATTTCATATACGTGATTCTGTTTTGCTTGCGTACAACGGTTGTGTATAAGAAAAGTAGGGCAGATGGTAATCGTTTACCTTTCCGTTTAGCCACAAGCCCAATCTTTTGTATTTTGATTTTATCTAAATTTTTTAAAAGCCAAATCAAAAGATTTGGCGACATTGAAAATATGCCCAAGCCTTAATTTAAGCACCTTTCCGCCCTATTTTTTTTATACATTGTTAGCAACTGCCCTTTTCACTCGAATATTGGTTTGGTTGAATTAGTTTCTTTAATGAAAATCATCGTGTCAAAATTCTTGATTAATGGAAGATAATAAATATCCTCTTCCGATTCTTTTGAATAACCAATTAACCTTATAGGGCCGATTATTTCATCTGTGGTTAGTTCATTTTTTAAGTCTGACATATCTATAACAAGCGATTTGCCATTTTGAAATAGTTTACTTTCCCAAAACAAGCTATCGATAGGTTGAAATGATTCGGTCTTAAGTTCCTCCTTATAACTGTGGTCTCCGTTTATAAACTTTTCATCTATATAAGAATAACTCCCTTTCAAGGTTGTAAGTCCAATTGTGTAATAATCGCTTTTGAACTC
This sequence comes from Aequorivita xiaoshiensis, assembly GCF_022008395.1. GTDB lineage: Bacteria > Bacteroidota > Bacteroidia > Flavobacteriales > Flavobacteriaceae > Aequorivita > Aequorivita xiaoshiensis. The sequence continues at coordinate 656 of NZ_JAIRBB010000036.1, forward strand.
TTTTTTTAAGTTTCGACCCATTATCCCTATTTCGTTGTCTGTGATAATTTCATTTGAAATATGTGCATTGTGAGCCCAAACAATAATTTTATTGTCTGTATTTTTTGCTAAAAACGATATTCTGTCCGCCATTATTTCATCTCGACTTTGGATTGGTTTTTTGTTTTTAATGTTTACATAGTTGATATATGTGTTTTTTCCATTGAATAGAATTTCCTTGATTGATTTAGTTATTTTTTTAGTTGATTCTAAATAATTTTCGATTTCTAAGATGTTATTGTAGATAGAGTTATTGACCTTATATTCTTTTTTTAAATTATCAGTTGAACTTTTTGCTATATTGGATTTCAATTCTTGCAAAAGCTTATTTAGCGTTTTATCATTTACTGGATTAATGTTGTCTTCAAGTAGTTCATAAAAAACCCAAAAGGAATCGTCGCAACCTTTAAATTTAAAGTTATATTGAGTTTTATTTTCTTTATACCATTGTAAAAATGATTTCATTTCTTGGGTTTGATAAATTGAAAATAGGTGTTTTCGCATTAGACTATCTAAGGGGGTTTCATTCAAGTTCTTGTTCAAGACTTCAATATCATCGTAGGGATTTTCTAAAACTACAAGATTATACCCTTTTTCTTCGATAAGTCTTTTGGTTATAATTTCTCTAAGTCGATAAAATTCTGAGGTTCCGTGCGTACTTTCGCCTATTGCAATTATTTTTTTGTCGCCTATTTTTTCTATCAAATGGTCTAAACTATTACGCAGAGTTTCTTTGCTGGAAAAGTCCAATTTTCTAGAGGATTTTGATAAAGCTGATTCTAGTTCATTAGAATTGTAGTTTTCTAAAGTTAACTTTTTTGTTTCTTTTAATTCCTGAATGTCTTTGCCGTCAATACTCACTTTAAAGTCATCAAACCAAGCGATACCTTTTTTGCCTAAAATTCCGCCTACGAAGATTGTTTTTGCATTCGATGGAAAAGGTAGTTTTATAGAGTATTCTTTCCAATCACTTGTTCCCTTTATTTTTTGATTTTGCATTGATTTAAACGCTAAAGACCTTTTTTTTGAATTTCCATCAATTCGCATTAGAAGCCCTACAAATCCTTTGACATTTTTGTATTTAATTTTACCAGAAAGAACTATAGTGTCTCCAACATAATTTGCGGGAATTCTATATGTGATACAGCCAAATGTTCCATCTTTATCGGAAACAACTTTTCCAACAGAATTATTCTCGCCTAAAATTTCTCCTGTTAAATTTTCAAAATTCCCCCATTTAAACCATCCTGTGGGCATTTTTTCTTTTGCTGGTTCAAAATCGTTAAAGTTTAAATTGTATTTATTTTGACTGTTAATAGCTAATGGTATTAACATTAGAACAACTATAAGGTGAAATGTTTGTTTTAAGATTTTCATATTTTAGCTGAATGCTTTTTAGGGTTGTTGCTAACGGTCTCGGCTATGAGTAGTTGCGTGGGTTAGCACTTAACTTTGCAAGTACACACCAAACTGAAAATCCGCGAGGATTTTCAGAAGTAGGCGTGAACAAGCAATTACTTATAGCCATTGTTGTGTGCAGTTTTTTATATTCCATTTCTACTTTTCCAATTACTCATTGTTGTCGGATGTTCATTGTCT
>NZ_JAIRBB010000037.1 GCF_022008395.1 Aequorivita xiaoshiensis
TTTTCCATTTTGTGCAAATCCCAAACTTGTAAAAAGTAAGAAAAATATTGATGTTAAAAATCTGTTCATAGGTTTTCTTCAAATTACAGGTAACGGTCTAGTATATGAAACGTAGCGCTGAAAATAGAAGCTATCTATTCGGATAAAACACAAGCCGAATTTTTAAATTTTACTATTTATTTTATTTTTTGGGAAGTTGTCAAATTTAAAAATTTGGCGACTTTCCAAATACGCCTTAACTTCGATTAAGCAATTAACTAGCTATGAGCTATATACTTTGTTGGCAAACGTTTTTTATTAATTCGGTAGTGGTGCTGGAATACCAAAACCAAGTTCTCCTAATATTACCCAACCTGGCAAAGTGAAAAATAAAAAAGCAAGAATCAAAAGACAGAGTACAGGAAAAAAAGCAGTTATAAAGTATTTGAAACCAAGTCTCTTTGAAAATCCGAAAATGGTTAGAAATAGCGATAATAATATTGTTCCAATTAAGAATATAATCATTGTATCTATGTCCAAAACATAAAAAGCCAAAACCATACTAATCACAAATAGTATAGAATTTCCTAATGGCGAAGATATATTTGAAATACTTTGTAACATTATATTGTTCCTTTTTCCTTATTTACGTCGATTCCAATATTTAAAAGCTGTTTTTTTTTTTGAATTAAAGTCAGTTTTTTAAATATTCCGCTTTCGATTTTCCCATCCAGCCATTGAGTCCTACAACGTTCCCAACTTTTTTCATATGGTGGCTCTCCGTTGTCGTCAAATCCGTATTCAAATCCACAATTACAAATATCATATGATGGATGTCCGTTTTCATCGTACTGTCGCCATTCTTTGTTAATCGCTTTTTCTCCGCAAACTGAACAATAACAAAGTCCGTCAGAACTAATTTTCAGTTCAACTTATTTCCCATTCCAAGTATTTATCGTTTCAGTTTTCAAATGTTTGCCAACGGTCTCGGCTATGAGTAGTTGCGTGGGTTAGTACTTAACTTTGCAAGTACACACCCAGCTGAAAATCCGTGAGGATTTTCAGAAGTAGGCGAGAACAAGCAATTACTTATAGCCAATGTTGTAAAACGTACTTAATTAAACTTCGATTGTAATATTAACCTTTCCACCAAGTCCTTTCTCAACGATGTCAAACAGGGTTTTTAAAGTCAGATTGCTACCGTTATTCTCAACACGGGATATATATGTCCGCTTTTTGTCAATAAGTTCGCCAAGTTGTTCTTGAGTCAGATTCTTTTCCTCTCGTGCGTTTCGTAAAAGCAGACCAATTTTAAACGATTCAAAATCTCTGTCGAGTTCATCTCTGCGTTCAGTTCCTTTTTTTCCGTAAACGGTATCTTTTATGTCTTTCCAGCTTTTAGTTTCCATCTTATTTGTTTTTTTCTTGGTAATACTCTTTCATTAATCGGACAGCTTTGTCGATTTCTTTTTTCGGTGTTTTTTGCGTCTTTTTTGTAAATCCGTTTAAGAGTATAACTAACTTACCTTTGTCGAAGAAGCAAAAAACCCGCCAGATATCCGACCCTAATTTTATTCGAGCCTCATATAATCCTTTATGGGTTTTCATTGGTGCCAAATAGGTTTTTGGCACGTGTTGAAAGGTTTCGATTATTTCGAAGACCTTAAATATTTTGTCCTGAATCTTTTTCGGTTGAGCAAGTAGAAACTCTTCGAAATAATGTTTGTACTGTATTACGTTCCTAACTTTTTCCATTGGCACAAAGGTAACTTAAAAGTTACTATTTTCAAAATTTGGAATTGTGTTTTTTACAGTCGGATTTTTCTTTGGTATGTTTTACAACGTTTAGTATAAAAGAAGTAGGGCTGTAAATAAGCCTGAGCCATTGGTTTTAGCACTTACTTGCCCTATTTTTTTTATACATTGTTAGGCAACGTTTTTATCCACGTGTTGCTTTATTTCGC
>NZ_JAIRBB010000038.1 GCF_022008395.1 Aequorivita xiaoshiensis
TCTTTATTTTCGGATAAAGGTAAGTTCATTGAGATATTGAAATTGACAGCGTAGATTAATTTTCGAAAGGAAGTTAGTCAACAAAGAAACTAAACTAAGTGAGATTTTCTGAGATTTTTTTGAGAGTCGAGCTCTTTATGAAGTATGGTCGCAATATTATTGAAGATTATACGATGAAGAGTTTGATCCTGGCTCAGGATGAACGCTAGCGGCAGGCCTAACACATGCAAGTCGAGGGGTATATAATGCTTGCATTATAGAGACCGGCGCACGGGTGAGTAACGCGTATGGAATCTGCCTTGTACAGGGGAATAGCCCAGGGAAACTTGGATTAATGCCCCATAGTATTATGATACGGCATTGTTTTATAATTAAAGATTTATCGGTACAAGATGATCATGCGTCCCATTAGCTTGTTGGTGTGGTAACGGCACACCAAGGCTACGATGGGTAGGGGCCCTGAGAGGGGGATCCCCCACACTGGTACTGAGACACGGACCAGACTCCTACGGGAGGCAGCAGTGAGGAATATTGGACAATGGGCGAGAGCCTGATCCAGCCATGCCGCGTGCAGGAAGACTGCCCTATGGGTTGTAAACTGCTTTTTTACGGGAAGAAACACCCCCTCGTGAGGGGGCTTGACGGTACCGTACGAATAAGGACCGGCTAACTCCGTGCCAGCAGCCGCGGTAATACGGAGGGTCCGAGCGTTATCCGGAATCATTGGGTTTAAAGGGTCCGTAGGCGGGCAATTAAGTCAGTGGTGAAAGTCTGCAGCTCAACTGTAGAATTGCCATTGATACTGGTTGTCTTGAATCGTTGTGAAGTGGCTAGAATATGTGGTGTAGCGGTGAAATGCTTAGATATCACATAGAATACCGATTGCGAAGGCAGGTCACTAACAACGTATTGACGCTGATGGACGAAAGCGTGGGGAGCGAACAGGATTAGATACCCTGGTAGTCCACGCCGTAAACGATGGATACTAGTTGTTCGAGCTACATTGGTAGCTTGAGTGACTAAGCGAAAGTGATAAGTATCCCACCTGGGGAGTACGTTCGCAAGAATGAAACTCAAAGGAATTGACGGGGGCCCGCACAAGCGGTGGAGCATGTGGTTTAATTCGATGATACGCGAGGAACCTTACCAGGGCTTAAATGTAGTCTGACAGGGGTGGAAACACCCTTTTCTTCGGACAGATTACAAGGTGCTGCATGGTTGTCGTCAGCTCGTGCCGTGAGGTGTCAGGTTAAGTCCTATAACGAGCGCAACCCCTGTTGTTAGTTGCCAGCGAGTCAAGTCGGGAACTCTAACAAGACTGCCGGTGCAAACCGCGAGGAAGGTGGGGATGACGTCAAATCATCACGGCCCTTACGTCCTGGGCCACACACGTGCTACAATGGCAGGTACAATGGGCAGCCACTACGCAAGTAGGAGCGAATCCACAAAACCTGTCTCAGTTCGGATCGGGGTCTGCAACTCGACCCCGTGAAGCTGGAATCGCTAGTAATCGGATATCAGCCATGATCCGGTGAATACGTTCCCGGGCCTTGTACACACCGCCCGTCAAGCCATGGAAGCTGGAAGCACCTGAAGTCCGTCACCGCAAGGAGCGGCCTAGGGTGAAGCTGGTAACTGGGGCTAAGTCGTAACAAGGTAGCCGTACCGGAAGGTGCGGCTGGAACACCTCCTTTCTAGAGAAAGACGACCGAATATTCAACAAAGAGACACTCTTTAT
>NZ_JAIRBB010000039.1 GCF_022008395.1 Aequorivita xiaoshiensis
CAAAGGATAATATCATATCTTTTTACGTTACTAACGTCAAAGATAAGCATATTTTTGAATGTTTGCAGAATTTTTTTTTCAAATGTTGCCTAACGGTCTCGTATAACCGTCAGTTACGGGTTAATATGCGTTAATTTTCGGTTTGGCACAGACTTTAGCAATTCCGAGTGGATTCGGACATAGTCGAATCCGCCGTAATTGCGGTTATACATTGTTACCACACGTTTTTTTATTATATTATTTTTAATTCAGTTAGTAATTGTTCATTCGAAAATCCTGAACAACTGTCGTCTTGAAATCTTATTTTTTCAGTTCCGTTTTCAAGATTATAACTCACTCCGAAATTACAAGAATTTTCAGCATCTTGCATTAAAGTCAGTTTGCGTTCAAACAGAGCTATTCTGTCAATTATTGATTCGGTTATTTTTATTTTTCCGCGTTTTATTATTTTTCCGTTTTTGTAATATTTAAATTTTAAAAATCCATTTTTAGGCTTTAAAATCAGTTTGTCAGATTCAAAAGTCTGATGTCCCCAAGATGAAATTAAAACCCAACTGTCATTGTTTTTAATTGATTCTTTAATTAAAGATTTCTTATCGTAATCTTTGTATTTATTTACACAGATTTTTATTTCAGTCAGTTCTTTTGCGTTTGTGAAAGTAGTGTCGATTTGCTGTCCAAAAATATTTGTGTACTCGATTCTTAAAAAGTCAGAGTTATTTACGATAATCATTTTTTCATTTCCCCAGTATTTTTCAGTTTGTTCAAATTTTTGGTTAGTAAGAATTTTTGGTTTTGCTCTGTCTAGTTTAAACATAGTAAAACCATTTTCTTGACTACAATCATTGGAAAACAATTCAATTTTGTTTTGGGCAAACGAAAAGAATGTGTTTAAAACTAAAATTATCGATATGAAATGCGTTTTTCTCAAATGTGTGGTAACGTGTTTGTATAAGATTAGTTGCGTGGTTTAAGCACTAAATTTAGCAAATAAATCACAGATAGAAAGTCCGCTAGGACTTTCGTAAGTAGGCTGGTAGCAAGCAATTAATTTTATACGTTGTTGTGCTTAGTTTTTTCTTTATTTAGTTTATAAATGAGTTCTATGAATGTCTTGTCTTTATTAGTTTTAAATGACTTCGTATCATAAAATCCATTTTCATCTTGAAATCGAACTGTAATTATATGGAAAGGGTCAAGGAATGATTTCGAACGAAACTTCACTAATTCAAGTGATTTAGAATTATGAGAAAATTTATCTTCTCTATTTTTCGAAAAATTCTTTTGAAAAGAAATTAAAAGTTTTTCATTTTCCAGAGAGAAATATTTAATGTATAAATCATTTCTCAAATAGCCTACTAAAGACAAAATAGTAAAACCAATTAGAAGAATTATTAACAAGAAAAGCCAATCATTCGTTCTCTTTATATTAAAAATTGCAAATAAAAGTATTATTAAAATTGGACCTAAAAATTTATCCCTAATTATATCTTTTGTCATTTTCGAATTTATATTTTAAGTCAGCTGTAATTCAATATTTTCGTGTTCTTCTATGATTTCAATTATTCGGTCATAATATTTTAATTCCGATTTGTTTTTATCACTTCGATGCCATTTTAGGATATATTTTTCGTCAACGTCGTGAACTCCAAATCCACCGTAAAGTACATCATTAAATGCGTTTAGATTCCGTCCAATTTTCCA
>NZ_JAIRBB010000003.1 GCF_022008395.1 Aequorivita xiaoshiensis
CTTTCAAGGTTTTACATTGGCTACACTTCAAACTTTGATTTACGTATAGTTTTTCACGAAAACCCTGAAACTCGAAAATTCACTTATAATGCTAAAGATCGCTGTGCTTTGGCGAGTTTTTTATAATAGCAATACAGAAATTCTTAGATGTTTCATCTGGGTTATATCCATTTTCAGTAAGCGGACTAACACCTAATGACGTTCTTTTTTTATTCATTTTATCGGTGTATTCTTGTCTCATTGGATTTTTTCCATTGGCTCTATCCGATTTGTCCCAACTTGAATCGTAAATCCAATCGGTCTCTTCGTGAAACAACAAACTTTGAAGCTTTTCTGGATCTGTATTTCCACTTATATAAAAATCAAAAACTTTTACGTAAGTAGAGTCTTTTAAAAGGTGTTTGTGCTCGTTAAGCAATTCATTAAATGTAATGTTGGTCATATAAATATATTTAGGTTAATAATTATTCATTTCTAAAACTTATCTCACAGATCAAATTTTGCGTAGGTTATATTTCGCAAACTTTTAACCTAATCTTCGGTCAGAGCTAGTATGTTTTGAACTCGAAGTTCGTTGCGTTTTTAGGAGTCTAAAAACACTAAATATTTAAAATTGTAATAAATGGATTGAAAACATTTTTTTCCTGGAAGTAGGCACATTTCTTTAGCACCTTCGCCTGTTTTGGCAGGTTGCTATCACTTAGTGTGATTCTTAATGAGAGTTATAAATATAAGAATTTTAAATTATTTCTCCAATGAAAACTTAAGGTTTTTTCGGTTGGAAGCAGGGGTAATAACCAAACAAAAGCAAAAAGCCTAGCATTTCTGCTAGGCTTTAAATTAAATATTTTGATAATACTATTTCCCAGGAAAATTTGCTTTTCTCTTATTAAGAAATGCCTGCGTACCCTCTTTAAAATCTTCGGTTCCAAAGCAGTTTCCGAATTCTTCAATTTCAACATTAAATCCGTTAACGCCGTCTTCGTAATTAGCGTTTATCGCTTTTATAGCCGATTTAATTGCAACAGATGAGTTTCTCATAATTTTTCCAGCAATCTTTTCGGTAGTTTCAATTAACGCGTCAGGAGTGGTTACTTGGTTTACTAATCCGTACTGCAAGGCTTGGTTTGCATCAATCATTCCTGCTGTCATAATCATTTCCATAGCACGACCTTTACCAACCAGCTGTGGGAGGCGTTGTGTACCTCCATATCCTGGAATTACTCCCAATGAAACTTCTGGTAATCCCATTTTAGCATTGTCTGAAGCTATACGGAAGTGAGCTGCCATAGCCAATTCCAATCCACCACCAAGAGCAAAGCCATTTACTGCTGCTATTACAGGAGTAGTCAGGTTTGCAACGAAGTCGAAAAGTAATTCTTGTCCCTTAGCGGCAAGATTTCCTCCTTTAGCTACCGAAAAATCTGCAAACTCACTAATATCTGCACCAGCTACGAAGGCTTTTTCACCGCTTCCAGTAACAATAATCACTTTTGTCTCTAAAGATTCATCTGCTTCTTTAAAAGCAGTGTGAAGTTCTTGTATAGTTTCACGGTTTAAAGCGTTTAACTTGGATGGACGATTAATTGTGATTGTAGTAATCCCATTATCAGTTTCGGAAAGTATGTTTTGATAACTCATATTCTATTTTTTTAGATATTTTTTTCTTTTGTTCACTAACTTTTTCGGTTTAAGACCTTGATACTAATAGTTTCGGATGCCAATTGGTAATAAGTTGAATATGTGCGGCCGCTAGACCTTATGTTTAAAAAAGTTGTTACCACAAAGCTACTAAAATCCTATAGTATTGCGGGGAATGAAACTTCGAAAGTGGTCTTTTCTGAAGTCGAAGTTAGCGATATTGTTCCGCCGTATCTCTCAACTATATTTTTCACCATTCCCAAGCCAAGTCCCATCCCGCTAGATTTAGTGGTAAATTGCGGTTCAAAAATTCTTTCTTTGTTTTCGTTAGGGACTCCAATTCCATTGTCTGTAACGCGTATATTTACTAAAGTTTCTTTAGCTATTACTTCCACGTCAATTCGTGGTTCTTCAGGGTTTTTCTGCTCAATAGATTGAATGCTATTTTTAACCAAATTGGTAACCACCCTAATTAGTTGAGTTCTGTCGAATAGTACGCGGACTTCCTCTTCTTCTGAAAAGAAATATATATAATCTTCGGTAAAAATTTCTAAGGCTAATTTTGTGATTTTTACAACGTTTAGAGTTTCATCTTGCTGCGCTGGCATTTTTGCATAGGTTGAAAAAGCCGAAGAAATAGAGCTTAAAGTGTCTATTTGCTGAAGCATAGTGTTGGTGTGTTCAGCAATTTTTTGTTCAATATCTGGGTCGTTGCGATCAAATTTTCGTTCAAAACTCTGAACGGTAAGTCGCATAGGGGTAAGCGGATTTTTAATTTCGTGTGCCACTTGCTTTGCCATTTCACGCCAAGCAGTTTCACGTTCGCTAGCTGCGAGCTGTGCAGCACTTTTTTCCAATTCGTCAATCATTCTATTGTAAGCATTGATAAGTGTAGAGATTTCGGAAGGCGTGTCGCTAAGGTGTATTTTTTTGTTTCGAGTATCAAAACGGGTTTCTGCTAACTTTTCACTTATTTCCTTTAAAGATCGAGTAATATATTTTGAAAGAAAATATGCCATTGCAATCGCCACTAGCAACATTAGTAAATAGGCGATTCCAAGCCTGTAGAGGTAATCTATGAGTTCTTTGTTGATTAAATCGTCGTCTTCTATATACGGCAGGTTAAGTATTGCTAAGGGTTTAAAATAACTATCTGTAATATAAGTGTAAGACGATTGGTATTTTTGACCTCCTTCTTCAAAGGCTTTTATATAGTTTTTATTTGATGAATTTTGAAGCTTATCCAGAACTAAGTCTGGGATCTTTTGTGAGACTGTATCTCTGAAAAAAGAAGGTCTTGAAGATTTTAGAAGATTCCCATCGAGGTCGTAAAGGAAAATTTCGAGTCCGTGTATATCTTTTATTTCGTAAATCTTATCCTTAAAAATTAGCGGAATTTGGTCTGTTTCCTCGGGATAGGTAGTATTGTCTAATACGTATTTAATATTAGCACGAATAGCCGATTCTTTACGCAACAATCGATCACGATGATAGTCTTCGGCTTCTGTTTTGTACTGATTAACGGTAACAATAACAATGAGAACTGAAGCTCCAATGACTAAAAAAATCATGGAGAGAAAGATTCTAGTACGTAGCGATTTTTTATAAAAGTACACTTATATTATTTTGAAGAAGAAAGATAGCAATAATTAATCCGCTTTAAATCTGAATATAAATTTCATAAATCTCAATTGTTCTTTTCTTCTCTTATTCTTTTATACATTTTATATCCCATCATCAATAACATCGAAAAAGCGATGATTCCTACAGTTCCGTAAATCCAGTTTACTGCACTTTTTAGAATTACTAGAAATACAACAGCAAAGAGAATTATGGTCGGCACTTCATTAAAGAGTCGCATTGAATTTGAAGTGTATTTAATTACCCCTTTTTGAAGTTGTTTAAAAATTTGATGGCACTTAATGTGATAAATGATAAGCGCGACTACAAACACCAATTTCACTTGCATCCAAGCATCCGTAAGCCAAAACATGCGCATTCCCAAAAGCCAAAAGCCAAAAATTAAGGCTAGAATCATACTTGGCCAAGTAATGATATTCCATAGTCGAGAGGCCATTATGTTGAGTTGTTTTCCTAAAATTTCTTTTTCAGGAGAAGGTTTTTGTGAAGCTTCAATTTGATAAACAAATAAACGGACTATATAAAAAAGACCAGCAAACCATGTAACTATAAATATAAGGTGTAGGGATTTTATGTATAAGTAATATTGTTCCATTATAATAGTGTAGAAAAACAATTTAAAAATAACCTTTTAATACTTATTCTTTTAAGGTTTTACGAATTTCTCTGTTTAAAAAATATCCGGTTACTATAGTTGATAAGATATCTGCCACTGGAAAAGAAATCCAAACCCCTAATTCGCCTAAGTAATACGGAAGAATTATTATTAATGGTATAAAGAAAAATCCTTGTCGTGTTAAGGTAAGCAGCAAAGCGGGAACTGCTTTTCCAATCGCTTGAAAGTAAGCCGAACCTATTAGTTGTATTGCAATAATAGGAGTAGCGGCAAAAACCCAGCGCATGTAATGCGGGGTTTCTGAAAGAATGTCGGGGTCATTCGTAAATACCGAAGTTATAGCTGCAGGAAACGACATTATTAATATGAAAATTAGAATCCCTAATCCTCCTGCGTATAATATGGCTTTGTTAATGCTTTCTCTTACGCGTTTGTATTTATTTGCGCCATAATTATAACCTGCGATGGGTAGAAATCCTTGGGTTACTCCAAGAACTGGGAAGAGGGCAAACATCAACATCCTCCCAATAATTCCATAGGCTGCAACTGAAGCTTCGCCGCCAAAATTAAAGAGAATATTATTCATTAACAGGTAGGTTACACTAACTACTGCCTGTCTTGCTAAGGTTACAAATCCCAAAGCCGAAATTTCCTTTAATATAGAAAGGTCAAGTCCAAAATGTGACCAGTTTATTTTTAACTCGGCTTTATCGCTTAAGAAGTAATAAAGTATGTAAAAGAAAGATAAAGAGTATGAAATAGTGGTCGCCCACGCTGCACCTGCCATCCCCATATCGAAGATGTAAATCAAAATATAATCTAAAAGGAGGTTTCCAATGGAAGGAATAATCATCGCAATCATTGCGAATTTTGGTTTCCCTTCAGCACGGATTACATTGTTTCCCATCATGCTAAGGGCGAGAAGGGGCACTCCGTATAATACTATGCGATAATAAATCTTTGCAGGCTCAAATATGTCGCCTTTACCTCCGAAAGCTGGAATTAAATCGTTAATAAAAATTAATCCAAAAATCACCATTGCTACAGTAAGCAATAGGGTTAAAGTGATTTGATTTCCAAAGGTTTTAAGAGCTCTTGCTCTGTTGCTAGAACCTAATGCCCTGGATATAATAGAAGATCCTCCAATACCAATTGCCATACCCAGAGCGGCAATAAAAAATGATACAGGAAGAACAACATTTATTGCTGCAATGGCAATAGAACCTATCCAATTTCCAACAAAAATAGTATCTACCACTACATTAAGTGACATTACTAAAATTCCAATGGAAGCGGGTAAAGCTTGTTTAACTAATAAACTACCAATGGCATCGGTGCCAAGAGCATCAGATTGATTAGGTTTCATATAGTTTTTGAAAAATTATTACCCTTGAAAATTGTATTCCCTTAAGAGGAAGTGCAAATGTTTCAATTAGGCTATTGCCGTTTTTACATCTGCAATTCGCCATTGGTCAATCCAGCCTGTTAAAACATCAACCCAATCGTCACGATCGTTTAGACAAGGTATAGTTGTGAATTCTTTTCCGCCAGCTTCGTGAAAAATTTCTTCACCTTCCATAGCGATTTCTTCTAGCGTTTCTAGACAATCACTTACAAAAGCAGGGGTTACAACAGCTATTTTTTTAGTCCCTTCCAATCCAAATCTTTCAATTGTTCTGTCTGTAGGTGGCTTTAACCATGGATCAAAACCTAATCGTGATTGAAAAGCATTAGAATATGTTCCTGGTTTTAAGTTTAGTTTTTCGGCAACTAATTCGGTAGTTTTAAAACATTGATGTCGATAGCAAAATTCATGGGCTGGCGAATCTGTTACACAACAGCTGCCGTCTATTTTACAATGGTTTTTAGTTATATCTCTTTTGTAAATATGTCGTTCAGGAACACCGTGATAACTAAATAACAAATGCTCATAATCTACACCTTCCAAACTTTCGGCAATACTTCTTGAAAGCACTTCAATATATTCTGGCTTATTGTAAAAAGCCGGAAGTGATGTTATCTCAAGTTGCGGAAAAAACTCCTTCTTTAGTTCTTCCACTTTCACATCAATGGTTTCGGTTGTAGCCATTGCAAATTGTGGGTATAATGGAATCGTTAAAACTTCATCCACTCCTTGGTCAACCAATTCTTGTAATCCTTTTTTTAAGGTCATACTTCCATAACGCATGGCCAAAGCAACAGGAATTGTAGTTTTTTTCTGAATTTTTTCTTGAAGTCGTTCTGAAATTACAATTAAAGGAGACCCCTCTTCCCACCAAATCTTTTTGTAAGCTTCGGCTGATTTCTTAGGTCGTGTGTTTAATATAATCCCTCTTACTATAAAAGAGCGAAGCCAAAAGGGAACGTCAATAACCCGTGGATCCATCAAAAATTCGTCAAGATATTTTTTTAAGTCTTTCGGGTCGGTGCTATCAGGTGAACCGAGATTTACTAGGAGAACTCCTTTCATTTGTGATTTAAATTTAAAAAAACAAAATTACTCTTTTAAAGTTGAACCTTCAAGAGTGATATTAGTAATTAATCCTATGAAGATATTAGAAAAGCTTATGTATTATTTAAGCCTCAATTGCTCAAGTGTAAAATATAAAAACAAAAAAACCCCGAAAATTCAATTTTTTATAGAATATCGGGGTTTGCAAACTAACAATTAATCAAACTCTAACTTATCTCAGTTATAAATTCTTCTTTTGGAGTACGTACTTTTTTCATATTTACCAACCAGTCTTCCGATTCATCGCGGTAACCTAGTGTTAGAATAAGTGTACTCTTTAGTCCTTGTTTCTTTAAATCTAGAAGCTCATCTACAGTTTCAGGAGTAAATCCTTCCATAGGTGTAGCGTCAATTTTTTGTTCTGCTGCAGCGGCAATAGCCAAACCAAATGATATATAAGCTTGTTTAGCAGCGTGATGTGCATGCCACTCTTGGCTTAGTGGTTCGTACATGCTCCAAAGATTATTTTTATATGCGTCCATAGTGTCAAGCGGTAATCCACGCTCATTCATTGTGTAATTAAAAACAGATTCTATTCTGTCTAAACTATACCCATCCCAAGAAGCAAAAACTAAAACGTGTGAAGCATCCAAAATCTGATTTTGATCCCAAGCTGCTGGCTTTAATTTAAGTAATAACTCTTTATTGGTGATTACAAATATTTTATAAGGTTGAAGCCCAGAAGACGAAGGAGCTAATCGCGCTGCTTCTAATATATAATCAAGTTTTTCTTGTGGAATGGTTTCTCCGTTCATTTTTTTAGTAGCATATCGCCACTTCAAATCTTCAATTAATTTCATATATCTATAGTTTTCTTAACTTTTACTTATTTAATTTTTCTAATAATTTCTCAGCAACTAATTCTGAAGAGGCGGGGTTTTGACCTGTAATTAATAGTCCATCTTCAACTGCGTAAACAGCCCAATCTTCACCTTTAGAATATTCTCCTCCATTTTCTTTCAACATGTCTTCAACTAAAAATGGAACTACATTGGTTAATTGTACTGCATCTTCTTCACTATTAGTAAAACCTGTAACCTTTTTTCCTTTAACCAAAGGTGATCCATCCGCTTTTTTAGTATTCTTGAATACTGCCGGGGCGTGACATACAGCTGCAATGGTTTTGTTACTATTATAAAATGATTCAATAAGTGCAATAGAATTTTTGTCTTCAGCTAAATCCCATAACGGTCCGTGTCCGCCAGGATAGAAAACAGCGTCGAAGTTTGCCTGATCTACTGTCTCTAATTTTACTGTGTTGGCAAGTATGGCTTGCGTTTCTTTATCTTTATAAAACCTAACCGTAGCTGGGGTTTGTGAGTCGGGGGATTCACTTTTTGGGTCTATTGGTGGCTGACCACCTTTAGGAGAAGCTATTGTAATTTCAAAACCTTTATCTTTAAGTAAATAATATGGAGCAGCAAATTCTTCTACCCAAAATCCCGTTTTCTGTCCTGTATCTCCTAAATCGGAGTGACTTGTTAAAACAAATAATACCTTTTTCATCTTTTCTTGTGTTAGTGGCTTTAATTCTTCATTTGTTGTCTCGTCTTTTTGTGAGTTTCCACAAGAAGTAGTTAACGCGGCGATTATAACCGTAAAAAGAATTAAATGCTGTTTAATAAATAGTTTCATAGGCCTTATATTCTATTGAAATATTTACAAGGCAAAGGTAGCGGGTAGAAGTGTCAAAAAAATTGACCTATGGTAATAAATCAAGCTTTCACTAGGTCTTTGCGAATTCGGCTGAGGCTTTGGGTGGTAATTCCTAGATAAGAAGCAATATGATAGTTTTTTACGTTTTGCTCTATATTGGGATAGGAATTTACAAAATTTAAATAACGCTCGGAGGCAGATTGGGCGAGATTAGAAATTATTCTTTTTTGAAAAGAGGCAAAGGCGCGCTCCATTTTTTTGCGAAAGAATGATTCTAGCTTTGGAATCTTTAAATAAAGCAATTCCATGTCTTTCTTAGATATTTTAAAAAGTGTAGCATCCTGAATACATTCAATATTCATTACTGCATTGCTGCTGCTAAAAAATGCGGTGTAATCGCTAATCCACCAGTCTTCGATTGCAAATTGAACCGTGTGTTCTTTCCCGTCTGGGTCTATATAATATGTGCGTAAACATCCGTCTGCAACAAAGTATTGGTCGTAAACCTGCTGTCCAGCTTCTAGCAATAAACTGTGTTTTGGAAGATTTAGTTTTTTAAAATTTTGCGCTAATAATTGTTTCTCTTTAAAAGTTAAAGTGAGATCTTTAAAGATGATTTCTACTAGTTCAGTTGCAATAGACATTTAAAAGCTTTAGTAATTAGGATGTTTAAACATTAAGACCCATTAAAAATTTCTTTGGAGTAGTGCCGAATTTCTTTTTAAATGCCGATATAAAATGACTTGAAGTACTATATCCTACTTTAAGTCCAACTTCGTTTACGTTATGTGATCCTGTCGCTAATAATTGACGTGCAACTTCCATTTTATAGTCGAATAAAAAACTAAAAACCGAATCGCCGTAAATTTGCTTAAACCCTTCTTTTAACCTGTTAATTGGTAGATTAATTTCATCGGCTAGCTGCTGTAATGTAGGCGGTTCAGCCATTCTAGAAATAATAATTTGCTTAGCCTGTTTAATTTTTGATATATTCACTTCATCTGCTAAAAACGGGCATTGCTCTATATCGGCATCGGCAGGACGATTAAAATATAAACTTAGCAATTCATAAGCCTTCCCTTTAAAATACAGAGGTTTTATAGTTGGGTGTAGGTTGTAATTCATCAATTGATTCAGCACAATTGCCATAGATGGTGAAATTGGACTGTCTTTGTAATATTTCCGATCTTTATTTTCTTCATTTAAGAAGGTGATATAATCGGCTTCCGTTGAAAAAAAACTGTGAAACTTATTTATAGGAAGCAATACTGAAAGCACCCAGGTGTTAGGGGTTACGTGCAAATCTAACGGTAAATCTTTTTGAGGGTTATATAGTAGAAGTGAATTATTCTCTTTTATAGGCAGAACGTAGGTACCATTGTTGAATGAAAATGATGCAGCACCTTTTATGCAAAAATGAAATTGTATAAAGTTAGAACTTACTTCTCGCTTAAATATTTGATTATCATTAGTTTCGTTGTCGAATTTTAAAATGAAAAATCCAGTTTCAATAGCTATTTCTTCATAAAAACCTACCCCGTTTTCATGTAAACTTTGAGCGGTATTTTTTTGATTATTCATTTAAATATTGAATTGATTTATTTAGAATAGTTCTAAATAAAAATATGTTATATTTGTTGGGAAACCGCTAAATTAGGGCATTTTATATGATAAAAGTCATATTTTGATTAAATTTAACACGTAGCGATACAAAAGATACCGCAAGCGTTACTTTTTGAAAAAGTATGACTGTACATTTGCCTAGTTTTAAATATTATGCCTAAAAATCTTTTACATACTACAGAAATGCATAAGCTAGGCATCCTTAATTTCTATTTCTCAAATATACTTTGTGGATGAAAAATAACTTAAAGTCATATTCTGGTGAAACCCTTGAGGGTCATTTTTACGCGATTGGACTAAACTATAAAAAAGCAGATGCCGAAATACGCGGTCATTTTAGTATTGATGATGATACAAAAAAGCAAATCTTAAAGAAAGCGAAAGAAAACGGAATACCATCACTTACCGTTATTTCTACTTGTAATCGTACAGAGCTTTATGGTTTTGCACAACATCCTTACCAGCTTATAAAGTTACTATGTGAATATACAAATGGTACTGTAGAAGAGTTTGAAAAGGTAGCCTATATCTATAAAAACCACGATGCCGTTTCGCATATTTTTACTGTTGGAACTGGATTAGATAGTCAGATTTTAGGAGATTTCGAGATTATTAGTCAGTTGCGTAATTCGTTTCGCGAATCTAAAAAGCACGATATTTTCAATCCATTTATGGAGCGTCTTGCAAATGCAGTTATTCAAGCAAGTAAACGTATAAAAAATGAAACTAAAATTTCATCAGGAGCTACATCTGTTAGTTTTGCTGCGGTGCAATATATCATGAAAATGGTTCCTGAGGTTTCAGAGAAGAATATTTTACTGTTCGGAACAGGAAAAATTGGTAGAAATACTTGTGAGAACTTAATAAAACACACAAAAAACGATCATATAACCCTTATAAATCGCACCAAAGAAACTGCTGAAAAAGTTGCAGGTAAATTTAATTTGGTGGTTAAGGATTATGCCGATATACAAAGTGAAATAGCGCAAACCGATATTCTAATTGTTGCAACAGGCGCACAACAGCCAACTATTTCAAAGGAACTTTTATATTTAAAAAGACCACTTTTAATCTTAGATCTTTCAATTCCTAAGAACGTTTCTGAAAATGTTTTAGAAAATGAATTGGTAACGCTAGTTCATTTGGATGAACTTTCAGCTTTAACCGATGAAACGTTAGAACAACGTGCATCACAATTGCCAAAAGCGAGAAAGATTATCTCTGAAATTGAAAAAGATTTCAATAAATGGGCGGACAACAGAAAATTTGCTCCTACCATTAGAGCTTTAAAACTTAAGCTTGCTGAGATTAAAGAAGGAGAAATAGACTATCAAAGTAAAAAGATAGAAGGCTTTAATCAAGAACAAGCCGATATTATCAGCGATAGGCTAATTCAAAAAATTACTACACATTTTGTCAATCACTTAAAAGGCGAAGAAGGCTCTGCCGAAAGTATTGAACTAATTAGAAGAGTTTTCCAACTTGAAACTGCTTAGTCTTGAAAAAAACCATTCGAATTGGTACCCGCGATAGTGAATTAGCACTTTGGCAAGCCAATACTGTAAAATCTAAACTAGAAAATCTAGGTTATAAAACCCAACTAGTGCCCGTAAAATCAGAGGGAGACTTAGTCTTAGACAAGCCGCTTTACGAGATGGGTATTACTGGTATATTTACAAAAACGCTAGATGTAGCTATGATTAACGGTATTGTTGATATAGCTGTGCACAGTATGAAAGATGTACCTACTCTTTTACCTAAAGGAATAGTGCAAACTGCAGTATTAGAAAGAGCTACATCACAGGATATTCTAGTAGTTGAAACTGAGGTGGATTTTGAAAAACCTTGTACAATCGCAACTGGAAGTCTTCGCAGACAAGCACAATGGTTACACAGATATCCTAATCATAACTTGGTTGATTTACGCGGAAATGTAAATACCCGTTTACAGAAATTGAAAGACAATAAATGGGAAGGAGCAATTTTTGCTAAGGCAGGATTGGAAAGAATTAATGTGTTGCCAAAAAAATTCATCGACTTAAATTGGATGATTCCCGCACCGGCACAAGGCGCGATGGTGATAGTTGCAATGGAGAACGATCCGTTTTCATTAGAAGCCACTTCTAAATTGAATCACTCCGCTTCCGAAATTTGTACACATATAGAAAGAGAATTTTTAAACACTTTAGAAGGTGGGTGTACTGCGCCAATTGGTGCTTATGCTCAAATTGTAGACGATGAGGTGATGTTTAAAGGATGCTTATTTTCTTTAGATGGAAAAGATATGCTTGAAATTGAAAAAAGTGTAAAGCCATCAGAATATAAAGGATTTGGAAAAGAATGTGCTTTAAGTATACTGTCTAATGGAGGAAAAGAATTAATGGCCGAAATTAAAAAGCATACCAATTAATAGGCTGCCAATAATGTTGAAATGAAGAGCGTTCTATCTACCAAAAAACTGAGCTTTTCCCAAAGGGAATTGTTGCTTAACGCTGGGATGTCCTTGGTAGAATACAACGCGATAAAAATCGACTTTATAGATTTTAAAGCGCCTTCTGAAATTGATAAGGCTATAATTACAAGTCAAAACTCTGTAAATGCAATTCAAAATGCGAATATTAAAATTCAGAATTGCTATTGTGTGGGTGAAAAGACTAAAGCTCTTTTAGAGAAAAATGGTCAAAATGTGGTCAAAATGACTGAATATGCTTCGGAATTAGCACCGTATTTGGTTGAAAATCATAGAAACGATCATTTTTATTTTTTCTGTGGAAATTTAAGAAGTGACGTTATTCCTTCAGCTTTAAATGAAAATAATGTCTCTTTCGAAGAAATAAAAGTATATAACACAAGCTTACAACCTAAAACGATTAAAAGACAATTTGATGCAATCATGTTTTTTAGTCCGAGTGGTGTAAGAAGTTATTTTAAAGAAAATAAAACTGAAGCCTTAGCTGTTTGCATTGGCATAACAACTGCTTCAGAAGCTAAAAATTACACAGATCATGTAGTTGTTTCAAACGCTACAATTATTGAAAGTGTAATAGCGAAGACTGTAAAAATGTTACAAACTTAATATCTATAAGCCTATGCAGTAAAGGCTACTAGGTTTATAATAATAATGCTATGATAAAAAACGATTTATTCTTAAAAGCACTTCGCGGAGAAACCGTGGAGCGTCCACCTGTATGGATGATGCGTCAAGCAGGTAGATATCTTCCGGAGTTTATGGAGATTAAAGAGAAGTACGATTTCTTCACTCGTTGCCAAACTCCTGAACTTGCTAGTGAAATTACAGTTCAACCTATCCGTCGCTACGGAATGGATGCTGCTATTTTATTTAGTGATATTTTGGTAATTCCTCAGGCTATGAATATTCACGTAGAAATGAAACCTGGAATCGGCCCATGGGTTCCAGAGCCAATCCGTACTCAAAAAGATTTGGAGCGCGTTATTGTTCCAGATATTAATGACACACTTGGCTATGTGATGGAAGCTATTAAAATGACCAAGGAAAAACTAAACGATGAAATTCCGTTAATTGGTTTTGCTGGAAGTCCGTGGACCATCTTATGCTACTGTGTACAAGGCCAAGGAAGTAAAAATTTTGATAAAGCAAAAGAGTTTTGTTTTACGCAACCAGTTGCTGCACACGAATTACTTCAGAAGATTACTGATACTACAATTTTATACTTAAAAGAAAAGGTGAAAGCAGGTGTTAATGCTGTTCAGGTTTTTGATAGTTGGGGTGGAATGCTATCACCAACCGATTATCAAGAGTTTAGTTGGAAATATATTCAACAGATTATAGACGCATTAAAAGATGAATCTCCAGTTATTGTATTTGGAAAAGGATGCTGGTTTGCCTTAGATGTAATGGCTAAAAGTGGTGCTTCTGCATTAGGTGTAGATTGGACTTGTTCTCCTAAAAATGCTAGGTACCTAACAGGAGGAAACATTACCCTACAAGGTAACTTTGATCCTACTAGACTATTCAGTCCGCCATCTGAAATTAAAAAGATGGTGAAACAGATGATTGATGAGTTTGGAAAAGACCGTTATATAGTAAATTTAGGACACGGTATTTTACCTAATATTCCGATTGAGAATGCAGGTGCTTTTATAGAAGCTGTAAAAGAATACAAACAAGATTAAATGCTTTGGCGGATTTTTAATAGATTAGATTTCAAGCAACTCTTCGGGTTGCTTGGTCTTTTTATTAGAAATCCGATTTACGGAATTCCAACCATTTTTGCCACCAAAAATTGTATGCTTATTGCGCAGAAAGAATACGGCAATACGCATCATTTAAATAATCCGGCAAATGCATTTAGACACGCCCTTTGGGTAATATTGATAATCCGAAGATGCTTAAAGTGGAGGAGAGATGAAGAAAAAGCGAAAGCATGGGCTAAAAAGTTCACCGATTGGCACGAGGATTTCTCGCCTAACGAACCTTTAGACAGAGCCATGGATATACATAATAATGCAATGGGAATTATTTTTTATGAAATTATAAAGAATAAAAGCGAGGAAGAAACTGTAACTTTTTTGAAACAAAAAGCAGAGGAAGCGGTAAGGATTGAAACTGTTGATGCTGTAGAGAGGTTTAATGATAAATTAGTCTATATAGCCTAATTTGTCATTATAGTTATTCTGCAATGTTTGAAACTCAGAACTATGATTAAAAACATTCTAAGAGGTATAAGAGCATATGTTGGAACTTTCAAGCTTATAAGTAAACTTGGGCTTTGGAAGTATTTTGGGGTGCCGATGGCAATTAGTTTTTTAACGGCAATCCTAATTGGGGTTTCAGCTTGGGGTTTAAGTGATAATCTTGGTGCTTTTATTTCAAAAGTTTGGTTTTGGGAATGGGGAGCAGAGACTTTTAAAACGATTAGCGAATTTATAGGAGCCCTAATTATCATTGCACTTGGGCTTATTCTTTACAGGCATATTGTTATGGCACTTAGTGCACCTTTTATGAGTCCTGTTTCAGAAAAAATTGAAAAGCACTTATACGGGGTGGACAACATAGACCACTCGCATAGAAACACAACCAATGCGGGACAATTATGGCGAGGAATTCGACTAAATGTCCGAAACCTATTGATGGAGTTAATGATTACCATACCTATAATTCTAATCGGATTTATCCCTGTAATTGGAATAGCATCATCAATTTTGTTGTTTTTAGTGCAGAGCTATTACGCAGGTTTTGGAAATATGGACTATACGCTAGAGCGACATTTTAAATATGCTGAAAGTATTCAATTTGTTAAGAGAAACCGAGGTTTGGCAATAGGAAACGGTATGGTATTTATGCTTGTACTACTAATTCCTGTGGTTGGAATTATCTTGGTTTTACCGCTTTCAGTTACCGCAGCAAGCACAGAAACTTTAAGAGTTTTGGAAAACCATAAAACAACTCAAAGGGTGTCTAATATACTGTAACTCGTCTGTGTTCTGGCAAGGTCTCTAAGACATCCTGCAAGGTCTCTAAGACCTTGTAGGTATTAAAAACGAAAGATTATGAAACTAGAAACAATTGAACAATCACATTACTACCACATTTACAATCGAGGTATTAATGGGGAGAATATTTTTAAGACTGAAGAAAACAAACGCTATTTTCTTCAATTATTTGGAAAATATGTTGCTCAGAATGTTGAAGTTTTTGGTTATTGTTTAATGGATAATCATTTCCATTTTCTTATTCAAGTTAATTCGAAACCGGAAGAATTTACTAAGAGTATTTCCGATTTTTTCAATGCTTATGCAAAGGCATTCAATAAATTTGCAGGACGTACGGGAAGCTTATTTGATAAGCATTTTAAAAGAATAAAGGTTAAGGATGAAAACTATATAAAGTCTCTTTTAATTTATATTCATAATAATCCTAAAGAAACACAGGATATTACAAAGTATAAGTTTTCCTCTTTTCATCATTATTTAAATCTAAGTCAACCAGAATATTTTAAAATTTCAAAAGATTATACAGTTAACACTCTTTTTGAAACTATAGAAAATATGGCGTATTCACATAATAAAGAAATACTTGCAGGAGAAGACCTACAAGGAGCCCCCGCAGAAAAGGCGGGGGAACACCTTGCAGGAAATAGTCAGATTCAAAATAATTTTGACTTGCCCGGCGATGACAACAAAAGCGACTTTTTTGTGGACCCAAACTCCCAAACTAAAAAGAACATGAAAGAACAATTTGTAGCCTACATCAAAAATTTACAAAACGAAATAACTTCAGCCTTAGAGTCAATAGACGGTAAGGCGAAGTTTCAAGAAGATAAATGGATTCGCAAAGAAGGTGGTGGCGGCCGAACGCGCGTGATTGAAAACGGAAATGTTTTTGAAAAAGGGGGCGTTAATATTAGTGAAGTACACGGAAAGTTACCTGAAAGTATGCAGGCGTATTTCGGAGTACAAGACGCAGATTTTTTTGCTTGTGGCTTGAGCTTGGTGCTACACCCAAAAAACCCAATGGTACCAACAGTACATGCAAACTGGCGCTATTTTGAAATGTACGACGCTACAGGAAATATTGTAGATAGTTGGTTTGGTGGGGGACAAGATCTAACACCTTACTACTTATTTGAAGAAGACGCAGTACATTTTCATAAGGTGTGCAAAACAGCTTGCGACAAACATAATGGTGAGTTTTATTCGAGGTACAAAAAGCGTTGCGACGAATATTTTTGGAATTCTCATCGCGATGAAGCTCGTGGAGTTGGAGGCTTGTTTTTTGATTATTTAAAGAAGACCGATGAGATGAACATGAAAGACTGGTACAATTTTGTAACCGAAGTTGGTAATAGTTTCTTAGATTGTTATCTGCCGATTGTTGAAAGGAGAAAAGACCTTTCATATTCTGAAGAAAATAGAACTTGGCAAGAAATTCGTCGTGGGCGTTATGTTGAGTTCAACTTAGTTCACGATAAAGGAACTTTGTTTGGATTAAAAACCAACGGTCGTATAGAGAGTATTTTAATGAGTTTACCACCACATGTTCAATGGAAATACGATCATCATCCAGAGGTGGGGAGTGAAGAAGAAAAGCTTGTTGAGGTATTAAGAAGCCCTAAAGAGTGGGTTTAATTTGCACAGCCTTTTTCTTGTTTGTCCAGTAACTTTCTTTTATAGACGAGTTTTCTTCACAGCAATACAAATATCACTGTTCCTGCAAGGGAGTCCTAGACCATAAATGAGTTAACTTCGCCTTTGCAGGGAATTACCATCACTTCCATATCAAAGACTTTTTTGATTTTAGGTTGTTCTCATGCTGAAAATAATGAAAACGGGCTTTTAACAATAGTTTTCTGCCTTCAGGATTTCTAGTAAAAGTGAGTTCTGCCTTTCCATTGTGTTTTTTCCAATGTCTGAAGAATAAATCTGCATCCTTTTTCCTTTCGGCAAATAGCTTTGGAACACTGTAATAATTGGCAAGCCCCAATTTATTTCTAAACCAACCAGATTGACTAATAATATAGCGCGGATTTTCAACAGGAGAAATAATTTCTTCAAGGTAATCTGTAAAAAGCCAACCTTCTTTAACTGTGGCACCTTTTAAGAAACAGCTTATTTCGGTTTGATTAATATTTTCAATTACAACTTCAATATCGGTTGCGGCAGATTTTATAATTTGTTTTTCAATCATAGCTCCTTTTAAGGCATTTGCCATTTTTTTCAACTGTTTATCTCTTCTGCCATATTTAAGATATAATTTGAGTGCTTTAAAAGTTTTTGGGACAAATATTAAAACAATTCCGCTTCCTACGGCATAGAAGAAATAAAGAAACCCACGTGAAACTAAGGTGAAAAAGTTTTTTAGAAAAAGTTCAGGAATAGTAATTACCATTAATACTAAAAGTTCGACAAAGGCGTATTTCACTAAATCTCTATAATAATACTTTTTTGCTTTTGTAGAAGTTGTTTTGGATTCAAAATCTAGCTTCAACTCCCGAATCAATATGTTTCCCTTTTCTAGCGCTTTATCCCATCTTTTCTTTACGTTGGGGCGATTCAATGCCAAAGCGCACATTTTTGCATTTAAAATTTCTATTTCTGAGAGAGACCTGGTTATTTTAAAACGGGAAATACCGTTTTCTATATATGGCTGTCCTTCAAGAGAAAGCCCGCAGAAGGCATTAAACCTTCGGGTTAACGTTTCTAAATCGGCACCGCCAATATTACTTGTGGGATCCACGCAAGCAAGATGCCAGATGTTTGCAACTTTTTCGGGTTTTAAAGGGTTTATCCGAAGTGCCCGACCACGCATTTGGTTGGAGGTTACAAAGGAGCCAACATATGAGGCTAGAACGAGTGTATTAATTGCTGGTGCATCCCAACCCTCACCCAATAACGATTTCGTGCCAACAACGACTTGAATAAATCCATCTTCAAATAGTTGCGTTATAGCGCCTATTATTTGCTTTTTTCCGTATAAAGTTGGCTTGATAATAATGTACTCTGTGTCCCATAAAATGGATTCGGTGAAAGCATTTTTAGATATTTTAGAGGTTAGTTCATTCAACACTGAATTGTGAATTAAAATCAACGAGCCAGTAAGTACGGCCAATTTACTTTTATGAAGCTTTATAGAGTCGTCATTCTTTATGTTGTTTCGAAGATGTTGAAAGATAGGAACTACTCCCATTTTGTTGATGTCTGAAAGTGTCTCACCATATTTAAAATCGAGATACTCTTTTCTAATATAGTCTGAAAGAACTACCATTCTCAGTGAACTCCCTAAGTTTTCACTCTCTATCCTCGTGATTTCAACAATACTCCTAAGCTTTGATGGACTTTGGGAGAGGGATCGATACAGATTGCCTTCGCCAACAAGATTAACCCGTTGTCTATTGAAAGCACCTATTTTTCGTAGCTTCTTTTCAAGGGTATTTAGCAGAGTTTCATTATCAAGATAAACCTCTCTATTATCAACTAAAAGGGGCTGCAATAAAGCTTCAACCCACTCATAAGAAAATGAAGGGAAGGTGATGTTTTTTGGGTTCGCCCCTAATACTTCAATTTTTTCTGAAGGAATTTCAAAACCAATCGAATTTAAGTATATAAGCATCGCCGAATAGAAATCTGGATGTTCGTAAATGGCTTCTAGTGAATTTTCAGTATTCTCATAAAATGGATGCTTAAGAATAAAGCTTTTAAAATCTTCATCTGCTTTTAGCCATAAAACAAAGGCTAGTATCTGCTCGCGATATTTGATTATATATCGAATTTGTTCTTCATCAGGTTGCGAAAAATAAATATAATCTTGATGTGGGCATATGTTCCCTTCCTTTACCAATTCCGGCAAGCCGATTTCCATATCTATAGGGCCACACAATTTAAAATAGTTGGCTATTTCATTTGCATCACTATCATATGGTGGGGTTGCGGTCAGAGAAATTACAGTGCAATCTGGCAGTTGTTTTAAACTAACTAGTGGTTTCCACCATTCCTTTTTTAGATGGTGCGCCTCGTCTAAAAGAAGATTTTCGATTCCACATTTCTGAAAAAAATGAAGCAATTTAGTATCAGAACTTTCCATTTCATTCTTATAAAAAGAATGTAAAGATTGATACGTAGAAAAGGTAAGTGTTTCTGGTGTTTTTAAGTTAAAAGAAACTTGTATTGAATGTTCACCATTTACAAAACATTCTAACATTCGCTCGTACCATTGATTACGAATGGTTAAAGTAGGAGATAAAATGAGTGTCTTTTTGTTTATTCTGCGTACCATTTCTAACCCCAAAACAGTTTTTCCAGCACCAGGAGGTGCTACTATATGCAAATGTTTATCTTCTATATGCTTTTCAAAATCTTCCAAAAAACGCGCTTGATAGCTTCGCCAGGTAAATTTGAAAAGTAGGGTTGTGGATAGCGTGTTCAATATATGGATGGCTCAGATTATAGTAGTAAATTTGCAACGCTAAAAATAAAGTATTTTAACGAGTTTAAAATATCATATAAAATATGCTTTTTGGTAGAATAATTTTGCGGATTTGATTTTTAAATCTGCGATTTCAGATTTATCAAACAATCTAAAAATTCAAGTCTAAAATTTAAAATCTAAATAGATATGTATCCATTAAGAAGAAACAGAAGATTGCGAACTAGTGAAAGTATGAGAAGTTTAGTTCGCGAAACAATTTTAAGTCCGAATGATTTTATCGTTCCGCTTTTTGTTGTAGAAGGGAAAGGTGTTAAAGAGGAAATTGCTTCAATGCCAAATTACTATAGGTTGAGCTTAGATTTGCTTGAAAAAGAAGCAAAAGAGCTATGGAAGCTTGGGTTAAAGTCGGTTTTACTTTTTGTAAAAGTTGATGATAAACTGAAAGATAACACCGGAAAAGAAGCTTTAAACCCTGATGGTCTGATGCAACGTGCAATTAAAACAGTAAAAAATGCTGTACCTGAAATGCTTGTAATGACCGATGTGGCGTTAGATCCATTTTCAGCTTATGGCCACGATGGAATTGTATCTGAAGGTTTAATTCTTAACGATGATAGTAGTGCCGTTTTAGCCGAAATGTCACTTAGTCACGCTCAAGCAGGTGCCGATGTTATTGCACCTAGCGATATGATGGACGGACGTATTTTTGAGATTAGAACCTTATTGGAAGATGAAGGTTTCCACAATACTGGAATTATGGCTTATAGCGCTAAATATGCATCTGCATTCTATGGTCCATTCAGAGACGCACTAGATTCTGCTCCAGTAGATCTAAAAAATATTCCAAAGGATAAAAAAACGTATCAAATGGATTTTGCGAACCGCGAAGAAGCTATTCGTGAAACCATTATGGATATAGAAGAAGGAGCTGATATTGTTATGGTAAAACCAGGGCTTTGCTATTTAGATATCGTTCGTGAAATTAAGAATGAAGTAAATATTCCTGTGGCAGTTTATCAAGTTAGCGGAGAATATTCTATGTTAAAAGCCGCAGCCGAAAAAGGTTGGTTAGATCACGATGCAGTTATGTTGGAGCAAATTACAGCTATTAAAAGAGCTGGAGCTTCTATGATTGCAAGTTACTTTGCTAAAGACGTAGTGAAGATTATTTCATAACTCGAATAGTACAAATTAATAACCACAATCTAGAGTGGTATTTTTTGGATAAATATTAGTCTAAAGAAAATCGCTCTGGGTGTTTTGGTAGATTTAACAATTAGCAAAAATTTAAATTTTTCAATTCAATTTTAGATTACATTTGTTTAGTGAAACTTGCTAAAAAACATATAAATACATTCTTAATCACGTTTGCCGCTTTTTTGGTATTCGGGAGTGTTGCTCTTGCAAGTGAAGCACTTTCTACTATAGATAGAGCTGTTGTTGTTTCTCAGTTTCAACAAGATGATAATAGCAAGCCTTTTGAAATTAATAAGGCATCAATTGGAGAGGCTTCTCAAACAATCACGCAAAATGAATCTTCGAATGCAGGATTAACCGGGCTTTTTTATTCTAATAAAGAGTTTCCAAATACCTGTAATTCTTCAGTTATTAAATGTTCTTTTTCTGTAAAGGACAAACGTGAACTGATTTTTCAATATCTCTTTCCATTTCATTTCTTCTGGTAATTTTTGGATAATTATTTCGTCTGGTTTGAATTGATTTTCAAGCCATTATTTATTCAATTTATTCATCTAAAAATTATTTATTATGGAAATAAGTGCATCCCTAATTGGGCTAATAATATTATTGTTGATAGCTGTACCTGTAGGCTATATGATTGTAAACGCATCAGGCCTTGATAGAAAAGTAAAAAAAACTATCGATTCCCTTTCTGAAAAAAATGGAATTAGGTTAGACAATGTAGAAATCCTTGGAAATGTAGTGATTGGTGTTGATCCAAACACTAAAAAAATGGTTTATTCTACTAAGAAAAATCCAGTAGCCGATTTTACTATTGTAAATATGGAGGAGGTAAAAGCTTGTCAAGTAAAGAGTGTAAAGCAAACCGAAAAAACATTAGATTGGGTTGGGCTTGAAATTATTAATAATACCGGCAATAAAGAAATAACATTCTACAACGAGTATGATGATGAGGAACTTAGTACAGACCCATATATTAGTTTGCAAAACGCTAAACGATGGGAAAATACATTAAGACAACTATTGAAAGCCTCCTAAACATACTTCATATAAAACCGCCCAATGAGGCGGTTTTTTTAAGTAATTAACAAGACCTTATCGTTAATAACGTTTATAAATCTTTATTTTTATCAAAAAATTAATTCAACTATATATGACGTTATTAATAGTTTATGCGGTTTTATCGATTTTATTTTCATTCTTATGCTCTATTTTAGAAGCAGCATTGTTAAGTTTCACTCCTACCTTTTTGCGAATGAAAACCAAAGAAGGAAAGGGCTATGCAAAAACACTTACTAATTTTAAGAAGGATATAGATAAGCCTTTAATCGCAATTCTTACTATCAACACAATTGCTCATACTGTTGGTGCAATCTTGGTGGGAGTACAAGCCGAAAAACTACCCTATAAAGTGGAGATTTTTGGAATGAATATCGTTGGAATTGTTTCAGCTATAATGACAATTTTAATTCTTATAGTTTCAGAAATAATCCCAAAGACAATTGGAGCTACATATTGGAAGAGTTTAGGCTCTTTTACAGCTTTGTTTCTGAAGATAATAATCTTCCCTTTAAAGTATACGGGAATACTTTGGCTATTGATGATTGTAACCAAAATGGTTGGAAAATCAGCCCATGTAAGTACCATGAGTCGTGAAGAATTTATGGCGATTACCGATGCTGCCGAAGAAGAAGGTGTTTTTGAAGAAAATGAGACTACGGTAATTAAAAATCTTTTGGTTTTTAAAAGTGTACAGGCAAGAGATGTAATGACACCCTTTCCTGTTGTAACTTTAGAAGATGAAAAAATGACTCTTCAAAAATTTCATGAATCAAATAAAAATCTTAGGTTTTCAAGAATTCCTGTTTATAAAGATAAAACGCATAACATTACCGGTTTCGTGCTAAGAGATGATATTTTAGAGGAAATTGTTGAAGAACGTGGAGACAAGTTATTAAGCGATATTAGAAGAGACATATTTATGGTTTCGGCAGAAAAACCAATTCCAGATTTGTTTGAGACGTTTATTAAACAACGTGTTCATATCGCAGCGGTAGTGGACGATTTTGGTAACACTATTGGGGTGGTTACTATGGAAGACATTATAGAAACGCTTTTAGGTCTCGAAATCATGGACGAGAGTGATAATATTGAAGATTTGCAACTTCAAGCCCGAAAGAACTGGGAAAAACGAGCTAAGCGAATAGGAATTCAAATTAGTGATATTGATAAGCCTCAAGATAAATCGGAGTAATGCACACAGTCTTTTTGCAATCTCCAATTGGAATGATAGAAATTGTAGGGAATATTGAAGGAGTATCGTCCATACTTTTTAAAGATGACGACTCTTTAGTAATTTCAGAAAATATTCCAAAGGAATTAATTGATGTGGTTACGCAACTTCAAGAATATTTTGATGGTAAACGTTCAACCTTCAATGTAAAAATTTCTCCAAAGGGTACAAATTTTCAAAAACGGGTTTGGAACGAACTTTTAAATATACCTTTTGGACAAACACTTAATTATAAGCAAATAGCAAATAACCTTGGCGATCCCAAAGTTATAAGAGCTGCAGCTTCGGCAAATGGGAAAAATCCAATTTCAATTATTATTCCCTGTCATCGAGTAATTGGGAGTGATGGATCCTTAACGGGTTATGCTGGTGGACTACATCGTAAGAAATGGTTGTTAGAACATGAAAACCCTTCGCAACAGCAATCTTTGTTTTAGTTAAAAACTGTATAAATTAAGTAGGTGATAAAAAAAATCCCTCAGTAATAACAGAAAGTTTTACTGAGGGATTTTTATGTTAAAGCGATGATTTACGTTTTTTTATAACTTGAGTGATACTCCTCCATCAAGTTCATCAAGGCTTTCACTAAGTCTTTTGTTTCTAGCAATAAGCTGAAATACAAAGTAGTGTTTTTCGGGCTAGATTCCTCAGTTCTAGTTCGCGCAATTTGCTTTTCAATTTTATTTGAAAGACTAGCATAAATCTCCTCTTTTCTATTTAAAACCTGACCAATACGTTCGAATTCTTTCTTGTCGAATATATCTTCAATTTCATTTAATAAGCGTTCAAGATGTCTATCAACTTCTTGTAGATCTTTAATTTGGTTGAAACGAAGTGCTTTGTGGTTGTTGTTAACGTGCTTATAACTTGCTTTAGAAATGAATTCTAACGACTGAGCAATATCCGTTAAATAACCAAGGATAATGATATAGAAATTACTTCCACGAACACTTGTATCGTCAAGATTTTTAATGAAATAGAATAAGTTATCTCGTAATTCTTCTACCTCAGCATTTAATTTTGAAACACCTTTTTTACTCTTTTTTAGTTTCTTCGTATCTTGTTTTGCAAGGCCTCGCAACATATCGGTATAAATCTTGTTTGAGCGAGAAACAACATTACTGATGTTTTCTGCACTTTCCTGAATAATACCTTGAACAGTTTTACTTTCGGTTTTCTTTAAACCTGTTTTATTCATCTTAAGTTTAGCCTTGTTTTTGTGAGAAATGTAGTTTCTAACCAACAATAAAATAGCTAATAGAAGAAGTACAGCAATCATAGGCCCTCTTCCTATAAAGATTAAGTAAGTTAAGGTTCCTGCTGCAGTAAATGCAACGAAGGCAGTAAAGAACCATCCTCCAATAACATTCAGTACTCCTGCAACGCGGTAAACAGCACTTTCACGACCCCATGCTCTGTCTGCTAAGGATGTACCCATGGCAACCATAAAAGTTACGTAAGTTGTGGATAGAGGAAGCTTCATTGAAGTAGCAGTAGCAATTAATATACCTGCAACAACAAGGTTGATAGAAGCACGAATCATATCAAAAGCAGGCATTTCGTATGCTTTGTGTTTTGGTAATTCAATAACTGGTTTCTCAAATCGCTTATCAATTTTCTCCTGTATTGATTTTGGAAGAATATGTTCAAAATATGTAGCTAAATAAGTGCTAGATTTAACTAAAAACCTTGATAACATATTTGGGCTAAATTTCTCATGACCATCACCTTGACGTGCTAAATCGATCTCTGTATCAGATACCGTTCTTGCTTTTTTAGAGAACCATAATGTTAAAACCATAATTGCTCCTGCTGCAAACAATAAAAATGGTTCTGCAGGTACTGCTGTTTCAAGACTGGTCATTGCATATGCAGAAGCATCAACCCCAGAGGTAGACCAATCCATATAACTGTGGTAAGCGGCCATTGGAACCCCAATAAAGTTAACCAAATCGTTTCCAGCAAATGCTAGAGCAAGACTAAAACTCCCTACTGCAATTACTATAATTAGAATACTCTTTTTGGTAACCATCATAAATAGTTGCGAGAATACAGTCCAAATAATAAAGCTTATACCTATAATTAATGCTGTATTATTTTCTACTACTTCTTTAAAACTACTGTAAAAAGGTGTACTTTTTAGTCCTTTCATAAAGATGAAGTAGCTAATTGCAGTTAAAGCAATCCCTCCAAAAATAGCTCCGAAATATTTCATTTTTTGCTCTATGTGGAAGGTGAAAATTAAACGAGATAGATATTGTACTATTGCTCCGACCGTAAAGGCGATGACGACGGAGAGGAGAATTCCCACAATAATTGCAACTGCTTTTTCAGTGTTTATATACTTTGAAAGAGAAGAGATTGTTTCAGCATCGTTATGGCCAATTTTTATAAGCGCCATAATTACTGCAGCTCCTAATAATTCAAATACAATTGATACCGTTGTAGAGGTAGGTAAACCAATAGTGTTGAAAAAGTCTAACAGTAAGATATCGGTAATCATTACGGCCATAAAGATGATCATAATTTCATCAAAATAGAATTCCCCGGGGACGAAGATTCCTTTTCGGGCGACCTCCATCATTCCGCTTGAAAACACAGCTCCAATAAAGATTCCCATGCTGGCAATAATTAAAATTCCTTTAAACGGAATAGCTTTTGAGCCAATTGCAGAGTTTAAAAAGTTTACAGCGTCATTACTTACACCCACAACTAAATCTGCTATGGCTAAAGCAACAAGTGCAACTATCATTAATAAATAAATATTGTCCATTTTTGTCGATTATTAAATTGGTGCAAATTTCCTATATAAAAAAGGAGTGTTTGTTACCAAATTGTTAACTATGCAATTTAAAATTCAATTTGTAATCTTCCCTGTAAATAATTTCCTTGGCCTTTACCTTCAACATCCGCCCAAACATAATTTAGCATCAATCGCGTAACTGGATTTGGATACCAATTAAGTGCTAAGGCGATATCTTTTTGATTTCCACCAAGAACTGATTTATCGGTTAAATCTGTTTCGGAATATCGTAATGCTACTTCCCAAGCTCCTGTGCCTTTGCCATTTCCACCGAAATTTTTATTAGGTGTTACCCCGTCAAAACCGGAATAAGACCCTTTGAATTTCTTGCTTTCTCCTGTTAAAAAATAACTGAATTCTCCGTAATAATTTGAAAATTTATAGGTGTTGGAGTAGGTGTTTACCGACGCTGATAAGTACTCTCCTTGGAATGAAAAAGCTCCATATAAATATGCGGATTCAAAATTTGTAAGTCCCACATAATCTAAGTTTTCAATAGAACCTGTAGCGAGGTATTTAGGAGCTAGGTGTACCCCTGGTCTTGCAGCAACACTATATTCCTTACTTTCAGGGTTTCTATAGCTATAAGCCGCTCCTAAATGCAAAAGGTGGTTTTTCTCTTCTTCATTAATTACCAATCCAGTAACTCTTCCCCCAATTACATAACCGTCATCTGCCAGAATATCTTTGCTGTTATTGTCGGCATTTCTAAAAACGCCAAATTGTGCAGATAAACGTCGGTTTAAAAAATTGTTGGATAGAAGAATACCGTTGTTGCGAACTTGTGCAAAATCTATATTCTGAGCAGGCTCTAAAAATGTTGTGTATTTACTACTGTTTATTGCAGAAAGTCGAAAAGGTTCTTTAAAATGTCCGACAGTTACTTTTCCTACAATTGGAATGTTTTTGAATCCGATGTAAACATCTTTTAACGATACATGATCTCCAGCAAAACCTACTTGAAACTTAAAAAAGGTGTTCTTATAAATATCTCCTGAAAAATAAAGTCTAGCACGACGAATTTCAGTTCCACTTTTTGAGATTAATGGTCCAAAACTATCATTTAGTTCGTCGTTCTGAAACAAATAAGCGTGGTCGACCATTATTCGACCACCAAATTTTAAGGCAATTTGATTGTCTTGGCTGGTGAGTTTAAAGCCGTTTTTCCATTTAAAAGTAAATGGATTTCCTGAATCTTCTTGAGCAGACACAACTGAACAGAAAAGTATCAAGATGCTAATTAACAAGCGCTTGTGTGGCATTAAAAAATCAGTTTTTTAGTTTTTGTCGCTGTAAAGAACCGAATTTAATGTTACCTGAATGTTAAGGATGAGAATTAAATAACTAATACCAAGCAAAAAAGGGCTTCACGATAAGGTGAAGCCCGGTTTAAAATCTAGTCGACAAAAACTAAAACGATTTTAAATTTGCTCTTAAAGCTGAACCAAAGAAACAAACTCAATGTTTATTTGTGGTAAACATAATATTACCAAATGGTTAAATTGAGATAATTATTATTTTTTGGTTTTATGTTATTCGTAAATTCTTAGAAAAAAAGAAAGCCCAGTTTTCAACTGAAACTGGGCTTTGGATTTTGCTAATTCAAGTACTTATTCAAAATCGTATGCAGTCCAATTGAAAAGGTCTCTACTTACAGTTGGAGTAGTCCCGTCTGTCACTTCAATTACAGCATTTTCTGTTGATTTTACGTCTGAAATATCAAGTCCTGTTGAAGAATTTCCAACAATTGATATATTTACTAGTGAGCCATTTGCATTACCCTTACCATCTTGTAAGTCGATAAAGTCTGAAGCTTTAGCATCTTCATTTGCAAAGGCTACATAAGCATTAGTTAGTGTAAGTCCGCTTCCACGTCGTACTTTAATCATGTCTGCCATTTCAATGATAGACCCGTTTATTAAAACTAATCCATCAATTGTAGGGTTAGACTGTCCAGTATCACCAGGAGAGTTACCATCTAGGTTACCATCGCCTTCTAATCCTCGAGGATCCTCAGTAATTGCTGTAAAGTGAGATTCACGTAATCCATAAAGATTTTTTGCCGTTCCAGTCCAACCTTGAGTCCAGTCGAACATATCGTCCTTAATGTTTACTGCGATTAGGTTTTTCACATTTACAGTTCCGCCAAACCACTCGTAGGCATCGTCATCACAGTAAAAAACTGCTAAGTTTTCAATTACCGTTTCATTTCCAACACCGTAGAAAGTAATACCGTTAAATTCTTTATCACCGTTTATTCTAGCACCAGTATACGATGCTTCAACATATTTCATTACTCCAGAGTTGTCGTTTTCAACTGTGCCACCGTAAGTAAGGTCAACAACTTCAGTTGTAGCAGTTCCACCCCCACTAAGTGGTGCCTTCCCAATTATAATGATTCCTCCCCAGTCACCAGAACGAGGGTTAGCTGCATTTGAAGTAAATCTAATTGGCGCATCTGCAGTCCCTACTGCGTTAATTTTTGCACCTTGCTCAATTACCACATAAACGTTAGTTCCTCCGGCTACAGCTTTAATTGTTGTTCCAGCGTCTATGCTTAAAGTTGCCCCTTCTTTTACGCTTAATGGACCACTTAAAATCCAAACAGTATCATTTGTAAGGCGAACATCTGCAGTAACATTTCCTTTAAGATCTGACGCATCTAAATCTGGATCGTCTTGAGAGTTTATAATTCCGTCTTTTTGACCTTCCACAGCACATGGCTCGCAAGAACCTCCGCAGTCTACTCCAGTTTCATCTCCATTTTGAATTCCGTCATTACAGGTAACAGCAACTGGATCGCTACTATCATCTTTACTACAGCTACTAATTGATAGGGCTGCTAATACAAAGGTTGATAAAAGTAATTTTTTCATTGTTTTCATTTTTGATTTTTAAGTTTGATGCAAAGAAACCGTTGTAGTGTTTCCTATGGTTTAGGTTAATATTAAGTTTGGGTTAATAGTTTTTTAGAATGAATACGAAACGCCGGCGCTAAAAGAAACTCCTCTTTTATAACTTTCAACCGGAATCTCTTGGCCATTAGGTAATGCAGGATTAGCAACACCAATATTGTTTACCGCTTGTGTTAATTTATACTCGGGATCCAATATGTTTTTAATGTTAAGCTTGATTCCTAAGTTTTTATTAATGGCAATTTTGTTGATGAAATCTAAAGTAGGGACAGCAGCAAGCATAATATTGCTTTTTCCAGAACCAGGATTTGCATCGTCACCACCAGTTCCTAGAGAGTAAATACTTTTACTGTTGTAGTTGAAAACAACTGAACTTGTAATTCCACTATTGTTTTTATTTAGATTAAACGTTAAGTCGGTTCCTAAGATGAATGGAGAAGAACCCTCTAATTCGTCCTCTTTATTTGTAAATCTCACAGTTAGATTGTCTGTTGGAACATCCTCAAGTTTTTGATTTGAATACAAGTATGAAGCGTTTAACCCGAAAGTTAATTTCTTTTCGTAGTCTGAGTTATCAGTAATATTTAAGATGTCCTTTCTTAATTCAAGTTCTACTCCTGCAATATTTGCATCACCAGTATTTACATAGGAAAGTTCTCCGGCAGCCGAATTAACTTCAATTCGGTTAATAGCATTTTGAATGTTTTTGTAAAAACCTGTTACCGCTATTATTTCACTTCTACTGAAATAATACTCGTATTTTAAATCTAGATTGTAGTTATCTGCAGTTAATAGATGCGGGTTTCCAAAGCTGTTGAAACTTACATTTTCATACAAAAACGGAGCTACTTCTTTAAATTGTGGTAAGGTGTATGTTTTGCTTCCCGCCAAGCGCAATATGCTGTTTTCATTAAAGTTGTATTTGAAATTGAAACTTGGAAGGAAAAAGTTTTCATCAATTAGTGAAGGATCGGTATTTGGATCGTTTGTAGTGGCAAGGTTAGTATCGAAAAACACTTCTTGCTTTACTTTTTCATAACGCATCCCAATATTTGCAGAAAATTTTTCTGAAAAGTCATAACTAATTTCTCCTAAACCAGCGTGAATAGTTCGCTTACCGTCATACGAAAATGGAATGAATGGATCATTACCGTCACGACCATCCCCGCGATTGGTGGTAAGTCTGAAAATTCCATCGTTTAGAGACTGTTGGTTAAATAATGATGCGTCTGGATTATCTATATCCACTACAGTAGGACTGTCTAAAATATAGTTTATCTGAGTGTAATTGAAAGAGCGATCGGTGTTTCTATAATTGTACCCTAAGCGAATTTTACTATTATTACTATATTCGTTTTCTCCATTTAAAGCATAGTTTAAATAGAGTTTTCCTGCCAAATCATCTTCTTCTAGATTCGAGTAGAAACGATTGTTTAATGCACTTCCAGAAGCAGCTTTTGCCACGTCGCTATTTACATCAATTACATACGTATTTGTTCTTCTGTCTGGCTCGTATCCGCGGATAGTATTAAAGGAAGCACCTGCATCTAAACTTAATTTCTCTGAAAGTGTAAGCGAAGTTAAAAGCTGGCTTACAAAGAGATTGTTTTCTTCCTCCTGTTGTCTTCTAATAAAAGCACGAACTGGATTTCCAGGTTCATCGTTTTCAGTTAATCCTGATTTTAAACCGTAATAGTCTGAAATGCTTTGAGTATTACTCTTGATAAACATACTGTTTAAAGCAATGTAATCTCCTTCTTCAAAACGAAATTTTACATTTGCCATTGCAAGTTTTGACACATTATAATTGTATTCAGTTTTATCAAACTGCTGATTAAAACCACCTGCTGCATTTATTCTGTCTGAAGCACCTTCGCGATATTCATAATTGTTATCGAAACTTCCAATAACGAAAAAACTTAATTGATTTTCTCCAAGTTCAAATCGTTTTCCACCAGAAAGTGAATAGCTGCTGTTTAGCTGCGCGTTCTGAGTTTCTGGTTTAAAATTATTGTCGAAAGAATGATTTTTTAAATTGGTAATTGGAACATTGGTATTGTGAATGTTACCAACATATTTAGCGTTATCCATTGTTAAGAAATCTTTTCCGATTGCGCGAGAGTTTATCCCTGGTGAAATTGAAAATTTTAAACTACCAGGACCCGTAAGTTCTTTGCTTACTATGTTAATGTTAGCACCCGCAACATCACCGTAAAGTGGCACAGAGAAAGTTTTGTTAATTCCAACGCTCTCAATTATATCTGAGCCGAAAAAGTCTAAAGAAATGTTTTTATATTCAGGATCTTCGGAAGGTAGCGGTAAACCATTTAAGGATGTTGAATTGTAACGATCACCTAAACCGCGAACAAAAACGTTTTTGGTACCGGCTTGTTTTTTCACTCCAGTTACCTTAGTTACGGCGCCCTCCGCATCGCTTACCCCTTTCCTAGAAAGATCTTCGGCACCAATAGCTTGTGAAATTCCTACAGCTTTCTTTTGTTCTAGTAGTAATGCAACTGCACTTTCTCGGCGAGTTGTAGTTTTAATAACAACTTCATCTAGTGCGGCGGCACTTGCACCCATCGGCACATTAATATTAGTTACTTTATTAGCAGTAACATTTACATTGGGGATTTCGACAGTTTTATAACCTACATAGCTATAAACAACGGTATAAGTACCCGGTTCAATATTTTCTAAAGAATATAACCCGTCTATATCAGATGTTACTCCAATTGAAGTTCCCTTTAAAAATACATTTGCAAAAGGAAGAGGTTCGTTATTGTAATCGGTGTCGGTGAGTTGACCAACAATAGATCCGCTTTGAGCGAATGTAATTGACGTAATTAGTAAGAATAAAGTTTTAAATAGTGTTTTCATTTTTGCCGTTTGATTTATTGGTGCAAAGAAACCTCTACCTTGTAAAGTCAACGTTAATTATGAATTATCAATAAGTAACCAATGTGTTAGCTTAATGTTAAGAGCGATTCAAAAAATAATATTGACTTCCCTTTTGAAAATAGTATCTTGCCTTCAAAATATTACTACTTATGATGCAATGGGAACAGTTGCTCTCACTTAGAAAGCAAGGCGATAAAAACAAACGACTTAGGATTGAAGAAAACGAAACTCGTATAGGTTTTGAAGTTGATTTCGACCGAATAATTTTTTCTTCTGCTTTCAGAAGTCTTCAAGACAAAACTCAAGTTATCCCGTTATCTAAAACTTCTTTTGTTCATACTCGTCTTACACATAGTTTAGAAGTTTCTGTTGTTGGACGTTCATTAGGAAGGACCGTTGGAAAACAGATTTTAAAAAAACACCCACATCTTGAAAGTGTACACGGTTACCAAGCAAACGATTTTGGAGCAATAGTAGCCGCTGCTGCTTTGGCACACGATATAGGAAACCCTCCTTTTGGTCACAGTGGGGAAAAAGCCATTGGGGATTATTTCTTAAATGGGAATGGGAAGCGTTTTAAAGACAAACTTACTGATAAAGAGTATCAGGATTTAGTTGATTTTGAAGGAAACGCAAACGGCTTCAAAATTTTGACAGAATCTAAAAATGGAGTTTCTGGTGGATTGCGTTTAACCTATGCAAGTTTGGGAGCTTTTATGAAATACCCTAAACAATCCCTTCCTAAGAAACCTACATCACACGTGGCAGATAAAAAATTTGGTGTATTTCAAAGTGATGTTGAATTTTTTGATGAAGTAGTCTCAGACCTTGGTTTGTTAAAAAGAGAAGGCGAGGGGTATGCACGTCATCCTTTAGCGTATTTAGTAGAAGCTGCCGATGATATTTGCTATACAATCATCGATTTCGAAGATGGGATAAATCTTGGGTTGATTGAAGAAGAAGTGGCGCTAGAGTATCTTATAAATTTAGTTAGAAACAATCTCAAAAGTGATGTGTACTATAAACTTTCAACTTCCTCAGATAGATTAGCCTATTTGCGTTCGCTTGCAATTAATACTTTAATTGCAGAAGCCGCCTCTATCTTTCTTGAAAATGAAGAGGAAATACTTAAAGGTACATTCTTTGTCTCACTATTGGACAAAAGTCAATACAAAGCTCAAATCGCCGATATAATCGATGTGAGCGTAAACAGAATTTACCAAAGTAATGAGGTGATGGAAAAAGAAATTGCAGGGTATACTATTCTTACTACTTTACTAGATGCTTATACAACTGCTTTTGAAAACACCTATAATGGTCAAGCACGTCAAAAAGACAAGGTGTTATTAAAGTTGGCTGCTCTTGATAAGATAAATTCTAAGAGTGTATATGAGTATTTAATGGAAAGTTGCAACCATATTTCAAGAATGCCAGATGGCAATGCACTTCAAATTTTTCAAAAGCTAAACGGTAATCTTTAAATGTTAAGGGTATTCCATTGACACTGTAAATGTTAAAATGTATTGTTGTGTTAATAAATACCTTAATTAATGTTAAATTTAGCCGCTACATTGCTCTTTTAGGTTCACAATTGTTTGTAGAATTGGAACACTAATCTCGGCAAACTCTTATAATATTAAATCAAATTTTCATGAAAAAAATTCTTTACTCACTCATTTTATTAACCTTTAATCTAAGCTTTGCGCAAGATTACACTAATTCTATCAAGTCTTATCTTCAGCAAAATAGATCGAACTTAAATCTTGAACAACAAGATTATTCAGACATAAATATTACATCACAAAGCCACTCGAAAAGCTTACAAGCAGATAATGTTTATGTAGAACAGCGTTACCGCGGAATTAAAATTCACAATGCTATTTCTTCGTTTGTATTAAGAGAAGGATCAGTAATCTCGGCTCAATTGGCATTTGCAAACAATATCGCACTTAAAGCGAACACTACTCAGCCTTCTATTTCTGCTCTAGCGGCAATTTCGAATGCTGCATCAGAATTGGAACTTCCAGCTCCTGTAGGTTTAAATCTTATTGAGACAGTGGGAAATAATTCTTATGTTTTTTCTGATGGAAATATTTCAATAAACAACATTCCTGTAACACTTGTTTATCAAGGATTAGACGACAACCAAACTTTGCGTTTGGCTTGGGATGTTAGTATTTATAAAAAAGATGCCCAAAACTACTATAGTGTACGTATTGATGCCTTAACAGGAAAACTGTTGGAAATAAATGACTGGGTTGCTAGTTGCAATTTTGACGCTCAGCCTCACTCACATACCATGGAGTCAACTGAGAGTGTTTTATTTTCTAAAAAATCGTCAGCAGACTTTCATCAGCCGGTTGTAAATGGAGCGGCATATAGAGTATTCCCAATTCCATTTGGCGCGCCTAATGATGGTGACGATGTTTTACTTTCTGACCCTTCAAACGTGGTAGCTTCACCATATGGATGGCACGATACAGACGGTGTTGCAGGTGCTGAATACACTACTACTCGTGGAAACAACGTATTGGCTAAAGAAGATATTGCAGGAAATAATGGTGCAGGTATGCAAGCTGAAGGAGGAGCAACCCTACAGTTTGATTTTCCATTCGACTTACCGCAAAATCCATCAAATTATACTGAAGGAGCTATCACAAACCTATTTTATATGAACAACATCATGCACGATGTGTTTTACCAATATGGTTTTGATGAAGAAAGTGGAAACTTTCAAGCAAATAACTATGGTAATGGAGGTGCAGAAGGTGACCACGTTGTAGCAGAGGCTCAAGATGGTGGTGGTTTTAACAACGCAAACTTTATGACTCCACCAGACGGATATTCAGGAAGGATGCAAATGTACCTATGGTCTGCACCTCAAAATGTGTTAGGTACTTTTATGACTGTAAACAATGGGGCATTAGCAGGTGATTATTACGCGCATAAATCAGCTTTTACCGGTGGTGGAACTCCACTTCCTACAACGCCAATTACGGCTAATTTGGCATTAATTGAAGACGATAACTCTGGAAACTCTACAGATCCTCACGACGGTTGTGATAACGTAACAAATGCTTCTGAGCTTAGCGGTAAAATTGTTGTCGTTAGAAGAGGAGAGTGTGGTTTCGCACAAAAAGTACAAGCTGCAGAAGATGCAGGAGCTGTAGCTGTTGTAATGGTAAATAATGTACCAGGTGACCCAATAAGAATGGGTGGTTCGGGAGCAGGAATTGGAATTCCTTCAATCATGATTTTCAAAAACGATGGGGATGCCATTATCGATGCATTATTAAATGGTGAAACCATTAATACTACTTTAGTTGATGACGGGTCTGGAACAGATTTTAACCAACGAGATGGAGATTTAGATAATAGTATTGTAGCTCATGAATACGGACATGGAATTTCAAACAGATTAACTGGAGGTCCAGCTGCTGCAGGATGTTTACAAAACGAAGAGCAAATGGGTGAAGGTTGGAGTGATTATTTTGCACTTATGCTAACTATGTTACCTGGTGAATCTGGTGAAGATGTAAGAGGAATGGGAACTTATATTAGTGGACAAAGTAGAGCAGGTGGCGGAATTAGAACTAAGCCTTATACTACCGACATGTCAATTAATAACTTTACTTATAACAGTATTAAATCTCAAGTTGCACCTCACGGAGTAGGATCGGTTTGGGCAACAATGCTTTGGGATTTAACTTGGGCATTTATAGATGAGTACGGTTTTGATGAAGATATTTACCATGGTACTGGAGGAAATAATATGGCTTTACAGCTAGTTATGGATGGTTTAAAACTACAAAGATGTAGTCCAGGATTTATTGATGGTAGAGATGCTATCCTTGAGGCAGACGAAATTATAAACGGTGGAGCTAACAAATGTTTAATTTGGAATGTTTTTGCTCGTAGAGGATTAGGGTTTAGTGCAAATCAAGGAAGTGTTGCAAGTAAGCAAGATGGTACTGAAGCTTTTGACGTACCTGCAGATTGTCCTCTTGGAACAGCAAACAATGAAATTGAAAATAATTTCATTATTTACCCTAACCCATCTAACGGACATATTAACATTAAATCTAGATTCGACCTTGGTAATACTAAAGTTTCAATCTATGATATTAATGGAAGATTAGTATTCAACAAACAAGTTGAATTACACCATACTGCTTTAATTGACGCTAGTGAATTGTCTACTGGTATGTATATGATTACAGTAGAAGGGGGTGATAAAACTCAAACTTCAAAACTGATAATTAAATAAGAAAAGAAATTATCAGTTCAAAATTTAAAAGAGGCTCGAAAGAGCCTCTTTTTTTATATATATCGTTGAAGTGTAAGCTTAATTTTTTCTGGGGATATTCCGGCAATATCTTGTAATTCTGAAGTGGTTCCGTGTTCTAGGAATGAATCTTGAATGC
This sequence comes from Aequorivita xiaoshiensis, assembly GCF_022008395.1. Taxonomy (GTDB): domain Bacteria; phylum Bacteroidota; class Bacteroidia; order Flavobacteriales; family Flavobacteriaceae; genus Aequorivita; species Aequorivita xiaoshiensis. The sequence continues at coordinate 36,133 of NZ_JAIRBB010000003.1, forward strand.
CTAAAATTTCAATTTTGTTACTATAGCCCATCGAAGCAGCAAAAGTGGCAATGGTAGATCCTAAACCGCCAATAGTAGTTCCATCTTCAATAGTAATAATAGTATGGTGATTTTGGAATATATTATGAAGTAATGCCTCGTCTAAAGGTTTTAGAAATCTGATATCTACGACACTTATTTTTTCTTTACCTGAAGGATTAAGCATTTCAATAGCTTGTAATGCATTGTTAACGATAGTGCCGATTGTTATAACCGCTATATCTAAACCTTTCTTTAAAACATTTGCTTTTCCAATCTCGATAGCTTGGAAAGGTTGTTTCCAATCGATAATATTTCCCCTACCTCGAGGATAACGAATAAAGATTGGTAACGGTAGTCCTTGCTGAGCGGTAAACATAATATTGCGAAGTTCAATCGCATTTCGCGGTGCAAAAATGATGAGGTTTGGAATACAGTTTAAGTATGCTAAATCGAAAATTCCATGGTGGGTTGCTCCATCTTCACCTACTATTCCAGCTCTATCTAAACAGAAAATTACAGGAATCTTTTGTAAGCATACATCGTGTATCACTTGATCGTATGCCCTTTGAAGAAAGGTTGAATAAATATTACAAAATACAGTAAAACCTTGAGTCGCCAATCCAGCGGCAAAAGTTACAGCGTGTTGCTCTGCAATCCCAACATCAAAAGCTCTATCGGGAAAAGCGTCCATCATAAACTTTAAAGAGCTTCCAGTAGGCATTGCTGGCGTGATTCCAACTATTTTGTTATTTGTAGTTGCTATTTCTACTAACGTTTTCCCGAAGACATCCTGAAACTTAGGTGGTAAAATTTCGTTGCTTCTAGGTGCAAGATTTCCTGTTAAGGCATCAAATTTCCCTGGAGCATGATATACCACTTGGTTTTCCTCTGCTTGACGTAATCCTTTTCCTTTTTTGGTGATTAAATGAAGAAGTTTTGGACCAGGAATATTATTTAATCGCTCCAATTCTGAGATTACAAGATCTAAATTATGACCGTCTACAGGGCCGGAATAATTAAAGTTTAAAGCTTCGAATATGTTATCAGATTCTTTTGCTCCGTTTAATTTTACTTTGGTGAAATACTCTTTTAAGGCACCTACGCTAGGGTCGATTCCAATGGCATTATCGTTTAAAATCACCAATAGGTTAGTGTCTGTAACTCCAGCATGATTTAGCGCTTCAAAAGCCATTCCGCTAGCTATGGAGGCATCTCCTACCACCGCTATATGTTGTTTGTTTGCTTCACCTTTTAGTTTTGAAGCAATCGCCATTCCTAATGCTGCTGAAATTGCAGTACTGCTGTGGCCCACTCCAAAAGTGTCGTATTCACTTTCATCGCGTTTTGGAAAACCACTAATACCATTAAGCTGCCTATTGGTGTGGAAAATTTCTTTTCTACCCGTCAATATTTTATGGCCATACGCTTGATGACCCACATCCCAAACTAAAATATCTTCGGGTGTATTAAACACGTAATGTAAGGCTATTGTAAGTTCTACTACGCCTAAACTAGCACCCAGGTGGCCTTCTTTAGTGGCAACAATATTTATTATAAACTCACGAAGTTCCTGTGCCAGTTGTGGCAAATTTTCCTGAGGCAACGTACGTAAGTCCTCTGGAGATTTAATATTATTTAGAATGTTTACTAACACGTGGTAAAGATACATTTATTGGGAATTTGTTAATTGGAGAATTCGTTAATTTGTCAATTAAGTAAATGCTAATTCAATTAATCGTAATTTTAAACTGAATTTAGAATACAATTTATTAAAATGATCAATCCTTACGACGATACCTATTTCATGAAACGCGCCTATCAAGAGGCAGAAGAAGCTTATCAAAAAGGTGAGATTCCAATTGGAGCTGTAGTGGTAATTAACAATCAAATAATAGCTCGAGCGCACAATCTAACAGAAACACTAAACGATGTTACTGCTCACGCCGAAATGCAGGCCATTACTTCTGCTGCCAATTATTTAGGCGGAAAATACCTTATCGATTGTACATTGTACGTAACAATAGAGCCATGCCAAATGTGTGCGGGAGCTTTGTTCTGGAGTCAGATTTCAAAAATAGTTTACGGTGCGAGAGATGAAGCTAGAGGTTGTATTTCATTAAACACAAAACTTCATCCGAAAACTGTAATGACAGGAGGGGTTATGGAAAAAGAAGCTTCTACATTATTGAAGCGTTTTTTCATAGAAAAAAGAAATCTGAATTAGATTTGTACTAAGCCTAAAAAAAAATTACTTTTTATCTTTTGAGTTTTGATACTCTTGCATTTTAAGGATATTCTCCTTGGTTAGCATATAGTCTTTTACATTTTTATCCTTCCATCGATGGTATATAAACAGAGGCATCAAAATAAAAAAGCCAGCCGAAATACTTAAACCAATTAGTAAGTTGCCAGTAGCTTCATCTTCCGGTTTTATATAAAATCCGCTTCCTAGTCCTAAAAAAACGGCAAGTAATAAAATTATTAAAATGTACTTCATAAATACTTATTCTTTACTGTATTAATTTCTAGAAAAATCAATTAATTTTTTTCTGTAGGCTGTGAGTAACTTAGACTTTGATATAAATCCGTAATATTCGCCATTTCTGATTACTGGGAGATTCCACGCCCCGGTATCTTGAAATTTTTTCATTACTTCAGTCATTTTATCTTCATTGAGATTAATCACTTCAGGTGGATGATGCATTAACTCGCTAGCTTTCATTTCTTCGTATAAACTCTGATTAAACATCACAGGTCTTAAGTCGTCTAAAAGTATAATTCCTTCCAAAGCCTTTGTTTCTTTGTTTAAAACAGGATAAATATTTCTTTTAGATTTCACAACCGCTTGGTTTACTATTTCACCTAAATTCATTTGCGGATTAACACTTATGAAATCGCGTTCTATCACCGTTTTTATATCCATTAATGTGAGTACTGCGTGATCTTTATTGTGGGTAATTAAATCTCCTTTTTTCCCTAATTCCATAGCATAAACCGAATGAGGAATAAAGTACTTTGTCATAGAGAATGATATGGTAGCTACAATCATCAATGGTATAAAAAGCTCATAACCACCTGTTACTTCTGCAATCAAGAAAATTGCAGTTAATGGCGCATATAGTACTCCAGCCATCAACCCCGTCATGCCCACTAAAGTAAAATTACTTTCCGAAACTCCATTTGGAAACAATCCACAATTATTTATTATTTTGGCTACAACATTCCCCATTATACTTCCCATAAAAAGTACTGGTGCAAAAATACCTCCTACACCTCCTGCGCCAAATGTCAAAGCACTTGCTATAATTTTAAAAAAGACTAATCCAGATAATAATGCAATCACCATCCACACACTATTTAGGTCTAAATTGAATATATTATTCTGTAAAGCTAATTCTGGCCTTCCTTTTACTATATCGTTTATAATGTCAAAACCTTCTCCATAAAGGGGTGGAATAAAATATATAAGTACACCAATACTTAAACCACCTATAAAAAGTCTTTTAATTGGCGATTTTATCTTCTCGAACAAATCTTGAAAGAATGCATAGGTTTTTGCAAAGTATATTGAAACTAATGAAGCTATTACTGCAAGAATTATATAGAAAGGAATATTACTAATATTAAAAGTGTCGGTTTCTTTAAAAGGTAAAAGCACATCATTGCCGAAGAAAAAATAAGAAGTTAATATTGCTGAAACCGAAGCTAACAGCAAAGGAACCATTGAAACCAAAGTGAGGTCCAAACTAAATACTTCAATCGCAAAAATAATAGCAGCGATTGGAGCCTTAAACATAGACGACATAGCCCCTGCAGCAGCACATCCTATTAATAACGTACGGGTGGCTTGGTCTACGTGTAATACGCGTGAAAGATTCGAACTTATTGCAGCACCTGTAGCAACAGTAGGCCCCTCAAGTCCTACGGATCCACCAAAACCTACTGTAATTGGGGCGGCAATCATGCTTCCAAACATTTGAAAACGCCTCATCAACCCCTTTTCTTTAGAAATAGCAAAAAGGGTAGAGGGGATGCCGTGGCTTACTTTATTTCGGATTAAGTACTTAATAACTAAATAAGTAATTCCGAGTCCAATAAGTGGGAAGATAAAATAAAAAGCAGAATAGTAGTCTGCAATTAATTTTCCTTCTAATAAAAGCTGAATAAAGTGAGTGCCGTTTTTGATAATTACAGCTACAACGCCTGATAAGAAACCTACAATTATACTTAAGATATATACAAATCGCTGATTTGATATATTCTTAATTCGCCAGATAAGCAGGCGTGCTAATATGCTTCTTTTTTGTGCGGGCATTGGTTGCTAATCGCGTTTTCTAAATTATTTAAGTCCTGAATATAGATCTGTTTTAAAGCTTCGGTGTAAACGTGTTTGTTAAAATAACCATTTTTAAAATTATCCAAGGCCATATCTAATTCTTTCTTAGCGTCTTCACATTTATTTTGTTCAAATAAAATTAAAGCTTTATAATAACTTCCATCTGCCGTCTTGTTTTGATTATAGAAAATCATCTTGTCAAAGTCTATTAGGGCAGCTTCAGGGGTGTTATTTTCATAATGAGCAATTCCTCTATATAGAAATGCAGTAGGCTCAGCCCAATCTTCACCATTCTTTTCTGTTACATCATCTATATATCGGTTTAAATATTTAATTGAATTCTCGTAATCTTTTAGACCTAGATAAGCCATTCCACGCCAATAATCTACACTGTGGCCCTGTGGTGCATCGGTGAAGTTTGGGGTTAAAGTATCTGAAGCATCAAAATCTGCAATAGCCTTTTCATAATCTCTATAAAACTGTAGGTAAAGATACCCTCGCCATGGCACCCAAATTTTTGGATCGCATTTAGCTGCTTTGTCGAATTTGATTTTCCATTCATCAATCAATCCCCGCTTTAAATAGGCTACAGAAAGTTCTCGTAGCGCTTTACAATTGTTAGGATCCATGGCAACTGCAGCTTCCAGCTTTGTCATCACCCTTGGATCGCCTTGTGCTGCGTGTAGGCCTACTGCTTCTTTGTATAATTCAACCGAGTATTGCTTCTTTTCAGCATCAGACATTTGTGAAGTGTCTTTTTCACAAGAAGTAAACAAAGCTGCAATAAATAGTAGGCTAAGGCAATATTTCAGTAATTTCTCCATCTTTTAATTTATACGATACGTACATATAATAATCTACGGGTTGTTCATCAAAACGTATTATATTCCAATGTTTTGCTTGAGCTGTTAATGCGAGTAATTGGGAGACTAATTCTTCTGAAAATTGTGTTTTTTGATAATTTGTGTCTACTTCAATAGTTTCAAACCATCCTGGTTTTCCTTCACAATTAACCAAAAATCTAAAGTTTAGATAGCCAGAATCTGTATAACTATTGTTTTTGTATTGCGCCAGTATATCATCCCTATACTGCTTTTTATTACCAGCATATCCTTCTTCTGAAGCACCGTGATGTACGTGATATATTGCTTCAGGGTCACAAAGTTTGTAACTTCTATTTAAGGCTGATGTTTCTTGATTGATGTACCCCACATAATTTGGATAGACCTCCTCGTTAACTGGGAATTTTTTGTGGTAATACAACCAACCGCCAAAAAAGACAAAGAGTGCTATAATGCAAAGACCTAGAACTATAAATGTGATGATTTTTAGAGCTTTCATTAATTATATTGATAATCTAAATCAAAAAACCTAACAGACATTGCCATGCAAAAGGCACTCTGACCTGTTAGGTTTAAGGTGTTTTATTTATTTAATTCAACCCTAAGATGAAGTTCTTCTAATTGCTTTTCATCAATTGGGGCAGGGGCGTCTATCATTACATCGCGTCCCGAATTGTTTTTAGGGAATGCAATAAAATCGCGTATTGTTTCTTGTCCGCCCAAAATAGAAACCAGTCTATCCAGTCCAAAAGCTAATCCACCGTGTGGAGGTGCACCGTACTGGAAGGCATCCATTAAAAAGCCGAACTGTGCTTTTGCTTCTTCAGGGGTAAATCCTAAATAATCAAACATCAATGACTGAGTTTTCTTATCGTGAATACGGATAGAGCCACCGCCAATTTCGTTTCCGTTTAAAACTAAGTCGTAGGCATTTGCTTTTACTTCTCCAGGATTAGTATCCAGAAGTTCTAGTTGTCCAGGTTTTGGAGATGTGAATGGGTGGTGCATTGCGTGGTAACGCTCCGTTTCTTCATCCCATTCTAAAAGTGGGAAGTCTATTACCCAAAGTGGCGCAAACTCGTCATTCTTTCTTAAACCAAGCTGCTCAGCTAAATGCATTCTTAAAGCACTTAGTTGTGCTCTTACTTTGTTTTTATCACCAGAAAGTACACATACTAAATCGCCCGATTTTGCACCTGTAATTTCTGCCCATTTTGCTAAATCATCTTGATCGAAAAACTTATCTACAGAAGACTTAAAGGTTCCGTCGTCATTACAACGCGAATAAACCATTCCTAAAGCACCAACTTGAGGACGTTTAACCCAGTCTATTAATTTATCTATTTCTTTTCTTGTAAACGCATTTCCACCAGGAACTGCAATTCCAACCACTAATTCAGCTTGGTTAAAAACGCCAAAGTCTTTGTGTTGAGCTACTTCATTTAACTCGCCAAACTCCATCCCAAATCGGATATCTGGTTTGTCGTTTCCGTATTTAGCCATTGCTTCGTCGTATGTCATTCTTGGGAATTCAGAAATCTCTACGCCGTTAATTTCTTTTAAAAGGTGTCTCGTTAAACCTTCAAAAGCATTTAAAATATCTTCTTGTTCTACGAAAGCCATTTCGCAGTCTATTTGGGTAAATTCTGGTTGGCGGTCTGCACGTAAATCTTCGTCACGGAAACATTTTACTATCTGGAAATACTTATCCAAACCACCTACCATAAGCAATTGCTTGAAGGTTTGTGGCGATTGTGGAAGGGCATAAAATTGTCCTTCATTCATTCTTGAAGGCACTACAAAATCGCGCGCTCCTTCAGGAGTTGATTTAATTAAATACGGAGTTTCTACTTCAATAAAACCTTGGTTTGATAAATAGTTACGCACTTCAATAGCAACTTTGTGACGGAAAATAAGATTTTCTCGCACTGGATTTCTACGAATGTCTAGGTATCGATATTTCATACGTAAATCCTCACCACCATCTGTTTCATCTTCAATGGTAAATGGAGGCGTAAGCGATTCGTTTAATATAGTTAATTTAGAAACCAATATTTCCACATCGCCAGTCGGCATATTTGGATTTTTTGAAACGCGTTCAATCACAGTTCCCGTTACTTGTATCACAAACTCTCGCCCTAGTTTTGAACATCTGTCCATTACGTCTTTTGGGGTACGTTCTTCATCAAAAATAAGTTGGGTAATGCCGTAGCGGTCACGAAGGTCCACCCAAACCATAAATCCTTTATCACGAGTTTTTTGTACCCATCCTGAAAGGGTTACTTCTTTATTGATATCTGCGGCGTGTAGTTCGCCGTTATTATGCGTTCTGTACATCTTATTCTGAAAAAAATTAGCAGGGCAAATTTAACAAGTATAAAGCGAATTGTTGTGGTTTTGTGCGGATTATTATTTCTGTGGCTGTTTTGCCACTCCCGAAGGCTTGGGACACGAATTATATAGAAATACTCAGTAAAAAAACCTGCAAAGTTTTTTAAATCTTTGCAGGTTAAGAAAAATGCTGTTAGTTACATTGGATTATTTATTCTTTTACAAACTTTTTGATAGTTGTATTTCCTCTTTCATCTTTAATGCTTAAAAAGTAAATACCGCTGGAAAGATTGGAAACATTAATTGTTGTTTGCTTATTAAAATCTATATGCTGCGTGTTTAAAAGTTTTCCTTCAGTTGAATAAATATGGGTTTTAAGTTTGTCTATGTTTTTTGTGCCATTTAAAACCAGAACTTCATTAACTGGGTTTGGATATATAGAAAATAGTTTTTCATTAATATCATTTGTTCCTAAAGAGCAGTCTTCAGAATAGATAAAATTTGCAGCAAAATACCAGCGAGAATATGGTAATTCATTATTATTTGCAGCCACCTCATCATCCACAGTAATACACTGTAATTCTGTAAGTTCACAAGGCTCACCTTCAAATTGGCAGGGCAGGCTTATTGTTAAAATTGAATTAGCTCCATTTTTTAAATTCAAATTTTCTAGAAAAATTACATTCGCCGCTTCAACAATTTCAAGATTTACGTTACTGGAAAAGTCCAATGAAGTCATTAGCATTGAAAAGCCAGGACTTTGACTATTAAAATAAAGCTCTTTTAATAGAATGTTTTCACTCACATCTAGTAAATAAAGTATATTACCACTTACATCCAACAATTCTAAAGCTGAAAAATCTTCGAGACCTGTTAAATCTTCTATAAATCGATGATTCACATCGAGCGTTACTACATTTTCAATATCGCTAGTTAAAACCTGTCCATTTATCATACCATCGCTATCAATGCCTAAGTCAATAAGTGCTTGTTCAAAATTAGGATCGGGTATATTTGTTACTTGTGCGTAAAGCCCTAATGGCAATAAAAACAGCCATATACATTGCTTATATAGTGTAGCTGTTTTTCTGTGTATTTTGAAAAATAATTTCATAATTTGAGGACTATAGTTAATTAATTTCTTAAAATTATACAAAAACCTTCAAAATTAAGATAGGTAGTTCCCTGTATTATGTTGGGGGAGTTCCCCCTTTTATTTTGCTAAGTTTAGGTATGCACAATAAAAAACCCTTTTGGAAAATTACAAGCCAAAAGGGTTTTGTGTTTTATTGAATATTAATAGTTTAGGCTATCCGCTCGTAATTATTAGCCTCTTTAGCTCTTTGCTTTTTTAACTGCTTTAATCGTTTTCTCTTTCTCAGTCTAATTTTAGCGCGATTCACCAAATAAAACATTACCGGAACCACAATTAAGGTTAAGAAAGTTGCGAAAATTAATCCGAAAATTACTGTCCAAGCCAATGGTCCCCAGAAAATTACGTTGTCCCCACCAATATAAATGTTTGGGCTGTAATCTGTAAATAACCCGAAGAAATCGATGTTAAATCCGATAGCAAGGGGGATAAGCCCTAAAACGGTTGTAATCGCTGTTAATAGCACTGGACGCAAACGGGATTTTCCACCCGCAACAATAATCTCAAAATACTGTTTTTTGGTAAGCATTTGCTCCTCGTCCATTTGCAACTCATACTTTTTACGATCTATAAGAATCTGGGTGTAATCGATAAGTACAATGGCGTTATTTACAACAATACCTGCAAGCGAGATAATTCCCATCATCGTCATAATAATTACGAAATCCATTTGGAAAACTACCAATCCGAGGAATACACCTGCTAAGCTTAATACTACCGAAGTAAGAATTATAATAGGTTTTGAAAGTGAGTTAAACTGAGCAACCAATATTAATAATATTCCTCCTAAAGCATAAAATAGCGCCATCATTAGGAAGCCCATATTGTCTTCTTGTTCTTCTTGCTCTCCTGTAAAGGTTAAATTAACGCCATTAGGTAAATCGTAATTTTGAAGTTCGGTTTTTAAATCGTTTACAATTTCGGTTCCGTTGTATCCTCCAATTACGTTTGAATAAAGAGTAATGGTTCTTTTTAAATCTTTCCTTTTTATTGCACTAAACGAAGCTGTATTGTTTTTGGTAACCATAGCTGAAATGGGTACTTGAACAATTTGCCCTTGATTATTTCTAAAGGTAATTGGTTGATTAAAAAGTGCACTTTCGTCATACCTTGATGCCTCTGAAAGACGTACGTTTATTTCGTAATCGTCATTTCCATCTTTGTAAGTAGATGCTTCTTCGCCAAAAATAGCACGACGTAACGTTTGCCCAATTTGGCCTGTACTTATACCTAACTGTCCCGCTTTTTCACGATCTACAGTTACATTCATCTCAGGTTTACTCTTGTTTACGTCTATTTTTAGCTCTTCAATCCCGCTAATACCTAATCCTTCAATATACGAACGAAGATTTTCGGCCTCGTGAAGCATTTCCTCATAATCATCCCCACTTAATTCAATATTAATTGGGTATCCAACAGGAGGTCCAGCAGCATCTTTTTCAACAATAATAGAAGCTCCTGGAAAACCTTTTACCGATTCTCGAACTTCTTCTAAAACATCACTACTTTTTACACCACGTCGCAACTGATAATCTCGCATAGATAAAGTGATTTTACCTTTCTGCGGCATATCGTTACTTTGGCCCCCATCGGTTTGTGGGTTTCCCGCTCCTTGCCCTACTTGCGAAACTGCAGATTCAACCATATAGTTGTAGCCATTGTCTTCGTATTTTGAAATGGCTTTATATATACGTTCCTCAACTTGTTTGGTAAGCTCGTTGGTTTTATCGATATCTGTTCCTTGTGGATATTCTATGTAAGTAATAATCTGATTCGGTTCATTTTCTGGAAAGAAAAGAACTTTGGGTTGTACTAAGCCTACCAAGACGAACGAAAGAATTAACAATACCACTGTACCGAAGAAAAACACATAGGCTTTTGGTCCTTTTAGTGCATATTTTAAAGTGCCTTCATAGAAATTTTCAAGTTTTTTTAAAGATTTATACTGAAAATACTCAACTGCACCGGCCAATACGTATTTGTATAACCATAGCATTATAGCGCTTAGGATTGCTAAATTTCCAAATCCTCTAAAGGCAGCAATATCCATAATAAACCCTGCAACCAGAAGCAATGCTCCAACTCCAAACAATATTAAACTCCAGCGAATAAGCTTTCGTTTTGTAAGCGGCTCTTCTTCAATCTTCATAAATTTTGAAGTAAGCATGGAATTAATTACAAGGGCTACAAAAAGCGAAGAACTCAGTACTACAGACAGCGTAATTGGGAAATAAACCATAAACTTGCCTATCATCCCTGGCCAAAGTCCGAGTGGGAAAAAGGCTGCAAGTGTAGTAGCCGTAGAGGCAATAATAGGCCAAGCAATTTCACCCATACCTTGTTTTGCTGCTTTTTTAGGCGACATACCCTCACTCATCAAGGTGTATACGTTTTCTACCACCACAATTCCATTGTCTACCAACATTCCGAGACCCATAACGAGTCCGAAAAGCACCATTGTATTAAGTGTAAAGCCTAATGACGAAAGTATAAACAACGACATAAGCATAGAGAGCGGGATGGCAAAACCAACAAAAAGCGCATTTCTAAACCCTAAAAAGAACATAAGTACCACAACCACCAAGATAACCCCAAAAATGATGTTGTTTACCAAGTCGTTTACTTGGTTTTCAGTTTTGATTGATTGGTCATTAGAAAGACTTATATGCAGCGTTTCTGGCAGGTAATTATCTTGCTCGTCTTTGATAAGTTCTTTAATTAGCTCAACCGCCTCAATCATGTTTTTTCCTGCTCGTTTCTTAACATCGAGCATGACAACAGGTTCTCCGTATTCACGAGCAAAGGTTGTAGCATCTTTCTCGTGAAATTTAATGTCAGCAATGTCCTTTAAGAAAACAATCCCATCGTCTTTTTTAACTACAAGCCTTTCTAGCTCTTTAGGATTTTGAATTTCACCCGTAATACGAATATTTTTCTGAACGCCATTGGTTATAATATTACCTCCAGAAATTGTAGTGTTTTCACCTTTAATGGCATTTATAATATTGTCGAAGCTAACCTGAGAAGCGGTCATTTTATAAATATCGACAGCTACTTCAATTTCTTTTTCTTCAGCTCCTCGAATAGTAGCTTCCTTTATTTGAGGCAGCATTTCAATTTTATCTTGAAGGTATTCGGCGTAATCCTTTAATGTCTGAACGGTATAATCTCCTGTAAGGTTTATGTTTAGAATAGGAAATTCTTCCGAAAAATTTAAATCGAAAGCATTTGGTTCAACTTTAGCACCATTGGTGAGTACCGGCCAAGTAGCTTCCGCTTTTACAAGGTCTATTTTATCTTTAACAGATTGTTTTGCAACAGGAATTTCTACGCTTTCTTCAAATTCCACAATAATTATGGAGTAATCTTGAAGGGTAGTAGAAGTAATTTCTTTTACTCCTGCAATATCCTTAAACTCTTCTTCTAAGGGCTCGGTTATAAACTTTTCTACATCTTCGGCAGAGTTTCCTGGGTTAACCGAACTTACATAAATCTTAGTTTCAATAATTTCTGGAAATGCCTCACGTGGCATACTATAGTAGGCAAAGGCACCTAAAAACAGGATAATAGCCATTACCACATAGACCGTCATTTTGTTGTCGATAGCCCAAGATGATATACTAAATTCTTTATACGGGTTTTTGCTCATTTTGCAAGAGTTTCTTATTGTTTGATAGTTACTTTTTGACCGTCACGAAGTGTTTTTGCACCTTCCATAATAATCGTATCACCTTTTTTGAGTCCCGACTTTACTTCGGTGTGGTTACCATATGAAAGCCCTGTTTCAATAATAATGCGTTTCGCTACACCGGTGCTGTCGTCTACAGGTTTGTATATGTAGGCAATAGTTTCACCAGCAGCATTCTCTTGAAGTATATTCTCAGGTATTGTAATTGCATTCTCTGCAGTGTAGTCGTTCACTTTTACTGTTGCAATTAGGTTTGGTTTTACATTCCCGTTCTTATTTGGAATTTCAACTTGAATCTCAAAACTTCTATTATTCGGATTTATATAGTTGCTTACTTGGCGAACAGTTCCTGTAAAGTTTTCGTTAATTGACGCTAAGTTTACTTCAACTCGTGTCCCTTTTTTAATGTTTGTTAAATAGGTTTCAGGTATTGACGCTTTAACGTACATATCACTTAAGTTTACTAGTCGAATAATTGGAGTTTGTCCCGGTACAACTACTTGACCTGGATCCGAAATAATATCATCTATCACTCCGCTAAATGGCGCAGTAATGATTGTTTTTCCTAACTGAGAACGCAACTGATTGGTGGTGTTTTTTGCTGCCTCGTAATTGGTTTTTGCTTGGAGATATTGAATTTCTGAACCAATTTTTTGTTCCCAAAGTCTCTCTTGACGTTCGAAAGTTGTTTTTGCTAATGCTAGTTGTGCTTCTTGTTGCGCTACTTGGCTAGATAAACCACCATCGTCTATTTTTGCAAGACGTTGCCCTTTTGACACGCGCTGACCTTCCTTTACGTATATATTGGTAAGCACACCTGAATATTCGGCATTTAATACAACATTCTGATCTGTTTCCACATTTCCTTGTACTTCAACATAATGTTTGAATATGGTGTCGTTAATCTCTTGAGCAGTAATTAATGCTGGACGTTCCTTTTTTTCGTGAGAATCGATATATTCATTTAATTTGTCGATCTCAGCTTTAAGGTCTCTTTGTTGTTGATTAAGTTCAGTTCTTTTAGTCTTAATTGCAGAAAGATCTCCAGATTCTATGAGAGAATCCACAGATTTTTGGTCACCGCCGCAAGAAACCAAAGTGGCTATAAAGATTATAAGTAGGAATATTTTTTTCATTTGTTGATTTATTTAAGTCGGTAGGGTTAATATTTTCCTTTTATTTCATCCGAATCAATACGTAATTGCGGAATGTTTAAAACTGTTTCCAGGTTTGCTTTTTCGTTTATTACATCCAACATCGATTGAAAATATTGTTGTTGCGCTGTATATAATTGTGTTTGTGCTTGGCGTAAATCAAAACTCGTTGATAGGCCTTCAGTAAATTTCACCTGATTTTTATTTTCAATTCGCTCTGCTAATCTTAAGTTCTTTTTAGAATTCTCATAATTCTCGATTGCGAATTGATAATTGCTTTGAGCTGTAGTTAAATCGAGTTTAATTTCTTGCTTGGTGTTTTCCAAATCTGTTTTAGCTTGATCTAATGCAATTCTTGTGCGTTGTGTCGCAGCACTTCGCATACCACTACTGAAGATAGGAATGTTCAAACTCACACCTAGTACTGAGGATTGATACCATTTTTGGTCTCCATTGAAAAAGGTAAAATCCTCACTATTCGCCGATGTACCATAATTTATAAAGGCCGAAAGTGTAGGTAGAGCTTTACTCATCTCTAATCTATTTTCAAAAAAACGTTGTTGAACAAGATTGTTTGCGATTTTAAAGTCTACATTCTCTTCAAAATTTATTGAATTGTCCAAAAGCTCAAGGCTAATATTTGCATTTGCTAATTTGTCTAAATCGTCTGTTAACTTAATTGGAGTGTCAACATCTATTCCCAAAGCAAGATTAAACATTTGCTTTGCTATTTTCCGACTTCTTTTGGCATTGCTTAACTGTGTTTCGATGTCTAAGAGTGTGATTTCTAGCTGCTCGACACTCTCTTCTTCGGCCAATCCGTTTTCAAATATTTTTCTGGTTTCAAAAAGATTGTTTTCTAGATTGGTTTTGTTTTTTTCAAAAATAGCAACCAACTCTTCAGAAAGTAGAACACTGCCGTAGGCGTTAATAACACCTTTACGTACTTCTAAACGCACTTTCTCGTTGTAATTCTCGGAGTATTTTAAAAATGTTTTTGCTGCTTTTAAACCTACAAGATAACTGCCATCAAAAATAAGTTGGTTTAAAGTAGCTACTGCATTAGCATTTTGTTTTGTTCCAAAAGTTACGGGCATATATGTGCCTGGTTCTCCACCTGCAAGTTCCCCAGGAAGCAAGGTTACTGGTTGTTTTAAGTTGTTTTGATAAGTTGCACTTCCACTAATTTGCGGTAGCCCTTGAGCTGTAGTTTCCCACTTTTGCTTTATGGCTTTAGCAATGTCACGTCTAGCATTTATAGAAGTGTAATTGCTATCTAAAGCAAATAGAATTGCTTCCTCAAGGCTAAAATTATATTCTTTTTGCTCTTGTGAAAATCCTGCAAAACTGAACAGTATGATACTGACTATTAAAATTCTTTTAATCATTAGTGTGATGTTCTTTAAGGTATTTATTTAGTGTCATTAATCCTTCAGGTGTTACAATTCCTCGTAAATGATATTCCAAATATTCTTCAGCTCTATATTTTGATGAAAACTTCTCAATAGGAAATAATGCTTGGTCGTGAATGTTGGTTATTCCCATAAAATAGAGACGACTTATAAAATCTGAATCAAGATTTTTTCGATATAAACCTTGTTCTATGCCCTTTTTGATATTCTTTTGGGTGCTTTCCAACATTTTTGCGAGTTGACTTTTATGAATACGTGCACTTATTTCGGGGTAATATTTGTTTAGCTGATATTGTGCAGATGTATGTTCATCTTTCAATTTCTGCATTATAAATTTCTTAATCTGAAATAATTCTTCAATCGGATTTATATCTAATGCACATATTTCGTCTATCCCAGATGTGATATTGTCTAGCATAAACCAAGCACATTCTTTTATAAGTTCAGTCTTATTTTTAAAATGTGTGTAAATCGTTTTTTTTGATATAGCTAACTCTTGAGCTATATCATCCATGGTAACACTCTTAACGCCAAGCCTTAAAAAGAGGTCTGTAGCTTTATGGATTATTCGTTCTTTCATAATGGGGTGCAAAGATAGGTTGGGGAAACTTTTAAAACAATAGCAGTTTCCAAAGTTTTATTTTATTTAACATTTTGGATATGAGGTTGTAAAATCGGACGTGATGAATAAATTTTTTTGTTATTCTTCAACAGGAGAAATCTACTTTGTATGTTTCCACTCTTTTTCGGTTATAAGTTGTGTGCATTTGCAATGCTTATTTTACCTTAGCCAAAATTTTTTATTCAATGGAAATTTTATCGAAATACAACACACTTCTCAATCAAAATCTTGAACAAGCAGTTTCTCAAAACGAGCCAGCTCAACTTTATGATCCTATTAAGTATATCCTTTCATTAGGGGGCAAAAGAATTAGACCAGCACTAACGCTGATGGTTTGTGATTTTTTTGGAAAAGATTATAAAGAGGCTTTATCTGCAGCAATGGCAGTAGAGTTGTTCCATAACTTTTCACTTATTCACGATGATATTATGGATAATGCGCCTTTACGTAGAGGCAAGGCAACTGTTCACGAAAAGTGGGATGTAAATACAGGTATTCTTTCGGGCGATGCTATGCTGATTTTGGCCTATAGATTTTTTGAAAATTACAATCCAAAAACATTTCAGGATTTAGCTAAACTTTTTAGTGAAACCGCTTTACAAGTTTGTGAAGGGCAACAACACGATATGGATTTTGAAACACGTGATGATGTATCGTTAGAAGAGTACATTAATATGATAGACCATAAAACCGCTGTCTTAGTTGGAGCGGCTATGAAAATGGGGGCTATAGTTGCGGATGCTTCTAAAAGTGATATGGATAAAATCTACCAGTTTGGGAGAAATCTTGGTATTGCTTTTCAGTTGCAAGACGATTACTTAGATGTTTTTGGCAATCCAGAAACATTCGGGAAGCAAGTTGGTGGCGATATAATTGCAAACAAAAAAACTTTCCTTTACCTAATAGCAATAGAACAAAGTAGTAAAGGTCAAGCTGACGAATTGGAACATCTTTACAGTATTAATCCAAAAGATCCAGCTGATAAAATCACAACAGTTAAGGGTATTTTTGTTAATTCAGGTGCTGCGAAAGCTACTCAAGTTGAGATTGAAAAATACAGTAATTTTGCCTATTCTATGTTAGATGAGATAAACATTAGTGATGAGAAAAGAGAAATGCTTCGTCAGTTTGGAAATAGTTTGATGGAGCGAAATGTTTAAAAATATACTCTTACGAATGGAGCAAAGGCGCTTCCATAAATACTTTCATCTTTATCAAAAAGCACATCGTATCGAACTCCCATAGTGAAATTATTACTTCGGAATCCAGCGCCGAGATATAAGGCCGGATACCAGTAGCTTTTTGTTACATCGGAGCTACCTATATATTTATAAGTTCGGCTTACATTTAATTCTTCAAACTCTGCTGAAAGTTGAATTTCAGGAATCACGTTATAAAGTGCTAGTACACTTCCACCTAATATAGTTGCAGAATTGTTGTTTTTTAAACTTGCGTATGTTCCTGTAAGCGCTACTCCCGCAGAAAATTGATTGTTAAATTGATAAATAGCACTTGGAGCTAAAGTACCGCTAAAGTAACCATTTCCAAAATTTAAACCCACGCCCCCACCAAATCGCACATGGTCCCAAAAATTATACTGTTCTTCCTGAGCATTCCCATTATTTGAGTAGAATATTACTAAAATTAGTAATAATTTAGCAATTAGTCTATATACTGTCTTTTCCATTATGAATACTTTATGAGTTTCAAACAATAAATATATGAAATCGAGCCGCCTATTGTGCTTAATTATTGTAAATTTGTACCGTTTTATTTAAAAGACCATTTGTATATTTATCATGGATAAATTTTCATTCTTAAACGCGGTTCATCCATCTGTAATCGCAGAACAATACGAAAAATATTTAAAATACCCAGATAGCATTGAACCAAGTTGGAGAGCATTCTTCCAAGGGTTTGATTTTGGCTCCGAGCCAGGAAGTCAAGAATTCTTTGCGGATTCAGGAGTTGCTTCAGCAGATCCTCAGGATTATGATCTAGGTGCAATTTGTGCTGATGTAATTAAGGAATTCCGAGTAATAAAATTAATTGATGCCTATCGCACAAGAGGGCATTTCTTCACAAAAACAAACCCAGTTAGGGAGCGTAGAACTTACACCCCAACCTTAGATATTGAGAATTTCGGACTTTCTGAGCACGACTTAAAATCGAAATTCAGGGCAGGTGAAATTATCGGCATAGGCGAAAATACGCTTGAGGAAATTATCATGCACCTCAAGAGAATTTATTGCGATTCCATCGGTATGGAGTACATGTTTCTACGTAAACCCGAAGAAATAGATTGGATTCAGCAAAGACTAAATGCCAATGATAATCAGCCTAACTTCACGGCAGAGGAAAAGAAACATATTCTTAAAAAACTTAATGAAGCTGTCTCTTTCGAGAATTTTCTTCACACTAAATATGTTGGACAAAAAAGATTTTCATTGGAAGGAGGTGAAAGCTTAATTCCAGCTTTAGACTCCTTGATAGAAAATGCTGCCGAAAAGGGCGTGGAAGAATTTGTTATGGGAATGGCTCATCGTGGCCGACTAAGTACCCTAACAAATATTTTCGGGAAAAGTGCAAAGAATATTTTCAGTGAATTTGATGGTAAAGACTATGCCCTGGATATTTTTGACGGGGATGTTAAGTACCACTTGGGTTGGACATCAAAACGCAAAACAGATTCAGGAAAAGAGATTAACCTAAATATTGCACCAAATCCATCACATTTAGAAACAGTTGGCGCAGTAGTGCAAGGTATTGCACGTTCTAAACAAGACGACCATCACAAAGACAACCCAAGTAAAGTATTGCCAATAGTTGTTCACGGTGATGCTGCAATTGCGGGTCAAGGTTTAGTCTATGAAATTGTGCAAATGGCTCAATTGGACGGCTACAAAACTGGCGGAACAATACATATAGTAGTAAATAATCAAATAGGTTTTACTACAAATTACCTAGATGCGCGTTCTTCTATCTATTGTACGGATGTAGCTAAGGTAACACTATCACCAATACTTCACGTAAATGCAGATGATGTAGAAGCTGTAGTTCACGCTATAAATTTCGCTCTTGATTTCAGAATGGAATATGGTCGTGACGTTTTTATCGATTTATTAGGTTATAGAAAATACGGGCATAACGAAGGTGATGAACCTCGTTTTACACAACCTAAACTTTATAAAGCAATAGCTAAGCACCAAAATCCACGAGATATTTATGCTGAAAAACTGATTGAAGAAGGAGTAATCGATAGCGAATACGTTACTAAGCTAGAAAAGGAATACAAAAATAAGCTAGAGGAAAATTTAGAGGATTCAAGAAAAGAGGATAAAACATCTGTAACCCCTTTTATGCAAGATGAATGGGATGGTTACGATTATTCTGATGAGGGTCAAATGCTAGAACCTGTTGATACTACATATGATTTAAAAAAACTTGACGAAATTGCCGAAGTTATTACCCAACTTCCAAAGGACAAGAAATTTCTTAAAAAAATAGCTAAACTCATCGAGTCTAGAAAAGAAATGTACTTTGAAAAAAACAAACTTGACTGGGCAATGGGCGAACTATTGGCTTACGGAAGTTTGTTAAAAGAAGGTCATGATGTAAGAATAAGTGGGCAGGATGTAGAACGTGGAACTTTTTCTCATCGTCACGCAGTAATAAAGGTTGAAGAGAGCGAAGAAGAAGTAGTTCTTTTAAACAACTTAAAAGGCGATCAAGCCAATTTCTATATATACAACTCATTGCTTTCTGAGTATGGAGTTGTAGGTTTCGATTATGGTTATGCTATGGCTAGCCCAAATACATTAACCATTTGGGAAGCACAGTTCGGAGATTTCAGTAATGGAGCTCAAATCATGATCGACCAATATATTTCAGCTGCTGAAGATAAATGGAAGCTGCAGAATGGTTTGGTAATGCTGTTGCCACACGGTTATGAAGGCCAAGGTGCAGAGCACTCATCGGCAAGAATGGAGCGTTACTTACAATTATGTGCTGTAGATAATATGTTTGTTGCAGACGTTACAACACCAGCAAACTTATTCCATTTATTGAGAAGACAAATTAAAACTAAATATCGCAAACCACTAATTGTATTTACTCCTAAGAGTTTACTACGTCATCCAAAAGTAGTTTCTACTAAGGAGGAATTTGCCAATGGTACGTTCCAAATGGTTATTGATGATGCGGAGGTAAAAGCTGATAAAGTAAAATCATTGGTGTTTGTAACAGGTAAATTTTATTACGACCTTTTTGAAAAAAGAGAGGAATTAAAAAGAGATGATGTTGCATTAGTAAGAATTGAGCAATTATTTCCACTACCAACCGATGAGATTAACAAGATAATTAAGAAGTATAAAAATGCAGACGATATAGTTTGGGCACAAGAAGAACCTAAAAATATGGGGGCTTATTCATATTTAATGATGCATTTTGAAAAAGCTAAAAACTTTAGAGTTTGCAGTAGAAAAATGTATGCTGCTCCAGCTGCAGGAAGTACTGTTCGCTCAAAAGCAAGACACGCTAAAGTAATTGAAAACGTGTTTAATAAAGATATGAAGTAAGAATTATGCTTACTTTGTAAATATTATAGTAAAAACATTTAAATTTATTAGATTAATAAACGAGGGTTTATATAAAACAGAAATAATATGGCATTAGAAATGAAAGTCCCGTCTCCGGGAGAATCCATCACAGAAGTTGAAATTGCCGAATGGTTAGTAAGCGATGGCGATTATGTTGAAAAAGATCAAGCAATCGCTGAGGTAGATAGTGACAAGGCAACTCTTGAACTTCCGGCAGAAGCTAGTGGAATCATTACTTTAAAAGCTGAAGAAGGTGATACAGTTGAAGTAGGACAGGTGGTTTGTATTATTGATACAGACGCTGCAAAGCCAAGTGGCGGAGATGCTCCTAAAGCTGATAAAAAAGAAGAAAAGAAAGAAGAGGCTCCTTCTAAACCAGCAGCTCCAAAAGAAGAAGAAAAGAAATCTTACGCTACAGGTACTCCTTCTCCGGCGGCTAAGAAGATTCTTGACGAGAAAGGAATGTCTTCTAAAGATGTAAAAGGAAGTGGACGTGACGGTCGCGTAACTAAAGACGACGCTATTAAGGCAACTCCATCTATGGGTACTCCAGGAACAGGAAGCCGTGGAAGCGAGCGTAAAAAACTTTCTATGTTACGTAGAAAAGTTGCAGAGCGTTTGGTTTCAGCTAAAAATGAAACAGCGATGCTTACTACTTTTAACGAAGTAGATATGTCGCCAATTTTCGAATTAAGAAGTCAGTATAAAGAACAGTTTAAAGCTAAACACGGAGTAGGATTAGGTTTTATGTCGTTCTTTACTTTAGCGGTAGTTCGAGCATTAGAGCTTTACCCAGATGTAAATTCGATGATTGACGGAGATTATAAGATTTCATACGATTTTAAAGATATCTCAATTGCGGTTTCTGGACCTAAAGGATTAATGGTACCAGTTATTAGAAATGCTGAAAACCTAAGTTTTAGAGGTGTTGAAGATGAGGTTAAGCGCCTTGCACTTAGAGCTAGAGACGGTCAAATAACTGTTGATGAAATGACAGGTGGTACGTTTACAATTTCTAACGGAGGAGTTTTCGGAAGTATGCTTTCAACTCCAATTATCAACCCACCTCAATCTGCAATTTTAGGAATGCACAATATTGTTGAGCGTCCTATTGTAAGAGATGGAGGGATAGTAGTAGCACCTATTATGTATGTAGCCCTTTCTTACGACCATAGAATTATTGATGGCCGTGAATCAGTTGGATTCTTAGTTGCAATTAAGGAAGCATTAGAAAATCCAGTTGAGTTATTAATGAATAACGATGTGAAAAAAGCGTTAGAATTATAGTTTAACGAATAGATATCCATTAAAAATCCGGCCAATGGCCGGATTTTTTATTTGTGATAATTCGTATACGATTGAAAAGAACTTGCTTATAGTAATCTATCGTGATTTTCTTTGGCCCAAATTAACAAGCTATTGGTTTTCGCCTCCAAATTCAATTTGTTGATAATATTGCTTCTGTGTTTTTCCACCGTTCTGTAGGATATAAAAAGTAATGAAGCTATCTCCTTATTGGTTTTGTCATTTGCAATAAGCTTCAAAATCTTTTTTTCTGAGGGTGTGAGCTTTTTTAAGTCATTATTTTCAACAGGGTTAATGTCAATCAGCTCCATTATTCTATTACTGAAAAAAGGTTCTCCCTTAGACACGGTTTTAATACAATTTTCAATTTCATCTAAAGCGAATTCTTTTAAAATATATCCGAATATATTCAGTTCTTGTGCTTTTTGGTAAAGCTCCTTCTCCTTATGAAGGGTGATAAGTACAATTTTTGTATCAATACCTTCTAGGCCTTTGCATTTTTGTGCGATTTCAATTCCAGACATATACGGCATTTGTATATCGATAATTGCTATGTCGGGGTTTTCTTTCACAATTAAGTTGTAAGCTTCCCTGCCGTCATTTCCACTACCAATTAAATTATAATTTTTTTCAATCAAAAAATCACTTAACCCTTTTAATAATAAAGGGTGATCATCTGCTATAATAATTGAGTGTTTATGCTTTCTCATAATGGTAATTGAAATTCTAATAATGTTCCAAAGTCTTTTTTAGAAGTTACCTTCATTTGCCCTTTTAGAAATTTAGTGCGTTCCAGCAAGGTTTTTAATCCAAGAGATTTTAGATCTTGAAATTTGTCGCTAAAGTCAAAACCCACACCATTGTCGCGAATAGAAATAAGTATATTGTTTGACAATATTTTAATAGAAACTTTACCCGCTTCAGCATTTGCGTGTTTTAGGATGTTGCTTAAGCTTTCCTGAACTATTCTATATATGTTAACCTCCTCTTCTTTAGTAAATAAGTTATCTATATTATCTATTTCTGAAGAAATAAAAAGAGATGTGTTTTCATCTATTTGTCTAATGGTGTTTTCTATGGCTTTGGTAACCCCTAATTCTTGAAGATGAAATGGGTGCAAGTCCCTTGATATGCTTCGTACTTCTTCAATTGTGTGATTCACCATTTCTTTTACTTCCGGGGTACCTTTTTTAAGCAGTTTGTTTTTTATGAGTAATAACTGTTGCCCTATTCCATCGTGTAAATCTTTCGATATTCTGCGACGTTCTTTTTCTTGAGAAATAAGTAATTCCTGACTGAATTTTTCTTGAAGATCTTTATTACTTCTTAAGTGTATTTGATTCCGATATAAAATAACAACTCCGAAAGCTAGGATTAAAGCTATTCCACCAAAAACCATTGCTTTCTTAAAAATTTCATTGTCCTTTTCTAGTAAACTAATGTTTGTGTTTTTTTCAATTAGTTCTTTTTCTTTTTTTTCAGTTTCATATAAAGAAAGATAGTAAGCTAATGCATTTGCGGTACTTCTATTGTAAATGGAATCTTTTATTAAAGAGGCGGCGCGGTTACTTTCGATGCTTTTTCTGTACTCTTTCATATCAAAGTAGATTTCTGATAGGAATTTGTAAGAATTCATTATATCGTCTTCAGAATTAATGCTTTGTGCGATTTCTAAACATTGAACGGCAAATTTTTCAGCTTCTTCGTAAAAACCTGTGGTTTGTAAAAATTTAGCCTTTGCACTTAAATAATTAATTTTTGTTACTTGGTCTTCAAGAATGTCAAGTTTTAAATTTTCCAATAGGTTTAAATGAATGTTTGCCACTTTAATCTGGAATCGCTCGCAGTAGTAGTTTACAAGACTTGAGTGAATGTTTATAAATACAGTTTTATTAGATTTTTCATTATCAAAGTTTTCTACCGCTAAAAGCAACGATTTAAATTCAGCATTTTTATCGCCCATTTTGTGGTAATCAATTGCTTGATTATAGTACTCTTGAGATAAGAAGGAGTTTAATTTTAATTTTCTAATTTTCTCTATTAGGGCATTTCTTTCGGTTTTTGCTTTTTCATAAAAACCATTTCTACTAAACATATTAATGATTCCTTGCCGAGCAGTAATCATACAGTCGTACTTTTTTTGACTTTCAAAAATCGAATATGCCTTGTGTAGGTCTTCACCTGCAAGTATGAATTTTCCTAAACTTGAGTATGCTTGCCCGCGATAATAATGTGTTTCTGCAATGCTAAGTGAATCGCAATAAGAGAAATTTAAAAATGCTTTATTGTAATCGGAGATTGCTTTATTAGCATCAACTTGTGAGTTTGCCATACCTCGTTTTAGATATAAACCTCCAAGTAATAAGCTGTCGTTTATTTTATACTTACGCGCGAGAACGCTGTTTATAACGGTTATTGCGTTTAAAGGGTCGTTGCGAAAGTTTGTAAGTGGACGTTGTAGGTCGATCGCTTTTTTAGCAGCAGATTCTATAAAGTCTAGTTCTTGGGCTAATTTAACGTATTCGATACTGTATTCAATAAAAGCATCGATATTAGTCTTCTTATTTAGAGAAATAAGACTGTCTAAAGTTACTAATCTTTCAGTTCTAGATTGTTCAATTTGAGCAAATTCAGAATACTCAGTTTCATGCGCGTTGAATCCCAAGATGGGGGATAGCGCAATAATAATAAAAAATATAGCTATGTTCTTGAGCACGTTTATATTATCATCTATTTACTATAAATGTACTTAAAAAAATACAATAAATCTTTTTGTTAAAGACTCGGTAGCTTTATATAAAAGCAATTTCTTCCATAATCGATAACTGCGCGATTTTTTTTTAAAAAATCGGCTCCAATAATACCGTGAATAGGTCCTTCTTCAACTTGTGCTAATGCTGCGTTTACATGAGTGAGATCAAATAGCACAAAATCCATATTAGAAATCTTCCATTTCTTAATTGCAAAAATGTTTTTTCTGGAAAGCATAGTTTCCATGTTTATAGCTCCGGCACCAGCAGCTTTAATCATGCTCTCTTCACTAATAAGTTTGAAGTGAGTACTGTTTTTAAAGCCTACACAACTTGTAGAAGCACCAGTGTCTAAAATGAAATCGCCTGAAACACCATTTATTTTAGCCGAGAACAAATAATGTCCTGTTGCTAATTTTTTAAGTGGAATGCGATAAAAACCTTGGGTTTCAAGAAATTCTCGTAAATGCATCAATTTTTTTGCTCAAAGATAGTAAACAAAATAAGTAGCTTTGTAGTTATGATAACAGATACCCATACCCATTTATATAGTGATGCCTTTTCTGATGATCGAGCAGATATGATGCAACGTGCAATTGATGCGGGAGTTACACGTTTTTTTATCCCCGCAATAGACTCGGGTTTTACCGAATCTATGTATGATCTAGAGAAGGAATATCCTGAAAACGTTTTCTTAATGATGGGCCTACACCCAACTTCTGTAAAAGAAAACTATGAAGAAGAATTGGCTCACGTAGAAGAACAGTTCGAAAAACGAGATTTCTTTGCTGTTGGCGAAATAGGGATTGATCTTTATTGGGATACTTCTACATTAGAAATCCAAAAGATTGCTTTTAAACGCCAAATTCAATTAGCTAAAAAATACAAACTGCCCATAGTAATACACTGTCGTGATGCTTTTGATGAAATTTTTGAAGTTTTAGAAACCGAAAAAAGTGAAGACCTCTTTGGAATCTTTCATTGCTTTACTGGAGATTTTGAACAAGCACAAAGAGCTATTTCATTTAATATGAAATTGGGGATAGGTGGTGTAGTTACATTTAAGAATGGAAAGATTGATACATTTTTAAACCAAATTCCTTTAAAACATATCGTTTTGGAAACCGATTCGCCTTACCTTGCTCCGGTTCCTTATCGAGGAAAACGTAATGAAAGTAGTTATTTGACCTTAATTTGTAAAAAACTCTCAGCGTTATACAATATAACTGAAGCAGAAGTAGCTCGAATAACGACAGAAAATTCCAAAGCGGTTTTTAAAGTTTAATGATTAAGAGCATTATCGTAAAATTTTTTAATCGCAACATCTTATTTTTCATTTAAAAGCTTAGAGATTAATATGAAAACCCAACCTAACATACTCCTTATATATACAGGTGGAACTATCGGGATGATAAAAGACTTTGAAACTGGTGCTTTGCGCAATTTCAATTTTGATGAATTATTAAATCATATTCCCGAACTTAAATTGTTAGACTGTAATATTACTACAACCTCCTTTCCTGAACCTATTGATAGTTCTAATATGAACCCTAAGTATTGGGTAGATATAGCTACTATTATTGAAGAAAACTATGATGAAATAGATGGGTTTGTAGTATTACACGGTAGCGATACAATGTCATATACGGCATCGGCATTAAGTTTTATGTTGGAGAATTTAGGGAAACCTGTGGTTTTTACTGGTTCCCAACTTCCAATTGGAGATTTACGTACCGATGCAAAAGAAAACTTAATTACCTCTATTCAAATTGCATCCTTACGAGAAAAGGGTGTTCCGAAAATTGCGGAGGTTTGTCTTTATTTTGAATACAAACTATATAGAGGAAATAGAACAACTAAGATAAATGCAGAACATTTTGAGGCTTTCGAGTCGCCAAACTATCCAGATTTGGTTCAAAGTGGGTTGCATTTAGTGGTTAATAACGAAGCGCTTTACAAGCCAAACCGCAGAAAAAAGCTTAAAGTTCATAAAACGATGGAGAGTAATATACTGTTGGTTAAGATTTTTCCAGGTATAGATGAGTCGACGATAAGGTATTTATTTGATTATCCTGAAATGAAAGGTTTAGTTTTAGAAACCTATGGTGCAGGTAATGTAACTACTGAAGAGTGGTTTATCAATTCGCTTAAGAATGTTATAAAAAGAAGGGTTCCGGTAATAAATGTAACCCAATGCACTGGTGGGAGTGTAAACATGGGCCTTTACGAAACTAGTACAGCGCTTAAAAAAATGGGGGTAATTAGTGCAAAGGATAGCACTACAGAAGCTGCATTGGCTAAATTAATGTATTTATTAGGTGAAAATGTATCTCCAAATAGCTTTAAAACCATATTCGAAACCTCATTAAGAGGAGAAATGCAGTAAATTAATCTGTTATTTTTTTTTATGGCGTTGATTTTTTTTTGATATTTGGCACTCGTTAAGCGGAAGCACCTATTTTTGTAACTAATTAGTAGGTGTTCGATTCGAATATTTTGAAATAGATTTTTGCTTCAGATTAGTTCTGAGCTAAAAAACATTTTTTAGAGAGGTGGCCGAGTGGTCGAAGGCGCACGCCTGGAAAGTGTGTATACGCCAAAAGCGTATCGAGGGTTCGAATCCCTTCCTCTCTGCGAGTAAATTTTTGCATTATTAAGGTAATGAAAGCGCGTGCTCTAGCAACTAAATAAAGTAGAAATAAACGCAATAGTAGTAACGATAGACTTGATTAGTATAATTAACAGATTTCAATCAAGAAAAATTGATACTATATATAAGTGTAAAAGTTCATTAAAATTTAAAAAGGAAGCTGATATTAACCTATTTAGGGTGGATTGGAAATTCCTTTTTAGTCCAAATTAATATTCTTGTAGATTAACTAAATTATTTTATATCTTTAAACCTTTAACTAAAAACAAACTTTAAGTCGATAGCAATGAAAAAATTATTTTCTATTATGGCGCTCGCCGCAATGGTATTTGTAGGCACGTTAAACGCAAACGCTTCAACAGCGCAAACATTACCAACAAGCTCACAAGCTTTGGTAGCAGCAGCAACAGTATCTTTTATTCAGGACGAAACGGCTACTGCCGATGTTGCTGATAAAGGATTCCACCAAGAATTAAAAGAACGTTTCGTAGAGGGTGGTCCTGGATTTATGGGGGTTGTACTTCTATGTTTAATTCTAGGATTGGCAATTGCTATTGAAAGAATTATCTATCTTAACCTTTCAACAACGAACACACAAAAATTAGCTCAGGATGTTCAAGACGCACTAAATAGTGGTGGTATAGACGCTGCAAAAGAAGTGTGCAGAAATACAAAAGGTCCTGTTGCATCAATTTACTATCAAGGTCTTGATAGAGCCGATGAAGGTATTGACTTAGCTGAAAAAGCTGTAGTTGCTTACGGAGGTGTTCAAATGGGACAACTTGAAAAAAACGTATCGTGGATCTCTCTATTTATCGCTATTGCACCGATGCTTGGTTTCATGGGTACTGTAATAGGTATGATTACTGCGTTTGATAAAATTCAAGCAGCTGGTGATATGAACCCTTCTCTTGTAGCTGGTGGTATTAAAGTTGCACTTTTAACAACTGTATTTGGTTTGATCGTTGCGATTATCCTTCAGATTTTTTACAACTACATTATCGCTAAAATCGATAGTATTGTAAACAGCATGGAAGATGCTTCTATCACTTTAATCGATATGTTGTTCGATTACAACTCAAAAAAATAAATTTAAACAAACCACAAGATGGCATTACATAAAATATTAAAAATTGTAGCATTGCTTTTAAGCGTTGCGGGAATTATTTTTCTTGCAATGATCATCTCAAAAGGTGATACTGCAGTCGCTGAAACTGGCGCAGGAGTAGATGGCTTCTTGTATGTGGCCTATATCACTTTCGCTTTAATCTTAGTATTTGTTCTCTTCTTCGTTCTTAAAGGTATTTTTGCCGGAGATGTTAAGAAAACATTACTATCAGTAGGAGCATTCTTACTTATTGTAGTAATCTCTTATGTTTTAGCTGAAGGCAATCCAATGGCAATGCGTGAAGGCGATATGCTTTCTGCAAGTGGCTCAAAATGGGTGGGTACAGGTTTATATACCTTTTACATCTTAGGAGTTTTAGCTATTGCAGCAATGGTATTTAGCGGAATCAAAAAACTAGCAAAATAATGGCAAGAAGAGCAACACCGGAAGTAAATGCTGGGTCGATGGCAGACATCGCTTTCCTATTGCTTATCTTTTTCTTGGTAACTACTACCATCGAGAAGGATAGTGGGATTGGAAGACAGTTGCCGCCTAAAGAACCGCCAACGGATGAACAAGTAAAGATTAAAGAAAAGAACCTCTTTATCGTTAACGTTAACCGTGAGGATCAATTGCTAGTTGAACAAAACCTAATGGATCTTAAAGACTTGCGTCAAGCAGCAATTGAATTCTTGGATAATGGTGGAGCACCTGCTGGAAGTCCAGAATACTGTGACTATTGTAAAGGAAGTCGTAATCCAGAATCATCAGATAACCCTGATAAAGCAGTAATTTCTGTTCAGAACGATAGGCTTACTTCTTATAAAATGTATATCGCTGTTCAAAATGAATTGGTGGCAGCATACAACTATTTAAGAGATCGGGAATCACAAAGGCTTTATGGCTGGAAGTTTACCGAAATGACCAAAAATCTAAATGAAGGAAAGATTAAAGGTGAAGTAGCAAAAGAACAATTGCAAGAAAAATTGCAAACAATTCAAAAGCTATTCCCTCAGAAGCTGTCAGAAGCTGAACCTAAAAAATCTGGATCATAATATTACAACTATGTCAAAGTTTAGAAAGAAAAAAAGTAATGAATTACCGCCTGTAAGTACAGCATCTTTACCGGATATTGTATTTATGCTTCTATTCTTCTTTATGGTAGTAACCGTACTGCGTGATGATAATTTATTGGTTCAAAATAAATTACCTAAAGCAGACCAAGTTGAGAAATTGAAGAAAGATAGATCGGTGTATATTTATGCTGGAAAGCCTTCAGCACGTTACCAAGAGAGTTTTGGTACTGAAGCGAAAATTCAAATAGGCGATAAGTATACAGATATATCTAACATTAAATTCGCACTTACTGAAGCACGTCAAAAACTTCGTCCTGAACTTCAGGATAAAGTAATGGTTGCCCTAAAAGTAGATGAGGAAACTAATACAGGTATGGTAACAGACATTAAGCAGGAATTGCGTGATCTTAATATGCTTAAAATTATCTATATCACTACTCCAGGTAATGAGTTAGACTAAGCATAACAATAAATATAAATAAAAACGTCTCATGATAATGAGGCGTTTTTTTGTTTCCAAGATTCTTAAAATACGTTTATCTTTATCGATATGAATAAAGTACTCACATTCCTTTTTATTCTTACTGGACTTGCTGCCTTGGCGCAAGATACATTGCCACGTCCTGTGGTAGATTCAGTTTATAGAGAGGATCAATTCTACTTGGGGGTTACCTATAATGTGCCGTTAAATCTTCCTTCAGAGGTGTCTACAAGAGGATTGACAGGGGGAATTCATTTTGGCTTTCTAAGAGATATGCCCATCAATAAGCAACGTAATATTGCAATAGCTGTAGGCCTTGGTATCGCATTAGATCAGTACGGTCAAAATTTGTTTATCGGTGAATCGCTAAAGGATGAATCTATATTTAAGATTTTAGATGAGGATGTAGACTATTCACGAAATCGCTTTAATACTAGTATAATTGAGGTTCCTATTGAATTTAGATGGCGAACTTCTACGCCAGAAAAATACGCGTTCTGGCGTGTTTATCCCGGATTTAGAATAGGATATGCCTTTTGGTATAAATCTACGTTTAAACAGCCTGGAAATAACGTTAACCAAACTAAGATACCCGAATTTAACCCGTTGAGATTAACGGCCACCCTGAGTGCTGGTTTTAGTAATTTCAACCTCTTTGCAGCCTACGGTATAAATCCTTTTTTCGATAAGGCTAAGACTGTTGATGGTGAACCTTTTGAATTCCGCTCTCTTAAATTGGGTATAATATTTTTTATACTATAACCAAAAATTGAATAGTATAAGTTGAGGCAATACTCCGATAAAAAGTCCCAGAATTAATTCGCGATAATCGTGAGCATTAGCATTTAAGCGAGAAGAAGCAACCCAGCCATTTACAAATAGAAAAAAACTAATTGAGACTAATAAGTTGATTTTAAAATGTGCGCTAATGCCTACCAGAAACATTAAGATACCTGCTACACCCATTTGGTGCAAACTTATTTTAACTTTAAAAAACACCATTATTAAAGCGCTAAAAGTAGAAAACAGGATACCTACTATAAAATAATACAATTCGGGGTCGTCGTAAATGTCAAAAACCATTTTAACGATTAGCAACAACAGTATGCACTGAATCATTAAGGGGAATTTTCGCTCTTTTACGTTTCTTAAATAAATTGTTTCAACTGCTCCTAAGTTTTTCAATAAGAAAAATACTACTAAGGGAATTAAAACAGTAATAATGGCTATAGCTAAAAGTTCGGCTCGAATTATTTCTGCATCTACATACCTAGGGGTAACATTGTAATATAATATAACCCCCAATAGTGGCATCAAAAGAGGGTGGAAAATATACGAGGCACTTTTAAGAAATAAATTCATCAGATTTCTTTTCGAAGTCTTGCTACTGGTAGGTCCAATTGCTCGCGATATTTAGCAATGGTACGACGTGCAATTGGATAGCCCTTCTCCAATAAAATTTTAGCAAGCTTATCATCTGTAAGTGGTTTGCGCTTATCTTCTTCGGAAATAGTTATTTCAAGTATTTTTTTAATCTCTCTTGTGGAAACATCTTCACCTTGATCATTCTTCATCGATTCGCTGAAGAATTCCTTAATCAACTTTGTCCCGTAAGGGGTGTCGACATACTTGCTATTAGCAACTCGAGACACCGTGGATACGTCCATATTGATCTTATCGGCAATATCTTTTAAGATCATCGGCTTAAGCTTTCGTTCGTCACCACTTAAGAAATACTCTTTTTGATGATGCATAATTGCATTCATAGTAATGTAAAGCGTTTGCTGGCGTTGTTTAATAGCGTCTATAAACCATTTTGCGGCGTCTAGCTTTTGCTTAATAAACATGACAGCATCTTTCTGTGCTTTCGATTTTTCCGTGGACTCCTTGTAGCCCTTGAGCATATTTTTATAATCGTGGCTAACGTGAAGTTCGGGTGCGTTTCTACCGTTTAATGTTAAATCTAGCTCTCCGTCCACAATTCTTATGGTAAAATCGGGAACTACGTGTTCAACTATTTTATTGTTGCCAGAATAAGTTCCTCCTGGTTTTGGGTTTAACGCTTCAATATCGTGAATTGCCTCACGGAGTTGGTCTTCAGTAATATTTAATTTCTGAATTAATTTCTTATAATGCTTTTTACTGAATTGGTCGAAAGAGTCGTCTATAATATCAATTGCTAATGCAATAGATGGGGTTTGTTCTTTACGCTCTAACTGAATCAACAAGCACTCTTGTAGGTCACGAGCCGCAACACCTGCTGGGTCTAATTCTTGAACTATTTTCAGAACTTTTTCTACTTTATCTTCGGTAGTGTATATATTCTGAGTAAAAGCAAGGTCGTCTACTATATCCTGTAAATCACGACGGATGTACCCACTTTCGTCAACACTACCAACTAAGAAAATTGCTATTTCTTTTTCTTCTTTATTTAATCTATAGGTGTTAAGCTGCGTCATTAGGTGCTGCGTAAATGAGGTTCCGGCCGCATAAGGCATTTGTTTCTCCTCATCGTCTGCGCTGTAATTGTTTGCAGAAAGCTTATAGCTTGGCACTTCGTCATCACTAAGATAATCGTCAACGTTTATATCGGTTTCGATTACTTCGTTGCCTTCGTCGTATTCTTCGTTGCTGAATTCGTCATCAAACTCATCGCTTTCCTCTTTGCCACCTTCAAGAGCTGGGTTTTCTTCCAATTCCTGCGCAATTCGTTGTTCGAATGCTTGCGTAGGTAATTGAATCATCTTCATCAACTGTATTTGTTGAGGAGATAATTTTTGGGATAGTTTAAAATTTAATTGTTGCTTTAACATGGTTATAAATACTATATCATAAAGTTAAAAAAAACTAGCTACTAAAATAATTAAGTAGCTAGTTTTAATACAATCTTATGTTATTATAATTAGAATTCTGCGTTTCCTGGAGTTCTTGGGTAAGGGATTACATCGCGAATGTTCCCCATTCCTGTTGTAAACTGTACCAAACGCTCAAATCCAAGCCCAAAACCACTGTGAACAGCAGTTCCAAACTTACGTAAATCTAAGTACCAATATAGTTCTTTTTCGTCAATGTCCATTGCGGCCATTTTCTCCTTCAATACATCAAAGCGTTCTTCACGCTGAGACCCGCCAACAATTTCTCCAATTCCTGGGAAAAGTACATCCATCGCGCGAACCGTTTTTCCATCGTCGTTCAAACGCATATAGAAAGCTTTAATTTTTGCAGGATAATCAAAAAGAATTACTGGGCATTTAAAGTGTTTTTCAACTAAGAAACGCTCGTGTTCACTCTGTAAATCTGCACCCCATTCCTCAATTAGATATTTAAATTTCTTTTTCTTGTTTGGTTTAGAATTTTTGAGAATATCTATTGCTTCGGTATAACTTACACGTTTGAAATTGTTGTCTAAAATAAAGTGAAGCTTTTCGCGAAGTTTCATTTCGCTACGCTCGTTTTGCGGTTTGCTC
Source organism: Aequorivita xiaoshiensis (assembly GCF_022008395.1). Classification (GTDB taxonomy): domain Bacteria; phylum Bacteroidota; class Bacteroidia; order Flavobacteriales; family Flavobacteriaceae; genus Aequorivita; species Aequorivita xiaoshiensis. Next base: position 69,127 of record NZ_JAIRBB010000003.1, read on the forward strand.
TTTTCTTCTTCTAGCAATCTATTTTCTAAGAACTCAAGATCGTCAGCACAATTATCTAAAGCATATTTTACTACGTATTTAATAAAGTCTTCAGCTAAATCCATATTCGCATCCAAATCGTTGAATGCAACCTCTGGCTCTATCATCCAAAACTCAGCTAAGTGGCGGCTAGTATTCGAATTTTCTGCACGGAATGTTGGTCCAAAAGTATAAACTTTACCAAGTGCCATTGCGTAAGTTTCAGCTTCTAATTGCCCGCTAACAGTAAGATTTGTTTCTTTTTCGAAAAAATCTTGCTTGTAATCTATATTTCCATTTTCATCCAATGGTGGATTTTTAGGATCTAAAGCCGACACGCGGAACATTTCACCTGCACCTTCTGCATCACTACCTGTAATAATAGGTGAGTGCATATAGTTAAATCCGTTTTTCTGAAAATATTCGTGTACTGCAAATGCAAGTTTTGAACGTGTACGCATTACTGCCCCGAAAGTATTGGTTCTAATACGCAAATGTGCTTGCTCGCGTAACGTTTCTAATGAATGTCTTTTTGGTGAAAGGATGGTAAGTTTTACATCTTCAGGTTTTGCTTCACCTAAAACAGTAAGTTTTGACACTTGAACTTCTACTTTCTGGCCTTTCCCTTGGCTTTCTACAAGTGTTCCTACAACCTTAATTGCTGCACCAACAGTTACCTTTTTTAGAACTTCATCTTCAAAATTTTCAAAATCCACTACGCATTGAAGTGTATTAATTGTCGATCCGTCATTTAGCGCTATAAATCTGTTACTTCTAAAGGAGCGAACCCAACCTTTTACAGTTACTTCAATGTGAGTTTTTTCGCTATTCAGCAATTCATCAATAGTTTTGTATCGCATGGTCATATTTTAAGTGGAACAAAGATACTTTTAAATAAAATTCCATAAAAGTAAAAGCACCAAATTCCAAATTGATAAGGTTTTCTTTAATGTGTAATTGAATTTGCTATTTTAATTTTACATTACTTTCTTCATCCTCTCCATCAGGTAAAATTTCAATAGCAGGCTTTTTCATTGTTTGCTTATTTGCAATGCTCTTTTCAAGTGAAAGCAATAGCGTAGGTAGTAATAATAAGTTGGATAACATAGCAAAAAGAAGTGTAATTGAAACTAATGCTCCTAAAGCTACTGTGCCTCCAAAACTAGATATTGTAAACACTGAGAACCCAAAAAACAGTACTATAGATGTATAAAACATACTTACTGTAGTTTCGCGCAGTGCGGCATATACAGATTTCTTGATTTTCCAGTTATTTGCAATTAGCTCCTGCCTGTATTTTGCCAAGAAGTGTATAGTATCATCTACAGAAATCCCGAATGCAATACTAAACACCAAAATAGTAGATGGTTTTATAGGAACTCCTACAAACCCCATTACTCCAGCGGTTATAATTAGCGGAAGCAAGTTAGGGATTAACGAAACAATAATCATTTTAAAGCTTCGAAACATCCATGCCATAAATAATGCAATTAAGAAAATTGCAAGTGAAAGGGAAAGGATAAGGTTGTTTACCAGGAAGTGAGTTCCCTTTTGAAAGACCAATGCTTTTCCAGTAACAGTAACGTTGTATCTTTCTTCAGGAAAAATTTTGACGATTTCAGCATTTAGATCTTCTTCTATACGGTCGAATCTATCTGGTTCGGTATCCTTCATAAACGTTGTGATACGTGCAAACTGCCCTGTGCTATCTACGTAGCTGCTAAGCATATTTGTATCGGTATTACTGCTTTTTGCATGCGAAAGAATAAAACTTCTCTCTTGACTATTAGGAAGTTGATAGTAGTCAGGATTTCCGTTGTAGTAGGCTTGCTTAGAGTATTTTACCAATTCTACTACCGAAATTGGTTTAGCAAATTCTGGAATTTCTTTAATATGCTCTTGTAGCCTGTCAATTCGTTTTAAGGTAGCAAGGTTCATCACTCCCTTTTTCTTTTTGGTATCTACCATTATCTCTAATGGCATAATACCTTCGTATTCCTTTTCAAAGAAACGAATATCGTCAAAGAAGCCAGTGTTTTTGGGCATGTCTTCAATTAAACTACCAGAAATCTTGATATTATAAATGCCAATAATACTTGCGCATAGAAGCAGCACTGCCATAATGTAAATGGTAATGCGTTGCTGTTTTACCATGCGCTCAATCCAATTCACAAAACTGTTTATCCACGTTTTATTCAAGTGTTTTAGGTGCTTGTATTTAGGCACCGCCATGTAGCTGTATATAATTGGAATAATGAATAAACTCAATAGAAAGATAGCCACTATATTGATGGAAGCTACAATACCAAATTCTCTAAGCAATTCACTATTCACCAAAATAAAAGTCGCAAAACCTGAGGCAGTTGTAAGGTTGGTCATTAAAGTTGCATTCCCCACTTTAGCAATTACGCGTTGTAACGATTTTGCTTGATTTCCGTGAAGTTTTATTTCCTGTTGGTATTTATTAATTAGAAAAATACAGTTTGGAATTCCAATTACGATAATTAATGGAGGTATTAGCGCTGTAAGAACAGTAATTTCATACTGCAGTAACCCTAAGAATCCAAAGGCCCACATTACTCCAATTATCACGGTAAACATTGAAATAAACGTAGCGCGCCAAGAGCGGAAAAAGAAGAAAAATATCAGGGAGGTTATAAATAGTGCCGCCCCAATAAATAATCCGATTTCGTCTATAATACTTTGTGAGTTGAGTGTACGGATGTAGGGCATACCAGAGGTATAAACCTTTACGCCTGTATCATCTTCAAACTTTTTGATAAGTGGAATTAAATCGTCAACTATAAAATCTTTTCTCGCTGCGGTATTTACGATGTCTTTTTTCATATAAATAGCCGAGCGAATAGACTGTTTGTCTGGGCTATAAATTAGGCCGTCATAAAATGGAAGCTTGTTGAACAGCTCATCTTCATACCCTGCCAAATTTTCACTGGTAAGGAGTGAATCTTTTATAAAAGGTACGAGTTCGAAGCCTGTGGTGTCGGTTCTCTTTTGAAGTTTTTGAAGGTTTCCTACCGAAAGTGTGAACTCAACCTCATTAAACTTTCCGATATCTTCGGAAAGCTTATTCCACGCTTTAAATTTTTCAGGTGTGAAAATAGACGAATCTTTTACGCCCATCACGATAAGGTTTCCTTCTTCGCCAAAATGCGAAAGGAATTTATTGTACTCAAGGTTTATTGGGTGGTCATCCGGCAGTAGATTGGCTTCGGTATACGTAAAGCGCATGTTTTTCCACTGGAGTGCAAGAAGAACTGTAATTGCAGCAATTACAATTAAAATCCAGGTGCGGTTGCGCAAGATAAAACGTGCAACCCAACTCCAAAATCCGATGCTAAAAAGTTTGTTCAAAGCAATTTTTTAAAGATTTCGCAAAGGTAAGGATTCCCCATAAGTAGGCGATTGATTTTTAAGGGTATTTTGGAGTAACTTAATGCCTTAGAAAAATTGTTTTAGAATTTGTTTAAATTTACGATTATAAGAGAATGAGGTGATAGACTATATGTATTTTTCTAATAACCATTGCTTTAAAATGCAAAAAGAAGTTTTAATATTTAAAAAGAGGGGGTTTCCATCGATTAAAATATTTGATAAGCATTTTGAAATCAAAGCGATTGACCATTGGGAATACAGATCTTTTAAATATTCTGAAATAAAAGAGATTTTTCACTATAACCCAAATAAAACATGGTGGAGAAAACTATACATCCAAATGTCATATACAGCTCAACTGTTTTCTAATAGCGAACCTAAAATATTAAAAGTATTACTGAAGAATGGTGGAGAATGGACTTATAAAACCTCTTCTACTTACGACCCTCAATTTAGGAAAGCTCTCATTTTGATAGGTAGAAAACTAAGTTAAAGCTTTATTTTTAAGCTAGTTAGATTTTTTGCTAAACCTTCAAATTAAAAGTAAATTTAAATGATATGTTGTCTTCAAAATTTGGTAGGCTATAATAGCCGTATCTATAGGCAAAGCTAAGTCCGAATCCAAGTGCAATTTTATTGAGTTCTAATCCAGCTTCGTTATAGGGGTGGTCTAAGGTGTTGAAAGGGATACCAAAATGACGGTCTGTATCCTTCATATCTCCAATAGCGTGACGAGAGATTAACACCAACTCAGGATTCCATTTTTCTGCTAATCTAAACCTTCTAAAAGTGTGCTTCATTTGAAGCATCGCTAATTTATCGGAGAAAAACTCACCAAAATACATCGTTTCAAAACTCTGTACACCTGCCACAGAAAATCGCTTAAAAACTGTTTCCTTAATAGGTTGGTTTGGAAAAGCGTGAAATAAATGGGTTAAAGGCAAATCTCCGGTTGCAATTTCACTTTGTAGTATGAAACTAGTAGAAGAGAGGTTTTTGCGTTTTATTTCATAATCGAGTTTAAGTCCAAATTTGGCGTAATTAAAATCACTGCCAGCCACGTCTTTAAATCCTTTTGTGATTTGTGTACTTATTTTTGGAAGTCTATCGGTTGGCACTCTATTTCCGTCGTCGTTAACTATGGTATCTGTCTTTAATTTTACTCGGAAAGATAGAATTGCTTCTGCCAATTTATATTGGTTATATGTCTTACCTTCATCTATAAAATAGTAGTCTTCAAAATTATTAACGTCTGAATGAGCTACTCTAAATTCGGTCCAAATACTTGGAGATAATTCACTTTGTATATTGGCTTGCCATTCTTTATAGTCGTAGAACTCAATAACATTTAAAAGTCTTGGTTCAAATAGCGAGTAAAACCTAGCATCGGTTAAGAAATCATAAGTACCAATTTCTTTAATATCGTCGGTGTAGTACAAGCTTATCCAGGTTTTTTTGTCTTTGTTTACTCTTGCGCTTCCACCAAGGCTATATTTAAATTCCTCGTCCTTAAATCCATAGGCAACATAACCGCCAAATCTATACTTTTCAAAAAGCTTGTCATTGGTAAGTCCTCCTACACCAAGACGTAATCCTTCGTGATTGTTATACTTTACGAGTGTTTTTAAATCAATATCGAAAAAACCAACAGGAAAATATCCGGTCGTTAGAGGATATCCTTTTTCTTTAGAAAATTCTAATAAAGTTTTCTTTATTCCCGTTACAGAGTCATTATTTGTTTCATTGTTTACTTGCGCAATAGCAGTGGCTCCAATTAAAAAGGAGAATAAAAATAATATCTTACGCATAGGTGTAATAGGCAGTTGATTTGTGTCGTAAAAATAAAAAAAAGCGGCACAGGTGCCGCTTTATTGTATATAGTTTAACGAAAAAGGAAATTAAACTGTCATAATTTCTTTTTCTTTTATCGCTAAAATTTCATCGATTTTTTTGATGTGAGTGTCAGTCATTTCTTGAACATCATCTTCCAAACTCTTTTTTAAGTCTTCAGAGATATCTAAGTTTTTTAAATCGTTGTTAGCATTTTTTCTGTCGTTACGCACTCCAATTTTTGCTTCTTCGGCAACTGCTTTTGCCTGCTTGGCTAAATCTTTTCTGCGTTCTTCGGTTAGTGGTGGTACGTTAATAATAACGCTTTCTCCGTTATTCATTGGATTAAAACCGAGGTTTGCTAAATGAATACCACGTTCAATTTCAGGAATTAGGCTTTTTTCCCAAGGTTGGATAGAAATTGTCATTCCATCTGGAGTGCTAACATTTGCCACTTGGCTTAAAGGAGTTGGACTACCGTAGTAATCTACCATTACACTTCCTACCATTGAAGGGGAAGCTTTTCCTGCACGAATATTCACCAGTTGTTTTTCAAGATGCTTTAGCGCATTTGCCATTGCCTCTTTAGTACCATCAATTATAAAGTCTATTTCGTCTTCCATATCTCGACTTAGTTCGATATCCGAACGTATTTATTATTTATAGTTTCTGTTTTTGAAATTTGAATAGTTCAAAATTAAGAATTTTAAACTCAAAACTCAATATTATTTTATATCATTAAAACCTCTTAAAGTGGGGGTTAATGTTATAAGTTTACTTTTGTTCCAATACTTTCACCAGAAACTACTTTAAGTAAGTTTCCTTTGGTATTCATATCGAAAACAATAATTGGTAATTCGTTTTCTTGACTTAAAGTAAATGCAGTAGTGTCCATTACTTTTAATCCTTTTTGAAGCACGTCTTCAAAACTGATAAATTCAAATTTCTCTGCAAGTTTATCTTTCTCTGGATCGCTAGTATAAATACCATCTACGCGAGTTCCTTTTAAGATTACATCTGCTTGAATTTCTATTGCTCTTAAAACTGCAGCCGAATCAGTAGTGAAATAAGGGTTTCCTGTACCTCCTCCAAAGATTACAACTCGACCTTTTTCCAAATGCCTAATGGCTTTACGACGAATAAAAGGCTCTGCAACCTCATTGATGTTAATTGCACTTTGTAATCGGGTTGGGATATCTTCATTTTCAAGAGCACTCTGTAATGCTAAGCCATTAATTACAGTGGCTAGCATTCCCATATGATCACCTTGAACTCGATCCATTCCGCTGCTAGCGCCTGCCAAGCCTCTAAAGATGTTTCCGCCGCCAATAACTATAGCTACTTGTACGCCTTTATCGGTTATTTGCTTAATTTCTTGAGCGTATTCTTTAAGACGAACTGGGTCTATCCCGTATTGTTGTTCGCCCATCAAGGCTTCCCCTGAAAGTTTTAATAATATTCTCTTGTAGTCCATAGTGTGGGTTTACTGCGGCAAAAATAAAGAAAAATATTGATGCACGATAACTAATTATTAAAAGTAGTATTTGAAAATAAATATAATACCACTTATAAGTTAACCGTCTATAAATGATGACTTCTTGATTTTTTTTCGATAGGAATGTAAACAGGCATAATAATCTTAAAAATCTCACATTATGAAAACCTTAATTTTTTATTTTTTATTGAGCGTATCATCTATCGTATTTGCTCAAAACAGCACCCCGTCTCAGGCGTATTTTAATCCTATAACTATTTCAGAAATAGAGTGTATTCCCGATGCGCATAGGCAGAATATTTTACAAGAAATTGAAACTAATAAACGAGCAATTCTTGAGGTTAATCCAGAAATATTTCAGAATAGAACAACTACACATCCGCTTTTTGAACTTCCTTTTAAAGCAAAGTCGGGATTTACAGATTATGGATATTATTCATTATTTAATCAGGTAGATCACAATATAGCTCCTGCAGGCCAATTATTAGATTATAACTGCGGGGAAAGAACTTATGATTGGGCAACTGGAAATCACGCCGGAACAGACTATGTAGTGTGGCCATATCCATGGAAAAAAATGGATGAAGATGTTATGGAAGTAATTGCCGCTGCTCCTGGAATAATAATTCAGAAGAAGGATGGGCATTTTGATAAGAATTGTGTAAACAATGGAAATCCGAATTGGAATGGCGTTATTTTAGAACACTCCGACGGGTCACAATCTTGGTATTGGCATTTTAAAGACGGAAGTACAACAACTAAAAATGTTGGTGATGCCGTGGCAAGTGGTGAGTATTTAGGTTTGGCGGGAAGCTCGGGAAGTAGCACAATTCCACATTTACATTTTGAAGTTCACGATGCTGCCGGAGATCTTATAGACCCCTACGCCGGACCTTGTAATGACTTAAATTCTGATAGTTGGTGGATCGAGCAACCTGATTATATGGTTCCCGAAATACTAACGCTTTCTACTCATTATTCAGAAATTTTAGATGATGAGTGTGGAGAAATTGAAGATACTTATGGAGAACTCAATTTCTTACCCGGTGAAACGATTTATTTTAAACTGTTTTATCGAGATATTCAAACAGGCGATATAACAAATATACAAGTGAAAAAGCCTAACGGAACTATACTATGGGATTACGATTTTGTCTCCGATTGGCCTAATCATTTTGCGGCTTACACCTATTGGGTTTGGCCTACAGATAACACATGGGAAGATGGCGTTTACGATGTAACCGTTACCTTTAAGGGAAATACGTATGAAACTATTTTTGGAATAAACACTAATCTTTTGGTAAATAAACCTGAGATAAATGAGGTATTAATATTCCCAAATCCTACATCAGATTTTATTAATGTTCAGAGTGTAGAAGAAATAAGCAGTATCTCGGTTTACGATTTAGCGGGGAGAGAAATTTTCAAACACCTTCCACAGTCGGAAAATACTACCATAGATTTTTCAAAATTTAACATTGGGATCTATTTGGTGAAAGTTGACTCGGCTGATAAGTCGCAAACTTTTAAAATAAGTAAACTTTAGAGTTGATTTATGCTTTCTGTGTTTATTTAAATAAGAAAAAGTCGCTCCTCCTCAAAAGCGACTTTCCTTTGTACCGAAATATGAAAACACGGTTAGTTAGTTTTCTAATTATAAATTAATTATCCCCACAATTACTTTAATTTATCTCGGTATTATTTTTTATAAAAATAGCCACGCCCCACCGTGGCTATCTTCATTATCAATTGAAAACTCAATTGAAGCTATGATTTAAAATACTATTAACTAAACCAAAATATATTACGATTTTAAACATAGCCAAATTTTATACTTTTTTAATTTGGTTCATTATCCGTAACGAAATCTTTATTTAAAGGTGCGTTTGCCAATAATTAATAATCGAATATAAACTGTAAAAAATAATTAGCTTAGATTCTTTAGTGAGTGCAGTGTAATTTTTAGTGAATGAGAAATTAACTTTGAATTAGCTGTTTGAGCGTAGATTTTCGAGAGCTGCTAATAGGAATTTCTATGTTGTTTATAATTACAACATTTTTACACAACGCATCAACTTTTAATAAATTAATTATATAGGAGCGATGTGTTTTAACAAACTTTTCTTGATTGAGTTGAGAGGACAGGTACTTAAGCGTTTTAGGGACTAAATACTTACGTGTGGTAGTTATAACATAGCAGTAATTGTCATAGGCTTTCAGGTAGAGAATTTGGGACTGTTTTATTTTATAAAGTTCATTATCAGCTGAAAAAGAAAGAAATTCTTCATCGTTAATATAGTTATTCCAAGCAATTTCAATATTACTTCGCAATCCATTTTCAGTAAATGGTTTTACAATATACCCCAATGGACGCGTTTGCTTAACCCTTTTTATGGTATGCGGATCTGTTTGAGACGTTAGGTATAAATACGGTTTGTTAAGCGTATCTAGGTCTTCTGCTAAATCAACACCGTCTCTTTCCCCATCGAGTTGAATATCTACTAAAACAAGATCTGGTTTGTTGCTTTTAATTTCGGCTAATGCTTCGTCCACACTATCGGCATGACCGCAAACACTATATCCATTTTTCTGCAAAATGGACTCAAGGGTTATTGCGATAATCGGATCGTCTTCAACTATATATATTTTTAATTTACTCAAAATAATTAGCTTAGTTTAATCAAAGTATTTCAAACTTTTTAATTTTTAAAATTACTTCAGTGCCTTTATTTACCTTCGAATTATAGTTTAAAGTAGCTTTTAGTTTTTTTGATAATGCCTTCATTAATTTAATTCCGAAAGAGGTTTCTTTAATTTCGCCTTCAAAACCTTGTCCATCATCAATTACCTTTAGCACAAGCTCGTCATCTATTTTTCTGAATTCAATTAAAAGAATGTTTTCTGGTTTAATAGTTTTATAAGCGTGTTTTAAAACATTGACAATTAATTCGTTTAAAATTAAACCTATGGGGGTTATTGTTTCAATACTCAATACGATAGGTTCAATATTTAATTTGTAAGGTAAAACTTCACTTTTAAATTGATGTGTTTCAAAAATATCTTTGGTTAATGCTTCCAAATATTCTTTACTGTTAATCCCTACTAATTGGTCTTTGTTGTAAAGTCTTTGATGAATTAACACCATCGACTTCACTCTGTTTTGAGCCTCACGAAGGGCAACTTGTGCTTTTTTATCTTCCATGCTTTCAGACTGTAGATAGAGGAGTGATGAAACTATTTGGAAGCTATTTTTCACACGGTGATGGGTTTCTTTTAAGAGCACGTTTTTCTCGTCAATAGTAGCTTCTAATAATTTTTTCTGTTTTGCCAAAGAGCGGTTTTTCTTTCTGTTTTTATAAAAGAAAAACCCTAAAAACCCAGCAAATAGAAAACCTATACCTGAAAGAACACCATAAAGTTGACTTTCTTTTTTACGAGCCGATATCTCAGCATTTTTAAGTGCAGAGGTTTTATTGAATTCAAACTGCATTTCCTGTTGCGTTTGTTTTCTAATGTTTTTCTCATTAAAAATGGTCTCTCTAGCATCGACAAATAATTCAAAATTTACAAGCGATTTGCTTAGGTTGTCGGTGCTTTTATACGCTGTGTACAGGCAGTTACATGCTTTGGAAAACACTTGTATTCCATCAGACATAGAAGTCATTGCTTTGGCTTTTTCGCAATCGGTAATGGCTTGCGAATATTCTCCCTGTTTTAAAAATAAGTCGCCTCTATAAGCTAATGTTTCTGCTAATCGGCCAGACATGTTATTGTTGTCATAAAAGGCAATCGAAGTGTTTAGAAAAGGCAAGGCATCTTCAAAATTGTTTAAGTTTGTGTGTGCAATTCCTATGTTTAAATCTGAATTTACTAACATTACAGGAGGTGCGTTACCTTTTTCCTTTAATTCTTTTCCTTTGAGAAAGGCTGCTAACGCCTGTTCGTATTTGTTAGTTTTTAAAAACAAATCACCTTTATTAGTAATGAAAACTCCAGCAGCTATGTATGATTTGTCGTTTAAGGCATCTTGATATCCCTTGTCGTAATAAATGGAGGCCTTGTCATACTCTTCCATCTGATTATAGAAATTAGCAATACTATTGTCTAGCGACAATCGCTCTTTTTTTAATTTTCTAAGATCTGAAGCATTTAGTTCGTTGGTATCTACTTTGTCTAAATATTGCTGTGCTTTTAAGGTTAATGCAAGTGCTTGTGGCATATCTCCTTTTATTCTATAAACGCCACCCTCAGTATTGTATAATGATGACTTTAAGAATGGTAAGTCTTCTTCCTCAATTAAGGATTTTGATTTTTCAATATAATAAAGTGATGAATCTAACTTCGAATTGTAGTAATAGTAGTTACCGTAAAAATAATATGTGGTAGCGAGCAGCTTGGGAGTATTGCTTAAGGTAGAAACTTCTTCTGCTTTTTTGATGAGCTTTTCACTTCCCGATCCATAACGTAAATTGCTGATAAAAGTGTTTAATGCTGTTATTTTTTCATCTGCTGAAGATAAGCTTTCAGTGACTTTTAAAAGAGAATCTATTACTGCAGCATTGGTTTCTGGATTTTTTTGTGAAAATCCAGAAAAGCCGATAATAATAGCTAAAAATAGAAGTGAGGTTCTCAATATTTAGTATTCTGATTCTAAAATACTAAAATAATATTTAACAGCTTTACGGCGCTGAGATTATATAAAGTGATGGGGCGCGAAACTATTTTAGTTTAAAACCATGCCTTTTTCGATAATCGTTAAAATAAAGTGAAGTTTGCGATAAAGGTTTTTCAATCTTGTTACTTTTAAAAATTCTATCTACACTATGCGTTGGTTTATTTTTATTTCAGTTTATATTCTCGTTGATATTTATGCTTTTCAAGCTGTGAAAACACTTACTAGAAATCCCTTTGTTTACGGAATCTATATTTTGCTTTCACTAGCCGTTTTGGGGGCTTTAATTTATGAGCTGTCGGCAATGGGAGCGGGAAAGAACATGAGTGTAAGCACTATGTATATATTTGGAGCTTTCCTTGCGCTATTTGTTCCAAAATTACTGCTCGTTATTTTTATGTTTGCTGAAGATATAGGGAGGTTTTTTGTGGGTGCTTATATGAAAGTAGCAGGAAGCAGCGAAACACCATTTATGGCTTCGCGAAGAAAGTTTGTAAGTACTCTTGCTTTGGGGATTGCTGCTATTCCATTTGCTTCTTTAATTTATGGAATGATTCAAGGGAGGTACAATTATAAAGTTTTAAAATATGCATTAGAATTTGACGATTTGCCTGAAGAGTTTAATGGGTTTACACTTACACAAATTAGCGATGTTCACATTGGTAGTTTTAGCAATAGAAACAAGGTTGAATACGCAGTAAATCTAATCAACGAACAAGAAAGTGATATGATTGTTTTTACAGGAGATTTGGTAAATAATCTCGCTGAAGAAATGGACGATTGGAAAGGGCTGTTTAGCACATTAAAAGCACCGCAAGGTGTTTTCTCGGTTTTGGGAAATCACGATTATGGCGATTATGTAAAGTGGAATAGTGCTTCAGAAAAAGTAGAAAACCTTAACAGATTAAAATCAATCCAACGTGAAATGGGTTGGGATTTGCTTTTGAATGAAAACCGATTTATTACAAAAAACGGTCAGAAAATAGCTTTGGTAGGTGTTGAAAATTGGGGAGAAAACGGTTTTAAAAAAGCAGGTGATCTCAATAAAGCTTGCGAAGGAATTTCCAAAGAAGATTTTAAAATACTTTTAAGTCACGATCCCTCACATTGGCAATCTGAAGTAAAAAAAGACCCGCGAAACTTTCACCTTACCCTCAGTGGTCATACTCACGGGATGCAGTTTGGTATTGATGTTCCTGGAGTTTTTAAATGGAGCCCAATAAAGTACAGGTATGAAAATTGGGCAGGGATTTATCAAGAGTTTGGAAGATATATAAACGTTAATCGGGGTTTTGGATTTCTAGGTTATCCAGGAAGAGTAGGGATGTGGCCGGAGATAACCGTTATTAAACTCATAAAAAAATCAACCTCCAACTAAATGTAGTGAAAATTTAAGAGAAGCCTAACTAATTAATTGTTACCTTGTATAGTGGTTAAGTGAAAACACAACAAACTATTTTTAAGCATACATAACAAGTGCTACGCAACATTAGGAAGTTATTTTATTATATTTGTAATACATTGTTCAACTAATACATTAGATGAATGTCGAAATTCGGAGAATTAATTGAAAGCCGCACTCCAGTGCTATTAAACTTTTATGCAGAATGGGATGAAACTTCTAAAAAGATGCATCCAGTAATGCGTGAAGTAGCCACTGCTCTAGGAGAAAATGTTCGCGTTATAAAAATAGATGTAGAAAAAAACAAGGAACTTTCTGATGCTTTACGCGTTAAAAACCTTCCTACATTTATGATTTATAAGAATGCAGAGATGAAATGGCGACAAGGAGGAGAGCAAGATGCCGATACTCTTATCGGACTTATTAAAGAATATATTTAGTCGCTAAAAATTCGTTTTTAATAACTATATATTTTAAAGTGAGGCACACTTCCAGCCTTTTTCAGAAATATAATGCAATACTTTAGGTAAAGTATACTTAAGGTTTGTCTCGGCTTTTAAACTGTCGTGAAATACCACAACACTTCCAGGCTTTATATTTTTTAATACATTTTGAAGACACTTTTCTTTTGAAACGGAAGCGTCATAATCAAAACTTATGATATTCCACATTACAATTTTATAGCCTTTTTTCTGAAGTATATTAGCTTGTTTTGAAGTTATTCTTCCATAGGGAGGTCTAAATAATTTCGAACCAAATGACTTCTGATCCATATTAATACTTTGTTTTATGGTATCGAGTATTTGCTTAGAAGCTTTCTCGGTATTTTCAATATAATGTGATGTTTTTGTCTTCCATCCGTTTAAATGGTTGTAGGTGTGATTCCCAACTGTATGACCTTCAGAAATTACACTTTCAAAAACCTCAGGATGCTTTTGAATGTTGTTGCCAATACAAAAGAAGGTAGCTTTGGCGTGATGTTTCTTTAGTTCGTTTAACACCCAAGGTGTAATTTCAGGAATAGGGCCGTCGTCAAAAGTGAGGTAAACTGAGTTTTTGGCACGCGAAAATGCCCAAATCCGTTCAGGGTATAACCGCTGAATAAACCTGGGCATTTTTACGATTTTAAATTTCAATTTTTAAAGTTGAATAAGCTTAAACAAAATTGTACTTGCTATTCTTAATTTTAAAGTTTGTGACTGCTGCAGGTTTTCTTTCAAAAAACCAAGTATTAAAATTTAGTTTACCGGCAATTCCTCTTCAATAGCTTTGGTAGGCTTCAACTGCATATTCTCTAGTAAGCTAGAATCTAATTCCACCTCAAGAGTTTCTTTAGCTTCCATTTCTCTATCTAAGTCAATCGCTTCATCTGGAGTATAGAAATGACGAAACATTTTTAAGTAATCGTTAAATTTCTTTGCTTCAGACCTTGCAAACTCTTCATCGTCGTAAATAATCACAAACTGAATTAAACTTCTGTAGCGCTCCATATCACTTATGATATCGGAAGCAATATTGCGTTGTCTATTAAATTTAAGTCCGTTGTAATAAATAAGATGTTCTTGGTAAATCTTAGTAACATCATTATATACTTGACGCGCTTTTTCCTTTTTACCTAATTCGTAATATCCTATAACAAAAGGTTCTAGTAGCGAGTAGTATTCAAAATACTTCACCGGCATTTTTTCCATCCCAAGATCTAGTACTTTTTCAGCTTTTTCTTCTTTCCCTTCATTGATTAAGGTTTCTGCAAGACGTGCTAAATTACTTCGGTAGGTAATACCATTTCTACGTGTTTCAGTATCGTGATAGATATCTGGGCTACCGCTATTTCCCCAATCCCAAGACATTACAATATCGTACATTTTATCGCTGTCTATACGACCCATTTCATAAGGGTTACGGTTGTTCATTGGTGTTTTAATCGGTACCAATTTATACACTACACCTTCCAGTTGTAGGTATTCTTTCATCCAAATATAATCGTCGTCTCCAAAGCTTCCGCCACTAAAATAGATAGGACGCTCCCAATTGTTGTTTGCGATTATATCCAACATCATCATGCGGTTTTTGTAAATAACATCACCTTTTACATTAATGTCGATATACGGAACAATTTTATCGGCGTCTTTAGCGTCAACAATTCCATTTCTTAAAACAGCTTCCTTATCTACAGGAATGCGAATTACCTTTGAAGGGAATGTATGTACTTGTTGACCATTTTGTAATTGCATTTGTGTGGCAGGACTGTCGCTAGCAACAAAATTCATCCAAGTTTTAATGTCAATAGTATCTTGATTTGTTCTTTGGTGAATAAGGAAATCGCGAGTACCAAAACGATATTTATCGTGCGTAAGTTGAGACGGAATAGGATCGCTTGTAAACGCTTTTTTCTTCATATCGTCTATATACCAATCGGTTTGGAATAAACTTGTATTTACAACGCGTACATCTTGACGATAACCCTCCACATTCTGAATATACCACAAGGCAAAAGTGTCGTTATCTCCAATAGTAAATACAATTCCATTTTCATCGCAGGAATCTAAGTACATTTTCCCCATTGCTTGGGCCGTGTAGCGGTTGCTACGATCGTGATCGTCCCAGTTTTGTGACGCCAACAGTATAGGTGCTGCCAGAGCAGTAGCAGTCATTACCACCGGAAGTGCAATTTTAGGTTTTATATATTCCTTTGCAAGATCGAAAAGGGCATAGGCACCATAACCAATCCACATTGCAAACACATAAAAACTACCCACTAAAGCATAATCTCTTTCACGAGGTTCAAAAGGTCGCTCGTTGAGGTAAACTTTTAACGCAAGTCCGGTAAATAGGAAGAACACTAGTAAAACCCAAAAGCTCTTTTGGTCGTTTTTAAAGTGAAAAACTAAACCTATAATTCCTAAAATTAGGGGAAGGAAAAAGTAAGTATTTCGTGCTTTATTGTTTTTTATATCGCTTGGTAAGTTGTCTTGGCTGCCTAAACGGAGTTCATCTATAAACTTAATACCGCTAAGCCAATTTCCGTGTAGGTCGGTGTACTGGCCTTGAATGTCGTCTTGTCTTCCTGTGAAATTCCACATAAAATAGCGCCAATACATATATCCAAATTGATATTCGAACATAAACTTCATATTCTGAAGAAAGGTAGGCCTCTTAATATCTAGGAACTGTCCGAAATTCTTTAGAAATTTGTCGAAGTCTTTAGTGTCGACCAAACCTTGAGCGTGAGCTTGTTTAAATTTATTTACTTCCTCAATCAATCTAGGCTCATTAAGATATTCAGCTTTAACCGAAAAATCTAACCCTCCAGTAAACTCCATATAGTTAGAGCTGTGCTCTGTACTCCACATACGTGGTAAAAACCCTTTTTGTGCATCATCTGTATTTTGACTTGCGTTTTTGTAATTGTTTACAATCACATATTTCCCTGTAGTCTCATCTTTTTCGTAATTTGGCTTGTCGTCTTTATACGGATTTTTTTCATCTAGACCTACATAGCTTTCGGTAAAGTGTGGTCCATAAAACAAATGCGTTTCTGGATATTGTTCTCTATTGTAATAGGCTAAAAGTTCACGGGCGTTGTTGGGGTTGTTCTCGTTAATTACCGTTCCCGCATTAGCACGGATTGGAAGCATTAACCAACTGCTAAATCCAATAAAAATGAAAAGCACACACAGCAAAATTGTATTGAGTTGAACAAAACCTTTTTTGCGTGTTAATCGCAAAGTGTAGATAAATACTATAACGAAGAGTAAAGCAGCTATTATGGTTCCCGAGTTAAAAGGAAGGCCTACGCTGTTTACAAAAAATACTTCGGAGGCACTAAAGAATTTCATAGACATTGGTAGCAATAGCTTAAAGATAAAAAGTAGGATGGCTACAGTAACTACGTTTGCAATGATAAAATTCTTGATTGTAACTGTTTTATAATGCTTAAAAAAGTATAAAAACCCTATAGCAGGAATGGTAAGTAGCGCCATAAAGTGCACTCCAAATGAAAGTCCGATAATAAAAGCAATTAGAATCACCCAACGGTTTCCTCTTGGTTCAAGCATTTCGCGTTCCCAACGAAGCGCGGTGTAAAACAAAACTGACATAAGAAAAGCCGCACTTGCGTATACTTCGGCTTCTACTGCATTAAACCAGAAACTATCTGTAAAGGCAAAGGCTAAAGCACCAACAGCAGCACTTCCTAAGATTGCTAAAGCGTTGGTTTTTTCTATTTCTTGTTTTTTTGAAATTAGATTGGTCATCAATATTGTAAGCGACCAAAACATAAATAATATGGTAAATGCACTTGAGAATACCGACATTAGGTTAATGGTAAGTGCTATATATGTGGCATCTGGTGCAAATATTGAGAAAAATGCCCCAAGTAATTGGTATAATGGAGCTCCTGGAGGGTGACCTACCTCAAGGTTGCTTGAAGTGGTAATATATTCGCCGGCATCCCAAAAGCTTGCTGTAGGTTCTACCGTGAGCCAGTAAGTAGTAAGCGCTATAGCAAAAACAATCCAACCTGTGATATTGTTCCATTTTTTAAAGTTGAAAGAACCCATAAGTACATTTAAAGTTTTGATGGCACGAATTTACTAATAATATATATAGCTTACATAGGTAAATAATGGTAACGTGCAACTTGCTATGTTATTTTTTTAGGGTGAAAAATTTAAATTAAAAAAAGAAGGTAAAATTTTTTCAAAAAAAGTTTGTACAAGCCAAAATATGTATTAAATTTGCATCCTCATTATGGAAATGGCCCATGGTGTAACTGGCAACACGTCTGGTTTTGGTCCAGAAGAGTCTAGGTTCGAGCCCTAGTGGGCCAACAAAAGTCCCGATCTATTTTAGGTTGGGACTTTTTTATTTTAAGCAATTTATAGAACAGAATATTTCAATTTGGCCCACGTGATTGTGGGTGGCATGATCTAAAAGCTGCAAAGTTTTAGGTCATGCCGTTCCCTATTTTGCGTCCTGATCTTTCTAAGATTGGGACTTTTTTTTATGTTTTTGGGTAGTAGTTATTCTCTTTTATGAGATGATTAGGAGCAGATAAGAGTGTTCGAGACAATTGGTGCTTTTTGCAACAATGAGATTTCATAGTAATAATTCTTCTGAATATTCTGGTTTTGGTTCTTTAGCTAAAAATAAATCTAATTCAGTTTGAGTGTTAAACCCTTGTATTTTGTTTCTATATTTGGATGCGATTATTGGATTTTCGATTTCCAACTTTCTATTTTTACTAATTTTTAAATATTCTTCTTCTTTATCTATTCCTAAAAAACGTCTATTTGCTAAATTAGCTGCAATTCCTGTAGTGCTACTTCCTGTAAAAGGATCTAAAATCCAAGCATTCTGTTTTGTTGAGGCTAAAATCAAACGAGTTAAAACAGATAAAGGTTTTTGAGTTGGATGTTTTGTACAGCTTTTTTCCCAAGGTGCTATTGCAGGTAGTTTCCAAACATCTTTCATTTGTTTGTTTCCATTCAGTTGTTTCATTAAGTTATAATTGAAATAATGTGGAGTCTTCTCATTTTTTCTAGCCCAAATTATTTGCTCTGTTGAATGGGTGAAATACCTACAAGAGAAATTAGGTGGTGGATTTGATTTTTGCCAAGTAACTATATTTAAGATTTTAAAGTTTAATTCTGTTAGAATTTGTCCAACACTAAAAATATTATGCATAGTTCCACTTATCCAAATTGTAGCATCTTCTTTCATGTTTTCTCTAACTAATGAAAGCCATTGTCTATTGAATTCGTTTATATGTTCTGTGCCAAGTGATTTATCCCATTTTCCTTTGTTAACTGAAACAATTTTTCCACTTTGAATTGACAAACCATCATTAGATAAAAAATAAGGTGGATCTGCAAAAACCATATCAAACTTATGATTGATTTTTGGAAGTAATTCCATAGAATCTCCTCTTAAGAGGCAGAATTTTTTATCAGTCGATTTGTAGTATGGACTTATCATTAATAACTGTCTACAACACCATTATAATAACCTAAAGAATATGCAGCGTGTGGACTTCTATGCCTTCTATCTCCTCTTTGACTTTCTTCTAAATTGTTTAATACATTTGCTAAATTAATATTTTCAGCTTTTTGAAGTCCGTGTTCGTAGCCAATTTCATACGCACAAGATGCACATTTGTGTCTTCCAACACCTTCTTGTCCGATTGGTAAATCTCTAACTATAGTATCTGAATTATCGTGATTCTTATTGCAAGCCATAATATTTTTTTAAAAGTTCTAGATTTCTTCTTTTTTTATCTTTTCAATAAAAGTAGGTAAAGTTTTTAAATTGTATACGTGAGGAATGTTAGTATAAGCTTGTTGCAATTTATTTTTTGCAGAAAGCCAACCTTGTCCATCAGTTATCCAAACAAACTCAAATTTATCGTATTGGTTAATTTTGGGTGCAAGATCTGTGTATGATCTTGCGACTTCATTAAGTTTTGAACCTCCACCATTATAATAATTAGTTTCAATCAAATAAGTATTGGCTTTTGTTTTAATAACAAAATCAAATCTTTTAACATCTTTACCAAAATGTATAAGCTCTGGAAATGTAGTATGTTTAACTTCTGCTTCAAACGGAATATTATTGTTGTTGAATATTTTCGAGAGAGCTTTTTCCATATTTTTACCACCTCTGTTTTTACGTGCATTAGTGTCAAGTCCGACTTCAATTCCAAAAACGTAATCTACTAGATTTTTCACTTGCTTATTTTTGAAAACATCAGCAAGTCCAGTTCTTACTAAATATTCATAAACTAATTCGGAAGACTGAAAATAACTATAAAGTTCTTTTGTATTACCGTCATCATCCAAAACTTGACGATTATTTCTTACTGCAATAATTATATCGAGAACAGAAAAACAATTTTTGTTTTCTTGAAAGAGTTTACCAACTGCTTCTTTTAAATTTTCTTGACCAATTAAGTAATTTAGTTGATTTAATTTTATAGAAATTGCTTCAACATTTCTTGTGATTTTCTCAAAATCAACAAAAAAATCAAGTGTTGAATTTGTTGTGCTTAATTGTGATAAAAATTCTTCAAACGATTTAGACATATTCGGTATTGTTATTTATTATTTGTAATTAGTAATTCTGTTAATTCTCCTCGTTTGGTTGGATTTGCGTTAATACTTCTTCGTGCATTTACTCTGTGAATATTAAAATCCGAATACAAATCATCAAAGAAATTGTCATTTGGATTTTTTCCTTTAACATCAGAATTGCTTAAAATCCATCGATGATTTAAATTGTCTAATTGTGTGCAGAAATCTTTTAATCGTATTTGCTCAGCATCGTTAAACTCTTCTTTAGCATAAGAATTAAAACTTGAAGTTTCGCTTAATGGTTTGTATGGTGGATCAAAATAGAAAAAAGTGTGTTCTGTTGCGAAATATAATGTTTCTGAATAATCTCCATTTAAAATTTGTACTCTTTGAAGAACTTTTGAGACTGCTCTTAAATTTTCTTTATTACAAATCAAAGGATTTTTATAACTACCAATTGGAACGTTAAATTCATTTTTACGATTTACTCGAAAAAGTCCGTTAAAACAGGTTCTATTTAAGAAAATAAATAAAGCACTTTGTGTTGTTTGATTTGAAGTTCTTGAATTGAAAAGTGTTCTTTTTTCGTAATAATATTCTTTTTTCTTAGTGTCATTTTGAGATAAAAAATAATATTCAGTTTGCCAATCTGAAAGGATATTTATTAAACCTTCAACATCTTCTTTTATAGAGGTATAGCAATTTGTTAAATCTGAATTTATGTCATTTATAACTGCATTTTCCATATTTGGAAATTGTTCTAGCATCCAGAATAGAACGGCTCCACTTCCAACAAAAGGCTCAATGTAAGTAAAATTGTTCTCAATTATTTTTTCAGGTAATTGATTTTCAATTTGCTCAATAAGTTGTGTTTTTCCACCAGCCCATTTTAGGAATGGTTTTGCAATTTTTTCATTCATTTTTAATTTTTCTTTTGGTGTAAAAATACATTTTAAAATTTACTTCAAATATTAGGATTAAAAAGGAAGGTCGGGAAAACACAATACCTTAAGCGTAAATCTGGCTAATTAATATAAATATCTTCCAGCTTCCTTCGTGAGTATCTGTATAATTAAAAAAAGTAAGATATGGTAACAGGCAACACGATACCTTAATTAAATCTTCACAACAACAAAACTTCCATAGTCTTTCATTCCAATTAAAAGGAACTCGACAAAAATAACGGCATTTAAGTTAGGTTGCTTTAATTGTATTTAACCCTTTCCACCTACTTTTTCCAACTAATCTTTATTTTTAGCCATTCGGTATTTACTTAAACCTAAATTCATTAAGGAATTGTTAATTAAATAAATGTAACCTAGTTAATTATGTTAAATGATTAATAATGAATTAACAGGAGGTTTAGTATGGTAAAAATAATGAAAAATGAAGGGTTCGTTTTAGACGGAAAAACATCGCAAAATCGGATGCTGTTGACTGCCAGTGAGTTACCGAAAACACCTGTTTTTACTGGACCTGAGAGCAATTTGTTAAGTGTATTTTATTTTTTTTAAAAAGATTTTAAAAGAATTGGTTTTTATCATAATTTATTCCTAAGTTTGAAAGGAATTAACATTAATTAACCTAGAATTATGAAAGTAAATTACGTATTCACTGATATTCTTGCATCCCCTGCTCTTTCTTCAAAGCAGAAAATTTTAGCTATTAATAATTCTATAAAACCTTAATATAATTGCGCATTAATTCAATTTTTGTGCTGATAAATTAAGGGAGTTCAAATAGTCAATTGCTAAGATTGTATCACAGAATAATAAATCTGAAAAACGTACAACGGCAGAAGATGAAATTTCCAAAATGTTCAAATCAAAAAGTATCGAATGCTATTTAGTTATAAAGTGTAATAACTATGTTAGTTGAGTTTTGATTGCTTTAGTGTGTTACAGCGATAAAAAATGGTAAGCCTGGCTTACTTCTGATAATAACTTAATTTTTAACCCCAAATCTTTTAATTATGATGAAAAAAATACCAAAGTATTTATGCGGAACATGGCTTATGTCTACCATGTTGTTTTTCGGCGCAGTTCCGAATAGCGAGGCGCAAACAGATTTGAGTAGCTCTAAAGCTAATTCAAGTTGGACTAATTTTAATGAACGAACTAATGGTGTAGGAGAAGTTATCGTTAATGGAGTAGATCCAAATACGTTTACTTTCCAAAACACGTCAACAGCCTCTTACCCACGTACTCAAGCGACGGTTGTCTATGATAACGGACCTCTTGTAAACGTAGCTGGAAATCCAGATTTGAGTGTGCTAGAATCTATTACACTAGGAATGAACACCCTAGGTGGAAACGCGTCAAACGTAGCTGGGTTTGGTTTTGCAGATGATTTTGAATTACTTGCTGAAACTGAAATCACCGAAATTACTGGATATGCATATCAAACAGGTGCTACCTCCACTACCATTGATGCAATGTATGTAGCAATTTGGGATGGAGACCCAAGTGATGCATCTTCTTCTATAGTTTGGGGAGACCAAACCACTAATGTGTTCACTTCGGTAGAAGATATTGATACATATAGAGTTGCAGAGGATGATCAAGGAGGTAGACAAAGAATGATCCAAAAAGTAAATGCTACAATTACGGGACTTACTTTAAGTGCAGGAACATATTGGTTAGAATATTCTTTTGATGGTACCGGAGGGTCTGGACCTTGGCAGCCGCCGGTGGTTGTTTTAGGTTCTGATTCAACAGGAGACGCTTTACAAAAAGGTTCAACAGGATGGGGTCCTTGGTTAGACTCTGGTACTAATACACCACAAGGAGTGCCTTTCCAAATTCACGGTGAAGAAGCTGGTGGTGGCGGTGGCTGCGAATGGACAGTTATCGTTCAGGGTACTGGCTTTGGTGATGAAGTTGAATGGGAATTAAGAGAAGCTGGTGGTGCTATATTGCTGTCTGGAGGCGGCTACGGTCAAGGTTACTACGACGAGCAATCTACAACTGCTGAGGGGCCGCTAGAGTTCTATATTAACTCTATTGGTACATTTGGAGATAATACTCCAGCATACACCATTTTAACTGATGGGAACGAAATTTTAGACGGCGTTCTGCCAGGTGGAGAAGAGGCTACCTTTAGCGATTTAAATTGCGATACCGGAGGTACAATTACTTACTGTATACCTGAAGGAACAAACGATACTCGTTTTATAGACAACTTTAGTACTACAGGAGGTTCTGAGAATGTTTCAAATATGGCATCTGGTTTCTCACCTGCCGGATATGGAGATTTCTATGATACACATACTGTAGCTCAAGAGCTTGGTGGTGAAGTTGAATTTGCTGTTGATGTGGAAGGTGGAACTGCTGGATTTAGAATTTGGGTAGACTGGAATCAGGATGGTGTTTTTGATACTACTACTGAAGTAGTTTACAACTCTACTAGCTATGAAACTAGCCATGCTGGAGCGTTTACTGTTCCTGCTGACGCTTTAGAAGGTGATACTAGAATGAGAATTGTTAGCCACTGGTTAAGTACAACTGGAGATGTTGATCCTTGTGAAACTGGATTTAGTTATGGAGAATTTGAAGATTATAAATTCACTGTAGGAGCTGGAACTGGTGGTGGAGGTTACTGTATCCCTGTATTAGATTGTACAGATAACGATATGATTACTAATGTAACTTTCCAAGAAATAGATAACACAACTACATGTAGCCCTGATGGATATGGCGATTATACTGCTATGTCTGGAACTGTTGCTGCAGGTGAAACCTACCCAATTTCTGTAAGTGTAGGAGATGGATGGGCGAACGAGTCTGTTTCTGTTTGGATTGATTTTGACAATAGCGAAACTTTTGAGGAGTCTGAGTTCTTCTACATAGGAACTGGAACGGATGAAGCTTTAACTGGTGAATTAGTGATACCAGCTGGTCTTGCTGATGGAGACTACAGAATGAGAGTTCGTGTAGCAGCCGTTGGTCAATCAACAGCTACATGGGATATGTCTTGTGATGAGACTCAAGGATATGGAGAGACTGAAGATTATACCCTAACAGTAGATAGTACTGCGGGTGTGAATGACTTTTCAGCAGTTAACTTCTCGTATTTCCCTAACCCAATGCAAAATGAACTTAACATTGCTTCAGACTTAAGTATCGAGTCAATTTCAGTTTACAACTTGTTAGGGCAAGAAGTAATGAGCAACGTTAACGTTACTAACGGTAAGGTTGATGTTTCTGCATTATCAACTGGAACTTTCTTATTCCGTGTGACTTTTGAAGACGGATTAACAGAAAACTTCAAAGTAATAAAGCAGTAATTGATTTTAGTTAAATTCAATTTAAGCTGCCTCCTAATGGGAGGCAGCTTTTTTTATTTGAAATAGATATAAAGCAATCAAAAAATTGCTCAGTCTATGCAGTAAATACGTCTCAATATTATTTTAACGATTTAAATAATTTAATTGAAGATGTTAGCTATTTTTAGAAGATGTATTTAACTAACACACTTTAATTATGAAAAAAATAGTTTTAATCCTTTCAATCTTACTGAGTTCTACAGTTATGTTTTCACAGAAAGTAAAGGTGATGGAAGGAGATTTCAAGAACCTTAAGGGTATTGCAGAGTATAATCTTGAGTTTGATTACACAGGAGTTCAAATTCCTAAATACGATTCAGAGGAAGCGTTTTTAAAAGACAAAATGGAAAAACGTGAAAATAAGGAAGCTGGAGCTGGAGAGGAATTTAAAAAATCTTGGTTTGCAGATAGAGAAGAAAAATATGAGCCAAAATTTATCGAATCTTTTAATAAGCGTTTTGATGGTGAGGTAAGGGTAGCTAAAGATATAGATGCCGAATACACGATGAGAATTCACTCCACAATGATGTGGGCAGGATACAACGTTGGCATAGTTAGAAAAAACGCTAAGCTTGAAGCTACAGTTTCGGTTTATAAAACCAATAACCCTTCAGAAGTGCTATGGTCTGCCAATTATACCAAAGTAGAAGGAAGTGGTGCTATGGGTTACGACTTCGATTCTGGATATAGAATTTCAGAAGCTTATGCCAAACTAGCTAAGGAAGTTGCTTACAACATAAAAAAGAAAGCTAAATAACTTTACTCGCTTAATCGCTCATTTTCCATATCAATAACCTTAGCAACCGTTTTAACCAAGCGGTTGTGGTTTTTTACAAAAGGATTGGTTTCATCCCAAACATATCCTGCAAGTACAGCGCAGATTTGTTCTTTAATAACAGGATTTTCTGGTCGGTGAAAAAATATTTTCTGAAGATTCCCTGTGTACCATTCCTTTACATACGTTCTAAATACATCTACACCTCTCATTATATACCCTGTGTACTCTGTTTCCCAATCTACTTGTTCGCCTTTTAATTCTTTAGTGATTAATTTGGCCGATTTTAATCCAGATTCTGTTGCGAAAGTTACTCCCGACGAGAATACCGGGTCTAAAAATTCGGCACTGTTGCCGGTAAGAGCATAGCCCTTTCCGTAAAGTTGTTTTACGGCCTTCGAGTAATTTTTAATTGTATAGGGTTCGAATAAAAATTCTTCGTCCTTTAGTCTATCATAGTAGTAGTCTGAAATTTTCAGCATTTCCTTCATTTTCTCAGAATTTGTGCCTTTGTAAGATTCTATAAACGAGGTTGGTCCTACAAAACCAATACTAGTAACACCGTTTGAAAAAGGAATCACCCAAAGCCAAACATTATCTCTTACAACGTCAAAGGTTATAATAGTTCCTTCTACGCCTTCAGGTCGTTTATTCTCTTTAACGTGAGTGAATATAGCTGAATTAGCATCAAGAGACGAAGGTTTGTCTAAACCTAACAATCGAGGTAAAACTCTTCCGTAGCCACTACTATCAATTATAAATTTGGCTTTTATTTTATATTGTGTTCCATTTTTATCTTTAACAGTTGTGGTAGAGCTTCCAACCCCTTGAGTTAAATTAATGTCCTCATCGTTTGTATTGAATTTTACATCGACAACTTCATGTCCAAACGAAACATCTACGCCTTTATTAACTATTTCTTTAGCCAATGTGTTGTCAAAATCAGCACGAGGAACTTGCCAGGTGTAATCCCAACCAGGAGTGTGTTTTTTACTAAAATCGAAATTACAAACAATGTTATCCTTCAAAAATCGAGCTCCAGATTTTATTTCAAATCCTTGTGCCATCAAACAATCTAATAGCCCAGTCTCTTCAAAATGATCCATACAACGCGGTAATAGACTTTCACCTATCACAAAACGTGGAAAGATATTTTTTTCAACTACTTTGCAACTTATTCCATTGTTGTTTAAATAAGCAGCAGCCACGCACCCCGAAGGACCAGCTCCAATTATTAACACATCAACATTAATATCATTCATATAATTAAGAAATAGATTGTTAAAAAAATATAAATTTGCAGTGGAAAGTTACCAATTTATTTTCGCAGTACACATTTTTACACACTTAGATTCATTAATAAATGCCAATACTACAAGGAAAACTGGAAATAGCAGATTTTGAAAAAACGATCTTCAAAAATGAAGCTGTCCAACTTCACAAAGATATAATAGAAAGAGTTCAAGGTAGTTTTAATTTTCTGAAGGAATTTTCTGAAAATAAAATTATTTACGGCGTCAATACTGGCTTTGGTCCGATGGCGCAATACAAGATTAAGGACGAGGAACGAATTCAATTGCAATACAATCTTATCCGCAGCCACGCTTCTGGAACTGGAAATCCTATTTCTGCGCACCACGTACGCGCGGCAATGTTGGCTAGATTAAATACTTTAAGCCTAGGTAATAGTGGTGTTCATCCGTCTGTAATTAACTTGATGGGTGAATTACTTAACAAAAATATTATTCCGCTAATATACGAACACGGAGGTGTAGGGGCGAGTGGTGATTTGGTACAATTGGCACACTTGGCATTGGTGCTAATTGGCGAAGGAGAAGTTTTTTATAAAGGCGAACGAAGAAATACAGCAGAAGTTTTCGAACTTGAAAACCTCCAACCTATAAAAGTTGAGTTGCGTGAAGGTCTAGCACTGATGAATGGAACTTCGGTTATGACGGGTATTGGTGTTGTAAATGTGCTTTATACTAGAACTATTATGGATTGGATGATTAAAGCGTCTTCTGCCATCAATGAAATTGTAAAAGCTTACGACGATCATCTTTCTTTCGAGTTAAATCAAACAAAAAAACATAACGGCCAACGTAAAGTTGCCGAGATGATGCGCACACATTTAAAGGATAGTGCGCTTACAAGAAAACGTGAACACCATCTTTATAACGGAACTAAAAAAGAAGATGTTTTTATTGAAAAAGTACAAGAGTATTATTCTTTGCGATGTGTTCCGCAGATATTGGGTCCAGTTTTAGATACGCTTGATTCAGTTGAAAGTATTTTGATTGAAGAAGTAAACTCTGCAAACGACAATCCTATTGTAGATGTTGAAAATAGAAATGTATATCACGGCGGAAATTTCCACGGCGATTATATTTCATTAGAAATGGATAAACTGAAAATTGTTGTGGCTAAAATGACGATGCTTTCGGAACGTCAACTTAACTATTTATTGAATTCCAAACTTAATGATATTCTTCCTCCATTTGTTAATATGGGGAAATTGGGTTTAAACTTCGGAATGCAAGGAGTTCAGTTTACTGCAACTTCAACAACAGCAGAAAGTCAAATGCTTAGCAATCCGATGTATGTCCATAGCATTCCAAATAACAACGACAATCAAGATATTGTAAGTATGGGTACAAATGCTGCGCTTATCACTAAAAAAGTGATAGAAAATGCATTTGAAGTGGTTGCAATAGAGCTAATTACCATTATTCAAGCTATCGAATATTTAGAGGTGCAGGATCAGGTGTCTTCTGAAACCAAAAAAATGTATCAGCAAATTCGTTCGATAGTACCTGTATTTAAAGAGGATGTGGTAATGTATCCTTATGTAAATAAGGTGAAAGAGTACTTGATGGATACTTCCAAATAAAATTATTCAGTCTCCTCAAAATTGTTTATTTTAACTTTAACTAACTTAAAATAATATTATTATGAAATCAATAATTTTAATTCTGAGCTTATTTTTTATTGGTATCAATACAGCAAATACACAGGAACTTGCTTTGGTGCGGGATGGTAAAAAATTCGGATATATAAATAAATCTGGTGAATTTGTAATTCAACCACAGTATGATAAAGCGGGTAGCTTTTCGGGCAAGTATGCTGCAGTAATGGAAGATAAAAAATGGGGCGTTATTAACGCCTCAGGGGAATGGGTGATTCAACCTACTTACGATCGTATAAAGCCTTTTAATTCTGGATACTTTTTAGTTGAAGAAGGTAAAGAATGGAAGTATATAAACACTAAAGGCGAAACTCTCAACACACCTGCCACCGATAAGTATTACGATTTCGATCAGGGCGTGGCGATTATTAGAAGTGGTGATAAAGTAGGTTTGATAGACACCAATGGGAAAGCGATTGTTGAAACAAAATACGATGAAATTAAAAGTTTTCACGATGGCTATGCAAAGTTCAAAGAAGGAGAAAAATGGGGGTTGATAAGTAAAAAAGGAAAGGTGTTTGTAGCTGCCGAGTACGATGAGATAGGAAATTATAGCAAAAACGGAATTTGGGCTAAAAAAGGCGATAGCTTTGGGGTGGTCAACAACGGAACTTTTACACCGATTAATGGCGTTGAAAAAATGTGGGATTTCACAAATGATTCCTCTTTAACTTATGCTCGAAGCGGAGGTAAAATGGGATTTGTAAACGCTAAGGGAGAATGGGTTATACAGCCAACTTACGATAAAGTTCGTGCGTTTAATGCAGGTCTTGCTCCCGTTAATATAGGTAAGGAATGGGGATACATTAATGAAAAAGGTGAAAAAGTAATAGATATAAAATACAGAGACGCCGAAATATTTTCAGACGATGGTTTAGCACCCGTGAAAGAGAAAAAACTTTGGGGCTTTATAGACAAAACAGGAAATCTAGTAATTCCTATGGAATATGATATCTCAATGGGAATGTTTGGCTTTTTACAAAAAGGTGCTGAAAAAGGTTTTCAAAACGGACTTGCTCGTGTAAAGTATAAGAAAAACTGGGGGTTTATAAATAAGAACGGCCAAGTAGTTGGCAAATGGTTTCAAAACGCAGAAAACTTTGTAGATGTTTCTAAATAGAACCTCTGCTAAGAATAATTGAAAATAAAAGTCTAAGTTTTAATATTGTAAAATGTATCACCTATTTTTTCAAGAAATAGTTGGGGATGATTACAAGGAATAAACAATGTTTTTATTACCTAATTATTAATTGTAATCTTTTAGTAAAAGACTTAGATTTAAATAAATTAAAAGGTTCCTTTCTATTGTTTTAAGGAATATGTGGGGCCGATTACATAGCATAATTTAAATGTTTTTACTAGCTAATTATTAGTTGTAATCTTTTAGTAAAAGACTTAGATTGAAATAAATTACAAAAAGTTTCTCCCCTTTTTTTTTAAGGGGAGGTGCCGAAGGCGGAGGGGTCACTCCGTGTTATAAATTTATATGAAAGAGAAAAAAAACAAACCGAAATACGCATTAATAACTGGAGGGTCACGTGGTATAGGTCGTGCCATTTGCATACAATTAGCAAAAGATTTAGACTATGGCCTTTTAATAAACTATAACGGGAACAAAGAAGCAGCTCAACAAACCCTGAACGAAGTTGAAGACCTAGGAGGAAAAGGTGAAATTATGCAGTTCGACGTAACCGATGCCGAAGCGGTAAATAAAGCACTTGATACATGGCATTCAAAAAACAAAGATGCTGTTGTTGAGGTAATTGTAAACAATGCAGGTATTACTAAAGACGGCTTGTTTATGTGGATGAACCAAGACGATTGGAATAGTGTAATTAATACTAGTTTAAATGGTTTTTACAATGTTACTAATGCTCTTATTCAGAAACTGTTGGTTAATAAATATGGGAGAGTAATAAATATGGTTTCAGTTTCTGGACTAAAGGGGACACCGGGCCAAGTAAATTATTCTGCTGCAAAAGGGGCGGTTATTGGTGCAACAAAAGCCCTAGCACAAGAAGTTGCTAAACGCAATATTACTGTAAATGCTGTAGCACCAGGATTTATAAATAGTGATATGACTGCTGAGCTTGACCAGAAAGAACTTAAAAAAATGGTTCCAGCCAATCGTTTTGGTGAAGCAGAAGAAGTAGCACATTTAGTAAGTTTTTTAGCATCCAATAAAGCTTCATATATTACCGGGGAAGTTATTAATATTAATGGAGGTATTTATTCCTAAATTGAACGAAAAGTGAGAAGAGTAGTTATAACCGGTATGGGTATTTATTCCTGTATAGGGAAGAACCTAGAAGAAGTAAAAGAGTCGTTATTCAACGGAAAATCTGGCATTATCTGCGATGGAAAGCGCAAAGATTTTGGTTACCGTTCTTGTTTGACAGGATGGGTAGAAGAGCCAGATTTAAAAAAACAACTTTCTCGTCGCGAACGTGTTAGTTTGGGTGAAGAAGGAGCGTATGCGTACGCTGCTACTTTGGAAGCCCTAAAGAATGCAAAAATAGACGAGCAATTTCTAGAAAAAAATGAAGTAGGAATTCTCTACGGAAATGATAGTACTGCAAAATCAGTAATTGAATCGGTAGATAAAATTCGAGAAAAGAAAGATACTACTCTTGTAGGTTCAGGTGCTATTTTTAAAGCAATGAACTCATCCGTAACTATGAATCTCGCTACTATTTTTAAGTTGAGAGGGATTAATTTTACAATTAGTGCAGCTTGTGCAAGTGGGTCGCATTCTGTTGGGATGGCATATTTTTTAATTAAAAACGGATTACAAGACTGCATAATTTCAGGAGGAGCTCAAGAAATAAACGAATTTGCTATGGGTAGTTTTGATGGCTTAGGAGTTTTTTCTACTCAATTAGATCCAACTAAAGCTAGTCGTCCTTTCGACAAAGACCGCGATGGCTTGGTACCTAGTGGTGGAGCTGCTTCTTTAGTAATAGAAAGTTACGAAAGTGCTGTAAAGCGTGGCGCACCAATTTTAGGTGAAATTATTGGGTACGGATTTTCATCTAATGGAGATCATATTTCTACTCCTAACGTCGATGGCCCTTCGCGAGCAATGAAAATGGCCTTACTGCAGGCAAATATTAAAGCATCAGAAGTAGATTATGTAAATGCACATGCCACATCAACCCCTGTAGGAGACGCCAATGAAGCCCTTGCAATCACCGATGTTTTTGGCGAAAATGGCCCTTGCGTTAGTTCTACAAAATCAATGACTGGGCACGAATGTTGGATGGCGGGAGCTAGCGAAATAATATATTCTATGCTAATGATGGAGCATTCTTTTGTTGCACCGAACATCAATTTAGAAAGCGTAGACGAGGCTGCTTCAAAATTAAACCTTGTTAACAAAACGTTAAACAAAAAAATTGATGTATTTTTGTCGAATTCATTTGGCTTTGGTGGTACCAATTCCGCATTAATTATTAAAAAATGCAAACTTTAGAAATGAACAAAGAAGTTATAGTAGAAAAGATCAACTACTTTTTGGTAGATGAATTTGAGGTGGATAAAGATGATATAGAACCAAATGCAAACCTAAAGGAAACGCTTGAGTTGGATAGCTTAGATTTCGTGGATTTGGTGGTTGCTATTGAAGCTAACTTTGGAGTTAAATTAACTGGTGAAGATTTTCAAAACATTCTAACTCTTCAAGATTTTTACGATTTAATCGAAACAAAAATCGGATAAAACACCCTATCTTAATATGGCGGGCGAGTGGGAAGGTAAAAGCAAAGGCACCGTTTTAGGGTATAAAATATTCATTTTTTTTATAAGAAAACTTGGTGTTGAAGCAGCTTATGGTTTGCTGTATTTTGTTGCGCTTTATTATGTTTTCTTCGCAGGAAAAAGCACTCAATCTATATATTACTATTTTCGAAGAAGGCTTGAGTATTCCAGCTTCAAAAGCTTGGTAAGCATTTATAAAAGTTATTACGTTTTCGGAAAAACTATAATCGATAAAGCCGCAATCTCTTCAGGCTTAAAAAATAAATTCACTCATGAATGTGATGGTGTCGAAAATATAACCGACTTGCTTGACAAGCAACAAGGAGGAATACTTATTAGTGCTCACGTTGGGAATTTTGAAATTGCTGAATTCTTTTTTGAAGAAATTGATACTAGATCTCAAATTAGTCTTGTAACTACAGATGCCGAACATCGAAATATCAAGGAGTATATGGAGAAAGTTACTGTGCGTTCTAAGATTAAATTTATTTTGGTGAAGGATGATATGTCACATATATTTGAAATTAATAACGCATTGAGTAATGGAGAATTAGTTTGCTTCACTGGTGACAGATATATGAAAGATCAAAAGGTGTTGTCCGAACCGTTGTTGGGGAAAGAAGCTAATTTTCCAGCAGGACCATTTCTTTTAGCTAGCAGACTAAAAGTGCCGGTTTTGTTTGTTTATGTTATGAAAGAAACAAACAAGCATTACCATTTATACGCTCGAAAAGCGGAAGTGAAAAGCCGAGATGCACAAGGGCTATTAAAAAAATATACAGAAAGTGTAGAGTGGATGTTGGGTATGTATCCTTTGCAGTGGTTTAATTATTTTGATTTTTGGGAAACAGATGACTAGTTTTTATTTTTCTTGGCAACTTACTAAAAGACTTGCACGACCTTTTATAGTAAGAAAAGTTTTTTTGTACAGTCATTATCCCTTCGTATCCTTCAAAGTATCCAAGGCCTTGTAGGTGTAAATAGACAGCTTATGAAAGAAGTATTAATAGTGTATTACTCCCAAACTGGACAGTTAACTAATATCTTAAATAATATTGCAACAAAGCTTTCTGGTGAAGAAGTAAATATTTCTTATCACGAAATAGTTCCGAAGAAAAAATTTCCCTTCCCTTGGACTCAAGAAGAATTTTATGGTGCTTTTCCTGAAACTTTTCTTCAAATTCCAACACCTTTAGAGGCAGTACCGCCTAATGTGCTTCAAAAGAAATACGACTTAGTAATATTAGGATATACCACTTGGTATTTAACACCGTCAATTCCTATAAATTCATTTTTAAAATCGGAAGAAGCTAAAGTATTGCTTAACGACACTCCTGTAGTTACAGTTTCCGCAAGTAGAAATATGTGGATTATGGCTCAGGAAAAAGTTAAGATGTTATTACAAGCAAATAGGGCTAAACTAGTTGGGAACATAGCTTTGGTAGATAAAAACCTAAATCACATAAGTGTAATAACAATCGTACATTGGTTAATGGGCGGTAAAAAAACAAGAATGTTTGGTATCTTCCCGAAGCCAGGAGTTTCTGATAGTGATATTCAAGCTTCATCACGATTTGGAGGCCCAATTAAAGCAGCTTTGTTAAAAAATGACTATTTAGATTTACAAAATAATCTATTGAGTATAGGATCGGTAAAGGTTGAAGCATCATTAATTGCTACAGACATTAGAGGAAACATGGTTTTTAAAAAATGGGCTAATCTATTAATTAAGAAAGAAGGCGAAGAAAGAAAGAAATGGCTCGTTTATTTTAAATATTATTTGTTATTTGCAATATGGCTTATAGCTCCAATAGTATTTATTGTATTTTTACTTACCTATCTCCCTATGTACCGTAAAATACAAAAAGATATAGCTTATTATTCATCAATTGAATTAAAGAAGGATTAATGAAGAACGTTTACATTACTAGAATTGCAAAGTTTTTACCTAACGACCCCGTTGAAAACGAGGAAATGGAGGAGAAACTTGGTTTTATTAACGGCAAGACCTCAAAAGCACGCCGAATTATTCTTAGAAACAACCAAATTAAAACCCGTTATTACGCCATCGATAAAGATGGAAATGTAACTCATAACAATGCACAGTTAGTAGCAGAAGCCGTCGAGGCTTTATGCGACGATACTTTTAGCAAAAACGATATCGAACTCCTATCCTGCGGTACTTCAAGTCCAGATCAAATTCTGCCTGGCCATGCAGCTATGGTACACGGATTTTTAAAGAATGGAAACCTTGAGGTAAACTCTCCTTCGGGTGCTTGTTGCGCGGGAATGAATGCCTTAAAGTATGGCTATATGGCCGTGAAGTCTGATCAAGTAAAAAATGCAGTTTGTACAGGTTCCGAGAGAACTTCTTCTTGGATGAAATCTGATATTTTTGAAGATGAAGTGGCGCATTTAGAATCAATAGAAGAGCAACCTATTCTAGCTTTCAACAAAGAATTTTTGCGTTGGATGCTTTCTGACGGTGCTGGAGCTGTGCTTTTAGAAAGTGAACCAAATGGAAAAACACCTTTAAAAATTGAATGGATGGAGGGCTATAGCTATGCCTTCGAGCTTGAAACATGTATGTATGCTGGTGGGGATAAGTTAGAAAACGGACATCTAAAGCCGTGGAGTGAATATCCTGCAGACGAATGGGGTAAAAGGTCACTTTTTGCTATGAAGCAAGATGTAAAATTACTTGGTGAAAATATCCTACAAAAGGGTGTGGCAAGCATGAAGTTGGCTATGGAAAAGCACAATATTACAGAAGATGATATCGACTATTACCTACCGCATATTTCTTCATATTATTTTAAAGAAAACTTGTATAAAGAAATTGAAAATCAAGGGCTCCATATGCCTTGGGAAAAATGGTTTTTAAATCTACAAAAGGTAGGGAATGTAGGTGCGGGTTCAATATATCTTATGTTGGAGGAATTAATTAATTCTGGAAAACTTAAAAAAGGAGATAGAATATTTCTTCAGGTTCCTGAAAGTGCGCGTTTTGCCTATTCTTACGCATACCTAACTGTAGTATAAATGATTAATTTCACGGAAGAAATAACGGATAAAAATTTCATTGGAAAATTGATTCCACAGAAAGCGCCGTTTGTAATGGTAGACAAACTACTTCACTTTGAAGAAAATAAAGTGGTAGCTGGCTTTTCCATTTCCGAAGAAAATATTTTCACTCAAAATAAAAAGTTTACGGCGCCAGGTTTAATAGAGCATATGGCTCAATCGGTAGCGCTTTATACGGGTTATCAATATCATTTAAAAGATGAAGAAGCGCCAATAGGTTATATTGGAGCCATAAAAAAAGCTGAGATTTTTAAACTTCCAGAAGTGGGAGCAGAATTGAAAACAACTGTTAAAATTCTCCACGATATTATGGGAGTTACACTTGTTAATGTTGAAACTGAATGCGATGGAAAAGTAATTGCATCCAGTGAGATGAAAACTGTACTAGCTAACTAATGAAAGATACCGGTATTTCGGATATTGATATTTCAAATTTTCTACCACATCGTAAGCCGATGTTAATGGTAGACTCCGTTGTGGAGATAGACGATGATTCTGTGGCAACGAAATTTTATATAGCTGAAGATGGTGTTTTTATAAAAAACGGAACTCTATCGGAAACTGGACTAATAGAAAATGCTGCACAGGCAGCTTCTGGGGTTGTTGGACAAACATTTTTTGAAAAAGACGACCTAAAAGGAACGGGCAACAAGTTAGTTGGTTATATAAGTGCTGTAAAAAAAGTGGAGATACTTCAGTTGCCAAAAGTAGGTGAAACTATTATAACAAAGGCAAAACTCCTTTCACGGTTTGACACAGGCGAAATGACAATGTGTAGTTTAGACACAGAAACCTATATCGATGAAAAATTAATTGTATCTTCTACTATGAATTTTTTAATACACGAGGTCTGATAATGAAAAAGGAAGAAGTACCACAAGATAAGAGTAATTTAGAATCTGCAAATTTTCGCGAACTCTGTTATGCGATTGACGAAAATGGTGAATATACCACAGCAAATAGCACTGGTTGGGAACCTAAAACAGTGGCATTAAACAATGCTATTGATGAAATAAACGATAGAATTGAAGATGCGAAAAAGCGTGTTTTAGAAGGAAAAACCAGCCCGATAGAATATCATATGGAACTCCATAAAATGGATGTTGGGATTTTAGCGAGCTATGTTGGATTATGGCAATGGAGGGTAAAAAGACATTTTAAGCCTTCGGTTTTTAAAAAATTAAAAATGAATACTTTGCAGAAGTACGCTGAGGTTTTCGAAATTTCAGTCGATGAATTAAAAACTATAAAGTGATAATTCTCAACATAGAAAACAATTAATTCCTTTAATGAGCACTTTTAAAACTTCGTAATTCATCCAGTTAAAACCTAAATTTTAATCGAATACAAATTGCCGCAACTCTATAAATACGATAGTTGTTTCTTATTTAGATTTGTGGTTAAAAACATTAATATTGAAAGAAGAAACCATAATAAATTTTACCCACCATCAAACTGCTCATTGTGAGAACGGGGTAGTTTCAAACTTGATGAAACACAACGGCTTTAGCGTTAGCGAGCCTATGGTTTTTGGTATTGGCAGTGGATTGCTATTCTGTTATATACCATTTCTAAAAGTAAATCATGCCCCTGTAATTACATATCGCGCTATGCCTGGTCATATCTTTAAAAAATTTGCCAAGCGTACTGGTATAAAAATGAAGCGTGAAAAGTTCAGTAATCCAAAAGAAGCGCAAAGCAAATTAGATGAAAATTTGGAGCGCAACAATCCTGTTGGTTTACAAGTGGGTGTTTATAACCTTTTATATTTTCCTGATGAATATCGTTTCCATTTCAACGCTCACAATATGGTGGTGTATGGAAAGCAAGATGGCCGTTATTTAATTAGCGATCCCGTAATGGAAGAAGTTACTTCACTTTCTGAAAAAGAATTGGAAAAAGTGCGATTTGCAAAAGGGGCTTTTGCACCTAAAGGGCATATGTATTACCCTATTTCTTTTCCTGAAAAACTAGAACTTGAAAAAGCAATTGTTTCAGGTATTAAAGATACTTGTAAGACTATGCTTGCGCCCATTCCAATTGTAGGAGTGAAGGGAATTAAAACTATTGCAAATTTAATTCGTAAATGGCCTAAGAAGAAAGGAATTAAAACTGCGAATCATTATTTAGGACAGGTAGTGCGAATGCAGGAAGAAATAGGAACTGGTGGCGGTGGATTCCGATATATTTATGCTGCATTTCTTCAGGAATCTGGTAAGTTAATAGGAAATGAAAAACTGATAGAACTTGCAAAAGAAATGACTGAAATTGGAGATTTATGGCGTGACTTTGCCGTTGAAGCGTCAAGAATTTATAAAAATAGATCGCGAAATGATGCAGGACAATCCGAAAATTATAACCAAGTAGCCAATCAGTTAGACCATATAGCTGACTTAGAAAAAGTGTTTTTCAAAAAATTAAAAAAGGCAATTTAATTAAGTTTTAAAATCCCTCATTGGTATTTAATTCAGTTTATGATACAAATTAATCAACTTTCAAAAAAATACAAAGGTGCCGAAGTATTTTCGGTTAAAGACCTTGATTTGAAAGTTGAGAAGGGTGAAATTTACGGTTTACTCGGTCCAAACGGAGCAGGTAAAACCACGCTTATTTCGATGCTAACTTCACTGTTAAAACCAACTTCAGGTACGTTTACTATTGATGATTTAAATTTTAAAGAGCATAAAAATGAGCTAAAACAATTAATAGGAATTGTGCCTCAGGAATACGCACTATACCCAACACTTACTGCATATGAGAACTTGGAGTATTTTGGGAGTATGTACGGTATAAACGGAGGAGCCTTAAAAAAATCTATCCAGCATCATTTGGAGATTATGGGGCTTTCAAAATTTGCCAATAAGAAAACGGCAACTTTTTCTGGAGGAATGAAACGCCGTGTAAACTTAATTGCGGGAATTCTTCATCAACCAAAAGTGTTGTTTCTAGATGAACCAACAGTTGGAGTAGATGTACAGTCGAAAAACGTAATTATAGACCATTTAAAATATTTAAACAAGCAGGGAACAACTATTGTTTACACCTCACATCATCTAAACGAAGCTGAGATTTTTTGTACGCGCGTTGCTATAATCGACAATGGAGAAATTATTGTTGAAGGAGTCCCTTCTGAATTAATAAACAATCATGTCGCTGCCAACAACCTCGAGGATGTGTTTTTGGCAAGAACGGGTAATGCACTTCGAGATTATGCATAAACTTTGGGCTTCAACATACAAAGAATTGCTACTGCTTTTACGCGATTTAGGCGGAATAGCAATCCTTTTCGTAATGCCAATGTTATTGCTTATAGTTATTACCTTGGTTCAGGATAGTACGTTTAAAACCATAAGCGACATTACAATTCCTGTGCTATTAGTGGATAATGATAAAGGGGAAGTTTCTAAGAATATTATAGATAACCTTTCCGAATCTAATTCCTTTCAAATTCTTCAAAAAGACAGTGAAGAAGAAGCGAAAGAAGCTGTTTTCGCAGGAAAATATCAGCTAGCTATCGTAATTCCTGAAAGTCTCTCTACGTCTCTTCAGAAGAAGGTAAATCAAAATGTTGAAGGAATATTATCCAAATTTGGATTGGAGGAAGATAGTTTGCTTGTTAAAAAAGAAACTATTCCAGTTAAGGAAGTCCGACTTTACTTTGATCCAGCTACACAAGTGAGTTTTAAGTCTTCAGTTAAAAATGGAATCGATAAAATGATTTCAAAAATTGAAACCCAAAGTATTTACAAAGCATTTCAATCGGAATTGGGGGAAGACGAAGACGAATCGATATTTGATACAGAAAATTTTATTGCTTTCAAGGAAATTTTACCAACTAAGAACAATGAAGAAATTGTTCCAAACTCGGCACAACACAATGTCCCAGCTTGGACGTTGTTTGCAATCTTTTTCATTATTGTTCCGCTATCAATAAATTTAGTAAAAGAAAAAAATCAAGGAACCTTTGTTCGATTACGAACTCAACCTGTAAATTATGCCACAGTTTTAGGAGGAAAAACGATAGTGTATTTAGGGGTTTGCCTTATTCAATTTACATTAATGTTGTTGGTGGGAATATATATTTTTCCAGCCATCGGACTTCCTGTGGTGGATGTAACAGGTAAACTGTTTTTGCTATATGTTGTAGCTATATTTTCAGGATTGGCTGCTATTGGTTTAGGGTTGCTTTTGGGAACGATAGCAAAAACCCAAGAGCAAGCAGCGCCGTTTGGAGCAACAACGGTCGTAATTTTAGCCGCACTCGGTGGGGTTTGGGTTCCAGTATTTGTGATGCCAAAATTTATGCAGTTGATTTCAAAAATATCTCCTATGAATTGGGGCTTGGAAGCATTTTATGATGTATTTTTAAGAAATGTGAGTTTTGTTAAAATCCTTCCTGAAATTTCATTATTATTGCTGTTTTTCCTGCTAACAATTTTAATAGCAATAATTTATAATCGTAGTAAAAATGCCGTCTGATAAAAATAATGAAATAAGTTTCACTTCTGAAATACGAGTGCGTTTCACCGAAACCGATCCATTAGGGATTGTTTGGCACGGGAATTATATACAATACTTTGAAGACGGTAGAGAAGCCTTTGGGCGCGAACACGGTATTTCGTATTTAGAGCAAAAGGCCAATGGATACACCTCACCAATTGTTAAATCTACTTGTGAGCATAAATTACCATTGCGATATGGAGATGTAGCAACTATCAAAACCACATTTGTACCCTCGCGTGCAGCAAAAATGATTTTTAAATACAAAATCTATAACCCTGAAGGGAAAGAAGTATGTGTAGGGGAAACTATTCAGGTTTTTTTAAATGAAGACGGAAAGCTCTCTCTTACAATGCCTGAGTTTTTTGCTAAGTGGAGAGAGAAAATGGGAGTTTAAAAATGGCTAAAACATATCTTTCATATAATAATATTTTTTCAAGTCTTGGATTTGATTCTGAAACTGTTATTGAAAAAATGTCTAATGACGTTTCAGGATTAGATAGATATGACAACAATTCTCTCTTACCTCAACCGTTTTGCGCTTCCTTACTTTCTACCGAGGTAGTAAGAGAAGAATTCAACAAAATATCAGACGCTTCAAAATATACTAAGCTTGAACAGATGTTAATTCTGTCGTTAAAAAAAGTTTTAGATGCATCTTCGATAACTTTAAATGAGCGGGTTGGGCTAATAATTTCGACAACTAAAGGAAATATTGACGTTCTTGAACAAGAAAGTAGTTTTCACGAAAGTCGCTCGTATTTAAGTGAGTTAGGAAAAACCCTAAAGGATTTCTTTGGGTTTAAAAGTGAGGCAATAGTCGTTTCTAATGCTTGTGTTTCGGGGGTTTTAGCAATTTCGGTAGCAAAGCGTTTTATTGCTGAAAATAGATACGACCACGTTTTTATTACAAGTGGAGATTTAGTTACTAAATTTATATTATCTGGATTTAATTCTTTTCAAGCCCTTTCATCAGAACCTTGTAAGCCTTACGATAAAAATAGAATAGGAATTAACCTAGGCGAAGTGGCAGCAAGTATTTTGGTTACCTCTTCAAAAATTCACTTAAATAGTGAAGCGGTTGAAATCTTAGGCGACGCTACTTGCAATGATGCTAATCATATTTCGGGCCCATCACGAACGGGTGAAGGTTTATATAGAAGTGTTAAGGCAGCAATGAAAGAGGCTAGTATAAAGGCATCAGATGTTGATTACGTGTCTGCACACGGAACTGCTACTGCATTTAACGATGAAATGGAAGCAATTGCATTTAATAGATTACAATTAGAAAACGTACCTTTAAATAGCTTAAAAGGATATTTCGGACACACTTTGGGTGCTTCTGGATTATTAGAAACTATCGTGGGGATGCATTCCGTAAAGAAAAATTTACTTTTTTCTTCCAAAGGATTTACCGAACTTGGGGTTTCACAAAATATAAACATAATAACGTCCAATACACCGAAAACCTTGAATGTTTTCCTAAAAACTGCATCAGGTTTTGGAGGTTGTAATACAGCAATAGTTTTTCAAAAAACAACCAATTAACCAACCATAATGCAAGCAAATAAAAAGAATATTAACGCATTTGAAGCTTTGGAAGAAGCGCATCGCATAGCCTTTGCGCCATTTGTTTTTCAGGCTTCAGTTTCGCTTCGGAAATTAGGGATCCTAGATTATATCTTTGAAAATAGAAAAGGTGGAGGACCTACAGCCGAAGAAATTTCTGAAAAACTTTCACTAAGTTCATATGGTGTGGGGGTGCTTCTTGAAATCGCAGAAACATCAAATATCGTTAATAAGTGTGAAGCAGGAAAGTATGAGTTGTCTAAGGTTGGTTATTTTTTAAATTACGACACAACAACAAGCGTAAACCTCAATTTTACTAATGAAGTTTGCTATAAAGGGCTGTTCCATTTAGACGATGCTATAAAAACTGGAAAACCTGAAGGGCTTAAAGAATTAGGCGAATGGCCAACTATATACGAAGGGCTTTCAAAATTACAACCAGAGGAACAAAAAGCTTGGTTCGATTTCGATCATCATTATTCCGATAACATTTTTGATGAAGCGCTTCAGAAGATTTTTCAAAAGGACATAAAAACCTTATTTGATATTGGTGGGAATACCGGAAAGTTTTCAATTAAGTGTGCCGAATTTAATAAAGAGGTAAACATTACTATTGTTGATTTACCTGGACAATTAAAAATAGCTTTAGCCAATGCCGAAAAACGAGGCTTTAAAGACAGCATTACAGGTCACCCAATAGATTGGCTTTCAGAAAATCCACAGATACCAACAGACGCAGATCTTATTTGGATGTGTCAGTTTTTAGATTGTTTTTCAGAAGATGAAATTTTAAAAATCTTGAAAACTTGCGCAGACTCGATGGATGATAATGCCGAGTTGATTATTGTTGAAACCTTTACAGATAGACAAGCATTTAAGGCTTCGCAGTTTATATTAGAAGCAACTTCACTTTATTTTACAGTGCTTGCAAATGGAAATAGTAAAATGTACCCTGCGAGTGTATTTATTAAATTGATAGAAGATGCTGGCTTGCAACTACACGAAGATTGCAAAATCGGGGAGTATCACACTATGCTAGTTTGTAAAAAGAAATCACAATAAAGTAGCGTATTTGAACATCTATACAAAGTTGAGATTCTAAAGAATTATAAAATTGACGAATAAACTTCACATAAAAAGTTACTCACATATTAAAAGGCAAACTGTCTCAGTAAACGGAAATGTGGTTTTTAAAGGAGATGATGCTGATTTTCCAAACTTTATAAAAAGTGCGTACAAACACTTGAAGACAAGTTATTCTAAGTTTTTCAAGATGGATAACCTCAGTAAGCTGGCATTTCTAGCGGCTGATACCTTGTTGATGCATGAAAGCTTAAGTGAAGAGGAAAACAATATTGCCCTTATACTTTCAAATAAAGCATCGAGTTTAGATACAGATAGAAAACACCAAAAATCAATTGAAAACCAAGAGGAATATTTCCCTAGTCCGGCAGTTTTTGTTTATACCTTACCAAACATTTGCCTTGGTGAGATAAGTATAAAACACAAGCTTTATTCTGAGAATAGTTTTTTTATCTTTGACCGCTTCAATGCCGAGCATTTATATCTGTATGCCAATAATTTATTGCAAAATAACAAAGCAGAAAAGGTATTATGTGGTTGGGTAGATTTTGATGAAAATAGCTATGAAGCTTTTTTATATTTAGTTGAAAGCAAAGGCGAAATAGTACATAACACTGAAGAAATAAACAGATTATATAATTTATTATGAGCGAATTAAAAGAAGAATTAAAGGCAAAAATAATTGAGCAATTAAACCTTGAAGATGTTTCAGTTGAAGAAATTGCTGACGATGACGCACTATTTGGCGATGGTCT
This sequence comes from Aequorivita xiaoshiensis, assembly GCF_022008395.1. GTDB lineage: Bacteria > Bacteroidota > Bacteroidia > Flavobacteriales > Flavobacteriaceae > Aequorivita > Aequorivita xiaoshiensis. The sequence continues at coordinate 111,818 of NZ_JAIRBB010000003.1, forward strand.
TGGCTTAGATTCTATTGATGCTTTGGAGCTTATCGTAATGTTGGACAAAGATTACGGTATCCGTTTGAGTGATCCGAAAGAGGGCCGTAAAATATTTGAATCTGTACAAGTAATGGCAGATTATATAGATGCAAACCGCACTAAGTAATTATTGAATTTTGTAGACTGAGGGTAGTTAAAACCTTATTGAAAATTTTATAAAGTCTCTTGTTTAAATGAGTAAAGGCGTAGCGATAACCGGAATGGGGATTATTTCGGCCATTGGAAACAATGTAGCTGAAAACTTTGATGCGCTTATAAATCAAAAAAAAGGAATTACTCGTGTTGATAATATTAAAACCATACAACGCGAAGAAATTATGGTTGGCGAAATTAAATTCACAAACGATGAATTAATAGCTCAACTAGGTCTTCCACCTGAAAACAATTACTCTCGTACTGCGATGCTAGGTGTTATTGCAGCTAAAGAAGCCATTGCTCAGGCAGGAATAAGCGATATTAAAAAATACAAAACAGGCATTGTTTCGGGTACTAGTGTAGGCGGAATGGACATGACCGAAAAGTACTATTACGAATATCTCACCGAAAAAGAACCTCAAAAATATATTGAAAGTCATCACGCAGGAGATTCTACACAAAAAATTGCAGAGCAATTAGGCATTGAAGAAAGTTTTGTAACAACCATAAGTACTGCTTGTTCTTCTGCTGCCAATGCAATTATGTTGGGAGCGAGACTTATAAAATCTGGAAAATTAGATAGAGTAATAGTAGGCGGAGCCGATTGCCTTTCAAAATTTACCATCAACGGATTTAAAACCTTGATGATTTTAAGCGATACTTTCAACACTCCTTTCGACGAAGATAGAAAAGGACTAAACCTTGGAGAAGCAGCAGCTTATCTAGTTTTAGAAAGCGATAAAGTAGTTAAAGCTGAAAATAAAAAGATACTCGCTTACGTAAAAGGGTATGGAAATGCCAATGATGCATTTCATCAAACAGCATCTTCTGATGATGGTGATGGCGCAACACTAGCGATGAAAAAGGCTTTAAAAGTTGCCAATTTAAATCCGTCTGATATAGATTACATAAACGCTCACGGAACTGCAACAGGAAATAACGATCTTTCGGAAGGAAGGGCAATACTTCGCGTTTTTAAGGATGAAATGCCTGAATTTAGCTCAACAAAAGCGTATACCGGTCATACTTTGGCAGCCGCTGGAGCGATTGAAGCTGTTTATTCAGTTATGGCATTACAAGAAAATGTAATTTTTCCCAACCTGAATTTTAAAACTCCGATGAAAGAATTTAATTTAATTCCACAAACCATATTAAAGAAAAAAGATTTAAATACAGTACTTTCAAATTCATTAGGGTTTGGCGGTAATTGTTCAACTGTTATCTATTCAAAAGAAGCTTAATGAAAAAGGTATATATTAATAGTATCGCTTCTATTTCACCTCAAAAAACCTTTGAGAATGCGTCCTTTTTAGATGATATTATTGAATATAATGAAACTGTAATTTCTGCTTTCGACCCAAACTATAAAGAGCACATACCGCCTGCAGCTGCTAGACGGATGGCAAAAGGAATTAAAATGGGAGTGGTGGCTTCCAAACTTGCAATGAAAGAAGCAGGGATTGGAACAGTAGATGCTATAATTACAGGAACAGGCATGGGGTGTATGATCGATTCTGAAAAATTTGTCAGTGCTATTATTGATAACAACGAGCAATACTTGACCCCGACTTCCTTTATACAAAGTACTCACAATACAGTTGCTGGACAGATAGCTTTAGGAATGGAGTGTAAAGCCTATAATTTCACTTATGTTCACGCTGCCATTTCGTTTGAATCGGCTTTGCTAGATGCCAAAATGCAATTAGAAAATGACGAGGCAAACAATATATTAGTAGGTGGCGTAGAAGAATTAGGTGCGCATACAACCGATGTTCATCGGGTTATTAATCACATTAAACCTGAGGCAGTAACAATTTCAGAAGTTTTAAATTCCAATACTGAAGGAGCTGTGTTTAGTGAAGGTGCTAATTTTTTTGTGGTTTCTAACGATAGGAAAGAAAGCAGTTACGCTGAATTACTTGCTGTTGAAACATACAATACTCTTGAAAAAGACAAGGTTTCTGAAGCAATTAAGAGCGTTTTAAAAGAAAATAACTTAAAACCAGAAGACTTAGATGTTGTGGTGCTCGGTAATAATGGTGATGTAGAGTTTGATGGATATTACAATCAACTATCAAAAAACATCTTTAAAAATACGAAACAGGTTTACTACAAACACCTAGTTGGTGAAAATAATACAGTGTCGGCATTTGGGGTTTGGTTGGCTTCAAAAATTATTAAAACACAACAAATTCCAGCAATGGTTAATTTAAACGATATTGAAGCAACAGAACCTAACATTATTTTGTGTTACAATCAATATCGCGGTGAAAACCACAGTCTTGTACTCCTGAAAAAATGTTGAAATTCTACACCATAAACGCCATAGCCTTAGTAATCTTTTTTGGATTGCTGCTAACAGGTTTTTTTGGTGATGTACCGGTTTGGCTTTATATATTATTTGTAATTATTTGGATAGTAATTACTGCTATTGGGTCTTTTCAAATAAAATGGAATTATCATTTAGAGTCATTAAACCACAATTATAAAACTTCAAAAAACTATATATCCATCACTTTCGACGATGGACCTAATTCAGATTATACACCAAAAGTTCTTTCGCTTTTAAAGAAACACAACGCAAAAGCTACTTTTTTCATAATAGGAAAAAATGCTGAAAAACACCCAGACTTAGTCCGTGAAATAATAGCAGATGGACATACTATAGGAAATCACTCATTTTCACACGCCAATACTTTTGGATTTTTTTCTTCTGAAAAAATTATAGCCGATTTAAAAAAATCTGATTGCGTTCTGAAAGAAATCACAGGAAAGGAAATTAAATTATTTCGTCCTCCTTTTGGTGTAACAAATCTGAATATCAAAAAAGCTTTGAAAAAAACTGGGCATCACTCTATTGGTTGGAGTAAACGCAGTTTGGATACTACGAACCTTCCAGAAGAAAAGATTTTAAAACGGATTATTCCCAACCTGAGAAAAGGTGATATAGTGTTACTTCACGATAGCAGTTCAAAATCCGTTGCCGTATTGGAACAGTTATTGTTAACTTTGACTCCGCACGAACTGCAGTCGGTTTCGGTGGATCGTTTGCTAGAAATAGAACCTTATGCGTAATTATCTTTTTTTACTAGTTTTTGTTTTAATCGGCGGTAGTATTGCAGCACAAGAAGTTGCGATGAGTGCTTCTGAAATTTCTGCTTTCAAACAAAAAGTTATCGCTACTGCAAAAAGCACAAATTCAATTAAAGCTGATTTTGTGCAATTCAAGCACCTAGATTTTTTAGCCAATGATGTGCAAACTTCAGGAAAAATGGTGTTTAAAGCTCCAAATTTGGTAAAATGGGAGTACACAAATCCTTATCAATACAGCGTAATTTTTAAAGAAGATAAGCTGCTTATCAATGATGGAGGCACTAAAAGTAAAGTCGATATTGGAAATAGCAATCTCTTTAAGAAATTAAACGAGTTAATCGTGAATAGCGTAAAAGGCAATATGTTTAACGACGCCGATTTTAGGGTTTCATTTTATAAAGTATCAAAACATTACAAAGCGGTTTTTGTGCCTAAAGACAAAAAAATAGCTAATTATATAGCGTCTTTCGAATTGCTTTTTAACAAAGATGACGCACAGGTTCACGAGGTAAAAATGATTGAGCCATCAAAGGACTTTACAAGGATTATATTTAGCAATCGAGTTTTAAACAGTAAGGTTAATGATTCGGTTTTTAGTAATTAGTCTATCCCTTGTTTTCTCTTTAACGTCCTGCTCTTTAAAGACTACAGAAGGATTGCGACCAATTGGTTTGAATGAGAATGGCAAGTTGAATAAAGAGGTGGAAAATCTATATTTTTCTAATCCAGAAATAGACTATGTTTATAAAGCGAAAATCAAGGTTTACAAAAAAAATTTCGGTGGAATATTAATTGTAAAAAAAACAGGGCCAAAAAATCACAGAGTAGTTTTTACAACTGAATTTGGAAGTAAATTATTAGACTTTCAGTTTGACGGAGATAAGTTTACCAAGAATTTTGTTGTTGAAGACTTAGATAAAAAATTTATAATTAATATTTTGAGAGACGATTTCAAATTATTGATAACTGAAAAATCTGATATTTTAAAAGCTTTTAGTTCTGAAGTACACAATGTTTTTAAAGCACAGTCCGAGGAACGATTCAATTATTACTTTTTTGAAAAAGGAACGGGAAAGCTTCAAAAAATTGTAAATACAACGAAAAGAAAAGAAAAAGTTGAGGTTAATTTTACTTCAACTGAAAAAGAAATCGCAGACATCATAAGCATTAAACACAATAATTTCAAGTTAACGATAGACTTGGAAAAATTCAAAAAAAAATGATATGCTCATAGAAGGATTATACAAAATAATTGCTATTGAGAAGACCGAAAAAGGCATCATGGCAAAAGTTCACTTAGACAAAAATCACGATATTTTTAAAGGGCATTTTCCTGGAAATCCAGTTATGCCAGGAGTTTGTATGATTCAGATTATAAAGGAGCTCACTGAAAAAACAGTGGAAAAGGAATTGTTTTTGGCGGTTTCTTCGAATATAAAATTTATGGCAATTATCAATCCTGAAAAAAATTCTGAGTTGCAGCTTGCTATAGATATTACTGAAGAAAATGGTGAGGTAAAGGTGAAAAACACTACATCTTTTGAAGATACTATAGCTCTAAAGTTAAGTGCTACGTTTAAGATTATTTAATATTTATCTAAGCCTAAGAAGGTTTTTAAACCTATTAGATTTAGAATTTACAATTATGAAAAACATATTTATATTATTCTTTTTCATTTCCTTCATAGGAAACGCCCAAGTTTTAGGAGAAATTCGTTCGCAATACTCAAAAGCAGTTGAGAGCCCTGAGGTAACCGAAAAGTTGTATGGCGAGCTTGCAAAAATAAGCACATCGACCAAGCCTGTATTGCATGCCTACAAAGGAGCAATATTAACGTTGAAAGCCAAGTTTTCAAAAAATAAACGCGATAAAAAGGATTTTTTTAAAGAAGGCGTTTCTTTACTTGAATCTGCTGTAGAGTTAGATTCGCTGAATACCGAAATTAGATACATCCGTTTATCAGTTCAAGAAAATTCGCCAAAATTCTTAGGGTATCACAAAAATATTGAGGCAGATAAAGATTTTATTTTAAAAAATTACGGAACTCTATCCTCTAAGACTTTAAAAATCCTTGTAAAAGATTTTGTTTTAAACTCTAATAATTTTGATGAAACTGAAAAGTTAGGGTTGAATTAAACTAAGCAAAACCATTACTTCAACTGCAATAACTTATATTTGTTGCGTGCTCTTTTCCTCAGTGGTATTTATACACCGCCAAGTCGCAGAGGACACTAAGAATAAAACTTCATAATGAGCCAAAAATTACATTCAGAAAAACTCAATTCCTTGAAGTGTTGCGTGATTATTCCTACTTATAATAATCAAAAGACTTTGCAACGGGTAATTGAAGGTGTTTTAGTTTACACTGAAAATGTAATTGTGGTGAACGATGGATCCACAGATTCGACTCCAGAAATATTGCTACAGTTTCCGCAATTAAGGTTAATTAACCTTGCACAAAATAAAGGAAAGGGAAACGCACTGCGACAGGGTTTTAAACACGCTGAAAGTTTGGGTTACCATTACGCCATTACCATTGATAGTGATGGGCAACATTTTCCAGAGGATATTCCAGTTTTTACAGAAGCTTTAGAAAAGTCGGAAAACAAAAAATTACTCCTTATCGGCGCACGAAATATGGGGCAAACGGGAGTGCCTAAGAAAAGTAGTTTTGGAAACAAATTTTCAAATTTTTGGTTTTGGGTAGAGACGGGAATTCGCTTAAAAGACACTCAGTCTGGCTTTAGATTATATCCGCTTTACGCAATGAAAAACTTAAACTTTTACACCAATAAATTTGAATTTGAAATTGAAGCCATAGTCAAATCTGCCTGGAGTGGGATAGAAGTGAAAAATATTCCAATTCAAATTCACTATGAGTTGAAAAACAGGGTTTCACATTTTCGACCGTTTAAAGATTTTACACGAATAAGTATCTTAAACACTTGGCTAGTACTTGTTACCTTTCTATATATTAAACCACGAAATCTCTTTAGGAAATTAAAAAAAAAAGGGCTTAAAAGGTTCTTGATGGAAGACTTACTTCAAAGCGATGATTCTGCCGAAAAGAAAGCTTTTTCGATCGCTTTAGGAGTATTTATAGGCTTGTCTCCAATTTGGGGCTTTCATACTATATCGGTTATATTTTTGGCTATTCTTTTGAAGCTAAATAAGGTGATTGCCTTTGCTTTTTCTAATGTGAGCTTGCCTCCATTTATACCGTTTATTCTTTATTTCAGTTTAAAACTTGGGAGCTGGCTTTTAGGTGAAAACTTTGTCCTTTCATTTAATGAAATAGATCCTAGTTTAGAGCTAGTGAAATATTTAAAATCTTATATTGTTGGCAGTTTGGCTCTTTCAATTTCTGCAGCAATTCTCTGCGGACTTGCAGGATACATAATCTTAACGTTGTTTGAGCGTAAAAAGATTTTTAAGAATGGGTAAATGGTTTTTTAAGGCATATCAATCTCTTCAAAATAATAAATCCCGGAGTGCAATTATCTTTATAGTGTTGCTCTCAGGTTTGGTGTTTCTTGTTACTAAAATTCAATTTGAAGAAGATATTTCTAAATTAATACCTGTAGAAGGAGAGTCTAAAAACCTTCAGAAGGTATTAAAATCAGTGAATTTTACCGATAAAATTATTGTTACCCTTCAGAAAAATGAAGATGTAACCGTTGAAGAACTTACCGATTACGCTTCAGAATTTATCGACAGCTTACAAACTCACTCATCTCAATACATCAAAAACATTAGAGGGAAAGTAAACGATGACGATTTACTTCGTACCATGAATTTTGTGTATGAAAATTTGCCTTTATTTCTTGATAAGGACGATTACAAAACCATTGCCAATAAGCTCGAGAAAGATAGTGTTTCGGCTATAACAGCAGCGAATTACAAAACGCTTATTTCCCCTTCTGGAATAGTAACGAAAGATATTATTTTAAAAGACCCTATAGGACTTTCATTAATCGCCTTAAAAAAACTCAGACAGCTTGGAGTCACCGATGAATTTGTATTGAAGGATGGGTTTTTAGTAAGTAAGGATGAAAATAATCTTCTTCTATTTATCACTCCACAATATGCAAGTAGTGAAACTTCCGAAAACAGCAAGTTTTCCGAAAAACTATATGCGCTACAAGATTCTCTAGATCTTAAATATTCAGGAAAAGTAAAAAGTGAATATTTTGGAGCTGCGTTAATTGCAGTTGCCAATGCCCAGCAAATAAAGCGTGATATACAGTTTACCGTAGGTATCGCTTTTTCGTTATTGGTTCTAGTTTTTATATTCTTTTACCGAAAGATATATGTTCCCATAATTTTATTTGTACCGACGCTTTTCGGTGGACTTTTAGCAGTTGCACTATTGCATTTAGTTCGAGACAACATCTCTGCAATTTCACTAGGGATTGGCTCAGTTTTGCTCGGGGTGACATTGGATTATTCACTTCATATACTCACTCATATTCGCAATAATGAAACGGTAGAAAGTTTGTATAAAGATGTTGCAGAACCAATATTGATGAGCAGTTTAACAACTGCCTTGGCATTTTTATGTCTCTTATTTTTAGATTCTCAAGCCTTACAGGATTTGGGGATGTTTGCTGCTGTAAGTGTCTTGGGTGCTTCGGTTTTTGCGCTTTTATTTATTCCGTTGGTTTACAAAAATCCACTTTCGCAAAAGCAACAAGTTAATGTGTTAGACAAAATCGCCGATTACCCTTACCATAGAAATAAATGGTTGTTAATTGGTCTAGGAGCCGTTTTAGCGACAAGCTTTTTCACTTTTAATAAGGTTGAATTTGATAAAGATATTTCAAAATTAAATTATGAGCCTGAAGCGTTAAAAACGGCAATGCAGCATTTAGATGAGTTGACAGATATTTCCTCTAAATCAGTCTACTTAACAACCTATGGAAAATCGGTGGAAAGTACGCTTCAGCTAAACGATTCTATCCACGCAACTTTAGAGTTACTTAAAGAAGATGAACAAATAAGCAGTTTTAGTTCTATTGGAGCTTTGGTGCATTCACAGCGTGACCAAAGAAATAAAATAGCTGTATGGCAACAGTTTTGGAGTGAAGCTCGAAAGGATAGCACTGCAAATAGTCTAATTGAAAGTGGGGAAGAGCTTGGTTTTAAACCTTCAACTTTTAGTAAGTTTTACTCTTTTCTGAATAAAGACTTCAACACTTTAAAACCTGAAGACTATCAGCAAATTCCATCGATTATTCTTGAAGATTACATTACTACCGAAGCTGGATTTACAACCATTACGACACTAGTGAAGCTGGATGATGTAGATGTTTCTGATATTAAAGATAGGTTCAAGAAAATCCCGAATACCTATGTTATTGATAGGCAGGAAATGAATGAAACCTTCTTAGGGAATCTTAAAAACGATTTCAACAACCTAATTGGGTATTGCTTGCTAGCGGTTTTATTAATACTGTTTTTATTCTTCCGAAGTTTCTCTCTCACTTTGGTTACTGCAACCCCAATTTTCCTAACTTGGTTTCTAACCTTAGGGATAATGGGATTGCTCAATATTCAATTCAATATTTTCAATATTATAATCTCTACTTTCATTTTTGGATTGGGAATCGATTACAGCATTTTTATGACTAAAGGCTTGTTAAAAGAACTCGCCACGGGTGAAAAAGTAATGGTAACCAACAGAGCATCAATAATACTGTCGGTTTTAACCACGATTCTTGGAGTTGGAGTTCTAATTTTTGCTAAACATCCGGCATTGTATTCAATATCTATAGTCTCGATCATTGGGATATTTTCGGCAATGTTTACAGCCTTCACAGTGCAACCGTTATTGTTTAAACTTTTTATAGGCAGTTCAAAAAAACGCCCTATAACTCCTAGGATGTTTGTGCATTCGATATTGTCGTTTAGTTATTTCGGATTAGGAGGAATATTGCTTTCAATCTACAGTGTAACCTTAATGCCAATCTTACCAATCAGTAAGAAAACATCGATGGGATGGTTTCATAAAGTTATATCGAAATTCTTTAAATCGGTATTATACACTAATCCCTTTGTACAAAAAACAATAATCAATGAATCGGGTGAGGATTTTTCAAAACCTGCCGTAATTATAGCCAACCACACTTCATTCCTTGATATTTTGGCGGTGGGAATGTTAAATCCAAAAATCTGTTTCTTGGTAAACGATTGGGTTTATAATTCTCCAATATTTGGGAAAGCAGTACAAAAAGCGGATTTCTACCCTGTATCAAGTGGAATTGAAAATAGCTTAGAGCCCTTAAAAAAGAAGATTGAGGAAGGATATTCGTTGATGGCTTTTCCAGAAGGTACTAGAAGCGACTCCAATAAAATTAAGCGTTTTCACAAAGGAGCTTTTTATTTGGCAAATCAATTCAATTTGGATATTCTACCGGTTTTAATTCACGGAAATAGCGAAGTAAACCCTAAGGGAAGCTTTATTATTATAGACGGTAGCATTACTGTAAAGATTTTACCGCGTATAAAGGCCGAAGACCCTTCATATGGAGAAAGTCATAGGCAACAAGCAAAACAAATAGGCGCGTATTTTAGAGATGAGTTTTTAAAAATTAGAAACGAAATTGAAGGTGTAAAATACTTTCACAATATTGTTTTAGAAGAATACCGATATAAAGGAGACTCAGTTTATAAGGCTGTAAAAAAGGATTTAAAAGAAAATGCTGCGCCGTATTTCGAAACCTTAAGGTATCTCGAAAAGCGTGGGAATATTGCACATATTTCAGATGGTAATGGACAACTCGACTTTCTTTTGAATCTTGATGGGCCAGATAGAAAAATTTTCAGCTATATTGAAGATTCAGATATTAGAGCAATACTTCAAAATAGTTATATAACTAATAAATACGGTAAGGTTTATTTTAAATCATCTATCACAGCTGTATTGAACGCAGATGTGGAAATGCTAGTAATTTCTTCAGAAAAATACCTAGCTGAAGTAATAGACATTTTACCGCAAATTTCTGTAAAAACCGTTGTCTTTCTGAAAGATGCATCCCTTGTTGAGAAGGAAAATATTGTTACATTAGACTACCAAAGAGTATATCAAAATACGAATATTAGTATTTTTAATCTATCGAGAACCACAGCAGAATGACTGAGAAATACGATGTAGTAATTATTGGTAGCGGTCTAGGAGGCCTGGTTTCGGCAATTATACTAGCCAAAGAGGGATATAGTGTATGTGTGCTCGAGAAGAACCAACAGTTTGGCGGTAATCTACAAACCTTCTCACGAAATAAAACCATTTTTGATACAGGGGTTCATTATATAGGTGGACTTTCAGAAGGACAAAATCTAAATAGGTACTTTAAGTATTTAGGTATTCTTGACGATATCACACTTAAGAAAATGGACGAAGATGGTTTTGATAGAATCACTTTTGACAATGACCCAACGGAATACAAATACGCGCAAGGTTATGAAAGGTTTAAAAAAACGCTCCTCGAGGAATTTCCTGAAGAAGAAAAGGCAATAGATGCTTATTGCAATAAAATGAAGGAAACTTGCGATTTCTTTCCGCTTTACAGACTTAAACTTGGGAAACCATATTATGAAAACACTTCACTCTTTGAAGTGAAAATTAAAGATTTTATAGATTCGATTACAGATAATAAAAAATTACAAGCAGTATTAGGAGGGAGCAATTTGCTATATGCTGGTGAGGGGGAGCGTACTCCTTTGTATATGCACGCTTTGTCAGTAAACTCTTATATAGAAAGCTCCTATCGTTGTATAAATGGTGGAAGTCAAATAACCAAGGCGCTACTTGCTAGGCTTCGTGAAAATGGAGGAAAGGCATTTAAACGCCACGAAGTAACAAAGTTTGTTACAGAAGATGGACAGGTTTCAGCAGTTGAAATTGCAAATGGGAAGACAATAAAAGGCGATATATTTATTTCTAATGTAGACCCTAAGATGACCTTGCAAATGATTGGTGAAAATCACTTTAGGAAATCTTACACCAAACGTATTGAGAATATTGAAAGTACAATTGCAGCTTTTAGCCTCTATTTAGTATTGAAACCCAAGAGTTTTAAATACTTAAACCATAATTACTATCATTTTAAAGACTATAACGCTATTTGGGATGCGCATAAGTATACCGAAGAAAGTTGGCCCGAAGTGTATATGGCTTCCATGGGAATTAAGAAAGACGAAGATGAGTATGGGGATAATTTAACGGTTATGACATATATGCGTTTTGAAGAAATGGAACCTTGGATAAATACTTTTAATACAGCCGCCGATAAAAACGAGAGAGGGCAAACCTATGAAGAGTTTAAGCAGCAAAAGGCTGAGGTAGTTATTCAAGAGTTAGAGAAAAAATTCCCAAACATACGAGATTGTATAGAAGCAGTTTACGCTTCAACCCCTTTATCGTACCGTGATTATATTGGGTGTAATAAAGGATCGATGTATGGCTTTGTTAAAGACGCTAATAGTCCATTAAAATCTTTTGTGTCGTCACGAACCAAAATCAAGAATCTTTATTTTACTGGGCAAAGTTTAAATATGCACGGTATTTTAGGTGTTACAATTAGTGGAGTAGTAACTTGTTCTGAAATTTTGGGAGGGGAATATCTTTTAAATAAAATTTTAGAAGCTTCAAATACGGAAAGGATAACTTAAAGAGTTTAGAGATGTCACAAATCAAATCAAAACCTATTGAAAGGGTTCGGAATATTTCTAAGAAAGAGTTTATTGAGAAATATTACAAACCTCAAAAGCCTGTTTTAATTGAAGGACTCACAAAAGATTGGAAGGCGTTTAAAATGTGGAACTTGGACTATATTCAAAAACATGCTGGAGATCAGGTGGTTCCGCTTTATAATAATGAGCCTACAAAAGGGAAGCAGAATTCGGCCGAGCCTGCTACTGAAATGAAGATGTCTGACTATATCGAACTTATAAAATCGAAACCTACCGATTTAAGAATCTTCTTCTACGATCTTAAGGTGAAATTGCCAGAACTTCTAAAAGATTTTGAATATCCCAATATTGGTTTAAAGTTTTTTAAACGTCTTCCGGTGCTGTTTTTTGGAGGTGAAGGTTCTAAGGTTTTACCACATTACGACATGGACTTAGCAGACTTAGTGCATTTCCATTTTCAGGGGACTAAGAGAGTTTTGCTTTTCTCTCCCGAGCAAACTAAATATTTATATAAAATTCCATTTGCAGTACATAATTTAGAAACCATCGATTTAGATAATCCCGATTTTGACGAATATCCTGCGTTAAAATATGTGGAAGGAATTCACGCGACGATGCAACACGGTGATGCCCTGTATATGCCAAGCGGTTATTGGCACTATATAAAATATTTAAATGGAGGCTTTTCTATGACACTTCGAGCTTTTCCAAGGCATTTAGGTCGTTTTGGAAATATGCTTTACAATGTGTTTTTTATGCGACATTTCGAAAATATAATGCGAAAATCATTTGGGCAAAAGTGGATTGATTATAAAGAAAACCGTGCCTATAAAAAAACAAATAATAGGGTAGCCAAGCTGAATGATCAAAATTTATAAGGATGAAGATTTCAGGAAAGTTACTTGCATTTGCGTTTTTAATATTTCTTTTGAATTCGTGTGGAGTGTCAAAATCTGTAAACAATAGACCTAATGTCAGTGACTATAACTCTTCGATTCCTGAAAAAATTAAAATAAACGATTCTACTTTTATAGCTGGGAACAACTTCTTCTTAAAAAACAAACAAGGTTTGTGGGAGTTATATGTGGAAGGAAATCCATTGCAAATTGGGGAGATAACTGGAAGCCTTACGCAAAAACAACTTCAAAATCAGGAGGCTTATATCTTCAATATGGTGGAAGATATAATCCCTTCAAAGTTTCAACAATTTCTACTTCGTAAGTTTTTGGCTTGGTACAATCGCAAAATGTATCAACATATCCCTGAGGAATATAAATCCGAAATTTATGGTCTTTCTCAATATTCATCATCAAATTTCAGTGAAATTGGCGAGCCTTATTTGCGAATACTATACTTGCACGGCGCTCACGACATTGGCCATGCAATGCAAGATTTAATGCTAGTTGGGTGTTCATCGTTCGCTGTATGGGGAGATAAAACAGTCGACAATGATTTGCTAATTGGAAGAAATTTCGATTTTTATGCTGGAGATGACTTTGCTAAGGAGAAAATAATCTCTTTTGTAAACCCTTCAAAAGGGCACAAGTTTATGTCGGTAACTTGGGGTGGAATGATTGGTGTAGTGTCTGGGATGAATGCGCAAGGTTTAACAGTTACTATAAATGCTGGGAAATCTAAAATTCCCTTAATTGCTAAAACACCAATATCTATAGTAACACGCGAAATTCTTCAATACGCATCTACTATTGATGAGGCAATTGCTATTGCCAAAAAGCGTGAGGTATTTGTATCCGAAGCTATTTTTGTAGGTAGCGCTAAGGATAAAAAAGCAGTTGTTATTGAAGTTTCACCGGATAATTTTGGTGTTTATGAAGTAGAAAATACCAATAAACTTATATGTAGTAATCACTTTCAAAGTGAAGAATATCAAAATGACCAACGCAATATAAAATGGATAGAAGAGAGTCATTCTATGTACCGTTTTGAAAGGATGCAAGAACTGATTTCAGAAAAAGAAAAAATTGATGTTAAAGATGCAGTTGCCATTCTACGAAATAAAAAGGGGTTAGATAACAAAGAAATAGGTTTTGGAAATGAAAAAGCCTTAAACCAACTTTTGGCCCATCATGGGATTGTTTTTAAACCAGAAAGTAAAAAGGTGTGGGTTTCTTCAAATCCCTATCAATTAGGAGAATTTGTGGAATACGATTTAGATGAGATTTTTATGAATAGGGAGGACAACCCAGCAATTACTACCGTTTCTAACAGGAAAGGGAATATTCCTGAAGATAAGTTTATACATTCAAAAGCATTTAAAGACTATCAAGAATACCGAGTTTTGGAGCGTGAAGTTGAAAAAGCTATTTCGGAAAAAGAAACACTTTCCCAGGAAACCATTTTAGCCTTACAACAAAAAAACCCAGAGTATTGGAAAGCCTATTATTTAATAGGAAAGTATTACTTTGGAAAAAAATATGACGCCGCCGCAAAACTTGCTTTTGAAAAAGCGTTGACCAAAGAAATAACAACAGTTACCGATAGACAAAGTATTGAAAAATATCTTCGGAAATTAAACTAATTGAATTAAAAAGGCGTGGAGTTTTATAAACCTTAAGGTCTTGCTTCAAAAAAGAACAGTAAATGATTCCAGAAATAGAAAAAGCATCCAAAGAAGAGATAAAAGTCTTTCAAGAAGAGAAACTCAAAGACACGCTAGAATATCTAAATGAGAAATCTCCATTTTACAAACGTTTTTTTAAGGAAAACAACATTAACGTTTCAGAAATAAAGAAGTTAGAAGACCTTTATAAAATTCCTGTTACTACCAAAGATTTTCTACAGCGCTACAATGATGATTTTATATGTGTTCCAAGAGCTGAAATTATAGATTATGTTACAACCTCTGGAACTTTGGGTGACCCTGTAATATTTGCACTTACCGATAACGATTTAAACCGCTTAGCCTATAACGAAGCCATTTCATTTGAGTGTGCAGGAGTTAAGAAGACCGATGTTATGCAGTTGATGACGACAATCGACCGCAGGTTTATGGCAGGGTTGGCTTACTTTTTAGGTGCTCGAAAATTGGGAGCGGGAATCATTCGGGTTGGATCCGGGATTCCTGAGCTACAATGGGATTCGATTTTAAAATTTAATCCTACTTACTTAATTACAGTGCCTTCGTTTCTTTTAAAACTTATAGAATATGCAAAACAACACAATATAGATTTAAAAAATACAGGTGTTAAAGCAGCTATATGCATTGGTGAGCCTATTCGCGATCAAGATTTTTCTTTGAATATTCTGTCAAAAAAAATTAAAAAAGAATGGGATATTGAGTTGTTTTCTACTTATGCTTCTACCGAAATGAGTACAGCATTTAATGAATGTGAATATCACGTAGGTGGTCATCACCATCCAGAGTTGATTATTGCTGAAATTTTGGATGAAAATAATAATCCGGTAAAAATTGGTGAGGTGGGTGAACTTACCATTACCACCTTAGGTGTTGAAGCGATGCCTTTATTGCGTTTTAAAACTGGTGATATGGTTCAGGCAAGTGATGAAAAGTGCAAGTGTGGGCGTAATACCATGCGCTTAGGGCCAGTTGTTGGGCGTAAAAAGCAAATGATTAAATATAAGGGAACTACCTTGTATCCTCCAGCGATGTATAATATTTTAAACAACTTTTCAGAAGTTGAAAGCTATGTAATTGAAGTATTCCACAATGAATTAGGTACCGATGAAATCTCTATAAAGATTGCTTCCGATAATATTTCCGAAGAACTTCTCTTAGATATCAAGGATCATTTTCGAGCAAAATTACGAGTAGCGCCAAAGTTAGAATTTGCCTCATCTGAAGAGATCCAAGCACTTAGGTTTCCACCTTTAAGTAGAAAGCCTGTGGACTTGATAGATCACAGGCTTCAAAAAAATAAATAGGTATTTCTTTATTTCTTAAAAGTAATTACTGGCATATTAGCATGGTTAACCATATCCTCACTGATACTTCCATTAAAAAAGTGTGAAATACCTTTGCGTCCGTGGGTGGCCATACCGATTAATTCGCCATTTATAAATTTTGTGAAGTTTAGTATTCCTTTTTCTACAGAAGTGTCGTTATAGATATTTAGAGAGTAATTTTCAATCGCAATACCATCTACAAAATCCTCCATTAATTTCTGAGCTTGCCCAGAAGTTTTAAAACCTGCAGGCGTGTTCACATATAGCAAATGTAGTTTTGCGTCAATTTTCTTAGCAAAATCATAAGCTTGAATTAATGTACCACGTGAATTTTCAGAAAAATCAGTTGCAAAAACAAAATCCTCCACATTAAATTCTGAATGATTATTTTTTATCACCAAAACTGGAACCTCGGAGGTGCGAACAACTTTTTCGGTGTTACTTCCTACAAACATTTCTTTAAACCCACTAGCACCGTTAGATCCCATAACGATAAGATCTATGTCATAATTCTTACAAGCCTCATTAATATCTTCAAAAATTTCGTTGTGACCAATTGTCTCGTTTATCGTTATTCCCTCAAGGAAGTCGCTATTTCTAAGGTCGTTAAAGCGTTTCTCCGTAAGTTTTATAAAATACAACGATTCAGGAAGGCTACCTGAATCTTTAGCAGTAGCGTATTGCATTGGAATTTCCAAAGAGTGCAAAACGTAAACTTCACTATTGTGTTTCTTAGCTAATTTTATAGCTACTTTAAGGGCATTTTCGGCTTGTTCGGAAAAATCGGTAGGGACTAAAATACGTTTCATAAATAGATTTGGGATTAATTTTTTTTAGCGATGATAATTTACAAAAATAAATCGGTTACCCTTGATTTTTATAATATTAAAAAATTATAGTATATTTGCACCGATTTTGATACGAAAATATCTGAGGGGACTAAAAGTCCCCTCTTTTTATAGCTAAAAAACGATGCGAGAAAAAGTAGCACAACTACTAGAAACTGCTTTAGCAGAAAACCAATCTCTGTTTTTGATCGACCTAAATATTACTGAAGATAACCAAATACGGGTCATCCTTGACGGCGATAAAGGCGTTACGGTTGAAGATTGTATAGCTGTTAGCCGACAAATTGAACATAATTTGGACCGTGAGGAATATGATTTCTCATTAGAAGTAATGTCATCGGGTGTTTCAGAACCTTTGACTTTACCTAGGCAGTATAAAAAGAACTTAGGTAGAATGCTTAAAGTGAAAACTAAAAACGAAGAAAAAATTGAAGGCGAATTAATCGCTGCGAACGAAGAAAGTTGTACCTTGAAGTGGTCTGTGCGAGAGCCTAAACCAGTAGGTAAGGGGAAAGTTACCGTTCAAAAAGAGGCAACTCTGCCTTATGAAGATATTATGGAAGCAAAAGTGATGATAACATTTTAATAGAATTGATATGGAAAACTTAGCACTAATCGATTCTTTTTCAGAGTTTAAAGATGATAAGCAAATAGATAGGGTAACGCTTATGGCGATACTTGAAGACGTTTTCAGAAATGCACTGAAAAAGAAATATGGAAGTGACGATAACTTTGATATAATTGTAAACCCTGATAAAGGGGATTTGGAGATTTGGAGAAACCGTGTTGTGGTTGCAGATGGAGAAGTAGAGGATCCAAACGAAGAGATTTCTTTAAGCGAAGCACAAAAAATTGAGCCGGATTTTGAGATTGGAGAGGATGTTTCGGAAGAAGTAAAGTTAATCGACCTAGGGCGTCGTTCTATTTTGGCATTGCGTCAAAACCTTATTTCAAAAATTCACGAGCACGATAATACGATCATCTATAAGCAATTTAAAGATCTTGAAGGAGAAATTTACACTGCTGAGGTTCATCACATTCGCCATCGAGCTGTTATATTGTTGGACGATGAAGGGAATGAAGTTATTCTTCCAAAAGATAAACAAATTCCTTCAGACTTTTTTAGAAAAGGAGATAACGTTCGTGGAATTATTGAAAGCGTTGATTTAAAGGGAAATAAGCCGACAATTATTATGTCGCGCGCAAACCCAATTTTCCTTGAAAAATTATTCGAACAAGAAATTCCAGAAGTATTTGACGGTTTAATTACGGTTAAAAACGTAGTTCGTATTCCTGGTGAAAAAGCAAAAGTTGCTGTAGATTCATACGATGATCGTATTGACCCTGTAGGCGCTTGTGTTGGTATGAAAGGTTCAAGAATACACGGTATTGTACGTGAACTTGGAAACGAAAATATCGATGTTATAAATTATACAAGTAATATTAACCTTTATATTACACGTGCATTAAGCCCGGCAAAAGTAACTTCAATTAAAATAAATGAAGACACTAAGCGAGCTGAAGTGATTCTTCGTCCTGAAGAAGTGAGTAAAGCAATTGGTCGTGGGGGGCATAACATTCGCCTTGCAGGTCAATTAACAGGTTATGAAATAGATGTGCTTCGTGAAGGCGCAGAAGAAGACGTAGAGTTGCGTGAATTCTCAGATGAAATAGAAGGCTGGATCATCGAAGAATTCCATAAAATAGGTCTAGACACAGCTAAGAGTGTGCTAGAACACGATATCAAGGATTTGGTTAAACGAACCGATTTGGAGGAAGAAACAATTCTTGATGTAATTAATATATTAAAAGAAGAATTTGAAGAGTAGTTGAAACTTTGACTACTTTTATACAAATTTTTTAAAAAGAAAAACAGGAAAAAGCATTTATGGCTGGAGTAAAGAAAAAAAGACTAAGTCAGGTATTACGCGAATTTAATATTTCGTTGGATCGTGCCGTGGAATTTTTGAGCACAAAAGGTTTCGATGTGGTTGCAAGTCCAAACACTAAAATAACGGGCGATGAATACGAAGTTCTTTTTGAAGAGTTTGAAACCGACAAAAGTAAAAAAGTAGAATCCAAGGAAATTGGCGAGGAAAAGCGCAAGGAGAAAGAAGAGCTTCGATTAGCGCGTGAGCGTGAGCTTGAAGAAAAGCAAAAGAAAGAAGAAGCTTCTCGAGTAATCAGAGCTGGCGCTAAACTTGAAGGTCCTAAACAAATAGGTAAGATTGATCTTTCTACAGGGAAACCTAAGGAAGAAGAGCCTGAAGCTGCTGAAAAGTCAGTTGAGGTGGAGCCTGCTAAAGAAGAAAAGGTAGAGGTTGAAAAACAAGAAAAGCCTGAAGTTGTAGCAGAAAAACCTAAAGCCGAAAAACCAAAAGTTGAGGAAAAACCTGAGGTAGAAAAAAAGGCTGAGAAAGAAAAGGTTGTAGAAGAAAAGCCAAAAACGAAACCAGCTCCTCCTGCTAAAAAAGAAGAAGTAGAAAAGCCTGCTGAAGCTCCTGTTTCTAAAAAAGAAACTAAAGAAGAACCGAAAGTTGAGCCTAAGGTTGAATCTAAAGAAGAAGCCAAAGAAGAGTCTTCAAATAAAGATTCGGATACGGTAACTACAAAATACCGCAAACTGGAAGGTCCAAACTTTACAGGACAAAAAATTGATCTTTCTCAGTTTAAAAAACCTGAGAAGAAAAAAGATTCCAAAACAGACGCTAACAAAGACAAAAAGGGTAAGCGTCGTCGTATAAGCAAAGAAGCTCCTAAAACTGCCAAAGGTGGAAACTTTAGAGATAATCGTGGAAAAGGTAGAAAGCCGCGTCCAAATACGCCTAAAGAAGAGCCTAGCGAAGAAGAAGTGCAAAAACAAGTGCGCGAAACTTTAGAAAAACTTCAAGGTAAGTCTTCTAAAGGGAAGGGTGCTAAGTACCGTCGTGAAAAACGAGATTTCCACCGTCAGAAAACTGAGGATGAAATGGCGCAACAAGAAGCGGAAAGTAAGCTTCTTAAGATTACTGAGTTTGTAACAGCTAGTGAAATGGCAACTATGATGGATGTTCCTGTTACCAAAATTATTTCAGCTTGTATGAGTTTGGGAATGATGGTAACGATGAATCAACGTCTAGATGCAGAAACGCTAAGTATTGTGGCAGATGAATTTGGATACGACGTTGAATTTATAACTGCAGATATTGAAGAGTCTATAGAGCGCAACGTAGATGCTCCTGAAGATTTATTGCCAAGAGCTCCAATTGTAACAGTAATGGGTCACGTGGATCACGGTAAGACGTCCTTGTTAGATAACATACGTAAGGAAAATGTAATTGCAGGTGAGTCTGGAGGTATTACGCAGCATATTGGTGCGTATGCCGTAGAGCTTGATGGTGGTCAAAAACTGGCTTTTCTTGATACCCCTGGTCACGAAGCGTTTACAGCGATGCGTGCTCGTGGTGCTCAAGTAACAGATATTGCAATTATTGTTGTAGCGGCAGATGATGATATTATGCCACAAACTAAGGAGGCCATAAGCCACGCACAAGCTGCGGGTGTGCCTATAGTTTTCGCAATAAACAAAATAGATAAGCCTACTGCTAATCCAGAAAGGATTAAAGAACGACTAGCTCAAATGAACCTATTGGTTGAGGATTGGGGTGGAAAAATACAATCACACGATATTTCTGCTAAAACAGGAGTTGGTGTAAAAGAATTACTAGAAAAAGTATTGCTTGAAGCTGAATTATTAGAGCTTAAAGCAAATCCGAATCGACAAGCAGATGGTACTATAGTAGAGGCATTCCTAGATAAAGGTCGTGGTTATGTTTCAACAGTACTAGTGCAAGGAGGTACCTTGAAGGTAGGAGACTACATACTAGCTGGACAGCATAGTGGTAAGGTTAAGGCAATGCAAGATGAACGTGGTAAAAATGTTCAGGAAGCAGGTCCGTCAACTCCAGTATCCGTACTAGGTTTAGATGGTGCGCCTCAAGCGGGTGATAAGTTTAATGTGTTTGAAGATGAACGTGAAGCAAAATCTATCGCTACTAAACGTACCCAATTACAGCGTGAGCAGTCGGTAAGAACACAACGTCATATTACACTTGATGAAATTGGTAGACGTATTGCTCTAGGAGACTTTAAAGAGCTTAATATTATCCTTAAGGGTGATGTGGATGGTTCTGTGGAAGCATTAACAGATTCATTCCAAAAACTATCTACTGAAGAAATTCAGGTGAATATAATCCATAAAGCTGTTGGTCCAATTACCGAAAGCGATGTGTTGTTAGCTTCTGCTTCCGATGCAATTATAATTGGATTTAACGTGCGTCCAATGGGTAATGCACGTCAGATAGCTGATAAAGAAGAAATAGATATCCGTACGTACTCTATCATTTACGATGCAATTGGCGACGTAAAGGATGCGATGGAAGGAATGCTATCTCCAGAGATGAAAGAAGAGATTACTGGTACAGCCGAAATTCGTGAAACATTCAAAATATCGAAAGTTGGAACCATTGCAGGTTGTATGGTGCTTACAGGTAAAATCTTTAGAAACTCGGGTATTCGTTTAATTCGTGAAGGTGTTGTGGTTTACACAGGTGAACTAGCTTCTTTAAAACGTTTCAAAGACGATGTGAAAGAAGTATCTAAAGGGTACGACTGTGGTATTCAAATTAAAAACTACAACGATATTAGAGAAAACGATATTATTGAAGCTTTCCAAGAAGTAGCAGTGAAAAAGAAGTTGAAGTAACAACTAGTTTCTATAAATATTAAAAACGCTCTGAAAATTAACTTTCCGGAGCGTTTTTTTGTTTAAACTATTTTAAATCCTAAGTATCCTGCAAGGTGTAATTGCGAGGCACTAAGCAATTTCCTTGTAGGTATAAGTAACAGTTTACTCTTTAAGGAACTTTTTTGTTTCAGTATTCCCTTCTTCATCTTCAATATTTAAAAGATAAATACCGCTGGAAAGGTTTGAGACGTTTATTGATGATTGACCATTAAAATGTAAATTTTGTGATTTTAGAAGTTTTCCTTCCGTTGAATAAATTTGGATTTTAAATTTGCCTGTTCCATTTGAAGCTTTTATCACCAACAATTCATTAGTGGGATTCGGATATATCGTTAACCCTGCGGTTTTAAACTTAGAAACTCCTAAAGGTACACTGCCATAATATGCTTTGTAGCCTTCTTGGTTAGTGAGGGTTAGTGCAAACCCGCTACCGTCTGTGTCAATAGCATACTCGAAAATTTTATTTTCAAATTCAACGTTGAAGAATTGGAAGAAATATAAATCAATATAATCAATGTTTTCTTGAATTTCACAAGTAATTAAGCCGGTAATAATAAAATTTGGTATTATTATCTCGGTGTTGGAAATAGTTATCTCATCTCCTTGAATAAGAAAATCACAAAACTCTGTTGTAAATAATAGTTCCATAACGTTCAACTCTACATCACCTACTTCGTTATTTTGCGGAACGGGGTGATTTACTCCCTCAATCTCTAGAGCAAATAAAAACCATTGGTTTTCAAACAACCTCATATCTTGAGCAAAGTTGGTTGAACATATAGGACACATAATAATTAATAAAAACGTATTTTTCATAATCTATTGTTTTAAAAGGTTTTTTGAATCTTGTATTTGTCCATCGCATACCAATGCTATATTATAAGTGCCGCTAGTATAGGTAGAAACGTCTATTGTAATACTATTTGTAGTAGTATCTATAATATAATTGTTGCTGGCGCCGTTGCTACTGCTTGTTACCATTAAATAGGCAGAACTGGCATCCTGGGCTTTATAATTAATTGTTACTTGGTTAGCGGTTGGTTTAGGGCTTAAACTTTGCAGATAGTAAGAATTTACAGTTACTTCAACTTCATCATAATCTTTATAGTCATCAACATTATTGATTGTCTCTAATTTATTTTGAGCAAATAGGAAAAAAGAATAAAATAAAAACAGATAAAGTATTAATGCCTTTAAGGCTAGAGGCTTGTAATTTTATAATTCGAGGATTATAGTTATTTAATTTCTTAAAATTTTGTAAAAATATTGAAATTTAAAACAGATAATTCCCTGTATTATGCTGGGGGATTTTCCTTTTTTTCAGATTTATGTACTTTAACTATTTCTTAAATAATAATTTGGTAATTGCATTATTTAAAAGTCTATTATTAACTTAGTATACCTATCATCAGAAAACAATTTCCGTTCAAAAAGGTCTATATATTTCGATTTTTATTATTGGCGCCTTGACTAGATTACAAACTACCGAGACTATTCCGCGGGAAGATATTGTTGTCCTATAAACTACTGATGCAAAAACAATTAATTTATTTACTTCACTAGAAGGAACTTGGGCAATGGAGGGAGTGACAAAATTTAAGAAGGAAGATGCTGTTGGTTTGGGTAAAATAAATTGCGAGCATAGATATAATGACCAAGTATGTTTTGTTACAAAAGATATGGTTATAAATGGCCTGGATTTTTCATAGTAGTTTATTCCAAGTAACTAACTTCTATTGATTTATCGAAATGCTTTAAATAGTTGTGTTAATAAAGCTAGGATTAGTTTTAACTGTAATTTCAAAACCCTATTTGATGAATGCCAACTTAATAGTATTTCATTTTGAGTAAGCTAGTGTTTTGGCTATTACTGCATGATAAATTGGTTTAAAAATAAATTGATGGAAATTGAGAACTCTAAAAAGTGAATAAAATTTCGTTTTCTAAATTAGAGAAATTAAAAGTGTAAAATTACTTTCTTCTTTCTGGCTTAAGGATAAATGCAGAACTAAAGCTTTGTTGTATTTTAAGCAAAGCTCTTTCCGCTTCTATACGGGTGTCAAAACTTCCAGCCCACACTTTGTAGTTCGGGGTTTCGTATTCAATAGAAGCAGGCCAATGGCTAAAACTTCCCTTGTATTTTCGTAGTATTTGGTTGGCCTTATCCAATTCACCGTAATAAAGCTGTATGGTGTAACCATCTGTTAGCTTATTGTCTTTTTCAAGACTTTTTTTCAAATCTAACAATTGTGTGATTTTCGGATCCTGATTTACCTGAAGTGTTGCGCTTTGTGAATAGCTATTAGCTGATATTAAAATCAGTAAAATGCTGGCTATAAAAATCTTGTGAGAAGTTGTTGATTTCATATAATTATATCTTTAATGCAAATGTAAAACTTAATAACTGAGTGAAGCGCAAATTTATTATTTAGAACTAATATAAATTAATGGTTAACACTTTGTTTGCATTTCCAAAATCGACTTAATAATGTATTTTTGCTCCTTTATTTGCGGTACGGAAAGAGTAATTCTGTTAAAATATAACCTAACTAATTCTGTGCCAAACTATCGACAATAATTTAACCATTAGTATGAAAAAGGTGAATTTTATACATCTACGATCAAAATTGCCACTTCTATTGTTAGTCTTTGTACTAACTTTTTCAACTACCTCGTATTCTCAGGATGAAGCGGAAGCTGCTTCTGAGGAAGCGCCGGCTGATGCTGGAGGTGATGTTGCTGCGGGTGAATCATTATTTAAGGCAAACTGTGCTGCCTGTCACAAGATGGACAAAAAAGCGGTTGGTCCTGCCTTAAGAGGTGTGGCCGATAAGTTTGACCGTGATTGGTTGTACAGCTGGATACGTAATAGTTCGGCTCTTATTGCTTCAGGTGATGCAACAGCAGTGAGATTATTTGAAGAGAATAACAAAGCTGTCATGACGGCTTTCCCAGGACTTTCCGATGAGGATATCGATAACATCCTTGCGTATACAAGTCAGCCAAAAGCTGCGCCTGTTGTTGCTGAAGTTCCTGCTGGAGGTGCTGCAAGTACAGGAGGAGGTGAGGGTGTTTCTAATGCTTTAGTGTTAGGGGCGCTAGTTCTTGTGTTCTTGTTGTTAGTTATTCTTCTTTATATGGTATCTACTACCTTAAAGAGAATTGCTGAAGCTAATGGGGTGGTTTATGAAGAAAGAGAAAAGCGTACTCCAATCTGGAAGGCTTTTGCTGAGAATCAATTCTTGGTATTAGTTACGGCTATTTTCTTTATTCTTTTTGGAAGCTACTTCGCTTACGGATACTTAATGCAGGTAGGGGTTGACCAAGGGTATGCTCCGGTTCAGCCAATTCACTATTCGCATAAAATTCACGCAGGAGACAATCAGATAGATTGTAACTTCTGTCATAGTTCAGCTAGAAAGAGTAAAACTGCAGGGATACCTTCGTTAAATGTTTGTATGAACTGTCATAAAAATATTTCTGAAGTAGCAGAAGAAACTGCTACCGATGAGTACTCAAAAGAATTTTACGATGGTGAAATTGCTAAGTTGTATGACGCTGTTGGATGGGATCCAGAGCAACAAGCGTATACTGGCAAAACAAAGCCTGTAAAATGGGTTCGTATTCACAATCTTCCTGATTTCGCATATTTCAACCACTCACAACACGTAACAGTAGCGGGAGTCGATTGTCAAAAGTGTCACGGTGAAGTTGAGAGCATGGAGGTTATGGAGCAATTTGCGCCACTTACAATGGGATGGTGTATTGATTGCCACAGAGAGACCAATGTTAACTTAGAGTCTAATGAGTACTACGCTAAGATTCACGAAGAGCTTTCTAAGAAGTACGGTGTAGAAAAATTGACAATCGCCGAAATGGGTGGATTGGAGTGTGGCAAATGTCACTATTAATAAATAAAAAAGGATAATTACAAATAGCAATATGGCATCAAACAAGAAATACTGGAAAAGTGTTGAAGAGCTGAATGAAGACAGCACTATTGTGAAGGCGCTACAAGACAATGAGTTTGTAACTGAAATACCTACGGACGAATTTCTTGGAAACAAAGAAGCTTTATCTGCTTCTTCTACCACGCGTCGTGATTTCTTAAAATATGTAGGTTTTTCTACAGCAGCTGCTACTTTAGCGGCTTGTGAAGGACCTGTAGTGAAATCTATCCCTTATGTTGTTCAGCCAGATGAAATTGTTCCAGGTGTAGCAAATTATTATGCTTCTACTATGGCGGATGGTTTCGATTTTGCCAATATATTGGTAAAAACACGCGAAGGTCGTCCTATCAAAATTGAGAAGAATGATTTAGCTAAAAATGGAGGAAGTGTAAATGCTCGTGTTCACGCATCGGTTTTATCATTATACGATAAAAACAGATTAACTGGTCCTATGGTTGGTGGATCTGAAGTTACGTGGCCGGAGTTTGATACTGCTATTGCGCAGAAGATGAACGAAATGTCTGGGAAAGATATAGTTCTTCTTACTCAAACATTTGCGAGTCCATCTACATCTAAGTTGATTTCTGAATTTACTTCTAAGTATCCTAATGTACGTCATGTTGTTTATGATACTGTGTCTAGTTCAGCTGCATTAGATGCTTTCCAAAATAAATACGGCACTCGCGCATTACCAGATTACGATTTTTCAAAAGCTGAAGTTATTGTTTCTGTGGGTGCAGATTTCTTAGGAGATTGGCAGGGAGGAAGCTATAGCAAAGGATATGCTCAAGGAAGAGTGCCTAAAAATGGAAAAATGTCTCGACATGTTCAATTTGAGGCTAACTTTACATTGACTGGTGCTAAAGCTGATAAACGTGTTGCTGCAACTCCATCTCAACAATTACAAATACTTAAGGCTTTAACCGGCGGCAGTACTTCTGGCTTACCAGAAAATATTGCTGATGCAGTAAATAAAGCAAAAGCACAACTTCAGAAAGCCGGAGGAAAAGCATTATTAGTGACTGGCTTGCCGGATGTAGCTTCACAAAAGTTAGCTTTAGATTTCAATGCTAATAGTGAGGCAATTGATGTTGATAAACCATTGCTTGTTAGACAAGGAAGTACTAGCGAAGTGATGAGTGTTGTTAACGGCGTTATTTCTGGAAGTATAAAAGGATTAATTACAGTAGGTGTAAACCCAGTTTACTCGCTACCAAATAGCAAAGAATTTGCTGAAGCTTACCAAAAGCTTGAAATGAGTCTTGCATTCAGTATGAAACAAGATGAAACAGCATCATTGGCACAATTAGTTGCTGCAACTCCTCACTACTTAGAGTCATGGGGTGATGCGCAAATTAAGAAAGGTACTTATAGCCTTACTCAGCCAACAATCCGTCCATTATTCAATACACGTCAATTCCAAGATAGCCTATTGCAGTGGACTGGTAATTCAAAAAAATATTACGATTACATAAAAGAAGTTTGGACAAGTTCTATTTTGTCTGGAGGTTCTTGGAATGAAGCGCTTCACGATGGTTTTGTTTCTAGTGAAGTAGAAATTAAAATGGAGGAAGTTAAGCCAGCTACTGAAGGTTCTGGTTTAATGCAGGACAGTACATCTAATGGTGCGCTTGGGGCTTTATCTCAAGAAGGAGGTTACGAGTTGACATTGTATACATCAACAGGGCTTGGTGATGGTCAACAAGCAAATAACCCTTGGTTACAAGAATTCCCAGATCCAATTACAAGAGCATCTTGGGATAACTATCTTACTGTTTCAGCTGCAGACGCTAAAGCGTTAGGACTTGTTAATAAAAACGTTGCTAATGGTGCCTTAAACGGTAGTTACGTGAACGTGTCGGTAGGTGGTGTTGTTCTTGAAAAAGTTCCTGTTATTATCCAGCCTGGACAAGCTAAAGGATCTGTTGGTCTAGCTTTAGGGTATGGTAAAACAGCTGCTATTCAAGAAGAAATGCAAACTGGTATTAATGCCTATCCACTTTACCAGAACTTTTCTAATGTTCAAAAAGTAAATATCGAAAAAGCTAGCGGAATGCACGAGTTTGCTTGCGTACAGTTGCAAAGCACAATGGCAGGACGTAGTAACGATATTATAAAGGATACTACTTTAGAGATTTTCAATACTAAAGATGTAAGCGAGTGGAATGCTGTTCCAGTTGTAGATTACGATCACGCTCCGATTTCAGTTCGCGATAAAAAAGCGGATATCTGGAGTCCATTTGATACTACTATCGGCACACACTTTAACTTATCTATAGATTTAAATGCTTGTACGGGATGTGGGGCTTGTGTTATTGCATGTCACGCTGAAAACAACGTACCAGTAGTTGGTAAAACCGAAGTTAGAAAATTCCGTGATATGCACTGGTTGCGTATCGATAGATATTACTCTGCAGGGGAAACCTTTAAGGAAGAAGCTGAGATGTATGAAAACCTTCCTGCTTTTGATAGTTATGAAGCCGTAGAGGTGCCAAACTATGAAAACCTTGAGGTAGCATTTCAGCCGGTAATGTGTCAGCACTGTAACCATGCACCTTGTGAAACTGTTTGTCCTGTAGCGGCAACTTCTCACGGGCGTCAGGGGCAAAACCATATGGCTTACAACCGTTGTGTTGGTACTCGTTACTGCGCTAACAACTGTCCTTATAAAGTTCGTCGTTTCAACTGGTTCTTATACAGTGAAAATGATGAGTTTGATTACAACATGAATAACGACCTAGGTAGAATGGTACTTAACCCAGATGTGGTAGTTCGTTCTCGTGGAGTAATGGAAAAATGTTCTTTATGTATCCAAATGACTCAGAAAACTATACTAGACGCTAAGCGTGAGGGTAGGCCAGTAAGAGATGGTGAATTTGCAACAGCATGTTCAAATGCTTGTGAAACTGGAGCCATGGTATTTGGAGATGTAAATGATGAGGAATCAGAAATACTTAAGAAGAAAAAAGATGACAGAATGTACTATCTTCTTGAAAATGTTGGTACTAAACCAAACGTTTTCTATCAAATGATAGTTAAAAACACTTCTGAAGCATAATAATTTAATCAAGAACCAATTATTTAATAATTAAATATGTCGTCACACTACGAAGCACCTATAAGAGAACCACTGGTTCTGGGCGAAAAGTCCTATCAAGACATCAGTGCAGATGTAGCAGCTCCTGTACTAGGAAAAGCAAATAAATCTTGGTGGATTGTTTTTACCATAGCCCTTATTGCATTTTTATGGGGATTAGGTTGTATTATTTATACAGTTTCTACTGGAATTGGAGTTTGGGGTTTGAACAAGACCGTTGGATGGGCTTGGGATATTACTAACTTCGTTTGGTGGGTAGGTATTGGTCACGCAGGAACACTTATTTCTGCAGTACTATTACTTTTCCGTCAAAAATGGAGAATGGCTGTAAACCGTTCTGCGGAAGCAATGACAATTTTCGCCGTTGTACAAGCAGGTTTATTCCCGATTATACACATGGGTCGCCCGTGGTTAGCATATTGGGTACTTCCAATACCTAACCAGTTTGGATCGCTATGGGTTAACTTTAACTCACCTCTTCTTTGGGACGTATTCGCGATTTCTACCTATTTATCTATTTCATTAGTGTTCTGGTGGACGGGATTACTTCCTGATTTCGCGATGATTCGTGATAAAACTAAAAGTCCTTTCCAGAAAAAGATTTACGGAATACTTAGTTTTGGATGGAGTGGTCGTGTAAAAGACTGGCAACGTTTTGAAGAAGTTTCACTTGTATTAGCAGGTTTGGCAACGCCACTTGTACTTTCTGTACACACCATTGTATCTTTTGACTTCGCAACTTCGGTAGTTCCTGGATGGCATAGTACTATTTATCCTCCATATTTCGTGGCAGGTGCGATTTTCTCTGGATTCGCAATGGTACAAACGCTTCTTATAATAATGAGAAAGGTTTCTAACCTTGAAAACTATATTACCATTGTTCATATTGAATATATGAATAAAGTAATTCTGCTAACAGGAGGTATTGTAACAGTCGCTTATGCTACTGAGTATTTTGTGATGTGGTATTCGGGTGTTCCTTATGAGGATTACACTTACCTATCATACGGTGCGGCAACAGGACCTTACTGGTGGGCTTTCTGGGCATTGATCATCTGTAACTTTGTTGTTCCAATGACCTTATGGGTTAAGAAATACAGAAGAAACATTATCTGGACATTTATTGTTGCCCTAATAATCAATATTGGAATGTGGTTTGAGCGTTTCAACATTATTGTTGTGAATATTACTAAAGATAGATTAACATCTTCATGGACAATGTTCCAACCAACATTTGTTGATATTGGAACGTTCGTAGGAACTATTGGTTTCTTCTTTGTTCTATTCCTTCTGTATGCGCGTACATTCCCTGTAATTGCACAAGCAGAGGTGAAAACAATATTAAAATCTTCGGGTGAAAAATTCAAGAATTTACGTGCGAAACACGGGAATGATGTTAGCCACGTAAGAGCACTTGACGGAGGACCAGTAGTTGAAAAGCCTGTAGCTTCACAAAATGTTGTTTCTGATAATGCAAAAGTAGACTCATTACTTTCAACTATAGGAGCATTTAATCCTGATGTTGAAGAGCAAGATGACTTGAAGTTGATAAATGGAGTTGGACCTGTAATGGAGCATAAACTGCATCAGATAGGCATCTTTACTTTTGATCAGGTAAGTAGAATGACTGACCGTGAATACGATTTATTAGATGAGATTATTAGTGAATTCCCTGGAAGAGCCAAACGTGATGATTGGGCTGGACAGGCGCTAATCCTAAAAAACAACAAATAATTATGGCTGCAAAGAAAATACACGCTATTTACACGGATGACGACCTGTTATTGCAGGCTGTAAATCAAACCCGTGCGGCAAAATATCATATTTCCGAAATATTTACACCATTTCCAGTACACGGATTAGACCATGCATTAGGTCTAGCTCCAACACGACTTGCAATCACCTCTTTCCTTTATGGATTATGTGGTTTAACAGTAGCTGTACTGATGATGAATTATATGATGATTCAAGATTGGCCTCAAAATATTGGTGGGAAACCAAGTTTTACTTTCTACCAAAACATGCCTACTTTCATCCCAATTATGTTTGAGTTGACTGTATTTTTCGCGGGTCACTTAATGGTAATTACATTTTATATGAGAAGTAAGCTCTGGCCTTTTAGAAAAGCAGAAAATCCAGATCCGCGTACTACTGATGCCCATTTCTTAATGGAAGTAGACGTAGATAATCACGATGTTGAAACGCTTTCTAAATTCTTGTATGACACAGGTGCATCAGAGATTAGTTTAATTGAAAATGAGCAGGACCACTAGTATGAAAACATTAAAAAACATAGCAATCGCAATTTGTGCCTCTGTAGTTTTGACTTCTTGTTTTAACGATAGAAAGCCAAATTATCAGTACTTCCCGAATATGTATGAATCGGTAGGTTACGAAACCTATGGAGAATATGAAATTTTTCCAGGACAACAATCAGCAATGATGCCTGTGGAGAATACTGTGCCTCGTGGTTTTGTTCCTTACGACTATGAAAACAGTACTGAAGGTTTAAATTTAGCTAAAGCTGAATTAGACAACCCTTATAAGGTTACTGAAGAAAACTTAAAAGTTGGAGCAGATTTGTTCAATATTTACTGTGCAGTTTGCCACGGTGATAAAGGAGATGGAAAAGGAATCTTAGCAACTCGTGAAAAGTTTTTAGGTATTCCAAGTTTTGCTGATGCAGGACGTACAATTGTACCAGGAGGTATTTACCACGTACAAACTTATGGATTGAATGCAATGGGTTCATATGCTTCGCAAACAACGGAAAAAGAACGTTGGCAAATAGCAATGCATGTAATGGACTTAAAAGCATCCTTAAAAGGTGAACCCGGTGTTCTTGAAACAGTGCAAGCTGAAAAAGAATTAACGGAGTCTCTTACCTCAGTTACAGATGACAACGCTACTCAAAAGTAGAACGTAATTAATGATTTATTAAAGAGAATGGCTAAAGATATGTATACGCTACCAAGTAAATTAAAACTGTTTTCTATTGTTCTAATGGTCCTAGGGCTTGCAGGAATAATCTTTGGGTTTATGACTACTCCCAAAACTATTGACGATGTTAAAAAGATTTTAGCAGAAGAAGAAGCCCACCATGGTGTAGACCATGCAGAGGATACTGCTAACTTTATTGATATTGCAAGAGGTGAAGAAGGGTACTCAGGAGCTGCAATGGAGCACGCAACCGATTTAAGTGCTGAAGGTCACGGAGCTTCATCACATGAAGAACATGTATTACACCAATTACAAACTAGACCTTGGTCTGCTACATTCGTAGCTGCATTCTTCTTTATGATGATTGCTTTAGGTGTACTTGTGTTTTACGCAATTCAATTTGCATCACAAGCAGGATGGTCTCCTGTGTTATATAGAGTAATGGAAGGAATAACATCTTATTTATTACCTGGATCAATCATTGTTTTTGTACTTGTAATTTTTGCAGGAGAACATTTCTATCCTTGGCAAAATGCTGATTTAGTAGCAGAAGATAAAATCTTACAAGGAAAGGCGGGTTACCTTAACTTCCCATTCTTTATTATCCGTGCGGCAATCTATCTTTTAGGTTGGAATATTTACCGTTACTATTCAAGGAAAAACTCTTTAGCACAAGCTGAAGCAAATAATTTTGATCACTATAGAAAGAATTTTAAGGCATCCGTTTTCTTCCTTATCTTCTTCCTATTAACTGAAGCTACAATGGCTTGGGATTGGTTCATGTCGATGACTCCACACTGGTACAGTACATTATTTGCATGGTATGTATTCGCAACGATGTTTGTTTCTTCAATCACTGTGATTGCTTTAGTAACAATTCACTTAAAAAGCAAAGGGCTATTGTCTTTTGTAAGTGATAGACACTTACACGATTTAGCTAAGTATATGTTTGCTTTTAGCATTTTCTGGACGTACCTATGGTTTAGCCAATTTATGCTAATCTGGTATTCAAATATTCCAGAAGAGGTTACTTACTTTATTATAAGAATTCAGGAGTATCAAGGATTGTTTTTTGGAATGCTAATACTTAATTTTGTGTTCCCAATGCTTGTGTTAATGAATAGCGATTTCAAAAAGGTTCCATGGTTTGTTGTTATAGCAGCAGTATTCATCTTGGTAGGTCACTATATAGATGTCTTCCTATTAGTTATGCCATCAACAGTTGGACACAACTGGGGCTTTGGAATACCTGAAATAGCTGCATTATTATTTTTTGCAGGGCTTTTCATTATGGTTGTTGGAAATGGACTTGGAAAAGTATCTCTTAGACCTAAGAACGACCCATTTATTAAGGAAAGTGAAAACTACCATTTTTAATCATTTAGTTTAAAAGAAGAAATTTAAAGATGACCGCATTTTTAGTAATTTTAGTAATTCTCCTTTTTGGAATCTCTGTTTGGCAAATAAGCAGGATATTTCGATTGGCTCAGATTAAATCGACAACTCATTCTGATATTGCCTCGGATGAAGATAATAACCATCAAGGTTATTTAATGTTAGCATTTTTAGCCTTTATCTATATCTTAACTATTGTTTCATTTTGGTTATGGTATGATACCTTATTACCAAAGTCTGCATCAGAACACGGTGAGCAAATTGACAACTTAATGTTAATTTCTATGATCGTTATTTTCGCGGCTGGTATTCTAACGCAATGGTTGTTACATTACTTTGCATTTGTTTACAGAGGTAACAAAACTAAAAGAGCAACTTTCTATGCCGATAACGATAAATTAGAATTTATCTGGACTATTATTCCTGTAATTGTTCTTGCCGGTCTTATTATTTATGGTCTTTTCACTTGGACAGATATCATGAATGTTGATAAGGATGATGATCCACTTGTTATAGAACTATATGCTCAACAATTTAACTGGAAAGCGCGTTACGGTGGTAATGATAACACACTAGGTGATGCTAACGTTCGTTTGATAGAAGGTGTTAACGTTTTAGGTGTGGATCCTGCTGACCCTAACAGTCAAGACGATAAAGTTGTAACTGAAGTTCATTTACCAGTTGGTAGAAAAGTATTGTTCAAGATACGTTCTCAGGATGTATTACACTCTGCTTACATGCCCCACTTTAGAGCGCAAATGAACTGTGTTCCTGGTATGATTACTCAGTTTGCCTTTACTCCTACAGTTACAACTGAGGAAATGCGTCAAGAAGATCATATTATAAATAAGGTTCAAAACATTAATGAAATTAGAGCCGAGAAGAGTAAAGAACTTCAAGCTGCTGGTGAAGAACCTCTAGACCCTTATGAATTTGATTATATGATTCTTTGTAATAAGATTTGTGGTATTAGCCACTATAATATGCAAATGAAGATTGTAGTTGAATCTGAAGAAGAGTATAATGCTTGGTTGGCAGAACAGCCTACCTTGGCAGAACAACTTAGCAAATAATATTAATAGAAAATTTAGCTTAAAAAGATATGTCAGCACACGCACAGGCTCACGCAATAGAAGATCATCACGAAGATCATGGGCATCATCATAAAGAAACATTTGTAACTAAATATATCTTTAGCCAAGATCATAAAATGATCTCTAAGCAATACCTAATTACAGGTTTGTTTATGGGTACTATAGGTATTCTAATGTCTTTATTGTTTAGAATACAACTAGCATGGCCAGACCAAAGTTTTACAATTTTTGAAATGTTACTAGGGAAATGGGCTCCAGATGGAGTTATGGATCCTAGTGTTTACCTTGCATTAGTTACGATTCACGGTACTATAATGGTATTCTTCGTACTTACAGCTGGATTGAGTGGTACTTTTAGTAACCTATTAATTCCACTACAGATTGGTGCAAGAGATATGGCCTCAGGATTCCTAAATATGGTTTCTTACTGGTTATTCTTTATCTCTAGTGCAATAATGGTTTTCTCATTATTCGTTGAAGCAGGGCCGGCATCAGCAGGATGGACAATTTATCCTCCACTTAGTGCTTTACCTCAATCTATTCCAGGTTCTGGGGCAGGTATGACATTATGGTTGATATCTATTGCAATATTTATTGCTTCATCATTGTTAGGTTCACTTAACTATATCGTTACAACATTAAATATGCGTACTAAAGGGATGTCTATGACGCGTCTTCCTTTAACTATTTGGGCATTCTTTGTAACTGCTATTATTGGTGTTGTAGCATTCCCCGTTTTATTTTCAGCTGCTTTAATGCTTATCATGGATAGAAGTTTTGGTACTTCTTTCTTCTTGTCAGATATTTATATTGCTGGTGAAGTATTACATCACCAAGGAGGTTCACCAGTGTTGTTTGAACATTTATTCTGGTTTCTTGGGCACCCAGAGGTGTATATTGTAATTCTACCTGCCATGGGTATAGTATCTGAAATTATGGCTACAAATGCTCGTAAACCAATTTTCGGTTACCGAGCGATGGTTGCGTCTATTCTAGCAATTGCATTCCTTTCTACAATTGTATGGGGTCACCATATGTTCGTTTCAGGGATGAATCCATTCTTAGGTTCTGTGTTTACCTTTACAACATTACTTATTGCAATTCCATCTGCTGTAAAAGCATTTAACTGGATTACCACCTTATGGAAAGGTAACTTACAGATGAACGTAGCTATGCTATGGAGTATAGGTTTCGTTTCTACCTTTATTACTGGTGGTCTTACTGGTATTATCGTTGGAGATAGTGCATTAGATATTAACGTTCACGATACGTATTTCGTTGTAGCTCACTTCCACTTAGTGATGGGTATTTCGGCGCTTTATGGACTTCTTGCTGGGGTTTACCACTGGTTCCCAAAAATGTTTGAGGGTCGTATGATGAATAAAAAATTAGGATACATCCATTTCTGGGTAACGGCAATTGGCGCTTACGGGATTTTCTTCCCAATGCACTTTGTTGGTTTAGCAGGGCTACCTCGTAGATACTACAACAACACAAGTTTCCCATATTTTGATGACTTACATGATATAAATGTTGTTATGACGCTGTTTGCAATTATGACGATTGCAGTACAAGTAGTGTTCCTTTACAACTTCTTCCACTCTATGTTCTACGGAAAGATAGGTCCAAAGAACCCTTGGAACGCTACTACATTAGAATGGACAGCAGAACAAAAACACATCCATGGAAACTGGGATGGTCCAATACCACATGTGTACCGTTGGGCTTACGATTATAGTAAACTTAATAAAGACGAAACAGATTACGTAATTGCTGGTCAAGATTATATTCCTCAAAACGTCCCTTTACAAGACAATGAGGATGAGTTAGAACACTAATTAATTTCTGTATAACGCAAAATATTAGTAGTAACACGTATTTCCTAGTAAATTAATCTATCTTATCTTTGAATAGATAATAATGAGTAGGAAGTGAGGAGACTACAAGTTATTTGACAAGCCGTGCTAAAAAGCACGGCTTGTTGTTTTTTCTGCTTTTTCTTATTTCTACATTACTTTCAATTACACTTCCTAGCTACCGATTCCTTATATTTGTTTTATGAATGAAAACCTTGATCCCTCCGGCGAAAATCTATCCCCACAGGAATTGGATATTGAGAAACAGTTGCGTCCATTAAGCTTTGAAGACTTTACAGGACAAGATCAAGCATTGGAAAATCTTCAAATTTTTGTGCAAGCTGCAAATCAAAGAGGTGAAGCCTTAGATCATACCCTATTTCACGGACCTCCAGGGTTAGGTAAAACTACATTAGCACATATTCTTGCAAATGAGCTCGACGTTAATATTAGAGTAACTTCTGGTCCAGTATTAGACAAACCAGGTGATCTAGCAGGATTACTTACCAATTTAGATGAACGAGATGTGCTTTTTATTGACGAGATACATCGTTTAAGCCCTATTGTTGAAGAATATCTTTATTCGGCAATGGAAGACTATAAAATTGATATAATGATTGAATCTGGGCCTAATGCGCGCTCGGTTCAAATTAATTTAAATCCCTTTACGCTAGTAGGTGCCACAACCCGTTCAGGTTTACTTACGGCGCCTATGCGTGCACGTTTTGGAATTTCTTCAAGACTCCAATACTATTCTACCAGATTATTAACTACAATAATACAGCGTAGTGCAAGAATTTTAAATGTGCCTATCGCTATGGAAGCTGCTATAGAAATTGCAGGACGCAGTCGTGGTACACCTCGTATTGCAAATGCTCTTTTACGTAGAATTAGAGATTTTGCTCAGATAAAAGGAAATGGGAAAATTGATATTGAAATAGCAAGATTTGGCTTAAACGCCTTGAATGTAGATGCCTTCGGTTTAGATGAAATGGATAATAAAATTCTTTCAACAATAATCGAAAAGTTTAAAGGCGGACCTGTTGGAATTACTACCATTGCAACTGCTGTTTCGGAAAGTCCTGAAACTATTGAAGAAGTGTACGAACCTTTCTTAATTCAGCAAGGGTTTATTATGAGAACTTCAAGAGGAAGAGAGGTTACCGAGGCAGCTTATAAACATCTTGGCAAGAATAGAGGTTCAACTCAAAGTGAATTGTTTTAATTTTAGCTATGGAAGTAATGAAAATCCCATCGGTTTCTGCCTTCCGATTTCTGATTCACTCCTTTCAGATTTTAAAAAATCCACTGCCCTTTCATCATAGAAATTTTGAAAATAAGGGGGACACATTTCGGTTGAAGCTCGGGTTTGGAAAATCTGTGATTTTTTCTCGTGATGCTGGCTTAGCACAATATGCACTACAGAAAAATCATAAGAATTATAAAAAATCTCCCATACAAACTCGAGATCTTGTTAAGTATGTAGGTAACGGACTTCTAACTTCAGAAGGAGAGTTTTGGCAAAAACAACGTAAACTAATTCAACCTGCGTTTCATAAAAAACAATTGGTTAATTTACTAGACGCCATTCAAGGTGCAATTGATATTGAATTATCTAAGATTGAAACGGGTAAAGCGAAAGATATCTTTCCTATTTTCAACGACCTCGCTTTTCAAACGGTGGTAAAATCGCTTTTTAGTAGTGCAGTTGACAGTCGTGAAATTAAAAGGCTTCAACATATCACCGAATCTGCGCAACAGATGCTGGTAAAAGAATTACGTATGCCGTACTTGGGTTGGTGGTTTAAACTGAGTGGCGAACTTTCTAAACACCTTGCTGAAACTAAAGAAGCGAGAAACATTCTTAAGAAACTTGTTAATGATAGGAGACAATCGGGCGTTCGTGAGGATGACTTACTAGACATGCTTTTAGATGCCAGATATGAAGATGGAAGTGGAATGGACGATAAGCAGTTGATAGATGAAATTTTAATATTGTTTACTGCTGGTCACGAAACAACTTCAAATGCACTTACATTTACTTGTGAATTACTTGCTCGAAACCCTCATGTACAGGATAAGATTTATGCCGAAATAACTGCCGCATCCGAGAATTCTGAAGGCTTAATGGAATTCATTAAAAACTGTTCGTATACCAAAAATGTAATAGAAGAGTCACTTCGCCTTTATCCTCCGGCATATTTTATAGATAGAGTGAATATTGAAAACGATACTTTTGAAGGGATGTTTATTCCGAAAAATTCAAGTTTATTATTTTCATTGTTAGAGATTCATACCGACCCTAAAAACTGGGATGAGCCTGAGAAATTTAGGCCAGAACGATTTTCCGATGTGAACGCTAAAGAGTATTCAGGTCACTATTTTCCTTTTGGAGCTGGCCCAAGAATGTGCATCGGTAATAACTTTGGAATGTATGAAATGATACTAGCGATTGCAGAAATTGTAAAAACATATAAGATTTCTAAAAAGAATTCACCAATAGAAATTAAGCCATTAATAACCTTAAAGCCAAAAAATGCAATTTTGGAGTTTAATTTGAGATAAGTTTTGATTGAAAATGCAGTAAAATATTCGCAGATAATAAAAGCCGAAGCAAAACGCTTGGGGTTCCTTTCTTGTGGTATAAGCAAAGCAGCTTTTCTTGAAGAAGAAGCGCCTCGATTAGAAAAATGGCTTAATAATAATATGAATGGCGAAATGGGGTATATGGAAAATCATTTCGATAAAAGACTAGACCCTACGGTTTTAGTGCCAGGTTCTAAAAGTGTGATTTCTTTATTGCTTAATTATTATCCTTCTCAAACTCAGAATCCTGATTCATATAAAATTTCTAAATATGCCTACGGCACCGACTATCATTTTGTTATAAAGGATAGGTTAAAAGAATTAATGCACTTTATATCGGAAGAAATTGGTGAGGTGAATGGAAGAGCCTTCGTCGATTCTGCTCCAGTATTAGATAAAGCTTGGGCTGCAAAAAGTGGATTAGGGTGGATAGGAAAACACAGTAATTTGCTCACTAAACAGTCTGGGTCATTTTATTTTATTGCCGAGTTAATCGTCGATCTCGATTTGGAATACGATAATCCCGTTACAGACCATTGTGGTACTTGTACCGCTTGTATTGATGCTTGCCCTACAAACGCTATTGTAGCAGATAGGGTTGTAGATGGAAGCAAATGTATTTCATATTTCACTATCGAATTAAAAAACGAAATTCCCATTTCAGAAAAAGGAAAATTTGAAGATTGGATGTTTGGCTGTGATATTTGTCAAGATGTTTGCCCTTGGAATCGTTTCAGCAAACCGCATAACGAACCGCTTTTTAATCCTCATCCTGAATTACTTTCTATGACGAAAAAAGATTGGGAGGAAATTACCAAAGACGTTTTTCGTGAAATATTTAAAAAGAGTGCAGTAAAACGAACAAAGTACACTGGACTCACCAGAAACATTCAATTTTTAAAAGATTGATTTCTGTTTCAGAATAATGAAGTTGATTGTTAATTATAGATTACAGTTCTAGGTTTCCCAATTTGGAAGTTTTGGAAGCCTAAGTCTTCAGTTTCAAAAGCATTAGATTTAAAGATGTTTTTTCCTTGTCCAGGAATTTGAGGATAGTATGCAAATGACAACTGGAAAGAGCTAAAAACTAAATAGTCATTTCTGATAATAAAACCTAGGCCCAACGAAGAGTATATAGGATTTCGTTTCCAGCTTCTATTACTTTCTGCAAGCATTCCTAGAGTTACATTTACAAATGGATTAAATCTAAAACCTAACAGCTCCCAAGGTGAGTAAAATTGTGTTTGTAAGCCAAGAACATATTTTTGAGTTCCTACAATTGAGGCATCGAAGCCGTGAATGGCTCCATTTCTATAATCGGAATAAAGGTTGCCATACGCTCCATTAAAATGGCCTCGCTCATTAAGGCTTAGCCTATCCACTTCAGATTCTAGCCGATTCATTCCTATTACAAATTGAGGTTTTACAAACTGTCTCATTTTCCACTTGTCTCCAAGTTGTAGGAGGTGAGAAAAATAGGTGGCTTCAAAATTAAAAACAGTTTGCTGCGTATGTGCATCATTAAAAAATGTTCCAAGTTCAAAATTGGTGCTTAAAAACCCAAACCTGAAATAATTGCCATAGGCTATTTTCGCTCCCAGATAAGGTCTGTTTTTATTGTTTTTATCCTGAATTCCCCCAGTAATTGAATAGACTACGCCTACCGGAACATCTTCGGTAATTCCATCCTTAAAAATATAATTGTCCTTAACGAATTGTCTAGAGGCTACTCCAATACTTGCTAAATAAATTTTTTCATCGGAAAAGAATCGGATACTATCGTATTCAATAGACGGGATATCTTTATAATCTACTAGTAAAGCACGCGCACTTAAAATAAGGTTTGTTGTTCGTTCTCTTTCGGAATTACCTTCAAATAACCGAAATGAATGTCCGCCCCAATAATCTTGAGCAATAAATTTCAAGTTTTTTACTGCGTAGCCGGCGGTATCGTTTTTTAATTCTCTTCCTAATAAACGTTCTTGTAAAAATACTCCTCCTGCCCAACGGGTTAATGGTGAGTAGAATATGCGGTCGAGTGCCAGAGTTTTTTCAAAATAACCTTCGTAATCAATAGAATACCTCCCCTCAGCACTTATGAAAGTATTTAAGAAGTTTGGAACACTATAACTTGCCTTGTAGGCGTCACTTCCATCATCCAATCTATTTGAAAACTCTAGTTTTAACTGATGCCCTGTACCAAGAATGTTCCGCTCTCTTAGTTTGAATTTTGTCTGTGACCCTGAAAGTTGAACCTTAGGTGTTAAACTCCACGAATCGAGCGCAGTAATTACAATGTCTACAGAATCTTTGGAATTAGAGATTTCCTGGGTTTCAATCGTAACTTCACGAATGTAATTTTGTGAACGAAGCAAACGTTCACTTTCTAAAAGCAATAAAGTGTCTAAAGGTTGGTTTTCTTTTAGAAGTAAAAAGTTATGAATAGCTAATGGTTTAGATTTAATATGAATATTGTTTCCAGTCTTCTCTAGCCAACTATTTGCAGTTTCAGTACTATCACTTATAGAATACCCAAAAGGATCTTTAGTATTGATTATTATTTTACGAATTATTTTTCCATCGTGTTTTTTATAATTGGGGTTCTTTTTATGGGTAGGTTCCACCTTAGATTTATTAGCAGTAGATCTAAATAGCCACCGATGCACCATTTTCGTAAACTTACTCTTTTTAGAATACGACTCTATTTCTTGATAAATTCCAATACTATCCTTTTCCGCCTGTTTGTTTTGAGCGGCAAGTTGGGGGGATGTATAAAATAGTAATATGAGGAATAAAAGTCTTTTCAATTTCACCTTTAAGATTAATACTTTTCAAAAGTATTGAAAGCTAAGCATTTTCTTTGCTTTTAAATTTTAAACATTTCTAAAAACTTGTAATAAAAACCGAGAAGCTATTCATGCTACGGATTATTTCAAAACTCGTACCTTTGAAGGATTATCACTAGATTTATTGATTGGTGATTTTTATTAATAAATGTTGTAAAGAAATATGAGCAAACAGAGCAAACGCAGAGAAGCATTATTATACCATGCAAAACCAAAACCTGGGAAAATTCAGGTAGTTCCAACCAAAAGTTATTCTACACAACGTGATCTTTCCTTAGCATATTCGCCAGGAGTTGCAGAACCTTGTCTTGAAATAGAAAAAGATTTAAAAAACGCATATAAATACACTAACAAAGGGAATTTAGTAGCAGTTATCTCTAATGGAACTGCGGTATTAGGATTGGGAAATATTGGTCCTGAAGCGTCTAAGCCTGTAATGGAAGGTAAAGGTTTGCTGTTTAAGATTTTTGCCGACATCGATGTGTTTGATATTGAAATTGGTACAGAAGATATTGAAGAATTTATAGCTACTGTAAAAAATATAGCGCCAACATTTGGAGGAATAAATCTTGAAGATATAAAGGCTCCTGAAGCTTTTGAGATTGAAAGGAGGTTGAAAGAAGAGTTGAATATTCCTGTAATGCACGACGACCAGCATGGTACAGCAATTATTTCGGCAGCAGCATTGCTTAATGCATTGGAATTAGCAGATAAGAAAATAGAAGATGCTGTTATCGTAATTAGTGGTGCTGGAGCTGCTGCGGTTTCTTGTACGCGACTTTACAAGTCATGCGGAGCAAAGGCTGAAAATATTGTAATGTTGGATAGCAAGGGAGTAATTAGGGAAGATCGCGAAAACCTTTCAGACGAAAAAGCAGAATTTGCTTCTCATCGAAAAATAGACACCTTGGAAGAGGCTATGAAAGATGCAGATGTGTTTGTAGGGCTTTCGGTAAAAGACATTGTAACTCCAGAAATGCTGTTGAGCATGAAAGCAAATCCAATTGTATTTGCTATGGCTAATCCTGACCCGGAAATTGAATACGATTTAGCTGTAAAAACTAGAAAGGATATTATAATGGCTACGGGCCGTAGTGATCATCCTAATCAGGTAAACAATGTTTTGGGTTTCCCGTTTATTTTTAGAGGTGCACTAGATGTACGAGCAACAAAAATAAACGAAGCTATGAAAATGGCAGCTGTTAAAGCACTTGCGAATCTTGCAAAAGAGCCAGTGCCTGAGCAGGTTAATATTGCTTACGGGGAAACGAAGCTTACGTTTGGTAGAGAATATATAATCCCAAAACCTTTTGACCCTAGATTAATAACTGCTGTTCCTCCGGCAGTTGCAAAAGCTGCCATGGAAAGCGGAGTGGCAACACACGAAATTACCGATTGGCAGAAGTATCAAGATGAGTTATACGAACGTATGGGTAGTGACAATAAAACCATTCGCTTATTAATCAATAGAGCAAAGTTAAAACCTAAGCGAATTGTATATACAGAAGCAGACCATCTGGACGTATTAAAGGCGGCTCAAATTGTATATGAAGAAGGTATCGGTATTCCGGTTTTATTAGGAAGAAAAGATGTTATTAAGGATTATATGGAGCAATTGGAGTTTGATGCCGATATAGAAATTATCGATCCAAAGAGTGATGTAAAGCCTGAAAAATTCGATGAATACGCCGAGAAATTCTGGATGAAGAGAAAGCGAACAGGTGTTACCCTATACGATGCTCGAAAGTTGATGACAGAGCGTAATTATTTTGCAGGGATGATGGTTAGTGAAGGGGATGTAGATGCAATGATCTCAGGGTTCTCTCGTTCCTACCCACTTGTAGTAAAACCTGTTTTTGAAACTATAGGGAAATTTGATGGTGTAAATAAAGTTGCTACAACCAATTTGATGATCACAAAACGTGGTCCGATATTTATTTCAGATACATCTTTAAATATTGACCCTACAGCCAAAGAGCTAGCACAAATTGCTCGAATGACCAATTATACTATCAAAATGTTTGGTATGGAGCCGGTAATAGCAATGATTTCGTATGCAAATTTCGGTTCTTCAAAGGATCCTCACGCAACTAAAGTTAGAGAAGCGGTTGATATCATCCACAAGACTAATCCAGATATGATTTTGGATGGAGAACTACAAACAGACTTTGCCTTGAACGCAGAGTTAATAAAGAAGAAGTTCCCATTTTCAAAATTGGCTGGAAAAAAGGTGAATGCATTAATTTTTCCAAACCTAGATTCTGCAAATAGTAATTATAAGCTTTTAAAAGAGCTTAATGGTGTTGAGTCTATAGGGCCAATAATGTTGGGAATGCGTAAACCAGTGCATATTTTGCAGATGAAAGCTAGTGTAGATGAAATTGTAAACATGAGTGCCGTTGCCGTTGTAGATGCACAACAGAAGGAGAAACGAGGTAAATTGTAATTAGAGTTCCATATTATTATTGTAATTCTGCAAGATAGGTTATACACATTAAAAAGCATTGTCTAAATTTAGAGCAATGCTTTTTTCATTTATAAGTAAATTAAAGCTACAATAAGGATAATTATTGTTGAAATTTTATAATACAAACTACCTTGTTTTTAAGCTTAATATGTTATTTATATTTCCAAAAATCCCCAATGGCAGTTGCAAATAATTATACTATATTTGAACCCTTTAGTTTTTATTAACATATGATAACCCATATACAGGGCAGATTAGTTGAAAAAAACCCAACTGACGTAGTGATAGACTGCAATGGTGTAGGGTATTTCATCAATATAT
Organism: Aequorivita xiaoshiensis; assembly: GCF_022008395.1. Taxonomy (GTDB): domain Bacteria; phylum Bacteroidota; class Bacteroidia; order Flavobacteriales; family Flavobacteriaceae; genus Aequorivita; species Aequorivita xiaoshiensis. The sequence continues at coordinate 155,890 of NZ_JAIRBB010000003.1, forward strand.
CTTTGCATACATTTTCCGAAATTCCCGCTAGTGAAAGTATAAAACTTTACACTCACTTGCAGGTGCGTGAAGATGCCCATATTCTTTATGGTTTTACCAGTGTTGCAGAACGAGAAATATTTAGATTGTTAATTAGCGTATCAGGAGTGGGAGCAAGTACGGCTAGATCTATGCTTTCGTCATTATCCCCAGATCAAGTAATTGATGCTATCGCACAAAATGATATTGCAGTTATACAGTCGGTAAAAGGAATTGGAGCCAAGACAGCTCAGCGAGTAGTGTTGGACTTAAAAGATAAAATTTTAAAAGTGTACGGTTTGTCAGGAAATTCTGCCGGTACAAGCAATACGAATAAAAATGAAGCGTTATCTGCTTTGGAGACACTAGGTTTTATTCGCAAAAAGGCTGAAAAGGTGGTGGATGCCATTATTAAGGAAACTCCACAGGCTTCGGTAGAATTGATTATTAAACAAGCTTTAAAAAATTTATAAAATTTGAAGGCAAAAAATTACGTTTACAAGGGTAGCTTTTTCAAGCTTTTGGCAGTGTTAAGTTTCATTTTGGTTAGCAACTCTTCGCTAGCACAAGATTCAACCGCAGTTGGTAATGAAATGGGGAATATGATACTTCCAAACCCAACTAGCATCCAGGATTTATATACATACGACCCTATTACCGATAGGTATATCTATTCGCAAACGCTTGGCGGTTTTAACATAAATTATCCAACTATTCTTACGCCTAAAGAATATCAAGATTTAATTCAAAAGGAGCAGATGAAATCGTATTTCAAGCAGAAAATTGATGCTGCTGATGGACGAAAAGAAGGTTCTGAAGAAGAGCAGAAAAACTTGCTTCCTACATTTTATGTGAATTCCAACTTCTTTGAAACTGTTTTTGGAGGTACCTCAATTGAAGTGATTCCTCAAGGTTCTGTTGAAATGGATCTTGGTGTTTTGTATACAAAGCAAGATAACCCGTCTTTTTCACCGAGAAACCGAACAAATTTTTCATTTGATTTTGACCAGCGAATCAGCTTAAGCCTTTTAGCTAAAGTTGGAACAAGACTTCAGGTAAACGCAAATTACGATACGCAAAGTACTTTCGACTTCCAGAACCAAATAAAACTTGAATATACCCCAACAGAAGACGATATTATTCAAAAAATTGAAGTTGGTAATGTTAGTATGCCGCTTAATAGTTCTTTAATTCAAGGAGCGCAAAGTCTTTTTGGTGTAAAAACACAACTACAATTTGGTAAAACAACCATAACCGGGGTGTTTTCTGAACAAAAATCTGAATCGCGAACTGTAACTGCCGAAGGTGGAGCTACCGTCACCGATTTTGAATTATATGCACTAGATTACGATGAAAACCGTCACTTCTTCTTAGCACATTATTTTAGAGACAACTACGATCGTGCATTGGCGCAATATCCATTTGTAAATAGTAATGTGCAGGTAACTCGTATGGAAGTATGGGTTACAAACCGTACCTCTCGTACTGAGAACGTAAGAAACATTGTTGCAATTCAAGATATTGGGGAATCAGATCCCTTAAATATTGGGTTAAACGCTCCTCCAGGAGGGTTTATTAATGTAGGAAGAAATGCATATCCAGATAACGCGAACAACGATTTTAACCCATTTGGAATAAATGGTGGAGCATCTTCTTTGTTAACCCCAGCTATTCGAGATGTGGCTACTGTAGGGCAGGGTTTCTCTGGAGTTCAAGTAAGTGAAGGTATCGATTATGCTACGCTTGAGAATGCGAGAAGACTAGACCAGAGCGAATATCAATTAAACGCTGAATTAGGGTATATCTCGTTAAATCAAAGTTTATCAAACGATGAAGTTCTCGCGGTTTCTTATCAATTTACTGCAAACGGAAAGGTTTACCAAGTTGGAGAATTTTCTAGCGACGGAGTTGAAGCAAATGGAGGACCAAGAGAATTAGGAGGCAGCAATCCTCCGGGAGGAAACAATGAAGTAGGAATGGCACAAAACCTAGTAGTAAAACTTCTAAAGAGTAATATTACTAGTGTAACGGAACCAATTTGGGACCTGATGATGAAAAACATCTATCCAATTGGAGCTTACCAACTTGAAAAGGAAGATTTTAAATTGAATATTTTCTATACAGATCCTTCCCCTTTAAACTTTATTACTGAAGCTCAAGCATCGCCTGGTCATCCTTATGCACAACTTCCTGAAGATGTAAAAGATGAAATTCTTCTTAGAGTATTTAATTTAGACCGACTTAACTTTAACAACGATCCTCAAAATGGTGGGGATGGTTTCTTTGATTTCTTAGATGGAATTACCGTAGATTCACAAAATGGTCGAATTATATTCCCTACTGTTGAGCCTTTCGGTAAGCACTTATTCGATCAATTAAATCAAACACCAACTACAGGAGTTCCTCCTGCAAGCTATGACATTCCTGAAACGTATAATGCAAACCAGCATAAATACGTTTTTAGATCGCTATATACTTCTACAAAAACGAGAGCTGAACAATTAGAAAGCGAGAAAAATAAATTCCAACTAAAAGGTAGTTATAAATCTACGGGTGCAGATGGTATTCCTATTGGAGCATTTAACATTCCTCAAGGTTCCGTTACTGTTACCGCTGGTGGTCGTACCTTAGTAGAAGGTGTAGATTATACAGTGAACTATCAATTAGGTAGAGTTAAAATTATAGATCCAAGTTTGTTAAACAGCAAAACGCCAATTTCGATTAGCACTGAAAACAACTCACTTTTTGGTCAGCAAAGTAAGCGTTTTACTGGATTAAATGTCGAGCATAAATTCAGTGATAAATTTATGATTGGTGCAACGTACTTAAACTTAAATGAGCGTCCGCTAACTCAAAAATCATCGTATGGTGTAGAACCTATTAACAACACTGTATATGGTATAAATGCTACTTATTCTACCGAAGTACCTTTCTTAACAAGAATGGTAAATCACCTTCCAAACATCGATACTGATGTTGAGTCAAACGTTTCTTTACGAGGTGAATTTGCTTACTTAAGCCCAGGAGCTCCAAAAGTTTCTGACTTTGGAGGAAAAACAACTGTTTATGTCGATGATTTTGAGTCTTCACAAACAGCAAACGATATTAGTAGTCCTTCAAGTTGGTTCTTAGCGAGTACTCCGGTAGGATTTGGTGGAGAGGTTATAAATAATGATTTGTCTTATAACTTCAAACGTGCTAAGTTAGCGTGGTATACTATTGATCCTATTTTTTATAGTACACAACGTCCAAATGGAATTAATGATGAAGACCTTTCTTCTCCATTCTCAAGAAGAGTGTTTAGAGATGAAATATTCCCAAATCAAGATATTATACAAGGACAAACACAAGCACTTTTCACCTTAGATTTAGCTTATTACCCTTCACGTCGTGGAGAGTATAATTACAACCCAGCTGCAAACGGAACAAATGAACTTCCTAATCCAGAAGATAATTTTGGAGGTATAATGAGACCACTTACAACCACAGATTTTGAGCGCTCAAATGTAGAGTATATTCAATTCTGGGTGATGGACCCGTTTATTTATGAGGAAAACAATACCAATCCTGGAGGAATGCTAAACTTTAACCTCGGAAATATTTCGGAAGATATTCTTAAAGATGGAAGAAAGCAGTATGAAAATGGACTTCCTAAAGATGGTTCAACTGGAAATACTACTTCAACAACTTGGGGTAAAGTGCCTTCAAATCAATCTTTAGTTTACACCTTCAATACCGAGGGGCAGGAGCGAATTAATCAGGATATTGGATTAGATGGATTGAACAATGCCGAAGAAGCTGCGGAATTTCCAGAATTTGCCGGCTTAGCAGATCCAGCAAACGATGATTATCAATACTTCCTTCAAGCAGAAGGAAATATCTTAGATAGGTATTTGAGATACAACGGTACTCAGGGTAACTCTCCAGTAGAAGTAACTGATACAAATAGAGGTAGTACAGCTCAGCCTGATGTTGAAGACATCAACAGAGACAATACAATGAACACAGTAAATAGCTATTTCGAATATAACGTTCCTATGTTCCCAGGAATGAATAGAGATAACAATAACTATGTTTCTGATGTAAAAGAAATAGAAGTTACTACTGAAAACAATAGTGTAATTCCAGTGCGTTGGGTTCAATTTAAAATTCCAATCAGTGAGCCCGACCAAGCTATTAACGGCATTACAGATTTCCGTTCTATCCGTTTTATGAGAATGTTTATGTCTCAATTTGCAGAAAACACAGTTTTAAGATTTGGTACTTTAGAATTAGTGCGCGGAGATTATAAGCGTTTCGATAAAACATTGGATGATGTAACCATGGAAGATCCAATTTTGGACAATACACTTTTTGAAGTAACAACAGTAAGTATTGAAGAAAACGAAAATCGTGAGCCAATTCCTTATCGATTACCTCCGGGACTTGAACGTGAGCAGTTAAACAATAATAACGATATTATTCGTCAAAACGAACAATCGCTTTCCCTTCGTGTTAGTGGATTAGAACCGAATGACGGGCGCGCAGTTTACAAGAATTTTGATGTGGATATGCGTCAATATAAAAATCTTGAAATGTTTATTCACGCGGAGTCGCTCCAAAATGAAACCGAGTTAACTAACGGCGATATGTTGGCGTTTATTAGGTTGGGTAACGATTTAACCGATAATTATTACGAGGTTCAAATACCGTTGAATCCAACAAGTTTTGGTGCGAGAAATCCTGAAGATATTTGGCCATTGGCAAACCGATTGAATTTACCATTAGAATTGCTGCAACAAGTAAAAACCCTTACTCCAGCAAACGCTACTGAAGTAGTTTATTATACCGAGTCTGAATTAGGTGGGGATTTATCTGGTGGTGAAAATGAATTGACCATCGGAATTAAAGGAAATCCAAGCTTTGGAAATGTTCGGACTATAATGTTGGGTGTTAAAAACAGTACTACTAATGATATTAGTGGAGAAGTGTGGTTCAATGAATTACGCCTTTCAGAATTAGAAAACCAAGGAGGTTGGGCTGCAGTAGTAGCACTTGATGCTAATATTGCCGACTTCGCAACAGTAAGTGCTTCAGGTAGAAGAAGTACCGTTGGATTTGGTTCATTAGAGCAAGGTCCAAACCAACGTAGCAAAGAAGACGTACAGCAATACGACGTTGTTACCAATGTGAATTTAGGACAGTTGTTGCCTAAAAAGTGGGGTGTGCAGTTGCCATTTAACTATGGAAGATCTGAAGAGCTTATTACGCCACAATACGACCCTGAATTCCAAGATATCGAACTTCAAACAAGATTGGATAATGCAGTAAGTGATGCTGAACACGATAGAATTAAGGAACAAGCTGTAGATTATACAAAACGTCAAAGTGTTAACTTTATAGGTGTTCGTAAAGAACGTACTGGTGAGTCTAAGCCTAAAGTTTACGACATAGAAAACTTCACAGGATCATTTTCGTACAACCAAACAGATCATCACGATTTTGAAGTTGAAGATGCTGTTGAACAAAATGTAAGAGTAGGTGCAACTTACAATTACAATTTTGAAGCTAAACCAATAGAGCCATTTAAAAAGAACGACTCAATTTTTAGAGGTAAATATTGGCAGTTCTTAAAGGACTTAAACTTTAATTATTTGCCGACTAATATTTCAGTTGGTTCAAATATTACGCGTCAGTATAACGAGCAAAAATTTAGAGATATAAACTTCATAGAAGGAAATATTGGATTGCCTACATTGTACCAGCGCAACTTCTTATTTGATTGGCAGTACACTATTAATCATAATTTGACTAAGTCATTGCGATTCAACTTCACATCAACCAACAATATGATTGTAAACAATTATCTTGATGACGAAGGGAATGTAAATAATAATGTTGGAGTTTGGGATGGTTTCTTCGATGTAGGAAATCCTAATCAACACTTCCAGTCACTTCAAGTGAATTACGACTTGCCGTTTAATAAATTTCCGTTCTTGAAATTTATAAGAGCGACTTATTCATATACCGGAGATTACCAATGGCAAGCTAGTAGCAACTTATTTAATAATATACCGGTGATGTTGAACGATGGTTCGACAAATACTTACGACTTAGGAAATTCTATTCAGAATGCAAGTACACATCAAATCAACTCGAGTGTTGATATGACTGGTTTTTACAGATATATTGGATTAACTAAAATAAGGAAAAGCAAAAAACGAAATTCTAGAACTGGCGAAGGAGACATTAAAACTGGAAGATCTGGAGAAAGAGGTGGTAGACAAGGATTAGATGGTAAGAATAAAAAGGATGAAAAGTCTGGTAGGCTAGGTTTAGCTGCAACTGGAAATTCTAATGTAATGGGTAGAGGTGCATCAGGAGCTGGAGAAGGAGGTTTAAATACTGGAGATAAAGCTGTAAATACCTTAATCGGACTTGCAACTTCATTAAAGAAAATTCAACTTAGCTATAAAGAAAACAATGGTATTTACTTACCAGGATATACCCCATCGGTTGGATTTATTGGAACCTTAAAACCAACCACAGGTTTTGTTTTTGGAAGTCAGAGCGAAATTCGCGAATTGGCAGCTCGTAAAGGTTGGTTAACACTGTACCCTGAATTTAATGAGCAGTATACCGAAACTACTAGCCGCCAGTTAGATATTCAGGCAAACTTAACACCCTTCACCGATTTAACGATTGATGTAAATGGAAGCAGAGTGTATTCTGAAAACTATTCAGAAAACTATATTGTTGAAAATGGGCTTTATAACTCTTTAACGCCTAATACATTTGGTAACTTCAACATTTCAACTATGTTGATTAAAACTGCATTTTCTGCTAGTGATGAAACCAATTCGGCTGCGTTTGAAGACTTCAGAAATAACCGTTTGATTATTGCCAACAGACTTGCGGAAGAACATTATCAAGGAGGTCCAATTCCAAGAACGGAAGATGGTTTCCCAGTAGGTTTCGGGAGAAATAGTCAAGACGTATTGTTGCCAGCCTTCCTTGCAGCTTATAAAGGAAATAAAGCAGATAAAGAAAGTACGGGTATCTTTAGAGATGTGCCACTTCCAAACTGGGATATTAAGTATACAGGATTAATGAGGTTGCCTTGGTTTAAGAAAAACTTCAAGCGTTTCTCATTAGCTCACGGATATAGAGCTGGGTATACTGTAAACCAATTCCAATCTAATTTAGATTACAACCACGCAGATCCTGAAGCTGTAGACCAATCGGGTAATTTCAAAGTGAAAACATTGTTGACCAATGTGAACTTAACTGAACAGTTTTCACCATTAATTAGAATGGATTTTGAAATGAAAAATTCGGTTAAAATATTAGCCGAAGTACGTAAAGACCGAGCGCTTGCTTTAAGTTTTGCAAATAACCTACTCACAGAAATTAGAGGTAATGAATACACTGTTGGTTTAGGTTATCGAATTAAAGATTTACGAATTGCGACTAATTTTGGAGGAAAAAAGTCGGTTATGAGTAGTGACCTTAACTTTAAGATTGATCTTACAAGAAGGGATAATGTAACAATAATAAGATATTTAGATATCGAGAATAGTCAAACTACAGCAGGACAAACTATGTATGGAGCTCAATTGACTATGGATTACGCGCTGAGTAAGAACCTTACAGCTTTATTCTATTACGATCATACTTTTTCAAAGTATGCTATCTCAACGGCGTTCCCTCAAACTACTATCCGCAGCGGATTTACCCTGCGATATAATTTTGGAAACTAATTTAAAAAATAATTATTATGAATTTACCATCAGAATTAAAGTACACTAAAGACCACGAATGGGTTAAAATTGAAGGAGATGTTGCAATAATAGGCGTTACAGATTTCGCTCAAAGTGAGCTTGGTGATATCGTTTATGTAGACATCGAAACCGTAGGTGATACTCTGGATAAAGATGAAATCTTTGGATCTGTCGAAGCGGTTAAAACAGTATCAGACTTGTTCTTGCCGCTATCAGGTGAGATTGTAGAATTTAATGAGAACCTTGAAAGCGAGCCAGAGAAGGTAAATACAGATCCTTATGGTGAAGGCTGGATGATTAAAATGAAATTTAGTGACGCTTCAGAAATTGAAAATTTGTTAGATGCTGATGCTTATAAGGAGGTAATTGGAGCGTAAGACTTTATTGTTTGTAGCTGTAGTTTATAGTTGTGCAGTAACAGCACTGTTTTTTCTACCTACTTACTTGCTTGTGCCTAATGAAAAAGTATCAAAAATAAATATTCCACATCTTGATAAATGGATTCACGGAATTATATTCTTTGTCCTAATTTATCTTTGGCAATGGTACTTTTATAAACATAAGAAACATAATCTAAGTGCCGTGACTATCACAGTTTTACTTGTGATTTTAATGTTTTATGGCATAATAATTGAAGTATTTCAAGAACTGTCACCTGTTGCGCGATCTGGCGATGTCTTCGACTTATTAGCAGATTTACTAGGTGCTTTATTAGGAATTTTAGTGTTTAAGATATTTAAAGGAAAGTTTCATTCTTAAAATTTATAATAAGTTTTAAATTGAACGATAATTTATATATTTTAGCACCAAGTTAAACCCACTATAATGGAAACAAAAAAAAACCCAAAAGTTGATGTAGGCCGCAGAAGCACACTTTTTTTCCAAATTGGAATGATAGCGATGTTATTTCTTGCGTGGCAAGCAATAGAATGGAAAACCTATGATAAATCAGATCTAGACTACGGTCAGCTTGATGTAGGTGATGAATTGGAAGAAGAAATTCCAATTACCCAACAATTGACACCACCACCACCACCGCCACCGCCGCCACCTGCTCCAGAAGTTATTGAGGTTATGGAAGACGAAGTGGAAGAAGAAGAAACTGTAATCGAATCGACTGAAGTGAAACAAGATGAAAAAATTGTTGAGGTTAAGGAGATTGTAGAGGAGGTAGTTGAAGAAGAAATCGCTGATGTACCTTTCGCAGTTATTGAAAATGTACCAGTTTATCCTGGGTGCGAAAATGAAAGAGGGAATGCAGCTAAGAAAAAATGTATGTCTTCTAAGATTAGTTCATTTATAAACAAAAAATTTGATACTAATCTAGCTTCTGATTTAGGTTTGGAAGGAAGACAGCGTATCGCAGTTCAGTTTAAAATCGACAAAAGTGGGAAGGTAATTGATGTACGTGCTCGTGCTCCGCATCCAAGATTGGAAAAAGAAGCAGTGAGCGTTGTTAGATCTCTACCAGATATGACTCCGGGTAAACAACGTGGGAAACCAGTTGGGGTATTATACTCACTACCTATTGTTTTCGATATTCAATAATTGAAATTACATAATATTAAAAGCCTCGGTTTGCACTAGCAAATACGAGGCTTTTTCTTTTTGGCATAACAGTTGTATTTCATAATAATGTAACCTTTAAATACCATTATTATGAAAACATCTACAAAAAGTACTCAGAACAAAAGAGATGAAAAGCGCGCAATAGGCATCAAGTGGAATTCAAGTTTGTTTTTCCAAATAGGTGTAATTGTAAGTTTGCTAATTGTATTCATAGTAATGCAAACCAATTTTAAAACTACTGCATCTGTAGTTGAGCCTAATACATTTGATGGCTTAAACGAACCTCCTATTATTGATTATGTAATTGATGTAGATATTCCCAAGCCTGAGGCTCCAGTTGTAAAAGCTAAAGAAAAGCGAGTTCCAATTAAAAAAGTTGTAAAAACCACATCTTTTGAAGTTAAGCCGGATACTTCAACAGAAGTTGAAACTCCAATAGCTCAAACTGATATCCCTATTATAGAAAAGCCGAAAATTTCTGTAAGTACACCATCTGAACCGGATGTTGAGGGTCCCAAGAATATTTTAAATGTTGAGTTTGTACCGGTTTTTCCTGGTTGTGAAGTATTGAGTACAAATGCTGAAAAAGTAGAATGTATGTCTTCTAAAATCAATTCATTCATCAATAAAAATTTTAGAAAAGAGCTTTTAGAAGATTTAAATAAAAATGAAACACATAGAATTTATGTGAACTTCAAAATCGATTCAAAAGGGTACATTACCGATGTTAAAGCCAATTCTCATAACGTAAAATTGAAAAACGAAGCACAACGAGTTATTGCTAAGTTGCCAATAATGAAACCTGGTAAGCAGGGCGATAAATATGTAGATGTTCTGTACACTGTGCCTATAGTGTTTAAAATTAATTAATCAATTATTATTAGATTAATTAGGCTCTCATTTTTAATGGGAGCCTTTTTTTATTCTTCTCATTCTAAAAAAAATGTATCTTTCGGTTTAAAATATATGAACTCCTATGAAGCAGGTTATTTTTCTTATTACATTTTGTTTTTCAATAGTGTCTTTTGCTCAAGTTACCTTAGCAAATTATGAGAAATATCCAGTTTTTGAAGAATGTGTAAAAGAGGATGTTGATGCGTTAGAAAGCTGCTTTAAGACTACCCTACAATCTTTCATTTTTAAGAATTTTAAAGTACCTGAAAAAGTTGTACAGGAAAATTATAAGGGTAATGTAAATGTGCTTTTTGAAGTTGACAAAGAGGGTGGATTTAAAATTTTGTATATAGATGGTATTTATGAAGAGTTAAAGGATGAAGCACGTCGTGTTTTTGAAATGCTTCCTCAAGTAAGTCCAGCAACTTATAATGGGGCGCCAACCTATGTGCAATTTACGCTTCCTATTGCTATTCCGTTAATTGCTCCTGGAGAGAATATAATTACTTCTAAAGCTATTGAGGAAAACGATTCTAGAGTTGCATTAGTAAATGAATACGACGATATAAAAAACCTTCCTTATAATAATGAAGAGTATACAAGTAATATTAATATTCCGCTTTCTCATCATAATTATAGCTTGTTCGATGCTGCTATAAATCGAATTGGATTAAATAGTCATACAGCACAAAAGCCATATATATACAGTGAGGTAAATAAGTATTACGATTTTGAAGCGGCTAACAAATTGTTGTCTAAAAACAAAAAATCATGGTTTGGTCGGAAGTTTTGGGATGAACACTTAGTTACAATTAAAGGTAAAGATTATTGGATTACATTAGATGTTGGTGTTGATTTACAAGCAGGAAAAGATTTTGACGCCGATATCGATACGTATAATAATACTCGTTTGGTTTATACTCAAGGAGCGATTGGTAAAAAGTTAGGTTTTTTCGGAGTGATTTATGAAAGTCAAGGTCGTTTTGCGGACTACTTCAATAGATATGCAGAATCCATTCGACCTGCGGGAGGGAATCCCGCCATCATCCCTGGTAGAGGAATAGCGAAAGGTTTCAAAACAGATTCTTACGATTATCCTATTGCAACTGGGCATATCTCGTATACTCCTTCAAAGTATTTTAACGTTCAATTAGGTCACGGAAAAACCTTTTTAGGAGATGGATATCGTTCATTGCTTACAAGTGATAATTCAAGTCCGTATCCGTTCTTTAAGATAAATACAACCTTTTGGAAATTAAAATACACCAACACTTGGATGTCACTTCGCGATGTACGTCCAGAAGTTACTGAAAGTGGTTCATTTAGAACAAAATATATCGCAAATCACTATTTAAGCTATAATATTACGAAACGTTTAAACATTGGTCTATTCGAATCAGTAGTTTGGCAAAATGATAATGATAGAGGTTTTGATGTAAATTATTTAAACCCAATAATTTTTTATCGAGCAATAGAGTTCTCTACCGGGTCTCGTGGTGGAAACGCACTTATAGGTTTAAGTGCGAAATACAAAGTGAACAATCGTATAAACGCCTATGGACAGCTTATCATAGACGAGTTTTCGAGTAGTGATGTGTTTGGTGGAAATGGAAGTTATAAAAACAAAACTGGCTATCAATTAGGATTGAAGTATTACGATGCTTTTGGGTTAAAAAACCTTTACTTGCAAACTGAATATAACCGAGTTCGTCCTTATACGTATTCACATAATTCAGTTATTCTTAATTACGGACATAATAATCAATCCTTAGCGCATACTTTAGGAGCAAATTTCTCTGAGTTTATTGCAATTGCTCGTTATCAGAAGGGAAGACTATATGGGGATGCTAAAGTTATAATTGCTAAACGAGGATTTGAATTTAATACCGACGAGGATTCAAAGTTCTATGGTAGTGATATCTATGGTACAGAAGATGATCGTGTTTCAGAAAATGGTAATACATTGGCTCAAGGAAATACAACAGATTTCTTTCACGCTGAATTACAAGCAGGATATGTTATAAATCCCGCAACCAACTTAAAAATTTACGGTAGTTTTATTTACAGGGATTTTAATCCGATGGTTAATACTCAAACTGTTTATGAAAATCAAACAAGTTGGATAAACTTCGGAATCCGTACCGATTTATTTAACTGGTACTACGACTTTTAAGGTGGAATGAATTTAGCAGAATTCGAAATTAGTTTTTGCTCTTGGCAGCGTGCTTTTTCTTCATTTCCTCTATTTTTTCACGAGCTTTAGTATTTTTTTCATTGTTGCTTTCAGAACCAGCATTTTCTTTAGCGAATTCCGCATATAGCATTTTCACAAAACGCTCTCTATTGATAAAGCCATCACCATAGCCTTTGTCGTCATAGATCTGAGTTAAACTAGTATCAGCTAATACTTCTGCTTCGGTTTTATTTAGGAGATATTGTTTTGCTACTTTTCTATAGGATATACTTAGCATCTCTTGAAAATCCTTAAAATCGGAATAGCTTGCTATATCGCCATGGCCTGGAATTATTTTGGTGTCTTCGTTAATTACAAAAAATGCTTTGTTTATAGCAGACAAATACCCATTAATACTTCCTCCGTTATTGGTGTCGATAAAAGGATATTTTCCATTAAAAAACACATCGCCTGCATGTAGAATATTGCTTTTGGTAAAATATACCATAGCATCGCCGTCGGTATGGGCATTGTGAACGTGGAAAACATAAATTTTTTCACCGTTAAAATAAAATGTAAGGTCGTCTGAAAACGTTATTACTGGTAGCGACTCTTTTGGAGTTTTCTTTGTTTCTGCTTCCATGATGTCCTGTAGTCGAGAACGAACGTTTTCGTGTGAGAAAATTACTGTTCCAGTTTCTGCCATAGCAACATTTCCACCCGTATGGTCTCCGTGAAAGTGTGTATTGATTAAAAAACGAACAGGTTTGTCGCTTATTTTTTTAATGTCGTTTTGAATCTGGTCAATATCTTCAGCATATTGGTTGTCTATCATAAATATCCCGTCATCACCAAAACTTAAACCAATATTCCCTCCTTTACCTTGAAGCATGTATATATTGTTGCTGACCTTCAGCATTTTAGTATTTATTTCTTGGCCTGTATCGCTTTGAGCGTGAGCTATAAATACCGAAAATAAAAATGTGGCGCTTAGCATTATTTTTGATAACATATTTTTTTAGTTTGAAAATTATTTCAAATTACTAAAAAAGCTGAAATAAAGCATTTCTTATCAAGAATAAATTGTGGAAAAATTACAGGAAGCGTATCTTTGCGCAGCCTTAAAAAAAATGAATTTGTCTGTTACACATTCCCAATCATCTTTTCAGTCCTTAATCAGGAATTTTACTGAGATTACGAAACTGCGACTTTCTGTAAGTGTGGTTTTTTCATCCGTTGCGGGTTATCTTTTAGGTGCAGATTCTATAGACTTCTTTGTGTTATTTCTTTTGTGTTTAGGTGGATATTGTATGGTTGGTGCATCAAATGTTTACAACCAGATTATCGAGCGTGATTTAGACAAGCTAATGGATCGCACTAAAAACAGGCCGCTTCCAGCTGGACAGATGAGTGTTCAGTCTGCATTTATATTGGCTATCGTTCTTACAATTGCCGGTATAGGTTTGCTGTATTCTATAAACCCGATTACAGCCATGTTTGGGGCTGTGTCTATATTTATGTATGTTAGTTTGTACACGCCTTTAAAAACTAAAACACCATTGTCGGTTTTTGTTGGTGCTTTTCCAGGAGCAATACCTTTTATGTTGGGATGGGTTGCAGCAAGTGGTGAATTTGGTATAGAACCAGGGACATTATTTATGATCCAATTCTTTTGGCAGTTTCCACATTTTTGGGCTATAGGATGGTTTTTATTCGACGACTATAAAAAAGGAGGCTTCTTTATGCTTCCAAACGGAAAACGCGATAAAGGAACAGCAACTCAGGTTGTGTTGTATACTTTATGGACGGTTTTTGCATCGTTAATACCTGCATTCGGAATCACCGGGAAACTTTATTTAACTACAGTATCTGGTGTAATTATAGGAATTTTAGGAATTGGTTTATTGTATTATGCAATAAGACTTTATAAAGAAAAAACATCAAAAGCTGCAAAACAACTTATGCTAGCAAGTGTTAGTTATATTACTTTGTTACAGATAATATTTGTTGCAGATAAGTTTTTAAGGTAAGTAGAAATAAATAATTTCATTTTAAAATAAATGAATGCCACATACTGATTTCAGTATTAATAAAAAATATAATGAGTTTAACAGAGGTTAGTGACGAGATTAAGGTGAACAGAGCCAAAAAGAATATGCTTTGGTTTGGTATCATTAGTTTAACAATGAGTTTTGCTGGGCTTACTAGTGCTTATGTAGTTAGTAAAGAAAGACCGGATTGGATTTCCAATTTTGAAATTCCACCAGCATTTTATATAAGTCTTGCTTTGATTCTTGTAAGTAGTTTTACAATTCACTTGGCGCTTAAAGCGATTAAAAAAGAGAAGCACAGTATGGGTATGATCCTTTTAGTGTCAACACTAATTTTAGGGATTTTGTTTATTGTTTTTCAATTTGTAGGCTTTTCTGAGATTATTGAAAGTGGATATAATTTTACAGGACCAACAAGTAATATTACCACCTCTTTTATTTATTTAGTGGTATTGCTTCACGTAGCACACGTTTTTGCAGGCTTAGTAAGTCTTTTAATTGTAATTTATAATCATTATAAACTAAAATATCAAAACGGGAAAACCCTTGGTGTTGAACTAGCTGCAACATTTTGGCACTTTATAGATGTTGTGTGGATTTACCTCTTTTTGTTTTTATATTTCGTTAAATAAAAATTAAACGTATTTTTGAACCCTATTTAAAAACCAAATTCTTTTTATGGAAGCAACTGTTGTAAAAACAGGTACTGAAGGAAAAACCTGGGGAGGCGGAAATAACCCGCTAAAGGCCAGTTATGGCAAAATGATGATGTGGTTTTTTATTCTATCAGATTCATTGACATTTGCAGGTTTCTTGGCCTCTTATGGAATGTCCCGTTTCAAATTTATTGATGCATGGCCAATCGCCGATGAAGTATTTACCCACTTTCCTTTTCTTCACGGGGTAGAAGCGCCAATGTACTATGTGGCGTTTATGACGTTTATTCTGATTTTTTCTTCTGTGACTATGGTGTTAGCTGTAGATGCAGGTCAGAAAATGCAGCAGAAAAAAGTGATTCTGTACATGTTCTTAACCTTACTTGGTGGTTTTGTGTTCTTAGGTTCACAAGCTTGGGAGTGGAAAACATTCATTAAAGGTGATTATGGAGCTGTTGAAACTAATGGACGTCAGATTCTTCAATTCTTGGATACCGATGGAAAACGTGTAGCGCTAGCCGATTTTGCTGCTGCTCAAACAGATCCGAGAGTAGAGCATACCAATGAAAGCGGTATATGGTACAAGAGTGAACCTGAATACAAAACTTCAGTTTCATTTGAACAAGTTAAAGAAGGATTCTTGGCTAATGAAAATCTACTTATAAGACTACCAAATAAAGATGAAAATGGACAGCATATAGTTTTGTCTAGAGAAGAATCTATTACTAAATTGGTTAATGACGGTAATCTAGTTGTTGAAGGAGCGAACCTTCGTCACAACGAATACGGGCACCCACTATTTGCCGATTTCTTCTTCTTCATTACAGGTTTTCACGGATTCCACGTTTCTATTGGAGTACTTTTAAATCTAATTGTTTTCTTCAATGTGGTAATCGGTACTTATGAACGTCGAGGACATTATGAAATGGTTGAAAAAGTAGGTCTATACTGGCACTTTGTGGATTTAGTATGGGTATTTGTATTTACATTCTTTTATCTTGTATAAAATTATTAAAGTTTAACAATGGCACACGAACATAAATTAGAAATATTTAGAGGAGCATTAAAGTTCAAATCTAATGTATCCAAAATATGGGGAGTATTTATCTTACTTTCTATCGTTACAATAATTGAAGTTGTACTTGGTATTTTACGCCCTGAGGCTTTAGTTGGCAATAAGTTTTTAGCAATGAACTTGCTTAACTGGATTTTTATAATTCTTACAATAGTTAAAGCTTATTACATTACCTGGGACTTTATGCATATGCGTGATGAAACTGTAGGCTTACGTAGAGCAGTGGTCTGGACAGGAGTGTTTTTGATTGCTTATATAATTGTCCTAATCTTAATTGAAGGAGATTACATTTACGAAGTATATAAAAACGGTTTTATCAAGTTCAATTTCTAACTGAACTTTTTTAAAATAAATTAGAGCCCTCTTTTCGAGGGCTTTTTTATGCTTAAAAATTAACAGCTAAAACATTGTTTTACCTTCTTTTACCCTGTATTTTTGTAGTCTCATCTACAGCGTTACTTGTAGGCGTGATAAATTCTTCAGAATGAAAAAATATTTGGTCCTCGGCATACTGTTTATATTGCCGATTACGGTTTACATCTTTTTTGCAATGAGTACTAATTACTTTAAGCCATTGCCAATTTTAACCGAATCTGTTCAAGAACTAGATGGATTTAAAACTCTTGAAGGTGAGCCTGTCCAACTAAAAGGAAGGATTACAGTTTTAGGTTTTTTCGGAAGTGATTTAGAGGTTCACAGAGCCTACGCTTATAATCTAGCCCATAAAATATACACCAAAAATCACAGCTTCAACGAATTTCAATTTGTGATTCTTTTGCCAGAAGGAACAGAAGATCAAGCTCGAAACGTTAGTGAAAAATTAGAACAAATTGCCCCGTTGGATTCATGGTTCTTCGCGTTTGGTTCTAAGGAGAACATTCATAATGTATTTAGTTCGCTGCAATCTAATTTATCATTAGATTCAAATTTGTCTACTCCATTCGTATTTATAGTTGATAAAGAAGGTAGTTTGCGTGGTCGTAAAGAAGATGAGGAAGTAGGGGTTATGTATGGTTTCGACTCTAGTATTATTGCAGAAATCAACAATAAAATGAGCGACGACGTTAAAGTTCTTTTAGCAGAATACAGAAGAGCTTTAAAAAAATACGATGTAGATAGAGAGATTTAATTTTATAATAAAGCTGTATTAATAAAACCAGACATTAAATAATTTACAAGTGAAAAAAAATTATTCATACATAGGTATTTCTTTTATTATTTTAATTTTTGGAATTTGGGCCGTACCCAAAATTGTAGAGACCTTATCCAAACCAGAGCTTGCAACCATAGGGCCTGTTCCAGGTTTTGAATTCACAGATCAAAATGGAAAAACTATTACCAACAAAGATTATGAAGGGAAGGTATATGTTGTAGAGTTTTTCTTCACAACTTGTCCAAGTATTTGCCCAATAATGAATGAGAATATGATAAAAATTCAAAATGAATTTTTAGGTAATCCTAAAGTTGGTATCGCCTCGTTTACAATTGACCCTGAACACGACACTCCAGAAGTACTTAAAACATATGCCGAGAATACAGGTATTACAAAGCTTCAATGGCATTTATTAACTGGTGATAAAGACGAGATTTTTAAACTTGCTAACGAAGGCTTTAATCTGTATGTAGGTAAAGGTTCAGAAGCAGAAGGCGGCTTTGAGCACTCGGGATATTTTGCATTAATCGATCAAGATGGTAATATCCGTTCTCGAATAGACGAATTTGACAATCCTATTATTTATTACGATGGATTAGAAGATAAGCAAATACAAATGTTAAAAGAAGATATTAAAGCGCTTTTGTAACTAATGAATAATACAGTGAAGAAAAATAAGTATAACGTTTGGATTTGGATTTTATCTATTGCAATTCCTATAGCAGTTGCTGTTTTGTTTACAGTTAAAATACCGGGTGTAGAAAGATTAGGCTTTTTGCCTCCAATTTATGCGAGTATAAATGCCTTTACAGCAATACTTTTGGTTGCTGCAGTATATCAGGTAAGAAGAGGCAATAGAAAGGCTCACGAACGCTTAATGAAAACTGCAATTGGTTGCTCAGTATTGTTTTTGCTAATGTATGTAGCTTATCACATGACGTCAGACTCTACAGTTTATGGCGGCGAGGGAGTGATTAAGTATGTTTATTATTTTATCCTTATAACGCATATATTGCTCTCAATCATCGTTATACCATTTGTGTTGATTACCTTTGTTCGCGCACTTTCTGGGGAGTTTTATAAACACCGAAAAATTGCGCGTATCACCTATCCATTATGGCTTTATGTAGCTGTTAGTGGGGTTATAGTTTATCTAATGATATCCCCATATTATTAAACACTGTGGATTTAATTGAATAAAAAAATGAAACTAAAGGTTCTATTAATATTAATGCTTGTTTTTATAGTTGTTCTTCCTGCCGAAGCACAATGCTCTATGTGTCGAGCAGTTTTAGAAACAGAAGACGGTGGGGGAGCGGCGAAAGGCATCAACAATGGTATTGTTTACCTAATGATCTTTCCTTACTTATTAGTTGGAGGGGTGGGCTATGTTATCTATAGAAGTCGTAAAAAAGCGCGTACTCAAGATAAAGCTTAGTTTTTTTTAATTTCAATTGTAACAAGAAACGGTTTTTAATGTCTAATTAATGACCGAAAGTCTTAATTGATTTAGGTCTTAACATGATCTTCGTTATTTTAAAAACGATTTTCAAGTTTTGTAATTCAATATATGTTCAAAATGATAGAAATTAAAAACCTTCAAAAATCATATCACATGGGGAAAAATTCACTCCATGTTTTAAAAGGTATCAACTTTACAGTTTCTGAAGGTGAAATGGTTTCTATAATGGGCTCTTCCGGTTCAGGAAAGTCTACATTGCTCAATATTCTGGGTATCTTAGATGAAGCAGATGAAGGCACTTACACACTTGATGGTACTCTTATAAAAAACCTAAACGAAAAGGTAGCTGCTCGTTACCGAAACAAATTTCTTGGTTTTATTTTTCAATCTTTTAATCTTATCAATTACAAATCTGCATTAGACAATGTAGCAATGCCTCTTTACTACCAAGGTGTAAAACGAAATATTCGAGTTGAAAAAGCGATGCATTACCTAGAAAAAGTAGGTTTGGCAGATTGGGCTACACACTTACCAAATGAGCTTTCTGGTGGTCAAAAACAACGTGTGGCGATAGCTAGAGCTTTAGCAAGCGATCCAAAAGTGCTACTGGCAGATGAACCAACAGGTGCTTTAGATACTAAAACTTCTTACGAAGTAATGGAGCTCATTCAAGGTATCAATGATGAAGGTAAAACTATTTTGATAGTCACTCATGAAGATGACATAGCGCATATGACTAAGCGAATTGTAAATCTAAAAGATGGCTTAATTATAGACGACTCCATTGTTACACAAGTACGCGCAAAAGCCAATAGTTATGTTTAATCTGGAACGCTGGCAGGAGATCTTTGAAGCAATTCGCAAAAATAAATTGCGAACCTTTCTTACGGGTTTATCTGTGGCTTCCGGTATTTTTATTCTAGTAATTCTCCTCGGAATTGGTCAAGGAATGCAAAATGGAGTACAGCAGCAATTTGAAAACGATGCTACTAATAGAATCAGTGTATGGACAAATGTAACTTCAGTTGAATACAAAGGTTTAAATCCAGGTCGAAGAATAGAAATGGATAATCGTGATTATAATTTAGCAATCAATAAAAACAAAGATAAACTTGAATATAAATCTGGTGTTTACAGTAGGTGGGGACAATTGACAACCTTTAATAAAGAAAGTGGAAGTTATCGAGTAGAAGGAGTTCACGGGGATTATCAATTTTTAGAAAATGAAACTCTTGTTGTTGGTAGGTATATAAATCAAGGAGATGTAAATAACTACGAAAAACACGCTGTAATAGGTAACCAAGTGTATCTTGATCTTTTTAAAGGAAAAGATGCTTTGGGTGAATATATCGATGTTGCTGGAATAAAATTTAAAGTAGTGGGTGTTTATAGTGACCCAGGAGGGGAACGCGAGGAAACCCGAATATTTATCCCCATTTCAACAGCACAACGTGTATATAACGCTGGAGATAAACTTAGATCCTTAGCTTTTACCTTAGAAAAACACGATAGCTATGAAGATGCTTTAGCGGCTTCGGAAGCTTTTTCTGCGCAATTAGAAGCCGACTTAAAAACGAAGCATACTATTGCTCCAACTGATGACAGAGCGGTAAATGTGAACAATTCCTTAGAAAACGCTAAAAAGTTTTACGACTTGAATAAAATGATACGCTGGTTTTTCTGGGGTGTTGGAATTTGTACCATAATAGCTGGAGTTGTAGGAGTGAGTAACATTATGCTTATTATCGTAAAAGAGCGTACAAAAGAAATAGGCATCCGAAAAGCAATTGGTGCAGAACCTTGGTCGATTATAGGGATGATTCTACATGAGTCCATATTTGTAACAGCAATTGCAGGTTTCATAGGGCTTATATTTAGTTTGTTTCTCCTGCAGATAGCAGGACCCTTTATTGAGATGGACTATATTAAAAACCCTTCAGTAGATTTTTCAGTAGCGATAACAACTGTAGTAATTCTTGTAATCGCGGGAGCAATTGCAGGTTTTTTTCCAGCATACCGAGCAGCAAATATTAAACCCATAGAAGCTTTGCGAGATGAGTAAAATATTAAGCAAAGATAGTTGGGCAGAAATAATCGAGGCTTTAAGTAGCAATTGGTTTAGAACGGTTATGACCGCTTTTGGTGTGCTTTGGGGCATTTTTATCTTAGTAATCCTTCTTGCAGCTGGAAACGGCTTAGAAAATGGAATAAGGCAGGGATTTAATGGGATGGCTACAAACTCAATGTTTATGTGGACCCAAACTGCTTCTCAGCCCTATAAAGGTTTGCCTAAAGGACGACGCTATAATTTTAAAACCGACGATGTTCCAGCGATAAAACAAAGTGTAGAAGGCTTACAATTTGTTTCTCCTCGAAATCAATTAGGTGGCTTTAGAGGAAGTAATAACGTAGTAAGAGGTCTTCAAACAGGAGCATTTAATGTTTATGGAGACTATCCTGAAATTATCCAACAACAGCCTATGGATATTACATCAGGTAGATTTATCAATTATTCAGACATACAGGAAAAACGGAAAATCGCAATAATTGGAAGTGGTGTAAGAAGTGCCTTATATGATTCAGGTGAAGAGGTTATCGGCTCGTACATTAAGATTAACGGCGTAAACTTTATGGTTGTAGGAACCTATAAAAAGAAGGGTAACAATGGCGATCCTGAGGAGATGCAAAAGGAAATTTATGTGCCATTTACAGCGTTTTCGCAAGCGTTTAATATGGGAGATATTGTAGGTTGGATGGCGATAACTGCGAAAGATGGATACTCCATTACAAACTTGAAAGAGCAAATTTTTGATGTTATCAAAACGCGTCACACTATCAACCCCAATGACGATCGCGCAGTAGGAAATTTTGATCTTTTTCAAGAATACACCAAATTAACGGGCTTGTTTTCTGCTCTAAATTTTGTAGCCTTTTTTGTGGGAATATTAGTATTGTTATCTGGTATTATCGGTATTAGTAATATAATGCTAATTGTAGTAAAAGAACGCACAAAAGAAATAGGTATTCGTAGGGCTTTGGGAGCAACTCCTTGGAGTATACGTGCTCAAATTTTATTAGAGTCGATATTTTTAACCATTGTTTCAGGAATGGCAGGCATTGTTTTAGCAAGTGCGGTACTTTGGTTTGTGAATTATCAACTCGATGGTATGGATACCTCTGAAATGATGTTTATAAATCCATCAGTAAATATAGGTGTAGTATTTATTGCTTTAACAATTTTAATCGTATCAGGACTTTTGGCTGGATTAATTCCTGCTCAAAATGCTATAAAAATTAAACCTGTAGAAGCCTTAAGAACGGAATAGAATTTTAAAAATGAAATTAATAACAAATAACGAGGTTGAAGAAGTTTTTCAAAACTACCCTGAAAAGGTTAAACAGCAAATGTATAGTCTTAGAGAATTAGTTATTAATACCGCGTCAAACATTAAAGAAATTGATAAACTTGAAGAAACCTTAAGATGGGGTGAGCCAAGTTATATAACAAAATTTGGAAGTACGCTAAGGATAGATTGGAAACCCAAAACACCTAATCAATATGCCATTTATTTTAAGTGTACATCTAAGTTGGTTCCAACTTTTAAAACATTATATAAAAATGAATTTAATTTTGAAGGTAATAGAGCGATATGCTTCAAATTAGATGAAGAAATTCCTAGAGATGAATTAAAGCAGTGTATTTCAATGGCTATGATGTATCACAAATTAAAACACTTGCCATTACTAGGAGTATAAAATAAAATATGAAATTAAATCAACATCGATACCAATGAAAAAATCAAAAACCATAATCATCCTTGCCACAATAGCGATATTGTTTTTGGCTTCAATGTATTGGCTGTATAGTAAAAACATTGAAGATCCGGTGGTTTACGAAACTGAAAAACCTGCAATAGGCACTATATTAAAAAAGACTGTCGCAACAGGAAGTATAGTTCCAAAAGAGGAAGTTTTAATAAAACCTAACATTTCGGGAATTATAGATCAAATATATGTTGAAGCCGGTGAAGTGGTTAAATCTGGAGATTTAATAGCAAAGGTAAAAGTTGTGCCTAATGTTTCGTCGCTTAACAGTGCCAAAAGCAATATAAACAATGTTCGTACCCAAGTAGAAACGGCTCGCCTTGCTTTTGAAAATCAGAAAAACATCTACAACCGCCAAAAGGAACTGTTTGAAAAAGGAGTTATTTCTGCAAATGAGTTTGATAACGCTCAATTAGCATACAATCAAGCGCAACAAAGATTAAAGCAAGAACAAGTGGGCTTAACGGCTGCAAATCAAAATTACGACATCATCAGAACTGGAACCACTACTGGAATGGGAGCCTTGGCTAACACTGAAATTCGAGCTACGGTATCTGGGATGATCTTAGATGTTCCTGTAAAAACCGGAAATCAGGTAATCGAATCGAATAATTTTAACGATGGGACAACTATTGCAACAATAGCCGATGTTGATAAAATGATTTTTGAAGGAAAAGTAGATGAAAGTGAGGTTGGAAAAATAAAGGAAGGTCTTCCTCTAGAAATTACAGTTGGAGCACTTCCAGATGAACTTTTCAATGCAGAATTAGATTATATCGCTCCGAAAGGTGTAGATGAAAATGGAGCTATTCAGTTTGAGATAAAAGCTACAATGAAAAGCTTAGATACCTCTAAAGTATTTATTCGTGCTGGGTTAAGTGCAAATGCTTCAATAATTTTGGCTAAAGCTGAAAATGTTCTCACTTTAAAAGAAGCTTTGGTTCAATACGATCCAAAAACACAAAAACCATTTGTGGAAATTATGGTTGGAGACCAAAAATTTGAAAGAAAAGATGTTGAGTTAGGTATAAGTGATGGCATCGATGTAGAAGTAAAAAGTGGCGTTTCCGAAGACGATGCCATTAAAGTATGGAATCAATTAAAACCTGCAGATCGATAAAATAGGTAAGGGTAAATGCATTGTATAACTATAAGATACCTTTGCCTCAAATTATGACATACTAAAAACTAAAAACTTATAGAAATTTAAATTTCATAATTTTTGTAACGCAATAGCAATACAAAAGACTTATTCAGTAATAGAAAAATTTATGAAAAAGATAATAATCCCATTTCTTTTATTAATTTGTAGCATTTCCTTAAATGCTCAAACCAAACAATGGACACTTCAGGAATGTGTAAACCACGCTTTAGAAAATAATATTTCAGTAAAACAAAGTCAGTTAGATTTAGAGTTTACCGAAGCTGATAAATTACAAGCTATTGGTAATTTTTTACCTAGTTTAAATGCCAATGCTTCAGCATCAAAAAACACGGGACTTAGTTTAAACCCAACAACCAATCAATTAGAAAATACAACCCTAGGTTCAGCTTCTGGAGCTATTAATGTAGGCTATACTCTTTTTGATGGTTTAAGAAACGTACGTCAATTACAACGAGCGAAACTTTCAGAACTTGCAGCACAGTATCGTTTAGATAAAATGAAAGATGATATTGCTTTGGCTGTAGCAAACTCATATTTGCAGGTTTTATTAAATAAGGCAAACTTAGAAGTCATAAAATCGCAAAATGAGGTTACTCTTCAACAGTTACAAAGAACTAATGACCTTGTAGATGCGGGGGTCCTTCCTCGTGGCGATCTTTTAGAAATAAAGGCTACCGATGCTGGTGAAAAACAAAGAATTGCTATTTCGGAAAATAACGTAAAGATTTCACTTATTAGTCTAGCGCAACTATTACTGATTAAGGATTACTCGAATTTTGATATAGCCGAAGAAGAATACAATATTATCGATGGTGGAATTGCAGACAAAGATGTTTCAGAAATTATTAGAAGTGCGAAAGAAACACGCTCTGAAGTAAAAATTGCTCAAAAAAATGTAGAGCTTGCCGAAAAGGACTTACAGATTTCTAGAGGAAGTTACTACCCTACGCTTTCAGCTTTTTTTGGTTATAATACACGTTATGCAGATAATGACCCACTTGAACGCGATTTCGTGGAGCAGTTGTATTTGAACGATGGAATAGGTTATGGCTTACAGCTAAACATTCCTATATTCAATGGGTTTGCAGCACGTAGTGGTGTAATGAGAAGCAAAGTAAATTTAAAGAATACTAAATATCAATTAGAGCAGGCACAGCTTGATCTTGAATCTAATGTTTACCAAGCCTATGTAGATGCGAATGGTGCATTAAAAGCTTATGAAGCTGCTACAGTTGCAATGGAATCGCAAGAATTAGCATATCAATATGCAAAAGATCGCTATGATGTTGGTTTAACCAACGCTTTCGATTTTAGTCAATCAAAACTGAGATATGACAATGCTAAAATTGAAGAAAACAGAACTAAATTTGAGTATATTTTTAAATTAAAAGTTTTGGAATTGTATTTTGGCGTTCCAGCAAGCGAATTAAAATTTTAAATATGAAGAAAAAAACACTTATTTGGATTGTTGTAGCGGTTGTCCTACTTATAATTATATTGATTTTTGGGAAAAAAGCTGGCTGGTTTGGAAAATCAGGCGATTTCAAAGAGGTTGAAATAACTCAAATAGAATTATTAGACATCACTGAAACTGTTGCTGCAACGGGAAAAATTCAACCTGAAGTGGAAGTGGCCCTTTCTTCAGAGGTTTCTGGTGAAATTATTGAGCTTCCTATTAAAGAAGGTCAGACGGTTGAAAAAGGAGATCTTTTGGTTAAAATTAACCCAGACCTTATTCAAGCTGCCGTAAGCCAATCCCAAGCTGGACTTCAGAATGTAAGAGCGCAATTAGCACAAGCCGAAGCTAGTAAAAAGAATGCTCAATTAACTTATGAAAGAAATAAAACACTTTTTGAAAAAGGCGTGATTTCTAAGTCTGAATGGGATAAATCTGTTACAGATTTCGATATGGCTAAAGCAAATGTGAAAGCTGCTTATTACAGTGTACAAAGTGCTGCTGCCAACGTTAAACAATCGGTAGATAACCTTTCTAGAACCACAATTTATGCTCCAATGAGCGGTACAATTTCAAAGTTGTCTGTAGAACTTGGGGAAAGAGTAGTGGGTACAGCTCAAATGGCAGGTACAGAAATCGTCCGTGTTGCAAACTTGCAGAAAATGGAAGTTGAGGTTGACGTAAACGAAAACGACATTGTAAAAGTATCGGTTGGTGACTCAACTATGGTTGAAGTTGATGCGTATTTAAAAAGAGAGTTTAAAGGTGTGGTGACTGCAATTGCCAATAGCGCTGAAAATACTTTAACAGCCGATCAGGTAACTAATTTTAAAGTTAAAGTTAGTATTCTTCCAGAATCATATAAGGATTTAACCGAAGGAAAGCCAGAAAGCTATTCACCGTTCCGCCCTGGAATGACTGCTACAGTAGATATTATCACAAATAAAAAACGAAAGGTAGTTGGGGTTCCAATTAGTTCAATTGTTGTTAAAACTGATACATCAGATACTAGAAAACCAAAGACTAATGAACAAACATCAAATACCGAAAAGTTCGAAGCGGTTTATGTGAAAGAAGGAGATGAGGCCAAGTTAAGAGTTGTAAAAACAGGTATTCAGGATGAATCAAATATTGAGATTCTTTCTGGTTTAAAAGAAGGAGAAACAGTAATAACTGGACCATATACTACCGTAACTAAATTACTAAAGCAAGGTGATAAAGTTGAGGTTATTTCAAATTCAAAGAATAATTAAAAAATGGCAATAATTCTCTGCATAGAAACGGCTACAACTAATTGTTCTGTTGCCCTTGCAATAGATGGGGAAGTAAAAGCTATTAGGGAAGAAAACAACCAAAAATATTCGCATGCCGAAAAACTTCACATTTTTATTGATGAAGTTATAAATGAGGCGAATATTGACAAAACCAATTTAGAAGCAATTGCCGTTAGTAAAGGTCCAGGGTCCTACACAGGCTTGCGAATTGGTGTTTCTGCAGCTAAAGGCCTGTGCTTCGCGCTAGATATTCCTTTAATATCAACACTCACCTTAGAAGTGTTAGCACAGCAAGTTAAGTGTGAAGACTGCTTTATTATTCCTTTATTAGATGCTAGAAGAATGGAGGTTTACTCTGCTGTTTTTAATGCTGAAAAAAAGCAAATAAAAGAAACTAAAGCAGAAATTATCGATGAAAATTCATTTGTTGAATTTCTAAATGAGAAAAAAACAATTTTCATTGGCGATGGTTCGGCAAAATTTGAAGCAATTTGTAATCATAACGATGCAGAGTTTTATAAAATAACACATCCTTCCTCAGCCGAAATGGCTAGTTTGGCAGAGGCTAAATATAAAATAGGCGACACTGAAAGCGTCGCCTATTTTGAACCTTATTATTTAAAAGAATTTCTTTTAAACTAGTTTCTATTTATAAAAGAGAATCGAAATGCTGAACAGCTTTTATTAAATCTGCCTCTTTGTCAAGGTCTAAGTTGTTTGCCTTGATAAAAGCTTTCATTTCATTCTTTTTCTTATCCATCATTTTAAGAATTCTAGACCTGCTGCTAGGCATTTCTAAGAAAGTTCCATCTTCTACCAAATAATACTTCACATTCTTTGAAAATGAAGGTTTAGTGTCTGTCTGGTAATTATTGCGTGCTTTTTTTGCTTCGTTAAACTTTGATGTCACTTTTTTATAAAGATCATAGTTTTTTCCGTCGCTTAGCACATTAAAATAACCACCTTTTTCATTACTACCCTGGTAAGGCACGAATAAATAAATGTCTTTACCAATTTTTACAAATACTTCTGGGTCTTTAATTAAAGCTCCATAATTTTTGTCGGTAGCGTGTTTTTTAATTTCTATTTCGTCGGCAAAAGCATTATAACGCATAAGTACATTAGATTGCATCAAATCTTCCCCTTGGAAAATGGAGCCATTTAAAAAATTAGAGTTTACATAAGCATCATCTACTATGGACTCAAACTCGGCTTCAGTTAACCCAAAAGCTAATGCTTTTTGATTAATATCTATCGTGGTTGCGTACATATCGAAACTAGTGCTTGCGCGTTGTGCAAATAAAGGGCTTGTAGTAAGGGCAATTAGTCCTATTAACAATATTTTTTTCATGATTTATTATATTATGATTTATTAGGGTTAAGTGTTTCCAAATTAAAATGGTGAACATCTCGTTGTGGGAATGGAATTGAAATTCCAGCTGCTTCTAATCTAGACTTTCCTTCTTCTAAAATTAACCATCTTAAATTCCAGAAATCTTCATTCTTAGCCCAATAACGTAGACTTAAATTAACTGAACTATCACCTAATTCGGCAACTACAATCATAGGTGCTTTATCTTCAAGTTGTAGAACAGTCTCTTGTTCGTTTACTAAATTAAGTAAAATATCTTTTGCCTCCTTAATATTATCATCATAACCTATTCCAAAGGTTAAGTTTTCTCTTCTAATACCTTCAGAAGTATAATTAACTATATTGTCGTTGCTTAACTTTCCGTTAGGGATTATAGCGAGTTGGTTTCCAAAAGTAGTGAGCTTAGTGTTGAATATATTAATATCTTTTACAGTACCATCAATACCTTGGGCGCTAATAAAGTCTCCAACCTTAAAGGGTTTCATTAATAAAATTAGAATCCCCCCAGCAAAGTTTGCTAACGATCCTTGTAATGCTAAACCAACAGCAAGACCAGCAGCACCAATTATAGCAACTAGGGAAGCAGATTCTACTCCTAATTGGGTAACTACGAGAACAAATAAAACAATTTTAAGCGCCCAGTTAATTAAACTAGCGATAAAGTTCTCTAAAGTAGGATCATAATCTTTTTTGTCAAAAAACTTCCTAACTATTTTATTTATAAGTCTTACAACCCACATCCCTATAAATAAAAGTAAAATAGCCCCGATTAAACTCGGTAGAAAGTCGATAAACTTTTGACCATATTCTTCGATATAAATATTAATGTCCTTAAATTTTTCCATAAATGTTTTACTGTTTTTTAATTTTTAGTTTAATGATTTAATTGCAATTTCGGAATCCTTAACTGGAATCTTACACGTATTATTTTCGCAAATATAAATAAGTGTTTCATCCTTGACGAACCTATTTTTAAATAGAGGAGCATTGTTTTCTACATTGCTTGCAGCTAAAATGGTGTTGGGCAAATAGTGACTGTAGAATTCCTGAATTTTTTTAGATGCATTGTCTCCCACAACAACTATTTCAAAAAAGTTATTTTGAAAATTTGAAAGCAAATCTAACCAATTAGAAAACCCGCTAGGGTAACTTTTTATTTCCGCTACTACATTTTTTAGCATCTGCTTAGAAATTTCATTAAAACGAGGCTCCTCAAAATACTTCGAAAGTTTGTACAAATTCTTTGCCATAACTGAATTTGATGCAGGAATGACATTGTCTCGATATTCAAAATTTCTACTAACAATGGCTGGGTCTTCTTTTGATGTAAAATAAAACATATTTTTTTCCTCGTCAAAAAAGTTTACGATTGAATAATCTGTCAATTCTTTTGATAAGTTAAGCCACTTTTCATCCAAGGTAACTTGGTATAAACTTATAAAAGCTTCAATGGTAAAAGCGTAATCTTCCAAAAAGCCGTTAATTGTACTTTTCCCTTCTTTATAATTATGAAATAATGCGCCGTTTTTCTGAAGTTGATTTCTAGTAAGAAACTCAGCATTTCTAAGGGCGATATCTAAATATTCTTGATTTTGGAATGCTTTGTAAGCATCTATATATCCCTTTAGCATCATAGCATTCCAAGAAGTAAGTGTTTTGTCATCCAGTCTTGGTTTCGGTCTCTCGTTTCGATAGCTTAAAAGGGTTTGCTTCCATCTTTCCTTTTTCTGTTGAAGGGTTTCATGAGAAATATTAAACTCTTCTTCAATTTCTGACTTTGTTTTCCTTC
This sequence comes from Aequorivita xiaoshiensis, assembly GCF_022008395.1. Lineage (GTDB taxonomy): Bacteria > Bacteroidota > Bacteroidia > Flavobacteriales > Flavobacteriaceae > Aequorivita > Aequorivita xiaoshiensis. Next base: position 185,582 of record NZ_JAIRBB010000003.1, read on the forward strand.
TAATTAAAACATAATTATTGTGTTCCCACTTCCCGTAGCTATTTACATTGTAATACGTGCTAAAAATTTTAAAATCGTCTTCTAGCAAATTTTCTAATTCCTCTTGAGTGAAAACATAAAATGCTCCTTCTTCTAATTTTCCGTCTTTATTATTACTGTCTGCATCTAAGGATGAATAAAATCCTCCATCCTCATTGGTAAGGTTTATGGCGATAAAATCTAGCGTTTCTTCAACCACTTCTTTGTAAAGTGGCTTTTTAGTAACTAGATAGGCATTGCTGTATAGGCTTACGAGCTGGGCATTGTCATACAGCATCTTTTCAAAGTGAGGTACGTGCCATTTTTCATCTGTACTATAACGTGAAAATCCACCTCCTAATTGATCGAAAAGCCCACCGTAGGCCATTTTATCTAATGATAAAATAACGTAGTTCAATAAGGTATTATGGTTATTCTCAACAGCATGTCGTAATAGGAATTCAAAATTGTTTGGCATCATAAATTTTGGAGCTCCTCGAAATCCACCATTTTTATTATCAAATCTCTCTGAAAAATTTTTAATAATATCTGCTGTTGGAAATTTTGTTAAATCTACATCTTCAGTATTTAACTCAATTAGATCCATGCTTTTAATACCCTGTTCTAACCTGTTAGCGTAAGCAATAAATTTTTCAGGTTCTTCTTCGTACACCTCCTGAATTTTCTCTAGAGCATTTATCCAATCACTTTTACGAAAATAAGTACCGCCCCAAACAGGTCGGCCATCTGGAAGCGTAATAACATTTAATGGCCATCCCGCACTTCCAGTCATAAGTTGAACTGCATTTATATATGTTTGATCTACATCTGGTCGTTCCTCTCGGTCTACTTTAATCGAGATATAATTTTTGTTCATAACCTCTGCAACCTCAATATCTTCAAAACTTTCATGCTCCATGACGTGACACCAATGACAGGCGGCATAACCAATACTAATTACGATGAGTTTTTTTTCTTTTCTGGCCTGTTGCAAAGCTGCGTCATTATACGGTTTCCAATTTACAGGGTTATGAGCATGCTGAAGCAGGTAAGGGCTAGTTTCGTAAATTAAATCGTTTGTAAAGAGATGTGTGTTCAAAGTATCTTTTTTAGAGGTATTACAGGCAAGTAGAATCCCTAGTATTAAGGTAACAGGAAATAGCTATATTACAGAAGTTTATAAAATAAAAATACGCTTTTGGAAAATCAAAAGCGTATTTTTAATATTTCCTGAAGAATTTATTTAACTTCAAAAGTAATCTTTACGTTAACACGGAATTGAGTAATATCCCCATTGTCTACAACGCAACTGTGTTCTTGAACATAAACAGAACGGATGTTTTTTACGCTTTTTGAAGCTTCTTTTACTGCATTTCTTGTAGCATCTTCCCAGCTTTCATTAGAGCTAGCAAGAATTTCAATTACTTTTAATACTGCCATAATTACTTAGTTTTTGTTCCCATCTTGTTAATTAAAAGATTGGGATAATTAATAAAACACTAAGATACAGTTATTAAGAATTATTAATCTGAAAATTAAGTTAAACCTTTACATTAAAAGCTGAAAATGAACTAAATAAATATTAAAATATTTTAGATATTGTAGGTTATCCATTAATGGCAACTACACTTTCCACTTGTCCCTTCATTAGTTCTTTAAGCATAGTTTCAATTCCATTTTTTAAAGTTATGGTTGATGAAGGACATCCGCTACAAGCTCCTTGAAGTACAACCTTAACGGTTTTAGACTTTTGGTTAAAGGAGTCGAACATAATATTGCCCCCGTCTCTTGCTACTGCAGGCTTAACGTATTCGTTTAAGATAGATATGATTTCTTTTTCTACATCTGAATAATTTTTGTCGTTTTTTTCTAGAGAAGAATCTGCCGAACCAATATTATTCGAAATATTTGAAGCCTTGCTAATTTCATCTTTCACAATAAGTTTGTCGTCTTGAACATATTGACGAAGAAACTCTCTAATTTCCATAGAAATTTCTTCCCAATCAATCATATTGTGTTTCGTAACTGAAACATAATTGTTGCTAATAAAAACTTCTTTTACAAATGGAAAATTAAATAACGCTTGTGCCAATGGTGAAAGAATAGCATCTTCAACACTTTTAAATTCAAAAGTACCTTCCGCTAATGTTTTATTGGCAACAAACTTCATAACCGTTGGGTTTGGTGTACTTTCTGCATAAATACTAACTGGAAGTTTTTTTGGAGCTACAACTTCAACTTCGGTCACAGCAGGTCGCCCAGACTTAATATATTCTGAAATAGATTCTGCTACCTCTTCTTGTACATCCTCCCACTCTACAATATTGTATTTCTCAATGGCAACAAAGTTTTGAGAAATATAAACTGTTTTCACAAAGGGAAGGTAAAAAAGTTGTTGTGCCAAAGCGCTGTTTTTAGCTTCATCAATATTTTTGAATTCGAAACTTGATGCTTTAGTAAGAAAAGAATCAGACACAAATTTTACTATACTAGGATTAGAAGTTTTGACGATTTCCATAATAGAAAGGGGAGAGTTTTAGGAATAATTTGCAAAATTATAAAAAGGAAATCATAACATTCAATATATTTGGTATCTTAACACCAAATTATGAAAAAATCATTACTCACTTTACTATTAGTAATCCCCATATTTGTTTTTTCTCAACAAAACCCAATTGGATTATTTCAACAGTTTAATGGGCGTTACGATTTTACAGCTATTGGCAACACATTAAATGCCTCTGAAAACGGGACATCTTATTGTGATATGCTTTCACAAAGTAGTGCAACATTAAATTTATCACCAACCCAAAGCCTAGTTTCGGCTCACCTTTATTGGTCTTCCATTGGACCTGGAGATTTTCAAGTTGATATCAATGGAACAACAATAACTGCTGAACGAACTTTTTCACATTCTTTTAGAAACCTACCATATTTTGCAGCTTATGCAGATGTAACAAATTTATTGTTGGCTAATGGGAATGGAGAGTATACATTCTCTGGATTGGATGTAATGAATATTCTGTCTGATTACTGTTCCCCTCCCAATGGTTCGGGTAGTGGTACTAACTTTGGTGGGTGGGCTATTTATATAATTTATGAAGACCCAACAGACCCTGATATTTTATTAAATCAGATTAGTTTGTTTGATGGACTTGAAGGGGTAAACGAATTTGCGCATCCAATTGAAATAACGCTTACTGATATCTCTGTAGCTTCAGATGAATTATCAAAAATTGGATTTCTTGCTTGGGAAGGTGATAGGTTTATCGATAATCAAGAAAGTTTATTTATCAATGGACAATTAATATCCGATCCGCCATTAAACCCTTCAAATAATGCGTTTAACGGAACCAACTCCTATATTAGTGCTCCTGGAAATGCCCAGAATTATAATATGGACTTGGATTTTTACGATTTGGTGGGAATCGTTGAGCCTGGTGATAGTACTATTGAAATTAAACTTACATCAGACCAAGACTGGATAATGGTAAATAACATCATTACCAGCGTAAATTCAGAACTTCCAGATGCTACCATAACTATTGATAATCTTGGAGTGCTATGTGCAGATAGTACTATAGAAGTAGACTATACCGTATACAATATTAACAGTACTGCAGCATTGCCAGCCGGTACTCCTATAGCATTTTATGCCGATGCAGTGTTGTTAGGGCAAGCACAGACAAATAGTGAACTTCCAATTGATGGCAGCGAAAGCGGAACGATAAACCTTAATATTCCCGGAGGTACACCTCAAATATTTACGCTAAAAGCGGTTGTTGATGACAACGGAACTGGGGTGGGGATTGTTCTAGAAACTAATGAAGAAAACAATGAATTTGAGCAAACAGTAGATCTAGCAGCACAAGGTTTATTTATAACAGGAAATAACGAAAGCTGCGAAGGTCAAACAGAAACTTTAACGGCGAATTTTAATGATTTAGACACCTATAACTGGTTTCTTGATGGAAATCCTTATGGTGGTAATACGCCTACGATAAATGTAACCCAGTCTGGGGTATATACTGTAAGTGGTAATAAAGCCGCTTGTTTTGTGGAAGAATCACCCGCATTTATTGTAACATTCAATCCGCAAGCAGTAGCCCACGAACCATTAGATCTTTTTAGGTGCGATAATGGAACCCAAACAAATTTTTTTGACCTTACTCAGAATGACGTAAATGTTTTAGGTGGGCAAAACTCAACTGTTTTTGAGGTTAAGTACTTTGAAACATATTCAGATAGTGAAAATAACATAAATGCAATTACAACACCCGGGGCTTACCCTATGGTGGGGCCATCACCACAAACAATCTATGTACGTATTCATGACAGAGCACAGGAAATGTGTTACGACCTTGAACAATTTGAGATTTATTACACACCAATTAGCGTAGGAGTACTTCCATCAATGGCTTTATGCGATCAAGATGAAAATGGTAGTGAGGATGTAAATTTGCCATTAGAGTTTGATGCATTTGTTTTGGACGGTCAAAATGCTTCAGAATTTAATATTACATATCACAACACTTTAAATGAAGCTCAAACAAGAGCTAATCCACTTCCAGTTGTTTATCCAGTTTCTGTTCCAGGCGAAACGATTTTTGCTAGGATTGAGGCAGTTATCAATCCAGATTGTTTTTTAACTACCTCTGTTGAAATCACTGTTGATTCGCTTCAGGTAGTAAATGAAGATCCTGATCCATTAGTTGCTTGTGATAGTGATAGCAATGGTTTCACAGACTTTTTTCTCCATAATGCAGATGAAGATATTACAGCAGGAGATCCTACGTTAACAGTTACATATCATTATACCTTATCAGATGCTCAAACCAACGAAGGGGTTTTACCAGAACCTTTTGAGAATATTATTCCATATAATGACGAAGTATATGCAAGAATAGAAAGTCCGAATTCTACATGTTATACAACTGTGTTGTTGAAGCTGGAAGTGCGTGACAGCCCAATGCTAAACGAACCTGCAATTTATCGTCTATGCGATGACAATAACGATGGTTTTGAAGTTTTCGATTTAACAAGCAAGCAAGATGAAATCCTTAACGGGCTAGATCCGTTACAATACGATATATACTACTATGCAGCAGAACAAGATGCTATAGATGCTGGAATTTCAGCATTAGAAAATCCAGATTTCTCTCAAGCAATTGCAAACCCCACCGCTTATCAAAATATTGTTCCAAATACCCAGATTATTTATGTTCTTGGAGTTGGTTCAACAGCTAACACTACTCCAAATAATGGAGGGCAGGGATGTTATACAATTGTGGAGTTGGAGCTAATTGTAGAGCCAAGTCCCGTAGGAAATGAACCAGTTGATTATCATTTATGTGATGATACTGTAAATGGTAGTACTGCTACGGACCAAATAAGTACCTTCGATTTAACTTCAAAAAATGATGAAATAACAGGAGGCGTTCCTGATTTAGTTATTACTTGGTTTGAAACTTTTGCAGATGAAGCTGCCGATAATCCAATAGCCAACCCAACAGCATATCAAAACACTACAAATGCACAAACTATTGTGGCAAGAGTTGCAAATACTTTTGAATGTAAAAGCCTTGTTACTTTAACATTAGTGGTAGACCCGTTGCCAACGCCAGTAGTTCCTGATCCACTTGAACTTTGTGATGAAGGTAATGGATTTGCAGAATTCGACCTAAGTTTGCGTACAAATCAAATAATGAATGGGGAGTTAGATGTAACGGTAAAATATTACCCAACCGAAGCAGAAGCGGAAGTAGGAGGTGCAGGTGAAATTGTAGCTCCTTTTCTATACACCAACGTTGTTCCATTTAATGATTCAGTATGGGTAAGAGTTGAAAAGAATGAATCTGAATGTTATACCATTGTACAGTTACAACTTATTGTTATTCCATTGCCAGATGAACCAGATGTCAATTTTTTAGATCCATATATCGTTTGTGATTTAAATGGAGATGGAATAGGAGTTTTCGATTTAACAATTCAAAATCCTTCAGTTTATGGCGCTCAGAATCCTACCGATTTTGCACCGATTTCTTATTATGAAAATGAATCGGATGCCGTAGCCGATATTAGTCAAATTACGCAGGCAAATCAGTTTTCTAGCATGGGACAAACGATATACGTGCGCTTAGAAAATTTAAATACTGGCTGCTACAGAGTTTCTTCTTTTGATTTAGAAGTTGGTGAATTCCCTGGTTCAGGAACGGCAGAGGATCTTGAACTTTGCGATGATGAAGTTAATGGAAGTACATCAAATGATGAGGTATCAACATTCGACTTAACAGTGAATACGCCTTTGATAACTAATAATGATGCAACATTAACAGTAACGTATTATAAAGATGCGGACGATTTGGCGAATAATATTCCTATTGATGACCCTACAGCGTTTCAAAACACAAGCAATCCCCACGAAATATTTGTTTCTATTTCAAATCAACAGGATTGTATGGCCGAGCTTTCATTTAATCTAATAGTAAATCCACTTCCTGTTCCTGTAGAGCCAACACCATTGATTGTTTGCGATATGGATAACGACGGAATAGTTTCCGACTTTGATTTAGAAAGTAAGAGTGTTGAAATTAGCGGAGGTAATACACTTCTTAATGTAAGCTATCACGAAACACTACAAGATGCAAATACAGATAGTTTTCCATTACAAAGTCCTTATGAAAATATTATAGCTTACAATCAAACGATATTTGTAAGAGTAGCCTATAACGATGAACCGGATGGGACAGGATGTTTTGATGTTACTACCTTAGAACTTATTGTTAATCCAACGCCAATTGTTCCTCAAGATTTACCAGATTTAATACTTTGTGGCGACGATAATTCTGCAGTTTTTGATCTTACTGTTCAAGAAGAGCTAATTTTTGGCAGTCAGTCCACCAATGATTTTACTTTGACGTATCATGAATCAGAAGCTTCAGCAGCCTTAGGGACAGATGTTATAGTTCAACCAGAGTCTTATACAAATACAAGCAACCCACAAACAGTGTGGGTTCGGTTAAGTGATAATGTTACGGAATGCTATAAATTAGGCGAATTTGACCTTGTAGTTCAGGAGGGAGTGCAAATAATAGACCCAACGCCGTTGTCTTTATGTGATGACTTAGGAGAGGCAAACGACGGAATAACTACTTTTGATCTTACAGTTAAAAATAGTGAAATAACTGGGGGAGTGCTTACACATGGAGTTTCTTACTTTATTACAGAAGAAGATGCTCAGGAAAATATTAATCCTATAGATCCAGATACAGCTTATGTAAATGTGGACGTTTCAGGTAATGCTATTAATCCTCAAGTGCTATATGTAAGAGTAGAAGATAATGATAGCGGATGTTTGTCTTTTACAACATTAACCATAAGAGTAAAAAGCAATCCAGAACCTGCTACACCAGATCCTATAGTGCTTTGCGATAACAACTTGATTATCCCTCCGGGACCATATGATGAAACAGAGCTTTTCGATCTTACTTCTCGCAATAATCAAATTCTAAATGGAAACATCACTTGGACGTTAGATTTTTATTTAAGTTATGAAAATGCGGTTTCAGAAACCGATGCTATTCCAGAGGCGGAAACAACAGCTTATCAAAATATAAGTAATCCACAAACAGTTTACGTTCGTACAACCAATCCTACTTCACTATGTTTTGAAATAGTAGAATTGGAACTAATCGTAAACCCACTTCCTGATGATACGGCTGAGGTTTCTCCTTATGTAGTTTGTATTTCTAATGATAGCGGAATTGGTATTTTCAATTTAGATTCTAAGGTTGATGAAATATTAAACGGTCAGTCTTCATCTATTTTTGAAGTAAGTTTTTATACAGATATAGAAGATGCAGAAAATCAAACAAATGCAATTGTAAATACTACTACTTATCAAAATAGAGATGCGAATAACAATGCTATAAATCCACAAACTATTTACACAGGTATTCTCAACACAGAAACAGGATGTTATGTAGGTGGTAGTCAATCATTCGAACTTCAGGTGAATCGAGAGGCGCTTGCGAATACACCAGCACAACCATTTGTAGTTTGTGATAACCTTCCTCCAAGTGATGGTTATACAGAATTTGATTTATACAACTTAACAGATCCTCAAGTGCAAGATCTTCACAATGAAATTTTAGATGGTCAAGATGCTGCTGATTTTCAATTAACCTTCTATGAAACATTTGAAGGTGCCGAAAATGGAGAAGGTGCAATTGAATTCCCTTATGTAAACATTATAAATCCACAACGAATTTATGTAAGGGTTACTAATGAGAGCAATTCTTTTTTTCCGAAATGTTATGCAGTAGTTGAAATGATTTTGAAAGTGAACTATTTGCCAACTATTGTTTTTGACGATGAATATAGATTATGTGTTGATGAAAATGGCAATCCGATTCCTGAGGAAGAGGGAAGTGTTTCGCCTCCTGTAATTGATACTGGTTTAGACCCTAACCTGTATTCATTTATGTGGGAATTAAATGGAGTACTAGTGCCTGGAGAAACTGGGCCTTCTATTACGGCTTTGGAAGAAGGAGTGTATACAGTTACAATTATTGAAATTGCTACAGGTTGTGAAACCACGGCAAGTACAACGGTTACTTTATCATCTCCGCCGCTTACTTATGAAGCTGTTTTAAGTAATGGAGCTTTCGCAGGAAATCATATAATCGAAGTGCTAGCTACTGGTCTTGGAGAGTATCACTATCAACTTGATAATGGACCATTTCAAACTAGCAATATATTTGAAAATGTAAGTCCTGGAGTTCACTTTATAACTATTAAGGATGTGAATGGTTGCGGATCTGTTACTTTTGAAGTGAGTGTAATAGATTATCCTCAGTATTTTACTCCAAATGAAGACGGTTATCACGATACTTGGAATATTTATGGCATTGGTGCAAGTGACCCAACGGCAAAAATATATATCTTTGATCGCTTCGGAAAATTATTGAAGCAATTAAGCCCTACAGAACAAGGTTGGGATGGAACATATAATGGAACACCATTACCATCTAGTGACTATTGGTTTAGAGTTGAATATAAAGAAGACGATCAATTAAAAGAATTTAAAGGACATTTTACTTTAAAACGTTAATAGAAAATATAAAGTGTTTAACAAAAAATAGTAAATTACCGAAGATTAGAACAGGCAATTTATCTTACGCATTATCAAATATTTTATGCACATGAAATTTAAACAATTCCCCATTTTACTGCTACTAATAGTTTCTTTCTGTGGTTATTCACAAGATGGAATTCCGGTGTACTCAGACTATTTTGCAGATAATCTATATCTTATTCATCCATCCATGGCGGGTGCAGCAAATTATAACAAGATTAGACTAACGGCTAGAAAGCAATGGTTTGATCAAAAGGAAGCACCAAATTTGCAAACATTGAGTGTTAATGCTCGAGTAGGAGAACAATCTGGTCTTGGATTAATTCTGTATAACGATAAAAATGGATACCATTCGCAAACCGGGGGCTATGTAACTTATGCGCATCATATTATGTTTTCCAGAACTGAAGTTGATTTAAATCAATTATCTTTTGGATTAAGTGCGGGAATTACTCAAGGTAGATTGGATGAAACAAGCTTTGATTTATCCGACTTCGATCCTGTTATTGGTGGAATTATTCAGAGTAGTACTTACTTTAATGTAGACGCAGGGTTTTCTTATAATTTTTTAAATTTCTCAAGTCACCTTACTGTTAAAAACATCATTTTTAGAAATAGAAATATTTACAGTGAAGAATTTGAATCGAACAACCAGCGTAAATACTTAGCTTCTATGGCTTACGCAATTGGAAAGTTTGATTCCGATTGGAGTTACGAACCTTCATTTCTATTCCAATGGGCTGAACGTACAGGTGAAAAAACTGTTGATGTAAATATGAAAGCCTATCGCAAAATGGATTTTGGAAAACTTTGGGGAGGGATATCGTACAGAAGAACTTTAGACGGTGCAGAATACTTAGATGGTACAAAAATTGAAAATCAAAAACTTCAATATTTTACTCCAGTTTTAGGGATAGACTTTAACAACTTTATGTTTGCTTATACTTATTCATATCAATCTGGGAATGTTAAATATCAAAGTGGAGGATTTCATCAAATTACTTTAGGTTTCGACTTTTTAGGTGGAAGACCAGCGCCGTACGAATGTAATTGCCCTGCGATTAACTAATTGATACAGTTTTTATATTTTACAATATGGCCTAATACTTAAATTTGTATTAGGCTTTGTTTTATTAATAGATTTGAACTTTACTTTCTTAATATATTCTTATGATCATAAAATCAGTAAACGGAAAACATCCTGAAATACCCGAAAATTGTTTTATAGCTGAAAATGCTACTATAGTTGGCGATGTAGTTATGGGTGATGAGTGTAGTGTATGGTTTAATGCAGTTATTCGCGGAGATGTGAATTCTATTAAAATGGGAAATAGGGTAAATGTTCAGGATGGAGCAGTAATTCACGCTACCTACAAAACCTCACCTACAACCATTGGTAATAATGTTTCCATAGGTCATAATGCTATCGTGCACGGTTGTACGGTACACGATAACGTGCTAATTGGGATGGGGAGTATTGTTATGGACGATTGCATTGTGGAGAGTAATACCATCATAGCTGCGGGAGCTGTTGTTTCTAAAAACACTGTAGTTGAAAGTGGCAGTATTTACGCTGGAATCCCAGCAAAAAAAATTAAGGATATTAGTCCAGAACTTACAAAAGGCGAAGTTGAACGTATTGCCGAAAATTACGTGATGTATTCTTCTTGGTTTAAATAACTTTCTAAAAGTCTTTTTTTTCTATAGTAATGATTTTAGAATATTCTTTTAATAGAAATTCTAAAGTTCTTGTTTTGGCATTAGTATAGAATTGAAGAGTTGGAGCAGAAGTTTCTTCACGAAGTAAATCCAAGCTCTGTAGTATCGTTTTTGTTTGTTTGGCCACTGCTTCCCCTGAATCAATAATTTTAACGTTGTCTGGTAAAATCATTTTTAATTGAGGGATAATATAAGGGTAGTGGCTACATCCTAAAACCAAATAATCTACATTGGCATCAATCATAGGTTGAATATGCTTCTTTAAAAGAGCCATCATTTCTGGACCGTCTAAATTTCCTTTTTCAATTAACGTAACGAGTCCTTCTCCTATGATTTCAACAACGTTAATATCTTTAGTGAACTCTTTGGTGGTTTTGCTGAAAAGTGCGCTGCTAAGCGTCCCTTTTGTAGCTAGAATGCCAATACTCTTTGAGTTTGTTTGTAATGCAGCAGGTTTTATTGCAGGTTCTATTCCGATAATTGGAATATCGTATTTATTTCTAAGGACTGAAATTGCATTTGTAGTTGCTGTATTACAGGCTACAATTATAATCTTGCATTTTAAACTAAGTAGCTTTTCTACATTTTTAATACTGAGTGCGATAATGTCGTCAGTAGATTTATCGCCATAGGGAGCGTTTATGCTATCAGCAAGGTAAATGGTGTGCTCGAAAGGAAGTAGTTTTACTACTTCTTTCCATATAGAAGTGCCACCCACTCCAGAATCAAAAATCCCTATTGGACTGTTTTTATCCATATCGTAAAAGTAGCCAATTCCATTAAAAATATTGCATAAAAAAACTGCCCTTTTGGGGGCAGTTTTTTTAAAAAGTATAATCTAAAAAAGAATTACATTCCTAATTCTTTTTTCACATCAGCCATAAGGTCTTTACCATCGGCAAGAATTACACCACCTCCCATTGTAGAATCCAATACATATTGGTATCCTAGAGATTTAGCAACTCTTTGGATTGTAGATTGAGCTTTTTCAAGAACTGGCTTAAATGTATCAGCTCTTTTCTTATCTAAATCTTGTAATGCTTGTTGTCTGTATGCTTGAATGTTTTCTTGCATTGCTTGAACCTCTTGGAATCTCTTTTGGTTTTCTTCGTCGGTTTTTGATGAAGCTTCAGCATCGTATTGCTTCATTTTAGTTTCCCATTCTTTCACCATTGCTTTAATTTCAGTATCGTAAGTCTTTTGAACTTTGTCTAACTGATTTTGAGCAGCTTTATAGTCTGGCATTGACTCAATAAGTTCTTGTGCATTAATATGAGCAATTTTTACTTGAGCGTTTACGAAACTAGTAGCTCCTATCATTAGTGCAACTGCCATTAATAAGGTTTTCATTTTTTTCATCGTAAGTGTATTAAATTTAAGTGTTATTTTAATTAAATTGATTTGGTTATTCTGTTAAAGGTTTAGTGAGATTTAACAACTCATTTATTTACTTCCTATTCCTCACCACTGTTTCCAGGGTTTTAGTTGTTTCTATTTTTTCGAGCATTTAATATAGAATCTCTTCTGCGTTCTCTTTCTTCAATCATTTTTTGTCTGCGAGCTTCCATTTCAGCTCTTTTTGCATCTCTAATAGAATCGCGTTCTCTTTTGCGATCTTCCATCATTTGCTCACGCTCTGTTTTCTTAGCCTCGATAATAGCCTCGCGCTCTTCCTGTTTCTTTTGAATTTCTTCTTCTCTTTCTGAAAGTGCTCCTTCCTCTTCTAAAGAAAGTTTTTCTTTGCGTTCTATTTCACGCTTTTCTTTTTTATCTAAAGCTTGCGTTCTTCTTCCAGCACGTTCGATGCTTCTGATTACTAAGTCGCTAATGTCATTTCTTTTTGCTGCAAACAACATTACTACATCTGCAGACTTGTCAAAAATAAAGTCGTATTTCTTACCTTCTGCAATTTCTTGAACAATATTGAATACTTGATCTTGAATTGGCTGAACTAATTGTCTGCGCTGAATCATTAAGTCACCATTAGGCCCAAATCGGTCTTGCTGGTACTGAAGCATTTCATCTTCCTTAATTTTTATTTCTTCTTCTCGCTCTTCAATTAATTCTTGTGTTAGTAACACTCTTTCATTGGCAAGATTCAATTTCATCTGATCGATATCTTTTTGCCTTTTTTCGATGTCTTGCTTCCAACGTTGAACTTTTCCTTCTAATTGAATTGACGCTTCTTTATATTCTGGAACACTCTCTAGAATGTATTCCATGTCAATATATCCTATACGAACACCTCGTTGTGCTTCTGCCATGAAGGTAAAGCAAAAAAGGGCAATAGTAAAAAAGAGTATTTTTTTTGTCTTCATAGTTGTTTGGTTGTAGGTTAAGAAAATATCGTGCCAGTTTTTTTAAAATTGTTGTCCGATGATAAAATGTGTCTCCCATCCATTTTTTTCGGTGCCTCCTAACGCTGGATCAAATCCATATCCGAAATCGATACCTAAGAGTCCGAATGCTGGCATAAATATACGTAATCCTGCTCCAGCTGAACGCTTGAGTTCGAATGGATTGTAATTTCTAAAGCCATCGTATGAAGCTCCACCTTCAGCAAAAGCTAATACGTAAATCGACGCCATTTGTGCCAAAGTTACAGGATATCTTACCTCTAACGAAAATTTATTGTAAATCGTATTTCCATCAGTATCAGAAAGTCCTTGGTTTGGATATCCTCTCATTTGAATTACTTCACGACCATCCAAGCTATAAGCTCCTAGTCCATCACCACCAACAAAGAATCTTTCGAAAGGAGGAACACCACGGTCTTGATTGTATGCGCCTAAGAATCCTAATTCAGTGTTTGTACGAAGCACAAGCTTATCGTATAAACGTGTGTACCAAGTTCCTTTAAATTTAACTTTATAGTATTCTAACCACTTAAAACGTTCTTGATCAATTTCAGAAATTCTCTGATTTGCATTTACAAAGTTAGGATCGTCTGGTAATGTTTCCAATAATCTAGCTCTTTCATCTTTTAAAGCACCGTAATCTACACTGTTAAATGCTGAATATGGAGGGGTAAGTTTAGCAGTAATGCTGAAGTCCGATCCAGAAGTTGGATATATCGGGTTTGTAGCGGTATTGTTTCTGCTTATCCCTATAGTATAGGCTAAGTTATTTGAGTACCCATCACCGAATGTAAACAATCCAGTATTGTAATTATTTAAGTTGTAATGTTGAAAACTAAGAGCATTAGACCACACAAAATAATCATCTGGCCATTTAACCTTCTTAGCTAATCCAAGAGAACCACCAGTAATTGTAAAGCTTCTGTCTGTATCGGCTCTTCTATTTCTATAGTCGTAGAAATTTTGAATTGTATGTGAGAACGAAGCAGAGAACTGAACTGGTTTTTTACCACCAAGCCATGGTTCTGTAAGTGAAACGCTATAGGTTTGGTAATAGCTACTTGCTTGTGCTCTTAATGAAAGCTTTTGACCGTCTCCCATTGGAAGTGGTTTGTAGCTGTCTAGATTAAAAATGTTTCTAAGTGAGAAGTTGTTGAAAGAAAGCCCTAAGGTTCCAACAAAACCTCCACCACCATAACCACCTTGTAGCTCAACTTGGCTACTTCCTTTTTCAACCACAGAGTATTCAAGGTCTACTAAACCGTTGCTTTCATCTACTTTTTTGAAATTAGGTGAAAGTTGTTCTGGATCAAAGAATCCTAATTGTCCAAGTTCGCGAATAGTACGTACTACATCTCGTTTGCTATATTTTTGACCTGGACGGGTTCTAAGCTCTCTGTAGATAACATGGTCATTGGTACGGTCGTTTCCTACCACTGTAACGTGGTCGAAATAGAATAAGTTACGCTCCATGATTCTTATTTCAAAATCGATGGTGTCATTTCTTACAGCAACTTCTACAGGGTTAATTCTTGCAGCAAGATAACCGTTGTTTTGATATAGGTTAGTCATATCTTCAGCATCAGGAGAGCTGTCGTCTGCAATACGTTCTTGAAGTAGGATTCCATTGTAAACATCTCCTTTCTTAATACCTAAAACTTGACGTAATTGAGAATCTGTAAAAACGCTATTTCCTATAAAATCAATATCACCAAAATAGTATTTGTCTCCTTCTTCAAGTTTGATGTCTAATGCAACATTTTTATCATTTAGGATGCGCAACGAATCTTTAACGATACGTGCATCACGATAACCATTAGACTTGTATTTCTTTAAGATAGACTCTTTATCTTCTTCAATACCTTCTTCGGTGTATTTAGATCTTTTCCAAAAACGCAAAAAGTTTTTACGCTTTGTTTTTTTCATCGCTCTGCGCAATTTTCCATTTGAAAACTGCTCATTACCCTCAAAGTTTATTTTGGTTACTTTTACACGGTTTCCTTTGTCTACCGCGATTTTCATGTTTTTAGAAATCTCCACCCCACTTGAATCCTTAACAGGAGTGGTGGTGATAGTTACATCAGTATTTAAAAAGCCATCTTTTTTATACTTATTGGTAATGTAGTTGGTGGTTGTAGAAATAAGGTTTTCAGTAATTTTAGCGCCAGCGCCAAGGTTGTTATCCTTAATTATTTCTTTCTTCTTGGCTTTGCGAATTCCGTCACCTTCAATAGTAACTTCGTTAAGTTTAGGTAGCTCTACAATGTATAGCTCTAAATCTACTTCATCTCCATTGATATTAGTCACATAGAAAGCAATGTCGCTAAAAAGGTTTTGTTCCCAAAGTTTCTTAGTAACTTGGCTAAGTTTTTCACCAGGGATATAAATGCGATCCCCTTTTTTTAAGCCTGTAAAAGCTATAACGGTTTGTTCGTTAAAGTTTTGAGCGCCTGTTACTACTATTTCATTAATAGTGTATTTTATGCCGCTGTCAAGTTCTTTTTGCTGTGCCTGTAGTGTAAAAACGGAAAGTATTGTAAATAAAAAAATACAATAAGATTTTCTGTATGTATGCAATAGGGAACTTTTATTTAAGTTGTTCACTGGTTTTTCCAAATCTTCTTTCTCTGTTTTGATAATTTAATATTGCTTCAAAAAGATGGTTTTTAGTATAATCCGGCCAAAGCGTTTCAGTAAAATATAATTCGGCATAAGCTATTTGCCAAAGCAGAAAATTACTGATACGCTGTTCTCCACTGGTGCGGATCAACAAGTCTACATCTGGTAAATTTTGGGTGTAAAGATGATTATTAATTACCGTTTCGTCAATATCGTCCGGCGAAATTAGGTTATTTTTAACTTTAAGACTAATCTCTTTAATTGTTTTTGTTATTTCTTCTCTTGAACCATAGCTTAATGCAAGAGTAAGTGTCATCCTTTTATTATCTTTTGTTTTTTCAATTACATCCAAAAGTTCTTTATGAGCTTTTTTAGGTAATGCATTTAAATTGCCGATAGCATTTAACTTAATGTCGTTATCATTAAGTGTTTTAATTTCTTTTCTTAAGGATGAAACTAAGAGTTTCATCAATAATTCTACCTCAATTTTAGGTCTTTTCCAATTTTCGGTAGAAAAGGCGTAAAGAGTTAAGTAGTCAATTCCGATTTCCGCACATCCTTCTACAATTTCGCGAACAGCTTTCGATCCGTTTTCATGCCCAATGGAACGTAAAAGACCTTTTTGTTTAGCCCAACGACCATTCCCGTCCATGATAATGGCAAGGTGTTTTGGTAATCTGTTTTTGTCTATGCTGTTTTTAGAATCCATTATTGTTTTAAAAATTGCAATAGCAGGGTAGTCTTCCAAAAGCAAATGTAAACGTTATGCCACTGAACACATACCAATCATCACTATTGATGTTTCCAAAATCATTTGCTTTTCGAGGTTCTCCTTTTTTCCAATTACTACTTCCGTCTAAGTTGTCTGTGAGGGTATAACGAGCTCCAATTTCAAAGCCTATCATGGTGCTGTGAGATAGCTTTGCTTTGTATCCTATAACCATAGGGATTGCAAAATCTATCCCTGTTTGTACTTTTTCCTCTTTTGTATTGCCATCTCTCCTATCTAAAGCTCCTGATGAATCATATAAAAACGACGTAAAACCAGTGTATAAATAGGGGGTGTGAACTTTTTTACCACTGTGAACATCAAAGTCCCAAAAGTTAAATTCTAACCCTATCGATAATTCTTTGATTGAATTTTCAAATGAATAACCGCGCTGTTCTCTGTTGCTATAGCCGCTATCAATATCGTCTCCTTTAATTTTAGCATAAAGAAGAGAGCCTCTAAATGAGTGTCTTGGACCTCTATTCCATTTAAATATCCCACCTGCTGCAATTGCATTTGGATTTATATAATTTGTTTTTCCAACATCGCCAATATAGTTGGCGCCGCCCAACATAACACCTACTTCATAGGTTTGAGACTGTGCGCTATACACAGCTAAGAGTAGTAAAAATGCAGTTGCAAAATGCTTCATATAGTTTAAAAGTTTGCAAATATAACAATAAACTTGGCTTGAAATAGACTGAAGCCAAATTGTCTTAAATGATTAACAAGTTTTAGTTTGTTTTATTGTTTAATTTCTCTTGTCTTCGCCCCATAACAATTTTTTTCGAAGGGTTTTAATAAAGCTGTCATCGTTCAATTGAACTAGTTTAATAGTGAAATCAGCTTTTTTTATAATAATCTTCGTTTCATTTTTTAAAGTAGCAATCCTGGAATCCATAGACATTAAAAAAGTTTCTTCACGTCCATAAACTTTTAGAGTAACTGTGTTGGAATCTGCAATTACTAAAGGCCTTGCATTTAAATTGTGTGGGGCAATGGGAGTTAGAATCATATTTTTTGAATCAGGGTCTATAACGGGACCTCCACAACTTAAGGAGTAACCGGTAGATCCGGTTGGTGTAGCAACAATCAATCCGTCAGACCAATAGGAGGTAAGGTATTTATCGTTTACCAAGGTCTCAACTTTTATCATTGAAGTTGTGTTGCGTCTATTTACCGCAACTTCATTTAGTGCAAAATTAAGTGTGGGTACTTCTTCGCTCTCGGGTTTAGTTTCTACCGTTAGAAGGCTGCGTTCAGAAATAATATATTCTCCTTCTAATATTTGATTGAGACTTTCAGTAATGGTTTCCTTTTGGATAGTCGCCAAAAAACCTAGTCGCCCAGTGTTGATTCCAACAATTGGAATACCTAAATCCCCAACAAATGTCACCGCTTTCAAAATGGTGCCGTCACCTCCAATACTGAAAAATAGATCGAAACTAGAATCAAGTTTTGTAAAGGTTGAACACTCTGAAAAGTTTTTAGTGATTTCTTGATTTTGGTTAATAATTTCAAGGAAATTTTCCTCTATCAGAACTTTCGCAGCCTTTTTTTGAAGTGCATCCAGTAACATCTGAATGTATATTTCTGAATTTTTGTGATAAAACTGTCCGTAAATTCCTATTTTCATTTAATTGGTTTAGAAGATTGGAGTGCTGTATTAAAAATTAAATTTGTTCAGGTATGGTTATTATTTTAGATGTTTAAATACTTGTCTAGATACTTGGAACGTTCTTTCAAGTCTTCCACAAATTTATCTTCTTCGTGTTGACTTATGATGTTGTATTTGTATCGTCTAAAAGTTTGAACGATGCTATTCATTGCGGTATGACCAACTTTTACTGTAAGCTGAACAGTGTTTTCTGTGATTTTTGAAATAAATATCCCAAAAATTCTAGTGCCATTAGATTCTACTATCTGACAAGCCTCGCTAAAAGAATAATCTTGAATGCCTTTTTCAACTACAATGATGCCCCCTGTTTCATTTAAAAAAGGAGTATTGTTAAAAAGGCTCATTATATCACCTAATTCGAAATAACCAAGGTACTTATTGTCTATTCCTAAAACCGGCATTACATTGCTATTGTGTAATGCAAAAGCCTCCAAAACGTCAAGCCAATTAGTGTCTTCCAGAACGTGGAAAGGTTCTAGAGCGTATTGATAGTCGCTAAGGAGTTTGGCATTATCAAAACAATATGCGTCATTTTCGGATACACAACCTATAAATTCCCCGTCTTTCTCAACAGGTACGTGCGAATAAGTTAACTGGTTAAAAACGGTTTGCACATCTTTAATATTAGCTGAAATGTCGAATGGTTCAATATCGTTGATTATATAATTTATAGTCTCCATTAGATATTTATTTAAAATGCAAATTACTTAAAATATAAGTTCCTTTCCGTCCTTAAGGTTTGTATTTTTGTTAAAAATGCATTTGTTGAATCTGATTGAGTTTATTTTCGGGTTTAATGGGTTTTAATTATTATTACAAAATAACAATTTATTCAATGACAAAGTTAAGCGTTAATATAAATAAAATAGCTACGCTTCGTAATGCACGAGGTGGTAATGTGCCAAATTTATTAAAGATGGCAGAGGATATTCAGAAGTTTGGAGCTCAAGGAATCACTATTCATCCACGGCCTGATGAACGTCATATCCGGTATCAAGATGCTTACGATTTAAAATCTATAGTTACTACTGAATATAATATTGAAGGAAATCCTATGGATAACTTCACAAAAATGGTATTAGAAATTAAACCTACCCAAGTTACCCTTGTACCAGATGCGGTAGACGCTATAACTTCTAATGCTGGATGGGATACGGTTAAACATAAAGATTATTTAAAAGAAATTATTTCAGAATTTAAGAATAATGGAATTCGCACCTCAATCTTTGTTGATCCCACATTAAAAATGATTGAAGGGGCAGCCGAAACGGGAACAGACAGAATTGAATTGTACACTGAAGAATTTGCAGATCAGTATGCACTAGGAAACAAAGATGCTATAAAGCCGTATACCGAATGTGCAGTTCTTGCAAGCCAATTAGGCTTGGGAATTAATGCGGGGCACGATCTTTCATTAGATAACATTCAATTCTTTAAAGAAAACATTCCTAATCTTTTAGAGGTGAGTATAGGCCACGCTCTAATAAGTGAGGCGCTATACGATGGGATAGAAAAAGTTATTGCCGGGTATTTACAAAGACTTAAATAATAAATAAAATTTCACATGATTTTACATTCTCAAATTCTCGGTTCCGGACAAGCTTTCGTGATACTCCACGGCTTTCTCGGTATGAGCGATAATTGGAAAACACTTGGTTCTAGATGGGCAGAAGATGGATATGAAGTTCACTTGGTTGATCAACGAAATCACGGTAGAAGTTTTCATCACAATGAATTTTCCTATGAAATAATGGCGGATGATTTAAAGAAATACTGCGATGAACACAATTTGAAGCAAATCATATTATTAGGTCATTCAATGGGTGGAAAAGTTGCTATGCAATTTGCAGTAAGTTATCCCGAAATGGTTTTAAAACTAATTGTTGCAGATATAGGTCCAAAATTTTATCCTTCTCATCATCAAGATATTTTAAAAGCTCTTTCAGAATTAGATTTTTCAAAAATTAAATCTCGTAGTGATGCGGAAGATATATTGGCAACATACATTAAAGATGAAGGCACAAGGCTGTTTCTTCTTAAGAACCTGTATCGAAAAGATAAAAAAGAATATGGTCTTCGTATAAATCTTCCAGTATTAACAGATAAAGTTGAAGCTATTGGTGTTGCACTTGCTGAAGATTCCATTTACCAAGGTGAAACTTTGTTTTTAAGTGGCGAAAAGAGCGGTTACATTGAGCCTATGGATGAAGTTTTGATTAAAAAACACTTTCCAAAAGCCAGAATTCAGCCTATTTCAAATGCAGGTCATTGGCTTCATGCAGAAAATCCTGAAGAATTTTATGATAATGTTATGAATTTTTTATAATATTGTAAGTACGGTTGTTATGCATGCATAATAAAAACCATTTTGAACTTACCAATAACCTCACAAATTAACTCTAAAGAATTAAAAAATTATGAAAAAAGTATTAGTACTTGCTGTATTTGCACTCGCAACTGCGGTAACTTATGCGGGCGGGTACCGTGTAAGTCTACAGGGTAATAAGTCCCTTGCAATGGGCCACACGGGTGTTGCAGTTATAAATAGCAGTGAATCTGTGTTTTTTAACCCTTCTGCATTAGTGTATTTAGAAAATAAACTTAGCATTTCTGCTGGTGCACACGGGGTATTAGCAAACATATCCTATCAAAATGAAACTACAGGAGCGAGTGACCAAACTAAAAGTTTATTAGGAACGCCGTTTTATTTTTATGCATCATATCAAGCAACAGATTGGTTGGCATTTGGTCTTGGGGTATATACACCTTATGGAAGTTCTGTAGAATATGATAAAGACTGGGTTGGTTCTCATCTTGTAAACAATATAGATCTACAAGCAATATATGTTCAGCCAACAGTTTCGTTCAAAATAAATGAAAAATTAAGTGTTGGTGGTGGACCAATATATGTAAATGGATCTGTAAATTTTAACAGAAACTTAAACCGTACACTTACCGATCTTGATGGAAATCGTTCGAATGTAACAATTGACGCAAGTGGTGTAACTGCTTGGGGATGGGTAGCGAGTACAACTTTTAATTTTACTGATAATTTAAGAATAGGTGCAACTTACCGTTCTGAAATGATTCTAGAAGCAGAAGGTGGAGATGCAACTTTTGAAAATATTCCAAATTCTCCATTAACTCCTTTTGAAGATACTAAGATTGATGCTGCAATGCCTCTACCAGCAGAATTGATGGTTGGTATGTCTTATAAATTTGCAGAAAACTGGTTATTCGCTTTCGATTACAATCGTACATATTGGAATGTATACGAGTCTTTAGATATTGATTTTGCTAATCCAGCAATTCCAGATTCTTATAACCCACGTAACTACAAGAACTCTTCTGCTTATCGTTTTGGATTACAATACGAAGCAACAAAAATGTTTACGCTAAGAGCAGGATACTACTTTGATGAAACTCCGGTTCAGCCAGGTTACTTCGCGCCAGAAACACCTCGTGGTGATAGTAACAACTTTACTGCAGGGTTAACAGTGAATATTGGTGAGAACCTACAAATTGATGCATCTTTCCTTTTCTCACACTTTAAAGAAATTGATGCTTCATACGATCATTACTTAGAAAATGGTGTAGCTGTTCCTTTTGCTGGAGCATATAAAACCAATGCTTTTGTTCCTGGTCTAGGAGTTACTTATAAACTATAATTTGAAAAATTCAGAAAGATGAAAAACTTATTAAAATATACATTCGCAGCGTTGACAATAGGTCTTGTAAGCTGTGAGCCAGAATTTGACAGCCCTGTAACCGATGGTGGGTTTTATAGTAGTGGTTCTGCTAACTTATCAAAGTTTGTAGCAGTTGGAAACTCTTTGACAGCTGGTTATGCAGATGGCGCATTATATATTACTGGTCAAAACAATAGTTACCCAAATATAATGGCACAGCAATTCGAATTTGTTGGCGGTGGAGATTTTACTCAACCATTAATGAATGATAATATTGGTGGATTGTTATTAGGTGGAAACCAAATTGCTGAAAACAGACTTGTTTTAGCTGTTGGTGCAGATGGTAATCCATCTCCAGTTCGTTTAGATGGAACTCCAACTACAGATATTACAAACAAATTAAGTGGGCCTTTCAATAATATGGGAGTACCTGGAGCAAAAAGTTTTCACTTGGTAACGCCAGGGTATGGAAATGTTGCAGGAGTGCCAGTTGGAACTGCTAATCCATATTTTGCACGTTTCGCAAGTAGTGAAAATGTGAAAGTTATTGAGGATGCGGCTGCTCAAAGCCCTACTTTTTTTAGTCTTTGGATTGGAAATAATGATATTCTAAGCTACGCAACTTCTGGAGGTTCAGGAGTCGATCAAACAGGAAATATTGATCCTTCTACATATGGTAGTAACGATATAACAGATCCAAACGTTTTCGCTTCAGTTTACAACGCACAAGTAGAGGCATTAACAGCTGGTGGAGCAAAAGGAGTATTGGTAAATATTCCTGAAGTAACTTCTATCCCATATTTTACTACTGTTCCTACTAACGCTATTCCATTAGATGCAGCTACAGCTGCTGCTGTAAATGCTAATTTCGCAGGATATAATACTCAAATATTACCTGGCTTAGCTGGTATGGGGATTATCTCGGCTGAAGAAGCTGCAATGCGTATGATAAATTTCTCTGCAGGACAAAACTTTCCAATTACCACAGATAAAGATTTAACAGATATTACAGCTATTTTACAAGGGCCTCCATTTAACTTACCAGCTCCAACAGCTGCTTTGTTAGGCCAATTACGTCAAGTAAACTCAGACGACCTTGTTGTTTTAACAGCATCTTCTGTATTAGGTTCTACTCCAGATCCAAACAACCCACAAGGTGTTGTAGGAGTAAGTATTCCATTGGCAGACCAATTTGTATTAGCTAAGTCTGAACAAGATAGAATTACAGCTGCAACAAATTCATATAATGCTACAATTCAAGGGTTAGCTAGTGCAAAAGGACTTGCTTTTGTAGATGCAAAAACTGCGTTAGCAAGATTATCGGATGGTGGAATTCCTTATGATGGAGGTGTATTAACTTCTCAGTTTGTAACTGGAGGTGCTTTCTCTTTAGATGGTGTTCACCCAACTGCTAGAGGATATGCTTATACAGCAAATATGATGATTCAGGCAATAAACGATACGTACGACGCTACGATACCAACGGTACAAATAGGGTATTACCCTACGATTACGCTTGCAAATAATTAAATTTATCAATTTATTTAATTGGTTAAAACCGCTCTCAAATGAGAGCGGTTTTTTTATTATATTTACTAAAGCTTAAATTAACTAAAAACACCTTTTATGAAATTAATTGCAAAATTGTTGCTTACTGCTTTAGCCGTGGTGGTTTTGGCAAAAATCCTTCCTGGTGTAGCTGTAGAAGGTTATGGTTCAGCCGTAATTGTTGCTATTGTTATCGCATTGTTAAGATTAATTGTAAAGCCAATTTTAGTGGTCTTAACTCTTCCTATAACAATTGTCACTTTTGGCCTATTCCTATTAATAATCAATGCTATTATTATTTTACTTGCAGGTTATTTTGTCGATAGTTTCGATGTAACTACTATTTGGTGGGCTTTACTCTTTAGTTTATTGCTTTCCGTTTTTCAGTCAATTTTATTTTCACTACTACCCGAAGATTAATAACTACTCTATAAATATATTTTTTTTACTCTTTTCAGATCTGATTAGGATACCTTGTTTTTCTTAACCTTAAACAAGAAAAGGTGGGTTATTTCACTTTAAATCAACAACAATTTGTAAATGTTTGTTGAGTTTTGTAAAAAGCCGTACTTTTGCATCCCGAATTTCAGAAGAGAAAAGATGAACATTACAAAAAAAGACATTGATAAGCTGAATGCTGTTCTTACAGTAGAGGTTTCGAAAGAAGACTATTCAGACAACGTAGAAAAGGTTTTAAAAAACTACAGAAAAACCGCTAACATACCTGGCTTTAGAAAAGGTCATATCCCAATGGGAATGGTTAAAAAGCAATATGGTAAAGCTGTCTTGGTTGAAGAAGTGAATAAAGTTTTACAAGATGCACTTCAAAAATACCTTACAGAGGAAAAATTGGATGTGTTAGGTAACCCACTTCCTAAGAATGAATCAGAAATCGATTGGGATGCTGAAGACTATAAGTTTGAGTTTGAATTAGGTCTTGCTCCACAATTTGATGTTGATGTAAAAGGAAAAGAAATAGTTCATTACAAAATTGTTGCAGACGATAAGATGCTTGACAATCAAGTAAAAACTATCCGCAAACAATACGGAAAATTAATATCTAAAAATGAAGTAGAAAAAGGTGATGAAATCACTGGAACATTTACTTCAACTGAAAAAGAAATTGAGAAAAAATCTACTTTTTCAACAGAAGATATCAAAGGAAAAAAACAATTAGATGCTCTTATTGGTGCAAAAGTTGGCGATACCGTTACATTAAAAACTAAAGGTATGTTTGCTGATGACCACGATAACCAAAAGCATTTGGGTGTTGATCACGATGACGCTCATGGATTGGATATCGAAGTTTCTTTAAAAATTGAAGAAGTAAATCAGCGTGAAATGGCTGATTTGAATCAAGAGCTTTTCGACAAGCTTTTTGGTGAAGGTAAAGTTACTTCAGAAGATGAATTAAAAGCAAAAATTAAAGAAGACGCTGAAGGGCAGTTTGCACAACAAAGCGATCAAAAGCTTTTAAATGATGTAGTAGAATCTTTAATTGAAAACACAGAATTTGATCTTCCAAAAGAATTTTTACAGCGCTGGATTGCAACGACTGGTGAGAAGAGACTTTCTGAGGAAGAAGCAAAAGCTGAATACGAAAAAAGCGAAAAGGGACTTCGTTATCAGTTAATTGAAGGTAAACTTCGTGCCGAAAACAACTTGCAAGTAACTTTTGATGAGTTGAAAGCTCATTCAAAAAATATGATTAAAGCTCAAATGGCTCAGTTTGGACAAACAAACCCGACTGACGAAGAAGTTGAATCTATTACCGCACGTATTCTTTCTAATAGAGAAGAGGTTGAGCGTTTAAATGAACAATTAAACACAGCTAAATTGTTAGACTTCTTTAAAGAGAATGCAAAATTAAAAGTTAAAGAGATTACCTTCGACAAATTCATTAAAGAAGCCTACGCTTAATTTAGCGAAGAAATAGTTATCTTTAGGCGTTGAATTTTTTTAATTTAACGCCTTTTTAATTCCTATTAAGACGGGAATCCAAAAATGCTCTTTAAGTTGAATTTCTTACCTAAATAAAGAATTAACATTTATGAATTACAGTGACGAATTTAGAAAGTTTGCTATAAAAGATCAGGGTATAAGTAATATGTACTACGACAAGATTATAAGTAGTATGTATCCAACAAACTTGACACCAAATATTATTGAAGAACGCCAAATGAATGCAGTGGCGATGGACGTTTTTTCACGTTTAATGATGGACCGTATTATTTTTCTAGGTACCGGAATTAACGACCAAGTTGCAAATATTGTACAGGCTCAGTTATTGTTTCTTGCTAGTGCAGATGCATCTCGCGATATTCAAATTTATATAAACTCTCCAGGAGGAAGTGTTTATGCGGGACTTGGAATTTATGATACTATGCAATTTATTAAACCAGATGTAGCTACTATTTGCACAGGAATGGCAGCTTCTATGGCAGCAGTACTTTTATGTGCTGGTGAAAAAGGAAAGCGCAGCGGTTTAACGCATTCACGTGTAATGATTCACCAACCTTTAGGTGGTGCGCAAGGTCAAGCAAGTGATATCGAAATTACAGCTCGCGAAATTGTGACTCTTAAAGAGGAACTTTATAAGATTATAGCAAAACACTCTGGTCAAACTTATGAGAAAGTTTACGAAGATAGTGATCGTGATTACTGGATGAAAGCCGATAAAGCTGTTGAATACGGTATGATTGATGAAATATTGACAAGAGAATAAGTAAAGATTTTTGAAAAAAATATTATGTCGAAAGAAGATTTAGAATGTTCTTTTTGCGGCCGTAAAAAGTCGGAAACCAAACTGCTAATTGCAGGATTGGATGCCCACATTTGCGACCGTTGTATAGAGCAAGCGCACGGGATTGTTGTTGAGGAGGCTTTGCATTCTGATAAATCAGAATTGTCTAAAGACCTTATGCTGAAAAAGCCAAAGCTCATAAAAGCATTCTTAGATGAATATGTAATTGGGCAAGACTTCACAAAAAAAGTGATGTCAGTAGCGGTGTATAACCACTACAAACGTTTGCTTCAGCCAAAGAGCGATGACGATATCGAAATTCAGAAAAGTAATATCGTTATTGTTGGGCAAACAGGAACAGGGAAAACACTGATTGCAAAAACAATTGCAAAAATGTTGAACGTTCCACTAGCTATTGTAGATGCTACAGTTTTAACTGAAGCTGGTTATGTAGGTGAAGATGTTGAAGGTATTTTAACTCGTTTGCTTCAAGCTGCAGATTACAACCTAGAGAAAGCTGAAAAAGGTATCGTTTTTATCGATGAAATTGATAAAATAGCACGTAAGAGCGATAACCCTTCGATTACACGTGATGTAAGTGGTGAGGGTGTTCAACAAGCGCTACTAAAACTCTTAGAAGGTACTACAGTAAACGTTCCGCCTAAAGGTGGTAGAAAGCACCCAGATCAAAAGTTTATTGAAGTAAACACCGAAAATATTCTCTTTATAGCTGGAGGAGCTTTTGATGGAATTGAACGTCATATTTCCAAAAGATTGAATATGCAGGCCGTTGGTTTTACTGCTACTCTAAAGGAAACAGAGATTGAAAAGGACAATATGCTTCGCTATATTATTCCTAAAGATTTGAAGGATTTTGGACTGATTCCTGAAATAATCGGGCGTCTTCCTGTTTTAACCTATATGAATCCATTAGATAAAGAAACGCTTCGCGCAATTCTTACGGAACCTAAAAACGCTATTATTAAGCAGTACAAAAAACTGTTTGAAATGGACGAAATAGATTTCGAAGTGACTGAAGAAGCATTAGACTTTATCGTGGAACAAGCAATTGAATATAAGCTTGGAGCTAGAGGACTACGTTCACTTTGTGAAGCAGTGCTTACCGATGCAATGTATGAAATGCCCGGTACTGATGAAAAGTTAGTGAAAGTAACTAGAGATTATGCCGATGAAAAACTTAATAAGTCAACACTTAAAAAGTTGAAGGCAGTTTCATAGAGATTTATAGTTTTACTTAAAAAAGCCTCAGGATATCCTGAGGCTTTTTTTATTAGCTAAAAATGAAGAAGATTTTGCTTTTACTTATTAAGTGCTAATAATTCTTCTAGCATATTTCTAGTATTAGATAGTCGAGGGACTTTATGCTGCCCTCCAAGTTTATTTTTGTCTTTCAGCCAATCATAAAATAAATTTTCCCTTCCGTAATGAATTTTTGGAGGGTTTAAGGTGGTGTTGTTATAGCGTTTTGCCTCATAATCACTATTTACTTCTTGTAAAGCTGTGTCTAGAAGTTTTGTAAAAACTTCTAAGTCGTGAGGCGGTGATTTAAACTCAATTATCCATTCGTGAGCACCCTTTTCTTTACCATCCATAAAAACTGGCCCTGCGGTATAATCAACAATTTCTGCGTTTGTAAGTTGAGAAGCCTTGCGTAACGCGGTTTCGGCGTTTTCGATAATTAGCTCTTCCCCAAAGGCATTAATATGGTGTTTGGTGCGGCCTGTTACTTTTACTCTATAAGGTTCTGTTGAAGTAAAGCGAACAGTATCACCTATTTTATATCTCCAAAGTCCAGAATTGGTTGTGATTATTACAGCATAGTTTTTCCCTTCTTCAACTTGACTTAGAGGAATAACTTTTTCATCACTAGTCCCATAATTATCCATTGGAATAAATTCATAGAAAATTCCGTAATCGAGCATTAGCAATAATTCTTTGCTGTCGTTTTTATCTTGTATGGCGAAAAAACCTTCTGAAGCGTTATAGATTTCGTAATACCTAAAATCACTTTTAGGTAATAATTTATTGTATTGATCTACATAAGGATCGAAATTTACACCACCGTGAAAATACACTTCTAAATTAGGCCAAACCTCGAATAAGTTTCCTTTGCCTGTTGTTTCTATTACGTTATTTAATAATACCAGCATCCAGGAGGGTACCCCTGCGAGACTGGTAACATTTTCTTTTATAGTTTCATTTACAATGGCTTGCATTTTAGTTTCCCAATCGCCCATAAGTGAAACCTCATTGCTCGGGGTACTACTAAACTCTGCCCAAAATGGCATATTATCTATAAGTATGGCAGATAAATCACCAAACACAGTTCCGTTTTCTTCGTAAAGTTGTTTACTTCCACCAAGGCGTAAACTTTTTCCTAAGAACAACTGTGCGTTTGGATTATTGTTGAGGTACATACACAACAAATCTTTGCTGGCTGCATAATGACAGTCTTCTAGAGAATCATTTGTAACAGGAATAAATTTACTTTTGGCGTTAGTAGTTCCGCTAGATTTTGCGAACCATTTAATTGGAGTAGGCCAGAATATATTGCTTTCGCCTTTTCGAGCGCGCTCAATTCTCGCTTCATTTTCTTCGTAGGTGGTTATGGGAATTCTATCTGCAAATTCTCGATAGGTCTTAATAGAAGCAAAACCGTATTCTCGTCCAATTTCAGTGTTTTTCGCTTTGTAAAGTAAATTGAAAAGCAATTCTTCTTGAACCTCAATAGGATATTTTAGAAATAAATCTATCTGATGAAACCTCTTTTTAAGAAACCAAGAAGCAATGGAGTTTACAATCGGGATTGGCATAATTTTCTGCTATCTTTATGCTATAAAAATAATGATTTTATAATTATGAGATTCCTTTTTCAGAAGAGATGTTTTTTAAGTCTTTTGCAAGGAAAATTTTCAACCTAAATACTATAAAATAAATGAATTACGAAGGAGTACTTACAAAAATGCAAACTGAAATCGGAACCCCAATTCAGTATTACCTCATTTTTAAAAACGACTTTATAAATGTGAATCAATTATTGGACAAGAAAATTTCGATCAATTTCCTATACCATCAGTGTTTAAATTGTGAGCTTCAAAAGAAAATTTACCGTCAAGGTTTTTGCTATGATTGTTTTTTTGAAATTCCTCAGGCTGCAGATTGGATCATTAATCCAGAAAAAAGCACGGCTCATTTAAATATTGAAGATCGAGATCTAGATTATGAAAAAAAAGTGCAACTTCAACCTCATATTGTTTATTTGGCTAATAGCAGTAGCGTTAAAGTAGGAGTTACTCGTAAAACACAAGTGCCAACACGTTGGATAGATCAAGGGGCACACGAAGCCATTGAAATTGTAGAAGTGCCAAACAGATATTTGGCTGGAATTACCGAGATTGCTTTAAAGGATCATGTAAGCGATAAAACAAATTGGCGTAATATGCTGAAAAACGATCTTAAAGATGAAGATTTGGTAGAATGGCGAGATAAGTTAAAACAATATATTCCTGCTGAAGCAATGGATTATTACCTCGAAAACAATGCTGAAACCCATTTGCAATTTCCTGTTCTTAAATATCCAGAAAAACCAAAATCGCTTAACCTCGACAAAACTCCATCCTATGAAGGAATCTTAAAAGGCATAAAAGGGCAATACCTCATATTTGAAGATAATACCGTTTTTAATGTTCGCAGTAACGAAGGTTGTGTGGTTTCTATAACTGTAAATTAGTGAACCAAACAAAGAGATGCTATTAGCTGCGATTTTATGTTAATTTCCAGCCTTTGTAGTGTCTTGTTTCTTTTTCTTACCACCTAAAATTCCACCCAAAATATCCTTGATAACCTTGGTGTTTTGTTGTTGGGTATTTTGCTGCTGTGTATTCTGTTGAATCGTATCTTGTTTTTGGGTATTTGCATTGGTTGAAGTAGAATCAGTTTTGGTTCCACCTCCAAGAATACCACTAAGAATATCTGTTCCTTGGTTGATAAGTTTATCCTTTTGCTTCGCTATAATTTCTTGAGTAAGCTTGTTGATAGCGTTTTCAGCGTTTAATGAAACTTGGGGGTTATTAAATGTTCCTTTTAAACCTATAGGAAGCGCTACACTCATTTGGTTTGCTTCTTTTGGATTTAGTTTTTGAAGGAGTTTGGTGATTTCACCACCTAAGTATTTAGCAGGTACATCCATGGTTACATTGTAGTCTATCGATTTATCTAGGCCGTGAGTTCCTGAAACAGCCACATCAATTCCTTTAATGTCGAAGTCAAACGGCTTAATTACTATATCGCCATCTTTAAAAACCAAATTGGTAGTTAGATTTTGTAAGTTTAATTTGTCGAGATTTAAAAAAGTAATTTTATCGCTAAGCGTTGATAAAAGCGGGGTGTTTTCGGAATTAACTTCTGCTGTTAATACTTGAGCTAAGGCAGTTCCGCCAAGGCTAGAAAGTATAGGAGAAAGATCAGAAGTTAACTTACCATTGAATTCAAATTTGGTGTTTAGAGTTCCTTGTAAAGCTTTTGCTATTGGCATTAGATATTGAAACATTTCAAGTTTTTCAAATGATTCCTCTATGTCAATTTTACTCAGATCCAGTTTCATAGCGAAGGTTGGAACATCAGTTTTGGTAGAAACATTTCCATCAAGAGCTATATTTCCGCCGAAAATATCAGAAGTGAAATTGCTAATTGTAATCGCTTCATTCTTAATGGAAGCTACACCTTTTGCGTTTTTAAGTTCTAAATTATCGTATATAACTTTGTTAGCTTTAAAGTTTAAAGTTGCATCAAGAAATCCTGGGATTTTAATGGCTTCTTCGTTGGTTGCTTTCTTAGATGTTTGACCTTTTTCACCAGATTTTGATTCAGTTAATGAAGTTTCAGAAACCATGAAGTCATTTACATTGAAAGTGTTTGACGCTACGTCAAAGTTTCCTTTTAACTCTTGATTGCTAACTAAAAATGGAATTAAGTTTTTAATATTTCCAGAAGCTCTAATATCTGTCTGCCCTGTGGTCGCATTCAGCTCTTTTAAAGTAAAAACTCCAGGTTGTAGAGCAAGTTTAGCATCCGATATTTTTAAGTCTTTTTTGAATCCAGCATCATAAGTAAAATTAGATAAGCTAGCATCTCCGCGAGCGTCTATTTTTTGGTATTGCTCTTTTTCAACAGATTCCATATCAAAATTTGCAACAACATCGGCTTTAAAAATTCCGCTGAGGTTTTTTTCTATTTCTACAGGTAATACCTTTTCTATGTTTGACAAGTTCAGCGTCCCTTGCATTTCTAAATTTACAAATGGATTTTCGGTCATGTTTTTAATACTTCCCTTCATTCGAAAAGGTTCGCCGTCGATTTTAAAAGTTAAGTTTGGAATGTTTAAAAAAGTATCTTTTAGTAGGCCAGTCTCGTTTTTTAGCTGTGCATCAATGGAAATGTTTTTAACAGGTTTAGGTAAATCGGGATATTTAAATGATGCGTTTTCACTGGCTATTTTTATGTCCATTGTAGGGATGTGAGTGCTGTCTACAATACCTTCAATCACTCCATTTACAGTGAAATTTCCTGTGGTTTTTACATCGCTTATTTGCTTTACATAAGTTTCAGGAATCACCGCTAAAAAGTTTTTAAAATCGGATGAAGGGGTTTTAAAAGTAATATCAACTTCGTTGTTGTTTTCATTTAGTTTTACATAACCTTCAAATGTTAGCGGTAGCTCGTTGATTTTGGCTTCGTTTTCTAGAAAAGTGTATTTCTGATTTACTAGATCTAAGTCGAAAATAGCATCAAGTGAAATGCTGTTGTTGGACAAATATTCAGTATCTTCCATCTTAAAAGAAGCCATGGCTTCTGTATAGGTGTCTAGTTGTCCAACTTCTGCAGATAGATCACCACTACCTTCATGTTGAATGTTTGATAGCGTCAAATAAATTTTTGAGGATTCATCGAAGTAATTAATCCGTGAATTTTCTATTTCATATTTATCCAGTTCAAAAGTAAATCCGCTACTTGTTTCTTCTTCATTAAGTATTGGTGCATCGTCTTTGATGGCAATATCATAATTGGTGTTCTCTAGAGCGTCAATCTTAATATTTAGAAATGTTTCTTCAAGTTTTAAAGCGTCAATCTTAATATTTTCAGACTTAAAAAGTTGCATAATACCCATATCTAGCGATAAGCTTTTACCGCTAGCCAAAGTGTCCCCTTCAAAAGGTGCTCTGTTAACAATTGAAAAGTTTTTCACTATTAGAGAAGCATCTGGAAAGCTACTAAAAAGGCTTAAATCGAGTTCTTCCCAGCTTACGTTTGCATTAATATTTTGGTCGATGTTGTTCTTTAATATTTTTTCAAGACTTCCTTTAAAAATAAAAGGTGCGGCAATCAGTAAGACTAAAATTAAACCTAAAATGATTCCAAAAATTTTGAGTGCTTTCTTCATAAGAAAATTGAAAAATTTATTTTTTTATAATTCCTTTTAAAACAACTTATTAAAAAGTGCTATAAAGGAAAAATTATATCTGTGCGCAAATTTACTTGGTAGTCTTTTTGTTTTCCTTAATTTCGTCTTAAATGTTAACACTTGAAATCACTTCAACCCTCGCATAACGTCTTTTTATCTCTCGGCAGTAATATGGGTAACCGTTTTGAATATCTTCAAAATGCTGTTGACCTTATCTTTGAAGAAATTGGATCTGTATTAAAGATTTCCTCAATTTACGAAACCCCCGCAATGGGTTTTAAAGGCGATCCGTTTTTAAACTGTGCAGTTTGGATAAATACAAGTCAGAAACCACAAAAAGTCCTTAAGTCTGTATTAGATATTGAAAAGAAAATTGGAAGGTTAAGAAATAATTTTGAAGGCTATAGTTCACGTCCTATAGATATTGATATTGTCCTTATAGACGACTTGATTATAAATACTGAAAAACTTACAGTACCGCATCCAGAAATGGAAAAGCGAAAGTTTGTTCTTCAGCCTTTAATTGATTTAAACTCTGAATTAATTCATCCTGTTTCCAAAAAAAGTATAGGTGACATTTTAACAGAAACTGAAGATAATAGCAAATTGCATAAACAATTGAAAAGGCTTGTGAATCCTATGAATAATTATAATATTTCAAAATACAGTTATATTACAATTGAAGGGAATATTGGAGCTGGAAAAACAAGTTTAGCGACCAAAATAGCCGACGACTTTAATGCTAAGTTGATTTTAGAACGATTTAAAGACAATCCTTTTCTTCCGAAATTTTATGAAGATGCAGCTCGTTATGCATTTCCATTAGAGATGTCTTTTTTGGCTGATAGATACCAGCAACTGGTAGATGATATTACTCAATACGATCTTTTTAAAGAATCTGTAATTGCAGATTACGATGTAAACAAATCTTTAATTTTTGCTAGTATCACATTACCTGAAGAAGAATACACGCTTTATAAAAAGCTATTTCACGTAATGCACAAAGAGGTGCCAAAACCAGATGTATATGTTTATCTGTATCAAAATACAGAGCGGTTATTAGAAAATATTAAAAAAAGAGGTAGGAAATACGAACAAAGTATCAAGGCTTCATACCTTCAAAAGTTGAATGAAAGTTACTTAGAGTTTATAAAAAATCAACATTCCGAAAATATTAAGATAATTGATATCTCTGAGATGGATTTTGTGAAAAATAGAGCCGACTATTTAAACGTTTTAAAACAAATAATTAACTAAAACCCAGCATCTGTGGGGTTTTATTATTAGAGGTTTAAGTATAAAATGAAAGTGCTTCTGCCTGTTTAAATTCATTACCTTTGCAAAAATTTATAATATGAGCAGACAAGATAACACGAATAGAGGAAAAGCTTCAGGGCGTGGAGGTAACAACCATCGCAATAGAAGTAATGCAAGAGGTAATGCTCCCTTAAAAACTGAAGCTCCATCAAAAAAGACAGGGCGCCAGCAAGACCCAGTTTCTAAACCAAAATTAAAATTCGATAAAAGCGGAAAAGAAGTTGGTAGAAGAGAGGTGGCGCCAAAACAGGTTAAGAAAAGCAATCCAAAAGATGGAATTCGCTTAAATAAGTATATTGCAAATAGTGGAGTTTGTTCTAGAAGAGAAGCAGATACATTTATTGCAACAGGTTTAGTGACTGTAAATGGTAAGATTATTAATGAAATGGGTTATAAGGTTCAATTAAATGATGATGTTCGTTTTGATGGACGTCGTTTAAACCCTGAACCTAATACTTATATTTTACTAAACAAGCCTAAAGGTTTTGCTACAACAGATAGCAATGCAAAAGGTATGACGGTTATGGATCTTGTTGCTAATGCTAGCACTGCAAAAATAAAACCATTTGGTCGTTTAGGAAGAAATGCAACTGGATTGTTACTTTTCACTAATGACGAAGAGTTTGTGCAGAAATACTCGAAAAAGGGTATTTCAAGATTGTTTCACATAGCACTAGACAAAAACTTAAAAGCTGAACATCTCAAAAAAATTAAAGATGGTTTGACTATTGAAGGGAAAGAAATTGCAGTTGAGGAAATTAGCTATGTAGATAATTCACCTAAGAGTGAAGTTGGTTTAAAAATTAAGCATACAGGAAATAGCGTAATAAGAACAATTTTTGATCATTTAGGTTATGATGTAATGCGTGTAGACTGTGTTACTTTGGGCCCTCTTACTAAA
This sequence comes from Aequorivita xiaoshiensis, assembly GCF_022008395.1. Taxonomy (GTDB): domain Bacteria; phylum Bacteroidota; class Bacteroidia; order Flavobacteriales; family Flavobacteriaceae; genus Aequorivita; species Aequorivita xiaoshiensis. The sequence goes on from NZ_JAIRBB010000003.1 coordinate 220,557, forward strand.
AAAGATTTACCACGCGGACGCTGGAGAACACTTACTAATAAAGAACTGAATATGTTTAGTATGGCTAACTAAAGTGAATTTTTTGCCAATTTTATAAAATATTGATTTTTTTTCGCACATTTGTATTGTAAACACGAATGATATTATCTTTAATGGTTGGCTTTTGATGTTTTCGAAAGCAGATATCTTAAATGAACATTATACTCATACTTCCTAAAACTGCTTATCTGCAGGTTAAAGGCAAAGTCCTTACTTTAAGGTATTTGTCTATTCGTATATAATTTACAAGTTAATTTTTTATTATATCTAATCTTTTAAGAGGATTAGTCTATAGAGATTTCTAATTTACACTATGAAAGAAAAAAATGAATACTAAATATATAGATTTAATAAATCAAACTTATTATTTTCCTCAGGAAGAATTTCGCTTAGGAGAAAATGGAATTGAATTTCACGGCGTAGATATGATGGAGTTGGTGCAAAAGTATGGAGCGCCACTTAAATTTACGTACTTGCCCAAAATTTCGGAAAATATAAATTTGGCGAAGAAATGGTTTAATACAGCCATTGAAAAGCATAACTACAAAGGCAATTACAATTATTGCTATTGTACTAAAAGCTCGCACTTCAAACATGTGTTAGATGAAGCGCTAAAGAATGATATTCACATCGAAACATCATCGGCTTTTGATATAAATATTGTTGAGAGTCTTAAAAAAACAGGTAAACTTACAGATAAAACCTATGTAATTTGCAATGGTTTTAAACGTGAGAAGTATATTGACAACATAGCGCGACTTATTAACGAAGGTCACGAAAACTGTATTCCTATTATTGATAATTATGAAGAGATTGATTTGCTCTCAGATAGCATAAACAATCATTTTCAGGTGGGAATTAGGATTGCTTCAGAAGAAGAGCCAAAATTTGAGTTTTACACTTCTCGTTTAGGAATTGGATATAAAAACATCATTCCTTTTTACGAAAACCAAATTAAAAATAACGATAAGGTGGATCTGAAAATGCTTCACTTTTTCATTAATACGGGTATTCGTGATACAGCCTATTATTGGAACGAATTAGTAAAGTGTTTAAAGGTTTATGTACGTCTTAAAAAAATGTGTCCTTCACTTGATAGCTTAAACATTGGAGGCGGGTTCCCTATAAAAAATTCTTTGCACTTTGAGTACGATTATCAATATATGATTGATGAGATTATCAATCAGATAAGCATTACATGCGCTGAAGCAGATGTACCGGTTCCTAATATATTCACCGAATTTGGAAGTTTTACAGTTGGTGAAAGTGGAGGTGCTGTTTATGAGATTCTGTACCAGAAGCAACAAAACGACCGTGAGAAGTGGAATATGATAAACTCATCATTTATCACTACATTGCCCGATACTTGGGCTATTAGCAAGAAGTTTATTATGCTACCTTTAAATCGTTGGAACGATGAGTATGAAAGAGTGCTTTTAGGTGGGTTAACTTGTGATAGTGATGACTATTACAATAGTGAGCAGAATGTCGCTGCCATTTATTTACCTAAATTTAAAAAAGAAAAACCATTGTATATTGGTTTCTTTAATACAGGAGCCTATCAAGAAACTATAGGTGGATTTGGTGGACTTCAACATTGCTTGATTCCTCAGCCCAAACATATATTGATTGATAGAGATGAAAATAATAATATTACAACTAAACTTTTTTCAGAACAGCAAACAAGCGAGCAATTGCTAAACATTTTAGGTTATGAGCACTAAAACGTACGCAGGTATCCCGCAACAATATGCGGCACTTGAAACATCAAAAATTGTATTAATTCCAGTTCCTTACGATGGAACTAGTACTTGGCAAAAAGGTGCGGACAAAGGTCCAGATGCCTTTTTGGATGCTTCAGAAAATATGGAGCTTTACGATATTGAAACCCAATCGGAGGTTTACAAACAAGGCGTTTATTTAGCTGATGCAATAACCGAAAACTCTTCTCCGGAAGCCATGGTTGATGCAGTGCATAAAATCACAAAAGATTATATTAAACGCAACAAGTTTGTTACTTTATTTGGAGGAGAACACAGTATTTCAATTGGTTCAATCCGTGCATTTAATGAATGTTTTGATAATCTTACAGTGCTTCACATAGATGCGCACGCCGATTTACGTGAAGAGTACGAAGGAACAAAATGCAATCACGCTTGTGCAGTTTACGAAGCAAGTCAAAATACCAATCTAGTTCAGGTAGGTATCCGCAGTATGGATGTTACTGAAACAAGGGTTATGGATGTGGAAAAAGTTTTCTTCGCACACGACATGGTAAAAGACGAATACTGGATAGATAAAGTAATTGAAGCTTTAGGTGAAAACGTTTTTATTACTTTCGATCTTGATGCTTTTGACCCTTCAATTTTACCATCCACGGGAACTCCTGAACCAGGAGGATTGTTATGGTATGAAACACTTGATTTCTTAAAACAAGTTTTTGAAGAGAAAAACGTAGTAGGTTTTGATATCGTTGAACTTTGTCCGAAAGAAGACGAAAAATCTTCAGACTTTGTAGCGGCCAAACTTTATTACAAAATGTTATCGTATAAATTCGAAGGAGTAGAAGAAGTCGACGATTTCGAAAACAATTTTAATATCTCCATTCCGACTGATTCGGGCAAAAAAGGCAATTCAAAATTTAATACAGAAGAAGATGAGTACTAACAAAGGAGCGATTTCTCAATTTATTGAAAAATATTATTTGCACTTCAATTCAGCAGCGCTTGTAGATGCAGCTAAAGGATATGAAGCACAACTAAAGAACGGCTCAAAAATGCTTGTATCTATGGCTGGTGCGATGAGTACAGCCGAAATAGGAAAGATATTTGCTGAAATGATCCGTCAAGATAAAGTTCAAATTATCTCTTGCACAGGTGCAAACCTTGAAGAAGATATAATGAACCTCGTGGCGCATAGCCATTACAAAAGAGTGCCTAATTACCGCGATTTAACACCGCAGGATGAATGGGATTTACTTGAAAAAGGCTTGAACCGAGTAACTGATACTTGTATTCCTGAAGAAGAAGCTTTTAGAAGAATTCAGAAGCATATAGTAAAAATTTGGAAAGATGCTGAAGCTAATGGCGAACGCTACCTCCCACACGAATATATGTACAAGTTATTATTAAGTGGAGTAATGGAAGAACATTATGAAATTGATCTAAAAGATTCTTGGATGTACGCTGCGGCTGAAAAAAATCTTCCAATTATCTGTCCAGGATGGGAAGATAGTACAATGGGAAATATTTTTGCTAGTTATGTTCTGAAAGGAGAATTACAAGCTTCTACTATGAAAAGTGGAATTGAGTATATGACTTTCCTTGCAGATTGGTACACTGAAAATTCTAAAAACGGAATAGGTTTCTTCCAAATTGGAGGAGGTATCTCAGGAGATTTCCCAATTTGTGTAGTGCCGATGTTATATCAAGATATGGAACGTACTGATACTCCTTTCTGGAGTTATTTCTGCCAAATAAGTGATTCAACTACAAGCTTTGGTAGTTACTCAGGAGCTGTGCCTAACGAAAAAATTACTTGGGGTAAATTAGATATAGATACACCTAAATTTATTATTGAGAGTGACGCTACTATTGTTGCTCCTTTAGTTTTTGCGTATATCTTAGATATGTAAAAAGTAACGTTCAGTAGATACCTTAATGCATTTAAAGAACAATCCGCAGTTTACAGTTCCCAATTAAAAATTGGGAATTGGCTGCGTTTTTTCTCTCTAAAATTTATACTATATACCCTAATTGAAATTGCTTTAATAGAAGTACCCACATAAACGATGGAACCAAAAAAGATTGAAAATATCGAGCTTAAGTTTTTAACTTTAAAAGACTACGAAGCACTAAAAAAGGCAACTATTCAGTCTTATAAAGGAATGCCTAATAGCTATTGGAAAATCAACGAAATAGGTAACCTGATAGATGTTTTTCCAGAAGGTCAAGTATTAATTATGGCTGATGGTCAAATTGCTGGTTGTGCGCTTTCTATTATAGTAGATTTCGATAAACTAGGGGAGAAGCATACGTATAAAGATGTAACCGGTGATCCAACTTTTAAAATACACGATCCCGAAGGTGATGTGCTATATGGGATTGATGTTTTTATTCGTCCCGATTTTCGTGGACTTCGTCTCGGAAGAAGATTATATGATTACCGAAAAGAACTTTGTGAAAACTTAGAGTTAAAGAGCATCGTGTTTGGGGGTAGAATGCCAAATTATCATCTGCATGCCGATAAACTTTCACCAAAACAGTACATCGAAAAAGTTAAACGCAAGCAAATTGATGATCCAGTATTAAACTTTCAGATTTCTAATGACTTTCACCCTGTTCGTGTTTTAAAAGGGTATTTAGAAGGTGATAAAGCTTCAGGCGAATTTGCCGTTTTAATGGAATGGGATAATATCTATTATACCAAACCTGAAAAAAAACCAACACCTACAGCTATTAAAAGTGTTGTTCGTCTTGGTCTTATTCAGTGGCAAATGCGAAGCTATTCAGGAATGGAGGAATTGATGCATCAAGCGGAATATTTTATAGACAGTGTTGCAGGTTATCGCTGCGACTTTGCAATGTTTCCAGAGTTCTTCAATGCTCCGCTTATGGCAAAATACAATCACCTAAGCGAACCTGATGCCATTCGAGAATTAGCAAAATACACTAAGAGTATAACCGAAAAGCTTTCGCAACTTTCAATTTCCTATAACATAAACATTATTACAGGAAGCATGCCCGAAATAGTTCGCGGTAAGTTATACAATGTAGGATATTTATGCCGACGTGATGGAAGTGTGGAACGTTTTGAGAAAATTCACGTTACACCTGATGAAGAACGTGTGTGGGGAATGTCCAATGGAAATTCCTTAAAAACATTTGATACTGATTGTGGAAAAATAGGGGTGCTAATCTGCTACGATTCTGAATTTCCTGAGCTTTCGCGATTACTTTCGGATGAAGGCATGGACATTCTTTTTGTTCCGTTCCTAACCGATACTCAAAATGGATATTCACGTGTTAGATTATGCGCTCAAGCTAGAGCTGTTGAGAACGAATGTTACGTGGCTATAGCAGGAAGCGTGGGCAACCTTCCAAAAGTACATAATATGGATATACAGTACGCTCAAAGTGCTGTATTCACTCCTTGTGACTTCGCCTTCCCAAGTAATGGAATTAAAGCTGAAGCAACACCAAATACCGAAATGATATTGGTGGCCGATGTAGATATTGACCTTCTTCGTGAGCTTCATACCTTTGGAGCGGTTAGAAACTTAAAAGATAGAAGAAAAGATTTCTACAGATTAGAGCGTGTAAAAAAATAAATATCTACCTTCTAAAATAATCAAGACAATTACTTTTTCTTTATTCGTAGATCAAAGACGAAGTCCTGTATTTCAACTAGTTTGAAACTCAAACTAGCTACTCGAGGATTTATTATATAATTAAATTCTTCAGGAATTATTATAGATGGAATTTTTAAGATAGGCTTGTTGCCCTTTAAGAATTGTGTCCCATAATCCTTAGTTGATTTAGGAGCAGGCGTTTCTCTCCAGTTTCCTGGTAAATCTTCTTGTTTAAATGAATAAACTTGGCTTTCGTCAATTTCAAAAACACATAAACTAAGGGCACGAGGAATGAAGTCTATATTTATATTAACAGCATACTCCAATACAGATAATGCGCGACTTTCGGCAGTATAGATACAAGCGGAATCAATATGATTCCATCTTCCCCCGTAGAGTTTTGCTCCGGTACCCCTTAAATCTTCGGCATATTTTGTTTTTGTTATTCTATATACCTTCATAATTATGAAAATACGCCGTGGGCAATACGGCCAATCAGGTTTCGAACTTCCTCACGACCAAATTGATTGTCCATAAGTTCAAAAGGTTTTGATCCTGCAAGGGCTTGATTTGAAGAAAACATCCATTGATTGAAATTGTCTTTGTCTTCAAACACCTCGTAGCCGAATGAATAGATTTCAGCCACAGCAATAATTCGTTCGCTAATATGATCGCTAAACTTTTGATCGCCTTTCTTATTTATAAGCGTCGAGCGCGTTACGGATAATGCTTGGGCTAAAGCATCATAATCTAAAGAAGTTTCTTCTTTGAGCTGGGTTAAATAGGTTTTGGTAACCCCATCCCGAACTATCTGCATTTTCTGAAAGGGAGTCATATCAACTAAGGGAATAGCTAGATTCCCATCGTAAAAATAAGTAGGGGCTTCCTTGACGTAGTTTGCCTTATCGGGGGCTTTATATTGCTTTTTCATAAAAGTATGAATTTACATTAGACTAAGTATAAATTTATACTTTTTTCTGCGGTTTTCCAACTTTTTAACTGTTTCTTTTTCAGTTAACTATATGAAAACATTAGTGTGAAATTAAATATAGAAAATTCTGTTTAGCCAATAATAATGAGTGCTTATAATATTTTCTATATGTAGAACCTTGTTCTAATGCTCCTCCTTGAGGTTTAAAAACTTAAAACCACCCTTCAGTAATCTAATCTACTTGTCAAACTATTGGGAAACAAGGCTTACCTCCACTACGAATATAGTCTAATAGGATTGATGCGAAAAGAGTAATTTTTAGATTGCTTTTTCACTCAATAGTTTGGGAGTTTTTCCTTTTCTCTATACTTTTTGCAACGAGTAAATTCCCATGCAGCAATTCCAATAACTATAAAATATTCTAAAGCTACCAACCATAAGTTTTCATCAAACCCTTCTTTTCCATACGCTGAATAACTTAGGACAACAACAAAACTCCATACAATAGGAAATTTATAATTCGTAAAAACCGAAAGAATAAGCGGAGTGGCAATGTACCACGGATGAACAGTTGTAGATAATAGGAAGTAAAAAGATACCGCGAATAGCATTGACGTGATTAACTGTTGAGGTGTTCTATTCTTTTTAAGAAATGAAAGACCTAGGATGAAAAGCACAACTATCATTGGCAGTATTTTTCCAACAGTTCCAATAATATTCCATCCTACAACTTGAAACCCAATCCATCGAATTATGTAATAAACGCTCGCATTAAATTCAAAGTTTTGAAACCAAAGTCCGATGGTAACAGCAAAGTTTTGAATGAATTCTGAGGAGAAAAAAGGGAGAAAAGTTATTAAAATCGTTACTCCTATTATGCTATAAAACTTTAAAAGAGACGTCAGGTTGAGCGCAGCCGAAGCCTCTTTGCTTGAAAACCATCTAAAAAATAAAGGTAATAACAATAAGGGTAACAATTTCACCGAAATAGAAAGACCGATTAAAACCGCCGCCCATAACCACTTTCTCTTGAATAGTAAATATAAGGCCCATACAAAAAAGAAAAGCATAACTCCTTCAAAATGTAGATTTCCTGTAAGTTCAATAATTATAAAAGGGCTCAAGAAATACCAGAAAATATTTTTCACAGGAAGGTTTAATTGCTCTAACACCTTTTTTCCGAAGTAGAGAATACCTACATCTGCCAAAATAATCACCATTCGAAGAACTATAACCGACCCTAAAATACTCTTGCCAGCGAATAGCGCAGCAATTGCGAAGAACAATTGATTAACTGGAGGGTAATTGCTGAAGTGACTTGCGTTAAGCGAACCCATTCCTTCAATTAGCTTCTGTGATTGTGCAATTGTTACATCAAATGTAGATGAAGTGGCGGGTGTAAATAAATACGGACTAAAGCCTTGAATTAACAATCTGCCATCCCATAAAAAGCGATAAAAGTCTTGCGAAAGATTCGGAATCGAAACAATAAGAGCTAATCTAAATACTATTCCTATACTAGTTAAAAACCTGAAATTTCTTGAATTTCGTGAGTAGTATTTTTCTATGAATAAATATGAGGTAATATATAGTGCAGCATAAAGGCTAATTAATTTTACAAATTCACTGCGTTTTAAAATATAGGCAAAACCTAGGTATAGCACTATCGATACTAAAGCAACGAGAATTGGGATTTTATAAGTTTTAATGAAATTCAAGTCGTTTGTAAATCGATTTATGGTTCTAGCTAAATTTTATCTTTAGGATACCCAAATGTAACTATATGTTTAAAATTAAAATGATTTTAATTTTAATTGCCTCATACGAGTTTGCTTTTTTTCATTTTGAAAAATTAATAAAAATGAAGAAGCCTCACAGGTCTCAAGGACTTGTGAGGCTTACTAATTCACTTTGTGCTGAATACTAGGAACTAATTTTTACATCATTCCTGGCATTCCGCCACCCATACCTGCTGGAGGCATTCCGCCACCACCAGCATTTTCGTCTTTAATATCTACTAACGCACATTCAGTAGTTAGAATCATTCCCGCAACAGAAGCAGCGTTTTCAAGGGCTACACGTGTTACTTTCTTAGGATCGATAATTCCAGCTTTAATCATGTCAACATACGATTCGCTTTTAGCATCGTAACCGAAGTTTTTCTTACCTTCTAATACTTTGTTGATAACAACTGAACCTTCACCACCTGCGTTTTCAACGATGGTACGTAGAGGAGCTTCAATTGCCTTAGAAACAATATTTACACCAGTTGTTTCGTCAAGTGAATCTGTAGTTAGTTTTTTAAGAACTTCTATAGCTCTAACTAAAGCAACTCCACCTCCAGCAACAATACCTTCTTCTACAGCTGCACGAGTTGCGTGAAGTGCATCATCTACACGATCTTTCTTCTCTTTCATTTCTACTTCAGAAGCCGCACCTACGTAAAGAACAGCAACTCCACCAGCTAATTTAGCCAAACGCTCCTGTAATTTTTCTTTATCGTAGTCGCTAGTTGTAGATTCGATTTGTGCCTTAATTTGGTTTACTCGACCCTTAATATTGTCGGTTTCACCAGCACCATTTACGATAGTAGTATTATCTTTATCAATGGTTACGTTCTCTGCAGATCCAAGCATATCAATCGTAGTATTCTCTAAAGTGAAACCACGCTCTTCAGAAATTACGGTACCTCCTGTTAAGATTGCAATATCTTCAAGCATTGCTTTTCTTCTGTCACCAAAACCTGGCGCTTTAACCGCAGCAATTTTTAATGAACCACGAAGTTTATTTACTACCAATGTAGCTAAAGCTTCTCCATCAACATCTTCAGCGATTATTAAAAGAGATTTTCCTTGTTGTGCCACAGGCTCAAGTACAGGAAGTAAGTCTTTCATTGAAGAAATTTTCTTGTCGTAAAGCAAAATCATTGGATTCTCCAATTCTGTTTGCATTTTTTCAGTGTCAGTAACGAAATATGGAGAAAGATATCCACGGTCAAACTGCATACCTTCAACTACATCAACATAAGTCTCAGTACCTTTTGCTTCTTCTACAGTGATAACACCTTCTTTTCCAACTTTTCCAAATGCCTTAGCAATTAAATCGCCTATAACATCGTCGTTGTTTGCTGAAATAGAAGCTACTTGCTTTATCATTTCAGAAGAATTCCCAACTTTAGTAGTTTGCTTTTCAAGGTTTGAAACAATAGCTTCAACAGCTTTGTCAATTCCACGCTTTAAATCCATTGGATTAGCGCCAGCAGCTACGTTCTTAAGCCCTTCTTTAACGATTGCCTGCGCAAGAACAGTAGCAGTAGTTGTACCGTCACCAGCAAGATCGTTGGTTTTAGAAGCAACTTCTTTTACCATTTGCGCGCCCATATTTTCAAGAGCGTCTTCTAATTCTACTTCCTTTGCAACTGTAACACCATCTTTTGTTACTTGTGGAGCACCAAAGGATTTGCTAATAATTACGTTACGACCTTTTGGTCCTAAAGTTACTTTTACCGCATTTGCCAAAGCATCAACTCCGCGCTTAATAGCGTCGCGAGCTTCAATGTCAAATTTTATATCTTTTGCCATAAACATTTTATTTTGTGATTCCGTCATAATCAGGAATCGTCGGGTTAATATTTTTTAAATTCTAAATTTCAAGCTCCAAATTCAAAATAGATACTTTGGAACTTGGGATTTTTTTATTGGAATTTGTGAGTTTTAATCGTTAGATAATAGCGAGTATATCGTCCTCGCGCATAATCATATAGTCGTTGCCATCAAATTTTAATTCACTTCCGGCGTATTTTCCGTAAAGAACAGTATCACCAACTTTAACTGTCATTTTGTGATCTTCTTTTCCTTTACCAACAGCTACTACTTTTCCTTGTTGTGGTTTTTCTTTTGCAGAATCTGGAATGTAAAGTCCAGATGCGGTTTTAGTTTCTGCTTCTTCTGGCTGAACCAATACACGGTCTGCAAGTGGTTGAATTTTTAATGCCATTTTTTATTATTTTTTATAGTTGTTAAACTTATGTTTTTATGTTGTGATTCTTTATTGGCAGAAACTATGCCACTGCCTATAAACTGACATTATATAATACAAAAATGCCAGCTTGTCAGAGACTGGCATTTTTGGTAATATGAGATCCGTGTTTTTTATTGAGAACAATTCCCGTCACGTAAATCTTGACGCGTAGGATTGTATAAATTATTGACAATTACGAAATATGGAACGTTGTATGGTGGGCCGCTATCACCTTCTTGGAGTCCTCCTTCTGTTTGCATTAAGGGCGTTAGACCACAATAATCTGATAGTTTAGAATTTTCTCCAATATATAATTGATTTCCAACAAAAGTTAAATTGCTTAAACCATAAATAGATTCTAGCTCTTTGTGGTTTTCAATGATCAAACGTCCTTGAATGGTTTTTAGATTCTGAAAAATGTCTAGACCTTCTAAGCTCCAATTGTACCGAAAATCTAGGTCTCCTCCAATAGTTTCAAGGTTGTTGAATGCTTCTACATTGTTTATAAGGATGTTGCTTCCGAACAAAAGATTTTTCCCTACCTGGGTTAATGATTCAAAGCCATGTACTTTTACAAGTTTATTACTCGACATAATGGATAAATCTTCGCCTATATAAGTTAGGTTATTAAAACCTTCAATTGTTTCTAAGTTGGCATTTACATTAATGGTGAGGGTTGTGTTGCAACTCGTTAGGCTATTAAAACCATTAATGTGTAGTAATTTATCATTCCCGAAAACATTCAATTCATTGACAGTTTTAAGGGCATTTAAATTTTTTATTTCCTTTAAAGAAGAATTCATATAAATACTTAAAACACCTCCAATTTCTTGAAGGTTATCTAATCCATCTATTACCGAAATATCTGTTTCAAAAATTAATAAGCTGCCATCAATTTTTGTCAAATTTCGTAATCCGGTAAGATTTGTAATTCTCGAAAAATTTTTGTCTGGACACTGGCCAATATAAACGTTTCCTGATACGTGAGTTTGAGTGAAAACTTGATCTACTTGATCTTGAGTGGTAAGAATCAAGTCTTTTTTCGGATCTAAACCATATAAATTTTCGCACGTTCTTTTTAAACCCGTTCCGTCTCCGTAACAGGAAAGGAGTAAGACGCTAGATATTACGAGTAGAATGATGTTTCTAGCCTTCATTGTGGTTTTCTTTACTAATAAAGATACGATAATAATAATAATAAAAAAATGCCACCTCTCTATGAGGTGGCATTTTACGATATATATTTAACAAAAATTATTCTGTAGTTGCTGGCGCAGGTACTTCTGTAGTTGGAACTGCTGGAAGAGCACTTTCGTCAAAAGTTTTTGATTGCATAGTGTTGCTACCCATGATAAAGATGTTCGAAAACAAAATCAAAGCCAACATAATTGTTGCAAGCGTCCAAGTACTTTTATCTAAAAAGTCACTTGTTTTCTGTACACCACCAATTTGTGCACCACCGCCACCTCCAAAGGAAGATGAAAGTCCACCACCTTTTGGGTTTTGTACCATTATAACTACGACCAATAAAAAGGCCACTATCATTATTAAAATTAGGAATATTGTAAACGTGCTCATGATTATTCTGTATTAGTCAATTTTTCTATCGCTCGAATTTGGTCTGCAAAGAAACCACTTTTTTCGGGATTTTTCAAAATTAATATTTTATATGCTTGAATTGCCTTTTTATAGTTCTTTTGTTGTAAATAAACTTTAGCCAAAGTTTCGGTCATTAGTGAATCCGAACTCTGTGTAAAATCTGTTAGTAACGCTTTATTGCTAGGATTGTCAGGAATACTAGTTCCAGATTGTGAAGATTTATCTGAATCGGCAGAAGGAATTATTTTTGGTCGTTCCTGAATAAATTTTTCAATAAGTTGAAATTTGCGCTCTTTTTCTTCTTGATTGAATGTTCCCTCATTGTTTGATTCTATTAAAGAATCATCTTCTTTGGCGTTTTCAGAATGTAGATCTTTAGAAGCCTCCTTTCGTTCAATTGGTTTTGCCTTTGTCAATTTTAACCATTCGGAAAAAGAATGGGTGTCACTTTTTGTAAACTCTAAAGGCTTATCAGTTTTTAATATATTTTCAGGACTTTCTTCCTTTTCTTGAGGTGTTTCAGTTACATCTTGGGCTTTTCTTTGAAATAATTTTGGATTTAGAATATCCTCAGCTTTTTTAATTTCAGCTTTTAAAAGACGTTCGTTTTCTTCTTTAACTTCATCGTTGATGTTTTCGGAAACAACATTTATTTCGTTTACAGAATCATCGTGTTGAAGAATAGTTTGTGAAATTTCATTTTGTATAAACTTCTCTGAAGTTATATATTCAAAAAGGATATCTCTATCGGTAGTGTGTGCAGCCGTTAACTTTAATGCATCATTATAAAGAAAGCTATCTTGATTTTTTAAACCTTTTAATTGTAAAGCACGAGCACTTTGGAAATAAGGATATTTTCTAATTAATAAATCTAAAGCAGCAAGATCCTCAGAAGTTAAATTCTGTGGATTTGCAAGTAGATATGTAAAGTTCGAAATATTCAAAATTTTAGGTTTACCAATTTGCGAGCGACTTATTAAAAATATCTTGTGTTATTCTTTCAAAAATTATGTCGATGGCAGCATCCAACTTCGATCCTGTTAATTGTGTCTGACCGTCATAATCAAAGTAGAAACTAAAAGATTGTTCAAAATCTTTTAAAGGTTCTTTTGTGTTGTAAAATCTCACACTCACCGAAATGGTCAATCTGTTTTGCGCAGCTGTACTATTTGATGTTGCCGTAATAGGGGAGATGTAATACTGTGTGATTTCACCTTCATACACTAAATCCCCATTGTTATTTACAAGGTCTAAACTTGTCTGATTTAATAATAAATCCTGTAATTTTTGTGTGAAATCACGGTTTATTCCTGGCTCTACAATAGGTGCATTATTTTGAAAATAATTTACTTGAACCGTTTTTGTAGTGTTATAGTTTATATCGGCACCAGTAAATGAATAAGGACCACAACTTTGTAGTGAAATAGCCACAACCAAACAAACTAAAACTGAAAATATTCTTGACATCTAATTTAAAATAATATTACGACCAACAACCAATTATAAATTATACTGTTTAATCTTTCGATAAAGTGTTCTTTCCGAAATACCTAACTCTTCTGCAGCATCTTTTCGTTTTCCACCATACTTCTCGAGTGATTTTTTAATAAGTTCTAATTCTTTTTGCTGAAGTGATAAGTTTTCCTCTTCTTCAATATCTTCAGCATATTCGTATTTATCCTTTTTTTCTGGTTCTGAAGCGTGTTCAGGAATGCTAAATACTTCAACGTTGGTTTCCGTAGCGATATTCTCTTCTTCAATAATAGATGCTAACTCTTCTTCAGCTTCCGTTTCGCCTGAATATATTTTGTTAATTAAGGATGATTGCTCTTCTTTAACTTTGGCAGCGTTTCCACTTTTCATTAATTCCAAAGTTAGTTTTTTAAGGTCGTTTACATCGCGTTTCATATCAAAAAGCACTTTGTAAAGTATTTCGCGTTCACTACTAAAATCGCTTTCAGCCTTTTTATTACTTACAAGTGCAGGAAGATTACCGCCCATATCTGGCAAATAATGCTTTAAGGTTTCGTATGATACTTCTCGGTCTTTTTCTAATACCGAAATTTGTTCAGCAACGTTACGAAGCTGACGGATGTTTCCACTCCAGCGATATTGTAATAATAAATCGGTTGCTTGCTCGCCCAATCTTATGGTTGGCATTTTATATTTCTGCGCAAAATCTGAAGCAAATTTTCTGAAAAGTAAGTGGATATCTTCTTTTCTTTCACGAAGCGGTGGTAAATTTATTTCTACTGTGCTTAACCTATAATATAGGTCTTCTCTAAATTTTCCCTTTTCAATGGCTTCTACCATTTTTACATTTGTGGCAGCTACGATGCGTACATCGGTTTTTTGGGTTTTTGATGATCCTACTTTTAAAAACTCACCGTTTTCTAAAACTCTTAATAAGCGCACCTGGGTTGGTAACGGTAATTCGCCCACTTCATCTAGAAAAATTGTACCGCCATCGGCTACCTCAAAGTAACCACTTCGGGTAGCGGTAGCTCCCGTAAACGCTCCTTTTTCGTGCCCAAAAAGTTCGCTGTCTATCGTTCCTTCAGGAATAGCACCGCAATTTACAGCTATGTATTTAGCGTGTTTTCGGTGTGAAAGCGAATGAATTATTTTTGGGATACTTTCTTTACCCACACCGCTTTCGCCAGTAACTAATACCGAAATATCAGTAGGAGCAACTTGTATTGCTTTTTCTATGGCACGGTTTAGTTTTGGGTCGTTACCTATTATTCCGAATCGTTGTTTTGTTGCTTGTATGTTTTCCACTTTTTGAGTTAAAAAGTTATTGGTTAATAGTTATTTTGTTATTAATAATACTCATAAGTCAATTCTTCAAAAAGAACTCCATTTCTTTTTACTTCTGCATTTGTTGGAAATCCTTGCTCGTTATATTTTGTGGTGAAAACATCTGTATAATCTGAAACTGCGACAGAAGAAGTGTATGTAACTTTTGTGAAATTTTTTGCTGAGAACTCAGTTTTATAGCTTTTCATTGTTCCTGTGAAGTTATAAATGAAATTGCTAATATTTTCATTAAAATGTTCATAAAATGGGTTTGTTTTGTTATCATACTCATAAATATACTCTTGAGAAGTAATTGAGCCTCTAGAATATTCATAATTAATTGATGTGATTAAATTCCCAGAATAATTTATTGTTTCAGTAATTGTGTTCGGCACTGGGTTGCTAATGAAAGTAATGGTTTTTAACAACTTTCCTGCATCATTAAAAATCAATTCTTTATTTGCCCCTATATTATCTTCAATAAAAACACTGTTATTTATGTATGTGAAATTTGAAGTAATTACAGATCCATCTGAAGACTCGAATTTTACAGTGGAAATTTTATTAGAATTATTATATAAATAAGAAACAGTTCTAATTACACGGTTTTGAGTAATGTCAGTTGTTTTAGATTCTAATATTTGGTTGCGTTCATTATAACTAAAATCTTGTTGCGTTTTTTGACCATTTAAAAAACTTTCACTGAGGACTTTTCTTCTTTTACCGGATTCATCATATAAATATTCTAACTTATATGCTTGTGAGGTTCCATTTTCTTCGTAAAAGGTTTTTGTAAGCTTTTTTATTTTAAATGTAATCTGATCATCATCTTGCTGGTTTTCATCATCGGAACAAGCCAATACTGAAAAACACATTGCGAGAATAAATAATTTACGTATCATAATTTATTAGGTTTTAAGAATATCCCACAGCCTCCCCAATCAAAGTTGCTGTAGTACAATCATTTACTTTAACTTTTACAAAATCCCCAGGCTTGTAATTTCTCTTAGGGAAGACTGCCACATTATTATGTTCTGTTCTTCCGCTCCATTCATCCACATTTTTTTTCGATTCTTTTTCAATTAAAACTGTTACCGTTTTACCTAAAAAAGATTCTGTGCGAAAAGCACTATGTTTTTGTTGGAGATTTACTACTTCTGTTAATCTTCTACTTTTTATTTCTTCAGGAACATCGTCTTCCAATTTACGAGCTGCTAATGTTCCAGGTCTTTCGGAATATTTATACATATAACCAAAGCCGTACTTAACATATTCCATTAGGCTTAACGTATCTTGATGATCTGCTTCAGTTTCAGTTGGAAACCCAATAATCATATCCTGTGAAATGATACAATCTGGAATAATTTCCAGGATTTTGTCAATTAGCTTTATATACTCTTCACGAGTGTGTTGACGGTTCATTTCTTTTAGAATTCGCGTGCTTCCACTTTGCACTGGAAGATGAATATGGTTACAGATATTTTTATGTTTTGCCACAACATGTAGCACATCTTCACACATGTCCTGCGGATTACTTGTTGAAAAGCGAATTCTCATTTTAGGTTGCGCAGTAGCAACTAAATCTAATAGTTGAGCAAAATCTGTAGCAGTAACTTTTTGCATTTCTGATGCGTTTTTGAAATCTTTTTTCAATCCACCACCATACCATAAGTAACTATCAACATTTTGACCTAGAAGCGTTATTTCTTTATATCCTCTTTCGGCTAAATCGTTTATTTCATTTAAAATACTGTGAGGATCACGACTGCGTTCTCGTCCACGTGTAAATGGCACTACGCAAAAAGTACACATATTGTCGCAACCACGAGTAATACTTACAAATGCGGTAATTCCATTTCCTCCTAAACGTACAGGCGAGATATCGCCATAGGTTTCTTCTTTTGAAAGAATAACATTTACAGCTTCTCGTCCTTCCTCTACTTCTTGTAAAAGGTTTGGAATGTCTTTGTATGCATCTGGACCAACAACTAGATCAACAATTTTTTCTTCTTCCAGAAGTTTTTCCTTCAAGCGCTCGGCCATACAACCTAGCACACCAACTTTCATTTTCGGATTACTGCTGCGTTTTACAGCATTGTATTTTTCTAATCGCTTACGGATAGTTTGCTCTGCTTTGTCGCGAATTGAACAGGTGTTCACTAAGACCAAATCTGCTTCTTCCATCAAATTTGTGGTGTTATATCCTTGATCGGCAAGAATAGATGCTACAATTTCACTATCGCTAAAATTCATAGCGCAGCCGTAACTTTCTAAATATAATTTTTTAGAATTTTCCTTTTTTGCTTCTAAAATTAAGGTGTTCCCTTGTGCTTTTTCGTCTATTGTCTTTTCCATAAAAAATCAAACTTCAATACAAAACAGTCCGTAATGTAATTCCTGCAAAGATACAATTAAATGCTTGCGGTGACAAAGTGGCAGATTGCTTTTTATTTAATTTTATTTGAAATTTAAAAGAAGGAATAAATATATAGGTATAGTTATGAAGTTTTTGTTTGTTGGTGCTTGTTGGCTGAATTTATTAACTAGTTTTTTTTCACAAATCACTGTTGATAATCATGTTTTTTAAACTGAAATAATGTGGTTTGTATTCAATTATTGCAGGCAAAATCTTTCGTATTAAAAAAATCATATACTTTTGCAGTCTTAAATAAAATAGGATATGGCAAAGAATTTAGTGATCGTTGAGTCCCCTGCAAAAGCAAAAACCATCGAAAAATTTCTTGGGAAAGACTTCAAAGTGTCCTCGAGTTTTGGGCACATTGCAGATCTTCCTTCAAAGGAATTAGGAGTAGATGTGGAAGGAGATTTCACACCTAAATATATAGTAAGTAGCGATAAGAAAAAGTTGGTAACGGAGTTGAAAGCACTTTCTAAAAAAGCTGAAATGGTTTGGCTAGCAAGTGATGAGGATCGTGAAGGAGAAGCGATTGCTTGGCATTTGGCTGAGGAGTTGAAACTAGATAAAGACAAGACTAAGCGTATTGTTTTTCACGAAATTACAAAATCAGCAATTTTAAATGCAATAGAAAACCCACGCCAAATTAATTACGATTTGGTAAATGCTCAACAAGCGCGTCGCGTTTTAGATCGATTGGTGGGTTATGAGCTGTCACCGGTACTTTGGAAAAAAGTAAAAGGTGGACTTTCTGCCGGTCGTGTGCAATCGGTTGCAGTGCGTTTAATTGTTGAGCGTGAGCGTGAGATTGAATCGTTTAACCCTGTAGGATCGTATAGAATTGATGCAGAATTTACCACATTAGATGGTAGTAAGTTTAAAGCAAAACTTCCAAAAAACTTTGAAACTGAAGCTGAAGCTCGTGAATTTCTTAGAAAGAATTTAGAGGCAAGTTATAAAATTTCAGATCTAACTAAAAAGCCCGCAAGCAAATCGCCGGCAGCGCCATTTACTACTTCAACATTACAGCAGGAGGCGGCGCGTAAATTGTATTTCTCAGTTGGAAAAACAATGACTATCGCTCAACGTCTTTATGAGGCTGGACTTATAACGTATATGCGTACCGATAGTGTTAACCTTTCTAAGGACGCAAAAAACGCCGCTCAAAAAGAAATTATTAAATCCTACGGGAAAGAGTATAGTAAACCTCGTGACTATAAAGGGAAAAGCAAAGGAGCTCAGGAAGCTCACGAAGCTATTCGCCCTACCGATATGAGCCAGCATTCTATTACTGGTGACCATGATCAAGCGCGTTTATACGATTTGATTTGGAAAAGAACTTTGGCTTCACAAATGAGCAATGCGCAATTAGAGCGAACCAATGTTAAGATTGATGTGCTTTCCACAGAAAAAGTATCAGAGAATTTTACTGCAAATGGTGAAATGATAAAGTTTGACGGTTTCCTTAAGGTTTATTTGGAAGGAACCGATTATGAAGAGGAAGAACAAGATGGTATGTTGCCAAATATGAAAGAAGGCGATTCGCTTGAAAATAATTACATAACAGCCACAGAGCGGTTTACTCGTGCTCCATATCGTTTTACAGAAGCCTCGTTAGTTAAGCAATTAGAAGAGCTCGGTATTGGTAGACCGTCTACCTATGCGCCAACTATTTCAACTATTATTAGTAGAAACTATGTTGAAAAAGGTACTGTAGAAGGGGTTGAACGTAAATACCTTCAGCTTACTCTTGAAAATAAAAATATTAAAGATAAAACCTTAACTGAAACAGTAGGGTCGGATAAAGGCAAGCTTGTTCCAACTGATATTGGAATGATAGTAAATGACTTTTTGGTAGAGCATTTTGAAAATATCTTAGATTATAACTTTACTGCTAAAGTAGAGCAAGACTTTGATGATATTGCTGAAGGGAAAGAGGAGTGGACGAAGATGATGAAGGAATTCTATGAAAAGTTTCACCCACGCGTAGAAGATGTTGAGAAAAATGCCGATCGTGAAAGTGGAGAGCGTATTTTAGGGGAGGACCCAGAAAGTGGGCGTACTGTATTGGTTCGTTTGGGTAAATATGGGCCGATCGCTCAAATTGGTGCTCCTGACGATGAAGACAAAAAGTTTGCAAGTTTACGTCCAGATCAACAGTTGCATTTGGTTACCTTTGAAGAGGTGATGGATCTTTTTAAACTTCCAAAAACCTTGGGTGTTTACGACAATGAGGAAGTTGAGGTTAACAATGGTCGTTTTGGTCCTTATGTTCGCTTTGGTAAAACATTTATTTCTCTTCCAAAAGGAATGGATCCATTAGATGTTGATATGGCTTTTGCAAAAGAGCTTATTGAAGAGAAGAAAAAAGCAGATGCTCCAATATATACTTATGAAGATTTACCAGTTCAAAAAGGTGTAGGTCGTTTTGGCCCATATATCAAATGGAACGGGATGTTTATCAATGTGAATAAAAAGTATGATTTCGATAATCTTTCTGATGAAGATATCATTCAGTTAATTGAAGATAAGAAGCAAAAGGAGATTGATAAGCTAATTAACGAGTGGCCAGAAGAGAAAATTAGAATCGAGAAAGCTCGTTGGGGGCGTTTTAATGTTATTAAAGGAAAAGTGAAGGTGGAATTGCCGAAAGGAACTGAGGCAGATAAAATAACGTTAGAAGAAGCTCAGGAAATGTTAGCAAAAAAAGCTCCTAAAAAGAAGAAAGCAGCTGCTAAGAAAAAGACTACTACTAAGAAAAAAGCTTCAGCCAAGAAAAAATAATGATTGAATTTTTAACCCCTGTTTCTAAAAAGGTTTTGGCGGATAGAGAATTACTGCCGCTAGGAACGTTAGGGAAGCAAATAGAAGTACACGCCGAATTTGGCGATTTACCTGATTTAAAAAACGTTACGTTTGCGATTTTTGGTGTTAAAGAAAATCGTGCGGATGTTAATTATATTGGCGAAGAACTGTGTTTTGATGACTATCGAAAAGCGTTTTATTCGTTATATCCAGGAAACTGGAAGCATAGGATTATTGATCTTGGAGATATTGAAAAAGGAAATTCTGTTGAAGATTCAAGATTTGCCGTTAAGGAGGTTGTTACTGCGCTTCTGCTAAAGAAAATAGTTCCACTAATTTTGGGTGGAAGTCAAGATATGGCTTATGCGCAATATCGCGCGTATGATAATCTTGGGGCTATGGTAAATGTTGTTAATATTGACAATCGTTTTGACCTTGGGAATGCCGACCTCCCGATATCAAATAAATCATATGTTGGGAAAATGGTGGTGGATAAACCTTACAACCTATTTAATTATAGCGTGTTAGGATATCAATCATTTTTTAACGCTCCGCAGGAGATAGCTTTAATGGATAAGTTGTATTTTGATGCGTATAGATTGGGCGAGGTTTGTGCAGATACAACTGTGATTGAGCCAATATTAAGAGATGCAGATATGGTGGCTTTGGATGTAACTGCAATAAAAAACTCAGAATTAAGTTATAAAACTAATAAGAGTCCTAACGGATTTGATGGTCGAGAGATTTGTACGATAGCTCGTTATGCAGGAATTAGTAATAAAGTTAAATCATTTGGAATTTACGAGTTGAGCAATGCTGTTTATGGAAAAAGTAGTGCAATGCTTATCGCGCAAGTATTGTGGTATTTTGTTGAAGGATTTAACTTCAGAATTGCTGATGATGACTTTGATAATGAGAGGCTTTACACCTCGTATAAGGTACTGATTGACGATGAAATATTGGAGTTCAAAAAGAGTAATAAAACAGAGAGATGGTGGATTGTTTTACCATTTATTTCAAATGTTAATAATAAATTAAAAAGCCAAACGTTATTACCTTGCACTTACAGCGATTATTTGAGTGCATGTAATCAGGAGATTCCGGAAAGGTGGTTGAAAGCCCGCCATAAAAATGAAGTATAATTAATCAACACATTATAGATTATAGAGGGTTTTGTAAAAAAAAAATTGTTTATTAAAAATTTTATAAATAGGTTTACGCCCTTTAAAATTGAAATTTAACCAAAATACCTATGAAGAAATTTATTGCATTAACTGCGATCGTTGCCTTTTTATTCAGTTGTAACTCCGGAGATAGAGGAGAATTGGTTGGGGTAAAAGGTAAAAAATGGTATCCACTAAAACCTCACGGTATGACACTTGTTCCAGGTGGGTCTTTCATCATGGGAAAAAGTGATGATGATTTTGTTGCCGTTAATGATGCACCGCCGAAAACTGTAACTGTTCGTTCTTTTTATATGGATGAAACTGAAATTACTAATTCAGAGTACAGGCAATTTGTAAACTGGGTACGTGATTCTACTGTTCGCCTTCGTTTAGCTATTATGGCAGATGAAATGGGAGCAACTCCTGGTGATGGTGGAATTGGAGAATTTGCATTTTTAGATCAAGAAAATGAAGAAATGACTCCGTATGACCAGTATATGTACGATAACTACTTTGGGATGGGAGAGGATTTCTATGCAGGTAGAAAAATCAATAATAAAGTAGATCTTATTTGGGATACTGCTGAATATCCAGACGAATTCTATAGTGAAGTTATGGATACTATGTATATTCCTTCAGAGGAAGCTTACAACGGACAACGTACTATCGATGTAAGTAAGCTTAACTTCCAATATACTTATATGGATATTGAAGCAGCTGCTAGAGATAGAAGTAAGAGAAGAAAAGATTTTATTATAAAAGAAGAATTAAATATCTATCCCGATACAACTGTTTGGATTCGTGATTTTAATTATTCTTACAATGAACCAATGCACAACGATTATTTCTGGCACGAAGCTTATGGAAACTACCCTGTAGTTGGTGTAAACTGGAAGCAAGCAAAAGCTTTCTGTGCTTGGAGAACTTTGTATAAGAATGCATATCAAAAATCTAAAAAGAAAAACCACGTAAATTCATTCCGTCTTCCAGGGGAAGCTGAATGGGAATATGCGGCTAGAGGAGGTCTAGAATCGGCTACATACCCTTGGGGAGGACCTTACACTAAAAACGATAGAGGTTGTTTTATGGCTAACTTTAAGCCTTTGCGAGGTGATTACGCTGCAGACCAAGCGCTTTATACCGTAGAAGCAGATGCTTATGAAGCTAATGACTTCAACCTATATAATATGGCTGGAAACGTTGCAGAATGGGTAGCTTCTTCTTACGACCCTTCTTCTTATGACTTTAGCTCTACAATGAACCCTAATGTAAACGACCCAAAAAACATGCGTAAAGTTGTTCGTGGTGGTTCTTGGAAAGATGTAGCATACTTCCTACAAGTGAGTACTAGAGATTACGAATATGCAGATTCTGCACGTAGTTATATTGGATTCAGAACTGTACAGGATTATATGGGTACAGACGTAGTATTAAATCAAAATTTTGGCGACGCTCGCTAATTAAACATAACAACTAACACAATTATTAACAAAAACCCTCAACTAAATCTTAAGTATTATGGCAAAATCAAAATCATCCAAAAAACTATTTAACATGGCCTACGGGCTTGGTGCATCAGTTGTAATTATAGGTGCGCTTTTCAAAATTACCCACTTTGAAATTGCTGGTATTGGAGGTAACTTATTATTAACTATTGGTTTGGTTACTGAGGCAATTATTTTTGCTATTTCTGCTTTTGAACCAGTTGATGATGAATTGGATTGGTCTTTAGTATATCCTGAATTGGCAGGTGGTGCCGCTGGAACATCAGGTAGAAGAGCTGTTGGCCAACAACCAGAGGAAACTCAGGGAATGTTGTCTAAGAAATTAGATGATATGCTAAAAGAAGCAAAAATTGATTCAGAATTAATGAGTAGTTTGTCTTCTAGCATCCGTTCTTTCGAAGGCGCTGCAAAAGGTATCGCACCAACTGCTGAAGCGATGAGCTCTACTAAAAAATACAGTGAAGAAATGGCCCTTGCTGCTGCTCAAATGGATTCATTAAACAGTCTTTATAAAGTACAGATAGAATCAACAAGCCGTCAAACAGACGCAAATAAAGAAATTGCTGAAAATGCTGAACAGCTAAAGCAGCAAATGCAGAATCTAGCCACCAACCTATCATCTTTAAACGGTGTTTACGGAGGTATGCTTTCTGCTATGTCAACAAAAAACTAATAGGTTTTCACCTTAATTATTAATCTTTAAATAGAATAAAAATGGCAGGAGGAAAACTATCCCCAAGGCAACGAATGATTAACATGATGTATTTGATATTCATCGCGATGATGGCGTTGAACATGTCAAAAGAAGTGCTTTCGGCTTTTGGATTATTAAATGAACGTTTAACAGAGTCTAATACTGCAGCAGAAGCACGTAACAATGCTTTTATGGAGAACTTAGCGTCAAAAGCTGTTGAACAACCAGAACAATACGGTGAAGTAAAAGCAAAAGCTGAACAGATTAGTCAAATATCTGATGAGTTTGATGCTTACATAGAAGGTCTTAAAAGTGAGATGATGAGTACTATTAAGCCTGAAGATGTTGAAAGCTACGAAATGCAAGATAGATCGGACTTTTTAGATCAAAAGCTTTTTAACGGTGATAAGTATACAAAAGCTGGACAAGAGTTTTTAGATCAGATAAATAACTATAAAAATAGTATTCTTTCGGTTATTGGTAACAATGAGAGATATGCTAGTATTGCAGCCGATGTTTCTAAGAAATTTGCCACCGAACCTGTAAAACGTGGAGACGGTGTAACACTACCTTGGCTAAATTATCATTTTGAAGGATTCCCTATGGTGGCTTCCAGAACTAAGCTAACGCAAATGCAAAGTGATATTAAAACTACTGAAAACGAGATTTTATCAAATATGTTGGCAGGTCAACAAGCTGCGGCATTATCTTTTTCTCAGTACAATACATTGTTAGAAACTAGTAAATCAGCATATTATGCAGGTGAAAAGTTTGAGGGTAGTATTGTATTAGGTCGTAAGGATCCAAACACTAAGCCAAATGACGTTAAACTTACCCTAGATGGAAAACCGTTAAGTGAAGATCAATACTCTATCCAAAATGGTAAAGTAATGCTTAATATTACTGCAGGTTCTCCCGGTGATCATAAAATTGAAGGAGATTTAATCTTCTTAGAAGATGGTGAAGAAACTAAGGTTGCTGTTGATTTAGGATTCTCAACAATCTCAAAGCCTAATGCTGCGGTAATTGCTGCAGATAAAATGAATGTAGTATATCGCGGTGTAGACAACCCAATGACGGTTTCTATTCCAGGTATTCCAAATAATAAAGTAAACGCTTCTGCTCCAGGTCTATCTAAAGTTTCAGGTAGTAAATATGTTATGCGTCCAGGATCTGGAAGAACAGTAACAATTACTGCTAGTGGTACTTTACCTGATGGAACAGGTGTTAAAACGCCTGCTGAGTTTAGAATCAAAGATATTCCTGCACCAGTTGGAGCTATTAGAGGTGAAACTGGGTTAGTGAGAATGCAACGTCAAGGATTAGAAATTTCATCTGTTTCGGCAGTATTAGAAGATTTTGATTTTGACATTAACCTAAGAGTTTCAGGCTTTAGTTTAAAAGTTCCTGGACAACCTACAGTACGAGTAAATGGAACGAAACTGAATGGTGCAGCTAAAAGTGCAATTAGAAAAGCTGGAAGAGGTGAGACTGTTCAGATTTTCGATATTAATGCTAAAGTTTCGGGTAGTGGTGTGATGCTTAAGAAAACTGCTCCTGTAATTATCGAATTGACAAATTAAAAATTAAATAATAAGTTTTATGACTTTGAGAAATGTTGTTTTATGTGTTTTAGGTCTTGGAATGGCAACTAGTGCTCATGCGCAGTTGAACATTCTGAACGCTAAAACTCCAGAGGAAATAGGTCAAAAGACCGAAGCCCAAATCGCTTACGACAATGATGGGCCGTTGCCTTATGGCTATACAGATAGTCGTGATGTATTATGGGCGAAAACCACTTGGGAAATTATTGATCTTAATGAGAGAGTAAACTTTCCATTGTACTATCCTATCGATACAAACAACATTGGGTCTGACAGACGTTCTCTTTACGATGTTTTAGTAAAAAACATTAAAAACGGTAAAATTGATGCTGTTTATGCGGATTCATATTTTACTGAGAAACGAACGTTAGACGATTTAGAAACTTCTTTAGTTTATAGTGATACTACCGATTTAGGTATTGAGCAATACAATGCTGAAGGTGTAGTAGATCCACAGTATGTTCGTCGATTTACCTTAGATGCTGGAGATATTGAAGAATGGCGAATTAGAGGTTATTGGTATGTAGACAAACGTCAAGGGGAATTAAAGTACCGTTTGTTAGGTCTTTGCCCGGTTGCCAATGAAGCGCGCTCTAAAGCATTTCCTGATGATGGCGTAGATTCAAAAGTTGAACTATTTTGGGTGTGGTTCCCAGGAGCTCGTGAAGTACTTCACAATGCTAGAACCTTTAATAGAAGTAATACTTCTCAACCAATAACTTTTGACCATCTGTTAAACTCAAGACGCTTTAGTGCGGTAATCTATAGAGAAGATAATATTCAAGGTGATAGAGATGTTAAAGATTATATTAACGATAATGCACTTATGCAGTTAATGGAATCTAATAGAATAAAAGAACAAATTCGAAATATTGAATTAGATATGTGGAATTATTAATTCTATAATTATCAAGTCTTAATAAAACCCTTCATTTTCTAATATAGAATTTGAAGGGTTTATTATTTAATAGGTAATCAAAATTTTATATAAATCGGTAATAGTGAATGGTTGAAAAAGATTATATAGTAGTAGGATTAGGAATTGCAGGAATTTGTTTTTGCGAACAACTTCTTCGACACGACAAAAGCTTTATGCTCATAGATAGCGGTATAGGGGGTTCTACTGCAAAGTCTGGTGGTGTTTTTAATCCAACAGTATTAAAGCGCTTTACAGCTGCTTGGAACGCCTCTGAGTTTCATCCATATGCTTATAATTTTTACGAATCGCTGTCGCAAAAAATACAAATTGACTTTTTTGAAGAAAAATCGATTAGACGTATTTTTAAGAGTATTGAAGAGCAAAATAATTGGACTGTAGCTAGTGATAAAATAGATTTGGATGGATTTCTGTCTTCTACCTTTATTAAAAATAGTAATCCAGCTATAGATGCTCCTTTGGGCTTTGGAGAAGTATTAGGAACCGCACAAATTCATACGGAAAGTTTGCTTACTGGATATCGTGAATACTTAAAAAGCAAAGAAAAATTAATTACAGAAAATTTTGAATACGAACAACTTCATCAAAAAGATAATTGCGTTGTTTATAAAAACATCTTAGCCAAAAAAATAATCTTTGCAGAGGGTTCAAAAGTAGTAGAGAATCCCTTTTTTCTTAAGAAATCTTTAATAGGGAATAAAGGAGAGTATATTGTTATCAAAGCTGCAGATTTAAAGCTTACATCCCTTTTGAAAGGACCTATCTATGTAATTCCTATGGGAGAAGATAAATACAAAGTTGGATCAACTTACCGACGCGATGATTATAGTATAAACCTCACCGAAGAGGCTAAAGATGAAATACTATCAAAACTAAAATCTTTTATTAATTGTCCCTTCGAAGTAATAAGTCAAGAAGCTGGTGTTAGGCCAACTACAAAAGATCACAGACCGCTACTTGGAAGTTTAGAAGAAAATCCAAACTTAGTATTTTTTAACGGGCTTGGTTCGAGAGGGTTTTTAATGGCACCATTACTTTCAGAAATATTGTATAAACATTTAGAAGATGGGGAGCCCCTAACCGAAGAAATTTATATTGGACGGACTAAAAATTGGAAGGTATAATTATTTATTAACATTCTTTGTCTCTGCGGCGGCTTTATCGTAATCCACGAAGAGGTTAATCCAAATGTTTCTAGACACCCTTACTATAACTGGGAATAAAACAGCTAAACTTATAATGATAGTTAAAAAGGCATAATTTCTATCTAGTCCAATAAAAAAATATGCTATGATAAATGCAGCTACCGCAATTGCAACCCCAACAGCATAACTTACATACATGGCTCCAAAAAAGAAAGATGGTTCTATTTTAAACTTCTTACCACAATGACTACAGTGCTCGTGCATTTTCATAATCTTCATAACCTTGTAGGGATTGTTTTCAATATACATATCACCTTTATGACAAACAGGACATTTGCTTGTGAAAATACTATAAAGCTTAGAACCTTTTAAGAATTGCATGAGTGTTTTTTTAGAACCGCAAATTTAAGCATCTTTGCAACAATTACCAGTGGTATTTTACAATCCTGATATCTTAATTCACTTTTGACATAATGATCAACATTCATAATCTTTCTGTTTCCTTTCAAGGAGACTATCTGTTCGAAAAAATAACCTTTCAATTAAAACCTGGCGATCGAGTTGGGTTAGTTGGGAAGAACGGTGCGGGAAAATCTACCCTGCTAAAGATTATCGCAGGTGAACAAGAATATGATACAGGCCAGATTGCAACTGACAAAGAAATCTCAATAGGCTTTTTAAAACAAGATATCGATTTTGAGAAAGGTCGCACAGTTCTTGAAGAATCATATGAAGCTTTTATTGAAATTAAAAAGTTAGAAAAACGATTAGAACAAATTAACACCCAATTAGCTGAACGCACAGATTACGAGAGTGACGGCTATCACCAGTTAATGGTAGATTTGAATGATATTCAGCATCAATATGAAATACATGGTGGGTACAACTATCAAGGGGAAACAGAACGTATTTTACAAGGATTAGGTTTCCAACGTGAAGATTTTGGTAAGCTAACAGAAACCTTCTCTGGTGGATGGAGAATGCGTATTGAATTAGCAAAACTACTACTTCAAAATAACGATATACTGCTGTTAGATGAGCCTACAAACCACCTAGATATTGAATCTATTTTATGGTTAGAAGATTTTTTAAAGGGATATGCTGGGGCAGTAGTGATTGTATCGCACGATAAAATGTTTTTGGATAATGTTACTAATCGTACCATAGAAATTTCACTTGGAAAGATTTACGATTTTAACAAGCCGTACACTCAGTATTTAGTTCTTCGCAATGAATTAAGAGAACAACAATTAGCCTCCCAGAAAAATCAGCAAAAGCAAATTGAACAAACAGAAAAACTAATTGATAAGTTTAGAGCTAAAGCTAGTAAAGCTACAATGGCGCAATCGCTTATTAAAAAGTTAGACAAAATAGACCGCATAGAAGTAGATGAAGATGATAATAGTGTAATGACGTTACATTTTCCAATATCGGTTACCCCGGGGAAAGTAGTAATAGAAGCGGAAGGAATAACAAAAAACTATGGAGAGAAGAAGGTTCTCAACGCTATTGATTTGTTAGTAGAAAGAGACAGTAAAATTGCTTTTGTAGGTCAAAATGGTCAAGGAAAATCTACTCTTGCAAAAATTATTGTAGGAGAAATCGAATACAGTGGGAAGCTTAATTTAGGTCATAATGTACAGATAGGATATTTCGCTCAAAATCAAGCTGATTATTTAGACGGTACTAAAACTGTACTAGATACAATGATTGATGCTGCAAACGAGAAAAACCGAAGTAAAGTTCGAGATATTTTGGGCTCTTTCCTTTTTAGAGGAGATGAAGTAGAAAAATATGTGCGTGTATTAAGCGGAGGAGAGCGAAATCGCTTAGCCCTTGCCAAACTAATGCTACAGCCTTTTAATGTCTTGGTAATGGATGAGCCTACCAACCACCTTGATATTAAATCTAAAAACGTTTTAAAGGACGCTTTAAAGAATTTTGAGGGGACTTTAATTTTAGTTTCTCACGATCGTGACTTTTTACAAGGTTTAACCAATAAGGTTTACGAATTTAAAGATCAACACATTAAAGAATATTTAGGGGATATTGATTTTTTCTTAGAGCAAAGAAACCTAGAAAACTTACGAGAAGCCGAAAAGAAAACGGTTGTTACTGAAGTTAAGGAGAAACGTACGGCAGGTGAAGAATACGAAATTCAGAAGAAATTAAAATCTGCAAAAAACAAATTAAGTAATGTTGAATCTAAAATAACATCCTTAGAAAAAGAAATTGCTGCTATAGACACCGAACTACTTATTAATTACGAAGAAACTATTGCTAAACCTCACTTTTTCGACAAGTATCAAGAGAAGAAGAAGTCGCTTAAAAAATTGATGGAAGAGTGGGAAGTGCTTCAAGAAACCTTAGAATCCCTGTCGTAAAAATCACATAACTCATAAGTTCTTTGGATTAATTGTCTTAACTTGTTGTTTGTTAGCTAGTTATTTATTAATCACGAGCTTATGGAAAATGAGAAAACATTCAAATTATGCCTCACAATGGCGGGTGCTGTATCGGCTGGGGCATATACTGCAGGTGTAATAGATTATTTATTAGAAACTCTTGAGCTTTGGGAAAGGGCGAAAGTTATAAATAGAAGCCGTGGTATTAATCACCCAGATTACGATCATTCCATACCTATGCATCATGTTGAAATTGATGTAATGAGCGGTTCTTCAGCGGGTGGTATATCGGGTTCGCTCACGCTACTTGCTTTAGCCGATAAAAATTATAAAAGCATAAATAAAGACAACCCAAATGGTATAGATAATATCTTTTATAGGAGTTGGGTAGAAATGGCGGATACTAAAGAAAGTAGTACTATAGACAAACTTCTAGGGGATAATGACTTAAAAGAATTTGGAGAAGTTCGTTCGTTGTTAAATACTAAAGCTATAGATGATATTGCCGATGAAGCAATACGAATACGAGAACAGCGCAAAATTCCTAAATACGCTTCCGACAGTTTAGATGTTATCTTAACGACAACCAATTTACGCGGAATAAACTTTTTGGTGAATTTTGACGGCAGTAGAGATTCTTCAAAAGGTACGGTTATAACAAATCACGGTGGCTTTTTTAGGTATAAACTGAAAAATGATAAATACAAATCGGGCATTCCTGTAAGTGAAGATGAATTGTATTACGTGCTTGATGTTTCAAAGAAAAAACATCTTCAATATTTAAAAGAGGCAACGTTAAGTACTGCAGCATTTCCCATTGGTTTACGGTCTAGAGAAGTGGCTATATCGTCAGAATACATTAAACGATATCCTAAATATTTATTTAAAAAATCCAAAGGGATAGAGCCCTTGCTACCTGAAGGAGATATCTACACTTTTAACTCTGTTGATGGTGGAGTTATAAATAACGAACCCTATGGGATTGCCCTAAAAGTACTTAAAGAAAAGAATCCTAAAAGTATTGAAGCTTGCAGGTATGGGGTAATTATGGTAGACCCATTCCCCAATAAGGATAAAGACGTTTCTAAAAGTGGGAAAAGTATTTCAAGTATTGCAAAAGGTCTTCTAAGGTCACTTCGAAATCAGGTGATGTTTAATCAAGAGGGAATTTTGGATGCTTTAGATTTAAGCGACCGTACAAAGTTTTTAATAGAACCTGTAAGAAAGATTAAGAAAAATGGAAAATGGATTAGAAGTAAAAATGATTTAGCCTCTGCTCCTATAGGTGGTTTTGCAGGATTTCTAAGCCGTGATTTTCGGGCGCATGACTTCCAACTAGGTAGAAAAAACTGTCAAGCATTTTTAAGGTATTATTTTGCAATTCCTTCCGAAGAAATAGAAACACGCTTAAGCATTAAGCCCAAAGCAGAAATAAAAGAGAGGTTTGAGTTTTCGGTACCTCCCATGGACGTAAAGGGTGATAAGCTATTTCCGATAATTCCAGATATGCGAGTGCTAAGAAATTTTAATAATAAATTTGATACCGAAACCTACGGTGAAGATGCAGATATTCAAAACTTACCCTTCCCAAAAATGTCCTTTTCAGAATTTGAAAATCGTTATAAGTCTAAGATTAAAAGAAGAATAGGCTTAATTGTAAAATATCTCCTTAAAAATAGGTTTCTTTCGTTTTTAGCAAACTTTTTCTACGCAAAAAATGCGGGTTATAAATTCGTAAAAGAAACGATAGAGAAGGAGTTAGCAGAAAATGATCTTTTAAATTAGCGAGTGATATAAAACCCTAAAAATCCCCAATTATGTACGAACACTTTTTTCAATGTCCACATTGCTGGGAAAGCATATCGATGCTGTTGGATTCTTCCGTGAGGCATCAAAAATATATAGAAGACTGTGAAATTTGCTGTAATCCATTAGAATTAGAAGTAAGATTTGAAGATGGAGCGTTAATTGAGTTTACCGCTGTAAGTATATCACAATAAATCTTGAGCTATTTCTTGCCACTCCCTGTCATTGCTTTTGCTAGAGCATTCTTCAAACTAACCCATAAAAAATTAAATATGGATTTTGTTTTATCTCGAGTTGCTTCTGCAGCGCCTTCACGGTAATTGTCATTGGTTTTATTACTGTTGGTAGAAACAAAAATATTAGCAACAGCAGATAGAAATTTGTTTTTTGTGCTACCATCTTTTTTAAGCACTGTAACAGAGAAATTTGAATAATTAATTTTTAAATCGGTATTTGAAGTTTCACTATTCCCATCAATAGTAAAATAAGTTTTATGGGTTTGACCTTTCAAACGCACATTTAAATTAGGTTCAGTAAAGCTGTTCATCCTATCGGCTACTAGTGACCCTACTTGTGCTTTAAATAAAAATCTATCTTCTAGATTCTGAACATCAAAACTCCATTCTGCTGTAAAAGGGGTGTTGTCCATAAAATCTGCGGAAATGTATAAATTAGTTTTTACCGGACTCTTGTATGTATTACTAACATTTGAAATTTCTGCATTTAGGTTCTTGAAGTTGATAGAACCTCCCATGTTTTTTATATGCTGCCTTTCTTCATATTTAATATTTGCATTTTTAATGTTAACCGAATCCACAGTCAGCTCAAAAGGTAATTCGCGAATCATCTTACTATAGAGCGGCTTAACCTTAAGATCGTCTGCAACCAATTTGTCTCTAAAAACTTCTAAAATAGGGGTGTCGAGTGTGATAAGCTTGCTCTTAGCAAAAAAGTCATTGTTGTTAAATCCAAAATCAAAACTGTCAATTGATAATGAATTTAATGATAGGTCAAAATGATCACGTTCTTTATGAATTATTCTTGAGAGTTCTCTTTTAGAATATTTTGTTTTAAGCTTAATATTATTAAGAGTTGCCTTGCGGTTTTTAACTAAAAATTTTTCTACTGTTAAGTTTTCGTAAGCACTAACTTTTACAAATGCTGTATCGCCTTTTGCTTCAAAACTTTCGTAATCAAGCGGTATTTTACGAGTTACTGTTTTATTGTCTATCCTTATTCCGCTAACTTTTACACTTAAACCGTTTGTGTAAACTTTTGTAGAATCTTTTCCATCTTCAAAAATCACGAACTTGGTGTTGTTAATTTTAACTTGATCTATAAGTATTGGTTTGTAAATTTTAGCGACGGGTTTTCGCACTGTGTCGGTTACAGGTATTTGCCTGTCCTGGTAGTAGGCTATAATGGGGTTTTCCAATGAAATGGATTCAACGTGAATTTCATCATTAAATAAATAATCCCAGTAGCTGATGTCAGAAATTTTGAGCTTTTCAACATTCACAAAAGTGTGTTGTACACTGTCCTTTTTATTGTTGATTATAAGTGACGCGTTGGTAATAGAGAGAGAGCCGCTAATAGTTTCAACCGTAATGCTTTCATAAGCTCTAACCATATTTTCTGGTAATCGCTCTTCAATAAAATCTTGAAGTTTATTTTTTAAAAAGTGATTTACATAAATATTTGATGCTAATACTATAGCTCCAATAGCAAGAATGACGTATATTGTGTACTTTAAGGCCTTATTCATTTTTCTAAAGATAAGGAAAGTTCGAATTTCTTTTGGATTATTTGTAAAAGATATTTTCGGAGATATAAATTGAATTTATGATAAAAATTATCCTCGTAGACGATGAGCCTCACGCAAATTCATTACTTAAAGTATTGATTGAGAAAGAATTCTCTAATGTCATTACAGTAGTAGGCACGGCTCAATCTATAAAAGAAGCATGTAGTTTAATTGTTAATAACTCAATAGATCTCGTTTTTTTAGACATTCACATGCCTGAAGAAAATGGGTTTGCCTTATTTAATTATTTCGCCACCCCCACATTCGATGTTATTTTTACCACAGCCTATGATAGGTATGCAATACAAGCTTTTAAATATAGCGCATTCGATTATATATTAAAACCTATAGACGAGTCGGTATTGTATGAAACCATGCAGAGGTACCTTGTAGAGAAATCAAATTCTAATGCTCTGAAAGAGCAAATAGCATTACTTAGAAGTTATGTTGATCAGGCAGAAGAAGGGAAGAAAAGAATATTTTTCAATACTCTTACAGGTTTTGAGTTAACATATGTAAATGATATTCTCTTTATCAAAGCCGATGGAAATTACAGTGAAGTTCATATTGAGGGTGATAAAAAAATAGTTGTTTCTCAATCGTTAAGGACTGTAGAGAAACGCTTGCCACAATCATTATTTTTTAGAACTCATAAAAGTTATATAGTTGCACTTACCGCAGTTATAAGCTATGATAAAAAAGAAAAAACCGTAAAACTAACCGATGGAAGCACGCTTGAAGTCTCCTATAGGCGTGAAAATGATTTTTTAAATAAAGTTCTTGAAAAAGTATAGCTTATTTATCATTTATTTGATAACGAATTTATTAGTGTGTAATGCGCAAACACCACCGGTTACGCATTTTTCCACAAAAAACTTTTTACCCCATAATACAGTAAGAAGTCTGCATCTTTCTAAAAATGGTGTTTTATGGGTTGGTACAGATAATGGTTTAGTAAAAAAACTCAATAACAAAATAACAACCTATTTTGAGGAGGACGGATTACCACTTAATAATATATGGGCAATAACCGAAGATGCAAATAGAGATATTTGGGTAGGAAGTTATGGGAATGGAATTGCGCATTTCGACGGATCTAATTTTACAATTATTAATACCGATGAAGGGTTAATTAATAACTATATTACTCATTTAAATGTATTCGGAAACTTTTTATATGTAGGTACAAGTGGTGGGGTTTCTGTAATTAATATTGCTGAAAAATCTGTTGTTGCTTCATTAAACCATGAGGAAAGTTCCTTAATGCGTATTTCAGGATTCTTCGAGTTTAATAACACAGTGTTTACTACTACCTATAATACTGGGATTTATAAAATTTCAAATGAAAATGACGAGTACTTTCTTGAAAAAATAAGTGATCATAAATTTATTTACGATTCAGAGAGAATTGGTGACTCCTTGTTTGCCAGTAATAAGGGAGCCGTTTCTGTATTTGCTATACCCGATTTGCTGAACGAACAGGTACCTGTGGGTAAGAAAAGGGAAGGCTTTCCTATAATTTGGGATTATGCTGTTACTAATGATAAAACTGTTTATGGTGCTGCCTGGGGAGTTTTTGAAGAAAACGGAGGATTATTAAAGTTTTCTGAAGATGGGAATTCTTATGAAAAGGTTCATGGTGTAGACAGTAAAAATCTTGTTGTGCTCGAGTACAATCCAATTTTAGAATTATTATACGCAGGAACTTTAGACAATGGACTATTTCAGATATCCATAAATCCAATGGTTCAATATTATCCATCTAGTCATAAAAAAACTATTGCAATAGATTATTTTAATCAAAATAAAATTAGTTTATACAATGATGGTGTAGATATAGCAAACAAACATTACGATGCTAGCTTTTTTAAACAACAGGAAGTTGCCTTTGTGAAAGCCAATAAAAACAATTTGCCTAAACACGAAGATTTTTTTTATGAGTTAAATTATGATACTCCTGAAACTGATATAATTTTTTACACTATTAAAAAATCACAGACTCACGTGTGGATTAACACAAATATTGGGTTGTATAAGTTTCGTCCAAATGGAGCCTTTGAATCGTATTTGCCTTTACACACGCTAGAGTTTGATTTTACATCGGATAATAACTTAATTGAAACTAATCCCTATCGTGGAGTAAGAGTTTATGAAAGTGAATATCCGTTAAGGTATAGATATTACAACGAAGAACTACCCAGTACTCCTACAAATATTGTTGGAACATTTAGAAGAGATTCAACCACTTATTTTCTTTCAGTTTTTAGCGGTCTTTTTTCTTATGATAAAAGTTTTAAGTCGTTTTTAGATACCGGGATTTGGAAAGAAAAAAAACTAAGACACCATGCTATTTTTAACGATTATGTAGCTATAGGAAATGAATTTGGGGATGTTTTTATAGTAGATTTCAAGAAGGGATTTGAAATAATAAAAAAGATTGATAGATCCGAAATTAAAGGAAATTCGATTTTGTTGTTAGATTCCTACAAGGATTGGCTAATAATTGTAACGGAAGGAGGAGTTCTTTTTTATAATGATGAAAAGCAAATATTTATCAATGAAGATCAGGGGATAACAAAGAATATTCATGCAATAAATGTGCATAATGATGTGCTGTATCTTGGTTCTGATGGAGGAGAATATCAAGTGGATATGAAAAATCTGGTTAATTCTAGAAACAGGATTAATGATTTATTTGTAGAACAAATAAAGGTTAATAATACTCTTTATGCATATGGGAAACAACCTGTTGTCTTAAATTCAAAACAAAATAATCTTGAAATTAGTGTTTCAACCAATTCTCACCCATACCCTAATAAGCTAGAGTTTTGTTATAAAATGAAAGATAACTCAGATTGGACAAAATTGGATTTGCCAGAGATAAATTTAAGTTTTCTAGAGCCTGCAAAATATAACCTAAGAGTACGAGTTAATGACACATATACTGGACAGTGGTTTGAAAAGTCTGTTTTAGAATTTACGATTAGTCCTCCTTTTTATGAACAGTGGTGGTTTAGGTTATTGGTGGCTACTGCAATAGTCTTTGTTACTTCACTTTATTTTAATCGTAAAAGAAAACAACATCAAATAATAACAGCAAAAGAAATTGCAACTAATAAACGCATTGAAAGACTAAAAGCTGAAGCCTTATTAGCGCGAATGAATCCGCATTTCATATTCAATGCTTTAAACAGTATTCAACATTTAGTAGTTATAGGTGAAAACGATAAGGCTTCGGCCTATTTGATTAAGTTTTCAAAATTGGTAAGAGCCAATTTAAACAATTCTAGTCGTACGTTTATAAGCCTAAAAGAGGAATTAGACTATCTAAGAACGTATTGTGAGATAGAGAATGAACGTCACGATAATCGTATTACTATAAACTTTATAGTGGATCCGAAAATTGATATTGGTGATACAGAAGTTCCAAATTTAATTCTGCAACCTTTCTTAGAAAATGCTTTTGTTCACGCATTTCCTAACATTATAAAAAACCCAACACTATCGCTTACTATTAGTCAAATGCACGACAATAAACTAAAATGTGTAATTTCTGATAATGGAATAGGGAGTAAAAAGGTATCTAATCCTACACAACGTTCTTCAAAAGGTATTTCACTTATTAAAGAACGATTACACTTTTTAAATTATAATTTAGATTCTGATCTCAAAATAGAGCATACAGAGTCTGGGACAACTGTCACTCTTTTTCTCTGATTCTACGTTTATCCAATTTTTAGATACGTTTATACATTAGGTCGAAATCAATAAAATATTGACGCTATATTTGCAATGTCATTATATAGTTGATAATATTTTAACTTGTTAACGTTTAGATTTTGGTTTTTTTACCATAATTAAGCTACCGATTACACCTGCTGTTGGGGAGCAGTGGGTGTATTGGGATGCTTTTAGCTTCGCGATAATCCCTCTTTCTTATTTTATTCCTGATTTTATTCGTCAACACCAGTCAAAATAAGCTATTTAGCAGGCGGATGTAAAATACTTTAATTTTCTTCGGAATTTTATTTGCAAACTAGTAAAAGGTTTGTATCTTTGCAGTCCAATATTTCAGTCGGCATTATGAACCGAAAGTTAAAAGCTAAAGATGAAATATTGAAAACCCATATCGCGGGATAGAGCAGTAGGTAGCTCGTCGGGCTCATAACCCGAAGGTCACAGGTTCGAGTCCTGTTCCCGCTACTAGTAAAGACAAGCCTTCACAGAAATGTGAGGGCTTTTTTGTTTAGTATAGTACAGAATAAGTACAGAATAGTTTGATTTTAAAAATTTCATTTTAATTGATGAAGATTACCTACATCTGATTTTAACCCCTATTATTTTAATCGTTTTAATAAATTTTAAGAAGTTATAGTCATCAGTTTTGCGTAATAGAGAGTTTATTATCATACAATATTACCGAAATATAAAATCGTAAAATATTCCTATAAAAAGACTACGGCTTAAACCGTTCGTCCTCTCTATTTATTTCGTTTACTTTTGAGCCAAAATTTTATCTTCCGTTTGGTTTCTGCTCAAATATTGTTTAATCTAAAATTTGGGTAATATGACAACAAAGTAAGTACTACCAAAAAAAACGGAAAAAACAATGCAATCGCTAAAATTTGTAATTTGTACGGCGTTTAATCATTTTTGGACGTGTTAACAAGTTTAATAACTATGAGCGATTTCGGTTCTATATTAAAAAGTGAAAAAGGTTTTGCGTAGAAAATATTTGCAGGTAAGATTTCTGTCCATGTTACCAACCTTTCCAAGTACGAGCGCAATCTTTCGATTCCGCCCCTTGAAGTTGCCAAGCGTATGGCGGAAGTGCTGAAGATTTCTCTGGACAGATTGGTTATTGGCAAAATGAAATACTCTAGATGCCATTTTAAGATACGGACTTGCTTACCTTGTTCAACAAGGCTCAAAAACTCTCTAAAAAACAAAAGGAAACCGTTAAGGATTTCCTTTCTGCCTTTGTCCTCAAAGCTGACCTTACGCAAAAACTGGCGCAATAAAAAAGCCTATCAGCCTTTCCCTTTTTTGTTTTCTTTCCCAATAGTTGAGTTATTTTTATATATACTTAATTACAATTATTCAAGGCAGATTCTACCATTCTTAAAATCTGTCCCTTCTTTATTCCGTTTTTAATTAAGTAATGTGCATACTGACAAAGCATAAGATCGAAGTCAATATAGTATTTTTTATTCTTTACATTAAAACCCCTTAAAACGGGTCTGTGATATGACCAGTCCTTTAAATCAGTATTTAGTTCCCACTTCAACTTATTACAATTTTTTAGCAAAAAACCTGCAAAATAAAGACTTAAATCATTACAAATGGAAAAAGATTCGGGTGTTATAGAATTACCAGTCAAATCATCTACAGCTATCAAGCTTGCAAAAACTTTGTCTATTTCTTCAATAGATCTAAGACTATAATCTAAATTAATACTAAAATGGTTTAAAACCTTTTGTAATTCTACTAATCGACTTTGCCAACTCTCTACGTAAAGCTTGAAATGACATTCGGCTTCCCTACGACTTAGGGTTTCTAAAGGTGCATTTATCTTAGGGTCAAAAATTTCGTAATTATCAAAAAATCTACTATTCATTTATCACTATTTTTATACCTGCGTCTTCTAAGGCAACTTTCAATTTAGGAGTTGGTCCAATTTTACCAGTGGTTGAGCTCCTAGAAAATTTCCACCAAACCTCTGGAACTATACCGGTATCCAAAAGTTCTTTGTCTTTTAGCAACTGTCTCAATGTGCCATCTTTACCCGTGGTCAAACCAGTTCTGCCCACTTTGGACTCAATTGCAATACCATCGGGTGTAAGGACATCAAAAAATCTTGCCCCATCATTTGTAGGTCTAAATTGTTCTATTTTACTCCCCGGATATCGCTTTGCTATATTATCTCTAGCTGCATCACCAGCAGACTTATTTTTAATAATCTGAGGGATGTCATCAATCGAAGAAATCTCAGGGGACGTGTTCTTTACGGGCAATTTTGGACCGATAAATTTGGATCCCACATAGGCCTCTCCTATAAAGGCCAGACTACCTTCAAAAAATTCAGGGCTTGAAACTTTTTCTCCTAAATCCTTCAATTGTTGTTTGGCTGGCGTGTTTACGGTATAGTCGTACAGTATCCCTGTAGAATCAGTAATACCTTCCCCAGTAGCTACAGCTTCTTGTACAACAGCTTCCCCATAACCAAAAATCCCATCGTGATAGATCTTCTTGACCGTCGCGACCCCACTGTTCCAAATAACGTTTACTGAATTATTTATTGTTATGGCTGCATTTGGTACGGCAATTAAGTAATCAAAAGCATCTCCGTTATAGTCAAGTTTTTCTACATAGGACACTTCTTCTTCCCCTTCAAGTTCAGTATATGCAATAACCTTGTTACCACTAAAACTATATGGGGAATAATCAGGATACTTCTTTGTCAATGGATCAACCGCAAAAAACCTACCCACCCTCGGGTCGTGCATCCTGAATGTATAGTTCAGGGAATTCCCATCACCCTTTATCTCATCATCCATCTCCTGGCCCTGGAAGCCATAGCGATAGTCAGAGGTGTTCGCATGCCGCCCGGGCTGCAACATGCCGAAGGGAGCGTGTTATTATGTGAAAGAACGTGGGTTAAAGGTAAGGACTTATAAATAAAAGTTCCTAAATAAATTGAAGTGATATAATTTTTTTTAAACCGATTCCAAGATTGTAAATACTTTGATGGTCTCTACCGACTTTCTTTTGGACGGGGAGGGCAGCAACGCCTTTAAGGATGATGC
This sequence comes from Aequorivita xiaoshiensis, assembly GCF_022008395.1. Lineage (GTDB taxonomy): Bacteria > Bacteroidota > Bacteroidia > Flavobacteriales > Flavobacteriaceae > Aequorivita > Aequorivita xiaoshiensis. The sequence continues at coordinate 260,388 of NZ_JAIRBB010000003.1, forward strand.
TGCTAAAATACTTTAAGGATATTGACAGTATGCCTGATACTGTAAAACAAGCTCTGCTAAAGGTTATTGATGCTTATGTAAGGGATTATAAGACACAGAAGGCATATGCTTCTTAAATAGCAAACACCATTCTTTAAGACAGTTTTTGTGTTAGCTCTACGAATGATAAAACGGGAAATTTAAAAAACTGCATTAGCTAATAAGGCATCTTATCCCATTGACACCCTACACAATTATATAGACTATCCGGCACTTGTTTCTGTAGGTATATTTCATTAAAAGACGGGTTTTTTTTGCTGTATTTAACGATATACTTCTTTCCTATGTATCTTTTTAAAGAATCATAATCCTGAACACTCAATTGTTTGTTCTTAGATAAGTGATATTTGCCTTCAATAATTTTATTATCATTTGCATAAAATTGAAAATTAAACCAAGGCGCTACACGAGCTCCATATTCAACATCTTTTATTTCTGCAATTGTAAAATTAACATTTTCAGCTTTCAAACTATTTTGTCGAAGATTTGCGCCTATAAAATAGTAGAGCAAAACACTAACAATAACCATTAGAATAATTATCTTATATATATTATTGTTTTTCCGCATTCTCGTTTAAGGCTTTTTGGGAACCATAACTTCCCATTTGATTTGAAAACTCAAGAGTCATTTCCCCTAAAGTCTTGCTAGTGGGATCTGATAAATATTTTGAGAAAAGATTCGTTTTGCTCCCGAAAAGAGTGCCCGTAAGTGTTTCTCTGCTGACTTGGTCTAATGATTTAGAACCATCTAAAATACTTCTCCCCCCTAAATATTCAAACTCTGACAGACTGTAATTAGATTCAAAGGAGCTCCCAAATAAAGAACCCGCACCAGGTGTCATCAGAGCATCTCCAAGAAGTGAATAAGTATTTATTGTACCATCATTAAAAACAGCTTGGGCTGCACCACTAATCACACTTTTTCCTCCTATTGCCCAAAGACTCTGAGAGCTATATATTACACCTCCTGGATTTGAAGCTATCATTGGAAAAGCCATAGTCAATGGTGCATCGTTGAGCCAAAAGTCACTAGTGCTTCCTGGAGCTATCGATTGAGCCCCTAAATCAAATTCAGCCGAAAATGCCTCCGCTTGTAATTGTCTTATTTCTCGAATATTATTTGTCTCTCTTGGTGGTGGTGCCAAACTCCCCTCACTAATTGGGGTATTATTACCGACCATAACCATACTCCCCATATTAGTGCCGAATTCTATTGTTTGACCAACCTGAAGATAGGAGGGGTTTAAGTTAGGATTGATTTCTGACAATAAACCACTTGGTAATGAATACTCATTTTCTAAGCCAATAAATGTGTCCCCACTCTGTATCTTATAGGCAGTATAGCTAATCTTCTCCAATCCTTCCAATTCTAAATAGGCAATTGTAGAGTTCTCGCTAAATGCATATGGACTGTTAAATGAATACATTTTAGCCAATGGATCTGTAGCAAAAAACCTGCCCACACGTGGGTCGTGCATCCTAAAGGTATAGTTCAGGGAATTTCCCTCGCCTTTTATCTCATCATCCATCTCCTGCCCCTGAAAGCCGTAACGGTAATCCCCAGTGTTCGCATGCCTTCCAGGCAGGAGCATGCCGAAGGGATAGCATTTTATGTCAATGATCGAAATAAAAAAAAATAAATCAAGAATATAATTTGAAAATTTTGAGAGAGTAAAGTAAGAACTCTATTTATCACCAATTCCTTTCAACTTCATCAAAATTTTGAAAAAACTTAAATGCTTTAATATATGTACTATCCGAGATTAATTCGATACCGACAAGTTTCTTTTTTTTATCCTTAATAAAATTTACTTTATATAATCCTTGAAAAGGTTTATTACCAGTTTCTATGAGCAACATATTTCTTGTTTGGTCTTTCTCAATTATAGACCATTTGGAATTTGTATCTTTTTTTCCTTTCTCGGATTCTGGAAGTGATATTTTATTTTCTTTATTAAATACCATGAAATTTATATTTAATTTTTCCTTAAAACTATTGTTATTATAAATCATATCCTCAATTGCCCACTGACCATAAAATTTATTCGTTAAATTTCTTTTATTACTACTACACCCAACTAATAAGATAAAGATTAATAAAATAAATGTCGATTTCATCAAAATACTATTAAGGTTTTTCATTTTCTATGTTGGTATTATCTTTTTCCTTGTTTCCATTTTCAATTTCATTGATAGGAGCCTTATTTTTTAAATTATCCAGTTTCATTTTATCCCGCTGTCCTTCTTCTGTAAGTTCATAGTATATTCTCATTCCTGCTTGCATTATTTCATCTTCTTCAAAAGTACCATCTCCTCCAAACAATATAACATTAGCAATTTTAGATAAATCAGATATATTTACTAAATGTGGCGCAATGTATGTTTGATTTTCTTTACTAAGAGCAGCTTTGATTGCTGGCAAAACCTTATCCATTAGAGTTTCATGATGTAATTTAATTAAATCTAAATCATTCTGAGCATAGTAATTATTTAGTTTCTGTAAAGTGAAATTTGTAGCTTCAACTATTAATACAGCTACTGCGCCTTTAGCAGAACCACCAGTCTGAAGTCCGCCACCAACATTCTTCCTTGTGGTTTGTCTCAAATCTGGCATATTGGTACTTGCTGCTATTGAGCGTAAATCCGACGACTGAGATCCTGGCTGCAAACCAGCAAAAGTCTTACGGAGTTGATTTGATGCAAGTAAACTATTATAAGAGTCTGTTGATTGTGTACTTATTGAAATACTATTTCCCAGAATAACATCACCTTTCCATGTTCTTTCACCTGTAGGAATGCCTTGTTTATCGTATACAGGATCGGACAACATCAATCTTCCAGACCCAGAAAGATTTTGAACTCTTATCTGATTTATTCCATACTTAATTTCAACTAGCGCTTCATCAGAATCATAAAATTCAAGACCTTCAAGTTCTGTCCCGTCAATAACCCTATTTTCTGCAAAGGCAAATGGACTATTATAAGGATATTGCGCAGATAAAGGATCTAGGCTTAAAAACCTCCCTACCCTAGGATCGTGCATCCTAAAAGTATAGTTTAAAGAGCTTCCCGGAACACCTTTAATCTCATCATCCATCTCCTGCCCTTGGAAGCCGTAGCGGTAATCGGGAGTGTTTGCATGCCGCCCCGGCAGAAGCATTCCGAAGGGGTAATAATCATTATACGCCTTAATATCCGCATTAAAATAACTCAAAGAACTAAGGCTAAGGTAGGGATTTTTTTATCGCTTACACGCTCAGATATTGCCCAAGTGGATGCTCAATTCATAGCGCGGTCGCCCACCCGGTATGATAATCTCTTTTTATACTTCTTCACTAGGAGATTATCAAAATAAAAAACCTTTAATTTGATTTCTTATCTCTTTCTATTCCTTGTTCAAAATTCAAATATTCCATTGATTTTACTCTTCTTAACGGATAGTTCTTGGTTCCCATAATAAAACTAAGACATTCTATAGATTGAAATATTTTTTTATTATCTGAAAAGAAATCATCATTGTTTTTTCGATAAAGAGGTGCAGTCGTAACTATTTCTATATATCCGTCGTTCTCGCTGTACCGAATTCTTCCTAATTGGTTAAGTTCGAGTTTTTTTCCTGATAGAACAATATTAATTCTTAAAGGACTATTGTTTTTAACATATTCGTTTAAGAAATCATTTTTTGTGGATAAAATAAATTTGATTTTTGAATCATTATCAACAAAAATACTATCCCTTATAAAATATATTTTAGAGATCTCAAATGATTTATTACCAATTCCTTCCTTACAATCATTTTTATTTTTGCACTGAACACATATTAAAAGAAAAAGGAGAGCATATGTTTTCATCATTCTTCTTCTTTATAATTCAATGAAGTTGAATCAAACTCTAAATTTGTGTCAAAGAAACTTTCATACCAATCAATTGATTCATTTTGGATTTTACGATAATGATTAGCATATTCCCCAGTTACATTTTCTGACATATAATTGATGTATTTTAATAAAGCGGATTTTGAATTCAATTTATAGCCCTCTGATGTATGTTTCCAACTTTTATCAAGCACTTCCATTTTATGAATTTCAAAATGTCTAATCGCACTTCCTGTTTCTATTCCTTTCAATTTATCAAGAGGATGGGTTCGTTCATGAAGAAGGGTATTGTATAGTTCATAATAGTTTCCGGTTTTATCATAAAAATTTATAAATGTTGATTTGTTTCCATTCTTGTCTTCATAAAGACTAGCTTCTGCAACTGCTGCTCCCTGGGCTTTATAACCTTCGTAAACATTATTACCATTTACTGATATCTTATTATTAAAAAGAGGCGGTAGTTGCGATCCTAAATTTAAAGTTTGATTCTGGGTATAAACCGTTGTGGCAATATTTCCAAAAACTTCATCTGATGCTCTCTGTGTAGAATATGATCCATAAAAATACAATTGACCATCATCAGCTCCAGCATTAACTTGATCAATTTCATCTCTAACTTTTGAAATCATTTTTTCTTCCAAATAATATGATTCAATAACTCTCATTTCCGAAGACTTGTTTACTCGACCTATCAAGACACCGTCCGCAGTAAAATAAAATTCTCTGCCCTCTAAATCAATACCGTCAATAACTCTATTTTCAGAAAAAGCATAAGGACTGTTCCAAGGATAGCTTGAGTCTAAAGGGTCTATTGATAAGAACCTCCCCACCCTCGGATCGTGCATCCTAAAGGTATAGTTCAGGCTGTTCCCCTCCCCCTTGATCTCATCGTCCATCTCCTGTCCCTGGAAGCCGTAGCGGTAGTCCGGAGTGTTCGCATGCCGCCCTGGCTGTTACATGCCGAAGGGAGTGTGTTTTTATGTGAAAGAACTTGACTGAAAGATATGATTTTTTTAATTAAGATGAAAAAATAAGCTCGCTTTGCATAACTGCCAGGGGATGGATGGACTAAGCAATAACGAGAAGAAGTCAATTATATACTTATTGATTCGCTTGTCTCAAAGAAGAAAATGAAGGATAATTCGCAGAATCTTGTGAACTCCTGAACGCAAAAAAAGCTACTTTTTACGGTAGCTTTTTTTTAATTTCATCAACGTTTTATCCATTCTTGTCAATCCAATAATATTTAGAAGTTTTGGTTTTTAAGAAAAAACTAATTTTTTAGAGTATATTCCTTTACAACCTCTTTGCCATTTGGCATTATAAAATATTCTGAAAGAGGTATATTCTCTATCCACTTATTATTACTGTACTTATCCTCGATAACTTCATATACATTCTTAAAACTTATTTCGTCTTTGGAACTCAATAAATTTAAGTAGATTAATTCCGTTACTTCATCCTTCCAAGTACTATCAATAAAAAAACTTTGCTTTAATATCAAGTCTTTTTCTGCAATATTTCTTAAAGCTTGTTTAGTTTTTTCACCTTTAATTTGGTTGACCTTTAAAAGCACTTTACCGTCTCTGTAAAACTTGGCATTTAACTTTAAAATATAAGGGTTTTCTCTTACAAAATCAATGTTTTCAACTTTTGTTTTTTTTTCATCTTCAAATATAAACCCTTGATTATTTATTTTATAGTAATCATAAAAAGTTGAATCGTTAGCTTTGAATAAAGAATATTTTGTATCGATAAAAATTGACCCAAAACCATCCGTGGAATTAGAATATACACTCCTAAAATCTGTTAGATTGTTCTTATTGAAAACGGCAATATAAGCATCGTAATCATTATTCACGTTAGTTCTATGAGAAAAGAAATAGCAACTAATACTATCGTTAATTTTTTTTGTTCCTATTGCTTGAAAAAGATGATATTTCTCATTATCAATCGTAATAAGTGGTTGGCCACTAGAATCTTTTATATATTTCTTTAATACGCTATACGCTATTACCTTATTTTTTGAGTACTTAACGGCAATATCATCTATGAGTAAAGGTTTTTTTAATGATTTAAAGTAACTATTAAATCCTGCCATCTCATCACCATTCATTGAATTTTGACAACTAGCATTACCAAAACTCAATAAAAACAAAAAACAAATTAATTTAATATTACTTATCATTATTCCTTTGGTTTTTCAACAGTCACATCATTGGTCTCATCTGTCACAGATTTTAAAGTCCTTTCAGATTTAACTATATTGACTTTTTTAACTGGTTGAACATCATAATCAATTTTTATGCCACTTGGATTATTCTCCCTATCGACTTTAAAAGTCCCTAAAGTCTGTTCGGGTGCGTTTTGAATATAATCAACTTTATAATTTGAAGGTAGTTTTTCTACTAAATCATTAATAAAATCAGTATCAATGTTTTCCGCTTCAATAGTTACTATAACCTCAAAAGAATAACTTTCAAGCATCTCTTGATTTTTAACTTCAACAGTAGCAGAAAAATCCATACCAAGTATTCCTTTTTTACCTCTAGCTGATATAGTCTCTTCTTTTATATTTGTTTTTAAAACTCCTACTTCTTTATCTAAATCAGCAGAAATCTCACCCATTTTATTATTTATGCTAGTTTTTAAAGCCCCACTTAATGCTGTTGGATTTATTAGATTTACTCCGTTATGTAATAATGGTGATGACAACTGTCCAACCATAACTTGAGATTCTTTCTTGTTAGGATTAAATCTAAAAGCAAACTGTTCCGTTGTTGAGCCTCCAAAATTGAGAGCTTTCATATTAGAAACAGAAGTTCTTATTACACCAAATTCAATTGTTTTGTCGTATACAACAGATATTTTGTGTTTATATGTTCCTGGTATTTGCTCTTTAACTACTTTAAACTCCAAACCTTCCAATTCCACGCCATCAATAACTCTATTCTCGCTAAAGGCATAGGAACTATTCCAAGGATATTCGTGTGCCAGTGGGTCAACAGCAAAGAACCTTCCAACTCTCGGACCGTGCATCCTAAAAGTATAATTTAAGCTATTTCCTTCACCTTTTACCTCATCATCCATCTCCTGCCCCTGAAACCCATAACGATAGTCAGATGTGTTCGCATGCCGCCCTGGCTGTAACATGCCGAAGGAATGGGGTGTTTATGTGAAAGAACGTTCTTAAAGTTTATTTTTTTAGTTGAGGTTAATTTATATCATTATTAGAAACTGGAGGATGCTTAGCGTAATCGCAAAATTTAATCGTATCATTTTTAGAAGCTTGAGAGTCATCAATAAAATAATTTATCTTTAAATGATTGGATACTTTTAAAACAGAAGTCGTATCTCTGTCCTCAACAATTTCATTGAATACAATTTTAGACTTGAAAATCTTTTTCCTTTTGATTTCTTCTTCAAATTTAATAAAGCTAAAATTTGATGAATTTTTATCTCGTAGATGCAGAATTGTATATCCATTTGGAGGTATAATAAAACTGTTATTCACTTTTTCATAAATGACAATATTATTATCTTTTTTAAAAAGTTCTAAATCATAGACATTGTTATTACTGTTTATTAATTTAGCTATAGGATTATTAAAACTTACAATTATTGAGTCCATAGTAATATTTAGTACTTTGATGTTAAAACTATAAGATGAAAGTAAAAGTGGATTAGGATGAGCCAAATTGCAATCTTCGTTATATAGAAAAATATCTAAAGACTGTAAAGATAAACTATAGTCTAATTTATTTTCCTTCTCTACACAGGAGATTATCAAGATAAGTAAAAAAAAATATTTTAAAATTCTCATTCTGGAATATTATTAGGATCATTCCAATTGCCTGAATCCTTATTGAATTCTAATTTCGTATCAAATAATTTCTCATATTGTCCTTTCATTGTATTAATATAATCTGCGCTTTGGATAAAATTTGTACCCATATTAATATAGGATATAAAAGATTTTTTTGTAATATATTTAAAACTTGATGTAGTTTTTCCCCAAGAATCATGTTTAAACTGATCCATATAAACACTTATCTCATTTACTCCTGAAGTTTGATAACCATTCGCATTATATTCGAGATGACGATTTTCGTGAAATAAATCACTTAAAAGATCATAATAGTTATTATATTTATAATATTTCGTAATTCCCACTGCACCAGTATTACTATTCATTTCACCAAAAGCTTGAGCAGTATGAGGTTTTTTTGCTATTTTTACCTTCATATTATCAGAATAATTATAATGATCTATATTTTTAACTTCGCTTTCAACACTTATTTGATCATTATATAGTTTAATTTTATTTCCTAATCCTTCCTTTTTATATATAGAAGTAGCTACTTTTGATACTGTTTCATTATCGTTTAGCATTAATGATTTACTTTCAAAATCCAGCATGTAGTTTAAATTAGAACCAGGCTTACCATCCTTTTGGATATTCATTCTAATATTATCTATTCCTTTTTTTTCTACATAATGATCGTTTAAAACCTTTATAGTGTTATCATTTCCAAATTTTCCTAATTTCTGTCCTTTAGAAGTGAAATAAAATTCTAAACCTTCTAAATCTATACCATCAATTACTCTGTTTTCTGAAAATGCATATGATGAATTCCAAGGATATTCCTTAAACAAAGGATCAACAGCAAAGAACCTTCCAACCCTCGAATCATGCATTCTATAGGTATAATTAAGTGAATTTCCTTCTCCCTTTACCTCATCATCCATCTCCTGCCCCTGAAACCCATAACGATAGTCAGATGTGTTCGCATGCCGCCCCGGCTGTAACATGCCGAAGGGAGCGTGTTTTTTATGTGAAAGAACGTGGGGTTAAAAGTAAGGTTTTATCAAGAAAAATTTTAGGTTGATGAAAAAGATAAAGCTACCATCTTTGCCATCCTCGATTCTTTTATCTCAAAACGCAGGTTCAAGGCCACCCTAATGGGGGTGCTAAACGAGATAGATTAGGTTTTTAACAGGTTTTATTTAAAAGCTAATGACAATATCATATAGATCACTATTCCTAAAATTATTGCTACGATTATCTCGTTTCTAAGCTTATCTTTTGACATTAAAACCTGATTTAGTTATTTCTGTAGTATCGAATATTTGTTTATTTAAGTTGATTTGATTTTTTTTTGGGTCTTCTTTTGAAATTGTTACTTCGTAAAAATTACCTATATATCTTTCATTCCCCTCAGAATCGACCTTACTTGAGCCTTCATATGAATGGTTTTTATAATAATATATATATTTTACATTATGAACAGTATATTTTGAGATCGAGATTTTATAAACTTTACCTACAACTGCTACAGGGTTTTTATTAATTTCATTTACATAATTATATCTATAAACCATAAGTATCCCAAACAGTAATAAAACTATTAGCACTACGTATTTTTGGCTACCTGATTTCAAATTCATTATGGCCTATCATCTTTGTTATCACTTGTATTTTCAATCCCTTGCCCTACTACGTTAGTTCCTGCTTCTAAAGCGGTATTGCCTAATGATTCCATAAAAGTACCTAAAGATGGGGATAGATTAAATAAATCACTTCCGGCATTATTAAGTTCTTTGCTAAGGCCAACTCTAGTTGACCCCAAGGTGATTTCTAAAGCAGTTGTTTGAACACTATTTGTTGTAGGTCCATTCTCAAGTGTAAAATTGGTATAGGCTTGCGCAAAAATCGATGCCCAACCGCCGGATATTGTACTTAAACCAACATCTCCATAATCTATATTATCAAGACTAAAGTCGTGCCCTATATATTGTCCGAAAAAGCTTGAGGTACCACCTACTACGGCTGCGCTGGTAGAATTAATTGTAAAACCACTACTTAACGCACTCTGCCAAATTGTGGCCGATTCAGCAACTAGGGCAAGCTCCCCAACAACGGCTGGGGCTGCTACTGCGGCACCGATAATGACCGCGGGAACTGCCAAGGTGCCCACCAGTACATTGCCTGGGTCAAAACTTTGGTATGAATCGTATGTATTCTTACGGTGCTCTGAGCTTGCAGAATGATTCAGTGCATCTATAAACACACTATTCCCATTTATTGTTTTGCTCCTAATCTCTTTAGAATTAATACTATGCTGGGTTGTAACAGGAGTACCAAATAATAAGGGTGAACCTGGAAAACTTTGGTATATATAATCTGTAAGGAAATATCTGTTAGGTTCTCCATTTCTAATTATATAAATTGCTTTGGTCAAAATATCGAAATAATAGTCATCTTTCCCATCAGGATCTTTGAAAATAATAGGGTTGTTTCTTGAAAAAACATAATTTGATTGGTCAGCTTTAGGCTGCTTGTCCAAACTGAACCATCTACCGCTCCTGGGGTCTTGCATTCTTGCTCCAAAATCATAACTGTTTCCTTCACCCTTTATTTCATTATCAGCTTCCTTTCCATTGAATCCATACCGGTAACCCCCAGTGTTCGCATGCCGCCCTGGCAGCAACATGCCGAAGGGGTAGTAATCGTTATAAGCTTTAATGTCCGCATTAAAATAACTTAATGAACCTCCTGCTAAGATAGGAATTTTTTTGTCACTCACCACACTTAGAACATTTCCTAGATGATTGGTTAACTCATAACGTCTATTACCTATATCTCTGTAATGAGTTCTGGAGATGGAAGCATCATCTAATACATTAACAACCCAAGGATTTTCATTTACCGTTAATGGCATTGTAATACTATCTTTAGAGATTGGGTTGCCAGTTCCTTCTTGCATTGAAAAAGTATCTTCAATGGTATTTTGACTTGTAGTTAATTTATATGAAAAATCTTTTAATTGAAATCTTTTACTATAAGTTCCACCTATAATGGAAGGGGTATTTAAATCAATCGAAGGTGGTGGCGTGGGGTTTGTTCGTGCAATGTTCACACCACTTGATACATCAAAGACAGAATCATTTACTGTGATAAAAGTATTATCTGCAGACGGTGTAAATGCAGTATTAAATCGTAAATTTAAACCCTCTGAATTCATTATAGATTGACTTATACCATTACCTGAATCAATATCAATCTTAATTTGTTCTTCCGATTCATTTGGGATGATACTACTTAAAAAGAAAGAAAGATAATAGTTACCACCTTGATTTTTTATATATGTTTTTAGTTTATTTAAACGATTGCTGTGTCCTACAGGATCATCAACGGTATTAACAAAGGCAATTTGACTTACCATTATAGAGTCATTAACACTTAAAGCCTCTGTTAATTTTATTTTCATTGACACATCATAATTAACAGGAGTATGAGAAAATTCGTCTGTAATGCTACCCACAGACCATTCGCCATATTTATTATTTCCTAATTCCAATGCTAATTCATTTGCCGGGGTTTGCACCACAGGAGAGGATGTAGCATCCTGGACAAAGCTCGGATTTATTTTCTCTTCAATACCTAACCTACTACTACCGTAAATATGGTGTTCTTTGGTAAGATAACTATAAAAGCGGTTGTTTTCATATTGTTCTCGGTTGGCTTTAGTTTCAAAAACACTAAGTACATTTCCCTGTGCATCACGAGCATAACGAGTTGTGACAATTTCAGATGAAGCATTAACCTTAACACTTTTAGAAACTCTATTTCCTAAGCCATCATAATTAAATGTGATAGTCTCCACTGATGCATCTTGCGAAGTTGGAGCGTATTTCTCAATTTTTTTAACTTTACCGTCTACTCTCCAAGAGATGCGTATGTTTTCTGTTTTGTCTTCTATTAATTGTCCAATTTCATCATATATATAGTTATGGGTTAATTCATTCATTTCATCATAACTTATACCAAGCGCAGCTTCTTGATCATCAATATCTACAGCGTATGTGTTACTAGAAATATCATCATTAACTAAAGTAAGTTGATTATTTATGGCTTTATAGTTGTAGGCTAATGAATCCATTCGAGCGAGGGCAGTTCCACTTAAAACATCTCTTGAAAGATGTAATAAATTTCTATTTTTATCATAGCTATAACTTGATGCATAGCTAGGTATAGACTGGTTTGGGTCTGAAAATTCGTTTGCCAGTGACTTGGATGTCATTCGTTTAATCCTATTCAATTGATCATACTGATAATTGTTAATCTGAGAGCGAGCCATAGAGTTTTCAGAAATACGCAAGTCTGTGACCATTTGCTTTATATTACCATTGTATAAGTTTTTACCGTACGGGTTTGCATTTGAGATGGGAAAATTTCCATTTACATTATTACTTATGGCCTTATAGTCGTTTTCAAAATATCCCAATGAGTATCCAAAAGCGTCCCTAGCTACAAGAGAACTGGATATACCATCTTTTCCAAAATCGTTTAATGGGTTTTTAATTTGTTCGCCATTTACAGACTTTAACCATCCTTGAAGGGTATAAACGTAATCCATACCCTGAACTTTCTTATCGCCAATTTCAATCCTTGACAAAGGACCGTGTTCATAGTATTGATAGGATGCGTCATTTTCCCAAATGTTGCCATCTTTAGATGTTTGTACAGCGGTTATTCTGTTATCTGCATCATAATTATAACGATGTATAAATTGATCTGCTTTATCTTTTTGAAATGTGACTTTTTTAACGTTTCCACTTATAAGATCATAATCATAACTTACCCTTTTTAAATGTTTATTATCATTATTTGGACTATAAAGATCAGCATAATAATTTACCAACTCTTTTACATTTCCATGGATATCATAATTATAAAATATTGCATTGTCAAGGGGATAAACTACTGCTCCACCTGACGCTCCCATTAAATTATAATACAGTATTGCACTTACGCGATTTCTTAAAGTAAGTAGGTTATGATCCAAAAAGAGGTCGTTTGGATTGAAAAATGGATATTTATCATAATGAGTGCGTGTTACTTCTCTTCTTGAATATGTTTCAGGGAAGCCATTAACAGCAAGACCTTGTTTGTGTAATCGGCCTTCTTCTGTTATATTAAATTCCTGATAAGGTGGTAAAACTTCACCTGTTTCTTTTATTCTTCCCAATTCGTCATAATACGTATAACTAAATTGTTCGTTAGGAATTGCTCCTCCATTATAATCTACTAGCTTAATATTATGAAGTTTTGTATTGTTGGTAAGCATTCCAAAAACAATTCTCATAGGAGCTCCTATTTAATTGACAAAAATATAAAATATAGTGTGAAATCTGAATTTGACAAAATTTTTATACTCGAAGACTTTAACAACAATTTATATGAGGTGAATAATTAAATTCTAAAGGTATTACAACGATATAACTAGTAAACCTTTTCAAGCTGAGGGAATTATATTTAGGAAATATTTTGATAAATTTGAGAGTTATACAGTAATGTCAGATAGTTGAATTATGATTTGTGGAGCCTGTTAAGGTGAAAAATTTATAACTAGGAATTGAATTTAAATATTATTAAAATTGAATTAGCAGAAAAGTAACATTACAAGACCACTTAATCATAACCATCTAATTGGAGAATTTTTAAATTTCGACACTTTGAAACAGTACCTAGAACCGTACCTAGATTTTAATATTTAAGTAAATTCAAGTAATCTAAGTTGCTGAATGTCAGTCTTGAAAAATTGTAGTTATAAAGTTATCTAAACTCATAACCCGAAGGTCACTGGTTCGAGTCCAGTTCCCGCTACTAAGTAAGAAGACTTCACTATAAATGTGAGGTCTTTTTTTTTTTTGAATATATCTTTTCAGAACAGGACGAGAAGTTTATGCTGAGCGCAGTCGAAGTAAGTCCAGTTCCCGCTACTAAGTAAGAAGAC
>NZ_JAIRBB010000040.1 GCF_022008395.1 Aequorivita xiaoshiensis
TTTAAAGATAAAAACTTAAAACAAAAAATTGGCTTGTGGCGCAACCGAAAAATTAGCGCATTTTTGCACGCTACTTGTCATATACACACACGTTGGCAAACATTTACCAATAACACTCAAAAGAATGATAAAATACGATATAAAAACAGGAAGTAGCTTTCTAAATGAAAAAGCACGACAACAAAGAGACATCGGATTTAAACCTAAATTAAAAGGAATGAGATGCGAAAAATGTTCAACTGATACAGTCATAAAATTTGTAGAAGATGATTCTTCACACGTAAAAGCTGAATATGAAAGTTGTTGTCCTGAATTTGAAAAACGCATAAAAGATAAATTGTGGCCGAATAAAAATTAGTTTTCTAAAAGTTCTTTTGGTCGCATAACAAAATAATTTTTATCAGCTTCACCGTTGATTTTAAAAAAACGGACTAAATAGCTAATTGGGAAAATTTTTTCTTGAACGACTAACTGATGTTCAAATTTATCAAAGCCTTCAAACTGATAAAAAACAGAAAATGAATTATAATGGACTTTGACTTCTAAAAGCATTCCTGGAATAATTAAATCGGAATCTATTGGTTTGTTAAAAATTTGTCTTGTATCTGACATAAATATTTGATTTTAAAATTAATATTCTGAATAAAAAAACGATTTGCCAACAACGTATAACCGCAATTACGGCGGATTCGACTACGTCCGAATCCACTCGGAATTGCTAACGTCTGTCTTAAACCGAAAAATTTGCGAACTTTAACCCGTAACTGACGGTTATACAAATCCGTTACCTGCAAGCTGAACAAAACGATGAACACTGAAGAATTTGTAAAGTCATTTCACACCGAAAAACAGGATTTTTTAAAAGAATATTTATCGGAAAATCCTGAAACAGAAGTTGGACGATTAATTCAATCTCTTAACTTGACTGACGAACAGAACGGAATAATGGAAAAAATTATAAATGGTACGCTGACAGATGTTTTTTACACGATTCTTTTAGGTTTAGACGGTTGTGCTTCAATTGGTGGAATTCAAGAAATGTATGACTTAAAAGATGAAAACGGAAACCAATTAAGTGGAGAAATAGAAGGATATGCTTATGAATATTTTCACGAATCGGACTAAAATGAGCTTACTCATAACTGACTTAAAAAAGGCGGAAAAAATATTATCCGAATATTCAGGAGGTTATTCTGGAGAACATTTGTCGGCAGAGGACTTTCATTCTGACCTTGTTGACCGAATAAAAAAATTGGAAAATGGAGATGAAAGTGTAATTGAGGATTTATGGGTTTGGTTCGCACCAACCTGCCAATGGGATGACTTTGTTGGAAACATAGATTTAGGAGAAAGAATATTTCAGCGACTGAATAAAATAAAGAATAAAGCCAGCAGGTAACAATGTATAACCGCAATTACGGCGGATTCGACTACGTCCGAATCCACTCGGAATTGCTAACGCCAGTGCTAAACCGAAAAACTTCGTATATTTATCCGTAACTGACGGTTATACGAGACCGTTGTGTGCAATAACCCTTGCTTGCTAGGTTATTTAAAAAATCAGTAAAGCGCGCGGATTTAGAAGGAAAATAATCAGTATTTTATGG
>NZ_JAIRBB010000041.1 GCF_022008395.1 Aequorivita xiaoshiensis
ATTTTTGATTCTATCTCTCGATAAAATCCTTTCATATTTGAAAATTTATTTCCATTTATCTCTATTATTCGCATTTTGGTAAATTAAGCACAACGTGTTTGTATAAGATTAGTTGCGTGGTTTAAGCACCTAATTTAGCAAATACAAACCGAATAGAAAATCCGCGAGGATTTTCGTAAGCAGGCTTGTACCAAGCAATTAATTTTATACGGTGTTAGCCACAGTATTTTTTCACGTTGTTGTTTTTCCATCGTAATATATGTAGTGCAAAGCTCTTATTGCATTCACACAATGATTTCCCCAATGAGAGGTAAATCCGAATTTTAATTGCCAAAGTCCATCTTCGATTGCCTCGTCCGTTCCGATTTGGTCTATTTTATAAAGTTCCTCTTTCAAATCCGCATAAATACCCGCAACATCATCGACTAACCAACCTTGAGTCGGCTCGTTATCTTTTTCGTAAGTTGGGTCAAAAACTTCCCAATAAAAACAATCTTTTCCAAGTGAGGAAATCAGATTGACGTTTCGTTCTTTTAGTTTCTCTCTTGTAAAAGTTTCAAATTCCGAGTTTTCATTTGAGTGAATTAATTCGACCGATTTCAGAGAAAGTCCAGCGTTATATAATTTAGTCAGTTTTTTATGGATTTCAGGATAAAATTCCTTTTCCTTTATCTCTTTATTTTCAATCAGTTCAATAAAACCGCGTGCAATTTTTAAGAAACCTTGCGTTTCCTTTTGTTCGAGTAATAATTGTATTTCTTTAGTCAAATTTTGCATTCGTGTGGTCATATTGTGGCTAACGGTATTGTATATGGCTCGTAGCGTGCAAATAAGCTGTTTCCATGCGGTTGAGCACAAGCCAGATTTTTAAATTTTACTATTTATCTTTTTAACTGGAAATCGTCAAATTTAAAAATTTGGCGACTTTCCAAATACGCCTTAACTTCGATTAATCAACTAATTAGCTATGAGCTATATACGTTGTTGTGCGCAGGCTTTATTCCGCTGTAATTGACTTCCAATAAATTCCCATTTGACCGCGTTTATCGGTTTTTATTTTGGGTCTTTCGCCATTTTTTACTCGAACTTTTTTCTTTAATTCGACAATGTCTTTAAATCTATCAAATACAAAGTCCCAACTCATATAATAATTCAGCATCCACATAAGTTCTTCATCCGTTTGATTTCGGTCAATCAAAGTTTTTAAATCTGTAATAATTTTCCGCTCTGTTTTTTCGTCAAGTTCATTTATTCCTGTCAGATAATGTGGCTCTGTAAGCGCATACCATTGAATAAATATACCTCTTTTTAGTGCCTCAATATTTTTATCCGATAATTTGGAATATTCGTTATGCACTTTTTTGTATTCCACTTGAATTTCTTCTAAAGTCAATTTTTGATTATTCGAACTAATTTTTCCTTCGTAAATATTAATTACGTTGGTATATAAATCAATTTCCTTATTTGCTAATTCGATTAACGTCATTTTTTTTAGCTTGCGCACAACGTGTGTGTATATGACAAGTAGCGTGCAAAAATGCGCTAATTTTTCGGTTGCGCCACAAGCCAATTTTTTGTTTTAAGTTTTTATCTTTAAA
>NZ_JAIRBB010000042.1 GCF_022008395.1 Aequorivita xiaoshiensis
GATATTGTTCAACTAATAAATTATAAGTTGGTATTGTGTCATTTTTAAAAATCAAATAATCCGAAACTTGTGGACTTGAAGCAAAAGAAATTGACACATAAAAACTAAAAAAAAGGATTGTCAATATTCTATTCATAATGTTGCTCTCAAATGTGTGGTAACGGTTGGGCTATGGTTTCGTTACGGAATGGCACGCAGTGTCATTCCGCCGTGGCTCAAAGATAGCAAAAAAGCAGGGAATTTCCGTGAGGAAATTCCGCCGTAATGAATTATAGCCGATGTTGTAAATAGTTGTTTTTTATTTATCAAGTTTTAATTTTTTTTTCCGTCTGAGTAAAGTCAGCTTGCGATATTCTCCACACCGTTATTAATTCCGATGTAACAGGTCCGAGTAAAGTCTGCCTGCGCAATACTCCGAAGTCTTTGTAATTCGGACTGCGTATTGATCCGTTTGCTTTTAAATTCGATTAATAGACTTAAAAAAAAAGTTATTAAATCTCTGAAAATCAGTTTTAATTGCACGACGCTGGTCAATTATTTACAACGGTTAGTATATGAAAAGTAGGCGATTTCGAAGCACGAAACTTTCGGTTAAGCACAATGCTTGATACGAGCCGAAACCCTTCATTTTATTACTATTTCGCCTATTTTTTATATACATTGTTAGCGGTTCGTTGTTTTAATATTCAGTTTATCCGCTGTAATTATTCTATTCGTATAAGAATTAATTGTCAGCCTAATTTTTCTTTCGTTGTTTGTTATATAAATGTTCTTACCTTTTTTTAGAAATTCAGATTCGTTAGTTTCTGATAGAATTGTTGAAATCAGAGTTTCAATTTTCTGTTTCGAAAGGTCTAAATTTAATTTCTTATTTATTCTGCCATAAACAAGTTCTGTATAACAAATTTTGTTTAAAATCTCTTCTTTGTAACTTTTCATTTGTTCGTTTTTATAGGTAAATAAATGTCAATCATAGAATTTGGGTCATTCCACTTAAACCTATAATCATATTTTTCAAAATGTATAAATCCTGTTTCTGTTTGGTCTTCAGTTTTTAGATTAGATTTGGGTAAAACAATTTTATAAATTTCAAAAAGTGTCTTTTTTATATTTTCCATTTTTCCTTGGTGAGTAAATATCTTGTATTCTCCTTTTGGAATTTCTAAATGCGTAAAATTATCTGGAATTGTAAAATTGGTTACTGGAATTGCAGTCAAATAGAAATATTTTTTGTCCGTTTTGAATGTTATTCCATATTTTGTCCAATTACCACCATTTTGATTTAATTTTCTCCTTTTCAATTCTGCATTAAATTCAGACCAATGTTTTTGTATTATTCCAAAATTTTCCGTTTGTGAATTTGTCAATTCAGTAACAAGTCCGCAAACATTTATATTTTGTTCTATCATTTTCATTCAGCACGGATTTTTTTTCAATGACCGCTAACGTCTCGTATAAACGCAGTAGCGAGATTGGCGTACCGACTTTTCGGTTTATACCAGACTTTAAATTTATAAAATTACTTTCGGGTTTTGCAT
>NZ_JAIRBB010000043.1 GCF_022008395.1 Aequorivita xiaoshiensis
GACCGTTGGCAATAATTAAGGAGAACCTATGAAATTAAACTTTTTAGATAGTGGTCTTGACTCTTTAAAAAAGGGATTTAAAAGTCTTGTCGAATATGAAAAAGTAACTTTCTATAATAAAGAAGAAGTATCTGAAGAAAAGAGATTTTATCATCTTAAAGATGCAATATTATTCATTCAACACGGAATCGAAATTTTAGTCAAAAAAATAATTCAAAATCATAGCGAATATCTAATTTTTTCACAAATTGATAATCACGTTAAAAGTGCTCTTAAGCAAAAAAATGAAAGAAATTTGAATAGCGTATTTGAAACAGATTTAAAGCATAAAATACACACAGTTTCTTTTAATGAATCAATAGAAAGACTAAAAATAATCCCAGGAGTCAAATTGTCCTCAACTCTTGAAAAGAGATTAAACGAATTAGAATCATACCGTAATATTATTATGCATTCTGAACCATACCTAAATGAATATGACATTAACATCACCTTTGATGGATTATCAGATGAATTAGATGCCTTTTTTTATGAAAACATCGGAGAAACTTATAAGATGATAAGTGGTTATGATGAATTAATGAAGAACATAGAAACCTTTAAAGAATTATTACAAGAAAAAGGTCTTGATTTAAAAATAAAATCTGTAGAAATTATTGTTAAAGCACTTAAGAAAGCAAAAATCAGTATTGGAAGTAATGAAGTTAAAAGAATAACAAACATTAATAGTTGTTCTAAATTTTTAGAAGAAATGATTAATTCAGATTTGACTTTTGGAACTGATTTATATAATGGATTCTGCTCTGGTGCTATTAAAAAATTTAAACGAGGAGGAGAAAACCTTTTTGAATTTTATGCTGCAGAAAATCAAACATCCTATCAATATAAAATTAAAAGTATTATAATATACATACCACCAATTAATAATGATAAATCGCCTATTATTTTTGTAGAATCCGATAATATGGAATTTGACTCGAAAGATTACGATGGTCAAGAATTAGATGTTTTTGATGAAATAAAATCTTTTAGATATTTAAAATCAATAAAAGACAATGAATTCGTTTACAAAAAAGAAAAAATATATTCGATTTTGGAAAGTTCAATAATACAAAATGGCAACTACGAAGACTATTATAAATTCTTTACAAAAGGAATATTTTGTTTTTTAAATATTCAGGGATTAGATTATAATCAAGGATTTAAGCGGTTTATATGGCAACAAAAAACAATGGATGGAAAGCAATTTGAAGTTGTATTAAGAGAAGTGCTGACAAAATAACTATTGCCAACAATGTATATAAAACATAGCTAATATAGGCTTTCCGAAAGGTTTGTGTGTATTTGCAAACACCGCCAAATTTTTAAATTTGACTTTTGGTAAAATAAAGAAAAAAGAAAAATTTAAAAATTCAGCTCGTGTATAATCCGAAACGATAGCGTCTTTTTACACGCTACGTTTCATATACGGAGACGTTGT
>NZ_JAIRBB010000044.1 GCF_022008395.1 Aequorivita xiaoshiensis
AGGAGATTGTTCTTCTTCCTTTTATTTGACAGTTGTTTTTCTAAAGTTATAAATAGAACGACCTACACTCCCACAGCGTGGGTGGTGATTGCAGCGTTACCAAAGTAACCCTGCAAGAACCGTTTTTATCTCCTCAAGCCGACTTCCTTTTTTGTAAACCTTTTAGTATTGGAGGTGAATAAAACTTCTTTTGCCCTAAACTGATAGCATGGGTGGTGATTGCAGCGTTACCCAAGTAACCCTGCAAGAACCGTTTTTATCTCCTCCAGCCGCTTTCCTTTTTTGTAAACTTTATAGTATTGGAGGTGATTAAAACTTCTTTTGGCCTAAACTGACAATGTGGGTGGTGATTGCAGCGTTACCAAAGTAACCCTGCAAGAACCGTTTTTACTCCTCCAGCCGACTTCCTTTTTTGTAAACCTTTTAGTATTGGAGGTGATCAAAACTTCTATTTTATAAAACAAAAAATTCAAGTGCTGTTACCAATGCATAGGCGGGAATTTCCTCTCATCAAGCTAAGGACGCAATAGTTCACAACTTTTAACCGGGGATCCTATAATAAATTACTCAAAAAATTGTCTAGATCTTTGTTTTGGTGATTTAAAAAATATTATTCTTCAATTAAAATGATTTTTTAGCTTTCCAGAATATAATTTTCTATCCAGGAGCAAGAACATCTTAATTCAAACTATTATTTGAAATTAAATAGGTTGTATAATTTGCTCAAGCTTTATAGTTAGGCAAGAGTTTTTAGGAAAAGGTTATGGGGCTAAATAAATTACAGCCTTTAACTTTTATGTAAGTAATTTATTTTCCTGATTTTGGTTCTCAAATATTCGAAGTAAGTATGATTTTTTGATTTCGATATTATTGTTAAGAATACTAGGCGGTTATTTTTTCATTTTAAATGGTTATAATCAATGCTACGTAGTGGATGTCAAAGGTAATTTGAAGACTGTGTTTATTGAAATGATAAATAATGTTGATGATTTTTATTTCCTTAATTAGATTTTTGGACGCCGATTGCTAGCACTTCTTAGCTTAAAAGTAAATTTTAAAGTCATTGAATTTTAAATTTGAATTGAATTCTTCTGTTTTATTCTGTTGAAGTATTTCAATTATAAGTATTGTTGTGCTCTAATTTGGTTGCTTGGATCTAATGAAATTGGATTATATACTGTTTATACTATAGTGTATTTGCTACGCTGAAGTGTTATTTTATTTTATCGGTATTTTATTTTTAATTCTAAGTATTGATTTTTCAGGTGCTTAGCTATTATTATTAATTTTTCATTAAAAAAAGTTTAAATTAATGTTGTGGGGTTAAAAAACGGAGTTATATTTGCACCCGCTTAACGAAACAGAATTGTTTGTTTCAAGGGTTAA
>NZ_JAIRBB010000045.1 GCF_022008395.1 Aequorivita xiaoshiensis
TTGTATATCCCTGATTAGTGTTGACCGTTATTTATTAATTTAGATTATCAAAAATAGTCATCAATTTTCTTTCTTGAGGCCTCAAGAAAGAAAATTGATTTATGAACTTCTCAGGGCTCATTCTGTGGTTATTGTTATGTAATCTTTTACTGTTGTAATTCTTGACCGCTTTTGCCGTCATTCTTTTTAACTGGATAAATGTCTGTGGCTTCCAATAATCAAGATATTCCTCTTTTATGGTTCTATTGATACGTTCAGCATAGGAATTGTCATGGGCTGAGAGTGCCATGCTTATTTGGCTTCCACTTTTCCTTAAAAGATCAATATATCCCTTGTAGGTATACTGACTCCCCCGATCACTGTGGTGTACCAGAGGGGCGTCGTTTTCTTTCAATGCCATATTCAATGCATCCATATTTGCCTGTGCCCTCATATTATCAGAGACTTTATATCCTACGATCTTCTTGGTATAGACATCTATTATAAAAACTGCATAATAATGCTTGTTGCCAATAGGTATGTAAGTAATATCAGACTGCCATACCATTGATGGTCGGTCAACCTCCATCCCTTTTATTAGGTTAGGATAATAAATTTTCGAAGCAATAGTTGTTCTTTTATAATTCTTTTTACGCTTCAATCGGTATCCCAGTTCCATCATTAACTCTATAAACCTATCCCTTCCTATAAAGTCCGGTTTAAGTGTATAGTACATTTTCTCAACCCCACAACCAGGGTGATCCTCTCTGAGCTCATCAGCTTCGAGGGTCATTTGCTTGACTTTCTTGTCGAAGGCCTTTTGCCTTGTATTATACTGGCTTACAGCTTGCTTGCTGATTCCAACGGTGGCATATAGCATGTTCATTGAAAAACTCACTTTTTCTTTGTTTTCCCTGAACCAGTTGATTGTGGGGTGCCGAAGTTTTTTTTGATGTCGATATCAAGTTCATCCTTGGCAATCTCCATCATCTTCTCCAAATAATCAATCATTATTTGCTTGCGGCCCACGGTGCTCTCAAGCTCCTTTATGCGAGCTTCAAGCTCTTTCATCTTTTGGCTGCTACTGTCTTTCATTTCTATAATTCTAAATCCTTTTTCGTTAAAGGTAGAGAATTTATAAATCCATTTATAAATTGTTGGATTTCTTATTCCGTGAAGCTTCTCCAATTGGAGAACGCTAAACTTTCCGCTTTCAAAATCTGCAACAATCCTTTTTTTAAATTCAATTGAGTATTTACGCTGCTTGCGAATACTCCGTACATTTGCTTTCATAGGTTTTCACTCGTTAAGTGGTCAACCTATATCAGAGACGTACA
>NZ_JAIRBB010000046.1 GCF_022008395.1 Aequorivita xiaoshiensis
ACTTTAACGATTACGGATGCTCCTGATGCCCCAGTTAGTGGAGGCGATCAGACCGAGTGTGAGGCCAGTCCAATTCAGACATTAACAGCTACTGCCACAGTACCGGGAGGTCAGGCGGTTGTTTGGTATGATGCTGCTACTGGTGGTTCCGTTGTTACTGCTCCAATCCTGAACAGTGTTGGTAGTATTACATATTATGCGCAGGCCGTTGTTGATGATAATGGTTGCTTTAGTTTAACAAGAACCCCAGTAACCTTAACTATAAACAACTGTGGTATCAATATCGAAAAAATAGCCAGCCCGAATAATCCAGCTGGATGTACTCCATTGGCTGTTGGCGAGAGCATTTCATATACTTTCAAGGTTACAAACAATGGTAATACTCCTATTAGTAATGTAGTAGTAACTGATCCTATGATTGCTACAATTTCTGGCCCATCGGGGGATACAAATAGTGACAACAAGCTTGATGTTTCAGAAATCTGGGAGTTTACAGGTTCGTATGTTGTTACTGCACAGGATATTATTAACGGTCAAGTTGTAAATACTGCGGAAGTAAATGGAGAGGCTGAGGCATCTACTCCATTCCCGGTTTCAGGATCAGATTCGGAAACCGTAAACCTTTGTCAAAATGCTGAAATGTCTATCGTTAAATCGACTAGCAGCGCAACGACAGATTGTATCAACTTTAATGTTGGAGATACCATTGACTATGAGTTTGTTGTAACAAATGAAGGAGATGTAGATATCGAAGATGTTGTTATTACAGACCCATTATTTGAATCTCCAAACCCAATAGTTACAATTAATTTAGATTCGG
Source organism: Aequorivita xiaoshiensis (assembly GCF_022008395.1). Taxonomy (GTDB): domain Bacteria; phylum Bacteroidota; class Bacteroidia; order Flavobacteriales; family Flavobacteriaceae; genus Aequorivita; species Aequorivita xiaoshiensis. The sequence goes on from NZ_JAIRBB010000046.1 coordinate 821, forward strand.
GAGATTTAAATAACGATGGCATTTTAAATGTAGGTGAAGCTTGGACTTTTATAGCTACATATATAGTTGACCAAGATAATATAGATGCAGGATCTATAGTGAATACCGCTACTGTAAATGGTGTTTCTCCCTTAGGACCTGTAGATACTGCTACAAGTAATACAGTTACAGTGCTAATCTGTACTGATGCGAGCATCGCGCTTATTAAAACTTCAGATGTTGAAGTAGATCCAACTACAGGATGTTCAACACTAGCGGTTGGTGATGTAATCAACTATAGCTTCTCAGTTAAAAACACTGG
>NZ_JAIRBB010000047.1 GCF_022008395.1 Aequorivita xiaoshiensis
TTCGCCTATTTTTTATATACATTGTTGTACGCAGGCATTTATTCCTCATAGGTTTTTAAATATTCCATTATTTTCGGATAGAAATCTGCGATTGATTTGTATTTATCTCTGTTTAAAATATAATTTTCAAAGAAATCATATAAAGGAATCGCCAATTTAAAATGTTGTGATTGGTTTTCTATTTCTTTTAAACCTTCTTCTTTTCCGAACTTTTGCTCCAAAATTCTGGCTGTACAAACTCGAACAATCAATTCGTCTAATTCATTTTCCCATTTCGATTCGTCAAGTTTTTCCCCTTTGCTTGTTGTCAGAAAAAGAGTTTTGATTTTAGATAAGTCATTTTTGTAATTCTGTAAAAAATCTTGAACAAAAAGATGACTTATTTCGTGAGTCACCACGTTAAGATATGGTATAAATATAACAGGGCTTTCATCCGTGTGATTTTTGTCTTCGTCATTCAAATAAGCCAGCCGGAACATTCTATTATCTTTGAAATTGACATTATTTGATGGAATAGCATTGTTTCCCATATTGTTTAGTAAATCAATATAGATTACAAATTTTCCCTCTGCGGATTTTCCGTAAAAGGATTGAATTTCATTTAAAATTCCAGATTTTTTGACAGAATCTTTTGCTGTTTCGCAAACCGATTTGTAAAGTTTTTTATGCTTTTTAATGAACTTTTTTACTTTACAGTCCTTGTAAAATTCATTAAAATGATACAGAAATGTATCTTTAGAAGTGCTTCTGATATAGTTAACTTCAGGTTTTATTTTTATTTCAAATGGATAGTCTTCGGATAGGAAAAGACCTAATGACGCAATATCATATCCATCCCAAGATTCTAAATTTCTGTACCAATTTAATGCCTTATGGTTTTTATATGGTTCAAAGTAGGTTTTGAAATCTTTGTAATAATTAGATGGTGTTGGTTTAATATCCATTGTGTCAACAGTTGCCAATGTATAGAAGATACTTAATGCTTCCATTCTGTGGTCAACTTTTACATCCAAATTTTCCTGTGCTTTTAATGTGCTTAAAAATGTTATGAATATTCCTGTCAGGATAAATTTTAATTTCATATACGTGATTCTGTTTTGCTTGCGTACAACG
>NZ_JAIRBB010000048.1 GCF_022008395.1 Aequorivita xiaoshiensis
ATGCAAAACCCGAAAGTAATTTTATAAATTTAAAGTCTGGTATAAACCGAAAAGTCGGTACGCCAATCTCGCTACTGCGTTTATACGAGACGTTATGCGGCAGCTAAAAGACGACTACCAAATAAATGAACGATAAAAGAAACATAAAGACAATTGCACCATTTTTAGCGGAAGATTTTATTGACTTGGACGAACCCATTTTTGACAGAGACAAATATTCAATTTTATTGAACGAAAATTCTGACCGACTTAAAAATTTCAGAAAATATCTCATTTGGAAACTTCACGACAGTTGGATAACAGAACTTGAAATAAAATCGAAAAAATTTGAAATGAAATTGAACGACTTTTCTACTCACGTTTTCGGAGACACTATCGTTGAAAAGTTCAAAATTGATATAGAACACGATAAACTCAACTTTCCAGTAATTATTGAATTAAAAGGGAATTTAAACGTTGGATTTTTCAAAGTAAAAGAAAACGGAGAAATAGAAAGCATTGAACCGATAAAAGTTGACGAATATCTCGGTGAACAGATTTTAAAACTAAATAATAACCAAATTGAAATTGCATTTGAACTATGGTATTCGAATCCAAATGAAGATCTACCAGGAGAAAGGATTTTAATTATTGTATCGGCAAAAGAGATAAACATAATAGAGAATCAAAAAAAGGCTTGGAATGAAATTTTCGGTAATAAATATGACGAATACTATAAATACTTCAAGGAGCAATTTGAAAGTGACCGTTATGTTTCTGACTATACCGAATGTTTGAAATTGGTTGATGAATATGAAGAAAAAACAAAAAAGCCGACCGCATAACACCGTATATAACAAATAGCTAAGGTTTTTCTAAATCGAGAATTTGGGTATATTTGGTTAGTCGCCAAATCTTTTGATTTGGCTTTTTGAAAATTAAAGATAAAAACAAAATACAAAAGATTTGGCTTGTTGCGAGATTGAAAATTAACTCATAATTTCAAGCTACTTGTCATATACAAACACGTTGTGTAACATTCAAAAAATAAATGACTACTAGCATTATAACTACAGTATTGATTTTTATCTTTTTGTATTTCATTAAAAAAACATCAAAAA
>NZ_JAIRBB010000049.1 GCF_022008395.1 Aequorivita xiaoshiensis
AACTTCTTTTGCCCTAAACTCAAAATATCCTACTCGCCCACAGCGTGGGTGGTGATTGCAGCGTTACCAAAGTAACCCTGCAAGAACCGTTTTTACTCCTCAAGCCGCCTTCCTTTTTTGCAAACTTTATAGTATTGGAGGTGATCAAAACTTCTTTTGCCTTAAACTGACAGCGTGGGTGGTGATTGCAGCGTTACCAAAGTAACCCTGCAAGAACCGTTTTTAACTCCTCAAGCCGACTTCCTTTTTTGTAAACCTTTTAGTATTGGAGGTGATCAAAACTTCTTTTGCTCTAAACTCAAAATATCCTACTCGCCCACAGCGTGGGTGGTGATTGCAGCGTTACCCAAGTAACCCTGCAAGAACCGTTTTTAACTCCTCAAGCCGCTATCCTTTTTTGTAACCTTATAGTATTGGAGGTGAATAAAACTTCTTTTGGCCTAAACTGACAATGTGGGTGGTGATTGCAGCGTTACCCAAGTAACCCTGCAAGAACCGTTTTTAACTCCTCAAGCCGACTTCCTTTTTTGTAAACCTTTTAGTATTGGAGGTGATCAAAACTTCTTTTTGTCCTAAACTGATAGCGTGGGTGGTGATTGCAGCGTTAACAAAGTAACCCTGCAAGAACCGTTTTTAACTCCTCTAGCCGACTTCCTTTTTTGTAACCTTATAGTATTAAAAGTGATTAAAACTTCTATTTGTTCTAAACTGACAGCGTGGGTGGTGATTGCAAGGTTACCAAAGTAACCCTGCAAGAACCGTTTTTAACTCCTCAAGCCGCTTTCCTTTTTTGCAAACTTTATAGTATTGGAGGTGATCAAAACTTCTTTTGCTCTAAACTCAAAATATTCTACTCGCCCACAGCGTGGGTGGTGATTGCAGCGTTACCCAAGTAACCCTGCAAGAACCGTTTTTAACTCCTCAAGCCGCTTTGCTTTTATATAAACCTTATAGTATTGGAGGTGAATAAAACTTCTTTTGCCCTAAACTGAAATAACAAATTACCGATTTAATCTTTTAGGAGATTGTTCTTCTTCCTTTTATTTGACAGTTGTTTTTCTAAAGTTATAAATAGAAC
>NZ_JAIRBB010000004.1 GCF_022008395.1 Aequorivita xiaoshiensis
AGCTATATCAAGTACAACACTCCAAGCATCAAATCCAAAGTTACTTCCAATAACGGTTTGTGAATCTGGAACTAAATTTGTTTGCGAAGTAATTATGGCTCCAGGAGCGCCAGAACCATCGTCTGCGTAAATAAATACATCAACATTATCAGCATTAACTCCAGAACCTTCAGCTCCAATAAATGCTGTTATTGTAATTGACTCTAAAGTCATATTCTCACCGTCAACAACAGTTAAGTCATGAGCAACAATACGTCCTAGGTTTTTAAGGAAACTCTTTCCATTTTCAAAACCATTGCTTGGCCCTGTAGTAGCACAAGGACCTCCTGTTCCACCACCACCTGCAGCAGTTACATTAATAGTATAATCTTCGGCTTGTCCGTAGTTTGAACCTGGATCACAAGAATCTGTAGCATAACTAGAGAGAAATTTCTTTATAACTCGCATTCTAGTTGGTCCTTCAAGAACCCCTGCAGGAACATCAATTGTGCCAGTAGCTTGTTGTCCGTCTGTACCAGTAGAACCACTTATTGTTCCAATTTCATATCGTTCACTCGCATTATCCAAAATTCCATCTTGATTCCAATCTATAAATACAGTAAAACTATTTGTAAAAGTACCACCTGTATTACCCTCTAAGGCAATTGGATAAGACATTCCTTCTTCCATATCACCGCTAATTGCTGTAAAATCTTCGTGCGCAGGAGACCCATCAATCGTAGCATCAGAAACATTACTAATTCCTGCTACCTCAACCAAGGTAATAGGTTCTACAGCATTGTTAAATTCTATAGGCCCACAATATGGAGCAGGGAAAGATCCTCCACCTCCACCAGAAAGAACTTCAACTTCCCATCCACAAGTATTAACTACTGAAGTGGCATAAAATTCAAAAGTTAAAGCACCAGTTGTAGATGTAAATACAGCTGATCCATTTGCAGCTATCATCCCTGCAAGTTCATCTGTATCGCTATTTAAATTGCTATCGTAAATTTGAGGTGAACTTGTGTCTGGACCATCATAAATATTTAAGTAATCAAAATTCCCAAATACTCTAAACGATAAAAATTCTACAGAAAGATCAGTACCTGTCAATGTCGTAATTGTAGCACAACCACAGTTAGGATAATCACCAGGGTCTCCTGAGGATGTAGTAGAACAATCCCCACCCGGTCCTCCAGTCGTACCATCAGATGGATCATAAAAGAAATCCCCTGGTACTACTGCAAAAGTTTCAGTTGCACCTGCAGTAGGTACAATTTGAGATAAAACTCTATTTTGAGTAGCCTGGTTTTGAACGTTAAAGTTAGGAGTACCTCTTTGCTGTGCAGCAGCTTCAGCGGCTAAAATCTCTGCTTGCTCTAAAGACGTAAGACCAATAGCGTTTTGATACCTTGGATTACTGTTAACATATCCATTTGCAATGGCCTGTTCTGAAAGTGTTAGTGGCGCATCCGATATTCTTGCAGAATTACCGTTATTAGAAGATCTTTGGTAAAATGGGTTCGTATTTACCGTACCATTTAACCGTGAATATTCTAAAAGACTATTCGGTGCGTCAGAATTGATAGTTGAGTTTACACCTCTTACACTATTTGTAGTGCTATTTTGAGCTTTAAAATAGGATCGCAACATTTGCTGCTCCTCTGCCGTAAAATGATCGGAAATAGAACCATTATACTTCCCGACATTATTATACCTTACCAACAAATCCTGTATGGAGGAGTTGGATTTCTTCTGGACTTCTGTCTTCGTGGTACCGGTAATGGTCGTGGAAGTAGAAGGCTGAGTAACCTGGGCATTCATCGTAAGTGCAAGCAAGCCGATGAAGCACCCAATGAGAGTACTTTTCTTCATAATTTGATAAGTATTTAGTTAATAATACTTTAAATGTATTTAAAATATTGTTAACAAACAAAAGATACAATAACAAATTTGATGATAAAAAGAAAATCCTGTACAGTAAACTGCACAGGATTGATAATTTCGTAAAAAAATTAGAATTTTTAATTCCCTTCAACAAAAGCTTCCATTACCGCATCGCTTACTCCCATATTAGAGAATCCTCCATCGTTATACAAGTTCTGTAAGGTTACTCTTTTAGTAAGATCACTAAACATTGCTACCGTATAATTTGCACAGTCAAGAGCAGTTGCATTTCCTAGTGGCGACATTTTATCAGCATAGCTCATAAAGCCATCAAAACCTTTCACTCCTTGTCCAGCTGTAGTTGGAGTTGGAGATTGAGAAATTGTGTTTACACGCACCTTTTTATCACGCCCAAAGAAATACCCAAAGCTACGCGCAATGCTCTCTAAATACGCTTTATTGTCGGCCATATCATTATAGTCTGGAAACACACGCTGGGATGCCATATAGGTTAGCGCAATAATACTACCCCACTCATTCATAGCATCTTTCTGATATAACACTTGCATAGTTTTGTGAAATGAACCTGCCGAAATATCCCATCCTTTATGCGTAAAGTTGTAATTCTGATTTGTATAATGGTTACCTTTTCGAACGTTTACCGACATCCCTATTGAATGCAATACGAAATCTAATTTACCCCCTAAAATTTCAGTTGCCTTAGTAACTAGATTCTCAAGGTCTTCCAAGTTTGTTGCATCTGCCGGAATAACTTCAGAATTTGTTTTTTCAGCAAGTTTTTTTATTTGACCCATACGCAGAGCGATAGGCGCGTTAGTAAGCACAAAGCTCCCACCTTCTTCATGTACGCGTTCAGCAGTTTTCCATGCTATAGAATTTTCGTCAAGAGCTCCAAAGATGATTCCACGCTTTCCTTTAAGTAAATTATAAGACATATTTTAAATGTTAATAGTTATCAATATATTATAGTGTTATACCAATATAAAAGTACACACTTTGAATCGTAAAGATACATTTTAATTCAATAATTCTTTGGCATTAGCCATCGCTGCTTCGGTTACTTTTTTGCCACCAAGCATTTGGGCAATTTCTAGAATTCGTTCATCTGTATTTAATACCTTAAGATGAGTAGATGTTATATTTTGTACATCTTCCTTGTAAATCTTAATATGCTGCTGGCCCTTTGCTGCTATTTGTGGTAAATGCGTAATACTAATCAATTGCATTTTATCACCCATATTTCGCATTATAACAGCCATTTTGTTTGCTACTTCTCCCGAAACCCCTGTATCTATTTCATCAAAAACAATAGTTGGTAGTTTTTTATATGAAGCAAGCACTGCTTTTATGGCAAGCATTATTCTACTCATTTCACCACCGGAAGCAACTTTTCTTAAGGGGCCAAATGCTAAACCTTTATTTGCAGTAAACAACAACTGCAATGAATCGGTACCATTCCCTTTAAAAGTTTCTGAAGCCACAAGTTCAAATTTAAATTGTGCATTCGGCATACCTAAAGGAACTAGTGTTTCTTCAAGCTTTTTCTTTAAAACCGGAATAGCCTTTTCTCTTTTAGTATGGAGCGAATTTGCAGTTTGTAAAGCCTTAGACCGTAGCGTAGATATTTGCTTTTCTAAGTCTTCAATTTCAGCATCTAAGCCTAAAGTTGTATTTACTTTTTCTTCAAGATTTTTTTCTATCACAAGTAATTCTGCGACTGTAGCAACAGCATGTTTTTGCTGAAGTTTATATAGAGTTTGTAATTTTTCATTTATCCTAAAAAGTTCTTCAGGATTAGCTTCAATTTTCTCTGAAGTATTTGCTGCTTCAACTCCGATATCTTCAAGTTCGAGAATAACGCTGTTTAAACGCTCCCATAAACTTTCAAATGCTGTTGAAAACCCTTTAATCTTCCCTAATACTACTCGAGCTTCTTTGGCCGTAGAAATTGAACCAATTTGCTCTTGGTCTAACAACTGATTTACAGTGACAAATGCTTCTTTAATAGATTCGGCATTATTAAGAGTTTCGTACTCTTCTTCCAATTCCGTTTGATCGATTTTATCAAGCCCTGCTTGCTGTAATTCGTTATAGAGAAAACTATTGTAATCTAATTCTTTAGCAGCTTCTTCTTTTTGGTGTTTTAGACCAGTTAGTTTTTCTGAAACATTTTTATAATCTAAAAACTGTGATTGGTAAGTGCTTAATAATTCATCATTACCAGCCAAAGCATCAATCACCTCCATCTGAAAACTTTCAGAAACCACTTCCAAAGTTTCATGCTGACTATGAATATCTATTAAAAACGGTGCTAAGGCCTGAAGTTGAGATAAAGCCACTGGAGTATCATTTACGAATGCTCTTGATTTACCACTAGGCAAAATCTCTCTTCGAATAATAGTATGAGCGTCGTAATCTAAATCATTTTCTTCAAAAATGGATTGTAAATCATAATTTACAATTGAAAAATGACCTTCAATTATACATTTTTTTGAAGAATCTTTTATATTGCTTAGGTCTGCTCTTTTACCAAGAAGCATAGCTAAAGCACCTAGAAGTATCGACTTTCCTGCTCCAGTTTCACCGGTAATAATAGTTAATCCCTTTTGAAGATCTACACGTATATCTTCAATAAGCGCATAGTTTTTTATGGCAAGGGTAGTTAACATATTTTAAATGTATGACATTAAAATTAAGTGGTGAGAGTTTAAGAAGTTAGATTAAGTAAGAATTAAAATTCTCGCGTTTAACCGTATGTAGCTTAACGTTGAAATTAATACTTAATCTCGGACCAATTACTGCGTTTTGTAGGAGCAAGTCTATTTAAGTTTTCTACTAGTTTAGTAATATCAACTTTGGGCCCTCCACTGAAAACAGCTTGAATTTCATCAGTTTTTGCATCAAAGAAAGTACGAACTAAATATGAATTTGGACGTCTATCGCTAATTCCTTTTAATCTGTTAATAGCATCGGCTATAACTTTTTTACCTTCTAATTGATTAGACTCCATTTTATCCATTCCTTCACGGTGATACATATACATTGCATCGTGAAAATCTTTATAAACAGAAGATAATAAGGCATCGTTATAACTATATCTTGTTTGGTTACCATCAGTAGCTTTCCAACCAGAATAACTACTAGAAGCCGCAGTACTCGTTATTTGTTTAGCGATTTCAAAATAAGGCCTTCCCCCTTCAGGACTAAACGTATCGGCATCAAGCCCAATTACTGTATAAACGTGAAATGCAATAACCGAAATAAGATTAGAATCGAATGAGTTAAGATTAAGCGCTAATGGTTCAAACTCCTTATATCTAAATGTAACCTGCTTGTCGTAATAGTTGTAAACAGGAGAGTCATATGTAGAGCCATAAACAGGTCTAGAAGATTGTATTTGAAGTGTTCCGCTAAAAGTTTCACCTTCGTAACTATTGACTACCAAGGTCATATTACAATCAATTCTTTCTTGATTTTTATAAACTTTATCTGTCCATTTTGTATTGTTTATAAACTCAAGTAATTGACTCTGTAGTGTACTAAAAACCTGTAGGTTTGGTTGTCCCGTTTTTTCAGCATCAACAGTTACCGTACAATTTAATTCTTGCGCGGTTGCAGGAACTATAATTGCGGTGCATAGTATAAAAAATAATAGTTTACGCATGGATGTTTTCTATAATATATTCTAAAATATCTTTAGCTACTTCTATTTTAGGTTTAACAGGGAAAGGCAACATTTTATTGTCTTTAGCTATTAAAGTAACTTTATTGGTGTCCGATTTAAAACCAGCACCTTTATCTCGTAGCGAATTTAGCACAATTAAATCTAAATTCTTTTTTTTGAGTTTCGATTTTGCATTTTCTTCCTCGTTTTGAGTTTCCAATGCGAATCCAACTAGAAATTGCTTTTTCTTAATCGCACCTAGTGAAGCAAGTATATCTTTTGTTTTTGTAAGCTCTATTGTAAGATTATCCGTTTTCTTTTTAATCTTTTCTGAAGAAACCTCTGCAGGTCTGTAATCTGCAACTGCTGCACTTAGTATTGCGATATCACTTGCATCGAAATATTTATGAGCCGCTTGATACATTTCTTCGGCCGAAGTAATGCGAATTAATTTTACAAAATCATTTTCCAGCTTTAAGGAAGATGGTCCTGAAATTAGAACAACCTCAGCACCTAATTCCGCTGCTGTTTCGGCAATGGAATATCCCATTTTCCCGCTAGAGTGATTTCCAATAAACCGAACAGGATCGATTGCTTCGTAGGTTGGGCCAGCTGTGATTAATATTTTCTTAGCTCGAAGTGGAAGCTTACCAAGAATATCATTTTCTAAGAAAGAAACAATTTTCTCAGGCTCTGCCATTCTTCCTTGGCCTACTAACCCACTCGCAAGTTCACCAAAAGCCGCAGGAATCTGAATATTCCCAAAGCTTTCTAATTTTTCAAATGTTTGATTTGTAGTTGGATGCTGATACATATCCAAATCCATTGCCGGAGCATAATAAACAGGACATTTTGCAGAAAGATAACAAGCGAGTAACAAATTATCGCAGCCACCATTTGCCATTTTAGAAAGCGTATTTGCAGTAGCTGGAGCAATCAACATTAAATCTGCCCAAAGTGCTAACTCAACATGGTTATTCCATTGTGCCTCACGGTTGCCTTCGCTGTCAGTATCTTCAATTGTAAAAGATGAAAATACTTCGTTTTTAGAAAGCGTGGCAAGCGTTAAAGGTGTAACAAAATCTTTGGCAGAAGAAGTCATTACAACTTTTACGTTAGCTCCTTTTTTAACAAGAAGCCTAACTAAAAAAGCTGCTTTGTACGCGGCAATCCCGCCGGTAATGCCAAGCAAGATATTTTTCCGGTTCAAAACAGACATTATCTAATTTTTCAAATTATAAATATATAGCTCAAAGCTAAAATAATTTTCAACTTTGAGCTATTTTCTTTAAACTTTTACTCTACTACTTCGTCAGCTGTATTTCTGTAGTAAATTTTATTTTCTAACCATTCTTGCACTGCTAAAGCGTGTGGTTTTGGTAATCTTTCGTAGAATTTTGAAACTTCTATTTGTTCTTTGTTTTCAAAAATCTCCTCTAAACTATCGTTATAAGTTGCAAACTCATCTAGTTTTTCTAAAAGCTCTTTCTTAATATCGGCATTTATTTGCGTCGCTCTTTTCGAAATAATAGAAATAGCTTCGTAAATGTTGTTTGTTGGAGCATCAATTAAGTTTTTGTCTAAAGTGACAGTGTTAACAGGTGCTTCTGAGTTTTTAATATCCATAGTAAATTAATTAAATAGTAGGTGTTGTTTCTTCGGTTACAGTTCTGCGCTCTATATCTTCATATATTTCAACAGCTTCAGAGGCTAAATCTGTATCCTTGTAATATTTCATGAAATTTTTATAATGTCCTTTTGCAATATCTAATCGCTCTTGCACCAAACTTGGAATACTATTTATTGCAAGTTTATAAGCTGAAACGAAACGATTAAAAAACGCTTCTCTTCTATAAATAGATCCAGGATTATCTGTTATAAAATTATCAAAAGCTTCAATTGCAGACTTGTAATCCTCTACATGCAGATATTGTACTGCAGTTTTAAATTCTTTTTTCTCAAGTTTTTCACGCAATTCAGCCACAAGTTCGTTAGCTTCCATTCTCTTATCAGAGTTTGGATATGTGTTTATAAATTCCTGAAGTTTTTCCAAACCTTTATGAGTATCTCTTTGGTCTAATGAAAACCTAGGAGAAAGTTCGTAAAAACTTTTTGCCGATTTAAACGACGCTACCTCAACACTATCACTTTGTGGATAAGCTTGTGTAAAACGCTCAAACTGATAACCAGCAAGGTAATAATCTTCTAAATTGTAGTACGTATTGGCATAGATAAACATTAGTTTTTCACCTTGTGGTTTACCTCTGTATAACGGAACAATTTGTTCCATCAATTTTAACCCTTTACGATATTTACCCATTTGATAGAGCGAATCTGCAAAAGCGTATTTCTTACCAATGTCATCCTTACGCAACACCTCTTGGTATTGACTACAAGATGAAAGTAAAATTGTAAGACAAAGTATTATAAAAAAAGGTAATCTCATAGGCTTAAAAAACATCGTGCAAAAATAGGCAATTAAACGGGATTCAACAAAACTTATTATTACGCTAAATTATTGCCCTAAAAGCTATTATTTACACACCTTTTGAAAAATTTAACGCAATATCGAATTCTTATAGATCTAGAACTCCTGAATGAAAGAATCTATTTTAGCTCTCAATCCATCACTTACACCAACCAGAGGTAGCCTTACAGTATCATTACAAATTCTTAGTTTTTTGAATACAGCTTTAATTCCAGCTGGATTTCCTTCTGCAAAAATATAATCGATTGCAGGGGCAATTTTATAGTGAATTTCATAAGCTTCATCTACTTTTTTATCAAGACCAAGCATTACCATTTTTGAAAATTCTTTTGGAAATCCTTCTCCTATAACCGATATAACTCCAGCACCACCCGCAAGCACCATAGGCAAGGTAATCATATCGTCGCCAGAAATAACTAAGAAATCTTTTGGGCAGCCAGAAATCAATTTCATAGCCTGAACAATATCTCCTGCAGCTTCTTTAATACCCACAATTTTATCAAAATCATTTGCTAAACGAATTACAGTTTCAGGCAACATATTTGATGCTGTTCTACCAGGTACATTATATAAAACCACAGGAAGTGGAGCTTCTTTTGCTACGGCAGCAAAATGCCGATATATTCCTTCCTGCGTTGGTTTGTTGTAAAAAGGAGACACTGAAAGTATTGCAGTAAAAGCAGAAAGATCACGTTGATTCATCTCAGCAATAACCTCTTTAGTGTTGTTACCTCCAATACCTATTACCAAAGGGAGCCTTCCACTATTTGTAGAAACTACGGTGTCAATAACCAACTGTTTCTCTTCTTTAGACAAGGTCGCACTTTCTGCTGTAGTTCCTAGAACTACTAAGTAATCAATACCATTATCAATATTGAAGTTTACTACATTTTTAAGTCCTTCTACATCAATCGAAAAATCACTCTTAAATGGGGTAATTAATGCAACTCCAGTCCCTATTAATTCTTTCATGTTAGTATTTTATTATTTATTAAGATCACAATGTAATCTATATTTTTTTTAAGACTTTTAAATATTTAGTTACCTCAGTTTTAAAGTCAGCTATATTTTTAGGATCTACAGCCAACATCAAGTCAAAAAGTCTTTCATCTGCTCCATTAAATCCTATTTTAAACTTTGCTTTGCTTTGTGCAATTAAGGCATCTAAAAAATCATTTTCCGTATTTGTAAATCCAATTAATACATCAAAATCGAAATCCAAAAATTCTCTAGCTATTTGATTATTAATATTACCTCTCCAGTTAAACTCTTTGTTGGTAATTTGGTTTTGCCTTAAAGTGGGCAGCTTTTTTCGGGTTTCCATAAAAGTAAAGACTTTGATATCTTTTCTTTGCAAACCTAGGGAGGCTCCAAAATCGTAAAACCTTTGAAGGTCGTCAAAATACGACTCATCAACCAAAAAACCTAAGGACCTTAAAGGCGTATTTCTCTGAGAAAAATCGCGTGATTCTAAGCTTTTAGCAGTTTGATTTTTTAAAGATTTAAGTTTGATTTTTTTCAGCATCGAAAGCATAATTTTGCCTCTCAAAAATAATATAATAAAGGATTATTAGACCTTGAAATTGAAATACATTTTTGAAGTTTTGAATTCCAAATTTAACACGATTTATTTATAAAAGCTTTTATTCTATATTTCCTATTAGAAATTAATCATTTCAAGAAATTCGTCTTCAGAGATAATTGCCACTCCTAGGTTTTCGGCTTTGGTTCTTTTACTAGGGCCCATATTGTCTCCCGCTACTACAAAATTTGTTTTAGAAGAGATAGCGCTTGAAACTTTCCCTCCATTATCCTCAATTAGCTTTTTGAGTTCATTACGCGAAACCTTTGTGAAAACACCAGAAACCACAAAAATCTGTCCGCTTAAAGTGTCTGTTTGATTGGCAAGCTCATCGGCAGAAATTTCTAGCTGAACGCCGTAGCTCTTCAATCTTTCAATGGTAGTAAGGTTCTCTTCTGAAGCGAAAAACGACACTACACTTTGAGCAATTCGCTCTCCAATTTCATCTACAGTAACTAAATCTGCTTCCGAAGCGTTAATTAGAGCATCAATCGTTTTGTAGTGTTTTGTTAGTTTTTTAGCCACTGTTTCTCCAACGTAGCGAATTCCTAAACCGAATAGAACTCTTTCAAAAGGTATTTGTTTTGAAGCTTCAATCCCGTTTACAATATTCTCGGCACTTTTTTGTGCCATTCGCTCTAACGGAATAATCTGTTCAGCTTTTAAAAGATATAGATCTGCGTAGTTATTAATCAATCCATTGTTTACCAACAATGCAACTGTTTCACCTCCTAGCCCTTCTATATCCATCGCTTTTCGCGAAATAAAATGTTGAATTCGACCAATAATTTGAGGTGGGCAACCTTCGGTATTAGGACAATAATGTTGCGCTTCACCTTCTGTACGCACTAACGGTGTACTACATTCTGGACACTCAATTATATATTGAGTGGACTGCGAATTAGGATCTCTTTTGGTAAAATCTACACCAATTATCTTCGGAATAATCTCTCCTCCTTTTTCTACAAAAACTGTATCGCCTTCTCGAACATCGAGTTTTTCAATCTGATCTGCATTGTGAAGCGAAGCTCTTTTTACAATAGTTCCAGCCAATTCAACCGCCTCTAAGTTTGCAACAGGAGTAATTGCTCCCGTTCGTCCAACTTGATAAGTAATTTGATTTAAAACCGTGGAAACCTGCTCTGCTTTAAATTTGTAGGCCATTGCCCAACGTGGAGATTTTGCTGTATAACCTAACTCTTCTTGTTGTTGAAGATTGTTAACTTTTACAACCACCCCATCTGTTTCATAAGGTAATTCATGACGGTGAATATCCCAATAATTAATAAAAGTCAACACCTCATCCAAACTTTTTGCCAGCTTGGCTTCATTTGGCACTTTAAAACCCCATAGTCTTGCTTTTTCTAAACTCTCAAATTGGGTTTTTATAGGAAGCCTTTCCCCCACTAAACTATACAACAAACACTCTAACGGACGTTTTGCCACTTCGGCACTATCTTGAAGTTTTAAACTACCCGATGCAGTGTTTCGCGGATTTCTATAAGGTTCCTCTCCTGCTTCAACTCTTTCAGCATTCATTTTTGTAAAACCCTCAAAGGGCAAAACAATTTCACCTCGAATTTCAAATAATGACGGATAATCTCCTTTTAATTGTAAAGGAACTGAACGTATGGTTTTTACATTTGCCGTAACATCATCCCCCTGAAAACCATCACCACGAGTAACCGCTTTTACAAGCTTACCATTTTCATAAGTAAGACTTATTGAAGCTCCATCGTACTTTAGCTCACAAGTGAATTCCACATTGCCATCCACCATTTTTGCAATACGCTTTTCCCAGTCTTCTAAATCTTCTTTTGAGTAAGAATTATCCAAAGAATACATTCTAAAAGTATGCGGAATGGTTTTAAAATTTTTAGTGATTTCACCACCAACTCTTAATGTTGGCGAATTTGGATCGTGAAATTCTGGATGTGCTTTTTCTAAATCTTGAAGTTGTTTCAGTTTTTGATCAAATTCAAAATCGGAAATAGTTGGATTATCAAGCACGTAGTAGTTGTAGTTATGCTCTCTTAATTCGTTGCGAAGCGATGTAATTTGCTGTTCAATATTCATACAACAAATATAAAACTAAAGGACTATTATAAAAGCGAAGAGACCTAATTTACATATCGAAAAAAGCAAAATTCCTCCAATTAATTCTTTAATCCTTAAATTAAAGAACAAATTTAATCTAAATGACTCTTACGTTCTATCTTCATTCAACCATTTTGGCTGTTCGGTAGGCTTAAATTTCTCCATTTTATCAAGAAGTTGCTGAGGATTAGAATCCACTAGAAGCAAATTGTAGTTATCCATAGACAGGAATCCCTTACGCACCATGGTTTCCAACATTTTTATAAGATCGTTATAAAAACCATTGACATTTAATAACCCAATAGGTTTTGAATGTAAACCAAGCTGAAGCCAAGTAATAATTTCAAAAAGCTCTTCTAAAGTTCCCATTCCACCAGGCAGTGCAATAAAGCCATCGCTATTTTCCTGCATTTTTAATTTGCGTTGATGCATATTATCAGTAGTTATGAGCTCAGTAAGTCCTAGGTGAACAACTTCCTTTTTTTTCAAAAAGCTTGGAATAATCCCTATAACCTTTCCTTTGTTTTCCAAAACGCTTTTTGCTATAACTCCCATCACGCCAATCTTCGCAGCTCCATATACCAATGTTATATTTCTTTCAACAAATATTTTTCCTAGTTTTTCAGCAGCAGCAGTTATTGCAAGGTCATTACCTTCACTGCTTCCACAGAAAACACATAATTTTTCAAGTTTATTCATAGTCAAATCTTTTTGCTCAGTTTTATTGGCTTTTTGTGCAACGGATATCGAATTTTAAGTAGACTACTTAAAACACTTCATCATGCGATCTTTCCCAAAAATATCCTTTTTCATCTCGATTTTTTTAAATCCTTCATCCTTTAAAAGCTGAATCATTTCATCAGCAAGGTACTCATTAATCTCGAAAAATAGTTTTCCACCAGGCTTTAAATGTATTTTTGCTAAGCGTGAAATTGATCTATAAAATAGCAATGGATCACTATCAGTCACGTATAACGCTGAATCCGGCTCATGCCTTAGAACATTTTCTTGCATCATTTCTTTTTCCAATTCCCGCACATAAGGTGGATTAGAAACTATAATATCGTAAAGTTTTGGAAGCGCTGTTACTTTTAAAATATCTGTTTGAAAAAAATCAACCCTAACATTATTAATTTCTGCATTCTCAGTTGCGACCTGTATTGCCTTTTCTGAAATATCCAACGCGGACACTTTAGCATATGAAAGATTTTTAGCCAAAGAGACAGCAATACAACCACTCCCAGTACCTATATCAAGTATAGAAACGGACTCAGAATGCTGAGTGGTAGATTTATGATTAGAAATTATATAATCTAATAACTCCTCTGTTTCTGATCGAGGAATTAAAGTGTATTTATTCACTTTAAATGGAAGCCCATAAAATTCTGTTTCTCCTATTATATACTGAATAGGCTCGTGATTATTCAGTTTAAACAATGCCACTTGAAACCTATCGTAATCGTTTGCTGAGACTTCTGTTTTGGGGTTTAAAGCAATATCAACCCGAGAAAGATTCAGGTATTCTTCAGCAAGTATATAGAAAAAAGCTTGAATTTCTTCCGAAGGATAAAGTCCTGAAAGTTGTTCGTGAAAGTAGTTCTTTAATTCTGAAATTTTCAAAAGCTGTCTTAATTTTTACTTGAAATTGATTTTTGATAATTATATAAAACTTACAACGTTTTCAGCATATGTATTTGGCAAGAATAATGCCCCGTGTCCCCCATTCTAGCCTTAATATATTTAAATCCCGATTGCTTGTAGAGTTTCTGAGCATGAGTCATATATTCCATAGTTTCGAGATATATCTTCTCATAACCAAAATCACGCGCTTTAGACAAACAAACTTCCATCATTTGCGCCCCAATACCTCTTCCTCTTGCTTCGGGTAAAAAATACATTTTTTGAAGTTCACAAACATTTCCATCAAAATTATCCAGTTTAGCAATTCCCGCGCCTCCTATTACTTTACTATTTACTTCAACTACAAAGTATGCAGTTTTGGGTTTCTTATAGGTTTCATACATACAATCTAATGCAGTATCAGCGTAGGCAGTACCAATTTTTGGCACGTTGAAATCCTCCAAAATACTACGTATTACTTTGGCAATTTGAAGATTATCACTCTTTTTAATAAGACGAATAATTGGTGTGTTCATTCTAATTAAAACCTTGTATTTTTACGCTGTGAAGATACACGAAAAATATATGTTGCGATGTATACAACTCGCTAAAAACGGATTAGGAACCACCTATCCAAATCCTTTGGTGGGAAGCGTTGTTGTACACAATAATATGATTATTGGCGAAGGTTGGCATTATCAAGCAGGACAACCACACGCTGAAGTTAACGCCTTAGAAAACGTAGAAAATCGAGAACTCTTAAAAGACGCTACAATATATGTAAGTTTAGAGCCTTGCAGTCATTTCGGAAAAACTCCACCCTGCGCCAATCTCATTGTTGAATCGGGGATTAAAAAAGTAGTAATTGGGAGCTTAGACCCTAACCCTCAAGTTGCCGGCCGTGGAATAAAAAGACTAATAGAAGCTGGATGCGAAGTGATTGTTGGAGTTTTAGATAAGGAATGTGACGAACTTAATAAGCGGTTTTTTACGTTTCACATGAAAAAAAGACCTTATATTTTCTTGAAATGGGCGCAAACATCGGATGGCTTTGTCGCCCCGAAGAGCGAAACACGAAATGAAAAAAAACCAGTCTGGATTACAAATACATTTTCACGACAAATTGTACATAAAATGCGAGCCGAAGAACAGGCAATTTTAGTCGGCACTAATACTGTTTTAGAAGACAATCCAACCCTCACAGTAAGAGATTGGTATGGCAAAAATCCAATACGAGTTATTATCGATAAAACCTTAAAAATTTCGCCAGAGGTTTCAGTTTTTGATGGGAGTGTAAAAACTATTGTTTTTAATAATAAAGAGAGCAAAATTTCAGATAATATTGAATTTGAGAAATTAGATTTCAAAAAGAATATTCCACAACAAATCTGTGATGTTCTTTTCAAAAACAATATTCAATCTATAATTATTGAAGGAGGATCAAAGACCTTACAATCTTTCATTGATACATCACTTTGGGATGAAGCGTATATTTTTACAGGTAAGAACACTTTTAGTGAAGGCATAAAGACTCCTATTTTTAAAGGTGATATTTTTTCGGAAAAAATGATAAAGGAAGACACATTAAAAATTTTTAAAAACCCTAGCATTTGATAGCACTTCTCTTTAGTATACTATCTTCCACAATGATTTTTGTGGTTTTTAAGCTCTTTTCACGGTTTAAAATCAATACTTTTCAAGCCCTTACCTTTAATTATGTTACTGCTTGTATCTGCGGAATCATACTTCAGGAAGATTCAATAAAATTTTCTGACGTACCACATTTTGAATGGTTTCCATTTGCCCTTGGTTTAGGTGGATTATTTATTTTGGTTTTTAACCTAATGGCGATAACAACACAGCGCAGTGGACTTTCGGTGGTTTCAGTAGCCACAAAAATGAGTGTAGTTATCCCAATTCTATTCGGGTTATTATACTATAAAGAAAGTCTAGGGCTTTTTAAAATTATTGGAATTATCCTCGCTTTGGTTGCTGTGTACCTGGCTTCTATTAAAACTAAAGAAGGAATTAAAATAAAATTATCAAATTTTATTTTTCCTGTTCTTGTATTTTTAGGGAGTGGCACTATTGACACGACTATCAAATATTTAGAAGGCGAGTTTATTGCCAAAAGCGATATCCCAATATTTTCAGCAACAATTTATGCAATGGCTGGCCTTATTGGATTTGGAATACTAATATTTCAACTAGTTAAAGGAAGTTTTACGTTTGAATTTAAAAACCTTGTTGGTGGAATTGCTTTAGGTATTCCAAACTATTTCTCGGTTTACTTTTTAGTTGAAGCCCTACGCAGCAATATACTAGAAAGCTCTGGAGTTTTTACCGTTAATAACGTTGCAATTGTAATGACTTCAACAATATTAGGTATTTTACTATTTAAGGAAAAACTATTGAGAAAAAACTGGATTGGAATTGGGTTGGCTGTGCTAAGTATATTATTTATAGCTTTGGAAAAATGGTAGTTTAAAAAATTAAATACACACTTTTGGAAACGGAAAAAGACACATACAAAACCATTTTAAAACCATCGAAAGAAGTTCTTTATAAAGAGAAAGGAAGTAAGTTTTTTGGCTATGCTTTTCCTGTTACTTCAGAAGAAAAAATTAAAGAGCATTTAGAAGACCTTAAAAAGCAACATTACAGTGCACGACATTGGTGTTATGCTTGGCAATTAGGAAAAAGTTACGAACAGTATCGCGCAAATGATGATGGAGAACCTTCAAATAGCGCTGGAATGCCAATTTACGGTCAGTTGCAATCTTTTGACGTTACTAATATATTGGTGGTGGTTGTGCGCTATTTTGGCGGAACAAAACTTGGCGTGGGCGGATTAATTCAAGCGTATAAAACTACTGCGCAAATGGCATTAGAAACTTGCAGAATTCACACTAAAACTATAGACGAAATCTTTTTCATACAATGTGAATATCCTGAAATGAATACTGTAATGCGAATTTTAAAAGACGAAAACATCAAAATCGTAAATCAGAAACTTGAACTGAGTTGTGAGTTCGAAATTTCTGTTAGAAAAAAAGATGCAGATAGAATTTTTGAACTTTTTGAAAACACTTACAAAGTAAAAATCATCAAGGAAGAAGATAAAAAAGAATAGTCTCAAAAAAGCTAACGTCTAATCCAAAATTAGATGATTTTTTAATTACAGCAACTTGGAATAGTCATGGAAAGTATTGCACTTTTCAACAACCTGTATCAACAATTTACAGCTTAAAAAGCTAATTGCAAATTTCATAAACCTACCTAAATGTCAATGTTTCTTTTTTTATAATTACGATTTAAATTTATCAATTTTAAAACAGTTTAGATTGATTATAAATTTTATAAAAAATTTGAAAACAGAAACTTTATTTTTTCAGAAAAAAGAAATTAATTTCGAATAATTTTTCCGCAAAAAATGTTTAACAATTGACTGAAAAACACAAACAGTTATCGCGCTTACAACCAGAAACTTAAAACACATCCCACTGCCTATAAGTCTTTACGTTTAATTCGTTTAAAACCTAAAACTTAACTGACTAAAATAAAACAAGCAACTAATTAATTTATTTCAAACGCTTTCTTATTTTTACAATTGTCTTCTTGCAAATATTTGGGTGTTTGATAAAAGTTTTTTGTAGCTTTATCGAAAGTGGAGTATGACGAAAAAAATTGAATATTTCAACCCCAAAGTGGTTTTTTTTATAACTATTTTGTTCACATATTTGCACTGTTAGGAAATAGGTCGGAAACTCTCCATCCGTTATTTTTTAGCCACATCTAAAATTAAAATAAATTATTCAAGATTAAATTATGAGCAAGACTGCGGAATCGGTTTGGAATAACTGCTTGGCTTTTATAGAGGACAACATTTCCTCTCAAGCATATAAAACATGGTTCGAACCAATTAAAGCCGTTAAACTAGCTGACTGCTCTCTCAGCATACAAGTGCCAAGTAAGTTTTTTTACGAATGGCTAGAAGAGCACTATGTGAAAATATTAAAAGTTGCTCTTACCAAAGAATTAGGTAAGAACGCAAAGTTGGTTTATATAATCCGTATGGAAAATACATATGGTAATAAGCAACCCTTTACTGAAAAAATTCCTAGTGCAAACCGCAGCAATTTACGATCACAAGAAATTGATGTACCATTAAAAAATAAAAGTCCTGAATTAAAAAATCCATTTGTAATTCCTGGAATTAGAAATGTTAAAATAGAATCTCAATTAAATCCTAATTACAACTTTGAAAACTTCCTAGAAGGAGAGTCTAATCGTTTGGCACGCTCTGCAGGTTTAGCAGTGGCAAACAAACCAGGGGGAACATCATTTAACCCATTGTTGATATTTGGAGGAGTTGGTTTAGGAAAAACTCACTTAGCCCACGCTATTGGCGTTGACATAAAAGATAAATATCCAGAAAAAACTGTTCTGTATATTTCTGCTGAAAAATTCACACAACAATATATAGAATCGGTTACTAAGAATAATAGAAACGACTTTATTCACTTCTATCAAATAATAGATGTGTTAATAGTTGATGACATTCAATTGCTTTCGGGTAAAGCTGGAACACAAGATGTTTTCTTCCATATTTTCAATCATTTACACCAAAATGGAAAGCAGGTTATATTAACAAGTGATAAAGCACCTGTAGATATGATCGATATCGAACAACGACTACTATCACGCTTTAAGTGGGGGTTATCTGCAGAATTGAATCACCCAGATTACGCCACAAGAATTGCAATTATAAAGAGTAAATTATACCGTGATGGTGTTGATATGCCTGAAGAAATTATAGAGTTTTTGGCAAACAACATCAAAACCAATATTCGTGAACTTGAAGGCGCTATTATTTCTTTAATAGCTCATTCATCATTTAACAAAAAGGAAATTACAATTGATCTTGCTCGTAAGATTGTAGATAACTATGTGAAACACACCAAACGTGAGGTTTCTATAGAATACATCCAAAAAGTAGTTAGTGATTATTTCCAAATGGACGTAAGCACGCTTCAGTCTAAAACGCGAAAAAGACATATTGTACAAGCTAGACAATTAGCGATGTTCTTTGCTAAAAAACTAACCAAAGCATCACTAGCTTCCATCGGCTCACAAATAGGTCAGCGAGATCACGCAACTGTATTACACGCATGTAAAACTGTTGATAATCTTTCTAGTACCGACAAGCAGTTCCGTAAATATGTTGAAGATCTAAACAAAAAGTTGACTTTATAATTTGGTTCTCATTTAGAATTAAACACATAATTGTTTACCTTATTTTAAAAATTTTTAAATTTTCATTTTGGCAAAAACAAAAATTTTAATGGTATGTTTAGGCAATATTTGCCGTTCGCCTTTAGCCGAAGGTATTTTAAAAGCTAAAGTTGATTCGTCAAAGGTAATTGTAGACTCAGCAGGTACTGGTAGCTGGCACGTAGGAAGTAAACCAGACAGCAGAAGTATTGCAGTGGCTAAAAAAAATAATTTAGACATAACCGATCAACGCGGAAGACAATTTAGCGTTAGTGATTTTGATGAGTTTGACCACATATACGTCATGGATAACTCCAACAAAGAAAATGTGTTGGATCTTGCGAAAAATGAAGAACATAGAGGTAAAGTAAAACTTATTTTAAACGAGATTTTCCCTGGAGAAAATGTAGATGTTCCAGATCCCTATTACGGAGGAGATTCAGGCTTTGATGATGTTTATAAGATGCTGGAAGAAGCCTGCGAAGTAATTGCTAATAAGCTTTAATGGATATTTATAGCTTTTTAGTAGTTATTAATATATAACGCTTATATGTATTAACACTCAATCTTACCTAATTTGAGGAATACATACTTTCAGATAACAAGGAAATAAAGGTATCAAGTTTAAGGTCTGGTATATACCTCACCAAAATAACTTCTGAAAAAGAACAAATTGTTGTCAAAAGATTAATAATTCAATAATATCAGTAATGAATCCCGAAAAAGGAAAATTATACCTTATCCCCTGTCCAATGGGAGATGTTCCTCCATTAGCTGTACTTCCTATTTCTATTAAAAATACTATTGAAAAAATAGATCATTATATTGTAGAGCATCAAAAAAACGCTAGAAGGTTTATAAAAAGTATTTCCCCAGAGAAAGAACAATTTTCTTTAAAGCTTCAAGAAATAAACAAATACACTCAGCCTGAGGAAATTCCAGCTATGCTCAATCCCTGCTTAGAAGGATTTGATGTGGGAGTTATAAGCGATGCTGGTTGCCCTGGTATTGCCGACCCTGGTGCAAGAGCGGTGCATTACGCTCACGATAAAGGTATAAAAGTAGTACCTCTAGTAGGACCATCTTCTATTTTACTAGCCATGATGGCTAGTGGATTGAACGGACAAAACTTCACCTTCAATGGATATTTGCCTATCGACAAAAGTGAAAGAAAATCTGAATTAAAGCGCCTTGAAAAGCTGTCTAAAGATTTCGATCAATCACAGCTTTTTATTGAAACGCCATATCGCAACAATCAGATGCTTCAAAGTTTGACAGACATCTTAAATCCACAAACTAGAATTTGTGTTGCTTGTGATATTACTTTGCCTTCAGAGTATATTAAAACAGCTCCAACGAGTGTGTGGAAAAAAATAAAGGTGGACCTTCATAAAAGACCCACCTTATTTATCATTCACGGATAGTATTTTATTACATTATCCTTGGTTTTCTGTTAGGCACAATATGTGAAGTATCATAACCTGAAAATTTTCGTAGATAGTAACGGATTGAAGTACCATTTGCATCTTCAAAACCAACCGCACCACCACTTCTAAGGAACTTTTTTACATTTCCTGCTCCTGCTAAATGCGCTGCAGCTAGGATACCAGATTCTGTAACTTTAACCCCTCCCACTACTTTACCTACAGTTCGTTTAATATCTTTACGTAAAATCCACTTGTTTAAAGAAGTGTAAGCCATAAAAGCTGCTTCTTGTTGACGAGTGTTATAAAGAAAGTTATCAGCATCTCTAAGTCCCATCATTTTCAGGGTATTTTTTGAAAACTGATATTTTCCCATATACCCATAAGGGTTAACCACGTGATAATCCCCTCTAGATTCTTTAAAACCAAGAGCTTCTTTAAATCCTAAGTAAGATTTTCCTAAGAATAAATAGTACTTAGGTTTCAGAGGAGCGTCTAATGGAATTACTTCCTCTTCGGTGGGCACATTGTAGTTCAACTCCATCCCTTCAGTACTAAAAACTGAAAGATCGTAGTTGCTTTCATTCGAATTAAAACCTGTCCCCACTATTACGGTAACAACAAGTAAAGTGATAATAAAATAATATCTTTTTTTCATTCATTCTAAAATTCAGAAGTACTGCTACCTCTTATTTTGAGGGCGCAAAGATAACGCTTTTTTTATTAACTTGATTTACAGCATGTTAAAATATTGATAATAAAAAAACCAGGCTTGTCAACCTGGTTTCTTCAATAATTATAATGTCGCTTTTGCGTTATTATCAGGAAGTATTTCAGAGATATCATAGCCTCCAAAGCGTTTCATGTACTTAGTGATTGGTACACGATTTGCATCTCTAAAGACAATCTCTCCCTTACTATCCAGAAATTTTTTAACATTTCCGGCACCTCCTAGATGAGCCGCAGCCACTAGGCCCGATTCGGATATTTTAATACCACTAATTGTTTGGCCCACATATTGGTCGATATAATCTCTCAAAACCCATTTGTTTTTAGAAATTAAAGCCTTAAAAGCTCTTTCTTGTAACAATGGGCTATTCAAAAATTGAGTAGTATTATAAATTCCTACCCAATTAAGAGTTGAACGGCCAAACTGGTATTTGCCCATATATCCTAATCTGTTTACGGCTTTGTAATTTCCACTGCTTTCACTAAAGCCGAGGTCATAACAGAACCCAAGGAACGACTTGCCAAGATAGGGAATCCTATCTTGAGAATTCAAATTCACTTCATATTCGTAGGGAACATGGGCTACGTCACCTACAATATCTGTAGTGAATATAGAACTGCTATAATCTTCTTTCTTAGAAGAGAAAGCCATAGCAACAAAAATTGCAACAGCTAGCAGCGCAGACAATTTCATAAAACGTTTCGTCATGTTTTATTTAGTTTTAAATTATAATTATTGCGTCATCGCCGTGTGCGAGACGAAATAAACTTTTTAAAAACAAACATTGTGATCGACAAAATTTGTTCGTCGCGTATTATGAAAATATTGTGCCAAATATCATCGCAAACAATTCAACCATACCTGATGGTCAATTGATTACATCAAAAAAGTTACAATAATTAGAAAAAACTAAAGCGGTCTTAACAAAATTTAACCTTGTTTTTTAAAATGTTTTAACAGAAGAAAGAGACTATTACCTTTTTAAACCTTGGCTGTTTACCCATCGCACATACTCCGTCTTATTGCGATTGTGCTGAGCAAGGGTTTTAGCAAATTTATGGTAACCGAAGTTAGTAACATCTGCTACAAAATAATAATAGTTGTGCTGCTCGGGGTTCAAAACTGCATCAATAGAAGAGATATCAGGCATTGTAATTGGACCAGGCGGAACCCCTGCATATTTATACGTGTTATAAGGCGAATCAAGTTCTAAATCTTTATATAATACACGTTTAATCACTCGATCATAATCATTTGCCTCACGTTTTAAAGCATATATAACTGTAGGATCTGCTTGAAGTAACATCCCCACTTTTAATCGATTAAGATAAACCCCGGCAACTCTAGGGCGTTCATCTATTTTTGCAGTTTCCTTTTGAACAATTGCTGCTAAAGACATTACCTGCTCCTTTGTGAGGTTTTGTTTCTTAGCCTTTTCGATTCGTGAATCACTCCAAAAACGTTCGTATTCTTTTTTCATTCGTTCACGAAAAGTTTCTGCTGAAGTGTTCCAATAAAACTCATAGGTATTTGGAATATAGAGCGAAAGTGCTGTATCATCATTTAATCCTACTTCTTTTAAAAATTCAGGATCACGCATAGCGGTAATAAGTGAAGTGCTATCCGCTTCAATTTGTGCAGAAATGTGTCCTGCCAAATTTTCCAATCGTTCCTGATTATTGAACTTTATATTTATAGGAATATTTTTACTTCTAAGAGTATTTATAATATCGTTATTACTCATCCCTTTTCTAATAATAAAATGACCAGCTTTAATATTAGAAGAGTATTGTTTTCTGTTTGCTATTGCTAAAAAAGAATCTGGATTATCTATTAGCGGTTCTAATTCCTCAATAACATCATGAATTGTGGCATTGGTTGGAATATATACGTGAGCTTCATTATTGTTGAATGCAGTATTTGGCGTAAAAGCTGTGTTGTAAACGTACCAAGCAAACCCACCCATAGCAACGGCACCTAATAATACTATGGCTACTAATATTTTTTTTATGTACATTTTATTTGATTAAAAATTAACTGGTTATTGTTATTAAGAAAGCAGGTAGCTTCAGTAAGCCTTAGTTTGCAGTGCATCATAAAGGTTAAGCTTGAATTCTTTGATAAATATATTCACTTTTGAATTTCCTGTCGGAATAAATCCAATCTTTTTTAAGTCCGTTTTGTAAGAATCCCGCTTTTTCAAAAAGTTTCATACTCCCTATATTATCTTCAGTAATGCCTGCGTGAATTTGATGAAGATTTAAATGTTTAAAAGCATAATTACAGGTTAGTTCTAACGCTTCATAAGCAAAACCTTTTCGTTTATTTTCATCAGAAAATATAACAATTCCCACCCCTGCTCTTAGATGTTTGGGATCAAAATCGAAAAGATCTATAAAGCCGATAATCGATTCGTCATCACTTTTACAAATTGTTAGACGCAATTGCTTTACATCGTAGATGTCGCGGTGACTGTTTTGTAAATATTGTTGAAGGATAAATCTAGAAAACGGTGTAGTAGTGTTACTAACTTCCCAAAGCGATTCGGTGTTTTCTAAAATATAGAGGAAATCTATATCGGAAGGTTCTAAAGCACGTAAATATAAATTCTCTCCTATTAGTGTCTTCATTTCCAAATTCCTTTAAAAACTTGAGTTGCTGGCCCTTCTAGATATACATTCTTATAACCTTTAGCAGTTTTTTCAAAACTAACCTGAAGGTTTCCTCCTGGGGTAATTAATGTTATATCGTTACTTGATGTCTTTCCAGTTTCAAACATTGCTATTGCTACAGCTGTAACACCTGTTCCACAGGATAGTGTTTCATCTTCAACACCGCGTTCATATGTTCTAACTGAAAAAGTGTCAGGATTTTCTTGTTCAACAAAATTTACATTTGAACCATTTTTACCATAAATATTATTGCGGATTTCTTTTCCTTGTCCAAAAACATTGAAGGTCTCAAGGTCGGAAACCAACTGAACGTGATGTGGCGACCCAGTATTTAAATAGATATAGTTTTCTGCAGTAGTTATCGTGTTAATATTATTCATCTTCAAAGAAACCCAATCACCTTCAACTGATGCTTCATGCAAACCATCTACAGCTTCAAAATTTGTGTTTTTTGAAATAATCCCCAAAAACTTTGCAAAGTGCACTATACATCTTCCACCGTTACCACACATTGTACTTAAGTTTCCATCACTATTATAGTACACCATTGTAAAATCTGCCGATGGATTGTTTTCTAATAACAATAAACCATCCGCACCAACTCCGAAACGACGGTCACAAATTTTTGCTACAAGAGCCGTATCTTCTTTCGGGAAGAACAAATCGCGATTATCTATAATCACAAAATCATTTCCTGTTCCTTGGTATTTATAAAAGGTGAATTCCATATCTGCGCAAAGATATAAAAAGCCACTACGAGTTGAAGGATAGTAATTGAGTTAAATACAAGTTAAATCAGATATTATGGCACACTATTTTCAGATAATGCTTGTTAAATTTGTTAAGCTGTGATAAAATTTGTTAGCAAAATGATTTTTCAATACATCTTACTCTTAGACAAGAAACATCTGAATTGCAGAATAATACAGCGTAAATGAAAAATATATTGAATTTAAAAAATTAGTATTAATTAAAAAATGTTATACAATGAAACAAACATTCCGTTTATTTCTAGTAGCGCTATTTGCGGGCGCCATTACACTAGGAGGCTATAAGTATCTAGAAGGCGAAGAGCGTATTTCATTTGCTCCGCAAGAAACATCAAAATTTATCCCGACTACCTATTTAGGAACTGCAGCTGAAATGAGTACCGATTTTACTGAAGCTGCTGAAAAAACAGTTCATGCGGTAGTTCACGTGAAAAATATTACTGTAAGTAGACAACCTACTAATATATTCGAGTTTTTTCAAGGTGGTGGTCAGCCAAGAGCTATGGTAGGTAGTGGTAGCGGAGTAATTATTTCGCCTGATGGATATATTATTACTAACAACCACGTAATTGCCAATGCTTCGAACCTAGAGGTTACTTTGAATAACAATAAGGTTTATAAAGCAAAACTAATAGGTACAGATCCTTCAACAGATATTGCACTTTTAAAAATTGATGATGATGAGGAACTTCCATTTATCCCCTTTGGAGATTCAAACAATATAAAGATTGGCGAATGGGTTCTCGCAGTAGGAAATCCATTTAATCTTACTTCAACAGTAACGGCAGGAATTATTAGTGCTAAAGCTCGGGATTTAAATCAATTTGATGGGAATCCACAGTCCTTTATTCAAACTGATGCTGCTGTAAATCGCGGAAATAGTGGAGGTGCTTTAGTAAATACGAGAGGTGAATTAATTGGGATAAATACCGCAATAACCTCAGAAACTGGGAGTTTTGTTGGATATTCCTTTGCTGTACCTTCAAACAATGCACGAAAAGTGATTGAAGATATTCTTGAATACGGTAATGTACAACGCGGAATTTTAGGTATACAAGTTGGCAACATAAATCCTCAAATCGCTGAAAAATATGGAATCACAGATACGGAAGGAGTTTTTGTTGGAGGCATAGAAAAAGGCAGCGGTGCAGACAAAGCTGGAATAAAAGAAGGTGACGTTATTAAGCAATTGGATGGATTTAAAGTTTCAAAATTTGCTGATCTTTCAGGGTATTTAGGTTCTAAAAGACCTAATGACATAGTTGAAGTAACTGTACTTCGAAACGGAAATGTGAAAACTCTAGCTGTTAAGCTTATAAAGCTAGAAACATTTTCAATGGATGATTTAGGATTAGAAGTAAAGAATATTACTGCTGAAGAATTAAAAGAACGCGGACTTAAAAACGGAGTAATTGTAACTCGTGCACTTACCCCTGAAATCGCACAATACAAGCTTGAAGGAATAATAATTACAAAAATCAACGATGAAACCGTAAAAGACATTGATGATGTAAAGCGAATTATGATGAATCGCAACACCCGCACACCTATTAAAATGACTTTCATGGATACAGCAGGAAGTATTAACACCTTTATATTTAGATAGATTATTTTCCAACAAAATTTGAATCAACTAAATGAAAAGGATTCTTGTTGGTTGAACGCAGTCGAGAACGTATAAGTGATATTTAACTTTTGGTTCTCGACTGTTCTTTTACAGTCTTTTATATACTTTTCAAGTATTGATTTTTATTTACTGTTTATATTTCTTCAAAATGATGAAAAAGAGTACTTTTGCAACAAATTTAAACCCTTAAATCCTTCCTTATGAGTTTTGATGACGTTTATGAAAAAGAACTGTCTTTTCAAACTGATCGCCGAAAAGCTTCAGTAGAATTTATTAAAATCATTAGCGACCTTTGGTACGATAAGTCCATTGAACTAGTTCTTTTCCGTAACCAACTTATAGACCGCAATGTGAGCGAAATATTAAACCTTCACGAATATGCGGGTGAATTTGTACAAAAGCCAATTTCAATTTTTGACTCTGTTGAAATTGCTCAAGCAATAAAAACGCTAGATCTTCCACCAGCTAAATTAGATATTGGAAAACTTACTTACGAATTCCACTTGGAAGACGATAAGTATTCAAACGCTCTTGCGTTTGTATCAGCAAAACTAAAAGACGCAAAAGAAGCTAAAACTGTTGTTCCTAAAGACGTAGTACTTTATGGATTTGGTCGTATTGGTCGTTTATTAGCTCGTGAGCTAATGGGCCGCACTGGTCAAGGTAATCAACTTCGTCTTCGTGCAATTGTAGTTCGCGGGAATGTAGATCAAACTGTATTAGATAAGAGAGCTTCATTACTTCAAAACGACTCTGTTCACGGTGAATTCCCAGGAACTGTTCGTACAGATCTTGAAAACAGTGCGTTAATTATTAATGGTACTAGAGTTCATATCATTTCAGCAAACAATCCTGAAGATATCGACTATACTAAATATGGAATTGAAGACGCCTTAATTATTGACAACACAGGAGCTTTCCGTGATGAAGAAGCTTTAGGCCGTCACTTAAAAGCTAAAGGTGCTTCAAAAGTATTATTAACTGCACCAGGTAAAGGAGTTCCAAATATCGTTCACGGTGTAAACCAAAACGAGCACGACCCTAACACAACTGATATATTTTCAGCTGCTTCTTGTACTACCAACGCTATAACGCCTATTTTAAAAGCGGTAGAAGATTCTTTTGGTGTAGTTCGTGGTCATCTAGAAACTATTCACGCATACACAAACGATCAAAATCTTGTAGATAATATGCACAAAAAATACCGTCGTGGTCGTGCTGCTGCATTAAACATGGTTATTACCGAAACTGGTGCTGGAAGTGCTGTTGCTAAAGCATTACCAGAATTAGCTGGTAAACTTACAAGCAATGCTATTCGTGTTCCTGTTCCTAATGGTTCACTTGTAGTATTAAACCTTGAGCTTGCTAAGCCAACTTCAGTTGAAGATATTAATTCTGTAATGAAGAAATACGCTTTAGAAGGTGATTTAGTTGAGCAAATTAAATACTCGTTAAGCAATGAGTTGGTATCTAGCGATATTGTTGGTTCTTCTGCTCCTGCCATTTACGATAGTAATGCAACTATCGCTACTGAAGATGGTAAAAACGTTGTACTATACATCTGGTATGATAATGAATACGGATATAGTCACCAAGTAATTCGCTTGGCGAAATATATTGCACAAGTAAGAAGATATACTTATTACTAGTAGTTAAATACAAGGGTAGATTTTAAATTCCCTTAGTTTATATCTTTGCGTCCTCACTGATTCTGTGATAAATTATCTCGAAATCATTAGGACGCAAAGTTTTTTTTATGACTTCAGTAACCGAACGTTAATAGGCTTTCTCTCAAATTTGTTTGATCATATATAGACGTATATACCACTCGAGATTGAGCGATTATACTTCAAAAAAAAGTGATTTATAATTTCATTTAAATTTTAAATTCTAATTTTCGCTTTTATCTTCCTTTTTTATTTAATAATCATTTAAATAAAACGCTAAATAATATTTCAGAATAATACAGTAAAATTGAAGATGTAAATGTTTTTATATTTCGCGGGGCTTCCAATATAAAAGAACTACACTTAAATAAAAACACTACAAAATCTCAAAAAACGCTTCTTAACATACCTTAAACTGATATTTTTATTGAAAGGAAAATGTTGTTTAAAACCTAATTAGTGAGTGATGTTGTTTTGAATAATCCAGAAGTGGCCTTTTCTTTAAAAAAAAATGAAACTAATGAAATAAGCATAAATGATTTGCCATTATCGTTTATGGAGCTCATAATGACAGACATTAACCGTCTGGAATTTTAACAGGGAAAATTGACTTTCTTAGAAAATTATAAGCAACTCAATATAATTTTTGAAATTAACGATTTAGCTCTTTACCCCGACAATTTGAGTAAGGTTGTTAAAAAGAAAGAACTACTTCCCCCTATCCGAACATCAGGTTTCACGCTTAGCAATACCAAGGTATTCTTAGAAGGTTATATAAATTTTTCAAAAAAGATCCCTGACATGAATCTGGTTTTTACAGCAGGTAACCCAGAAACAAGTAGTTTAACCGATTTCACAATTCACTACACAGGTTTAGAGTTTATGTAACGTAAATTCAGTATTAAATGTGAGGTAACCGTTATAAATGAATCATCAAAGGTTATGCTAGACAAATGTTTTCAAATACGGAATCAACAAGAAAGGCAGAAAATTTACAGTTGAATTCTGGGGTGGATATTCTGAGATTTTTAATTTTCTTTTAAAGAATCAGAACGCTGAAACATTCGAACAAACAGTGTTTTATGAAGGCAGTTTAAAAAATAAAAAATCGGATGCTTGGTTTCGTTTTGATGAATTTTTAAAAAGGCGTATTTATAAACTTTTTCTAAAAGCAACTACAAAATTAAAAATAAACTTATGAAACTTATGCCACAACAAGAACGTAAGGTATATAAGATGGTCCGAGATGAAGAACGCGCTAAACGCAAAAAGGAACGAGAAATCAAAAATAGTTGATTTTAAGAGTCAATTCCTTACTTTTACCCTATTAAAATCACTCATCAATTAAGTTTATCCTAATGCGAATCGATATAATTACCGTCCTACCAGAATTACTTAAAAGTCCGTTTGAAGCATCTATTTTAAAACGTGCCATAGAAAAAGGGTTAGTAGAAGTTCACACTCACAATCTTCGCGATTGGTCTACCAATGCTTATAAACAAATTGATGATTATCAATATGGTGGTGGTGCTGGAATGGTAATGATGATTGAACCCATTGATAAATGTATATCCGAATTAAAAGCAGAGAGAGATTACGATGAAATAATCTATATGACCCCAGATGGTAAAACTTTTAACCAACAAGTTGCTAATGAGCTTTCGCTAAAAGGAAACATTATTATCCTTTGCGGACACTACAAGGGTGTAGACCAACGTGTTCGCGATCATTTTATCACTAGGGAAATTTCTGTGGGCGATTTCGTGTTAAGCGGTGGCGAACTTGCTGCAGCCTTAGTTTGCGATGCAGTTATCCGATTGCTTCCTGGCGTATTAGGTGATGAAACTAGTGCTTTGACAGATTCTTTTCAAGATAATTTATTAGCACCACCTATCTATACCCGTCCAGCAGATTACAAAGGCTGGACTGTCCCTGAAGTTCTTACTAGTGGTCATGCTGCAAAAATTGAAGAATGGCGTGAAGAACAAGCTTATAAACGCACAAAAGATCGCAGGCCCGATTTATTAGATTAACATTTTATAAAACTATAAACTAATTAGTTTCTTATACCAAAGCACTTACTATTTAGTATAGTATTTTGTAAATTTGGTAATCACAAATAGGAATATAATTAAAATGAAAATATATACAAAAACTGGTGATGCAGGTACTACAGCTCTTTTCGGTGGCACACGCGTTCCTAAGCACAATATTAGAATTGAAAGTTACGGAACTGTAGATGAGCTAAATTCGTATTTAGGGTTAATTCGCACACAAGATATCGATTCTCGTAGTAAAGAAATTCTCACATTTATTCAAGATAGGTTATTTACACTCGGAGCAATTTTAGCTACTGATCCTGCGAAAGCTACTTTAAAAAGCGGAAAAGAGCGGTTAAACATCCCTAAAATTAAAGAAGAGGACATTGTCTTATTGGAAACGGAAATGGACAAAATGAATGATACACTACCCCCTATGACGCATTTCATTTTGCCAGGTGGTAACACCACAGTGTCATATTGTCACATTGCCCGTACGGTATGTCGTCGAGCTGAACGTAGAGCAACGCTTTTAAATGAAAATGAACCTGTTGACCACAGTGTGCTTATGTATTTAAACCGACTATCTGACTACCTATTTGTACTGGCACGAAAGTTGTCTAACGATAGCAACGCGGAAGAAACAAAGTGGATTCCGGAAAAATTATAATTGAATTAATTAAAAACTAGAAATAGCAGTATAACAGCATTTTAGCAAAAACAACTTATTAACAATGCCATGTACAACTGCTTGATAATCAAAGTTTAAAAAACGTTCTTTAAAATATTGTAGAAATAATTTAGTTTTTACTTGACTTTCTAAACTAAAAAATTATTTTTGCAGAAAACTAAAACCTAAAGTGCTATGTACTGGACATTAGAATTAGCATCATATTTAAGCGATGCACCCTGGCCCGCAACCAAAGATGAATTGATTGATTACGCGATCAGGACTGGTGCTCCACTAGAAGTAGTGGAAAACCTTCAGGCAATTGAAGACGAAGGAGACTCTTACGACTCTATTGAAGAGATTTGGGCGGATTATCCTACCGACGACGATTACCTTTGGAACGAGGATGAGTATTAATACCCAAAACGTTTTGGGAAACATTAAAAAATAATATAAAAAGTCTCTTCAAAGGGGCTTTTTTTTTATTCAAATTTTATTGAAAATAAACCACTATTCACGAATGCAAAATATAGTATTCGTGTATTTTTGGTGAAAAAACAATTATTGCAGATTCACAGTTGTAGGATTCTGAAATAATTCAACATTGACGAAATAGTGCTCTGCATCTGCATCACTTCAAAATAAATTAATATCATGGGAATATTAGATAATGTATTAAAAATATTTGTTGGCGATAAGTCTAAAAAAGACATCGGCCAAATACAACCGTTGGTGAACGAGGTAAAAAAACACGAAGCAGCCCTTGAAAAATTATCCCACGATGAGCTACGCGCAAAATCAGAGTTCTTTAAAAAAGAAATAAAAGACGCTCAAGCTGATATCCAAAAGCAAATTGATGATCTTGAAAAAGAGTCTGAAAACGAAGATGATATCAATAAGAAAGAAGAAATCTATAATCAAATAGATAAACTTAAGGACGATCGCTACGAGGTAGAAAAAGCGACTCTTACTAAAATTCTTCCTGAAGCTTTTGCTGTTATGAAAGAAACCGCAAAACGCTTTAAAAACAACGAAACAATTACTGTAACCGCTTCACCTTTCGATCGCGAGATTTCAGCAAATAAAGATTACGTAACGCTTGATGGCGATAAGGCTATTTGGAAGAACTCTTGGGATGCTGCCGGAAAACCTATTACCTGGGATATGGTGCATTACGATGTTCAGCTAATTGGTGGTATTGCACTCCACGAAGGGAAAGTTGCAGAAATGCAAACTGGGGAAGGTAAAACGTTAGTTGCTACCCTACCTATGTACCTAAATGCACTTGCTGGAAATGGAGTTCACCTCGTAACCGTAAACGATTATCTTGCAAAACGTGATAGCGCTTGGATGGCACCTTTATTCAATTTCCACGGAATGACAGTGGATTGTATAGATTATCATCGCCCAAATTCAGAAGAAAGAAGAAAAGCATATTTAGCCGATATTACGTACGGAACAAACAACGAATTTGGTTTCGATTACCTACGTGATAACATGGCGCACTCACCAAACGATCTTGTTCAACGCCCACATCACTACGCAATTGTCGATGAGGTTGATTCTGTATTAATTGATGATGCGCGTACACCACTTATTATTTCAGGACCAGTTCCAGAAGGTGATCGTCACGAATTCAACGAATTGAAACCACAGATTAAAAATATCGTTGAAGTTCAGAAAAAATATTTAACAGGTGTTCTAGCCGAAGCGAAGAAACTTATTAAAGAAGGAAACGAAAAAGAAGGTGGTTTCCAATTACTACGTGTTTATCGTGGATTACCAAAAAATAAAGCACTTATTAAATACCTTTCAGAAGAAGGTGTTAAGCAAATTCTTCAGAAAACGGAGAATCATTATATGAGTGATAACAATCGCGAAATGCCGAAGGTAGATGCCGAGCTGTATTTCGTGATTGATGAGAAAAACAATCAGATAGAACTTACCGACAAAGGTGTAGACTATCTATCAGGCGAAGGAGACTCTAATTTCTTCGTAATGCCAGAAATAGGATTAGAGATAGCTCAAATTGAAGCTAAAGGTCTTTCGAAAGAAGACGAGGTAGCAGCAAAAGAAGAGCTTTTTCGCGAATTCTCTGTTAAGAGTGAGCGTATCCACACTATGAATCAGCTTTTAAAAGCTTATACGCTTTTTGAAAAAGACGATCAATATGTAGTGATGGATAATAAAGTTATGATTGTAGACGAACAGACCGGTCGGATAATGGATGGTCGTCGTTACAGTGATGGACTTCACCAAGCAATTGAAGCGAAAGAAGATGTGAAAATTGAAGCAATGACTCAAACATTTGCGACAGTTACACTTCAAAATTACTTCCGTATGTACCGCAAATTATCTGGTATGACGGGTACAGCTGTTACAGAAGCAGGAGAACTTTGGGAAATCTACAAACTTGATGTGGTAGAAATTCCAACCAACCGCCCAATTGCACGTTTTGACCGCGAAGATAAAATTTATAAAACTAAACGTGAAAAATACAATGCTGTTGCCGAAGAGGTTACCGCACTTTCACAAGCAGGACGTCCGGTACTAATTGGTACCACTTCAGTAGAAATTTCAGAATTGTTAAGTAGAATGTTGAGTATTCGTAATATTCCTCATAACGTACTTAACGCGAAACTTCACAAACGTGAAGCAGATATCGTTGCTGAAGCTGGTAAAGCTGGTATTGTAACTATTGCTACAAACATGGCAGGTCGTGGTACCGATATTAAGTTAAGCAAAGAAGTAAAAGATGCCGGTGGACTAGCAATTATAGGTACCGAGCGTCACGATTCACGTCGAGTTGATAGACAGTTGCGTGGTCGTAGTGGTCGTCAAGGAGATCCAGGAAGTTCACAATTCTACGTTTCCTTGGAAGACAACCTAATGCGATTGTTCGGAAGCGAGCGTATTGCGAAGATGATGGATAGAATGGGCTTGAAAGAAGGCGAAGTTATTCAGCATAAAATGATTTCAAAATCTATTGAACGTGCCCAGAAAAAAGTAGAAGAAAATAACTTTGGTGTTCGTAAAAGACTACTTGAATATGATGATGTAATGAATGCGCAACGTGAAGTTGTTTACAAACGTCGTTACAATGCATTATTCGGAAACAGACTTCGAGTAGATATCGCAAATATGATTTTCGATACTTCTGAAGTGATCACTGAGTCTAACAAAATGGCTCAAGATTTCAAGAATTTTGAGTTCGAACTTATTCGTTATTTCTCAATGAGTTCTCCAATTACTGAAAAGGAATTTGAGAAAATGGATAGTAAGACCATTGCAGGTAAAGTTTACAAAGCTGCTTATGTTCATTATCAAGATAAAATGGCGCGTAACGCTGAAATGGCTTACCCAGTAATTAAGAATGTTTACGAGACTCAAAAAGATGTATACAAGCGAATCTTAGTGCCATTTACTGATGGTGTAAAAACATTAAATGTAGCGACAGATCTTGAGAAAGCATATGAAACTGAAGGAAAGCAATTAGTTAACGATTTTGAGAAAAACATCACCCTTGCTATTATAGACGATGCTTGGAAAACACATCTACGTAAAATGGATGAACTTAAGCAATCGGTACAACTTGCGGTTCACGAACAAAAAGATCCTTTATTAATTTATAAGTTTGAAGCTTTTGAATTGTTTAAGGAGATGATTGAGAAAGTAAATAAAGATGTTATTTCTTTCTTATTCAAAGGTGAGCTACCACAAGAAAACCAACAGCAAATTCAAGAGGCACGTGAAGTTAAACGTAAGGAAAAGCTAAGTGAACAGAAAGATGAAATCCCAAATATGGACGAGCGTGCTGCTCAATCTCGTGCGGCCGGAAATACGCAATCACAACAGCAGCAGGTAACTGAAACTATTGTACGCGAACATCCAAAAATCAATCGTAACGACAAAGTAACTATCAAACACGTTATGAGCGGCGAAAATAAGACCCTGAAATACAAACAAGCCATACCAATGCTAGACAAAGGTGATTGGGTATTGGTAAATGAATAATCGATATTAATTTCTTATAAAATATTAAATCCCGAAACTATTCTTTTCGGGATTTTTTATGTTTAAAAAAGCTATCTTTAGTTTAATTTTCTCAAAATAAGAGCGATGAAAAAAATTTATATAGAAATAAAATGGGCTTTTATTTATAGCATTACACTTTTAGCTTGGATGCTTTTAGAAAACACCCTTGGGTGGCATCAAGAAAGAATTGCAGATCAGTGGTGGCTGACATTATTATTTATTCCTTTCGCAGTTTTTATTTATTTACTAGCAGTAAGAGAAAAACGAAGAAGAGTTTACGACAGAAAAATGACTTGGCCTCAAGCATTTCTTTCAGGAGCAATTTTAAGTGTTTTTATAGCACTCCTCACTCCTATTAGTAGTTATATTATAAACAACTACATTACTCCTGAGTTATTTTTTAATGCTATGGATTACTCCACAAAAAATGTAGGAATGACGCAATCGGATGCAAATGAGTACGTTTTACTTACTACTTATTTATGGCAGTCTCCCATTGGAGCCTTAGCTTTTGGATTAGCAACTGCAGCAATTGTGGCGTTATTTGTTAGAAAGAAGTAAAAGCCATTGTTTTTGAAAATGGTAACTTTGACGTAAACTAGTCCTAATAGGCTATTTTCTATTTTATGCGATTTTTATTCACTTTTTTAATGGCTTTTTTTATTTCTGCTGCGACCCATGCTCAGGAAAATATTGCCATTAATGATTTGCTTAATGAAGCAAATGCTTCTACGTATTCTCATCCTGAACAGGCAGGAAAAATTGCTTCGTATATAGTTTCCCAAAATGAAAGCGATAAAATTCACGCACAAGCTAAATTAATACTTGCTAAGAGCTATTACGTTCGTGGAATCTACAACACAGCAATAAAAAATGCTTTGGAAGCTAAAGTTCTTGCTCAAAAGACTAACGATGAGGCTATAAAGTTTGAAACCCTAGTTTTCGCCATAAAATTGCTGCGAATTCTAGATTTAGAAACTGTAGCTGAAAAATATACAAACGAATTAATTACCTTAAAAAAGCATACAAAGAATAATGAGCTTATCCTAAAAATTGATGGGAAGTTAAAACAAGACGATGCTCTTGTACTTCTAAAAAGTGGCAAGTATTTGAAAGCTGATAAAAGCTTAAAAAACGCAGCCTCTTTGATTTCTAAAACTAAAGATAGTATTGCAAAAAATGAAATTGATATTGCAAAGTTTGATTTGCTACTAAAAAGTGAAAAACAACAGCCAAAGGATATAGCTTTAAAAGATTTTGAAACAATAAGCACTTCCGATTTTGAGAAGATACAAGTTTTAGATATTATTGGAAGACAGTATTTTCACGACAAGGAATACCAAAAAGCTATTTCAGGTTTTGAAGATGCTTTAGCCCTTTCTATTAACCTCCCTAATATTCAATTCAAAAATAAAAGCTTAGAAGGCTTATCTCTAAGCTATTTAGCTCTGGAAGACACTGATAGCTTCTTTAAATACAAACAGCAATCAAATTTGGTTTCAACACAAATTGTAACCGATAAAAATCTAGCTACAAATACAGTCTTTAATTTCATTAATTCATATTTAAATGATATTTCAGAAAGTAAAGTTCAACAATCTTATACTTCAATTTACGTTTTAGGTGGTTCATTAATTCTCCTGATTTTAATCGGTGTTAGTATAAATTATATGTACACCTCAAAAGCGAAAGAATATTTAACGATTTATAAATATATTTCTCCTAAACAAACTGATGAAAAACCTCAACCTAAAGTTGAGAACATTGATAAAAGCTCTATTATCCCAGAAGAAACAGAGCAAATGCTTCTTCAGAAGCTATCCAAGTTTGAAATGGGAAAAAAGTATACTAAACAAGAAATGAGTATTGCATTATTAGCTTCTCAATTTGATACAAATACTAAATATCTCTCAGAAGTAATTAATAGGCATAAAGGAAAAAACTTTAATGGATACATCAACGAACTGCGCATCAACTACATCATAGAAAAGCTTAAAACAGATCCTATTTATTTCAACTATAAAATAAGCTATCTAGCCGAAGAATGTGGTTTTTCATCACATAGTAGTTTTACTACCGTTTTTAAATCCGTTACCGGTATTTCCCCTACCAAGTTTATGAATTACCTACAGCATCAAAAAGAGTCGGCATGAGAGTAGAAAGTTTCTTTAAAGTCGTTTTGTGTTTTCATCTGTTGTTATTAGGAGTGGTTTCTACTGCTCAAAAAGACTTAGATAGTAGTATTACTGCCTCAAAGAATAAAATATTCGAAGATCCAGATAGGGCTATTTCTATTGGGAATGAAATTTATCTAAAAGCAACCCAACCAGAAACGAAGGTAAACGCTTTAATGCTTATAAGCAACGCTTATCTTTCTAAAAGAGATAATTTAAAATCGCTAGAATACGCTTTAAAAACCCGTGAATTTTTAAATGAAATAAGCAGTTTAAGAACTCGTATAAACGTTTTGAATACAATTGGAATGCAACATCAGCAACTTCGAATATACGACAAGTCTATTGAGTATCTAGATGAGGCGCTGCAATTGTCTAAGCAAATAACAAATCCAGATAGTCTATTTTCGGTTTTAGGATACAATTACACCATTCGCGGCTTTATTTATCGTGAACAAATGAGTTGCGAAATTGCTTTAAGCTATTTTGATAAAGCTTTTAATGAATTCGAAAAAAAACCCGAAGACAAAACCATGATTGCTAACTTGAGTACAATTACTTACAACAAAGGCAATTGTTTTCTTCAGCTTTCACAAGTTGATTCGGCTCGCGTGAATTTTAACAAATCTATAATTTACGCAGATGAAGTTGGTGCAAAAAGTTTATATGCTTTTGCTAAAAAAGGTTTAAGTGAAGTTTATACAATTGAAGGAAAGTATACCGAGGCCATAAAAGAATTAAAAGAAGCTGAGGAGGCTTCGAGTAATGTTGGCGATTTAATTTTAAATCAAGGTATCTATAAAAATTTATCCGATAATTATCTTGCAATAAACGATCATAAATTTTACAATTTATACTTCAAAAAGTATTCAGAAGTCCAAAAACGAATTACTAAAAAAGAACAAACAACTATTAACTCTTCAATAAATAATCTAATAGAAGATAGTTACTCATCCACTGAAAAAACACTATCAAATTTAAAAATTGTTCGGTGGGTGCTAATAATATTACTATTAATTTCAATTATAATTTTTGGAAGTTTCAGTATCAAAAATCATAAAAAATACAAAGAAGCTAAGGAAAAATTAGAAACTTTGAAGGCATAAACTTTGAAATCCTATTTCTGCGTTTAATATCTGTAAACGAACTTATTAAAGAGCTTTTATACTTTCAAATTTCGTGAATTTAAAAAGGACTACCCTTTTATTAAGGTAATTTAAGTCCTATATTCGACATCGTAAAATTTAAGCTAATTTATCTAATATTTAAGAATGAAAAAAAATACTTTTTTAATCAAAAGTTTGTTTTTAGGAGCTGCACTTTTTTTTGCCTCTAATACACAAGCGCAAGTAGAATTAAAAATACTTACCGAAATGGGTACTCGTTTTAGCGATGTAAACGATGACGGGAAAGGTGTAACAACAGCACAGTATTACGATTTTGCAACAGGAGAATTAACCCCAATGGAACCAGAAGCCCTATTATTAACTTCCATTAATAATGATGAGAATGTTGCCGGAATTATAGAGGTTAACAGTAATATGGAAGCTGGTTATAAAATTAATGGAGAGTGGAAAGGTGTTGGTTTTACGCCACAACAAGATCCTTCGAACGATCAAAATTTCCCATATGGGATTTCTGATGATAGTCGCTATATAACTGGTCAAGGTAATGAAGGTGTAAATTATGGAGGTTTTCTTTTCGATACACAAACTGAAGAATTAGTTGTAAGATTAGATCCTCAAGGTGAAGCAGGAGCTTCTTATGGAGTAAATAATAACGGAATCATGGTTGGCTGGGTTGATCGTCCTGACGGAGGTGGAACTTTACGCGTACCAGCTTATATAACTACAGATGGTGAGTTCCATACTATTCCCGAAAATCAATCCCCAACAGTGTCTTGGGATAATGCAATTTACGGAATTAACAATAACAACGTAATGGTAGGAAGTTTTGATTTAGAACCATTTATGTACGACCTTACAGCAAACACTTTCACTAGTTTCGAAATTCCTCAAGACGCATTGAGCGCAGCTTTCTCTACAATATCAGATAACGGAGTTGCAGTAGGATATGCCGAAGTAGACTTTCAAGTAAGAGATGCTATAATTTATCACCCAACATTGGGTGAGCAACCATTGTATTTAAAAGACGTATTGGCAGACAATGGAATAACAGTCGATACTCCTGACGGCTATTTAGGAACGGCAATTTCAGTATCATCTAATGGAAAGTACATTGCCGGGTGGTTAAATGGACCACCGATGAATGCCGAAGGATGGATGGTAAATCTTGACGATTTAATACTTGGAACTGCTACATTACAAACTACAACAGTTTCTTACTACCCTAATCCAGTAAAAGATGTTCTAAACTTAAATACTAAAGAAGCGATTAGTTCGGTTGCCGTTTACAATGTAACAGGTCAGAAAGTTGCTAACGTAAGTATAAGCGAAAACAATACTCAAGTAGATTTTTCAAATCTTGCCTCTGGTGTTTACTTTGTAGAAGTAAAAAGCAATGGAAGTGTAGAAAATTTAAAAGTAATTAAAGAGTAATTAGACTCCCCCTCTAGTTTTTATTAACAAAAAGCCTCTTTTTAAGTTTTAAAAAGAGGCTTTTTTATTGTTTTTCCTAAAATACTCTCTTATAGGAATTAAGGTTCCTATAGCTAGCATCTTTTTTGGTATAAACAATTTAATAAA
This sequence comes from Aequorivita xiaoshiensis, assembly GCF_022008395.1. Classification (GTDB taxonomy): domain Bacteria; phylum Bacteroidota; class Bacteroidia; order Flavobacteriales; family Flavobacteriaceae; genus Aequorivita; species Aequorivita xiaoshiensis. The sequence continues at coordinate 39,129 of NZ_JAIRBB010000004.1, forward strand.
AGTCATTTACAGATTATCTTAGATATGGTAATCAGTCGAATAATTTGTTTTTTAATAAACTTGAAATTCTCACAAAACTATGGGATTCTCAATATCCTTAACAAATACTCACAATAAACGTTAAATCACTAGAATTTTTTTATAATAAAAATAAGATAACATTACAAAACATTTAAGATATAAAATTTCAATTGCCGCTTATTTATAGTAACTTTGATAAAATTGAAAAAATATGAAACAGAAATACGCAGACTTTGATAAACTTAACCGTTTATTGGTGGCATGTTTTGAAGCAGAAAAGTTATATTACAATGCTGCTTTAGATGCCCAAACCACAGAATTAAAGCGGTTTTTGAACTATATGGCGGTTGAGAGAAATAGAATGAGCCATGATATTAGCAACGAACTTCATTCGCGTGATATTGAACCTTTAAAAGAAGATTCTAACAAGGGTAATTTAGACCGTACTTGGCAAGAAATAAAAGAAGCTTTAGAAAATTTTCACGCTGAAACAATTGTAAATTCTTGTATTAGCCGAGATCGCAACAATATTAAACGATATGACGAACTTTTGGAACGAAGGGAATTACCAGATGGTATTCTTAAATTACTAGAAAAGCACAAGTATCAGTTAGAATGGTACATAAAACAAGCTAAACAACATACTCAAACATCCCCTTTTGCGGAAGGTGATAAAGAAGATAATCAAAACGAACAGAAAGATTCCAAAGTCATTAATCTCAAAGCTATGTAATAAAAAAAGCCCTGACTCACAGGGCTTTTTTTTATTGTTTAATTTTAAAATTACTCGTCCAGCAGTAAATTTAAAGTTACGGTAATATTATCACGAGTTGCTCTGGAATATGGACAAACTTCATGTGCCATATTCACTAAATTTTCACCAGTTTCAACATCCACTCCTGGTAGGTAGCAATCTAAAGTTGCTTTTAACTGAAGGTTATCCTCCTTTGTCTTTCCAATTTCAATATTGGCCGTTACACTCACATCACCTTCAAGTTTTACATTTTCTCTTTCTGCAACTAACTGTAGTGCGCCACCAAAGCACGCAGCATAGGCACTTCCAAAAAGCTGCTCTGGGTTAGTACCCTTTCCACCATCACCTCCAAGTCCCTTAGGAGTTGAAAGTTCTAAATCTATTTTTTTATCCTCTGATGATACGTGACCTTTTCTTCCTCCTACCGCTGTAGATGAAGCTTCATATAACTTTTTCATTTCTTTGTAATTTTGTTAATATTAAATTCCAATATACTATGTTAAACCCGTTTTTAAAAAAACATATTCATAAATTTGTCCTAAATTCACGGTGTGGCTAAGAAAATTAAAAATACAAGTGCATTAAAAGAGAAAGAAGGCGTTACACAACCTAATACATTGAATATGGAGGTTGTTAATAAACTTCGAACTCTAAAAAAGAAGGAATTAAATGTTGATGGTTTAATTTCAGGAATCTTAAATGGAAATCAAACTGCCTTAAGCCAAGGAATTACTATAATCGAAAGCAAGGCTAAAAAACACCAACTTCTAGCTAAATCGCTAATTGAAAAGTCTTTGCCCCACGCAAATAAATCAATCCGTATTGGGATTACAGGGGTTCCAGGGGTTGGTAAAAGCACCTTTATTGAAAGTTTTGGAAAGTTATTAATTTCCAAAGGCAAAAGAGTCGCAGCACTTACGGTAGATCCTAGTAGCAGTATTAGCAAAGGAAGTATATTAGGTGATAAAACCCGAATGGAAGAATTGGTTAAAGAGCCTAATGCCTTTATTAGACCTTCCGCAAGTGGAAGCACTTTAGGTGGTGTAGCGAGAAAAACGCGTGAAACAATTATTTTGTGTGAAGCTGCAGGGTTTGATGTTATTTTAATTGAAACTGTTGGTGTTGGTCAAAGTGAAACAGCAGTTCACTCTATGACCGATTTCTTTCTTTTGTTAAAACTTGCTGGTGCAGGTGATGAATTACAAGGAATAAAACGCGGTATAATGGAAATGGCAGATTCCATAGTTATTAATAAAGCTGATGGAGAAAACCTCAAGGCTGCTAAGATGGCTAAAAATGAATTTAACCGCGCCCTGCACCTCTACCCTCCCAAAGAAAGTGGATGGAATCCAAAAACTCTTTTGTCTAGCGCATTGAATAACGAAGGCATTGAGGAAGTCTGGGAAGTTGTTTCTAAATATTTTGAAAAAACTCAGGAAAACGGGTATTTTCAACATAAAAGAAAAGAACAGAACAAGTTTTGGCTTATGCAGACTATTGAAAGCAGGCTGAAAAGTAATTTTTATGCTCGACCTTCAATTAAAATTGAATTAGAGAAGCAATTAATCGCTATCGATGAAAATAGAACTACCCCTTTTGAAGCTGCGGAAAAGTTATTAAATCTATAATAATCTTACTTAAAATTCTTTTTAAACCATTCAACTTGAGCTTCTAAGCCTTTGCGTAAATCTGTTTTTGGATTGTAATTTAAAAGATTTCTTGCCTTATCGATATTAGCCTTAGTTCTCGATTGATCCCCGGCACGAGGTGGTTTCTTATCAAAATTTATTTTTTCTTTGAGAATATCTTCAACCGTTGAAATTCCTTCAGCAGTTGTACTTTCTGTTTCAGTACCTAAATTGAAAATCTCCCCATTACAAATAACTTCTTTACCGATAACGCTTATAATTCCGTCGACAATGTCTTGCACATAAGTAAAACTACGAAGGTGCTTTTCACTTCCATTAAATAAAGGAAACGGTTTATTATTTAAAGCACAATCTATTAATCTTGTGTATAGTTTATCAGGTCTTTCTCGAGGTCCATATACCGAAAAAAGTCTTAGAGAAGTTGCTTGTAATTTCATTTCACGGCTTTTTGCCAAAGCTAATTGCTCGGCGGCTAATTTTGTAACCCCATACCAAGACGCAGGTTTTGCAGTAGTTGTTTCAGGAAATGTAGCTTCAAGACCGTATATCGATGAAGTTGCAATATTTACAAAAAACGGTTTTTGTGATAAGCTTTCCGCAAATTCTAATAAACGTTGAGTTCCCAAAATATTATTACTGCAATAATCTTCGAAAGTGGAAGTATTTGAAATGCCCGGATGTGCAGCAAAATGAAATATATAATCTAGGTTTTCAGGAATTTTGCTGCTTAAATCATCAGTCCGTAGGTCTAGTTTTAGAACTTCAATATGTTTTTCGGCTAAGGCTTTCGCATTTAACTCTTTTAACTGTATATTGTAATAAGGTGAAAAATTATCAACCCCAATTACATCATGACCCACAGCCTTCAATCTTTCTGCAGTATGTGAACCTATAAACCCGGCAGCTCCTGTAACAAGTATTTTCATTTATTTATTTTTCAATCAAGACTGAAGAAAATCCCAAACCACAACAAGTACAATATTTAAATCTCATTTTATTGCTCTTAGGGCTTGTGTACACTTTTCTTTTCCTTGCAAAATAACATCTTTTTAAACAAACACTTTTACCTTTCGCAACTTTACTTTCATTAAACAAAGTAAAATTTTGACGATGCTCGATATTCATCAATTAATAAACCTATAAACTTCTCAACTAAAAACTTACATTTGCAAAAATCTTTTCAATTTATTACATGTACGAATTCACAATCATTGTACCCGTTTATAACGAGGAAGAAAACTTAGAAAGAGTTGAAAAGGAACTATTAGCATATACCAAAATCGCTTCTAAAAAGACATCCATACTGTTTGTTAACGATGGTTCAAGTGATAATAGCCAAACTTTAATTGAAGCTATATGTAAAAGGAATAATGCTTTTAATTTTATTTCTTTCAAAGATAATCGAGGGTTAAGCGCAGCAATTAAAGCTGGATTTGACACTGTTGAAAGTCCGTTAGTGGGTTACATTGACAGTGATTTACAAACCGACCCAGAAGATTTCAACCTACTTTTAAAACACATTGGTGAGTACGATCTTGTTACTGGGGTTCGTGCCGATAGAAAAGACAAGTTTGTAAAAAACATGTCGTCTAAAATTGCAAACGGTATCCGCCGCACATTTACTCATGATGGAATGGACGACACAGGATGTCCTTTAAAAGTTATAAAAACAGACTATGCCAAACGTATTCCTATGTTTAAAGGGCTTCATCGTTTTTTACCTGCAATGATTTTATTACAAAACGGAAAAATTATCCAAGTTCCTGTTAAGCATTTTCCTAGAATGGCGGGTACGGCTAAATTCGGGCTATGGAATCGTTTGATTGGGCCTTTAATAGATTGTTTTGCGTACTTATGGATGAAAAAGAAATACATCAATTACGAGATTAAAAGTAAAGGATGAGTAGCTGGCTTATTTATAGCATTGGTTTTTTAGCTCAAATTCTTTTTAGCGGAAGACTATTACTTCAATGGATTCTTTCCGAAAAAAGCAAGCGAATTATCACTCCTTCCACATTTTGGAAACTAAGTTTATTCGCTTCATTTCTACTTTTTGTTTACGGATATCTAAGAGACGACTTCGCAATAATGTTAGGGCAAGCGCTCACTTATTACATCTATATTCGAAATTTACAACTACAAGGGGAATGGCAGAAATCTCCTAAGTTATTGCAACTATTTCTAATTATATTTCCGGTGCTTATTGTAATATTCGCTTATAACAACGGCCAATACGACCTCAATAAACTCTTTAATAACCAAAATATTCCGTTTTGGTTACTTTTACTTGGTATTGTTTCGCAGGTTTTGTTCACTCTAAGATTTATTTATCAATGGTTTGTATCAGAAAGAACAAGAAAATCTCAGCTTCCTGTAGGATTTTGGAGAATGAGCGTAATAGGAGCTTCACTAATTTTAATCTATGCCATATTTAGAAAAGATCCTGTGTTATTTGTTGGGCATATAGCTGGATTGGTAATTTATGTTCGAAATATTTTCATTTGGAAAAAACAAGTTGATAATGAAAATTGAAAGAAATTATTTAGTGCTTCTTATAATTACTTGCGCAGCCATTTTCTTTGTAAACTTAGGCTCTTTGCCTGTAAATATAATGGAAGCTCGCAACTTCATTACGGCACGCGAAATGCTTACCGACGGCAATTGGTTGCTAACCACAATAAACGGAGAGCCACGCTATCAAAAACCTCCATTGCCCACTTGGTTAACGGCTTTTTCTGCAGCAATTTTCGGAATAAAATCAGTTTGGGCTTTACGTCTTCCCGCAGCCATTATGTCGCTTGTTCTAGTTTTAATCTCATTCAAATTTGCACAAAAACTTACATCTGAAAAGCTGTATTCTTTTATCAGTGCGCTGGTTATGGCAACTTCATTTTATATAGTGGCATCTGCACGCGACGGCCAATGGGATATTTACACTCATGGATTTATGATGTTGTGTATTTATATGTTGTTTCGCTTTTTTTCTGATGACATAACTAGACATCGTGAAGAAAATAACCAATATCGAAATGCACTTTTAGCAGGACTGTTTTTTGGATTTTCATTTTTAAGCAAAGGCCCTGTTTCATTTTATGCATTACTTCTACCTTTTCTAATTTCGTTTGGGATAGTTTATAGGTTTAGAGATTTAAAATCAAGATGGCTTCCTTTATTGCTATTTGTTGTAGTTGCAGCTATTATTTCTAGTTGGTGGCACTGGTACACCCTTACTTTTGATCCTGTAGCAATAGAAATCACCAAAAAAGAAACTACCAACTGGATTAGTTACGAAATAAAACCGTTTTATTACTATTGGAGCTTTTTTACTCAAAGTGGCGTTTGGACTATCCCAGCATTTGTAGCATTACTATATCCTTATTTAAAAAATCGCGTATTCAATAAAAAAGCTTATCTCTTTACTTTTCTTTGGACGATGATTTCAGTTGTCTTACTTTCTTTAATTCCAGAAAAAAAATCGAGATACTTATTGCCCGTCCTTATTCCAATGGCACTAAACACTGGATTTTATATTGAATATCTTTTCAGAAAGTTTAAGGAATTAACTGAAAAACGAGAAACAATTCCAGTTTATTTTAACTTCGGACTTATCGCTTCTATAGGAATAATTTTTCCAATTGGCGGATATCTGTTTTTGGAAGATGGTCTCGAAGGAAATTGGCTTTGGTTTGTGCTCCTTTCAATAACTCTTGTGATAATTGGAGTTTTTATGTTCCGAAACCTTTTCAGAAGAAAAATATCAAATGTATTTTATTTAACAATTGCATTTATTGTTGCAGTTATTTGGTTTGGACTACCACTAAGTAATGCTATTACAAACAATCCTGAATACAAATCATTTTCAGAATTATATACTTTTGGCAAAACTGAAGGGTTACGTATTTATGAGTTTTCTGATATGACTCCAGAACTTATTTGGGATTACGGTGAAAAGATGACGATTTTAAAAGAAGATGATAATGTTATGATTCCAGAAGAAAGCAAGTTTGGTGTTATGGTTTCTGAAAACAATCTAGAGAATTTCAATAATACTTTTGTCGATTACCACAAAGAACTTGTAAAGCGATACGATATGAATCCAAAAGATTCTGACAGCCGCACTCACAAAAACAGATTGTATAGAGATTTGTTTATTGTATCGAAAAAATAAATATTTCAAACCTGACAAGTTTTAAAAACCTGTCAGATTTACAGAAAGTTAAGAATTAAATTTTCGTTGTAAAAAAGAGGTTTCGACTGCGCTCAACCTGACAGCATTTAGGTATTAAACTTTCGTTGTCCCCACAGCTGCAACAAATAAAAGCCCCAGCCTAATAGACCACCAATGGCCATTCCTGTAATAACATCTAAGGGATAGTGAACACCTAGGTAAATTCGGCTGTACCCAGTCATAACTGCCCATATTAAAAGGAGAAAAGGCAAATATTTATACCATTTTTGAAGACTCAATCCTAGAAATACGGCTGCTGCCATTGAACTTGCTGCGTGTGCTGAAAAGTACCCATATCTTCCACAACCATCTGCAACGTAGCGCATAGTTTCTTTAAGCTCGGCTACCTGGCAAGGTCTAGGACGTTTAATTCCGTATTTAAAAAGATTAGCTAGTTGATCTGTTGCAGTAATCATTAAAGCTACACTTATAACTATTACAAGCATTCCTTTTAATCCGTAATGCTTATATATTAAATAAAGTAAAACTGCGTATAAAGGAATAGATGACCATTTTTCAGTTACAAAACGCCAAAACCCATCCCAAGAGGTATTTCCTAGGTTATTGAGAAATAAAAATAGTTCGGTGTCGTATTCTAATAATTGGTCGAGCATTTTTTTAATTCTTTTGTAAAAATTCAGGAATTCGCTTTCAGCACGAATAAAATAACAGTTTAATATTATTTGTGTAGTTGTAAAAGTTAATTAATCTTCTTCGTACAAGGCAATCTCACGATCATAAAAATCGGTAGCGCCTTGGATTAAGTTTTCTGCTTCAGCTTCTAATTCGTTTTGATCTTCCTTGTCAAAATCTTCCAGCCATTCTACTTCATCATTTTCAAGGTTTATGATAAAACGCGGAAATTCTGTGTGAATCACAAAAATTGCATTAGGGTAATCGCTATTGTCGCCAAGTAAGTATTTTGGGAAATCCATTTTTAGTTATAAGTTTAGAGTTATGAGTTTTTTTAATCAGGATTCAGTTAAACATTTTCCTTCTGTTATTATTTTGCAGCCAACCTAATTAATTTCTTCGAAAGATAGTTAAATCTGATGAATAACATAATTCCGCTCGCACTTAGACCGGCCAGTAATCCTATCCAAATTCCCATACTTTCTAATGAAGTGTGCATACTTAAGTAATACGAAACTGGGAATCCAATAATCCAATAAGATATAAAGGTTAATACTGTAGGAATTTTCACATCTTGCATTCCACGTAATGCCCCTAGAGCAACCACTTGTAACGCATCAGTAAATTGGAATATAGCAGCAATTATCAATAACTGTGAAGCTAATATTACTACTTCATTGTTATCGGCAAATTGTGCTAAATTATCATAATCAAGGAATATTTTTGGTAATTCACCATTAAAAATGATAAACCCAGCTACAAACACCAGCGATAAAATAGAAGTCAATAAGAAAATAGAAATGGCTACACGACGTAACTCAACATAGTTTTTTAAACCTTTTTGATTACCCACTCGTATCATTGCAGCTACACTAAATCCCATTGCTACCATAAAGGTCATAGATGAAAGATTTAGTGCTATCTGATTGGCAGCCTGTGGATTCTTACCCAATATTCCCGAAAGCCAAACAGCAGAAGTAAAAATCCCTACCTCAAAAAACATTTGCATAGCCGAAGGAAAACCAAGGTTTAAAAGTTTTTTAAGCATTGCTTTACTAAGGGTGAAAATCTTAATTTCGGTAACAAAGAAGCGCGACTTTTCTTTTCGACTTAGCAAATACCATAAAGAACCTACCAACACAACACGCGATGCCAAAGTGCCAATTGCAGCACCAACAACACCTAGCTCTGGTGCACCAAACTTTCCAAAAATGAACATATAGTTTAGTAAAATGTTTACCAAGTTTGCTATAATTGTAGCATACATAGGCAGTCGTGTCATCGACATTCCATCACTAAACTGTTTAAATGCTTGAAATATAATCATTGGAACCAATGATGCTGCAACCAAAGTAAGATACGGCATAGCTAAGTCCACCACCTCTGGGGGTTGTTTCATCATATACATCAAAGGTTTTGAGAACATCACTAAGGCAAATAAGGCAATCCCCAAAGCAATACACAAAAACAGTCCGTGCTTAAACGAAGATTTCCCTTTCTCTCTATTTCCTTCTCCATCAGCTTCAGCAACCAATGGCGTTATAGCTGTAGAAAACCCAATACCTAAGGACATTGCTACAAACATAAAACTATTCCCAAGTGAAACAGCAGCAAGTTCGGCACTCCCCAACTGCCCCACCATAATATTATCTACCAAGGCCACCACCTGATGTCCCAGCATACCCAAAATAACTGGGGTTGCCAGTTTGGTGTTGTATTTGAATTCGCGAGTATAATCTGAAAGTGCCAAAATTTAAATTTTGCGCAAAGATAGTAGTTGTCTAATTTAGAATAGCTTTGTATTTTAAAAATTATGAATTCATACTTCATAATTCAGAATTAAAAAGAAATGGCCAGACGTATCCCAAAATCTATAACCGATAAGAAAGAAAAAACTAGCGTTAAAGACTCCTTTAAAGCGCTAAAAACGATTCCTAGATTTTTTAGAGAAATATTTAAAAGTAGTCCGAAACTTTTCTTACTTAATATCATCAGTAGGTTAATCAATGCTTTTACTCCTGTTGTAATTCTTTGGGTAGGTAAAATGATTATTGATGAAATTATACTTCAAGTTTCGTTAGAGGATAAAGATTTTTCTCAATTATGGAATTTGGTGCTTGTTGAATTTTCTGTGGTAGTCCTTTCAGATTTGTTGGGCAGGTTGATAAATCTAACCGATGGACTTTTAGGAGACCTCTACTCCAATGACTCTTCCGAAAAGATAATCAGAAAAACTGCCGAACTGACTATTGCCCAACTAGAAGATCCTGAGTTTTACGACAAACTAGAACGTGCTAGAACCCAAACCAACAGTAGAGTTGAATTAATGAGTAACGCTTTAGGACAGGCTGAAAGCGTTATCTCTATATTTTCATTAATAGCAGGATTGGTATATTTTGAACCTATTTTAATTTTAATACTTATACTTAGTATTATCCCTTCTTTTATTAATGAAGCCAAATTTAGCAGTACCCGCTATTCACTTGCGAGAAGTTGGACTGCAGAAAGAAGAGAATTAGACTATTTGCGCTATATTGGAGCTAATAACCAAACCGCTAAGGAAGTTAAACTTTTTGGACTTACCGATTTTATTGCTGAGCGATTTAAAAATCTTTCCAATGAATATTATCACCTCAATAAAAATCTTTCGTTAAAACAAAGTTTATATGGTTCGTTGTTTAACATTTTGGGAATTTTGAGTTATTATGGCGCATATGTTTATATTATTTTAAGAGTGCTTACTGGAGCTATTTCCATCGGAGAACTTACTTTCCTTTCGGGATCATTCAATAGATTACGGAACAATCTACAAGGCTTTTTCTCTCGATTTACTCGTATTTCGGAAAGTGCGTTATACCTTCAGGATTATTTCGATTTCTTAGATTTAAAAATCGAACGAACTTCCGAAGCGAAAACACCTATTCCCGAAACCATAACACAAGGTTTTCAAATAAACGATTTACATTTTGCTTATCCCGGTAGTAAAACTGAAGTTTTAAAAGGTGTTACTTTTACAATGAAAGCAGGAGAAAAAATGGCTTTTGTAGGACAAAATGGAGCTGGTAAAACCACACTTATAAAGCTCTTCCTACGTTTTTACGAACCTACTCAAGGTGAAATTTTACTAGATGGAATAAACATCAATAAGTTTGATGTTGACGATTACCGAAAACGTTTTGGCGTGATTTTCCAAGACTTTTTTAAATATGAATTTACCCTCCGTGAAAACATTGCTGTAGGCAACATTTCCGAAATCGATAATGATGAAACCATAGGTTACGCGGCCAGTAAAAGTTTAGCCGAACAAGTGGTAAGCGAAATGGAAGACGGTCTAGAACAACGTCTTGGAAGGCGTTTCTACCAAGGGCAAGAACTAAGCGGTGGACAATGGCAAAAAGTAGCCCTCGCTCGTGCCTACATGAAAGACGCCGATATTATGGTACTAGATGAACCTACCAGCGCTCTTGATGCACAAGCAGAATACGATGTTTTTGAACGATTTATCGCACTTACCAAAGGAAAAACTAGTATTATTATCAGCCATCGTTTTAGCACGGTACGTATGGCAGACCGAATTCTGGTGTTGCAAAACGGACAAGTATTAGAGCTGGGCACTCACCAAGATTTGATGGCTAACCCTAAATTGTACTCGGAGTTGTTTAAGTTGCAGGCAGCGGGGTATCAGTAGGATTTAAGAACGAAATTGAAGTTGAAATTGAAGTTGAAATTGAAGTTGAAATTGAAGATGAAAATGATTTTATAAATTAGACGTAAAAGCAGTGCAAATGAAACAGCTCCCAAAGTTCACAACAGCAATAAGCTTTCTAATACTTTTAGCAGTTGTTTTTGCTTTATATCAAGGTAGAAAAAGTGAATGGATTAGAATACAAAACATCAATAATTTTCTACCCGATTTCTATTCTCATATTTCAAATTTCTGTTTAAGCTATATACTGTACTCAGGGATTGGATATTTCTGGATTATGGCAGGTGTAAGATTTAAATATATAGTAGGCTTAGGAATCGTAATATTAGCAAGCAATTTTACATTCGAACTTTTTATAAATGTTTTAAATACTCCAGATATTATAGACGCATATTATGGCACTGCAGGAACTGTAGTGGCATTTTTGTTTCTTTTAGTCAGTTATAAGTTCGGTTTTAAAGTAATAAATCGAGAATAGTTCTTTTAATTAATTAAAGAATATATCCGAATCACCCACGATTCTTCTGTAAAAACTTTAATTTTAGCCCAACAGAATCAAAACTCGCATTATGCAATCTAAAGCTACCACAGCAGACCAATATATTTCTGAACTTCCTGAAGATCGACAGGAAGTAATGAAAAAACTAAGAGAAGCGGTAAAGTCTAATCTCCCTAAAGGTTTTGAAGAAAATATGCAATACGGAATGATTAGCTATGTGGTTCCCCACAGTATTTATCCAGACGGCTATCATTGTAAACCGACCGATGCCCTACCGTTTTTAAGTATTGCTTCTCAAAAAAATCATATTGCATTTTACCATTCTGGAATTTATACAGATCCTGAACTTTCAGATTGGTTTGTTAATGAGTATCCTAATCACGCCACAGGAAAACTTGATATGGGCAAAAGTTGTGTTCGATTTAAAAACTTTAAAAACATTCCATTTAAACTCCTAGGTGAGCTTAGCTCAAAAATAACAGTTGAGCAATGGATTGAAAAATATGAGAGTGTCATAAAGAAGTAGAAATTACTTCTTTGCAACCTGACGTTCATTTCAAAACCTTCGCTATTTTTGCATTCTCAAATAAAGAGGCAAATGGCTATATCAGACTATATTCTCAACTCAAATGAAACTACTATTGGATTAGATGAAATCCATTTGAGTGATTTTAACAAAAATGCTTTATCCCAGTTATTAAAAGAATTTAAGCATTTGGAGATTTTAAGCAAGTATAAACTTCCTATTGATAATAAAATATTTCTTTTTGGCCATACAGGTTGTGGCAAAACAACTACTGCTAAAGCCATTGCACAAGCTTTAAACAAAAAAATAATTATCTTAAATCTTGGAACTGTGGTCTCTTCCCGATTGGGCGAAACCGCCAAAAACATTACAGATGTTTTTAAAAAAGCTATGCGCGAAAAGGCGGTGTTGTTTTTAGATGAATTTGATTCCATCGGAAAACTTCGAGATCACGACGACAAAGATTCTTCAGAAATGAAACGTCTTGTAAACACTGTTATTCAGCTTATTGATGAAATGCCTAATGAAACCATGTTAATCGCTGCAACAAACCATCCTAAGGTGATTGATTCAGCTTTGTTAAGAAGATTTCAATTAAGACTGGAGTATGTTTTGCCAACCGATAAACAACTAGATAACTATTACGATACGCTGTTAAAACCTTTCCCTGAGGAATTTCGAAATATTAAACGCAGCTATAACATTTCGTATGCTGAAGTAAAAGATATAACCTTCAGCGCAGTAAAAAATGCCATTATAGCAAGTGAAGAGGCTAAGGAAAAAGCAGGGATCCGTGAAAATATTGAGCAAGAAGCTAAGTAAAGAGAGAACAGTGAAGATTGTAGTATCTTTACAGTTCTAAACAACTACTCGTGCATCCAAAAAACCCATTCAATAAAGATTATAATTTCAATAATCTTATAGCAAAACATCCCCCATTAAAGTCTTACGTATTTGTAAATGAATACGGAAATCAAACAATAAAATTTGCCGACAGCCAAGCTGTAAAAGCACTAAACACTGCTCTACTTAAGGAGCATTTTGGTGTAAACTATTGGAATATTCCTGAAAATAATCTCTGTCCTCCAGTTCCTGGGAGATTAGACTACCTATTGCATGTTTCAGATTTAGTTTCAGAGAAAGACATCCATTTATTAGATATTGGTACTGGAGCAAACCTTGTTTATCCTATTCTGGCAAGTACTCATTTTAATTGGAAATGTACAGCCAGCGAAGTAAATACAGATTCTTTAAGTAATGCACAGGAAATAATTGATAAAAACGAAGCTTTAAAAAGCATTGAACTTCGACACCAACAGTTCAAAAGCAATATTTTAAAACATATAATTTTGCCTACCGACACTTTTGATGTTGTAGTTTGTAACCCACCTTTTTTTAAAAACCGAACTGATGCCGAAAAGAGCAACTTAAGAAAATTTAAAAATTTAAAGCTCAGGGAGAATAAAACTCAAAATTTTGGCGGTTTAAGCAATGAACTTTGGTACAGAGGAGGCGAAGAAGCCTTCATTAAAAAAATGGCTGAAGAAAGTGTTCAGTTTAAAGATCAAGTACATTACTTTACCTCTATTGTTTCACAAAAAGAAAACCTTAAAAACATAAAACGCGCCATCAATAAAACGAAACCAACTGAAGTGAAAATTATTGAGATGGAGCAAGGCAATAAACACAGTCGCTTTGTTGCTTGGACCTTTAAATAAATTTCTTTTTTAAAATTCGTTTATCTTTTGAATCCAAAAGTGCCAAATATTTTAAACTCATTCCTTAAAGCTCCCGTTTTAAAAATTACCACGGAACAGTATCCTTTTTCTAATTTTGATTTTTTAGCGGAAAAAGTATCTGATAGTAAATTCATTTTCCCATCAAATCTAGTTCTCGGTATGCAAGCGGAAGCTTGTTTTAAAGCAATTTTAAGGATGTCTGAAAAGCATGAATTGCTACTTGCAAACCTTCAAATTCATGCATCGAAGACTGTCAATAATCAAAAAGAAACTTTAGGAGAAATAGATTATATTGTTAAGGATTTAATTACTAAGGAAGTCAGCCATATAGAGTTAGCCTGCAAGTTCTATTTATACGATAAAAACTATAGCACTACAGAGGAAGAAAAATGGATTGGTCCGAATAGAAAAGATACTCTTTACGACAAACTGGAAAAGGTAAGGCTTAAGCAATTCCCTTTACTTCATAACCCTGAAACCATTCAAAATTTAGAAGCCCTAAATGTTGAATTTCCTACTTCGCAGAAATTATGCATAAAAGCATTTCTATTTCTCCCCAAGGAAATTAGCAGTGACTCATTCCCAAAAAGTTTCACTAACTGTATTGTAGGATATTGGATAAAGCACCAGGATTTCAATAAGGAGGATAAAATTGCCAAGTACGCCATCCCGGCAAAAAAAGAATGGCTTTTACCAATTGAAACTATTGAAGAATGGTATACTTTTTCGGAAATTGAAACCCTGATAAATGAACAGATTCAAAATAAAAGGTCACCCTTAATTTATAAAAAAACGCCCCATACAATGGAGCGTTTCTTTGTGGTTTGGTGGTAGCTTTTTTTTTTAATCGTCAATACCCAACAAAATTAAGTTTATTTAGCTCCGTAAGTATCCATTAGATACATCAAGCTTGCCATAGTTGCAGCACCGAGTTCCAGCTCCCGCTTATTAATTTTATCGAAAGTGTCATTTTCGGAATGGTGAATATCGAAATATCTTTGCGAGTCTGGCTGTAGCCCAGCAAGTACATCAATATTTCCTTTCATTGGGCGAATATCTGCACCACTATAACCTTCGGTAAATAAATGAATAAAATAGGGCTCAAATAAAGGTGCCCAAGAGCGAATTTGTGCAACATTAGCCGCATCAGTTTCAAGAGAAAAACCTCTTGGTGTAAACCCACCGCTATCACTTTCTAAGGCAAAAACGTGTTTTTCATTTTTACTTTTAATTTCCTCAGCATATTTTCTTCCGCCGCGCAAGCCGTTTTCTTCATTCATAAACAACACAACGCGAATGGTGTGTTTTGGTTTGTAGTTAAGCTTTTTAAATAGGCGTAAAACCTCCATACTTTGCGTTACTCCTGCCCCATCATCGTGTGAGCCATCGCCATTATCCCAACTATCTAAATGACCGCCTACAACCATATATCGATCTGGGTAAACACTACCTTTAATTTCACCTATTACATTGTACGACAAAACATCGTCCCAAATTTTACAGTTTTGTTTAAAATAGAATTTCAAATTTGGGTCAAGTTTTAATAAGCTGCTAAGTAATTCTGCTCCGTTTGTACTAATGGCAGCCGCTGGAATATATTTAGATTCTGGGGTACTTCCATAGCTCATAGCACCAGTGTGAGGTGCATCGTCCATTTTATGTGAAAGGGAACGAACAATTACACCTACAGCTCCGAATTTTGCCGCGTGTTCGGCTCCAGAAAAGCGTTGATCTGATGCTCCACCATAAGCATAACCCGTATGGATAAATTCGGGATTCATTGGCCTATTAAAAAATACAATTTTCCCTTCAATCTTTTCTTTTCCTAATGCTGCCAATTCGTCGAAGCTATGAACTTCAATCACTTCAGCTTTTAAACCTAGATTTGGTGTGGGTATGGAACCACCTAAAGCGCTAATATGTGTTACAGTTTTAATACCTGAACTTCCTTCGATATATGCGTATTCTTTAAAACCGCGCGTCCATTTTGGGACCATTACAGGCTGTAGCCAAACTTTGTCTAAACCAAGCTCGTTAAGTTGAGCTTCGGTGTATTTTACAGCGTATTCCGCTTCAACTGAACCAGAAAGTCTTCCACCAATTTCGTTGGATAAGTAATCTAACCATTCATAAGCTTTTCCATCGGTTAAAGCTGTATTATACAGCTTCTTCAACATAATTGAATCCTTAGTAGGATTTTGTGAAATTGCTAAAAATGAAAAAAGAAATGTAAAAATTATAGTGGGGAAAAGTTTTATTTTCATTGTATTTTGTTGAGAGTATTAGTCATTTTTAAGCCTATCACGATATTCTGAAATTTTCGATTTTATATCATCATCCAATTCAGGCTCTTTAATATCAGTGTATTTTTGTAATTCTTGAAGCATTATTTCTGCCACAATATACCGTGCAGCTTTTTTATCATCTGAAGGAATTATATACCAAGGTGCTTTAGGTTTTGAAGTACGGTTAATCGCTTCTTCGTAATATTTTTGGTATTCACTCCAAAGTTCGCGCTCATCTAAATCACCTGGAGAAAACTTCCAGTTTTTATTTGGTTTGTTTAAACGACGCAATAGGCGATATTTTTGTTCCTCTTTTGAAAGATTTAAAAAGAATTTGAAAATAATAGTGCCATTTTCCTGAATGGTTTTTTCAAAATTATTTATTTGCTGAAAACGTTTGTCCCAAAATTCATCGGTGATGTCATCCAAGCTATTTACATCTGGTAAATTTTCACCTAGAATATATTCTGGATGTACACGTGTAACCAAGACGTTTTCGTAGTGGGTACGATTAAATACACCAAACTTTCCACGTTCAGGTAGCGCTATATAATGACGCCATAAATAATTGTGGCGTTTCTCTAAAGACGTAGGTGTCTTGAAGCTATGAACTACTACTCCACGAGCATTGAAATCTTTAAAAACTTCACGTATTAAACTGTCTTTTCCTGCTGTATCCATTCCTTGAATACACACTAAAACACCATATTTCCCGTGAGCATAAAGTGTATCTTGAAGATCTCCAAGTTTCTTTCGAGTTTTTTTCAATGCTTTCTTTAACTTCTTTTCTGAAGCATCTAAATCTACTTTTGTTTTTGTGTCTTTTATAATTATACTTTCAGAAACCTTAAAGTCTTCGATTTTTATGTCTTTCATATTTAATATTTTTAAAGAGAAGAATGTCAACCCCTCTACAATTACTATTTGAATTCCGCTGTTAGCACATCTTATTTACTAGCAAATAACTTTACATCCTCTTCGCTTATTTCTTTACCACCAAGGATAATCAAGCGCTCTACAACATTTCGCAACTCACGAATATTCCCTGTCCAATCAAAATCTTGTAATAGTTCAATAGCTTTTTTAGAAAATTTCTTTTTAGCCGTTCCGTGATCTGTTGATATTTTTTCTGAAAAATACTCAACTAATAATGGAATATCGTCTCTTCTATTGTTTAAAGAAGGAACTTTTATTAAAATAACCGCTAATCTGTGATATAAATCTTCACGGAAATTGCCTTCTGCTATTTCTTTTTTTAAGTCTTTATTGGTAGCAGCAATAACACGAACATCTACTTTTATGTCTTTATCACTTCCTACTCTTTGAACTTTATTTTCTTGTAAAGCTCTTAGCACTTTAGCTTGGGCAGATAGACTCATATCTCCAACTTCATCGAGGAAAATAGTTCCCTTATTAGCGGCTTCAAATTTTCCAGCTCGATCTTTATTTGCAGACGTGAAAGCACCTTTAACGTGACCGAAAAGCTCACTTTCTATCAATTCACTTGGAATGGCAGCACAGTTTACTTCTATCATTGGCCCCTTACTTCTGTCGCTTTTTTGATGAAGCCAATGTGCTACAAGTTCTTTTCCTGTTCCGTTTGGTCCTGTGATTAAAACGCGGGCTTCCGTTGGAGCCACCTTTTCAATCATATCTTTTATTTTCTCTATTTCTGGAGAATCCCCAATCATCTGATAGTTTTTAGATACCTTCTTTTTAAGACGAGTATTTTCAACTACTAATTCTTTTCGATCAAGAGCTATTCGTACAGTATTTAGTAAACGGTTTAAATCTGGTGGTTTTGAAATATAATCGAAAGCTCCTAATCGCATGGTGTTAACAGCTGTATCAAGATCACCGTGTCCAGAAATCATTACCATTGGTATTTCGGGCTTTATCTTTTTTACAGCTTCTAAAACCTCAACACCATCCATTTTTGGCATTTTAATATCACACAGCACAAGATCAAAATCTTCTTTTTTAATAATCTCCATTCCCGCAAGACCGTCTTCAGCTTCAAAAACTTCATAATCTTTATTCTCTTCAGTAAGAATTTTAACTAAAACTCTTCTGATTGCTGCTTCGTCTTCTATAATGAGTATTCTTGACATTTTTAATATTTAAATTTTATTCCTGCCCTAAAATAAGGCGATTTTCTTGAATTTATCTGATATATCTTATCTCCATCACCATCTTCCAGTCTAAAATTGTTATAAACCGAATGCGCGGCATATGCATAAAACACTAAGTGATCTGTAAAAAAATGTTCGTAACCCAATCCTGTTAAAACTATAGTTGTTTGAATACTTTCTGCAACTTTTGTTCCTGAACTTTGTATAGAAATGGGCACAAAATTTTGTTGTAAATTGGCATAATCGTTATCTAAAGTTGCAAACGCCTGAATTGCATCTTTATGATTATCATTTAAATAATGCCTGATATTTGTTTTAGGCACACCGATTGTAAAAGTCCAATTAGGATGAAATTCTTCATAATAATTCAAAATTGGCAATGGCAACCATCTTCCTGGTGTGGTAGAGTAAGTAAGTCCAGCAATTAATCTATATGGATTTTTACCCTTTGGTACATTTTTTCTTTTATCATTAATAGCGTAAACTCCAACTTCATACGTAAAATCATCTGCTATTAAACTACTTTCAAGATCACTCTGAACTTTAGCCCCAACCTTCATTCCTAGGCGCCATTCATCACTATATTTCCATGTATACCCCAAGTAAAGAGATATACGTTTTATAGAACTAACCTGATGTGATCCAAATGCAAGTTTATCATTATCATCTTTAATATTTACATCAAGATAACGATACTCTGCACCAACAACAAAAAAATCACTTCTACCCTTTTTCAAAGGAATTGGAGATTGCATCAAAATTCTATATCTCTGAATGGAATTATCGGATTTTGATAGTGGTACATTCAAAAACTCAACTCTAGCCAAATCGGTAGTTTGAGCATTCACTCCCAAACCGATTAATTCGATAAAGACAATTAACAAATTGAGCCTATAGTTCATAAATGTTTTATTCTTCTGAAGAAATCTTTAAATCTTTATTATTACTTGTTGTTCTTGCGAACATATGTATGTCACTTTGGGGGTAGGGTATTGCAATTTTATTTTCTCTGAGCTTAGCGTCGATTTTAAATCGTAATTCACTTTTTATTTTTGGCTCGGAAAAACTGTCGTTAATAAAGAAATATACACCAAACTCAAGAGCCCATTCCCCAAACTCATTAAAGAAAACAAATGGTTTTGGATTCTTTAGTACTCCTTTTTGAGTAGACACTGTTTCAATTAAAATGCGCTCTACTAACCTTGTATCGCTTCCGAAAGGAATTCTCACTTTAATAAACTCCCGCGTTGTTGTATGATTTTGAGTGTAATTCTTAAAAGTATTAATTAAAAACTTGTGATTAGGAATAATTAATATTTTATCATCACGTGTTATTGCTCTGGTACTACGAAGTTTTATTTCTATAATCCTACAAACCTTATCTTCAATTTTTATAATGTCGCCAATTAAAAGCGACTTATCCATAATGATATAAATTCCTCCAATTATATCTTGAAAAAGTTCTTTTAAAGCTAACCCTAAACCAACTAATAAAGCAGCAGAAGCAGCGAGTATAGGAGTTATATTAAAATTTGCTAAACTTAAAACCGTAAAAAAAACAATTATATAAACGGCTGCTTTAATATATTTAAACAAGCTGATAAATTTTTGCTTATCAGTTGAGTCCATTTGCCTAGTAATAAGCGAACGTGTAATTTTTAAAGCGAAATGAGTTATAATGTAAGAAACTATAAGTAATAACAATAATCCAATGGTGACTCCCACTTGGTTATCACCTTCACCAAAGTAGAACCCTAGATCCAAAAATCTCTTTATTGTACCTAGAATATCTTCTTTAACTACTGCTTCTATTTTAGTTACTTTATTATTCACATCTATTAATACTTAAGCCATTTAAAAATTTCTTTATACGACGGCTTCTTCCCATACATCAAAATTCCTACACGATATATTTTTGCAGCAAACCAAACCATCCCTATGAAAGTACCAAATAAAATTAATACTGATAGAACTTGTTGCCAGATTGGTACACCAAAAGGTATACGCATAAGCATCACTACGGGAGATGTAAAAGGAATATAAGAAAAAACTTGTGATACTGTACCATGTGGATTATCTATCACTGTAAAGAAACCTACGTAAACTGCTAAAATAAGGGGCATTAAAATAGGCATCATAAATTGTTGGGTATCGGTTTCGCTATCAACAGCAGCTCCCACAGCGGCATATAATGAAGCATACAATAAGTAACCTCCAACAAAAAATAGAACAAACATTATAATAAGGTTTGTAATTGGCAAATTATTAATTTCTATTAAAATATCGTTTAAAACCTGCTGAGTCCCTCCGTCTATAGTACTTTCAATTGCTTGTTGAGAGGGTGAGCCAGCTGAAGGGTCTATTCCGAAAATTGATGTCACTACCGTCATTAATACCAATATTAAAATTACCCAAATTAAAAATTGGGTAATACCGGCAAGCGTGGTTCCAAATATCTTTCCTAACAATAATAAACGAGGTTTTACCGATGAAATTATCACTTCAATGACCCTACTCGTTTTTTCTTCAATAACACTTCGCATTATCATATTACCATAAATTATGATAAACATAAACAGCAGATAACCTGCCGCTCCACCGAAGATTAGTTTTAAGCCTGAGCCTAGTTTTGACGTTTCCTCGCCTTTAAAAGTTTCTTGATTAGCATTAATGTTAATACGAAGGTTTTTTATAATATCAGAATCCATTCCGGCTTCTTTTAACTTCAGCGTATTCACTTTACTTTCAAGCATTTTATTAATACTATTCATTAAAGGAAGCGACGGTGATTCTTCAGAAAAAAATGTAATCCCTTTTGAAATAGATTCTAGACTTTCTGAATCGGGAATGTATAAAAGCCCATAAGTTTCATCGGTTTGAGCACCTTTTTTAGCTTCATCTAATGAAATATTTGGCAGTAATTTATAATGCGTTTGTGCTGTACTTTTAAATTCAGTTAAGAACAATCCGCTCTCGTCCAAAACTGAAATCTTGCGAACTGTGTCATTATTTAAATTAGATAAATAAGCAACTAATGCAAAAATCCCAACGAATATAATGGGACTCAAAAAAGTCATAATAACAAACGACTTGTTGCGGACCTTGGTAAGGTATTCTCTTTTTATAATTAATGGAAGATGATTCATCTATAATTAGTTGTTTTGGATGGTTTCAATAAAAATGTCGCTCGCTGATGGAATTACTTCAACAAAGTGAGTTAATTGTCCTTGAGACGTAAGATAGTTCACAAACTCATTAGTAGATACCGAGGCTGGCAACTTCACTTTGTATTTAAGTTCCTCGTTTATACTTTTGAATGTTGTAGGGAAAATTTCAAACTTCTCTTTTAAGGAAGCAGTTGTTGCTGTGTGATTAGGAGTTATTAGTCCAATTTCAAAAATGTTGTTTTTGTATTGTCTTTTAATATCCACTAGCTTCCCATCTAGAATTTTATTGGATTTATTAATTAACGCAATATGATCGCACATTTCTTCTACCGATTCCATTCGGTGTGTAGAAAAAATAACAGTTGCTCCATCATCGCGTAATTTTAATATTTCATCTTTAATTAAATTGGCGTTAATAGGATCAAAACCACTAAAAGGCTCATCAAATATCAATAATTTTGGGTTGTGTAGAACGGTAACCACAAATTGAATTTTTTGTGCCATTCCTTTTGAAAGTTCTTGGATTTTTTTATCCCACCAATCCCCGATATCCAGTCTATTAAACCAATATTTTAATCTTTCCTTAGCTTCTCGTTTTGAAAGTCCTTTTAATTGAGCCAAATACAATGCTTGCTCCCCTACTTTCATGGTTTTATACAAACCTCGTTCTTCAGGCAAATATCCTATATATCTTATATGATCTGGTTTAAGTGGTTCACCATCTAATATTACCGAACCAGTATCTGGCATTGTAATTTGATTGATGATTCGAATTAAAGTTGTTTTTCCAGCACCATTTGGCCCTAACAGCCCAAAGATACTTCCTTTTTCCACCGCTATAGAAACATCGTTAAGCGCCTTGTAATCTCCGTAGTTTTTGGATACATTATTAACTACTAAAAGTTTTTCCATAAAATTTATTTGTAAGATGTAAATATATTGATTTGAGAGCCTAACAGCACTTTTTACAGTTAACTTTTAAGAAATTTTTAGACTCTAGTATAATAACAATATTTGTAGACTAATTGATATAGTTATCTAAAAGACAAAAATGCTATAAATGCAAAACCCACCCAAAAACCTAAGCTTTTGGGTGGGAAAAAAATTGCTATGAAAAAGAAAAATTGCCGCCTCTTAGACGAAGCGACAATTCAAATATATACAAATTATTTTAATTTAACGTTTGTTTAAGAAAACATGTCTTTAACTTTTTCAAAAAATGACTTGTCTTCCTTTTCTGGGTTTGGTTCAAAATGTTGATCGTTGGCCATTTTTTCAAAAAATTCTCTTTGCTCTTTCGAAAGAGATTTTGGTGTCCAAACATTAACGTGAACTAGCAAATCACCAGTACCGTAACCATTTATACTTGGTATACCTTTACTGCGGAGTCTTAATATTTTTCCACTTTGTGTACCCGCTTCAACTTTAATTCTAACTTTTCCTGTTACAGTTTCTATTTCTTTGGAAGTTCCTAAAGCTGCATCAGAAAAACTTATATATAAATCGAAATGTAAGTTGTCGCCTTCACGTTGTAAACTTGGATGCGGTTTTTCTTCAATAGCCACCAATAGATCGCCAGGAACTCCATTTCCCGGAGCATCGTTTCCTTTTCCGGAAACCTTTAACTGCATTCCATCTACAACACCAGCTGGAATTTTAATTGAAACTGTTTCCTCAGTCGCTAACATTCCGTCAGCATCTGCATTTGCAGGCTTTGAATCTACAATTTGCCCTAATCCTCCACAAGCATTACAAGGAGCTGAAGTTTGCATCCGCCCCAGAATTGTATTTTGGATACGGGTAACTTGCCCTTGTCCATTACAAGTAGGACAAGTTTTATAAGTTGTTCCTTGGGCTAGTTTCTTGCGTTTTACTTTAATTTTCTTTTCTACACCGGTAGCAATCTCTTCTAAGGTAAGTTGTACACGAATACGCAAGTTACTCCCTTTTACAGTTCTACGTCCGCCGCCTCCGCCGAAGCCACCGCCTCCGAAGCCACCACCGAATGCGCCGCCAAAGATATCGCCAAACTGGCTGAATATGTCATCCATATTCATACCACCGCCTCCGAAGCCACCACCGCCTTCAAAGGCTTGATGACCAAATTGGTCGTAACGTGAACGTTTGTTGGGGTCGCTAAGCACTTCGTAAGCTTCTGCAGATTTTTTAAACATTACTTCCGCTTCATCATCCCCAGGATTTTTATCAGGGTGATATTGAATTGCCTTTTTACGATATGCCTTTTTTATTTCGGCAGTCGTTGCATTTTTTGAGATTCCTAATATTTCGTAATAATCTTCCTTCATATTATTGTCCTATAACCACTTTTGGGTAGCGGATAATTTTCTCACCTAAAGTGTATCCCTTTTCTACCACATCAATTATTTTTCCTTTTAATTTTTTGTCTGGAGCTGGAATCTGAGTAACTGCTTCGTGTGCTTCAGAATCAAAAGTGTCGCCCTGCTTAACCTCCATCATCTCTAATCCTTTAGAACGAAGAGTTTCACGCAGTTTATTATTGATAAGTTCTACACCCTTAAAGTGATCGTCTCCTATTTTTTCAATTTCTTTTAGCGCTCGTTCAAAGTCGTCTAAAACTGGTAATAATGAAATTATCACCTCTTCACCTGCTGTTTTAAACATTTCTATGCGTTCGCGAGAGGTACGCTTTTTATAATTTTCAAATTCTGCGAAAAGACGCAAGTAGCGATCTTTTTCATTTTGAAGTTGATCTTGCAATTCAGCTAAAGGATCTGTTTCGTTTTCTTCAGCAATCTCCTGCTCATTATTCATTTGTTCGTCTAAACCTACTTCTTCCTGAAATTCGGTTTCTTTGTTTTTATCATTTTTGCTCATAGCGAGAATTCTTTCAGTTTTTCAAGAGGGAGCAAAAGTACTGCCAATTGTTGTAAAATGTCAAAATGTCACAGCTTTTAATTTAATATTAATTTAAGATATAATGATTCAATTAATATTACTTTTGCGCTCCATTAAACATTTAAAATAAACTATGAAACCTACAACCTTAAAAATTACATTACTAGCCTTTTTGGCAGCAGCAACATTCTCTTGTAAAAATGCTGAAAAAGAATCTGAAGTTGCAGTAGAAACTCCAGCAGAGGCAACTGAAGCAGCAGTAGAATACAACGTAGACCCAGCAGCTTCTGAGATTAAGTGGGAAGGTGAAAAGCCTACTACAAAACACTTCGGAACTATTTCACTTAATTCTGGTGTATTCCATTTAAACAATGGAGTTGTTGAAGCTGGAAAATTCGAAATAGATATGAACACAATCAACGTTCAAGACTTAGAAGGTGAATACAAAGATAATTTAGAAGCTCACTTAAAAGGAACAGTTGAAGGTAAAGAAGGAGACTTTTTCAATATTAAAAAATATCCAACTGCAAAATTTGAGTTGACTGGTATGGAAAACAACATAGTGAAAGGTAACTTAACTATTAAAGGTAAAACTAACGCTATCGAGTTTCCTGCAACTGTTGTTACTGAAGGAGATAAAATGACATTAAAGAGTGATGCTATTGAATTGGACAGAACAAAATGGGGTATCAACTTTGGTTCTAAGTCTATATTTGACAACCTAGGAGACAAATTTATTAGCGACATTATGAAAATAGAAGTTTCTTTGGTAGCTAATAAAGCTTAATCAGAAAAAATTTTATAAACTAAAAAGAGGCCATTTTGGCCTCTTTTTTATTTCGTATTATTCCTTCAAAACATCTTCTAGCGCATTGTCTAGATTATAATATTTAAATTGATACCCTAGCTTTTCTAATTTCTTAGAACTAACAAGCTGCCCTTCTAAAACTAATACAGACATTTCCCCTAAAACTAATTTCAACACAAATGCCGGTATGTTTGGCAACCAAAGAGGACTGTCAAGTTTTGAAGCTATCATTCTTGTCATTTTTTTATTCTGAACGGGATTTGGAGCTACAGCATTAAACTTTCCTTCTAACTGATTATTGAGTAAAAAAAGATAAATTGCTGCAATATCTTCAATATGTATCCAAGACTGCCATTGCTCGCCACTGCCTAGTGGAGCGCCTACCCCTAATTTAATAGGCTTAATTATTTGGGGTAATGCACCTGCTCCTTTTGCCAAAACCATCCCCGTACGAACTTTGGTAACCTCCATCCCGGCATTTTTAAATTTTGCTGTAGCAGCTTCCCAAGAAGAGACCACATTTGCTAAAAATGAGTCATCGGTTACTTTATCTTCTTCAGTGTAAAGTTTTGTTTTGGAATTGGGGTAGATATTTATTCCACTAGCGGAAATAAAGTGGACTATATTGTGATCGATCTTTTGAAGCGTATCATAAAGTAAGTTAATTGACATTACCCTACTGTCGATAATAGTTTTTTTATAACTATCTGTCCACCTTTTTGCAATAGATGCTCCTGCCAAATTTATTATAGCAGTAACATTTTCAAAAACTTTAGTGTCTATTTCACCTTTTTTCGGGTTCCAATAAAACCCTTTATAGTTTTCGGTATTTTCAATTTTTTCTTTACTTGTGGTAAGATAATGAACAGCGATCCCATCATTGTGACATTGTTTTACCAATTCACTTCCCACAAGTCCTGTAGCTCCAGTTATCAACACTTTCTTCTTCATAATTTTAAATTTATAAATTCAAAAAGGAACTACAAAGTGTCTTAACGGAAGATTGTGAAATATGCATCGCAATCTAATTAATTGAAGTTTATCAACTACTTTTTAATGAGGAAAACAAAAAAGCAGATTAAGGATTTTCTAACTTTTAAAGTTCCAATTTTGTCGCTCTCATCATTTCTTTTTTTCCTGGAGGACCAGGAATTCGTTCAACAGAAAAGCCAACAGCTTGCATTGCACGACGGGCATTTCCGTTTGCGGCATAAGTAACTAATACTCCGTTGGGTTTTAAAGCATTGTACATTAATTGAAAAATTTCTTCAGTCCATAAATCTGCTTGCACACGGATTCCAAAAGCGTCGAAATAAATTAAGTCTATGCTACTATCAAGCGTAATTTCTGAGAAGTACATTTTATTTTTCAGAAGGTGAAAATTATCTGAAATCGATGATTTTTCTTCCCAAGGAGTATTGTGCAGTGTTAAAAACCCTTCTTCTGAAGTATTTAATAGTTCTGGGTAATTTAAGGTTTCAATTTCAGAAACTTCTAAAGGATAAGCTTCAACGCCAGTGTATGTAATATTGAAATTGTGCGTTTCTGTTTCTAATAAAGTGAGAAATGCATTTAACCCTGTGCCAAAACCAATCTCTAATATAGAAATATCTTTAGATGAATTATTGTCAGTCCAATAAAAAAGCCCTTCTTTTATAAAAACGTGAAGAGCTTCGGCTATCGCCCCGTGCTTGGAATGGTATTGTTCATTCCATTCTGCTATATGCAAAGTGTATGAGCCATCGCCTGTTTTAAGAATTGAACGTTTCAAAATACTATTCCTTTTCTACTTTTGAAATAAGCACACCATCAGCTTCAAAAGCTAGTGTTCTTTTTACTTCGGTAATCGCTGCTATTTCTTCTTTTGATTTTCCACCATCTTCTGCGTAGTGACGCTGATCTTCAATACTCATCTCCTCTATATAGGCTTTTCCGTTAACAATAATTTCTTGTCCTGCAATATCTTTCGGCATGAAAAAACCATAATCTTTAAAACGAACCATAGCTTCATCATTACCTAAATCAAGGTTCATCCAACAGCCTTTTTTCTGGCATACATCTTTTACAGTTGTAGTAAATTTCACATTTATAGTATCTCCAGGTTTTAAAGCGTTGTATTTTTCAATCATTTCAGTCTTTGTCAATACACCTTCATCTGTAATTTCATCTCCAAAAGACTGATAATGTATCGCAACCTCTTCCACTTGCGAATTAGATGACTCCTCTTTTTGCTCATTTTTACAGCTAAAAAAGGCAAATGAAATTGCGAGTACTAATAATATTTTTTTCATTTTTAAATAATTATTATATTATTGATTGTTATTGTATTGCAATTTTAAGGATTTTTTAAATTTTTAATGGTCTAAATTTTACCTATTTTTACCGAATAAATGAAAATTAAATGAATTCTTCAATTACTCCAAAATTAAATATACTTAAAACAGAAACTTCTAGAGTTAAAGAAGTTGATTTTGACAACCTTGTTTTTGGAAGCACATTTACCGATCACATGTTCGAATGCGATTTTAAAGATGGCGAATGGCAAAATCCAACAATTAGACCGTACGGTAATTTATCAATCTCACCTGGTGCGAAAGTCTTTCATTACGGCCAAGCCGTTTTTGAAGGAATGAAAGCCTATAAAGATGACGATGGTAGAGTTTGGTTATTTAGACCAGAAGCAAATTTTGAACGAATTAATAAATCGGCTAAGAGGTTAGCCATACCTGAATTTCCTCGTGATATTTTCTTTGAAGCTTTGACCACACTTGTACGTATGGATAAAGAGTGGATTCAACCAGGACTTGGAAACTCTTTGTACATTCGTCCATTTGTAATGGCGACTCAAGTTGGGGTTTCTGCCTCTCCTTCAGACGAATATAAGTTTATGATTTTAGCAGCACCTGCTCAAGCATATTATACAGGTGATGTAAAAGTTGTTATTGCCGACCATTATAGTCGTGCTGCAAACGGTGGTGTAGGTGCTGCAAAAGCGGCTGGAAACTACGGGGCACAATTTTACCCAACAAACCTTGCACGCGAAAAAGGATTCCACCAAATAATTTGGACAGACGATAGTGAACATAAATATCTAGAAGAGGCAGGTACAATGAATGTTTTCTTTAGAGTAAATGACACTTTGATTACCGCTCCTGTCAGCGATAGAATTTTGGATGGAGTAACCCGAAAGAGTGTTATTGATATTGCAAAACACAATAACATAGATGTAGAGGTGCGTCCTGTTTTAGTATCAGAAATTGTTGAAGCGGCAAAGGATGGAAGTTTAAAAGAAATTTTTGGTGCGGGAACTGCAGCAGTTATAAGCCCTGTAAGTGCTATTGGCCATAAGGAGAATGTTTACGAACTCACTAAACCTGAAGACAGCTACTCTGCTCGATTTAAGAAAGACTTAATGAGTATCCAACACAATATTACTGAAGATCCTTTTGGTTGGAGATTTGAAGTTAAGTAAAAAGAAACCATAAATTAAAAGTGCCGGCTGGGCAATTAAAAATAAAATCCAAATTTCAAAGGTTCTAACCCTTTGAAGTTTGGATTTTTCTCTTTATAATTTATTTTTCAAGTATCTCTTTAATTTTTGGCTCAAAATAACTCGGGCCTTTTAACACCTTTCCATCTTCTCTGTAAATAGGTTTACCATCTGCTCCTAACTTACTCATATTACTTCGTTGAATTTCGTCAAAAACCTCTTCAATTTTATGTTGCATACCATGCTCAATTATGGTTCCACATAAAATGTAAAGCATATCACCCAAAGCATCTGCAACCTCAACTAAATCGTTATTATTTGCAGCTTCAAGGTACTCTTCATTTTCTTCTCGCATTAATTTGTAACGCAACAGATTTTTATTAATTCCAAGATCAGCAGTTGGAGCGTCTTTCAAACCAAGACCAAATGCTTTGTGAAATTCTGTTACTGCAGCTATTTTGTTTTTCATTGTATTCTTTTGAGGTTAGACTTCTTCAATTATTGAAAAAAGAATTAAAATACAGGTTTTCAGAATTTACATTGATTCTTGTGAATCCTGAATCTTGTTTGCACTTTAATCCTTACTTTTACAGCCATAAAACTACAAATTTATGTTCACAACTGGTCAATGGGTTTTTACTGCTTTGTTTTTTATTGTTTTCGTGATTATCATAGCTTTTAGCTATCGAAACGATAAAAAACTTCATAAAAAATACTACAAAGGAAGTATTTGGGTTTTGATTGGTTTTATAGCTTTTGTATTACTCTTAGTTATGGTTAAAACATATTTTAAACCTTAAATTGAATTCAATTTATCTTAAAACAAAAAGCGCTTCGGAATTTCCGAAGCGCTTTTTTTTATGTTGAAAACTAAAATTAGTTTACAGCAGGCAAATTACTATAGTTTTTGGCATAGTATAACATCTGCTCAGCAAATGTTTTTGGCTGCTCAATTGTAAAGCTTTCAATTTCGCCACTATCTTTCATTTTTGGAACAATTACAGGATTAACAAATCCGCTATATGGCGCAGATGTAAACTGCTTGTTACGCTCTAAAATTTCTTTATGAAGGTCGTAATCTACTTTTACACCGTATGTTTCAACAAGTTTTTCTACAGCTGCATAATCTCCTTCACTCTTAATTCTTTGAGTCTCGCGTAATAACTGTCCGAATAAATCGTGTAATTTATCATAATTGTTAATATTGTAGTAGGTTTTGCCATCACGAGTAACTTTTTCAATTACGTTGTCCTCTTTTCCTTTTTCGTAAACCCAAGAAGACACCCACTGACGGTTACGCATATGTGCTTGTACAACATCATCACCAAGGTTAAGACGAATTAACTGCGTCATTAAACCATTTCTGATATAACCATCATAGGCAGCCATTCCCACTTTTTTCCAGTCATCAACTAATCCTAACTCTTGCAATTTTGGAGTGTATAGGTAATATAATCCTACTAAATCTGCACGACCTTCTTCTAATGTTGAAGCGTAATTCTTAAGCGTTTCTTTTGTTTCACCTACACCAGGGTTTAATTGTCCTGAAGCGTGACCAATTACTTCGTGAAGTGCTGTGTGAAGTTTATCGGCTACTTGTCCGTATTCTTTTTCTAATGCTAGCTCTTCGTCATCGTGAACAAATTCTTTTAATCTACCTGAACTACCAGCGTTATTGTAAGCTTCAATAATGTTACCCAATGAAACCGACTTACTTCCTACCGCTGCCCGAATCCAGTTAGCATTTGGAAGGTTTACACCAATTGGTGTACTTGGAGAAGCATCACCAGCTTCGCCTGCTACGTTTACAACTTTATAAGTAACACCTACAACATTTTTCTTTTTGTGCTCTTCCATCAATGTTGAATTATCTTCAAACCATTGTGCGTTTTCAGAAAGAACAGCCATTTTTTCAGACATATCAAAGTCTTTAATCTGTACGATGCTTTCGTAAGTCCCTTTGTATCCTACTGGATCTTGATAAACTTCAATAAAACTGTTGATGTAATCAATATTTCCTTCCGTAGCAGCTGTCCAAGCAACGTTGTAATCGTCCCAAGTTTGAAGATCACCTGTTTTGTAATATTCTATTAACAAACCAATTGCATCACCTTGAGCTTTATTTTCAGCTACACCTTGAGCCTTTTCAAGCCACTCGATTATTCTATCAATTGCTTCGCCATATAGTCCACCCGACTTATACACCAATTCTTTTACCTCACCATTCTCCTTAACTAGTTTTGAGTTTAAGCCAAAAGACAATGGTTTATTCGGGTCTGGAGATTGCTTTTTTGAATAAAAATTTTCTACATCTTTAGTGGTAACATTAGCTCCGTAAAAGTTTACCGCGCTTTTAGCTACGTTATCAATACCTTTAGACTGATCAACTTTTGTAGCATCTTCGTCATTAAAGATTACTTCAAAAGCTTCACCTTCTAAAGTAGTGTTTGTATCATTTAATAATTGCTTTAGATAATCTGAAGAGAACTCAGGTTTTATCTTGTTGCTTGCATAATGATGGTGAATACCATTACTAAACCAAATTCTTTTTAAGTAGGTTTCAAAGTTATTCCAATTATCAGAAGACTTATCACCCTTATAATTTTGATACACATTTTCTAATGCCTTTCTGATTGTAAGGTTGTGTCTATAATTCTGATCCCAGATTATATCTCTTCCTTCTAATCCTGCTTGAGTAAGGTAATAAACTAGTTTTTGTTCTTTCAAAGATAGTTTTTCCCATCCTGGAATTTGGTAACGCAAAACTTTGATATCTGCAAATTGCTCTACTGAATAGTCAAAATCTTTACTCTCTTCAGTTTCGACTTGTGCAGTTGGTTTTTCATCTTTTTTCTCATTACAAGAAAAAAACAACAAACCACTCATTGCCATTGCAATAAATAAGGTTTTCTTCATTTTATTTAAATTTTTATTAAACGCAAATGTACTAAAATAATGGACTCTATATTAATTGGTTTATCACGAATGAAATAGCAGACGTCTATATATAAAAGCTTAGATGAAATTTCCGTATCTTAGCACCTACAACCAACTCCAACCTTAAAAACATGAAAATAATTAAGTATTTACTTTTTCTTATTCTCCTGATAGTAATTGGCGGTGCCATTTATTTTGGAACACAGGACGGCTCTTACGACATTAAAGATTCAATGGTTATTAAGGCTCCTCCAGAAGTGGTATTTAATAAAGTAAATGATTATAGAAATTGGGAAACTTGGGGACCTTGGAAAAAAGAAGATCCTACAATTAGGTTTACTTACGCCGAAAAAACTGCAGGCGAAGGTGCTTCCTATTCTTGGGATGGTGAAATGAATGGTTCAATGACAACTACCAAGGTAATCCCTAATAAAGAGATCGAACAAGATTTAACGTTAGAAACTCCAGGAGGAACGCGTCACCCTAAAGTATTTTGGAGTTTTGAAGAAGTTCCTGAAGGAACCAAAATAACTTGGAAAATGAAAGGAGAACACACCCTACTTGATAAGTTCTTTTTCTCGATAAGTGGAACCGATTTTAAAGCTCAAGTTCACGAAATGAATATTACTGGTTTGGAAGGAATTGCCAAAGAAGTAGTTGAGGATATGAAGAAATATTCAATAAATGTAGATGGACTTACGCAATACGGTGGTGGATATTATATGTACACAACTTCCGTAGCTAGAATGCAAGAATTAGGTGATAAAATGGAACCTATGATGACACAAGTATTAGACTTTGTTTCTAATAATAATTTAAATATGTCGGGGAAACCTTTTACCTTATACAATCAAGTTGACGAGGCAAACAATACTGTTATTTTCTCAACAGGTGTTCCAGTAAGAGAAAAAGTAATTACCCCTGAAGGTAGCCCCGTAGTTTGTGGATTTATGGAGCCTATTTCTGCAGTTAAGATTTCTCTAAAAGGAAACTATAACCACTTGCCAGAAGCATATACCGAAGGTAATGAATATATTAAAAAGAATGGTTTAGAAATAGACCCTGAGGGTAAAAAATTTGAAGTATATATTACAGATCCAAATGAAACTGCGAACCCTGCTAATTGGGTAACAGAAATTTACATACCAATCATAACGACCCCAAAACCTGATTTAGAAGAAGGTATATAAAATGAAGCAACTCGTTTTAGTTTTTATTGGTGGGGGTTTAGGAAGTACAATGCGCTATGGACTTTCTAAGCTTCTAAACAATACTGCAACAGGAATACCTTACGGTACGTTTGCTGCCAATATTCTTGGAAGTTTATTAATTGGAATAATACTAGGACTCGCTTTAAAAAACCAAACCCTTTCTCAGAATACAGTTTTATTTCTAGCTACTGGATTTTGTGGTGGATTTACAACATTTTCAACCTTTGCTTATGAGAATCACTTATTCTTAAAAAGCGGGGATTTTATGTTATTCGCTTTATATACTATCGCTAGTTTTATAGTTGCACTTGCAATGGTTTTTATCGGTTTGTGGACCGTGAAGTTTTTTTAATATTTTTTAAAATTTTTAACCCCAGCTTCAATTCGAATTAATAAATCGTTTTCTTTAGGAGGTATAGGGCAAGAATATTTTGGGTTATATGCACAATAAGGATTATAGGCTTTATTAAAGTCGATAATAATAGTATCTCCTTCAGGAATTCGCTGATCCAAATACCTTCCCCCACCATAGGAGCCGTCTCCGCTTGTTAAATCGGTAAACGGCAAAAATAGATAATCCTCGTATCCAGGTTCATTATAGGGTTGTGTGTTTTTAAAAAGACTTAAAACAAACTCCTTTCCATCTATACTAAAATGGGCTTCTCCATATTTTACATATTCTGGAGTTCTAGCTGTAGTGGTTGGCATTAAAAATGGCTTTTCATCTGGAGTACGCACAAATCTAGCGTTCACAATATATTTCTCATCTATTGGATAAAAATCTAACGCTTTAAAAGTTCGAAAATCTTCGGGAGTGAGAATTGTTGTTTCAGGATTAGCGAATTCACTATTTAGTTTAACCTGTGCCTTTAGACTTTCTAAGCGTAAGGCTTCACTCTGAGCAAAACCTAAGGTAGTGATTAGTAAAAATGAAAAGAGAAATAAATTCTTCATAAAAAGTTTTTAGTAAAATTAGAAAAGAATTTTAAAATTCGTAATTTTTTATCGATAAGACAAAAATTTATAAAACATCTAAAATTCTCATCAGTTTATTTCACTTTTACCGCAAATTTTACACAGAATTTCTTTAATTTGAACACTACTCACCTACACAAAAATGAAGAAAATCGCTATTAGCCAAATGAAAAAAAGCTATAGATTGGGAATAGGAATACAACAAAAATATAGCTCCACCTTAAGCTTAAATTATTCATATAAATAAAAAGGTAGACGAAATTCCGGCTTTAAGATTGTGATTCCTTTTTAAGCCTTTTATTTTTTCGACTAACAATTACCGCATCTAAACAAGAAATCATCAAAGCAATTCCCGCAAACAAACAAATAATTCGAACCAACTTATCACCAGGAAACTCTAATCCTGTAAAACCCAA
This sequence comes from Aequorivita xiaoshiensis, assembly GCF_022008395.1. Taxonomy (GTDB): domain Bacteria; phylum Bacteroidota; class Bacteroidia; order Flavobacteriales; family Flavobacteriaceae; genus Aequorivita; species Aequorivita xiaoshiensis. The sequence continues at coordinate 73,182 of NZ_JAIRBB010000004.1, forward strand.
TAATGCTGTAACAATAGTTATAATCAAAAAATGAATCGTATAGTTTTTCATGGTATATGTTTTAATTAGAGAATCAAAAATACTTCATACATAGCTCCACAAGTCTTAACAAGATTCTAATTATAACAATTTTAACATCAGCTAGCTACTTCACAGGTTTTAGTGCATTGTTTTTTACAACATGTGAAAGTACTATCTGAGTTTTAGTTTCACCATAAAAAATAAGTTGGTCTATAAAAGACTCTAAGTGTTTTTGATTTTTTAAAACAACTTCCATTACAATATTTTCATTTCCTGTAATCCGATAGCAGTTTATAACCTCATCGTATGTTTTTACTATTTCAAGAAAAGGTTTCAATTTACCCATAAAAGCGCGAAGAGTGATAATGGCTTTAAATTGATACCCAGCTTCCATAGGAGAAACATCTGTAAAATAACCAGTTATAATATTAGAGTCTTCCATTTTTTTAATACGTTCAGAAACTGCAGGAGAACTAATACCTACCTCCCTCCCGATTTCGGTGTTTGGCTGACGTGCATTTCTTTGAAGACACTTCAGTATTTTCCAGTTTAATGAATCTATACTCATATTAAAGTTTTAATCAATTTTTACTTAATATTTAAAGCAAATATACATTTTTACTTTAATATCAATTATGAATTAAAATTTCTTGTCGCTAAATTTGATACACTTTAAAATTATAAAATGTCAGCTCATACTTACGGAAATAATAAACATTCAGCGATGTACCTAAAAGCAATGGAAATTTTTTCATTAGCTCGTAACATCTCTACATACCTAAGTTATGATTTAGCAGGAATTCAGAAAAACGGAAAAGAAGATCCTAATATTTATTTCAGTGGCGATATTGTTCAACAATCAGTATCACTTGGACCTAAAATTTTAAAAGCAGAAAGTCAACCTTTATCTGAAGAAAAACACAAGCATGCAGCTTCTGTGATTCACTTATCTAATTTGTTATACAAAAACTGCGAACGCTTAGAGAATGTTAATAGCAATGGTAAGGATTTTCTACCGTTATTAAGAAAAGAAATCAAGAAGTTTCGCAAACTTCAACATACCTGGCAATTAACTCTTTAACATTTAGAGCACCACTTTTCATTTTCTATATCAGAAACCTATCGTTACCTTTGTAAAAGGAATATACTAATGCCTTTTTATGTTTGAAGACGACGATTTTGATTCTATGGAGCACCACAACCACGTGAGGCAAATGCCTATTTATATAAAAGCCGAGGAAATTTCAAACCTTGTCTATCACCTTGTAAAATCTGTAGAAAACACCGATATAAATTATAAACGCAAAGGCGAAAAGAAATTAATGGAGTATAATTTGAGTTATATGATGGAAAACTCACTTATTATTCCAACCAAAATTATGGGTGCAGAAAGCGTTGATGCTTACGACCTTAAAATGGAAAATGCCACCATAATTCGTAAATCAGCTCGCGAAATTATCAACGACCTTCAAGGAATTGAAATGTTAGGCTTTGATGAAATTGAATACCTTGATTTACTTCGAAAAGAAGTTGAAAACTTCCGTGTTCTTTTTGCTGAATGGGTGAAGACCTTTGATCCTTGGGATTACACTATAGATCGTTGGGGGCTATTTAATCCGCCAGGTATAAATTACGACGACCACAGTCCTGAAGATGACATCCCTTTTGATTCAGAAAATATTTTTGAAGATTTTTTTGATGATTATGAAGACGAAGATTGGGAAGATCTAGAAGATGAAGATAGTGAAACTGAGGAAGAACAATAACAACAATTTTTAATTTTAAAATATAAACCCCGACAATCTAATTAGAATGTCGGGGTTTATTATTATTAATTATTATTTCTACATATTACGTCTATACTGCCCACCTACTTTAAATAAGGCTTCGGTAATTTGCCCTAACGAACAAACCTTTGTTGCTTCCATAAGTTCTTCAAATATGTTTTTATTGTGAATTGCTGCAGTCTGCACTTTTTCAATTGCATCCGTTGCTTTTCCATCATACATTTTATGAAGACTTTGAAGTGTTTTAATTTGAACTTGCTTCTCTTCCTCAGTTGCGCGAATTACTTCAGCAGGAAGAACGGTTGGCGAACCTTTACTACTTAAAAAAGTATTTACTCCAATAATCGGGAATTCACCATTGTGCTTTAAAGTTTCATAATACAAACTCTCTTCTTGAATTTTGCTGCGTTGGTACATAGTTTCCATTGCACCAAGAACTCCTCCACGCTCAGTGATACTATCAAATTCTTTTAATACTGCTTCTTCTACTAAATCGGTTAACTCTTCAATAATGAAAGATCCTTGAATTGGGTTTTCATTTTTAGCAAGCCCTAATTCCTTATTGATAATTAACTGAATTGCCATTGCACGACGTACACTTTCTTCTGTAGGTGTTGTTATAGCCTCATCGTAAGCATTTGTATGCAGTGAATTACAATTATCGTAAATAGCGTAAAGCGCTTGTAATGTAGTACGAATATCATTAAAGTCTATTTCCTGCGCGTGTAATGAACGTCCAGAAGTTTGAATGTGATACTTCAGCATTTGAGCTCTTGGGTTTGCACCATACTTCTCTTTTAATGCTTTTGCCCAAATCTTTCTAGCTACTCGACCAATAACTGCATATTCAGGGTCGATACCATTACTAAAGAAAAATGAAAGGTTTGGACCAAACTCGTTGATGTCCATTCCACGGCTCAAGTAATATTCTACATAAGTAAAACCATTTGCTAGAGTAAATGCCAACTGAGTAATTGGGTTAGCTCCTGCTTCGGCAATGTGGTAACCACTAATAGAAACAGAATAGAAGTTTCTTACTTTCTTTTCGATAAAATACTCCTGAACATCCCCCATCAATCTAAGTGCAAATTCGGTAGAGAATATACAAGTATTTTGCGCTTGATCTTCTTTTAAAATATCTGCTTGAACGGTACCGCGAACCTGTTGTAATGTTTCGTATTTAATTTTGTTGTAAACATCAGCATTTAATACTTGATCTCCCGTTACACCGAGTAGCATCAATCCTAAACCGTTATTTCCTTCTGGTAACTCTCCATGGTATTTAGGACGTTCAATACCTTTATCCTTGTAAAATTTATTGATTTTCTTTTCAACATCTGCCTCGAGACCATTTTCAACAATGTACTTCTCACAATTCTGATCAATAGCTGCATTCATGAAGAACCCTAAAAGCATAGGCGCAGGACCATTAATCGTCATACTCACAGATGTCATTGCGTGACTTAAATCAAAACCAGAGTAAAGTTTCTTGGCGTCGTCTAAACAGCAAATAGAAACTCCCGCGTTACCGATTTTTCCATAAATATCCGGTCTTAAATCAGGGTCATTACCATATAAGGTAACACTATCAAAAGCAGTAGAAAGCCTTTTTGCAGGCAATCCCATACTTACGTAGTGAAAACGTCTATTTGTACGCTCTGGTCCACCCTCACCTGCGAACATTCTTGCAGGATCCTCACCAGTTCTTTTAAAAGGATATAAACCAGAAGTATAAGGGAATTCTCCAGGAACATTTTCTTGAAGCACCCATCTTAAAATATCGCCCCAAGCTTGATATTTTGGCAAAGCAACTTTTGGGATTTGTGAATGTGAAAGCGATTCGGTATGTGTTTCAATCTTAATTTCTTTGTCGCGAACTTTAAAACTATAGATTGGATTTTTATATTTATTTACTTTTTCATTCCAACCGGTGATTACTTCCCAGTTGTAGGGGTCTAGATTCAACTTTTCACGATCAAATTCAGCAAGTAATAATTTTAATAGATCTTTATTGGCTTCCGAATCGTCAATAAATTCAGAAACTATCCCAGCTTTATCCAATTCTGGTGTTTTTCCAGAAATCGATTCTATAGCTTTGTAGATTCCATAAAGTTTTTGGGCAACTTCAGATTGCTCTGAAGCATTTTTGTCGTAAGCTCTGTTGTTTTCAGCAATTTCAGATAAGTATCGCGTTCTTGATGGTGGGATCACAAAAATCTTCTCATCCATTTCTTCTGGAACTTGAAAATCACTTTTAAGATCTCCCTCAGTTTTTTCTGAAATAGTTTCCATTATTGCTTTATACAGCGTGTTCATTCCAGGATCGTTAAACTGGGACGCTATTGTTCCATAAACAGGGAGCTCGTCTTGTGGAGTTTCCCATAGGTGATGGTTACGTACATATTGTTTTTTAACATCGCGTATTGCATCTAAAGAACCGCGCTTGTCAAACTTGTTAATTGCTACTAAGTCGGCAAAATCTAACATATCAATTTTCTCAAGCTGAGTTGCCGCCCCAAATTCAGGTGTCATAACATATAATGAAACATCACTGTGTTCTAATATTTCGGTGTCGCTCTGCCCAATACCTGAAGTTTCTAGTATGATTAAATCGAAGTTAGCAGCTTTTAAAACCTGAATAGCTTCAGCTACGTATTTAGACAAGGCAAGATTACTTTGTCTTGTAGCCAAACTACGCATATATACTTTTGGAGAGTTAATAGCGTTCATACGAATTCGGTCTCCTAATAAAGCCCCACCCGTTTTTCTCTTTGATGGATCTACAGAAACAATCCCAATAGTTTTTTCAGGGAAATCAATTAGAAATCTTCTTACTAATTCATCAACTAATGAAGATTTACCCGCTCCTCCTGTTCCGGTAATACCTAGTACAGGAGTTGTATTTTTTTCGTTTATTTCGTGAATTTTATCCAACGCATCTTTTGCGATTTCTGGGAAGTTTTCAGCAGCAGAAATTAAGCGAGCAATAGAACCGATTTCCTTATTTGGAAGATTCTCTAGTTCATTATTAAGTTTATCACCAATAGCAAAGTCTGATTGTTTAACTAAATCGTTAATCATTCCCTGCAACCCCATTTCTCTACCATCATCAGGCGCATAAATACGAGTGATACCGTAATCCATCAATTCTTTTATCTCTGATGGAAGAATAACACCACCACCACCACCAAATATCTTAATATGACTAGCCCCTTTTTCCTTTAGAAGGTCGTACATATATTTAAAGTATTCGTTGTGCCCTCCCTGGTAGGAAGTCATAGCTATAGCATTCGCATCTTCTTGGATTGCCGTATTTACCACTTCTTCTACACTGCGGTCGTGACCTAAGTGTATAACCTCAACACCAGTGGACTGAATAATTCGTCTCATTATATTAATAGCGGCATCATGTCCATCAAAAAGAGATGCTGCAGTTACAATACGTACTTTATGTTTAGGGGTATATGGCTTAATGTTTTGCATAATAATTTCTACTTGTAAATTAATAGGCAAATTTAATTAAAACCATACGAACTAAACAGCTATATGTAATAATGATAATTTTAAAAAATATTATGACAATAAATCATTTTATCGTATCTTAGAGTATTAATTTTTTAATCTAAATATAAAATATTATGAAAAAAATCTACTTATTAGCATTTACTTTAGGAGCATTTGCTTTTTCTACTCAAGCTCAAGTAGAATTAACCGACGATTTCGAATCTTATACGGTGGGCGATGTGTCACCACAAGCAGATCATTGGCGTACTTGGTCTGGTAATAGTGGAGGTGCTGAAGATGCAGACGTAACAGACGATGAAGCCTTGTCTGGAATCAAATCATTACATATTGACGGATCTGGAATTACAGATATGATTCTATTAACTCCTACGGCCCCTATGTTTGGAACATATACAATTCAATGGTACTCATATATTCCTGCTGGAGCTTCTGGTTATTTTAACATGCAGGCAGCATTGAGCGCAAGTGGTTCGGCATGGACACAAGCTCTTATGGGAGGAAACGTTTATTTTAATTGTAGTGGTTCAGAAGCTGGACAAGGAGGAGTAACTGGACAAACAGATTGCTCTACCTATGACCAAGTTTTTACTTTTCCAGAAGACCAATGGTTTAAAACAACCTGTGTTTATGATTTAGATAACCAGGTTTGGGACATGTTTATAGATGGACAACAAGTAATTTTCGCACAAGTATTTGAATTTGGAGGTCAAGTATTTACAGAATTAGCTGGAATTGACTTCTATTCCGCCAGCCCAAACAACGATATGTATATAGATGATATAACTATGGCTTCTGGAATTTTAAGTACAGAAAATTTTACTGAAGATAAATTCTCTGTATATCCTAACCCTGTAAAAGACATACTAAACATAGAATCTGCAGCTTCAGTAGATAAAATAACTGTTTATGATGTTTTAGGAAAAGTTGTGCTTCAAGAGAAGCCAGGAAAAATTTCTCCTACAGTTAATATGGGCAGCCTTTCTTCAGGAACATATATGGTTAAAGTAACTATCGGAAACAACTCAAAAATTGTAAAAATCGTAAAATAAAAAAGAGTTTTAAATGTTTAATTTTAAAAAGGTCCTTAAGTTTTAAGGGCTTTTTTATTTCATAAAACTTATTTTTTTTCAATAAAAACATCAAAACATCCTTTTTTTAAATCATTTTATTATATCTTAGACCCTCATAAAATCAAACAAACTATAAAATATTATGAAAAAAATTTACTTATTAGCATTTACCTTAGGAGCATTTAGTTTATCTACATCTTATGGTCAAATTGACCAACAAGATGATCTTGAAAGCTATTCTCCTGGTCCTATTTCATCTCAAGCTGACTATTGGAAAACTTGGTCTGGAGAGGAAGGTGGCCCAGAAGATGGTATCGTTGCTTTAGACCAATCTAACTCAGGGTCACAGTCTTTATTAATTGATGAAGTTGGGGCTCCTGCTGGTAAAGACCAATTGTATCTTATCGATAGCCAACCAGACACCGATATCTATACTGTAAGATTTAGCATGTACATTCCATCTGGAAAAGAAGGATATTTCAACTTACAAGGAGAAACACCTGCAGGTAGCCAAGGCGATGGTTCTTTCTTAAGCCCTGATATTTATTTTAATCCAGACAATACGACTCCAGGTCAAGGTCAAGTTGCTGATGGATCTGCTACTTGGGCTTTCCCTCATGACGCATGGTTTCCAGTAGAATTAATTCTAGATCTTGACAATAAAACACTTCAAATGAATGTAGATGGTTTACCAGCTATTTTAGAAGGAACTCCATTTAACGATATGGCAGTACCTTATTTTGGAGCTATTGACTTTTACGCACCTAGCGAGTTTACAACTTATTACATTGATGATGTAGTTACAGCTTTTGGCTTACTAAGCACTGAAGATTTTAAAGCTGATAAATTCTCTGTATACCCTAATCCAGTAACAGATTTCTTGAATATAGAAACTGTTAATGCTGTAGACCAAGTAGTTATTTATGATGTATTAGGAAAAGTTGTTCTTCAAGAAAACCCAAGCACTATTTCACCAAGAATCAACATGAGCAACCTTCCAACTGGTGCTTATTTAGTTAAAGTAAAAATTGGAAACAGCTCTAAAACTGTAAAAGTTCTTAAATAAGAATTTTAAAAATAAGTTTATAATTAAAAGACCCTTCGCATTGAAGGGTCTTTTTTTATCTTTGAGGTTTCTATAAAAACAATCAAGATGTATTTAAAAAAATTTATTCTTTTTATTAGTGTATTTACGCTAGTTTCATGCGCTGAACTACAACAAGTAGTAAACACCCTACCAACTGACACAGGTATAGGCATGGACCCTCAACTAATAGGAAACGGTCTTAGAGAAGCTTTAGACAAAGGAATAGATAAGCAAGTAACAAAGCTAACAAACAAGGATGGGTTCTATAAAAATCATCTCGTGAAGATTATGTTGCCTTCAGAGTTGCAAAAGGTAGATCAAACCCTACGCGATATAGGCCTTGGAAGTCTTGCCGATGAAGGGATAAAAGCGTTAAACCGCGCTGCTGAAGATGCTGTAAAAGAAGCTACACCTATATTTGTGAGCGCAGTAAAGCAAATTACATTTACGGATGCAAAAAACATTCTTCTAGGTCCAGATAATGCAGCCACTAATTATTTAGAACAACGCACTAATACCGCTTTATATTCAAAATTTAATCCTGTAATAAAAAACTCTTTTGCTAAAGTTGGAGCAGATCAAATTTGGACAAATATTATTAAAAGATACAATTCAGTTCCTTTTGTTACTAAAGTAAATCCAGATTTAACTGACTATGTAACCAACGAAGCTTTAAAAGGTGTTTATACGATGATTAGTGTAGAGGAGAAAGATATTAGAAACAATATCGGTGCAAGAACCACAAAATTACTCAGACAGGTATTTGCTATGCAGGATTAATATCCTTAATTAATTAACAGTATAAATCACTAAGCAACTTTATTTTAGGAGACTATTAACCAAGCCTTTGTAACATTTTAGCTTTATACAAATTAACTTTGCATTTGTAAAAAATGCGGCAATGACTAATTTGTTTAGAAAAAAATCGAAGCTTGAAAAACTAGAAGAAAAATACACTCTTTTAATGAAAAAATCTTTTGAAACTTCTCTAAAAGATGTCGATAAAAGTGAATTAATTCAAAGTCAAGCCGATAAAATTAAAAGTGAAATAAAAAGACTTTCATTGAACAGCCATTCTTAATTGATTCACATATTAGCTTTCGTGCAGTCTTTTAAAGTACTCAAACGCTTTTGTCATTCTACTACCATACCAACTAAAATATTCTCCATCTACTAACTTAACTTCAGCCTTAAATTCTTTTTGAAATTCTGAAACGTGTTTTTGTTTAAAAGGAAATGGTTCTGTGGAAAGCAAAATGGTTTCAGCCTGCCGTAATAATTCTTCTCGAACTTCAGGATAACGGGAATTTTTATCCGTAAAGAGGTTTTCAAACCTATTTAATTCTAGCAATTCATTGATAAACGTATCTCTACCTGCAGCCATATATGGATCTTTCCATATTAGGTAAACTACTTTTTTTATAGGAAGCTTCTCAGAAAATGCTCTGAAGGCTTTCAATTCGGATAGAATTTTTGAACTTATTTCTAATGCAGATTGCGAGACTTTAAATACCTCCCCTAACTTATTTATCATCTCAATACATTCAGAAATATTTGAGATATCACTTACCCAGACAGGAGCTATTTTCTCTAACTCAATTACTATTTCTTCGGTATTTTCTTCTTTATTACAAATTACAATATCTGGAGTAAGGGCTCTCACCTTCTTATAGTGCACATTTTTTGTACCTCCAACAATTGTCTTTTCCTTCCTTAGCGCATTAGGGTGCACGCAAAACTTGGTTACCCCAACTATCTTATCGCGTAAACCTAAATCTACCAATAATTCGGTTTGCGAAGGCACCAAAGAAACAATTCGGGTGGGAGTTTTGCTAAGTTGTACAACTCTATTTAACTGGTCAATGAATTCCATCTAAAATGGTTTTCATTTCAATTTGCAATTTCATTGCTACTTCAGCAGCAGCATCGGCAAAATTATTTTTATTTGAAGCGTAAATTATTCCTCTTGAAGAGTTTATCAATAAACCAATGTTTTCAGACATTCCATATTTACAAACATCTTGTAGATTTCCGCCTTGAGCTCCTACACCAGGAACCAATAAAAAGCTATTAGGCACAATTTTGCGAATGTCTGCTAAGTACTCTGCTTTAGTTGCTCCAACTACGTACATTAAGTTTTCACTATTGCCCCAAGCTTTAGAAGTTTCCAAAACTTCTTTATAGAGTTCTTGTTGCCCAACATTTTTTGTTTGAAAATCAAAAGCACCTTCATTTGAAGTAAGTGCAAGTAAAATTGTATGGTTGTCTTTAAAGGCTAGAAAAGGTTCTACAGAGTCTTTCCCCATATAGGGAGCAATAGTAATCGAATCGAATCCTAAGTCTTCAAAGAAAGCTTTTGCATATCTTGAAGATGTATTGCCTATATCACCGCGTTTTGCATCTGCAATGGTAAAGATTTCTGGATAATTTTTATTTAAATAAGAAATCGTCTTTTCCAAGGATTTCCATCCTTTTAAACCATAAGCCTCATAAAAAGCAGTATTTGGCTTATACGCCACTGCATATTGATGTGTAGCATCTATAATAGCTTTATTAAATGCAAAAATCGGGTCTTCTTCCTTTAAAAGAAATTCCGGAATTTTATCAAGATCTACATCAAGTCCTACGCAAAGAAAAGATTTCTTTCTTTTTATTTCTGAAATTAGTTGTTGGGTAGTCATTAAGATTAATTTAAATCGGACGAATGTTTATTGTTAAGCATCGGTAAATAATAGAAGTAAAATTAACCAACTACGATAAATAGTTGCTTAATCCCCACTTTATAAAACTTGTAACACCAAACTATTTTAGAATGTTTCGCCTGCTTCTTTTAGCTTTTCTGTATTACTCACCAATTGTAATTCGTCTATTATTTCTTGGATATCTCCATTCATAATATTACCCAGGTTGTAAAGAGTAAGGTTTATTCTATGGTCGGTCACACGCCCTTGCGAGTAGTTATATGTTCTAATTTTAGCACTACGATCTCCACTTGTTACCATAGAACCTCTTTTAAGAGCATCTTCAGCTTGTTTTTTAGCCAATTCCATATCATACAAACGTGAACGAAGCACTCTAAAAGCTTTTTCCTTGTTTTTGTGCTGTGATTTTTGATCTTGACACTGCGCAACCAATCCTGTTGGAACGTGAGTTAAACGCACAGCAGAATAGGTTGTATTAACCGACTGCCCACCTGGACCAGACGAACAGAAGAAATCTACTCTTACATCTTTTGGGTTAATTTCAATATCAAATTCTTCAGCTTCTGGAAACACCATAACCGTAGCAGCACTAGTATGTACACGTCCTTGAGTTTCGGTTTGTGGTACTCGTTGTACACGGTGTACACCAGCTTCAAATTTTAAAGTACCATAAACATCATCACCTTCAATTTCAAACTGAATTTCTTTAAAACCTCCACTAGTACCTTCACTTAAATCTATAACGTTTGTCTTCCAACCTTTACCTTCACAATATTTTGTGTACATCCTGAAAAGGTCTCCTGCAAATATACTTGCTTCATCACCACCTGTACCCGCGCGAATTTCCATAACGGCATTTTTAGAGTCTTCAGGATCTTTAGGCACTAAAAGGAATTTTATTTCCTCTTCTAATTGAGGCAAACGAGTTGACGCTTCGTCAAGTTGCAACTTGGCCATTTCAACCATTTCAGCATCACTTCCATCCGAAATGATTTCTTCAGCTTCATTAATATTATCAGTAAGCTCAAGATATTCTGATCTTTTATCCATCAAAACTCTTAAGTCTTTATATTCTTTATTCAATTGAATATACCTCTTTTGGTCACTGATTATATCTGGTTGAATGATAAGGTCACTCACCTCATCGAAACGTTGTTTTATTATTTGAAGCCTGTCTAACATATATTTTTATAATGAATGGCAAATTTACAATTTTTTAGTCGAAATTATTTCGATTGAAAAAATGAAATTTTTTAATGAAGACACCTAAAAGTATCAAAATCTATTTTGTGGTGTTTTAATATAAATTACGAGGTTTCTTTCGATTTAGATAACTTATCAAAATCGATAACCACCCCTATACCAAGTATTTGTTTCCATTGCACACTTGGTCCTTCAAGAATGATTTCTTCGTTTGTGATTTCATTTCTTTTAGACTCTACTTTAATATCATTATCATATCTGAGGTGAGATCCTAAAGTTGCTTTTACAAACTTATTTACTTTCATATCTATATTCACCTCCCAATCAATATCAATATTACCAAAACTATTCACGTAATCTGTATATAATCTTAAATGACTATTCAGTTTAATATTTTCGAAAATTTTCTCTTCGTATTTATTGGTTAATAGAATACCTACTTCTTGCTTTATATTATTACCTTTACTCAACATATTTCCATCCATATCGTAAATAGCTGGATTTACACCAAAAGCACCTCTATTTGCTAAATGATCATCCATTACAAAAGTGGTTTTTAAAGTAAAAGGAGAAGCATAAAATGATAAATGTTCAATTTTTTTACCGTATTCCATCCCAACGCCAAAAAACATATAACCAGGCGCTAAAAACCTAGATATAGCTTCATCTTTATTAGGGTATTTATAACCATTAGAAAACTGAGTGTTAAAGCTAAATCTTGCAGAATAAAACCAATTGCTTATAGAATCGGTTTGCAACACTACGTTGGAATTTAAATCTATAACATCTTCGGTTTTTTTTACACCATTATCTTCTTGCTTATTTAAACCGTATTTGAGGTTTAATTCAGAGTTCCAAAGCCAATTTTCTTGCTTATATCTTGCAACAGACTTCGTAGAAACGATACCCGAAATAGAGTTTGTTCCTCCAGAATTCCAATTAGTAAAAGATACTTGATTTAGTAATAAACCAACCTCATTTTTGGTTCTCCAACCTAAGTCAACGGTATCCTTTTTTTTTATTTTTACCTTTAATGAATCTGTATGCGCTTTTAAATTATAAGAGTTAAGAATCAGAAAAGGAAAAATTAACCAAAGAGTATATTTCATTGCAACCTATTTAATATGTAAACGTGCCGTTTTCACCAGTTATTGTAAGCTTCTTTGTTTCTGAAGCCTCAACTCTACCCACTATTTGGGCGTCTACATTAAATGACTTTGAAATTTTTATGATTTTCGCAGCAGTTTCTTCTGGAACGTATAACTCCATTCTATGCCCCATATTAAAAACCTTATACATTTCTTTCCAATCGGTCTTACTTTCAGCCTGAATTAGCTTGAAAAGTGGTGGAACATCAAAAAGGTTATCCTTTATAATATGAAGGTTATCTACAAAGTGAAGAATTTTAGTTTGTGCCCCTCCACTACAGTGTACCATTCCATGAATCTCTTTGTTGGAAGACTGCGATAAAATTTCTTTAATTATCGGCGCGTAGGTACGGGTTGGAGACAAAACTAATTTCCCAGCATTTAAAGGACTGTTTTCAACAGTATCTTGTAGTTTTTTAGAACCAGAATAAACTAACTCAGACGGTACTGACGAATCAAAACTTTCAGGGTATTTATCACTTAGGTATTTTTCAAATACATCATGTCTAGCTGAAGTAAGACCATTACTTCCCATACCTCCATTGTATTCTTTCTCGTAAGTTGCTTGACCAAAAGAAGCCAAACCAACAATTACATCTCCTGGTTTTATGTTTGCATTATCAACTACATCGCTACGTTTCATTCTTGCAGTTACGGTAGAGTCTACAATAATCGTTCGTACTAAATCGCCCACATCGGCTGTTTCACCACCCGTTGAATATATGTTTACACCAAACTGTTTTAATTCGGAAATCAATTCTTCTGTACCATTAATTATTGCCGAAATAACTTCACCTGGAACTAAGTTTTTATTTCTACCTATGGTTGAAGAAAGCATAATATTATCTACAGACCCCACGCAAAGTAGGTCGTCTATATTCATAATAAGCGCATCTTGAGCAATCCCTTTCCAAACAGATAAATCTCCCGTTTCTTTCCAATACGCGTATGCAAGTGAAGATTTTGTCCCAGCACCATCGGCGTGCATAATTAAACAATAGTCATTATCACCCGTAAGATAATCGGGGACTATTTTACAAAAGGCTTTAGGAAATAAACCTTTATCGACATTTTTGATGGCGTTGTGTACATCTTCTTTACCAGCTGAAACACCTCTTTGTGCGTACCTATCTGAATTTTGTGAGCTCATTTAATAAAAATTTACGGCAAAAATACGCATTAAAAAAAGCCCAGCAAAGTGGGCTTTTTGAAATATAATTAATTAGGTTATTCCCAATCAGGCATAAATGCATTTTCAAATAGAAGCGTTCTACTTTCGCTATCACCTATTTCTAATTGATAAACATCTTTTTGAGAAATACCATCGTTAGAGGTATTCGTAAATATTACAAAGGCTTCATTTGGTGAGAATATGGGTTCTAAATCGTTAGTACCATTAGGTTTTTCACCAGAAATATCTGTCGTTGTATTTGTAACTATATCGTATAGGAATATTCTAGAATTCAATCTTCTATAATCTAATGGTTCAAAGCCATCCACATCATAGGAATATACGATTTTAGAATTTGTTACAGAAATATCCAATCCTCCCGCACCGCCAGGAAGTCCCGTAATAAGAGTATCTAACACTGTCCCACTAAAATCTATAGTAAAAATTGAAATATCATATCCACTTAAATTATTTGTTTTCAACACTATCAGATCGCTATTTTCACTAACAGCTATCTCAGAAATTAAAGAACCATCGGTTGTTTGATATACTAGTTCCAAGTCTTGTCCGCTTGAACGAATTCGATATAATTTATCCAATACTGGGAAGTATATACGATCACTCGTTGGAGGCCAAGATATATTTATTTCATTCAAATTAAAACCATTAGGCCTTACGTTTGAGGTAACTTTAACCTTATCAGTACCATCACGGTTCATAGTATATATATCGGCTTGGGCACCAGTTGTTTGTAGGTAAGCAATTCTATTTGCAGCAACATTTCTACGTGGCCTGTAACTATTTGTGTTTTCGGAAGTTAACTGAAATTCATTACCTTCTTCGTCAGCTGAAAATATCACATTATTCCCATTGATGTTTCTGACGAAAAGAAATCTATTCTCTATGGGTGCTGGTTTTACCTTAAAAGTTCCGACAGGGCTTAATACGGGCGGATTATACTCATCTGCGGCTGTTACTTGCCAGAAATATTGTGCTCCAAGTATTAATTCTGGATATAAATATATAGTATCATTTAAATCGTCAAATCTTTCTACCACATCATTTTGATCGTTTCGCAATTCTAATTCGAATGTTATTGGATCTCCTTCTGGATCTATTGAACTCCATTGAAATAGTGCTTCTACACCGTCAATAACCTCATTTTCTGCTGGCATAAGTAATTCAGGTGCAGAAGGTGGTCTATTGTTTGCAGTAGAAACCTCCATATCGAAGATTACATTTACTGTTTTATTTGCTATAACAGTTGCTGGCTCATAACGCGCTAAATATCCATCTAAACGAGCTAAAACCGAATATTCACCCGCGGGAACGTTTTCTAAAATAAAATATCCCGCATTATCTGTAAATATCGTGCTGGTAACTGGACTTGTAGATATTCTTACATTTTGCAATGGTTCGTTTGTTCCTTCGATTACAGCCTTCCCGATAATTTTACCATAGGCATTTTCGTCAATTCGGTCTTCATTACAGCCAACCAAAACGACAAATAACAAGCATAAGAACTTTATATATGTATAACCTCTTCTCATCTGTATGTTATATTTGTTCATTAATGTTATTTTCTAAAAATCGCTCACCTATTAATTGTTAAGCGGTGATATTTCAAGTTGTTCTCCTTTATTATAAATTTTCTTTTTTGATCTAGAAGAACCGAAGTGATAACTCAAACCTAAACTCATTGTATAGTAAAAGTCATCCCGCCTTCCGTGAGGTAAATTGTCTATTTTATCTGAAAATGTAACATCCCATTCTCCATTAAGCACAAATGACACTCTAGGAGATACACGATATTCTAAGCCCGCTCCAAATTTTAAATTAAAGAAGCTATCCCAACGTTGAAGGTGGCCTATAGGACTATCATCTGCGAAAAGCAAAATTCCTGGACCTGCGTAAAAAATAGGGCTTAACCTATCATTTGGCAACATATTATACTCAACATTCAAGCCTTGAGTAAGCCACCAATGATTAATTTCTGGAGTAGAATTGAGCCTAAAGAACTGAAAATCCGTCGCTACCCTTAATTCTGGAATAATAGAGTATTTATATATAAATCCAAATTTGTAATCTAATATTCCAGTTGAATAATCGCCATCCACTAAAGCCATTCCGGCATTAAAGTTAAACTGGCTGTTATAATTATTCTCTAAATACCGTCTTTCGTATAATCCTGTTGATTCTTCAACTTCTTTCTCAAGTAAATATGCATCAACAATTTCTTTATTTTTTTCAACTCCTTCTTTAGTCGACCACAGTTTATCTTTTATTCCTTCGATAATTAACATCTCCACAGATTTTTCAATAGCTTCTTGCACTGCCATTTGCGCTGGTTCATTTTTAGTAAAACCAGTTTCAACTTCAAGTAAACGTTGAAAATTTACGTATTTAAAAAGACTAACATCCACAGCCTGCGATAGAACGGTTTTAGACACATAAACTGTTTTTAGCACTTCCCCAGTATTTGTAGATACTGCACGTAAGTAAACCGTAATTCTATCTTGTCTATATTGTGTAGAACCTCCTACCCCAAAATATTTTGCCCCAGCACCACCAGTTAGAATATTGGAATCATAAGAAACAACGCCACCTTCTAATAAAACACCAGCAAACAATAGTGGAGGTAGTCGTGTAGGAGAATTATCGTTAACCCTTCTATGTTCCTCACGGGTGGACCGTATAATCTGACGTTCATTTAAAAGGTTACTAATATTTTCACGTTCTATAGGTCTAAACCACTTAGAATCCTCTAAAGCTTTAATCAAAATTGTAGTTGCACCTTGTGTAATTGCGGTACTAAATGTACTTCCATTTTCTATATTCTTATATTGCCCGGTTTGGTCTTTAAAATTATAAACACCAGCAATAATCGCTTCTTCTGGCTCAGGAAGAGTATAAAGGGTTTTCGTTTGTTTGGTAATTTCACCAATACGTGCTTCTTGTGGACCTAATGGTTGGTTAAAATATGCGCCACAACCCCAAAAAAAGAGTGAGAGAGCTACAATACAAAACTTTGTAAGTGTATTCTTCATATAAACTTTAATTTGGTATGATTATTTGGGTTGCTTCACCGGTGACAATATTTAAAACGTTTATCACTAATCCACCCGATGAATCAAATACTTCATACTGAAAATCCCCACTAATACTGGTCCCTTCAGGTGGAGCATTTTCTTTGGTAAACTGATTCCCACCGAATCCCCCAAAGCCTCCTAACCGATCAAAAGCATCAAACTGAGAATCGTCTTGAAATGAGTTTTGAGCATTTGCTGAATTAAGCAACCATGCTCCATTAAACGAATCTCCGCCTACAAAAGAAGGATTTATAGGCTTATATACTAACTGTTGCCCAAAGCTTACAGTAGAAAAAGTAATAAATAAGAAAAAAATAAAGTATTTCATCTTCAGTTGTATTAATTAATTTGTATGAGATATTGAATCACTAGCTTATTAAGGAAAAGATAAGTATTTTTTACTGAATTTTAACTAAAAATATCAAAAATTGTATTAATACATTAAAAATTTCTAGTAATACTTTTGAGTGTGTTTTCTCTCTTTGTATTGTTGTAAAAACCAATAAACTCTTCTTACCGCAATGTCGGCCATCTGTTTTAAATACTCTGTTTGGGGTCTAACAAAAAATTCCAAAACTTTTTCATTGGCCACTAAAACTTCTATTTTAGTGTTATTGTTTAACGACAAAACCTCTTTAATAGTAACAATTTCTGACCCGTTTATATTATTCAATCTGTAATTTTGATCAAACATTTTATAAAAATCCCTACCTGGTTTAGTCTTGGTATCTTCGGTAACAATTCCGCCTATCATAATACCATCCACAGGCTTTGTACTAACATCAGGCGAAGGGTTTACTGCCCTTTCTCTTTCTATACTATCATTTTTTTGCAAAGCCAAATCTTCTTCTGTCGGATTAATTACTTTTCGATCCATACCCAATGGTGTATCTTTGTCGTCATAAATTAATAACAACACAATTACCCGTTGGTTCTCACTTACATTTATAGAGGTTGTAGAAAGATTTTTTTTCTCCCCGATTTCAAGCACAAATCTACCTTTTTGATCGTTTTTAGAAGTGTTGGAATTATCGTCTTGATTTTTAATTACAGAAAGCGTATAATGTAAACTTTGGTTTGATACAGTTTTATTTACAGCTAAGCCAGTAATATTATATGTATTGCCATACTGCTGTATATTAATTTCAGCTTCAATTTGAGAATTATACATTTGCGAGTAAGCAATGCTAGAGAAAAACAGCAACAAGTATATGGGTAGGCTATATTGTAAAATTTTGTACAAAATTTTAATTTTTTAAATTCCGAATAATAACCGTCTGATTTCTACCTTTCATAGTAACCATCATTTTATCGGACATTGAATTTTGGCTGCCAAGCCGAATTAAGTTCTGGTTTGCGCCGAATTGCACAACATTTGCGGCATGAAAACCATTTTTATTGCCACTAATATCTGTAAAGCTATGATTGTCACCTATTTGAAGAACATCTTCGGATACCTTATTTGCAGATACAAAAACACCTATATCATTTCGGTTACCAATTTGAAACAATCGCACATCACTTTGATTTGATTTTGTAAAGGTAAATGCGGTATTCTCATTCCCAATTTGTTGAACAAAAACACTTTTACTAGTATTACTTGCAGGAAGATTTTGAGATGCTACGACATTATAAAGCGAAGGTTTAGCATGAATTTTTTCTAAAGCTTTATTGTCCTTGTCTTTATATGTTTGAGCAGAAGACACATTTACAAAACAAAAATGAGCTAAGACTATAATTATAATATTGAAAGTTTTCATCTTTATATTTTTTAATGGTCTTGTTGAAGATATTGATTTTTTTGAAAATTAACAACTAGAACAAATCCTTATTAATTTTAATTTTTATAATCCCTTTATAAAATAAGTATAAGAGCATTGTTTAGATGCTCTTATACCATTTTTATTATAACTGATAATATATGAGCTTATTAACTCGATAAATTATTTAGTTCTGAAAAGTAACATCAACGTTACCATTACCAATTTGATCTACATGACTCCAGTTTCCTAGACCTACTTGACCTACAAGGCTAAAGTTACTATTTCCATATTGATGGTTGTAACTTGTATGACCGAAACCAGCCTGTCCAACTAAACTTATGTTGTCATTACCAGATTGTAACACTTCAGAATAATTAGCCAAACCTACTTGAGCAACAATACTTGTATTATCATCACCAAATTGGGTCACCATAGATGTATTAAATGCGCCAGCTTGTCCTACATAGCTATAGTTGTCATTTCCAATTTGAAAAACATCAGAGTCATTAAAGAAACCTACCTGACGCGTTGTACTTTCGTTATCATCACCTAACTGAATAGTCAAAGCATTGTTATCATTACCTAACTGATAAGTAGTAGATTCATTATCGTTTCCATATTGACCTGTACCAGCCCAGTTATCGTTACCGATTTGATCAACATCACTATCATTAAGATCTCCAATTTGCTCAACGATAGAAGTATTGTCATCACCTATTTGATCAACATCACTAGTATTGGCAATACCATCCTGATAAACCATTGAGCTATTGTCATCACCTAATTGATAAACATCACTACTATTAAGGATACCATATTGTTCAACTTGTGAATCATTATCATCACCAATTTGTTCTACTTCGCTATCGTTAAACCAACCATCCTGCATTACTGAAGAAGTGTTGTCGTTACCACCTTGAAATACATCAGAGTCGTTAGCCCATCCGTCTTGCATTACAGAAGACGTATTGTCATCACCCCACTGCTCTACTGTCGAGCTATTGGAAAGACCAATTTGCAATACTGAACTCACGTTATCGTCACCCCACTGATCTACATAAGAGTCGTTATCAATTCCATATTGTTCAGTTGTACTTAGGTTATCATCACCATCTTGCCAAGTATATGCATCGTTATCATTGCCAACCTGCAAGGTACCAGCGGTGTTGCGATCACCTTCTTGTAGCGTTCTAGCATCGTTATCATTTCCTAATTGAGCAGTTCCTGCAAGATTCAAATTACCTTCTTGATCAGTATCAGAATCATTTCTGTCTCCTAATTGCATTGTTCCATTTACATTTAGGATTCCCGTTTGGTCAACATCAGAATTGTTGGAGTCCCCCACTTGTATCGTTCCATTAACATTTAAAAGTCCAGTTTGAGTAACTGTACTTGTGTTGTTCTGCGCGAACATTACCGTCCCCGCCATTAGCGCCATAGCACTTAGAATTACTTTTTTCATAATTTAAAGATTTAAAGATTATTAATAATTGGTTAAAAATTCTTTTTCTTGCAAGGAAAAATTTCCTTGAGGTTTTTCAGGAACACGTGAAAGCATTCCATCAAAATTAAATTATGGGGATGGATGTAAAAATGAACTTAGTAAAAGAACATTTTAAAAATTAGGGATTTTTTCTAATTTACAAAACGCCGGGGACAGGTTTGTTTTTTTTGAGGAGGAATTGCAGCTCGAGAAAACTTATCTCCTTTTGAACTACACAACAAATATGCAATAAATATTATAAAAAAACAAACAAATTTAATCTTTTTATGCAAATAGGGGGAAACAACTATTTTTAACAAATTAAGCCCTATTTCAATAATTATCTATTAATAAAACCCACAGCACTTAGCGTCCAATTAAATCTTAATTTTCTACGCTAAACAAAAGAAATTTAAAAAAGGTTTAAACTTAAAATAACCTTAGACCTAATTAAGCAATCTTTAATACGAATATATTTCTTAGATTCATCGCTTTAAAAGTACACACAAGTAAATACCATTAACTGCGTAATAAAATACCAATTTTTTAAAATAAAAAACCCCTCAACAAAAGTTAAGCGGTTTAGAATGATCCTTATATAATAAGGTATGTTATTTTGTAAATAATAACTCTCTGTATTTAGTTAATGGCCAAAGCTCATCGTCTACTAAAAGCTCTAGTTTATCACAGTGATACCTTATAATTTGGAAATAAGGTTTTACTTCGTGACAATATGAAAGGGCACGTTTTTCGGCGTTTTCAATTTTATTAGCTTTTTTACGCTCTTCAATCATATCGGTAATACCTTTATTAATTTTAGCAAGGTGCTCACTTATTTGTTCAATAAGGTGCATTTGTTCTGTAGCAAACTTTTTGAAATCGGTGCCGTATATATTCTTTAACCCTTGAACATTTTCTATCAATATGTTTTGATATTGAATAGCTGTAGGAATAATATGGTTTCTAGCAATATCACCAAGTACACGTCCTTCAATTTGAATACGCATAGTGTATTCTTCCATTTCAATTTCATAACGAGCCTCCATTTCCACTTTGCTCATAATTCCTAAAGTTTCAAAAAGATCAATGCTTTTCTTAGAGATTTTCGCCTTTAATGCTTCCGGAGTTGTTTTGTGATTGCTAAGTCCACGTTTTTTTGCTTCCTTCTCCCAGGCTTCACCATAACCATCACCTTCAAAACGAATTCTTTTTGAGTCTTTAATATACTCTCTAAGCACATTGAAGATGGCGTCGTCCTTCTTCATCTTTTTGCTCTTTATCAATCCGTCAACTTTTGCTTTGAAGTCGATAAGTTGTTTAGCAACAATCGCATTCAACACAGTCATAGGGTTTGCACAGTTAGCTGTTGAACCTACTGCACGAAATTCAAACTTATTACCTGTAAACGCAAAGGCTGAAGTACGGTTACGGTCGGTATTATCTAGTAAAATTTCTGGAATTTTACCTACAACATTTAACTTAAGCTCTGTTTTTTCTTGTGGCGAAAGTTTCCCGTTAGTTACTTTTTCAAGCTCATCAAGAACCTCAGTTAGTTGCGAACCAATAAAGGCCGAAATAATTGCTGGAGGCGCTTCGTTAGCCCCTAATCTATGATCGTTACTTGCACTTGCAATAGAGGCTCTAAGCAATTCTTCGTGATCGTTTACGGCTTTAAGCGTATTGATAAAAAAAGTTAAGAACTGAAGGTTCTTCATTGGAGTACTTCCAGGTCCTAAAAGGTTTATTCCTGTATCTGTAGCTAACGACCAGTTGTTGTGTTTTCCACTTCCATTTACATTTGCAAAAGGCTTCTCGTGAAACAACACCTTAAAATTATGCTTTTCGGCAATTTTATGCATCAAATCCATCAATAAGGAGTTGTGATCTACCGCAAGGTTTGTTTCTTCAAATATAGGAGCCAGCTCAAATTGATTTGGGGCAACTTCATTATGACGTGTTTTTACTGGAATACCCAATAACATACATTCAGTTTCCAAGTGTCTAATAAAGTTTAAAACACGTGCAGGAATTGAACCAAAGTAATGATCGTCTAATTGCTGTCCTTTGGCAGAAGAATGCCCAAGTAGCGTTCTTCCCGCCAATGAAATATCAGGACGAGAAGCTGCTAAAGCGCTATCTACTAAAAAGTATTCTTGCTCCCAACCTAGAGTTGCATTTACTTTAGTTACATTTTTATCAAAATATTTTGCCACTGCAGTAGCAGCATTATCAATAGAAAGTAATGCTTTAAGCAAAGGAGTTTTATAATCTAATGCTTCACCCGTATACGACACAAAAACTGTTGGTATACACAATGTCGTTCCGTAAATAAATGCAGGAGATGTTGGATCCCACGCGGTGTATCCACGAGCTTCAAATGTATTTCTAATCCCACCATTAGGGAAACTTGAAGCATCTGGTTCCTGCTGTACTAATTGACCGCCACCAAATTTTTCGATAGCGTGACCATCTTCCATTGTTTCAAAAAACGCATCGTGCTTTTCAGCAGTTGCGCCAGTTAAAGGTTGAAACCAATGAGTATAATGTGTAGCACCTTTAGCAATTGCCCATTCTTTCATACCTGTAGAGATATGATCGGCAATGTTTCTTTCTATTTTAGCGCCAGCATTAATAGCTGCCATAACACTATTAAATGAATCTTTGGTAAGATATTGACGCATAGCATCTCTATTGAAAACATTTTTCCCAAAGATTTCGGAACGCCTTGCTGGTTCTATTACAGGAACTGGAACTCTATCGAAGGTCTTTTTTAGTGCGTGAAATCGCAATGTTGGCATCTTGTAGTTTTTTTAGTTTGACATTGCAAAAATAAAAAAAACCAACATACACCCCTTCATTTTTAAATTTTTTTTGAAAAAAAACATATTTTCCTGTGAAGACCCCCTAAAAAATAGGGGTTAAACCAAGAAAAGACTACTTTAAAATTGTTAAAGCAATAAAAACAGCATAAGCCGATAAAAGTAAAATCCCCCTTTTACGGCCAAGTTCGTAAGCTTTTGGAAGAAATGCTAAAGGCAAAAGTATCCCCGCAAAACCGATCATCCAGAATATGTCGTTTGTGAGCACCTCTTCGCTCATAACTGCTATAGGTTGAATAATAGCAGTAATTCCTAAAACTGAAGCAATATTAAATATGTTAGAACCTATAAGATTCCCAAGCGATAAAGCCTTTTCTTTTTTAAGTGCTGCAATTACAGAAGCAGCCAGCTCTGGGATACTTGTACCTACAGCTATCATCGTAACCGCGATTACTCGTTCTGTAACTCCAAAACTTTGTGCTAAAGAAACCGCTCCGTTTACCAACAATTCACTTCCGCAATATAATGCTACACCACCAATAACAAGCCAAAGAATAATCTTAAAATTAGATGTGGTTGCAAGACTTTCATCAACTTCTTCATCAACTTGCACTACCCCTCTATCCTTTCGAGCTTTTCGTATTAAAATCCACAGATAAACTACTAACATTAGTAGTAATGCAACCCCCTCGGAACGGGAGATTATATCTCCACTCTTTAGTATAAAATACAGCCCAATTGAAAGTATCATCATTACAGGCCAATTAAGCTTATAGAAATCTTTATCTATGGCCAAAGGTGAAATTATTGCCGTTATACCTAAAACAAGTCCAATATTTGCAATATTTGAACCGATTACATTTCCTAAAGAGATATCAGAAAACCCATTTAAAGCGGCTTGTAAACTCACTAACAATTCTGGAGCTGAGGTAGCAAATGAAACTACCGTCAGCCCTATAACCATTTTTGACAAATTCAATTTAAAGGAAAGCGCCACGGAAGACCGCACCAAAAATTCTCCTCCAATTACTAATAGTGTTAAGCCGATAAATACAAATAAATAATCCATAAACCTTATTGAGTTCGCGAAGATACTAATTATGAAAAAAGCACAAGTTTTGATAGTATTTTTTTTAACGAATACAATAAACAACTAAAAAAGAAGTTATATAACTATAAAACTAGTTGTCTAACTATAAAACTAGTTCTTATTTTTATCTATGGAAAACCTCACAAATAAAGAAGAAGAAGTAATGCAAGCCCTTTGGAAGCTTGAAAAGGCTTTTGTTAAAGAAATTTTACAGATTTTACCGAGCACTAATCATTACAACACAATATCTACTATAGTTAGAAATCTTGAAGATAAAGGCTATGTAGCTTTTAATGTTTATGGCAAAACGCATCAGTACTATCCTATTATTTCTAAGGAAGAATACAGCAAGGGATTTATGAATCTCGCCTCTAAACGCTACTTTAATAATAGTTATAAAAACATGGTTTCATTTTTTGCTAAACAAGAAAAAATAAGCGCTCAGGATCTTCGAGAGATATTGGAGTTAATTGAAAACAAAAAATAAAATGGAAACAATTCAATACATTTTAAAATCTGCTGGAATTCTTTCCTTATTTTATTTGGTTTATATTTTTCTATTAAAAAAAGAAACGCACTTTACGTTCAATAGGCTCTTTCTTCTTATCGGAGTCCTTGCTGCTGCAATATTTCCTATTATACAGTTTACCAAAACCATAATAATAGAAGCTCCCGCTTTAGCATCATTTCCTTCCACTGAAACGGCTTCAGAAACTTTATCTTCCTCAGCATTTAACTCAAACTATTCAATTGAAAATATACTATTGTACATATATGTATTAGGAGTAATAGTATTTTCATTAAGATTCATTTATCAGCTTATTTCTCTTTTTATTATATTAGAAAATCATCCTTACAAGTTAAGTAACAATTGTAAGATAATTGAAGTATCTGAATCAATTTCACCCTTTTCATTTTTCAATTATATCGTTTTCAATCCCACTCTTCATACTAACAATGAACTTGCTATGATATTAGCACACGAAATAGCACACATAGAACAACTACACACAATTGATGTATTGGCAAGTAATCTACTTCTTATTATACAATGGTTTAATCCATTAGCATGGGGCTATAAAAGTAGCATTGTAGAAAACTTAGAGTATTTAGCAGACCGAACAACCATTACTCGTATTAATTCAAAAAAGGAATACCAATTAGCATTGCTAAACACCTCATTAGCATCGCCTTTATCTGCCCCAACAAATAAATTTTATAATTCATTCATCAAAAAACGAATCATTATGTTAAACAAAGCAAATTCAAATAGACAAAACGCCTTTAAGGCTATGGTAGTAGTTCCCTTATTAACGATATTTTTATGGGGTTTTAATGTAAACGAAGTAAAAAAATACGTGGAAATTCCTTCAGAAAATAATAAAGTAAAAACAGATAAAGTTAAAGAAAAAGCTTTCCAACCTGTTTTAGACAAGAAGGATATAGCTGTTATTACAACTATTGAGCCTGTAACAGAATCAATAGCTCAGAAAACACCAAAAGCTATAATCAAAAAACAATCACCATTACAGGAGACCTACCGTGTGAAAATTGACAAGAACACAACCGATGCTTCACTTCAAGAAATTAAAGAAGAGGTTAAAAGTAAATATGGTTTAGAATTAAGATATGCTGCCATTCGCAATAATCTCAACGAAATTACTTCACTTACTCTTACTTATACCGGAAACGGAAACAACGGAAATTACCAAGTAAGCCAGGATAAGGGCATTGATGAGTTTTTCTTTTTTATAGATAAAGATGGGAAAACAGGGTTTTGGTCTGAAGCAGTCGAAAAGCGCCGTAAGGAACGTATGCAAAGAAGAAGTTTAAAGAGGCGAGAACGTTCCCAGGATATGAACGAACGCAAAATGGAAATGCAAGAACGCATACAAAAGAGAAAAATGGAAATTGAGAAACGCAGATCTAAAATGAAAATTAACCATCCTACTCCTTCAGCCTCACCAAATAATGAAGCACAAGAAGTGCAGGGCCAAGCGAAAGCAAAAAGACAGATAAATAAAAAAGCAAGTAATACACTTTATTTCATCGATGGTATAGCCTCTACTAAAAAGCAAGTAGAATTATTATTGCCAGAAAACATTGATAAAGTAAATGTTTTAAAAAGTGAAAAAGCGCTTAAGAAATATGGCGGCAAAGGAGTCAATGGCGTTATTGAAATTACCACAAAAAAATAGAAATCTATTAAATTTCATAAACCTTCTTAATAACTAGAAGGTTTTCTTATTTTTATACAATATGAAAAAGAGATTTTTTAAATTTTTAGCAAAGGTAAATAAGAAGATACTTCCTAGTTTCACCAAAAAAGGAGTGGATCTAGCTAAAGCGTCGAAACTACAAATGGCGATTTTTGGTTACAAACTATGGGTTACCAAAAATTTGTTAGACTAATACTTTAGTAAGGATTTTACATTTTGATTTTTTAATTTCTGCACACCTTTTAAAAACGCTATTTCAAGCAAAAAATTACACTGCACAATTTCACCTCCAAGATTTTCGATAAGCTTACAAGCTGCTCTTGCTGTTCCACCCGTAGCTAGTACATCGTCGTGCAAGAGAACACGTTCACCCTTTTTAATTGCGTCCTCGTGTATTTCGAGGGCATCCATTCCATATTCCAACTCATAAGGCTCTTTAAGAGTATTAAACGGGAGCTTCCCCGGCTTTCTAATAGGAACAAAACCTGCTTTAAGTTCTTTTGCTAATAATGTTGCAAAGAAAAAACCACGGGACTCAATACCTACTACTTTATCTATCTTTTCATCTTCCAACAATGCTACTAACTGCTGTAAACAATAGACGGTTGCATCAGGGTTTGCTAGCAGTGGGGTTATATCTTTAAAACGCACTCCAGCTTTGGGGAAATCCTCAATATTTCGAATATATTTACTTAAATTCATTTTTTTATTGATTTTATTTGTCTTGCAATTTAAAAATAAATATATTTGCAGCCGCCAAAAGCAACAACAAAATGGCCTTGTGGCGCAACTGAATAGCGCACCTGATTACGGCTCAGGAGGTTCCAGGTTTGAATCCTGGCAAGGTCACAAAAAAACCACACTCAATTGAGTGTGGTTTTTTCGTTTTAGGAGAAAATTTTGATATTTCACTTCTATAAATTCCTTCTGTCATTAACAAAGCCCCCAATCAATTAGCCGCAATATGTAACTTTTATGATTTCTTTTTAATTTATGTAATTCATTATCCGTAATTTAATACTCTAACATAAACCTTATGACGAAAATTGTAAAAGATTCAGACGACAAAAAAGAAAGAGATTATATATTACAAGACAATAAAAAAACCCGCTATGGCGCAGGTTTTATTTTGATAGTGCTATTTTTATTAATTATTGGAGTAATTATTTCAGGAATTTACTTTGAGTGGTTTTAAATAATTTCAGCACTCAAGCCAGCTTCCAACAACATTGTACAACGAGGTTTTAATTCCTCATATTCTCCAGTTTTCACTGTACACTTACCTTTATAATGAACAATTATGGAGCATTGTTCTGCTTGCTCAGGTGTATGCTCGCAAGCAAATATTAAACAATTTATTACATGGTCGAATGTATTTACATCATCATTGTAAAGTACTATTTCATTTTGGTTGCTCTCCATCTCAGCAACATCTACATCTTCTTGTATTTTTTCTCTTGTACTCAAATCGTGAAATAATTTAACGTTAATAGTTATTCATTAGTAAAACCTTTGTCAAAAAACTCTGTTTAACCTTACAACAGATGTTTCAACTACTAAACTAATTAATAATAAGCTAATTACGAAATTAAAAATTTCGCAGCAACCCATCTATTTTTCTCTTTATTCTCAACGTAGGTCAGCCCCAAATTATTGCAAGTTTCTGTAATAATTGGTAAATCCTCTATGTAAAAGCCACTTAAATATAGTTCGCCTTTAGCGTTTAAACACTTGACATAACTAGCCATATCATTTAATAAAATGTTTCTATTAATGTTAGCAATTATAATATCATATTTTTGGTCTTTCAATAAATCTGCATCGCCTTGATATACCGAAATATTAGCACAATTATTTCGTTCTACATTTTCCATAGAATTTTCATAACACCATTCATCAATATCGAAAGCATCAAGTTGTGTAGCACCACGCATTTCGGCTAAAATTGCCAAAACAGCAGTACCACATCCCATGTCGAGAACAGTTTTATTTTTAAAATTATTTTCTAATATAAACTGAAGCATCATATAAGTAGTTTCGTGATGCCCCGTCCCAAATGACATTTTAGGCTCGATAATAATTTCGTATTCAAACGATTTTGCAGGATGAAAAGGTGCACGTACCGTACATTTTCCATCAACTTCAATAGGATCGAAGTTCTTTTCCCACTCTGCATTCCAATTTACCTGAGCTATTTCTGAAAAGGTATATTCTACTTTAAATTCATCAGAATCTAAAATATTTATATCACTCAAAACATCTTCATTCCACTCATCTTTCTGAATATACGCTGTAACACCTTCTTCCGTTTCAACGAAACTTTCAAAACCTGCATAACCTAATTCGGCAGTTAGAATCTCAGCTCCTGGCTGTAAAGGAGACACTTTAAAAATATATTCTATGTATATCATTGGTAAGTTTATTTGTCAATTAATCAATACTAATTGACGGTCAAAATTAATTTTATTTTATTCTATCGGAAGAAATATTTCTTCTGGATACTTCACTTTTGTAAGATACAATCCGTGAGCTGGTGCCGAAGCCCCTGCCTTAGATCTATTTTTACTATTTAAAATTGCTTGAAAATCTTTTGCACTCGTTTTCCCAAATCCAACATCCAATAAAGTTCCTACTATAGCTCGAACCATATTGCGTAGAAATCGATCTGCGGAAATTGTGAAGGTTAATTTATTATCAATCAATTCCCACCTTGCTTTACTGACAACGCAATTATATGTTTTCACATCAGTTTTAGACCGCGAAAAACATTGAAAATCTATATGATTAAATAATAATTCAGAAGTTTTATTCATTAAATCTACATCAGGAATTTTATTTAATTGATAAGCAAAATCCTGAGAAAAAGGATCTTTCCTCAATGATATCACGTACTCATATTCTCTTGCAACAGCATCAAAACGGGCGTGTGCGTTGTCTTTTACTTGAAAAATATTTACCACAGAGATATCCTTAGGAAGAAAGGAATTTATTCTAAAAACTAAAGCTTTCGTATCATTTATAGCTTCAAAATCAAAATGAGCAAATAGTTGTTTTGCGTGAACACCAGCATCTGTCCTACCCGCTCCCGTAATTTTTATATCCTCACGAAGTAAAGTAGATAGCGACTCTTCAATAACTTGCTGAACACTCATCTGCTTTGGTTGGCGCTGCCACCCAAAATAATTTTTCCCATTATATGCTATCTCAATAAAATATCGCAAACTTAATTGTTTTTACAATTTGCAAAATTACAACATACTACGGAGCTTCTTACTTTCAAAATTGAAAATATTAATTTCAATGCTATCAAGGCTTAGAGCTTGATTTTATATAAATTTGAAAACTATTACAATCAAGCAAATCCCACACTTTGAAAAAAATTCTCCTTCTTAGCGACACACATAGTTATATTGATGAAAAAATCTTGAAATACGTGAAACAAGCCGATGAAGTATGGCATGCTGGCGATATAGGAGATCTAGCTGTTACCGATGCTATAAAAGCATTTAAGCCACTTCGTGCTGTTTATGGCAATATAGATGATCATGAAGCGCGCAGAGAATTTCCCTTACACAATCGCTTTATGTGCGAAAATGTTGATGTTTGGATTACTCATATTGGGGGATATCCAGGTAAATACAATCCATCGGTTAGACAAGAGTTATATGCCAATCCTCCAAAAATATTTATTTGCGGACATTCTCATATATTAAAAGTTATGCCTGATAAAACTACAGGTCTGCTCCATATGAATCCAGGTGCAGTGGGTAAACACGGATTTCACAAGGTAAGAACGATGTTAAGGTTTGAAATAGATGGCGAGAAAATTGAGAATTTGGAAGTTATTGAATTCGAAAAGCGTTAGAAATTACTTATTGCACGGCTATTAAGCAGTTTTTACTTTGTATTGACTTTGTCCTAAAAAGCAAAAAACCCCCTAAGGTGGCATCCTGAGGGGGTTTTGCACTAATATACCAAGATTGGTTTACCGTAAACGATCAACAGATTTTACGAGGTCCTCGTCCTTTTTAATGGCCTTATTGGCCAGCACTAAAAATACGATAGAAATGATAGGAAAAAGAACCCCAATACCCTTCTCTGAAACAATAGTTTCTCCGGATAAAGTTAGTAATCGATAAACGAAAACTCCTAGTAATACAAAATTTGATACTATATTTAAACGGTTTAACACAAATTGCTGTTGCCGTTTTTTAAATGATATAATCGAAATAATCGCCAATGCTATAGACAAAAATATAAGTCCAAAAATCACAGGCTCACTGCGTTCCATAATAATTTGCCCATCCGTTCCTACTACTTCAGGAAACCATAAATATAACCCGCCCATTACCAGGGCTGAAACGATTAAAAAAACAGTTTGTATACGTTGTATCATTACTATTAACCCAATTAAGCAGCAAAAATACATTATCTTTTTAAAAAAAATAACACTAGTTTTTAAAATATTATTGTATTATTGCATTATCTATTCGTAACCACCTCAATAAAGGTTACTTAGTCTTCAAAAAACATTTTCAACGTACCTACCTTCTCAAAAGGAATTAAATAGTATAAATTTTAACTACAGCATTCATTACATGTTTGAAATTTCAGAATTAAAAAGTAAAAAGCTTCCTGAATTACAGGAAATAGCCAAAGAACTTAAAGTGCCAAAATTCCGCACACAAAAAAAATTAGATTTAGTTTATCAAATACTCGATTATCAAGCTGCTAACCCTAAGGCTGTTAAAGCTGTACTTGGGTCAGATGATTTTTCTTCATCTCCTAAAAAGGAAGAGAAAAAAACTGAGTCTTCAAAAAATAGTGGCAACAAAGAAAAGCAGGCAAATCCTAAAAAGGATGAAAGCAGAGGTAATAAACCTCAAACTAATAAGCCACAATCGCAAAAGAAACATCACGATAAGAAGAGTGACGACGATAAAAAGGATGATGTGAAGAAACCTTCTAAATCTGATAATAAAGATAGCGATAGAAAACCACAACATCAGAAATCTTCTCCTTCAAATCGTGCAAATAAATCAGACGACAGAGATAAAAATCAACGTTCTGATAAAAACAACACAGACAACAGACAAAAACATCAAAGCCACAAACAAAAAGATGGCAATACACACGATAATCGCAACAACGGGAATAAAGATTCACGTAATCGTTACCGTGAGCCAGATTACGAGTTTGCAGGGATAATAGAAAGCGAAGGAGTTCTAGATATAATGCAAGACGGATACGGATTTTTACGTTCTAGCGACTATAATTACTTATCTTCTCCTGATGATATTTATGTTTCACAATCACAAATTAGACTTTTTGGCTTAAAAACCGGAGATACAGTTTTAGGTGAAGTACGTCCTCCAAAAGAAGGTGAAAAGTATTTCCCTTTAATTAAAGTAAATAAAATTAATGGATTAAACCCAAATGTAGTTCGCGATCGCGTATCATTTGAACATTTAACGCCACTTTTTCCACAGGAAAAATTTAAACTAGCTGAAAAGCAAAGTACAATTTCTACAAGAATAATTGATCTTTTTGCTCCTATTGGAAAAGGACAACGTGGTATGATTGTTTCTCAACCAAAGACTGGGAAAACAATGTTGCTAAAAGATATTGCAAATGCAATTGCGGCTAATCACCCAGAAGTTTATCAAATTATTTTATTAATTGATGAACGTCCTGAAGAAGTTACCGACATGCAACGTAACGTTCGAGGTGAGGTTGTAGCTTCTACTTTTGACAAAGAAGCAACAGAACACGTTCGTGTAGCAAACCTTGTAATAGATAAAGCTAAAAGATTAGTAGAATGTGGTCACGATGTTGTGATTTTATTAGATTCTATAACTCGTTTAGCTCGTGCCTATAACACAGTTCAACCTGCAAGTGGTAAAATATTAAGTGGAGGTGTTGATGCAAATGCACTACATAAACCAAAACGTTTCTTTGGTGCTGCCCGTAATATTGAAAACGGTGGTTCATTAAGTATTATAGCAACAGCCTTAACCGAAACCGGCTCTAAAATGGACGAGGTTATTTTTGAAGAATTTAAAGGTACAGGTAACATGGAGCTTCAATTGGATAGAAAGATTTCAAATAGAAGAATTTTCCCTGCTATAGATCTTACCTCTTCAAGTACTCGTAGAGATGATATTCTGCTTGATGAAAATACCATACAGCGTATGTGGGTTCTTAGAAAATACCTAGCCGATATGAATCCTATAGAAGCTATGGAGTTTATTAACGATCGAATTAAGCAAACCAAGAACAATGAAGAGTTCCTAATTTCTATGAACGGATAGAACTCTTTTCAATATAAATTTAAAATCGCCATTGAAAAAAATTTCAATGGCGATTTTTTTTGTTCGGAAGTCAATAATAACCTTAGCCCCCACGATTTATATTTATAATCAACACTATACCTATAATTATATCCCCAGCAAATCAATAAGCATTAACGTTACATTCTTTTAACATCAACTCTACCAATTACCATTCAACCCTTATAAGCTTAAATAGAAGCGGTTTTAGGCACAATTTACTCAAGATTAACATAGCTAGCCAATCCCATTAAATACAACTTTAGAAACGCTAATCTATAAACAAAAAAATCCCGACCATAAGGCCGGGATTTTAATATTTAGAATTTTATAATTCTTATTGCTTTACTACTTTTTGAGTAAGAGTACCTGAAGTAGTTTCAACTTTTAAAGTGTAAACACCTTGTGCAAAAGAAGAAGTATTGATAGTTCCGTTGCTGTATACAGCACCTACGTTTTTACCTAATACATCATACATAGCTACGTTAGTAACTTCGATGTTTGAAGGAATGTTCAAGTTAAGAACATCAGTAGTAGGGTTAGGGTAAACAGCGATCATTTCAGCAAGGTTGTCACCGATAGATGCAATTGGCTCATCAGTTAAGTTCCAAGCAAAACTTGGGAAAGGCTCACCAATTAATCCAGCGATGTTAGTCCAATCAGTCGCACCAGCACCAAAAATATCAGATGGGTCAATTAACACAGGCTCTTCATTAGGAAAAGAAGATAAAGAACCAAACCAGTTCCAACGTCCATCACCATCCGGTCCACCTTCTACACTTGGAAACACTGATAACCAGTAAATATTACCTGCTTCTAGTACAACTTGATTACCACCATTAGCATCAGTAATATTAACAGTAAAATCTGTGTTTTGTCCATCCTCAGTAATTGTATATAATGAAGGATCGATATCACCTAACTCTAAAATACCCGATCCAGCCACTTCTGGATTTCCAGCAGGTACCGCCCCAGAGATTTCATATAGGTAAACATTGAATCCAGTTACAAAAGGTTCAATTGGTGTAGCTGATGCGTTATTAAGACCATAAAGCGTAAGTTCTCCAAGAGCAACATCGCTAGTAACAGAAAAGTAATCAGCACAGTAAACACCAGTACCGTCATCACCTTTTGTAGAAATTAATCCTGTATTATTATCCTGAATACGTTCAATAATAAGGTTTTGACCAAAAGTCGCTGCGGTCATTAAAAGAGCCGAAGCTAAAAGAGTAATTTTTTTCATAATAAAAAGTTTTAAGTTTAATTAATAGTAGCAAATATAACCAACCAAATAAGATTTACAAATAATTTTGTGCTAATTTTTCTATTTTTACCTTGTTAAATTTAAAGCAATCATAGGTTGAACACCGAATTTAACAAATTTCCTCATAATTATTAGCAGATGAAAAATTACCTCTTAGCATTTAGTGTTATACTTTTTGGTTATTCTTTAAATCTAAACGGACAAACGCAACAGAACCAACTTAAGACAATTATTGATTACCCAGATTTAAATAAAACTTCAACATACAACGAAAGCATTGCGTTTTATAAAAATTTAGCTGTCAGAGATAAGAGAGTACATATTTTTGAAATGGGAGAAACCGATAGCGGACAACCTTTACATGTAGTAATATATAATTCAGAGATTATCCAAAACAATCTAAACCACAGCTCCTTTGCAAAAAATGATAAAAACCTTTTATTAATAAATAATGGAATACATGCTGGAGAGCCTGATGGTATAGACGCCACTATGCGGCTTTTTGGAGAATTATCCAAAAACAGTATTCCTAGTCCGAAAAACACTATTATAGCTACAATACCTATTTATAATATAGGAGGGGCACTAAATAGAAATAGCACAAGCCGAACAAATCAAAACGGCCCTAAGGAATATGGGTTTCGTGGGAATGCTAGAAACTACGACCTAAATAGAGATTTTATAAAATGTGATACTAAAAACGCAAAATCATTTGCTGAAATTTTTCACTGGCTCAATCCAGATCTATTTATCGACAATCACGTTAGCAATGGCGCAGATTACCAATACACACTCACCCACCTATTTACGCAACACAACAAACTAGGTGGTGAATTAGGTAGCTATCTTGAAACTTCATTTATTCCTGAATTTGAGAAATCTTTAAAGCAAAAACAATGGGACATCACACCTTATGTTAATGTATTCAACAATAAACCAGAAATCGGATTTTCACAATTTATGGACTCTCCTAGATATTCAACAGGTTATAGCGCGTTATTCAACACTATGGGAATGATGGTAGAAACTCATATGCTAAAACCCTATAAAGATAGAGTTGAAGGAACTTATGAATTAATGAAAAGTTTTATAGCCATTGCAGATTCAAATGCCACAAAAATTAAATTATTAAGACAAGATGCTATTAAAAAGTACAAAATTGGAAGCTACTACCCTATTTCTTGGAAGGTTGATTCAACCAAAACAACTTCACTGAACTTCAAAGGCTATGAAAGTGATTTTATACCAAGCAAAATTACAGGACAAAAACGATTAAAGTACAATAGAAATAAGCCTTTCGATAAAACTGTTACCTACTACAATAACTTTAAAGCAAACGATTCTATCAAAATTCCTTCGGCATATATAATTCCGAAGGGGTACTGGAATATTATCGAACTTTTAAAATTAAACAACATAACCTATTCAAAAATTGAATATGACACAATTATCACTTCCGAAATCTATAGAATTGCCGAATACCAAACAGTAGAAAGTCCATACGAAGGTCATTATTTACATTATAACACCAAGGTGGATAAGACTACAGAAAACGTTACAGTAAATAAAGGAGACATTTTAGTTAAAACCCAGCAACCGGGGTTAAGATATATAATTGAAGTTTTAGAGCCTTCAGCACAAGATTCATTTTTCAATTGGAATTTCTTTGACGCTATTTTACAACAAAAAGAAGGATTTTCTCCTTATGTATGGGAGGATTTGGCCGAGGCGTTTTTAAATAAGAATCCGAAAATCAAAGAAAAGTTTGAGACGAAAAAACAAAACCAACCTGAATTTGCACAAAATTGGTATTTGCAATTAGATTGGATTCACAAACAATCCCCTTATTACGAAAAATCACATCTTCGTTATCCTATCATTAGGGTGGGTAGTTAAATATTCCTTGGGAAAGAGGAGTTTAATGTTTTCATAAGAATTTTTTAAGGCATCCTGAGATTTTTCAAAATTCTTCCATTTTGCTTTTTTAATACCCTCTTCAGGCTGAGGAGTTAAAGGGCCGTCGTAATCGGTATACATTTCATACCAGTGGGTAATTTTAAGTCGGTATTTATTATTTCTAGTAAAAACGTGATAAGTTTTCATTATAAAGTTACGAATCTCAAGATCTTCTACCCCTGTTTCTTCTTCTACCTCACGAATTGCAGCTTCCCTATAACTTTCTCCCTTTTCAATTTTTCCTTTAGGCAGATCCCATTTCCCATTCCGTTTAATAAAAAGAATTTCTTTTTTACTATTATAAACTAATCCCCCAGCTGCTTCTACAACTTTTATTTTTTTTCGAAGAAAACGTTCTAATTTTTCGGCATTCTTGTGATAAAGATTAACATAGAGAAGTTCGCCGTTGTTAATCTTTTTAACCAATTTTTTAAAACGCGCTTGCTTTAAAGGTATGGTTGTATAGTGTTCGCCAATATTTTTTTCAGTAGAAAGAATAATGGGAATTTCTTTTACAAAAACTTTATACATTTGTAGTATGATATTAAATAAGGAAACGGCACAAAAAACCGCAGCATTATTATTGCAAATTAATGCAATAAAATTACAACCACAAAACCCTTTTACCTGGGCTTCGGGATGGAAATCCCCCATTTATTGTGATAACAGGATAACACTCTCGTATCCAACAATTCGAAATTACATTCGTGAAAACCTCGCTAAACAAATTGAAGAAACCTACGGAAAGCCAGAAATGATAGCTGGTGTAGCCACTGGAGCAATTGGTATTGGCGCTTTAGTAGCAGACTACCTTAACGTTCCTTTTTGTTACGTAAGACCTGAAGCTAAAGGTCATGGAAGAAAAAATAAAATTGAAGGTCACCTTGACCCCAATACCAATGTTATTGTAGTTGAAGATTTAATTAGCACGGGAAAAAGTAGTCTTATGGCTGTAGAAGCTCTAAAAGAAGCAAATGCTAATGTAAAGGGAATGTTCGCTATTTTCAGTTATGGCTTTAATATTGCAGAGGAAAACTTTAAGAATGCCAATGTAGAGTTAAACACTCTTAGCAATTATGAGATGTTACTTCAAGAAGCTGAAAAGTCGAAATATATAAGCACTGATGAAGCAAAGTTACTTGACAAATGGAGAACCAATCCTGAATCTTGGGGGCAGTAGTTGGCAGTATAAAAACAAAAAATAACAGACTTAATAATTTTAATAATGAAATTAAACAGTAAAAAAGTAACGGTTCAAAAATCAGCTTCAGAGTTGTGCGAATTTTTGGCAGATGTAAAAAACTATGAAGGCTTGATGCCAGACACCATTAGTAAATTTGAAGTAATAAGAGACAATGCTTTCGTATTTGCGTTAAAGGGAATGCCAGAAATAGCTTTAGAAATTAAAGAAGTAGACAGCCCGAATAAAGTGGTTTTAGGAGCAATTAGCGACAAACTTCCGTTTACTTTAAAAAGCGATATTGATAGGGTATCCGATACATCCTCTACTGCTGAATTACTTTTTGAAGGAGAATTTAACAGTATGATGGCTATGATGATAAAAAGTCCTATTTCAAAATTTATTGAAACGTTAGCCTCAAACTTAGAAAAGCTGTAGACTTTTTTATTGTAATATATATTGAAAACGGAGCTAAATCTGAAATTTAGGTCCGTTTTTATTTTCAGAAGATTAGCTTAACTTCCTTTAATTGATATTTTTTAATTTTTTCATTTTCAGTTTCTACTATAAGCTCTCCCAAGTTGCTAACTCCTTTTATAATTCCATTAAAACGAAACCCTTTTTGATCTTCAAATACCGATATAGCATTTTTCCTAAATAATCGATCTTCAAATAGCTTTTTCTTTTCTGCAAAATCTGCAACTGAAAGATTTTCCAAACTTTTGGTCAACGAATTTAAAACTTTATGTAAAACTTCATCTAAAATAAATTCCCTTTCAGACTCGAGCTTCATAGAACTCGC
The DNA here is from genome assembly GCF_022008395.1 of Aequorivita xiaoshiensis. Classification (GTDB taxonomy): domain Bacteria; phylum Bacteroidota; class Bacteroidia; order Flavobacteriales; family Flavobacteriaceae; genus Aequorivita; species Aequorivita xiaoshiensis. Next base: position 110,890 of record NZ_JAIRBB010000004.1, read on the forward strand.
TTGAGGCAAATCCACAAAGGATATTATATTAACATTTAACCCAATTCCTATAACCGAATGCTGTACATTACTACCTTTAAGTACATTTTCAATTAAAATACCGCCAATTTTCTTTTTGGCTGACATTATGTCGTTAGGCCATTTTACGGAAAGATTAGGGATATTTAGGTCCTTTAAAGCATCATAAATAGCTGTTGAAACTGCCATGGAAATAACAAAATGATATTCTGCCGCCAGCCCTTTAAAATCCTTAAACACACTAAACGTAAGGCTTTGTCCTGGTTTTGAAAACCAAGAAGCTCCCATTTGTCCACGACCGGAAGTTTGTTGTTCAGCTAGTACAACCGTAAAATCTGAAAGCAGGTTTTCACGCAGCAATTCCTTCATATACGAGTTGGTTGAATGGGTGGCATTAAGTTTGATTATCTTCAAAACAATAATTTAGTTTAGTATTACTTAATTTAAGCGGTTCAAGAAACAAAAAAGTAATAACTTTGCGAAATAGAAAAGAAAGATATTTAATGCAAAAAAAACAAGCAGGAACAGATCAACTTATTGCTCAAATAATACGAGGGATTGAAGATGTTAAGGGACAGGATATAGAAATCTTAGACCTAAGAGAGATAGAAAACACAGTATGTGACTATTTTATAATTTGTAATGGTACCTCTAACACCCAAGTTAATGCCATTGTAAACTCAGTTCAAAAATCAGTAAGCAAAGAATTAAAGGAAAAGCCTTGGCACGTTGAAGGTAGCGACAACGCCGAGTGGATACTTATGGACTATGTTCACGTAGTTGTACACGTTTTCCAAAAGCATATCCGTGAATTTTATGATATTGAAGGGCTTTGGGGCGATGCAAAATCGGTTAAAATAGAATCAACTCATTAAAAAGAAAACTGCCTTATGGCTCAAGACAATAAAAACAAGAAAAACGAATCCAAAAAACCTAGACCAAATTATTATTGGATTTACGGTGCTATAATTCTATTATTTTTTGGTTTACAAATTTTTGGTGGTGGTAGCTGGTCTCAGCCTGCTAAAACCAATCAAGCGCAATTTGAAGAATTTTTAAAGGCTGGTGATGTTGAACGCGTAGAAGTAATCAACAAGAAAATTGCTAAGGTATATCTTACTGAAGAAGCCAAAGCAAAAGAAATACACGCTCCTAAAGGAAATACACCCTCTTTTTTAGAGCCAGGCACAAATGATGCAACTTACCAGTTTGAATTTGGAGACTTACAGTTATTTCAAAAAGATTTTCAACAAATAAAAGCTGAAAACGATTTAACCACAAGTTTAAACTTCAATACCGACACTAATGTGTGGGGGGATATCTTGATGGGAATACTTCCATTTGTAATTATTATTGCAATTTGGATCTTCATTATGCGTAGAATGTCTTCTGGAGCTGGCGGTGGTGGTCCTGGTGGACAATTGTTCAACATAGGAAAGTCTAAGGCTAAACTATTTGACGAAAAAACCGATATCAAAACTTCTTTTAAAGATGTCGCAGGATTAGAAGGTGCAAAGGAAGAAGTTCAAGAAATTGTAGATTTCCTAAAAAACCCAGATAAATACACGTCTCTAGGAGGTAAAATCCCTAAAGGGGCATTACTAGTAGGACCTCCAGGTACAGGGAAAACTCTTTTAGCTAGAGCCGTTGCAGGTGAAGCAAAAGTTCCTTTCTTCTCACTTTCAGGTTCAGATTTCGTTGAAATGTTTGTGGGTGTAGGTGCTTCACGGGTACGTGATTTATTTAAACAAGCTAAAGAAAAATCTCCAGCAATTATATTTATTGATGAGATTGACGCAATTGGTCGCGCACGTGGAAAAAATAATTTTTCAGGTGGAAACGACGAGCGTGAAAACACATTAAACCAGCTATTAACTGAAATGGATGGTTTCGGAACAGGTTCTAATGTTATTGTACTTGCTGCAACAAATAGAGCTGATGTCCTTGATAAAGCTTTAATGAGAGCCGGTCGATTTGACAGACAAATTTATGTTGATCTTCCAGACGTTCGCGAAAGAAAAGAGATTTTCGAAGTGCATTTACGTCCTTTAAAAAAGGGAGAAGACTTAGATACCGATTTCTTATCAAAACAAACACCGGGATTCTCCGGAGCCGATATAGCAAACGTTTGTAATGAAGCTGCTTTAATTGCTGCTAGAAAAGGTAAGCAATCTGTAGGAAAACAAGATTTCCTTGATGCGGTAGATAGAATAGTTGGTGGTCTTGAAAAGAAGAACAAAATAATGACTATGGACGAGAAACGCGCCATTGCATTCCACGAAGCTGGTCACGCCACTGTAAGTTGGATGCTAGAGCACGCTGCCCCATTAGTTAAAGTAACAATTGTACCACGCGGACAGTCGTTAGGAGCTGCTTGGTATTTACCAGAAGAAAGACTAATTATTCATCCAGAACAAATGTTGGATGAAATGTGTGCTGCCTTAGGTGGTCGTGCTGCAGAGAAAGTTATATTTAACCGAATTTCTACAGGAGCATTAAGCGACCTTGAAAAGGTTACTAAACAGGCTCGAGCTATGGTTACAATTTACGGTCTTAACGATAAGGTTGGAAACCTAACCTATTACGATAGCAGTGGTCAATCTGAATACAACTTCTCTAAGCCATACAGCGAAAAAACTGCTGAACTTATTGATCAGGAAATTTCGAAACTTATTGAAGAACAGTATGATCGTGCGGTTAGAATCCTTGAAGAAAACAAGGATAAACTTACAGAACTAGCAAATGTGCTCTTAGAAAAAGAAGTTATTTTTAAGGACAACCTTGAGAAAATATTTGGAGAACGTCCATTTCAAAAACCAGAAGAAGCTCCAAGAGTGACAACATAATTATGTTGTCACTTTAGCGTTGTTATGAATAATTACCGAACTAGTTGCTATACTTCAAAATGTATTTTATATCTTTGAAGTAAACGCATTTATAAACTCCTCAATTACTTGATTAATGAGTCTATTAAAAAGGCTTTTAAATCCAATATATAAAAAAACAGAAGCTAAGACTAAATCGTCTGAGTTGCCTGAGCACAGCACCTATTATCCTGAGCAAAAACTTCCTGTAGACGAGAAATTTACTTTTAATTTCAAAAGCAACGGAGGTAAATTTTTATATTGTGAAAACTGGGAGGAAATAAAAGAGGCTTTTGATAATATTCTTTTAGAAAATGATTGGTACGAGCAAGATGTTTTCTGCTTTAATGAAATGCTTTCTGAAAAATTTGATGGCTTCAACCTCAACTTTGTAAAAAATACTAATTCAACATTTTTTCTTACTACTTGTGAATCGCTTGTAGCTAAAAACGGTTCTATTCTACTTTCGTCTAACCAAATAAAAGAAAAAAAATTAAGTGAGTTTCCTTTTAGTATCGTAGTTTTTGCAACTACAAGTCAGATTGTTGAAACCATAAGTGAAGGTTTGCGAATTATTAAAAACCAAAGCTTAAAACACATCCCTAGCAACATTACCACGATTCAGGACTTTGACACTGAAAAAGAAAAAGAAAAGGATTTTATGAGTTATGGAAGTAGCACAAAAAACCTATATTTGCTGCTATTGGAAGACTTATAATATGAAAGAAACACTCGTAAGGACCCTTTCGGGCGTATTATACATTTCGATTATTATCATAGCAATGTTTACCTCGCGCGAATGGTTTATGGGGTTATTTTTCATACTTGCAGTGATTACCTTAAGCGAATACTTAAAACTTGTGCACTTAACTAGCTACCTAGCTTATTTTTTACTAGCAGCTGGTTTTTATTTTTTGAGCTATAACGTCTTCGACGATAACGCTATTTACCTTTTACTCATTCTAAGTGGTTTTGTAAATTTATTTCTTCTTAAAGACGTACTATGGACAAGCAAAATCCCGATGTTTGAAAAGAAAAAATACATTACAGTGGTATTTTATATTATTAGTGGTTTTGTATTTTTAACACTAATTCCCGTAATGAATATCGACGGTAGGTTTATGCCAGAACTTATAGTGGCTGTTTTTATATTAGTTTGGAGCAATGATACCTTTGCCTATCTAATTGGAAAGAATTTCGGCAAACACAAACTCTTAGAGCGTATCTCACCTAAGAAAACTATTGAAGGTTTTATAGGAGGTATGGCTGGAGCCTTGTTAGCAGGATATATTATATTTAAAGTCCTAGAACATTATAGCCAATTATACGCCTTAGAATATCCGCTATGGATGTGGATTGTAATGGCATTAATTGTAGCTATATTTGGAACGATTGGCGATTTAATTCAATCGAAATTTAAAAGGCAAGCCGGGGTTAAAGATAGTGGAATTATAATGCCAGGTCACGGCGGATTATATGATAGATTAGACAGTATAATTTATGCCAGCCCATTTGTATATGCGTTTTTATTAATAGTTGACAATGTTTCATAAAGAAGGTTTTAAAATTATAATTATAGCTCTGGTAATTGTTATCGGACTAAGCTTATTGGCCAATGTTTTTATTGAACATCCAACTATTCGTGGAGGAGTAATTATTTCATTAATTATTTTATTGCTTCTCATCCTGCAATTCTTCAGAAATCCTAAGAGAAACTTCGCTCTAAACGCTAACCAAGTTTTATCCTCAGTAGATGGAAAAGTTGTGGTTATTGAAGAAGTATTCGAAAAAGAATACTTTAAGGACAAACGTATACAGGTTTCGGTATTTATGAGCCCAATAAATGTTCACGTAACGCGCTATCCTGTGGGAGGAACAGTTACATATAGCAAATATCATCCAGGAAAATATTTGGTTGCTTGGCACCCTAAAGCTTCTGAAGAAAATGAACGTACAACTGTTGTTGTAAAAAATGATGTAATCGGTGAAGTTCTATTCCGACAAATTGCAGGAGCATTAGCTAAAAGAATAGTAAATTACGCCGAAGAAGGAAAAGAAGTAGAACAAGCAACAGATAGCGGTTTTATTAAATTTGGTTCAAGAGTAGATATTTTTCTTCCGCTTGATGCCAAAATAAAAGTAGAATTAAACCAAAAAGTAAAAGGTGGAATTTCAATAATTGCTGAAAAATAATGACATCCGAAGAGTTAGATATCGCCTTTACAAATGCAGTAAAAAGCATTAATGAACATAAAGACCCATTTCCTGCCGATGTTTTATTACGATTATACGCATACTACAAACGCGCTACAAATGACGACCACCCACCAAGTGGACGAAAGGCACATATTTCGGCTTTTAAAACAAATGCGCTATTCCAAACTCGTGGCTTAACACCTGATGAAGCTAAAGAGCTATACATTAAAGCTGTAAAGCAGTACTTTCTGTATAGGAAGTAAACTATGACTGCTGAGCTTTATTGAATTTTATTTCATAGGTCTCAATTGCTGAGCGAATTTTATCTACATTATCCGATGCCATTTGATGTGCTAACTCCATAGCCTTTTCTAATTCGTTATCTGGGTGTTGAAACAAATCGGTAATAACATGATTTATTTTATCGAGAATACTTTCTTGACTGTTCTTAATGTCCTCTAATTTTTGAAGCATTGCTTTCATTTCTTCATACTTAGCCTGATCCATAATTACTTATTTTACAACAAGATACAAATTAATTCCGGTCAAATTCAAGAAATTAACCGCGATTTAAAACTAAATATGACAATGCTATAAAACATTAATTCTAAAAGACTCACATATTTTAAGGTATAAATTCTATAAAAAAACGACCCCAAATGGGGTCGCGTAATTTACATATTTATGGTTTTCAGGAATTTAAACCTATAAGTTTCGTGTCTAATTTATTTTAAACCAGCTAGACTGGCTTTCAAGGTTTCAATCTTTGCAAGAGCATCAGCTTCTTTTTGCTTTTCTAAGGCAACTACCTTTTCAGGAGCGCCATTTACAAAGCGTTCATTCTTCAGTTTCCCTTGAACACTTTTTAAGAAACCCTCGGTATATTTTAATTCCTCAGATAGTTTTGCTATCTCTTCTTCAACATTAATAGCGCCTGCTATCGGAATGAAGTACTCATTACTCTTTGCACGGAAAGTTAGTGCTCCGTCAAGCTTTTCTGTAATGTAATTAAGTTCGGAAATATTTCCTAGTTTAGAAATTACAGCGTCAAAATCTTTTGAAGCGTTATCGTTATTTAAAACTGACAGCTCAATTGTATCTTTAAAAGAAATATTCTTTTCTTTACGAATTGTTCTTATACCTGAAATTACCTCCGAAGCAAAATCGAAATCTTTAATAGTCTTTTCGTCAAAAGGCTGAGCTTTTGGCCATTCTGAAACTATCAAAGCTTCAGAAGTATCACGCTTCGTTATATGTTGCCAAATTTCCTCTGAAATAAAAGGAACAAATGGGTGTAGAATTTTTAAATTATCTTCTAGTACTGAAATTACTTCCTCATAAGTTTTCTTAGCAATTTTCTCACCGTAAGGTGGTTTTACCATTTCTAAGAACCAAGAACAGAAATCATCCCAAACCAACTTATATGTAGCCATTAAAGCATCACTTATACGATATTTCCCGTAGTGATCCTCAATCTCCGCAAGTGTTTTTTGAAATTTACTCTTATACCAGTTTAATGCTATAGCATCACTTTGCGACTGTTCCTTTTCTGGGCAAACCTCCCAACCGTCGATTAATCTATAGGCATTCCATATTTTATTAACGAAACCACTCCCCTGTTTACACAAGTCTTCATCAAACATCAAGTCATTTCCTGCAGGAGAACTTAAGAGCATTCCCACACGTACGCCATCTGCACCATAAGTCTCCATTAAAGCTATAGGGTCTGGGGAATTACCTAAAGATTTACTCATCTTTCTACGCTGTTTATCCCGAACGATTCCAGTTAGGTATACGTTTGTAAAAGGCTTTTCATTTCTATATTCGTAACCAGCAATAATCATTCTTGCCACCCAGAAAAATAAAATTTCAGGAGCAGTTACTAAATCGTTTGTTGGATAATAATAGTTGATTTCTTTATTGTCCGGCTCTAAAATTCCGTTAAAAACACTTATTGGCCACAACCAAGAAGAGAACCAAGTATCTAATGCATCTGGATCTTGAGTTAAATCGGAAATCTTTAATGCGCTATTATTTGTTTTGTCTTGAGCAAGTTTTAAAGCTTCCTCAATATTTTCAGCAACTACAAAGTCTTCTTTTCCATCGCCGTAGAAATACGCTGGAATTTGTTGTCCCCACCACAATTGTCTTGAGATATTCCAATCGCGTACGTTTTCCATCCAATGACGGTAGGTATTTATAAACTTCTCAGGAACTAGGTTTACATCTTTTTCAAGAACTGCATCTAAAGCAGGTTGAGCAAGCTCCTTCATTTTTAAAAACCATTGATCACTCAATTTTGGTTCTATAACTGCACCGGTGCGTTCGCTTGTACCAACTTTATGCATATGGGATTCAATTTTTGAAACCACTCCCATCTCTTCAAGCTCTTTTACAATTTCTTTGCGAACTACAAAACGATCTTTGCCTTCATAATGCAATCCAAAACTATTTAGAGTTCCATCGTCATTAAGAATATCTACAATCTCAAGATTGTGTTTATCGCCAAGGGCTTTATCGTTTTCATCGTGAGCAGGTGTTACTTTTAAACATCCAGTACCAAACTCTACATCTACATATTCATCTTCAATAATAGGAATTACACGGTTGCAAACGGGAACAATAGCTTTTTTACCTCGTAAGTGGGCAAAGCGTTCATCGTTTGGGTTAATACAAATAGCGGTATCTCCTAAAATTGTTTCAGGACGCGTGGTGGCAATAGTTAAAGTATCATCACTGCCTTCAACCTTATAGTTTAAGTAATAGAGATTCCCTTGTTTTTCCTCATAAATAACCTCTTCATCAGAAAGTGTAGTTTTGGCTTCTGGATCCCAATTTACCATTCGATAACCGCGATAGATATTTCCTTTTCTATACAAGTCTACAAATACTTTTATAACAGAAGCAGACATTTCTGGATCCATCGTGAATTTGGTACGTTCCCAATCGCAAGATGCACCAAGTTTTTTAAGTTGTTCAAGGATAATACCTCCGTGTTTGTGAGTCCACTCCCAAGCGTGCTCTAAAAACTCTTCTCTCGAAAGGTTTGCTTTATCTATTCCTTCTGCTTTAAGTTTAGCCACCACCTTTGCTTCAGTTGCAATGGAAGCGTGGTCTGTTCCTGGCACCCAACATGCGTTAAAACCTTGTAATCTTGCACGACGAATTAATACATCTTGCAAGGTATTATTAAGCATATGCCCCATATGTAGAACTCCAGTAACGTTTGGAGGTGGAATAACAATAGTATATGGCGTTCTTTCATCTACCTCAGAATGGAAGTAATTATTCTCCATCCAGTAGTTATACCACTTATTTTCAATCTGTTTCGCGTTATATTTTGCTTCTAATGCCATACTTTGGTCTAGTATTTGTACTATGAATTGCAAAAGTAAATATATCTGTAGGATAATAAAAGGATTAAGTTATTTTGCAGAATCTTTAAAAGTTCGATACTTTTACCAATATTAAAAACCAAAAATCATGAAAAAATTAGCTCTAATGGCACTTGTTGCCTTTATCGGTTTTACCGCGCAAGCACAACAAGCAAAAATTACTTTCAATGAAGACACTGTAGATTACGGAACTATTGAAAAAGGTAGTGACGGTTTACGTGTATTTGAATTCACGAACACTGGTGATGCCCCACTTATTATTAGTGATGTAAAATCTAGTTGTGGTTGTACTGTACCAAAAAAACCTGAAGGACCAATTGCTCCAGGTGCAAGCAGCAGTATTCAAGTGAAGTACGACACTAATCGTGTTGGACCTATTAGAAAAACTATTACTGTATATTCTAACGCAAGCGAGCCTATGGTAGCCTTAAAAATAAAAGGTACTGTAAAACCAGAAGCGGCAAGTGTACTTGAAAAAAGTTAAATAAAATAGACTTGAAAAAAACATTATCCGGCTGAAGACAACTTCTTCAGCCGGATTTTTTTTAGAACAAACTTTTGAGTTTAAAAGCTACTTTTTGAATTTCACCATCTCTTTTTATTTGCAAAGAAATTCGCTTGTCTTCTTCACTAGAAAACAAAGAAATTAATTGGTATAGTTTATATCTATACGCTGGCTTGCCGTTAACGTTAACTATCTCATCATTTTCGACTATTCCGGCTAAGGCTGCAGGCGAACCTTCTCTTACATTTACAACCATATAAATTGGTACAAGTGTAAAATCAAACTCTGTGGTTATAGAAATACTATTTCTAGTTAAGGCCTCACTCCTACTATCACTATTTGTGTTTATAGCAGCTTGGCGTTCCTCTTTCACTAACTCCATTCCTCCGTGCTCTAAAGTCAATCCACTCATATTATAATGAAAAGGTTTATTGAAGTTTCGGTTTTTCTTAAAACGAACAATGCTACCTCCATAATCGAAAGTTATCGTAAATCTACTTAAAAATCCACCTCCTATAGTTCCGTCTCGATCTTCGTAGAAACGAGCTTTTAAAACAGCAACTTCTTCAGGAAACGAGGTATTTACATCATTTAATAAGTAATCACCCAATATTAATTCTGGTACTCGCGCACGCTTACCAAAAATATTTCCACTTAGGCCCAGCCCTAAAAAATCATTGAAATAGTTTTTAGGATTTTCATTTATAAATCCCAACTCATCAAACAACCACAAAACATCGCTAGAACCAGAGTCTATCAATAAGGTTACTTCTTCTTGTACAGTTTCTGAGGCTACTTGTAGGTTGATATATGGCTTGCCATTTACAAAATTGAGGGCAAGATCTTCACACTTTTTGCACTTTTTTAAAGTATGTTTTTGAGGATCGTAGATGGTTATTACCTCGGATGCATAATTAATTTTTACTACGAAATTTTTAAAAAATTCATTTCCCAATATACCGTGAATTGGCACTCCCATTCTGGGAGAGAAATTTAGAGAACTATCGAATATCACGTAAAGCGCGTGACTTTTATCAACAGCTTCCCCTACTTTTATATTATTGTTTAAGCTCTTTAATGCTTCAACCATTCCCCCTGCTCCTAGACCTTGTAATTGAACTGGCGATGTATTTTTTAACTGAACACTATCTGCAGCTTCTAAACTAAAAAGTATGGTTGACTTTACCCCAGTATCGAGAATGAAAGACAATGGCGTACCATTAATTTCGATTTCGATTACCGCTAGGTTATTTACTATTTTAAATGGAATTCGGTCTTTTTTAGCCTTGTTTTCCAAAATAAATCCCGCCTGCGCCATCATTGAAGAAAAGCATAGCAACAAGATTATAAACAATGGCTTATACAAATTGATAAGGGTATTAATGAATATCTCTTGAAGATATAAAAAAAAAGGCGAATGTTAATCGTCTCAGATTAGTTTTATAAAATATATTTTGCAACTTTGCTACTAAAATTTTTATTATGCCATCAGTATCAACAAAAGGGAAAAACATGCCGGAATCTCCAATCCGCAAACTAGTTCCTTTCGCCGAAAAAGCTTATAAAGCTAATAAAACGGTTTACCACTTAAACATTGGTCAACCTGACATTAAGTCGCCGGAAATAGCAATGAAAGCAGTTTCCGAACACAATCTAGAAATTCTTGCTTACACTCGTTCTGAAGGATCGGAAGAGTATCGCAAAAAGATTTCTGCATACTATCACAGAAACAATATTCCAGCTGAAGCTAATGATATAATTGTAACTACGGGAGGTAGTGAAGCTTTGCTTTTCGCTATGGGTAGCATTGCAGACGTTGGAGACGAAATAATTATTCCTGAACCATTTTATGCAAATTACAATGGTTTTGCTACGGCATCTGGTATTTCAATTGTTCCTGTAATTTCAAAAATTGAGGACAACTTTGCTTTGCCTCCAATTTCAGAATTTGAGAAGCTTATAACTCCAAAAACTAAAGCTATTCTTATCTGTAACCCAGGAAATCCAACAGGTTATCTTTATTCTAAAGAAGAAATCCAAACGTTAGCAGAAATCGTAAAAAAACACGATTTATTTTTAGTCGCAGATGAAGTTTATAGGGAATTTACATACGATGGATCTAAGCACTATTCAATACTAGAGGAAGAAAGCTTAGCACAAAACGGAATTATTATTGATTCGGTTTCAAAAAGATACAGCATGTGCGGTGCTCGTATTGGCTGTATGGTTTCAAGAAACAAAGAAGTTATTACTACAGCATTAAAGTTTGCTCAAGCTAGATTGAGTCCTCCTACCTTTGCTCAAATTGCTAGTGAAGCTGCCTTAGAAACTCCACAGCGCTATTTTGACAATGTTATTACGGAATATCAAGATAGACGTAATACTCTTGTTAATGCTTTAAAAGCTATTCCTGGGGTGACTGTAGGTGAACCAAAAGGTGCTTTTTATTGCATCGCGCAATTACCTGTAAAAAACAGTGATGCTTTTGCACAATGGTTGCTCGAAGAATTTGACGATAATGGTGAAACCATCATGGTTGCTCCTGCCGCTGGTTTTTACTCTACTCAGGGCGTAGGATTAAATCAAGTGCGTATCGCATATGTGCTAAATAAAGAAAGCTTAATTAGAGCAGTTGAAATTCTGAAAATTGCTTTAGAGAAATACAAGGATTAATGCGAATTGAAGAGAACAAATCGCTTAAACATTACAACACCTTTGGTATCGATTGTACGGCTCGCTACTTTGTTTCGGTTGAAACAGTAAAAGAGTTAAAAGAAGTACTATCCCAAAAAATATCAGACGAAATATTCATTCTTGGTGGGGGTAGCAATATGCTACTTCCCGCCAAATTGAATTCGTTTGTTATACATTTAAACTTAAAAGGAATTGAGGTTTTAGATCAAACCCAAAGTGAAGTAAGAATAAAAGTAATGGCCGGTGAAAACTGGCATGAATTCGTTCAATACTGCATAGCTAACGATTTTGGCGGGTTAGAGAACTTGTCATTAATTCCCGGAAATGTAGGTACAGCACCTATTCAAAATATTGGCGCTTATGGCGTAGAATTGAAAGATACTTTCGAAAGTTGTACCGTCCTTGATATTGAAAATTTAAATGAAAAAGAGTTCTCAAATGAAGAGTGTAAATTCGGCTATAGAAATTCAATTTTCAAAAATGAGGTTAAAGGAAAATATATTATTACATCTGTAACTTTTAAGCTCACAAAAAAGGACCATAAACTAAGCATTTCATACGGAGATATTCAGAAAGTATTAGCGGAAAAAAATATTCTGAACCCTAGTATTAAAGATGTTTCTGATGCAGTTATTGCTATTCGACAATCAAAACTTCCCGACCCTAAAGTATTAGGTAATAGCGGTTCTTTTTTCAAAAACCCAATAGTAGACAAAGATACTTTTGAAGAATTTCGAAAAAAATATCCTGAAGCACCATTTTATGAAATTTCACCTAAAGAATATAAAATACCTGCAGGCTGGCTAATAGAAAAATCCGGTTTCAAGGGAAAACGTTTTGGGGATGCTGGGGTTCACAAAAAGCAAGCGTTAGTATTGGTTAATTATGGCGAAGCAACAGGAAAAGAAATCTGGCAACTTGCAATGGACATTCAGAAAAAAGTAAAAGACTTATCTGGTATTACAATAGAACCCGAAGTAAATATCTTTTAATCGGCTGTAAGCACTCCATTAATAACGTAGCTTGTACCGTTTGAGCCTTTTTCCCCTCCTTTTAAAACTTTAATGTTCATTCCTTTAGTATCGGAGATAATAATCTTATCATCTACTTTGGTTAATATTAAACTTGTTCCTGCTATAGTTTTTAAATTGAGTTTACCTGATTTACTAATACTTTCTGATAAAGACGCTTTAGAATATTCCCCTTCTACGATGTGGGACCTTAAATGGTCTTTTAACTTATGGTGATTTTCTTGTTTTGAATAAAACTTATTGTTTTTATTGGCCAAGGAATCTATAGCTGTATTGGAAGGCCCAAATACCGTATAAGTCCCACCATCTTTAGTAAGTTGAGTAGCCATTTCTGCGGTAACAATTAAACTAGCAAATCTTTTTAAATCTCTTTCATTCATAATTTGAGACATTACACTTTTTGATATCGCTATATCCTCTGGAGTTAAGGCTTTCTTAGAAGCTCTATTTACTTCAGGCTTCCGAACAACTTCGTTCGTCGTATTAACAGATTCCAAACTATTAATTTCTTGGACCTCATTTTTGCAAGACGTTGCAAGAAAAATGAATAGAAAAACAAATATTAATAAGAGTAATTTTTGCATTGTGAAATGTTTATATGAAACTTAAAAATACTTAAAATCTGAGTGAAACTATTAGAAAGGTTGTATTTTTGCAGTCAAATATATTGTCATGAAACTATTACTTATAACATTAGTATTATTACTATTAGGTGTTGCAGGAATTGCAATAAAAATCTGGGCTAAAAAAGACGGAAAATTTGCAGGAACATGTGCTAGTCAGAATCCGTTTTTGAATAAAGAAGGAGAGTCTTGTGGGTTTTGTGGTAAAACTCCAGATCAATTTGCAAACTGCTCCGAGGACACACACAAATTGGAAGCTTCTAATAAATAAGCAATTTAGAAACAAAACTCTTTAACCAACATTCTTAATCGCTGCAACAGCTTTAGGGGTTTCAATCGGATAAATTTATGGTGCTACTTTACGTTTTCGGCGCTGTTGCGTTGATTAACTGTGCTTATTATCTTCTTTTTTCAAAATTTTCATTCTTAAAACCTACCGAAAAGGTTGTTTCGGTTAAAGATCCCGTCTCTCTTATAGTTTGCGCAAAAAACGAAGCTGAAAATCTTAAAAAGCATATTCCGCTATGGCAACAACAAGATTATCCTGAATATCAAATCATACTTATTAATGATGCTTCTATAGATGATACTTTAGAAGTAATGGAATCGTTTGCTGAAAATGACCCTCGAATTCAAATTGTAAACGTAAGAAACAACGAAGCTTTTTGGGGCAATAAAAAATACGCACTTACCTTAGGGTTAAAGCGCTCTGTAAATACTCGCTTAATCTTTACTGATGCAGATTGCTACCCTGCTTCAAATAAATGGCTAGAGAAAATGGCGACGAAATTTACTGACCAAAAGCAGCTGCTTCTTGGATACGGAGCCTATGAAAAACAACCCGGTTTATTAAATAAATTAATACGGTTTGAAACATTGATGACCGCTGTTCAGTATTTTTCTTATGCCGAAGCCGGAATACCGTATATGGGGGTAGGCCGCAATCTAGCCTACACTAGTACGCTTTATTACGAAAATAATGGGTTTATGAGTCATATTAAAGTTCCTTCAGGAGATGACGACCTTTTTGTTAATGAAGCAGCTACAAAAGACAATGTAGAGTTATGTGTAGAACCAGAAGCGTTTACATATTCTATTCCGAAGAAAAAATTTAGCAGTTGGATAAAACAAAAAAAGAGACACTACTCCACAGCCAAGCTCTATAAGATTAAACATCGATTTCTACTAGGAGCTTATTACATTTTTAATCTCCTTTTCTGGTTATTAGGTGCTGCAACTTTGTTTACTGAGTTTTGGATTCTTGGATTGGTAATTATGTTTATCAGAGTTGCATTTCAATATCTTATTATCGGCTATGCAGCTAAGAAACTTAAGGCAAAGGATTTAATACCGTTCATCCTGTTTTTTGAATTGTTTTTAATCTTCACTCAATTAAGTATCTTTATTTCCAACAGAGGAGAAAAAACCCCCAGATGGAAATAACTTCAGCAGAAATAACACAACAAATACAAAGTGCGAAAAATGGAAAGCAAGGAGCTTTTAAATTCTTGCTAGATTTTTATTGGAATGACGTTTATGGATTTCAACTTAAAAGAGTACGTAATGAATATGAAGCTGAAGACATCACCATCGAAACTTTTGCTAAGGCATTTGATAAAATTGATAGCTTTAATGAGAATTACACTTTTTCAACTTGGTTGATTACTATTTCAAAAAACATTCAAATAGACAAATCAAGAAAAAAGAACGCTTCTATAAGTTCACAAACTACCGATACATTTAACGATCACGCCCATAAAATTGTTGACCACTCTCCTACTCCGGAAGATAATTTAATTCGCGAACAAAATCTTGCGGAATTGTTGCGTTATATTAAACTGCTAAAACCTCATTATCAAGACGTGATTAACCTTAGGTATTTTCAGGAAATGAGTTATAATGAAATTTCTGAAACCCTTGAAGAACCTCTTAATAATGTAAAAGTACGGTTGCTTAGGGCCAGGAAACTCTTAGCAGAAATCATTACCCAAAAACAATAGGCGAATTTCATAGTTTTTTAAGTTTTCTTCTTTATTCTTAACCTCTAATTAGTATTTCATTTTCGTACTTTTGTTAGCTATATGAAAACAAAGACAACTATCGGCATTAATGGTTTTGGGCGTATTGGCCGAAACCTATTTAGATTATTAATTAATCATCCAACTATTGATGTTGTTGCTGTAAACGACTTAGCAGATTCTAAAACGTTAAGTCATCTTTTAAAATACGACAGCATTCACGGTGTATTAAAAGAACCTATTTCATTTACTAAAAATGAAATTATTGTAGCTGGCAAAAAAGTAAAGTTTACTTCAGAAAAAAACATCGAAGCTCTCTCCTGGGCTGGTATTGATGTTGTGATTGAATGTACAGGGAAATTTAAAAAAAAGAATCAACTAGCGAATCATTTAAGGAATGGGGCAAAAAAAGTGATTCTTTCCGTACCTCCACTTGAAGATGATATTAAAACTGTTGTACTTGGCGTAAACGATTCTATATTAAATGATAACGATATCATTATTTCAAATGCTTCTTGCACAACAAATAATGCAGCCCCAATGCTAAAGGTTATTGATGAACTTTGTGGAATTGAGCAGGCATACATCACTACCGTTCATTCATATACTACAGACCAAAGCTTACACGATCAGCCGCATCGTGATTTACGTCGGGCAAGAGCTGCAGGGCAATCTATTGTTCCAACAACAACTGGTGCCGCTAAAGCCTTGACTAAAATTTTTCCAAATCTAGCCGATGTAATTGGTGGTTGTGGAATTAGAGTTCCAGTTCCAAATGGATCTTTAACCGATATCACCCTTAATGTAAAAAAAGAAGTTACAATTGAGGAAATAAATAACGCATTCAAAGCTGCTTCAAAAAACTCCATGAAAGGGATTCTTCAATACACCGACGATCCTATTGTTTCAATCGACATTGTTGGCAATACCCACTCGTGTATTTTTGACGCTGAAATGACTTCGGTTATAGGCAAAATGGTGAAAATTATTGGGTGGTACGATAATGAAATTGGCTACTCTTCAAGAATCATCAATTTGATTGAAAAAATTTCAGCTAAATAGATATACATTTATTCCACACAAAAGTCGAAAAGATTTAGTGAAATTTACGTAAACTCTTATTGATTCTGTTTTTGAAATTTGCATCTTCTCCATTTATAATTACCGTTTGAATTGGTAAATAATAAATCTCTGTAACATCTTTTAAAGACGCTAATCGCATAAAGTCTTTTTCAGTGGTTAAGATTAGTTTGTGAGTTTTAAGACTATTAATTTCTGAAGGTGTAAAATTATGATGATCTGGGAATGATTTTTCCTCAAACGTTAAACCTCGCTGTTTTAAATAAGAAATTAATGGCTTAGGATTGGCAATACCTGTTACCAATAAGAACTTTTTATCGTTCAAATACTCGATGGGCTTGGATTGATTTGCAGCTTTTATTTCTGACCCATATCCAATTTTTGAAAAATAAACCTCTTGATTTGATCTAGGGTTTAACTTGCGTTTTATGTTTTCGATATTCGATGCGGAGATATTATCAGGACATTTAGTAACTACTATAAGCTGCGCTCTTTTAGCACCGCTTCGTGGCTCTCGAAGGTTTCCTGCGGGTAAGACATAATCATCGGCATACAAACTGTCGTACGGCGTAAGTAAAATATTCAAAGACGCTTTTACTTTTCTATGTTGAAACGCATCATCTAATAAAACCAGTTCTGATGTAGATTGCAACTTTTCGATACCTGCCTGCCTGTCTTCACAAACGGCTACCGTAATGTCTGGGAATTTCTTTTTAAACTGGAGGGGTTCATCTCCAACTTCTTCAACTTTGCTATTCACTAAAACCTCACGATATCCTGATGTTTTTCTTTTATATCCTCTACTTAAAACCGCAAGCTTATAATTTTCTTTTAGATATGACACTAACAATTCAATCATCGGTGTTTTTCCAGTGCCTCCAGTAGAAAGGTTTCCAACACAAATAACAGGAAGATTATAAGCTTTACTTTTTAGCCAACCTTTATTGTATAAGAAATTACGACCTGCAGTAATACCACCGTACAAAATTGAAAATGGGAATAATAATTTCCGAATTAATTTCATTCAACGAAAATACTAATTTCGAAGTAAGTGCAAATCTGAAAATTCAATATTTAAGAATTAGGTGTCTTTTTGTATTTTCAATAATCCGTTATCTTTACAGAAAATAATAAAAATGAAGGTAAAAGAAGTTATTGGTTTGCTGGAAGAGCTATCTCCCCTAGCATATTCTGAAGGTTTTGACAATACCGGCTTACTTGTAGGCGATGAAAATGCAGACGTTTCAGGAATTCTAGTAACATTAGATACACTGGAAGCTGTTGTAGATGAAGCAATCGAGAACAATTGTAATCTCATCGTAAGCTTTCACCCAATTATCTTTTCAGGGTTAAAAAAGATTACGGGAAAAACCTATGTTGAGCGTGTAGTTCAGAAAGCAATTAAAAACGATATTGCCATATTTTCAAATCACACAGCGCTAGACAATTCATGGAATGGTGTAAATACCATCATTTGTGAAAAATTAGGTTTAAAAAATCGCAAAGTCTTAATCCCACAAAATGAAACTATAAAAAAACTAATCACTTTTGTACCTAATGAAAGTGCTGAAAAAGTTAGAAATGCGTTATTTGAAGTTGGTGGTGGAAGTATAGGAAATTACGACAATTGCAGTTTTAATATAAATGGAATTGGCACTTTTAAAGGTAATAACGATTCAAATCCTGTACTTGGTTTAAAAGGAGAACTTCGTTTTGAAGAGGAAGTACAAATAGGAATCACTTTTGCTAAGCATTTACAAAATAAAGTTTTAAAGGCCCTTTTTGAAGTGCATCCTTATGAAGAAATTCCCTATGAAATTATCACTCTAGAAAATCATAACCAACAGATAGGGATGGGAATGATTGGAGAGTTTGAAACAAAAATGTCTGAAACCGAATTTTTAAAATTTCTTAAAACAACGATGAAAACTGACTGTGTACGTCATTCAAAATTGTTAAACAAACATATTAAAAAGGTTGCAGTACTTGGAGGCAGTGGAAGTTTTGCTATTGACGCTGCAAAAAAAGTTGGAGCAGATGCATTTGTATCGGCAGATTTTAAATATCACGACTTTTTTAGGGCTGAAAACGCCATAGTTTTGGCGGATATTGGTCATTATGAGAGCGAACAGTACACAAAAGACCTTTTACATTCTTTCCTTAAGAAAAAAATCACTAATTTTGCACCCTCCTTGTCGACAGGCAAGATTCTTATATCGCAAATAAATACCAATCCAATTAGTTATTTATAATTTATGGCAACAAAAACTGAAGTTACGGTTGAAGAGAAGTTGAGAACACTTTATGATCTACAACTTATTGATTCAAGAATTGATGAAATCAGGAATGTTCGTGGAGAGCTTCCTTTAGAAGTGGAAGATCTTGAAGACGAAGTAGCTGGAATGAACACTCGTTTAGAAAAGCTGCAGGCCGATCTTGAAGTAATTGAAGACCAGATTAAAGAAAAGAAGAATAATATTGAAGAGTCTAAAACTCTTATCAAAAAATATTCGACGCAACAAGATAATGTTCGTAATAATAGAGAATACAACTCGTTGAGCAAAGAGATTGAATACCAAGAATTGGAAATTCAGCTTTCTGAAAAGAACATTAAGGAATTCCGTGCTCAAATAGAGCAAAAAAATCAAGTTATCGAGGAGACCCAGAATCGCTATAACGAGCGTTCTGAGCACTTAAAGCACAAACAAGCAGAACTTAATGAAATCTTGAAAGAAACTGAAAAAGAGGAACAAACTCTTATTAAGGAATCTGAAAAGTATGAAGCTAAAATTGAACCTAGACTTTTTAAAGCTTACAAGAGAATTAGAAGTAATGTAAGAAACGGACTAGCAATTGTTGCAGTTGAAAGAGGTGCTTCTGGAGGTTCTTTCTTTACTATCCCGCCACAAGTTCAAGTAGAAATTGCAGGACGTAAAAAAATTATTACAGACGAACACAGTGGTCGTATTTTAGTTGATCCAGATTTAGCTAACGAAGAGCGCGAAAAAATGGAGGCAATGTTTGCCAAACTGAAATAAGCGAATTCATTAAATATAACAAAGCCTTCACATAAAGTGAAGGCTTTTTTTGTACCTTCAATCTAAATTTTTGATAATATATCAAATTCACTTGTGAAAATGTTTACTATGAAAAGATTATCGATTTTAATTATAGGCATCCTTTTTTTCTCATTACAAGGAGCTTGTAAACCTACTAATAAAGAAAACAAAGAAATTGAATCTATAGCTCAAAAAGAACAATCCCCCGTTCAAACTGAATCAATTAACGGCCTTAAAAAAGCTTATTTCGCCAGTGGCTGCTTTTGGTGCGTAGAAGCAATTTACCAAAGTGTGATTGGAGTTAAAGATGCCATTTCAGGTTATAGCGGTGGAACTGTTGATAACCCTACCTATCAAAACCATAAAGACCACGCAGAGGCAGTTGAAGTTATTTACGACCCTGAATTGGTAAGTTATAGCCAACTTGTTGATGTTTATTTTGGCTCGCAGAATATCACCCAAATAAACGGCCAAGGTCCAGACCGCGGTTCGTCATATCGGTCTATTATATTTTATCAAAACGAAGATGAAAAGAAAATCATTGATGATAAGATATCTCAACTCAACAAAGCTTTAGACGGAGAAAAAGTTGCAGCTCAAGTATTACCTTTTCAAAAATTCTGGAAAGCCGAAGAATACCATCAAAATTACGAACGCAATAATCCTGGTAATCCATATATCCAGAATGTTTCTATTCCAAGGTTAAACAAATTCAAGAAACAATACCCTGAATTGCTTAAGGAAGGGCAGGTCCACTAATAGCAAAACTTTATACTGTAATTTTTATTAAGAGTTAAACTTTCTTTACCGCCTTAATCTCAAAAATAAGGGGATACAATTTGTTAGGAAGCTCGAATAATCCGTTTGAATTTTTAATCAATTCCGGAAAAACATTATAAGGAGTTGCATCGTGCTCTTTTAAGTATTCAATATGTAAGCCTGCTTCTGCTAGTGAAGTAATCACTTCACCTAAGCCGTGATTCCAGCCGTATTCCTTACTAAGGATATCAGAATTTGGATTGGCGTAAGTACCTTTGTATTCTTCGTATATAGATTCTTTTTGTTGATAGCCGTACCTCATTGCAGGTGGCGAAACTGTATAATCGAACATCCAGCCAATTGGATGAAATTCTACAATGTAAAAGAACCCTCTTAATTTCAGCCGTTCCGAAATCATTTCGGCCCAAGGTTTTAAATCTGGCAACCACCCGATAGTTCCGTAGCTCGTGAACACTATATCAAACTTTTCTGAAATATAATCTGAAGTTTCTAATACATTACAGCATATAAAATCTGCGTTAAGATCCAATTGTTTATTCAATTTCATTGCTAGCTTAATACCTTCATCTGAGATATCAATACCAGTACAATTTGCTCCCATTCGTGCTAGGCTTAGGGTATCTTGCCCAAAATGGCATTGAAGGTGAAGAATACTCTTACCTGAAACATTACCTAGTGTACTTACTTCATATTTGTTAAGAGAAGATTTTCCGGAAATGAAATCTTTCATATTATAAAAGTCACTGCTTGCGTGAACCTCTACTTTCTTATTCCAAGTTTCCCTATTAATATCAAATTCTTTTTTAAACTTCACAGCATTACTTTTTATAATTACAAAGAAAAACAAAAAATGCAAATTGATAACTTTTTAAGTTATTTTTTAATATTTTCGTTAAAAAGGGGTTAAAAATACTATGAAGCAATATTTTATATTGTAGTTTTATGACACTAACTTAAAAACTAATTGTTATGGGAGACATTATTTGGCTTGTTGTTGTCCTCTTAATCTTAGGATGGCTCGTGGGTTATTTCGGCTTCGGAGAAGCTGTAGGAAGTTTAATTCACATTTTATTGGTTTTAGCAGTTATCGGTATATTATATCGTTTAGCTACAGGCCGAAAACCTTAATATATATCAATTCAAATCTCAATTATTAATTTTTAAACCAACAATCAATTATGAAGAAAGTTTTTTTAATTTTATTTGCCGCAGGTTTAATGAGCACTAGCTTTGTTAGTTGCAGAGAAAATGAAACTGTCGCGGACGACATAGAAGACGTCGCAGATGATGTAGGTGACGCAGTAGATTAATCAACCCTTAAAAATAAAGAAAGCCCTTTTAATGTACATTAAAAGGGCTTTCTTTATTTAAGCGACAATTTCATTCCACTGAGGATGCTTGTCAATATACTTTTTTGTGAAAGGACATAAAGGCTTCACTTTCAACCCACGTTCTTCAACATGTTTTAATACTGCCTCAGTTAATTTACTACCTACACCCTGACCTGCCAAAGCCTTAGGCACTTCAGTATGAGTTATAGATATAACCTCATCTTTTAGGCTGTATTCAACAATTGCCAATTCTCCTTTTACATTTGCCTCAAACCTATTCTTTTCTTTATTGTCAATCACTTCCATATTAAAACTTATTTTAAATAATTCAACGCTCTAAAATAACCATTTAAAATCCAAATCCAAGTCCAAAAGCAACTCGAGCTCCATCTTTACTATTAAAGACACCTATATTTGCCGATATTAATTCTGCTCCATTAACAAAAAATCCTCCACCATACGTATTATGCCATTTTTCAGAATAGTCGAAGTTTGGCATCCAAACTCTTCCGTAATCAAAGCTACCGTAAACCCCTAATTTAATTGGCGCAAGCGGTGTTTTTAATTCTCCAAAAGAATAGCGCAAATCGGTGTTTTGATAGTAAGCAGATTTTCCTGTAAACCGTTGGTTTCTATATCCCCTCAAACCATCTGTTCCCCCTATAGAAGCAGCGTGATAAAATTCGTAATCGTCCCCAATATTCAGGTAACCCTTAAGGGATGTTGCTAATACTAACTTCCCAGATGAAATTAACTTGTGTGTTATTCCCCATTTTGAAGTTACATAACCAAATGTCTTATCTTCATCGAGATTACTCTTAACTCCAGCTTCTAATCTGAATGACATTCCTAATGTCGGATATGCTCTACTATCTGAGTTTGCAAATTCATAAAGAAGACTTGTACCTACAAATTGTACATCATCAAAAATATAATTGGGTAAATTAGGGGTAATTGTAACAAAGCGATTTTGAGTTTTATGAACTTCTATGTTCTCGAAGTACCCCATTAAAGTGATCCTTCTTCCACCATGAGATTTCCACGTTAATCCGGGAGCAAAAGAGAAACCTCTAATCTTTACTCGATTGTAATCCTTCCCAAATTTATCTTGAAGATTGCTGGTTTCGTTACCGTATCCAAAAAAATTCTGGGTGAAATTAGGGCTTTGAAATTGTATGTCTAAGAGAAAGTTTAGCTTTTTTATCACATTGGCAAATTCCCCTCGATAATTTAATTCATAACCGTTTGTTTCAAAGTAATATGCTCCTAAAATTTTATGTTGACTTGTAAATGGGTTACGCTCAAACCCGTAGGTAGTATAGATATTAGACAAGCCTAGTTTTATTCCATCGTCGGGGTTTGCTCCTATGGTAGGTAGAATTTGATTAGTATTGTTTTTTAGTTTTTTATAATCATAAACATTAGTTTTATAATCATCTGTAAGTTTGATTCTAGCCTTACTTGCCTCTGAAATGTCATTAGGCATTGATTTATGATCGTAAATATTTACTTTACCACCATCTTTCACAAGATAATTATCATTGTTTTGCCCTCCAATTAATCTAATTTTAATTTTTTTACTTTTACCTATAACTTCAAATGTATCGTCGTCATCCAATCCGTAAACCCAAATTTCTCTTGTTGTATTTGGTGAAAATGTTCTAGCGTGAAAACGATCTTTAATGGTATCATCTTTTTTACGGAAAATTTCGACCATCACTTCATTATTCTCTGAGGCTTTTATTCTTATATAGTCATCTTTATTTGTACCTGTTAACACTCCATATTTTGATGTCAGCTTATAATACCTATCTGCAATACCCTGAAGATTTTTCCTTCGTTGTTTTAGGTTAAATTTAATTTTATCAAGACTTTCATCTTGAACTTCTTTTGGCATTTTTGAAAAAGCTAACTCGATTACCTCATCAGTGATATTGTTAGTGATGAATTGCACTTCTGAATCCCAATCTTTTTTATCCACATCTACTAGTAGAGCCATATCTAATGGGTAAGGTTCTAAATTCATACCCTTTACATCTTTAATATTGGGACCGTATTTTTGAATCATTCTTGCACCAGGTATAAGA
Source organism: Aequorivita xiaoshiensis (assembly GCF_022008395.1). Taxonomy (GTDB): domain Bacteria; phylum Bacteroidota; class Bacteroidia; order Flavobacteriales; family Flavobacteriaceae; genus Aequorivita; species Aequorivita xiaoshiensis. The sequence goes on from NZ_JAIRBB010000004.1 coordinate 134,571, forward strand.
GCTATAGCAGTAGATAATAAAAAACCTTCAGACATTACAGAAAATACTTGATCCCGATCTCTTGGAAGTGGTTTATAGATAGTTTTTCCTTTTTCCTTAAATTCCATCCAACGCCATTGATCCTGATGCCTATCCCAGTCTCCAATTAACATATCGAATAACCTTGCTCTTAAATAACTTTTTTGATCAATCACTACATCTTCGTCAGAGTAGAGATCATCCATCATATCTAAAGTACTTATAATTTCCCCTGTGAATTTCTCACCTGCCAAATGCATATGTCCTTCGGAAGCGTGTTCTTCAAGTAGATATAATTCATTCCCGAATTCTTCATTAAACTCTTTTAGGGAGTTTTGTTTTGGAATATAAAACAATTGCGGGTTTAAATGATAAATACCAGCAGCGTCTGAAAGCGTTCCCACTACTAATGCTGCAAATGGATGAGAACCTGTAAATGCATCTTTTACGAGTTTTTCAGAAAATGTATTTTCAAACTGCCCTCCTACGTAATTATCTTTAAATGCAACGGCTTGTATATATTGAGTAGCACTCTTTTCTACAGCACGCATCACAAATTGCCTACCGTCTTTGGCTTCTAATCGCAAGGATCTAGATTGACTTCCACCACCTTTTCTCACTGGCTTTAATCCTCCGAATAAAGTATCTAAATTCACCACTTGCGCTTTTACTTCTTGGCCAAAATACTTTCGATATCGCTCACCCAACAGAAACCTATGAAACCCTGACTTCTCAGTATCTTCCTTTTTATAAACTGAAGCAGAAATTGAATCTTTAAAAGTATTTTGGTATTCTGGAAATTCAAATTTCGTGGGTATATTGATAGTTTTTCTAAAAATTACTTTATTCGACTTGGCATCAACAAACTGAACGTTTGAAGACATATCAGCTTTAATATTTAAAACTGCATAACCATTTCCTGCAAATCCAAAATCACCCTTTTTTCGCACTCTAACTGCGTTGGTTTTTATTCCAGAACCACTGATTATTTGCGTGAGGTTATTTGAATTTATTAACTGTAAATTATGGTCATGTCCTGAAAGAAATACAACATTATCATTTTGTTGCGCCGCAGCAATCAAATTTTTAGATAATTCGAAGTAGAATTTATTGGAGATATCCGCATTGGAAATACCACTTGTGCTTCTTATTAAATTTTTCAAATTTCCCAAAAGTGGCAGGGGCTTAATAAAGTCGATAAAACTATATTGTCCACCGTGTGATCCATTTGTGAAAGCAGAGTGATGTATGGCTACTAAAGTGGTTTTTCCACGTGCTTTTTTAATCTCATCTCTAAACTCTTCCAAAAAAAGAGATCGTGTTTTAATCTCACAATTGTCGTTAATTTTAGGATGTCTATTCCAATTTGTAATATACCAGTGTGAATCTACTATTAATAATATTGTATCATCATCTAATTTCACTTTCTCAATAGGGCAGCCATTTTCAGGTAAAAAAGTATTTTTCCCTAGAGCCTTTTCAACAAATTTTTCTTGTTTTTTCAACCCTTTAATTCCACTATACCAATCGTGATTTCCTGGAATAAAGATTACCCTCCCTGGAAAAGTTTTAGCTACATCGGTTTGAGATTGAATTATTTCCTTTGCTTTCTGCTCTTTAACTCTGTTTTTAGTTGGAAACCCTTTTGGATAAATATTATCTCCTAGAAATAATAAAACATCTTCTTCACTTGCATGTTTAAAGTTCTCTTGCATTGCTCGTAACGCCAATGAACTAGATCCATCTTTTTCGAAACCCCCAGCGTCTCCAATTAAAAAAACATTTCGAGTTTCAGAATTAATACCTCGTAATTCTGTGTCTAACCCATATTCAGGAGTGAATTTAAAGGTAGCGCAAGAGCTTAAAGTAATAACAAGTAAAATAAGTAGTGTTTTCTTCATATAAACTAGAAAATTTCTAAGATATCAAGATGTTCTTTCGAAATCTTTTGTGGTAAATAAATCTTCGGCTTTCTCCAAATCTTGATTCAAATCTGCTCTAATTGCCTTTATCCCAGAGGCACCTTGAAGCTCTTCAATTTCAACTATTTCTATAGTGTCACTAATATAGTTTTTAGCTTTTAAAAATTCGAAATACTTTAAGTATTCCTTCTCAATAGCAGTACTTGAATATACAACGCATAATTTATGTGGCTGCGTTAAACGTTCATTTGTGTTTTTAATATGAGCTTTATCAATTCGCTTTTTTATAATCTCATATCGCACATTATACGCTCCATCTACATCAAATTGCTTTTCATCCATCCTATAACGAATGTCTAAGGGAACATCGTGAGCAAGAATTAAAGAGGCTACTTGCAATTTTAAAGGAAAGTCCTTTTGAGCTTTATAAAACATAGCTTCCATTTCACACGCTACTTGTAATTGCCAAACACGAATATTGTATAAATCTGTGAGGTGGAATGTTTTATCTTGAGTAATAGACTGCCCTATATAAATATTGTGCTCTACCCCGTCTGTTTTAAATTTCTCAAAGAAATGAGGGAAAATATTTTGAGCCTTCCGTTGCTGCTTATCGATAAAACTAGATAATTCTTTATTAATCTTGTCGATTGTATTATCATAGTTCTTACGTGCTCTGTAAAATGACCTTAAATTTTCATCTAAACAATCGTAGAACCTCTTAATATCATCAACATCCTCATTCGCTTCAAGGAGATGATCAAACAGTGGAAATATTTGTGACGAATAAAAGTTGTTAATCTCCTGTTCGGTACTGGTATGAAGGTTTAACTTAAGTTCGAATAAAAAATTATCGATTTGATATACTAACTGTTCGTAAAAAGGAAGTTTCTTTTCTTCAATACGCTTTTCTAACAGTCGTTTTGTTTGGCTTAACTGTTCTTTGTAATCTTTTTGAACCGCCTCATTTCTTGCATTAGACGAACCTACAATATCAATTTGGCCATATAGCGGAATAACGTTCTCGAAAACTATTTCCTTGAACACAGCATTCTCACCATTGTTTCTATTATGAATGTATTTGTTTGCCTCTTCTTCAAAACGCCACTGAACTGATGGGTGAATAGACGTACACTCTTGTTGTATTACAGCACTAATCTCATTTTTAAACTCAGTTATGGTTCTAGCCGAATAACTTAAAATAAATGGCATTAAAGTCTCTAACTTCACCATATTTATAGCGTTAAGCTGATTGGATTTGTAAGTAGCGAGTTCTAAAATAAACATCATTTCCCCTTCAATCACAATTGGCATTAGCACCGCACTCTTTAGGCCCTGATTGATTAAGGATTTACTTAGGCTATTTCCTCCAGTTGACTCATTGTAACGTTCAACATTAGAAATAACAACAGTTTTATGCTCTTTAAACAAGCGATTATAAACATCATTACAAGCGTATTCCTTACAATTTATAGAATCATTTGACGCTATTGTCAACATTTTAAAGTTTAAATCATAAGGAGGTCGAAGTTGGTTTCTGTCTAGAATATAACTGCCAAGCTGCAAATCGGGAATACCAAAAATCTTTCGAATGTCTTCAACTAAAAATTTATAGCTTTCATTATTCGGACGAATCATGTGAGTTTTAAAACCGTCGATAGCGTTATCTAAAGTAGTATCAATCATATTTATGATACCGAATCCCTCCATAGTCCAAGAACCTTCAGGGAAATATTTCATCCAAACATTTTTGTCTTCCGCATTAGCTAGCAATTCGTCAACTACTTCTTGCGTAATTTCAACAGCACTTTCGTTTGGGTAGATCTCTACGTAATCGGCATTAAAAGTTACTCGGTAGTTTTTCTCTTCGCCATTTTTCAGTTGAATTTTCAAGTTTTTCGGCCTGTCAAAGTCAATATTAAATTGATAATATGAATTTAAGATAATGGCATAAGGAATAAAGTCGTACCCTTCAATATGGTCGCGAAAAACCTCTTTTAAAACATTGTGATTTTGACGATTTGAATTTTCTAGTATTTTTGCTAACCTTTTACTTTTATAAAAACTAAAATTAGATAATGGATCAATTGCCGCTTTAATTTCGTTATTACTTAAGGCTGGAGGAAACAAATACCCCATAAGCTGATCTATCACCTCTTGATACTGTTCATATTCTTCATAAGAAGTTATTCCTTCTGTAAGAATAGGATTTTCTTTAAAGTGAATTAAAGCTTGATTTGCTTGAAATTGTTCTATTGGGTTATCAGACTTTAGTAAGTCTAAACACTTGTCTCTAAGAAACCTAAAAGACAACCTAGACACAAAAGGTCCTGAAGTTAATACTTTACTCATACTAAATCTTTTAAAGGTTTCATAAAATTGTAATAGCTAATAATAAATGCTAAAGCCGAGATAATAATACCAAACATAAATACAGTATAGGTAATTCTTAAAAGTCTGTATTTACGCTCTAAAACTAAGCCTAGATAATATAAGTCTTTGGTAAGTGAATTGTAAAGAACATCTTGATTTTCCATTAAATAATCTATTCCCCATTCAAAATCTTTTAATCCCATTTTATGGAAGTTTCCAAAAAATAAAATATTAGTTTGCTTATTCATAATCATCTCCTTTGTTACATTAACATTAGAAATATTTGGTCGTGTTGAAAGCACAGACAAAACAACCGAAGTAACGCTAAACAACATTAAAATCAAAGTAGGCCATACCAAGAAAGCATTCGATAAATTGTCTAGCTTTGGAACAAGATTTGAAAGTGCCACCGAAATTATAATGGCATTTACAGAAAGTAAAATGTTTGCTTTAGTATCTGCTATAGCACTTAACTCAATGTGATTTTTCAAGGTTACACGAAACATTGTCTCTACGCCTCTACCAAATTTATTCGAGCTTTTTTTTGAAGCTTGTTTTGCTTTTATTTTATCAATTTTGGCATTTAATTCGCGAAGGTTCAATGCCTTTAAAGGCTGCCACTTTAATTTTGCCGAATCTGAATAAAACTTATGCCATTCAAAAAATTCTTTATTTCCTTCAAGCCACTCCAAATCGGTAAAAGAAGTGTCTAGTTTTAAAGCATTTTCTTTTCTTAAAAGATTAGAAATTTCAAAATAACTTTCGGAAGCTACGTGACTACAATCGGCATCTTTTATCAATTTCTGAAGATTTGTTTTAGGCTTTAAATCTTTTATCGAAACAAGAATTAAGTCTGTAACAAGGTCTATAACATCTTTAGAAACCTGATTAGAATGCAAAAACTCCTGAGCAAATTTTACACTTACCTCTTCGTGACCTTTGTCTACTTCTACAAAGCCGGTGTCGTGAAACCAAGCAGCCAACTTTAAAATTTTCGTCTCCTCCTCAGAACATCCCTCCCATTCAGCGAGTTGAGAAATATCTTCAACTACTCGCCTAGTGTGATTTATATTGTGATAAAAATTTACTGTTGACAATCTAGTTTCAAATAAATTTGAAACAAATTGTTCGGCTTTTTCAATTATATCTTCCACTCAATTTTATTTAAATTATTGAAGTCTTTTCTAATTATAGTTATTAGCAAGTTAAGGTATTTTGTCTTTTAATAGCCTTAAAACTTACGCAAACTATATTCAAATAATAAAAGATAAGTATTAAACTAAAGTTTAATTTTATATTTCAAAACAACTTCTTCCTCGATCCCAAGACTATTTAAGAATAAATTAAAGCACATATCAGATAAGCGTCTCTTGTTTTGCTATTTTTACAAGAAATAACACACCATGAAAAATACACTTTTACTTCTCTTATTTACAGTCTCTTTAACATCCTGCAAAAATAACAATAAGTCAACTGAAATCATTAATCAAAACCGGTCTATTTCTATTGAAAACCTAAGCACTGCAGAAAAAATTGCAAATGCAAGCGGCTATAAAAACTGGAAAGACGTTTCGGAAATAGCTTTTACTTTCAATGTAAATCGCGGCAATAATCATTTTTACCGAGCTTGGACTTGGAATCCAAAATCCGGAGATGTTACCATGACCTCAGCAAATGATACAATTAGCTATAACCGTTCGCAATTAGACAGCTTAAATTTTGAAACCGATGCTGCATTTATAAACGATAAATATTGGTTGCTTACCCCATTTCAACTTAAATGGGATGAAAATATCACCATTTCTGAAAAGAAAAACATTGTTGCGCCAATTTCAAAAGACACATTAAATCAAATTTCAATTGTTTACGGAAGTGAAGGAGGATACACTCCTGGTGATGCTTATGATTTTTTCTATGACGAAGATTTTAAAATTAGAGAATGGAACTACAGAAAAGGAAATGCCGAAATTCCTTCTCTTAGCACTACTTGGGAGGATTACGAAAATTTCAATGGTATAGAAATAGCTAAAACATACAAAGACTCAACAGACGGTTTTAAGTTGTATTTTACGGATATATCGGTGAAAAAATAAAATCACCACTACTAAATCACTAAGTTACAAAACCTTAAAAAAGCAGCTGTTAATGCTAAAACATATGACAAAATAAACGGATATAAATTCCTATTTTTGTGAAAAGCCGAAAATTTTAACTCATATAAATGTTTCAAAACACTTTAGAATACGCAAAACAACAGGACTCCCAAGACCCTTTAGCATCTTTCAAAAAAAAATTTCACATACCTAAAAATGCTTCAGGGGAAGATTTAATCTATCTATGTGGAAACTCCCTTGGGTTACAACCAGTACTTACTTCAGAATACATCAAAGAAGAATTACAGGATTGGGCCAATCTTGGTGTAGAAGGTCATGTACAAGGGAAACACCCTTGGTTACCTTATCATGAATTTCTAACTAAAAACATGGCTAAGATTGTAGGAGCAAAACCTTCAGAAGTAGTCGTGATGAATACCCTTACAACAAACCTTCACTTAATGATGGTTTCGTTTTACCAACCTACTAAAACAAAGTATAAAATTGTAATAGAAAGTGATGCTTTTCCTTCAGATAAATACGCTATGGAAAGCCAATTAAAGTATCACGGGGTTGACCCTAAAGATGGATTAATCCTTTGGAAGCCTAGAGAAGGTGAGGAACTTTGTCGTTTCGAAGATTTGGAAGAAATCATGTCAGAAAATGGCGATGAAATTGCATTATTAATGATAGGCAGCACCAATTATTACACAGGTCAGTCTTTTCCTTTGAAAAAAATTACCGACTTAGGACATAAATACAACTGCAAGGTTGGTTTTGATTTAGCCCATGGAGCTGGAAACATCCAACCAGATTTACACGATTCGGGTGCAGATTTTGCTGTTTGGTGTACTTATAAATATTTAAACAGCGGTCCTGGAAGTTTAGGAGGATGTTTTGTACACGAAAGACACGCCAATAATAAAGATTTAAATCGTTTTGCAGGTTGGTGGGGACACAATAAGGACACCCGTTTTAACATGCGAAAAGATTTTGATGCACTTCCCGGAGCCGAAGGATGGCAGTTAAGTAATCCGCCTATTTTATCGATGGCAGCAATTAGAGCTTCATTAGACACCTTTGCCGAAGCCGGCTTTGAAAACCTACGTAAAAAATCTATAAAGCTTACTGGTTATTTAGAGTTTTTACTAGATGAAATGAAAAACGATGCTATAAATGTAATTACGCCTAGAAATCCAGAAGAACGCGGTTGTCAGCTTTCTATTCAAGTGAAAAATGCAGACAGAAACTTACATAACAAATTAACAGATGCAGGAGTAATTAGTGATTGGCGTGAACCTGATGTAATACGAATCGCTCCTACTCCTCTTTACAATAGCTTTGAGGATGTATATAAGTTTTCAGAGAAATTAACGCAAGTATTAAAAAAATAAAAAGAATTCCTCCCGAGCGCAGTCGAGGGGATAAATCTTTAGCAGAATATTGAATAACTAGGTCTCGACTGCGCTCGGCCAGACAATTTTTATAATGAGCAAAAACCATAATATCTTAGTAATAGGCGCTGGTCTCTGCGGAAGCCTTTTAGCTTTACGTTTAGCGCAACACGGTTTCAATATAACCTTAGTAGAAAAAAGACCTGATTTACGAAAAGTAACTCTTGATGCTGGTCGCTCTATAAATTTAGCCTTAAGTGATCGCGGATTACGCGGTTTGCGATTGGCAGGTGTTGAAGAAGCTGCCAAAGAACTATTAATCCCAATGACGGGAAGAATGATTCACGAGAAATCTGGTAAAACATTTTTAAGCCCTTATAGCGGTAGAGATGATGAATATATTAATTCAGTTTCTCGCCCAGGTTTGAATAAACTTTTACTAAATGAAGCTGAAAAAATGCCAAACCTGAAAATAATCTTCAATCAATCCTGCGTGGAGGTAGACCATGAGACTCCTTCTGCAACTTTTGAAGATTTTGAAACAGGTGAATTAACTACATATACCGCAGATGTAATTTTTGGAACCGATGGCGCTGGATCTGTTGTAAGATCTAGCATGGTAAACGACAAGGAATTCCTTTTAAACATCTCACAACAATGGCTGGGACACGGATATAAAGAACTCGAAATACCTGCTGCTGAAAACAATGGTTATAGAACTTATAAAAACGCACTTCATATTTGGCCACGTGGTGAAGATATGCTTATTGCACTACCAAATTTAGATGGAAGTTTTACTGTTACCTTGTTTCTTCCGTATAAAAACAGCGATTATTGCTTTGAAAACCTTACTACTCCTGAAAAAGTAGAGGAATATTTCCAAAAGGAATTTCCTGATGTGTTAGCATTAATTCCTAACCTTACTGAAATCTTCTTTACCAATCCAACAGGTTCTATGGGAACTGTAAGATGTGATCCTTGGCAGCGCGAAGGGAAAATTTTATTGATGGGAGATGCAGCACACGCAATGGTTCCTTTTTACGGCCAAGGAATGAATGCTAGTTTTGAAGATGTTGCAGTTTTTGATGAAATTTTAACTCAATATAAAGATGGTTTATCTTCAGGAGAATCATCTTGGGAAACCATTTTCAATGAATATGAAAAAGTCCGTAAAAAAGATGCTGATGCTATTGGCGAACTGGCAGTTGACAATTTCGATGAAATGAAAGCTCATACAGGAATGGAAATATTTCAAAAGAAAAGAAAACTTGAAACGGCATTCGAAAATGAATTTCCGGGAGAGTATTACAGCAAGTATTCTTTAGTTACCTTTAATGAAGATATTACCTATTCAGAAGCTAAAAAATTAGGAAGAGCACAAGACAATGCTATCTTAGGACTAATTCACGAAGGGAAACTTCCAGAAACGATGTCGTTAAAAGAAAAGCTTGAAATAGTAAGAAAACAAACACAAGTTATTCTCAACACAAAAGAGAAAGCTGATTATTTAAAATATTAGAAACATCATTATTTGATGTCAAAGAAACAATTCAATAAAAAAATTAACAATGGGAAACAGCAGCAAATTAGTTGAAGGAAAAGCAACCCCGAGAGGTGCATATCCACACGTTAAACGCGTAGGCGACTTTATTTTTATTAGTGGCACAAGCTCACGTTTGCCAGACAATACTTTTGCAGGCGTAAATAAAATTGACGAAATGGGAACAATGCATTTCGACATTAAAGAACAAACTCGTGCAGTATTAGAAAATATAAAAGATTATTTAGCAACAGAAGGTGCAACAATGGCCGACGTGGTTGATATCACTACTTTTTTGGTAAACATGAATGACTTTGGCGGTTATAATCAAGTATATTCAGAATATTTCAACAAAGAAACCGGACCAACGCGTACAACTGTCGCAGTACATCAATTACCGCACCCACATTTAGTGATTGAGATTAAGGCGATGGCATATAAGCCAGTTAAAAGCTAAATAAAGAATTACTATATGTATTCGCAAACCTCCATATAGGCTAAAAGAAGATTGCTTTGTTTCTTTTCAAAGTTAAATTGAGGGAACAGGATTAAATTAAAATAAAGTTACATTGAAAATTCTAAACTATATAAACGGCGAATATGTTGAGCCACTCTCACAAAAATGGTTGGATAATTATAATCCTTCCAATGGAGAAGTGTATTCTCAAATTGCAAACTCCAATCAGGACGATATAGAAAATGCATATCAAGCCGCTAAAGAAGCTTTTCCTAAATGGAGCAATACAACTATCGACGAACGCAGTCGTATCCTTCTAAAAATTGCAGATTTAATTGAAGAAAACTTAGTTGAATTAGCCGAAGCTGAAGCAAAAGACAACGGGAAACCTCTAAGTTTAGCTTTGTCTGTAGATATCCCAAGAGCATCATCAAATTTAAGGTTTTTTGGAAATGCTATCACGCAATTTTCAAGTGAAGCTCACGAAAGTGTAGGGATGAATACTATGAATTTCACCCTTCGCCAACCTCTAGGAGTTGTAGGATGCATTTCACCATGGAATTTACCTTTATACTTGTTTACTTGGAAAGTTGCCCCTGCAATTGCTGCAGGAAATACAGTAGTTGCAAAGCCTAGTGAAGTAACTCCGATGACCGCTTTTCTATTAGGAAAAATTTGTACTGAAGCAGGTTTACCAAAAGGTGTTTTAAACATTGTTCACGGTTTAGGCCCTTCTGCGGGTGAAGCAATAGTAACCCATAAAAACATAAAAGCAATCTCCTTTACTGGCGGTACCAAAACAGGCGAACATATTGCTCGTACTGCTGCTCCAATGTTTAAGAAATTGTCCTTAGAATTAGGAGGGAAAAACCCAAACCTCATCTTTGCCGATTGCGATTATGAGAAAATGCTAGAAGTTACTGTACGATCATCTTTTGCTAATCAAGGTCAAATTTGTTTATGTGGTAGTAGGATATTTGTTGAAAAACCAATTTTTGAAAAATTTAAAAAAGACTTTGTTGAAAAGGTGAAACAATTAAAAGTTGGAAATCCTTTTGAAGCTGAAACAAACATAGGAGCTCTGGTCTCCAAATCTCACTTAGAAAAAGTTGAATCTTATATTAAACTTGCCAAAGAAGAAGGTGGAAAGATACTTTTCGGTGGAAATCGAGTTAATGTGAAAGATTTTGAAAACGGATATTATTTAGAACCTACAGTCATTGAGGTTTTCGACAATAATTGTCGTGTGAACCAAGAAGAAATTTTTGGGCCTGTGGTAACCATTATGCCCTTTGATACTGAAGAAGAAGTGTTAAATATGGCAAATTCAATTAAATATGGCTTATCTTCTACTTTATGGACTTCAGATATAAATCGAACCATGCGAATTTCTAAACAGATTGAAGCGGGAATAGTTTGGGTTAATACATGGCTTAACCGCGATTTACGAACTCCATTTGGTGGTGTAAAAGACAGCGGTGTCGGACGTGAAGGCGGCTTTGAAGCTTTGAGGTTTTTCACTGAAGCAAAAAATGTGTGTATTAGATACGAATGAAGTTGAAAACGAAATAAATATTGAACTTAATAAATTAAAATAAATTTTTATCGAGCGCAGTCAAGGTGCCTCGTACAAGTTGAAAAACTATTGGAATGGTTACGACTGCACTCGCTTTGATAACTAGATATGAATATAGACTTAACAAATAAAAACGCATTAGTCTGCGGAAGTACTGCAGGCATAGGGAGGGCAACAGCAATACAATTGGCTAAACTTGGCGCTACTGTTACATTGGTTGCAAGAAATCAAGTTAAATTAAAAGAAACTTTAATTGAACTTCCACACGATAAAGGTCAGAAGCATAATTATTTTGTAGCAGATTTTACAAATCCACAGCAATTAAAAGACAAGGTAGAAGTTGCCGTTTCAAACAAAATTTTTCACATCTTGGTGAATAATACAGGAGGACCAAAAGGCGGCCCTATATTTTCAGCAGAACCTGATGAATTTGAAAAAGCATTTTCAATGCATGTAATATGCAATCAGATTTTAGCTCAGGCCGTAGTTCCCGGAATGAAAGAAGCGGATTATGGTAGAATAATAAACATTATTTCAACTTCCGTAAAACAACCTATTGATAATTTGGGCGTAAGTAATACCATTCGCGGAGCTGTAGCAAGCTGGAGTAAAACCATGGCAAATGAGGTAGGACAATTCGGAATAACTGTAAACAACGTTCTCCCAGGATTTACTGCTACAGATAGACTAGATGATATAGTTGCAAATGCAGCTAAAAGAATGAATAAAACAGATAAAGAAGCTGCCGAGGCTATGAAAAACCTTGTACCAGCAAGACGTTTTGCACAACCTGGCGAAATTGCAAATGCAGTAGCTTTTTTATCAAGTGAAGCCGCTAGCTACATTAATGGGATTAACCTTCCAGTAGATGGTGGAAGAACCAAAAGTTTGTAATTTTAACTTTAAAATAATTATTACTCTTCAACTTAGTGAAATGATATGAAACGAAAACTCCGCATTAATGGCCATTCTCACCTTCTACCCTATCCAGAAGAAATTCCACAATTTATGCAGGATAAGGGAATATTTTGGGTAGATAAAGACAGAAAGTATATGCTTCAAAAAGATTGGAGTCGCCCTGTTACAGACTCTAGTTTCTTTTTAAATGAAAAGCTAGAATGGATGGAGCGTTTTAAGATAGACCACGCTGTGGTTTTAAATCTTTCACAGCTTTATGGAAATGGTTTACGCGTTGAAGAAATGAAAAAAGCACTTCGTTTTCAAAACGATTTCAACGCTAAAGTGCAACACAACAATCCTTCAAAATTCACTTGTGGGTTTGTAGTTCACCCTGGATTCGTAAGAGGTGCCTTGTGGGAGATAGAGCGTTGTGTTGAAGAGTTAGGGATGCAACTTTTATGTTTACCTACCCACTATATGGATACTATTGGTACATGGCGCTGTATTTTTGACGAGGAAAATGAACCGATATTTGAGCTTGCTTCAAAATATAATTTAGCTGTAGAAATCCATCCTTATGATGGTGAAAAATTTATAAAATTAGAAAATACAGCTTGGCGTTTTCACCTTATCTGGATGTTGGCACAATGCGCCGATGCTTATCACTTTTTAACTCTTAATGGCTATGCCGATAAATATCCTGGAATGCGCACTTGTTTTGCACACGGAGGGCAATTAGCGCAAATAAATCTAGGTAGAAGGATACAAGGTTTTGACGGTCGCCCAGACTTATTTAAAGGAAAAACACACCCTAGAAAATCTGTAGGACACAAAAATATCTTCTTCGATACACTTGTACACGACACAGGTTCATTAGAGTTGGTAGTTAAAAACCAAGGCGCAAAACAAGTTTTAGTAGGACTTGACGACCCATATCCGTTAGGAGAAATGGAAAGCGCTCCACAATCATCATATCCTGGAAAAATATTAGATCTTGCCTTAGATCGTAAGATTATTACCCAAACAGAGGCCGATGCTATGTGGGAAGATAATGTAATTCAGTGGTTATGCGGTGATGATAAAGCTGCTAAAGAAAAACTTGTTAAACGAATTCTTGGCGAATAAATAAACTTTTTGAATAAATTCTTACAATTATAAAAAATGGATTTCCTTCCTGAAAAAATAAACGATTACATTGAAAGCCATTCACAACCTGAACCTGAGTTACTACAAAAGTTAAGTCGTGAAACTTGGCAAAAAGTACTTGCACCAAGGATGCTAAGCGGGCACTTACAAGGTCGAGTATTAAGCATGTTATCAAAATTGATTCAGCCAAAGAATATTCTTGAAATTGGGACTTACACAGGATATTCTGCATTGTGCTTAGCAGAAGGAATGCAAGAGGACGGGGAACTTCATACCATAGATATTAATGAAGAATTATTGGATTTTCAACGTAAGTATTTTGACGAATCTGCTTTTGGTAATCAAATAGTGCAGCATTTAGGAAATGCTTTGGAGATTATTCCTAAACTCGATAAAACTTTCGACCTAGTGTTTATTGATGCCGATAAAAGCAATTATCCAAACTATCTTGAAATTATTCTTCCAAAACTAAAAAAAGGTTCTGTAATTTTAAGCGACAATGTACTTTGGAGTGGAAAAGTAGTTGAACAAGTAAAGAAGGACGATGTCGATACACAGGCGCTTCTAAAATACAACCAAGCTTTAAACACACATTCTAGGTTAGAAACTGTGTTACTTCCAATTCGAGATGGATTGACAATATCACGAGTGAAGAACTAAAGATTCTTTATCTATTATTTTTTTACACAAATTGTAAAAAATAAAAGCGAAAACAATTCCTACTAAGGCTCCAACAAAGATGTCGCTGGGATAGTGAACACCGACAAATATCCGACTCGACACAAAAATTATCGGCCATATATAAGCTAAATAAATCCATTTTGTGTAGTTGCGTAACATTAATACAACAAAGGTTGTTATTGCAAAGCTTGAGGAAGCGTGACCCGAGAAAAAACTATAGCTGTTGGGTTTTTGAAGAATTCGAATAAGTTCGGCAAAGGCTTCTACATTGTTAGGTCGTAAACGTCCTACATACTCTTTTACAAGTAAGGTGAATAAGTAAGTGGCCACAAATGTTAATACTAAAAAAGTTAAAACCACTAAAGCCTTTCGACCTTTGTAATAATAAAAGATTAAGAATCCAAAGAAAATAAAAAGTGGTATCCAGATTTCAATTCGTGTGGTAAAAAGCCAAAACGAATCAAAAGATTCACCTCCGAGACTGTTTAAAAAAACAAAAAGATCCCTATCCCATTGCTTAAGGCTTTCAAACATTTAGAACTTTCGTTTAATTGGGCCTGTTATTTCATCGACCTCATCTTTTACTTTATCAATTTCTTTGCGAACGTCCTTAGTGATATCAATATCGACACCTTGCTTTTCGGCACTTTTGGTGATTTCAGATTTTATATCATTTGTAGCATCCTTAACTTGACGCATAGCCTTCCCTAATCCCCTTGCAATTTCTGGTACTTTGTCTGCACCAAAAACCAAAAGAATGATGAATAGAATAAAACCTATTTCGGCACCACTAATGAAAAGAAAATAAGCCTGTAAAATCATGCTGCAAATATACTAATGAGTTATGAGTTAATTGTGATGAATAGGTAGTTTTTATAAAATGATTGCACAAAAAATCCCTTCTACATTTTATAACGCAGAAGGGATACTCCTTAAAAATCTTAAGGTTACTACTTTCTAGAATTATTTTTAAATTCTTCGAAAGCACCAAGCTCTTTTTGTCTTGGCCAAATATTGTTTGTAGTATCTATATCTGCAGTTTCTTCCTCTGAATCTACTTCAACTCTTACAATTTCTTTTTCGGAAGCAATAACTTTACTTACATAGTCATCATTCTTTCTCCAAATTTGAGCTGGATATGTAATTCGCTCAGAAGTTCCATCGCTATAAGTGTACTTAGCTAATATAGGCATTGGAATACCGCCTGGCTTTTCAAAAGTAATTTCATGAAAGTACTTCGGGTTTTTTAGATATGCCCTTTCTTCTATTGGAATATTTTCTTCAATATAATCTTTTAAAGATTGTACATCCATAAGGTTAGTAGTTTTCATACTTTCTTCGTAATCCTCGCTATCTTCAGTAACCATATACACCATTGCGGGAATTTCGGTTTCAAGAATTCCTCGTTCAGCGATAATTTCTTTTACCTCCTTAGTCATTTTAGAAGTGACGTGATACTTTTTTACATCTTTTACTCCTATGTCTACATAGTTGGTTGTGTAAAACCATTCTCTCCAATACCAATCTAAATCTACAGCCGAAGCATCTTCCATTGTTCTAAAGAAATCTTCTGGGGTAGGGTGCTTAAACATCCATCGATTAGCATAGGTTTTAAATGCAAAATCAAAAAGCTCACGCCCCATAACAGTTTCTCGAAGAATATTTAATGCTGTAGCTGGCTTTCCATATGCATTGGCTCCAAAGCTATAAACATTTAATCCTTTGGTCATTATTGGTGCTAACTGACTTTGATCACCAGCCATATAATCTACGATGTTTTTTGCAGGCCCACGACGCGACGGATACTTTTTATGTGGTGCTATAGCATCTGGGTATGTTTCTCCAAAATCTTGCTCGGCAACGTATTGTGTAAATGTATTTAAACCTTCGTCCATCCAAGTCCACTGACGTTCATCGCTATTTACAATCATCGGGAAATAGTTATGTCCAACCTCGTGAATAATTACGCTTATCATTCCAAACTTAACGCGCTCTCTTATTGTGCCGTCTTTTTCAGGTCTTCCATAATTCCAACATATCATTGGGTATTCCATCCCTTGATTTTCAGCACTTACTGAAATTGCTTTTGGATACGGATAATCAAAAGTCATTCGTGAAAAAGTTTTTAGAGTACTAGCAACCGCACGCGTTGACCAATCGCCCCAAAGCGGATTAGATTCTGGTGGGTATAACGAAACTGCCATAACAGAACCTGTTCCCATTTTTACCGCCATCATATCCCACATATATTTTCTTGAAGTTGCAAAAGCATAATCCCGTACATTTTCAGCTTTAAACTTCCAAGTTTTCTTTGCTTTAGAAAATCCTTTTGAAGCTGCCTCAGCTTCTTCTTGTGTTACAACCAAAACCGGTTTATCGAAAGACTTTTGAGCTTCTTCATAACGCTTAAACATATCTTTTGTGAACACTTCTTTTCTATTCTGAAGGTTCCCTGTTGCATCCAAAATATGATCTGCAGGAACAGTAATATTCACCTCAAAATTTCCAAATGGCAATGCAAACTCATCTCTTCCCCAAAACTGACTATTTTGCCATCCTTCTACATCGTTATATACAGCCATTCTTGGATAAAACTGAGCGATTACATACCCGCTATTTCCATCTTCAAATGTTTCGTAACCACTACGCCCACCAACAATCATATAATCGTTAACGTTATACCACCACTTAATAGAAAATTTAAACTTTTCTCCTGGTTTTAAAGCTTGAGGCATATCAATACGCATCATTGTACGATTAATAGTATAATTCAATGCATTTCCTTTTGCGTCTTTTACTTCCAATATATTAAACCCACCATCAAAAGCTTCAGTCATATAATTGTCAACAAAAGTCGAAGGCATATTTGCAGGAGAAACCTCTGAAGGCTCAATTAAAGGTGATTTCGAGTCTTTTGCTCTCACATTTTGATCGAGTTGTACCCACAAATACTCCAAAACGTCAGGGGAATTATTACTGTAAGTAATCGTTTCAAACCCACTAATCCTCTTGTTCTCATCATCAAGCTCAATATCCATAATATAGTCTGCTTGCTGTTGATAATAATGCGGACCAGGGGCACCACTAGCAGTTCTAAACATATTTGGGGTGGCAAACTCTTCATTGAGCTGCTTAAATCGATTGGTATTGTAATGGCCTTGTTCTCTTTTAACAGGTTCTGCTTCGTTTTGTGCAAATGCATAACCAGAGAAAAAAAATAATACGGTGAGGATTAGAATGTTGGTTGATTTCATTCGGAAGATTTAAAAGTTTAATAAGCCACTTGGTTCATCCCTATCAAGAATTAAACTTCGCCGGCTTTTAGGTGTTTTTAAATGAATAATATTCTGCTGATCTGAAAAAATTTCAGTCAGAACTTTATTTTCAATTTCAATTGTCTTTAATTCTATTATGTCTTTTACTTCAATATAGGAAACAACCATATCTACATCATATTCTTTACCAATATATTCAAGCTTCACTGGTTTCCCGTTTACTTTAATATTTATTTTTTGAAACAGGTAGTTTTCTAGAAGCTCATCCACTGTAGGCGATTCATTTTTTCCACCTAATAAAATTGAAGAGTCATGCCGTTGTTGTAGTGCATCTTCAAGATCATCTGTGAAGATTTTGGCTATTATCTGAAGAGAATTTTTCTGCTTTGCATATTCAATTTTTGTAATACTTACATAAAATTTATGAGCCGGAGCACCAGACATCAAAGGAAGAACAATTAATAAAATAAGGATTTTGAAGTATTTCATATAAAAATCAAAAGACAAACTATCTGTAGATTACTACCTAAAGGAGTACAATACTAATTATTTTTTTTATCTTTTTAAGACAAAATTAGGCTTAGAAAACAGACATTTATGAAGAAAATTGTTTTCAAATTTTATTTTTCACATAAAATTTCAGGAAATTACTCACCTCGCTTTTTATACTCCTTGCTTTTATCAAAAAGGAAGTCCATTAATTGCATTTCGTTTTCAGGATTTAATAAATCCTTTTCCAGACCATTTTCTTGTGCATAAAACAAAAAGTCTACAGCTTTTTCTTGAGGAATATTGAAGTTATCTTCTATAAATTCCTTACTAAAACGCTGTTGTATATTATTACTTATAAGATTTTCGTTTTCTTGTTTTTCAACAACTGACACCTTTTTTCCATTCGGAAATAGTAATTGCCCAACTCCACCTAAAATAGCTAGAACATCTGCACCATTTTTAAGGGCATAGCTGTTAAGTGCTTCTTCGGCTGCATTTCCAGAAATAGCCGTTTTATCGTCTGGCTTAAAATTGTATCCATACTCCAAGGCTTTATAGCTCAAATCCCAGTCTTTGGCCACATTATACGTAGGGATTTTGATTACGTCTACATTGATATTCCCTGATAAATCATAAGGCCTTACTACAACCTCCTCCAATTGATTTACTGCAGGATTGAGAAAAATATTCATAATTTTCCTATCCACAACTCCTTTATCTATTACAACTGTAAATTCTTGATATTGCAGCGCAGTAATCTGCACTCTATCGTTTTCTGCTATTGCAATTTCAAAAGTTCCATCAGCATTAGTGATAGTCCCATTTTGAGCAGAAATATTATACACTGAAATTCCTTCGGCATCTTCACCCTTGGGAACGTGAAGTTTACCAGAAACTTTAACACGGTCAATTTCTTGTGCTAATATTGCGGGACTTACTATTATGAAAAGTAGAAGAAGTAGTTTTTTTGTCATCTATTAAAGATACGGATTTGTTTTGACTATGAAAACTAAAAGTTTCCATACGCATTGGTTAAATTTACATACTTTAAAAGTCAACATTTTTATTTTATTAAAACTGACAAGAAAAATCATTCAAAATGAAAAACCTTTTAGTAGTTAGTACAAGCACTGTTTACGGTGGTGAATATTTAGATTATATAACAGATGAAATGGCCGAATTATTTAAGGACACTGAAGAAGTTATTTTTATCCCATACGCTCGACCTGGCGGGATTAGCCACGATAGTTATACTGAAAAGGCTGCTAAAGCATTCGATAAAATAGGTAAAAAGATAATCGGACTCCACACCTTTGAAGATCCTATAGCTGCAATTAAAGACGCAAAAGGAGTTTTCACTGGTGGCGGAAATACATTTGTATTAGTTAACGCACTATATAAGTTTGAAGTAATACAACCGCTTCGAGAAGCTATTTTCAACGGAATGCCATATATGGGAACTAGTGCTGGAAGTAACATTTGTGGAGTGTCTATGCAAACCACTAACGATATGCCAATTGTATATCCACCCTCTTTTAAGACATTAGGAGTAATCCCTTTTAATTTAAATCCTCATTATTTAGACCCAGATCCTACTAGCAAACATATGGGAGAAACACGAGAAACGAGAATTGCAGAGTTTCACACTCAAAACACTATTCCCGTGGTCGGACTTCGTGAAGGAAGTTGGTTACGTGTAAAAGGAGATGATATTATTTTAAAAGGTGATTTAGATGCACGCCTGTTTAAACAAGGACAGAAGCCGTATGAAATTTCAAGCGGCAAGGCTCTTAACTCTGAGCTAGTTTAACTCTTTTACAAAATGATAGCCTTTGGCAACAAAGCCTTGGTTATAAAAAAACTTATGCGAAGGAAAATTTTGCACATAACTATTCAGTTCTATCCAGTTGCATGATTTTTTCTTTGCATAATCTGTAACAAAATTGGTTAGCATCTCCCCTATGCCTTTTCCTCTATAATCATCGTCGATAATAACGTGATCCATTTCTACATTTTTACCAGCATAATGCCGAGTTTGGAACCACAAACCGCAAGTGCCTATTAAAACTTCATCGTCAAATATACCTAGGCACTCATAATTTTGTGTAACCATTTCAAGCAAACGTTCTTTTATAAGGTCCTCGGGAACAGCGTAGTTTCCGAGTTTCTGTAATAGCGGAACAATATTTAAAATATCTTTAGATTCAATAATGCGGATTGAAATAACGTTATCTTTCAAAATAATGGTAATTTTAAAACTTCATAATTTACTATAATGAAGCGTAACGAATTTATTAAAATTTCTGGTCTTGCAGGTCTGAGCTTAGCTATTTTTCCGCATTTTTCTTTTAGTACTTTTTCTAAAGAATTTACCCGAAACCAACTTATTGGTAAAGGTAATCCTGATATTATAGGCGAAAGCTATACTTCCAAGATGCACAAAACCACCAAAGAAGCGTTCAACAAAATGAAAGCAGCGGCTGCAAAGGATAATTTTAATATAGAAGTTGTTTCTTCATACCGAAGTTTTCAACGTCAAAAGGAAATTTTCGAAAGAAAGTATAGAAGTTTTACTTCTAAGGGACTTTCTCCTATGGAGGCTATTGAAAAAATTATTGAGTATTCCACAATCCCTGGAACTTCTCGCCATCATTGGGGTACCGACTTAGATATTATTGATGCTAATGCCTCTCGGCCATCAAGTGTTTTACAACCTGAAAATTTTCATGGAAATGGGCCGTATTGCGACTTTAAAGTTTGGCTAAATGAAAACGCCGAAAAGTATGATTTCAATGAGGTTTATACCGACAATGGAAATCGAAAAGGTTTTAAATACGAACCTTGGCATTTTAGTTATGCTCCAGTATCTGTTCCTATGTTAAAAGAATACAAAGAAAAGATTGACGTAAAGAAAATGCTTGCGGAAGAGAAACTTTTAGGAAGCGAGCACTTTTCTGATGATTTTATCAAAAGATACTACACTGATAACATCTTAGATATAAATCCAAAATTACTCCCTCAGGGAAGCTTATAAACATTTATACGGTCACAGTATTTAAACTATTATTAAAACAAAAAATCTTAAAATGAATAAAAAAGTCCTTTTAATGATTCTTGACGGTTGGGGCATTTCGCAGAATCCAGAGGTATCTGCTATAGCTCAAGCCAACACACCATTTATAGATTCTCTTTACCACAAGTATCCAAACGCACAGCTTCTTACTCATGGAATGAATGTTGGTCTTCCTGACGGACAAATGGGTAATAGTGAAGTAGGACACATGAATCTAGGAGCTGGACGAATTGTATATCAAGACCTAGCCAAAATAAACATGGCTGTTGAACAACAAAAGTTAAATCAAGAACCTGAGCTTCAAAAAGCATTTGAGTACGCAAAAAAGAATAATAGAAATTTACACTTCATAGGCTTAGTTTCTAATGGTGGCGTTCATTCACATATTGGACACTTAAAAGGCTTACTGTCAGCAGCACAAAAAGAGGGAGTAAAAAACATGTATGTTCACGCTTTTACCGATGGACGGGATGTTGATCCACATTCAGGAAAAGGATTTATTAAAGAATTGGAAAACCACTTAGACCAAACTGGAGGAAAATTAGCCTCAGTCATCGGTCGTTATTTTGCAATGGACCGTGACAAACGTTGGGAACGTGTAAAAAAAGCTTACGATTTGTTGTGTTTCGGCAAAGGTAAACCTTCAAATAATGCAGTAGCAAGTATTGAAGAAAGTTATGCGGAAGGAATTACAGACGAATTCCTTGAGCCCATTACAATGACGACTCCTGAAAGTAAACCAGTTGCTACAATACAAGCAAACGACGTTGTGATTTTCTTCAATTTTAGAACTGATAGAGGAAGACAACTCACTGAAGTTTTAACTCAGAAGGACCACGATAACTTTGAAATGAAAACCCTTCCATTGTATTTTGTAACGCTTACAAATTACGACGATTCCTTCGGAAACATAAAAGTTGTTTATAACAAAGAAAACTTAACCGATACTTTAGGTGAAGTATTGGAGAACGCCGGTAAAAAGCAAATCCGAATTGCAGAGACTGAAAAGTATCCACACGTAACATTTTTCTTTTCAGGAGGAAGAGAAGTTCCTTTTGAAGGTGAAAAACGTATTCTTTGTCCTTCTCCAATGGTGGCTACTTACGACTTAAAGCCTGAGATGAGTGCTTATGAAATTCGCGACAAGATTTTACCAGAAATAGAAAATGAAACCGCAGAGTTTATTTGTTTAAATTTCGCCAACCCAGATATGGTTGGACATACAGGTGTTTTTGAAGCAGCTATTAAAGCTTGTGAAACTGTAGACAATTGTGTAAAAGCTATTGTAAACCAAGCTTTAAAAAGTCATTACACTACCATAATTATTGCCGACCATGGAAATAGTGAAACAATGCAAAACCTTGACGGCTCACCAAACACAGCACACACAATTAACCCTGTGCCCATCATTATTGTTGACGAGGATATAAAATCGGTTAAAAATGGAATTTTAGGTGATATAGCTCCAACAATTTTAGATATTATGGGGGTAGCTCAACCTGAAATAATGACACAGAATTCTTTAGTTTAAAATATTTAATATAAAAATCATCATCAAACTTAACTATGAAAAAAGTAATTTTAATTCTCTCTGCTACCTTTTTAGTAGCCTGTACTTCTTCAAAAGACAAAAAAAAATCACTTGAAAACAGTGCAATTGAAATGACAACAGAAAATAGTAATAAAAAAATTAACGACACTGTTGCCTATGAAGACACAGTTATGCTTTTAGGAGAATCTAACAGACAAGGATTACTAATGGAGCCTTTTAAAGAATGGTACAACTTAGGTTATAGTCATTACAGAACAGCTCCAGAAGTTGCAAATGAGTTAAAGCCACTTCTTGAAGATGTATCTATTTCCGTTTTTATGGGTACTTGGTGTGAAGACAGTCAGCGTGATGTTCCACATTTGTATAAAATACTAGACGATACCGGTTTTAACGAATCTAACCTTAGCTTAGTAAATGTTAACGACGAAAAAGCTACACCTCAAGGATTAGAACATGGAAAGGATATCATTAACGTACCCACCATAATATTTTATAATGATGGAGTTGAATTAGGTCGAATTGTAGAGTACCCCATTGAGACAATTGAAAAGGATATGCTTAAAATTTTGAGTGGAAAAGATTACAAGCACGCTTACGCCGAATAAAACTTTAGCATCGGTATAATTCTTTGTAATTTTGCAGCTTGAAAAAAATTGAAAATGATTGGAGAAACAATAACTATTGCTGTAGATTTTGATGGAACCATCGTAGAGGACAAGTACCCTCGTATTGGCAAACCTATCATCTTTGCTTTTGAAACATTAAAGAAACTGCAGGATAAAGGTCATCGACTTATTTTATGGACGTACAGAAAAGGTCCGGAATTGGAAGAGGCAGTACAGTTTTGCAAGGACAATGGTATTGTTTTCTACGCAGTCAACAACAGCTTTCCTGAAGAGGAATTCAACCTTTCTCACAGTCGCAAAATAAACGCAGATATTTTTATTGACGACAGAAATGTTGGCGGCCTTATGAGTTGGGGAGAAATTTACCAAGAATTAGTTGGAGAAAAACCTATTTCTAATAAATATACTACTAAAAAGAAAGGGTGGTTTTCCTTTTTGAAATAAAGATATGATTATACCAAAAACGAGAGAAGAAATTGAATTAATGCGCGAAAGTGCATTGGTAGTATCCCGTACTTTAGGAATGCTTGCAAAGGAGGTAAAACCAGGGGTTACAACTAATCAGCTAAATAAAATGGCTGAAGAATACATCCGTAGCCAAGATGCGATCCCAGGATTTTTAGGGCTTTATGACTGTCCCTCAACTTTACTTACTAGTGTAAACGAAGCAGTAGTTCATGGACTTCCTACTGATATACCTTTAAAAGAAGGAGATATTGTAGCGATTGATTGCGGAGCGATAAAAAATGGATTTTACGGTGACCACGCTTATACTTTTGAAGTAGGTGACGTTTCACCAGAAATCAAAAAACTTTTGAAAATTACTAAGGAATCTCTTTATATAGGTATTCGCGAATTTAAAAAAGGAAATCGTGTTGGAGATGTAGGATACGCAATCCAAAAATACTGTGAGGCACATGGTTATGGCGTAGTTCGTGAACTTGTAGGTCACGGAATTGGTCGTAAAATGCACGAAGATCCGGAAATGCCAAATTACGGACGTCGTGGCCGCGGAAAGAAATTTATAGAAGGAATGACAATTGCGCTAGAACCTATGATTAATATGGGAACTCACAGAGTGAAGCAATTAAGTGATGGTTGGACTATTGTAACTTTAGACGGACAACCAAGCGCTCACTTTGAACACGATATTGCTCTTGTAGATGGAAAACCTGAATTACTATCTACCTTTGATTATATTTATGAAGCGCTAGGTATTACTAGCGATGAAGAAAAAGAATTCAGAAACTTATAAATTTTAAGGCCTTTGCACCTATGCGTTTAATATTTAATCGCAAGGTGCAAAAATTTAAGAGTTTAAGCCCTACACTTTGTTCAAGAAAATCCTAAATACCATTCCTCGTCCTTTGCTTATCAGGCTGAGTATTATCGGACGTCCGATTCTTGCTTTTTTCTTGAGAGGCAATAAATTCACTGATCCAATAGACGGGAAATCTTATCGAAAGTTTCTTCCGTATGGATATGAAGTTATTCGTGAAAATGCACTTTCTCCTGGAACTCTCTCCTTAGAAAGACATAGGTTGTTTTGGCTTTATTTAAAAAATGAAACCGGTTTTTTCACGGATAACATAAAAGTTCTTCATTTTGCTCCAGAACAAGCTTTCTATAAAAAATTCAGGAAAATGAAAAACCTGGATTATACAACAACAGATTTAAATTCTCCGATTGCTGATGTAAAGGCTGATATTTGCAATTTACCTTTTAAGGATAATGAATTTGATTTTATAATTTGCAACCACGTTTTAGAGCATATCCCCGACGATACTAAAGCGATGATGGAATTATACCGTATTCTAGCTCCTGGCGGCACTGCAATTCTTCAGGTACCTTATAAAGCCGATTTGGATACTACTTTTGAAGACGACAGTATTACAGACCCAAAGGAACGCGCAGAAATATTTGGACAGTATGATCATGTTCGTGTTTATGGGATGGATTACTTTACAAAACTAGCAAGCATAGGGTTTAATGTAGAAGCTGTAGATTACACAAGTACTTTAACTTCTGAGGAGGTTGAAAAGTACAAACTTCCGAAAGGCGAATTAATTCCAGTTTGCCGAAAACTAATTTCCTAATTGTCTTTTAAAACCTTTGGTAATAAAAACCTGATGGTTGTTTACTGAATCATTAAAAGTTAGATATGCCTCTACACCTGGAAGATTTTCAAGTAAATTTTTAGACTTTTCAAGACCTAAAGCCATAAATGAAGTTGCATAAGCATCCGCCATAGCACAAGTTTCGGCAAGTACGGTTGCGCTAGTTACATCACTCTTTTCTGCAGAACCTGTTAAGGGGTTTAAGGTGTGTACATATCTTTTACCAGTTGCTGAATCTATTCTAAACTTACGGTAATTTCCTGAAGACGCCATTGCAATATTTTTAAGCTTAACAGTAGCTTCATAAGAGCGATCAGTTAATTCGGAGTCTACGGTTTCAATACCTACTATCCAATCTTGCTGACTTTTTAAGTTCTGCCCCTTAGCAAGTATCTCACCGCCTAATTCAATAAGATAATTACTAATTCCTTTAGACTCTAAATAGCGGCCAATACAATCAATTCCGAAGCCTTTAGCTACTGCATTAAAATCGAAGTAAATTTGAGGATATTCTTTAGAAACTGTTCCGTTTGCTTTTAGTTTTACTTTGTGAAATCCAACATAGTTCATAAGAGAATCTAAGGTTGTACTATCTATAACATTCAAATGTTTTACATCACCAAAGCCATAAGCATTCCGCAATACTCCAATTGTTGGATCGAAATAACCATTAGTTTTCCTATTCACATCTTCCGAAATTTCAAATACTTCTTTGAAAATAGCATCCACAACTAATGTAGAATCGCCACGATTAATTTTTGAAATATCACTTTCGGGAATATACGTACTTACAGAATAATTTACGGCATCGATAACGGAGTCTATTGCCTTTTTAAAATTTAAATCTTTTTCTGAGTACAATTGAATATTATAAGTAGTACCAAAAGCTTCACCCTGAAGGTGGATAGGAGTGTTTTTATTCTTATCACAAGAAGTTAATACTAGTAAAAAAGATAATGCAAGGTATTTCATAAATTGAAACATATGATAAGTGTATAGTATTGAACTAGATTAAATTATTTCTTGTAACCCTTTATAGACAAGCGTGTAATCTTCGTTTTTTAAAACAGGCTTACCGTAATCACTTCCATGTCCTAAACCTACACCAGCATAATAAGTTTTTGCATCAAATTTAGATGCGTGTTCTTTTATGGTTTGCATAAAAACAGGGTCGTATGCAGTAGCATCTTGAGGATAAGATATAGCTCTTACAATAATAAAATGAAGTTCCTTGTTTTTTAAAGCAACAAACTGCGGATCCTTTTTAAGTTTTGAATTAACCCCTAAAAATTCAAATCCATCTTCTTTCAATTGTTTCCCAACAATATTCATTGCAAGGTTATGTAATTCTTGTTTTGTAAGTTCTTCTGCCATAATTAGTTCAAAATTAAGGAAAATAGGACTAGGTTATACAAAAAAACCGTTTCAAAATTGAAACGGTTTTTAAATATTTAAGCTGTTTTTTATCCTCCGAAGTCATCGAAACGGATGTTCTCATCTGGGATTCCGAAGTCTTCACCCATTTTTTGAACAGCTTGGTTCATCAATGGAGGACCACAGAAATACAATTCGATATCTTCTGGAGTATCGTGGTGGTTTAGGTAGTTATCAATAACTACTTGGTGAATAAACCCTACGAAACCGTCTCCTTCTTCATCGTGAATGTCCTTTTTCACTTTCCAGTTATCTTCTTCTAATGGTTCAGAAAGTGCTAAGTAAAACTTAAAGTTCGGAAATTCGTTTTCTAGTTCCTTAAAGTGATCTAAGTAGAAAAGCTCTCTCTTAGAACGTCCACCGTACCAATATGTAACTTTACGTCCAGTTTTAAGTGTTTTGAATAAGTGGTATAAGTGAGATCTCATTGGTGCCATTCCTGCTCCACCGCCAACATAAAGCATTTCCGCTTCTGAAGGGTTGATAAAGAATTCACCGAAAGGACCAGAAATAACAACTTTATCTCCTTCTTTACAGTTAAAAATATAAGATGAAGCGATACCTGGATTAACATCCATCCATCCGCCTTTTGCACGGTCGAATGGCGGAGTTGCAATACGAACGTTAAGCATAATCTCACGTCCTTCTGCAGGATAAGAAGCCATTGAGTAGGCTCTTTCTGTAACTTCGGTATTCTTCATCACAAGTGGCCAAAGTTTAAATTTATCCCACTCCTCTTGAAATTTGTCTGGTCTATCGTGCTCCTCTGGGTGAGCCGTAATATCCATTTCTGAAAATTTAACCTCACATGGCGGTATTTCAATTTGAATATACCCTCCAGCTTTATAGTTCATATCCTCAGGGATTTCAACTACAAATTCTTTAATAAAAGATGCAACGTTGTAGTTTCTAACAACAGTAGCCTCCCATTTTTTAATTCCAAAAATTTCTTCTGGAATTGAAATATTCATATCCTGCTTAACTTTAACTTGGCAAGAAAGACGTGCACCTTCTTGTAACTCTTTACGAGTAAAGTGAGGAGTTTCTGTAGGCAATGCTTCACCACCACCCGATAATACGTGGCATTCACATTGAATACATGTTCCACCTCCACCACAAGCAGATGGTAAGAATATTTTTTCGTTACTTAAAGTAGTTAGAAGTGAGCCACCACTTTCTACTTCAATCACCTTTTCGTCGTTGATAGTAATCTTTACAGGCCCCGACGGTGATAATTTTTGTTTGGTAAAGAGTAATAGTGAAACCAATAACAAGGTTAGCACTAGAAAGGCTACAACTGTTACTATAATTACTCCGAGTGTACTTACTGCTAAAAACATACTATTGCTTCGTTATAGTTGAAACTTCAACCGCTTTCACGGCCTCTGTATTTTCATTTTGAATTTGTTCAGTTTGAATTCCTAAGTTTTCAGGGTTTCCTTCTAATGAAGATGTGTCCTCATCACCACCGGTTAACATACCTCCGAAACTCATAAATCCAATCGCCATTAAACCAGTAATAATAAAAGTAATCCCCAATCCTCTTAATGGTGCTGGAACATTTGAGTAACGGATTTTTTCACGAATGGCTGCAATAGCAAGAATAGCTAAAAACCAACCAATTCCTGAGCTTATTCCGTAGTTTAATGCCAAGCCTAAAGTTTCGATTTCTCTAGATTGCATAAATAATGATCCTCCTAAAATCGCACAGTTTACAGCGATAAGTGGTAAGAAAATACCTAAGGAGTTATATAGAGAAGGTGAAAACTTCTCAACAACAATCTCTACCAGCTGAACCATAGTTGCAATGGTTGCAATAAAAAGAATAAATGATAAGAAACTCAGGTCATAAGAAGCATATTCTTCACCTAACCAAATTAAAGCTCCATCCTTTAATATATATTGATCTAAAAGCCAGTTTATAGGTACGGTAACTGCTAGTACAAAAATAACTGCAGCACCAAGACCAACAGCAGTTGATACTTTTTTAGACACCGCGAGGTAAGAACACATTCCAAGGAACGTGGCGAATACCATGTTGTCTATAAATATCGATTTAAAAAATAACTCTACGTGTTCCATTTGTTCAGTAATTGAATTTGCAGCTTTAGTTAAAAAATAGGAATACCTACTACAACCATCATCTGCCTAGTTTGTTATTCCTCTATTAAGTCTTTATTTCTTGCGCGTTGTACCCAAATGATTAATCCTACGATAATCAAAGCCATTGGAGACAATAGCATAAATCCATTGTTTTCATACCCTATAGCATAAAGCCCAGTTTTCGTAATTGGATCTCCAAGCACTTGATATCCTAAAAGTGTTCCAGAACCAAGTAATTCTCTAAAGAAACCAACGATTACAAGTATAAGACCATAACCAGCAGCATTTCCAATACCATCTAAGAATGATCTCCAAGGACCATTAGCCAATGCAAATGCCTCAAAACGCCCCATGATAATACAGTTAGTAATAATCAAACCAATAAATACAGAAAGTTCTTTACTTAACGAGTAAGCAAAAGCCTTCAATACTTGATCTACAACAATTACCAAGGAGGCCACTACTACCAACTGAACGATAATTCTAATTTTTGAAGGTATTACATTACGCATTAACGATATTACCACGTTTCCAATCCCCATAACTGCAAGTACCGAAATGGCCATTACAATTGAAGCTTTAAGTTGGGCTGTAATAGCTAATGCAGAGCAAATTCCTAAAACCTGAATTGTAATAGGGTTATTATCCGCTAGAGGATCTAGAATAAGCTTACTGTCTTTTTTTGATAGCAATCCCATAATTTATTGATTTAAAGATTTTAAATAAGGAAGGTACATTCTCATATCCTTTTTAATCATTGCTGTTACTCCATCACCAGTGATAGTTGCTCCAGCAATAGCATCAACCTTATTGTCGGTTTTATTTTCGTTAACAGGGTCGTTATTACCTTTTGCTACGGTTATTCCTTTAAAAGTATCGCCATCTAAGATGTGCTCACCAGTAAAGTCGTCCATAAAATAGCGTTGCTTAATCTCAGCTCCTAGACCTGGAGTTTCCCCCGCATGGTCAAAGAATACACCTTGTACCACTAACGATTGGTCAACAGCTACAAAGCCCCAAATTGCATCCCAAAGACCTTTACCTCTCATAGGAATTACATAAAGAGTTTTACCATCCTTCTCTCCTACAAATAAAGGAAGTCTACGCTTGTAGTTTGGGTCTTTCGCTTTGGCTTCTTCTTGTTTAATATCTATTAAATACGCTTCCGAATCTTCTGTTACTTCTTCACCTTGAATTACTAATTGCTTAGTAATGTATTTTGAAAAAGCTTCTTCAACTTTATCGGTAGAGATAAATGAGATATCACCATCACCTTCATTATCATTAACACCCATAGCGTAAAGAATGTTTTGCATCTTTTCGAAACGCTCATTTAGTGTTATTTTACTTTTTAACCCTTGTGCAACACCGGCTAAAAGTGATCCCACTACAATTACCATAATCACTGCAAAGATTATAGTATATGAGTTTTTATCTGTTTTCTTTGACATGATTACGCTGTTTTAGCTTTTAAACGTTTCATTCTCTTCTTAATATTTCCTTGTACCACGTAATGGTCAATTGTTGGTGCAAATACGTTCATCAACAATATTGCAAGCATCACACCTTCTGGGTAAGCCGGGTTAAACACTCGTATTAGCACCGAAATAAACCCTATAAAGAAACCGTAATACCATTTACCCATATTGGTTTGCGAACCTGTAACTGGATCTGTTGCCATATAAACAATCCCGAACGCTAAACCACCAATCACTAAGTGATGCCAGAATGTTTCGCTCATTAATCCGTAGAAAGTATTTCCTTCTTGAATCCAACCAGCATTTACAACACCGTTAAAGATAAGCCCCATCGCTAAAGCACCAATAACCGCTGAAAGCATAATTCTCCAGCTTCCAATTTTTGTGTAAATTAAAAATGCTGCACCTAGTAGTATTAAGAAAGTAGAAGTTTCTCCTACCGATCCAGGTATAAAGCCCCAGAAACTATCCCATATACTATAAATAGGTTCTTGGTTTTGAGCTAGGCTACCTAATATTGTTTCTCCAGAAATTGCATCAGGTTGTCCCGTCATTTCTTTAGCACCGTGTACCCAAACTTTATCTCCACTCATCCAAGTTGGATAAGCAAAAAACAAGAAAGCACGAATAGTAAGCGCCGGGTTAAGGATATTCATTCCAGTTCCACCAAAAACTTCTTTACCAATTACAACACCAAAAATTACCGCTACAGTAAGCATCCAAAGTGGAATATCAATAGGAACAATAAGCGGCACAAGCATACCCGTTACCAAGTACCCTTCTTCAACTTCGTGTTTGTTGATAATTGCAAAAATAAATTCTATTAATAGACCAACCCCATATGAAATTATAACCAAAGGCAATACCTTCAAAGCACCTAGAGCAAAATTGTCCCAAGTAAAAAAGTTAGCTAAAGGATCTAATCGCAACGTTCCATCTATAGCAGCATAATGCTGATATCCAGCATTAAAAATTCCGAAAATTAAACAAGGAACAAGTGCCATAATTACCGTATTCATTGTTCGCTTTAAATCGTCCACTACTCGAACGTGCGAACCAGAATGTGTGGTTTCATTTGGCATATACAAGAAGGTATGCAACGCATTAAATGCAGGAGCCATTTTCGTACCTCTGTACTTTTCCTTTAGCTTATGTAAATTCTGTTTCAATCCCATATACTACGTATTTTTCATTTCTTCAAAATGAACAATTATCCAATTTCTTTATACATTATATCAAGACCGTTTCTAATGATCTGTTGGTGTGGTTGCTTACTTACGCAAACAAATTCTGTAAGCGCAAAATCTTCTGGTGCCACCTCATACATTCCCATAGCTTCCATTTGATCTAGATCTTTTACCATACAAGCTTTAAGCATTTGTAAAGGATACATATCTAATGGAAAAACTTCTTCATAGATACCAGTCATCACGAAAGCTCTATGCTCTCCGTTGGTGTTTGTATCTAGATCGTATACTTTGCTTGGCATCAACCAAGAGAATGTTAACGCTCTTGAAGTAGATATTTTATCAAAAACAGGCTTATTCCAACCAAATAATTCGTAGTCATCACCTTCTGGAATTACAGTTACGGTGTTACTGTAATATCCTAAATGACCTTTTGGTGAAATTTTAGCTCCAGTAAGAACATCACCACTAATAACGCGTACATTCTCACTGTTCAGCCCAGAATCATACAAGAAAGTAGAAACCTCTGAACCTATTTTAGTTTTATAATATTTTGGAGCTTTCACTTCTGAGCCTGAAAGAGCAACAGTTCTTTCAGCATTAAACTTACCAGTTAGCAATAACTCACCAATAATTACAAGATCTTGTGGCGCAACAGTCCAAACAACCTCACCCTTATTAACAGGCTGAACCTTGTTTATTAGCGTACCAACATTACCTGCTGGATGTGGTCCTGATACAGTGTGCAGCGTAATATCTTTTAAACCTTTAAAAGGAGAGCTTCCGCTTTTACCAATACCAACATGCAACTGTCCTTTAGTAAGTTTACTAAGAGCAGTTACCGCAGCTTGAAGTTCTTTTTCTTTACCATTTAAAGAAAAGTCAACATCGTTGGCTAATGGCGCAGTAGTATTTGCTGAAACATAGATAGCTTTTGGCTCTTGCTCAGTATTGGCAATAACCGCATATGGTCGTTGCATTATAAATGGCCAGCAACCAGATTCAAGCAATCTAGCCTTAATAGCATCAGCACTTGAAGATTCTGGGTTTAAAACACCAAAATCCTTATAAGTATCCTGCGTATCCGCTTCGATTAAAAGATTAGTAATTACACGTTTTGCACCGCGCTCTATTTTAGCAAGAGTACCACTTACAGGTGAAACAAATTTTATAGATTCGTCACTCTTTGAGTAGAAAATGGTGTCACCAGCTTGAAACTTATCGCCTTCTCTAAGCACCATTTTCGGGATGATAAGATGAAAATCCGACGGTTTTATAGAAAAAGTTCTAGATCTTGGTGCGCTAGAAATTGTCTTTTCC
The DNA here is from genome assembly GCF_022008395.1 of Aequorivita xiaoshiensis. Taxonomy (GTDB): domain Bacteria; phylum Bacteroidota; class Bacteroidia; order Flavobacteriales; family Flavobacteriaceae; genus Aequorivita; species Aequorivita xiaoshiensis. The sequence continues at coordinate 167,328 of NZ_JAIRBB010000004.1, forward strand.
GCTTCACCCTTCAGCTTAATAGTGAGACCTTTTTTAATTTTAATGTCTTTGGACATAATACAGATATTAATAATGCCTTTATATCACCTTAATAAACCCAAAATAATATATGCTCTGAGTTTAAGGGCGTGCAAATTTATAAATTAAAACCACCATTGCACAACAAATGGGTATAATTTTATTTCATAAAAATAAGATTAGGCAAATTAAAAAGGGTTTGAAAGATTGTATGGCTTAAAAATTGCCTATTTCACATCAAAAAATAAACTTATCACAAGTTTCTTTATTCTATCTTTTGATTAAAAAATTATTAACTTCCATCTAATATCTTCAACTTCAACCACAAAAAATAATTACTATTGCGCTATAAATAAATACAGCAAAGTTCATTTTAATTGTTGTACTATAACCGGATGGAACTATATCAAAATAAGCAAACAGAAGTGAGAAAAGTTGAATATGAAAAAAATTACTGGACTGCTTGTAATGATTGTAAAGGCCGTGGAAAAAAACGTCAAAAACTTAGCATAAAAGCAAGAAAACGCTATCAAAATGAATTAGACGATTTTAAAAAATCAACTACCAGAACCAAGACCCCCACTCGGCCTGAAGCTCCTTCTAAACTTTGTACAACTTGTGAAGGAACAGGAATAATTCCATCAAAAAACCATCCAATTCCGGAAAGTGAAACAATGCCACATGTAGCAATTATTGGTGGCGGAATAGGTGGCGCAGCTCTTGCCGTAGCTTGTTTACATCGTGGCATCCCCTACACTCTTTATGAACGAGACGATAATTTCGACACTCGATCTCAGGGCTACGGACTCACTCTGCAACAAGCTAGTAAAGCCATTGCTGCATTAGGAATTCTCTCCTTAAAAGATGGCGTGATATCAAACAGACATCTAGTTCATACTGTAGAGGGAACTATTATTGGAGAATGGGGAATGAGAAAATGGATTAAATTTGATTCAAAAAAGATTTCAAAAAAAACTAATATTCATATTGCAAGGCAATCCCTACGATTAGCTTTACTTGAGCAATTAGATTCAAAAAACCCAATTCAGTGGGGCCACAAATTAATTGACCTTACCGAAAGAAAAGACAATAGTGTTGATTTAAAATTTTTAGAAAACGGAAAAACTAAAATAGCAAGAGCTGATCTAGTCGTAGGTGCAGACGGCATTAGAAGCTCAGTGAGGAGGCTCGTACTGGGTGAAAACACTTCTCCCTTACGGCATCTTGATTGTATTGTAATTCTGGGAATTTGCTCTTTAGAATCCTTAAAAAATACTGATAATTCACTTTTAGATTCTAAAACAGTATTTCAAACAGCAAATGGCAACGAACGCATATACGTCATGCCTTTCACTTCAGATACCGTTATGTGGCAACTTAGCTTCCCTATGTCGGAAACACATGCGAAATCATTAAGTAAGGAAGGAGCTAAAGCGTTAAAGGAAGAAGCAATCAAAAGAACACAATGGCATTCTCCTATTCCGCAAATTATTAGTACCACGAAAGAATCTCAAATTTCTGGATATCCAGTTTACGACCGAGAATTACTAGATCCAGAATTATTAAAGAAATGCGGCTCAATTACCTTAATTGGAGATGCTGCCCACCCAATGAGTCCTTTTAAAGGTCAAGGTGCCAATCAAGCACTGTTGGACGCACTTTCTCTGGCAAGAGAAATATCTAAAGGTTGTAATGCCTTATCCCAATGGAGAAAAACAGGAGTAAGGGAAAGCGTTTTAAATGATTTCGAAGCCGATATGATAAAGCGAAGTGCTTCAAAAGTAAAAGACTCTGCTGCAGCTGCAAAATTCCTTCATTCTAAAATTGCACTCCATAAAGGAAACGAACCCAGAGGACGAGTTTTAAAAAGAAAAAACAATCCAAACAACACTGAATAAACCGAACTCTTTGAATACACAGCCTTAGGGAGTTATAAAGAATTATGACTCTTTATTATTTTACATTGGGAAATTAATTATTTTAGCTATCAATCTAAACTTAGCTTAATCTTTACCGTTGAAAAATAAAATTTTCTTCACATTATTATTGATACTACTTATAGGTTTTTTAATTCCACAAAATTTAAAAATGCCTGTAAAAGGTGCCACTACGTCCGATTATAATGCTGATTCGTTTTGGTATTACCCGTGGGGGAAATCTGTTACACATAAAGGTGTAGATGTATTTGCAAAAAAACGAACTACAATATATTCGGCTACAAATGGATTTGTATTATTCTCAGGGGAAATGCCTATAGGAGGGAAAATAGTTTTAGTACTAGGACCAAAATGGCGGTTACATTATTACGCTCACCTCAATGATTTAAATACCTCTTTGTTGTCTTATGTAAGTAAAAAGTCTAAGATAGGAACAGTTGGAAACACTGGAAATGCTGCACGAAAAGCACCCCATCTCCACTACTCTATTGTTACAATTATTCCGTATTTTTGGAGAGTAGATTCCGACAAACAAGGTTGGAAAAAAATGTTTTATTTAAACCCTATTGCGTATTTTGAAAATTGATAAGTGGATAATTACAATTATCTTTTATAGCAATATAGTATCACTCTAAAATTAGCTTAGTATTTCTTTACTATTTTAATACTATAACCTGATAGTATATTTGCAATGTCATTCAATATGTAAAACCTCACTATAGGAGTGAAAGAAGGCGTCAATAGTGTGGGAGCCTATTAAATAATTTTAATACTATTTTAATGTCCGATAATAACGATCGAATAAATAAGAAAATGAAGCTTGCTGAAGGCCTTTTGTTAAGAGCAGACTTATTGAAGAAAATTGAACATCTTCAAAATAGAATTAGACCAGTTTTGGTAGTTTCAGACGATAAACTACCTCAAGAAGATCCTGACAAATTGATAGCTCAATTACGAAATGCTATTCAAGATTTAGAAACCTTAGTTATTCGAATTAATAAAACCAACAACGAAACTTTAGTTGAAGGTGAAGGAGTTCTTATGGAAGCACTAGCGAAAAGAGATTCTTTAAAAATGCTTTCTGAAAGACTAAGAAGAATAAGACTTGACGCACAATTTAACAACAGTGGCGACAGCAATTTAAAAAACACAATTAGCATCAAAAAGCTTCAAAAAGAAATGGATGAAACAGGAAGAGCATTTAGAAAAATTGACAGCAAGATTCAAGAAATAAATTGGCTCACCGAGCTTAAAGATTAAGCCGAAAGGCTAGAATGGTCGGGGCGAGTACCAGCCCCTTTTTGTGGTAGTTTTCGGGGCAAATTGAAAACACTACCAATACAGAAGCTGCTTGGGTTGCGGCAAAACGTACTGTTTAAGACCCATTACCGCTTACAACTTACAAGTGTATAATTTATAATTTACTACCAGGTATTGACCGATCATTCTTATTAATTAACTTCCAATAGCTAGAATTATAAAAATGGTAATAGCATTTTTTTCACTTTAATTTCATCCCATATCACCGTTCAGAATATAATTGGTGCTTGAAAGACAGCGAAAAAGCAATATTTTTTTTTGACTTAAGCCTATATCCCGTACGCTGAATTTTTTGGAAATCGGACGATTCAGACTCTCGATTAAGGTGAAATCTGAAGTTAACTTGGTAAATTTCGAAAAGCATTTCAAGATTATTACTTTAAATGAAATAATTTTATTTACCATCGAAATCAATTAAGCAACAGGCATAAAATTTGAGTATATTAGCTTCATAAATAATTATTATGCTAAAATCATTCACTTTCTCCCTTATCTTTTTTTTTATTGCGCCTCAAATTTCGGCTCAAATTACTGAAAAAGTAGAACCATCCTATATTCAAACTGTACAATTTAAAGGTGCTACAGAATTAAGTGAATTACCAATAATTAGATTAGGACAATCTCTAGAATTAACGTTCGATGCGTTAAATGGTGAAGAGGCAGATTACTTTTATAGAATCACTCACCACAATTTTGATTGGACCCCTTCAGACCTTTCAAAAAGTGAATATTTAGATGGGTTTGACGATGTTCGTATCACCGAATATCAAAACTCATTAAACACGCTTCAAATATACTCACACTACAAATTAACAATCCCCAACCGAGACACTCGAACAATAAAAAAAAGCGGGAATTATTTGCTAAGCATATTTAGTAGTAATGGAGATTTGATTTTCACTAGAAAATTCTTGGTCGTAGAGGATATTGCATCGGTTGGAGTTGAAATTAAGCGCGCAAGAGATCTAAATGTTATTGACGAAAAACAAGTAGTTCAATTTACTGTAAACTCACAAAGCTTATTGTTGAGAAACCCAAAGCAAAGTGTAAAAACCCTAGTACTTCAAAACAGCAACCTTAAAACGGCTATAACAGACCTTGTTCCTCAATACACTATGGGTAATGAGCTTATTTACAAATATGATAAAGAAGCTGCATTTGGAGGTGGAAATGAATTTTTAGCTTTCGATAACAAGGATGAGCGCTCAGCCTCAAACGGTATAAGATCAATCGCCGTTACCGATTTATACGAAAATTATTTATTCACAAATATCCCAAGATACAATAGACCATACACCTACAACCCCGATATTAACGGTAATTTTGTGGTAAGGAATATTGATGCTAGAGATCAAGATATTGAAGCTGAATACGTTCGAATGCATTTCAACTTACAGTATTATGAAGATTTAGGCGACAAAGAGATTCATGTTTACGGTAACTTCAACAACTGGACTATAGACGAGAGCACATACTTACGATATGACAGTGAAAGTGATTCTTATAGAAATACTAGACTTTTCAAACAAGGATTTTACAACTACAAATATGTAATAGTAAACAGAGATGGAAGTATAGATGAAGGCGCTATAAGCGGAGATTTCTGGCAAACAGAAAACGATTACACCGTGGTTGTATATTTTCGAGACCTTGGCGCTAGATATGATAGAATTATAGGAATTGGTCGTGCAAATTCAACCTCAATTACCAATAATTAATATATAAATTTTACTTAATGACCGAGTGATGAGCAAAAGTAAGCCAAAAGTTCACGGTGGAAGAAAATCAATGCGATACCGTGGAACTCGATGCTTGAACTGTAATCTACCACTCGATAAAAGCGATGTTTACTGTCCATATTGCTCCCAACTTAATAGTGACAAACAACTTTCTGCCAAAGATTTTTTGGCGGAATTCCTTAGTAGTATTCTAGTTTACGACTCTCGAATACGTAAAACATTCAAGGATTTACTGTTTAGGCCTGGTGTAATTACAAAGAACTATGTAAAAGGACAACGTCTTAAATACGCCAATCCCTTTCGCTTTTTTCTAAGTGTTTCTATTATTTATTTTCTTTTAGAAAGTTTTATAGGGTTTATACAAACCTCAGAAAAGCCTAGGTCATTCAATCTAAACAATGATGTGGAAAATGGCGTTTCGATGGATTCGCTAATTAATGAACAACCAGAGAACTTCGTTTTAAATAGTTCTCCTAATGAGGTTTTAAAAGCTAAAGAATTGGGTATATCACAATATTACTCAGATAAAACTTTAGATAGTTTATCATTTTTTGAGAGCTACAGTAAGCGCGGAAATATTTACTATTCTTATTATTTAAAAACTAAGATTGAAAACCCAATTGCAGCTCTTGATAGTTTAGGTCACATCAACACCTTTAAACACCGATGGCTTTATTCGCGATCTGTTTCGGTTTACAAAATAATTCACAATACAGACGAATTCTTCAACTATTTAAAAGCTAAATTGCCTTTTTTCTTATTCTTTTTTGCTCCAATTTATGCTTTGTTTTTTTGGCTATCCTACTCACGAAATAAATACAATTTTATTGAACACGTAATTTTTGTATTTCATATTTTCAGTTTTATATTTCTTTATTTGATTATTTTCAGTATTCCTGATATAATCTTTAACTCCACTTTTTTTCAAACCCTTTTATTTGCCATCATTGGCCCATTATATTTTTACTTCGCACTGAAGAAATTTTATGGTCAGGGAAAATGGACAACATTGTTTAAATTTGTATTTTTAAGCATTATATTCTCGCTGAGTTTTATGGTAGCAATAGGATTTTTTGTAGCGATAAGTGCAGCTTTATACTAACAAAATGGTACAACAGGTAACACAAGGAATTAAAATTTCAGTACTTACTGAATTTGACGGGACATTTTACAAAAACCGTAAAATGCAATATGCCTTTGCTTATAATATCACCATTGAAAACCAAGGAAAAGACACTGTTCAACTCACTTCGCGAAGATGGGTAATCAAAGACTCATTAAACAACACTGTTATTGTAGAAGGTGAAGGAGTTATTGGGCAAAAACCTATTCTAAAGCCTGGTGAAAGACATTCGTACACTAGTGGCTGCTTATTATTCTCTCCTTTTGGCTCGATGAAAGGTCATTTTAACATGATAAATTTTGAATCTAATCGTAAATTTAGTGTTGCAATTCCGCTTTTTAACTTGAGCGCTCCCTTCTCATTGAATTAAAATGCTGTATTACTTACTTTATCAGTTTGCAAATCTTCATACCGCATTGAAATAGCATCGTTATTCTTAACAATCTGTGTAATACTTTTAGTTTTTACATATTCCCGATTCATTACTAAACTACTGTTGAAATCTCCATCTCCTGATGTTTTATGAAAATTTAGCAATTCATCTGCTGTAGGTCTAATAGTTTTGAATAAGAACTCTGAAAACCATTTCTCTCTTTTTTTCTTTAAAACTTCAGGGTACAATGGTGAGGAAGACCAAATTTGAGGAGCTAAGGGTTCTTCAGAAAAATGATATTTTTCCCCGTCCCAAACTAATTTAAATAATCTAACACCATCATTCCAATCTACAAGAATAACGGTAAATGGTTCTATATCTTGGAAACTGTATTGTTCTATTTCCGATTTTAAATCGTTTGATCTCAAAATATCTTTTAACACTACTCCTCTACTTTTACGGTAAGATTGTTTGGGTTCGTGAGCCACAAAGCCTCCGTTCATTAATGAAGCAACTCGTTTTCTATCACTTACTCCTATCCAAGTTCCTCCCGCAACCGCATCTTTAGGATAAAGTAGTTTTACGCCATCTTCATTATAAATTTCAGGCGGTAAGGTTTCTCGACCTGGAGCTTCGTCACGATTAGAAGTTAATATAAATCCGTGATTTGATATAGGAGTGAAAGTTATAGTGCACATTATGATTTATTTATTAATCGAATCTACAAAAGGAAACTTAAAAACACCAATTTACTAGCTTTAAATGTAAAATTAGACTGATTACCAAATTTATCCATTTTGGAATTAAGAAATATGAAGATTAGGTGCTTCAAAAATTGTATCTTTGCAACCTTTAAGAACACAAAAATAATAATGTAATGGGAAAAGGATTTTTTGAAGTACCGATCGCTGTAAACGAACCTGTTAAGGACTACGCTCCTGGTTCACAAGAACGAGAAGAAGTACTTAAAACGTATAGAGAAATGTATAAGGCAGAAATTGAAGTGCCTTTATTTATCAACGGAAAAGAGGTTAAAACTAAAGAAACCGCTACAATGTCGCCTCCACACGATCACAAGCACGTGTTAGGTACTTACTATAAAGCTACTAAGAAAAATGTTGAAGAAGCAATTGAAACTGCTTTGGAAGCAAGAAAAAAATGGGCTGCAATGCCATGGGAACAACGTGCTGGAATCTTCCTTCGCGCTGCCGAACTAATTGCTGGACCATATAGAGCAAAAATAAACGCTGCTACCATGCTTGGGCAGTCTAAAAATATCTATCAAGCTGAAATTGATTCTGCTTGCGAGCTAATAGATTTCTTGCGTTTCAACGTTCAGTATATGACTGAAATCTATGCTGAGCAACCAGAATCTACATCTTCAGCTTGGAACAGAGTTGAATACCGTCCGCTAGAAGGATTTATTTATGCTATTACTCCATTCAACTTTACTGCCATTGCTGGGAACCTTCCTGCAAGCGCTGCATTAATGGGGAACGTAGTAGTTTGGAAACCAAGTAACACTCAGGTTTATTCAGCAAAAGTTATTATGGATGTATTCCGTGAAGCTGGTGTTCCTGCAGGAGTAATCAACATGGTAATGGGAGACGCTGTAATGATTTCAGATACGCTTATGGCAAGCCCAGATTTCAGTGGAGTTCACTTTACCGGTTCAACAGGAGTTTTCCAAGGTATTTGGCAGAAAATTGGAAACAATATTTCAAACTATAAAACTTACCCACGAATAGTAGGTGAAACTGGAGGTAAAGACTTTATTGTTGCTCATAAAACGTCCAACCCAAAACAAGTTGCTACTGCAATGGCCCGTGGAGCATTTGAATTCCAAGGTCAAAAATGTAGTGCAGCAAGCCGTTGCTACATTTCCAGTACAATTTGGGAAGATGTTAAAAAGCAATTGATTGAAGATGTTCGCTCATTCAAAATGGGTACTCCAGAAGATATGGGGAACTTTATTACTGCAGTAATTAATGAAAGCTCTTTCGATAAACTTGCAAGCTACATAGATCAAGCTAAGAAAGATAAAAACGCTGAAATTATTGTTGGAGGTGGATACGATAAGAGCAAAGGTTACTTTATCGAGCCTACTGTTATTGTAACTAAAGACCCGAAATACACTACTATGTGTACTGAGCTTTTCGGACCTGTTCTAACAGTTTACGTATATGAAGATAAAGACTGGACAGAAATGCTTGAATTAGTTGATGGAACTAGCGAATACGCATTGACAGGTGCTGTTTTCAGTGAAGATAGATATGCTTTAGAAGAAGCTGTAAAGGCTCTTGAAAACGCTGCAGGTAACTTCTATATCAACGACAAACCAACTGGAGCTGTTGTAGGGCAACAACCCTTTGGTGGAGCTCGTGCAAGTGGCACAAATGATAAAGCAGGTAGTAAACAAAACCTTTACCGTTGGATTTCTCCTAGATTGATAAAAGAAACTTTTGTTTCTCCTACAGATTATAGATATCCATTCTTAGGGTAACCTAAAATCATTTAAATAGAAAAAGCCCCGATTTGAAGTTTCAAATCGGGGCTTTTTTATGATCTATTTTAAAGATTTTTATTCAAAATTCTTAATCTCATTAATACTTGCAAACTGAGAGTTTTTAGCATTGTTGTCCTGATCAACTACCATAACTACAAAACTTAAGTTTTCACCTACATAGTTAGAAGGAACTGTAAAGGTGTAGTTCTTTTTAAATTCTTGGAAAGCAGGTGTTGAAGGAATTGCATCTCCAAACAAGTCAGAAAGTGAATTTCTCAACGCATCATTGTGTACATAATCTTCAATCGGATTTCCTAGACCTTCATAAGGATGCCCAGGAGGCGCAGACCCAATTACTTCGCTACCTATTACATACACAATTAATGGTGAAACGCACACATTTACATGGACTGGCAACTTATTATCGCTTAGATCGGAGACGGTTTCTTTACCAACAGTAAACTATACGTTAAATAGCACAAACACACTGGAGGTTACTATCCCTAACGACGACGATAACTCTAACAACTCACAATCTACCACTTTTGACCAAGCAGCTGAAGGTACTGGCACAGTTAACTTAGAAATTCGTACCGATGGATATGGATCTGAGTGCCGCTGGAACATTAAAGATAGCAATGGGAACATTATCGACAATGGTGGACCTTACCCTAACAACACTACAGTAAACCTTACATTTAATTTGGACGAAGACTGCTATCTATTTACTGGGATAGACACTTGGGGAGACGGTGGAACAAGATTCACTTTAACTGATAGTGAAGGAACCCAACTGTTTTACGCAGTAGGTAATTGGGGAGCTGAAACCACAGGACAGTTTGGTAGTAACGGTGTATTAGGTACTAACGATTTTAGCACTGAAAGCATTGCTCTTTATCCTAACCCAGCAAGTACAGTTCTTAACCTTAAGAATGCTGAAAATGCAAATATCGAAGTTTATGATATTTTAGGAAAATTGATTCTAACTCAAAATAACATTGATGTAGACGCTCAAATAAATGTTGCTAATCTACAAGCTGGAACCTATTTTATTAAAATATCTAAAGATAACTCGGTTACAACTAAGAAGTTTTTAGTTACTAAATAGTTTTAGAAGTACATATTTTGAAAACCCCGATTCGTTCGGGGTTTTTTTTATACCTTAACCCTACCTCAGGTATACTGTATGAATATGCAATTTAAATCATTAAAAAAATGAAATATACTATCAAAGGAGAAAAAACAATATTTGATGACCACTATAAAATAACCGAGGGAAACATAACCCACGACACTTTCAAAGGAAGTGAAATAACAGTTAGACGTTTAGCATTTGAAAGAGGTGACTCTGTGGCAATACTTTTATATGAAAAGGAATCGCAAAGCTTACTCCTAACCAATCAATTTAGATATCCTACTTGCAAACACCACAACGGATGGCTGCTCGAAATTCCGGCTGGATCTCTAGAAAAAAATGAAAATCCTAAAGATTGTATTATCAGAGAAGTACTAGAAGAAATTGGATATAAAATTAAAAACCCAAAACTAATAAATACATTCTACACCTCACCCGGGGCTAGCACCGAACGTATATTTTTATATTTTGCAAAGGTTTCAGCTCAAGACAAAATTTCACAAGGAGGTGGAGTTGAAACAGAAAATGAGGATATTCAACTTGTCAAGTTACCCATAGCTGATATTCATTCGAAAATCACAGAATTTAAGGATGCAAAAACCATCCTAGCACTGCAATGGTTTCTTACAAATAACCAAGTTTAATGAAGCTTTGGTGGTTTTAATTACTAAAACAAATCGAAATTCCGCCTGAAGCTACTTCTCTTTTCCTTTATATTTAAGCGGTAAATACACCACACTTTTCGTTTCAAAGAACTCTTCTTCAAAGTAATTTTCTAAAAGATAAATTTCAGCATTTCTATACACTTTTAATTCCTCTGTCAAATCACCTCCTTTTAAATAGAGAATCCCATTTTTGCGATCGTGTAAACTCTTTTTGGCGATTTTTCCGTTTACCCAATGTACAAATGTTTCCATCTGAGCTACGGCACGACTTACAATAAAATCGTAATTTTCTGAAATAGTTTCAACTCTTGCATTTGTAGTTTTTACATTTTCTAATTGCAAACCATTTACTACCTCATCTACTACTTTTATTTTTTTTCCTATGCTATCTACTAGGTGAAAATGAACTTCTGGATATAAAATGGCTAGAGGAATACCCGGAAAACCTCCTCCTGTACCAACATCTAAAATATTAGAACCTGGTAAAAAAGTTTGAACTTTTGCAATTCCAAGTGAATGTAAAACATGTCTTAAGTATAGTTCATCTATATCCTTTCGAGATACTACATTTATCTTTAAATTCCAGTCTTGATAGAGTCTTTGTAACTGGTCAAACTGTTCCTTCTGAGTATCAGTAAGTTGTGGGAAATATTTTAAAATTAGCTCCATATCTGTAAATAAGTCGCAAAAGTAGGATATCTTAATTAAAATTGTGAATTTCGACAACTAGATTTCCATAAAAGATGTCTATTTTTGTTGAATCTACAAATTATATTACCCTTGTTAACTATTACATGAATCAAAAAAACTTAAACTTTTCAAGAAAGGATAGCGCAAAATTCTTTAGAACACTAAATAAACGAGTAAACGATTATTTCAAAGAAAACGAAATTGATAAATCAGGAAACTGGAAACTTCACCTGAAAACAATTATCATGTTTTCACTTTATCTTACCCCTTATTTTTTATTACTTACACTAAATTTCCCTGGATGGGCTCAATTACTACTTACCATTATTATGGGAGTAGGAATGGCTGGCGTGGGAATGAATGTTATGCACGATGCTAATCACGGGTCATATTCATCCAAAAAATGGATAAATAAGGTTATGGGCAGCAGTATGTATATTCTTGCTGGAAACGTCTATAATTGGCAAGTACAACACAATGTGCTCCACCATACTTACACAAATATTCACGGCCACGATGAAGATTTAGAAGCAGGACGTATTCTTAGATTTTCAAAACATTCAAAATGGAAACGTTTCCATAAATATCAACATTGGTACAGCGTATTACTTTATGGATTACTAACCTTTAACTGGGTACTAACTACAGATTTTTTTCAAACTAAAAGATATTTAGCTAGAAAACTATCCTACGGCAAATTCCCAAGTCCGGTAAAACAATGGAGTATTTTAGTAATAACTAAAATTATTTACGTTTCCTTATGGATAATAATTCCAATTTTATTTTTCGATATTGTATGGTGGAAAATATTAATAGGCTTCTTTATAATGCACTACGTTGCTGGATTGATTTTAAGTATTGTTTTTCAACTTGCTCACGTTGTTGAGGACACCGAAATCTTCCTTCCAGACGACAGCGGCACTATGAAAAATACTTGGGCTATTCACCAGTTATTCACTACAGTGAATTTCTCTGTTAACAATCCAATTGTAAATTGGTACACTGGCGGATTAAATCACCAAGTAGAACACCATATTTTTCCAAATATCAGTCATATTCACTACAAGAAAATTTCTGAAATTGTAAAAAACACCACAAAAGAATTCAATTTACCTTATAAAGAATATAAAACTACCAGAGAGGCGATAGCTGCCCATTTTAGACATTTAAGAGAAATGGGGCAAAAACCTGCTACTCTAACTGCTTAATTATTATGGACAAAAGACTTTCAAATCGCGTAAATGCGATGGCAACCTCAGCTACATTAGCGATGGCTGCCAAAACCAGAGAACTTAAAGATCAAGGAGAAGACATTATCGGGTTAAGTCTTGGTGAGCCTGATTTTACAGTTCCAGATTACATCAAGGATGCGGCAATTCAAGCAATTAAAGACGATTTTCATTCATATACTCCTGTAGATGGTTATGGCGAGCTCAAAAACGCTATAATTCACAAATTTAAGCGAGATAATAATATTGAATACAAACCTTCTCAAATAGTAGTATCTACAGGCGCCAAGCAATCTTTAGCAAACTTAACTATGGTCCTTTTAAATGAAGGGGATGAAGTCTTGCTTCCGGCACCATATTGGGTGAGTTATGCAGACCAATGCAAAGTTGCTGGAGGAGTACCAATAGAAATTCCAACTACTATCGAAACCGATTTTAAAGTTACTGCAGAAGCACTAGAAGCTGCAATCACTCCAAAAACTAAAATGATTATTTACAGTTCACCTTGCAACCCAAGTGGTTCGGTTTACAGTAAAGAAGAACTCAGAAAATTAGCTGATGTATTGGTGAAATACCCTCATGTAACAGTAATTAGCGATGAAATTTACGAGCACATTAATTTTAGTGGGGGTCATGCTTCTATGGCTGAATTTGATGACATGTACGACCGTACTGTAATCGTAAATGGGGTTTCAAAAGCCTTTTCGATGACCGGTTGGCGTATTGGTTACATTGGTGGCCCAGAATGGATTGCAAGAGCTTGTAACAAAATGCAAGGTCAAGTAACTAGTGGAGCAAATGCTATAGCACAACGCGCTGCAATTACAGCCTTAGAAAATCCGCCAAGTAAAATTAAATTTATGGTTGACGCTTTCAGAGAAAGAAGAGAGCTTATACTAGGATTACTTTCCGATATTGATGGTTTTAAAATTAATAAACCAGAGGGTGCCTTTTATGTCTTCCCAGATATTTCTTATTTCTTTGGAAAAACTCTTCGCGGAAAAAATATTAATTCCGCTTCAGATTTTTCACTTTATCTATTAGAAGAAGCCAAGGTAGCAACCGTTACGGGTGAGGCTTTTGGAGACCCTAATTGCATTAGGCTTTCATATGCTGCATCAGAAAGCGACATTAAAGAAGCTATTTTAAGAATCAAAGAAGCCGTTTCTTAATACTATATTTCTATAAATAATATTTTAATAACAGGATTAGTTAAAAACAACTAATCCTGTTTTTTTTATATAAATTCTCTGTAATTTAGGCACTTTAAAATCCAAAAAACTAACTTTAATGAAATCAAAATTTACATTATTTCTCATTCTTTTTGCTTTTGCATTCGGGGCTTCAGCACAAGATAGAACCAAAGCCACCTATGTAGGTACAGTAGGCAATGTAGTACACGTACCTTCAATTGCCTCCCAGGCCGCACAGAACGAATTACCTCCTGCACGAGTAAAAAAATCTGTAATGCAAGACGGAAGAGCATCGCGAAACTTAATTGTACCTGGAAAAGACCCTCAAATTGAAGATGATTTCTTTGTGAGAAATCCTCATAAATTAACACAAGCCCTAAAAGGGCGTACCCCTTCGCTAGTATTTGATGCTGCTTCATCAAACTCACAACCTACCGATCCTGCCGTTGGCGTGGGGCCTAACCACGTATTTGTGGTTTTTAATACTGGCTTCAGAATTTTCGATAAAAGCGGAAACCCTTTAACTGGACAATTAAGCCCTAATCCAACTATTTTTCCAAATGGTGGATGTTGCGACTTAACTGTTTCATACGACAATGCAGCTGATAGATTTGTAATTACATTTCTTGGGAATGGTGCTCAAATAGCAGTATCAGATGGGCCAGACCCAGTAAATGACGGATGGTATGTTTATAATATTGCTCAAATTAGTGACTATCAAAAACTTTCAATTTGGAGTGACGGATATTATATGACGGATAACACAAGTGCAACCAATAAAGTATATGCTATGGAGCGTTCAAAAATGCTTAATGGAGATGCTTCAGCTAAAATTATTGGATTTCCACTTCCTGGAATTGTAAGAAATGGCTTTTACAGTCCGCAAGCCTTAAATGTTACTAACAATAACCTTCCTGCTCCTGGGGCTGCTCCTATTGTGTATCTTCAAGACGATGCTTGGTCTGGTGTTTCACAAGATCATGTAAAATTATGGACCATAGATGTCGATTGGGCAACTCCAGCCAATTCCACAATTACAGCTCCAATTGAACTAATCACGACTCCATTTATATCAGTTTTTGACGGCGGAAGTTTTTCTAACCTATCTCAACCTGGTGGTGGCGCTGCAATTGATGCTCTTCAGGCAACTATCATGAATCAGGCTCAATTCAGAAAATTTAACACTCACAACTCTGCAGTATTTAATTTTGTTGTTGATACAGATGCAACTGGTGGTGAACTTGCGGGAATCCGTTGGTTCGAACTGCGTCAAGATGGCGATGGGCAACCATGGAGTATTTACCAAGAAGGCACACATACTTCCCCTGACGGAAAACACGCTTGGCATGGAAGTATGATGATGGACATGCAAGGTAATATTGCTATGGGATATACTGCAATGGCTGGTCCGAATACGCCAGACCCTACTTCAAAAAGAGTTAGTTCATATTATACGGGACGTTTTGCAAACGATCCGCTAAACACCATGACTATCAGTGAAGAATTAATTGCAGCAGGAAATCAAAATATTCCTGGATTGCGATATGGAGACTACAGTAAAATTGATATAGACCCTGTAAACGATAAGGAGTTTTGGTATATAAACGAATATATGAACAACGGAAGAAAGGACGTTGTAGGTGTTTTTCAAATTGCTCCAAACTTCAATAAAGATGTTGGGGTAGTAAGCATAGACAGTCCTGAATCTGGAACACTTTCAAATAGTGAAACTGTTAAGATTACTATATTTAATTATGGAGAAGACAGCGCTTCCAACTTTCCAATAACTTTTCAGGTTGATGGTGGCACAGTAGTTACTGAAACATTTTCAGGAACAATTCCTTCAGCAACAACAGCAGAATACACGTTTACAGCGACTGCAAATTTAGGAACAGTTGGCACAACTTACGCAATTACAGCTGCAACAAATATGGCTGGCGATGAAAATACAGACAACGATTCGCTTACTAAATCTGTCACTTACTTAGAGCCTAATGATATTGGTGTGAGTGATATTTCCTCACCTACCTCTGGCACACAATTAAGTGATTCAGAAGAAATAACTGTTACAATTACAAACTTTGGAGGCGAAACACAATCAAATTTTGATGTTTCATTTAATTTAGAAGGATCAATTGTTACTGAAACTGTTGCAGGACCATTAGAAGGGAATTCAGAGATCACATACACCTTTACTCAAACAGGCGATTTTTCATCTTTTGGAAGTTACAATTTAAGCGCATATACATCGCTACCTAATGACAGTGATACTTCGAACGATGCGACAGCCGTTGTAATTACAAATCAAAATTGTACTCCAACAATGAACTGTAGTTCTGGGGATGGTTTACGATTGTTTAATTTAACCACTATTGACAACCCATCAGAATGTGAAGGATATGCCGATTTTACCGATCAAATTGCGGTTATGGATCCTGATACTACTTACGACCTTACTTTAAAAACCAACTATGGGAATCAATATGTTCGTGTATGGGTCGATTTTAATGACGACTTTGTATTTTCTCAAGACGAATTAGTAGTCGATAATGTAATAATCGGTCAAGGACAAGGCTCTGGTACCTTTACATTAACTACGCCCTTTGTAGTTCCTGCAGATGCTGCAATAGGACAACACTTAATGCGTGCTAAAACGAACTGGAATGCTCCTGTTCCAAATGATGCTTGTGAAGAAACAACTTTTGGAGAAACAGAAGATTACAGCGTTCAGATAGGAGAATTAGGAGTTGGAGATTCAATTTTTAATGAGAGCGGACTTACTGTTTTATCTTTAGATAACAACGTGTTCGATATTAAAGCTGAAACTCAAGGGTACTCTAAAGATCTTCAATTGTCTGTATATAATATTTTAGGACAAAGACTACTTTTTAGAAAACTTGAAAATGAAGGCGGAACATACAGGTATAAACTAGATATGGGCTATGTAGCAAAAGGAGTTTACCTAATCCGTGTTGGTAATCGAGATACCGGAAGAATACAACGCATAATTGTGAAATAATTATTTTTTTCAATTAACATTAAAGCCCAAAGCATAAAAATTGCTTTGGGTTTTTTTATGAAATCTATTGCTGTATTTTTACCAAAAATCGATAAATGGCCAAAATTTTATTATTAGGAAGCGGAGAATTAGGTAAAGAATTCACCATTGCCGCCAAGAGAATCGGACAAACAGTTATAGCTGTTGATAGTTATAAAAATGCTCCAGCAGCCCAACTGGCAGATTTTGCCGAAGTTATAAATATGCTAGACGGCAAAGCCTTAGACGCTTTAGTTGAAAAATACAAACCAGATTATATAGTTCCTGAAATTGAAGCCATCCGTACGGAGCGTTTTTATGAATATGAAAAGCAAGGTTATACGGTTATTCCTTCAGCGAAGGCAGCTAATTTTACTATGAACCGTAAAGCCATTCGTGATTTAGCTGCAAAAGAATTAGGATTAAAAACCGCAGCTTATCGCTACGCAACCTCAGCCGAAAGTCTTAAAAAAGCAGTTTCGGAAATCGGGATGCCATGCGTGGTAAAACCATTAATGTCTTCTAGCGGAAAAGGCCAAAGTACCATCAAAACCGAAGCAGATATTGAAAACGCTTGGACCTATTCACAAGAGGGTTCCCGTGGTGATGTGGCTGAAGTTATAGTAGAAGCATTTATAGATTTTAATTATGAAATTACGTTACTTACCGTAACGCAACGCAACGGAGAAACACTTTTCTGCCCACCCATTGGCCACCGACAAGAACGTGGCGATTATATGGAAAGTTGGCAACCCGCCCCAATGAGAAATGATGTTTTAAAGGAAGCACAACAAATGGCTGAAAAAGTTACCACTGCCCTAACCGGTTGTGGCATTTGGGGAGTAGAATTCTTTGTGGCTGATAACGGCGTTTACTTTTCTGAACTTTCTCCAAGACCACACGATACCGGCATGGTAACCCTTGCAAAAACACAAAATTTCAACGAATTTGAATTGCACTTAAGAGCCGTACTTGGACTTCCAATTCCAGAAATAACCCAAGAACGCATTGGCTGCAGTGCAGTAATCTTAGCTTCAGAAAATTCAGATAATCCAACTTACAGCCATCTTGAAAAAGTAGCTGCATCGCCTAAAACAGATTTTAGAATTTTTGGGAAACCAACTTCTCGGCCATACAGAAGAATGGGAGTGGTTTTAACCTACGATAAAGTAGATGGAAACATCTCTGAAGTAACTGAAAAAGCAAAGAATCTTGTTAAACATGTTAAGGTGAATTAAAGGTAATCTTTAAATTTCAGGGAAATATTTAAAAATCGACTATCGATAGATTCTCGAGTATTTTTTATATAAACTTAAGAACTGGATTTTATATTTTTAACATTAAAAATGAGAGTAATACAAGGTTATAGAAACCTTGCCGAATAATGAGATGAGCGGAAAATTATTTATTTCAAAATTATCCTTATAACAGTACTAGACCCTGCCCTCCTGAACTCAGTCGAAGGGTGTATTTAACTGCCAATTTAGAAATTAAATGTAAGTTGGAGTAATACCTAAAAGGTTATAAAAACTTTGCAGGATATTGAAAATTGTGGACAATTTTTCAATACTAAATTAACCACATCTACAAACTAGACCCTGTCCCCCTGAGCGCAGTCGA
>NZ_JAIRBB010000050.1 GCF_022008395.1 Aequorivita xiaoshiensis
CGTTACCTGTAATTTGAAGAAAACCTATGAACAGATTTTTAACATCAATATTTTTCTTACTTTTTACAAGTTTGGGATTTGCACAAAATGGAAAAATACTGTCAAAGGAATTAGTGGATATTTCCCAAACACCGATTTGGGAAAGGATTTCTCAAGACAACCAATTACATTCAGATTTTGAGCATTTAAAAAAGTTGGATTTTTATTTTATTACTTATCAAAGTGACAGCTTAAAAGTTCGAGGAATAATTGTTGAGCCAAAAAAAGAAGGAAAATTTCCAGTTGTAATTTTTAATCGAGGTGGAAATAGAGATTTTGGCAAATTGACTATCGGAACTTTAATAATGTATACTTCAAAATTAGCCGAACAAGGTTATGTAATAATCGGAAGTAACTATCGAGAAAACGACGAATTCGGAGGTTTAGAAATAAATGACGTTCTTAATTTGACCGAAACCGTAAAAGAAATTGAGAAAGCCGATTCTAATTCTATAGGAATGTTTGGTTGGTCCCGAGGAGGAATGATGACATATTTGGCACTGCAAAAATCCGATAAAATAAAAACTGCTATTATTGGAAATGGACCAACTGATTTATTTGGAATAATTTCTGACAGACCTAAAATGGAATCTAATGTTATTGCGGAATGTGTTCCAAATTATTATGAAAATAAAGAATCGGAATTAAAAAAACGTTCAGCAATTTATTGGGCAAACGAATTAAACAAAAGTAGCAGTCTTTTAATTTTGTGTGGATCTAATGACAAAAGAGTAAATCCTGAACAAGCGGACAAAATTGCTGACAAGTTAAAAGAAGTGAAATATGATTTTGAATTAAGAAAATTCGACACAGACCATTACTTTACCGAAAAGAAAAGTGAACTAAATGATTTAGTAATAGATTGGTTCAACAAACGGCTGAAAAACTACAGGTAACAATGTATAAAAAAAATAGGGCAAGTAAGTGCTAAACTCAATGTTTCAGGCGTATTTGCGAGGTCGCCAAATCTTTTGATTTGGCTTTTAGAACAAAATATAAAACAAAATGCAAAAGATTTGGCTTGT
>NZ_JAIRBB010000051.1 GCF_022008395.1 Aequorivita xiaoshiensis
TTTAAAACGGTTTTAGTCTCAATAAAATAACTTAGTTTTAGTGTTATTAATTAAAATTGTGCGAGGAACGCGATGCAATCGCGCACCAGCGGGGGTATTATATAAATATAGAAATGGACAAATTAATAAAGGTAAGCAGGAGTAGGATAGTCTTTATCCTTCTTTTAAGTATTGTTTTTATCAGTAAATCTTGTAAAGCTATCATGGGTAGTACGAGCGAACCATTTGATATAAAATTTAAGTCACTTTACGAAGATGATCGATGCACTTTGACAATAAATGGGGTGAAATATTATGATAGGGAACCTATTGTAACCGAAAGAAGTTTAGGAATTGATTTAAGTAAACGAATAGTCATCAAAGAAGATGTAATCCATATGAATATCCAGTTTGATGCATTAATTGATTCCATATTAGACATTCAAAGAAAAATCGAACTTGATACAACGCTTTATCTTAAAGATGGATATAATGTTATTATTTATGCAAGTTCGGATCGTGTATTAATCCAACAAGAGTCAGATATATATATACTGGAATGATTCAAAAATTACAATACTTTGCTGCTGCGGCAGGGGTAGGCGGTAGTATAACCTTATTAGATATTAATTCAGGCTTGGGAACAACCTCAAGAGATAAACCTTGGAAAAAATGGTAAAATATATATTTTTAGCATTATTAATGTTGAATCTTAGTTGTAATCCTTATGATAAGTATTCAAAAATTATTAGTGATTCTGAAATCTCTGTAACAGTAAGAAAACATAAAAATGACCGAGGCGGTTCAATAATTAATGATATTTATTAGATTCTAGCTGTCCATTAATTAGTGAATACTCAAGCTCAGATTTTGAAAGCATGGACGAATTGTATTTTGCTTTTCAATTAGTTCCCTATGTACTTTTTAAAAATAAAAATGAAGATTTTTTTTATGTAATCAAAGAACAAGACCCCCCGCTAGCGCGCGAATCCTTTCGCGTGCTTTGAGCTTTCCTTCTTTAAAACGGTTTTAGTCTCAATAAAATAACTTAGTTTTAGTGTTATTAATT
>NZ_JAIRBB010000052.1 GCF_022008395.1 Aequorivita xiaoshiensis
AACTCAATGTTTCAGGCGTATTTGCGAGGTCGCCAAATCTTTTGATTTGGCTTTTAGAACAAAATATAAAACAAAATGCAAAAGATTTGGCTTGTGGATAATCCGAAAGGTAATTGCTTATTTTCAGCCCTACTTCTTTTATACTAAACGTTGTGCAACATATGAAAAAAACAGTATTCTTAATATTGACATTAATTACTTCAAACTTAATTTTGGCTCAAAATCGTGATGCCGAATATGATGAATATGTTAGTGAACTTGCGAATGTTGAAATTAATGAACTACTTAATTATCCAATTTCAAATTTGACGGAGAATGAAATTTTACTTAAGTTAAAGAAAAAAACAAACTCGGAATTGAATACTCTTGCATCAATATTGCTGAATTATAAGTTTGCAGAAACTCTCGACCTTAAAATTGAAGAACAGACTATGTTGCAAATGCGAATGACTGAAATGGCGGATAAGTTTTATGAAAAAAATAAATTTATATTTTTAGAATATTCTGGTGGTTATTCGCCTACTTTTGGAATTAAAGACGAAATTTATAACGATAAGAAAGTTATGATTTTACTTATGGGTGGAACTTGTATAATTGATGAGATTGCGTGGAACGAAAAACGCTTGTACTCGATATTTAATGAACGAATGAAGAAAAATATAGCGGAATAATACGTTGCACAACAATGTATATAGCTCATAGCTTGGTAGTTGCTTAATCCAAGTTTAGGCATATTTGGAAAGTCGCCAAATTTTTAAATTTACTGTAGTTTTTATTTTATATTTTGGTAACAGTAGTCCTTCGGTGGACGATTTCCAATAAAAAAGATAAATAGTAAAATTTAAAAATCTGGCTTGTGGCTCAACCGAAAATAATAGCTAATTTGCACGCTACGAGCCATATACAAAACCGTTGTGTGCAATAACCCTTGCTTGCTAGGTTATTTAAAAAATCAGTAAAGCGCGCGGATTTAGAAGGAAAATAATCAGTATTTT
>NZ_JAIRBB010000053.1 GCF_022008395.1 Aequorivita xiaoshiensis
TTTTCCATTTTGTGCAAATCCCAAACTTGTAAAAAGTAAGAAAAATATTGATGTTAAAAATCTGTTCATAGGTTTTCTTCAAATTACAGGTAACGTGTTTGTATATGGTTTGTTGCGTGGTTTAGCACGTAATTTAGCAAATAAAAACCGAATAGAAAATCCGCGAGGATTTTCGTAAGTAGGCTAGAACTAGCAATAAATTATATACGGTGTTACCTGCAGTTTTTTATTCAGATTTCACATAATTCGATAATACTAATACATAAAACATCTCATCTATATTTTCTATGTTTTCAGGTAGGAAATGCATAAATACAATATTCATATTATCAACATTTCTAATGCTTAAAAAGTTCGAACTATATGTTAAGGATTCAATTTGTTCTTTAGGTAGAATTTTCAATAAAGCTTTGTCTTTTATATGACATTGAGGTTCGTTATAATGTAAAATTAATTCCCCTTTGCTTATTCGCCATTTCCCACTTATAATTTCGTCATTATCTAGAATGTTAAATTTTCCGTCATTTGTTATTTCAATTTTCTCAAATACTTGTAAGTTGTATGGTTTTTCATTCGATGTTTCAACGCTGTTTAGATTCCAACTTCCAATTATTTCTTTACTAATAAACAAACTGTCCTTTTTAGTTAACAATTTCAATCTTGTATCTTCCAACATATGCATATTGATGGAATCTAAATTTTTAGACATTTCACTTTTTAATAGAACTTTGCCTTTCGGGTTTAGAGAATCATAAACCACAATTATGTCTTCTGGGCTTACTTGACCAAATCCAAATGTACAAGTTAGAATTATTATTAAAGTGATTAGTTTCTGTTTCATCCGTTGCGTTTTTAATTGCAGGTAACGGTCTTGTATATGGCTCGTAGCGTGTAAATTAGCGATATTTTTTCGGATTAAGCACAAGCCAGATTTTTAAATTTTACTATTTATCTTTTTT
>NZ_JAIRBB010000054.1 GCF_022008395.1 Aequorivita xiaoshiensis
GACCCATTGTTAGGAGGTCCATTGGCAGGTCCAATAAGTGGAGATACTGATGGAGACGGTGAACTTGATGTAACTGAAACTTGGATTTACGAAGCGAGTTACACAATCACCCAAGTAGATATTGATGCTGGTGAAGTATTGAACCAAGCGACAGCTACTGGAACAGCTCCAGACCAAAGTACGGTATCCGATTTATCAGGATCGACTATTGGAAACGACGACCCAACAGTTATCGAACTTTGTCAAAACCCTGCAATTGCAATTGTAAAAACAGGAGTATTTAATGACGAGAATGGTGATGCATGTGCTAATGTTGATGAGACTATCACATACACTTTCACAGTTACTAACTTAGGAAATGTAAGTCTGTCTAACATAATAGTAGACGACCCATTATTAGGAGGTCCATTGGCAGGTCCATTAAGTGGAGATACTGATGGCGATGGAGAGTTAGATGTAACAGAAACTTGGATATACGAAGCGAGCTACACAATCACCCAAGCGGATATTGATGCTGGTGAAGTAGTAAACCAAGCGACTGCAACTGGAACAGCTCCAGACCAAAGTACTGTATCCGATTTATCAGGATCGACAATTGAAAACGATGATCCAACGATAATAGACCTATGTCAGAAACCTGAAATTGCAATTGTAAAAACAGGAGTCTTTAATGACGAAAACGGTGATGCATGCGCTAATGTTGATGAGACAATCACATACACTTTCACAGTTACTAACTTAGGAAATGTAAGTCTGTCTAACATAATAGTAGACGACCCATTATTAGGAGGTCCAATAGCGGGTCCATTAAGTGGAGATACTGATGGCGATGGAGAGTTAGATGTAACAGAAACTTGGATATACGAAGCGAGCTACACAATCACCCAAGCAGATATTGATGCTGGTGAAGTAGTAAACCAAGCGACTGCTATGGGAACAGCTCCAGA
>NZ_JAIRBB010000055.1 GCF_022008395.1 Aequorivita xiaoshiensis
GTATTTGAGAGTAAACTCTCACACGATAGTATCGAAAAACTTGATGGCCCTGGTTTGCAACCAGTCCTACCATAAAATACTGATTATTTTCCTTCCAAATTCGCGCGCTTTACTGATTTTTTAAATAACCTAGCAAGCAAGGGTTATTGCACACAACGTGTTTGTATAAGATTAGTTGCGTGGTTTAAGCACTAAATTTAGCAAATAAAACACAGATAGAAAGTCCGCGAGGACTTTCGTAAGTAGGCTGGTAACAAGCAATTAATTTTATACGTTGTTGTGCTTAGTTTTTTCTTTATTCAGTTTATAAATGAGTTCTATAAATGTCTTGTCTTTATTGGTTTTAAATGACTTCGTATCATAAAATCCATTTTCATCTTGAAATCGAACTGTAATTATATGGAAAGGGTCAAGTAATGATTTCGAACGAAACTTCACTAATTCAAGTGATTTAGAATTATGGGAAAATTTATCTTCTCTATTTTTCGAAAAATTCTTTTGAAAAGAAATTAAAAGTATTTCATTTTCCAGAGAGAAATGTTTAATATATAAATCATTTCTCAAATAGCCTACTAAAGACAAAATAGTAAAACCAATTAGAAGAATTATTAACAGGAAAAGCCAATCATTCGTTCTTTTTATATTAAAAAGTGCAAATAAGAGTATTATTAAAATTGGACCTAAAAATTTATCTCTAATTATATCTTTTGTCATTTTCGGATTTATATTTTAAGTCAGCTGTAATTCAATATTCTCGTGTTCTTCTATGATTTCAATTATTCCGTCATAATATTTTAATTCCGATTTGCTTTTTTCACTTCGGTGCCATTTTAGGATATATTTTTCGTCAACGTCGTGAACTCCAAATCCACCGTAAAGTACATCATTAAATGCGTTTAGATTCCGTCCAATTTTCCA
>NZ_JAIRBB010000056.1 GCF_022008395.1 Aequorivita xiaoshiensis
CATTCACAATTAAAATATTCAATTGCGTCTTTTAGATTTTTCGGAATGTATTCTTCCTTATATTCTTTGCAGTCCTTTTGTGAGAAGACTGTTCCAAAAACCAAAAGTAATATGATTGTAAATGCGTTTTTCATATGGTTGCCAACGGATTTGTATAAGAATAGTGGGGAGGAAAAAATGCGACTACCATTCGGATGGACACAAGCCAAATTTAAAAATTTGGCGACCTCGAAAAAGTGCTTTGTCCATTGGGTTAAACACTTATTGCCCTATTATTTTTATACGTTGTTGCCCACAGTTTTATTTGCTATCTTTTTTTCCAAGGGCAACTTTATATCGTTATTTTTCAAGTAATATTCAAATAAATATGCATCATCAAATTCAGTCGTATTTTTCTTAACAGTTTCCGCATCGGGAATATTTTTGTAATTATTTTTGATGACCCAATATTTTACATTTTCATTTCCGTTTTTATTCCCCGATTTAGCTATTATCCAATTCGAGTTATGTGATATTTCGTTGACCGTTATCGGGACAATTTCTATTCCAGAAGTCGCACAACTTTCATTCTGATAAAGTATTCGTCTATCAACATTATCGTATTCAGATAGATAAATATTATTACCCAAATAATCCTCTTTCACTCCGATACAACATGAATTGAAAGTCAATAATGCGCTTATAAATAAAAATGTTAATGGTATTCTCAAAGTTTTTCTAAATTGTGGGCAACGGTTGTGTATATGAAAAGTAGCGCTGAAAATAAGCGTTAACCATTCGGATGAAACACAAGCCGAATTTTTAAATTTTACTATTTATTTTATTTTTAGGAAATCGTCAAATTTAAAAATTTGGCGACTTCCTAAAAAT
>NZ_JAIRBB010000057.1 GCF_022008395.1 Aequorivita xiaoshiensis
AACGGTCTTGTATATGGCTCGTAGCGTGTAAATTAGCGATATTTTTTCGGATTAAGCACAAGCCAGATTTTTAAATTTTACTATTTATCTTTTTTATTGGAAATCGTCCACCGAAGGACTACTGCTACCAAAATATAAAATAAAAACTACAGTAAATTTAAAAATTTGGCGACTTTCCAAATATGCCTTAACTTCGTTTAAGCAACTAATTAGCTATGAGCTATATACGTTGTTGTAGCACGTTATTTTTTGCTATTATACAGTTCAATCGCTTTTAAATAATTCATTCCGCCACTTTTTGTTTGGTCGTTCAAAAACCCATTCAATTCAGGTTGATTTTTCACAATCCAATTTACAAGTTCATCTCTGTTTTTAACAAATTTCTCAACGTTAAACGAAGCAGAAGTTCTTTTGATATTCTTTATTTTATTATTCTCAAATTGTATGATTTCGTTTGTAACAATAGGTTCGTGATGAAGAAAGGAAATTCGCTTGTCCGTTTTTGAAATTTTAGCTTTTACAATTCCATTTTCTTTTTCGATTTTTAGTATTTTGTAAGTCGGTTGGAATACAGAATCCCACTTTACCCATTCAGCGTATTCATTTCCACTATATTTCTGCTCAAATCCGTCGTCAATGGTCGTAAATCTGTCGGTAATTAATTCAGTCGTTTCTAAAGGATTAGAATTGTCAATCGCAATGTAGAAATTTTTAGCAATTTCCAATTTGTCAGATTCCTTTTGAGGATTTTTACAGGAAAGGATTCCGATTGCTAAAAAGAATAAAAAAACTAATATTTTGTTCATTCGTATGTTGATTGGTTTAATGTGCTACAACG
>NZ_JAIRBB010000058.1 GCF_022008395.1 Aequorivita xiaoshiensis
CAACGTGTGTGTATATGACAAGTAGCGTGCAAAAATGCGCTAATTTTTCGGTTGCGCCACAAGCCAATTTTTTGTTTTAAGTTTTTATCTTTAAACTTCTAAAACGCCAAAAATAAAAAATTGGCGACTTTCCAAATATACCAAAATTTTCGATTTAGAAAAGACGCAGCTATTTGTTATATACGGTGTTGTGGTGCGTTTTTTTCTCTTACTTAAATTTCTTTTTTATTGCATTTTCTACTCTGAATAGAAGCACAATTATAGATAAAATCATAATTGTTAATCCTAAAATCATAGAGGTTATTTCAGTCAGAAAGTATATAAAATTTATGAATGAAATAACAATATTTAAAAGTCCTATTTTAATCATTTCCGCTGATGAATAAATTTGTGCAAAATCCCATCTTTCCTGATTTTTCATAGAACTCGAAGTTCTATATCCGTAAAGTGCGTTGATTTTCTTTGGTGGAAATTTACGCATTATCAATCCTGCTACTATTGAAATAATACCAAATCCAAAACAAATAATAAATAAATGGTTGTCTGTTATTAATTTTTCCACCTCTTATTTTTTTTAAATCAATTTTTTCTTCCCCAATTTTATATATCAGAGTAAATTTCGGCGCAGTGCTTTCAGTTTATTTTTTTTATTCCACAATATTTTTCACGTTTCCATTGCGTTTTGCTTGTCAGAAGTCCGCTTTATATCTCAAATTTTCGATTTTGCTTTTACGCACCAAAAAAAATCAGTTTCTTTTCGGCCTTCCATTTCGCCTAATTTTCAGGTTTTCACGATTTTTCTTAAATGCACCACAACGG
>NZ_JAIRBB010000059.1 GCF_022008395.1 Aequorivita xiaoshiensis
CTACCATAAAATACTGATTATTTTCCTTCTAAATCCGCGCGCTTTACTGATTTTTTAAATAACCTAGCAAGCAAGGGTTATTGCACACAACGTTTATGTATAAGAATAGTTGCGGGTTTGTATGCGAGGATTTTCCGAAGGAAAATCAGACGTTACAAACACGCAACGACCTTTGATTAAGCACTAAACCGCAATTATTTTTATACGGTGTTGCCCATAGTATTTTATTCCGTTGTTTTCATTGGGATATTGAATTCGTGGTTTTCTTCTGGTTTTTCTCCAAATCTGATCTTCACATTCAAAGTATCCGTTTCGAGATAATTAATTGGAACTTTTATTTCTGTTTTCATCGTTTCACCTTTTGTTCCGAGAACACGAATTCCTGCTCCGTAAACAGAGAAAGTTTTTGGTTCAATATTAGTTAGCACAAAATCCGTTTTGGTTGGTTTGTCATATTCCAAATAGTCATTTCCGTTAAGTATTTTAATTTCTACTTTTTGGATTCCATTTTCATAAATTAATTCATTATTATTTCCGCCTCTAATACAATCGAAATACTTTTGAGTTAATTCAATATTCATTTCCATAAGTTCAGAATTTAATTTTTCTGTTTTGTAGAAATAATATCCTAAAAAAGCTATTAATAATATTAAAGGAACTGTTTTTTTCATATGTCTCGTCCTGAAATATGGCTACAGGTTAAAAATTGATTTACGCTGTTAATTTATATACCATTTCAGGTGTTTTAAAATCTAAAGATAA
>NZ_JAIRBB010000005.1 GCF_022008395.1 Aequorivita xiaoshiensis
GATTCACAAACCGTTATTGGAAGTAACTTTGGATTTGATGCTTGGAGTGTTGTACTTGATATAGCTGATGTTGATCTGCCTGGACAAAATGGTGCAGATACTACTTATTGGATAGGTTTATCCCTTGAGCCAACAGACGGAAGTAATACTTTTTGGGAAAATTCTACTGCTGGAGTTATTGGATATGGAGAAGCTTATGACGATGGTCTAGGTGGAGGATTTGTAATTGACTCAACATTAGAAGGTGTATATAGTTTTGAGGGTACTTGTGAGCCAATTGGTGGCGGTGGTGGACCAGGTCCATTAACTACCGTATATGGTATTAATAATGGAAACCTAGAATTAATAGGTTTTGGAGTAGCGACGCCTCAGAATACTGAAGTTTTTGGGTCATCTCCAGTAACAGTTAATTTTGAAAATGCGGGTGCAATTGATCCTGCAAATCCAACAACAGGATACGTGCTAGACAACGGAGGTGATTTCTACTCTTTCGATGTTGTTACAGGTATTTATACTGCGCTAGGTAATATTCCTGGTGACTGGGTTGGAATGGAATTCGACCAAACTACTGGAATCCTCTATGCGCTTAACGGCAACAGCCTTTATACGATAGACCCCGTAGCAGTTACCGCTACATTGGTTGGAGCTATGAGTATGCCAGCTACAGACTTTCCAATTGCACTTGCAATTGACGGTAATGGAGTAGGGTACACTTATGATCTAGTTACTGATACTTTCCACTCAGTAGACCTTGCAACTGCTGCATCAACACCGATTGGTAATATTGGGTTTGTTGCGAATTTTGGACAAGGTATGGCATGGGACCCTACAACCGATACGGTTTATATGGCTGCTTTTAATGGTGATACTTTTCAAGCAGAATGGCGTTCAGTCGATTTAAGTACAGGTATGACTACTTTAATTGGTCCTATCGTAACTACTGCAGCTACTACTCAAGTTGCTTGGGCATCTGTAGGAGAGACTTTAGACCCACCTACTTGTCCGGAACCAACATTCCTTACAGTAACTAACATTACTCCAACGTCTGTAGATTTATCTTGGACTGGCGAACCAAATGCTAGTAATGGTTATATCTGGTCCATTTTTGATGCCGGGGCAAATCCAACTACAGATACACCAGTGGTTACAGGGACTACTCCTTCAGGAACAACTTCTGCAACTGCTACAGGTCTAACAAGTGGAATGAATTATGACTTCTATGTTGTTGCAGACTGTGGAACCGTAGATGGCTTGAGTACTCATGCAGGACCTGTTACATTTGCAACTCCTCCAGCTTGTGGTGATAAATTTTACGATGATGGAGGTCCAAATGGAGATTATAGCAACTCTGCAAATATTACAACTACAATAGTTCCTGATGTTTCTGGAGATGTTGTTACTGTAACTTTCTTATCGTTTGAAACGGAAGCTAATTGGGATGCATTATATGTTTATGATGGACCTGATGCAACTGCTCCTATTATTTCTAGTGGAAATCCTGGTACAACCGGTGGATTCCCTCCAGGAGGGTATTGGGGTAGTACTATTCCAGGACCATTCACATCTACACATCCAAGTGGAGCGCTTACCTTCGTATTTATGAGTGATGGGTCATTTGCGTATTCAGGCTGGGAAGCTGATATTACATGTGCACCAGTTCCACCACCAAACGATGAAATTGCTAATTCTATAGATGTAGACGAAATAGGATTCCCTTATACAGATCCTCAGGTTAATATGCCTGCGGCTACAACAGAGAATGGTAATCCTAATGGATGTGATCTTACAGGAGCAAACGGAGTATGGTATAACTTTGTGCCAACTGGAGATGGAACTGCAACTGCAACCATCGTAACTCCAGGAGGAGCTAGCTCAGTAACTTTCTATACTGCACCTAACGAGAATGCAGTAGAAACTGATCTTACATTGGTAGACCAAAATACTAACCAATGTGCTCCAGGTACCTCTGCATCTATTAATACTGTAGCAGGACAAGCATACTATGTTTTTGTATTAAATAATGGTGCTGAAACTGATATAGTTATTGATGGAACCAACTTAGGTATTGCTGACAATACTATTGAAGGATTCTCTTTCTATCCGAATCCAACTACCACAATATTGAATATGAACAGCGTAGACAACATTGAGTCTGTTGCTCTTTTCAATATGTTAGGACAAAGAGTGATTGATGCCCAAATTAATGCTACGACATCACAATTAGATGTTTCAAGCCTTAGTACTGGTACATACATTATGCGAGTAACAGCTAATGGACAAACTGGATCTTACAGGGTTATTAAAAATTAAGTTTTAATAGTTTAATTTTATTTAAAGACCACCTGCGAAAGCGGGTGGTTTTTTTTATTTGAGTAACTTTGCCACATGTTGTTAAAATACTCATTTGTTATACCTGTATTCAACCGCCCTCAGGAGGTTAGAGAACTATTGAATAGTTTTGTTGAACTTGATTATTCAGAAGATTTTGAAATTGTAATAGTAGAAGATGGATCTACAATAACATCGGAAGAGGTGGTTGATGAGTTTTCAAATAAGCTTCATATTTCATACTACTTTAAAGAAAACTCTGGCCCTGGAGAATCTCGAAATTATGGTATGCGAAGGGCCAAAGGAAATTATTTTATAATACTAGATTCCGATTGTTTATTACCGACGCATTACCTTACCGCCGTTGATGAATTCTTAAAAAATTCATTTTACCATTGCTTCGGAGGGGCCGATGCAGCGCACCAAAGTTTTACACCACTGCAAAAAGCTATAAATTACGTCATGACATCCTTTGTTACTACGGGAGGAATAAGAGGTAGTGAAGTAAGTGTTAATTCTTTTGAACCTAGGAGTTTTAATATGGGAATTTCAAAGGAGGTTTTTGAGAAAACAGGAGGGTACGGTAAAATTCATCCAGGTGAAGATCCTGATCTATCACAACGTATTTTAAAAGCTGGCTACAAAACTGTTTTTCTTCCTAATGCATATGTGTTTCACAAAAGAAGAATTTCTTGGAAAAAATTTCATATTCAGGTTAAGAAATTCGGAATGGTAAGACCAATACTGAGCAAATGGCATCCTTCATCAGCAAAAATCACCTTTTGGTTTCCAACTTTATTTGTGTTATTTACTTTAGCTTCAATCTTGGGAGCACTATTTTTATCTCCTTATCTTGGCGTACCATTGGTAGGTTATCTTGTATTAATTTTGGTTGATTCATCTATTAAGAATAAAAGTGTTTATATTGGTATTTTATCTGTAATAGCAGTCTTTATTCAGTTTTTTGGGTATGGTTTAGCTTTTTTAAAGTCGAGTATTTTTATTGGACTTCTCAATAAAGATCCACAAGAGCAATTTCCATCTTTATTTTTTGAGTAACTTTATAAATTAATAATCACTTAAATATGTTCAAGGGAATTTTTAGAAACCTTAATAAAAAAAAAGTTAAGCGTTTTTTACTTTTTTTAACCCTAGCAACTATATTTTGGGTTTTTACAAAATTTAGCAGAGAGTTTACAGCTTCACTAAATACCAAAATTGAATATTTAAATATTCCTGAGACTACAGCTTTATCAGAAAATACAGTTCGGGATGTTGATTTTGATCTTACAGCAAATGGATTCGAAATATTATATTACAAAGTTAAGAAGCCTTCAATAGAAATAAATATCGAAGATTACCTAGACAACAAAAAGTTTAATTTCGAAATACCTAACAAGAACCTCGTAGGGCTTATAGGATTAAAATTTGGAAGTAGCAGAGCTATCAAAAACCTCTCCATTGAAGACTTAAAAGTGCAACTAGATCCAATTGTGCTCAAAAGCGTTCCAATTAAAGCTTTAAAGTCTATCTCGTATAAAAATGGATTTAAGGCCGTTGATTCATTAAAATTTACGCCCGATTCGGTATTAATATCTGGTCCCAAAAAGCTTATAAACGATATAAAATATGTTGAGACAGAGCATATTAAAATTAAAAATGTAGATAGGAATATTTCACGAAAAATAGCTATAAGTAAACCATCAAAAGACGTTATTGCTGTTAAGCCTCAAGAGGTTACTGCAAATCTTAAAGTAGCAGAGTTTTCCCAAGGAGAATTTACATTACCGGTTGAAATTGTAAATCTTCCGCCTAATATTGAAATTAAATTAGTGCCATCTACAATCACACTAAAATTTGACGTTTCTGTAGAGGAGTTTGCCGATCTTAAAAAAGAGAATTTTAGGGTTGTTTGCGACTATTCAAAAATGAATAAAGAAGGAAAGTTTATGATTCCATTTTTAGAATCTAAACCTGAAAATATTTACAACATAGTTTTCGAACCTAAAAAAATTGATCTTTTAATCGTAAAATAAAACAATAGCACAAATGAAAATAGTTGGACTTACTGGAGGTATTGGCAGTGGAAAAACAACTGTTATAAAAATGTTTGCTGCTTTAGGTGTTCCTGTATATATCGCTGATATTGAAGCGAAAAAACTAATGAATTCTTCCCCTATTATCCGTGAAAAACTAATAAAATTACTCGGGAATGAAGCCTATCAAAACGATAAACTAAATCGAAAATTCGTTGCGGATAAGATTTTCAACAATAAAAACTTGTTAGAAGGTGTAAATGCTATAATTCATCCTGAAGTTGGCTTACACTTCGATAAATGGCGAGAACAACAAACAAGTGATTACGTAATTAAAGAAGCCGCTATTCTTTTCGAAAACGGAAGTTATAAAAATTGTGATGTAGTAATATTAGTCACCGCTCCAGAAGAAGTAAGAATTGCTCGTGTTATGAAGCGCGATGGTGTTACAAAAAGCCAAGTAGAAGCACGAATTAAAAATCAATGGCCTGATTCTAAAAAGAGAGAATTAGCAGATATTGTTATCGAAAACATTGATTTAGAAGACACTCAGAATCTAGTAAACGATATTCACATCTACCTTAGTTAAACCCACGTTAAATCTCGCCTTGTCTTTTGTTAACATTTGGTTAAATGAACAAAGCGCTAAATGTTAAAATCTTATTTTTGGGGCTATGAACAAAAAGCTATTTGTTTTACTCATAGCTCTTATGAGCCTTTCATTATTAGGGATAGTTTTTGTACAGGGCTATTGGATTTCCAATGCATATAGTACTAAGGCTGATCAATTTACAATTACCGCAAAGCAAGTGCTTTTGTCGGTAGCTAAAGAAATTAAACTAAAAGAAACTGAAGCTTATTACAAGCTTTATATGCCTTATATAGATAGTATTCAAGTGCCAGATAATGTGAGTTTTACTGAGTTGGCTTATAAGATTCAGAATAAAGCAACCAATGAAACATACATTTTTACCGATGGTATTTTAGAGCAAGATTTTAAGCTTTCATCTGGACTGTTAAATTTAGATTCTGATACTATTCAATTTAGAAAGCTAACAAATCGGAAAACGCAAACTAAATTATCATCTGGAATGGATGGGAATACAGTTTCGGAAACAAGGGTCGAATCTTTTTCTAGATTAAAGGATTATGAACAAAAACAATTCGAGAATTTTGTAAGTACGATTAATACACTTACTCCAATTTATAAAAGAATAAGTGTTTCTGAAATAAAGGATTTATTAAATAAAGAATTGAATGAACGAGGACTAAATACCAAGTTCGAATTTGCTGTTTACAGTAATGAATTAGAAACCAAAGTAAGAACTAAAAACTTTAAGTATAATGAAGAAAGCACTTACATGGTTCCGCTCTTTGAAAATAGCAATCAAGCTAGTTACGAGTTATATGTAAACTTTTCAGGTAAGGAAAAACTTGTTTGGAATAGTATTTTAGGAATGGCAATCCTTTCCTTGGTCTTTACTGCGGTTATTATTCTTGCTTATTCTAGTGCGATTTCTCAAATTTATAAACAACGACAAATCTCTCAAATTAAGACAGATTTTATAAATAACATGACTCACGAGTTTAAAACTCCAATTGCAACAATTAACCTTGCATTAGATTCACTAAGGAACCCGAAAGTAAAGGATAATAAAGAGTTTTTAGAGCGTTACCTAGGGATGATAAGAGAAGAGAATAAACGGATGCACGCGCAAGTTGAAAATGTTCTTCGAATTTCAAAATTAGATAAGAACGAGTTGGATCTACCAAAAGAACGTGTTAACCTACAAGAAGTAGTAGAGGATGCAATTAGCCACGTAAGTTTAATTGTTGAAGATCGAGGAGGTTATATAAAAACACATTATGGAGCACTTAAATCTGCGGTGTTAGCTAACGAATCGCATTTAACAAACGTTATTGTTAACTTGTTAGACAACGCAGTAAAATACTCTGACGACGAACCTAAAATTGATATTTACTCGGAAAACGTAAAAAACAGTGTGATTCTCAAAATCCGTGATCAAGGTACTGGGATGTCGAAAGCAGTACAAAAAAGAATCTTTGAAAAATTTTACAGAGAACATACTGGCGATATTCATAACGTAAAAGGACATGGCCTAGGTCTAGCTTACGTAAAACGAATTTTGGATGATCACGATGCCGAAATTTATGTTGAAAGTGAAAAAGGAAAAGGCAGCACATTTATAATAAAATTACACTTAATATCTTAGAATTATGGAAACAGAAAACAAAAAGATCCTTCTAGTGGAAGATGATCCAAATTTTGGAACAGTATTAAAGGACTATTTGGCAATGAACGATTATAACGTTACTCACGCCAAAAACGGGATGGAAGGTTTCGAAAAATTTAAAAAAGACGATTTTGATCTCTGCATACTTGACGTAATGATGCCGTATAAAGACGGATTTACATTAGCGAAAGAAATTCGTGAAAAAAACGAAGATGTGCCAATTATATTCTTAACAGCGAAAGCTATGAAGGAGGATGTGCTTAAAGGATATAAAGTGGGGGCAGACGACTACCTAAACAAGCCATTTGATAGTGAAGTGCTTTTAATGAAAATAAAAGCGATTATTCAAAGAAAAGCTACAGATAGTATTGCAGACAGTAAACAGTTTGAATTCGAGATTGGTAATTTCCACCTCAATTCAAAGTTGCGTTTCTTAACTTATAAAGAGGAGTCTCCAATTAAATTATCTCCAAAGGAAAACGAATTGTTAAGGCTTTTGGCTTTACATAAAAACGATTTAATGCCTCGTGAATTGGCACTTACTAAAATCTGGAGAGATGATAATTATTTCACATCGAGAAGTATGGATGTATATATTGCAAAACTGCGTAAGTATATCGGGAAAGATGAAGATGTTGAAATCATTAATATTCATGGGGAAGGTTTCCGTTTAGTTGTAAAAAGCGAAGTGGATAACTAGTATTTTAGAATAAGATGTGTGTAAAAAAACGCCTTTATAAGGCGTTTTTTTCATTTATAAAATTGATGATTTTAATAGCGTCTGTTTTATAATCAAACCAGTGGATATTTTTGTTTTTTTTAAACCATGTGTTTTGTCTCTTTGCAAATCGGCGTGTGTTTTTCTTTATTTCTGAAATAGCTTCTTCTTTAGAAATATTATTATCAAAATATTCAAAAAGCTCTCGATATCCTACCGTTTGAAGCGCATTCCTTTCCTTGTGATTATACAGTTGTTGGGCCTCTTCTATGAGACCTTCAGAAATCATATTATCAACACGAAGGTTTATACGGTCGTAAACTATTTCTCTTTCGGCTTCTAGGCCAATAAATATCGTGTCGAAATTTCTTTTAATAGAATCCTTCTTTAAAAAGGAAGAATATGGTTTTCCCGTAGCTATATAAATTTCTAAAGCGCGTATTAATCTATGTGGGTTGTTAATATCTACTTTTTTATAATAAGATGGATCTACTTCTTTAAGTTCGCTTTGAAGGTATTGAATACCTTTTTCACCGAGTTCAGCATTTAGTTTTTCTCTCACTACTAATGGCACTTCAGGAAAATGATCCAAACCATTTACTACGGCATCTACATATAACCCAGAGCCACCAACCAGTATAGCAATATTCTTACAGTTGAAATACTGGTCTAAAAAAGCTACTGCTTCTCTTTCAAAATCACCTACAGAGTAATCTTCAAAAATGCTTTTATTTTGAATAAAGTGATGCGTAGCAGCTGCCAATTCTTCTTGCGAGGGAACTGCTGTTCCAATGTTCATTTCTTTAAAAAACTGTCGAGAATCGGCCGAAATTATTTCAGCAGAAAAAGCTTGCGCTAGTTTTATTGCCATTGCTGTTTTTCCGATAGCTGTAGGTCCAACTATACAAATAAGCAAGGGATTATTATGTGTTTTCAATTTGACTTGGTTCTTCATTTAAGTTATGCCCGCATTTATGGCAAAATTCTGCGTCGTCTCTATGCTTTTGTTCGAGGCAATTTCTACAAGATAATGTATTTACATGAACGTAATCGTCTGGAATTTTTCTTACATACTGAGCACTTACAATACCAGTGGGTACTGCTATAACGCCGTAACCAAGTATCATAATTAAAGTTGCTAAAAGTCTTCCAGCTGGAGTTACTGGAGCAATATCCCCAAAGCCTACGGTAGTTAGCGTTACAATACACCAATAAATACTCACGGGAATATTTTCAAAACCACTCGCTTCTCCTTCAATTAGGTACATTAAAGTTCCAGCAATAATTGCAACAATTAACACTGCGAAAATGAAAATAAATATTTTAGGTCTACTTTCTATGAGCGCCTTCTTAAGTTTATTCCCTTCTCCGATATAACGGGTAATTTTCAAAATTCTAAATACACGAAGTAAACGTAAGGCTCTAACGGTTAACAAATAATTACTACCTACTAAAATGAAAGAAAGATATAGTGGAATTGTAGATAAAAAATCTATTATCCCATAAAAGCTAAATATATAGTGCTTAGGTTTTTTTACTGAAATTATTCGAGCTATGTATTCTATTGTAAAAAAGATAGTTATTGTCCACTCAATTATATAAAATAAATTGTGGTACTTTAAGTCTATAGATTTAACACTCTCTAGCATTACAATCAATACGCTTAGCAGAATGAGAATGAGTAGCACTATATCGAATAGCTTACCCATGGGTGTATCTGCCTCATAGATAATTTCGTGTAGCCTGTAACGCCAGGATTTTTTATTTGATGGTTTCATATAACTATCTGAACTATAAAAATAAGCAATGATTACTTATTAATCGAGTTAGTTGAAAGATTCACTGTTTTTAATACTTTTTTACTTCTTAAATAACTCTGTATTATATGTTGTGCATCTCGGTTGTTTTGCATCGGGTTAATAATCGTTTTTAGTATTTCAGGGTTATTAATTTGATGGTTTAAGTTATAAAATCCATAACCTTTATACTTTCCATCCTCAATTAAAACAACAGCACGCTCTTCTACATCTCGTCCGCGATCGATTATCAACATATTTTGGTTTTCAAAACTTTTCTTTTCTAGAAATGCTTTAACACGCACATTGTATTCTTCTGCCGGCTCTTTATTTATACAAGCTCCATAACACTCCTTGATAGTGTAGTTGAAGCACTGATTTTTAGAATCATAAAGACCATTTAGTTTTTGACAAAGGTTATACTCTTCAGTAATTTTAAAAAGTTCCGATTTTGCCTGTTGAAAATTGCTAAACGTAAGTATAGCTTTTTTACGACCATCAGCTTTTTCAATACTTAAATTTATATAACCGTTTTTATCTACAAATGAAGTAAGCTGATGTGTATAGGAAGATCTGCGAAGGGCACGATTAAACATAGGTTTAATTTGTTTAATTTCTTCAGATTCCTTTAAAAGCGCTATTAGTTCACTTCCTGTTTTTTCAAAGTTAACCGATTTAACTTGCTTTTGAATTTTTTTCGACTTTCGATTTTCGCTAGTAAAATGTTGGCTAAGTCTTTTCTTGATATTTTTGCTCTTTCCTATATAAATAACATCACCCGCTTCATTTAGCATATAGTAAACACCGACTTCAGAAGGGATGTTTTCTATAAGATTGAGTAATTTAGAATTTAATTTTTTCTTTGGGTCTTTCCGAACTGTTTCGCTAATAATTTGCTTTGAAGTGTCTTTAGCTAACAACATTTTGAAAAGTGAAACTGTTGCTTTTGCATCCCCTTGAGCGCGATGGCGATCGGTAAGTGGAATTCCTAATGCACGTACTAATTTCCCTAAACTATAGGAAGGCATATCTGGAATTAACTTTTTTGCCAATTCAACAGTACAAAGCGTTTGTTTTTCGAAAGGATAACCTAAACGATCAAATTCAGTGGTTAATATTCTATTATCGAAAAGTGCGTTGTGTGCTACTAAAATACAATCGTCTGTTATTTCTATGATACGTTTGGCTACTTCATAAAATTTCGGTGCTTGGCGTAACATCTCATTGTTAATTCCTGTAAGGTTAACCACAAAAGGCTGAATGGGTCTTTCCGGATTAATTAAGCTCGAAAACTGATCAACTATTTTATGACCGTCAAACCTATAGATTGCAATCTCTGTAATGCCTTCTTCATTATATTTTCCTCCTGTCGTTTCTATATCTAAAATTGCGTACATCTACTTTACTTACTATTCAATAATTTAATTTTGTACTAATAGTTTCTTTCGCCAAATATAGCACTGCCTACACGCACCATATTGCTGCCATTCTCGATTGCAATCTCGTAATCACCACTCATTCCCATACTCAAGATTTTCAATTCTGAATTTTCAATTTTGAATTGGTCAAAGGCTTTTTTTAGTCTCTGAAACTCTTGTGAAATTTGCTTTTCATCGTCTGTAAATGTTGCCATTCCCATCAAACCAACAATTTTCACATTTTTAAAACTTTGTAATTCCTCAGAGTGGAGTAGCGCAGCTGCATCGGATATATCCATTCCAAACTTACTGTCTTCTTCTGCAATTTTTATTTGAAGCAAACACTCAATAACTCTTTCATTTCTTTTGGCTTGCTTGTTTATTTCCTTTAAAAGCCTTAGACTATCAACTGCATGAATTAGGCTTACAAATGGAGCTATATACTTTACTTTATTGCGTTGCAGATGTCCAATCATATGCCATTGGATGTCTTTTGGCATTTCTTGCCATTTAGACTCCATTTCTTGAACCTTATTTTCGCCAAAATCTTTATGACCTGAATTGTAGGCTTGCATCAAATCTGATACAGGTTTAGTTTTGGAAACCGCAATTAAAGTTACTTCGTTAGGCAACTTACTCTTTAAATTCTTTAATTTTTCTGAAATCATTTTTCTCTTTCTTCTTTAACTTTCCCTCTTTATTTCATTTGTAATTAGAATTCATAAACCGTAACTCCGCTTCGGAGTTTTGGTTCAATATAAGTGCTTTTTGGGGGCATTTTAAAGCCTTCATCTGCTATTTTCCGCATTTCCTCTGTGGTAACAGGTAACACACCAAACCCTACAGCAAATTCCCCTGAATCTACAACCGTTTTAACGTAAGCTAAATCTTTTTTACCGTGTGAATATTCAATGCGTTTGTCTTTTCGTAAATCTTCAATCCCTAAAACAGGATTTAAAATTGTAACATATAAAATATGAGTATCTAAAGCATCAAGAGCATTTGTAATTTTATATTTGCTTTTACGAAGGTGAAGGGAATAAAACTCTCCATCTAAATACATGCTAAAATGATTCACTTGAGATGGTTTATAGTATTCCATCCCTCGGTTTTCGATTCTAAAATACTCATCCAGTTTTATTAAAAATTCTTGTTTTGTCAATCCATTTAAGTCTTTAACCAACCTATTGAATTCATATATTTTTAAATCGCTTTCAGGAATGAGGTAACTCATAAAAAAATTATATGGCTCCTCTCCAGTGTGATGCGGATTTTCTTCTTTTAAATCTTTCGCTAAAAGATAAGAAGATGCCGAACGGTGATGTCCGTCTGCTATATACAAGGATGGAATTTTTTTAAAGATATCCTGAATTTTTTTCAAAAGCTCCTCATCATCTACATTCCATAGGTAATGCGTGTCTCGGTATGTTGTTGTAAACTCATACTCGGGTCTGTTTTGCATCACCAACTTTTTAATGTCTGTTAACTCCTGATTATTTGGATAGGTAAGGAGTACAGCTTCAGCATTAAATCCTACAGTTTTTAAATATTCTTTAAAAGCTACTTCTCGGTATTCAAGAGTGTCTTCGTGCTTCTTAATTATGTTGTTTTCATAATCTTGAACACTAGTTGCACCCACAAAACCATTGAAAACTAAGCCGTCACGATTCACAATTTTATAAATATAAAAGGAAGGCTTTTCGTCCTGCATAAAGATACCATCTTCTTTAAATTCTAAATAGCGATTTTTCACCAAGCCATAACGCTCTTCACCAGAAATCTCCTTGTGATATCGAAAACCTGGGTTTACAATATGTAAAAACGAAAATGGATTATCTCGTAATCGCGACTCTACCTGCAAAGCTGTATAGCTTTCATACGAGCGTGCGGCGAGTAAACTCACTTTGTCCCGTGTTGGGCGAACAGCTTTGAAGGGAATAATTCTGGCCATTTATTAAAATTCTATGAATGATTGTAATTAGCAGATCGCTTTAATGCTATTTTGAAAACATGGCAGCAACAACTTCTGCTTTTCTATTTTCGCTATAGTCGTAAAATCCTTCTCCGCTTTTAGCTCCTAGCTTTCCAGCCATAACCATATTTACCAATAATGGACAAGGTGCGTATTTAGGGTTTTTAAAGCCGTCGTACATTACGTTTAAGATTGAAAGGCAAACGTCAAGACCAATAAAATCGGCCAGAGCTAAAGGCCCCATTGGGTGCGCCATTCCTAGCATCATAACTGTATCTATCTCCTTAACACCTGCTACACCATTATAAAGCGTTTCGATGGCTTCATTAATCATTGGCATTAAAATACGGTTTGCTACAAAACCTGGATAATCGTTAACTTCAACAGGAACTTTGTTTAACTTTTTAGAAAGGTCTTCAATAACCTTGTAGGTTTCTTGGCTAGTGCTGTATCCTTTAATGATTTCAACCAACTTCATTATCGGCACTGGATTCATAAAGTGCATACCAATCACTTTTTCAGGTCTTTTAGTTACTGCAGCAATCTGAGTAATTGAAATAGAAGATGTGTTACTTGCTAGTATAGTATTCTCGTCGCAGAAATTCTCTAAATCGCGGAAAATCTTAAGCTTTAAATCTACATTTTCTGTAGCAGCCTCTACAACTAAGTCTGTTGTTTTAACACCTTTTTCTAAATCAGTAAAAGTTGTAATGTTGTTAAGCGTACGTGATTTGTCCTCTTCTGAAATTTTTTCTTTTGCAACCATTCTATCTAGGTTCTTAGTGATAGTTGCTATTCCTCTGTCTAGAGATTCTTGTGAAATATCAATTAGGTTTACTTTGTAATCGAATTGTGCGAAGGTGTGGGCAATACCATTACCCATTGTTCCAGCACCTATTACTGCTATATTTTTCATTTTAAAATCTTGAATTTATAATTCGTGTATCAACTTATGTTCTTTATACTTTTTTGAAATTCTCTATAATCAACATTGCTACGCGCAATGCTTCAGTACCTTGTTTTAATGATACTTCAGGTGTTCTATCTGCTTTAATAGCATCGTAAAAACTCTCAAGTTCATCTAAAATAGCATTGTTTTCTTCAACCTGAGGGTTTTCAAAATAAATCTGCTTTTTTACGCCTTCTGCATTAGTCAATATCATTGCGTAATCATCAGGTTTTGTAGCTGCTTCTTTCATTTTTACCACTTCACATTTCTTCTCTAAGAAATCTACAGAAATATATGCATCACGCTGAAAGAATCGCGCTTTCCGCATTTTTTTAAGTGAAATTCTACTGGCTGTTAAATTTGCTACACAACCGTTCTCAAACTCAATTCTGGCGTTTGCAATATCTGGTGTTTCGCTAATTACTGAAACTCCACTCGCACTTACCGATTTAACAGGACTTTTTACTACACTTAAAATAGCGTCTATGTCGTGAATCATTAAGTCTAAAACTACAGAAACGTCTGTTCCGCGAGGGTTAAATTCCGACAGTCTGTGCGATTCAATAAACATCGGGTTGTGGATGTTGTCTTTTATAGCTTGAAAAGCAGGGTTAAAACGTTCAACTTGTCCAACCTGACCGCGAACTTTCATCTCTTTAGCTAAATCACGAATTTCCTCTGCTTGCGCAACGGTTTCTGTGATAGGTTTTTCAATAAAAAGATGTTTTTTAGCATTAAGAACTTTTTTAGCACATTCAAAATGTGTGCTTGTAGGTGTTACTACCACAATCATTTCACTAGCATCTATAAGGCTTTCCATAGTTAGGAAACTTTTATAGCCGAACTCAGATTCTATTTTTTCCGAAGCTTGTTTATCTGCATCGTAAAAACCAACAAGTTCGTATTTTGATGATTGTTGCAGTAGTTTTAAGTGTATTTTTCCTAAGTGTCCAGCACCTAGAACTCCAGCTTTTAACATTGACGTGTGTTTTTCACAAATGTAAGGGTTTTCAAGGGAAAGTTTAAAAGTTGAAGAGGTTAAAAGTTACGTTGTTTAAGTGTTTTAAAATTTTGAACTTTAGGAGCCAAGACTATGATTTTGTATGTTGATAAGTTTAATTGTAAGTTCAGCCAATGAAAATCATTAAGTTGGAATGTTTTAGTGGTTGTGATGAGGATTTGGTTTTTGAATATTGAAATTTATTTTGGAATTTGGTCCTCGCAAATTAAGGCTTATAAAGCTTATTTGGTTATTTTGTAACGAAATTGTTTATCCCGAATTCTTCGGAACTAAAATTTAATAATGTGAAAGATACCTTTACTCATCAAGGAATGCGGAAGAGGCTTGTTGAAACTCTTAAAAAGAAAGGAATTGTAAATAATAATGTTTTGCAGGCTATAAGTAAGATTCCAAGACATCTCTTTATGGATTCTAGTTTTGTAGATCACGCCTATACCGATAAAGCTTTTCCCATTGCAGCAGATCAAACTATTTCTCAACCCTATACTGTAGCTAGACAAACAGAACTTTTAGAAGTTGAAAAGGGAGATAAAGTTCTTGAAATTGGAACTGGAAGCGGATATCAATCTGCCGTGCTTTTAGAATTAGGAGTGACTCTTTTTACCATTGAAAGGCAAAACGAGCTTTTTAAAAAAACTAAATTGTTCCTTCCGAAATTAGGTTATAAACCAAAGCGAATGATTTTTGGTGATGGGTATATTGGGTTAGAAGAGGAGGCTCCTTATGACGGAATTATAGTTACTGCAGGTGCACCTTTTGTGCCAAATCCTTTATTAGCTCAGTTGAAAATTGGAGGGAAATTAGTGATTCCTGTTGGTGACAATGTTCAGATAATGACGGTGTTTACTCGTAAATCTGAGGCCGAATTTGTGAAAGAAGAGCACGGAGAATTCCGATTCGTACCTCTCCTAGAAGACAAAAACTAACGGTTTAAGTAAAACACTTCATTGTTTTGGTTGTCAGTATCTTTTAAAGTGTGGCTTGGAATAAATCCAAAGCGTTTTAAGAGGTTTTTTGATGGAATATTTCTGTAATCGGTGTAAGCAACAATGGTTTCAAAATCTCTTTGAGTGAAGCCATAATTTAAAACTGCTTTTAGGGCTTCGCTCATAAATCCTTTGCCTTGAAATTTAGGATCTAGGTCGTAACCAACCTCTGCAGTTTT
This sequence comes from Aequorivita xiaoshiensis, assembly GCF_022008395.1. Lineage (GTDB taxonomy): Bacteria > Bacteroidota > Bacteroidia > Flavobacteriales > Flavobacteriaceae > Aequorivita > Aequorivita xiaoshiensis. The sequence goes on from NZ_JAIRBB010000005.1 coordinate 15,659, forward strand.
TTTATCTTCTGAAAAATTCCAAAGACAAATTGAGCCAATTAATTCTGTTGAACCTTGTAAAACTATCCCCCAAGCTATTGACTGATTTTTCTTTAATTGGCTGTTAATATTTTTAATATGTGCCACCGCCATTTCAAAAGTTTGCGGCTCCGATCTTTTTATAAATTTTGTGATTTCCTTATCTGAACGGAAATAGTGAATTCTATCTACATCCGAAAGATTTATCTCACGTAGATGCAAACGTTCGGTGTTTAGGATAGGGAAGGGGGTGGCCATAAGTGCTAATCTAAATGATGATATCTTTTTGAAACGGATTTACACTCAAAGTGAATGTATGTAATCAGTGCTTTTTTAAAAACTCAATCAATTCCTCAAATGAATCATTTGCGGCTTCTTGGTTATATTTTAATAAATAGTGCTTTTTAGTTATAAATGGAATAATCCTGTAATACTTACCTTTCTTAAGACTTTCAACATCATATCCATGGTATGCTTCGTCATAAACTTGAATTTTTACATTCTCAGCAATCATGTTCTCAAGAATGTCGTTAACTTTTACAATTTTATCTCTTCCTCCTGTCATAATGAGAACTGGAACCTTTGGTTTTAACTTCAATTCATATCCATTTGCAGGATAAAACATTGCAATTGATTTAATATTTAGTTCCTCTAGTTGAACTTGGTCGTTGGCTAAAGGAATTAGCCCTAAACCAGCGCGCGACCAACCTACAATGCTTCCTTTAGATTTTGGATCGATTCTTTCGCTCTCCTTAGCCCATTTTAGGGCTTGTTTTAGCGTCCAAATTATTTGAGAGGGCTCTTCTTCATCAACATTTCTATGGGAGGCTTTATAGGCTGCAACGTTATCGACCAATAAAACAGAAATACCTTCTGCATTCAGCTTTTTAGCCACGTTAAAATAATGCAAAGTATCTTTAAAAATCCTCAAACCTCCAGTTCCAGGTAGGAAAACAGCCCATTTGGAAGCATCGTAATTATCAGCTTTTTGAAAATGAAAAAAATCGATCATTTTCGCATCTTTTGGTACTTTCTGCATTGGGATACAGCTTGTAAAAAGCGAAAATATGAGCAGGAGTTTAAATGTAATTTTCATCTTTTATTTTTAAAGAAATGATTTTCGCTATTGTCAATTTCATCACAATGAAATATAATAACAAAAAAAATAATACGCTAATAATGAATTAGATAGGTTGAATACTTATAGTCTTAAAAGGTCTATAAACTTTAAACCAAATATAAAAGCGCCTTCACTACCACCGTTGTAATAGGAGCGAACATAATCTACGCGTAGGAGCCTAAATTTTCCAAAACCGAGATTGTCAATACCGATTGAAACTTCAGAATAAGGCTTTCTTTCTTCAGTACTTAAAAAATGTGCTCCTGCCACTAAGTTGAGGTTTAGCTGATTTATTCCTGGAATTTTACCTAAAATCCATCCGCGGAAGTCGTGTTCTAAATGCCCCTCAAAATAACTTTTATTGGTGCTAAATTCGTAATATGGCATTAGGTTGAAAACATTAGTGTAGTTTGGTGAAGTGCCCACTCTTGTTTGGTTTCCGTTGAAATGTTTGTAATCTATAAATGAAATTCCTTCACCGTTTGCAATGGTGCCCCCTTTTAAATTGTAATAAAACTGGCCTTTGTTTCCTAAAGAGATTGATTGATTTAAACTTGCTTCCAAGTGGGTATAATCGTAGTAGCTTTCGGTAATAGCGGTTCCATTTTCTACTGAAATATTAAGTTCAGGAAATTTATTATCACCAATATTAAATTTCATATCAGGATTTGAAAAATACTTTTGAGCGAAATTAATTCGAGCTCGTAACTTACTCTTTACAATATTGTGTTCTGCAATTGCAGTATTAGTGAAGTCGTTTGGAAATAGCGGATTATTACTTGTGTAACTTACATCCTTATTCGGAATTGTAACATAGTTGGTATTATTAAAAAGCGGTTTACGGTTTTCATAAGCAACAGATGCATATAAGTGCAATCCGTTAATAACTTCCTGACTATAGGTTAGACGTCCGTAATTAAGCTCGTAAAGCTTCATGTAATTTCTTTCAAAGAAAAGGGTGGCGATTGTATTTATTAGTGGAGATATGGGTTCCTCATCGTTAAACTGAGCAACCTTGCTTCCTCCTGAAAGTGAAAAACGCAACTTGTTCTTCCAATTGAAGTTTCTAAGAATGCCAGCTGTAAATCGAAGTCGGTCTTCGGCAATTCCATAATCTGCTCTAACGGCTGCCGATAGTGTGTTTGTTTGGTTATCGTCGTACCATTTAAAAAAGGTTAGCCCAGCTTTGCTGTTCCAACCTTGTATAGTGTTGAAGTTTATTCCTCTTAATGGCCCTTCGTATCCCACCGACCACTTGTTGTATGAGTTTTTATAAGTATAGCCGGTTAATAGGCTCATTACTCCAGGTTTATTTGATTTAGCATCTATAGAATCTAAATATTGTTTCGAGCTTCTCAATACTTGAAGACTGTCTTTCTTAATGTAATCTTTAAGTTCTTCATTGGTTAATGGCACTGGACGAATTCCTTTCCAAAATAGACTATCTTTTTTATTGGCTTCTGGTTTAAAGGAAAGTACTTCGTTGGTAAATGTCTTTTTAGTGAATTCAGGCTCAAAATTGTAATTACTATATACAGCAATAAAACGGCCATCTCCTTTCATTCCTAATAGGCCAAATCCAAAATCAATGGTTTGGGAAAGCTTAACCCAGAAATCATAATCGGTGTCGTATTTATAATTCTGTTTAATTAGTAAATCACTTACAAAAGGTATCTGAATTGCACTTCCTGTAGTAGAAAGTTCTACGCCGTAAAGTTGCCAGTCATCCTCAACTATATAAAGATATCCATACCAAACTCGGTCTTTAGGTCGTTTAGGTGTAACTTTAATTTTATTGATAAGCTTGACACCTTCATAAAAAACTCCATCGAGTTTATAATTGTAGTAGTTTAAGGCGTTATTTGCAATTGGCGAAACGAGAGCAGCATTAAGTTCTACCGTATTTTCATAGAACGAAATGTTTGCACTTTGCGCACTGTTGAAGCTAAATCCGTTATCGTTACCGCTTACTTTACTTGCAATAATTGTTTCAGTGAATTTATCAGGTTTTTGATAGGCTATTTCCGAAATAGTTTCCGATAGGTAAACTATTCCTGTACGTGTACTGTCTAGCGCCCCATCAAAATCACCAACTTCTTGTCCCAAAATTTTCTCTGGAACATCTTCCACGTGCCACAGTCCTCTCGAATAAAAGTCTGCAGTGTACTCGCTTAGTTTTTCTAAGTTTTCTTTACGCTGTTCAATTGTCTTGCGAATAATGCGATAGGCTGGATCTTCTGAAGTGTTTACAATTACTTCATCTAAACTTGTTGTTTCTTCTTCAAGTGAAATGTTTAAAATATATGGAAAAGAGGTGGCCGTAATATTTTTGGTTAACGTTTTATAACCTAAAAACTGAAATGAAACTTTGTATTCTTTTTTATCAGATACATTTAAAGAGTAGTTACCATCGTCATTTGTTGTGGTTCCTATATAGCTATTTTGAAGATAAATATTTACATAGGGTAGTGGTGCACCATGAGTATCGGTTACTTTTCCTACTATCTGAGCAGAAATAGTTTTTGAAATTAAGAGAAAAACTAGAAGAAGTAATTTTATTTTCATCAGTATTTTGGAAGATTAGTTATTGCAAAATACTAATAAAAAAGTTTACATCTTGCTAAAGTATTGTTATCGGAAATGTAATCAAAACTTCTTTTAGTAAGAAGAATACGAAGATGCTAAAATTGTGAAAGCAACTAATTATTAAAGGATTTCTTAATTCTGCTAAGTTGTTTTTTGGTATCCCTCTCTTTTATGGTTTCCCTTTTATCGTATAGTTTTTTACCGCGAGCAAGAGCGATATCCATTTTAGCTAACCCTTTGTTATTAGTGAAAAGTACTAAGGGTATAATAGTTAATCCAGAATTTTTAACTTCTTTTCCAAGCTTCTTTAATTCACTTCGATTGAGAAGAAGCTTTCGTTCACTTTTAGGGCTGTGGTTGTAATGTGTAGCGTGGCTATACTCTTGAATAGTCATATTTATGACAAAGAGTTCACCATTACTATTGAATTCACAAAAGCTTTCAGCAATCGAGGCCTTACCTTCCCGGATGGCTTTTATTTCGGTTCCGCGTAAAACAATGCCTGCAGTAAAAGTATCGAGAATCTCATACTCAAACCTAGCTTTACGATTTTTAATTTTTACGTTTTTCTGAATTGCCATAGATGCAAAAATAGAAGGAATAAAGAAGAATTTCTAAATATTATTATAAAATCCGAAAAGAAGATATTATTCCACTTTTAAAGTTTCTACGTTTCGGTTGTTTCCATCGAGAGTTACCTTGAAAAGTGTTGCATTATCGCCATTATCCATCTCTATAAATTTTTGTTCTCCTATAAGCTTGTTTACCAGCATAGGGGTGGTATTGCTGTGACCTGAAATGAGAACTGTTTTTCCATGGGTTTCTTTTAGAAAGTCTACAGAGTATAAGGTGTTTGGATTGTAAATTTTGGGAGAAATTGCTTTTTGCTGTGCAATGAAAGAAACTGTTTGCTTGGTTCTAATATATTTAGTTATGTAAATCTCATCTATTTTGATGGTCTCGAAATATTTTGCCCAATTTTTTGCACGCACCATTCCATCTATGTTAAGACTAGGGTCCTCATTTTCAGGATCTGTTCTGTCTTTTTCGGCGTGACGAATTAAATAATATGTTGCTTTATATAATGGGGTTTCTACTTCACTAGTTTCTTCTGAAGACTGTTTTTCGTTATTTTTTTCTTTTTTTTGACCGCAAAATGTAAAAAGCGGCATAAAAATCATTAAAAATAGAAATTGCTTCATAGTGTTGAGTTTTAAATAACATCAATTAAGACTTGTTAGTAAAGTTATAACTTATTTCAAAGAATCTTTAGGGTTTCATTAATATAAATGTTTACATAAGATCTGTAATTTTATGATATCAAACAAAGAATATTTAATTAACCTAAAATCTAAAAGCTATGAATGAAGATCAATTTAAAGGAAAATGGAATCAAGTAAAGGGTAAGTTTAAGCAAGAATTTGCAGATGTTACCGATGATGATTTAATGTATACAGAAGGAAAGTCTGATGAACTACTTGGTCGCCTTCAGGAAAAAACTGGAAAAACCAAAGAACAGTTAAAAGATATGATCGATAAGTGGTAGTTTATTCTAAACTATAGTTACTGCTTTATTTGAAGCCAAACCCATCAAAATTCTTATAGTAGAATTTCGATGGGTTTTTCTGTTGATTAACATTAATTAGTTGCTCTATTTTCACTAATACCTTTTTATAATAACTTCGCTACAACTTTACAGTAAAGGCCTTATTTACTTTGAAGTTGGTAGTGGGTTTTAGAAAGAAACCTTAACTGAGATTTGTTTAAAGCAGATTTATTTTAAGCATGTAAATGTGATATTGCATATTGGAACAATAATATTGTAAATTTTAAGGAAGTATGTAATAAATATTACCGCATTAACGACCTATTATGAAATGGAAGTAACATTAGCCCCACAAAATCGTAGCGCAATTTTTGGCGTTTATACCCATCAAGTTCGAACTGTTTTGTCTAGAAATATTTTTCCTAAATTGAAGTAGTTGTCTGAGTTGTGAAACGGAGCGTTAGGTGGAGAATAAAAAAAGAGATAGAACTCAAAATCATATTTGTACAGAAGAAAGATTAGCGACTATTTCAAAAATTTATCGAATTTTAATGGTTTGACAAGAGCAGGAATGATAACTGAAGCGGAATACAAATTATGTATAAATCTTTATCCTAAATAAAAAAATCCCTCAAACCTAAGTTTGAGGGATTTTATAGGATAGAAAAACTGAGTTATTCTACTAAGTTCTCTTGATTTCTAAACACAAGATTATCATTAAAACTATCTAAAAGTATAATACTTTCGGTAGTTATCTTACCCGCAAGAATTTCTTTCGATAACTCGTTTAGCACTTCTCGTTGTACAACTCTTTTAACTGGTCTTGCTCCGAATTGCGGATCAAACCCTTTCTCAGCTAAATAACCTATAGCTTCAGGTGTAGCATCTAAAACAATATTTTGTTTCAGCAACATTTTAGACACGCCTTTCAATTGAAGCTCCACGATTTTGCGAATATCTGTTTTAGAAAGCGGAGTGAACATTATAATATCGTCAATTCGGTTTAAGAACTCGGGACGAACTGATTGTTTTAATAATGCTAATACTTCAGTTTTGGCACCTTCCATTGCTGTTTCTGGGTCCTTAACAGCCTCAAAACGCTCTTGAATTATCTGACTCCCCATATTGCTAGTCATAATAATAATAGTGTTTTTAAAATCTGCTAATCGTCCTTTGTTGTCTGTCAACCTACCTTCGTCCAAAACCTGTAATAAAATATTAAATGTATCGGGGTGTGCTTTTTCAATTTCGTCGAGCAACACCACGCTATAAGGTTTACGACGTACAGCTTCGGTTAATTGTCCACCTTCGTCATATCCCACATATCCTGGAGGTGCACCAACTAAACGGCTCACACTGTGTCTTTCCTGATACTCACTCATATCAATTCGCGTCATAGCACTTTCATCATCGAATAGATATTCAGCTAAGGCCTTAGCTAGTTCGGTTTTACCTACACCAGTTGTACCTAAAAATAAGAAACTACCAATTGGTTTTTTTTCGTCCTGCAATCCTGCGCGACTTCTTCTAATGGCGTCACTTACTGCAACTATTGCTTCGTGTTGACCTACTACTCGTTTGTGAAGCTCATCTTCTAAAACCAAAAGTTTTTCACGTTCACTTTGAAGCATTTTGGTAACTGGAACTCCAGTCCATTTTGCAACAACTTCAGCTATATCTTCTCGTGTAACTTCTTCTTTAATTAAAGATGTGCTTTCGTCATTTTCCGCCAATTGCGTTTCAAGTTTGGTAAGCTTTTCTTGGGCTTCTTTAATTTTTCCGTAACGAAGCTCTGCTACTTTTCCAAAATCGCCATCTCGTTCAGCGCGTTCAGCTTCCAATTTATACTCTTCTATTTCCTTTTTCAGATTCTGAACATTATCTACAACTTCTTTCTCACTTTGCCATTTTGCATTAAGTTCATTTCGTTCTTCTTTTAAATTGGCTAAATCTGAATGTAGAGCCTTCAATTTAACTTCGTCGTTTTCACGTTTTATCGCTTCAATTTCAATCTCAAGTTGCATTATCTTTCTGTCTAAAACATCTAATTCTTCAGGCTTAGAGTTGATTTCCATTCTAAGCTTACTAGCTGCTTCGTCCATTAAGTCAATGGCTTTATCTGGAAGAAATCGGTTTGTAATATATCTTTCCGAAAGTTCAACGGCTGCAATAATTGCTTCGTCTTTAATACGAACCTTATGGTGTGTTTCGTACTTTTCTTTAATTCCACGTAATATTGAAATTGCACTTTCAGTATCTGGTTCATCTACAACAACTCTTTGGAATCGACGCTCTAAGGCTTTGTCTTTTTCAAAATATTTTTGGTATTCATCCAAGGTTGTTGCTCCTATAGCTCGTAATTCACCACGGGCTAATGCTGGTTTTAAGATGTTTGCGGCATCCATTGCACCTTGTCCGCCTCCAGCACCGACGAGGGTATGTATCTCGTCGATAAAAAGAACAATGTCTCCTTCGCTTGAAGTTACTTCCTTAATAACAGCTTTTAATCGCTCTTCGAATTCTCCTTTATATTTGGCTCCGGCGATTAACGCACCCATATCTAGTGAATAAATTTCTTTAGTCTTTAAATTTTCAGGAACATCCCCGTCCACTATTCTGTGAGCAAGACCCTCTGCAATTGCAGTTTTACCAGTTCCTGGTTCTCCAACAAGCATTGGGTTGTTTTTGGTTCTTCTAGAAAGAATTTGTAAAATTCTTCTAATTTCTTCATCACGACCAATTACTGGATCCATCTTGCCATCACGAGCTAGTTGGTTGAGGTTTTTGGCGTATTTGCTTAATGAATTATAGGTCTCCTCAGCACTTTGTGAAGTTACTTTTTCTCCACCGCGTAACTCCTGAATAGCAGCTTTCATCCCTTTTTCGGTTACTCCTTGGTCTTTCAGACTTTGGGCAATGGCACTTTTAGAATTTAAAATTGCCAAAAGAAGATGTTCAATAGAAACAAATTCATCGCCCATTTTTTTAGCAATATTGCTCGCTTCAAGTACAGCTGTATTGGCTTCTCGTGAAAGCATAATATCACCACCAGAAACTTTAGGGAAGCTTTCTAGTTGCTTTTCTAAAATCTGTTTAAGGGTAACAAGATTTACATTTAATTTTTTTAAAATAAAAGGTGTGGCATTTTCATCCACCTCAAATATAGCTTTGAGTATGTGTTCATTTTCAATTTGCTGATGGCCAAATCCCTGCGCAATCTGCTGTGCTTTTTGGATGGCCTCCTGGCTTTTTATGGTAAAATTGTTAAAGTTCATATATAATATTCTTTTGTTGCTTTTTATTTATTTCTTTCGGCTTTGTTTAAAGAGCGAAAGTTGTTGTGCATAGTGGAATTACAAATACAAAGCCATTATAAAATTAAGACAAATTGTCTGTAATAATCAGTTATTTAACAGACATTATGACTGTAGTATTTAGCTTTTATCATTTCATTTAGATATTTATGACAATAGAACTTGTAGCTTTGTATAAAAGAAATTATTATGGGACTTTTTGATATGTTTAAATCACCAAGAGATGCTGCTAAAGAGGAAATAGTAGAAACTCCTTGGCACGTTTTAGGTAAAATGGAGCAGTTAGACGATTTGGTAGCACAGTCTAAAACAAAACCAGTTGCAATTTTTAAACACTCTACCCGTTGTGGTGTGAGTCGTGGCGTCCTAAAGATGTTCGAAAAAAATTATAGCTTAGATGACGACCAGCTAAAATTATATTTTCTTGATTTGTTGCAAAACCGAGATATTTCAAATGAAATTGCAGCACGGTTTAAAGTAAACCACGAAAGCCCACAGCTTATTGTAATTAAGGATGAAGTAGTGGTGCACCACGATTCACATAATGGCATTGATGCTGCAGATCTCACAAAATTTGTTTAGCTATAGTTTAGTGTTTTTAATTACTATATTTAAAATGGATTGTTTATTAGAATTTCCCTGAAATTATCCTTTATAACTGTGCCAGCATCCAAAACCATTTGCTCGTTGCTTGGGAAAATTATAAAATGATTGGTTAGAAGTTGCATGTCTTCATTAGACAATGCACGTTTGTCTCCACGGTATTTTAAAAACACATTTTCAAAAATAAATTCTGCTGAAAGAGGGAAGTTTTTTAACCTCCTTTTATTGTTTAAGTCTTTATAGACTACTTCACCTCCAACAAATACACTTTTTTGTTGCGTGGTAATAGTTACTAAGGCTGAAACATCTTTAAACTTATCTACTTTTATTGGGTTGCCAAGGCTGTCCTTAATAATATTTCCACCTCTGTCATATCTATAATTGTAGCCATCCTTTACACGTTCTTTTCTAGTGAATTGTTTTTCGGAAATACGTTCAGGAGAAATTTGAATTGATTGAAAATTCAGATCTATACCAAGGTCGTAGTTAATTTCTTGCTCAGGTTTTCCGTGATATTCTTTCCAAAATTCATTTAAGTCGTAGGTGTTAAAATCTAATAAATCTTGTTCCAATCTAAATGGGATAAATTGCCCTGTGTGATTGTTTAATTCAACTAAAACGAAATCAGTTCCATAAAAATGGGCATCTTCTTTAAGTTTTTTTACGTCGCGATAATTTGGTTGTACTTCGTCTATTTCACACAAAACATTGAACGCACTACGGAAATCTCTTTTCAAATTACTATTTAAATATAATTGAGCTTCTTGATACAGCGCTTTTAGATAATTTTCTTTTGAATTGAGTATTTCATTTGAATAATCGGAAAATATGAAATTTGCTTTCCGTCCCATTTCACGACTATGTAGCGGTAGGAGGGGGCGAATCTTATTTTGACGATCTTTTAAGTCTAAGTAAGTGTAGTAAACTTTTTTAGCACTAGAAGTTGATTTATCTTTTTTAAGAAATTCAATTTCACGCAAGTCCCTATCCGTAGCTTTTAAAAATGCAACCTCTAAATGTTTGATGTGTTTGTCGAATTCTTTAGCGGTTTTATCTTTTTTAAGTTTTTTAACCGCAAGATTTATAGCTTCATCGTAATTTCCTTGAGAAACAAATCTCTCAGTTCGTTTTACGCTATTACAAGAAAAACTTAAAAGTACTGTAAATAAAAGAATGTAATAAGCTTTCATAATAATTTGGATTAGTTGTGAAAGCTAAAATACAATAGTAGGACCAATTTTTAGATAAATACTTAATTGTATATAAATTGGTGTAAATAAAAAACCACGAAAACACCAATGTGTTATCATTTTAGCGTTTCCGTGGTTTAATAATATTAAATTTTTATTGCTTTATCGCTGGGAGTAGTTTTGTTCTACATTCTCCAAATCCAATGCGTACCTTGTCGTTTTTACAGAATCCTCTTAAAATAACGGTGTCATTATCGTTTATAAACTTTCTTTCTGTACCATCCGAAAGGGTGATAGGTTTAGCACCGCGCCAAGTAAGTTCTAGCATTGATCCATAAGAATCTGGAGTTGGTCCAGAAATAGTTCCGCTTCCCATCATATCACCGCTATTTACATTACATCCATTTACAGTATGATGCGCAAGTTGCTGAGCCATATTCCAATACATATATTTAAAGTTGGAAGTAGAAACTTTTGTTTCGGCTGCATTTTCTGGAGCGATATAAACTTCGAGGTTGATGTCGTAGCTTTTATTTCCTTTATACTGAAGATAAGGTAGTTGTTCTCTTTCAGGTTTTGGACCTTCTACTTTATAAGGTTGAAGTGCATCTAAGGTTACAATCCAAGGTGATATAGAAGAAGCGAAGTTTTTCGCTAAGAATGGTCCAAGAGGAACATATTCCCACTTTTGAATATCACGAGCACTCCAATCGTTAAAAAGTACCAATCCGAAAATGTAGTCTTCAGCCTCGTTTACTGGAATTGGTTCACCCAAAGCATTGGCATCAGTTGTGATAAAAGCCATTTCAAGCTCAAAATCAACTAGTTTTGACGGACCAAAAACAGGTTCGGTAGCTCCTTCAGGCATAGTTTGTCCCCACGGTCTACGAGCATTAATTCCACTAGGTATTATAGACGAACTTCTTCCGTGGTATCCCACTGGAATGTGAAGCCAGTTTGGCATTAAAGCATTTTCTTTTCCGCGAAACATTGTACCAACATTTGTGGCGTGCTCTTTACTTGAATAAAAATCGGTATAATCTCCTACTTGTACAGGAAGTTGCATTTCTATTTCATCCATAGTAAATAGAATGTGCTTTCTGTGATTTTCATTATCGCGAAGTTCAGGATTTTCTTTGTCGAAAATATCGGCAATTCGATTACGTACCAAACGCCAAGTTTTTCTTCCATCACTTATAAAATCATTTAATGTGTCTTGAAGAAAAATATCATCAGTGAGGTCAATTCCTTTGAAATAGCCTAGTTGATGTAAAGCACCTAGGTCTATAGCATAGTCTCCTATACGGGTGCCGATAGTAATAATATCATCTCTGGTTAAGAAAACGCCAAAAGGGATATTTTGAATTGGAAAATCTGTATCTGGATTAGTTTCGAGCCAGGTTTTTCGATTAGGGTCATTAGCTGTTATAGGCATTTTTTAATATCTTTTATAGTTGTGAAATAAAACTAAGTAAAAATTATTCGAATTACTGAAATTCAAGGAATTAATTATGGAATAAGAATAGTTTGTAACTTATGTTTTGTTCATTAAATTCTTCATCAAATATATATATTTCACGACAGTTACCAATTGGATTTGCTATTTTTGGAATTAATTAACTTTCAATAAAAATATTAGCTTTACAAAAGGTTTGAAGAGCTTATTTTTTTGAAAATAAACACATGATTTAACCCTTATTTCAAATAATAAAATTTTACTATGAAACGCGACGAACAGATTTTTGAACTCATAGAAGAGGAAAAACTAAGACAGAAAAATGGTTTGGAGCTGATAGCTTCAGAGAATTTTGTAAGCGACCAAGTTATGGAGGCTGCTGGATCGGTTTTAACTAATAAATATGCTGAAGGTTATCCAGGTAAGCGCTATTACGGAGGTTGTGAAATTGTTGATGAAGTGGAACAACTAGCAATTGATCGTGCAAAAACACTTTTTGGAGCTGAATATGCAAACGTGCAGCCACATAGTGGTTCACAAGCAAATACCGCTGTTTTTGCAGCTTGCTTAAACCCAGGCGATAAATATTTAGGCTTTGACCTTTCTCACGGTGGTCATCTTACGCACGGTTCACCTGTAAACTTCTCTGGTAAACTTTACAACCCTGTTTTCTATGGTGTTGAAAAAGAAACTGGACTCATCAATTACGATAAGGTTGAGGAAATTGCACTAAGAGAAAAGCCAAAAATGATAATCGCTGGAGCTTCTGCATATTCACGTGAAATGGATTACAAGCGTTTTCGCGAGATTGCAGACAAAGTTGGTGCAATCCTTTTTGCAGATATAGCCCACCCAGCAGGTCTTATTGCTAAAGGTATTATTGGTGATCCAATACCATATTGCCATATTGCAACTACTACAACACACAAAACTTTACGCGGACCTCGTGGAGGTATGATTTTAATGGGGAAAGATTTTGAAAACCCGTTTGGAATTAAACTGAAAAACGGAAAACCTCGTAAAATGAGTAGTATCTTGGATAGTGCAATTTTTCCAGGAAACCAAGGAGGGCCATTAGAGCACATTATCGCGGCTAAAGCAGTTGCATTTGGTGAAGCATTAACTGATGAGTTCTTGCACTATATGGTACAAGTGAAGAAAAATGCAGCAGTAATGGCTCAGCATTTTGTTGATAAAGGTTACGATCTTATCTCAGGTGGTACAGATAACCATATGATGCTTATTGACCTTCGAAATAAAAATATTTCTGGAAAAGAGGCAGAAGAAGCACTTAGCAAAGCTGATATTACAGTAAATAAAAACATGGTGCCTTTTGATGATAAATCACCTTTTGTAACAAGTGGAATTAGAGTTGGAACTGCAGCCGTTACAACACGTGGTTTAGTTGAAAAAGATATGGGTAAAATTGTCGACTTAATTGATGAGGTAATTATGAATCACGATAATGAAGCTAAATTAGAGAGCATTGCCGAAGAAGTTAACAAGATGATGTCTGGTTTACCACTTTTTAAAATGTAATAACTTCTAGAAAACAACTCTCTAATTTTCTTAGGAATATATCTAAGTATGGTTGGAGAGTTGTTTTTTATAATAGATTTATAGACTTAAATCTGAATAAATTAGATCGATAGATAAACTTTCTAATAGGTACTAAAAACAATTAGAACTTTTTTTTAAAAATAGATTGTAATGATTACAGAAGAAGATAAAAAATTTATAAATAGAGCGATTGAACTTTCTGAAAAAGGGATGAATGCTGATGCTGGTGGTCCCTTTGGAGCCATAGTAGTAAAGAATGGTGAAATCATCGCCGAAGGGTATAATCAAGTAACATCAAGTAACGATCCTACTGCTCACGCTGAGGTTGTAGCTATTCGTATGGCTTGTGAAAAACTGAATACATTCCAGCTGGATGATTGTATTATTTACACCTCATGCGAACCTTGCCCTATGTGCTTAGGTGCGATTTATTGGGCTCGACCAAAAGCTGTGTATTATGCTTGTACTAAAGAAGACGCAGCTGAAATAGGTTTCGACGACCATTTTATTTATGATGAAATAGATAAGAATATTGAAGATAGAAACGTAAAATTTATCAATCTAAATAGAGAAGAAGGTAGAGTCGTTTTTAATAAATGGGAAGATAAAGAGGGGAGAGTGGATTACTAAATAATTGTTTTGAATTGAGCTTTTAGTGAATGAATAAAATTAAATACATCGTTGTCGCCGCAGTTTTATGGTCTTCAATCTCCTGTCAAAATGAAAGATATAATAATCCATCTATTACGGGGCTTTGGAAACTGGAAGGTATGAAGGTGCGAGATACTACAACTAATACTTGGAGTCCTTACCGCGGTGGGATGGATGGTTATCTATTATATGGTAACAACAATCATGTAGCACTACATCTTTATGATAATGGTTACGAAAATGTAGATATAGAATTTCCAAATTTTACAGATTCCATTTCATTAGAGGCTTTAAAGCACATTACTAAATCTTATTATTATATGGGAAATTATAAAGTTTCTGAAGCAGATAGTATTGTGTCTCATTACAAACTATCGCATTCAAACCCTTCCGAATTTGGACTTACAGCCCAAAGAAGGTTTTACTTTGTTGGCGATACTTTAATTATGCAACCTGTAGAACGAAAAAATTCAAGATTAAAACTAAAATGGTTGAAGGTTAAATAACAATTTCATTAAAAATAGTGCAGTAAAAAACCCATTCTAGAGATGGGTTTTTTATTGAAAATAAATGTTTTAAAATTTAAGGTTCAGGAAAAACAGTAGCCTCATAAGCTCCTGCATCCGGAGGAGTACTTCTAGAATTTCCGTTTAAATCTATGTTTGGGCTTACATTATTTTTACCAATATTATCAGCTCCTGAAGTTCCGGCTTCAATATTGTAATTGTTAAGTGTAGTGTCCTGGAACATAGGTTCTATATTGAACTTTGAATCGGTATAAAATTGAGGGTTTTCAAAATCGTAAATAGGGTTGTCACTAAATTCCCCTGTAGGATCTTCGAATCGCAACAACGAATTGGTGAAGTTAAAATTGAAATCAGCTTCCGAATTTTTTAACAATGAAAATTCACGACGCTCACTTCCATAAATAATACAATTGGTAAAATTAGCTTTTACTAAATCCGCTACAAAAATATACTCTTCGGTTTCTAGACTGTTGTCTAATGAAACTGTAGGGAAGGTACGGAATCCATTGTTCCAGTAATTAGCAAATGTAGAATGTCTAAACTCGTAACTTCCGCCAAGTTGTACTGCTAATGATGATTGTCCACTATTGCTTATTACCATATTTTCAGCATCTATTACTCCAGTTCGCGCTAATAAACCAACGTTCGCGCTGTTGTAAATCTGTACGTTTTTTAAAGTAATAGGACTGTCTTCAAGTAATAATCCAACTGTACTATTCTTTATAGTTGTGTAATTGAATTCATTATTTACACTTCCACTTGTAAATCTAATGGTAAGCCATTGTCCAGGAACATCAGCAAAACCAGGTTCTAATCTATCCCCTTCAAAAATAATTTCATTTTCCATTGCCTCGCGGTCCAAACTTGGTGCGCCCAAAGCCTTCATAGTAGCATTTTCAGCAACAATAATTCCGCTTCCTGCGTGAAAATGAACGCGAGCACCAGCTTCAACCATAAGTGTTTTATTACTTGGTACAGCTGCATAACCATAAATTACATAGGGTTTTTCATTTGTAAATGTAAGCTCGTCGTCGTCAAGGAAGAATCCTTTTACAAGTATATCATTGCCATCGCTGTCCATACCTAAGTTGAGAGATTCGTAAGTACCGTCCTCATATTTTTCTGGATATAGAAAAACAGCATCTTTCACCAAAGTAACTAATTCTACTTTTTGTTCATTGCCGCCGGTATCGAAAAGAAGTTGGTCAGTATAAAGAAATTCTTCAGGGTTTGTAGGTACTCCTGTTACGTCAAAGGTGGTTTCAATAAATATGAAAATACTGTCCTTGGCAAGTATTTGAACATTTTCAAATACTTTACCAGGCATACCATCTACATTAAGTCGGTAACTTGAAGATTCTCCTTCTTTCAATCGAACAGTAGGAATGTTGATGTCTTCATCACTTCGATTATAAACCTTTAAATTATATGTGCTTGAACCAATGTTAGAAAAAATAGTGTCTAACATAACTGTGTCCTTCGAAAATTCTAACTTTCCAGTACTTGCAACAGTTTCAAAGTCGTTTCGGCACGAACTCCATAGCACTAAGCAACTCAAAATTGCTAATCCGTATAAATACCTCATTCAAATAAAGTTTTGGTAAAAATATAACTTTTTATGAAGCTTATTATTGTAATGCTAAAAGAAGTTTTGAAAGGTTATTTTGTAAAATATTATTGTAAAAAAAATCAACCACGAATTCAAAATTTGCTTAGTGAATTCGCAGTTGAAAAATAGTTACTTAAAATTATAAGGGTTTTTTACTTTTCGATAATCTCAATTTTAAAAAGTTTATCCCAGTTTTTACCAGTAATGTAAAGTATGTTTTCTTCACCTTTATAAGCAATCCCGTTTAGGACATCTAGTTTTGGGTGCTGCGTCACTTTATCTTTAAGGTCGGTAAGATCAATTACTCCTTCTACCGCCCCATTTTTAGGGTTGATAATAGCGATTGAACCTTGTTGATATACATTCGCGTAAATTTTTCCTTCTACCCATTCTAATTCGTTAACACTGCTGATTTTACTAGTGTTTGTGAAAATCTCGATATAGTCTTTTTCGGCAAGTGTGTTTGGGTTTAAGGTCCAAATTTTATCTGTTCCGTCACTTTTATAGATGTTTACTCCATCCTGACAAAGTCCCCAACCTTCTTTACTTTTACCGTAAACAAAAGTTCCAGTTTGTTCCATGGTTTCCAAATTGTAGATGAAGCCAGTGTTTTCTCTCCAAGTGAGTTGGTAAATTTTGTTGTTTAATATGGTAAGTCCTTCACCAAAATATTGATCGGCAAGTTTTACCATTTGTAAGACCTCACCCGTTTTGTAGTCGGTTTTTCTAAGGGTAGATTCTTTATATTGCCCTGTGCTTTCGTATAGAATGTCACCATTAAACTCTAAACCTTGAGTATATGCATTTATATCGTGCGGATAGGTTTCAATAACTTTATATGTGTATAGCTTTGGTTTTATTGAAGATAAAATAAGGAGTTTTGTTGATGCTTCATATTCATCACCATCGCTATAAATTTTGGCTGATAACGTTTTCTCTCCAAGTTTTTGTCCAGTAAGTGATATGATTTTCCCAGAAGCTTCAATCCTTTCGTTGTTTAAAAAGTAGGCGATAGAATCTATTTTTAAACTTTTCTTGTTGTTCATTGTCAAAGAAATAGCATCTTCGGTGGTATATGTCTTCTTCGGCTCGTTAATTTCGAGTGAAAAAGCATCTTTTTTGTCTTCAGAATTATTTCCGCAGCTACCTAAAAAAAGCAGTAAGAGCGTAGGAACTAAAGTGTTATAGATTTTCATGATTCACGATAATTTTTCTGCAAGGTATTTATTAAAATTGAAATGTGAAAATACTTGGAAAAACTTGAAAAAGCTTTATCTTTGCAGCGGCAAGTCCTACACAACCAGCTCCTGTTGAATCCTCCAGGGCGGGAACGCAGCAAAGGTAAATGGTCGTAGCGGTGTGATGTAGGTAGCTTGCCATTTTTTATGCGATAAACTTTCGTTCTGAAGGTAGCTCAAAAAAATTCTAAAGGGAAATAGAATAGATTCTAAAAATTATCTCCAACTCAACCTTTTCCTTACAGCACAGCAGTTTTGCTTCTAGTGCCTTTTTGCAAAAACTATTTGGAAAACTGATTGCATAAACGCACCTTTGCTTTTCAACAAAATTTTATGTCTAAAACAGTACTAATCACAGGCGGTTCTTCAGGAATTGGTAAGGCTATTGGCGAATATTTATCAAAACGTGGTTACCAAGTGTACGGAACAAGTAGAAATCCTAATAGAATCTCAAGTTCGGTATTTCCGTTATTAAAGATGGATGTAAACGATACTGAATCTATTGAGGATGTTATTTCTGAAATAATCGACAGATCAAAAAGGATTGACGTTGTTATAAATAACGCCGGTGTTGGAATCACGGGACCTATTGAAGAAACTCCAGAATCTGAGATTAAAAAGGCTTTTCAAACCAATTTTTACGGGCCTATTAATGTGATTAAGGCTATAATGCCGCATATGCGAGAACAGGGCGGAGGACATATATTAAATATCACCTCTATAGCTGGGTACATGGGACTTCCATATCGTGGAATATACTCTGCAACCAAAGCTGCTTTAGAAATTACTATAGAGGCAATGCGAATGGAAACTTTGCAATTTGGTGTAAAAATGACCAATATAGCACCAGGTGATTTCGCTACTAATATTGCTGCAGGTAGGTATCACTCTCCAGTTTTGGATGATTCACCTTATAAAAGGGATTACGGAAACACCTTAAAGATGATGGATGAACATGTAGATAATGGCGGTGATCCCTTAGAAATGGCAAAAGTAGTTCATAAAATTATTGAAACTCCAAACCCTAAGATACACTATAAGGTAGGAGCTCCTTTGCAAAAATTTTCTATTGTTTTAAAACGCGTATTGCCAGATAGAGTTTACGAACGATTGCTTTTGAAGCATTACGGGTTGAAATGATACTTTAGGATTAATACAAATAATATGAAACTAAAATTTTATATTTTTCTTTTAGCATCAATAATACCTTCAATTGCTTTTTCACAAATCACACGACCATGTACAATCTATTTGAAATCTGGAGAAGTAATTTCTGAAATGAGAGGGACTTACCACAATAAAAATTTCAAATATTACAAAAAAGTTGGAGAAAGGTTTAACAAAATAAAGATTGAACTACTTGACTCAGTATTATTAACTGAAGAATCTGGAAGTATAACTAAGCTACGTTTCCTTCCGGTTATAGGAGATAAAAAAATTCAGATTGTTGAACAAATCGTCATTGGTAAATTAGAACTCTACCAACAAATAACAAATAATCAATATAATACGGATTATCAATATTTCATTCGAGATAAAAATCAGGAAAAATTGACTAAAATTGAGACAAGCAGGTTTGGTAGTAATAAAGCGAAATCAATATTGTTTCCTTTTATAGAGGATTGTCCCGAATTGGTTAGTAAAATTGAAAATAATGTCTTTAAGGTAATCCCAGATATTACGCTAATAATCGGAACCTATAATATTACTTGTGGGCTTAATAAAAACTAAGTAATGTCTATTTATCAATCATTTCTTCACTATTTTTACAATAATTAATTTGAAACCACTTTTATGAAATTTTTTATTGATACTGCAAACCTCGACCAAATAAAAGAAGCACAAGACCTAGGTGTGCTAGACGGCGTAACTACTAATCCATCATTGATGGCTAAAGAGGGCATTACTGGCCGAAATAATATTTTAAAGCATTATGTAGATATTTGCAACATTGTAGATGGAGATGTATCTGCAGAAGTAATCGCAACAGACTTTGAAGGTATGGTGAAGGAAGGTGAGGAGCTTGCCGAGTTACACCCGCAAATTGTTGTGAAAATTCCAATGATTAAAGACGGTGTAAAGGCATTAAAATACTTTACCGATCACGGTATTCGTACAAATTGTACCTTGGTATTTTCTGCAGGACAGGCATTATTAGCTGCAAAAGCTGGAGCGACCTATGTTTCTCCATTTATAGGACGACTTGACGATATTTCAACTGATGGGTTGGAATTAATTGCAGATATTAGATTAATTTATGATAACTATGGTTTTGAAACTGAGATTTTAGCAGCATCTGTTCGTCACACAATGCATGTAATTAACTGTGCTAAAATAGGAGCAGATGTTATGACCGGTCCTTTATCTTCTATAGAAGGGTTGCTAAAACACCCACTAACCGATATTGGTTTGGAAAAGTTTCTTGAAGATTATAAAAAAGGAAATTAATGAGACTTCAATAAATATTGAGATTAAAGGTCTCAAAATATAATATTAACGCTTTAATATGTTGGTTCAAAACAACTTATTGAAGCGTTATTCATTTAAGAAAGCTTGTAATTGATCTTCAAAATCTAAGTTGAACATATTGGTTTTACCATCCAAAATAATTCCATCTTTATCGATAACAATTACGTAATTGATGTATCTTAATATGAATTTTTTCTCTGCATCAGTTAGATTTTCTATCTGATATTCAAACTTAGAATCGTATTTAGATTTGTAAACAATGTCTCTCCATTTTTTAAAGTGCCTGTCTGTATTTACACCTATAAAATCGTATTGTGGAAACTTAGCTTTTAACTCGGAAGCGCGTTTGTGCAGGTTTCTGTGCTGAATTGCAGGTTGCCCTCTCCAGAAAAACAACACAGTAGGGGCATTAATAACATTGGTTAACTCATTTAATACGTTTTCGGTATTAACCAACAAAACATTAGGGATTTTCTTCCCTTTTATGAGTTGAATTGAAGCATTGTAAACTTGTTCAACTTCATTCAAATATTTTTTATCTGTATTCATCTTTTTGTATGCTTCAAAAAGTCGAGTTTCTTCTTCTTCATTTTGTGCATTAAAGAGATACATAATTGTATTGTAGCGTAAAAGTCTATTTCTAATAGAATCGGAAGCTACTACACTGTCTATAATATGGATTTTTTTGTAATTGTAGTCGAATGAATTTCTATCTATTACCTCATTTGCACTGTATTTTGTGCAAACCATGTTTTCAAAATATCGATTTAGAAAACGATAATATGGATAATAAAATTTCAATTCATTTTTATTGAAATTTATGTTTTTTCTGTAATCGAAAAAATCATCAGATAACCTAGTAGGTGTATTTCTATTTGCAGCTCCGTATAATTCCTTTTTTGAATAATAATCATATTCAATGTTTGAAAGCGCAATGTCTTTAAAGTTTTCAGAAACTTTATTATTTGCTATAAATTCTTCATAGCTCTGAAGTTTAATAGCTTTTAAAGAATCTATTTTGTCTTCAAATTCCTCCGAAGAAAGGGAATACCATTTAGGAAGATTTTGATTTTCCTTCTCATTTTTTAGATAAAGATCAATTAGTAAGTTATTTTGGTCCCCGCCTTTTCCTGAAAAAGCTAAGGATTCGTCAAAATCTATAGTGTTGATGTGAATTAATAAACTATCGCCTGGTTCAATGTAAAACACCTGACCTTCACTATGACTGAAAAGATGTAATCCAGCTTTAATTTTGTCGGTAGAATATTCAAAGAAGTTATTTTCGTCTAGAGGAATCGTATCTAAAACGATGTTTCCTTTAGAAAATATAACGTAATCTAGCGTAGGGTTTATAATCTGCCCACGTATATAGGTAGACTGCACAGTGTTTTCCTCCTTATTTTTACAGGAGAACAGTGCAAGAACAGAAAGTAAAAGAAGTAGTTTTCTAAACAAATGAAACAGAATTAGATTAACACACAAAGATAGCAGAGCCTTTTGATGGTTAATGTTAAATGAAGGTTAAAAGGGTTTTTAGGGCTTTAATATTTTTTAGAGTGTTGCTTAATTAGCTACTTTTGCGCAAAATACAGAATTTTATGCTTTCAGTTTCAAATCTTTCGGTTCAATTTGGTAAACGTATTTTATTTGATGATGTAAATACACAATTTACCACAGGGAATATTTATGGAATTATCGGTGCTAATGGTGCTGGTAAATCTACTTTCTTGAAAATACTTTCAGGCAAACAAGAGCCTACTTCGGGGCATGTACATTTAGAAAAAGGAAAACGTATGTCGGTTCTAGAACAGAACCACAACGCGTATGATGAATTTACCGTACTTGAGACAGTTGTAAGAGGAAACAAAGAGTTGTTTTCAATAAAAACTCAGATAGATAAGCTTTACGAAGATTATACAGACGAGAATGCCGAAAAAATTGGCGAACTTCAAGTTGCCTTTGAAGAAATGAATGGTTGGAATGCTGATAGTGATGCTGCAGCAATGCTTTCAAACCTAGGTATAGATGAAAGTCTACACTATACTTTAATGAAGGATCTTGATGGTAAACAAAAAGTACGTGTACTTCTTGCACAAGCACTTTTTGGAAATCCAGATGTGCTTATTATGGATGAGCCTACAAACGACTTAGATTACGAAACAATTAGTTGGCTTGAAGGTTTCCTAGCAAATTACGATAACTGTGTGATTGTAGTATCTCACGACCGTCACTTCCTAGATGCTGTTTGTACGCATATTAGTGATATCGATTTTGGAAAAATAAATCATTACAGCGGTAACTATACCTTTTGGTACGAAAGTAGCCAGTTAGCGGCACGTCAACGTGCTCAACAGAATAAAAAGGCAGAGGAGAAAAAGAAGGAACTTCAAGAATTTATTCAGCGATTTAGTGCGAACGTTGCCAAAAGTAAGCAAGCAACTTCTCGTAAGAAAATGATTGAAAAATTAAATATTGAAGATATCAGACCTTCTAGTCGTCGTTATCCTGCAATTATTTTTGAACGCGAACGCGAAGCAGGAGATCAAATATTAAATGTAGAAAACCTTTCGGCATCTATTGATGGGGAAGTACTTTTTAAAGATGTCGATATCAACTTAGCTAAAGGAGATAAAGTAGTTATCTACTCAAAGGATTCTCGTGCTGCAACAGCTTTTTATGAGATATTAAATGATAATATGAAAGCTGATAGTGGTACTTTCCAATGGGGTATCACTACAAACCAAAGCTATTTGCCTTTAGATAATGATGCTTTCTTCAAAAATAATCTGTCATTAGTAGATTGGTTGCGTCAATATGCAAAAACTGAAGAAGAACGCGAAGAGGTGTTTTTAAGAGGTTTCCTTGGAAAAATGTTGTTTAGTGGAGAAGAAGCATTGAAAAAGAGTAATGTGCTTTCTGGAGGTGAAAAAGTACGTTGTATGCTTAGTAGAATGATGATGATGCGTGCAAACGTGTTAATGCTTGATGAGCCTACAAACCACTTAGATCTGGAGTCGATTACTGCATTTAACAACTCACTTAAAAACTTTAAAGGAACTGTTCTTCTTACTACTCATGATCACGAGTTTGCTAGAACTGTTGGTACTCGTATAATCGAACTAACTCCAAATGGAGCAATAGACAGATATATGAACTTTGATGAGTATATGAGCGATAAGAAAATTAAGGAATTAAGAGACAAAATGTATGCTGTTGAAGCTTAATTAACTATCTCTAACAACTATAAAAACGGTCTAACTATAAAAGTTAGACCGTTTTTATGTTTTCTTAAATTGAAAGCTATATTTAAATAATTCTGTTACTCTTCAATGTCTTTGAGGAATTCATCAATTATAGGTTGTGCTTTTTGCGCTTCATCTTTTCGGATAAAAACCATCGTTTGATTTGCAATACCCATAGTAAGACCAGCCCTTAAGCTACTGTCATGATCGTTTCTTTCTATAGGACTAATTCCTATTTCATTTAATCGTGCAACTAATCCTTTTGCAATAAGTGTTGGGCCAGTATAAATTCTTGTTGTGTTGGCCATGTTATTCTTTTGTTTCTTCAATAAAGGTATCTGCAATAGGTTGTGCTAAGGAAAGTTCATCCTTACGAACAAAGATGCGAACTTGGTCGTCAAACTTACTCCCAGAACCAAACATAACTCCGCTTTGTTCGTCATCTCGAAGGATAGGAGTGATTCCAACATTCTCTAATCTTTCTACCAGAGCTTGGGCCATAATATCTGAACCAGTGTATATGCGAATTGTTTCTTCTAAATTATCTGACATGGTTGTATGTGTTTATAGATTAGATTATTAAATTACTAACTTATTTTCAAATTCGGGTATAAATTATGTGTGAAAAATTTCACAAAAAGATGGATGTCCGTTTTAGAAGGTAGAATTTAGTGGATTTTAAGCGTTGTAATATTTGCTGTTCCAAATAGCGCCATTAAAATTTTTACCTTTTGAAAAACCATAGAAAATTACAATTCCTCCAAGTGCTGTAAAAATGTAAAAAGCTAAAAATATGTAAAGCCCAATACTAGGGTTGGAGGTTAACATTTTTATAGGCGCTAAAATTGTGAGTAAAATGCTAATAACAACTACTGTAAATACAATGTTTTCAAAGCTTTTATATGGCCACATCAGAAATTTTCTGAAGGGGTGTAAATCGTTTCCCCACTTGTGTATTAAATAAAAAAAGTCATTCCCCATAGGAGCAAAAAGTAGTGGGTCGTCAGCATTTTCTAGCTTTAAAAGCTTAGCAGGAGCAACAATTTTAAAGTTCTTAAGTTTAGTGTTATGTTCCTTTTCCCTAGTTCGTATTTCTGAAACAGCCTCTTCTGGAAAGTCTCCTTTAAAATAATGTGAATCTAAAAAGCGTAATCTGTAGTTTATACAAAGCTTTTTTATATCTTCAATATGATAAATTCGTTTGCCATCTACAGAATCGAATGAAAACGCATTTTCCTGTTCCTTAGATTGCTGTTGTAACCGTGAAACAATTTGAGATCGTTCTATTTCGTTGATGGAAAAAATACGGCAGACTTCATCCATTATAGAGTTTTCGTCGATACGTTTTGAACGATAATTGCGAAGTTTTTGTTCGATATTTGTTTTTGAAAACATCATTGCGGAGCTTATGGATGAATAAATTTAAGCACAAGATTTCATCAAAACAAATAATTTAAATACTTTATGAATTTATTAAATAGTATAGCTGTAAATTGATTTTCACAAACTTGCTGTTGTATTTGCTATATTTACACCTATAAAAATTATGCTATGCCATTCAAAAATGTCTTATTACTTCTATTGGTAATCAATTTAACTACTTCCGCTGTTGCCCAAAAATATCTTTCTGCTGAAAAAGTAGAAGTTTCTAAAAAATGGAATGATATAACATTTACTTCTACAAAATCGTTTATTGATAATATCTCAGAAACAAAATCGTTTACCTTTCTTTCTGAAATATTTAATGATGAAGAGCTGCAGGCAAAACTTGAAAAAGAGGAAATGATAACCATTTTTGCTGTTGTAGATGATGCTTTTTTGAAAGTTGAAGAACAGAGTAGAGATTCGATTATCAGTAATAAATCAATAACACAATCTCTTGTAAAGTTTCTTACAGTACCTGGTAGATTGGATAGTCACAGTTTAAAAATGGCTGTTTTAAAAAATGGCGGTACAGCCCACCTTTCTACTCTAAATGGCCAAAACCTAGCTATTAGGGAAAAAGATGGCAACCTACAACTTATAGATTCTGAAAATAGAACTGCTACAATAATAGCATCAGACTTCTATCACAAAAACGGATTTTTCCATATTGTGGATGGATTAGTGTTCCCGACTGAAGAAGAGTAAGTTTTAAATTAAACTCAGTTATCTTAGAGTTGCGCCGAAATCATTTTCAAATGTTCTTTTAAGCTTTTCCATTATTTTATCAACCCGTTTGTCGGTTAATGTTTTGGACTTGTCTTCAAAAGTAAATGACAGTGCATAACTTTTTTTGCCTTCCGGTAGATTTTTATCTTTGTAAACATCGAATAGCGTTACCTCTTTCAATACTTTTTTCTCGGTATTAAACGCCGCATTTCGCAACTCGCCAAAGCTTACAGAGTCATCTAATAAAAGTGCAAAATCACGTTGTGAACCTGGGTATTTTGGGATAGGCTGGAACTTAAGTGTTTTTAATGGAATTAGTTTTAATACTTCATCCCAATTAAAATCTGCATAAAAAACCTCTGCATCAACATCTAACTCGCTAGCAATTTTGTTCTTTACGATTCCAAATTCCACAATCGTAGACTTGTTCTTTTTAAAAGCAATGCCTTCAGAGAAGATATCGTTGTCTGTAGTAGCTTCGGAGTAATTATTTATCCCTAGTCGTTCTAATATAGATGAAACATTTCCTTTTCCGAAGAAGAAATTAGTGTTTACTTCTTGTAAAGCCCAATTTCCTTGCGTTTTGAAACCAGTGATAAATAATGCTAAGTGTTTATTTTCTATATGACCTCCTGGGAATTTATGGTATGTTTTCCCAAATTCGAAAAGTTTTAAGTCGCTATTCTTTCTATTTGCATTATACGCAATCGTTTCTAATCCAGAAAACAACATCGATTGACGCATAACTGAAAGATCACTGCTTAATGGGTTGAGCATTTCAACATTGAAGTTATCTTTAATCGATTCACTCATTCCACTGTATTTAGGAGTTGTGAGTGAATTGTTAAGCATTTCGTTATATCCGAGTCCTGTTAACTGTTGT
This sequence comes from Aequorivita xiaoshiensis, assembly GCF_022008395.1. Classification (GTDB taxonomy): domain Bacteria; phylum Bacteroidota; class Bacteroidia; order Flavobacteriales; family Flavobacteriaceae; genus Aequorivita; species Aequorivita xiaoshiensis. The sequence goes on from NZ_JAIRBB010000005.1 coordinate 41,822, forward strand.
GCTATCTTATTTTGAACACTGTAATCTTGACCTGGTGTAATAGGAGCAATAGACGCATTTAATTTTTGGGTGAAGTTTATGTTGTTGTAGCCATAAACTCTTAATATTTCTTCAATAACATCAACGTCACGAGTTACATCATTTCTATATGCCGGAATAGTCATCCCGATACCCGTTTCAGTAAAATTATTAATCTTTATTTCTAAAGAAGTGAGTATGTCTTTAATTGTTTCTTGAGGAATTTCTTCACCAATAATTCTATTGGTCTTTTCAAAATTCAACACAACCTGGTGGTCGTCAATTTTCTTTAAATAAATGTCTATTAAATCACTTGAAACGTGACCGCCAGTTAATTGAGTTATTAAGATCACCGCGTGACGCAGTGCATAATCGGTGATATTTGGATTAACACCTCTTTCAAACCTAAAAGACGAATCGGTGCTCAAGCCGTGGCGTTTCGCTGTTTTACGAACACTCACAGGATTGAAATATGCGCTTTCTAAGAAAATACTTGTGGTATTTTCAGTTACTCCGCTATCGAAACCGCCGTAAACTCCTGCAATACACATTGGTTTTTCGGCGTCGCAAATCATTAAATCTTCTTCGTGGAGTTCGCGTTCAACGCCGTCAAGAGTTGTAAACTTAGTTCCTGCAGGTAATGTTTTTACAATTACATTATTGCCTGATATTTTGGCTGCATCAAAGGCATGAAGAGGCTGTCCTAGATCGTGAAGAATATAGTTAGTAACGTCAACCACGTTGTTAATGGGAGCAACTCCTATAGATTTTAACCTATTTTGAAGCCAAGCTGGAGATGGTTCTACTTTAATGTTGCTAATTGTAATTCCGCAGTATCTTGGAGCAAGAGTGCTATCTTCTACTTGAACACCAATTTTTAATACTCGGTTTTCTATTTTAAAACTGCTAGTAGAAGGAGTGTCTAACTTTTTAGCGATACCTTTCTGTAACAACCCAGCCTTTAAATCTCTAGCAACACCCCAATGGCTCATTGCATCGGCGCGATTTGGAGTAAGCCCTATTGTGAGAATAGTATCGTTTTCTACTTCTAAAATTTTAGACAAAGGAGTACCAGGAACTAAATCGTTGTCTAAAACCATAATTCCTTCGTGAGATTCTCCTATTCCTAGTTCATCTTCAGCGCAAATCATTCCTTCACTTGATTCTCCGCGAATTTTCCCTTTTTTAATCTCCCAAGGTTTATCCTCGGCGTCATATAAAGTTGTGCCAATAGTAGCAACAGGAACTTTCTGGCCTACGGCTACGTTTGGTGCACCGCAAACTATTTGTAAAGGCTTTTTACCACCAATATCTACCTTAGTTACTTTTAATCTATCGGCATTAGAGTGTTGTTCACATTCAAGTATGTGACCTACCACAACACCTTTTAATCCGCCTTTTACAGAAGAAAATTCTTCTATTCCCTCCACTTCAAGACCAAGGTCGGTTAATAGTTCTGCTATTTTTTCAGCGTCCCAAGGAAGATCAATAAATTGCTGTAGCCAGTTGTAAGAAATTGTCATATTCTAGATAAAATAGTTTACACAGTCTGCAAAGATAATATTATCGGGTATTATGTGTCTAGTTAATTGTTTATTGTTTGCGATATTATTTTTGAAAAGAGGTTTAGGTGTTGGGGAATCAAAATGATACAGTTTTCTAATCAAAATCTAATCGATAAATATTAGTTTTGAAATATGAAAAATATCGCATTTTTAATAGCTACTTCTATAATGGTTTTATCCTGTGTTCCTAAGAATGACAAAATAATTGCAATTGATGTGCTGTTAACACCTTCTGAAGCAATGCAAGCGCAATCACTTCAATTAAATACTTTAATCCACCAAAATAACCCTGAAACGATAAAGCTTGACAAAAACCACATTCCACATATAACACTGTTGCAATGTTTTATAAATGAAAAAGATTTGTCGAAGGTTAATAAGGCTGTTGAGGGTCTTTTCGAAACAATTAAAAATGACACTATTTACACCGAAAGTTTATATTACTCTCGTGATACTGAGGAGAGTTTTGCAATGATTAGGCATAGTAGAACCAAATCTATAGTTGATCTTCATAAAAAAACGATAGAGCTTGTAAAGCCGTATATGGTTAAAGATGGGTCTCAAGAGTCATTTGTTCAAAATCCAGATGGAAGTGAAATAAGTGATTTTACTGTAGATTACGTGCCTGCTTTTGTTGAAAAATACAGTTACGAAAATTTTGATCCCCACATAAGTTTAGGGGTAGCTCATAAAGTTTTATTGGATAGCTTATCTGAAACTGTTTTTAAACCTATACCATTCTTACCATCATCCTTAGCTGTATATCAATTAGGAGATCACGGAACTGCTCAAAAACTTTTGTGGACATCAGAATAGTTTCACTAAATTTCATAAAAAAGCACGTAAAGTAAATTACGTGCTTTTTAGTATTTGCATTCTAAATTTTAAATCTTCTCTAAAGCAGATTTAATTTGCGTATCACCTTGTAAAATTTCAAAAGTTTTATTTCTAGCCACAGAACTCTCTAGTGATCCAACTAAAGTTTCAGCTACATCTTGACGGGATATTTCACCTTCTTGATTTAGCTTGCTTTCTAATACAATTTTACCTTTACCAGCCTCATTGTTCAGCGCGCCAGGACGTACAATTGAGTATTCAAGTCCAGAATTCATTAGATGTTGGTCTGCGTTTTGCTTAGCTTTTAGGTAGTCTTTCAGTTCAGAAGACATCTCTGGATTATCAGCACCCATTGAGCTTAGCATTACGAATTTCTTCACCCCATCTTTTATAGAGGCGTCCATAAGCTTTTTAGCTCCTTCCTGATCTACGTCTTTAACGTTTTTACCGCCAGAACCAGCGGCAAAAATAACACGATCCATGCCTTTAGTAGTACCATTTACATCTTGTTCTAAATCAGCAAGGATAGTTTTTACATCATCTTTTTCAAATGCATCGACTTGCTCTTGTTTGCGAACCATTGCGAAAGGTTGATACTTATCTGATTGTTTTAATATTGAAATTATCTTTTTTCCAGTGGTGCCGTTTGCACCTGCTACTAATACTTTTTCCATAGTGGTAAGTTAAGAGTAATGCTTTTGGTAGGCTAGGCATTTCACATAATTTAACGCTTTAAAACCAATCATTTATCGCTTTATTAACTTTAAATTATTATTTACAACTGTTAATTCTTGATAACTAATTTCTTCATTCATAACTTTAGTTCTTATCTTTACCTTCAAACAAATTATTCAATGGACTATACTTCAAAAATGTTACGCGACGATGCGTTAAAAGGAAAAACAATAGTAGTAACTGGTGGTGGAAGCGGCTTAGGAAAAGCAATGACAACCTATTTCTTAGAATTAGGCGCCAATGTAGTAATTACCTCTAGAAATATTGAAAAACTACAAAAAGTAAAAGACGAGTTAGAAACTGCTACTAGTGGAACAGTGCTTCCTGTGCAATGTGATGTTAGAAATTACGAGGAAGTAGAAGCTATGGTTGAAGCATCGGTAAAAGAGTTCGGTTCTGTGGATGTTCTATTAAATAACGCTGCAGGAAATTTTATTTCTCCAACCGAAAGACTTTCAGCGAATGCTTTTGATACCATTATTGATATCGTTCTTAAAGGAACCAAAAATTGTACATTAGCTTTTGGAAAACATTGGATTGATAAAAAAGAAACAAATAAAACTATTTTAAATATAGTCACCACTTACGCTTTTACAGGTTCTGCTTATGTTGTGCCAAGTGCAACGGCGAAGGCAGGTGTGCTTGCTTTAACGCGTTCGCTAGCTGTGGAATGGGCTAAATACGGAATTCGTTCTAATGCAATTGCTCCAGGGCCATTTCCTACTAAAGGTGCGTGGGATAGATTGCTTCCAGGCGATTTAAAGGAAAAGTTCGATCCAGCTAAAAAAGTTCCCGTTAAGCGAGTTGGTGAACACCAAGAACTAGCAAATTTAGCGGCATATCTAGTTTCAGACTTCTCTGCATATATTAATGGTGAAGTTGTTGTTATTGATGGTGGCGAATGGTTAAAGGGCGCTGGTCAAATGAATCAACTTGAGGAAGTTCCACAACAAATGTGGGATATGCTTGAAGCTATGATTCGTTCACAAAAAACAAAAAAATAAATTTTATATCGGTAATAATCGAGATTACAGTCAAATTCCAAGCTCACTTGTTAAACAAGTAGGTTTGGAATTTGGTGTTATTTATTTTTGCATTTTCAAATAGAGGGTCTGTTTACTTAGTGTTAACAAAAATGATTTTCTATCAACATAATTAATTGTACTTTTAACTGCTAAAATCTCAAGTAAATTAATGGGTAAAATAATTGCAATTGCAAACCAAAAAGGAGGAGTTGGTAAAACTACAACCTCTGTGAATTTAGCGGCTTCTTTAGGCGTTTTAGAGAAAAAAGTTTTACTAATAGATGCAGATCCGCAGGCTAACGCTACGTCAGGATTGGGTATTGATGTTGAAACTGTAGAACTAGGTACTTACCAATTGCTTGAACATAGTGCTACTGCAAAAGAAGCGATAATATCTACAAGTTCTCCTAATTTAGATTTAATTCCGTCACATATAGATTTAGTGGCAATCGAGATTGAATTAGTAGATGTTGAGAACCGTGAATATATGCTTAAAAAAGCTATTGAAGGTTTAAAAGAGGATTACGATTATATACTTATAGACTGCGCGCCATCTTTAGGGCTATTAACCCTTAATGCTCTTACAGCATCAGATTCTGTAATTATTCCTATTCAATGCGAATACTTTGCGTTAGAAGGTTTAGGAAAACTTTTGAATACTATAAAAAGCGTACAGAAAATTCACAATGTAAACCTTGATATTGAAGGATTGTTGTTGACCATGTACGATCAACGATTACGTCTATCAAACCAAGTGGTAGATGAAGTGAAAAAGCATTTTGATGAAATGGTTTTTGAAACAATCATTCAGCGGAATGTACGTTTAAGTGAAGCGCCAAGTTATGGTGAAAGTATAATTAGTTACGATGCATCAAGCAGAGGAGCGGATAATTATTTAAGTTTGGCGAACGAGTTAATCAAAAAAAACGAAACGGAATAAATGGCGAAGGCAACAAAAAAGCAAGCATTAGGTCGTGGTCTTTCAGCACTGTTGAAAGATCCTACCAATGATATAAAATCTGTTGAAGATAAAAATGCCGACAAAGTTGTTGGTAGTATAGTAGAGTTGGAGTTAGGTAGTATTGAGGTAAACCCCTTTCAGCCGCGAACTAGTTTTAATGAAGAATCTCTTCGTGAACTTGCTTCATCGATAAAAGAACTAGGTGTAATTCAGCCGATTACTGTTCGCAAATTAGACTTTAATAAATATCAGTTAGTAAGTGGAGAGCGTCGTTTCCGTGCGTCTAAATTAATTGGTTTAGAAACAATACCTGCCTATATTCGTATTGCAAACGACCAAGAATCTCTAGAAATGGCTTTGGTTGAAAACATCCAAAGACAAGATTTAGATCCTATTGAAATAGCACTTTCATACCAACGTTTAATTGAAGAAATAGACGTTACCCAAGAGGAATTGAGTGATAGAGTTGGAAAAAATCGATCTACTATTGCAAACTACTTGCGATTGCTTAAACTAGATCCAATAATCCAAACAGGAATGCGAGATGGTTTTATAAGTATGGGTCATGGTAGAGCATTAATTAATGTTGAAGATTTATCTGATCAACTTGATATTTATGAGAAGATTTTAGGTCAGAACTTATCGGTTCGTGAAACGGAGGCTTTAGTTAGAAGTTTCAAAAACCCTGATAAAAAAGCTACTACATCAAAACCAAGTGCGCCACCTTTTGCTAAAAAAGCAAAAAAAGAACTTACAGATCTTTTCGAAACGACTGTAGATGTCAAGGTTTCAAAGTCAGGAAAAGGGCAGTTGGTTGTGCCATTTAAAAATCAAGATGATTTCGAGCGTATTTTGAAGCTAATTAAAAGTGAAAAGTAATCTCCTAAATATTTTTTTTTTAATCTTCGCTTCTTCAGTGTTTGCGCAGACAGCTGATTCTCTTTCTGTACAGAAAGAAAAAGTAATTGTAGTGAAAGATTCACTCGAGCCTAAGGTTGAATACAATCCATTGGCTCCAGCTAAAGCTGCATTTTACTCAGCAGTAATCCCTGGATTGGGACAAGCCTACAACAAAAAATACTGGAAAATCCCTATTATCTATGCTGGAATGGCTGCCGGAGTTTATTTTTATAAGCAGCAGGACGACGACTATAATCGTTTTAGAGATGCTTATAAGCGAAGACTTGCAGGCTATACAGATGATGAATTTCAAGGAATTTCAAACGATAGACTTATAAATGCTCAAAAATCAGCACAAAGAAATAAGAGTTACAGTATTATTGTAACCCTAGGTTTCTATTTGCTTAATGTTATTGATGCAAACGTAGATGCTCATTTACAACAATATGAAGTGAGTGAAGACCTGTCATTACAACCTAGCCTAAATTACAATCAATTTAATGCAAAACCACAATACGGAATGTCGTTGACGTATCGATTTAAATAGTTGTCGTTTTATAGAGAATAGAAAATTATGAAAATAGCGTTACTCGGTTATGGTAAAATGGGAAAAACTATTGAAAGATTAGCTTTAGAAAGTGGTCATTCAATTGTTTTTAAAAGTTGGGTGGAATCTTCTGAAGGTAATATAGAAGACGCTGAGGTTGCTATTGAATTCTCTTCCCCCGAAGCGGCAGTAAGTAATATTAAAAAAGCTTTAGAAGCAGATTTACCAATAGTTTCAGGAACTACAGGTTGGTTAGAAAGTTATGATGAAATGGTAAAGTTATGCGAAAAGCGTAACGGAAGTTTTATTTATGCGTCAAACTTCAGTGTTGGAGTTAATCTTTTCTTTAGCATTAATGAATATGCGGCTAAGTTGATGGCTCAATGGAAGGAGTACGATGTGTCTGTTGAAGAAACGCATCACCTTGAAAAGAAAGATGCCCCAAGCGGAACAGCAATAACAATAGCTGAGAATATTTTAAAATACAACAGTAAAAAAGAATGGAATCTAGATTCTACTTCTGACGAAGTTTTATCAATTACCGCTAAAAGGGAAGAAGACGTAAAAGGAACCCACATAGTTTCCTATGAATCTAATATTGATACAATTTCTTTAAAACACGAAGCACATAGCCGTGAAGGATTTGCGAAGGGTGCTATTTTGGCCGCGGAATGGCTTAAAGATAAAAAAGGTGTTTTCTCAATGAAGGATGTTTTAGGATTAACAAATGCGGATTAACAGTTTTTAGATTGTAGTTGTATTAGTACAATTTCAATTAAAATTAAAATATACTATCCCTATTATTTTGCAGTATAGATTATAAGGGGTTTAAATGAATTACAATTTAACGAATTACAAATTATGAGTTGGACAGGTTGGTTTATATTATTTTTAATAGTTCAATTAATACACTTTGCAGGAACTTGGAAGCTTTATAAGGCTGCAGGTAGAAAACCTTGGGAAGCAGCAGTACCTGTTTACAATGCTGTGGTTTTAATGAAAATTATTAATCGCCCTTGGTGGTGGACTATTTTATTATTTATTCCCATTGTTAACCTGATTATGTTTCCGGTAGTTTGGGTTGAAACCTTACGCAGTTTTGGACGTAATTCTACTACGGATACAATTTTAGGGATAGTTACTCTAGGGCTTTACATATATTACATAAATTACACTCAAGATGTTACGCATATAAAGGATAGAAGCTTAAAACCGCGTACTTCAACTGGAGAGTGGGTGAGTTCTATATTATTTGCCGTTGTAGCTGCAACAGTTGTGCATACTTATGTAATGCAACCTTTCACAATTCCAACTTCATCGTTAGAAAAAACCTTATTGGTTGGTGACTTTCTTTTTGTGAGTAAGTTTCATTATGGGGCTCGAAACCCGATGACGCCTGTTGCATTTCCAATGGTGCACGATACAATTCCTGTGGTTCATAAAAAATCATATTTTTCAAAACCACAACTACCTTATTTCAGATTGCCAGGTTTTCAGAGTATAAAACGAAATGACATTGTAGTATTTAATTGGCCTGTAGATACTGTAAACGCGTTTCAGCAGTATGGTGATGGGAAATATTACTACAAGCCAATCGATAAAAAGTCGAATTACGTAAAGCGTGCTGTAGGTGTCCCTGGAGATTCTCTAGAAATTCGCGATGGTTACGTATATATTAATGGAGAGAAAAACCAACTTCCAGACCGTGCTAAAGTTCAATTTGCTTATGACGTTAAGGTAAACGGACAATTAAACCCAGAAATGCTTTATAATCGATATGATATTACCGATCGTTATGGATTCGGTAATAATACATATCGTTTTGCAGCTATTTCTGAAGAGTCTATGAATATGCTAAAAAACAACCCAAATGTGGTTGAAATTACGCGTCTTAGAAGTGAAAAAGGAGAGTGGGATCCAGGCATTTTTCCAAACGATCAAAAATATCCTTGGAATAATGATTTCTTCGGACCAATTTATATTCCTCAGAAAGGAGAAACAGTTTCTATAAATCCAGAAACTCTTCCATTCTACAAGCGTATTATAGAAGTTTATGAAGGAAGCGAAATAGGAATTGAAAATAAAATTACTCAATCAGGAACGGAAGTTCTTCTAAATGGTCAACCATTAACCGATTATACATTCAAGATGGATTACTATTGGATGATGGGGGACAACCGAAACAACAGTGAGGATGCTCGTACATGGGGTTTTGTACCTTATAATCACGTTGTAGGAAAACCAGTATTTGTATGGATGAGCTGGGATGGAATTAACAAAAAAGTACGTTGGGATAGAGTTTTCACAACAGTAGGTGGAAGTGGAAAACCAGTGTCTTATTTAATGTATTTCGTAATTGTAGTAATAGGTTGGTTCGTTTTTGATTTCTTTAGAAAGAAAAAGAAAGGAACTAAAAAGTAAAAGCAATTTAGTTCGAGCCTTTCAACTTCAATCCTTACTAATTATTGTGGAATATTAGGCTCCATTCTGATATCTAGGATGAATAAAAAAGACAAAGTCGAGATCTATCAAATTGGTCTCGACTTTGTTTTTTAAAGAGAATAGGTTTTATTTATTCAGGAATTAACCTGTAAATACCTTGTCCTTCTACTGCAATATAAATCAGTCCATCCGGACCAATCTTTACATTTCGAACTCGTCCGATATCCTGAGCTATTTTTTCTCGTTTGGTTACTTTTTCTCCATCAAGAGTTAGCAGTTCAACATATGCAAACTTCAACGAACCTACGAGTAATTTGTTTTTCCACTCAGGATATTTCTCGCTAGTAACGAATGCCATTCCGGAAGGAGCGATAGAAGGTACCCAATAGTAAATAGGTGGTTCAATTCCTTCTTTTTCAGTTTGATCTGTGATTTCTGTGCCACTGTAATTAACCCCATAGGTAACTACCATCCAACCGTAATTTGCACCCTTCTTCACAATATTAATTTCATCCCCGCCTTTTGGTCCGTGCTCGTGCATCCATATTTCTCCTGTTTCAGGGTGAATAGCCATTCCCTGTGGATTTCGATTTCCATAAGTATAAATTGCCTTTTTAGCATTTGGTTCGTTGAAAAATGGATTGTCTTCAGGTATGCTACCATCGTCTTTTAATCGGTAAACTTTACCTCCATCACGAGTAATGTCTTGCGGGTTAACTTCTCTATCTCCTCGTTCTCCTATGGTGAAATACACATAACCATCTTTATCAAATTCAATTCTAGAACCAAAATGTTGCCCTGCAGGAGAGTTAGGGCTTGCTTTATAAAGCATCTCAATATTAGTTAGCGAATCTCCATCTAGATTACAGCGCATTAAAGCAGTATGACCTCCTTTCCCTGGGCCTTCTTCAGAAGCATAAGTCATATAAATCCACCCGTTTTCATTATAATTTGGGTGTAGTTTAATGTCTAATAACCCACCTTGGCCATTTACATATACCGCAGGCATATTTGCTATTTCTATTTTCTTACCATCTTTAAAGTGTATTAATCTCCCATCTTTTTCAGTAATAAGCATACTGCCATCAGGCAACCAAGTCATTCCCCACGGAATTGAAAGGTCGCTTACAAACATTTCAGTTTTATAAGTCTGGGGTTTTGTTTTTAAGGCTATATCTTCTTTTTTTTTCTGCTGTCCACAAGATGTAAAAACGATAAGGGTCGACAAAATAACTAGGTATTTCTTCATTTTTATTTCTTTTAGCTTAAAGATACCAAAAATGAGTGTGATTTCTAAAATCTTAGGAAATTCCTTTTGGTCGAAAACCTAAACAAACCTTATCTTTAACCAAAATTTTCAAAATTATGAAAGAAAGCTATAGCGTTTCGGTGGATGAGAATTACGAATTCCAACTTGTCAAAAAAGATACCGAGAACATAGACCAAACCGAACTTTCTGGTCAAAAAATACATTTACTTCACAACAACAAATCTTTCGAAATTGAACTTTTAGAAAACGACTTCATTAATAGAAACTACAGCGTAAAAGTAAATGGTAATATTTACCGTGTTAATGTAGGAACACCTTTGGATGCGCTTATAAAAGAAATGGGGCTTTCTTTAGGAAATGATTCCTTTGAAGACGAAATCCACGCACCTATGCCGGGGATTATTTTAGAAGTTAATGTTGCTGAAGGCGATAAAGTTAAAAAAGGTGATTCCCTTTGTGTTCTTGAGGCTATGAAGATGGAGAACACTCTTACAGCTTCTCGAGATGGAATTGTAAAAACTGTAAACATCGCTAAAGGTGATACGGTAGATAAAGGAAAACTGCTAATTGAATTAGAGAAAAATGATTAAGAAAATATTAGTTGCCAATCGTGGCGAAATAGCTTTAAGAATTATGAAAACCGCCCGTAATATGGGGATCAAAACGGTTGCAGTTTATTCTGAAGCAGATAGAAATTCCCCACACGTTAAGTTTGCAGATGAAGCCGTATGCATCGGGCCACCTCCTTCAAACGAATCGTATTTATTAGGAGATAACATCATTAAAGTTGCTAAAGATTTAAACGTTGATGCTATTCACCCAGGGTATGGATTTTTAAGTGAAAACGCTGAGTTTGGAGAGAAGGTTGAAAAAAGTGGAATGATTTTTATCGGGCCAAAGCCGCACGCAATTCGTGTGATGGGAAGCAAACTTGCTGCTAAAGAAGCGGTAAAAGCTTATGATATTCCTATGGTTCCTGGTACCGATGAAGCCATTACAGATGTTGAAGCAGCCAAACAAATTGCTAGAGAAATTGGATTTCCAATTCTTATAAAAGCTTCTGCCGGTGGTGGTGGAAAAGGTATGCGAGTAGTTGAGAATGCTGAAGAATTTGAAGACCAAATGAAACGCGCTATTAGCGAAGCTGAAAATGCATTTGGCGATGGTTCTGTTTTTATTGAAAAGTTTGTTACTTCTCCACGTCATATTGAAATTCAGGTTTTAGCTGATAATTTTGGAAATACAGTTCATCTTTTTGAGCGCGATTGTAGTATTCAAAGACGTCATCAAAAAGTTGTAGAAGAAGCACCATCTTCAGTTCTTACTCCAGAATTGCGTAAAACCATGGGAGAAGCGGCTATAAAAGTTGCCAAAGCCTGTGATTACGTTGGAGCGGGAACAGTGGAATTTCTTTTAGATGAAAATCTAAATTTCTACTTCCTTGAGATGAATACCCGCCTACAAGTGGAGCATCCAGTTACCGAATTAATTACTGGTCTCGACTTAGTCGAACAGCAAATTAATGTAGCTAATAACGAAAAGCTTGCTTTTTCGCAGGAGGATATAAAAATTAAGGGACACGCTTTTGAAGTTCGTGTTTATGCCGAAGATCCACTTAATAATTTTATGCCGAGTGTTGGAAAACTAGAAGTTTACCGACCACCAAGTGGTGAGAATATTCGTGTGGATGATGGTTTTACAGAAGGTATGCAAGTGCCAATTCAGTACGATCCTATGCTATCCAAGCTTATTACTTACGGAAAAACAAGAAACGCTGCAATGCAACGTATGCTTGAAGCAATCGCTAATTACGATGTTCAAGGTGTGAGTACCACACTTCCGTTTGGAAAATTTGTTTTTGAACACGAGGCTTTCCGTAGTGGAAATTTCGATACTAATTTTGTAAAGAAATACTATTCCGAAGACAAGCTTAAGGCTATTAATGAAGAAGAGGCAAAAGTGGCGGCACTATTTGCATTAAAACAATATTTTAAAGATTCAGAAAAACTTCAATTACCGAAGTAATGTCTCTGCGTCCTCTGCGCCTCTGCGGTAAAAAAATACCGTGAAGCCCCAGATTTCGCATAGATGTCAATTACAAAAATTATGAGCGACAATAATAAAAAACTGCAAGAATTCATAGCTGAAGCCAAGATGGGTGGAGGCGAAAAGAGAATTGCAAAACAACACGAAAAGAAGAAATTAACTGCTCGCGAGCGTGTGGAATATCTTTTAGACGAAGGCTCTTTTGAAGAAATGGGCATACTCGTTACCCATAGAACCACCGATTTTGATATGCAAAAAGAAGTGTATTATGGGGATGGTGTAGTTACTGGCTACGGAGCAATTAACGGACGTTTAGTTTATGTGTTCGCACAAGATTTTACTGTTTTTGGAGGAGCTTTATCAGAAACTCACGCCGAGAAAATCTGTAAAATAATGGATCACGCGATGAGTGTTGGTGCTCCCGTTATTGGATTAAACGATTCTGGTGGAGCGCGTATTCAAGAAGGGGTTCGCTCTTTAGGTGGATATGCAGATATTTTCTACAGAAACGTTCAAGCTTCAGGAGTAATCCCTCAAATTTCTGCCATTATGGGACCATGTGCCGGGGGAGCAGTTTATTCACCAGCAATGACCGATTTCACCTTGATGGTTCAAGACAGTAGTTATATGTTTGTTACAGGTCCGAATGTTGTGAAAACTGTTACGAATGAAACTGTTACTTCAGAAGAATTAGGAGGAGCAAAAACCCACGCTACAAAAAGTGGGGTAACGCATTTTACTGCTGCAAATGATATTGTTTGTTTAGAACAGGTGAAAAATCTTTTAAGCTACCTGCCTCAAAATAATAAAACAACTCCAGAAAAACTTCCTTTTAAAGCTGCTGATGAATATCGAGATGAATTGGAAAATATAGTTCCAGATTCTTCAAATAAGCCATACGATATGCACGAGGTGATTAAGGGAATTATCGATACCGATTCTTTCTTTGAAGTGCATAAAGATTATGCCGATAATATTATTGTTGGATTTGCAAGATTAGGTGGTAGAAGTATCGGAATTGTAGCAAACCAACCAATGAGTTTGGCAGGAGTGTTAGATGTAGATAGCTCTAAAAAAGGAGCGCGATTTACACGTTTCTGCGACTGTTTTAATATACCTCTTTTAGTTTTAGTAGATGTTCCAGGCTTCCTTCCAGGAACCGATCAAGAGTGGAACGGAATTATTCTTAATGGAGCTAAACTTCTTTACGCCTTAAGTGAAGCAACAGTGCCACGTGTAACTGTTATTACCAGAAAAGCATATGGTGGAGCTTATGACGTAATGAATAGTAAGCATATTGGTGCAGATGTGAATTACGCCTGGCCAACTGCTGAAATTGCGGTAATGGGAGCAAAGGGAGCTAGTGAAATTATTTTTAGAAAAGAAATTGCAGCAGCTGAAAACCCTGAATTGAAACTTTCAGAAAAAGAAGCCGAATATGCCGAAAAGTTTGCAAACCCTTTTAAAGCTGCACAACGTGGATTTATAGATGAAGTAATTCAACCTCGTGAAACCCGTAGAAAGCTATTAAAAGCATTCACAATGTTAGAAACTAAAGATGTGGTGAGACCCAATAGAAAACACGGGAATATTCCTTTGTAGTTTTTACTATTATTTATTTAGATAGTTGATTAACAACCTTTAACTGACTTAAGTCATAGTTAAAGGTTTTTTTTCGCAGTAATTTGGAGATATAATTAAGTTAAATCTTAGAATTATGAGGAGATATTATCTTTTAATTCTGTCTGTTATTTTTTTATTCTCGACCCCCACCATTGCGCAGGAGAAATGGGCTGTTGAGTTCAGACCTGGTTTAAATTTCCCTACGAGTGATGTAGGTGATACTGATGCAGATATCGGGTATGGATTTGAGATAACAGGCGCATATAAAATTATGCCTCACTTGGCTTTTTATGCAGGTTGGGGCTTTAATCAATTTAGAGGTGATGATGTTTTTACCCACGAGGACATTACTTTGTTAGAAAAAGGGTTCACTTTTGGATTTCAAATTAATCGTCCAATTGGTACCTCTTCATTTTCTTATTTGGCGAGAGCTGGTGCTATTTACAATCGCATAGAATTAGAAAATATCGCGGGTGATATAACTGCAGATACAGAATATGGCTTTGGGTGGCAACTTGCGGTAGGGATAGATTATGAGCTGGCTTCTAAAATTTCATTGCGACCAATGTTAAGATATCGTTCTCTTTCAACAGATATAGAAATTGAAAATGTTTCAACGGAAACGAAACTTAACTATTTCTCTTTTGGAATTGGTTTGGCAAAGAAGTTTTGATTGACTAAAATAATTGCGCATAGTTTAATTGCCTTTCCACCACCTTTAATACAAATAACCTTATGGATGGAATTACCTTTACAAATTCCTTCACGATTATTAACTGTCTTGGTTAAATTTGATCTTCATATTTATTGGATATTCTTTTCTCCTTTCTGATATTTACAAAAATAAAATTTAGCAATGAAAATAATCTCTTGGAATATAAACGGTGTAAGGGCGATAACTCAAAAAGATTTCTTCGAGGATATCTCCAAAATAAATCCAGATATTCTATGTCTTCAGGAAACTAAAGCTCAGGATGAGGAAGTTGCTGAGGCATTATCTCAGTTAAAGGACTATCACCAATTTTATAATTCTGCAGAAAGAAAAGGATATTCAGGCGTTACTATTTTAAGTAAAATAGAACCTATATCAGTTAGTTACGATATGGGAGTTGAAGAACACGATCAGGAAGGACGAGTAATATGCGCAGAGTTTGAAGACTTCTTTTTGGTGAATGTTTACGTTCCGAATTCTGGTCAGAAGTTAGTAAGGCTTGATTACAGACAGAAATGGGATGTAGATTTCAAAAACTATTTAAAGGCTTTAGAAAAAATAAAACCTGTGATTCTTTGTGGCGATTTAAACGTTGCACATCGTGCAATTGACCTTAAAAACGACAAGTCTAATTACAACAAAACTGCTGGATATACTCAAATAGAAATTGATGGGATGGATAACCTGCTCAACGAAGGATTTGTAGATACCTATAGACACTTTAATCCAGATACAGTTGCATATACATATTGGAGCTATCGTTTTAAAGCAAGAGAGCGTAATACTGGTTGGCGAATTGATTATTTCTTGGTAAGTAATCAATTGTTAGAAAAAGTGGAAAATGTTGAAATATTATCAGAATATTACGGTTCCGATCATTGCCCAATTAAGCTTGAAGTGAAACTGTAATTAGCTTTTAAAAAGATTTTTATTTTCTTCTAAGGCTTTTATTGTGGCGTTATATCCTAGTTCAAAAATGATGTCTGTATTGCTCATTCCGAAAACGGCAAACTCCCCAATTTCTTCAGGAGAAATAATTAAATCGCATTCTGGGAACTTTTTTATTGAATCGTAAGCAGCCCTAATTTTCAGGGCTCTATCGGCAACACTGTATGAGTATTTTAAATCTTTGATACTAATCTTTTTAAGCGAATTGATATAGACTCCAATAATCTTATCGCAGTGTTTTTTTAATGGTTCTACGGGAAAATTGTTTAGAATTCCTCCATCGATATAATATGAACCATTGATTTCTGTAGGTGTAAAAACCCCTGGGAATGAAGCAGAAGCAATTACTGGTTTTATAAGTTGCCCCTTGCTGAAAATCTTTAATTTTCCGTTTAAAACATTTGTTGCAGTAATGTATAAAGGCTTTTGTAAACTGTCAAAATTATCCCTTGGGAGATAGACGTTGAGGTCGTCATAAAACTTTTCGGTATCTAGAAATCCTGGCTTGTTAAATGCGAATCTTTTGGTGTGAAAAATAGAAGTGTTTTTAAAGAACTTTAATATCTCAGTCCAATGAACGTCGGCGGCATAAAGTGCCCCTACTATAGCGCCAATACTAGTTCCTGAAATGTGTGTTGGAAAAATTCCGTATTCTTCGAATGCTTTTAATGCTCCAATATGAGCTGCGCCTCTCGCTCCACCGCCCGATAGTACTAATCCTATGTTGTCCATCTAGTCAATTTAATTAATTTACTTAACAAAGTAATTATATTCAAAAGTAACAAAACTTGATTTAGGTCATATTAAATGAATTTTTAAATTTCTAGATTTGTAGGTATTACATTAATAATCATTTGTTTATGAAACTCATTTTAAGGTCCCTTGTTTTTCTTTTTATAATTTCTATGTTTTGGTCTTGTAATAATTCTGCAAAAGAATCAAGGGAAGGCAAAAATGAAATTTCTAAAAATCAATCCTTCGTTATTGATGATTCCGGAATAACTGTGGCTTGGACAGCTTATAAATTT
The DNA here is from genome assembly GCF_022008395.1 of Aequorivita xiaoshiensis. GTDB lineage: Bacteria > Bacteroidota > Bacteroidia > Flavobacteriales > Flavobacteriaceae > Aequorivita > Aequorivita xiaoshiensis. The sequence continues at coordinate 58,479 of NZ_JAIRBB010000005.1, forward strand.
ACAGACAAAATAGCCGTTACAGGAACTTTTGATGATTATTCTATTAAAAAACATAGTAAATCTGGTTCTGTTGAAAATCTCTTAACCAAATTAAGAATATCGATTCCTACCCATAGTGTTGATGCGATGAATGCAATTAGAGATTTTAAACTAAGAAGTTCTTTTTTTGATGCGTTTAATACTTCAACTATCAATGGAACTATTTTAAAAGTAAATGAGTCTAAGGGCTTTGTTAGGTTAAAAATGAATAAAATCTCAAAAAATATTCCATTCACATATTCATTGGTGAATGACACAATTTCAATATTTACTAAACTAGATTTAAAAAAATGGAAAGGGGAGGAAGCACTCAGTAGAATAGAGATGGAATGTGTGGAACACCTTAAGGGGGGTGATGGTATTTCAAAACTTTGGCCAGAGATAGATGTGGAAATCAAAATACCATTAAGGAATACTAATAATTAGTAAGCTTATCGACAACTTAAAAATTTATATACTTAGTTTTTTATCATTTCTAAGTGTTCTAAACATTTCAATATGATTTAAGTCATTGTGAACGTTTGGTTTATAGGTTAAATTAGCTTGTTGCAACGAGCTAAATAACCTAAACCTTCATAGAATGAAAAATATTTTACTCCCGACAGATTTTTCTGATAACGCTTTTAACGCTATAGAATATGCAGTACAACTTTATAAAAACAAAGAGTGTACTTTTTATCTATTAAATACGTATACCCCTGTAGCCTATAGTATGGCTACATTCAATGAGGGTTATTCTTCATTATTGTTAGAAGAAATTATCAGAAAAAACTCTGAAAGTGGATTGCTAGAATTAGAAGAGAAACTAAGGGAGAAATATGATAATTCTAATCATTCCTTTAAAAGACTGTCATCATTCAATTTGTTGACCGATGAAATAAAAGCGGTTGTAAAGGATCGAAATATCGATTTAATAATTATGGGAACTAAAGGAGCTACTGGTGCAAAAGAGGTTTTCTTGGGTACAAATACAATGTTCACTATAAAAAAAGTACATTGTACTGTAATCGCTGTCCCTGAAAACTATACTTATAAGGAGCCCAAGGAAATTTTATTTCCTTCAGATTTTAAATTCTCAATGCAAAATAAAAATTTAAACTTGCTAAAGTCTATTTGCGAACTTCATAACTCTCGACTCAATATTTTAAATATATACTTGGGGCAGCCGTTGAAAAAGTCTCAAGAGGATGTGAAAAATAAATTGGGATTACTTTTTAAAAATAATCCTCACGTTTTTCACACAGCAGAAGATGTTGATTTAGTGGAAGCTGTGGAGCAATTCCAAATAAAGCAAAAAATTGATTTCTTAGTGATGATTCAAAATAAACATTCCTTTTTTGAAAACTTGCTTTTTAAGCCTGTAATTAGACAAATGGTATATCATACAAACATGCCAATGATGGTTATACCTTCAATTGAGTTTGCTAATTAATAGTTTTAATAAAGGAAATAATTCAAAAAAGGAGATAATTAATTAAATTTAGGAATTATGGATGTATCTATTTTTTTAGCGAAGTTTTGGGGTTGGTATTTAATATTCTTCTTTTTTATATTAAGCTATAACCCCAAGCGAATAAAACAAATTTTGTCATTCCTAGAAGATGAGAAATTTTCGATACTTGTTGCCTTTATTGCTATTGTAATAGGATTGCTTAATATTCTATTCCATAATATCTGGAATTCTAGCGCAACGGTAATTGTGAGTTTGATAGGTTGGATAGCTTTATTGAAAGGATTAATGCTTTTCGCATTTCCATCTTTAGCATTAAAAGCAATTGATTTCACAAGTCTTAAATTAATTCAAGTTATTTATGTTCTGTTATTTCTAATGGGCTTGTACCTATTAAATGTTGGATATGATTTAATTCAATATTAAATTTTCCCTATAATTTTCTGTCGTTATTTTATAATGCTCATACTACTGAGTAACTTTAAGAATGTAATTTAATAAATTGGTAATGCGTTCGTATTCACTTTTTACAATTTTTTTATTGTGTGTAGCAATTGTGGGTGTAGATTGGCTCACCTTTTATTGGCTGCAGTCTATTACACAACGTATTGACTCCCCATTGCTGAATACGGCTATCAATATCTTATTTTGGACATTTACTATTGGCTTAGTGTCTGCGATATTAATTCTTAAGATTAAGATGGAAACTTTGCCTGTAACAAAAAGGCAAACGTTAATATCTTCATTGTATGGTCTTACAATTTCTTCATTTACACCTAAAATATTATTCGTAATAATAATTAGCATTCTATATTTTTCAAATTATGTTTTTTCTGAAACTGAATCTTTAATAATTGTTCCTACAGTAGGGTTACTTGCAGGATTTCTTCCATTTATCGTTATTGTTTACGCTATCTTCAAAGGAGCTTATAAGTATAAAGTTTACCGTGTTGAGGTGCCACACAAAGATTTGCCTGAAACGTTCAATGATTTTAAAATTATTCACATTTCGGACCTTCATCTTGGAAGCTTCAATTATCGCTATAGAATTTTAGAAAGAGCCGTTAGAATTATAAATGAATTGGAAGCCGACATAATTTTTTTCACAGGAGACCTTGTAAATAATTACGCTTGGGAATTAAATGGATGGGATGATGTCCTAAAAAAACTCTCGGCGAAAACTGGCAAATATGCTATTTTAGGAAATCACGATTATGGCGATTATAGCAAATGGAAATCCCCAGAAGCCAAAACTGAAAATTTTAAAGAAATTAAATCTTTTTATGATAAAATAGACTTTAAACTTTTGCTGAACGAGAGTGTAATTCTTAAAAAACATAATCAAGAAATTGCAATTTCGGGAGTTGAAAATTGGGGTCTTCCACCATTCAGGCAGGATGGTGATTTATTAAAAGCGTTAAATAATGTTGAGGATATACCTTATAAAATACTTCTTTCTCACGATCCCACTCATTGGGATGAAGAGGTGATAAAATACACAGATGTGGCGCTTACACTTTCGGGACACACCCACGGAATGCAAGCAGGAATTAATATTATGGGGAAACAATGGAGTCCTATTAAATATAAATATAAACGTTGGGCTGGTTTGTACACCGTAAATAATCAACATCTATACGTCACACGTGGTTTGGGGTGGCTCGGCTTTCCAGGTAGGATGGGGATGCGTCCAGAGATTACCCTTATCACATTAAAAAAATCAGAATAATTTTTCTTAAAAGTCAGGTTTGAATATTAATGTCTGATAGAAATATCTTTTACATCTTTGTAAAAAGTCACCACTAATCTTAGCTCCATTTGAAGATTCCTCTCAAAGACATACTATTTGCGCTGTTTCAATTCCTATTGATTATAGCTTTTGCTTTCGATTTTGACGTATTATCGCTAATATTTCCAGAGATATTATTTTGGATTGGACTATTATTATTTATTTTCGGAGCCTTTATAACGGTGGTTGCCGTCCTACATCTCAATATTCATCTATCACCATTTCCTAGCCCGTTACCTGGCGCAAAACTGATAGAAACTGGAATTTATAAGTTGGTTCGTCATCCCATTTATACAGGGTTGATTTTAGCTTTTTACGGCTATGCTGTAATCACCGATTCTGGGTATAGATTGCTTATCGCTACAATACTTTTTGTGTTGTTTTATATTAAAAGTTTATATGAAGAAAAGCGGCTTATAGAAAAATTCCCGAACTACACTGATTATAAAAAACGCTCAGGTCGATTCTTTCCAGGATTATAGATTGTATTTCAGCTTGACTCCTCCAAACCAATTTCGAGGCATTCCTGGATAGTAATATCGAGGTTCGCTGTTGCCAAAGCCAGTTGCATTTATCAAAATAGAAGAAGCGTATTTTTCATTCGTAAAGTTATTGATACCGACATTCACTTCTGCAGATAAAGCCTTGGATAGCTCTTTTTTATAAGAAGTCTTAGCGTTTAGGACTGTATATTTTTCTGAATAAAGCAGGTTGGCATCATTCATAGGCATTTCGCCTATATGAAGAAAATTGGTGTTTAAAATGAAGTTGTTAAATCCAAAATTAACTCCTCCATTCACTTTTCTATCTGGTACTCCGGTGAGTTTGTTGCCAGAAAAATCACGATCACCATCTACAAAATCAATGAATTTATGATTGTTGAATTCCGCATTGATATAGGGTGAAATATAACTAGAATAGCTTAATGGTTGGAAGTATGAGAGTTGTAATTCAATTCCTTTGTGTTCTGTTTTTCCAGCATTTCTACCGATATATTGATCGTCGCCAACACGTTCTGCCACCAACAAATCGTCAATATCTAAAAGGTAGGCGTTTACTTTAAAGTATAGTTTTCTTTTTAAAAGAAATACTTCACTTCCTACTTCGTAATTAAATCCTTTTTCAGGTCCGAGTTCTGGGTTGATAACACCTTCAGGAGTTAGGGTTTCTTCGATGGAAGGATAATTAAATCCGCGACTGAAATTAAAATAAGCACTTAGGTTTTCACTAAATTGATAAAGCAGATTTATATTCGGCGCAAAAATTGGATCGAAGTCTCGGTCTGCACTTTTATTGGCCTCACCTAAATTAAATTCATCATTAAAACTGTAATTTGTTTTATTAAAATTTAATCCAAACTGTCCCTTAAATTTTTCAGTAAAGGGAATAATTACAGTGGCAAAAATGTTTAGGTTATCTCTTTTTTCAACATTATCACTTAATAAACTGCCTTCTAAGCTTCCATTGCCATTGTTGTCTTCGTAAAGGTTTTCAATGGTCTTCCAGTTGTATTGATCCTTATAAAATTCACCTCCAAAAGTTAGATTTGCTTTGCTTTCCAAGAAACGAAAATCTTTATTGAACACTGTTCTTCCTCCAAAACCATTGGTAAATTCATCTAAAATGTTAAAAGGCCTTGGCTCATAATGATCGATATAATTGTAAAATACACTAGTGCTATTAGTAAAGTTATCCGAAAAATGATGCGTAAAACTTAAACCGGTTAATAGAATTTTATTGTCTTCATACCCTTGTGCCTTTTCCCAAGTAAATGCAGCTTGTGTGGGGTCTTCTTCAAAAGCAGTTTTGCCAATTGAACTAGGTATTTGCGCGTTATAGTCGATATAATTTACTAAAATTGAAACTTCATTTTTGGTATTTAATATATAGTTGGTAGTCAATAGTATTCCATTTCTATTGTATTTATTGTTTTCTCTAAAACCATTCGTTTCGAGATGATCGTAATTGACATTCAACGAAAACTTTTCTGTGGAGGTAGCAGCGCTCACATTATTCTTTATTAAGCCATAGGAACCAAAACTCAGGTTTGATTTTAGAAATGTTTCTCCTACAACAGCTTGTTTTGAATTTAATAAAAGCGTTCCCCCTAGATTGGTACCATATTGAGTAGCCTTTGGCCCTTTTATAATCTCTAGCGTTTGTAAATCTTCTGGGTCAAACATATCAATGGTAGTTTCCCCAACACCGTTAGTAATAGGTATTCCATTAAAATACGCACGAATTTTATTACTGCCATAAAGTGTCCGTGACCCAACTCCGCGAATAGTAATTCTATTGATATTTAGCGCACCACTTTGGATAAATACCCCAGGCGTTTCATTGATCACCGAAATAAACTCAGTAGGACTATACGCATCGAATTTCTCTGTCTTTATTTTTCCAGTTGGGATTATTATTTCTGCTGATGGCGAGGTTTGCTTTTGGGTAGTTGTAGTTAAGACAATCTCATCCAAGTTTTCCGATTTTGAAAGTGGAGATAGCTTAAAAGTAGAGTTGTTTTCTGAAATTGTAATTATACTAATATAATATTTAGGATGTTCCAATCTTAACTTAATAGGAAGCTGATAATTTTTTGGAAGACTAAAATTCCCTTCGTTATTAGTTTCCGTAAGCTTTTTAGTATTCAAGAATACAGACACCCCACCAATAGGTTTATTAGTATCGGAGTAAACAGTGCCTTGAATCTCTTGTGCATTTATTGTGTTGGAAAGAATGGCCAAGAAAAAAAATGCTATTGAGATAATAGAAAATGATAGGCTTGAATAGCGAGACTTAAAAAATGGGGAGAGTAAATAGGTGTTATTCATATTTAGTGCTTCGAATCTATTTAAAAATAAGCAATAAGAAGAGAACTGGCTAATAGAAGCAGAAAGTTTACCGAATTTTTAAATCAGTTGTTTTTATTTAATTTAAAAGAATAACAATATGTTAAGAGAAAGCTTTAAGGTTATACAATATCTTCAATGGCACCTACTACTATTCAATATTGAATAGTTTAAATCATAAAAAATGAAAAGGTCTATCTCACTTTTAGCTTTACTTTTAGTTCAGTTTTCTGTCTTTTCACAAGAGGAAAAACCATTACCTGAACCTTTTCAAACAAAATCGGTTTCCAACTATTCTAATGTTATAGGATGGAAAGATGGTGAAACTCCTAAAGGCCCTGAAGGTTTTAAGGTTACGAAATATGCTGATGGTTTTGAAAATCCACGTTGGATGTATGTATTACCCAATGGCGATGTTTTAGTAGCTGAAAGCAATAGTAATTATAGTCTTTTAAAACGAATAGGTGCCGCGATTATTGGTGCAGGAGGGTCGAACAATTTAAAACCCAGTGCCGATAGAATTACATTACTTCGAGATACAAATAATGATGGACTCCCTGATTTTAGAGAAATATTACTAACCAAAAAAGAAGGTTTAAATCAGCCCTTTGGAATGCTAGTAATAGGGGATTGTTTATATGTAGCAAATACCGACGCACTATTGAGCTTTCCTTATAAAACAGGACAGACAAAAATTAAGACGAAAGGGCAAAAAGTTGTAGACCTACCGGCTGGGAAAGTGAATCAGCATTGGACTCGTAATATTATAGCTAATGAAGATAATTCTAAAATTTATATAGCAGTAGGTAGTGGTGATAATATTGGTGAAAAAGGAATGGAGCATGAGGTGATGAAGGCTAATATATTAGTTGTGAATTCCGACGGTAGCAATCTTAGTGTATTCGCTTCAGGGCTTAGAAATCCGGTAGGAATGGATTGGGAACCTACAACTCAGACTCTTTGGACTACTGTAAACGAACGGGATGGCTTAGGGGATAATTTAGTGCCAGATTATTTAACTTCTGTTCAGGAAGATGGGTATTACGGTTGGCCTTATTCATACTAGGGAAACAATTTTGATCCTAGGATGCCGGTACCACCCAATGTTAGACTAAAATCTGCTATAGTTCCAGATATAGATCTTGGTTCACATACTGCTTCTTTGGGGTTAGTGTTTTATACGGCAGATACATTTCCAGAGAAATACAAAAACGGAGCATTTGTAGTCCAACACGGCTCTTGGAATAGAGATATACTTTCAGGATATAAGGTGATTTTCATTCCATTTAAAAATGGAAAGCCTTCAGGAAAAGCTGAGGATTTTTTAACAGGTTTTATAGTTGACCCAAAAAAAGATGAGGTGCGCGGCAGACCTGTAGGAGCAGTTGTTTTAGCAGATGGATCAATGTTGATTACAGACGATAAAACCCATCATATATGGAGGGTTAGATATACAGGGAAATAGCTTGCGAGTAAGAAATATTTAATTGTAAAGACGATAAGGTTCAGGAATTCAAAATTTAAAACAGATTCAGCTAAAACTCTCGAAATCTTTAATTTACGTAATTATGCGAAATTAGAGTATTTCAATATTTTAAAATTGCTCGTATTCTGTTGTAATAAATTATTATGTTAGCGGGTAAATTTTAAAATATTACTAACAATCTAATAATTCCTCTCTTACTATGATTAAAAAATCTTTACTATTCGCACTAGTTGCATTTTTATTATTAAATACTTCTCTCCTTACTGCACAATGGCAATCCACAGGTTTTGATAAAAGTACCTGGGTGTTAAGACAAGCAGAAAATGGAAACTTAATTGCTGCCGAAGATATTTATCCTGAATTAGGTGGGATTTACATCTCTCAAGATGAAGGAGCGTCATGGACAAAAGCTACTGCTACGGATTATGCCTACACATCTTCTCTTGTAAAAGATGAAAGCGTTTATATGGGCGGTGTAGATTGCAATGTCGCTATTTCACACGACAATGGTGAAACTTGGACCAATGTAAGTTTTAAAGACTTACTTCCTTCTGCCACTGAAAATGATGCCATTTATGCAATGGAATACCACAACGGAAGAGTATATGCTTCCGTTTTAAGTATGGGGGTTGTTTATAGTGAAGACAATGGTGAAACTTGGCATCTTACCGATCAGGAATCTTTATGGGATGTGGACAATCCTGATAACGGAGGGCAGTGGACTTATAGTTTAAAATCTTTTAATGGGGAATTATACAATGTAGGTGCCTTTGGAATTTGGAAATACGATGAAACAGCAGATGTCTGGTCACAAGTGGACGACTACGGATATGCAGGTAGTTCACTAGTTGTTAACGATACTTTTTATGTGGCATACAATGCAGGTGGAATTCCAGATGCGATTAGATATACCACCGACTTCCAGAATTGGGAAACCATGCCAATTCCTGCCGGAATACAAACTACAGTTAGAATTTTAGAATACTACGAAGGCGCGTTCTTTATGGGGCATGTGCACGACGCGGTTTACTATACATTAGATCACGGGGAAACTTGGATTGATTATCGCGAAGAATTCCCTGCGTTCTCCCCTGTGCCGGGAGTCGATCTTTACGGAGTACCGATGAATTTTGTTTTCAATGGAGAAACTATGTATTGCGGAGTATTTTCTAGCTTTGAAGATGTAGGAGGGGTTTATAAAGCTCCAATTCCAGCCGAGGTATTAAGTATAAAAGAACTGCCTTCAACATTAAAAGCAATTGTATATCCAAATCCTGCCAGTGATTTTGTTAACCTTCAGCTTCCAAAAGAACTGGGTAATAAAGCAACGCTAACAATTACCGATGTTATGAGTAGAGTACAGTACCATAAAGCTATTGATAACGGAATAAATAGCACCTTTACAGTTCCTACAAAAAACTGGGCTTCTGGAGTATATCTTTATTATGTTGAAGTAGGAGATTCAAAAACGACTGGCAAGTTTTTGATAAATTAATAACTCATATCCTAAAGCTTTTAGTTATTTACTAACTATTAAAAATCACTCTTTTAGATCTAAAATTGGATGTAAGAGAGTGATTTTTTTTATTACAAAATGGATTTAGAACTTTGGTTAATTCTATAAAAACTGTACCTTCTATAATTTAGATGTTTCTCCATTCATATTTCACACCTAAGCTAAACCAACGTGTTGGCATTGGCACTGCTCCAGCCTCATTGTACGATGCGTTAAATACATTGGTCACTTCAGAATATATTAGAAAATCCTGTAGGTGGTAATTCAGTCGAACATCAGCGATATTGTACCCATTAGCTAACTCGCGCTTTAACCATCTATTTACTAGATTTAAAGAAATGTTTTTGTTTCTATAATTAAGCCCTGCAACAAATTGATGCTTTAAAGACTCTAAGATATATTTAGATTGATTGTCGGATGATGTCTCTATAGAAGGGTTCAGGTAATTATAGCTCACTTGGTATCCTATAGACTGATTGTTTCTTAGGGTAAAATCTTGTTTAAGCCTACCGAATATTCCGTGCATCTTATTTTCACCGAAGTTAGTTGGTGAGTATGGTTCAGAAGAATCATTTCTCATCCAATCGATGAAGTCTGTAATACTTCTGTAAAAATAGCCCGCTTTTGCCTGAAAATTATTCTTGGCGTATTGAATATTTCCTTCGTAATTCCAAGCATTTTCAGGTTGAAGTAATTCATTTCCAACATTCCCTGGACGTTGATCTAAATATAAGTCTGTAAATGAAGGAATTCGCTGTCCCGAACCAATACTTGTGGAAACCTTCCAATTATCATTTATTTGATAGGCCAAATCTATTCCTGGATATAGCTGCCATCCGAAATCGGTATTGTAATTTGCGTAAACTCCAACTGAACCCTGCAATTTTTCACCTATACTGCTCTTTAATTCTCCATAAGCTCCGTGGTTATTTCGATTGTGTTGCCCGATATTTGAACTGTTTATCTGTTCTAATCTCGATTCCCAGCCAAACCCAAAAGTTCCTATCTTAGTTTCAAGACTACTATTAAATTCAAGCATCAAAGCGTTGGTGTAGTGTTGTGAACGAGCTTTGCTTAAATCGTCTTTATAAAAACGGTAGTCGTCTTCTCCATATCTGTTACTAATACGTGGAGAAAAGCTAAAATTACCAAGTTTATGTTTTGAAGAAATACTAAAAATAGACGATTCTACTAACTCCTCTGAATTGACATCGTAAGGAGCAGCGTAAAATCCGTTTGCCCCAAACAAACTCGTAGTGTAACCCGCCATTGCGTGAAGGCTGTTGTTTATGTTAATATCATAATTGCCATTGTAAAATAACCGAGTATTTTTTGAACCTGAATTGTAACGCTGTCCGTTGTAATTACTTTGGGAAATAGAGATTAATTGGCTTTGTTTTTCAGTGCCATAAATTCCTGTAACCTCAATAGATCCACCTCCGTAAATTCCTGAACCATCACCTTCCTCTTTGCTTTTAAAAGAACTTCCTGCTTTCACATCTGCAGTGACCGACGAATAATTTTTATTTTTAGTAACGATATTTACAGCTCCAGTAAGGGCATTTATTCCGTATACTCTAGCTGCTGCACCCCTCAATACTTCAATATGATCTATCGCACTTATTGGAATAGGAATATTCATCATATTATGAGCTGTTTGGGAATCAAGCATTTTAACTCCGTTTATAAGCACTAGCGTTTGCTCTGAAGTGCCACCGTCGATAGAAATATCTGTCTGTGTTCCAAACGGGCCACGCTGACGGATATCCACTCCGCTTATATAAGATAAGACTTCATTGAGGGATTTGGCTGGAAGCGCTTCAATTTGTTTTTGGGTTATAACTTGAATATCCCTACTTACTTTATTAAAAGGTGTTTCAAGACGATTTCCTCGAATAACAATTTCTTCTAAAGTGTTTTGTTGCAGTTTTGAAGCTGCAATACTATCATTCTCCTGAGTAAACCCAGTGATCGAAAATACTGACGTTAATCCTAAAGCAACTAATGTGTTTTTCATAAATATTTTTTAAACTATACTATTTCTAAAATTGGGCGCAAAGGTTCGGATTAAACCATTAATTTTGGTAGTCCATATTGTAAATAATGAGTAGTCCAGTTAAAGTTCGATTTCAGTCAATTATAAAAATAGATCGCAGGAGTAAAGAAGCCATCTATATGCAGTTTGCGTATCAGTTTATCAATGCAGTAAAACGCAATTATTTAGAAGCTGGAGATAAACTTCCTGGTAGCCGAAAAATAGCAGAAGCGCTACAGCTTCATCGCAAAACAATAGTAGCCGCTTTTACCGAACTTCAAGAGCAAGGTTGGGTAAAAACGCTTCCTGGCATTGGAACCTTTGTTAAAAACCCTGAAAGTTCTAGAAGTAACGCATTAAAGCAGAACGCATTTAAGCAACCACCGAAAAAGGCTGATTTTCGGTTCAGGAAAGATTTTATTTTAGATACTCCTTTGGAAGGAAATGTAGAAGAATATTATTTCACCGATGGCACACCCGATTATCGAATAATTAATTCGGAAGAACTTGTTCGATTTTATGCTTCTGTTTTAAAACGAAAGAACAAATTGAATCCACATTCTAATTCGAATGATGAAAATGTATTCTTTAGAAACCAACTAAGCAATTACATAAATCTAACTCGCGGCTTTCATCTTTCAAGGAATTTTCTTCTTCCTGTTTCTGGCGTGGAGCAAGTACTTTCAATCTTATCGCGATTGTTGATTAATTCAGCCGATATTGTTTTGGTGGAAGAACTCAGTTATTTTCTCCCTAATATGATATTTAATCAAGCGGGAGCAAAATTGAAAACCATTCCTTTAGATGGAAATGGAATGGATATAGACTTTATTAAAAATAACTTTAAAGCAGGAGAGATTCGTTTGGTTTATATAAATACTAGGTGTCAATACCCCACTAGCGTTAACCTTTCTGAAAATCGAAAGTCTCAGTTATTAGAATTGGCAAAAGAGTATAATTTCATCATTATTGAAGATGACACCGATTTTGAGTTTTCAATGGAGAAAAGTAAAAGTGATACGCTTTTTGCTAAAAACGGTGGAAATTGTGTGATATATATGGGCAGCTTCGGGAAGTTTTTACAACCTGGATTTCAAATGAATTTCATAATCGGACCACAAGATTTACTAAAAGAAGGAGCGAAGTACCTAAATGTCTTTGGAAAAACCGATTTAATGAAGCAAAAAGCTTTAGGAGAAATTATCCATCAGGGTGACATTCACAGATATCAAAGAAAATCTAAAAAGATACTTACAGAAAGAAAAGAATTATTTGCAAACCTTTTAACTTACCACTTCGGAAAAAAAATTGAATTTAAAATTCCAGAGTCGGGTTTAGCTTTTTGGATTGAGTTTAAAGAAAACATTTCTCTTGTATTGTTACAGAAAGAAGCACGAACAAGAGACTTGTTTATTCCGAGTCTATGCCTCTACCAAAACCGTGATTTAACAGCTTTAAGATTGTCTTTTGCACATTTAAACGAATATGAAATGGAAAAAACATTATTAATACTCAAAGATGCTTTTAACGAGGTTTCTATCTCTAAAATAGAACTTTAGTTTACATTCTTAATTGCCTATTTTTATTGAAAATAGGCTTTAAACATTAAACCTTACATTTACTAGAATTTAATTCTCAATATTGCAGCACTGAATGTCTAAGCTTCCAAAACAACATAAATTCCTAGACTTATCCGACTATGGCCGCCCGATAGCTAAAGCCATTGCCAACGCCTTAAAAAACACTTCTATTACTCCAATTCATGTGACTATAAGTTTTATAATCGCTGGCCTTTTTGGGGTGTATTGCGTGGTTCAAGGCTATTATTGGTTGGCTGCGTTCTTTCTGATTTTAAAATCAATTTTAGATGCTGCCGATGGTGAATTAGCTCGAGTAAAAAAACAGCCTTCATATACTGGCCGATATTTAGATTCTGTAGCCGATATTATTTTGAATGCTATACTATTTATAGCTATCGCCTATATTACTAACGCCCCTTGGTATCTATGTGTTCTAGCCTTTTTTGGTTTACAATTGCAAGGCACGCTTTACAATTACTATTATGTTATTCTGCGGAATAAACTCAATGGAGATAGCACCAGTAGAGTGTTTGAAAAAAAAACGCCAATAGCCTTAGAAGGAGAGCAGCAGAAATACGTAAATATTCTGTTCGCACTATATAAGTTTTGCTATGGAATTTTTGATCAAATTATTTACACGCTTGATCGAAAAGCGAGCCAAAGTAGCTTATTTCCAAATTGGTTTATGACGGCGATTTCAACCTTCGGTCTCGGTTTTCAATTATTGTTAATAGCACTAATGTTGAATTTAAATCTTAAGGAGTTTATTCTTCCGTTCTTTTTATTGTACACCATAATGGTTTTCGTTTTTATCGCTATTAGAAAACTGATGTTTTAGGCAATCTTTTGTTGAAGGAAGGAATTCAAAATATTTTTTACAGATCTCTACTTAACGAATTGGTAAATACCGTAAAGCTTTATTCGTATAATATGAAATTTGAAAGTAGACCTATCTTGTTTCAAATTTTTTTTTAGAATTTTACTTCTAAAAGTGAAAGTAATAATAAGTGCACATAATTATTTTAATTTTCGATTAATTTGATAATTTAAAAATGTAACGATATGGGTATTTCCTTATTATTTAGTGCCATACAAACTGCCGAAAAGATACTTACAGGAATAGGAGAGGAGCCGGACTTTTCGTTTAGTCCAGATTTTTTATTCAAAATTTTATTAGCTATAGTTGCTGGACTATTAATAGGTTTGGAGCGAGAGTATAAAGGAAAAGATGCTGGTTTAAAAACCAATATGTTAGTGGCAGTGGGAGCCTGCGTGTTTGTTATCCTATCTTTAGAGTTTCAAGGTGGGAAATTTATAGATCTCACCCGAGTATTAAGTCAGGTAGTTACAGGCATTGGTTTTTTAGGAGCAGGAGTAATTCTTAAAAAAGGAGGAACAGTACAAGGGTTAACTACAGCGGCTACAATTTGGTGTAGCGCAGCCGCCGGGTGTTTAGCTGCTTTATACTTAGTAACCGATTTAGTATTACTTACCTTAGCGGTACTGCTTGTAAACTTAATTTTTGGGGTTATTGGTAAAAAAGTAGGTTGAGCTGCCCTTCAAAAATCATTGTCGATATTAAGACAATCAACCTATAATTATGTGAGTATTCTCCTTATTGCTAAATAAACTCACTTTATATTTTACACCCTAATCCTTTTTATATGGTGACTTTTTAATGCTTTTAGGTTCACTATATCCCACAGGATCGTTTGATTCGGGCACATCTTCGGCATCATCTTTCTCAGGCTTTTTTACGGTATCGGGTTTTGAATTTGGTTCAGCGGGGGAATCTTGCTTTTCGATGTCTTGTTCATTTTTAACTTTTGGGTCGAGCATTGGTGTTTTTTTATTTTTCATAATTCGAAACATTTATAAGATTAATAATTACTTCAAAACCTGTCAAATAAATTTCTTTAAATTGAATTGATGGGTTTGTATATTCAACAATCTATTAAAACTTTTGCGCTTAACAATTCTAACTAACATATTTTAACACGGATATAGAGAAGATAGTTAAATTGTTAACTTTTTTGCGAAAAAAAATCTTTTTAGAATGGAATAAAACTCTTTGACTGTAAGCTTAGTCTTGCAATGTTAAAAAACTTCGATCACGAATAACGCGCTTTTTCCAATAACCAGTTTTGAAGTAAGTAAAAGCACCAATAGCTGCTATTATATTGGATATCGGGAATGACCACCAAATACCTTCGGGGCCCATTTCGAATGTATACGAAAGCAAATAAGCTAATGGGAATCGCACCAACCACAGACTCATTATAGAAATAAACATAGAGGCTTTTGTAAATCCTGAACCGTTAAAGGTACCGTTCATTACCTGCTGTAGTCCGAGAAAGCCAAAACTCAGCGACATTATTTTTATAAATAAAGTTCCATCTTGAATTACCTCTGGATCTTCTGGAATAAAAAAGGTTGTTAAAGGTTCGGCAACTAAAAACAATAATAATCCTAATCCAGTAAAACCAAAAAAAGATACTTTAGCACTTAAAATAGCGGCTTTTTCGGCGCGTTTTATCTTTAGTGCTCCAATGTTTTGTCCCACCAAAGAGGTAGTTGCTATTCCTAGTCCAAGCGCAGGAATTACGATAAAACTTAACATACGAGCTCCAATTCCGTAGGCGGCTACTATATCGCTTCCAAAACTCGTAACAATCACCATCATAAACGTCATCCCCAAAGCACGAGTAGACTGCTCTATACTTGCTGGAAAACCTATATTAAAAGTTCTTTTTAAGTTCTCCATGTTGAAGTACATAGATGATAGCGAAATTTTAATTCCGTGTTTGCCTCTAAAAAGAATAATTAAGCCAATTGTGGAAGCCATAGCCTGAGTAGCTACACTTGCAACGGCAGCACCAGCTACCCCATATCCGGGAACAAATCCATAACCATATATAAAAAGCGGATCTAAAACGGCGTTTAGAATTACGGTGAACAAAACGATATACACGGGCAACATTACATTTCCTATTCCTCGCATGAGGGATTGGAATATGAAAAATAAGAACAGAAAAACAAATCCTAAAGAGGAAACCTTAAAATACTGTATTGAGTCGTCTATTATATCAGGACCGGCACCAATTAATTCCATTAAAGGGGCAGCGGCAAAATAACTAATGATTGCTAATACAATAGAAGTTAAAAAAATAAAAAATACACTTTGAGACGAACTAAAATCTACCTGTCGTTGATTTTCAGCACCTTTGTACCGCGCTACCAATACGGTTCCTGCCAAAGTAAGTCCAGCACCCAGCGAGAGAACTAAAAATAGTAAAGGGAAACTTAAACTTACAGCCGCAACAGCATCCGCCCCTAGGCGTCCTAACCAAAAGGTGTCAATTAGCTGATAAGCAGATTGAAGAATATTGGCAAAAATTATTGGCAGCGCTAAACTTATGAGTGAACTAAGTATTTTCCCTTCTGTTAACTTATTCTTTTTAGTAGCAGTCATTTTGGCAAAATTATAATAACCTTCTCGAAGACATACCTAAATTACTCTTAATACTTATAAGATTACAGTTTGCAAAAAAGAAATTGCTTGTTTCGAATTTCAGAAATTGAAATCCTAATTAACTGTTTCAATATCGCTAAGCATGAATTCTGTAAACTCGGTTACTGTTGGTGTTTTTCGCTTAATTATTGATTCTCCAATTTAAGAATCCTAGATTCGAGTTTAGCATTTGCGTTTTCAAGAGTTAGAATTCTATTTTCTAGCTTTTTAAACGCTTCAAATTTTTTCTCCGTTTTAGTTTCTAGTTGCTGTATTCTTGCCTCCTTGTTAGGGTTCATATTACAGCCATAAAGTCCTAAAGATATTAAGCTGATAAGAATTGTTTTTTTCATAATGCAGGATTTTGATTTTTTGAATATTATTTATACAGTTTTTCTGGGTAAATACTTATTCTATAATAGTGTTTGTACTCTTGTTAGCAATAACTTTATTCGCTAAACGAGTTCGCTATCAGCGTACATAATTCCGCATATTCTTTTCCATCATAAACATCTGGGCTATTTCTGCTTATAAAATGGTATCGATCGTCGATTAAGATTTCTAAAATCCATTCCTCTCCGTCTAAAACCATATTGGGGTCGTGAGTTTCAATACTCCAAAAATCAATATTTTCAACTTTTTCAATTATTTCTTCCCATTTTTCCAAGGCTACCTTCTTTGTTTTGTGTTTAATTCTCCTACCTGCTTTATAGCCACCAAGTCCTTTTGTTTTATTGTATGTGATTTTTATCACCTTATCTTTCTTCTCTAATCTATAGGAATAAGGATTGGACCAAGTGCCTAAATGCGTGAACCTTATAATCTTTTTTTGTTTATTCGTCTTGGTGTATAAGATAGGTTCTCCAAGACTATTAAGGTGTTTTGAGTACCATTGGTTAGTGAATTCACTAAGAGAATCATTAGGCCCTGTGTAAATCCACGGATTGATTTCTCCAGATTCTTTTTGTTTCTCCTCAAACTGCACCTCATCATATGTGGGAAAGTAGTAAGAACCAAACTTGATGGGCTCATATTTAATGTCAGGATATATTATTCTACAGCTAGAAAGTAATAGGAGAAATATAGAATATTTTAAAATGGAATTTTTCATTCAAATTATGGGATGCGTATAATATAATTGCGCAGCAGCGCGGGTATTAATAGTTGTTATTTATATAATTCCGACACTTTATTTAAGTCCGTTGAATTATTTATTTCGTAAAAGTAATTTAACTGCCACTTTTGAGTTTTTTTAGCTTGCTTATTTTCTGCTTTGTCCCAGATAGGATAAACTCTAAACCCTCTTTTTCCGTCTTTTAGTTTTGTTGCTATTATTCCTTTATTAATTAATTCAGATTTTGGAAATACAAATTGCCCAAGATTATTTTCCGAATTTACATTTATTACATAAAAGTCAACCTTGTCATTTTCGTTAAAAGGTTCTGTTATTCCATCATTATTTCGTTTCCAGAAAGTTACAAATTGTCCAATTTTTTTAGGTGTAATTTTAGAACTTCTACAAATAATATTCATTCCGTTAAGTTTGAATTGGCAAGCATCATATTCTTTTCCTTCTGGTTCTTTTTTTAAGTCCGAAATTTGAAGAGAACATTTGACGTATATTTCTCTTTCAATCTTTTTTAAATTGCTGTTCATTTTAATGTTCTCTCTATTTATTTGTATGGGATTGTTGGGTTTTATTGGGGTATGGTTTGGTAAATGCTAAATCCGAATTTCGTGATGATGCCCTCGAAAGTTTCGGTTCTTAGGTAGCGGGGTGGTTTATGGCTAAATGATTTTGCGGTGTTTTACTACTATGTATGAACGGGGAATTAGGAGGGGAACGCGATGCAATCGCGCACTATCGAAGTAATTAGACAGAAAGGTCGATATAGGTAGTTTACATTGATTTTTCGTAAGCTTCTTTAATCCATTTCTTAAGTTCACTGTCAATTTCGTTCGGTTCAGATATTTTTACTCTATGAGTACACATAGTTCCAAATGGTCCCGAATTCTCAAGTCTTTCGGTGGTAGGTTTATCTTTGAGCTTAAAACCTAAATCGATTCTAGTTTTAGTAGCCGGTTTAATTAATACAAATTGTCTTTTCCGTATAATGCTTACACTTCCTTTTTTTGGGGTTATAGTCACATCGTCCCCTAATGATTTAATATATGTAATGAGTTCCTTATAAATTGGAATTAAATTTTCTTTACCTCTATATTGATTTTCAATAAGATCTTCGGAAGAAGTATTTTCATCCTTAGAAAGCGTTACGATGGTATTGGCAAATCCGTGAGTTACATTATGCTCAGTTTTTAGAAATTTTACACCTTCTGAATGCTTGGCAAAAGATTTTTCTTTTAAGATTGCTTTCCATTCGCTTAATGATTTTCCTGTTTTTTCAGGCATATTGTCAATCATTGTTTTGAGAGCTTTGTCCATAGGAATATGTTTTAGATTCTTCGGATTTTAGTGGGTCATGCTTTCCGGTGAGAGTGATTGCATGATTTGGCTACTAATTTAACCAATTCAAACCAAATAGACACTAGCGAAGTGAGCTGAACGAAACAAAATCACAATATATTAAAGCTAACGCTTTATACTACCTCGTTTTCCATTAAATATCACTATATCACTTTTACTGTTAATATCTTTTAACATGGATTATTTCCAAATTAATGGAAATAATCCATAGTTTTGTATTGTTCAATTTATAGTTTTAGCGAGTAGGAAATCAATGGAAAAGTCAATTTTACATTTAGATTTAGATACATTTTTTGTTTCGGTAGAGCGACTTTTAGATAGTCGTTTATTGAAACGTCCTGTTCTAGTTGGTGGTATTGGGGATAGAGGAGTGGTTGCTGCTTGTAGTTACGAAACTAGAGGATTTGGAATACACTCCGGAATGTCGATGAAAATGGCAAGGCAGCTGTGTCCAGAAGCTATTGTTATAAAAGGAAATTCTAGCACCTATATGAAATATTCGGATATGGTGACCGAAATTATAAAATCTCAAGTTCCCGTTTTTGAAAAAACTAGTGTAGATGAGTTTTACGCCGACTTAACGGGTATGGATCGTTTTTTTGGAAACTATAAATTTTCCAAAGAACTCCGACACACTATTATTAAAGAAACAGGCTTGCCAATTTCATTCGGCCTTTCCAAAAATAAAGTGGTTTCTAAAGTGGCTACTGGAGAGGCAAAGCCTAATAATCAGATTAAAATTGATTCTGGTTTTGAGAAAGATTTTTTAGCTCCTCTTGCTGTTCGTAAAATCCCGATGGTGGGAAAAGTTACAAGTCAACAGTTGCGAAACTTGGGAATCCACGAAGTCCGCACCCTTCAGAATATGCCTGTAGAAATGTTGGTTTCGGTGTTGGGTAAAAACGGAAGACTTATTTGGAATAGAGCCAATGGTATTGATAAAACCCCAGTGGTGCAATATAGCGAACGAAAATCTATATCTACCGAACGAACCTTTGATAAAGATACCATAGACATTAAAAAACTTGAAGCTAGTTTAACTGCTATGGGGGAGACACTCGCTTATCAATTGCGGTTGGGCAATAAGCTTACAAGTTGTGTTTCGGTTAAAGTACGGTATTCAGATTTTAGCACTTATAGCAAACAATTAAAAATTCCTTTTACGAGTGCCGATCATATTTTAATACCGCTTATTCACAGTCTCTTTAATAAAATATATCAAAGGCGAATTTTGGTGCGATTAATTGGTGTTAATTTCTCACATCTTACTGGGGGGCATTATCAAATAAACTTGTTTGACGACAATTTAAAGAATTTGAATTTATATGCATCACTCGATAAAATTAGAAATCGATTTGGCAGCGGAGCTGTAATGAGAGCTTCTACGCTAGATGTAAAATCTATTCGTAGCAATCACAATCCTTTTAATGGCGAACCTCCTTTGTTGTTGGCACATAGAAAGCAATAAATGTATACAAATTGTCACAGTTACTATTCATTACGCTACGGTACCATTTCAGAAATTGAGCTTCTGGAATTGGCGCAGCAAAATGATATTGACTCGTTTGCGCTTACCGATATTAACTCCACTTCTGCTTGCTTGAGCGTGCTTAAAAATGCTTCAGCATATAATATCAAGGTTTCGGTAGGTGTCGATTTTCGAAATGGAATAAATCAGCAATATGTTGTAATTGCAAAAAGTAATTTAGGGTTTCAATGCTTAAATGAACATTTAACCGAATACTTACATCAAAAAAAAGACTTTCCTGATTTATGTCCTAGCCTAAAGGATTGTGCAATTATATATCCATTTGAAAAGGTAATGGAGTTGGAAAAAACTTCATTTAAGGAAAATGAATATATAGGGGTGTCTGTGGTGGGGCTAAGAAAGCTGAAGTTTTCGAAATATCGGAATTATGAAAATTTAATTATTCAACAAACGGTTACATTTCGCGGGCAAAGAGATTATAACGCTCATAGATTATTGAGAGCAATTGGGTTAAACACTTTGTTAAGCAAACTACCTGAAGAAGAACAAGGTTTAAAAACTGATAAGATGTTTTCAAAAGTAGAAATATTAAATCACTTTGAAGAATTTCCTCTTGCAATTGAAAACACTAAGAGTCTACTTTCTGAAACAAGTGTAGCTTTCAAATTCAATTCTGAAAGAGAGAATCAGAATCAACAGTGTTATTTGGATGATAAAGATGCTGATTTTAATTTTTTGAGAAAATTGGTTTTTGAGAATCTCGAAAAACGATATCCAAATCCTGATCAGGTTGTTTATGATAGAATTGAAAAGGAGCTTAAAGCTATTAAGGAGATGGATTTTGTATCCTATTTTTTAATTAATTGGGATTTATTGCAATATGCAAAGTCGAAAAATTACCCTTATATAGGTCGTGGAAGTGGTGCTAATAGTGTAGTTGCTTATATTATTGAAATCACAAACGTCGACCCGATTGAGCTCGATCTTTATTTTGAACGTTTCATCAATATATATAGGTCTTCACCTCCCGATTTCGATCTAGATTTTTCTTGGCGCGATAGGGATGATATTACACGGTATATCTTTCAGAAATTCCCAAACACTGCATTAATGGGCACTTATGTTACATTTAAATACCGGGCAGTAGTACGAGAGCTAGGTAAAGTTTTTGGAATTCCAAAACACGAAATAGATGCATTTTTACAAAGTGGAAAAACGGCTTCCAAAACGGATGAATATTTTCAACTAATTGTGAAATACGGGAAATTAATAAGTGGGTTTCCAAATTATTTAAGTGTTCATTCCGGAGGAATTTTAATTACGAATAAACCTATCAACTATTTTGCTGCCACATTTATGCCGCCAAAGGGCTTTCAAACAGTTCAGATTGATATGAATATATCTGAAGATGTTGGCATTTTTAAATTTGATATTCTAGCGCAACGAGGACTTTCTAAGATAAAAGAATGTCTGGAAATTATAAAGTACAATCAGCCTGAAGCAGAAGTAGCAGATATTAATCAGGTTTATCAATTTAAAAATGACCCTAATATCAATGAATTGTTGAAAACTGGAGATTGTATGGGCGTTTTTTATGTTGAGTCTCCTGCCATGCGTGTTTTAATGACCAAATTGCGCACGCAAGATTATCTAGGTCTGGTAGCTGCAAGCTCGATTATTAGGCCTGGAGTAACCAATGGCGGAATGAAAAATGAATATATAATTAGGCACAAATTCCCCGAAAAGCGAAAGAACGGTCATCCTGTTTTATTAGAAATTCTTCACGAAACTTATGGGGTAATGGTTTATCAGGAAGATGTTTTAAAAGTAGCGCATTATTTTGCGGGACTGGATTTGGGGGAAGCAGATGTATTGAGAAGAGGGATGAGTGGGAAGTCTAGATCTAAGGAGGAATTTATCGCTGTTGAGAAAAAGTTTAAGAGTAATTGTCTGCAAAAAGGGTATTCGGAAGAACTAACAATGGAAGTGTGGAATCAAGTAAGTGCTTTTGCGGGTTACGCTTTTGCTAAGGGCCACTCGGCATCCTATGCTGTAGAAAGTTATCAGAGCTTATATTTAAAGCGATATTTCCCTTTAGAATTTATGGTTGCCGTGCTTAATAATGGTGGTGGATTTTACTCTATTGAAACCTATGTACAAGAAATAGTTCTACAGGGTGGAATTGTAGAAAAACCATGTATAAATAATAGTTTTTATGAAACGATAATTCAAGGTAAAACCATCTACTTGGGATTTGTGTTAATACGCGATTTGGAGGAAAGGGTAGTGGAGAGGATATTAAAATCGAGACAATTGTATGGCGATTTTGAGGACTTTGATGATTTTATAGATCGTGTACCTATTGGTATCGAACAATTAATAACATTAATACGAATAGACTGTTTTAGGTTTACAGGAAAAGATAAGCATCAAATAATGTGGGAAGCTCATCTTAAATCTTCAAAAAACAAGCTTGATGATACTGCATTATTGTTGTTTAAGCCTAAGCAAGTAAATTTTACATTGCCAGAAATACTTACCAATCATTTAATTGACGCTTACGATGAATTGGAGTTAATAGGTTTTCCATTAAAGGGGTATTTCAATTTAATTCAAAAAGACAACCTGCCTAATTGTTTGGCTAAAGACATTCCCTATAATATAGGAAAGCGTATTTCTATTTTTGGTAAGTTGATTACCGCCAAGCAGACAGGTACTAGTAAAGGCGATATTATGATTTTCGGGACGTTTATCGATTACGAAGGAGTGATTTTTGATACAGTTCACTTTCCTGAAATTGCGCGGAAGTATTCTATAAGAACAAACGGAGTATATTTGATTACAGGAAAGGTAGTTGATGATTTAGACTACTTATCTATTGTTGTAGAAAAAATAAAATTTCAAAATCTTTTACCAGACCCACGGCAATCTGGAATTGAGAACTCTAGTAAGAATATTATTTTTTAACAGTTTAACTATTCTTCTGAATCGTTTTTCGTATTACCAATTTTCCCTGCTCTCTTATCTTTTCGATATTCTCTTTCTTGCGTAGCATTATTTTTTTCAGGATCTACAGGTCGTTGTTCGGGGCGG
The DNA here is from genome assembly GCF_022008395.1 of Aequorivita xiaoshiensis. Lineage (GTDB taxonomy): Bacteria > Bacteroidota > Bacteroidia > Flavobacteriales > Flavobacteriaceae > Aequorivita > Aequorivita xiaoshiensis. Next base: position 81,798 of record NZ_JAIRBB010000005.1, read on the forward strand.
GTATTATTTTCTTTATCATCCATAATTTTAGATTTAGGTTTTTAAGTATTAGATATTCAAAGCATCAATTTTACCTATAAAGTATAAAATTATAAAATTAAGTCTATAAGACCAATAGAGATTAAACTTCCAAATTTTATTAAAATCCAAAAATATTTCCAATTACAAGGTTTGAGAAAATTATAAAAAAGAAGCTGTCTAAAAGCTACGAAATAAATGATTTGTCAGGTCGAGCGCAGACGAGATCTAGTTAGTTATCAGCAACTAAAAGTATTCGACTGTGCTCGAAGCCACGACCATAGTCGCTTTAGGATAGTCTTTTATCCATAGAAATAATTAATTTTCTAATGCTTTATAATATCAAACTTAAGATAAGGAGTGGGGGACATTAGAGATCCCGAATTAACTATCTCGGTCAGATAATTTAATAATTACCATCAAACTACATTATAGTTTATCATAACCCTTAAACTTAGGACTTACTAAATGTTTCCATTCTGGATTTTTCTTTATATAGGCGAATACATAAGGACAAAAAGGAAGCAGTACAATATTATTTTCATCCAGATAATGCAATGTTTTTTCTACAACGGCAGCTGCAGCACCTTTCCCAGCAAGTTCTGGATCGGTTTCAGTGTGTATTAATGCGATTTTGTCACCAGGTTCTTTATAATCGATAAAAGCAAAGTGCCCGTCAATCTCAATTTCAAAGCGTTTTTTCTCTTCGTTTTTTACTAAAGGAATGTTGGTATATTCAGTTTTCATAATTCTATCTTTTATTGATTAGGCTATTTTTTTAGTTGTACTGTAGGTAAGGTTATGTGATATCTTTTTGAAAGACTACGGATTACAAAAACTACCAACCCAGTAATTACATATACATAAGTATTGGGAAGTACGTTTAAAAGTGAAAAAAACACAATTCCTCCGGCAATACTTGCAGTTGCATAAATTTCTTTTACAAAAATTACAGGAATTTTATTCAAAAACGTATCTCGAATAACCCCACCAAAACACGCCGTCATTGTTCCAATGGCAATACATATAAGTACAGAGTAACCCGCGTCCATTGCTTTTTCAATACCAATTAGCGTAAATGCAGAAAGGCCAATAGTGTCAAAAAAGGCAATAGATTCACTCATATAAATCAATCTATTTCTGAAAATTACCGCGAGAATTACCGTCCCAATAATAATATAAACATAAGTCATATTGTGTAGCCAGACAATAGGAGCGCTAATGAGTAAATCTCTTAAAGTTCCACCTCCAATTGCGGTTACAAAGGCAATTGTAAATATTCCAAAAAGATCCATATCCTTTCGTATAGCTGGTATAACCGCAGAGAGAGCGAACGCAGCCGTTCCAATCATATCAAAAACATAAAGAACATTTATATCCATATTTTTTGTTTCGTTTTAGATGTAAAATCGATCTTTCAATATTGTTTTCGTGTAACCGATATATTTACCATCTAAGAATTAGGATAGTAAATAGTCTTTATCTTTTCTACAAGAGATTAATTTTTCTTCAAGTTAAATTGTAACTTCTCCTTATCCCATTTAGCGAGATTGGCAGCGGTGTTATAACTGCTTTGAAGAAATTCCATTAATACTTCTGAGGGGTTGTCTGCTTTTTGAACGTCTTCATATTTTAAAATAAACTCTCCAAGTTCCTTATGAAAGTACGCGCTGTTAGGTTTCAAAGTAGCTTCCTTAAAACCATCTGGTGCAGGATAGATATAGCTGTAAAACGCAGCAAATGGGGTTCCTTCGCTGCCAGGCCAAAACCCGCAGTTCATTATTTCGTGTGAATATGCCTCCTGTGTTACCCAATCTGGGAGATTAGGAAAACCTCCAGGATGTAAAGGCGCTTCTTTCCCTGAGAATCGTGAAACCACTAAATCAAAACTGCCCCAAAAAAACATTACTTCACTGCTTTTGCCTAAAAATTGTGAGCGATACTCATAAAAAACTCGGTTCACTTTCAACAAGGCCATATGCAAATTGATAGCAACTTCTTCATTATAAGTGCCACCATGGTTTTCGTGGAAATGAAGCGGGTCTTCCATTTCGTTGGGAAGGGTGTTTATTTTAACGTCAATTTCAATATCGTTCAGATAGTTTATAAGCTCATTGTAACAACTAGAAACTTTAAGAGTTTTTAGGTCAAAACTTTTCTTTTCATTTTCACTGGAAACTATAGTTAACTGATGTTCTAAAAAATTTAGACTTATCTCAATTTGTTTGTTTTCGGCAAAAATAGGCCCGCTAGTTAGGCCGTGAGTTGTAATTTCTAGAGTGGTGTGCCAAGAATGATTTATCCAAGGGTTGAGTTCCAATTTAATTTTTCCTATTATCTGGGTCCATAAGTGAAGTGTCTCATAGGTTTCTTTTCCTTTATCAAAAGATAATTTAGGCCAATTTTCATTTTTCATAGATTTATTTTTAAATAATTAGGCAAACGAATTTAGAGTCTATAAGTTAATCAATATGTGTAGGCTGACCAAAATATACTATTAAACTCTTTCTTAAATTTTTGATTTGCCCTTAAAAAATAAGAGACAATGGTTTTCGTGTTTAGGGTTTTATAAATTTAAATATTTCTTAAATGCAAGGTCACTTTTCGCTTGCACAGATTTAATCCAATCCAATTTTTATTTTTTCGAAACCCAAAACATTCTCCTATTTCAAAATTTGAAACATTAGGTATTGGGAAATAATTAAAACATGGCTACTGTAAACCAATTAAATTTTGTGAATTAGCTTCAATTTTTAGTAAAGCCAACTCCAAATACAAGGGTTTGGATTCTAGTAATTTGCTTCTTAAATTATTCGAATTTTAATAACTACCTGACTATCGTAGATATGGTAATTTTAAAAACCAATAATCTTTAATTCTGTTAAACCTTTGAGAATTAGTAATTACATGATTGTTAGTATTTTTATATTAGTGCTAACTTTATGATAAGAAGTTTTATTAACCTTAAAAATTAAAATCGGCAAGGTAATCATGATTCAGGCTGACGTTACCAATAGCTCAGACAATCGACAATATGATTGAGATATTTTAAAATACATAAATTATGAATTCAGAACAATTAAAAACAACCGACAACCATACAACCATTAGAAATTGGGTTGAAGAGCGAGAAGGTGTGCCTGCTATGACAGAAGGAATACCTAATAAGTCTATGGCAGGGCAAATGTTAAGAATCAATTTTCACGAGAATAAAGAATTTTTAAACAATATTTCTTGGGATGTTTTTTTTGAAATTTTTGATGAAAATAATTTTGAATTGCTGTACGATGAAAGAATCATCGATGGGAAAAAAAGTAATTACTACCAATTTGTCAGAAAGGGTGAATTGTAATACTTTCTGCTATGAATTCGAAAACCTAAAAACCCTGTAAACCATATGATTTACAGGGTTTTGGTGTTATTTGGTGTTTTTTCTTGTCGAGATGACAGGATTTGAACCTGCGACCCCACGCCCCCCAGACGTGTACGCTACCAGACTGCGCTACATCTCGATAATTAGAGCACAAAAATACCCAAAATCCAAATCTTTACAAGAGGGGAGGTTTAAATTCCGTAAAACACTCAACCTAATTCAACCTTTTTAAATTGAAAAGGAGTTTTAATGTCATTTTATTTCAGGCACAATAGTAGTTTCCAATACTCAGATAACAAATCTTAATAAAAATTAAACGTCTTTTCCTTTAAAAGTTGCTATTTTTACCGTTCGAAAATTATTGAAGAGAATATCATGAGCGAAACTATTGAAAGAATTAAATGCCTTATCATTGGGTCTGGGCCGGCAGGTTATACGGCAGCGATTTATGCTGCACGCGCAGACTTGAAACCTGTTGTTTACACTGGGATGGAACCAGGTGGACAGCTAACTACAACTACAGAAGTTGATAACTTCCCAGGATATCCTGAAGGTATTGATGGACCTACTATGATGGTGCAGCTACAACAACAAGCTGAGCGTTTTGGAACTGAAGTTAGAATTGGAATGGTTACTAACGTAGAGTTTAGTGATAAAGTTGGAGGAATTCATAAAATTACTGTAGATAATAGCACTCAATTAGAAGCAGAAACAGTTATTATTTCAACTGGTGCTACAGCTAAATATTTAGGTCTTCCAAGTGAACAAAAATTACGCGGGGGTGGAGTATCTGCTTGCGCAGTTTGTGATGGGTTTTTCTACAAAGGACAAGACGTTGCAATTGTAGGAGCTGGTGATACTGCTGCTGAAGAAGCTACTTACTTATCTAATATTTGTAATAAAGTTACAATGCTTGTTCGCAAGGACTATATGCGTGCTTCAAAAGCGATGCAACACAGGGTAAACAACACTAAAAACCTTGAAGTACTATATAATACTGAAGTAGACGAGGTACTAGGAGATTCTGTGGTTGAGGGATTAAGAATAGTAAATAATCAAACAGGAGAGAAATCTGATATAGAAATTACAGGTTTGTTTATTGCAATCGGACATAAACCTAACACCGACATATTTAAAGGACAAATTGATATGGATGAGACGGGTTACATCATCACTAAAGGAAAAACTACTAAGACAAATATCCCTGGAGTTTTTGCCAGTGGAGATGTACAAGATAAAGACTATCGCCAAGCAGTAACAGCTGCTGGAACTGGTTGTATGGCCGCGTTAGATGCAGAACGTTATCTTGCAACAATTGAAACAGAATCTGAAGTTACTGCAGAGTAATTTACAGAATAGATTAATATAAAAATGCCGCAAATGTTGCGGCATTTTTATTTATAATGATAAGCAAACTATTTAAATTTTAGTAAAAGTTAAGAGTTCAGTATCTCCATCCCCACCACTTATATCTGAAAGTTCTATTTTTACATTACTCACCGAAACAATATCCCAGTCGTCATTTAATTCGTCAAAAGGTTCCATTTCACTGAACTGAAGCACCAACTCTTCCCCACTGTTAGATGAGCTTTGATATGCCCAAGTTCCTGGCTCGGTTAAAATATCATTTTTAGCGGTTACGGTACCATCTTCATTAAATGTAAATGAAAAACTTTGGAAATCGGACGTGTGATCTGAGGTGCCGTCTACCATTTTAGTTATTTTCCATTTTCCTTGCGGAAGCGTGGTTTTAATGTTTTCAAATTCATCTGTTTTTACGTTCCCTGCATCATCATCAGAATTACAAGAAAATAATGTTACTACCGCTAATATTAAAAGGAGTTTTTTCATAATTATCGTTTTTGCAAATTTCGATTTTTATGAATAATGAACGCTTAAAATTGTATTAAATTTTAAAAACCTAACAAATTCTTATGAAAATGTTAGGTTTTTGATTATAATGTGTTGTTTTCCAATTCTTATATCTTTTTCACACTACCTGAATAACTTTTATTACTTTCTATTGAAGATGGGTTGCCGTGGTAGTTAATTTCACCTCCGCTACTTACATTCGTTTTTAAATTTTCTCGAACATTAACAATTACTTCAGCGCCGCTTGACGCTTCAGCTTCACAGTTAATTACTAATAGTTTCTTCGCATTCAATTCACTGCCGCTAGAAGCATCAGCATTTAAGAAGGAAGCTTTTCCGGAAACTTCCATATCTGCTCCACTACTAGTTTTAGCATTTACCTCCTGAGCGAATACTTCTACATTTAAGTCGGCGCCACTACTGCTTTTTAAGGTGAGGTTTTGACTTTTAATAACGGAATTTCCAACTACATTTGCACCGCTGCTAGCTTCAATAGTATTTAACTCTTTAAAAGTAACGTATACTTTTTTAGCTTTAGAACTTCTGATATTTTCTGAAGTGGTAATGTGAAGTTTTCCATTTTCAATATCGGTTTCAATATACTGATGAAGATTTTCATCGGCTTCTACTACAATTTTGTATTCACTACCTTCAGTAAGGTAAACATCCAAGCCAGCGCTGCCGCGAACTTCTTCAAAATTTTCTGAAACACTACGTTCTTTAGTTACAATATTTCCATTTCCTTTTTCACCAATATCGATATTAAAATTACATGCGCTTAATAGCACTGCAATTCCAAAAAGGGTGATTATTTTTGATATTTTCATAATTGATTAGTTTAATTGTTTAAATAAGAAATAGACGTTGTATTAGACTGTTAAATGTTTTTGAAATCTTCTTTTACCTCTTCCTCCCAGTTCTTTTTAGGGGCTGAAACAGAGTCCATTTCAATATTTATGATTTTAGTTGAATCGGTAGCATTCTTAGATTCTTCAAGTGATTGACAGTCCAAGCATTCAAATGAATCTTTTAATACTCTGAAATAATGTTCATCATTACTCCATTGTTTTATCTCGTTTAACTCTGTATTGTATTTTATGTAAGAATGAATTGTTTCATCTGGATTTATTACAGTTCCTTCAGGTAGATAAATAGTTATATCAATTTCTTGATCACGAAATTTATTTGCCGTATCTGTAGTAAAATAACCATCAAGAATTAAAGTGTTATTTTCAACAGTATAATTATATGAAATGGCTTCGGCTCGCTTTTTTGCATTCAGGTGATTACTACCTTCTGCAGCTTTTTCGATAACTATTTTACCAATTGTATCTTTTGAAGTTTTAATGTTTAAAGAAATATCAGTCGAATAGATAATCTGCTTCTCATTCTCATCGTACTTTAATTCCCAATCGCTATCCTGCCTAACTTCATAACTGAAAGCTTTATTAGCTCGCATTGATATCTGTAAGGTATCGTCTGTTTTAATTAATAGGGCTTGCTCTTGAATAAAATTACCATCATACGCTTTTTCGGTTGCCTGCTTGATGCCGATTACTGCCAATCCAATTATCGACAATGCCCAAACTACAATAAGTAGTATTTTAACTGTTGAATTCATGGATTTTAAGTTGCTTATCAACAACTTTAATCCCAAAACAAAGAGTGCAAAAAACGGTATCCCTATAGCGAGTAATGATAATAGTGCTACTAGCCACATTAATCCATTTGTAGTGTCGACCATTGTAATGTATTCCGTTATTTCATTATTACCCCAATAATCGATAGACCCGAAGGTAAAAAATCCAATTATTAAGCTGATAAGTGTGAATAATGAAATTATGATTATCATAATTCCGATAAACTTTACGAATACTTTAAAAAGACCGACGAATACGTTTCCCAAGGAATCGAAGAAACCCGTGGTACCTGTTTTTATCTTATTTCCATATTTGTCGTAATCGACGTTTTTTACGCGATCTGTCACATTATCAAAACCCTCTTTAAACTTTCTTTCGATGTTCGAAATGTTCACTGGCTCGCCTTTCATTTTCAGCTTATCAGACGTTGTGACCGCCGCAGGAACTAATATCCACAATAAAATATATACTAATATTGGAGATCCTAAGCCTGCAACCACCAACAGAACCCACAGTAGTCTAATCCATATAGGGTCTATTCCTATATAATGACCTATACCTGAGGATACCCCCGATATAAACTTATTGTCTATATCTCGAAATAGTTGTTTGCGTGTATTGCTATTGCTGTATGAAGCATCGGAATTTGCATCTTCAAATATCTCATCGTCAACCTCATAATCTTCAGGCTGTCCCATAATAGCAATTACTTCATCTAGCGTTTGTTGCGTAATAACCTGAGTTTGATTCTTGACTTTTTCAAGGAAAAGTTCTCCGATACGTGCTTCAATATCCTGCATTATTTCTTCTCTTCCATCAGCACCTTTTAGCGACTTTCTAATGGCGTCTAGGTAGCGTGAAAGCTTCTCAAAGGCATCTTCATCTATATAAAAAGAAGTGCCTGCCAAATTTATGTTTACTGTCTTGTTCATTTTTTGTTTTTTTCGCTGGTTACTATGGTTACGGCCTGTTGCAGTTCGCTCCAGGTGTTGCTCAATTCGGTTAAAAATAATTTACCTTTTTCGGTAAGGCTATAATACTTACGTGGTGGTCCGCCGGTAGATTCTTCCCAGCGATAAGCAAGTAATCCAGCATTTTTAAGCCTTGTGAGCAGCGGATATATTGTACCTTCCACGACAAGCATTTTTGCGTCTTTTAAGGTTTCAAGAATATCTGAAGTATAGGCCTCGCCGTCCTTTAGGATGGATAGGATACAAAACTCCAAAACCCCTTTTCGCATCTGCGCTTTTGTGTTTTCGATTTTCATTTCTTAATTATTTGTTTTGTGTAACTCATGTTCGTTATTGATGATTATTGAATAGGGGAGTGCGCTTGTTTGTTCTTGGCATTGTTGATTAGTCAAAGCCACATCATACTCCTTATGTATTGGCGTACTAATTCCCAAAAATAGAATCGTAGCAGCCAAAAGAAAATTAACTATTGTGCTCATCTTGATGTATTTTTTGGCTGTTAGTTTTTATAAATGGAATGTTAAGTGGGTACTTATATAATTGTCCGCGTGAAGCGTGAATAGAAGCGTTGATTACAGCGTAAATTTCAAAAACGAATAATGCCAGAAACATTATTATTACAAGGCTAACCAATAAGAGATATCCAGATAAATTTTGAATGTTGTTGATGGAAAACATGCCGTCATTAAGATTGATGCTTTCTGCTAACGAAATAATATCTGAAGCAAAGATTATAATTAAAGGCAGACATAAAAGTCCTATTAGTATAGTATATAATAAAGTGCTTAACTGAAAATTGATGGCTTGTTTACCATGATCATCTATAAACGCTTGTTCCTTATTAAAAGTCCATATTAATAAAGGAGCTATAAAGTTCGCAAAAGGGAAAAAGTATTTTAAAAATGTTGATAGGTGTATAAAAACACTCGTATTTTTTTGATTTTCTGTTATTGTAGTTTCCATAGCTTGACATTGTCTTATGCAAATATATGTCTAAAAGACAGTAGTATGTTACGCATAGTACTATAATTAACATTTTTTTAACAGTAGTGGATGTGATTTTTAAACGTTTAAATAAATTAATTATGTTGGTGGATATTAGGGTTTTGAAATATTATAGTTGCCTTGAAGCTTGTGTTTCTAGGTGTTCATCAAATGTTGAGGAGATAAAGTAACTTAAATAGAATAATTGAAGTAAGGTGGTAAAATTCATAGATAGCAATAAATAGATCTACACGATATTTTCAACGGATAAAAAACTTGTTTTTAATTTTACAGAACTATAAAACTATTTTTATCAATATATTCGTGTAAAATATTCTTCTGATGAAACTAAGTCCGAGTAAAATCAATTCATTTTTATTATTCAAGCTTCCTTCTGCTTACTTTACAGGTGTACGAGTAAAATCGATTACAGATACTACATGTGTCACCTCTGTAAAACACCGATGGATAAATCAAAATCCCTTTAATTCAATGTTTTGGGCTGTTCAAGGTATAGCTGCCGAATTGAGTACTGGAGCAATGGTGATGGATAAAATTAAAAAAAGCAACAAAGGGATTTCTATGTTAGTGCTAAATAATAAAGCTACTTTCACCAAGAAAGCAAAGGGTAGAATTATGTTTCATTGTAATGATGGGGATAAAATAGATGACGCAATTAAAAAAACGATTGCTACAGGTGATGGTCAAACTATTTGGATGAAATCTGAAGGAAAAGACTCGAAGGGAGATACGGTTTCTATATTTGAATTTGAGTGGACGCTAAAAGTAAAATGATTTAATCTCCCGAATAGTAAAGGGTTAGCCTTGGTAATTTTGAGTTAACAAATCTTTAACAGTGTTAATCTCCTATAGAAACAATTTTAGATGACTTATAATTCTTATATTTAGTTTGAATTTAAAAATAAACCCTTCGCGTATTGATTAAACTTCTACCTAATCTAATTTATTAAATTTTAATTAGCTATGGCAAGAGCAATGTTTGATTATACCAAAGCTGTACTTGCAAAAGTCAGTTTTGATGTCAATTTGTTCTGCAAAGAATTGAAAAAAGCGTTAACCCGTTTACTTCCTTATGAAATTGAGGAATTAAAATTGTGGATTGATTCGCTTATCAAGCAGAACCCCCAACTCGATAAATGTTTAATGTATTTAAATACATGAAAAAATAAATCCCTCTTAATTTAAGAGGGATTTATTACATTACTACATCTATAATTTTAATTTCCAATCATCTTACCATACATAGGTGAGCAAACATTCCCATCGGTAAATTCATTTAATTCAATCTCATTTTTTTGAAGTGGCGCAGGTCTTCCTGCTATATCTTGCAATGCTTGGGCTAATAAAGGTTCATCAATATCGCCAAGTTGCCCTAGATTTAAATAATTTTCTTTTAAATAAATATCTGGAGCCAATCCATCTATAAAGTCGGTATGGCCGTTTTTATTTGCAGTTTTAAACACTAGTGGAAGCATGCAATACGTATGGCTAGGGTCTGAAAGTTGTTTACTAAAGCTGGGCGCCGGAGCGTCGTAAAGTAAAAACGAAGCTTGGAATTTTCCAGTAGTAGTATCGCCAATTTGTACAGTGTTTATATATGGATCAAGTCCGTTTAAAACCAATTCACTTGCCGAAGCAGAACGTTTCGTTGTAAGGATATACACTTTGTTTAGATTTAAACTATTAGTACTAGAGCCATTACTGATTTGGTTGTCGAATAAGCCATTTTCAGCTCTTTCTTCTTGTCTGTCTTCATTCCAGAACTCCTGATAAAACAATTCACCGTTAAATTGACCTGTAATCATGCTAGCTAGATCTGTTGCAGTTTCTACAGATCCACCACCGTTGTAACGTAAGTCTAAAACTAAATCGGTAACTCCTTCGGCTTGAAATTCACCAAAAGCATTATTAAGTTCTACATCATAATTCCTTGTAAACGAATTATACATTAAATAACCAATTTTGCGCCCATTAACGTCTAAGGTTTTTGCTATATGTACTGGGTTTTCAGTGTATTGGTTTTTTGTTAATTGAACAGTTTCTCCGGTTGGTAAAAATTCGGTTCCATTATAAGTTGCTAAGCCAATGGTATAACTTTCACTTGATAATAATTCTTGGTAGTTGTTGTCATTTAGTTGTTGTCCATCAATTGTTGTGAAGATATCTCCTCTCGTTAACTCCTTGTCTTCGGCATCCGTATTAGGAAGAACATAACGTACATATCCAAATACATTGTTGCTGTCATCGGGATAATAAACTAAGCCGTATTCCATACCATTGCTCAAGGAAATTCCGTTTAAAGCATTTTCGATAACATTGTAGTCATCAAATAGATTACTGAATCGATCTTGCGACGATTTTAAATAGGCGAACAGAGATTCAGGAGAGTCGTAGGTTTTTAAAAAATTATTTTTCTCAGCATTATTTGCAAAGGCGTCATTCGCTAATTCTGGTGTATCCTCTTTATAGAGGTAGTAATAATTAAGTCCACGATATACAAAATTTTGAATATCTAGCGTAGTAGCCGTTTGTAAGGTATCATCCATATCCTTAAAACAGGAAGCTAAAAGAAACGAACTCATTAGGACTGCAGCAAAATGTTTTATTTTCATAAAAAAGGTTTATAGGCGTAGTGTTATAAAAACTAATAAATTAAGAATTATATTGTAATGATAAAAATAAACATTTAGGACCGATGTTTATAAAATGGTATGTAATGTTTTAATAAATCATCATTAAATTAAAGTAACATTTTTTCAATTGACTCGTCTTTTAAATAGAGCACCAAAATACTAAGCGTAGATTATGAATCAGGTAGAATTTTTAGAAATCGTTTCCCCTTTTAAGGATAAGCTCTATCGCTTAGCTAAAAGAATTTTGATTTCTAATGATGAAGCTGAAGATGCGGTACAAGAAGTGTATTTAAAATTGTGGAAAGCAAAGACAAATATTAAAAATTATGGCAATGTTGAGGCTTTCGCAATGACGATGACAAAGAATTTTTGTTTGGATAGGTTGAAGTCGAAACAAGCTTCAAATTTGAAGTTAGTGCACACCAATTTTCCTACAAGTGGAAATATTGAGCGTAACTTAGAAGCAAATGAAGGTGTAGCTATGGTTTTGAAAATTCTTGAAGATCTACCAGAACAAGAGCGAATTGTTATTCAGTTACGCGATGTTGAGCAACTTGAATTTTCAGAAATAGCGAAGATATTGGACAGCAACGAAACAGCAATTAGGGTAGCATTATCCCGAGCTCGAAAAAAGGTTAGAAATTTGATGATTAAAAAATATAACTATGGAATTGGCTAAGATAGAACAGTTACTTGATGCCTATTTTGAAGGTGAAACAAATTTAAAAGATGAGAAAATTCTTAGAGATTATTTTCTCAATGAAAATGTGCCAACACATTTGCTTCAATACAAACCGATTTTTGTAGGTATAGAGGCAGCTCATAAGGAGCGTTTTCAGCAAGAGATTAATTTGCCAAAACCTGAAACAGCGGCATTTACAAACTTGAAATATATAGCTGTAGCAATATTGGTTTTATCCTTTTTGGTTGGAGGAGTTTATTTTTCTCAATCCAATGAGTTAACACCTGAAGAAAAAGAAGCTTTAGCTGCTTTTGAAGAGAGTAAAAAAGCAATGTTGCTTCTTTCACAAAATCTTAATAAAGGCGCAGAGCGACTTACGTTAGTAAATCAATTTGGCAATGCAAAAGATAAAGTATTTGAATAAACGATAAACAATTTGAAACAACAATCGAAAATAAATATACTATGAAAAAAACAGCAATATTAATAGCGCTAGTTATTGCGCCATTTATTTCGGGAGCTCAAAATGCATTCGACTTTTTAGAGGATGAGAAAAATGTTACATCTGTAATTGTAACTAAAAACATGTTTAAATTATTGAGTAAAATGGATTTAGACTCAAGCGATCCAGAAGCTCAGGCGTATTTAAAAATGGTTAACGATTTAGACTATATTAAAATCTATACCACCGAAAATCCAGCAACGGCAAAAAAGATGAATGAAACTGTTGCGAAGTACATAAGTAGCTCAAAAAATCTAGGTGAGCTTATGCGTGTAAAAGATGAAGGAACAAATGTGAAATTCTATAGCAAAGAAGGACAAAATGAAAACTATGTTAGCGAACTTCTAATGAACCTTGACGGAGTGGTAGATGGCAAACCTACTACTGTAATTATGAGTATAACTGGAAATATCGATTTAAAAAGAATTTCAAAACTTACGCAGGATTTAAAAGTTCCTGGAAGTGAATTATTGAAAGATCTTGATAAAGCTAAAAAACAATAATATGAAATATCTTAAATATTCACTATCTATAATTTTGGTTGCCTTAACTCTGGTTTCGTGCTCGGAAAAATCACTTCAGAAATACTTTGTAGAAAAGCAAGACGATGAACTTTTTGTAAAGATGGATCTTGCAGCAAGTTTATTACAAGGAAAGGAGAACACTTTTACCGATGAAGAGAAAAAGACTTTAAGTACAATTAAGAAAGTAAATATTGTAGCGTATCCCTTATCTAGTGGTGATTCTGTAAATTATGAAAGTGAACGTATTGAGGTTAAACAAATTCTTCGCCAAGATCAATATAAGGAGCTTGCGAGATTTAATAACGATCAGTGGGATGCAACTATAAAATTTACTGGGGAAGAAGATGCTATTAATGAATTAATTGTTTTTGCAAGCGACGACAATCGTGGATTTGCGGTTTTGAGAATTCTAGGGGATGATATGCGTCCGGATGAAATTTTTAAACTTGTGAAAGGAGCTGATAAAAATGATTTAGACTTTTCGAAGTTTAGCGGTTTAGGTGAAATATTTAAAGACTAATTTTCAGTAGGTTGATAAAGCTAAAAAGGCTTCATCGCAATTGTGATGAAGCCTTTTTACTTTTATAAGTAGAATATTAAATTCCAGTATAGTTACTTGGAGTAATTTGTCTCATCTCTTCTTTAACGCTTTCAGGAACATCTAAGGTTTCTATAAAGTTGGCCATAGAATCTTTATTTATTTGTTCGTTGGTACGTGTCAATCCTTTTAATGCCTCATAAGGGTTGGGGTACCCCTCACGTCTTAAAATTGTTTGAATCGCTTCAGCTACTACAGCCCAATTGTTTTCTAAATCCTGTTTAAACTTAGGTTCGTTCAGTAATAACTTATTTAGACCCTTAAGTGTAGATTTAAATGCGATAAAAGTATGTCCTAAAGGAACGCCAACATTGCGCAACACAGTGCTGTCGGTCAAGTCACGCTGAAGTCTACTAACAGGTAATTTAGCTGCAAGGTGTTCAAAAATTGCGTTTGCAATTCCTAAGTTTCCTTCGCTATTTTCAAAATCGATTGGGTTTACTTTATGTGGCATTGCGCTACTTCCCACTTCACCTTCTTTAATTTTTTGTTTGAAGTAATCCATAGATACATAAGTCCAGATGTCTCTGTCCAAATCGATAATTATGGTATTAATTCGCTTTAAACAATCAAATAGCCCAGCCATATGGTCATAGTGCTCAATTTGAGTGGTTGGGAAAGAATGGTGTAAGCCAAGAGTATCTTGAACCAATTTTTTTCCAAAAGAAAGCCAATCTGTATTTGGGTATGCTACTTTATGAGCATTGTAATTTCCTGTAGCACCACCAAATTTAGCGGCGTTTTTAATATTCTTTAGAATTTCGAACTGCTCTTCAATTCGAACAACAAAAACATCTAGTTCTTTTCCTAAGCGAGTAGGTGAAGCTGCTTGTCCATGAGTCCGGGCAAGCATAGGCACATCTGCCCATTCTTTAGCTAGTTTTTTAAGGTTGTCTAACAATTCATTTAAAAGTGGAGTATAGGCCTCTACAATCGCATCTTTAATAGAAAGCGGAATAGCAGTGTTGTTTATATCTTGAGAGGTTAGTCCAAAATGAATAAACTCTTTATATTCTTGAAGGTTTAGATTATCAAATTTTTCTTTTATAAAATATTCAACAGCTTTTACATCGTGGTTTGTTACTTTCTCTGTCTCCTTAATTTTTAGGGCATCTTCAACCGAAAAATCTTTATAAAGGGCACGAAGTTTATTAAAAAGAGATCTATCAAAATCTTTTAGTTGCGGTAGATCTAATTCAACTAACGCGATAAAATATTCAATTTCAATAAGTACGCGATAACGAATCAGCGCCTCTTCTGAGAAATAAGGAATAAGACTAGATGTTTGATTGGTATATCTACCGTCTATAGGTGAAATAGCTTGTAGTGCCTTGAAATTCATAGGTTCAAAAAATTTAAGTTGCAAATATACAAAATGCAAGCATGTTTTTGGTGTGAGATTATCTATTAAGATTCTTTAAATTAAAGGATAAAAGTTCACTTGGCTGTTATTTATATAAATAAAAGACTCCGATTCAGTTTTTTACGAATCGGAGCCATAATGTTTGTAAAGTTTATTACTGTAATTAAACTAGACTTTTACACTTGAAGAACTCCAAGATTAAATGGTTTTGTAATAGGTGAGTGGTCTGCTGCTTCAATTCCCATAGAAATCCATTTTCTTGTATCTAAAGGATCGATTACAGCATCTGTCCACAATCTCGCAGCTGCGTAATAAGGAGAAATTTGCTTGTCGTAACGCGCTTTTATTTTATCGTAAAGCTCTTTTTCTACTTCTTCTGTAATTTCTTTTCCTTGTTTTTTTAGTGAAGCGGTTTCAATTTGTAAAAGTACTTTTGCTGCACTATTACCACTCATTACTGCTAATTCAGCACTAGGCCAAGCAACAATTAATCGAGGGTCGTAAGCTTTTCCACACATGGCGTAGTTTCCTGCACCGTAACTATTTCCTATTACTATGGTAAACTTAGGAACAACACTGTTACTTACAGCATTAACCATTTTGGCGCCATCTTTAATAATTCCGCCATGTTCGCTTTTACTACCAACCATAAATCCTGTTACGTCTTGTAAGAAAACTAATGGAATTTTCTTTTGGTTGCAGTTAGCGATAAAACGAGTTGCTTTATCTGCACTATCACTATATATAACTCCACCAAACTGCATTTCGCTAGGTTTAGTTTTAGCTTTTGTAGTTTTCACCAAAGTTCGTTGGTTAGCCACTATACCTACTGCCCAACCATCAATTCTTGCGTATCCGGTTAAGATGGTTTGTCCGTAGCCTTCTTTGTATTCTTGAAATTCACTATCGTCTACAAGACGTTTAATGATTTCACGCATATCGTATTGTTCACTTCTAGACTTAGGTAAAATACCGTATATATCTTGAGGGTTTTCTTTTGGTTTTACAGCTTTTTCGCGATTAAATCCAGCTTTTTCAAAAGAACCAATTTTAGACATAATATTTTTAATAGTGTCTAAAGCTTCTTTATCATCTTTCATCTTGTAATCTGTAACTCCACTAATTTCACAGTGAGTAGTAGCACCACCCAAAGTTTCGTTATCGATGCTTTCGCCTATAGCAGCTTTTACAAGATAACTTCCTGCCAAAAAGATACTACCTGTTTTATCCACGATTAAAGCTTCATCACTCATAATTGGAAGGTAAGCACCACCAGCAACGCAACTTCCCATAACAGCAGAAATTTGAGTAATACCCATGCTACTCATTACTGCATTGTTTCTAAATATACGGCCGAAATGCTCTTTGTCTGGAAAAATTTCATCTTGCATTGGTAGGAATACTCCTGCACTATCCACTAAGTAAATGATAGGAAGTCTGTTTTCTATTGCAATTTCTTGTGCGCGTAAGTTTTTCTTAGCTGTAATAGGGAACCAAGCTCCAGCTTTTACAGTTGCATCATTGGCAACAACTATACATTGTTTTTTCTTTACATAACCAATTTTCACAACTACTCCAGCACTTGGTGCGCCGCCGTATTCCTCGTACATTTCATCACCAACAAATGCACCAATTTCTATACTTGGGCTGTTTTGGTCTAGGAGGTAATCAATACGTTCGCGGGCAGTCAACTTACCTTGAGCGTGTTGTTTTTCTATTCTTTTTTTACCCCCACCAAGCTTAACTTTGGCAAGTTTATTTTTTAAATCTGAAACCAGTAGTTTATTGTGGTCTTCGTTTTTATTGAAGTCTAAATCCATTATTAATTGGTGTTTTGGCTAAAATACAAAATGCCTTTAAAATGTTTTGAATACTCTGAAAACTTTATTTTGAAGTAATTTAATGAAAACGAACTTTAAAATAGGTGGACAGCTCTATTTGTTGGTTTCATGTAAATGAAAGGTTTAGTATGAAACGTATTCTTTGATTTCTAAACCGTAACCAATCATTCCTACACGTTTCGTTTGTTCGCTATTTGAAATCAAACGAATTTTATGAATACCTAAATCATGAAGAATCTGTGCGCCAATTCCGAAATCTTTGTTGTCCATTTCAATTCTTGGAGCTTTAGCAATTTCATTTGGCTTTTGTTTTTCTTTTAAATCCTTCAAACGGCTTAAAAGGTTTAAAGATTGGCTTTGCTGATTGATAAATACAATAGCACCTTTCCCTTCCTTGTTAATCACGTTAAACATGTCATCCAATTTCTGCTCTGCATTGTTGGTTAAGGTTCCTAGAATATCACTGTTAACTAAGGTAGCATTTACTCTAACCAAAACAGGTTCGTTTTCTTTCCAGTTTCCTTTGGTAAGTGCAATATGTATTTGATCGTTTGTTGTTTGTTTGTAAGCTCTAAGTCTAAATTCTCCAAACTTAGTATTGATTTTAAAATCTTCTTTTTTCTCAATTAAAGAATCGTGTTCCATTCGGTACTTCACTAAATCTTCAATAGAAATAAGTTTTAAGTCAAATTTTTTAGCAACTTCCATAAGTTGAGGAAGTCTTGCCATTGTACCATCTTCATTTAAGATTTCAACTAAAATCCCTGCAGGTTTTAAGCCAGCAAGTCTAGCTAAATCTATAGCAGCTTCGGTGTGACCTGTTCTTCTTAATACACCACCTTCTTTAGCGCGTAATGGAAAAATATGTCCGGGCCTACCTAAATCGTGACTCTTAGTATTTTCATCTACTAAAGCTTTGATGGTTTTTGCTCTGTCGTGAACCGAAATTCCTGTAGTACAACCATGGCCAATTAAATCTACAGATACTGTAAATTGAGTATGATGCAAAACAGTGTTGTTTTCAACCATCATGTTCAATTCAAGTTCGTTACATCTTTCTTCAGTTAAAGATGCGCAAATAAGCCCTCTACCGTGAGTGGCCATAAAATTTATCATTTCTGGCGATACCATTTCGGCAGCGGCAATAAAATCACCTTCATTTTCTCTGTTCTCATCATCAACAACAATAATTATTTTACCCTTGCGGATATCCTCAATGGCTTCTTCTATAGTGTTGAGTTGAATGGAATTTTCTTTATTTGTAGAAATCATAGCTTAAAATTGTGAGTGCAAAGATAATGGAAACGCCCATAACTAAACATGAGAAAGAGGTATTCTTTATTCGGATTAAAAATGATGTGAATCCTAACGAAACTGGTTGAAAACCTACTTCTTTTTCTTAACAAGATTGAACAAACGTCCAATCCGTTGAATAAATGAATCGAAGTCGAATATCCCTTGATCAGTAGTAGCTCTATAGGTTAGCCATATGCTTAATGGGAACATAATTGCGGTACTTAACCAAGTAGCAATAAATGGGTGCATCGTTCCATCTTCAGCACTATTTTTAGCAAAAATACCAATAAAATGATAGGTTAAAAATAGCAGAATAGCTACAACCATCGGCAGTCCCATTCCACCTTTTCGGATAATAGCACCAAGCGGAGCACCTACAAAGAAGAGAATGATACAGGCGAATCCTAAAACATATTTTTCGTGTAAGGCTATTTCTGTTTTATTAAGTCGCTTTGTTTTGTTCCTGAATTCAACCTTTTTCGCGTCTATCGCTTGAACAGTGCCTTTGGCATTGTTTAAAGCTAATTTTATAATTTGATGTTGATGAGTAGGATTGTAAATTTCTAATATGCTATTAATAGCAGGAGGAACAGAAGAGTCGTCAACCTTAATATCATTGAATTTTTCAATTCCACTGCGGTAGTACATATTTTTAGTGTACGATTCAATATCCTTTGAATAACTCTTAGAAAGCGAATCTATTTCAACTCTTAATTCGCTACTGTTATACATATTCTGGTTGTCGATATTGTTGTCTTTATCAATATCTTTTTCATTCAACTCGGTAAGGTCAATATTTATTGAGTATTCTTCAAAGTAGCTTTTAGCAAAAGGTTGTCTCTTTTTGGTGGCAGGTTTTTTTGATTGAATTTCTTCGTAATAGTTTCCTTCCTTCAGAATTAAGGAAAGTGTGTTACTTCCTTCTTCACTTGCTAACTCACCCTTATTTGCAATAATAACAGTAAAGTTACCCGTAGGTCTATCTTCATTTTTCTTATGTATTACAACATCTTCTAAAAATTGACCACGGTCACCAGTTTTCTTTTCCACCTTTATGTTAAACAAATCTCCAATCTGACTAAATTGTCCTTCAGCAATAACCATAGATGGTTTAAACTGAGAAATATTTCGTCTTAAATTTTGCCATTTATATTCGGAATAAGGTATAACATTGTTAGCGAAGAAAAATGCAGTAATAGCAAGAATTCCTATAAAACCTATTACACTTCCCATAGCTCGCTGCAGAGAAATCCCAGTAGATTTCATGGCGGCAAACTCATACTTTTCAGCAAAACTCCCAAAAACCATTAAGGAAGTTACCAAAACAGTAAGTGGGAGCACTAAGGGTATTAATCGTGGAGATACAAACCAAAGAAACTTCATTACAATCCAAAAGTCAAGGTCTTTACCTGCAAGTTCGGAAATGTAGAGCCAAATGGTTTGTAGTACAAAAATGAACATTAAAATAATGAAGACGCTTATAAACGTCTTCAAAAATGTTACTAATATGTACCTGTCAAGTATCTTCACTTATAAGGGCTTATAGGTTGTTGATGTAGTAGCCGTCTTTTTTGTATTTAGCCTCGTCAAAAGTAAATAAGGTTTTTGAAACAGGTAGGTTTGTCTTAAAAGAATTTACTGTAAGGGTGTATTTTGTTCCTTGATTGTCTGTTTGTATCAATTTGTAGATGTGTTTTGTCTGTACATCAATCCCCAACAGAATATTTTTAATTTCCGCATTAGAGTCGATTGGCATCAACTTTACATATTGAATTTTTCTTCCTTTTACATTTTGAACAATATCCATTTTATAAGTGTAACCATTTTCGTAAAAAGTCAACATTTTTGAAGGAGTAACTTCCTTGTCATCTTTCGGGTTGTAAGAAGAAATAGTTACTTCTTCATCTTCAGGAACGATAGTGTATATTTTCTTACCGTCAAAAATTCGAGTTGTCCCCAACATATTCAAAACGTATTTATCTCCTTGAAGTGTTACGTCACCACGAGTATCTTGATTTACATTTTCTTTTGAATTGTTTAAGTTGTATTTGAAGTCTATCGCTATGTTATCATAGCTTTTCACTTTTTCAGAAACCTCTTTAAGTAAAGATTTAGCGTCCTGTGCTTGTGTGAATGTAGTGATAAAAAGAGCTATTAGAATAATGCTTAATTTTTTCATTTTAGATATTTTTTGTTTCGTTTTCTAATAATTGATTTAATGCGTCAATAGTTGGAACTAAAACTGATCGTGCTTTGCTGCCTTCAAAAGGGCCAACAATTCCAGCCGCTTCTAATTGATCTATAATTCTACCAGCTCTGTTGTACCCTAACTTTAGCTTTCGCTGTAGTAATGAGGCGGAACCTTGCTGTGCAATTACAAGAACTTCGGCTGCTTCACGGAACAGTTTATCGCGATCCTTTATGTCATTATCAAGAGTTGTGCCACCTTCCTCTCCCACGTACTCAGGAAGTAGGTGTGCATCTGGAAATGCTTTTTGCGAACCGATAAAATCTGTAATATCATCTACTTCTGGTGTATCAACAAATGCACACTGTAAACGAGTTAGCTCATTACCTTGAGTGTACAACATATCGCCACGCCCAATAAGCTGATCGGCTCCAGAATTATCTAGAATGGTACGGGAGTCTATTTTACTTGTTACTCTAAAAGCAATTCTCGCAGGGAAGTTTGCTTTAATAATACCAGTAATAACATTTACAGATGGTCGTTGTGTAGCTACAATTAAGTGAATTCCAACGGCACGAGCTAATTGGGCAAGTCGAGCGATAGGAGTTTCAACTTCTTTTCCTGCAGTCATAATCAAATCTGCAAACTCATCGATTACTAATACGATATACGGTAAAAATCTATGCCCGTCATTAGGGTTTAGTTTTCTGTTTTTGAATTTAGTATTGTACTCTTTAATGTTACGCACCATTGCATCCTTCAGCAAATCGTAACGAGCATCCATTTCAATACAAAGTGAATTTAATGTATTGATAACCTTAGTTGTATCGGTAATAATTGCATCTTCTGAATCTGGAAGCTTCGCTAAAAAGTGACGTTCAATTTTGTTGAATAGGGTAAGCTCAACCTTTTTTGGATCTACTAATACAAATTTTACTTCAGCTGGATGCTTCTTATATAAAAGGGAGGTAAGAATTGCGTTAAGTCCAACCGATTTACCTTGCCCTGTAGCCCCTGCCATAAGCAAGTGAGGCATTTTTGCTAAGTCAACTACAAAAGTTTCGTTGCTAATTGTCTTTCCGAAAGCAATTGGCAATTCCATTTCAGCATTTTGAAATTTTGCCGATCCAATTACAGAACGCATTGAAACTATTTTAGGGTTTTTATTAGGAACTTCAATACCTATAGTACCGCGTCCTGGAATAGGAGCAATAATTCTAATTCCTAAGGCAGAAAGTGAAAGAGCAATATCGTCCTCTAAGTTTTTAATTTTAGAAATTCGAACTCCAGCATCAGGTACAATTTCATAAAGCGTTACAGTTGGTCCAACAGTAGCTTTAATATTTGCAATACCTATTTTATAATTATTTAGCGTTTCTACAATTCTATTCTTGTTTTCTTCAAGTTCTTCTTGGTCTATGGTAATTGCTCCGCCTATAGTATGGTCGCGTAATAACTCAAGCGTTGGAAACCTGTATTTGCTCAATTCCAATCTTGGGTCGAATTCCCCATAGTCTTTTACAAGCTTTTCACTTAAAGTGTCTACCTCTTCTTCTTCAGCTGCTTGTTCGACCTCCATTTCAACATCTCCTTCTGTTTCAGATTTTAAAATAAGTTTTTCTTTAGAAGGTGAGGGTGGAGTAGGAGTTGGTTTTTCAACAACCTCAAAAGTTTCCTCTTCTGTGGGTTCTGACACTTCTTCTGTATTAGAAGTATTTGTGTTTTTGCCTTCTTCAGAAATCTTCGCTTTTGGCGTAGTTTCGGTTGATTTGAATTCTGAAATTACCTCATTTTTAGACTTTTTAATTGCGCCAATTACTTTTTCAGGAGTAAGTTTAAGACGAACAACTAAATAGATGATAGCAATAAATGTCATCACTAATATAGTTCCTATTAATCCTAAGTAATCTTGCAAATAATCGTTTGCCTCGAAACCAATAATTCCACTAAAGAGTGTTGTTTTTTCATTAAAGAAACCGAAGAAAACGGAGAACCATAACATTAATAATAATCCCCAAAACCAGAATCTTAGCAGTTGTTTTTTGGCAAAATCAAAGAAGTAATATATCCCTGTAAGACCAATGAGAATGGCTAGGAAATAGGCAGCTATCCCAAAACCGTCATAAATAAAAAAGTGAGCTATGTTAGCTCCAAACTTATTTAATAAGTTTTCTGTTTGAAGTTCA
Source organism: Aequorivita xiaoshiensis (assembly GCF_022008395.1). Taxonomy (GTDB): domain Bacteria; phylum Bacteroidota; class Bacteroidia; order Flavobacteriales; family Flavobacteriaceae; genus Aequorivita; species Aequorivita xiaoshiensis. The sequence goes on from NZ_JAIRBB010000005.1 coordinate 104,490, forward strand.
CGTTCGTTAAATATACCAATTTCGCTTTGATCAATTTTCCAAGTAAAGAAATACGAGGTAAATGAAATTAAAAGAGCAACCCCTAACAAAAATAAAAAGCTACCTAAAATTATTTTCTGTTGTTTAGATAACTTAAAACTTATTTTTTTACGAGGTGTCTTGGTGGTTTTTTTCTTTTTCTTGGCCATTAATGGAACAGTTGTCTTTATTGCAAAAATACAAATATAGAACTTGTAATTTTTAAAAAGTAAACTTCAAATTTTAAAATCGTTTTTAAATATTAAGGATTAGAAGTTTATACTTTTTGCGAGTATAAACTTCTAAAATAAAGGAAATTAATCTGAATTTTTAAAATTTCGGTATATAAATAATACACCCTATAATTACAGCCGTAATTGCGGCAAAGAATACTGCACCCGCAGCAATATCTTTTATAAAGCCAATTTTGGTGTGAAAATTAGGGTGAATAAAATCTGCGATTCCTTCAATTGCTGAATTTAGCCCCTCTAAACCTAAAACTAATCCTATCGCAAAAACTTGAAACATCCACTCCGTAGTGGAAATTTCAAAATAGAAACCTGCAATAGTCATTAATACCCCTATTGTAGCTTGAACTTGGATGCTTGGTTCGGTGCGAAGCAATAAACAAGCACCTTTTATAGCATAACCAGCTCCTTTAAGGCGTTTACCTAAAAAGGTTTGCCACATTATAAAAGTGTTTTTAGTGCAGAAAGATAATCTGGTTCTTCTCCAATTTCTGGAACTAGTTGACTATGGATTACTTTTCCTTTTTCATCTACAACAACAACCGCTCTTGAAAGAAGACCTTTTAAAGCGCCAGTAGTCATTTCTACTCCATATTTCTTTCCAAACTCTCCAGTGCGAAAGTCTGATAGGTTGTTAACGTTTCTCAATTCTTCTTCACTTACAAAACGCTTATGAGCGAATGGAAGGTCTTTTGAAATGCACAACACCTTTGTGTTGTCTAATCCTGTAGCTTTTTCGTTGAACTTTCTTACTGAGGTAGCACAAACGTTAGTATCAATACTCGGGAAGATGTTCATTACAACTCGGGATCCTTTGTAGTCTGATAACTTCTTAGCGCTTAAATCTTCTGAAGTTAATTCAAAATCTGGAGCCGAATCTCCAACTTGTGGTAGACTTCCAATTGTTTCGATGTCCTTTCCACCTAATTTTATATGTGCCATAGTATTTCTTTTAAATGAGGGATAAAGATAAGAATTCGTTTTCTGTTAATCTATCAACAAGTTCTTAAAGAAAAGAGTTTTTTAATCGATTGTTAAATTTGGTGTGTTTACTATGCTATATACAAAAGAAAAGGCCGTCCAAAAATATAGACGGCCTTAATTGGAATTCTAAACTGTAAAGTTATCGGTCTATAGAGCCTATTACTTTTTGTGCAAATGCATTAGCAGCTTCGCGCTCAGGCATTCCATCTTCAATCATTTTATGAACTTCTACTGCACCACATAGGTTAGTGATAAGCTCTCCAATAACGTCCAATTCTTCATCTGTAATCCTATTGTATTCGCTAAACGATTCTAAAACTTCAATACAGCTTTCAATCTGTTCTGATGAATTGTTTCGCTGAATATGTCTAATTACCGGTAACTTCATCTATAAGACTCTTTAAAGGTTCAACTTTATTCGTTTGAACTTGGTTTACTAATTCGCCATTTTTGAAAGTTGCGAAAGTTGGTAAATTATTCACATTAGCCATCTTTCTGCTTTCAGGAAACTTCTCAGCATCTACCATAACGAATTTGTAACCTTCAGTTTCTGTCGCCAATTTTTTAAATTTTGGCTTCATCAATCTACAATTGCCACACCATCCTGCAGAATATTGAACTATCACGTTCTTTTCTTCAGAAACAAATTGCTGCAGGCTATCATCTTTTAGCTCTACTACCATATCTTAATTTCTTAAATATGTAGCAACTCCTTCGCGGTTAGCGACCATTGCTTCTTTACCTTCTTCCCAGTTTGCTGGACATACTTCACCATTTTTCTGAACGTGAGTATAAGCATCAACTAATCTTAGGTATTCGTTTACATTTCTACCAAGTGGCATATCGTTTACACTTTCGTGGAAAACTTTTCCTTCCTCATCGATTAGGTAAGTTGCACGGTAAGTTACGTTATCACCTTCTACTGTGTAAAGACCAGTTTCTTCATCGAACTTTTCGTTTTTGATATCAAGAATACCTAAAGCGTTAGATAGGTTACGATTAGTATCTGCAAGTAATGGGTAAGTAACACCTTCAATTCCACCTTCATCTTTTGGAGTGTTTAACCAAGCAAAATGTACTTCTGGAGTATCACAAGATGCACCAATTACCATTGTGTTTTTATCTTCAAATTGTTTTAGCGCTTCCTGGAAAGAGTGAATCTCAGTTGGGCAAACAAACGTAAAGTCTTTTGGATACCAGAAAAGTAATACTTTTTTGTTGTTCTTTTTTGCTTCTTCTAGTACATTTAACTTAAAAGTATCTCCCATTTCGTTCATTGCGTCTACTGCGATGTTTGGGAAATTTTTTCCTACTAATGACATAATTTTATTGTTTATTAAGGTTAATAATTTTCTTTTACAAAGATAAGAACTACCTTAATATTTAATAGAAATACTCAATGGATTAATTTATAATCCGATAGGTTTTGTCGATAGGTTAAAATTTTAACAATAAGAAAAAGCTATGAGTGAATTAAGCGGTTTCTGTTGTAGCTAACTGTCTGATTTTAATTCTGAATGCTGCAAAAAGCAAAGTAGTAAATGGACTCAGCCAGTTGAAAATAGCATATCCTGCATAATGAAGCGTGTCCACACCTAAAACTTCACTATGGTATGCACCACAAGTATTCCAAGGGATTAATACAGAAGTTACAGTACCACTATCCTCGAGAGTTCTAGATAAGTTTTCTGGTGCAAGACCTTTATCTTTAAATGCTTGAGCATACATTTTGCCAGGAACAACAATTGCTAAATATTGATCACTTGCTGTTAGGTTTATAGCCAAACAGCTTGCAACAGTACTTGCAAAAAGTCCGAAGGTAGTGTGAAACAACTTCAACAACGCTCTACTAATTGCGGATAACGCACCAATGGCATCCATAATTCCCCCAAATGTCATAGCACAAATAATTAACCATACTGTGTTTAACATGCCAGACATTCCTTTGGCTGAAAATAAATCTTCTAAAGATTCATTGTCTGTAGCAATAGAACTGTCAACGGTTATTGCGTTCATTATTCCTTTATAGCCAGATTCAAAAGTTAAAGAAGTTCCTCCTCCAACAGACGCTACAATGTCTGGTTGAAAAATTAATGCGGCTACCCCTCCAAGCAAGGAACCAATTAATAGGGCAATAAGTGGAGATGTTTTTTTAACAATCATAATAATTACTGCGATTGGAACTACAAACAACCACGGACTTACGTTTATAGACTTTTCTACAGACGTTAAAATAGCTTGTGTATCTGCTGTTCCGGAAGTATCAATATTAAATCCTAATATTATAAATACAATTAAAGTTACAGTTAATGTAGGAACGGTAGTATAGAGCATATATCTAATATGAGTAAACAAATCTGTTCCTGCCATAGCAGGAGCTAGGTTGGTAGTATCACTTAAAGGTGAAATTTTATCTCCAAAATAAGATCCAGAAAGAATTGCCCCAGCCGTCATTCCCAGTGGAATGTTCATAGCATCTGCAATACCTATCAAGGCAATACCTACCGTTGCAGACGTTGTCCAACTACTTCCAGTTGCCACCGAAATAATGGCACATATTATAATACAAGAAGCTAGGAATATAGTCGGGTTTAATATCTGTAGTCCATAATAAATCATTGTTGGGATTATCCCGCTAATTAACCAAGTTCCTGCCAATGCTCCAACCATTAATAAAATTAAAATAGCCCCAGCAGTCGATTTAATGTTGGAAGCCACTTCTTCTATCATTTGGTCGAACTTAACTTTGTTGAAGAAACCAACAATCGCAGCCACAGCTCCTCCCATTAAGAGTATAAACTGGTTACTTCCACTTAGAGCATCATCACCATAAGCTACAGATACATTGTAGAAAAGCATTATTATTAATGCAAATACGGGTATTAAAGCCTCCCATATATTTAATTCAAAATTTTCAACAACGTCTTCTTTTTTGGGGTCGGTAGGCTTAGTGTCTTGGTTTTGCATGGTGTGATTTATTTTTAGGAATGTAATGTTACGATTTTGAAAAAACTTACGCAAATTAAAAAAGGGAACAGATTGTCTGTTCCCTTTTCAAAATTATAAACAAATAAGATTTTACTTTAATATTCCAACTTTAACCATACACTCACGCATCATAGTGTAGGTGCGTTCAATGTCGTTATCTAAACCTATGCTAAAACGAATTAATCCATCGCTTAACCCCATTTCTTTTTGTTCGTCTTCTGGAATTTCAGAAGAAGTAGAAGATCCAGGAGCGCTAAACAATGTTTTATAAAATCCTAGACTTACAGCTAAATAACCAAGATTGCGCTCTTGCATTAACTCCATTAATTCATTCGCTTTATCAATGCTGCCAGCGTCAACTGTTAGCATTCCACCATAGCCGTATTCTTTGTTCATCATTTTAGTAAAAAGCTCGTGTCCTGAATGCGATTTTAAACCTGGATATACGGTTTTTAAGCCGTCAGCTTCAAATTTTTCAGCCAAATACAAAGCGTTTTCGCTATGTTGCTTGATTCTTATATGAAGTGTTCTCAGGTTTTTTAAAATTGAAGCAGCACGAAAACTATCCATTGCAGGACCTAGAAGCATATTTGCACCGTCGTTTACATTTCGTAAACTATCGATAAATTCTTGAGTACCACAAGTAACGCCACCCATGGTATCACTACTTCCATTTATGAATTTTGTTAAACTGTGAAGTACAACATCGGCTCCTAGTTTTGCTGGAGAAAGGCTTAATGGTGAAAAAGTGTTATCTACTAATAGTTGAAGGTTGTGTTTTTTTGCAATTTTTGATAGTCCTTCAATATCGGCAACTTCCAACAATGGGTTGCTCACTGTTTCGCAGTAAAGAACTTTAGTGTTTTCAGTAATTGCAGCCTCAACCTGATCAAGTTTAGTAATATCTACAAAAGAAGTTTCAATATTTAGTCTCGGTGCAAAGTTTTTAAGAAATGCATAAGTCCCACCGTAAATTGTACGACTAGCAACTATATGGTCTCCAGCTTTACACAGTTGTAGTAATGCAGGGGTGATAGCACCCATTCCGCTTGCAGCAACATTTGCTGTTTCTGTGCCTTCCATTGCAGCAAGTGCTTGCCCTAGGTATAAGTTTGATGGACTCGTGTGTCGCGAATAAAGATAGCATCCGTCTGCATTTCCTTCAAAGGTATCGAACATAGTTTTTGCTGAAAGAAATGTGTATGTAGATGAATCTGATATAGAGGGGTTAACGCCTCCAAATTCTCCAAAGTATTGTAAATCTTGAATTTTATCTGCTGGTTTAAATGCCATGATTGTCTTTTTATTGTTGTTTCACAAATTTGCGAAAATTTATAGGAGTGGTCAAATTATAAAAGCAATTACTTTTTAATGATAAAACTTTAACTTTTAAACCGCTAAACTTTTAAACTATTAAGCAGTATTGTACCTTTGCATCTTCAAATAAAAAACACATACAAGATGTCAAAATATGATGTAGCAGTAATAGGTTCTGGTCCTGGTGGCTATGTAGCAGCAATTCGTTGCGCACAATTGGGTATGAAAACCGCAATTATAGAAAAGTACGATGTATTAGGAGGTACTTGCCTTAACGTTGGCTGTATTCCTAGTAAAGCCTTATTAGACTCTTCACATCACTACGAAGATGCTATGAAGCACTTCGAAGATCACGGAATTGAAATTCCTGGCGATATTAAGCTTAATTTCAAAAAAATGATCGAGCGCAAAGCCTCTGTTGTAGATCAAACTACCAAAGGGATCGTGTATTTGATGGATAAAAATAAAATCGATGTTTATACGGGAATGGGATCTTTTAAAGACGCTACTCATATCGATATAACTAAGGGTAAGAAAACCGAAACCATCGAAGCAAAAAATACAATTATTGCTACTGGAAGTAAACCTTCAACGCTACCTTTTATTAAGTTAGATAAAGATAGAGTAATTACTTCAACGGAAGCATTAAGCTTAAAGGAAGTGCCAAAGCACCTAGTGGTGATTGGTGGTGGAGTAATTGGTCTAGAATTAGGCCAAGTTTATCGACGTTTAGGTGCAGAAGTTTCTGTTATTGAGTATATGGACAGAATTATTCCTACAATGGATGCTGCCCAAAGTAAAGAGCTTACAAAGGCAATGAAGAAACAAGGGGTTAAGTTTTACCTTTCTCATAAAGTTTCTGATGTTTCTAAAAAAGGAAAAGAAGTTGTAATTACTGCAACCGATAAGAAAGATAAAGAAGTTACCTTTAAAGGTGATTACTGCTTAGTTTGTGTAGGAAGAAAACCTTATACAGATGGATTAAAAGCTGAAAACGCTGGGGTAAAAGTTACTGAGCGTGGGATGATAGATGTAAACGACCAACTTCAAACAAACATTAGCAACATTTACGCTATTGGTGATGTTGTTAGAGGTGCAATGTTAGCTCATAAAGCTTCAGAAGAAGGAACCTTAGTGGCTGAAATTATAGCGGGTCAAAAACCACATATCAATTACAACTTAATCCCAGGTGTAGTTTATACCTGGCCGGAAGTTGCTTCTGTAGGTAAAACAGAAGAGCAGCTAAAAGAAGCTAAAGTTGAATACAAAGCTGGGCAATTCCCAATGCGTGCCTTAGGAAGAAGCCGTGCTAGTGGTGATATTGATGGTTTTGTGAAAATTCTATCAGATAAAAATACAGATGAGGTATTAGGTGTACATATGGTAGGAGCCAGAGTGGCCGATTTAATTGCTGAAGCTGTAGTAGCTATGGAATTCCGCGCTAGTGCAGAAGATATTGCTAGAATGAGTCACGCACACCCAACGTATGCCGAAGCAGTAAAAGAAGCTGCACTTGCCGCGACTGATGACAGAGCTATTCACGTTTAGAAAAAGTGGATATCGATAAATGGTGAGTAACCATAAAAAAAAGCATCTTGAAATATTTCAAGATGCTTTTTTGCTTTATATGACTTATTGTGGATTATTCAATAATTCCTCCACAAGAAACACGTCCACCAGCATCACCTGTTGGTTGTGAAACAAAATCGTCTTCACCATCGTGAACAATAATAGCTTTCCCAACAATGTTTTTGTTTTCATCATCACATCCAATACACCATTCGTCAGTTTCCATAGAAATTTTTGCCATCCCATTAGCATCAGCAACCATATTTCCTATATCACCTTTATGGTAGCCTTCGGCATCTCCCCACTTACCGTGTCTTTGATGAGTTGGGTTCCAGTGACCTCCAGTTGAAGTTCCATCATCTGCACTACAGTCTGCTTTTTCGTGAATATGAATGGCGTGAGTACCTTCAGTTAAACCTTCAAATTTTGCGTCCATTTTTACTACTCCATTTTCTTCAGTAAAGACAACCTGACCAATAGCATTACTTCCACTTTTAGACTCCATCATTACCGATAGCGTTTTTGGAGCTTCCTTTACTTCTTCCACTTCAACCGATTCGGTTAATTCCTCTAAAGAATCAGCATCTTTTTTTTCGTTTTTACAGCCTACAAAAGCTATCATTGCTGAAGCTGTAAGTAATAGTCCTAATTTTTTCATTTAAAAAGTTTTTTAGTTTGTGTTGATTATTAATTAATCATTAAAGGTAAGATTTCGCCATCCTACAAACAAGATTTTAAAAAAATCTTAGCAGTTTTTATGAATAACGGAATTCTACTAATATTTAAGCATTATTCTACAAGTTTAGTAATAATTTGTGTTTTGCTATGAAGCGTTTTATGAACAGGGCATTTATCTGCAATTTGCATCAATTTCGTTTTTTGCTCATCGGTTAGATTCCCTACCAATTTAATTTCACGCTTAAAAGTGTCAATTTTTGAAGAATCTTTTTCGCATTCTTGACAATCTATAGCGTGTTCTTTTGAGTAGTCTATATGCACGGAAACATTGCCTACATCCCAATTTTTTCTTCTCGCATACATATGTATTGTCATAACTGTACAAGCAGCAAGTCCTGCAGATAAAAATTCGTAAGGCGAAGGACCGAAGTTGTTTCCGCCGAAAGATTTTGGTTCATCTGCTATTAAATAATGATCGCCAACTTTTAAATTGGTGGTAAACTTCTCGTCTTGTCCTAAACTAGCAGCAACCTTACTTTTACTCCTTATTTCTTTGGCAGAAGGTATTTCTACATATCGCGAAGCCCATCCAGCAATAACTTCACCTACATACTTAGAATCTTCTTTTTTCGAAAGTAAATGATCTACGCCATCTAATGACACAAAGCTTTTAGGATGATGAGCGGCGATGTAAATTTTTTCAGCATTTTTAATACCAACTGTGTTATCTTGTGGAGAATGTAAAATTAACAATGCTTTTCTAAGATCACTTACAACATCTTTTAAAGTGTTGTTTTCTAGATCGTCTAGAAATTGTTTTTTTATGGTGAAATCTACACCGCCTAAATTAACTTTAGCTTTTCCATTTCTAGTTATTTCTTGTTCGCTATCCTTTAATAAATGCATAACGTGCGATGGATCACTTGGCGAATTGATAACTGCAACAGCTTTTATAGATTCAAGTTTAGAAGCCGCAAAAATGGCCGCAGCTCCACCAAGCGAATGGCCAATGATAAGCGTAGGGGCTTGATAATTGTTTTCTAAGAAGTTGGCTGCTTCTATAAGATCGTCAACGTTTCCTGAAAAGTTGGTATTCTCAAAATCTCCTTCGCTTTCACCTAAACCTGTGAAATCAAATCGCAACACTCCGAATCCTTCATTCGTTAGTGCCCGACCAACATTTTTTACAGCAGTTAAGTTTTTGGTGCACGTAAAACAATGCGCAAATATTACAAAGTTATGAGGCTTCTGATCTAATGGTAGTTCTAAACGACCTGCTAATTGCTCTTCATCTTTATTAGTAAAAGATACCTTATGGATATTCATAAAAATCGTTTTTGATTAAAGTACAAATTGTAAAAATATGTAACTTTAAAATTAAGTATTTTATAAAGGAAAAACAGAAGTTTCCATAAATTAATTCAACAGCGTTCATTAATAGTTTTAATGCTAGTTTAACGTTTACCTGTTTTATTTAAATAACAAATCTGTTACATTTATAAGATGAACAAAAAAGTATTTAAAAGCGGATTTGTCTTCACCAAGCACACGCCCAAAGAGCTGTCTCCTTTCGAAAAGCTCTTAGATGTATTCCAAGAATTAATAACGCATACTTCTGGGGATGTTGATGAAGCTTTAGAGTGGTTAAAGCAATTGGATGACGAATATAAACTAACTACCGATGACTACACCCTGAATGATTTTGTGGAGGATCTTAAAAAGAAAGGTTATTTACGCGAAGAAATTAAAGTGGATGGGAAAGGAGGTTTAGCAATTACCGATAAAACTGAAAGAGCGCTTCGAAAGAGAGCTTTAGAGCAAATCTTTGGAAAACTGCGAAAAAGTGGCGCTGGAAACCACCGCACCAAACAAACAGGGAGAGGAGATGAGCAAGCAGGAGAATTTCGCTCCTATCGATTTGGAGACTCATTAGAACAGATTTCAATGACCGAGAGCTTTAAAAATGCTCAGATTAATCACGGTTTGGGTGAATTTACACTGTCTGAAAACGATTTGGTTGTTGAAGAAACGATGTACAAAACCCAAATGAGTACTGTATTAATGATAGACATAAGTCATAGTATGATTCTTTACGGAGAAGATAGAATCACCCCCGCTAAAAAAGTGGCAATGGCTTTATCCGAATTTATAACAACCCGTTACCCAAAAGATACTTTGGATATTTTAGTATTCGGAAATGATGCTTGGCCAATTCAAATTAAAGATTTGCCTTATTTAAATGTAGGTCCTTACCATACAAATACAGTTGCTGGATTGCAATTGGCAATGGATTTGTTGCGAAGAAAAAGAAATACTAATAAACAGATATTTATGATAACTGACGGAAAACCAAGCTGTGTACGACTTCCCGATGGGCGTTATTACAAAAATAGCAATGGTTTAGATAGGTATATCGTTAATAAATGTTACGCAATGGCATCTCAGGCTAGGAAACTTCACATTCCAATAACAACCTTTATGATTGCTGAGGATCCCTATTTAATGCAGTTTATTGAACATTTTACAGCAGCAAACCAAGGGAAGGCATTTTACACAGGATTGAAAGGATTAGGAGAAATGATTTTTAGTGATTATGAATCTAATAGAAGAAAAAGAATAAGATAAAAAGGCTATTTCCAAGAAGTAGAATTGAAAGCACCTAGTTGGTTTAAAAATTTAAGAAAGAACAGATATGAATATAGATATTACTAAAATAAAGACATTAGGCGACCTTCAAAAGTCAGGTTATGAATCAAAATCTGTAAAGGAAGAATTACGCAGAAACCTTCTTCAAAAAATTATGAAGAAAGAAAGTCCGTTTGTGGGAATTCACGGATATGAATTGACAGTAATTCCAGCATTGGAACGAGCTATACTGTCTAAACACAATATTAATCTTCTTGGATTACGCGGACAAGCGAAAACGCGGTTAGCGCGACAAATGGTTGGGCTATTAGACGAGTATATACCTATTGTGGAAGGTAGCGAAGTAAATGACGATCCTTATAGCCCAATATCTCGATATGCTAAAAATTTAATTGAAGAAGAAGGGGATAATACTCCTATAAATTGGTTGCATCGAGATAAACGTTTTTTTGAAAAACTTGCCACACCTGATGTTACTGTAGCTGATATTATTGGCGATGTGGATCCTATTAAAGCGGCTAATTTAAAACTAAACTATGCCGATGATCGAGTAATTCATTTTGGAATGATCCCGCGAAGTAATCGATGCATTTTTGTTATTAATGAATTGCCAGATTTGCAACCGCGAATTCAAGTAGCATTATTTAATATTCTTCAAGAAGGAGATGTTCAAATTAGAGGTTTTGCCTTGCGATTACCATTAGATATACAATTTGTATTTACGGCAAATCCAGAAGATTATACCAACCGTGGAAGTATTGTTACACCATTAAAAGATAGAATTGGTTCCCAAATTCTCACACATTATCCAGAAAGTATAAGAACAGCTCGTGCAATTACTGAACAAGAGACCGATCAAGCTACTAAAGAAAAGTCTAATGTTTATGTTCCCGATCTAGCCAAGGATATTTTAGAACAAATAAGCTTTGAAGCACGAGAGAATAATTATATAGATGTAAAAAGTGGTGTAAGTGCAAGATTGAGTATTACTGCCTTCGAAAACTTATTGAGCACTGCCGAAAGAAGAGCATTACATAACGGAATGCAAAAGACTTCTATAAGGTTGGGTGACTTTATAGGAGTTATCCCTGCAATTACAGGTAAGATTGAATTGGTGTATGAAGGAGAACAGGAAGGAGTAAATCAAGTTGCGCAGCAGTTAATAGTTGATGCAGTTGACACAACTTTTAAAGAGCGTTTTCCAAAAATTGAAAAGCTCACCAAAGAAGGAGATGACGATCCGTATTCTAAAATTGTTTCTTGGTTTTTTGAAGAAAGTGATTTTGAACTATTGGACTCTTACTCCGATGAAGAATACAGAATGGAACTTGATAGGATAACTCCTTTACAGGATTTAATAGATAAACATCAGCCTGATACTTTAAAAGAGGATATTTATTTTTTAAAAGAAGTAATACTATGGGGGCTGGCAGCCAATAACAAGTTAAGTAAATTTAGTATTGGCAACGGACTTCATTTTAAAGATGTTTATGGTGGTTATATAAGTGGGCTATAGCTTATAATTAAACAAGGCTGTCAAAATTTTGACAGCCTTATTAAATCAGTATTTATAAATTCTTATAGGTATTACAAGTTTGGAATTACTAGCTCATCGCCTGGATGAATAAGGTCTGCAGACTTTAACTTACCTTTATTCGCTTCGTAAATAGCGTTGTACTTGTTTGCATCACCATAATATTTCTTAGCAATCTTACTTAAAGATTCGCCACTTTGCACAGTGTGATGTGCAAAAACAGAACTATCCGCAACCTTAATGTCAGCCATAATATCTGTAGGGTTTTCACCACCAATTCGCTTAATTTCATCCCAAATTAAGTTTTTGTCGTATTGAGTCTTTGCAGTACCCCAAACTTTTAGTTGACCATTTTCCTCTTTTACATCACCCTCTTGGATGTTAAGTTTTTCTCCTAAATCCAGAACACTCTGGTATTTCGACTTAATCATTTTTTATAGTTTTAGTGTTAATTTCTATAAAGATACAATTTTACCCAAAATTAAATTTAACGTTTAGAAAAATTTAAGACAAAAATGTAACTATTTCATTATCAGCTAAATTTAACTAAATGTTAATGATAATTGGTAAAAACTTCACAGTTTGAACGATACCTTTGATACAAACTAAAAAACACACTATTATGAAGTTTAAACAAATTGTACTATCAATTGCAGCCGTAGGAATATTATTGGTTGGTTGTAATGATTCGAAAAAGAAAGAAGCCGAAGCTCAAGCTCAGGCGGAAGAATTGAGAATGGAACGTGAAGCCGACTCAATATTGAAGTTAGAAGATGAGAAAATGGCTAGAATGGAAGATATGGAAGCAAATTCTATTTCGGCTAGAGCAATGGGTAACGACAATTTATCCACTTTAGTTAGTGCTCTTCAAACTGCCGATTTAACCGATACCTTTAAAAGTAAAGGCGAATACACAGTATTTGCACCTACCAATGATGCATTTGATAAAGTTTCTAAAGCAACTTTAGATAATTTGATGAAACCAGAAAACAAAGAAAAACTGCAAAGTTTGCTTAAGTATCACGTGCTTCAAGGTAAATTGCCTTCAGTGGATGTTTTAGCAAAAATTAATAATGCTAATAACAAATTGGATGTTACTACCTTAAATGGAGAGATTCTTACTTTATCGGAAAAGAATGGTAAAGTGATTATTAAAGATGCTAAGGGAAATGTTGCAACTGTTACCAATGTAGATATCGATGCCTCCAATGGAGTAATTCATACCTTAGATAAAGTTTTGATGCCAAAAATGTAAATCATCTTATTTCCTATTATTAAAAACCTCTGAAAAGAGGTTTTTTTTATGTCTATTCTTTTCCTTAATAAGCCCAAGCATATAAGTCGTCCTTAGAATTTATGGAGTGTAAAATACTATCTTTTATGATCATGTTTTTAGAAGTAATAGCTAATACATCTTCATAATAATGGTCAGTAATTATTATACCCTTAGTAGAACTAATATTTTGAAGGAGATCTTGAATTTCTATTTTATATAATGGCTCAATCATTGAAAAAGGTTCATCAAGCATTATAAAAGGATGATCTAAATTACTTACTAGCAATACTTCTAAATACCTAATCTGACCCTGGGAGAGTGTTCCAATATTTTGAGCAGCAATTTTTGCTATTAATGGATTGTAAAATATAACATCTTGCTTTTCCTCTTCAAAAAAATAGATTGGGATTATATCACGTACTTTTAAATTCTTAGGTAAAAATGAGTGTTGAGGTAAATATGCAATCCTTTTTTCTGATATATTTTTTGATGGATAAAACTTTTTATCGTCAATTGTAATTTCGACAAAACCTTTTTTTAAGGTTCCAAAAATCATTTTTAATAAGGTAGACTTGCCACACCCATTACGACCGAATATACCTAAGATTTCACCGGTCTCTAATGAGAAAGAAATTTCATTTAAAACTTCTTTATTACCAAAACTAATAGATGCTTTATGTAATTTGAAGATCGCCAAAAAGGAAAAATATTATAAAAATGAAAAAAGAAAATATAGGAATACCAAGAAATAAATTTATAATAAATGAGGTTTGAAATAATTTCAATTTACTTATTCCTAAGTTAAAGTAGAAATAATAGTTTTTATTATAGAAAACATTGAATCCTAAAAAACCTATAAGCAAGCCAACAGTAGTAAATATTAAAAACCCGCAAACTATCCCAACAAAGAGAAGACTTAATATGGAAAATGCCGCTATAAACGGAAATATACTTTTATAAAATTGCCAATAGGCTCGATACATATAAAATTATTAAAAGGAGGCTATCCAAAATGCAACTCTCGCTATTGGTTCGAGCGCATTCGAGAACTTTAAACTGTTGACTTCCTATTCGGTCTCTATTGGGTTGGGTCTGATACCCCATTTATTTTACCTTATAGATAGCCTCCTTAGTTCTTTAATGACAAGTACAACCGCCATCCATAAAACCTTGGGTTTTTTGATGCCAAGGGAATGCTTGATTGTAACCATCTAACTCCCAGAAAAAAGGTAGGCGTTCTTTAGGATTGTTACCTATTTCATTCATAGTTTCAGTATCGTACAATCTGCCATTTATCATAACCATATTTATAGATAAGGTGTTTTCGATAGCTTCTAATGGATTTTTATCCATCACAATCAAATCTGCTAGTTTACCAACCTTTAATGAGCCTATATCTTTACCTGCACCAATATATTCAGCAGAGTTAATAGTAGCGGCTTTTAAAGTTTCAAGATTGCTAAGTCCACCTTGATTAATCATCCAGGTTTCCCAGTGTGCTCCAAGACCTTGTAATTGACCGTGAGCCCCCATATTTACTTTTACGCCTGCTTCACTTAAATCTTTAACGGTTTCAGAAACTAGAATGTGCCCGTTTTGGTACTCTTCCTGTGGAACTTTAATTCTATGACGAGAACGACTGTCTATAACGCCACGCGGAGTAAAGTTGAGTAGTTTTTCATTTTCCCAAACATTGTCTCTTTCATAAAAATACATTTCTCCATTCATCCCACCATAGTTTACAATAAGAGTAGGAGTGTAGCCAGTATTGCTTCTGCTCCATACTTCTCTAATATCTTTATAAATTGGTGCAATAGGAATGTTGTGTTCTATTCCCGTGTGTCCGTCAATAACTTGAGTTATGTTATGATAAAAGGTTGAACCTCCTTCAGGCACCACGTTAATCCCCATTTCACGCGCTGCTTGTAAAACTTGCTGACGTTGATCGCGACGCGGTTGATTATAACTCTTTACACTTTTAGCACCAAAGGCTTTTGTGCGGCGAATACTGCTTCTAGCATCTTCTAAATTATTTATCACCGCCTTAAAGTCGCCATCGCCACCGTATAAAATAAAACCAGTAGAATATAATCTCGGTCCTACCAATTGGCCGCTCTTTTGAAGTTCAGATAGTGTAAATACCGTTTCTGTATTCGCCGAAGGGTCATGTGCTGTAGTTACACCAAAGGCTAAATTGGCCATAAACGACCATTTTTGTTGCGTAGGCAATCCATATCGGAAAGCACCAACGTGAGCGTGTGCATCTACCATTCCTGGCATAATGGTTTTTCCTTCAGCAGCATAAATCTTTGTACCTGATGGAATAGAAACTTTATCTGCAGCTCCTACAGCTTCAATTTTATTACCATTAATTAATATAGTTCCGTTTTCAATTACCTTATCGCCCTCCATAGTAATAATTCTCGCATTTGTGAATGCAATGCGACCATTTGGAATATCTACAGGAGCTTCTAAATTAATTTTAGTTCCCGTGAGCGTTACTTCTGGTATTTCATCTGGTGAACCTGGCAAAAAGGTGAATCTGTTTTTTAATTCATTACTAAAATATTCATCTCCCAGTGTCCACATTACATTCTTGCTGTTTGCCGACCAATGAATGTTTATACCCGCATCTTTTGCAAGTTGTGAAACAGGTAATGCTTTTGTTTTGTCATCTAAGTCGATTGTTTGTCCGTTAAGCACTAAAGGCGCAACATATAACTTATGAAGATTTGTAAAAGCAACCCATTTATTGTCTGGGCTTGGAACTAATCTGTTTGCATATTTTGAGGTAATATGCGTTTTTTCTTCGTTTCCATTCAGGTTTACGCTAATTAGTTTCTTCTCTATGCTCCCAAAGTATGTGCCGCCCGTTTGTAAGAAAATACGTTTTCCATCTACGCTAAACACTGGGTAATCACCTTTGTCGGTAACAAAAGTTTCATTACCTCCATTAGCATTCATTATATAAATCCCTTCTTTCTTTGTGTGAGTAAAACCTTGATCGGTATTTCCACTTTCTTTTTTAAAAATAATTTGTGTTCCGTTGGAAGAGAAAGAAGGCATTCGGTAAATTCCTTTGTTTGAAGTAAGTTTTACAGGGGTCCCGCCGTTTACAGAAACCTTGTAAATAGCTCCTTTATCAACGTCGTTCCAGGTAACGTAAATTATTTCAGTGCCATTAGGAGAGAAGGTAGGTTCGAATTCAAAATTGGTACTATTTGTTAAACGTTGAGGTTTTCCATTAGGTAATTCTTTTTTGTATAAATGTCCTAAAGCACTAAAAACAATATGTTTTCCATCCGGTGAAGTAACCGTATGACGGATCATTTTTGGGGTGAATTTTTCGTTTTCAATGCTATTGTCAAAATGAACAGTTTCGGCTAAATCTATTTTTACATTAGCTGTAAAAGGGATATTAGTAACCTCTAATGAATTAACATCAATCTTATTAATTTTTCCACCACTCCAAAAGATGATTTCGTTATTATTTGGCATCCAATTAAAGTTTGGATAGACTCCAAAAATTGCCCAAGCTTCTTGCTGATCTTTATTCAGCTTATCGTAGATAGGGAATTCTTCTCCGGTTTCTAAGTTGTGGATAAATAAAACACTTTTAGTACGTACTCTTTTTACGAAAGCTAATTTCTTACCATCGGGAGAAACTGTTGGTCTTGCGGCTCCCCCAGGTCCACCAGTGATAGTTTCGGTTTCTCCTGTTTCAAACTCGTAGCGTTTTATAACATATATCTGACTGTTTGGATCTTTGTTATATTGAAAATATCCGCCAGGGTACACATCCTCACTGTAGTACAAATACTTTCCGTCTGAAGATACGAAGGGTTCGTTTACGTCTTGTTGGTCATTTTTTCTTTTGGTAAGTTGAATGCCAGAGCCTCCTGTTTTGTGGTATTGCCACATCTCTCCAGCTCCTAAACTTCTTCCTGATGTAAAGTGTTTTCTAGCAATTAAATAATTTCCATCTGCACTCCAAACGGCATTGTTAAGTAGTCTAAAATTTTCTTTAGTAATTTGTTTAGCCTCGCTGCCATCAACATTCATTACCCAAATATTATCACCACCACCAGCATCGCTGGTAAATGAAATTTTTGTCCCATCTGGACTGAATCTCGGCTGAATTTCAAAAGGAATTCCAGTTCTAATAGCTTTTGCTGTACCTCCAGTTATTGGCAGCGTATAAATATCGCCCACCATATCAAAAACTATAGTTTGCCCGTCGGGGCTAACATCAATATTCATCCAAGTTCCTTCATCGGTAGTAAAGGAATGTGTTTTGTAGTTAAAATCTTTACCGGGATTTGCAACTTCCCATTTTGCTTCGGATTTTTCACTGTCTTTTTTCTTTTTCTTCTGTGCCGTAAGCGTTAGTGAAAATGTAAAAATTAGGAGTGTTGAAAGTAGTTTCATATTCAATGTTTATAAATTTCGGTGTAATTTTAAATGGGTGTATGTTATTCAATTATTTCAGTAATAACATAAAAATCTTTTTTGATTTCAGCAGTTTCAATGAATGATGAAAATTCTTTTGTTTTCCATTCCGAAGTAGGTTTTATCCATTCTTCTTTTCCATTAATAATAGCAATTACAGGCATCTTAAAGTTTTTAAGGATGTCGGTGTAGCGAAATTTCAACTTGTTGTCTTCAACCTTATATTCCAACTTAGGAATCATAGTTGTTCTTAGGTATTGGTTAAAAAACACATTGAGATCTAAACCACTTTTCTGCATGATATAATCTTCAACCTGTTTGCTGCTTACAGTTTGGTGATAAAAACCTTTATTCAACCCAATAAGGATTTGTCGCCACTTTTCATCATTATCAATTAGTTGTCTAATGGTGTGAAGCATATTTGCTCCTTTGTAATACTTATCGCTGCTACCTGAATGGCTAACATTATAATTTCCAATTATTGGAATGTCATTTAGAATACTACGGCGAAGTCCAACAACATATTCTGAAGATGCTTTTTTTCCGAAGTGATAATCGAGATAGATATTTTCAGAATAGCAGGTAAATCCTTCATGAACCCACATGTCTGCCACATCCTTATTCGTAATATTATTAGCAAACCATTCGTGACCACTTTCGTGAATTATTATAAAATCGAATTTCATTCCCCATCCCGATCTAGATAAGTCGCGACCCAAGTATCCATTTTCAAATCCATTGCCATAGGTAACACTACTTTGATGCTCCATTCCTAAATATGGTGCTTCCACAAGTTTGTATCCATCTTCGTAAAAAGGGTAGGGGCCAAACCAGTGTTCAAACGCTTCCATCATCATTGGGGCTTGTTTAAATTGTTCTTTGGCTTTTTCCTCATTTTCTCTTAATACATAATAATCCATATCTAAAGTGCCATTTAAACCTTGATACTTTTCACCCCAGTGTACATAATCCCCAATATTTATATTCACTCCGTAGGCATTAATCGGGTTTACAACCTCCCAAACCCAAGTTTTTGTAGTGTCGCTTTCAGTTACTTTAATAAGTCTTCCATTGCTCACATCCATTAAATGTTTTGGAGTGGTAACCGAAATTCTCATGCCATTATCAGGTTCTTCAGAAGGGTGGTCTTTTAACGGCCACCAAACACTAGCGCCAATTCCTTGATTAGCAGTGGCGATAAAGTGGTTGCCATTACTGTCTTTGGTCCAAGTAAATCCACCATCCCAAGGCGCACGTCGAGCTACAGTTGGTTTTCCAGAAAAGTAAATGGTGATTTTATTCTGCTTACCTTTTTTCTGCTTCTTTTTCAGTTTTAAAAAATGCGCATTTCCATCTGAAGTGAATGATATTTGTTCATTGTTTTGAAGAATTTTGTCAATTTTCATCGGAGCCTGCAAGTCGATTTGCATAATGTTGTTGCGCTCTAAAACTTCATAAGTTATGGTATTACTACCTTCGATAGATTTTTCTGAAGGGTTTACGGAAACTTTTAAATCGTAATGTGTAACATTCCACCAAGCTCTTTCAGGTGTAATGCTACCTCTAAGTGTATCTGCACGTGAAAATTCTTGTGCAATGGAAACAAAATTAATGCTTAGGAATAGTAGTAAGAAAAGATTTTTCATTGAGGAGAAATTTTTGTCTAAAAATACCAAAAAAAAGACTTGAAGCTATTATAAATACTGAAAAGTAGCTGAGTTCTATAAAAGAGAAATTATTCAATTAGTTCAATTGAAATATTCGGTTTTGCTCGAAAATCTCAAGCTGTCTGAAACTTTAAGGCAAAAGAATTCATTCCAAGACTGTAATTCTGAAGAGTTTTCTCTCTATTTTGTACTCTAAGTAAGAAGATTAAACTTTTAGTACAAAACTGATTCTAAATTTTACTTCTCTTCAACCACAAGGGCTATTTTTTTTCCATTCGGACTAATTGCCATTCTAGTTATATTTTTTATTCCGTAGTCTTCAAGTGATGCTACACGATTCCACTCTGGTTCACCCAAAGTGTCATACATATATAGTTTATTACCGCTACCAACAAGAATCTGAGTTTCGTTAATCCAAACGTAATCTTGAATGCCAATAGGCAGTTCACTAACAAAATAATTTTCCTTTGAATTCATATCGAGCATATAGATATCTAAATTTCCCTCATCATTATTCAAGGAATAGCTCATATAAGAGGTTTTTGGGATTCTTTGAAGCGTTCTTCCTGCGTTTCGAAATAAAGTATCAACAGTTCTAGTAGTTAAATTAATCATGACTAAATCCAATTTGTCATCAGCTAGAACTGTGGCAAGTATTAGTTCGTCATTATAAAATGCAAAATAAGCTACTTCTAAATCCTCTATAATTTCTGAAGATTTTCCAGTTTCTGAATCATATCTATACAGGCGTTGTTTTCCGTCTTTGTCCAATCTTACTGCTGCGATATCATCGCTGGATGGAAATTTTTGTGGCGAATATTCGCCTCCCTCGGTTTTTTGATTGACCCAAGTTTTAATTTTTGAATTTAAATTGTATTCTGAAATATCTGTTTGTCCATTGTTGTTTCCAGCAAAGACCAAGGTTTCATTTGAAATAAAAGAAGGCTGATTGTCGTAACCTTCATTATTTGAAACATTACGGGCATTTAGCAGTTCCATACCCGAATAGGAAGGTGAAATATCGAAAATATAAACTTCAGTATTTTGTTGCGCAAAACTTAATTGAAGTGTAAATAAAGTAAGAAGGAAAAGAATCTTTTTCATGGTAAATCATTTTTCCTCAAAAATAGCAAACTCTACGCCATAATCTACAAGAA
This sequence comes from Aequorivita xiaoshiensis, assembly GCF_022008395.1. GTDB lineage: Bacteria > Bacteroidota > Bacteroidia > Flavobacteriales > Flavobacteriaceae > Aequorivita > Aequorivita xiaoshiensis. Next base: position 125,021 of record NZ_JAIRBB010000005.1, read on the forward strand.
GTATTTTTTTGGAAAACTTAAAGCTTGTTTTATCTTTTCGTTTTAATAAGCTTGAAAACTGTTTAAATATGTATTTTTGCAAGCTGAAAATAATAAATAAGACTTCAGGTGGTTTCCACTTGTTTGAAAGCGAATGTTTTAAATAATTTCTAGATGAAAAAGGTATATTTTGATAGCGCTGCAACCACTCAGCTTAGAGATGAAGTGATTGATTGTATTTGTGAGGTTTTAAAAACTGAATACGGGAATCCTTCATCGACCCATTCGTACGGTAGATCTTCAAAATCGCTGTTAGAAAATGCTAGGAAAGAAATTGCTAAGCTACTGAATGTTACTACAAGCGAAATTATTTTTACTTCTGGGGGTACCGAAGCGGATAACTTAATACTCAATGGAGCTGTTCGTGATCTAGGCGTTAAACGCATAATTTCTAGCAGAATTGAACATCACGCTGTTTTACATACTTTAGATTGGCTTCAAGAAAAATACGGTATTACAATAGAATTCGTAAACTTAGACCATTGCGGGCATGTAGATTACAAGCATTTAGAGAAGTTATTGTCTGATACCTCCGAAAAAACTTTAGTGAGCTTAATGCACGTTAATAATGAGGTGGGTAATCTTCTGGATTTAAAAACGACTGCTGAGCTTTGTAAGAAATACGATACACTTTTCCATAGTGATACAGTACAATCTGTAGGACATTTTGAACTTGACTTTAAAGACATTCCAGTTGATTTTGCTGCTGCTGCCGCACATAAATTTCACGGACCAAAGGGAGCAGGGTTTGCTTTTATTCGTAAAAATTCAGGTTTAAAGCCATTAATTCACGGTGGTGCTCAAGAGAGAGGACTTAGAGCAGGAACTGAAGCAGTGTATGCAATTGCAGGAATGGCTGAAGCCTTAAAATTATCTTATCATAAATTAGAAAAGGAACGCAAATACATTAGCGAGTTAAAGCAATACTTTAAAACACAACTTTCAGAAAACATTGAAGGTGTAAAATTCAACGGAGATTGCGATAATGACGAGCGCAGTACGTATACGTTACTAAATGTATGCCTTCCTATAACTCCTGAAAAAGCGATGTTGCTTTTGTTTCAATTAGATTTAAAAGGAATTGCTTGCTCTAAAGGAAGCGCCTGTCAAAGTGGTAGCGAAGGTGGATCACACGTGCTAAGCGCCATCCTTTCAGACGACGATCTTGCTAAGCCATCAATTCGTTTTTCATTTTCTTCTTTCAATAAAAAAGAAGAAGTGGATTATGTAGTTGAATGTTTAAAGGAATTTATTGAAGGGTAAACTAAAAATCTAAAAGTTAAATTGCAAATTCCAAACCCCGCACCCCGAGCGGAGCCGAGGGAACTCAATTATTCTAAAATACAAATTTTCTTGCCTTTTATCAGTTTTAGTCTGTAGAAGACAATCTTTTAATACTCCAAAATTCAAATTTCAAACCCGCACCCTAAGCGGAGCCGAGGGGGTAGACATGTTTTCAAATACAAAACATCTTTCAATTTGTCAGTCTGAGCTTGTAGAAGACAATACGGACAAAACTCAAATTCCAAATCACAAATCCCAAAACGCGCACCCCGAGCGAAGCGGAATGGAAACTATATTTTTTAAATTTCACTACCAACCTCCAACCTCCAACCTCCAACTTCTAACTTCTAGCCTCCAACTTCCAACATCGTCCATCTAAAGCGCCTCCTTCATAATCTCCTCTACAATTTCAGGGTTTAGTAGGGTAGAAATATCTCCAAGGTTTGAAGTGTCTTTTTCAGCTATCTTTCTCAAGATACGGCGCATAATCTTCCCGCTTCTAGTTTTAGGTAAACCGGAAACAAATTGAATTTTATCCAATTTCGCAATGGGTCCAATGTGTTCTGTGATAATCTGATTTATTTCTTTGCGCAAATTGTCGTGCATACGGCTCTCTCCAGTTTCCTTCAGAATTACATAACCGTATAGTGCATTTCCTTTAATGTTGTGAGGAAAGCCTACAATTGCACTCTCGGATACTGCTGGGTGTTCGTTTATCGAATCTTCAATAGGAGCTGTTCCTAGATTATGACCAGAAACAATAATTACATCATCAACACGGCCTGTAATTCTGTAGTAACCTGTGCTATCTCGAAGCGCACCATCGCCAGAGAAGTACATATCTTTATAAGCCGAAAAGTAGGTTTCTCGATATCGCTCGTGATTATTCCATATTGTTCTTGCCATGGCAGGCCAAGGGAACTTTATACATAATTTTCCACTAACAGAATTTCCTTTAAGCTCCTCTCCATTTTCACCCATTAATGCAGGTTGAATTCCCGGTAGCGGCAAGGTTGCATACGTCGGAATGGTAGGAGTAGAGTAGGGAATTGGAGAAATCATAATTCCACCAGTTTCGGTTTGCCACCAAGTGTCTACTATTGGGCAATTTTTCTTCCCAATATTATCGTTGTACCAATGCCAAGCTTCTTCATTAATTGGTTCACCAACACTACCTAAAATTTTAAGTGATGAAAGATCGTATTTTTCTAAAAAATCTGTTTTTTCTTTGGCTAAGGCACGAATTGCCGTTGGTGCGGTGTAAAACTGAGTCACTTTGTGCTTTTCAACAACATTCCAAAAACGTCCAAAATCGGGATAGGAGGGAACACCTTCAAACATTAAAGTTGTGGCTCCGTTTGCTAAGGGGCCATACACTATATAACTATGGCCGGTTATCCATCCAATATCTGCAGTACACCAAAAAACATCGTTCTCTCGGTATTGGAACACGTTTTTAAAACTATGGGCGGTATAAACCATGTATCCAGCAATAGTGTGAACCATGCCTTTTGGTTTTCCTGTACTTCCAGATGTGTACAAAATAAATAATGGATCTTCCGCATCCATAATCACCGGTTCGCATTCGTTTTTTGCAGCGTCTAATAAAGGTTGTAACCACTTATCGCGATTTTCCTTCATAGGAATATCAGAATTTGTACGTTTTGCTACTAAAACAGTTTTTACACCTGGGCAACTTTCTAATGCATCATCTACAATTCCTTTTAAATCTATTGTTTTATTTCCACGGTAAGAGCCATCGCTAGTTATAACCATCTTACAATCGGAATCGTTAATTCTGCTAGATAGGGCAGAAGCAGAAAAGCCTGCAAAAACTACTGAATGTATCGCTCCAATTCGCGCACAGGCCAATAAGGAAATTGCCAAATCAGGTATCATTGGTAGGTATATACAAACCCGATCTCCTTTTTGAATTCCGTGGTTTTGTAAAACATTCGCAAACCTGCAAACTCTATCGTGTAGTTGGCGATAGCTAATATGTTCTGCCATCTCATCGGGATTGTTTGGTTCAAAAATGATAGCTGTTTTATTAGCGTGAGTATATAAATGCCTGTCAATACAGTTTTCAGTAATATTTAGTTTTGCCCCTTTATACCAAGAGAATTCCGATTTTGAAAGGTCGTATTCTAATACTTTATCCCATCGCTTACGCCACAAAAAGTTTTCTTCGGCTATTTCCTCCCAAAAGTTTTCTGGGTCACGAACAGATTTTCTGTAAACTTGAAAATATTCTTCTAAATTCTTTATGTGGTAATTACTCATTGTAAGACGGTCTTATGGGAAGTGAATTTAGCAAAATTAAGATAGATTTTTTTTAACCTTACTAGACTAAAGCCTTTCAAATATATTTACATTTTAAGAATATTTAAATTAGAATTCAATAAAATATGAAAATAACTATTTACAAAAATTAAAAATCCCGCTAGCAAATTATTGTAGCGGGACTTTCAAATTATGAATAAAATCGAAATTAATGAGGAAGTTTGTTTTTTACTAATCCATAAATAAAAGTTCCTAATAGTGCTCCAAGGATAACTATTAAAATAGGGAGATATCCTGCTCCTGCTAATACATACATCGGTCCTGGACAAGCACCAGACAAGGCCCAACCTAATCCGAAAATTATACCCCCAATCATATAACGACTAAAACCTTTATCTTTTGGCTGTAATCTCATTTCCCCTCCATCAATGGGTTTTATGTTTTTTCGTTTAATTAGCTGAACTCCAATTACTCCAATGGCTAATGCGGAACCCATAATTCCATACATATGGAAACTACCAAATTGGAACATTTCATAAATTCGAAACCAAGATGCAGCTTCAGATTTAAACATTATAATTCCGAAGAATATACCTACTATTAAATATGTGATGTATCTCATTTTCTAAAATATTAAAGGGTAAATAAGGTGAATCATAACTAAGCCACCAATAAAAAAGCCTACTACTGCAATCAATGAAGGCAGTTGTAAGTTACTTAATCCCGAAATTGCATGACCAGAAGTACAGCCACCTGCATACCTAGCACCAAATCCTACCAATAATCCTCCTATTAGTAAAATTAGAATGTTTTTTGGCTGTGCAATATTCTCCATACTGAAAATTTCAGTCGGTAAATACGCTTGGTTTGCGGAGGTGATGTTGTAATCATCAGCTAACTGTTGTGCTACATCAGGGTTTATGGTAACAATATTATCGCTCATAAAATTAGAGGCTATAAACCCCCCAATTATGGCGCCTAAAACAACCATTAAATTCCAACGTTGCGTTCTCCAGTCGAATTTAAAAAAGTCTGCTGCTTTGCCAGCTCCTAAGGCTGAGCAGGCTGTACGTAAGTTCGAGGACATTCCAAATTGCTTTCCTAAGTACAAAAGCACAAACATTACAAGCGCAATTAAAGGTCCGCTTATATACCACGGCCAAGGATCATAAAATAAATTCATAGTTAATAATTTTTGTGCAAACTTAAGTATGATTAACCAAACAGAGTGTAACTTAGATTACATTCCAATGGGTAATTAAAAAGAATAGAGAAAGTTTTAATCTTAATTTGAGGTTAACCAGCTTAAGAAGAGTAGTGTATAGCTTTTTAAAATTGAAATATTATGAAATAAAAAATCAAAAATACTAAACTAGATTTATTGGAGTATTGGAGAGTAAATAGAAAGGTATTACTAGCAAAAGGTGGTGTTCTGTATTATAACAAAACACCACCTTTTTATAGATTTAAATATAACTGTCCTTACTATTTTCTAGCAGGCGAAATCATAATATGTGAACGATGAGTGCCAGCATCCATTAACCAGGGCATTCCTGGAGCTTGTGGTTTAGTTGGTAGGCCAGTGCTTTCACCCGTCATATAAGGTTTGTAAAGTACATAGCGAATTCTGCTATTTTCAAGTTCACCAGTTTCGGTATTAAGGTCTTTATCTTCAGCAGCCAAAACATAAACCATTGAAGGTTCTTTGGGCATTTTTAGCGTTCCAGCTTCAATCTCTTGTTTTCGAACTTCTTGCTTTTCGGGATTAGATTTTCCTGCAGCCTCTAGTTCTCTTCCTCTTGCCATAAATGGTTCTAATTCGGCGCCATAGCAGGCTACGCTTATTCCTTCTTTGTTTGGATCGTCTGCTAAACAAATCAATTTATTGGTGCCTTCACGAAGTGTTACTAGTTTTCCTTCGGCGTTATACCCAAGAACTGTAGCCGCATCGCGATACATTTCAGGTGCAGCTAGAACGGCAGTCTTTATTTGTATATCGGCTGGCAGAATTTTAGATTGGGAAAATGCTGAAAAAGCAGAGGTAAATGCAATAACAACGAGTAATTTTTTCATAATCAAGCTTTTTAAAATTAATGTTTAAGATACGAAAAAAATAAAACTTGGATTTTTTAAGATTTTGAGTAATAAAATTTTCTATGTAATGCCTATAACGGACATTTTACCTTCAACCCCTTCCGCCAGCTGGATTTTTAATTTAGCTACTAATCAACCTGTATCCCAGCTGCCACCTTCCCCTTAAAATCAATAGTACAATTATTTAAAGTATTTCGAAGGGGAAGGAACTTGTAAGTGTATTACATTGGCAGATGATATTTTTAATTGTTTAGTTCAAATAGATACTAAGATTTAATTTCGAATTAAGTTGGTTCCCGAGCCTTCGGCTTGGCTCATGATAAACTTTGCCGAGGGAGAACTTCATCTTCAACTTCAATCCCTTCCTCAGTTGGGTTATGAATTCAGCTGCTAAATAACCGACTTCCCAACCGCTACCTTCCCCTTTAACCACTCCGTCTTATTATTTAAAGTATTTCGAAGGGGAAGGAAATTGTAAGTGTATCACATTGGCAGATGATATTTTTAATTGTTTAGTTCAAATAGATACTAAGTTTTAATATCGAATTAAGTTGGTTCCCGAGCCTTCGGCTTGGCTCATGATAAACTTTGCCGAGGGAGAACTTCATCTTCATCTTGAACTTCAACTTCAACTTCAACTTCAATTTCAACCCCTTCCGCCAGCTGGATTTTTAATTTAGCTACTAATCAACCTGTATCCCAGCTGCCACCTTCTCCTTCAACCACTCCGTATAATTATTTAAAAAATTTCGAAGGGGAAGGAACTTGTAAGTGTTTTACATCAGGTAAGATTCTTTCTTTTTCGACTTCAATTTCAACTACCTCATCAATTTTTCGTTTAAGACCTACAAGGAGGTTTTCAATTGTTATATAAATCAAAACAACACCTTGCAGGTCATATTCGGGGGAAGGTTTGACGACATCTCCATCTTCAGTTTTATCAATGACTATGCCCGCCAGCACCTTCTTCCTGCAATAAACCAAAAGCACCTTTAGTTAAAAATTTGCTGTTCTTCATTAAGGCTGCAGCATTTTTAATTCTTGTAAATCCATTGTGGGTCTCTCCAGGTTTTACCTCTACAGGATGCAATTCAAACTCTTCAGCATCTTCCTTTTCGACTAGCAAAACGTACTTTTTCCCTTCCAATTCTACTATAGCATCCTCAGGAAGGGCTAGATGGTTTGTAGTAGCTGTTACAATTTGAGCCTCTACAAACATTCCTGCGGTGAAGTTTTGTTCATCTTTTTCGTCAATATGTCCGTGAATTATTGCTACTCTAGAATTGGGGTCGATAGAGGTTCCAACTAAATGCACGTCACCTTTAAAAATTTCTTTTGAAGCTTCTGGAACCGAAAATAGTATTTCTTGATTCTTTTTAAGTTGTAATAAATCTTTTTCAAAAACTTTTAATTCCAAGTGAATATGATCTGCATTTATTATTTCCATTATTTTATCGGCTGGGGAAACATAGGTGCCTGTATTTACAAAAACCTGAGTTACATGTCCATCTATGGGGCTATATATATTTACTTGTGAAACTATTTTTCCCGCTGCTACCGAGGCAGGATTTATATTCAACATTTGAAGGTTTTTCTTTAAACTATTGCTACGTGCTACAGCAGTTTTGTATTCACTTTCTGCTTTTAAAAAGCTTTTCTGAGAAGTTATATTTTCTTCGAGCATCGTTTTTTGTCGCTCGTATTCTGAACTTAAATATGAAAGCTGCGCTACAGTTTCCATATAGTTCTGTTGCATGGTAATAAACTCCGGATTTTCGATAGTAACTAAGCGTTGTCCTTTAGAAACTTTACTTCCTATTAATAGGGGTGTGTTTTTTATATAACCTCCAGCAAAGGCACTAACCATCGCTCTGCTTTGTGGGGGAACATCTATAACTCCACTTGTTTGAACCGTTTGAGCAAAAGGTTTTTCGGTGAGTTGTCCAATTTCCATTTTAGCATTTTCGAATTGTACTTTTGAAAGATGGATGTTTTCTTCTGTTTTTTCTGAGGCAATTGATTCAGTAGAATCAACTTTTTTTTCCGAATTATTACACGATGCCAAAGTGAAGGCTAATAGTAACAAAATTGATTTTATATACTGCATAATTAATTTTTTAAAGCGTTAAATAGTTGACAGCAATTACTGCTTGATTGTATTTGTTGAGGTTTTCTAGATGTTGTAATTCAATTTCGTAGGCATTTTCAAGACTTTGTATGTATTGAAAAAAGTCTATTTCGCCGTTTTTGAAACTGAGATTTGCTGTTTTTAAGATTTCTTCTGAAAGCGTTTTCCCTTCGGTTTCATAATATTGAAGTGCATCTTCATATTTTGAAATTTCATTAAGCAGCTGTACTTTACGTGAATTCAGATGAATTCTATAATCTTCAGCTTGCTGCAAACTTACATCTGCGGCAATCTTTGATGCCTTGATTTTTGAAGCATTTCCGCCAAATAGCAAGGGAATTTTAAGACCAACTTGGTAGACGTGAGAACTTTGATTTATTCCCGTATAACTCTCCAAAGCATACGAAAAACTAAGGTCTGGTAATAAATCTTGCTTCTCAAGACTTCTTTTAGCTTTATAAAATGTATTTCTACTTTCATAATAGTCTATACCAGGATGATGCTCTAAAGCTACAATTGAAGGCTGAAGTTTTTCAAGGGGGCGTGTAACGATAAGCAAACTATCTTTAGACTGAACTACGGTTTTTAGTTGCTCCATAGCAATTAACACATCTTCCTTAGTTTGGTTAAAACTGGTTTCCAACTGTCGTTGTTTGGCACGAGCGGTTATCTTTTCCAGATAATTTGTTTCTCCTAATTCAAAACGACGTTCTGCTGCATGGGCAAATTTTTGGTAAAGGCTATCCAACCTTTTATAGACATTTACTCTGTTTATTTCATATTGATATTGATAATACGCTGCAACAACATTACCTTCAATTTTTCTTTTTTGAAGCTCATGTTGATTACTTTGCATTTCAAACTGACGTTGATTTACATTTTTTTGAGCGAAGTAAACCGTTGGAAAACGAAAATCTTGTTGTAATCCATATTTGTTTAAGGACACATTGTTTAATTCTAAGTTATTTTCGTCAAACTCATAAAAAATAGTGGCTTTGTCAAAACTGAATGCACTGCCAATTAAGGTGTTAGCTTGTTCTGTCTGCAGTTCAGAAGCTTTAAGTCCTGCATTGTTATTGAAAGCCATTTGTTTTAACTCTTGCAAGGTTCTCGGATTCTGCTGCGCTGTTCCTGAAAAGCCTAGAAAGAGCACCAGAAGGGTTATTGGAATTGATTTTCCTAATTTCTTTTTAGGTTCCCTCACTTTATCGGAATCAAAAATTGAATACAACACAGGCAAAACGATTAGCGTTAATATAAATGCTGTAATCATTCCTCCAATTACTACAGTGGCCAACGGTCGTTGTACTTCTGCTCCGGCTCCAGTAGAGATTGCCATCGGTAAAAAACCTAAAGCTGTTGAGGATGCCGTTAGTAAAACAGCGCGTAATCTATCTTTGGAGCCTTGAACAATGAGCTTATTTTTATCTTTCATTCCTTCCTTTTTAAGTTCTTTAAAATGTTCTATCAAAATAATTCCATTCAATACGGCAACACCGAAAAGGGCTATAAACCCAACTCCAGCCGATATACTGAATGGCATATCCCGAATCCATAAAAGCAATACACCCCCTACGGCAGCCAATGGGATTGCAGAATAAATCATTAATGCTTCCCGCACCGAATTAAAAGCGAAATACAACATTATAAATATCAATACTAAAGCCACTGGTACCGCTATATACAAGCGTTGTTTTGCACTTTCTAAGTTTTCAAACTGTCCGCCGTAATCAATAGTGTATCCTACGGGGAGATTCACATTTTTATCAATCAACTTTTGAACATCATCAACTACGCTTTGTAAATCGCGATTCCGAACATTTACACCTACTACAATTCGGCGTTTGGTGTCATCTCTAGATATTTGTGCTGCACCTTTAGAATAGGTAATGGCTGCTAATTCTCTTAAAGGTATTTTTGCGCCAGAAGGTGTGTCTACATAGAGGTTTTCAAGGTTAGAAATGTCATTTCTATGTCCTTCTTCTAATCGCATTACTAGATCGAAACGTTTTTCGCCTTCAAAAACACTTCCTGCAGCGCTACCCGCAAACCCCATTGAAATCATTTGATTCAGATCTTCAATATTTAGCCCGTAACGTGCAATTTTCGCTCTATCGAATTTTACATTCATCTCTGGCAGACCCACAACTTTTTCTACAACAATATCGTCTGCACCTGGCACATCTTCGATTAAGCTTTTAATTTCCTGCCCTTTTTTGTCTAAAATATCTAAATCTTCGCCAAAAATTTTAATGGCTATATCGGCTCGGACTCCAGTAATTAGCTCGTTAAATCGCATTTCAATTGGTTGGGTAAATTCAACTTCCATCCCTGGTAATATAGCTAAGGCTTCACTAAACTTTTCTGCCAATTCATTTTTAGAGGTTGCCGAAACCCATTCGCTTTTAGGTTTTAGGGTGATAATAATATCACTTGCTTCCATAGACATAGGGTCTGTTGGAACTTCAGCGGCACCTATTCGACTAACAATTTGGTCTACTTCAGGGAAATTTTTAATTAATATTTGTTCAATTTGAGTAGTAATATCAATTGTATTGCTAAGAGATGTTCCTGTTTTTAGTACAGGTTGTATTACAAAATCCCCTTCATCTAAAGTTGGGATAAATTCGCTTCCCATTGTGGAGAAAATATAAGCAGTTACTCCTAACATAACTATCGCAACTGCGATAACCAATTTTTTTGCTCCCAAGGCCCATTCAATCATGGGCTCATAAAGACGGTTAAGAAGGGTCATTATCTTAACCGAGATGTTATTAGATGAAATCTTCTTGGGTTTAAGAAAGATTGAAGCCGCCACAGGAACGTAAGTAAAACACAATAACATCGTTCCGATCATCGCAAAACTAAAAGTAAGTGCCATTGGTTGAAACATTTTTCCTTCAACGCCACTTAAAGATAATATTGGAATAAAAACTATTAAAATAATGAGCTGACCAAAAACCGCTGCATTCATCATTTTTGAAGATCCTTTTTCAGTGATTTTGTCTTTGGCAACTTGCCTCTCAATAGGTGTAAGGGCATTTAATTTTAGCACATTCTTATTGATTTGGAATGCTACATATTCTACAATAATTACTGCACCGTCAACGATAATTCCAAAATCTATTGCACCCATGCTCATTAGATTGGCATCTATATTAAATAAATACATCATGGAAAGCGTGAACAATAAGGAAAGCGGAATCACCGAAGCTACCACTAGGCCTGAGCGTAAATTTCCTAATAGCAGAACTACTACAAAAATTACAATTAGAATTCCGAGAATGAGGTTTTCGGCAATGGTATAGGTGGTTTTTCCAATCAATTCACTTCTATCTAAAAAAGGATTGATGTGTACTCCCTCTGGTAATGCTGAGGAAATTTCGGCTACACGTTTTTGAATAGCTCTAATTACTTTATCAGAATCTCCTCCTTTAATCATCATTACTTGGCCGAGTACTTTTTCGCCTTCACCATTTCCGGTAATTGCCCCAAAACGCATGGCGCTCCCAAATTGTACTTTCGCTACGTCTTTTATATAAATAGGGAAGTCACCCTGGGCTTTAACAACAATATTTTTAATATCATCTAGAGAGGTAATTAAGCCTTCGCCTCGGATAAAGTAGGCTTGATTACTTTTTTCAATATATCCACCGCCAGAAATACTGTTATTTTTTTCTAAGGCCGTATAGATTTCGCCTGCAGTTATACCCATAGCATTTAGCTTATTGGTGTTAATTGCGACCTCATATTGTTTTAAATTTCCGCCCCAAGAATTTACCTCAACCACTCCGGGAATTCCTGAAAGTTGTCTTTTAATAATCCAATCTTGAATTGTCCTGAGTTCGGTTAAACTATATTTGTCCTTATATTCAGGGTCTACATCTAAAATATATTGATAGATTTCGCCCAAACCTGTTGTAATTGGCCCCATCTCCGGAGTGCCAAATCCCTCTGGGATATTTTCGGCTGCAGATTGTATTTTTTCGGCTATAAGTTGTCGCGGAAGATACATTCCCATGTCTTCTTCAAATACGATTGTCACTACTGAAAGACCAAATTTTGAAGTGGACCGTATTTCGACAACTCCCGGAAGATTTGCCATTTCCAACTCCACGGGATATGTAATAAATTGCTCCATATCTTGCGTAGAAAGATTTTTGGAGGTAGTAATTACTTGAACTTGATTATTGGTAATATCGGGAACAGCACCAATTGAAATTCGGGTGAGTGAAAATACTCCGAAAATAATGAGGGCCAAGGTGAACAACCCAACGATCAGTTTATTTTTTATACTGAAATGAATAATTTTTGATAACATAACTAAATTTATCTATGACTTTCAACCGTTAAAATGTTGAAATATGAAACAATAGAATAGGGTGGTAGCCGTCCCATACTATGGAACCGCATAAGCTGACCATAAAATAATTCGGAACAAAAATGTTCCTAATCTGGTCTTATTTGTTATGCTAATTGTGGGGGTTGGAAAATTGAGACCTTTTCCAAAGAAGAATATAAATTTTGGTAATGAAATTCATGCGATTGCGGAATGTTAATTTCCACCTTTGGGATTTCAAAATCTAATGACACCAATAATACATCGGTTAAAACATGATGGCAAGAGATATGTTGAAAGGGTAACTTTTCATGTTCGTGTTTGTCCTCTTTTTGCTCTTCCTCATGTTCAGCCTGTAAGGAACCGTAGTGTTTTTGCATAAAAGTGAAAAAATCATCCCCGTGATTTTCAAAATGATATTCGGCATGTTGCACTAATTTTTCAATTAGTAAAATATCTTGAATGCCAACTCCTACACTTTGAAAAGCGATAAGAAAAGAAAATGATATGGCGAATATAGTTTTCACTTAGGCATCAAAATTAAACATTTTTTCTGAATTGAATATTTCGGAAAGCAGTTAAATTAAATGATTATTGATTCAGATATATACTTTTACACGTAAATGTTGCTTCGAAGATTGAAATTTAAATGGAATTGTACAGTGACTTATGTTACATAAGAAAAAATGTTTTATTTCTTTTGATTCATCTTAACTACAAGCAACTTAGTGACCAATAAGCCAATTGCGCCTCCTAACAGAGAAATGGCTAAATTTATAGTGAAGAGTACATAGTTAACTTCCCCTGTTTCCATTATGGAGATAGGATCGAAGCCAAGCCTTCCGAAAATTTTTATAAAAAATATACTCCCGAATATTCCAGCAATTGTATTGCCAGTGAATCCCATAGAATATTTCTTCTTAAATACACTTAAAAGCAAGGCACCAAGGATTCCAATAAAAATACTTATAATAGCAATTAGTGTATCCGTCATCATGGAGTATTTCTAAAACTTGCTAATGTTCGCCATAACCAACATCGTCCATCTTTCCATTAAAAACGCGATATTGAATAACCATATAAATGGCTACTAACACTGCGGCAATTACAAACCAATAAACACCAACCGATAAACCGTACTCGTGGGCTGCTGCGTTATAAACAGTTAGGGAGGGGTTTACCATATTTGTAGATGGCAACAGGTTTGGGAATATAGAAGAAACAGTTGATGCTAATCCGCCAAATAGGAATAAGGTTGAAAACAAAAATCCAAATCCATCCTTTTTAAAACTTTTGATTTTAAATAAGCCAAAAAGTCCACTAAATGTGATGATTGGGAAAATCCAAAGCCAAGGATATTTTACAAAATTATGAAATGGTTTAGGATCGATTATGTGCCAAGAAAATAGCGATATAATAACGAGAATTAGCAATACAATATTCAAGTTAAAAACTACTTGCTTAAGCTTTTGGTTTAAATCGGAGTTGGTTTTAAAAATTATCCAATTTGCCCCATGAATAGCTAAGGCAACCACACCAATTATCCCTAACAGCAAGGTAAACCAGTCAATTATACCTAAGTGTTCTGCGTGGGGGCTAAACGTTGAATTCCAAAGAGGTAAAAAGAAAAAATGAGGTTCGTGAGCAGATACTCCGTTGGTAACCATCCCTAAATTTACACCTCTAACTACGTTTCCTAGAGCAATTCCGAAAAACAAGGCTAGGAGTAGACTTGCAATTCCGAAGGCTTTGTCCCAAATTGCTTCCCATATTTTGTTGTGGATCTGCCCTCTAAGTTCTAAACCAATAGCTCGAAAAATTAGCAACCATAATATCATTATTAACGGCAAATAAAATCCGCTAAAGGAAGAAGCATACAAGGTTGGAAAAGCAAAAAATAACACACCCCCTACAGCGATAAGCCACACCTCGTTAGCATCCCAAAATGGGCCAATAGCATTTCTAATAGCCTTTTTGTCTTTTTCTTTTTTCGCATAGAAAAGATGAATGATACCGGCACCAAAATCATAACCATCTAAAATCACATAAATGGTAAGCATAGCCATTAAAACGATATACCAGAATAATTCCATAATTAGTTGAGTTTAGTGGTTTCAGGACCCTTATAGATTATTTTTCCAGCGAGCATTAAAAATAATAGCCCTAGCAGTAAGTAAAGTCCGATAAATCCAAGTAAAGTAAATAATGTATTTCCAGATGATACAGTTGGGGAAATTCCATCGACTGTTCTTAATAGGTTGTAAACCAACCACGGCTGCCTTCCCAATTCGGCAGTATACCAACCTGCAGTATTTGCGATATATGGAAAAGGAATCATAAACATTAATGACCAGAGAATCCATTTAGTTTTATAAAGTCTCTTTCTGAATAACTGAACCGTTGCTAGAAGTAATAATCCTATAAAAATAGTTCCCAAACCAACCATTATGTGGTACGAATAGTACAAGCCAGGGATGTTTGTGGGATAAACACTTTCATCGAATTCATTAAGACCTTTAATCTCTGCATCCCATTTTTGGTAGGTTAAAAAGCTCAATATATTCGGAACTGCAATCTTGTTGTCTAGCTTTTTATTTTCCACGTCGGGCTGACCGATTAAGATAATTTCAGAACCTCCTTCTTCAGTTTCGAAAATACCTTCCATGGCTGCAAAAGTTACTGGCTGATATTTTACAACGTTTTTTGCTGCCCAATCTCCTGTAGGAAAAGCGACTAATAGGCTAGAAACCAAACCAAAAATAACCCCGGTTTTTACGAATAGTTTTCCAAATTCACTGTGTTTATTGTTAAGGATATAAAACGCACCAACTCCAGCCACTACAAAGGAAGAAGTGATTAAAGAACCCATTTGGTTATGTAAAAATGAAGGTAGGAGCCAAGGGTTGGAAAACAAGGCGCTAAAGTTGTTGAGAACAAATTTTCCATTTTCTAGTATTTCATAGCCCACGGGGTGTTGCATCCAGGAATGGGTTGCAATAATTAAATAGCCGCTCGCCCAAGAACCTAGAAAGACTAGGAAACCTGTTAAGAAATGAAGCTTTTGACCTAAAAGTTTTTCTCCGAAAAGGAACAATCCTAGAAATGAAGATTCAAGAAAAAACGAAAACATCCCTTCCATAGCAAGGGTTTGTCCAATGATTCCCCCCGTAAGCTCAGAAAACTTGGCCCAATTGGTTCCAAATTGAAACTCCATTGGGATTCCTGTTACTACGCCCATGGCAAAATTAAGAGCGAAAATCTTCATCCAAAACTTAGCCGCATCGTTGTATTTTTCAATTTGAGTTCTTAAGAATCTCCACTTAAAATAAACTATCATTAAAGATAGTCCCATGGTTAATTGTGGAAATAAGTAGTGGAAAGTGATAGTAAACGCAAATTGCATCCTATCGTAAAAAATCATGTCTTCCATAACAGATTGTGGGTTAGTCCCTCAAATTTATAAAATCGAAAGTAATGTTTAAGTAATAATCACTGTTAAAAATGAAGAAAGGACGCTATTATAACGTCCTTTCTAAGTAATAAACCGATTAACTTTAATCTTTAAAGTCGTTTACATCGTCGCTAAGATCAAAAATATCTTTTGCGTTTAATTCTTTTTCGAGAATACTTGAACCTGCTGCACTTCGGTAACCTCCAGCACAGTGAACCACAATCGGTTTGTCTGTAGGTATTTCACCTACTTTCTCGCGTAATTGGTGTAGCGGAATGGTAATAGCATCGTCAAAAAACTTCCCTTCTGAAAATTCACTTTCATTACGAATATCAACAATAGTATAATCGTTGAGGTTCTCCTTAAATTCACCAAGATTTAATCTATCAGATTTTTCTAAAGCTTTTTCCGCAAGCGTACTTATTGAAACTACGTTCGCTTCATAACCTATTTTAGCAGTACGTTGAAGTATTTTTTCAACATTATCTATTGAATCAACTACTATTTGAAACTTCTCATCTGGGCGAACAATAGATCCTAACCAAGTTTCAAACTTGGAAGTGTCCGAAGTAGCCATAATGTTTATACTTCCAGCAATATGATTCTTCTTAAAATCTTTTTCATCTCTAATGTCAACGATTAATAAATCTTTATTTAACTCAGTAACATTTAATTTAAGATCGATTTTACCTAGCGACGTTCTAAGGTTTTTAGCACCGTTTTTATTTACATCAACATTATACCCAAAATAGTGTGGGATAAATGGTTGAGCGTCTAATAAATGGTTTACAAATTGCTCTTCTGTTTGATTTTTGAAGGCCCAGTTGCCCATACGCTCATTTCCTAAAGTACTAGAAGTTGCGTCTGCACTCATTCCTTTTCCGCATAATGAACCTGCCCCGTGAGCTGGGTACACATAAGCGTTATCCGGTAGGTGAGTGAATTTATTCTGAATAGTATCGAACATCATTTTCGCCAACTCTTCACGCTTAGCCTTTACGTGACCTGCGTTTTCACGTAAATCTGGACGCCCTACGTCTCCTACAAAAAGTGTGTCACCTGTAAACAGCGCTGTTTTGTCGCCTTCCGTAGCTACAAATGTTACACTATCAGGAGAGTGTCCTGGTGTATTAATAGCTTTAAAAGTAGCATTTCCAATTTTAACTTCATCCCCATCGTCAAAGGCTTGATGCGGGTAATCAGCCCCAGTTTTTTGGCTGCAATATAAGGTTGCTCCAGCTTCATTATGAATCTGAAGATGCGAACTCACAAAATCGGCGTGTGGGTGTGTTTCAAAAACGGCAACTATTTCGGCGTTATTTTCTTCGGCATATTTATAATACTGTTGCGGATTTCTTTCTGGATCTACTAAAGCCATTTTTCCATCGCTGATAATTGCATACGAAAAATGTGAAAGTGGCTTGTATTCAAATTGTTTTATTTTCATAATTATTTTTTATTAAGAGCAGAGCACAGAGTACAGATAAAAAGACGAGCTTTTTTAACTAACTCCTAAACTATATGCTCTACGTATAGGTTAATTTTATTCAATTCTTAAAAAACTAAAGTTACACTACAGGGTCAACTCTTTTAATGTAATTTCTATTTCCTTTGTGCTATCAAAGATAAGATATTCAATAATAAAGTACAGTAACTCAGGTTACAAAGAACGTCGGGTTTGGTTTTTAAACGTACAAAAGTAAATTCGGAGTTTTTGTTGACAACACCTCAGTAGCTTTCACTTTATTTAAAATTTAACTAGACATTTTCCCAGTCGCGCAACTTACAAACGATTTCGCTTTAGAAGTAAGTGAGTTATCGTCTTCTAAGGAAGGGTAACCTAAGCTTTTTAGTTTTTCTTTTACTCTCGATATTTCTTCAGTATCGGCAGATTCGAAAGAAACTGTGCTTGACTCTACATCTACTTGCACTTCTCTTATACTTTCAAAGTTAGATAGGTTTTTTGTGATAGTATTTGCACATCCACCGCACTTTAAGTTCTGTACTGTAATTGAGTTTTTCATAATTATTTTATTTTAAAGTAAACCTTATGGAATTTATTCATGTTCAAAAATATGACTGAAATTTAAGGGGGGCAGTAACCTAGGTTACAAAAAAGAACTCTGCTATATGCTTAAGTTGAAAAATGGTGCGAAGATGAAATTAAACAATAAAAACACCCTACAGAACACAATAAGTATTACATATTATGTCCTAAATCCTACGTCCTTCAGTCCTAAGTCCTAGGTCCTATGTTCTATGTTTTACTTTACAATAAACTCCATATAGAAAATGAAGAAAGCCATAACAAAAATGAAGTATCCAAAGGCTTTTTTGAGTTTCTTCCCGTCGATGAAATTGCTTAGATAACTACCAATAAAAATACCTATGAATGATATTCCGGTAAATAGCATTAAAAAAGGCCAATTGATATCCATGGTAAGGGCATCACCTAAAAAGAAACCGAGTAGTGATTTAAAAGCGATAATAATCAAGGAAGTTCCTACGGCAATTTTCATTTTAACCTTGGCTAAAATCACCAAGGCAGGTATAATTAAAAATCCGCCACCAGCGCCAATTAAGCCTGTAATAGCACCTACTAGCAATCCTTCGAGAAGGATTAAGGGGTAGTTGTATTTTACCTCAGTATTCTTATTTATAGCAACATCTTTCTTGGGCTTTAGCATAGAGAAAGCTGCGGGAATCATAAGTAGCGCAAAAAAGCCAAACATTCCCATTCTTCTGGTGAGTTCAAAATCGCCAATGCTAAACAAAACTTCTGGTAGAATAGGAATTACAAAATACCGCACTAACGAAACACCGGCTATGGAAGGAATTCCGAATACAATAGCAGTTCGCCAATCTACAAAACCTTTAGAATGTTGTTTTAATCCTCCAACCAAAGCACTAGCCCCAACAATAAATAAAGAGTATGCTGTAGCCGCTTTTTCATCTATAGAAAATAAATATGCTAAAACGGGAACGGCTAAAATAGAACCTCCACCACCAATAATACCTAAAGACACACCAATTGCTAATGCACTTATATATCCAAAAACTTCTAATACCTCCATAAATTTAAACTTGCGCCAAAAGTAATATTTTAAAACGGCCTGTGTTGTAACTAGTGTTACACATACATTATAAGTTTAAAATTTTTAAATAATTTCTGCCGAGTTCAATTTTTTCCATTTGCTCCATTTTTTTAAGCAATCTTGAAATTACTACCCGAGAAGTGTTGAGGTCGTAAGCAATTTCTTGGTGGGTGTTTTTTATAACATCACTTTCATTTACCCTAGCTTTTTCTCGTAAATATTGTTCTAGCCTTTCATCCATTTGGTGGAAAGCAATACTATCCAGGGTTGTCAAAAGTTCATTTATTCTGTTGTGATAACTTTCAAAAACAAAATTTCGCCACGATTTGTATTTAGAAGTCCATTCTTCCATCTTTTGAACAGGAATCATTATTAGTTTGGCATCTGTTTCGGCAATGGCACGAATTTCACTTTGTTTTTGCCCAAGGCAGCAGGTCATTGTCATTGAGCAAGTTTCTCCTTTTTCTAAATAATAGAGTAGGAGCTCATCGCCTTCCTTATTTTCTCTTAAAATTTTAATTGCCCCAGAAATAAGCAACGGCATAGATTTTACGTAGTCGCCAATTTCCATCATCTTAAAACCTATTGGTATTTCCTTAATTACTCCTACTTCTATAATTTCGTTAAGTAATTCTTTTTCAAAAAAATGTCCGTAGCTTTTTTTTAATTCTTCCAACATGATTAAAGTTAAAGTTATGTAGTTAAGAGTTGAGGTTATTGATATTTAAGTCAAATATTATAGTGGAATAAATAAATACCCTGTTCCGTATTTCAAAAATACACTTTAAAATTTAAGTTTTCGGAGCGAATTGCTTATTGATATTGGTTTTTATGGCAGTGTTTTTAGAGTTATAATTATTAGCATTTCCATTGCTATTAATTACTTATACGAAGTCAATCATAACAGAAGTCATTTCGATTTTTATTTTAGAAGTCTTATAGTAACAATTTCTAACGTTCTTGGATTCTTGAAGATATTAAGTTAAATTTCATCAAAACTAACAGTTAGTGCTATGATATAAAATATAGGTGGTTTAGGTCTGGGAAGTAGGAAGTTTAGTTGCTACCTTATTAAGTTTAAAACTTATAGTGGAGGGAATGGATAAATATAAAGACTCTAAATAATTCTAGAAAAACTAAATAAAAGCTTCAAAAACTTATAAAGAACTATATCATTCTTTTACAAATTAAATAGTTCGTATTTTTGAAAGTTGAATTTTGAATGATATGTCGAAGAAAGAAAATGGCGAAAATACCGAACTCGAAAATGCTAATTTAGATAAGCAAGAGTTGGAAGTATCGTCGACAAACAATGAAAGCAAAATTGAACCCGAAATTGTATCAGATCCTGAAGGAGAAGAAGATTCATTTACTGAAAAGTGGAAAAACAATCGCTTTCTGCTAATTCGCGGTACTTATTATCTATTGCATTCTATCTGGATGGTGATAATGGTTGTAGGCGGCTTTATAGCCTGGTTAATAGCGTTATTGTTTATCTAATGCGCAATTTTCCACTTAAAATATTACATAGCTATGTACTTCTTTCAGTAGTAGTGTTTTTATTTGTACAAGGGTTGAAATATTGTGAAATAATTGCGCCTAACTGGGTTTTTAATCACCTCAATGATTTTCTGGTAATACCAATGGTAGCAATGCTTGGGTTGCATACTACATGGTTTATTAAAAAAGACAAAAGCATTCGCATAGATTTATTCACAATTTTAAGTTTAGTAGTGCTATATTCGGTAGTTTTTGAATATTACCTTCCAAAACAATCCTATCGATATACCGGAGATGTTTGGGATGTAGTATGCTATGCTTTAGGAGGAATTGTATTTTATGTTCTTCAAAAATTTGAATAATACTACAGATTAGTATTATTGATATTTCAATTTACTTTTGCGAGTTATAGTTGTTAAATATTTCACAATTAGAAAAACTATGCTTCTATCTCACTATCTTTGTGCGTAATGAATTCAATTTTCCATAAAATAGTTTCTGTGTTTATGGCGATTTTAGTGATGGTTACCACTATGTCGTTTACCATAGATATGCACTATTGTGGAGAAATGTTAGTTGATTATTCGCTAACCCAAAGCGCTCACTCTTGCGGTATGGATATGGAGAAGCCTACTAGCGATTGTGAAATTCAAACTCTCGAAGACTCTTGTTGTTCAGACAAACAAATTTTTATTGAAGGTCAAGATGAGTTAAAACATTCTTTTGATACATTAAGCTTAGAGCAACAGACTTTTGTTGCTTCATTTTTCTATTCTTATATAAATCTTTTTGAAGATTTAGACACTAATATAATACCGTTTAGGAATTATAATCCTCCCTTTCTTATACGGGACATACAGAAGCTTCACGAGACATACTTAATTTGATTTTAAACAGTTTCCAACTCCGATAATAATCGTGAGATTGGATAAGGCTGTCCTATGGTTTTACCATTTTAGGACAAAATTCTTGATTTTATTTTCCTAAACTCTTAGGATTTTATTCAAAGTTTAACTGTTTAATAATCAATTCAAATGCTAAATAAAAGCATAAAATTTCTCATAGAGAACAAACTGGTGGCAGTATTGTTACTCGCACTTTTTGTAGGCATGGGTGTTGTAAACGCACCATTTAATTGGGATACTGGTATTCTGCCTAGTAATCCTGTAGCCGTGGATGCCATTCCGGATATTGGCGAAAATCAACAAATAGTTTACACCCAATGGGAAGGGCGTTCTCCCCAAGATATTGAGGACCAAATAAGCTACCCACTTACTACATCCCTGTTAGGAATTCCAGGAGTAAAAACTATTAGAAGTTCTTCGATGTTCGGATTTTCGAGCATATACATCATTTTTGAAGAAGATGTAGAATTTTATTGGAGTCGAAGTAGGATTTTAGAAAAGTTAAACTCCCTTCCAGCTGGCTTACTTCCAGAAAATGTAAATCCATCCTTAGGACCAGACGCAACAGGCTTAGGGCAGGTTTATTGGTACACGCTTGAGGGTAGAGATAAAGATGGCAATGTAACTGGTGGTTGGGACTTACACGAGCTGCGAAGTATTCAAGATTACTATGTTAAATACGCATTGTCATCGGCTAGCGGGGTTTCGGAAGTAGCTTCTATCGGGGGTTATGTTCAGGAATACCAAATTGATGTAAAGCCAGAGTTGATGAGGCAATACAACATCAGTCTATCGCAAATTGTAAAAGCTGTAAAAGAAAGCAATAAAGACATCGGTGCTCAAACCATGGAAATAAACCAAGCTGAGTACTTAGTGCGCGGTTTGGGATATATAAAAACTGTAGCCGATATTGAAGAAGCGGTAGTTACCTCTGAAAATTATACTGCTATTCGAATTAAGGATGTTGCAAATGTTAGTTTAGGCCCTGCGCCACGAAGAGGAATTTTGGATAAGGAAGGAGCAGAGGTAGTTGGCGGCGTTGTTACTGCGCGTTACGGAGCCAACCCTATGGAAGTAATTAACAATGTAAAAGGAAAACTTGAAGAACTTAAAGCAGGATTGCCTTCAAAAGAACTTTCGGATGGAACTATTTCACAACTTACAGTGGTTCCTTTTTACGATAGGTCGGAACTAATTCAGGAAACATTAGACACCCTAGACGAAGCCTTAAGTTTAGAAATCCTGATTACAATTTTCGTGATTATTGTAATGGTTTTTAACCTTCGAGCGTCAGTGCTTATTTCGGGCTTACTACCTGTTGCCGTGTTAATGGTGTTTATCGCCATGAAGTTCTTTAATGTAGATGCCAATATTGTTGCCCTGTCTGGTATTGCCATTGCCATCGGAACTATGGTGGATATTGGAGTAATACTTTCTGAAAATATTATTAGGCATTTGGAAGAAGAAAAACAGCGGGTTTTAGAAACCGGGGTAAAACAATCAATCAACTCGGTTGTTTACAATGCAAGTGCAGAAGTATCAGGAGCTATTTTAACTGCGGTACTTACAACAATCATCAGTTTTATCCCAGTTTTTACGATGATAGGAGCAGAAGGGAAATTATTTCGCCCATTAGCTTTTACAAAAACAGCGGCGTTAGTAGCGGTATTTATAGTTGCGTTATTTTTAATTCCACCATTTGCAGCATATCTATTCCGAAGAAAAAACATTAAAAAAGTCACTTCTAATTTAATTAACGGAATTCTAATAATTTTAGGAATTGCTGCAATAACTTTTGGTTATTGGTTAGGTCTTATTTTAATCGGTTTCGGAATTACAGGACTTTTAAAAGATGAAAAAATAGCATCAAAAATTTCTGATAAAATTTGGCTTACAGACGAGCGTGCCAATATTATAAACATCTTTATTTCAGCACTAGCAGTAGTGTTTTTATTAGCTGAGTTCTGGCGTCCACTCGGTGTAGATAAAAGTATATTTTGGAATCTTTTATTTGTAGGATTTATCTGTTTTGGACTTCTTGGAGTGTTTTGGGTGTTTCAGAAATATTACGCTCGAATTTTAACTTGGGCACTTGGCAATAAAATAGTTTTCCTTTCTGTGCCAACGCTAATTGTTGTTTTTGGAGTTCTTATTTGGCAGAACACTGGAAAAGAGTTTATGCCTTCGCTTAATGAAGGTTCTTTCTTGCTGATGCCAACCTCAATGCCTCACTCAGGGGTAGAAGAAAACAAACGCGTGTTGCAGCAATTAGATATGGCGGTTGCAGGGATTCCTGAAATTAAAACAGTTGTAGGGAAAGCAGGAAGAACCGAATCTGCTTTAGATCCAGCGCCATTGTCGATGTATGAAAATATAATTTTATACAAGCCAGAATACGCATTAAACCACGAAGGCAAACGACAGAGGTTTAGAGTGAATAAGGATGGACTTTTCGAGTTGAAGAAAGGTGGTCTTGTGGAGAATCCCAATAGTGATGTCAGTTCGAGCGCAGTGGAGAGCGCTTCGGAAGAAGGAAGAGATATTTCTTCTGCGTTCAATGTAACTTCAGAAGACCTTATACCCGATAACGACGGAGAATTTTACAGAAACTGGAGACCTGAAATAGAATCTGCCGATGATATTTGGAATGAAATTGTACGGGTTACTAAAATCCCAGGGGTGACATCTGCACCAAAATTACAACCCATTGAAACACGTTTAGTGATGTTACAAACCGGAATGCGTGCGCCTATGGGGATTAAAGTGAAAGGTCAGGATTTAAGAGAGATTGAAGCTTTCGGACTTGAACTTGAAGAAATCATAAAACATGCTGAAGGTGTAAAAGTAGAAGCCGTTTTTGCCGATCGTATTGTTGGGAAACCTTATTTGTTAATAGACATCAAAAGGGAGCGTCTCGCCCGTTATGGTGTTTCTATTGAAGAGGTTCAGCAAATATTGCAGGTTGCTGTAGGGGGAATGCCTTTAACGCAAACTGTTCAAGGGCGCGAGCGATACGGAGTGCGGGTGCGTTACCCTAGAGAGCTAAGAGCTAATCCACAAGATCTTCAAAACATCTATGTGCCAGTAGGAAAAGGAAATCCTGTACCTTTAGGAGAACTAGTGGATATACGCTACGAGCAAGGCCCACAGGTTATTAAAAGTGAAGACACCTTCCTGGTAGGCTATGTACTTTTTGATAAACTAAACGATTTTGCGGAAGTTGATGTGGTTGAAAACGCGCAGGCTTTAATTCAAGAGAAAATTGACAACGGAGCACTTACGGTTCCTAAAGGAATTAGTTATCAGTTTACCGGGACCTATGAAAATCAAATTAGAGCTGAGAAAACGCTTTCAGTTATTGTACCCTTGGCGCTAGCAATTATCTTTTTAATTCTTTATTTCCAATTTAAGTCGGTATCTACCTCGTTAATGGTGTTCACTGGAATTGCGGTGGCCTTCTCTGGAGGATTCTTAATGATTTGGTTTTATGGACAAGATTGGTTTTTAAACTTCAATTTCTTTGGTGAAAACCTAAGACAAATGTTTCAGATGGACACTATCAATTTAAGCGTAGCTGTTTGGGTAGGGTTTATAGCGCTCTTTGGTATCGCTACCGATGACGGGGTGGTAATGGCAACGTATTTAACGCAAACTTTTGATAAGAATGATCCAGAAAGCGTAAAGGAAATTCGAGCATCTGTGTTAGAAGCAGGGTTAAAACGTATCCGTCCGTGTTTGATGACTACGGCAACTACTATACTTGCCTTATTACCAATTTTAACATCCACAGGTAGGGGAAGCGATATAATGATCCCGATGGCTATTCCAAGTTTTGGTGGGATGCTAATTGCCCTAATTACCCTATTTGTAGTTCCGGTTTTATTCAGCTGGCGACGAGAAGCAAAATTGAAAAAACGTTTAAAAACTATTAAAGAAAACTAGAGAATGGAAGTTGGAAGTTGGAGATTAGAAATAGGAATTTTGAATGTTCTTAAAATAAAAACACAGAAGCTATGATAATATCGTACAAGGACTTACAGGTACATAAGAAAGCGTTTTCGTTGGCCATGGATACATTTTGGCGAACAAGAAAATTTCCGAAGAAAGAAATATATTCACTCACTTCACAAATCGTGCGCTCCTTGCGTTCTGATTCAGCCAACATTAGTGAAGGTTGGGGAAAACCACAATACGCGGCAGTTTTTAAACAGCAGCTTATAAATGCATTAGGTTCGAATTCCGAAACCCAAGATTGGCTAGACTATGCCTTAGCTTTTAATTATATAGAAAAGAAGAGCATTCCGCATTTACTAAAAGTAATGAACAAATAGGAAAAATGTTGACCAAATTATATCAAAACTGGAAAAGCTATGAATAAAATAAATTTCATAAAAGTAAAAGAGAATATACAAATGTTAATGCTGCATTCCAGGCGTCCAGCATCCAGCATCCAGCTTCTATCTACATTATTTATAATGTTGATTAGTGGCATTGGTTATTCACAAAATTTGCAAACCTATATTGATGAAGCCTTAGAAAACAACCCAAATATTCAGGCAGTGGAAAAGCAGCATGCAGTTTCAACTGAAAAAATAGCTGAGGTTAATGCCTTGCCAGATACTCAATTTTCAGGTGGGTATATGTTTGGAGAAGGAAATATGCCGATGATGCAACAAGCAGAATTTTCGGTTATGCAAATGCTGCCTTGGTTTGGAACTATTGCAGCACGTGAAAAATATGCAAATGCTATTGCCGACGCAGATTTAGTGGAAATTGACATCGCTAAAAGAAGGATTGCCTTGGCCTTGTCACAATCTTATTATCGTTTGTATGAAATAGCAAAAAAGCAACAGGTATTAGATTCTAATATCCAACTATTAAAGGTTTATGAACAAATGGCCTTAACCTCTGTGGAAGTAGGACAAGCGTCTGCTGTTTCTGTATTGCGACTTCAAATGAGACAGAATGATTTAGCCGAAAGGAAAATGGTTTTGGCACAGGATTTTGCATCAGAGCAAACGGTTTTTAATAAAATTATGAACCGAAAGGATGTTGTGGATATACCTGTTGTTGATAGCTTAACTATTCCAGAAAAAGAGGCTGAGATAGATTTTGAAAAATTAAATTTTCACCCCGAATTGACAAAGTTTGAAGAATTAAACAAAGTAGTTACTCAAGCCGATGCCCTTAATAAAAAAGAAAGCGCACCGAGTTTCGGAGTAGGGGTAGAATATATGCTTTTTAACGAAGCTCCGAATATGGTTATGCCCATGGCGACACTTTCTATTCCAATTTTTAATAAGAAATTCAAGTCTGTAGCGCGTCAGAATAAATTGAGGTATGAGGAACTAAACATTCAAAAAGAAGCTTCGCAGAATAGTTTGTTTACACAACTTCAAACTGCATTAAGAAATAAAGATGCAGCGCGAATTCGACTTGAAACTCAGGATGAAAACTTAAAACAAGCAGAAAATGCAAATGAAATCCTATTAAAGAATTACGAAACGGGCACTATCAATTTTAATGAAGTTTTAGATGTACAGGAATTGCAGTTGCAATTTCAAATCAAGCGCATAGAAGCTGTTGCTGAATATTTTAAACAAAGCAGCATCATTAATTATTATATCCCGTTCAATTAAATTTTAAATATAAAAGCATAGCAGGAGTGTTTGATAACAACCATAAATAAAGGAATAACGAGAACTATATTAAATTACAATCAAAATCAAAATCAGAATCAAAATGAAAAAAGTAAATGTAACAACAATGATGATCGCAGTAGCTGTTTTAGGCCTAACAGTAATTTCTTGCAAAGATGAAAAGACGGAGCATACCGAAGAAGCAGGGATGCATTCTGAAATGAATCACGAAAAAGGTATGGATCATGACAATATGAGTGCTTCGAATACCGGAATGGATTCCAACACTCAAAACCTCCAAGCTAAGCAAGTTTTGACAGATTATATGACACTTAAAGATGCGTTGGTAGCAACGGATGAAAAAGCTGCTGCCGATGCAGGTAAACAGCTTCAAAATACCTTACAATCTTTTGATGTGAGCAATTTTACTACTGAACAACAAACGGAACTAAAAGATATTATTGAGGTAGCAACGGAGCATGCAGAGCATATTAGTAGAAGTGATGTGGCTCACCAACGCGAACATTTCCAAATGTTGACAAAGGATGTTACAGATATGGTTGCAATTACTGGTACGGAAAATACCCTATACCAGCAATTTTGCCCGATGTACGCTGATGGTGGTGGTGCATGGTTAAGTATGGAGAGAGAAATTAAAAACCCATATTTCGGAAGCAAAATGATGAAGTGTGGAAAAGTGAAAAAGGAGATTAACTAATTGGCGTAGGACTTATAGACGTAAGACGTAGGGCGATAAAACAATTCCAAAAATCTTACGTCTTATGTCCTAACGTTTTAAGTCATATTTATTATGAAAATTTTAAAAATCATAGCACCAATTTTACTAGTGGCTCTTTTAGGAATTCAATTTATACCTACAACGCGTAACCAAAGCGAGTTTGTGCCAAAAACCGATTTTATAAAAGTTAATAATACTCCGGATAATATCGGTAAATTGTTGCAAGTAGCCTGTTACGATTGCCATAGCAATAATACGGCTTACCCTTGGTATAACAAAGTACAACCTGTTGCTTGGTTTTTAGAGGATCATATAAAAGAAGGAAAAAAAGAATTGAATTTTAGTGAATGGGACGACTATTCCAGTCGCCGAAAGAACAGTAAGCTAAAATCAATTATTCGCCAAATTGAGGATAATGAGATGCCACTTTTTTCCTACACTTTAATACATAGGGATGCTGGATTTTCGGATGTCGAAAAAGCGGAGGTTATAGAATATATGAAGTGGCTAAAAGATAGTTTACAATAAATTATAATTGAACTAAACATGAAATAATATGGAACACCAAGGACATAATTATCATACAGATCCAGCTAAAGCTAAGAAGGAAAATAATCAATCCAATCACGACCACGACCACGATATGGGCCACGACCATCACAGAATGATGATAGCCGATTTTAAACGCAGGTTTTGGATATCGCTCATTTTGACGATACCCATTTTAGCTTTATCACCAATGATTCAGGGAATGCTAGGGGTGGAGTGGGTTTTTCCGGGTAGCGATTATGTGCTTTTTGCTTTATCGACCATCGTCTATTTTTATGGAGGGTGGCCATTTTTATCAGGTTTGATAAGCGAGTTGAAGAGCAAATCGATAGGGATGATGACGCTCATTGCCGTCGCTATCTCAGCAGCTTATTTCTATAGTTCTGCGGTTATTTTTGGATTCGAAGGCCAAACTTTCTTTTGGGAATTGGCAACGCTTATCGTAGTGATGCTTGTTGGGCATTGGCTGGAAATGCGTTCTATTCTGGGAGCCAGCAAAGCCTTGGAAGCCTTAGCTGATTTAATGCCAAATGAGGCAAACCTCGTGGAAGGGAGCCAAACCCGAAAAGTGCAAATAAGTGAATTAAACGAAGGTGATATTATTCTAATTAGACCCGGAGAAAAAGTTCCTGCTGATGGGATAATTGTTGAAGGTGAAAGTGACCTTAATGAAAGCATGCTCACTGGCGAAAGCAGACCCGTTACCAAAACCGTGGATGATGAGGTAATCGGTGGTGCCATAAATGGAAATGGGGTTGTAAAAGTGCAAGTTAAAGGTATTGGCGAAAATGCCTATTTATCAAAAGTGATAAATATGGTACAAGCTGCTCAAAAACAAAAGTCCAAATCCCAACGATTGGCCGACGTAGCCGCAAAATGGCTTACCATCATTGCTTTAGTGTTAGGTTTTGGAACTTTCTTTACCTGGTTGGCATTGGGCGAAACGATGGCATTCGCAATGGAACGTATGGTAACGGTTATGGTAATCTCTTGTCCGCACGCCTTGGGGTTAGCTGTACCCTTGGTTGCCGCAATATCAACAAGCATTTCCGCAAGAAATGGATTGTTGATTCGCAATAGAACAGCCTTTGAGTCTTCTCGAAAAATATCGACCATAGTATTCGACAAAACAGGAACACTTACCAAGGGTTCACACGAAGTAACACGCATTGTTTCATTATCTTCAAACTATGACAAAACAGAGTTATTAAAATATGCCACTGCCGTTGAAAGTCCATCTGAGCATCATATTTCCAAAGGATTAAGGCGAAAGGCAAATGAGGAAAATTTGGATATTCCCTCAGTAACCGACTTTAAGTACACGGCAGGTGTAGGCGTAAGTGGAATTGTAAATGGCAAAAAAGTGCAGGTGGGTGGATTTTTATTGTTGGAACAATTGAAAAAATCTGTTGCCGAAGATAAAGAGGAAGGAGTTGAAACCAAGATATTCACCGTTATTGACGGCGAGTTGATTGGCTTTATAACTTTCGCTGATGAAATTAGAGAAAGTTCTTATGGCGCTATTAAAACTCTTCAAAAAAACAATATAAAAGTATCCTTGCTCACAGGCGACAATGAGATAGTAGCCAAGGACGTGGCCGATAAACTAGGGCTCGACGATTATATGGCGGAAGTACTACCCGACCAAAAACTCGACCGAATAAAAGAACTCCAAACAAAAGGTGAGTTTGTGGCCATGGTTGGGGATGGAGTAAATGACGCACCTGCCCTGGCACAAGCCGAAGTAGGAATCGCTATTGGCTCAGGTACGGACGTAGCTGCTGAAACCGCTGACATCGTTTTAATGGACAGCAATCCAAAAGATATTGTCAATCTAATCTTGTTTGGAAAGGCGACCTATCGGAAAATGGTTCAAAACCTGGTTTGGGCAACAGGTTATAACGTAGTGGCTTTACCATTGGCAACAGGATTTATCCCTGGACTTATGATAAGTCCTGCCTTTGGAGCTGCGTTAATGAGTATCAGCACAATTATTGCAGCTGCAAACGCACAATTGCTAAAAAGAAGTATAAAATCTGAAATTAAAAATTAATATTATGAAAAATTCAAACCAACATTCAGAAAACAACAATTACACAAAATTCATGTTGATGCTCGCTAGTTCATTCGTAGCGATGTACATCACTATGTATTTGAATACATATCAAATAGACCACGTGTATTTCAGCCTTACACGATTTTATATGACTTGCTTAGGTATTTCAACTATGGCGGTAATTATGTGGTTCTTTATGCGAAAAATGTATACAAACAAGAAAAAGAACATTGCAATACTAATAGGAAGTTTAGTTCTTTTTGTATCTGCCCTTGGGTTGGTGAGAGCTCAAAGTCCTATTGTAGGCGATGTGTTATGGATGAGAGCGATGATTCCACATCACTCTATTGCTATTTTAACGAGTGAAAGAGCTGATATAAAAGATCCAGAAGTAAAAAAACTCGCCGACGATATTATAAAAGCACAAGAAAAAGAAATAGCTGAAATGAAGGCTATGATTAAACGATTGGAAAACAATAAGTAAAAGGAAAAATAAGATGAACAAAAATGTTATTTATGCGGCTATAGCCCTAATTGTTGGGCTTTTGGGCGGCTATCTGCTATTTGGTGGAGATGCAAATACTACAACCGCTGCTCACGATCATTCAGAGGCAGCTTCAGCTAACGAAATGTGGACTTGCTCTATGCACCCTCAGATTATGCAACCCGAACCTGGAGACTGTCCAATTTGCGGAATGGATTTAATACCTGCAGAATCGGGTGCTGAAGGACTTGCCTTAAACGAGATAAAAATGACTAACAATGCTATGGCATTGGCAAATATTCAAACTGTAAAAGTGGGTAAAGCTGTAAATGAAGATGAAAATAGTATGTCTCTTTCTGGTAAAATCATGCCTAATGAAGAAGCTAATGCCGTACAAGCAAGTTATTTTGAAGGAAGAATAGAGCGATTAAACGTAAATTTTACGGGTGAAAAGGTGAATAGAGGTCAGTTGTTGGCAACAATTTACGCGCCATCCTTAGTTGCTGCTCAGCAAGAACTTTTAACAGCAGCTTCAATGAAAGAATCGCAACCTACATTGTATAAAGCAGTTCGTAATAAATTGAAATTGTGGAAGCTCTCAGAGGCTCAAATTAATCAGATTGAAACCTCTGGAAAAGTACGAGAGAATTTCCCCATTTACGCAACGGTTTCGGGAACAGTTTCAGAAAAATTGGCAGAAGAAGGCGACTATGTTAAGCAAGGGCAACCAATTGTAAGAGTAAGTGATTTAGGGACTGTATGGGCTATGTTTGACGCTTACGAAAACCAGATTTCTCAATTGAAAGAAGGTCAGAAAATTACAGTTACCACTAATGCTTATCCAAATAAAGAGTTTGAGGCTACGGTATCTTTTATCGATCCAATTTTAAACACTCAATCTAGAACAGTTGCTGTAAGAGCAACATTAAATAATAAAGAAGGGTTATTTAAACCTGGAATGTTTGTTACATCTAAAGTAAATCTTCCTAAAAATACCGGGAATGAAACGACTATTAGCGTTCCTGCTACAGCGGTACTATGGACGGGAAATAGATCTTTGGTTTATGTAAAAACAAATCCTGACGAACCAATATTCGAAATGCGCGAAGTGAGCTTGGGCGTGAAAAATGGTGAAAACTATATAATTACAGATGGCCTTACAAACGGAGATGAAGTAGTAGTAAACGGTACATTTACCGTAGATGCGGCAGCACAACTTCAAGGAAAAAAGAGTATGATGAATTCACAAGATCACACTCAAGAAGATACTTCAAAGAAAATAGCCGATATAGGAAGACAAAAAGTATCTTCTGAATTTCAGAAACAGTTAAAAGCGGTTTTTGATGACTATATTGTAATTGAAAAAGCGTTGGTAAATGATGACTCAGAAAAACCTAAAACAGCGGCTTCAGACTTACTAAAAAGCATACAAAAAGTTGAAATGAAACTTTTAAAAGAGGAGCCAGGTCACAGTCATTGGATGGAATTGGAAAAAGAGCTTCAAACTGCTGCAGAAGCAATCTCAAAAACTTCAAATATTAAAGAACAAAGGGATAATTTTGAAATACTTTCAAACTATATGATAAACGCAGTAAAAACCTACGGTATCAATCAAAAAGTATATGTAGATTTTTGTCCGATGGTTAATAGCGACAAAGGAGCATTTTGGTTAAGTACTGAAGAAGGTATTTTGAATCCGTATTATGGGGCCTCTATGTTAAAATGTGGTGAAGTAACTGATGAAATTGATTAAGATGGATAGGCATATAGAATATATAAATAAAAACCCACAACTAAAAAGTTGTGGGTTTCCTTTCGCGGAGAAAGAGGATTACATAGGATGTGATCCCAAAAAGGAATCCAGTACAATCATAGAAACCCACGCCTCGCCAGGAAAAGGCGATGCTGAGTTTTTTTATTTAGTTCCCCTCCATCAAGCTCAAAGCTTGAGTCGTTGCACTAAATAAAAAACCCACAACTTTCGTCGTGGGTTTCCTTTTGCGGAGAAAGAGGGATTCGAACCCCCGGAGGTGTGACCCTCAACAGTTTTCAAGACTGCCGCATTCGACCACTCTGCCATTTCTCCTGTGGTATGCGTTTCATAAGCGTTTTGCTTACGAGACTGCAAATATAAAAAGCTTTTTTAAATATCCTATTCATTTTTTAAAGTTTTTATTTGTTAAAATTTTAGCTGGCTAATGCAGCGAAATAAAAGGCTTTGCAACAATTTGGAAATAAGAAACTTGCATAAACAACAGCGCAAAATTTTTTTATTAACTTTAAAGAACTAATTATACCAAATGAAGCTTTTTACATTAATTGTCACATTATTCTTGACAAACTTTGTCTTTTCGCAGAGTAAAAAGCAAGTGTCCTTTAAAGAACTTACCGTAGAACAAGGTTTATCGCAAAATAGTGTGGTAAGTATAGCGCAAGATAGCATAGGGTATATGTGGTTCGCAACTCAAGACGGACTCAACAAATACGATGGACGCGAATTTACGCATTACGATATTCAATTTGAAGATGTTACTCGTGCAACCTATAGTAAATTAGGAAAAATTTACGTAGCATTAAATGGAGATATTTGGATAACTTCTAATTCTGGAAATTTAGAAAAGTATAATTCGAAGACCGATAGTTTTAAAATTATTTCTAATCTTGAAAATATAAGTACGCTTATTCAAGATACTTCAAATAACTATTATTTAGGGACTTTTGAAAATGGTATTTATAAAACTAATAGCCAAACAAAAGACACCCTTCAGTTTTTAAATTCAAAAGATACTCGAAATACTATTTACGATTTTCTGCAAACTGACAATCAAACTATCTTAGCAACTACTGCAAACGGCTATTTCGAAATAAAAAATGAAACCTATGAATTTCAAAAAATTCTTCCTGCTACAAACTTTAGTGCCCTCGCTCAATCCACCAACAAAACGCTTTATATTGGGAGTTATGGAAAAGGGCTTTTTATAAAACAGCAAAACGCAAGTTTACCTACTAGATTTCTCGGGTTTAAAAATTTTAAACTTCCAAAAAATTTAATTATTCAGGATCTTTTAATAGACAATAAAAATCAGCTGTGGATTGCGACTTATGGTCAAGGTGCCTTTTTGGTGAATTTTGAAAACGAAACTATTCAAAATTTCACCGAAAACAAGAACAATCCTTATGCATTGCATTATAATGATGTTTTGTGTTTGTATGAAGACAGTACAGGTACAATTTGGTTAGGTACAGATGGTACAGGTTTGAGTTATTATGATGAGTATTTGGTGAAGTTTAACGTACTCACAAACGATCAGATTCCGCTTAACGTAAACGTAGATGTAATAAGATCTATAGCAAAGGACAATAAAAATAATCTTTGGGTAGGAACTTCAGGAAAGGGTTTAACTCGATTAAATATCGATAAGCAAGATTATTTCACTTACAGATCTAAAGATTCCGAACTTTTAAGTGATAGAATCATGAGTCTTCTCTATGACGATGGTTTATTGTGGATAGGTCATCAATCGGAAGGGCTACAATTGTTGGATTCAGAAGGAAAGTTTACTTCGTTTAAGGAAACAGCCTCCTATACCATCTGGAAAATTTACAAAGATGAAAAGGGAGCAATCTGGCTTGCTACACGCGATCACGGACTTATTGAGTTTGATAAGAACTTAGGAATTCTCAATCAATTTACAATTGATAATTCATACATCACTACAAACAATATACGAACCGTGGAAAGTGGAGGCGACAAATATCTTTGGATTGGCACTGAGAATGATGGTCTGTTTAGATTAAATAAAGTTACAAAAGAGTTAGCAAAAATTGAAGCTATAAACAGTAATATAAAGTCACTTTATTTTGATGGTACGTATCTTTTTGTCGGTACCAACGGCGATGGTTTAAAAATTTATCATCCAGAAGATAAAACTATTCTGAATCTCACAACTAAGGAGGGACTTCCAAACAATGTAATTTATGGTATTCTTCCCGATGACGAAGGGAATTTATGGGTGAGTAGTAATAAAGGAATTTCAAAGTTGAAATTTGATGATAATACAATTTCAGTAATTGAAAACTACAGTAATTATGATGGCTTGCAGGCATTCGAATTCAATACAGGCGCTTATTATAAAGATGAAAATGGAATCTTGTATTTTGGAGGTTTGGAGGGATTAAATTGGTTTAATCCAAATCAGCTAACCTTTAACCCAATTAAACCAAAAACTGTGATTACAGGTATTCAAGTGTTTAATAAAAACCGAGCTCTTGCACCAGATTTGAGTTTAAAACACAATGAAAATACGGTTACTTTTACTTTTTCGTCACTTCATTTTTCACAACCTGAACGCAATCAGTTTAAGTATCGTCTTTTAAACAACGATGAAGATTGGATATTTTCTGGTAATAACAATATAGCGCATTACACCAACTTGCCACCCAACGATTATGAATTTCAAGTTATATCGAGTAATTATGATGGAATATGGAATACTACTCCAAAAACGTACTCCTTTACAATTTTAAAACCTTGGTACGGAACCATTTTGGCGAAAGCCATCTATATATTGTTGTTTTTGCTTTTTGGATTTTACCTATACAGATATCTAAAATGGCGATGGGAAATAAAAAACCAGTTGCGGTTAGAACACGAAGAAACCGAGCGATTAAAAAAGCTTGAGGAATTTAGGACAAAACTTTACACAAACATTTCACACGAATTCCGAACGCCATTAACACTTATCTCCGGGCCGATAGAAAATCAACTTTCGAAACCTGAGATTTCAAAAACTGATAAAAAGGAGCTTTCACTTGTAAAACAGAATGCCGATAGATTGTTGAGTTTGGTAGAACAGATGCTCGATTTGTCGTTGATAGATTCTGGGCAACGAAGACTAGCAGTAAAACATGGAAACCTTTTCATAGTACTAAAACAATTAATCAGTGCTTTTCAATATAAAGCTTCAGAAAAAAACATTGCTATTTCTAGTAAAATTGAAAGTTTGGAGCGTGTGTGGTTTGATAAGGATGTGATAGAAAAGATTGTATCCAACTTGCTTTCTAATGCTATAAAATACGCGCCTCAGGAAAGTGACATTGTGTTTGAGGCAAGTACGCAGGGTAAAATTTTGGTGCTATCTATAATAAATAAAAGTGAATCTGTTGGAAAAAAAGACCTAAGCAAACTTTTTAGACGCTTTTATCAGGATAATAAACTTTCGGAAGGCGTGGGGGTTGGTCTGGCATTAGTTAGAGAATTGGTTACACTGTCTAAAGGAAGCATTATCGCTAATAACTTAGACGATGATAAGATTCAATTTACTGTTTCTCTTCCTATTAATAAAGAATCTTTTGGCGACGATGAAATTATTTCGACTGAAGAAAAGCTAAGCAACGAAACTCCTTTAAAACCTACAAATAAAGTTTCAGAAAAAGATAAACCGTTATTGTTAATTGTAGAAGACGAAGCGGATATTCGCACATTTATAGTTTCTATATTTAAAAATGACTATCGCATTATTGAAGCTAAAAATGGACAGTTCGGAATAGAAAAGGCACTATCACAAATTCCAGATTTAATTATTAGTGATATCATGATGCCTGAAGTTGATGGGATAGAACTTTGTAATTCTCTTAAAACAAATGAGCTTACTAGTCATATCCCAATAATTCTTCTCACGGCCAAAGTAGGTGAAGAAAGCGAAATTGAAGGTATAAAAACTGGGGCCGATGCTTATGTTACTAAGCCATTCAACAGTGAGAAACTAAAATTAAGAGTGGAAAAGCTCATTGAAAACAGGAGGCAACTTCAAAAACACTTCAGTAAAACCCTGAGTATAACTCCAGAATTGGCAATTACTTCGGCCGAAAGTGATTTTTTAAACCGCTTAAAAACTGTTCTTGACGAACATATTACCAATCCTGAATTCACTAGTAATCAGTTTGGTGAACTTATGCTTATGAGTCGCACTCAGCTTCATCGAAAACTGAAGGCTATAACAGGGATGTCTGCAAGTGAATTTATTCGCTCGCAACGATTAAAATTGGCCATTGGTCTGCTTAAAGAATCCGATGCGACAATTTCAGAAATTGCTTATCAGGTTGGATTTAATACCCCATCTTATTTCAGTAAATGTTTTAGAGAAGTGTATAACTGCACACCAAACGAGTATCTCTCAAATATCTCATAACTAATAATTAACCGTGTAATTCTCGCTGTTGAAACATACGTATTATGTTTTGGCACATATCTTCTATGGTACACTTCTAATTCACCTTAGCTTTGGTTAAGAAAACCACATTATATGAAAACTCCCATTCAAGATGACAAAATAGTTCATGAAATATATATGAGTATCGATCATTTAAAAATGGGGAATTATGTATTAAACATACTCTATAAAAATGAAGTAATTAAAAGTATAAAATTTAAAAAAAGCTAAAATCACTATTAACTAAATTAAAAAAGTATGAAAAATTCAATGAAAATTATTTGTTTACTGCTTCTGTCACTATTAGTGAGTTGTTCTTCTGACAATGAAGAAACAGCGCCGCCACAATATACTTTAGATAACATTCAAGGAGATTGGTATAGGGTAGGAGGCAATAATCCTAATAATAATGGAATGTTGGTAAATGTGGTGGATAACACAGGAACAATTGTGAACCCAGCCAATTCAAATTTTGACACTGGAGCTATAAAATGGAAATCAATAGTAGCAACGCAAAGTGATACCTATGAACATAAAGAATTGGGAAGTGATGACCAATATTACGATGCTACTATGAAACTAGCGGCTGATGATACGCTTCGAGTTTCTGTTTCAAGTAGTGGCTCGGGCAACGTACAGAAATGGGTACGACAGCTAGCAGAGCAAAATGATTGCAGTCCGTATCAAGTAGGTGATTATACGGCCATGAAAAATGGCACATGGGCACAAGTTAATGACGAACATAACTATCCAGGATTATTGTCTGCTGTTACCGATGCCGGGGGAGGATACTACACCGTAAAATTAACGAATGACAGTGGTGTTATACCAGAAATGATAATAAAATCATCAGATGATCCTAATGGAGCTATCACGAGCGGAACGGCTATAGGAAGTCAAAATGAAACACAGAGAAAGTCAAGCTTTTTAGTGCATCCGGGAGTTAGCTATGATGTTGATGCTATATATTCGTCCTACATAAATGTAGATCATCCTGTTAATTACACTATCGAATATTCCTTCACTGGAAGGATGGATTGTTACGAACCAAACGATTTCATAGAAGAAGCAAAAGCAATTCCTAAAAATGAAAGTATTGAAGCTTATGCCATTACTGGTTATAAGTTAAACTATAATGATTCAGGGGCTCCACAAACTTTCGATTATTATAAAGTACAAGTGTTTGAAACAGCAAAATTACAAATGGAATTACTTCAAGTGCCAACTTCGATAAAGTTAAATGTAAATATATTAAACCCTGACGGCGTGGTGTTAGGAGTTAATTACGACGTTATTTCTGGAGATATTAATGAAGATGGCGGACGGTTTTACACTACCACAAATCAATCTTTACCACCAGGGATTTACATTATAAAGGTTGAGATATCGGGTTCAAGAAAAACGGTCATTAACCAATATAACAATGAAACAATTCCAGACCATTGGAACACGCCCTATAAATTCAAAGTAACAACCGTTCAGTAGATACTTAATTTTAAGTTCAAATATTAAAACAAGTAATTTCTTAAATTATCTACATTGATATTAACTCATTAAATAATTTTTAAATTGTTTAATTAGCAGCAATAGAATAGCGATAAAAGTTCAAAATTTTTATCGCTATTTTTGCATTTAATATTAATTCATTTTTTAAATGACTTCTACTACTATTGAAAAATTGCAGTGGCGTTACGCAACAAAGAAATTTGACCCTTCTAAAACATTAACTGAAGAAAAATTAAATGTTTTAAAAGAGGCATTTAATCTTACTGCAACTTCTTTTGGCTTGCAACCTTTAAAATTGGTAGTTGTTAGCAACTCTGAAATTAAGGAGCAGTTAATGCCGATTACGTATAATCAGCCTCAGGTTCGAGATGCATCTCACGTTTTAATTTTATGCATAGAAAAAAGTATAAATGAAGAGTTTATTATAGACCATTTTAAAAGAGTAGAGGGCTTGCGAAAAACCCCACGAACTATTTTAGAACCTTTTGAAAAAAATCTAATCGATTCGTTTACAGAAAAAGATAGTTCGGAAATAAAGGATTGGATGGTTAACCAACTTTATTTAACATTAGGAGCACTACTAACGGTGTGTGCAGTCGAGAAAATTGACGCCTGTCCAATGGAAGGGTTTGAACCAAAAAAATACGATGCTTTACTAGGTCTAGACAAACAAGGATTAGAATCGGTAATTGTATTGCCTGTCGGTTATCGCGATGAGTCTGATTTTTTTATAAATCTTAAAAAAGTTCGTCGTGGCGTTGATGAATTAACCATAGAGTTCAAATAAATTTAGCTGGAATTAGAATTTCCTTCGACTTAATTTATCTTGAATAAAGTAAAAGAGTAAGGAAAGCTATGACGAAATAAAATATGAACAGTAAGTTTACAGTTGAAATACTAAGTCGATTATCCCTTTAAACTTTTTCAAAAAATATTAATTATATTAAATAAAAAACATGCCAGGATTTGAAATTTTTGGCGCTGAAGAGCGCAAACAAGTAAATGATGTATTGGAAACAGGTGTTTTAATGCGCTATGGTTTTGACGGAATGCGAAACAATCATTGGAAGGCCAAAGAATTTGAATCTCTATTCGCAAAAAGAATGGATGCAGAATACTGTCAATTAGTTTCTAGCGGTACAGCAGCTTTAACTGTGGCTTTAGCTTCAGCTGGAATTGGTGCTGGGGATGAGGTAATCATGCCAACATTTACTTTTGTAGCAAGTTTTGAATCTATTTTAGCGCTGGGTGCTGTTCCTATTTTGGTAGATATCGATGAAACTTTAACGCTTGACCCTAACGCTGTAGAGGCTGCAATTACTGAAAAAACAAAGTGTGTTATGCCTGTGCATATGTGTGGCTCTATGGCAGACTTGAGAGCCTTAAAAGCAATTTGCGATAAACATAATTTACTTCTTCTTGAGGATGCCTGCCAAGCTTTAGGTGGTACTTATCAAGGAAAACCTCTAGGTAGCTATGGTGATTTGGGATGTTTTTCTTTCGATTATGTAAAAACAATTACCTGTGGGGAAGGCGGTGCTATTATCACAAATAATAAAGAATACGCAAAAAATGCAGATCATTATCAAGACCATGGCCACGATCACGTTGGTAACGATCGAGGCGCAGAATCGCACCCCTTTCTAGGATACAATTTTAGAATATCCGAATTGAATGCCGCAGTCGGTTTGGCACAGCTCGACAAATTAGATGGAATATTAAATACGCAGAAGGATAACTACAAAATACTTCGCGAAGCTTTAGCGTCTATTGAAGGCGTGACTTTTAGAAAAGTGCCTGAGGGAGGAGAAGAAAATTATTCTTTTCTGAGCTTTTTCCTGCCGAATGAGGGTTTAACGAAAAAAGCTCATAAAGCACTTTCTGATGCTGGTGTCGATGCTTATTTTTATTGGTATACCAATAATTGGCATTACATAAACGGTTGGGAACACCTGAGAAATCAAAAAAGCTTGGGCAACCTTTCTTCGGAAGTGAAAAACCAAATGCAAGACTTAAACAATACCGATTTTTCCAAAAGTCATGCAGTGATGAGTCGTACAATTTCTTCATTGATTAAAATTGGCTGGACTGAAAAAGAGGTTCAAAAAAGAGCCGAAGCAATGAAACAAGCGATTATCTCAGTTTTATAGATTTTCGTCACTATTTTTTAAAAGTCGTCTAATGTTGTTTTAGACGACTTTTTTGTTTTTATATACTTCAAATTCCCAATGGGAAAGATACAATTTGCTTCTTCTTCAGGTGTTTTCGGAATATGACACATTTCTTTCAACTTTTGAAACATGTGTGATAATTACTTTACATGTATGTCTTTAGCTTAGTGATGTAGAATGATTTAAACATTACTTATGAAAACTAAAAACATACTTATAGCATTTACCTTCCTTTTAATAGGAACCAATATTCAGGCTCAAATATTAGATAAAATGGCTAAAAGAGCTGAGCGCACTGTAGAACGAACTGTATTAAATAGAACAGATAGAGAAGTTTCAAAGCAAACAAATAAAACTATTGATGGGGTAATTGAAGGTGATAAAGAAAAAAAAACGAAAAAAACTCCTAAGAAATCCAAATCTAAAAAGAAAACCAGAAACTCGAATATAATCGGAGGTAATATGGATGGAATTCCTGATAGTTATAACTTTCAGTATTCATTAGATATGAAAATAACCTCAGACGGAAATACTTCTAATTTAAAATATTTTGCTGCACCTAATGCGAGTTACTTCGGAACGGGAGTAGCAGGTCAAAACAATAGTGTTATTGTTTACGATATAGAAAATCAAGCTATGATAACTTTTATGAATAGTAATGGACAAAAAATGGCAATGAAGATGAATATGCCCTTACAAGAAGAAATGCAAGAAATGATTAATCAAAAAGGCAGTAATAGTAAAGGTGATGGTATGAAGTATATCCCAATTGAAGGCAAGACCATTTTAGGGTATAAATGTAAAGGATATTTGGTAAAACAGGAGGAGGGTACAAGTAAGATTTATATTACAAATGAAGCTCCAATTGGTTTTTTAGGAATGCTAGCTAGTGTTAATGCCATAGGTGACGACAAAAATACTATAGACATTCCATTTGATGAGAACTCAACGATTATGGAGATGGAGTTTACTTCAAACTCAAAAAACAGAGATGATATGCATATACTGTGTACTGCTATAGAAAAACATCAATTTACTATTAATAGAAACGAATATCGCGGATTGTAACCATCTTGTAAAGTTAAAATCAAGACAAATAGTTAATCATTGAAATTAATATAATGAAATCAATCGCAATAATATTTCTCGCTTTAATATATCTCACTAGCTGTAAAGACAGTAAAAGTTCTGATACTAATACAACTGTAAAACCCAATGCCCATGTAAAAACTGAGAAAGCAATAAATAGTAATAATAACAATAAAACTCAGGACATTGAAAATAAAAGGGATTCGAAAATTAAAAAAACTCAAGAAGATTGGTATTGGAAAAATACTATTATGAGTAAAAACAATTCCTTCGATAATTGGCAGGAAGGAGCGGTAGATTTAGTTATGTTATTCAAAGTCAAAGGAAATGACATGCATCCCAAAACCATTAAAGTGGGGACTATTAATGCTTCAGGAGAAGTTAATATTAATTTACCCTCAGAATTAAAAACAGAACAAAAATTAGATGATTTGGGAAACCTTGTGTTTTTCGACATTACTGATATTTCAAGTTTTAATTATGAAAATGGAGCTACTGGTTATTTCTCTAATACATCATTTCAGGTTCTCAAGAATGGTAATGCTATAGGGAATTTAACTATAGGTAATTCGGTGCGAACTACATATAACCTAACAAATCAAAGTAATTTAAAACAAGGGGATGAGGGGTATCTTGTTTACTTGGTTTATGTTGATGAAAAAGCTGCGATGAAAGGGAATGAAACTACTACTGTAAAAGCGAGAAGAGATGGTACAAATACTATTGATGCAGAAACAACTGTTATTTACAATTTAAGTTTTAAACCAGGTTGGAATTATGTAAAAACCGAAGTAATAGGTAGATACAATCTAGAACACGAAAGAGGCTTGGATGTATCTTGGTTTAAAAAACACGAACATATTACAATTCCTAAAAAACCTTCAGAAGCCGAATATTTCTTCAGAAAATATTCATATTAATTAAATTTTGTTGTTATGAGATAAAACATCTTCAATTGAATAACATTGCTATGTGCGGATAAAAACTTCAAATTATTGATATGCTTTAACATGTACATTTTCAGCTTCTAATACTTCAAAATAGGGGAGGAATGTATATTTCTCATTTTTCTCTATTCAACTTACAACATTTTGTTAACGATTATCTATGGAATATTCCCGATATTTGTTTTTACCCAAAAATTTAAAAACTCTAATTAACAAACTATGGGAATGAACAAAAACACTGTATTGGCATGGGCCACATTTATAATGATTGTAGTAGGTTTAGTTCTTATTGGCTTAGGTGCCTTTCGGTACGATGATGTTGCAGGTTGGGGCTTCGCTTCAGTAGGGATCGGCTTTTTTGCTATTGCTTGGGTTTTTAACGCATTAAAAGGGAG
The DNA here is from genome assembly GCF_022008395.1 of Aequorivita xiaoshiensis. GTDB lineage: Bacteria > Bacteroidota > Bacteroidia > Flavobacteriales > Flavobacteriaceae > Aequorivita > Aequorivita xiaoshiensis. The sequence goes on from NZ_JAIRBB010000005.1 coordinate 167,926, forward strand.
AGTTTAAAAAAGTAATTTGTAAACAGTAAAAAGCTTAATTTACATAAATTCTTTATTGTTTTCGGTTTAATATTATGTCTGAAGAAAAACTAATACGAGAAAGACTTTCAAAGCATCTTTTTGGCGGAGAGGCCTTCATGCCTGTGATCGATATGTTGGATAAAATTTCTTTTGAAGATATTAATACTCGTCCAGCCAATTTGCCTTACTCTTTTTATGAATTGTTTTTTCACGTTGTTTTTACTCAAAAAGACATTGTAAAGTTCACTTGTTCTGATGACTACAGCAAACCAAAATGGCCAGATTTTTATTGGCCCAAAGAGAAAACCTGCAGAAATGCTGAAGAATGGGAAACCTTAAAAGCCGAATATATTACAGACCGCGAACGTTTAAAAAACTTCCTTTTAGATGAGAAAAATGAACTAACCAAAGCAGTCAAAAATGGAAAAGGGGAACAAACACTGCTACGCGAATTGCTCCTCGTAATTGAACACACTGCGTATCACACTGGACAGATGCTAATTGTATTAAGACTTCTGAATCTTCATTAATTAGTTATTAGTTCATAAACTTATAATAATGGCAGAAACTTAAAAGTTATTAGTTTTCTAGAATTAAGTGAATCAGTTTCAGAGCTTAAAAATCAAATTTATAGCGCTTGCGAAAAAAAATAATAGAGAGTAATCTCAACAATAAATAATAAATTACAATCAATAATTATGTCTGACGATAAAAAAGTAATCTTCTCTATGTCTGGGTTAACCAAAACCTATCAAAGTGCCCAGACTCCTGTACTTAAAAATATATATCTAAGTTTCTTCTACGGTGCCAAAATTGGTATTCTTGGTTTAAACGGAAGTGGTAAATCTACATTGCTTCGCATTATTGCAGGGGAAGAAAAAAACTACCAGGGCGATGTTGTTTTCGCTCCTGGATATACAGTAGGATATTTAGAACAAGAGCCAAAACTAGACGAATCTAAAACTGTGCTTGAAGTTGTAAAGGAAGGAGTGCAAGAAGTTGTTGACGTGCTTGATGAGTACAATAAGATTAACGACATGTTCGGGCTTCCTGAAGTGTATGAGAATCCTGATAAGATGGAGGAGTTGATGAATAAACAAGCAAAGCTTCAAGATAAAATTGACGCGACTAACGCTTGGGAACTCGATACCAAATTAGAAATAGCAATGGATGCGCTACGTACTCCAGAGCCAGATAAGCTTATTAGTGTACTATCAGGAGGTGAAAGACGTCGTGTAGCATTGTGTAGGTTGCTTCTTAGAGAACCAGATGTGCTATTACTGGATGAGCCTACCAACCACTTGGATGCAGAGAGTGTTCATTGGTTAGAGCATCATTTAGCAGAATATAAAGGAACTGTAATTGCCGTTACTCACGACCGTTACTTCCTAGATAACGTTGCTGGTTGGATTTTAGAACTAGATAGAGGTGAAGGTATTCCTTGGAAAGGAAATTACTCATCTTGGTTAGATCAAAAATCGAAGCGATTAGCACTAGAGCAAAAGCAAGCTGGAAAACGTCAAAAAACGCTTGAACGTGAGTTGGAGTGGGTTCGTCAAGGAGCTAAAGGTCGCCAAACAAAACAAAAGGCACGTTTACAGAATTACGACAAGCTTTTAAGTCAAGATCAAAAGCAATTGGATGAGAAGTTAGAAATCTATATCCCTAATGGACCAAGATTAGGAACAAATGTTATTGAAGCAAAAGACGTATCTAAAGCATTTGGCGATAAGCTGCTTTACGAAAACTTAAACTTTAAATTACCACAAGCTGGTATTGTAGGTATTATCGGTCCTAACGGAGCAGGTAAAACAACCATTTTTAAGATGATTATGGGGGAAGAAACCCCAGACAAAGGAACTTTTGAAGTGGGTGAAACTGCTAAAATTGCTTACGTAGATCAAACACACTCCAATATAGATCCTGAAAAAACAATTTGGGAGAACTTCAGCGATGGGCAAGAGCTTATTATGATGGGTGGCCGACAAGTAAACTCTAGAGCTTATTTAAGTCGTTTTAACTTCAGTGGTAGCGAGCAAAACAAAAAAGTATCTATGCTTTCTGGTGGAGAAAGAAACCGACTTCATTTAGCTATGACGTTAAAAGAAGAAGGGAACGTTCTCCTGCTTGATGAGCCAACAAACGACTTAGATGTTAACACCTTGCGAGCGTTAGAGGAAGGTTTAGAAAATTTTGCTGGCTGTGCTGTAGTAATTAGCCACGACCGTTGGTTTTTAGATAGAATTTGTACTCATATTTTAGCTTTTGAAGGTAATAGTGAAGTGTATTATTTCGAAGGAGGCTTTAGTGAATATGAAGAGAATAAAAAGAAACGCTTAGGTGGCGACTTGATGCCGAAGCGTATTAAATACAAAAAACTAATTAGATAAATTATGTGGAAATATTTTATTGCGCTTGGTTTAATAGTAACGATTTCATCCTGTGGATCTAAAAATACCGCTATGAAATCGTCTAAGGCCGCTAAGGAAATTGTATTAGGGAAAAGTGAAGTTGTATCTTACAAAAGTTTAGGTAACGGCGTGGCTTCAGTATCTTTAAAACTCTATGAGAACAACACCTTTTTATTCGATTTTAAAAGTATTCCGCAGCCTGGTTCAAACGACAAACCTGTGGTAATTTCTGAAAAGGGAACTTACACATCTGACGGGAGTTGGAAGACTTTAAATTTTGTAAAACCAAAGTTTTCGCTAGCTGCAATTTTTGACGCTCAGTACGGTGATGCTTCACACTTTACCGTAATAAGCGACGATAAAGTGAAGATAAACTCCTCAAAACCCGCCTTGCCAATTTGGGGTGTAGTTTGTGAGAAAAAATAAATTATGGTCTGTTAGAACGAAAATACAAGCATTTGCAAAGTACTCGTTCTAACAGACTTTTTTATTACATTATTTTTAAAAACGGATTAAGAAATCACATCGCTTACTAAATAAGCGATAGCCTTTCCAACTTGGTTTGACGCAACTCCAGTAGAAGGAGCACCTTCGCAAAGATGTACATAGCTCGCGTTTTTGTTTTTAGCGAAATAGGAGACGAATTGTCGCGCATGCGTTACTGAAAAACCACTTGGTGTAATTGCACTACTTCCCATTATTTCAATAGCATCCATATCCAATTCAATCCCAAAATTATCATTACTACAGAAGTTTTCACTTTCGGCTAATGCTTCAGAAAAGCTTTTATTTTGATTAATTGTTATATCCTCAAAAAGATTAAATTTCACTTTCTCAGAATTTTTTTTCATCAAAGCAAATACGGCTTCAGAAGTATAGTTTCTATGAAGCCCGAATATAAAATACTTACTTAAAAACCCTTCTTCAAAAGCATAAGAAAATCCGTTGCCACTGTGGCGGTGTTCTAAGGCACGAAAATCTGTATGTGCATCAAAATTTATACAGTTTATAGGTTTTTTAAATCCTTCAGAAGTTCCTTTTATATTTCCGTAACTATTATTGTGGCCCCCACCTATAATTATCGGAAATTTTCCAGCTGCAACGATTGCTTTTACAACTTCGGCTACTTTATGATCTATTTGAAATACAAGTTCACCAAGTTTTTCGGCATAATGTTTATCTGCTTTTAAAATATTTTCTGCCTGCTTCATCTGAGTGTCGCAGTCTATTTCCCCTAAAAGAATAACATTCTCAGCATTTGTTAAGTGATTGTGCTGAATATTTAAAATACTCCCTAATGCAGTGTTCCAAGCCTTTGAAGTTCCTGGATTCCCATAATTTGCACGAACGCCAATTTCCTCAGGGATACCTAGTAAAACGTAATTGGACGAATGATTCTTTAAGCTTTCAAGAGAATCAACGAAACCAACTTTTTCACCAAATTTGGTTTCACCAACGCGCTTATTGATATAAGGAGCGGCATCTTTTTCGGAGTAAATTTTAATTAAATTCATTTTACTTCCTTACCATTGATTATAACAGCATCAATCATATTGCTTCCGAATGCATAAGGCAAATAACCATACGATGGAATTGGCTTTGTAATGATGAGGTTTGCCGCTTTTCCTTTTGTAATACTTCCATGAGTATCACTTAAGCCCATTGCATATGCTCCATTAATTGTAGCAGCATTAATAGCTTCCTCTGGAGTTAGTCGCATTTTAATACAAGCGGTTGCCACCACAAAATTCATGTTTCCACTTGGTGTAGAACCAGGGTTGTAATCGGTTGCAAGCGCTAAAGGAAGCCCTGCGTCAATCATTTTTCTTCCAGGTGCATACGGGATACTTAAAAAATATGAACAAGAAGGAAGCGCCACTGGCATGGTATCACTGTTTTTTAAAGCGTCTATATCTTCATCCGTCATTACTTCTAAATGATCTACACTTAATGCTTTGTGTTTTACTGCCGATTCAATTCCGCCAATACTATTAAATTGATTAACGTGTACTTTTGGAATTAGGTTGTATTTTTTTCCTTCTTCGAGTAAACGCTCCATATCTGCAACTGAGAAATAACCTTCCTCACAAAAGATATCTACATATTCGGCAAGACCTTTTTCAGCTACTTTTGGAAGCATTTCGTTACACAATAAATCCATATATCCATCTTTGTTTTCCTTGTATTCTGTAGGAATTGCATGCGCACCTAAGAATGTGGTTTTGATAGTTATTGGATATTTCTCAGAAAGTTTTTTAGCTACACGAAGCATTTTCATTTCAGCTTCTGTAGTAAGTCCGTACCCACTTTTAATTTCTAAAGCGCCAGTACCTAAACTCATTATTTCCTCTAAACGAGTTGCCGATTGATTGTATAATTCTTCTTCAGAAGTTTCTTGTAGTTTTTTCGCACTATTTACAATCCCACCTCCTTTTTCGGCTATTTCTTGATACGTAAGACCGTTTATTCTATCTACAAATTCTTGTTCTCTATTTCCAGCATAAACCAAATGGCTATGACTGTCGCACCAAGCCGGAAGCACCATTTTACCTGAACAGTCTAGGGGTTTAAAACCTTCATATTCTTTCAGGTTATCCATAGTACCGTAGTCTTCAATCTTCCCATTGTTTAAAAACACCCAAGCATTTTTAAGTGTAGGGAGACCTTTCATCTCTTTTCCACTTAATTTTAAAGGAGAGTTTTCACGTACTTGGAGTAATTCTTTTATGTTAGTGAGTAGTAATTTCATTGTCTTTTATTAATTCTTGTAATTTTTTATAAAGATAAAGAAAGTATATCCTATAAGAGAAGAGGCAAATATATAAATTGAAGTTAACCGAGCAGAAATGATATTTAAGAACATATCGAGCCTTGGAAATAGGTTTTGATATTCTGAAATTTCTTCTTTGTAATTTATATCTTTAAAGCTTCTGAATTACTAAACTATGAAATCTAAAAAACTAGGGCTCAACTCCATTTGTACGCATGTAGGTGAAGTAGAGGATAAACAGTTTAAAGGAGCTATTTCGCCACTGTATATGTCGAGTAGCTATGCTTTTGAAGACGTTGAGGTAAAGCGATATCCGCGATATTTTAATACACCTAATCAAGAGGCGCTTTGCAAGAAAATTGCGTTGTTGGAAAAATGTGAAGCAGCCCTTATCTTCGGAAGTGGAATGGCAGCAGTTAGCACAACGATGTTGGCGTTTCTTCACAAAGGCGACCATGTAGTGCTACCTCAAACTTTATATGGAGGGACCTATAACTTTGTAGTTGAAGAGTTTCATAAATTTGGAATAGAATATTCATTTACTGAAGGGTTTTCGGAAAAGGATTTTTCAGAGAAAATTCAGAAGAATACAAAAGTGATATTTGTTGAAACGCCATCCAACCCATTGATGCGGATAACCGATTTAGAAATGATTTCGAAACTAGCTAAAAAGCACGGAATTATTTCTATGATAGACAACACTTTTGCTTCCCCAGTAAATCAAACTCCAGCCGATTTCGAAATTGACATTATGATACACAGTGCCACAAAATATATGGGTGGTCACAGTGATATATGTGCCGGTGCAGTAGCAGCAAGCGAAGAGCATATAAAAGTAATTTGGAATCTCGGTAAAAACTTAGGTGGTAGCCTTAGCGATTATACTGTTTGGCTTTTGGAGCGCAGTATGAAAACCATGGGATTACGCGTAAAAGAGCAAAATAAAAACGCTAAAAAAATGGCTAAGTGGCTTGAGAAACACCCTCTAGTTGATAAAGTTTATTATCCAGGTCTAAAAACGCATCCAGATTATACGCTTGCTAAAAAGCAGATGAGAGGTTATACTGGGATGCTCTCTTTTGAAATTAATGAATTTTTAAATGTAAGTGAATTTCTGAAGAGTTTAGAATTAATAAAACCATCTATGAGTCTAGCAGGAGTGGAATCTACAATTCTTTCGCCAGCTAAAACTTCACACGGTTTGTTGTCTCCTGAAGCTAGAAAAAAGCAGGGGATAAGTGATGGTTTACTGCGTTTCTCGGTAGGAATAGAGGAAGTAGCAGATTTAAAAAACGATATAGAAATTGCTTTTAATAAAATTAAAAAATAATTTATATGAAGATTGATATCCTTGCTATTGGCGCACATCCTGATGATGTTGAATTGGGGTGCTCGGCGACCTTGGCTAAAGAAATACACAAAGGGAAAAAGGTAGGTTTGTTAGATTTAACACGAGGCGAATTAGGAACTCGTGGAACGGCAGAAATTCGGGATCAAGAGGCTGCAGATGCTGCCAAAATTTTAGGAGCGGAGTTTAGGCATAACTTAGGACTTGCTGATGGATTTTTTGTAAATGATAAGCCATCGCAGTTGGAGATTATAAAAATAATTAGGAAGTATCAACCTGAAGTGGTTTTGTGTAATGCAATTGACGATAGACATATAGATCACGGAAAAGGTAGTAAGTTGGCTAGTGATGCATGCTTTTTAAGTAGTTTACAGAAAATCGAAACTATTTATGAAGGACAGGTTCAAAAAGCTTGGCGACCAAAGTTTGTTTATCACTACATTCAATGGAAAAACATTGAACCAGATTTTGTGGTAGATGTAACGGGTTTCTTGGATAAGAAATTAGAAGCAGTTTTTGCTTATAAAAGTCAGTTTCACCAAGAAGGTGCTAACGAACCTGAAACCCCAATAACTTCTACAAATTTTAGAGATAGTATAACATATAGAGCTCAAGATTTAGGGCGACTTATTGGAACTGAGCACGCTGAGGGCTTTACGGTAGAAAGATTTCCCGCTGTTGATTCTATTTTTGATTTGATTTAATTTTTTATTTAAAGAAGATTTCAAATTTTTATGTTTTGATGTTGTACAACAACAAGAATTGATTTATATTTGCATCCGCTTAACGGCGTTGTGTTTTAAAGCACATAAAATGGTGGTTGTAGCTCAGCTGGTTAGAGCGCTTGATTGTGGTTCAAGAGGTCGCCGGTTCGAAACCGGTCTTCCACCCAAAAGACAAAGTCTTCCTTAAAAGGAGGACTTTTTTTGTTTTAAGAGTTTTTGTGGGTACGATTTAGGTTGAGAAGT
>NZ_JAIRBB010000060.1 GCF_022008395.1 Aequorivita xiaoshiensis
CAATGAAACATATTTTTTTAATCATAATTTTTTCCACTTTTTTGGCGTGTAATTCCAAAAAGGATAATGCGGTTTCTAAAATCAAAAATCCAAATCCAGAGAAAGTAATTCAAGAAAAATTAAGCGGAAAAGAAATCGTGTCTGAATTAGAAAAATTGGGTTATTTCAATTTGACCAGCGAATCTGAATTGGATACAGTCAAAGCTGACTTTCAAAAAGCGTATTCGGACTTACATTTCTTTCAAGGACCAATGCGTGGAGAAACTCTGAATTTTATGGATAATCGTTATCAATGGGTAGATTGTGAGGAACTTTTTGAGATTGGTGGATTAACAGAATATTTAACCCAAGTAAAACCGACTTTTGAAAAACTTGGACTTGAATTAGAATTCGCAAACGAAAAAAGCGAACAAGATCAAAATAGTTGGAAACACACAATTGAGCTGAACGGAAATGAATACTCAGCGTTTGTCGGACAATTTTCTGACTTGGATTGGGGAATTGCATATGTGAATTTTATAGAAATGTTGAACGCTGAATTAAGAAGACAAAATTCGAACGAGCAGTTTTATCCAATAAATTGTGGAAATGATGGAATGTTCGTCTTGCTAACACCAAAACAGTTGGACTTTGTAAATCGGAATTATCCAATAGACAATGAACATCCGACAACAATGAGTAATTGGAAAAGTAGAAATGGAATATAAAAAACTGCACACAACAATGGCTATAAGTAATTGCTTGTTC
>NZ_JAIRBB010000061.1 GCF_022008395.1 Aequorivita xiaoshiensis
GCCCGTTTGCGCCGATGGTACTGCAATCCTGTGGGAGAGTAGGTCGCCGCCTTCCTTTAAAACCTTCATCATTTACTTGATGAAGGTTTTTTTTTTGCCCTAAACTCAAAATATCCTACTCGCCCACAGCGTGGGTGGTGATTGCAGCGTTACCAAAGTAACCCTGCAAGAATCGTTTTTAACTCCTCAAGCCGCTTTCCTTTTTTATAAACCTTACAGTATTGAAGGTGATTAAAACTTCTTTTAGTCCTAAACTGACAATGTGGGTGGTGATTGCAGCGTTACCCAAGTAACCCTGCAAGAACCGTTTTTAACTCCTCAAGCCGACTTCCTTTTTTATAAACCTTTTAGTATTGGAGGTGATCAAAACTTCTTTTGCCCTAAACTGACAGCGTGGGTGGTGATTGCAGCGTTACCAAAGTAACCCTGCAAGAACCGTTTTTAACTCCTCAAGCCGCCTTCCTTTTTTGTAAACCTTATAGTATTGGAGGTGATCAAAACTTCTTTTGGCCTAAATTGACAATGTGGGTGGTGATTGCAGCGTTACCCATGTAACCCTGCAAGAACCGTTTACACTTTCCAAGCCGCTTTCCTTTTTTGCAAACCTTATAGTATTTAAAGTGATTAAAACTTCTATTTGTTCTAAACTGAAATAACAAATTACCGATTTAATCTTTTAGGAGATTGTTCTTCTTCCTTTTATTTGACAGTTGTTTTTCTAAAGTTATAAATAGAAC
>NZ_JAIRBB010000062.1 GCF_022008395.1 Aequorivita xiaoshiensis
AAAAAAAATTCTGCAAACATTCAAAAATATGCTTATCTTTGACGTTAGTAACGTAAAAAGATATGATATTATCCTTTGGTTCAAAAGAAACCGAACAAATTTGGAACGGAGTCCGAGTTAAGAAAATGCCGATTGATATTCAAAACGTTGGACGGAGGAAATTAAGAATGTTGAACAACTCGCAAGATATTTCCGATTTGCGAATTCCACCATCCAACCGACTGGAAAAACTGACCGGAAAATTAAGCGAATTTTACAGTATTCGGATTAATAAACAATGGCGGATTATTTTCATTTGGGATAAAGGAAACGCAAACGAAGTGCAAATAATTGATTATCATTAAAAAATATAAAAATGGAAAAGTTAGCAAATGTACATCCTGGAGAAATCTTGAATTACGAATTTCTTGAGCCGTTGGAAATCACCGCATACCGACTTTCCAAAGACTTGAAAATACCTCAAACCAGAATTTCGGAAATTATTAAAGGAAACCGAAGAATTACGGCTGACACAGCTTTACGATTAAGCAAATATTTTGGGAATTCTGCAAAATTCTGGCTCGGTCTTCAAAATGATTTTGATATCGAAGAAGAAAAAGAAAATAAAGAAAAAGAACTGAGCGAAATAAAGCAACACGTGGATAAAAACGTTGCCTAACAATGTATAAAAAAAATAGGGCAAGTAAGTGCTAAAACCAATGGCTCAGGCTTATTT
>NZ_JAIRBB010000063.1 GCF_022008395.1 Aequorivita xiaoshiensis
GGGCTTTTCTCAAACATCCGCACATGTTTAATTATTTTTATACACACAGCCCCTTCCCCTTCTAAGAATTTTTAATGAAATGTTCGAGGTTTCTTACAGAGGAAGGTGTCTTTTTACTTTTGTGTAAAAAGACGGAAGGGGTAAAGTCTTAGAAGGTTTTTTAATATTTCCCACCCCGCCAATTAGACACCCCTCCCTTTCACGGTGATGAGCTTATCTCATACTTCCGTACACGGTAAAAATTTTTGTATTCACACAGATCCTTCCCCTTCTAAGATTTTTTAATGAAATGTTCGAGGTTTCTTGCAGGGGAAGGTGTCTTTTGGCATTTTGACAAAAGACGGAAGGGGTGGAGACTAGCTTGTTTTTGCTTACTAATATTTCTCTACCTCTCCCATTGGGCACCCTCCCTTTCACGGAGATGAGCTTATCTCATACATCCGCACATGTATAATTATTTTTATACACACAGCTCCTTCCCCTTCTAAGAATTTTTAATGAAGGGTTCTAGCTTTCTTCCAGGGGAAGGTGTCTTTTGGCATTTTGACAAAAGACGGGAGGGGTGAAGACTAGCTTGTTTTTGCTTTACTAATATTTCTTTACCTCTCCCATTGGGCACCCCTCCCTTTCAGGGTGGGGGGCTTTTCTCAAACATCCGCACATGTTTAATTATTTTTATACACACAGCCCCTTCCCCTTCTAAGAATT
>NZ_JAIRBB010000064.1 GCF_022008395.1 Aequorivita xiaoshiensis
TAACGTCTCGTATAAACGCAGTAGCGAGATTGGCGTACCGACTTTTCGGTTTATACCAGACTTTAAATTTATAAAATTACTTTCGGGTTTTGCATTTTCTCGCTATTGCGTTTATGCAATGTTGTGTAACGTTTATATAACTATTCCCATTTCGGCTTCGCTCATCTCAGTTTTATCGGACAATTTCTTGACAATTTCTTGAAAGCCTTCCAAATGTTCGTGACATTTTATTTTTTTCTTCCCGTCACGGATATTAAGATAAAGAGACACTCTATTGAATTTTATGCTTTTTATTTCATCAAGTTTTATAGAGATTGTTTTTCCCCACATATTTCTTTGAATAATTTCGTTTGAATTCAAAATTACTTTATTCATCCAAGTCATTAAACACATTATTATTCCCAACGAGGTAAACAGCACAATTATCGGAATAATATTAGCTAAATCTATATTTTCAATATCCACGATTGTAGCAATACTTATAATTAAACTAATAATTAATGGTATTATTCCGACTATCCCATAAAGAAGAGGTAATCTATGAACTGAATTTCCATTTTCATCTATTTTACTTTTTCTTTTTGATGTTTTTTTAATGAAATACAAAAAGATAAAAATCAATACTGTAGTTATAATGCTAGTAGTCATTTATTTTTTGAATGTTACACAACGT
>NZ_JAIRBB010000065.1 GCF_022008395.1 Aequorivita xiaoshiensis
GATTCACAAACCGTTATTGGAAGTAACTTTGGATTTGATGCTTGGAGTGTTGTACTTGATATAGCTGATGTTGATCTGCCTGGACAAAATGGTGCTGATACTACTTATTGGATAGGTTTATCCCTTGAGCCAACAGACGGAAGTAATACTTTTTGGGAAAATTCTACTGCTGGAGTTATTGGTTATGGAGAAGCTTATGACGATGGTCTAGGTGGAGGATACGTAGTTGATTCAACATTAGAAGGGGTTTATACCTTCGATGGTACATGTGAGCCAATTGGTGGCGGAGGAACAGGAGGTCCTTGCGTTACTACAGGTCCGAGTAATGGTCTTGAAAATGGTAAGAGTTTCCTTAAAAACTTAGGCCGAATTGCGGCTAATGACTTAACTGTTGCTGATGGTGAGAATATGACTTTAGAGTCAATTACGATAACAGCATTTATTGGAGCTGAAGGTTCTGGAGTTAATGCTGATAATGTTGATGTGTTTATTTACGCAGACGATGGTTCTGGTGCTCCTGGAGCCTTAATTACTTCGCAAACAAATTTAGTTCCAGATTCACAAACCGTTATTGGAAGTAACTTTGGATTTGATGCTTGGAGTGTTGTACTTGATATAGCT
>NZ_JAIRBB010000066.1 GCF_022008395.1 Aequorivita xiaoshiensis
TTAATATTTCATCAAGAGTTCAATGATATAGAACAGGCTATATATTTCGAGAAAAAAATAAAAAAATGGAGTGCACAGAAAAAAAGAGCCTTGGCGTATGACGATTTCGATATGCTTCAGATATTGTCAGAATGTAGAAATATGACACATTCAAAATATAAACCAACTGCTGAGGAAATTTCTAGTACACTTAACCAAATAAATAATTTAAATTAGAAATCAATATGTCCCCTCGAGCGCAGTCGAGAGGTCGATTTTAAGTAAGATTCGTCTTAACAAGTAGGTCTCGACTGCGCTCGACCTGACACAGAAATGAAAATAAAACCTGTTCTAAATGAAATCATATTACATCTACATATTAGAATGTTCCGATGGTTTACTTTATACAGGACTTACGAATAACATTTCAAGGAGATTTGATGAACATCAACTTGGTAAAAATAAACCTTGTTTCACATACAAACGAAGACCTTTAAAATTAATATTTCATCAAGAGTTCAATGATATAGAACAGGCTATATATTTCGAGAAAAAAATAAAA
>NZ_JAIRBB010000067.1 GCF_022008395.1 Aequorivita xiaoshiensis
ACTATCAGCAAATGTTTCGGACTTAAGCGTGATGCCTATTATAAGTATAAAAAAAGGGCTGAACAGCGCTTAAAGCTTGAACAACAGATCATTCAGGTAGTACAGAGAAAACGCAAGTCCCTTCCCAGAGAAGGTGTTAGAAAACTCAAAAAATCCTTGAAGGATGATTTTGACAAGGCCAACCTTAAAGTTGGCAGAGATACATTGTTCAATGTCCTTAGAAAACATAATATGCTCACACTTAGAAAGAAACCAAGCTATAGAACAACTAACTCTTTGCATAGATTTTACAAGTATAAAAATAGCATTAAAGACTTAGAAGTTAACAGACCTAATCAAGTTTGGGTAAGCGATATCACATACATCAGAACTGTAAAAGGGTTTTGTTACTTGGCACTGATAACGGATATGTATTCTCGCAAGATCGTTGGATGGGACCTGAGCAATAGCTTGGAGTTGTCTGGCTGTGTAAGAGCTCTGAACAAGGCATTGTATCAAGCTAAAGGAACTAATGGGCTCATTCACCATTCCGAC
>NZ_JAIRBB010000068.1 GCF_022008395.1 Aequorivita xiaoshiensis
TCTCTTGTATTTTCGACTGTGTATAAATAATTATGCAAAGTAGTTCTATCAGTTCCGTCATATCTCCATCCCGTTTCTCCTGTTAATGGAACTTTAATTACATCTCCTATTTCTAATTCTTTAAACTTTTTCTTAAGATTTTTTCTTTGATTTTTTATTCCGTCCCAATAAGCTTTGTAAGAATTAATTTGTGCGTTCAGTTCAATGGGTTTGTTGTTTAAGTCTCTGTGAAAAGAAGTCAAAATTATTGACGACATATCGTCTGGATGAGAAATTCCTTTTGATTTGAAAAATCTTGATATTCGGTTTTTGCCTTTCCACAATTCCCAACCATTTCTAATTCCCATTCCAGTTCCAAAATGTAATTCAGATACAGCTTCGTCTTCTTCTTTATTTTTAAATTCCGTTTTGTCAGATTCCGACCATTCACAATTAAAATATTCAATTGCGTCTTTTAGATTTTTCGGAATGTATTCTTCCTTATATTCTTTGCAGTCCTTTTGTGAGAAGACTGTTCC
>NZ_JAIRBB010000069.1 GCF_022008395.1 Aequorivita xiaoshiensis
CCTTTCTAGAGAAAGACGACCGAATATTCAACAAAGAGACACTCTTTATATAAAAAGAAGGAGTTTCGCTTGGTTTAGCTGTCAATTTTATAATATTAAAGTCTGTAGTGAAGTAGTTTTTAGAGGGTAGTACCACTACCAACTGCCAACTACCAGCTTAAAGACTAAAAACAGTCTCATAGCTCAGCTGGTTAGAGCGCTACACTGATAATGTAGAGGTCGGCAGTTCGAGTCTGCCTGAGACTACAAGTCGAAGATAGGCGAGAAGTTTATCCTGAGTAAGTCGCCAGAGCGACGCATCGAAGGGAGTCTGCCTGAGACTACGATTGAAATCGAAACTGAAATCGAAGTTTAAATTTGATTTTCATTTTTGAAACGTTCATAGACACATATTGAAAGGAAATTTTAGAAGTTGAAGCGAGATTACTTCATTATTCGTAATTCTGAATTCATAATTCTGAATTTCAAAAAATGGGGAA
>NZ_JAIRBB010000006.1 GCF_022008395.1 Aequorivita xiaoshiensis
TGTGGACAATTTTTCAATACTAAATTAACCACATCTACAAACTAGACCCTGTCCCCCTGAGCGCAGTCGAAGGGTGTATTTAAATGCCAATTTAGAAATTAAATGTAAGTTGGAGTAATACCTACAAGATAATGAAAACCGTGCAGGATAATGAAGTGGGATATTTAATTAATATCCTGAAATCCCAAATCCTAAATTTATAATTTCAAATACCAATTATCGATTTCTCCAGAAAAATGGAGTTAATAAGATAAGTACTGTAAACAGCTCCAATCTTCCAATTAACATTAAGAAGCTAGACCACCATTTTGCAGCGTCTGGCAAATGCCCAAAATTGTCAACTGGGCCTAGACTACCAAGTGCAGGTCCTATATTTCCAAGTGTTGAAGCGGCTGCACCTATAGCCGTTTTAAAATCTAAGCCTACCCATGAGAAGACTAATGTTCCAACTATAAACGAAAGCATATAGAGTATAAAAAAGCCCAATATATTAAATACAATAGGTTGTTGTACAGCTTTTTGGTTGTATCTCACAGGTAAAATTGCATGTGGATGAAGTGTTCTTTTAAATTCTAATACACCGTTTTTTATCATTATTAGATGGCGCATAATTTTTATTCCTCCTGAAGTAGAACCTGCACATCCTCCTAAAAACATCATTCCAAAGAAAAATATAGTTAAGAAGGGTGTCCATGCAGTATAGTCAGCACTTATAAAACCTGTAGTTGTAATTACTGTAAGCACTTGGAACAATGCGTGGCGAATTGCGCTTTCAAATGGGCCCCACACCATTGGATGAACAACACTAGACAGTGACATATCTGCTTCAAAATATATCAATAAAGCAGCTAGTAACGTAAACCCTATTACAATCGCGGCATACATTTTAAACTCTTCATCTTGAAATATTTTTTGAAACTTTTTCTTGAAAGCAAAATAGCTTAGAACGAAGTTACTACCGGCCAAGAACATGAAAAATATAATAATGTATTGCACCAATGGGTTATTGTTCCAGTAAGCAACACTATTGTTTTTGGTAGAAAACCCACCTGTACTCAATGTCGATAAAGAATGGTTTATAGCATCGAAAAAACTCATCCCAGCCAACTTAAGAAGGATTGTTTCTGCTATGGTATAACCCACATAAATAAGCCAAAGTCGTTTTGCAGTATCGGTAATTCGAGGGTGAAGTTTATCACCTCCAGGCCCCGGTGCTTCAGCAGCAAAAAGTTGCATCCCCCCTATTCCTAATAATGGGAGAATAGCTATTGCCAAAACAATTATCCCCATACCTCCTATCCAATGTGTAATACTTCGCCAAAAAAGCACACCCTTAGGCACCGCTTCAATATCCGATAAAATAGACGCTCCAGTAGTTGTAAAACCACTCATAGTTTCAAAAAAAGCATCGGTAAAATTTGGGATTGCAGCCGTAAAAAGATAAGGTAGTGTGCCTATAAGCGCCATAAAAACCCAACCAAAGGTTACAATAATATACCCTTCTCGCTTTTGAATTTCTTTTCTATGGTTCTTAGTTAAAAGCATAACCACCCCGCCAAGCCCAAGCGCTACGGACCCAGAATAAATCATTTGAGCTAAAACACCATCACTATAATGCCAACTAACTATTGCAGATAGAAACATAAATCCGCCATTCACAACGAACAAAAGGCCCATTAAATGCGCTATAATCTTAAAGTTTAGCTTGGTGAGGGAATTCATTACACAAATAGTTTTTCAACCTTATTTATAGATTGTGGAAGACAACATACTACTACTCTGTCTCCTTGTTTAATTTGGAAATCTCCTAAGGCAATAATCCCGACTCCGTCTCTAACTACACCCCCAATAATTGCAGAATCAGGAAAATGAAGATCTTTTATTTTTTTGTTACATACTTTAGAATGCGACGACACCATAAACTCTAACAATTCTGCATTCATATTATTCAACTTAGTCATAGCCACAACTTCTCCTTTCCTTACATAACGGAAAATATTATTGGCAGCCAAAAGCTTCTTGTTAATAAGCGTATCTATACCTATGGAATGCGATAATTGAAAGTAGTCCATGTTTTCTACAAGCGCTATCGTTTTTTTAACTCCTTTCGATTTCGCTACCAAACAAGACATAATATTAGTTTCACTGTTTCCTGTTACAGCAATAAAGGCATCCATGTCTTCAAGAGATTCTTCTAAAAGCAAATCTACATTTCTACCATCACCATTTATAACCAAACAACTAGGTATTTCATCTGCAATTTCGAAAGCTTTCTCTCTACTGCTTTCAATTAATTTAACTTTAAACTTTGCCTTGCATAAATCTTTGGCTGTTTTGTAACCAATTTTACTACCACCAAGAATCATTACATTTTTAATGTCTTGTTTGCTCTTACCAGATAGTTTAAAAATTTGTTCGTTTCCTTTCTTTACAGTAGTGAAATAAACTTGATCACCTTGTTTAAACTGAGTATCACCCCTTGGTATAATTGTATATTGTGTCCCAAATCGTTGAAGCGCAATAGGCACATATTTTAAATCCGGATAAATTTTAGCGACTTCTTTAACTGTTTTCCCAACGAATGCTGAAGCTCCTGATAGGCTTAAACCAATCATGGTTAGTTCTCCTTCTTCAAATTCGTAACTTTCATTAAATGCACTTTGATTTAAGAGAAGTTCAATTTCATCCGAGGCTAACGATTCTGGAGAAATAAGCTCATCAATTCCAAACTTAGAAAAACCAACATCGTCCTTTTTTTCAATAAATTCGGTGTTGGAAATACGTGCAATAGTTCGTTTGGCACCTAATTCTTTAGCTAAAACACAAAGTGTAATATTGGTCGTTTCACTTGAAGTAACCCCAATAACTAAATCTGTTTCGGCTACTCTACTATCTTGTAATACTGATATTGAGGTTGCATCTCCTCTTACAACACGTATATCTAAATGCGTATCAGCATTTGCTAATGATTCGCGATCGGTATCTATTAAGGTTATATCTTGCGATTCAAATGAAAGAAGTTTAGCAAGATGAAATCCTACCTCTCCCGCACCAGCGATAATAATTTTCATGAAAATTTTGTTTTGGCGAATGAAATAAGTGAGTGCAAAGATATGTATTTATGATATTGATATTGAATATTAGCGCATTAAAGTATATATTTTTACTTCCTGAAACTTTAACAAAGGTAGTATCATCTGACCAAAAAATATGTAGTTTTGTAGGCGTAAAATTATGAAGAAAAAAATAACTCCCTACAAAGATTCGCAAGACGGCAAAAAGAAACAAGTTGAGCAGATGTTCGACAACATTTCTGAGAATTATGACGGCTTAAACCGTGTAATTTCACTTGGCTCTGATATTAAGTGGCGAAAAAAGGTTATTAAAATGGTTGGCGACACTAAGCCAAACTCCATTTTAGATATTGCTACTGGAACAGGAGACCTTGCAATTCAATTTGCTGAAAGTACAAATGCTGAAAAAATTGTTGGTTTAGACCTTTCAGAAGGAATGCTTTCAATTGCAAAGAAAAAAGTTTTTGGAAAACCAATCTCTCAAAAAATTGAGTTTATTCAAGGTGATTCTGAAGCTTTACCTTTTAAAGACAACACCTTCGACGCTATTACAGTTTCTTTTGGAATTAGAAATTTTGAAAATCTTGAAGTAGGGCTTTCAGAAATACTTCGTGTGCTAAAAAGCAATGGTATTTTTGTAGTTTTAGAAACTTCTGTACCCTCAAAATTCCCTTTTAAACAAGGTTATAACTTATATTCTAAAAACATTTTACCGCTTATCGGAAAGGTATTTTCTAAAGATAAAGTTGCCTATAAATATTTAAGTGAAAGCGCTTCCACATTTCCACATGGTGAAAAGCTCAACAATATTTTAAAAGAAATCGGGTTTAAGAATGTGGAAAACAATCCCCAAACTTTTGGTGTAGCTACCATTTATAAAGCAACAAAATAAGTATGAAAAAAGTATTTTTTGTAATTGCCATTTTATTTTGTGTAACCAGCAGCTCTGCACAAGGAGGCCTTTTTAGTAAGGAACGTTTAGAAAATTTACAAAATTTTGATAAAAGATTTCTTACTTACGGTTATTTTTTAGGCTTTAATAGTTACGATTTTAAATTTGATTATAAACAACATCTTGGCAACGACACAGATGTATTGGTACAACGCTCCGCAGGTTTTAATGTTGGTCTTGTTGGGGATATGAAAATTATTGAAAATATTCACCTGCGTTTAGAACCTGGATTATATTTTACACAACGCGATTTAGAGTTTCGAAATACAACAGGTGCTCAAGATTCTCTGCGTGAAGTTAAATCTACTTATATACACGTGCCACTTTTGGTGAAATTTTCTACCAATAAATTAAATAATTTTAGACCATTCGTGGTTGGTGGAGTTTCGGCTTCATTAAACCTTTCTAGCAATCAGGACAATCCAGAAGATAATGAACAAGGGAAATTCAGAATGACGAAAGGAACTTATTATTACGAGTTAGGCTTTGGTATAGACTTCTACCTGTACTACTTTAAATTCACGCCTTCAATTCGAGGAGTATTTGCGTTGAATGATGAGTTAGTAAGAGATGATGATCCAAATAGCCCATGGACTGGAAATATTGATAAAATGTCCTCAAGGGCAATATTTATAAACTTTACATTTCAGTAGCGCTTCTAAATTCACTTAAAAAAATAGCAGTCGCTGTGGCAACGTTTAAGCTTTCCGCTCTTTGGGCTTCTCCATAACGCGGAATGGTCAATTTTTGATTCAACATATTCATTATTTCTTCTGAAATCCCATTTGCTTCATTACCCATTACAATCACGGCATCTTTAGGCAACTCTTCAGAATAAATATTGTTTCCATCCATACAAGCACCGTAAGTTTTCTGTGTTGTATTCTGCAAGAATTGTGGAAGTGATGTATAATGCACAGCTACCCTAGCCAAGGACCCCATTGTAGCTTGTACTACTTTAGGATTATAACAATCCACAGTATCTTTAGAACACACCAATTGCTGAACCCCAAACCAATCGCACAAACGTATAATTGTACCAAGATTCCCAGGGTCACGAACAGCGTCTAATACTACTGTTAACCCTATACTTTTGATAGATTCATTTTTTGGAATTTTAAAAACTGCAACAGACGTATTCGCAGTTTTTAAAAAACTTAATTTCTTTAGCGCTTTTTCATCTACAAGAAAGTGATTTTCAGCAACAATTTCCGATTGGTCTACGGTAAATAGCCATTGAAGTTCTATGCCTTCATTAATTAATTCTGCAATAACTTTAGGCCCTTCTGCCACAAAAAAACCAGTTTGATCTCTATACTTTTTCTGTTGAAGACTTGTTATTAATTTTGTTTGACTTTTGCTAACCAAAATATAGTATTTTTGAATTTGACTAAACAAGCACTCTTGACGCACTATCTTGCAAAAATATCACTATTTATAGTATTTATAAGCTTATTATATTCTTGTAATGCTGTAAAACAAGTACCAGATGGAGAATTTCTACTAACAGAGAACACTATTTTGGTAGATAGCACTAAAATTAAAGACGCTGGGGTTTATAGCCAATTAGCGCAAAAGCCCAATCCTACCATACCATTAATTGGTGTTCCCTTAGGCTTACACATCTACAACTTAGCAGATCCACAACCAGATTCAACATATTTAAAGTGGCTTCATAAAAATCCAAAAAGAGAAGAAAGGCTCATCCGATTTCTATCAAAAAAACAAGTTGACCAGATAGACAGTAGTTATGTTAGCTTCAACAAATGGCTTCAGAAATTAGGCGATGCTCCCGTAATTATTAAAGAAAATAAAACCGAAAAATCTTTAGAGCGATTAGAACGATGGTATGCAAGCCTAGGGTACTTTAACAATGAGGTAAATTTTAAAATCGAGCCTGACAAAAAAAGAGCGAAAAGAGCTTCATTAGTTTTCAATATTAACAGACAGAAACCTTATATTATTGGAGATACAATTATTGAAAAAATAAGTTCACCAGTAGTAGACTCCCTTTTTCAAAAAACAAAAAGCAATTCGTTTATTAAGGCAGGGAAACAATACGCTGCTGCCGATTTTGTGAATGAAAGAGATAGACTTACAGTACTTTTAAGGAATTCTGGTCTTTACCATTTTGAACAAGATTACGTAAGGTTTGAAGCCGACACTGTAAATACAGGTCACAAAGCGAACATCACTTATTTAATTGCCGACAGAAAAATAACCGACGCCGATAGCTCCAGGACGGTGCCATTTAAAGTTCATAAAATAAATGAAGTTCAAATTATTACAGACTACAGTTATGCCAATCGAAATAAAAGCTATAGTGATTCTATAAGCTATAATGGATATAAGCTATACAGTTATGGTAAAATGCGCTACAGACCTAAAGCAATCACAGATGCTGTATCGATTACACCAGGAAAGATATTTAAAGATATAGACAGGTCGCTTACCTACAATCAGCTTAGCGATTTAAACATTTTCAAATATCCCAACATAAATTATACCCCTGTACCGAATGACACTACAGGGACTTTGCTTAACACCTCTATTTTATTAAGCCCTCGTGACAATAAAACCTTAGGAGTAGATTTTGATGCTTTTTTATCTACTATTCAACAATACGGGATTGGATTTAGTGGAAATATGACATTTAGAAATATTTTTAGAGGAGCAGAGATACTTCAAATTTCAGGAAAAGGAAGTCTAGGATCGTCGAAAGATGCGGCGGATAATTCGAGTAGATTTTTTAATATTTCAGAATTTGGTGGGGATGCAAAATTGACTTTCCCGCGTATTATTTTACCCTTTAATACCCAAAAGCTAATTCCAAAATATATGCTTCCAACTACAACTTTAAGTTTTGGTGCAAGTGCACAAAACAATATTGGTTTGGATCGACAGTCTTTTAACAGCTTTTACAATTACAGTTGGAAACCTTCAAAAATCCTCAATTATCAAGTTGACGTACTTAATGTTCAATATGTGAAAAACCTCAACATTGGAAATTACTTCAATGTTTACAAAAACAGTTTTGAACAACTCAATGACATAGCACAACAAACAGAATTTGCTTACCCAGGAATTATCAACCCCGAATATTATTCAATAAACAATAATAACGAAGTAGTACTTGTAATTCCAAGTGGTGCAAATGGCTTTATTAGAGATGTATTAAATGGAGACATCACTCCTGTTTCAGATCAAGGAGAAGCATATCAATTGGTTGATAATATTGATGAAAGAAAAGCAAGGCTTACCGAAAACAACTTGATTTTTGCTTCAAATATTACCCGTACAAGAGACACACGTGAAAACATTCAAGACAATAGTTTTTCACGTACAAGATTTAAACTTGAAAGTGCTGGGAATATACTTTCTAGTGTTGCGAGCTTAATTGGCGCAAAAAAGAACGATAGAGGAAACTACGAAGTTCTTAATGTTCAATATTCCCAATACATTAAAGGTGAAGCTGAATATATTAAACACTGGGAGCTAGACGACAATAATATTCTAGCTATAAGAGCTTTTGGTGGAATTGCTATTCCGTATGGTAATAGTAATAGTATTCCATTTACGCGAAGCTATTTTGCGGGTGGTGCAAATGACAATCGCGGGTGGCGAGCATATGACTTAGGTCCAGGAAGCAGCGGCAGTAAAGATGAATTTAATGAGGCTAACTTTAAAATAGCCTTAAACGCAGAATACAGGTTTACAATTATCGGGGCTGTAAAAGGCGCATTATTTGTAGATTCTGGAAATATTTGGAATGTTTATGACAACATACAGGATGAAGAAGCAAAATTTAACGGGTTTAAGGATTTAAAAGAGCTTGCTGTTGCCTCCGGCATAGGACTTAGATATGATTTTGGATTCTTCGTTATCAGATTGGATGTGGGCTTTAAAACCCATAACCCTGCACGTCCTGAAGGCGAACGTTGGTTTAAAGATTACAACTTCTCAAAAGCTGTTTACAACATAGGTATTAACTACCCCTTCTAAACCATATAAATTTGTTATTTTTGTCTGCTAATTGAGTTATCAGTTTATAGTTTCAAATAGAAGAATTTTCGATTAACATATTATCTCAAAAATTATGAGTCACGGAATTAAGCCAGGTGTTGCCACCGGAAAAGAAGTTCAAAAAATACATAAATACGCAAAAGAAAAAGGTTTTGCTATGCCTGCGGTAAACGTTGTAGGTTCAGATAGCGTTAACGCTGTAATGGAAACCGCTGCTGGATTAAATTCTCCTGTAATTATTCAATTTTCTAACGGGGGAGCTCAATTCAATGCAGGTAAAGGGCTTTCTAATGAAAATGAAAAAGCAGCAATTGCTGGTGCTGTAGCAGGAGCAAAACACGTTCACGAACTTGCAGAACTTTATGGCGCAACAGTGATACTTCATACAGATCACTGTGCTAAAAAATTACTTCCTTGGATAGATGGACTACTAGATGCTGGTGAAAAATTTTACAAAGAAACTGGTAAACCATTATACAGCTCACATATGATCGATCTTTCTGAAGAACCTATCGAGGAGAACATCGAGATTTGTAAGCGCTATTTAGAGCGTATGAGCAAAATAGGTATGACCTTAGAAATTGAATTAGGTATTACAGGTGGTGAAGAAGATGGTGTAGATAATACAGATGTAGATTCTTCAAAACTTTACACACAACCAGACGAAGTAGCATACGCTTACGAAGAACTTTCCAAAATAAGCGATCAATTCACAATTGCTGCAGCTTTTGGTAATGTTCACGGTGTATACAAGCCAGGAAATGTTAAGCTAACGCCTATCATCCTGAAAAATTCTCAAGAGTACGTTCAGAAAAAATTTAATACAGGTTACAACCCTATCGATTTTGTTTTTCATGGCGGAAGTGGATCTTCATTAGAAGAAATTCGTGAAGCAATTAGCTATGGAGTTATAAAAATGAATATCGATACTGATATGCAATTTGCATTTACGGAAGGTGTGAGAGAGTATTTTGTAAAAAACCTAGATTATTTAAAAACGCAAATAGGAAACCCAGAAGGTGATGATCTTCCTAATAAGAAATATTACGATCCAAGAAAATGGCTTCGCGAAGGCGAATTAACATTTAAGAAAAGATTAGAACAAGCTTTTGAAGATTTGAATAACGTAAACACGTTATAACATAATTCTCGTAACAATAGATTATATATGTACTAAACCATATTATTAAAACCTATTGATACTGAATATAAAATCAACATAGTGAAACTTCAACCAATAACAACAGATGAAAATGCCTTGGTTTAAAAGAACGAAAAAAGGGATACAAACCCCAACTGAAGAGAAAAAAGACGTCCCTAAAGGGCTGTGGTACAAATCGCCTACAGGTAAAATTGTGGATAGCGAAGAGCTTGAAAGAAACTTTTACGTAAGTCCTGAAGACGGATACCACGTACGAATAGGAAGTAAAGAGTATTTTCAAATTTTATTTGACGATAATAAGTTTAAAGAATTAGACAAAAACCTTACTTCTAAAGACCCTCTTAAGTTTGAGGATAAAAAGAAATATACAGACAGGCTAAAAGAGGCAGAAGAAAAAACAGGATTAAAAGATGCTATTCGTTGCGCTGTTGGGAAATCGATGGGCGAAGATTTAGTTGTTGCCTGTATGGATTTTAGCTTTATTGGAGGTTCTATGGGTAGCGTTGTTGGTGAAAAAATTGCACGTGCTGCAGATTATTCTTTAAAGAAAAAAATACCATTAATGATTATTTCAAAAAGTGGTGGAGCTAGAATGATGGAAGCTGCACTATCGTTGATGCAACTTGCTAAAACAAGTGTAAAGCTTGCACAATTAAGTGATGCTGGTATTCCTTATATTTCTTTAGCAACAGATCCAACTACGGGAGGAACCACAGCTTCTTTTGCAATGTTGGGTGATATCAACATTAGTGAACCAGGTGCATTAATTGGTTTTGCAGGACCACGTGTGGTAAGAGATACTACAGGTAAAGAATTACCTGAAGGGTTCCAAACATCTGAATTTGTATTAGAGCACGGGTTTTTAGATTTTATCACACATCGTAAAGATTTAAAGCGAAAAGTTAACCTTTACCTAGACCTGGTTTCAAACAGACCTGTACGTAAAGAAACTGCTTAAGTTTTAAAAAGTGGTTATTATTCTAAAAAATAATATAGTAACTCAATAAGTTTTACTACTTTTGCAGCCTTGATTATCAAAATGGTAGTCAATACATAAAAATCATTTTAACAATATTGGCATGTATTTATCACAAGAAGCTAAAGAAAAAATTTTTGAAAAACACGGTAAATCAAAGAAAGACACTGGTTCCGCAGAAGGACAGATCGCTTTGTTTACTTACCGTATCGAGCATTTAACAAAACACCTTAAAAACAACCAAAAGGACTTCAACACTGAGCGTTCATTGGTAATGTTAGTAGGAAAAAGAAGATCTCTTTTAGATTATTTAATGAAAAAAGACATTCTTCGTTACCGTGCTATTATTAAAGAATTAGGATTACGTAAGTAATTATAAGAGGGGGCGTTTTACGCCCCTTTATTTTTTACTCCAAATTTGATTTGGGGTTTTATTAAAAAAACCCTTAATTTATAAAGAAGGCTACCCCCTTAGTTTTTCATTGGTCAAATCACAACAACACAACAACACTTAGCTTGAAAAACAAGCTCAGACCAAAAATTAACTGCATATATCTTTATGTGCAAAAATGAAAAACAAATGATACCTAAAGTATTTAAAGAGGTCATTGACCTTGGTGATGGAAGACAAATCACCCTTGAAACTGGAAAGTTAGCTAAACAAGCTCACGGTTCTGTAGTTGTACAATCTGGAAAATGTATGTTATTATGTACTGTAGTTTCTAACTACGACTACAAAGACTTAGATTTCCTACCACTTACAGTAGATTACCGCGAAAAGTATGCTGCTTCTGGTCGTTACCCAGGAGGTTTCTTTAAAAGAGAAGCAAGACCAAGTGACGGAGAAGTATTAACAATGCGTCTAGTAGACCGAGTTTTACGTCCACTTTTCCCAAAAGATTACCACGCTGAAACACAAGTTATGATTCAGTTAATGAGTCACGACGACGATGTTATGCCAGATGCAATGGCAGGATTAGCGGCTTCTGCTGCAATTCAGCTATCTGATTTTCCTTTCGAATGCCCTATTTCAGAAGCACGTGTAGGAAGAATCAACGGTGAATTTATCATCAATCCTACTAGAGCACAATTATTAGAGTCTGACATCGATATGATGATTGGAGCTTCTGCTGACAGTGTAATGATGGTTGAAGGTGAAATGGACGAGATTTCTGAAGAAGAAATGACTGATGCAATTAAGTTTGCACACGAACACATTAAAGTTCAATGTGCTGCACAAGTGAGACTTGCTGAAGCTTTTGGAAAGAAGGAAACTCGTGAATACCCTGCAGAAAGAGAAGACGCAGACCTTGAAAAGAAGGTTTACAATATGGCATACGATAAAGTATACGCTATTGCAAAAGCTGGTTCTGCTAAACACGAAAGAACGACTGCTTTTGCTGAAATAAAAGAATCTATTAAAGCTACTTTTACTGAAGAAGAATTAGAAGACTTTGGAGATCTTGTTTCGAGATATTATTACAAAGCTGAAAAAGCTGCAGTTAGAGATTTAACGCTAAACGAAGGATTACGTTTAGATGGACGTAAAACAAACGAAATTCGCCCTATTTGGTGTGAAGTTGATTACTTGCCATCTGTACACGGTTCTTCTATTTTTACCCGTGGAGAGACTCAGGCACTTGCAACAGTGACTTTAGGAACATCAAGAGAAGCGAACCAGATAGACATGCCTTCATTTGAAGGTGAAGAGAAATTCTACCTACATTACAACTTCCCTCCTTTTAGTACTGGAGAAGCTAGACCAATTCGCGGTACATCTCGTCGTGAGATTGGACACGGTAATCTAGCGCAACGCGCACTTAAAGGAATGGTACCTAGCGATTGTCCTTACACTGTACGTGTAGTTTCAGAAGTATTAGAATCTAATGGATCTTCTTCTATGGCAACTGTTTGTGCTGGAACAATGGCAATGATGGATGCAGGAGTCCAAATGACAAAACCAGTATCTGGTATTGCAATGGGATTAATCTCTGATGGTGATAGTGGTAAATACGCTGTACTTTCAGATATTTTAGGTGATGAAGATCACTTAGGTGATATGGACTTTAAAGTTACTGGAACGGCAGACGGTATTACTGCTTGCCAAATGGACATTAAGGTAAAAGGGCTAAGCTATGAGATTCTTGTAAATGCTTTAAAACAAGCTAGAGATGGAAGACTGCATATTCTTGAAAAATTGACTGAAACTATTGCAGAGCCGCGTGAAGATGTTAAGTCTTATGCTCCCAAAATGGTAACTGTTAGAATCCCTAATGAGTACATTGGTGCTTTAATTGGACCAGGAGGAAAAGTTATTCAAGAGCTTCAAAAAGAAACAGGCTGTACAATTGTTATTAACGAAGATCCAGAAACTGAAGAAGGAATTGTAGAAATTCTAGGAACAGGCCAGGAAGGTATTGATGCTGTTTTAGCTAAAATAAAATCTATAACATTTAAACCTAAAATGAATAGTGTTTACGAAGTTAAAGTTATTAAAATGCTCGACTTTGGTGCTGTTGTAGAATATTTAGAAGCTCCAGGAAATGAGTCGCTATTACACGTTAGTGAATTAGCTTGGGAACGTACAGAAAACGTATCTGATGTTGTAAACATGGGAGATGTATTTGATGTAAAATACTTAGGTTTCGACCCAAGAACTAAAAAAGATAAGATTTCTAGAAAAGCTTTATTACCAAAACCAGAAGGCTACAAAGAGCGTGCTCCACGTGAAGACAGCCGAAATGGTGGACGTGACAATCGTGGACGCGATAACCGCGGACGTGATAGAGATAGAGATAGAAAGAGAGATTAATTTTAGTTGTGAGATTATTTTAACTCATAACTATAAACTTAAAAAAACGCCTTCATTTTTGAAGGCGTTTTTTGTTTTTATGCCATAATTTCATAAAAAGCCAAAAGTGTGCAATCCTGTCACCTTAAGATTTTCAGGTTTTTAAATAAACTTATAAACATTCAAACCACCTTGTATAGTACGCTAACAGTGAATTTAAGTTTTAACTTCAGAATTAAAAATTTTTATTGGCCCTCTCGCATAGTACTTGCAGCTTTATAGGCATAACAATAAAACAAATTATGAAAGTACTAGTAATTGGCGCAGGAAATATGGGGTTGACATATGCCGAAGGCATGGCTGATTCCCCCTTATTGAATCGTAGAAAATTAATGATCTTCGATGTTTCAGATGAAAAAATTTCATCGCTAGAAAAGGTTGACAAATTTGATGTTTATAGAAATCTAGAAGATTGCCTTCCCAAAGCAGATATCGTTTTTGTAGCTGTAAAACCATACCACAGTGATGAGTTATTCCAAGAAATGAAAAACATGATCAATAGTGATCAAATTTTTATATCATTAATGGCTGGAGTTACCATCGAAACCATCCAAAATAGCCTAGACATTAAAAAAGTGGTTAGGGCTATGCCAAATCTCCCAGCAAAGGTAGGAATGGGAATGACATCATTTACAGCAGCCAAAGAACTTAGCCGCGTCGAGCTTTTAATGGTGCGAAACCTATTAGATACCACTGGAGAAGCAATTCACGTAGCAAACGAAAATTTTATAAATGCTTCTACCGGAATTTCAGGAAGTGGCCCAGCTTACGTTTTCTACTTTATGCAATCTATGTTGGAAGCTGCACTTAAAATGGGCTTCTCACAAAATGATTCAAAAATATTGGTCACCCAAACATTTGAGGGGGCTGTAAGACTTTTTACAGAATCTGATCTTTCACCAAATAGTTGGATGAAGATGGTAGCTTCAAAAGGAGGAACTACCCAAGCAGCATTAGATTCTATGGAAGATAACAATGTAAAGGAATTGATTAAAGAAGCTGCCTATGCAGCTTTTAACAGAGCAACAGAATTAGGAAAATAAAAAAAGAAGGAAATTATATGAAGGAAAAACGAGTGGTTATAAAAGTAGGAACCAACGTTATGACAAATAAAGACAATCGTATTGTAGGACCAATTCTCAATGAACTGGTAAGACAAATCGCTACCTTATACGAAGATGGGTACTCACCTGTTTTGGTCTCTTCAGGATCGGCAATAGCTGGTATGGAGGTTTTAGGGGAATGTTTAGCAAAGGATGATGCTACAAGAAGGCAAATATATTCTTCTGTAGGGCAACCTCGAATGATGCGACATTACTATAGCCTATTCCATGATTACGGAATGCGATGTGCACAAATTTTAGCAACAAAACGCGATTTCACTCCAGGAAAACATCGTGAAAATATGATTAATTGTTATGAAGGTCTTTTAGCAGAAGGAATTGTACCCATTGCTAATGAAGATGACGCAGTTTCCTTAACAATGTCCATGTTCAGTGATAATGATGAGCTTGCTAGCTTAGTAGCCGAGCTTATTGAAGCAGACGCTTTAGTGATTTTAACAGATACTGATGGCTTATATACTGGTCATCCAGATGATGAAGATTCTCAAAAACTGAGCAAAGTTCACCCAGACCAGGCTGTAGAACAATATGTTCAAGCGTCAAGTAAAGGCGAAGGCGAAGGTCGTGGTGGAATGAAGTCTAAACTTAAAATTGCCAAGCAAACAGCCAAGAAAAATATACCTACTTATATCGCTAATGGAAAACGTAAAAATGTAATTGTTGACATTTTAAACGGCCATGATTTAGGTACAAAATTTTACGCATAATTTAAAAAAACAGAAGAGAATATGAAGTTGATAGATGAAAAATTAAAAAATCAGGTTTTAAATTTGATGATAAATATTATCGATAAAAACCGTGAGGAATTATTAAAGGCAAATGAAAAAGATTTACAAGCTTTTACAAAAAACGATCAAGCACTATACGACAGATTGGTGGTAGATAACTCCAAGATTGATGGTATGATAAAAGCTATTTCTGAAGTTAAAGATCAGGAAGACCCAATAAACCAGGAGATAAGCAGTAGAGAGCTGGAAAGCGGCCTTAAGATAATTAATAAAACAGCTCCCTTTGGCACTATTATGATTATATACGAATCAAGACCAGATGTTACTATCGAAGCTGCAGTACTTGCTTTTAAAGCCAATAATAAAATTCTATTAAAAGGCGGTAAGGAAGCCTATAACAGCAATAAAATTTTGATAAAATTCTGGCATGAAGCGTTACAAGAAAACGGACTTGAGAAAGATTGGATTACAATGCTAGAGCTAAACAGAGAAGAAACACAAGCCTTCTTAAAAAATCCTGATGAACCAATAGATTTAATTGTACCACGTGGTGGTGAACGTTTAATTCAATTTGTAAAGGAAAATGCCAATTGTGCTGTTTTAGTTAGTGGTCGTGGAAACAATTTTTTGTACATAGCCGAAGATGCCGATTGGAAAAAATCTCTTGAGGTGATTATCAATGCAAAAACCGATAAAATTTCAGGTTGCAACGCATTAGATAAAGTTTTAGTAGATAAGAACATCCCTAATTATGCAACAAAACTTCAAGAATTAAAAGAAGTGCTCGAAGCTTCAAAAGTGAAAATTATTGTAGATTCTGAAGTTAAACAAACACTTTCTTCTTCAGAATTAATCGACGATGAAAATACTTGGTATGAAGAGTTTTTAGCAATGAAAATTGCAATTGGCGCAGTTGAAAACATAGACCAAGCTATTTCAAAAATAAATAAATACAGTGGTGGACATTCAAGTGCTATACTAACTGAAGACAATAGCAAAGCAGCTAATTTTATGGAAAACATAGACAGTGCTGCTGTTTACCACAACGCCTCTACGCGTTTTACCGATGGTGGACAAATGGGCGTTGGTGCCGAACTTGCTATTAGTACAGATAAACTACACCATCGCGGCCCCTTAGGTTTAAAGCAATTGGTGACTAATAAATACTACGTTTATGGAAATGGCCATATTCGAGTGTAGTAATTAACTCAGTAAATGTTAAAAATCCTTCTAACGCAACCTTTTTAATATTATCAGACTATAGGGAAACAACTTAAGCAAGCATCTTATGAAAATCCTTAAACTATTTCCATTATTTTTCCTGATGGTCTTTTTTGGCTCTTGTGAAAATGAACCGCTCGGTAAAATCGATCCATCACAGGTTATACAAGTAAACTCCGAACTATACCAATTGATTGAAAAGGCTGCCAACAGTGATTTTACCAATGAAATTACTTGTATAGACTTCAATTATGGATTCACTTTGATTATTTACGATGAAGACTTTGAAATTTTCGGCTATCAGGTTATAAATAGTGATAGTGAATTTAGTGACTTTTTAGGCACACTCGAAGAAGGGAAATCAATTAGCTTAAGCTATCCTATTACAAGTACTTTAAACAGTGGTGAGCCCTACACTATAAATAATAATGACGAGTTGAAAGAGGCTATAGAGAAATGTTTAATTGCAGACGAAATTACCACATGTAACAATATTCTAACCGAAACTTCTTGTATTTGGAAAATCAGCCATATAGAAGGACCAAATAGTGAATATGATAGTTCTTATTTTGAAGTAAGCAACAGTGGTAATGTAGGATTGTATTCCGATGAAAACTCATTTGCGGGGACTTGGATTACCTATTTTATAGAAGACGAACTACATCTCAATATTTTTTTAATAGGTAATGAAGATGTAAAAGACGCGTGGAACTACGATTGGAAAGTAATTAGCTATGACGAATCTCAGATGACCATAGAGAATGGTACCGACCGTTTTCAGTTATTAAAAGAATGCACAGAACCTTGTAAAAAATTTCTGTTTGAAGAATGTGAAATTCGTCCTGGTTCAGAAAAAGCTATTTTCAATTTAGATAGCTATTTTGAATGTTTTTTTCCATTTACAAGAATAGACGATCCTACAACAGTTAGAACTACGTATTACGAAAACTACGAAGATATGCTTTCGGGTATAAACCCAATAGTAAACTTACTGTATGAAAACACTATAAATCCTCAAATAATTTATGTTAGATTTGATGACATTATTACAGGAGAACTGTTAACATCTATGCCCCTAGTTTTAAAAGTAATTGAATGTTCTTAAAGGGATAGTTACAATTGAAAGAAGACGAATTAATAAGGAGATGTTGTAAAAACAACCGAGCAGCTCAAAGCGAACTATTCAGGAAGTATAAGGATAGCCTTTTCTTTATTTCGCTGAAATACTGCCGAAACGAAGCTGATGCAGAGGATAACTTGCACGATGCTTTTATTACAATTTTTCAAAAAATAAGAACATTTTCAAGGAAAGGATCTTTTGAAGGGTGGATGAAACGAATAACCATCTATAAGGCCATTGATAAATACAAAGAACAAAAACCTTTTTCTATTGAATTTAATAACGATATTCTAAAAGATTCAGTCGAAATTGAAGTAGAAAATGAAGACAGTCTATCTTTAAATCAGTTTTTAAAATTAATACAAGATCTTCCAGATCAATACAGACTGGTGTTTAACTTATACCAATTAGACGATTTTTCACATAAGGAAATCGCTTCGCTTTTGAATATTTCAGAAGGAACATCAAAATCAAATTATTATCGTGCAAAATTAATTTTACGCGATAAAATAAAAGAAGCACAGAAAATTCTCAGTTCAAAAGCACTTTAGAATGGAAAATAAAAAAGATATAGGAAAGCTTTTTGAAGACAAGCTCCAATTCGGAAAAAAGGAACCTAACACAAAGGTTTGGGAAAGACTAAACATCTCGTTAGATGCTGAAAAACGTAAAAGAGAGAAAATTATGTATTATTGGTTTACCGCAATTAGTGTTGTTCTTTTACTTGGGGTTACCCTAATCATAAACCTAGACAGTGAAGAAGAAAATAATTCGTTAACCGATCAGAAAATGGACAATGCTTCGGAATTAACTTTAAAAAAAGAAGTGGTAAACACAGCAAATAACCTTAAAACCTCGACAACAGACACGTTAAATAACTCTAATAAAAAAGTTGAAAGTACTTCTAATTCGAATGTTTCTATTGAAAACTCTGAAGGTGATAAAATAGAGAATGCTAAAGAAAATAAATTGAAATCTAATCAAGTTATTGGTAAAGACGAAAAAGCTACATCTAGATTTAATGAAAATGAATTTAAGGTGTCAAAAAACTATCATTATTACAACAGCAACACAAATCAGCAGTATATAACGTCTGATAAAGAAGAAATTGACAGTTTAATTTCTGAAAATAACAAATCGGCAGATTCTTTAATACTTGATAAAGCAAATTATATAGAAGACTAACCATCGCATTTAGAGAGTCTAAAAAAATAATTCAAATTTTTTATTAAGTTTTTGTAACCTTTACAGGAATTCTTACGTATAACCCAATACAAAAGTTTTAAAACTTAATCTACAGGACACACCTTAAATGAGACAACTTAAAATTACAAAGCAGGTTACCAACAGGGAAACTGCTTCATTAGACAAGTACCTTCAAGAAATTGGAAAAGTTGACTTAATTACCGCAGAAGATGAAGTAGAATTGGCACAGCGCATAAAAGCGGGTGACCACGTTGCATTGGAGAAATTAACCAAAGCCAATCTACGTTTCGTTGTTTCGGTAGCAAAGCAATATCAAAATCAAGGTCTTACCCTACCCGACCTTATAAATGAAGGAAATCTTGGTTTAATTAAAGCCGCGCAACGTTTTGACGAAACTCGTGGTTTTAAATTTATATCGTATGCCGTCTGGTGGATTCGTCAATCTATCTTACAAGCTTTAGCAGAGCAGTCTCGTATTGTTCGTTTACCGCTTAACAAAATTGGAAGCATCAATAAAATAAATAAGATGTATGCTTCTCTAGAGCAAGCAAACGAACGTCCTCCTTCTGCTGATGAAATTGCTAAAGAGTTGGATATGACGATTAGTGATGTAAAAGAGTCGATGAAAAACTCTGGCCGTCATGTATCCATGGATGCTCCGCTTATTGAAGGTGAAGATAGTAACCTTTACGACGTTTTACGCAGTGGTGAAAGCCCAAATCCAGACCGTGCTTTACTACATGAATCTTTAAAAACAGAAATTGAGCGTGCTTTAGAAACACTTACTCCTCGTGAAGCAGATGTTATCCGTTTATACTTCGGTCTTGGCGATCAACAACCAATGACATTAGAAGAAATAGGCGAAACTTTCGATCTTACTCGTGAGCGCGTACGCCAAATAAAAGAAAAAGCTATTAGAAGATTAAAGCATACCTCAAGAAGTAAGATTTTAATGACCTATTTAGGATAAACTTAAAAACTTATCTTTAGCTGAGTCTAAACAAAACAAAACCTTTTAACGATAACCAACAGTATAAACCTAATCGAGTATTAGGGTAACAACTGTTCGTTTTTTGATTGATGAATAACCTCCGGCTGATTACCGGAGGTTTTTTCATACAAACTATAATCCTATCTACGGGTAGTAAAACCTCTTAAACTGCAAACTAATTTGTAACTTTGCCAACCAATGAAACACACCATCTGTTATTTAAGTAAAGATCATCAACCGATGAAAAATTCGGAATTAGAAAACTTGTTTAACCAGGTTTTAGAGTTCAATAATTCCTCAAATATTTCAGGGATATTGCTTCATAACAACAACTTTTTTCTTCAAGTTCTCGAAGGAAAAAAGGAAACCATTCAGGAACTTTACGCCACTATACGAAAGGATAATAGGCATAAAGACATATTAATTGTTTTAGATCAAAAAATTGAAAGCCGAATTTTTAAAAATTATGACGCTAGGTTTAGTATCCTAAAAAACAAAGATGATATTGAAAAAATAAATATTTATCTGTCAAGATATAGTTCAAATAATAATTACCCAACAAATATTAAAAGACTTTTAGAACCTTTCTTATTGTAAGCTATCATGAAAAACACACTTATTGCTCCCTCCATACTTGCCGCAGACTTCGCCAACCTTCAAAGAGAGATTGAAATGGTTAATGCTAGTGAGGCAGATTGGTTTCACCTCGATGTAATGGATGGTGTTTTTGTGCCGAATATTTCGTTTGGGATGCCAGTTATAAAAAGTATAGCCAAACACGCTAAAAAGCCTTTAGACGTGCATTTAATGATTATCGACCCAGATCGCTATATTAAAACATTCGCCAATTTAGGGACCGATGTATTAACAGTGCACTACGAAGCGTGTACACATTTACACCGAACACTTCAAGCTATCAAAGCCGAAGGAATGCAAGCAGGTGTTGCCATAAATCCACATACTAATGTAGCTTTATTGGAAGACACTATAAAGGATATTGATTTAGTATGCATTATGAGTGTAAATCCAGGTTTTGGCGGACAGAGCTTTATAGAAAACACTTATAAAAAGGTAAAACAACTTCGTAAAATTATTGAGGCCAACGGCGCTACTACCAAAATTGAAATAGATGGTGGTGTAACCAATAAAAACGCTAAACAACTAGTAGAAGCAGGTGCTGACGTTTTGGTGGCAGGTAGTTATGTGTTTGGCGCGAGTAACCCTACTAAAACTATTACAGATTTAAAGAAAATTGTACTCTAGCGTTTAATTATGTCTAAAACTTCTTTAATTGAAAATATATTTGATGTATTAATTATAGGCGCAGGTCCTATTGGGATAGCTTGCGCCTTAGAGGCAAAAAAAAATGGCCTGAGTTATATTGTAGTTGAAAAAGGAGCACTTACCAATTCGCTTTACAACTACCCGCTAAATATGACCTTCTTCTCTACTTCAGAGAAGCTAGAAATTGATGAGATTCCCTTTATAAGTAACAACCCTAAACCAACACGTAATGAGGCTTTAGAATACTATCGCCGTGTAGCTACATCAAATAATCTCAATATCAATTTATATGAAAAGATTATTTCCGTTGAAAAGAATGAGGACAGCTTTAATGTTGAATCAGATAAAAATAATTACAAGGCTAAAAACATAATTGTAAGTACTGGCTTCTACGATATCCCAAACACTCTAAATGTTCCTGGGGAAAACCTTCCCAAAGTGATGCATTATTATAAAGAAGCTCATCCTTTTGTAATGCAGAATGTTATTGTTGTGGGCGCTAGTAACTCTTCTGTAGATGCGGCATTAGAAATTTGGCGCAAGGGCGGAGATGTAACCATGGTAGTTCGCGGACCGAAAATTGGCGAACGCGTAAAATACTGGGTAAAACCAGATATCGAAAACAGAATAAAGGAAGGAAGCATTAAAGCTTATTTCAATTCTGAAATCGAAGAAATTACAGAGGGCGAAGTTTTAATAAACACGCCACAAGGTAAAATAACCCTACCGAATGATTATGTAGTAGCACTTACAGGTTATAAACCTGATTTTAATTTCCTACAAACATTAGGTGTAGAACTCTCAAATGACAAGAAAAGGCTTCCTCAATACAATTCCGATACAATGGAAACCAATGTGGAGGGGATATATCTTGCAGGAGTAATATGCGGTGGTATGGAAACTCACAAATGGTTTATCGAAAACTCGAGAATACACGCCAAGATAATTATACAGGATATTTTAAAATAGTTGGTACTTGGTAGTTGGAAATAAAAAATCAAGACTTGCCCTCAAAAAAATTATATAGTTTGACTTTCACTGACATCTATATTATGTGCAGGAATATTTAAAAGCCCTTTATTTCATTAAAAATTTCACGCAACAACTTGAAGCCCTAGATTCATTTTATTTTCAACACTAATCTTCTCATAACCCTCTTAAGAGACTAATACAGCCTTTCTGTATAATTAAATTTTGTAACAGGGGAAATTGACTTTCATTGACAATAAATAGAGCGTATTGAATTAGAAAAACGCATTTAAAAATATAAACCATTAAATACTTCCAAAAAAAATCCCCGACATTGCTGTCGGGGATTTTAGATTTATAATTATCGATTTATTAGAAATCGAAAGTATAGAATTTATCCCAGAATAATCTAGTTTCAGCAGCATCACCACCAATAGCACTTGAAGCAGCGCTCCAGTTAGCCTCGTTCAAGGTTTGCTCCCCAACTGGGTATAGGTAACGTGTTGGGAAACCAGTTTCAGCGTCAGTAGGCTCAACTAATATAGGGTAATCCAAACGACGAATAGAGTTATAACTAGCAAAAGTTCTGTTGTAAAGACCTAGATACGCTTGCGTACCAATTACTTGTTTCCAAGCTGGGCTTGAAGAACTATTAGCAATTGCTGTATCGTAATCAACAGCAGGTGAAGCTAAGTAGTCAGATAAGCCTTCAGCACCCCAGTATTCGAAAGAAGCAGTAATAGCAGCTTCATAATGAGTTGCAGCATCGCCACCAACAGCATAACCTCTAGCAGCAGCTTCAGCTAACAAAAATCTAACTTCAGCATAAGATAAAAGTACACCTGGTTCAGCTGGATCTACCAAACGGTCAGCTACATGAGAGTGCTCTGCGTAAGCAGAAATCTCACCAATAACACCACCAATATACTCTCCATCAACAGTAGTAAAGTAAACTTCTCTTCTTGGGTCTTCCAAATCGTTCATCAAGTCGATGATTGTTTTAGCAGCAACATAGTCATTACGACCACTAAGAACTAAGTTATCGTTCATAGGGTTGTTGTTTGGAGCTGCAGGACGATACATATAACTGCCGTTATCTGCATTACTTGTGAATACACCGCTTGTGTAAGCAGACTCAACAGTAGATTGAGAAAGTGCTGGATTTACATCTGCAAGCATGATACCCATTCTTAACTTTAATGAGTTAGCAAACTTTTTCCAGTTTTCCACATTTCCTGAATACATCATGTCTTCAGTATCACTAAAACTTCCTACACTAGTATCCATACTACTAATAGCAGCATCTAAACGAGTAAGTAAGTCTTTGTAAATAGTAGCAGCATCATCATAAGCTGGCAAAAGATTTTCG
Organism: Aequorivita xiaoshiensis; assembly: GCF_022008395.1. Taxonomy (GTDB): domain Bacteria; phylum Bacteroidota; class Bacteroidia; order Flavobacteriales; family Flavobacteriaceae; genus Aequorivita; species Aequorivita xiaoshiensis. Next base: position 23,051 of record NZ_JAIRBB010000006.1, read on the forward strand.
ATATCTAATGCTTCGCTATAAGGAACATCTCCATAAGTTTCTACTAAGTTACTGTAAGCAAATACAGTCATCACTTCTACAATCGCCAGTTTATTAGGCTTAAGAGCGTTTGTTAAATCATTATCGGTAGCTGCAATAACTCTATCAGCTTCGTTTAAATCTTTAAGTACATCGCGATACAATTCTCTCCAGTGGTTGTCAGGAATTGCACGTGTGATTTGATCGTATTGACTTTCGTCTAAATATGTAGTTTCCTGTAATTGTTGTGTCCATAACCTTAAGTTGTTAAGGTTTACGTTTGGCGTTACAAATTGATCTGCTAATTGTTTTTGAGCAGAAGCAAACAAACTCTCACCACTTACGTTAGTAGGATCTTTTATATTCTGATTCAGATCTTCTAAATTATCTGAACACGACACGGCCATAACTGCCGCGGTTAATATTAAAATTAGTTTCTTCATCTTTTTTTTTATTAAAATTGAGCTTTAATGTTAAACCCGTAATCTTGGGTAGTTGGTAATGAACCAGTAACATATCCTTGAAGGTTACCTGAACTCAAACCTGCTTCTGGATCAGCATAAGGAATATTCTTATCGATAATCCATAGGTTTGATCCTGACACGCTAAACTGTAATCCAGTCATGAATGTGTTTTCAAGGAATCTAGATGGCATAGTATAAGTAAGCGATACTTGACGTAACTTAATATAACTAGCATCGTAAACAAATGCAGCAGCTGGTAATGCATCATATCCAAATGCACTAAAGTTGTTTGCATCAGTTCTAGTTGTGTTTGGAGAACCATCAGGGTTAACACCTGGGTTGATAAATCCACCACCATTTTCAAGTGAATTTCTCACTGGGTTTCCTAAATCGTTTGTATAAGAAGTGTTTGCATAAAGACCTGTCGCTTCACCATAGTATTGGTCAAGAGAGAAAAGGCTTCCACCTTCTTGGATATCAATTAAGAAACTAAAAGAGAAATCTTTATAAGTAAGTGTATTTGTAATACCTGCTAACCAGTCTGGGTTAGTATCTCCAAGAATATTATTAGAGTTTGGAGACTTAAGGTATCTTCCAGAATCTGGATCAACAACTTTTTCACCGTTTAAGTAAACAAAATCTTGTCCGTAAATCACACCGTAAGGCTGTCCTAATTCAGCGTTGATAGAAACACCACCTTGGAATCTTCCTAATTGTAGGTTTTTAATTCCATCAGGTAAAGCAACTACTTCACTCTTGTTTTGAGTCCAGTTTGCATTAATTGCCCAAGTGAAGTTATCATTCTTAACTGGCATAGCGTTTAATGATATTTCAACCCCCTTGTTTTCAATTTCACCTGCATTAAGCAATTTACCAGTATAACCAGTAGAAGCAGAAATTGGAACAGTTACAATTTGGTCTATAGAGTTTGATTTGTAGTAAGATACATCAAAACCTAATCTATTATCAGCAAATCTCATTTCTAAACCTGCCTCGTAACTCTTTGTAGTTTCTGGCTTAAGGTTGGCGTTGTTTGCTGTATTAGGAATAGAGTTTCCTATATCACCATTAATTGTATAAGTATCAACTAATCTATCAAATGGAGCTCCGTTACCTACCTCAGCGTAGTTTAATCGAAGTTTACCAAAGCTAATTGCATTTACATCTAATATTTTGCTAAATACAAAACTAGTAGATATCGATGGGTAGTAGAATGAACTATTTTCTTCTGGTAGTGTAGAGAAACGGTCTCTTCTAATAGTACCATCTAAATATACTACATTGGCGAATCCGAAAGATGCACTTGCGTAAACACCATCTACACCAACTTTCTCAGCACGTTCAACTGGATTTGGATTTGGAGAAGCTCCATTCTGTAATGAATAAAGTCCTGGAACTACCAATCCACCAGCAGTAGAAGATGTTAATGAATTAAATTCACTTCTTCTAATGTTAGTACCTAAGATACCAGCAAAGCTTAAGTTATCGGTAATATCTGTGTTGAAGTTGAACATTAAATCGTAGTTTGTTTCAACAGCAGTAATATCTCTTCTTAAGTAACCTGAATTAACATTTCCACGAGAAACACCAAAGTTTACAGCTCCAGAACCTACAGCTCTACGCTCTTCTTGTTGCTCATTGTAAGTATCAGTAGAAACTCTACCTGTTACATTTACCCAGTCAGCCAATTCGTAGTTTAACTCAAAGTTACCAATAAAACGGCTTCTTCCATCATTTTGGTAGTTTTCGTAACGTGTCCAGTATGGGTTATCCCAGTATAGTGGTGCTGCACCTGGAGTTGTACTATTTGGGTTCCAAGTTACGTTTCTTTTTGTAGCAAAATAAATATCTCTTTGAGCCTGCAAGTCTGTACTGTTAGACCACCACTGCTTCATCATACCAACAACGTTGTCTGTATAACCAGTAGAGTTACGTCCAAGTGCATCAGACTTAATATAGTTAGCAAAACCACTAGCAGTTAATTTTTCACTAACATCGTAAGTTCCACTAAAGATAAAGTTATGTCTATCTATCTGGCTATTTGGCATAAGACCTGATTGATCTAATTTAGTATAAGACATACGGTAAGAACCGCCTTCTAAACCATTAGAAATAGAGATAGAGTTAGTAAGTGTTACTGGAGTTTCAAAGAAAGTAATAGGGCCATTCTTTGCTGCCGTATAAGCAGTTTTCTTCAAGTAATTTGGTGAAGAAGGGTCGAATGAATCCCACTTATAGATAAATAAGTTTGGATCGTAAGCTGGACCATAAGATGCATCATCTCCATAGTTCTCAATTTGATCGTCTATACCATCACCGTCAACATCACCAAAAGTGAAGTAGTCACCATATCCAGGACCATAATCAGTTTGGTATTCAGCAAAAGTACTTTTGTCGATAAAACCAACAGTTGCATTACTATTAAGAGTAACACCTAATCCTTTTGCAGATTTACCTTTTTTAGTTGTTATAATAATAACCCCATTTGCAGCACGTGAACCATAAAGTGCAGATGCAGCAGCACCTTTAAGTACGTTAATACTTTCGATGTCGTCTGGGTTAATATCTGCAGCGGCATTACCGTAGTCATAATAGTTACCAGAAGCTTGCGTTTGTCCAGCAGAGTTGGTATTTCTATTACTAATTGGCACACCATCAACAACGAATAAAGCTTGGTTATTTCCAGTTAAAGATGTGTTACCTCTAATAACCACGTTAGTAGATCCACCAAAGTTGTTGTTTCGTCTAATCTGAAGACCTGAAACTTTACCCGATAGAGCATTCGTAAAGTTATTACCTTTTACAGTAGCAACATCGTCACCACCTACTTCCTGCGTAGAGTATCCAAGAGATTGTTTCTCACGAGATACACCAAGTGCAGTTACTACTACTTCATCCAGAGCAGATCCGGCTTGCATAGTAATATTCATGTTATTTGAAGCCCCAACAGCTACCTCTTGGGTTTCAAAACCAACATAACTATAAACGAGTGTTTGCCCTACTGCAGCCTCGATAGTATAATTACCATCAAAATCAGACTGTGTTCCGGTACTAGTACCCTTTATAATAATGTTAACTCCTGGAAGCGGCAGACCTGTGTCATCAGTCACCGTTCCGGAAATCGATTTTTCTTGTGCAACCGCGAGCTGCACAACTAACGCTAATAATAGCGTTAAAATTCCACTAAACTTTGTTTTCATTTTTTTGTTTGTTTGAATTAGCACCTCAAAAGTGCCAATAAAATCTTACAATTCCAACTTTTAATGGATGTAGATTCACAATTATTTAACTGAAAAGAATTTTTTATCAATGAAAAAATCATATTCAAAAATTCAATTTTTTTCACAATCATCTGATTTTGTTACGCTTCGAAGCTTGCGCAAACACTAATATTAGCTTTATTGGGGAAATTAAGCGAGTCAAATTATTTTCACACACATTATTAACAATTTAGTTAAAACAACGCAAAATTTGATTTTTTCCGAATTTTAACACAATAACGACCTTTTTCAGAAATTCAATATTATACGAATAAAAAAACCTCAATTACTCCATGTAATAATTGAGGTTTCTAAATTTATAAGATTTACAATTTATTTTGAAGCTCGTTCTCCTTTGAAATTTTGCGAGTTACTCTTAAAAAGAACATTGAAAGTTGTTAAACTTCCATAACATCGAGTAATATATTGTTGTAGGTCAATTTTTAAACTTTCATCTAATTCTTTATTAGAATTAATTTTTTGCTCCATCACTCTAAGCCTATCTCGCAACATTACTATTTTATGAAAAAATGTGTCTATTGGAATTTCCTTAGAACTTAAATTACTATCGGCTGGCTGCAAAATTATGGTTCCGCCTTTCCACTTATCGGCAATAGGAACAATTTCACTTATGCCATTCCATTTTTTAAGGATTTCACGAAGACTTCTCTCTACTTCGTAAAAGCTTACAGAATCTACTTCGTCCTCTGCCGCTTCAATAATTTCAAAATCTTCGTCAATATCAATTGTTTCTAGGCCATTTTCAATAAAAGTTACCCAATACATTTTTGCAGTAACATTTGTAATTACTCCTTTTCCATAAGTAGGGTGATTTATCCTTGAGCCTATTCCCAAAATTTGTTTCATATCTATTTAATTATTGTATTTCGTTGTATTGGTAAAATTAAAAAATAGGGCGAATATATTTGCGCACCTTCCCCACTTAAAATTAAAATCCACTTCAATTTCATGAAGTGGATTTTTAGATTTTTATACCTTAATATATAGTACTTATTGAATTTACATGATACCTTTAGCTAAATACGATAAGTATGGCATGTGTTTTTTAAACTTTTAAGCAGACCAAATTATCATACATCACACATAAATTTAATAAACCAGGTATTCAATTTAAATTTATGACAAAAATGCTCTGCATTCTTCTGCGCATTTTCTACAAGCTTCTGCACAATCTTTACAATGTTGTGTATCGTGTTTTGAACACTCATCTGCACACATATCGCAAATTTTTGCACAATATTTTACCAAATCATCTACGTCGGTAAAATTCATTGCTAACAATTGGTTTAATGTACTACAAACTTCAGCGCAAACTCTATCCAAACGGATGCAGTCTACCATCATTTTTACATTGTCTTCATCTAAACAGGCATCTGCACAATAATTACAATGATTGATACAATTGCCCAAGGCGTGAATTAATTTTTGATTTTTCATAGTAATTGATTTTTAATGAATTACAATTTACTAATTCAACAAACCCTATTATATTAAAGAAATAATAAATTAAAGTAAAATTTTGTCAAACACTATTTATGGTCGTCTACAACTTTTGGATCGCGATACTTGCAGCATCCCATTAAACCTTCATAAGCTTCATCGGTAGCTGTGATGTCTTGTGTATCGTGCCCACTATCGGCAATGCTTTGTTGAATGGTGGTTAAATCGGTTTTCTTTTCATTGTAAATTAAACTCAGCTGATGTGTAGCCACATCCCAAGTAGCCATTTTAACACCTTTAGCCTGAATTGAAGCTTTTTCAATACGTTCTTTACACATGCCGCAAACTCCATCTACTTCAATAGTGGCTTTTGCATTTTTGTTCTGGGCAAAACCTGTTGCCGCTATAAACATAACTCCTAGAGTTAAAAGTACTTTTTGCATAATTTTTAAAATTTAATAATTAGTAAACTGTTTATATTTAACGTTAATATTTCAAATAATTTCTATTCTATAAAATAAGAGTAAGAAATTAGTTAAGTCTATACCTCAAACCTGCGTAATACGAACTTCCAAAAATTGGGCCATAAACATAGGTTGTATCAAACTCTGCTCCGAACGGATTGTCGCTTCCTATAATTGGATTTTCTTGTTTAACATTAGTCAAGTTTTCACCTCCTATATACAATTCAAAGCTGTTTGAAAAAACCTTAGTTATCTGCGCATTTACTGTTGATAAGCTTGAAGAAAATTCTGAAAGTCCTATGGTATTTAAATAGGTTGCAGACGATGCAAAACGTTGTTCTCCTATATAGTTGTAAGTTGCATCAAACTTCCAATTACCCCCTTTTGTATTTAGTTTAGTCTCGTAAGAAACATTTGTGAAAAACCTGTGATTTGGCGTTAACGGATTCTGTTTCTTCCCACTTAAATAAGTAGTTTCTACATCGTAATATTTATAGGCTAAACGCATATCAAAGCGTTCGAACATATTATAGTTAAACTCTGCTTGAAAATTGTTGGAATAACTCTCCTCATCTAAATTATAAAAATTAATTTCTGTAGGATTTTCCCAATCAACCACTATTTGATTTTCAAAATCTGTTCTGAAAAAATCAACTGTTATATCCCCTCTTCTATCAAACAAATTAAACCCTTGCATATACGAGATTCCATAATTCCAAGCAATTTCAGGGTCTAGTCCATATATTTTACCAGAATTGCCTAAGACATTTAAACTACGTGAGGTAGCGAAAAGACTTTGGTTTTCTGTGAATATATTAGCACTACGTTTTCCCCTTCCCGCAGAAACACGAATAGCAGATTTGTCCCAAGGCGTATAGCGCAAGTGAAAACGAGGCGTAATAAAGGCGCCGAGCCTGTTATGAACATCCCCTCTTATCCCAAGGCTATAACTTAAGTTGCTAGAATTATCAAAATTGTATTCAAAAAATGCACCTACTGAATTTTCAATTCGACTGTAGTTTTCGGTTAAAACCAACTCTTCGTAACTATCATAAGTTCCGCTAAGTCCAGTTTTAATTTTATGCCTAGAATCACTTATAATTGAGTTATACGTTAATTGCGAATACAAACTGTTGTGTTGAATATTGTAATCGTTTAACCCAAAATAAGATTCTTGGTCGTGATGGCTATATGCTATTTGTATTCCACCTGTACGCCAGGGTATATCAGGATTAACAAACCCAAATTTCCCTGAAACATCAAATCGCTGTGTCTTAATTTCGCTTCCCCAAGCATTTGTTGTTCCACGATCATTTTCAGGATCAAAGGCTACTTGACCTGTTTGCTTTGAATCATTTAAATACCTCACGTTAAAAAAGCCCAAATATCCATTTTCCTGATCGGTATATTGCCAGCGATTCATAACGTTTACTTGCTGCATTAATGGAGCATCTATAAAGGAGTCGTTGTTTTTATCAAATTCATAATCACGCATATTACCATGAATATATAACCCCGTACTCCATCTATTGGTTACTTGTGTATTTAAATGGGTATTCAACTCAAATCTTCCATTTCCAGAGCCATAGGCATTTACAAAAAGCTTATCATCTGTTAACGGCTTTTGAAGTTCAGCATTAATTTGCCCTGCGATACTTTCGTAACCATTTACCACACTTCCAGAACCTTTAGTAATCTGTATACTTTCCACCCAAGTCCCAGGAATAAAACTCAATCCATAAGCTTGAGAAGCCCCTCGGATACTGGGTACGTTTTCGGTGGTAATTAAAATATATGGACTTGTAAGCCCAAGCATTTTAATTTGTTTTGTTCCGGAAATAGCATCTGCAAAATTTACATCTATAGAAGGATTTGTTTCGAAGCTTTCCGCAAGATTGCAACAGGCTGCCTTTAGCAGTTCGGCGCTGCTGACATTAATAATGTTTTGAGACTCTAAAAAAGAACGCGAACTAGCCTTTTTACGCGCTGTAATGGTAACCTCATCTAAATTAGCTTTAGAAGTAAGAGTATGTCTAATCCTATTGGATGAGTTAACCGTAATTGTATCGGTTTTATACCCTACAAAACTCACTACCATTTTTTTGTATTCTGGCTTGTAATCAATTTCAAAATTTCCATCAAAATCTGTTACCGTACCAACGGAAGTATTTAACCAGTACACATTTGCCCCTGCCACTGGCACATCATCATTATTGATATTTTCAACAATTACGCCTTTTAATTTTTCCTGTGAATAAATTGAAAGCGGAAGCAAAAGGGCCATTAATATTAATTTATAGCTTTTCATATAATTTTATAAGTATTTGTTTTACACTTAAAGCATAAGCCTACTTCACAGTTTGATATTCGTCCTATGCTTTAATTTTATTATTTTATTTAATCAATTTTAGCAGCACGTAACCTCAGTGCATTTGTAATAACTGACACCGAACTAAAACTCATTGCTAAAGCCGCAATCATAGGAGACAACAGGATTCCAAAAACTGGGAATAGCACTCCTGCGGCAACTGGAACACCTAAGGTGTTGTAAATCATTGCAAAAAATAGATTTTGCTTAATGTTTCTCATCACCTTTTCACTTAGTTGAAACGCTTTTACAATTCCGTGTAAATCACCTTTAACCAAAGTAACTCCGGCGCTTTCTATAGCTACATCAGTTCCCGTTCCCATCGCAATCCCCACATCGCTTTGAGCCAAGGCAGGAGCATCGTTAATTCCGTCACCTGCCATTGCAACCTTTTCACCTTTAGCTTGTAGCTCCTCTACTGCTTTAAGCTTATCTTGAGGTAGCATTTCTGCCTTAAAATCTTTTAGATTTAATTCCGAAGCAACCGCCTGCGCCGTATCCTGATTATCGCCAGTGAGCATAATAACCTCAATTCCTTTTTCTTGAAGATCAGCAATAGCTTTTTTACTGGTTGCCTTTATTTTATCAGAAATAACAACATAACCTACTACATTACCTTCCACAGAAAGCATAGGAACAGTTTTACCTTTTTTCTGTTCTTCTGAAATATTAGCTTGAAGAGAATTAGCAATTTTCGCACCAGCTTCTTCCATCATCTTTTCATTACCAAGTGCCACCTTTTTACCATTGATAATTCCGGTAACCCCTTTACCTGTAACTGAATTAAAGTCTGTAGTTTTAAAGCCACTTGCTTCTGTGTTTACTTTTTTCTCTTTTCCATATTTAACAGTGGCATCAGCAAGCGGATGCTCACTATTCTGATTGAGTGAAACTATATATTGAAGCACCTCATCTTCAGAATAATTTTCAGACGAACCCACTTTTTCCACCGAAGGTTTTCCTTCTGTAATTGTCCCTGTTTTATCTATGATTAACACATCAATTTTATTGAGTGCTTCAAGAGATTCGGCATTTTTAATCAGCACTCCATTTTGAGCTCCTTTCCCAACACCTACCATAACCGACATTGGCGTAGCAAGTCCTAATGCACACGGACATGCGATAATTAAAACTGCGATAGCATTTACTAACGCATACACATAAGAAGGTTCTGGACCTATTAATGCCCACACCACAAAAGTGATGATAGCCACAATAACCACTATCGGCACAAACCAGCCCGATATTTTATCTGCTAACTTTTGAATTGGAGCGCGACTCATACTAGCTTTATTCACCATATCGATAATCTGAGAAAGTAAAGTATCGCTACCAATTTTTTCAGCTTTCATAACAAAGGTCTGCTTTCCATTAATAGTTCCCGAGCTTACTTGGTCACCAACTGTTTTAGTTACAGGCACAGGTTCTCCGGTTATCATCGATTCGTCTATCGAGCTTTCGCCTTCAATTATACTACCATCTACAGGAATTTTCTCACCAGGTTTTACACGAAGTTTATCTCCTAGTTGAATATCATCTATCGAAATTGTTTCTTCTACACCATCTACAACTCTTACAGCCTTATTAGGCGCGAGTTTTAGTAATTCTTTTACTGCAGAGTTTGTACGGTTATGAGCTCGTGCTTCTAGCACCTGCCCCATTAGCACCAAAGTAAGAATTACAGCAGCCGATTCGAAATAAACGTGAACACTTCCCGATTCAGTTTTAAATTGAGAAGGGAAAAATTCTGGAAACAACATTCCAAAAACACTGAAAATCCAAGCGACACCAGCACCAATTCCAATTAAGGTAAACATATTTAAGTTCCACGTTTTTATGGACCTATAGGCGCGTTCAAAAAACATCCAAGTAGCATAAAACACTACCGGAATAGACAAAACGAATTGAATCCAATTCCAATATTTCATCGGCATCCATTCATACAACGGATTGTCAGGAATCATTTCAGACATTGCGATAATAAATATTGGAATTGTGAAAGCAACGGCTATCCAGAACTTTTTTAGCAGTAGTTTATAACCACTGTCGTCTGCTGCTTCATCTGCAGAATTACTTGCCATAGGCACTAAATCCATTCCGCAAACTGGGCAATCGCCAGGCTTATCATAGGTTTTGTCACCTTCGCAGTGCATCGGGCAATAAAAAGTTCCTGAGTTACTTTGGTTTGCTATTCTCTCTTCCTTTCGCGCTTGGTGTCTAGCAGCGGCCTCTGTATCGCCTTTTACAGCAATACTATAACTCCCTCCGTCGGCCTCGAAAGCCTTTTCAAAAACTTTTAAAGGAATCTGATTTTTCATTTCAATTACAGCTTCTCCTTTTTCTAAGTTTACCGACGCTCTCTCGACTCCTTCAATTTTGTTTAAAATCTGCTCTACGTGAGTTCTACAACCATCGCAAGTCATCCCGTGAATTTGATAACTCTCTTTAACAGCAGTTGTGTTACTTGGCTGAGCTACTAAATGCATACCACAAACAGGGCAATCACCCGGTTTATCATATGTTTTATCACCTTCGCAGTGCATAGGGCAATAATAAACCTGAGAACCACTTAAAGTGTGTTCTTGCGCCTGTTTATCATCCTCATGCGAAACCTTTTTCTCAGTTTTTTTATGAGAGGAAATCTTGTATCTACCTCCATCTGATTCCAAAGCATTTTCAAAAACTTTAAGTTCAATATGCCGCTCCATTTCAATTACTGCTTCCCCTTTTTCAAGGTTTACAGATGCCTCAGAAACACCATCAACATTATTGAGTATATTTTCCACGTGACTTCTACACCCATTACAGGTCATTCCGTCTATAGTATATTTATGTGTCATTGTTATTTGATTTTAAATCTATAGTTTAGTGAATTACTGTATTAAAATTTTTATACAGCAAAACCTACACTTCAAGTTAATGAAATATAAGTACAAATAGATTTAAGTAATCAAATCAAGAAGGTCTCGTAGAGAATATTTAAATCCCGTTCGAGAGGTGGCGGATTGTATTCCGCATAGAAGATTTTTTGAAAAGAAGTTATATCAACTTCTTGAAGAACAAATACCGATACGAATGTTGCGACAAAAGTTTTGTTCAACTTAACATCAAAAGATGCCTTTGTAAAATTTTCGTCGGTTTGTATTTTAGTTATATGGTCATCACAACAATCTGGCGCTTCAGAAGCTAAGTTTTTCATCTCGCAATTAGCGTCGGAAGGCTCTGCATCCATTTCGCAGGAAAGCTGTTTTTTGGCTAATGTAACCTTAGAGGTGATTTCCATACCCCCACAAAAATGTTGAGCATAAGCTATCCCTGAACTGCTAGCGAGCATCAGTATGGACAAGAATATGGATATCACTTTTTTCATTATAGCGCAAAAATACAAAAAAAAGCCTTCCGAAATATTCGGAAGGCTTTTTTGTAATTAGTTAATTTCTGAATCAACCCTACCACATTTCAGCATCTTATCACCGAAATAAGGGTTTAGAATATTTTTACCACTGCTAATCCAAGCAGCACCTTTATTATTAAAAGCCATTGGGCAATATTGTTTGTAAAGTGTACCAGATGCTAAGGCTCCTTCAAGCATACCTTCAATCCCTGCAGTAAGAGTTTCAAAATGCTCACGTTGTACATTAACATCCTCTGATGCAGCCATAGCAGCAACTGCCGATTGAGTAGCTTCATTTACTTCTACTTCTTTAATAAGAACTTCAAGCTTAGAAGATTCTGTAGCTGTTTTTTCAGCATCAGTATTCACTAAAGCTTCTTGAACTTCAATATACTGATCGAAAATAGCCTCTACCTTGGGGTCGTTGAATTCAGCTTCTCTTTCTGAAATTTCATAAACTTCTTTTTTAGAAGCAGTATTATCAACAGTGACTACTTCAGGTTCTTCCACCTTTTTGTCATTGTCCTTACAAGATGTAAATGCAATAGCTGTAAACGCTAAAACAACAAAAGATAACTTTTTCATAATGAATTTTAAATTTAAGTTACAAATATATTGATTTCAATTTGAATTGTACTTATGAAAATAAAAGGCAGGAAGTAATATTAAAAGAAATAACGGTTGAATTAAAAAACGACGTACATAGAAAAGTACAAAATGACTCGATGTTCCGTCTGAAGTGTAAATTATTAAACTGAATGCAATCATTAGGACCACGAAAAGTATTGCATAAAGAAACAATGAAATTTTAATCACTTCCCTATTTTTAAATAGTAACGATATAATTCCAAGTGAAACAACAGAATTTAGAATAAATCGAAATGCTGTATTCCCATACATCAAATACACATCCATATCAGGAAGAGGCGCTGTTTTATAATCGGATTTAAAAAAATTCAATAGAGGATCGTAAAAAAGAGTGTCTTCAAAAGCGCGAACCAACACTAATATAATAGTGAGCGTTAAGGCTAATAATATTCTTATAAATTTACTCACTTTACAAGATTTGTTTCCGGATTCACCTTTAGCATTCGCACCCATATCATCCACAGCATGAATACAAAAGCATATATTATTACTGGAAAAACTACGGCGTGAAGCACGTTTTCATACTCAGGAAATTTATAAAGTGCTACAGTTAAAATAGCTATTCGAATAATATTTATTACGTAAATTAACACTGCGCCTGCAAAGATGTAAAGAATAGTTTTCTTGAATTTTTCTGCAAATGCAATAATAAAGGCTACAAAAAGTATAATTACACTAACCGAGTTACAACCTTCTACAATATTTACGGTGTATCTCCCATCTATTGTCAACAACATCCCCTCTACAGTTTGCGCTGGATTTAAAAATGCAGCATAGCCAAAGGTATTCAACACAGCATTGCTCTGCTTCGCAACTAGGTGTGTGATATAATCAGGAAAAAAAGGACCGTTTTTAGACAAATTCAAATAAACGGAATACAGAAAGCCTAGCAACAAATACGTACCGATAAAAAGACCTACAAAGCGCAGCACTGATTTGTATTTCAACAAGAGTTCTTTCACCGATTAGTTTTTAGATAGTTGACAGGTTACAGTTTGTTATTTATTCAACTTTAACAAAAATACATTATTTGTTCTTGGGGCTTAGTGAACGATTTAAAATACTTTTGCCTAAATATTTTAGATACCATAAAACTATGCCTTTTTCAAAGTTAAAACCAAAAATAAATACGATTCTAGCCAATGATGCTGTGAGTACAAACGAACGCCTAAATCAAGTTTGCGAATTACTGCAAACGACTGTCAACTATTACGATTGGGTTGGGTTTTATTTTGCAAATGAAGCTGAAAAAACACTTCACCTAAAAGCATTTGCAGGCGAACCAACAGATCATACTGTTATTCCTTTCGGAAAAGGGATTTGCGGACAAGTAGCCGTTAGCAACCAAAATTTTGTAGTACCAGACGTAAAAGCACAAGACAATTATATAGCGTGTAGCATTACCGTAAAAGCTGAAATTGTAATTCCACTTTTTAAAGAAGGTAAAAACATTGGTCAAATAGACATCGACTCTAATACTGCAAATCCATTTACTGAAGCAGACACGAAATTTCTAGAATGGGTGAACGAAGAGGTAGCTAAGATACTTTAGCAGCAACCACTGAGTAAATTCTAGAGCTGAATCTACTAATAACTAACAAGTTCCAAAGACATAATAAAATGCCTTTGGAATTTTATTTATATTGTAATGTTTCTGCAAATCGCAATGCATTACATTCCTGTTCTAATTGCTTCAACAGGATCTAATCTCGACGCTGAAATTGCAGGAAGTATTCCAGATATTAAACCTATAGCTGCACTTATAGCGGTGCCGATAAGCATATTCCGTGGCGAAAGCACAAATTCAAAATCGCCTGTAAATTGCGATGCCAAGATTGAAACTATAAACACTAAGAACAATCCTATTAAACCGCCAATTACAGCTAAGATTACAGCCTCAAATAAAAATTGGAATAATATAAATTTATTTTTAGCTCCTAATGATTTTTGAATTCCAATTAAATTGGTTCGTTCTTTTACACTTACAAACATAATGTTTGCAATTCCAAAGCCTCCAACCAATAATGAAAAACCACTAATTATCAAACCAATGAGATTCATACTTCCTGTAATATTGTCTATTAAATCGGCAAAGCCTTGAAGTTGATTGATAAAAAATGTGCTAACCTCATCTGGTTTTAAACCTCGTTTTAATCGGAGTTGTTGGGTTAGCATTGCGATAAACTCGGCATTGTCAACTCCTTTTTCAGGTTTTACAACAATCTGAGGGAAGGTATTTTTGTTATTATCTCCAAATATTCGTCTAACAATATTTACTGGAATCCAAACAGAGGTATCTTTTGAATTACCGAATAGTCCAGCGCCTTCTTTTTCTAAAACCCCAATTACATTAAATCTTCGTCCATAAATTCTCACTTCTTTTCCAATGGCATTAGCAGCATCTCCAAAAAGTTGATTCGCAATTTCGTCTCCAACAACCACAACCATAGAGCCGCTATTAGATTCTGCTGCATTAAAAAACCTTCCTTGGCCAAGTTTAAGTGCTTCAATGTCGTAATAGCTTTCTGTAACTGCACCAATGGGCACATTATCTACTTTATTGCTTTCAGATTTTATGCTTTCATTTGGCACGCCTAATGTGAAAGAGGCAGCTTCTAAATTTGGAGTATTTCGTTCGATGTATTGAAATTCGTCGTAAGTAACATCTGGAAACTGTTGCCATTTCCAACGTGGGATTTCGGTAGGCCCAAAACTAAAACGCATTATGATAATTGTACTATTATCTAGTCCGCTCATACTCCCTTCTATCTCCCGTTTTAAAGAATCTACTGCTGCAAGTACAGCTATAATTGAAAAAATTCCAATAGTTACTCCTACTAAAGACAAAAAAGTCCGCAATTTATTGTTCCGAAGTGCATTTAGTGCGAAGTTGAAACTTTCCTTTAAAACGCGAAGATATATTAGCATTAAGATTTTAAATTAGCGATTGACGATTTCGTTTTCGTGCTGGTTGATAAATTTATTAAATGTAAGACGTTTTCTCATTGTATATGTTACAAATTTACTATTCAATTATGTACTTTTGCACCTTAATTTTTAGCAATGAACAATTCCAAGAAAATCAAGTCAGCTTTAATCTCCGTTTTTAGCAAAGAAGGACTAGCTCCTATCGTAAAAAAATTGCATGAGCAAAATGTAAAAATTTACTCAACAGGAGGCACCGAACAATTTATAAACGATGTAGGCATCGATGTAATTGCCGTTGAAAACATAACCGATTACCCATCAATTCTGGGAGGTCGTGTAAAAACATTACACCCAAAAGTTTTTGGAGGAATTTTAAACCGACAAGATAACGAGAGTGACGTTGCGGAAATGGAAAAATTCAACATTCCACAGTTGGATGCTGTAATTGTCGATTTATACCCTTTTGAGAAAACTGTTGCTTCTGGAGCGTCAGAAGAGGATATTATTGAAAAAATTGACATAGGTGGTATTTCGTTAATTCGTGCCGCAGCTAAAAACTTTAAAGACACCATTTGTGTATCTTCAGTTGATGATTACGCTGAGTTTTTAGAATTGATATCAGCAAATGACGGGGAAATTTCACTTAAAGATCGCAAGCGTTTCGCTGCAAAATCATTTAATGTTTCTTCTAATTACGACACCGCTATTTTTAATTATTTCAATTCAGAAGAAAACTTACCAGCGTTTAAGATAAGTGAAGCTAAGGGTCAGGAGTTACGTTACGGCGAAAACCCACACCAAAAAGGATTCTTCTTCGGAGATTTTGACGAAATGTTTACTAAACTTCACGGTAAGGAATTGAGCTACAACAATCTTCTAGATGTTGATGCCGCAGTAAACCTAATGAACGAATTTAAAGGCGAAGCACCAACTTTTGCTATTCTTAAGCATAACAACGCTTGTGGAATTGCACAACGTGACACTGTAAAAGAAGCATATTTAGATGCATTGGCAGGTGATCCTGTTTCAGCTTTCGGAGGAATTTTAATCAGTAATGTTGAAATTGACGAAGCTACGGCTCATGAAATTCACAGTCTCTTTTGTGAAGTAGTAATTGCACCTTCTTACTCAAAACAGGCTCAAGAAATTTTAGAAGGAAAAAAGAATAGAATTCTATTAATTCAAAAGGAAATTGAACTACCTTCAAAAACTGTAAGAACTTGTTTGAATGGAGTTTTAGTTCAAGATAAAGATAATATTACCGATACTGCTGATATTTTAACACATTCAACTAACAATAAACCTAGTTCATCTGAGTTAGAAGACTTGTTGTTTGCTTCTAAAATATGCAAGCACACTAAGAGTAATACAATTGTCTTAGCAAAAGGAAAACAACTTTGCGCTAGTGGAACCGGACAAACGAGCCGTGTAGATGCACTTAGACAAGCAATTGACAAAGCAAAGTCGTTTAATTTTGAACTTGAAGGAGCAGTAATGGCAAGTGACGCATTTTTCCCTTTCCCTGATTGTGTGGAGATTGCAGACAATGCAGGAATTACAGCAGTAATTCAGCCTGGAGGTTCTATTAAAGATCAATTAAGTATTGATTATTGCAACGAGCATAATATGGCAATGGTATTTACCGGAACACGTCATTTTAAGCATTAAAAAATCATTACTTTTGTTAATATAAATTACAACAGCTTAATATTCAACACCGCTAATTAAAAACTATGGGATTTTTTGACTTCCTAACTGAAGAAATAGCCATTGACCTTGGTACTGCAAACACACTGATAATTCATAATGATAAAGTAGTTGTGGATGCGCCATCTATAGTAGCCCGCGATCGTACTACTGGAAAAATAATTGCGGTAGGTCGTGAAGCCGCTATGATGCAGGGGAAAACTCACGAAAACATCAAGACTATTCGCCCGTTAAAAGATGGTGTAATTGCAGATTTTGACGCGAGTGAAAAGATGATAAACATGTTTATCAGTGATATTCCTGCTCTTAAAAAGAAATGGATAAAGCCTTCATTGCGTATGGTTGTTTGTATTCCAAGTGGTATTACTGAAGTAGAAATGCGTGCGGTAAAAGAAAGTGCCGAAAGAGTAAACGGAAAAGAGGTTTATTTGATTCACGAACCTATGGCTGCAGCAATTGGTATTGGTGTTGATATCATGCAACCAAAAGGGAACATGGTTGTGGATATAGGAGGTGGTACTACAGAAATTGCTGTTATTGCTCTTGGTGGTATTGTTTGCGACAAATCTGTTAAAATTGCTGGTGACGTATTTACCAACGATATCGTATATTATATGCGAACTCAGCACAACCTTTATGTAGGTGAACGTACTGCTGAAAAGATAAAAATTCAAATTGGAGCTGCAACTGAAGATCTTGAGCTTCCACCAGACGAAATGGACGTTCAAGGACGTGATTTATTAACTGGAAAGCCAAAACAAGTACAAACTTCATATAGAGAAATTGCAAAAGCATTAGATAAGTCTATTCTCCGTATAGAAGATGCTGTAATGGAGACATTATCACAAACTCCACCAGAACTTGCTGCCGACATTTACAACACAGGAATTTACCTTGCAGGGGGTGGTTCGATGCTACGCGGATTAGATAAAAGACTTTCACAAAAAACTGATTTACCAGTTTATATCGCGGAAGATCCTTTACGCGCAGTAGTTCGTGGAACAGGAATATGTTTGAAGAATCTTAGCAAATACAAAAGCGTTCTTATAAAATAATTTCCTAAAAGCGATTAATCAAAAACAATAGCATACTGTTTATGGCGTTGCTACCATTAGAAAGCAGAATATTTTAATCCTATTAAGCAATGCAGCAAATAATATTTTTCTTTATACGGAATAAAAACTTCCTGTTATTTGCTGTATTGTTTATTATTGCCATTGCTTTAACAATTCAATCTCACAATTACCACAACAATAAATTTATAAGTTCCGCAAACGTTGTAACAGGTGGAATTTATACAGTGAGAAATAATATTACAGATTACTTTACTCTAGCTAAGGAAAACGAAGATTTACTACAGGAGAATTTAATGCTCCGCAAAAAACTAAGTCAATACAAGGAATTGAACTTAGCTCCTACTTTAGATAGCGGGAATATCCTTAACAAATTTGAGTATTATTCTGCACGAGTAATCAACAATAACTATTCGAAAACTAAAAACCAACTTACCTTAGATAAAGGTAGAAGCGATAGTATAAAAAGAGATTATGGCGTGATTTCTTCAAAAGGAATTGTAGGAATTGTAAGCGATGTATCAAACAACTATTCAACGGTTCAATCTATTTTAAACACTAAAAGTAGAATTAACGCTAAATTGAAAAAATCTAGCCATTTTGGATCACTTATTTGGAATACCAAAAATCCAAACATAGCCCAGTTAATTGATATACCAAGAATTGCAGATATTGAAAAGGGAGATACAATTATCACAGGAGGGCGATCAACTATTTTCCCCGAAGGTGTACTAATTGGAACCGTGAAGGATTTTCACCTAGACAATGACGATAATTATTATTACGTAAACATCGATTTATTTAATGATATGACTAGTCTTGAGCACGTATTTTTAATCAAAAATAATGATGCCATAGAGATTAATGAGTTAGAAAAAGGAGTGGAAGATGCAGAGTAACGATATATTAATTAATATAGTACGGTTTATAGCGCTTGTTTTTATACAAGTGCTACTGCTTAATAATATTAATTTAGGCGGTTACATAAATCCATTTCTTTATATCTATTTTATACTACTATTCCCTCTTGATGGTAATAAAAGTTTACTAATTTTTTTAAGCTTTCTATTAGGTCTTTCTATCGATATTTTTGAAGATTCAGGTGGTGTTCACGCAGCTGCATCGGCGTTTATCGCATACATTCGTCCCATTGTTTTAAAGTATTCATTTGGTGTAAGCTATGAATACAAATCTGTAAAAATTAAAAAAGCAGATACAACTGAAAAAATTACTTATATCACTTCTTTAGTTCTAATGCATCATTTTGTTATGTTTTCACTAGAAATATTTAGTTTTAAACATATACCATTGCTATTAAAATCTACGTTATTTTCAGGAATATTTACAATAGTCTTGACAATGTGTACTATGATTTTGTTCAATAGAAAATCGAAATGAGAAAGTTTGTACTTATAGCATTAGTTTTATTAAGTGGTGTGCTTTTCACGGCTAGACTTTTTTATCTACAAGTTTTAGATTCTTCTCCAGAATCTCTTGAGCAAAATAGCGCTATTAAAGTAATGTATGATTATCCGCAACGCGGGTATATATTTGATCGTAATGACAACCTCTTAGTTTCCAATCAACCATCGTATGATGTTATGGTTATCCCTAGAGATGTGAAGCCATTAGACACTTTGGAGTTCTGTAAACTCTTAAAGATTTCTACGGAAGATTTTAAAGAAGTGTTACGTAAGGCTGAAATTTACTCTCCGAGGTTACCTTCAGTAGTGGTCCCACAACTAAACAAGGCCGATTACGCTTCACTTTCAGAAAAAATGTACAAGTATGAAGGTTTTTACATTCAGCGTCGTTCACTTCGCGACTACCAAGTAAACCACTCTGCTAACGTTCTAGGATATATTGCTGAAGTAAACAACGCAATTATCAAAAAGAATCCCTATTACCAAATGGGGGAACTAATTGGAACTGCTGGTGTTGAGAAAGAATATGAGGAAGTTTTACGCGGTGTAAAAGGGGTAAAATACATACAAAGAGATCGCTTTAACAGAGACATTGGACCTTATAAAGACGGAATATTCGACACAATTCCAGAAAGAGGTAAGGACATACAACTTACTATAGATGCAGTACTTCAGGAGTATGGTGAAAGGTTAATGGTTAACAAAAGAGGTGGTATTGTTGCTATTGAACCAAGTAGTGGTGAAATACTTGCTCTAGTTACCGCGCCAAGTTACGATCCATCGCTATTGGTAGGAAGGGACAGATCGAAAAACTTTACGAAACTTTGGTATGATACTATTTCAAAGCCTTTGTACGATAGAGGATTAATGGGTGAATATCCACCAGGGTCTCCCTTTAAGGCATTAACCGCACTTATTGCACTACAAGAAAATGTAACTACAGAAGACGACCGAATAAACTGTCCTGGAGGATACTATTACAATGGAAGACGCTTGATGAAATGTCACGGGGCTCACGGCGCCACAAGTATGGTTTATGGTATTGCAAAATCGTGTAACACCTATTTTGCAACACTATACCGCAGATCTGTTGACAATTATTCTACTATTCAAGAAGGTACCGATAAATGGAAAGAACATTTAACGAGTTTTGGACTTGGTAACTTCTTAGGATACGACCTTCCAAGTGGAAGGAGAGGACTTATTCCAGATTCAAAATTTTATAATCGCTTTTATAATTTCCCAAAATACAGATGGTTTTCAACTGCTACCATTTCAAATTCTATTGGTCAAGGTGAAATTAACCTAACACCAATTCAAATGGCAAACTTTACAGCTGCCATTGCAAACCGAGGATGGTATTTTACGCCACACGTAATTAAAAACATAGTTGGAACCGATACCATTCCACAAAAATTCAAAGAAAAGCACCATACAACCATCGATCCTAAGCATTTTGAACCTGTGGTTGAAGGTATGTTTCAAGTTTACGAATCTGGAACTGCATCTTATCTTAGAATACCAGGAATTGAGATATGTGGTAAAACAGGTACAGCCGAAAATTTTACCAGAATCGATGGAAAACGTGTACAACTTACCGACCACTCAATTTTTGTAGCTTTTGCGCCTAAAGATAATCCTAAAATAGCTTTAGCAGTATTTGTAGAAAATGGATATTGGGGTTCTCGTTGGGCAGGTAGAATTGCTGGTTTAATGATTGAAAAATACATTAAAGGTGAAATAACCAGAAAAGATATGGAGAAATTCATCCTTGAAGGTAGTTTAGAAGATGAATATGCTAAGCCGTATAGCGGGAAACCTTTTACAATTAATAGATAATGTCTGCAGCTAAAACATATATGAAATTTGACTGGTTGATGATCTTTATTTTCATCGCCTTAGTTTCTATGGGCTGGATTAATATTTACTCCGCATCGCTCAGTGATTCTGCTCAGGGATATTTTGATTTTAAGCAGATTTACGGCAAACAAATGATTTGGATAGGATTAAGTTTTATACTTATTATTTTCATATTAGCAATAGAATCAAAATTCTACGAAAATTACGCAAGTATTATTTATTTAGTCTCTTTACTTTCCCTTGCCGGGCTCTTTGTGTTCGGCCGTACTATAGCTGGAACAACGGCTTGGTATGACTTTGGTGGATTCAGCATTCAACCCAGTGAATTTGCAAAAGCAGCTACTGGTCTCGCACTTGCAAAATACGTAAGTGATATTCAAACCAATATGCAAGAATTAAAGCATCAAATAAGGGCATTTATTATTCTAGCGCTTCCTGTTATACTGATTATTCTACAACCAGACCCTGGAAGTGTATTGGTGTACGCTGCATTTGTCTTCCCACTATACAGAGAAGGATTACACGGGGTTTATTTATTACTAGGACTTTTTGCTACTGTTATTTTTGTTTCGACACTTGCGTTTGGAGCAGTTTGGGCGGCTGTAGCGGTTATACTAATTGCTGTAGTAGTTTATTACAGAAATAGAAAAAAACGCCCCAATATTTTAAAATATATAATGATTGTTGTTGCTTGTATTGGGTTCGCATTTTCAGTTAGCTATATCTTCAACAATGTATTTAAACAACATCATAGAGACCGTTTTAACATCGTTCTTGGTAAAGAAGTTGATTCACGAGGAATAGGCTACAATACAAATCAAAGTGAAATTGCAATTTCGAATGGTGGATGGTTAGGAAAAGGCTGGACACAAGGCACACAGACGAAAGGGAATTTTGTACCCGAACAGCATACCGACTACATTTTTAGTACAGTTGGTGAAGAGTGGGGATTTGTAGGAAGTATGATTGTAGTCCTCCTTTTTACTGGCCTCATTCTCAGAATCATTTACAAAGCTGAAAAACAGAAAAATCAATTCGGGAGGGTTTACGGCTATAGTGTAGCAGCAATAATCTTTCTTCACTTTTTTGTAAATATAGGAATGGTTACTGGTATATTTCCAACCGTTGGTATTCCACTCCCCTTCTTTAGCTACGGAGGATCTGGACTGTGGGGATTTACTATTTTACTTTTTATATTTATAAAACTAGATGCAGCCAACTATTATTACATCTAACACGGAGCCGAAGTTTAGGATTTTCTGCTAACCGAAAACTTTTTTAGCTACTTCTTTCCCCAAGCTTTTAAGTCAATCATACTTTCCATTTTATCTTCGATTGAATCAGGCAAAGCAGGAAAGAAATCTATACCCGTTTTAGCTTCAATATCGTCTATGGAAACTACATATTCGTAAAAAGACTTACTACTAGGTTCGTTGGGGATCAAAAAAGCTATGGCTTTATGATTGCCATCTGTAACATCTACAACTATTTTATAAAACTCATTAGGCACTGAAACATTTTCATAACCAATAGTTTCCATGTTTCCATTTAAAACACCTCCAGAAACCACATAAACTCCGTCGTGTTTATTTGCCCAATATCTAACCTTTTGTTCTAAACGATTCCAAATTCCAGCATTAAATGCACGGTTCTGAGGACTAACATTACTGGTTAAAAAAGTTTCATTATAAGCTTCAAAAGACATTTTTCTATCAGCAGCAGGAACTAAATGCCCGCGATCATAACCGGAGTTTTTGTAATTGCGCCAGTCTGCAGAAGTTGTTGATACCTTATTGTCTATTTCAAAATAAGGTCTTTTAAATTCATTTCTAGACAAATCGCTTTTACTAAGTTCATAGGCAACCCATTCTGCCTGCTCGTGATCTTCGGAATAGGAAAGAGTGAAATAATTGTGCTTTACTATAGCTCCAGTAGTAGATTCTGGAAGAAATGAGTCATCAAATTCTTTGGAACTTCTAACAATTTGCGTTGATGTATCTGAAATAATATTATTATTCCCATCAAAGATATCGTCTGAATAGTACAATACAACGGTAAGAATTATAATAACTAAGGGATAAATGTATTTTCGATTCATAAGGTCAAAAATACTATTAACTTGTAATCTTTAAAAGTTTGAAGCACTTATTCTATGAGTTATGAGTTTAAACAAAAACACTAATTCCGGACATCCATAGCATCTCTTAAAGCATTTCCGATAAGCATAAAGGCTGTAACCAAACTCATAATTGCAAGGCCTGGAATTAAAGCTAAATAAGGTTTGCCAAGAATAATATATGCGTAGTGATCTTTTATAATTCCTCCCCAACTTGGCATTGGTGGCTGAGCCCCTATCCCTAAAAATGAAAGGCCACTTTCTATTAAGATTGCTCCCGCAAAATTGGCCGCCGAAATTATGATAACGGGCGCCATACTATTGGGCAAAATATGTTTTACTATAATTCTGAAGTCATTATAACCAAGAGCTCGAGCAGCAGTTATGTATTGCATCTGTTTTACACCCATTACCTGCCCTCTAACCACTCTTGCAACTTCTACCCACATTGTGAGACCGACAGCGATAAAAACCTGCCAAAAACCTTTACCAAGGGCTAGGGTGATCGCTATCACTAACAATAAGGTTGGAATTGACCAAGTAACATTGATTACCCACATAATTGCTGTATCTACTTTCCCTCCAAAATACCCAGCAATTGCTCCCATTGTAATCCCAATAACTAAGGAAATAAAGACAGCTACAAACCCTATGGCAAGCGAGATTCGAATTCCTATTAACATTCGACTAAGCAAATCACGGCCATATTTATCTGTTCCGAGATAGAATTTCTTTTCTGAAATGTATTTGTTAGGAATTTCCTTCACCGATGAAACATCAGGAAAAAGTGATATTGAATATTCCTTTTGAAGTCCATCAGTTCCATCAGGAGTATATTCCGTTATCTCGATAGCATTAGACTTCAACGAATAATCTGAAATAGGAATTTCAGTATTCGCATTCTTTTCACCAAAAAAGAATACTGAAATTTGGTTTTGATCTTCTAAGGCAACAGGAATTGTAAGCATTTGCACTGAAAACCCAGGGTTTTTAGAATGAATTGACAAGTGCATTTGATTGGCATTTTGTGAATTATCCGGTGCCAATGCGTAGGCGAATATGGCTATTAAAACACAAAACATTAAAAACCCCAAACTGAAAACGCCCCAAAAGTTCTTTTTAAACTTATGAAGCGCTATTTGTGTTAATGAGGTTGAATTTTTCACGTTTCAAATTTACTGAAAATTTTAGGTGAATGACCATAAAAAAACCTACAAGGTTTTTGAAATCTTGTAGGTTCTAATTCTATTTTAAAAAACTAGAAAGTGTTAGTTTTTAATATCTGCTACCTTTCTAGCCTTAATATTATTAAGTTTTAAATCTTCCAGCACATGGATAGCTTCTTCAACATAAATATCTTTACTTAAGTTTTTATGCCATCGCTTACGTTTTTCTGAAAGCGTTGTATCTTGTTTCATCAGTTCAACTTCATAAGGCAAAGATTTAAAAGTTAGCTTATTATCATACTCATCAATTGCATCAAAACGCTTACTTATTTCCTTACGTTTTTCAATTTCGGCAGTATAATCATTATAGTTAAGGTTTACTTCCTTTTCATCTCTGCGATCCTTAATCCATTTCGCATTTTCGTCTATTAGTTGCAACTGCTCATTTTTAGCCATTCTAGCCTTACTGTTATCAATGGTTTCTTGAAAACCTATATAACCATCCCAAATATCATACTTAGCCGCATCAATTTTATCATAAGGTAGTGGGTTTTGGTAATCACGCTCCCCTATATCGATATAACTATATCGATCTGGCATAACAACATCACTATTCACACCTTCTAACTGTGTTGAACCCCCGTTAACTCGATAGAATTTTTGTGATGTAATTTTTATTGCTCCTAAGTCTCCTACATCATTATTTCTAACCCATTGATTTAAATCAACAACATTTTGCACGGTACCTTTTCCGTATGTCTGTTTACTACCAATAACAATAGCTCTTTTATAATCTTGCATGGCAGCAGCTAAAATTTCTGAGGCTGACGCAGAGAGTTCATTTACCAAAATTACCAAAGGTCCGTCCCATACAATTTCATTACTTTCATCTTCTAAAACCTCTTTTTTACCTGCTGAAGAAACCTGAACAATTGGTCCTTTCTTAATAAATAACCCAGCAATATCCACAGCAGTTCTAAGTGATCCTCCACCGTTATTTCGAAGGTCTAACACCAGCCCTTCCATTCCTTGTTCTTTTAAGCGAAGAATTTCTTTTTTAACATCGGAAGCAGCATTGCGCTCTTTATAGTTATCCATGTCGAAATAAAACTGAGGCAAATTGATAAGTCCAAATTTGCGACCGTTATTTTCTATATATGAAGATTTAGCATACGTTTCTTCAAGTTCAACTACATCGCGAGTAATAACCTTGTCAGAAATAGTTCCATCAACGTTTTTTACAGTAAGTGTAACGTTAGTTCCTTTAGGACCCTTAATTAGCTTTACAGCATCATCTATACGCATACCAACTATGCTTACAGATTCATTTTCTCCTTCTTGCTTAACTTTAAGGATAGCATCACCAACTTCAATTTGTTCACTTCTCCAAGCTGGTCCTCCACTTATAACCTCAATTACCGTTATATAATCATTTTTCTTTTGAAGTCTAGCCCCAATTCCTTCTAATTTTCCAGACATTTGAAGGTCGAAGCGATCTTTATCTGGCGGTGCAAAATAATTGCTATGTGGGTCAAACTCTTCAACAATAGTATTTAAATAAATTGCAAAATAATCCTTACGCACAAGATCTTTTGTGAAATCGAAATATTCATCTAATGAAGTCTTTGTTGTTTCTCTAGCCTTTTGCTCTAGCTCAGCCATAGATTTTGGCTCGAATGGAGCTTCAGAAGTTTTACTCGATTTTTCTTCATTTTCGTCATCACTATTTTCCCCTTCCGCATTATTCTCGTTATCGGACTTATCTAAGGCTTTTTGTTTCGTTTTTTGCTCTTCAACATAGTCGTAATAACTAGAAAGTGTTGTAAACTTTAACTGCTGTTCCCACCGAGCTTTTAGAGCTTTGGGTGACGTTGCATATTCAATATTATCGTAATCTACATTAATAGTTTCTTTTTTATCGAAATTGAAAGGCTTGTCTAAAACTTCTGGGTAGATTTTCTTTACATCTTCCATTCGTTCTTGGAAGCGATTATATACTAAATTGAAAAAAGATAAATCTTTATTCTTTATTTGGTCGTCAATTTCGGTTTTGTACTTACTGAACTCTTCAATATCTGAAGCTAAAAAGTATCG
Organism: Aequorivita xiaoshiensis; assembly: GCF_022008395.1. GTDB lineage: Bacteria > Bacteroidota > Bacteroidia > Flavobacteriales > Flavobacteriaceae > Aequorivita > Aequorivita xiaoshiensis. Next base: position 49,496 of record NZ_JAIRBB010000006.1, read on the forward strand.
TTTTAAAGGATCAAGGCCTTTAATGAAATTTTCAAAAACATCAGCCGAAAAAGCATCGTCGATAGCCTTTGGGTCGTAGTGCCCTTTTTCAAGAACATAAGTTATAAGATCGAGTAGTAATTTATCTTTATCCGGGTTTTCAAATTCTTTAGTAGTGAAACTGCAAGAAGCTACAGAAACAAAAACTGCCAAAAATAAAACTTTAAAATTCTTTTTCATTATCCGCATAATAAGGGTGTTGATTTAAGAGTGTCTAAATTATATAAAAAACCGTGCCATTAAACTATTTTGCTACTAATATTTTGTTAAACAGCCATTATTGATTGAGAAACCAGGATTCTTATTTCAAATTTAATAAATGTACTTTTGTGTCTTCAAAATTTTAAAGAATGATAAACAAAAAACCACTTATTTTAGTAACCAATGACGACGGAATTAACGCTCCTGGCATAAGAGCATTAATTGAGGTTATGAATACTTTAGGGGACGTTTGTGTGGTTGCACCAGATTCTCCACAAAGTGGAATGGGACACGCTATTACCATAAACGATGCGCTGTACTGCAATCGTATAAATATAAGTAAAGACGAGCCACAAGAAGAATATAGCTGTAGCGGTACTCCTGTTGACTGTGTAAAAATTGCAGTTAATGAAATTTTAGATCGAAAACCTGATTTATGCGTTAGTGGTATTAACCACGGAAGTAATTCGTCTATCAATGTTATTTACAGCGGGACCATGAGCGCAGCAGTTGAAGCAGGAACTACCGGAATACCGTCTATTGGTTTTTCATTATTAGATTATTCGTTAGAAGCTAATTTTGAGGCATCAAAGAAAATTGTAAAAACCATTGCTGAACAAACGCTTAAAAACGGACTTCCTAATGGAGTGGTTTTAAATGTAAATATCCCAAAGCTTAATTCTACTGAAATAAAAGGGATAAAAGTTTGCCGTCAAGCAAATGCCTATTGGCAGGAAAAATTCGATAAACGCACTAATCCCCTAGGAAGGGATTACTATTGGCTTTCTGGGGAATTTGTTAATCAAGATAAAGGACAAGATACAGATGAATGGGCTTTGGAAAATGGATATGTTTCAATTGTACCAGTTCAATACGATTTAACAGCCCACCATGCTATTAAAGAAATTAATTCTTGGGAATTACAGTAAAACCTATTGGAAGTAAAACACTAGATAATTAGTGATAGTATAATTGTTATAATATTTAGATACAACGAATGAAACCACACGTAAAAGAAATTTTAATAGGACTAATAATAGGGTTACTAGCAAATGTTGCAGGAACCTATCTATATATCTTCTTTTTTTCTGACTTAGATATTGAGGATACAATTAAAGCTGCATTAGCCAATGATTTTTTAGGTAGCTTAATCGCTTTAGGAGCTATATTAAATTTAATAGTTTTCTTTATTTATCTAAAGAAAAACCAAGTTTATAGAGCAAGAGGGGTTGTTATGGCAACAGTAATTGCCGCATTAGTTATTTTATACACAAAGTTTCTATAAAATTATAGCGAGTTTTTCTTTAACTCATTAACTTAGTAATTCAATAACTCAATTATAAAATTCAATAGAATGAGACGTGCAGTATTTCCTGGAACTTTCGACCCTATTACACTTGGACACTTAGACATTATTAATCGTGCACTACCCTTATTTGATGAAATAATTATTGCTATTGGTGTTAATGCCGACAAAAAAACAATGTTTACTTTGGAAGAACGCTTGAAGTTTATTGAAGACATTTTTAAAGATCAAAAAAAGATAAGCGTTGAAAGTTATTCTGGTTTAACAGCTAAATATTGTAAAGAGAAGGGTGCTCAATTTATTGTTCGTGGTTTGCGAAATACTACCGATTTAAATTACGAGCAGCCAATAGCTCAGACCAATTACCAGATGGCGAATGTTGAAACTATATTTTTAATCTGTTCTCCTGAAGTTTCTAATATCTCATCTACAATAGTTAGAGATGTTATGCGAAATGATGGAGATTACTCTAAGTTAGTTCCTACTTCAGTAAAAAGTAAATAAAGTAGCAGTTTTTTAACAAAAGAATCAAATTTAAATAATAAAAAAACCCTTTCAGTTTCCTGAAAGGGTTTTAAAAATTTTAATTAACTTAGAATTAAAGCGCAGCTACATGCTTAGCCATATTCGACTTCAAGTTAGAAGCTTTATTCGAATGAATAATATTCTTCTTAGCCAATTTGTCGATCATAGAAACAATTGAAGGGAACATTTTCTCAGCTTCTGCCTTATCAGAAAGCTCCTGAAATCTCTTCATGGCATTACGAGCAGTTTTGTGCTGGTAACGGTTACGCAAGCGTTTAGCCTCGTTGCTTCTAATTCTCTTTAATGCTGACTTGTGATTTGCCATTGTATTTTTATTTAATTCTAAATTTTTGTAGTCCGTAGGGGAATCGAACCCCTGTTACCAGGATGAAAACCTGGCGTCCTAACCCCTAGACGAACGGACCATTACATTGTTTAATGCGGGTGCAAAAATACACCTTTTTTTTAATGTTCCAAATCCTTTTTAAAAAATTTTTAAAATTTTGATTCGGATTATAAAAAAGAACTTTTTTTAATCAATCTCTCCAGTTCGAAAACAAAACTAATTGTCTAAAATAACCAGTTTAATTGTGCATTACATTTTCAAATGCGGGTGCAAAAATATACCTTTTTTTCAATACTCCAAAATGTTTTGAAAAAATTTTTGAAAAAATTAATACGCTTTTGCAAAAAGCACCTTTCCAGTCGATGGTTTACCTGTAACCATACAAGTTCCCACTACTTTCTCCCCTTCTAAAGGAATACATCTAATTGTAGCTTTTGTTTCGTTTTTAATTTTCTCTTCAGTTTCTATAGTACCATCCCAATGGGCTAGTACAAAACCTCCTTTAGTCTCTAAAACCTCTTTAAACTCTTCGTATGAAGACACCTCGGTTGTATTTTCTGTTCTGTGGGCGACAGCCTTATCAAAAAGATTTTTTTGAATTTCATCCATTAAAGCCTTCACCTTCTCAACTACATCTTCATTAGAGATAAATTCTTTTGTTAATGTATCTCTTCTTGCCAACTCCACAGTACCCTTTTCAACATCTCTAGGACCAATTGCAATACGTACAGGAACTCCTTTTAATTCGTATTCATTAAACTTCCAACCTGGCTTTTGGGTATCGCGATTATCATATTTTACTCTAATACCTTGCGACCTAAGTTTCTTCATTAATTCTAAAGCAACTTCGTTTACTGCTTCAAATTCTTCATCTTTTCTATAAATAGGAACGATTACAACTTGATCTGGAGCCAAATTTGGAGGCAATACCAATCCGTTGTCATCACTATGCGTCATAACTAAAGCCCCCATTAAACGTGTAGACACACCCCAAGATGTAGCCCATACGTAATCTAACGCACCATCTTTTGCGGCAAATTTCACATCAAAAGCCTTAGCAAAATTCTGACCTAAAAAGTGAGATGTTCCTGCTTGTAGCGCCTTTCCGTCCTGCATTAAAGCTTCAATACAATAAGTTTCTAAAGCACCCGCAAAGCGTTCACTTTCAGTTTTAGTTCCTTTTACTACTGGAATAGCCATATAGTTTTGTGCAAAGTCGGAATATACATTCATCATTTGTTCTGCTTCTGCTATAGCTTCTTTTTTAGTGGCGTGAGCAGTATGCCCTTCTTGCCATAAAAACTCAGCAGTACGTAAAAACAAACGTGTACGCATTTCCCATCGCACCACATTTGCCCATTGGTTTATCAATAAAGGTAAATCTCTATAAGATTGAATCCATTTTCTATAGGTATCCCAAATAATAGTTTCCGATGTTGGGCGCACGATTAACTCCTCTTCTAACTTAGCATCCGGATCTACAACAATTCCGCTTCCATCCTCAGCATTCTTTAATCTATAATGAGTAACAACTGCACATTCTTTAGCAAATCCGTCAACGTGACTTGCCTCTTTACTAAAATAAGATTTTGGTATGAATAATGGGAAATAAGCATTTTGATGTCCTGTTTCTTTAAACATTCTATCCAATTCTGCTTGCATACGCTCCCATATTGCATAACCGTACGGTTTAATAACCATACTTCCTCTTACTCCAGAGTTTTCTGCTAAATCAGCTTTGATTACCAGTTCGTTATACCATTTTGAGTAATCCTCTTCGCGTGTCGTTAATTTCTTTGCCATAGGCCGGGTTTTGGCACAAAAGTTGCACCTATGTTAAATGATTAGTTATTGTCCGCAAAACTACTTATTTTTATAATGTCCAACAATTAAATTACCCAAGATATGTTCACTCAAAAATTCGATATAAAACGTTTCACCACGATAGCATTTGTAGGAGCTTTAGTTCTATTACTATCGTCGTGTGGAACTCACAATAACGGCTATTACGACTCGGATGGAATTTATGCATCGGGAAATGTATCTCGTACTGAAAGCTACAACAACCCATCGAGCGAAAAAGCTAATTACTACCAACAATACTTCAAAAGCAAAGCTGAATCCATTTCTGAGATGCCTGAAGAGGGCGCTATTTTCACTGATATCGAAGCCTACGCTACTACAGAGCGTTTAGACGATGAAGGGTATATAGTTATTGAAGATAATTACGAAGATGAAGGTTATGGCGCTTGGGGAAGCAACTCAGAAGATATTACTGTAAACATTTACAACTATGGTGGACATGGATATGGCTTTTATCATAGACCTTATTGGTATGGTGGATATTGGGGACACTCTTATTACACACCTTTTTGGGGAATAAGCTATGGTTGGGGTTATCCTTATTATGGATATGGATATGGTTATGGATATGGATACCCATATTATGGATATGGCTACTACCACCCACACTATTACAACAATTATTATTATAACAACCATTATAACAACGGTGTGTCCTATAATCGCGGACGAAGAAATACTGACTACAGTAGATCACAAGCTCGTGGACGATCTAACAATGTTTCAACTAGAAACTCGTCTTATAGCAGATCAGAAACTACTCGCAGAATAAATAGAAATAGTGTTCGAGCAAATTCTAATACGCGCTCATCAAACAACAGCACTATTAGAAGTGGAAACACACGCTCAAACAACACTAGGTCTACACCTGTTATCAGAAACAACAGAAATACAAAACCTAGCGCTACTCCTAGAATTCGAAATTCACGTAGCAATAGAAATAGTAGTTACTCTCAGCCTAGAAGAAGTAATAGTAATACTACAAGAAATAGTACATACTCTTCTCCTTCAAGAAGTAGTAGTTCTGGCTCTATGAGAAGTTCTGGCGGCAGTACTCGCTCAAGTGGAGGCTCAAGAAGTAGCGGCGGTAGGGGATAAAATTAAACGCTATGGTGTATATAAAACTTATCGATTACAGTAATTATCACTAGCGCAATATATCCTTAATAACAGAATGTCAATTTCAAAATTCTAACAATGCCCATTAAACATTTCATCTTTTTTCGAAATGCTTATTTTGGGCATTATCTTTTAATAAAATTTAAATCAATATTATCAAAATGAAAAGAATTTCATTATTAATAACATTAAGCATCTGTTTTGCAACTTCTCAAGCTCAAGACATATCAGACGGTTTGCGCTATAGCAGCAACCAAAACCTTGGAACAGCTAGATATACAGCTTTAAGTGGTTCAATGGGTGCCTTGGGTGGCGATTTTTCTGCCATCAGCTCAAACCCGGCTTCGGGGGGAGTTTTTTTAACTTCTACCCTTTCACTTTCTTCGGCTTTCAACAACTTAAATAATAACAGCATTTATTTTAACACTGAAGAAGAGGCTTCTAAAACTGATTTTTCTCTAAATCAATTAGGTGCTATTTTCGTGATAAATAATGCCAATAAAGAATCCTCCTTTAAAAAGTTCACTATTGGATTAAATTACAATCAATCAAACAACTTTGAAAATAAACTCCTTATTGCAGGAACTGGAAATAATACTATTGGTAATTTCTTTTTAGAACAAGCTCAAGGTTTGCCTTTAAACCTATTAGACTTAAGATCTGGAGAAACAATTACAGATTTATACCAATACCTAGGTGAAACCGAAGGAAGTGCAGCACAAAATGCTTTTTTAGGCTATCAAGGTTTTCTTTTTGACCCTGTAGATCCTAGCAATCCATTAAATAGTGAATACATTTCAAATATAGCAGAAGGAGTATTTAACCAAGAATACGCATATCTTTCACAGGGATACAATAGTAAGTTTACTATTAATTTTGCCACTCAGGTTACAAATAATTTATACTTTGGAGCAAATATAAACACCCACACTATTGAATACGACCAAAGTACATTTCTATTAGAAAAGAATAATAATCCGGGCTCTATTGTAAAAAGTGTAGGATTTGAAAACAATCTTTCGGTTACAGGATCTGGTATCTCAGCTCAAATAGGTGGTATTGCTAAAGTAGCGAACAATTTCAGATTAGGATTGAGTTTCGACACTCCTACGTGGTATCAGATAGCTGAAGAAACAACGCAATCGCTTAAAAGCAGTCGTGTTTTTGAAGGTAAAACGATTAATGAATTTATAGATCCGAGAGTAATTAATGTTTATGAAGATTACAACCTTAAAACTCCTGCAAAGGTTACTGCAAGTGCAGCTTATATTTTTGGTCAGAGCGGATTAATAAGTTTCGATTATTCGTATAAGGATTATTCCTCAATTAAGTTTAGTCGTTTAAACAATTATTATGACCCGTATTTTGACAGGATGAATAACTCAATTAAAAACACCTTAAAAGCAGCTTCTAAATTTAGTGCTGGTGCAGAATATCGTTTTAATCGATTAAGCTTAAGAGGTGGATTTCATTATGAAGAGACCCCTTATAAAGACAATGAGGTTATGGGAGATTTAACAGGGTTTTCTTTAGGTGCCGGATATAATTTTGGGAGATTTTATGCAGATATCGCATACTCTCGATCAGAACAAGAACGGAACCAACAATTGTATAGTGTTGGATTAACTGATACAGCTTTAATAAACTCAGTTTACAACAACTTTATATTGTCCTTAGGTTTTAATTTATAATTTCAAAATCATTTTATAACCTAAACACATATAGTCTTTTGAAAATAAAAAGCCTCCACATTACGTAATGTGGAGGCTTTTTATTTGTTATTCTATTATACTTATCGTTTTAAAGTGAAATGTCCTGTAAACACTTTCGGCATATCATCTTCCTTATATTCAACTCTAAACCAATAATCACTTGAAGGCATTGGCTTTCCGTTAAACGTTCCATCCCAACCTTCTCCAATTGGACTTAACTGTTTTAGAAGCTTTCCGTAACGGTCAAAGATGAAAATCTTAGCAGTAGGATCTGCAGTTCCAATTCCAATAATATTCCAAGTATCGTGGTAGCCATCCTCGTTTGGAGTAAAATATAATGGATAATCAACTACTCCAACTTCAATAGTTACGCTTCCACATCCGTTTACATCTCTTATAGTAACAGTATGTATACCAGGTGAAACTCCCTCGAAAACATTATTTGTTTGGAAAGGTCCATTATCTAGCTGATATACATATTCTCCTAATCCTTCAGCAGAAACTTCAATGGCATGTGGATTAGCAAAAGCAGACGTTATAACTTCAGCACTATAAACTAAAGGTGGAGATGAAACCACAACAGTTGTTACAGCCGTAATTTCACATCCCGAAGCTATTTCGGTTATAATTACACTATACTCACCTGCTTCTAATGCTATTATAGAAGCCCCAGTTTCTCCAGGAATCATAACCCCATTCAATAACCATTGGAAATTATAATTAATAGGGTTTAATCCCGTGTCGATTAATGGAGGAGAAGTCTGGCCATCTTCGTTTTCAATAGGATTGCCATTCTCATCCACACATAACCTGTATTCGTCTTCTAAATTTACTCTAGGTAGTTCCTGAACTTTTAAAATAACTTCAACTACTTCAAAACATTTTGGCTCGTATTGGTTTTCGCTATTGGTAACTCTAGCATAAATTACCTGAGGATTGATTACGTTATAGTAAGGAAATGAAATTGCGTTTACATTATTTAAAGCATTTTCATAAGTTTCAAAATAATTAATTAAATAAATATTTGGATCTTGTCCTGCTAATATTTGATTACGAAGCGTTACAACATCAGGATTCGTTAAGTCTTCTAAATCAAATTCGGCGATGCCATCGTTTGCCTCAAAGTTGTCGCAAACCATAAGTGGATTTGGGGTATTTGCAATAGCGCCTTCTTGAACAATTAGTTCAAAACTTTGATTTCCACCTATAAAACAACCCGTTAGTGAATTTTCAATTCGCGTATAAATAGTTTGTGGAGATTCTGGGTTTCCTGCTAAATCTCTGTTTTGATGTGCAGTCGTATTTACAATTTGATTAATTCCGTTGGCAGCATCAGTAGCATCCAAATAAAAACTTACCATTAAATTAAAAGTTGATTGCTCTCCTAATATTTCTGGAATCTTAGTGGTTAGATCGAATTCTGCTACACCATCTGTATTAATTTCACAAATCATATAAGGTGATACTATAGCACTATCATCCGGTACAGGATCCACAATTAATTCAAGTTTCACAATTTCAAAACAAGAACTATCTGGATTACTCCCTTTAACATATACAGTCTGTGGGTTGCTAATATTTTGATAGCTTTCTGGGTTTGGAATTTGGTCTACTCCGTTAAATGCATTGTCGTAACTTTCGTAATACGTTAAATCCCATGCACCACCGTTAAGAATCACCTCTTCTCTAATTGTTAAATCAAATATTTCAACTTCATCGTCAGGTCCAGGACCAACCACAATATTCTCATCACACAATCTTATAGGTTGTGGCTCTACTAAGTCTGGATTAGGTAACACTCGTAACAATAATGTTGTGAACGCAACACAGTCTGTTGAGCCGTCTTCCACTCTTACATAAAGAGTTTGTGGATTTACAGTGTTAACGAACGCAGTATCCGGATCAATCTTATTAATATTATTTTGAGCATCATTTTCATTTAAAAAGTAACTAACTCCCATTCCTGGAGCACCATTGGTTATTTCGGCATTCTTAAGTGTTAAATCAAATGTTGTAAATCCATCGTTTATAGGACCTAAATCCTCACAAAGCTCAAAAGGAGTAGGATCAACTATAGATACAGCTCTAGAGACTATTAGGGTAAACTTTCCTACAGCAATACAATCAGATCCATCGATATAAGCTAACCGAACAAAAATATCTTGTGGGTTTGTAACGTTAGTATAAGTTTCGGGCGCACCAATTGGATTCAGTCCTGATTGAGCATCTTCAAGAGTTGTGTGGTACGACAATTCTAGTTCCGTAGGATCTTGTGAGCCATAAATTAAAGGCTCTTGCACCGTTAAATCAAATTCCGCAAAACCATTACCATCAGGATCACAAGCTACCAAGTCTGGTAAATCTAATGGTACCATCGGACTTGGTTTTACAATTAAATCTAATGGCACTACTTTAAAACATCCACTTGTATTTGGAGGTAAATCAAAAGAAGCTCTAGCGTAAATTGTCTGGTTAAAAGCAACAATATTTTGAAATGGAGACGCCAATGGGAAAGTTCCATTATTCGCATCGTTCAAAGTTTCGTGATAAGTCACCACTATAGAAGGATCCCCTCCTGCAATTTCATCGCTTTTTAGGGTCAAATCAAATTCGGCAAAACCATCGTGGTCTTCGTCACATACTTCTAATGGAGTAGGCTCTACAACTGTAGGAACAGGAAGCACCCTTAGCAGTAACTCTGTAGTTGCCACACATCCGGTTTGACCTTCTACAGCCACATAGATTGTATAAGGTGTAATTCCTAATCCACCACCATCAACTGGGTTGGTATATGTTGTTGGATTTGGAATTGGGTTGTCATTCTGTAAATCAATTAAAGTTTCAAAATACCTAACAGTTAAGGTAGCATCGCCATTTGTGATAGATGCGTTATTGGTTGTAAGGTCGAAAGTTGAAATTCTATCTGTATCACTTCCACTTTCCAAATCATCACAAAGCTCCATGGCATCGGGATCTTGAATTATTGGAAATTCACCTAGAATCAAATCAAACTCACTAATTCTTGCACAAAGAGTAATATTATTTTCTAAGCGAACCCATATTGTTTGACCAGCACTTGTAAAAGCATTTGGAGTTAAAATAGGGTTTTGACCATCTATTGCTTCTTGTAAAAGGGTGTGATATGAAATAGTAAAGTCGGTTGTTGGTTGACTTCCATAAACAAAAGGAGTGTTTATAGTAAGGTCAAAAACTGCTTCACCACTTCCATCTTCATCACAAGCAAAAAGGTCTCCAAATTCCGAAGTAGGTTGATCTGGCAATGGGTTTACAATAAGTGTAAGTTCAACAACAGCGAAACATCCTGATGAAGTATTTTCTACTCTAGCCCAAACGGTATCAGTATAAGGGACATTGTTTAAATATGGACCAGTAATTTCACCAGCTCCACCTGCTTGAGCAAGTGCTTCCAGTGGATAATACTTAACGATTACATCAGGTTCACCACCTATAATTTCGTCGTCTTTTAAGGTAAGGTCAAATTCAGCAAAACCATCATTATTATCATCACATACCTCTAAAGGTGTTGGCTCAACTGGTGTAGGTAATTGATCGACCACAAGAGTTAACGTAACAAGTTTTTTACAACCAAAACCGTTAGAAACACGAGCAATTACAGTTTGTGGATTACTAGGTGCTGGTGGAATTGCTCTGTTTTGATAAGCTTGTGGATTTGCAATTGGATTGTCTGCCAATTCATCAGCTGCAGTTTCGTACCAGGTAACAGTTACGTTAGTATTTCCACCCGTAATTTCAAAATTTCTTGACGTTAAATCGAATGTACTAAGTTGATCGGTAGGGGTACTCCCATTTACCGTATCATCACATAAGTGATAATCTTGAGGCTCTATAGCTATAGGCTCTGGATCTACAAATAATTGAAGTTCTACAATATCATAACATCCAAAACTTCCATTATTAGGTGTTGTATTAGTGGCGTTTCCTACGCCAAGAACATAAATTGTCTGAGTGTTGATTGTTTGATTAGTAAAAGCTCCTGGTGTAGCAATTGCTTGTGAGTAGTCAGGAGCCGTGAGTGCCACTTCCCCAGCATCAATTGCCTGCTGTTCATTTACATAATAATACAAATCGTATTGGGTTGGATCTAATGCTCCTAAAATTTCTGCTGCTTTTGAGGGTAAATCAAAAACTGCGTATCCATCTTGGTCATCATCACAAATACGATAAGGTGTTGGCTCGGTTAAAATTGGACTGTCACGAACCTCTAATGGCAACTCAACAATGTTATAGCAACTTGTATTTCCACTTATTACTCGTGCATATACACGATCGTTATAAGGGTTTCGGTTTTCATAAGGATCCATTAATTCACCCTCATTAGTTTGCGCATCCAAATAAGTATAGTGATAAGTAACTGTAAGTGCTGGATCGCCACCTGTAATGTCATCATCTGCATCATGAAGTGTAAACAAAGTAAACCCATCGTTACCTGGGTCACAAGCTATCAAAGCATCAGGAGTAGCATTTACAATTGGAGGGCCATCCAAAATAATATCGAATTGAGTAGTTTCAAAACAAGTATTGTCGTTGTTATTTTGAACTCGAGCATATATTGTTGTAGGACTAGCTGCCACTGTATAAGGCTGCGGTAAAGAATTTGTCCCAGCATCAGCCTCCCCTTGTGTGCTGTGATAAGTAACTGTATAATTTAAAGGATCCTGGCTATCGAGAATTGTTGCTGAGAATACAGCTTCTAAATTAATCACTTCTTGACCGTCTCCATCTTGATCACACAAGTAATGTGGTGAAGTTGGAGCAGTAGCTGTGGCACCTTCGTATATCAATTCAAATGTATCAATGGCATAACAATTTCCTTCTTCGTTTTCAATGCGAACCCAAATTGTTTGACTTGTTCCCACAATAGGATAAGCATTAGCTGGGTTTATTGGATTAACACCAGATTCTGCTTGCAATAAATTTAAGTGATATGTAATTAAAAAGTTAGGGTTTTGAGCTCCCAAAACAACGTTGTTATTCTGAGTTAAATCGAAAATACCAGGTGTGGAACCATTATCACAAATTGAAAGATCTAGAGGAGGGTTGGCAATGATAGGTTGCGGATTAGTAATAATTTCAAATTCTTTAATTTGATCACCTCCAAGAGGGAAACTAATTGTAACTCTATAATCACCCCCATCAGTAACTGTGATAGTTGGAAAATCTCCATTAAAAATGGTCACAAAACCAGTTCCATCATCATATTCCCATAAATAGTTATTAGCTCCTTGTATCTCAGCATCTATAACAAATTCGTCACCCACACATCCTGTTTGCGTAGTTACAATAGAACAGTCTGTTGAACCACTATTCGGATTCCCCGCATTGGTTTGCTCTAATTTTATAAAACCGGGACTTTGATTGTAATTGGTTATAACCAAAACATAAATTTCACCCGGTAGCGCATTTAAAATTGTAAAGTTCTCAATAGGTTGAGCAGAATAACTACAAGCAACTTCGTTAAATGATTGCAGTTGTGTATAATCACAAAGATCATCTCCTTCCTGAAAAGGCCCCCACGCAATAAAATCAACATCTAATCCCTGACCTATAGGGTCACCATTTGCATCAAAAGCCGTATTTTGAACTATCTCAAAATCTAACCTTCCTGCCTGATCTACTTGTAAATAAAACCAAGCTGGATATGGCTGGGTAAACAAACAACCATAATCTGGACCAGCTTCTGCCGTTGCATTACAATTTGGGTCTTGATTATTACAATTAGGAAATATTAAGGCTTGATCTCCAGCACAAAATGGCTCGATAGTTGCACAAGTACTACCCTGTGCAAAAGCAGACATTCCTGATAATAAAAAGGAAATAATTATTACTAATAAATACGGGGAATTTTTCTTTGTCATCTTACTATAGTATAATGGGTGGGAAATTAAGAAAATTTTATGAAACCACCTTGTGAGTTTTATTAAAAATATAAAGACACGCTTTTCATATACAATAACCTATTGTGTATCTTTGCAACCCCAATAAAAACTTATTTTTAAAATACAAATGGGTATAGAAAAAGAACTTAGAGAAATAGAAGAAATGGGTAACGATCATATTGGTAGCTCCACAGAGACGCCTTTACGCCCAGATGCCTTCGAGCTTAGCGATATAGAAAAGATTGCAAGCATTAAGAAAGATGTACACAACATCATGCAAACCTTAGGATTAGACCTAACTGACGACAGCCTAAAAGGTACTCCAAACCGAGTAGCTAAAATGTTTGTACAAGAGATTTTTGGCGGACTACATCCAGATAGAAAGCCAAAAGCATCAACTTTTGACAATAAATACAAATACCAGGAGATGCTGGTAGAGAAAAATATCACGCTTTATTCTACTTGTGAGCACCACCTACTTCCTATTGTTGGGAAAGCACATATTGCCTATATTAGCAATGGTACAGTTGTAGGCTTATCAAAAATGAATAGAATTGTAGATTACTACGCAAAACGGCCACAAGTTCAAGAGCGTCTTACAATTCAAATAGTTAAGGAACTTCAAAATGTTCTAAAAACTGAAGACGTAGCTTGCGTTATAGATGCAAAACATTTATGCGTAAACTCTAGAGGTATTCGCGATATCGATAGCAGCACTGTAACAAGTGAATTTGGCGGTGCGTTTAAAAACCCTGAGACTCGTAGAGAATTTTTAGACTATATTAAATTTGATACTGAATTCTAATTATTGAAAACACACCTCTTAACCGATGTTTTATTTACTAATATTAAGCCATTCAGTTTGTAAGAGGTAGAATTTTCAAGGATTTAAATAAATAAGAAATACTCAGACATAGCAATTTAAAATTTACACATTGTTGCAGACCTAATGGAATAGGTTAAAACTAAAAAGTAAATTATACTGAAACATATCACCCTATTAATAAGGTGATTGAACAAAGAAATAAAATCGATTAAATTTTTGGCAACCAAATCGGTCGCCTGTTATCCGTCATCTACCCTATAATTATGAATGACTTACACATATACAATTCAATTTCGAAAAAGAAGGAAAAATTCACTCCCATACACAAAGGTGCAGTAGGTATGTACGTTTGTGGTCCAACAGTTTACAGCAATGTACACTTAGGGAATTGTCGCACCTTCCTTTCTTTCGATTTAGTTTTTAGATATTTAAAGCACTTAGGCTATAAAGTACGATATGTGCGTAACATTACAGATGCAGGACATTTAGAAAATGACGGGGAAAGCGGCGATGATCCGATTTTAAAGAAAGCACGTCTCGAACAATTAGAACCTATGGAAGTGGTTCAAAAATATACGGTTGATTTTCATACAACAATGGCGAAATTTAACGCCTTGCCACCAAGTATCGAACCTACTGCTACAGGACATATTTATGAGCAAATTCATATTGTTGAAAAAATTATTGAAGAAGGATTTGCTTACGAAAGAAATGGCTCTGTTTATTTCGATGTATTAAAATTTAACGAAACAAACGATTACGGAAAACTAAGCGGTAGAAAGCTAGAAGACATGATAGCAAACACCCGCGAACTTGCCGCTCAAAGCGATAAAAAAAACCCACAAGATTTTGCCCTTTGGAAAAAAGCTGAGCCGCAACATATAATGCGATGGCCATCTCCATGGAGTGATGGATTTCCAGGTTGGCACTTAGAGTGTACCGCTATGAGCACAAAATACCTAGGAAACAATTTCGATATTCACGGAGGTGGGATGGACTTGAAGTTTCCCCACCACGAATGTGAGATTGCACAAGCTGAGGCTTGCAACAACACCTCTCCTGTGAATTATTGGATGCACGCCAACATGCTAACCCTTAATGGGAAAAAAATGTCCAAATCTACCGGGAATTTTATTTTGCCAGACCAAATGTTTACTGGTAATAACGATATATTAAGTAAGCCATTCTCTCCTACTGTCACAAAATTTTTCATGTATCAAGCCCACTATCGTAGCATATTAGACTTTAGTAGTGATGCTCTTGAAGCTTCAGAAAAAGGATTTAACAGATTAATGGAGGCACACAGAATTCTTTTAAATTTAGATTCTTCCGATGATAAAAGCACTATTGACATTGAAGCGTGGAGAAAATCTTGCTATGATGCAATGAATGACGACTTTAACAGTCCTATTTTAATCGCTCATCTCTTTGAAAGCATCAAGTTTGTAAACGCTCTAAAAGAAGGAAAAGAGACTATTTCGAAGGTAGATTTAGAACTATTTAAAAAGACAATGCACGACTTCCTTTTTGAAGTTTTAGGTTTAGAAGACAATACATCAGATAACTCTCAAGATAGCGAAAAACTTTCTGCAGCCGTAGAACTTCTTATTGAATTACGAAATGAAGCACGGGCCGATAAAGATTTCGCATTGAGTGATAAAATTCGCGATGAACTCGCTGCTAAGGGAATTCAACTTAATGACGGGAAGAAAGGAACAACATTTTCATTGAATTAAGAGCTAAACCTACAAATAAAGTTTTATGAAAAAAGTCCTTATATACCCTTTTGTATTACTCATAAAAGGGTATCAAGGCTTTATTTCACCTTTGTTACCTTCAAGTTGTAGATACACTCCTACTTGTTCACATTACGCGATTGAAGCATTGCAAACTCATGGTTTGTTTAAAGGCAGTTGGCTTGCAATAAAACGAATAGGCAGTTGTAATCCTTGGGGAGGTTCAGGCTACGATCCGGTACCACCAAAAAAGAAATAAATTAGTTCGGCGTTACTTTTTCGCTTTTGTTATCTTTACGCGACGCAATAAAATTACCTATATGCATTATTTAAGTTTTACCTGGAATCCTTCTGAAGGAATTGACCTTGGTTTTTTCATGATACGTTATTACAGCTTGATGTTTGTTGTAGCCTTTACGCTTGGTTGGATTTTAACCAAAAAAATATACGAACGCGAAGGTATAGCTCAGGAAAAATTAGATAGCCTATTTATCTATATGGTTGCAGCTACACTAATTGGCGCACGATTAGGTCACGTTATTTTTTACCAACCAGAACTTTTTGTTCAAGATCCACTTTCAGTATTCCTGCCTATAAGTACAGTGCCAGAATTTGAATTTACAGGGTTTCAAGGTTTAGCAAGTCACGGAGCTGCAATCGCAATTCTAATTGCGATGTATTATTACACTAAAAATGTTGTAAAAAAACCTTTTTTATGGGTAATGGATCGAATAGTAATTGCTGTAGCAGCAGGAGGCGTTTTTGTAAGAATTGGAAATTTTATCAATTCAGAAATAATTGGAAAACCTTCAGGCGATTTCCCTTTAGGTGTTCAATTTTTACATGAAAGCATTAGCCCACAAGAAGCTGTAAACGTTACCGGCATACAACCTGTGAGCAAGGCTTATGATGCCATCGCCAATAACCCTCAATTCGCAGAAATACTTCAAGCCGTACCATTTCGCCATCCAGCACAACTATATGAAGCTGCAGGCTATGTTATTGTATTTGTAGTATGTTGGTATTTGTATTGGAAAACTGAACGCAGAAAACAAACCGGTTACATCTTTGGCGTATTCTTAATTCTTCTATTTATGGTTCGATTTTTAGCCGAATATGTGAAAGCTAGCCAAGGCGGCTTTGAATCTGTTTTAGGACTTCTTTCAACTGGTCAATGGCTTAGTGTTCCATTTATTCTTGCAGGTATATTCATTATGTGGAAGGCTTCAAAAAAACCAATTACAGAATAACTAACATTCACAGAAACTCAACTATCTAGCGAAATAAAAATCCTCCTAACATAAGTCTTATATAGCTTTGTTAAAAACTATGATTAGAAAAATCTGTGTAAGTATAATAATAAAATGAAAAAACTATTTATCTCTGCTGCAATTGTAGGTTCTATGTTGACCTTATACAATTGCAAAGACGCTCCGAAAACTGAAACTAAAATTCTAACCAAAGAAGTTACTTTTAAAAAAGAAGGTGAACTCGAGTTATTTAAGGCAGAAAACGATTCAGTAATCGCAAAGCTAGACATCGAAATAGCTGATGATGATTATAAAACTCAAACAGGTTTAATGTATCGTCGCTCTATGGATGAAGATCAAGGAATGTTATTTATATTCGATAATATGCAAATGCGATCATTTTATATGAAGAACACCGAATTTGCTCTTGATATCATATACTTTAATTCTGATATGGAGATTGTTAGCATTCAAAAAAACGCCCAACCTTTTAATGAAACTTCTCTACCTTCGGAATCACCAGCGCAATACGTATTAGAAGTAAATGCAGGTCTTTCTGATAAATGGAATTTAGAGAAGGGTGATAAAATTCGATACACTAGAAATTAACTTAAAATCTTCTTCCTTACATTATTTTGAAAACTTATCGTTACCCTATAACTAAAAAGACTTTCAAATAATATTTGCAAAACTGCTAAAATAAAAATAGCCCTTTTCTATCCGAAAAGGGCTATTTTACTTTTATTGAGATTTGAATTAAGCCTCTACAGCAGGAGCTTCTTCTTCCTCTTTTCTATCTAGTAAATCCTCAATGTTTTTACGTTTTACAGTATCATACATAATTGGAGTTGCTATAAACAATGAAGAGTATGTACCTACAAAGATACCCACTATAATTGCAAACAGTAGACCTCTAATAGACTCAGCACCAAAGAAGAACATACACAACAATACGATAAGTGTTGTAAATGAAGTATTTAAGGTTCTTCCTAAAGTACTATTTAAAGCCACATCAATTACTCTATTCATTTTCCAGTTTGGATGCTCACCGAAGAACTCACGAATACGGTCAAACACAATTACGGTATCGTTTAGAGAGTAACCTACAACCGTAAGGATTGCCGCAATAAATGCCTGGTCAATTTCCATACTGAATGGCATAAACTTATAGGTAAGCGAGAAAACACCTAGTACAATTACCACATCGTGGAAAATTGCAGCTACCGCACCAAGTCCAAATTGCCATTTTCTAAAGCGTAATAAGATATAAAGGAAAACTACAATTAACGAACCAAATACAGCCCAGAAAGAGTCTCTCTTAATGTCGTCTGCAATGGTTGGACTTACCTTATAGTATTCCATTCTACCAATCGATTTTCCTTCTTGATCACCAACAAATTTTTCGAAAGTCATATCTGCAGGCATATCCTTTTTCACAGTTTCATAAAGCATTCGCTCTATTTCATCATCTACTTCCGTACCAGTCTCTTCTACTTTATATTTAGTAGTAATCTTTAATTGATTATCTCCACCATAGGTTTTTGCCTCTGCACTACCAAAAGTTGCAATAAGGTTGTCTTGAATTTCAGCAGAATTTACATCCTTAGCAAAACGAACAGTATAAGTACGTCCACCAACAAAATCAACACCTTGGTTAAGTCCATTAGTAAATAGAGAGATTGCACTTATTGTAAGCATTATAGCTGAAAAGATATAAGCCATTTTACGCTTCTTCAAGAATGCGATATTAACATTCGTAAATAGATTCTTTGTAATTGAAGTTGAACAAGGTAAATCCTTTCCATTCTTTGTATAGTTATCAATAAATAATCTTGTGATAAATATTGATGTAAACAATGCTGTTGCAATACCAATTAGTAAGGTAGTAGCAAACCCTTGAATAGGACCTGTACCGAATACTAATAGAATTAAACCGGTAAGACCAGTAGTAATGTTAGCATCTAGAATTGAGGAAAGTGCGTTGTTGAAACCATCTCTAATAGCATCTTTTTGTGCCTTTCCTTTTGCTAGCTCCTCTTTAATACGTTCAAATATAAGTACGTTAGCATCCACAGACATACCGATAGTTAAAACGATACCCGCAATACCAGGAAGCGTTAGTACGGCACCAAGACCCGCTAAAATACCGAATATAAATAGAATGTTTACCATTAAAGCGATATCAGCAAAGATTCCAGCTTTTCCATAGTAGAATATCATCCAAACAAGTACTATCCCTAACGCTAACAAGAATGATAATACACCACTATTAATTGCCTCTTGTCCTAATGTTGGTCCAACAACCTCACCTTGTACAATTTCTGCAGAAGCAGGAAGTTTACCCGCACGTAGTACGTTTGCTAAATCCTGACCTTGAGGCACAGTAAAGTTTCCAGAAATTTGGCTACGACCACCGGCAATTGGTCCTGAAGTAACACCTGGAGCAGAATATACGATATCATCAAGTACAATCGCAATCTGACTTTGGTTTTGGTATGCATTACCAGTCATTTGCTCCCATACTTTAGCACCTTGACCATTCATTTGCATAGATACAACAACGCGGCTCATTTGGTCAAACTCCTGTCTTGCATCTACCACTACACTTCCTCCAAGAGGTGGTGTATTGTTTCTGTTTCCTTTTAATGCGTATAGTGAAGAAGTTTCTTCACCATCTAATTGTGGATTAGCCTCTGGTAATCCCCATACGAATTTCGCAAAACGCAATTCATTTGGCAGCAATGATTTTATTTGAGGATTGCGTAAATATCCGTTTACAACAGAGGTATCCTTTAATCTAAAAGTCGCAATTACTGGACTACCTTGACTTCCTAAAGAAACCATCTTAGAAAGAATTGGGTTTGACTTACCGTCATCTACAAGAGAATCCTTAACGTCTTGCCCACCTAATAATTTACTTACATCGTCTTCTTCTGAAGCAGTAGAATCTGTTTCTTCTTGTGTAGTTTCAACTGTAGTTGCAGTTTTTGATTTAGCTGATTCTATTTCACCAGCTTTTAAATCTGCAGCTTGTAAGAAACCTGCTACTTCCTCAAATTTGTAAACATCCCAAAACTCAAGTTGAGCTGTACTTTGTAGTAATTTTTTTACACGATCTACATCTTTAGCACCTGGAAGTTCAACAAGAATTCTTGCAGACTTACCAATACGCTGTATGTTTGGTTGAGTAACACCAAATTTATCGATACGTTTTCTTAAAACCTCAAATGCTGAAGTAATCGATTCGTCAATTTTCTTTTCGATAATAGGCTTTACTTGAGCGTTAGTCATTCCAACCTCAATTACATCTTCTAGGTTTTTGTTGAAGAAAATATCTGGCGATGCAAGATTATTTTCACCTGGAAGTGCTTCAAACGCCTTAAAGAAAGACTCTAGGTAAGTGTCCTGGCTTGTTTTCTGAAGTTCTTTTGCATTTTCTAATGCTTGGTTGAAAGCCGCATCTTTAGTATTATTTGCAAGTCCTTTTAAGATATCTTTTACAGACACTTCAAGCATTACGTTAATACCTCCTTTAAGGTCAAGACCTTTATTCAATTCTTTTTCTTTAGCAGTTTTATAATCAACTCCTAAAAATACTGGGTTGTTTGCCACAGAATCCAGGTAACGTGCCTCAGCAACGTTTCTTTCGTGTGGTTGATCCTCAGTGAACTTGCTGTTTGCAAATTCTTTTGCACTATCTTCTACTTTATTCGTAATAAACGTAAAAGAAAGCTGATAAATACTTACCAATCCAAAGAGGATGGCAAATACCGATACTAATCCTTTGTTTTGCATAATTTGTTATTTGGGTCAGATTTTACACTCCTATTCCGAAGTCTCGAAACAGGGCCGCAAATATATGGTTTGCGAATATAACTGACAATATGATTGTGTTTAAATAAGTTGTAGTAAACTTTAAAGGTAATTAACCCATAAAATTTTCAGAAAAATGAAATCTATTGGTAGACCTCAACTCTATTAATGTAGAAATTAAGCAAAAGGACCTGCTCTTACCTCTGGTATTTTATAAGAGGTATTATCTATTAAAAGTGAAAGTTTGCGATAATTCTTAAAAGCAACAGCATCATATCCCGTTTTATAAGCCACCTCAATTTCTGAAGCTCTTAAAGATACAATGGGGTTTAAGTACTGATCTTTTAAATGTTTAGTTGCAACTGGTAACCCCTGAAGACCTGAATCTGTATTAAAATCTTTTTGAATTACAACTACCTCCAGCTTGTAAATCTTGGAGTTAGACGAATAAGGAAACTCAGTACTATTATCATTTTTCGTGAAATCTGTCTCGTCAATTTGAAGTTTATTTTGACTGTTAAACAGATTCTTTACTACCGCAACATCAATAGCGCTATAATACGCTACCGTTAATTTGCCATCTTGAAATTTAGATATTTGCACATCGTCAATTCCAATACTCTTTAGCTGAGATGTAATTTCTGAAATGGCGTGATTAGCTTCATCAGAGCTTACAGTATTAGCATCAAACTGTACTACAATTTCCTGATTAGGAAGCGTAGCTTTGTCTATGCTTATTCCTAAAAAAGCAAGAGCAATTGTTATTCCAGTAAGATACCATCTCCAGTTCACGTGCCAAATATAAAAAAATAAAGACTGTATCGCTACAGTCTTTAAGTTTTATAATTCTCTAATTGATTTATAGTTAAATCGTCCTTTAATTAAATTCAAAATTCTAATTCAAAGTAAAGACTACTTTCCGGATTATCTTCAGTAACATCTTCACCTTTTAAAATTTCATCAGCTTGGTTTAACAACTTTAAATTAATTTTCCAGTAACCAGTCATCGTTAGCGACAGTTTCCCGTCATACCTATTATTAACCGAATTGTAAGTTAAGTCGATGTTATTTGGCGAACTGTGATTCCCCATTCCAGGCATACGTGGATCAATTGCTACTTTATAATTTTCAACAACAGGAAAATTCATCATGTCTTCCATTTTGTAGAGAACAGCCTGCATATCATTTAAAGCTACTTCAGGATTTTGAGGGCCAACGTATGCCAAAACATATTTAACACCGTCTACCCCCATAAATACTTGAGTTTTAACCATTCCATCATTTGGTTGTAAGACTGAAACCCTTGTTACCCCTTCAATAGATTCACCATTTATATCATAATTAAGTTTTAGCTCCCAATATTCAGTTTCATTACTTGCCATTTGAAAAACAATATGACCTTTGTAAACTGTACTTTCTTCAGCGTTACTCAACATACTATGTGGCGCAGAATGAGCTCTATCTGTCATATTCATCATTGGCATCCAATTCAATTCAGCATCATTTAAGTATTTATTTGTTGATAAATCTTTAATTCTAATAGAGATTTCATTATAACCAATTTCAAGATTTTGTTTTTCTGAATAGATTTCAACAACGTGATTTGCTCCTGAAATTTCATAAATCTTATTTAACCCTTCAACTGGGTTATCCTCTATGACAGTATTATCATCGTCGTCAGAACAACTTACAACTGATATGGATATTAAAAGAAATGCGAATATATATTTAAGTGTTTTCATTTTTATTAAGGTTTTTTAAAATTAATTTATTGCGTAAGAAATTGTTGCATAAACATTTCTCCCCATCCTCGGGATATTATTCCAATCGGTGTAAGAAGAATAGTTTGTGTCTAAAATGTTTTGAATTCCTGCTTTTACAAAAAGGTCATTATCATTGATAAAAAAACGTTTTCCGAAGCTAGCTGATAGCGTTGCATAAGCTGCAGTTTTCGTTTCTCCGTAAGCAGGATTGTAATTACTTTGCTCACCCGCTCCTTCCATTGAAAGCGATGCCGAATATTGATTTTTATAAAAATCTAGAGCTCCACCATAAGACAGCGGACTTATTAATGGCAAGTTCGCGCCATCGTCATCCACGCCTCTATGGTATGAAATACTTCCGGATAATTTAAAAGCATTCGAGATACTGTATCTTCCAGAAAGAGACGCATTAAACAGTTGTGCAAAATCAAGGTTTGAGTAGATTTTAACCCCTGAAGCCCCAATAGTCATTGTGCTTAATGAATTATCGAGCTGTCCAATGATATAATCGAAAACATGAAAATAATTAGTAGTAGCAGTAATTTCAAAAATCGGCTTTTTAAAAGTTAATGAAAGATTTACATCTGTCGATCTTTCAGTTTTTAAATTTGGATCTCCAATATAATCGTGGTTATCAAAACTGTTGAACAAGTAAAATCCATACCCTTCTGAAACAGAAGGTGCACGTTCACCATAAGAAATCCCACCATTTAGATGAAAATCACCCAACGCCTTATGATATTGAGAAGAGAAACTTTTCAGGAAACGACTATTAGTTCTATCCATATCGGGATAAAAAATCTTTAAGCTATTCAATCCAAAATCATCCTCCACAGTATTGGAATGATAAGACAACCTAGTTGAAAGTTTTAATGATGATTCGTGAAAGTCTATATGATCTTCAGCATAAAACCCAACATTTTTAGTGCGAACATCCGGCCAAGTAAGCATAAACATTGGCTGTTCATTCGGGTTAACAGGATACATCGTCATTTCGGCATAGGACTTATTGTAATAGCCGTCTAACTTAAACATGAAATGATTTTTTCCTTTATTTAAATTAGCCTGGGTATAAAATCCAGCAGTTTCACTCCAGCCTGGCATATCCATATGTATTACTACATCTGGACGGGTGGTGTCGTCCATCACATGCTTTATTGTGTTATAATAAACTTTGGATTCCCAGTTATTAAACTCACCCAACAAAGTGTCTTGATTATAACCAATAGACCCAATAACCGCACGAGCTAAGGAAACATCCATAGTTAATGCTGGGTAACCAACATCTCTAGCTTCATCATATATTAAGGAAGCAGTTATTGATTTATCATCTGCCAATTTATAACCCGAATTAACCGAAAAGTTATATTTCTCAAATTGCGAATACTTCACCTCTTGCCTCCTTCCAGCTTTATAATTATCGGCTTTACGGTATATTACATCAGTATTGAAATAGAATTTTTCATCGGAATAATTCAACTCTCCTCCAAAAACTCGCATCTTATTATTGGTTTCATAACCCGTTTCCAAAGAACCCGTCCAGCCAGTAGGCTTAAAATTACTTTTGTCTAACTTTAAATTTATCCCACCTCCAATTGTGTTTCCAAACGCTGAACCTTGCTGTCCCGAGCCAATTTGCGCTTCAGACAAATTAGACACATCTACATAGGATGTTATCGGATCCATTTTATCGGTACATGCTCCAAAAATCTGCATACCATCAATTGTAATTGCAAGACGCTCAGAAGCCATATCGTTCATGGTTGGCTCCCATGCATACGCACCACGTTTTACCATTTTAATACTTCGAGCAGTTTCTAAAAACTCATCGAGTGTCGACAATGGTTTATGTTGCTTTTGATGATCTAATTGTTTCCCTGCCGAAATAATAACAACCTCACTCAGATTTATTAGCTTCAGGCTGTCTATAGGATATTCTTGCGCGTGCAATGGCGATAAATTTCCGCATAACAATGCACCCACTAGACTACCCACTAGCATTCCCCTTAAAGGAAATACATCTATAGATAATTTCATTTTCTAATGTTTTGATAATTTATAAATGATTAATCGCTAGAGAATATTCCGTTAGAAATAATAGCGATAGCCAGTAAAAATTATCCCAACTGCGGAGGGTGGTAAATACTTGAAGTTAATAATAAGGAATGCAAATTAGGCAAATACCCAATTTCCTGTATAGAAATATGGTCAGTTTGAGATACAAACTCATATTCTTTTAAATTTTCAGAAATAATAACCTGAGGAATTTCAGTCTTAGAAGTTTTGCTGTTCAGCGGATTTGCATCATCGGCCCCGGCTTCTTTTGCAAGTTCTTTACTCAAATAACACTTTCCATCACATTCAAGTTCTGGTTTATCTATATTTTCACAAAGCACATTAACGATGTAATCATAATTTGCAATATAATCCACAACAGGCCATAATGGCTTTGTAAACATTAACACAGAAATTAATATGAGGATTACATTTTTCACCTTACAAAGATAAGACATATGAACTCTTTCAAAACATGACTTTTATCATTATCCTTTAACCATTTCAGATAAAAACATCATTAAAAAACATCAAACAACAACCTCTAAATTAATTTTCAAAATTTGTCAACTTTTTAATGTTAATAAATTTTTATATCACTCTTTTTCAGCTATTTAAGCTTGTTTTTTTGACAACTTTATTTTTTGGGCTTAAAATAAAGTAACTAATTTGTTATATTTACCTACTTTAAAACTCAAATCCTACAACCTTCTAATTACCTAAATATATGTCAATTAAAACAGCCATCCCTACCCCTAAAATTTACAGCCAAGATGAGGCTTTTAAAGCTTCTGTAGAGTACTTTAAGGGTGATGATCTTGCAGCCCGCGTTTGGGTAAATAAATATGCTCTTAAAGATTCTGATGGAAATATTTACGAAAAAACACCTAATGATATGCACCGTCGTATCGCTAGTGAAATTGCCAGAGTCGAGCAACGTTATCCAAACCCTTTAACTGAAGAAGAGATTTTTGAAGCTATAAAAGACTTTAAATATATTGTCCCTCAAGGCAGCCCGATGGCTGGAATTGGCAATCCATACCAAATTGCCTCACTTTCTAATTGTTTCGTGATTGGCAATGAAGGAGACTCAGATTCCTATGGTGGAATTATGAAAATAGACCAAGAGCAAGTACAGCTAATGAAGCGTCGCGGCGGGGTTGGTCACGACCTTTCACATATACGCCCTAAGGGTTCGCCAGTTAAAAATTCTGCCCTAACCTCAACAGGTATCGTTCCTTTTATGGAGCGCTATTCAAATTCTACTCGTGAAGTTGCACAGGATGGACGTCGTGGTGCGTTAATGCTATCAGTATCTATAAACCACCCAGATTCTGAGGAGTTTATCGACGCCAAAATGGAACAAGGCAAGGTAACTGGTGCCAACGTTTCTGTGCGAATTGACGATTCGTTTATGCAAGCTGTAAAAGATGGAAAAAAATATACACAGAAATACCCTATTTTTAGCAACAATCCAAAATACTCTAAAGAAATAGAGGCTGAAAAACTTTGGAAGAAAATTGTACACAACGCATGGAAATCTGCTGAGCCTGGTATTCTTTTTTGGGATACTATTATTAACGAATCGGTACCAGACTGTTATGCAGATCTTGGCTATAAAACTGTTTCTACAAACCCTTGTGGTGAAATCCCGCTTTGCCCTTACGATTCTTGCCGTTTATTAGCTATCAACTTGTTTTCATACGTTGAAAATCCGTTTACAGATAAAGCTGAATTTAATTTCGAGCTTTTCAAGAAACACATTGTTATCGCTCAGAAAATAATGGATGACATCATCGATTTAGAGCTTGAAAAAGTTGATGCTATTCTTGCAAAAATTGATGCTGATCCTCAAACTGACGAAGTAAAATCGGTGGAAAGAAATCTTTGGTTGAATATTAAAAGAAAAGCTGAGGAAGGTAGAAGAACCGGAATTGGAATTACTGCCGAAGGCGATATGCTTGCTGCTTTAGGCATCAAATATGGCAGTAATGAAGGCAATGACTTTTCAGTTAAAATACACAAAACCCTTGCTTTAGAAGCGTATCGAGCTTCAGTTTATACAGCAAAAGACAGAGGTGCTTTTAAAATATTTGATAGCGAAAGAGAAAAAGAAAACCCTTTTATTCTTCGTTTAAAAGACGCTGATGAGAAACTTTATTACGACATGTTGGAATTCGGGCGAAGGAATATTGCCTTACTCACCATCGCGCCTACCGGTACAACAAGTTTAATGACACAAACTAGCTCTGGAATTGAACCAGTTTTTATGCCTGTTTACAAACGAAGAAGAAAAGTAAATCCGAACGATAAAAATGTACGTGTAGATTTTGTTGATGAAGTTGGTGATAGCTGGGAAGAGTATGTTGTATTCCACCACCGATTTAAAGAATGGATGGAAGTAAATGGAATTGCAACGGATAAAAATTATTCTCAAGAAGAACTAAACAATATTGTTAAGAAATCTCCATATTACAAAGCAACATCAAACGATGTGGATTGGCTGAGTAAGGTAAAAATGCAGGGCGCGGTTCAAAAATGGGTAGATCATTCTATTTCTGTAACTATTAACCTCCCTAATGATGCCACTGAGGAATTAGTTGGAAAACTATATTTAGAAGCTTGGCAAGCTGGATGCAAAGGTGTTACGGTTTATCGCGATGGCTCTCGCTCTGGGGTATTAATTTCTAGTGACGAAAAGAAAGAGGAAGAAGAAAATGAAACTCTTACTGCTTTTCCTACTAAACGCCCCGAAGTTTTAGAAGCTGATGTAGTACGCTTCCAAAATAACAAAGACAAATGGATTGCTTTTATCGGCCTTATAGACGGCAAACCTTATGAAATATTCACTGGTTTCGCAGATGATGAAGATGGAATTTTAATTCCACGTTGGGTAAACAATGGTGTTATCATTAAAAATCGTAACGAAGATGGAAGTTCTCGATACGACTTTCAATACAAAAATAAAAGAGGCTATAAAACTACCATCGAAGGATTGTCTCATAAGTTCAATCCGGAATACTGGAATTACGCAAAATTGATTTCTAGTACTCTTAGACACGGTATGCCAATTGAAAAAGCTGTGGAATTAATCAACAGTTTACAATTAGACACCGAAAGCATAAATACTTGGAAAAACGGAGTTGCTCGTGCATTAAAGCGCTACATTGTTGATGGCACAGAAGCTAGAAAGCAGAAATGTGAAAACTGTAATAGCACATCACTTATTTACCAAGAAGGATGTTTGACCTGCAAAGATTGTGGCTCATCTAAATGTGGGTAAATAGATTTGAGAGGTGAGACGTGAGAACGTTTCGCTTTGAGACTTAAGAATTTTTATTTTAAAATTCCCACGGATTTTAAAAATCTTTGGTGGTTTATCAAAATAAAAAAGACCTGTCAAGAATTGAATTCCTGACAGGTCTTACATTTTTATAATAAAACTCGGGATTACAATTCCAACAAATCGTTAGTTTTACGTACACCCGCAGCACTTTCCTGTATGTGTGCTTTTTCTGCATCGTTTAATTCAATTTCAACGATTTCTTCAACTCCATTACGCCCTAAAATAACTGGAGCACCAATGCAAATATCTTTCAATCCGTATTGACCATCTAGCATAACTGAGCAAGGGAACATTTTCTTTTGGTCGCAAGCAATTGCTTGAACTAAAGCAGAAACCGCAGCTCCTGGAGCATACCATGCTGAAGTACCCAATAATTTTGTAAGTGTAGCACCACCTACTTTAGTATCTTCTTTAACCTGGTTTAATCTTTCTTCAGAAATGAATTTAGACACAGGAACACTGTTTCTTGTAGCCAATCTTGTTAATGGCACCATACCCGTATCGCTATGACCTCCAATTACCATTCCATCAACATCACTAATAGGCGCACCTAAAGCTTCAGCCAAACGGTACTTAAAACGAGCACTATCTAATGCACCTCCCATTCCGATAATTCGGTTTTTAGATAATCCTGAAGTTTTATGAACTAAATAAGCCATAGTATCCATTGGATTACTAACTACTATAATAATAGTATCAGGAGAATGCTTTACAAGGCTAGAAGAAACTTCCTTTACAATTCCAGCATTAATGCCAATTAATTCCTCACGCGTCATTCCTGGCTTACGTGGGATACCACTTGTAATTACGCAAATATCACTACCAGCAGTTTTAGAGTAATCGCTAGTCACACCAGTGATTTTAGTGTCAAATCCATTTAAAGAAGCTGTTTGCATAAGGTCCATCGCTTTTCCTTCAGCAAAACCTTCTTTAATGTCTAATAAAACTACTTCACTTGCAAAATCTTTAATAGCAATGTACTCTGCACAACTTGCGCCAACAGCACCTGCTCCTACAACTGTTACTTTCATATCTTTTTAATTAATCATTATGTGGTTATTGTTAATAGTGGTCAAATCGTTAAAAAAAATTATATTTTGACACCTATTTCAAAGCTCATTCTGAACTTGTCACAAAAGTACTATTATCTGCTTAAAATTATGATAACAAACGGTTAAAAACTAGAAAACCCATTCCTAAAAAATTAGGAATGGGTTTTAATTATACTTACAAATTTTTATAAGCTGACAGATTATGCGTCAATATTCGCATAAATTGCATTTTTCTCGATAAACTCACGCCTTGGCGGAACCTCATCTCCCATTAGCATAGAGAAAACTCTATCTGCTTCTATTCCGTTTTCAATAGTAACTTGACGAAGCGTTCTAAATTCAGGATTCATAGTAGTATCCCAAAGTTGCTCAGCATTCATCTCCCCTAAACCTTTGTATCGTTGGATTGAAGCGCTACCACCAAACTTCTCGTTTAGTTCGTCGCGTTCTTTATCACTCCAAGCGTAATCTTTCTTAGCCCCTTTCTTCACCAAGTAAAGTGGTGGCGTGGCAATATAAACACAACCAGCTTCTACTAGTTCTCTCATATATCGGAAAAAGAATGTAAGAATTAACGTTGCAATATGGCTACCATCCACATCCGCATCACACATAATCACCACTTTATGATAGCGTAATTTTGAAAGGTTCAGGGCTTTACTATCATCCTCAGTTCCGATAGTTACACCTAGAGCCGTATAAATATTTCTAATTTCTTCGTTTTCAAAAACCTTGTGATGCATCGCTTTTTCAACGTTTAGAATTTTACCTCGAAGCGGAAGAATAGCTTGGAAATCACGATCACGACCTTGTTTAGCCGTACCACCTGCCGAATCCCCCTCGACCAGGAAAACCTCACATTTCTCTGGATCTTGTTCAGCACAATCTGATAACTTCCCTGGTAATCCTCCACCGCTCATAACTGTTTTACGCTGTACCATTTCACGAGCTTTCTTTGCTGCGTGACGCGCTTGAGCTGCTAAGATTACTTTTTGAACAATTGTTTTTGCATCGTTTGGATTCTCTTCCAAATAAATTTCAAGCATTTCAGCAACTGCCTGACTCACTGCTGAAGTAACCTCACGGTTCCCTAATTTTGTTTTGGTCTGCCCCTCAAACTGAGGTTCCTGTACTTTTACAGAAATAATTGCAGTTAATCCTTCACGGAAATCATCACCTGCAATTTCAAACTTAAGCTTGTCCAACATTCCTGAAGCATCCGCGTACTTTTTCAAAGTTCGTGTTAACCCTGAACGGAAACCAGAAAGGTGTGTCCCCCCTTCGTGCGTATTAATATTGTTTACATAAGAATGTAAATTCTCACTGTAAGAAGTGTTATATATCATAGCAACTTCAACAGGAATATCATTCTTTTCGCCTTCCATAGCAATCACACCACCAATAATTGGCTCACGATTTCCATCTAAGAAGCGAATAAATTCTTTTAAACCTTCTTCACTGTGGAATTTTTCAGTTTCAAATTCGCCTTTATCATTTTTATTACGCTTATCTGTAACATAAATAGTTAAACCTTTATTTAGGAAAGCAAGCTCGCGCATTCTACTTGCAAGCGTATCATAGCTATATTCAAGTGTTTGTTTAAATATATCTCCATCAGGTTTAAATGTAACTATTGTACCACGTTGATCTGTTTCACCAACAACCTTAACAGGATGGATTGCTTTACCACGCTCATAAGACTGCTCGTAAATTTTACCATCGCGATAAACAGTAGCAGTTAACTTTTCAGCCAGTGCGTTTACAACAGAAACCCCAACCCCGTGAAGTCCTCCTGAAACTTTGTAAGAATCTTTATCGAATTTACCTCCAGCTCCAATTTTAGTCATTACAACCTCAAGAGCTGAAACTCCTTCTTTTTTATGGATATCTACTGGAATTCCACGTCCATTATCCTCAACAGATATCGAGTTATCTTCATTAATAACAACTTTTATCGTATCACAATAGCCTCCCATTGCTTCATCAATAGAGTTATCAACCACCTCGTAAACCAAGTGATGCAACCCTCGAACACCTACGTCCCCTATATACATCGATGGACGCATGCGCACGTGCTCCATTCCTTCTAACGCTTGAATCTGGTCGGCGCCGTAGCCACCTTTTTTCTGTTCTTCGCTCATATAATTATTTGAATGATTTTCAGTTTTTTTCGTAATGAACAAATATAACGAAATCCCCAATAAAATCAGGGGTTTACGTTAAATATATACGCTAAGTTATTAACAAATATGTGTGAAAAAACATTGTTTATTACAACTCAATATTAAGTTTTGAATTTACCCCTAAAATTTAAACACTATTTCGGCATTATTTTACGTTTAAAGCTATAATCATCTTGAAAATCTGCATTTTAAACATACTTTTTATATATTACATGAAACAAGTTTTTATTTCAATCGTCTAAACAGTAAGTATTCTGAATATCAATACATGAAAAAATCACACTTCATATTTTTTATCTTACTAACGGCATTTGGTTTTCAAAATTTAAATGCTCAAAGTTTTCCTAACCGGGATGCCTCACCCATGGACTTAGCAATTGCTAGACCATCCAAAAACGCGCCTCCGTTAGCAAGAGTTATATACAGTAGACCAGAGAAAAACGGTAGAGATATTTTTGGAGGGCTAGTGCCCTATAATGAAGTTTGGCGCACAGGAGCAAATGAAGCAACAGAACTCACTACATACGAACCCCTGATGTTCGGCAAAACTTTACTTCAACCTGGCTCATATACTCTTTATACAATTCCTAATAGCGATAGTTGGACTATTATCATTAACAGCCAAACAAATACTTGGGGTGCATTTAACTACCAAAAAGAAAAAGATGTTGCACGAATTGAAGTTCCCTGTGTACAAGCTGTTGCTCCTATAGAAACACTTTCAATGATTTTTAAAACCGACGACAAAGGCACTACGCTACTTATAGGCTGGGATGATCATTATGTTGAAATTCCATTTAAGAGGATTTAAACAAGATTTTATACAAAATTAAAAAGCGCCAAATTCCAGAATTGATATTGAAATTTGGCGCTTTACATTTATAAAATAAACCTTACGGAATATTTAAATATTTATGCGTTTGAAGCGAAACTTTCCACTGTGGATTCTGCATAACATAATCCACAATTAAAGGACTCATTTTTTCACGTTTACTCCACTCTGGTTGTAAGTAAAGAATGCAGTCTTTATTTACCTTGGCTGCTTGTTCTTCAGCAAATCTAAAATCATCTTTATTAAAGATAATAACTTTCAATTCGTTTGCTTTCTTATAAACCTCTTCAGTAGGCAGCTTCAATTTTTTCGGTGAAAGACAAATCCAATCCCAAGTTCCTGTAAGCTTATACGCCCCAGAAGTTTCAATGTGAATTTGCATCCCTCTCTGCTTTAACATTTTAGTTAATGGCCCCATATCCCAAGTAAGCGGCTCCCCACCGGTTATCACAATAGTTTTTGAATATTTATCTGCATTTTCAACAACGGTTTCAATTGCCGTAGGCGGGTGTAAATCTGCATTCCAGCTTTCCTTAACATCACACCAATGGCAACCAACATCGCAACCACCAACTCTTATAAAATAAGCTGCTGTTCCCTTATGAAATCCTTCACCTTGAATCGTGTAGAATTCCTCCATTAAAGGAAGCATAACTCCCTTGTTAACCAAATTTTGTATTTCCTTTTTCATCGCTGCAAAAATACCTTATTTGTTAGCAAAAACCCTAAAAACCAAAAATTAAAAACTTGAATTTACTAATATGAATAAATTTTAAAAGATTTTTTGAAATTTTGCACTTGGAACTAGGTGCTTTAAATGATTTGGCGCTTATATTTCTTACATTTGAACAAAATTTAGGAAGATGGATAGAAAGCAAGCTTTTATAGATAGCATTAACTCTGGATACCAGACTAAAGGTGACTTTATAAACTTAGGTTCAGCGATGCTGGACGGAGCAACTATTAAAGATACTTTTATTAAAATCCCATTAAAAACACTTAATCGTCACGGGCTTATAGCTGGAGCGACGGGAACAGGGAAAACAAAAACACTTCAAATTCTCGCAGAAAATCTTTCTGAAAAAGGAATTCCTGTTTTGCTAATGGATGTAAAAGGTGATTTAAGTGGGATTGCGCAACCAGGAGAAAATAATGCTAAAATTGAAGAACGCCACAATGCAATTGGCTTTCCTTACGAAGCAAAACAATTTCCTGCTGAAATTCTTTCCCTCTCAGACCAAGAAGGAGTTCGCCTACGAGCAACCGTAAGCGAATTTGGTCCTGTTTTACTATCGAGAATTTTAAACCTAACCGATACTCAGTCGGGGATTGTTTCAGTTATATTTAAGTACTGCGACGATCATAAAATGCCTCTTCTTGATTTAGAAGATTTCAAAAAAATATTGCAATACACTACAGAAGAAGGTAAAGACGAATTTAGTCAAATGTACGGAAGAATTTCAACCGCCTCCACTGGAGCTATTCTTCGTAAAGTAATTGAACTTGAACAGCAAGGAGCCGATTTGTTTTTTGGTGAAAAATCATTCGACCCACAAGATTTACTTCGTATAGATGAAAATGGCATGGGATATATCAACATTATTAGGTTGACTGATATTCAAGATCGCCCAAAGCTATTTTCAACCTTTATGCTTAGTCTTCTGGCTGAAATATATGCTACATTTCCAGAACAAGGAGATAGCGGAAGACCAGAGTTAGTTATTTTTATAGATGAAGCACACTTAATTTTTAAAGAAGCAAGTAGCGCTTTACTTAATCAAATTGAAAGTATTGTTAAGTTAATTCGATCAAAAGGTGTTGGACTTTACTTCGTTACTCAAAATCCTACCGATGTACCAGACGCAGTTTTGGGTCAATTAGGATTAAAAATTC
Organism: Aequorivita xiaoshiensis; assembly: GCF_022008395.1. Classification (GTDB taxonomy): domain Bacteria; phylum Bacteroidota; class Bacteroidia; order Flavobacteriales; family Flavobacteriaceae; genus Aequorivita; species Aequorivita xiaoshiensis. The sequence continues at coordinate 83,274 of NZ_JAIRBB010000006.1, forward strand.
AACACGCACTTCGAGCATTCACTGCAAAAGATAGGAAAGCTATAAAATTAACTGCTGAAAACTATCCACTTTCAGATTATTATAAAACTGATGAAGTTTTAACAGCCTTAGGAATTGGAGAAGCTTTAGTGAGTGCATTAAATGAAAAAGGAATCCCTACTCCACTTGCGCGTACAATGCTTCGAGCTCCAATGAGTAGAATGGATATCCTTTCTGATGCTGAATTAAAGAGTTTGTTGAAAAAGTCAAAACTTATCCCTAAATACAACGAAGTAGTTAACAGGGAGAGTGCATACGAAATGTTGACCGAAAAAATAGAAATCGCCAACAGGGAAGAGGCAAAAGCAAAAGCAGAAAAAGAAAAGGAAGCTGCAAATAGATCTAGCAGCAGACGTTCTTCATCAAGAAAAAGTAGCACTACAAACCCTTGGATTAAAACAATATCTAGCCCAACTGTAATAAGAAGTGTACTTGGAATTTTAAGCAAAATGATGAAATAACATCCTTATAGGATTAAATATTAAAAACAACTTATAAACCAGAATAACAAAAAAATAAATGAAAAAGACGTTAATTTTAGGTGCTGTAGCGGCATTATTGTTTGTACAATGTAAAGAAGAGAAGGATCCTTATACCATTAATAAAGGAGCTATTGGAAGTTTGACGAGTGAAATTAAAATCAAGCAGATTGATTCAATTTTCGCAAATGATTCTATTGTAAAAATAAGCTCTTCTCCTAATGCTTTAGAAACTCAAGGTGAAGTAGAAATATATGAAAAGGGAGGTAAGAAATTAATGCTACTTTCACCTAAAAATGAATCTGACCCTAATTCACCAATAACTAATATTCAGGTTTTCGATTCACGTTTTAAAACAGACAAAGGATTAAATTCTGCAAGTAAGTTTAAAGATGTAAAAGCAAACTACACTGTTGAAAACATCCAAACAACCATTAATTCAATCGTTGTTTTCCTAAAAGACACCGACGTGTATCTTACAATCGACAAAAAACATCTTCCTGAAGAATTAAGATACGATCCAGAAGTTAAAGTAGAAGCAACTCAAATACCAGACGATGCACCCTTCAAATACTTTATGATTGGATGGGAACCTACTGCCGAATAAATTGTTTTCGGAATACTCAGTTAAATTCATTTATTTGATGTTTCGTAGAACTGAAATTCATTGAATTTTTAGGCATCAAAAATAAAATATATAACAACCCCTTGACCTCAAGGGGTTTTATTTTACCTAATATTAAAATAATGATTTACAAAAACAGATTCTTCACGATTAAATCTTATATTAGTTTTAAATAAAGTGATCAGTTTCACTTAAAACCAAAAATTGAAATATTTAAAGCTTAAGTTAAGGCTGACTATACCCTTCGAAATAAATGAAAGAAATACCACCACAAATTATCAGACAAATTTTCGTGATTTTACTCATACTTTTAATGGGTACACTAATTTTTCGTGAACTTTTACCTTATCTCACAGGTGTTCTGGGGGCAATCACTATTTATGTTCTTATGCGTAAATGGATGGTTAAATTGGTTAAAAAGAAAAAATGGAATCCATCATTAGCAGCCACTTTTTTAATGTTAATATCGTTTGTTGGAATCTTGATTCCTATTACAGGAATAATCTGGATGCTAACTAACAAAATAGGTAAAGCAGCAGAAAACTCGGCAGATGTAATAAATGCACTTAAAACCCAATTAAAAGATGTGGAAGAGAGGTTTGGTTACGATTTTGTTTCAAATATAGATACTTCCGCAATTACTAGTTGGCTTACCGAAAACCTTCAAGGGTTTGCAGGGGGTACTTTCAATGCCTTTATAGCAATTGGACTAATGTACTTTATACTCTTTTATATGTTCACAAACCGAAGAGATTTAAAAGAATCTCTGAAGGAATATATACCCATGGATCGTGAAAACATAAAAGAAATTGGAAAAGAGATACAGGCTATGGTGCGTTCTAATGCTTTGGGAATTCCCTTGGTTGCTGTCGCCCAAGGGATAGTGGCTTTAATAGGTTTCCTAATATTTGGAATTGAAGATCCTTTTTTCTGGTTTGTTATTGTAACTATTGGGAGCATGATTCCATTCGTTGGTACTTTGGTCGGTATTTTACCCGTGTTTGTCCTCACTCTTTCCACGGGAGACAACTTTCAAGCTTGGGGTATTTTAATTTATGGCTTTGTAGTAGTAGGTTCTACAGACAACATTATTAGACTTTATGTTCTTAAACAACTAGATGATGTACATCCCTTAGTTACCTTAATAGGAGTTATAGTTGGTGTACCACTCTTTGGATTTATCGGACTAATTTTTGGCCCTCTCTTAATTAGCCTATTTATGGTGATTGTTAAGATTTACAGAAAAGAATACGGGAAAATAGAAATGGCTTCTAAGCAAACTGAAGAGCCACGAGAACTGTAGGGTTTAATTAATTTTCTCAATATCTTATTTTTATAACATAATTTTAAAACTTTCAACCTCAGCAATATTGTATCTTTAAAAGAAAAAATTTATGTCATTTAAAGGAATATTTTCAAAAGAGAACTTCAATCCAGGAAATCGAGATTCAGGTGTTACTGAAGATTATTTAGAAAAGGAGGTGGCTAAAGTTAACGATGACGATGTTGAGATCGTCCTTCAAAACGAAGAAGAAATAAACAAGAAGTTTAGCGGTGCGAATTCCTTATCAAAATATGCCGAACTCGGAAAGATTATGATAGGAATGCTCAAAGATATCAAGAACAGAGTCTACCCTGAAATCCCGTGGTTTACTATCGCAACAATCGTATTGGCATTACTATATGTTCTTAATCCTTTTGACATTATTCCAGATTTTATACCAGGAATAGGGTATATAGATGATGTTTCAGTACTAGCTATAGGGACAGGTTGGGTTGAAAGTGACTTACACAAATATCTCGATTGGAAAATAAAAGAAGGCAAAGGCCTTTAAGCCTTAATTATGCCTTCTTCGTTCTCTTGCTAACAATGTGTTTTTAAGCAGCATTGCAATAGTCATTGGCCCAACTCCTCCAGGAACAGGTGTAATAAATGATGCTTTTTTGCTTACATTTTCAAAATCTACATCACCAGTGATTACATAACCTTTGGGTTTGCTTGGGTCTTCTACTCTTGTAATACCCACATCTATAATAACAGCGTCATCTTTTACCATTTCAGCTTTTAGGAAGTTAGGAACTCCTAGTGCTGAGATAATAATATCTGCTTGGGTAGTAATTTGAGAAATGTTTTTTGTATTACTGTGTGTTACGGTAACAGTACTATTTCCTGGCCAACCTTTACGACTCATTAAAATACTCATAGGACGCCCTACAATATGGCTTCTTCCTATAACCACAGTGTGTTTACCTTTGGTATCAACTTTATAACGTTGAAGTAATTCAAGTATTCCAAATGGCGTAGCTGGAATAAATGTACTCATATCCAAAGCCATTTTTCCAAAGTTTTCAGGATGGAAACCATCTACATCTTTTGAAGGATCTACTGTAAGTAATACTTTTTGTGTGTCGATTTGTGGAGGTAATGGAAGCTGAACAATAAATCCGTCGATATTATCGTCTTCATTCAATTCCTTAATTTTTTTCAACAACTCTAGCTCACTTGTTGTATCAGGCATTTTTACTAGTGTAGATTCAAAACCAACACGTTCACACGCTTTTACCTTACTACCAACGTAAGTAAGACTCGCACCATCATTTCCTACAATAATTGCAGCTAAATGTGGAACTTTTTCGTTTTTTGCCTTCATCTTTTCAACTTCGGCAGCAATCTCATTTTTAATATCGTTACTTACTTTTTTTCCGTCTAGAATAGTCATGGTTGAATTTAATGTATTCAGCGGCTGTTGCTGTTAGTTGTATACCACACTCCAACTTTGCCTGGTTATCAAAAAAATATAATTATATACTTACTTAATGTTTCACTGTTAGCTTTTTAGCAGTTTTTAATCTTAAAAATTTTAAACATCTACATTATTTTCAATGGCTATAAAAACAGTAAAAATAAATTAGCCAAGCATTAAATAAATAATGCGAAAGCTTTTAAACAAGTAATTCTTTCTAAATACTCTTGAAGATTTAACGCATTTTATTCATAGCTTGCATCATCTTTCTTCCACCGCCACCTTGCATCATTTTCATCATTTTGCTCATCTGATCAAACTGCTTTAGTAATTGATTTACTTGCTGAACGCTAGTTCCACTACCTTTAGCAATACGCTTTTTTCTACTTCCGTTAATCACAGACGGCTGAGACCTTTCAGTTGGTGTCATTGAATGAATAATAGCTTCAATTCCTTTAAAAGCATCGTCATCAATATCAACATCTTTTAGGGCTTTCCCAGCTCCAGGTATCATCCCCACAAGATCCTTCATACTACCCATTTTCTTAACCTGTTGAATTTGGTTTAGGAAATCGTCAAAGCCAAATTGGTTTTTAGCAATTTTCTTCTGAAGTTTTCTTGCCTCTTCTTCGTCAAATTGTTCTTGTGCTCTTTCAACTAAGGAAACAACATCTCCCATCCCCAAGATACGATCTGCCATACGTTCTGGGTGGAAAACATCAATGGCATCCATCTTTTCCCCAGTACCAATAAATTTAATTGGTTTATTTACAACACTCTTAATCGAGATTGCAGCACCTCCACGAGTATCACCATCTAATTTAGTAAGTACAACCCCGTCAAAATTCAGCCTTTCATTAAAAGCTTTAGCTGTATTTACAGCATCTTGACCTGTCATGGCATCAACAACGAAAAGGGTTTCTTGAGGATGTATTGCCTGATGAACATTTGCGATTTCTGTCATCATCGCTTCATCTATTGCCAAACGTCCAGCAGTATCGACAATAACAACATTAAATCCGTTTGTCTTAGCATGTTCAATTGCGTTTTGCGCTATTTGAACAGGGTTTTTATTTTCAGGTTCACTATAAACCTCAACACCTATTTGATCTCCAACTACGTGCAACTGATTAATTGCAGCAGGACGATAAACATCACAGGCAACCAATAGTGGTTTCTTAGTTTTTTTAGTTTTTAAGAAATTAGCAAGTTTTCCAGAGAATGTGGTTTTACCACTACCCTGAAGACCAGACATTAAGATAACAGTAGGCGCACCAGATAAATTAATACCAGCAGTTTCACCACCCATCAGTTGAGTAAGTTCGTCTTTTACCAACTTAACCATCAATTGACCAGGTTGAAGTGTAGTAAGTACGTCTTGACCTAATGCTTTTTCTTTTACTGTATTAGTAAATTCCTTAGCAGTTTTAAAGTTAACGTCGGCATCCAAAAGAGCGCGACGCACTTCTTTTAAAGTTTCTGCTACGTTTACTTCGGTAATACTACCGTGACCTTTTAAAACGTGTAACGCTTTGTCCAGCTTATCGCTTAAATTATCGAACATATTCTTGCTTTCTTTATATTATTAACTCTTTAGCTAAAGCTACTGAATTGGAGTGCAAAGATAACACTATGGAAGGGAGTATCAAAAAAGTACACAGTATTATATCTGCCTTAAACTATGTTTTTTCTAATTTTAAATATATTCGTGTTATAAGGTTGTACTTAAAAAAAATCATAATTTTTTCATAAATCGATTTAATGCACCCTTCTACACATAACAAAAACACCTCGAATTTGGTATATTGCCCCTTTACATAAGAAATAGAATATGAAAGAAGCTATACTCTCCCCTTTTCAAAAGTTTGTTAAACTCCAAAGTGCTACTGGTATCCTATTACTAGTTACTACTATAATTGCTTTGGTCTGGGCAAATAGTCCGTTTGCAGATAGTTACGTATCACTTTGGGAATATGAATTGGGTATAGTTACCGATAATTTTGAACTGAAGAAACCCTTGCTTCTCTGGGTTAATGATGGGCTTATGGCCATTTTCTTTTTCTTGATTGGTCTTGAAATTAAAAGGGAGTTTTTAATTGGCGAACTTAATTCTACTAAAAAAGTTATGTTCCCCTTATTTGGAGCCCTGGGAGGAATCGTATTGCCTGTATTACTATTTATATTGATAAACCAAAATCCCGAAACCCTTAAAGGTTGGGGGATTCCTATGGCTACCGATATTGCCTTTTCGCTGGCAATCTTAAAAGTTCTTGGTGACCGTGTGCCCTTAAGTTTAAAGATTTTTTTAACCGCATTTGCTATTGTAGACGATTTAGGAGCTGTACTGGTAATTGCAATTTTCTATAGTGGTAGTTTAGATTATGTATTATTAGGATCTGCACTTGCGTTTTTAGCCTTCGTTTATTTCATTAGCTATAAAGGTTTTTACTCTAAGTATTTAACTATGCTTTTTGGATTTATAGTTTGGTTGCTATTCCTAAAGGCTGGATTACATCCAACTTTAGCGGGTATTTTAATGGCTTTTGCTGTACCAGTTCGACAAAAAATTAGCACTCACGAATTCTCTCATCAACTTGAGGGAATTGTAAATTCTATAAAGCAAAGCAACACGCTTCAGAAACCAGTACTTTCAGCTGAACAACTAGTACTTGTTGACGACTTAGAAGATTGGGCAGATAAATACCGATCACCTTTACAAGCTTTGGAGCACGAACTTCACAATGTGGTGGCGTTTATTGTAATCCCAATTTTTGCTCTTGCAAATGCCGGAGTAGCACTCTCTAGTGAATCTGGACTTGAAAACACCTTGGTTATAAATATTATAATATGTTTAATTCTTGGGAAGAGTATAGGAATATCAACGACAATCTTTTTAGCTAGAAAGTTTAAAATTATTACTGTACCTAGCGATATTACAAACAAGCAAATAATTGGAGTATCGTTCTTAGCAGGTATCGGATTTACAATGGCTATTTTTATCGCTAGCTTGGCATTCAATACACATCCTGAGTATATTGATTCTGCTAAAATAGGAATCCTTATAGGCTCATTCCTTTCAGCTATTATTGGGTATGGATTACTTTATTATAAATCTCATAAAGGGCAGTTTAATCACAATCCAAACGTTGTAAGTAAAGAGAAGTAAGTTTTAAGTCTCAATTTTTGATATAAACGGTAGAAAAGTAAAAAGTGAAATCAATAATAATCAGACTTCTACAGCTATCGAAGTAAGTGATTTAAGTGCAGGCGAATACGTTCTAAAAATATCAAATGAAGATAAAATTACATCGCAAAAAATAATCATTAAATAGAAATTTACATTCTTTTATTATTCTAAGCGTAAAAACGTGTAAGAATTCCTTTGCGAAATTCTATACGTTTTTCCGTTTATTAGAAATTCACCTTGCCAAATTTATTATAAAAATTAAATGTATTTATAATATTTTCATACTTTAATCGTAATATTGCAATGTATTAATTAACTCAAAAAATGGGAATTACTAAATCTGAAAAATTCACAGAACAGCAAAATCAAATTGCAAACTTTGCAAAGGCCTTTGGTCATCCAGCTCGCGTAGCTATTCTTCAGCATTTATTTAAAATCAACACCTGTATTTGTGGTGATTTGGTTGAAGAAATCGGACTAGCCCAACCTACTATTAGCCAACATTTAAAAGAGTTGAAAAACTTAGGATTAATTAAAGGGAATATAGAAGGCACTAAAGTTTGCTATTGTATTCACAATGAAAATTGGACAAAAATGAAGTTAGTTATGCACGAATTTTTAGACCAAGACATTCTTACAACTGAATGCTGCTAAACAAATACACATCATCACACCTAAAACAAATACTATGAAAAACGAACAAGAATTAAAAGATATCGTCAAAGAACGTTACACAAAAATCGCAGAACAAGGCAAATCTGAAAATGCAGCTTCTTGCTGTGGCGCAACCACTCCATCAAATAAGGTTTACAACATTATGATGGACGACTACTCCGAAACTAAAGGGTATTCTGAAGATGCTGATCTAGGTTTAGGCTGTGGTCTTCCTACAGAGTTTGCACACATTAAAAAAGGTGATACTGTAATCGATTTAGGCTCTGGTGCAGGTAATGACTGTTTTGTTGCTAGACATGAAACAGGTGCAGAAGGAAAAGTTATCGGTATCGACTTCACTCCTATTATGATTCAAAAAGCACGTATAAACGCTGATAAATTAGGCTATAACAACGTTGAGTTTAGAGAAGGCGATATAGACGCAATGCCAGTTGGTGACGACACGGCAGATGTAATTGTAAGTAATTGTGTATTAAACCTTGTTCCTAACAAGCAAAAAGTTATTGGTGAAATCTACAGAGTTTTAAAGCCAGGAGGACATTTCAGTATTTCTGATGTTGTATTAGTTGGCAATCTCCCTGATGCCTTAAAAGAAGACGCCGAAATGTATGCAGGATGCGTGGCTGGAGCAATTCAGAAACAAGAATACCTACAATTTATTCAAGATGCAGGATTTGTAAATATTCAAATTCAAAAGGAAAAACCAATTGTTATTCCTGATGATATTCTTGAAAAATATCTTTCAACTGAAGAGGTAAATGCTTTTAATAATTCGGATACAGGAATATTTAGTATTACTGTTTATGCGGAAAAAGAAGGTGAAAAATCAAATAAACCTAAATTAAATCTAGCTGACATTCAAGACAACACTTCTTGCTGCGGTCCAGCTTCAAGCTGCTGCTAGTAACTAGTGATAATTCATTAAAAAAATGCCCCTTTTCAAACTTCGGAAAGGGGCGTTTTAATTTTATCTTTAACCGAAATTAACTTAGCCCGTTTTAAGCAAATACTAATTCTTAGTTAAAAGAATTAAAGTCTAGAAAGCCTTTCTAACTTTAGCATTAAATTCGATACCTAATCGTATCTATTAATGTCAGGGATTTTCAAAATTCATCACGCTACAAAAACTAAAACCATTTTTAGATGTTTAACGTTATTATTAGGGATCCTTTTTAGCAGTAGTTTATATTCTCAAAGGCAACAATTAGAAGGAAGTATTAATGCAGTTGATGATATTGATGTTGAAGGTGTCAATATTTTTAATATTTCTACAAATAAAGGAACCGTTACCGATGCAAATGGGAAGTTTCTAATTTCAGTAAGAGAAAAAGATACACTTTCTGTTTCGGCTATTCATATTCAAACAACTACCTTGATTATTGGTGCGGAACAAATGACTAATAAGAAAATCATAATTCATCTTAATGAAAAGATGAACGAATTAGGCACCGTAACTTTAAGGAAACCCCTTACTGGATACATAGGTTCTGACGCTAAAATAATTCCAATACACGAAATAATAACCGCAACTAGCATGGGACTTCCAAATGCCGATAGACCTAAACTTACTAAAACACAAAGGCAATTGTACGCAGCAAACTCTGGTCCTGTAGATGCGCTTGTAAATATGATTTCCGGAAGGACTAAAATGCTAAAAAAACATTTAGAGTTCGATAAAACCTCAGCATTAACCCTAACACTCCTTGATAAATTTCCAGAAACCTATTTTACAGACGAATTAAAGATTGAAAAACTGAAAATCTATTCTTTTATTTTCTTCTGCGAGGCTGATCCAGACTATCAAACAACATTGAAAAAAAGCACTATCGAGATTACTGACTTTTTGAAACGAAAGAGCAGCGAGTTTAAAAACCAATAACCCCAAAAGCTAAATTTGTATTAAAAGGAATTTCAAAAATGTTTTACGGGTTTTCCTTTTTAACTTTGTTTCAGAATTAGAATATTGCTAAACAAATAATAATTTGTAGCTAAAAAGTGCTAAAACAGTTTCAACCTAAACTTGATGGCCTTATACTACAGCTTATCTAAAATAAAATATATGAATAACGATAAACTTTTGAACTATATAGACACCATAATAAAAAATATGCCAGCCGACTGGTTAAATCTTACAACACATCGGCTAGATATTTATAATGAAGATTTAGCAAAAACACAGTTTTTAGAGCAATTTGAAAACTTATATGCCGCTAATAATGCTGATACCAAGGCACTTTCCGAATTACCTACGGCTTACGATTATATTAGATTAGGGCATCCATTATCTTGTGTTTTAGAGTGGACAATTGCTAAACTCGATAACTTAAAACCTGAAAACGTTATAAGTTTTCAATCCAATACAATTCCTGTATTAGCTATCCTACGAAAAAACCATTTCCAAAATAAGAACACTCAGATTATTTACACAGATGAGCTACCTGGAATTTTTAATACTGAAATTTTAAAAGAAGTTTATGGGTATAATTTCCAGGTAAAGAAAATAGAAAACGCAGATGATATTCCTGAATTTGATGGAAGTACTGTTTTGATTTCACACCAAACTAAAATTTCAAAAACCGAGCTTAATTCAAATGTTGACTTCTATATCAATCTATACGGACATCTAGGAAGTATATTAATAGTGAATGGGGAAAAGAATGAAAATTATATTTCGGAAATACAGCACGTTAGAAGAAGAGAGACTGTAGCTATGACGCCAAATAATTGCTTGATAGCTTTGAAAGCAATTATTGAAAATTCTAAAATTGAAACTATAGATATCAGTCAAACTGATAAGGAAAAAGTATTAGATTCGATTAAAGAAATTACCGGTACAACATCAAAACCCTTAGTTGCAACTAGTGGCTTATCTATTCAATATGCCATAATGATGGGGCTTGTTCACGATGCTCTTGAAAACCACAAAGGGAAAGACATCAGGTTTATTGTCCCACCAAACTGTTATGGAGGAACAAACGACCAAGCAAGACGAGTTGCTGCTTGTATCGAAAATGTTGAGATTGAAGATCTATTAGTTGATGGAGATAATGATATGGTTCAGAGTATCGACACGGTTTTGGCTAAAATTGCTAAAGAAGATGCTGTTCCGTATATCATTGCTGAAATCCCTACTAACCCTAGAGTTGAAGTCCCAAACCTTCAAAAACTAAAAGAGGTTTTAAGTAAGGAAAGAAAAACCTCATCGGGAGAAACTGCTATCGATCCTGTTTTTATATTAGACCAAACTTTTTGCCCGAACGTTCACTTTTTAGGAGAAGGTGAAATGCTTTCAACAGTAAGAACAATTTCCTTTGCTAGTGGTTCAAAATTTCCAAGTGGTGGACTATGTACAGCAGGATATTGCGCAGGAAATGACAAAACCGCAGCCCTGATGAAGAAGATTGAAGAACATTTAAGCTTATGTGATAACGAAGCCACGCAACTTCAATATGAAATACTCGCAAAACAATTGCCATCTATGAATCAACGAATTCACGATGCGTACGAAAACACACGCGAATTTGTAAACTTTATTCAAGAAGCACTACCTGATGCAAAAATTAATTTTGTTTCAGAAGAATTAGCTGAGCAAGGTTTTACTCCTTCTGTTTTCTCATTGGATTTACCTACAAAAGGAAATTCTGCTGAAGAAAAAGAAGCTTATAAACGAGCTTTAAATCATAAACTCATCAATTTAATGATTACTGAAATTCCAAACGAGAGTAAATATTGCGTGAGTTATGGGCAATTAAAAGGGTGTTACTGGACTATTCCTGCAACATCCACTCAAGGAACAACTAAAGAAGGTGATAAGGACTATATCGCTCGTGTTGCCCTTTCTCCAGATTTAAACTTGGATTTGCATAAAAAGGTGTTTTTAAAATTTGTAGATAGCATGTAAGTTTAAAAATATCGAATTGATAAAAGGCACGTTTACTTTGGTATGCGTGCTTTTTTATTTTGGAAAAGACAGATTAAACTACTTTAAAGCTAAATCTATTTTGAAGGATGTAACTGTATGCAACGGCGATAAACACAGTGAGTATTTTTGATGGCGTAGGATAAAAACCTAGCAAATCAACAAATAACTTCATACAGATATAACTAAGCACCAGCGCTCCCATGGCAACTAAGAAATACCTAAAAAACTGAATTTTCCAAGGTAAATTAGACTTCTCGAAAGTGATGAATTTCTGAAGTAAAAACCCAGTCACGAATGTTATAGGAAACACAAAAAATAAAGATGCAATATGCGGACTCAGCACAACAAAAAACAAATCGACATTTTGTTTTGCTACTATGAAATTGTAAAAAATAAAATATAGCACTGTATCAAACACCAAATTCCCTCCTCCACAAACCGCATATCGATATGTTTTTAAAGGAAGAAAACGCCGAAACAAAAAGTAAAAGGCGTCGATAAATTTGATAATGCTTTCTTTCATTGCAATTAGGGCGCAAAGTTAAGATAAGAAAGCGGAAGTAACGAATTAGATTATAACGAAAAAGGAAGCTAAAGTTAGCTTCCTTTTTCAGCTTATTTTAACGTCTTTTACTCGACCTGGTGCTCTTTCCTTTTGAAGAACCCTTACCTCTACTAGCATTTCGTCCGCGACTATGATGAGCCGCTTTTTGTCTTTTCTTTTCCGCTTGGGCTTTTTTAACATCGGCCATAGTCTCGGTAGGTTCAAAATCTGGAAGCGTTTTTGCTTGTAAGCGCTCTCCTATCAATTTTTCAATATCTTTTAAATACCCAACCTCATCAAGACTAACCAATGATAGCGCTTCTCCACTTGCCCCTGCTCTCCCTGTTCTTCCAATACGGTGAACATAATCTTCAGAAACATTTGGTAATTCATAGTTGATTACATGTGGAAGCAATGGAATATCTAGGCCACGAGCTGCAATATCGGTAGCAACCAACACCCGAACCCTTCCTTCCTTAAATCCTGCAAGGGCTCTAGTTCTAGCTCCCTGGCTTTTATTTCCGTGAATAGCAGCTGAAGTAATTTTTGCTTTTGCAAGTTTTTCACTTAAACGATTAGCACCGTGCTTAGTTCTTGTAAAAACTAAAACCTGTTGCCAATTTCCTTCCGAAATAAGTTTTATAATTAAATCAGTCTTAAGATTTTTATCAACTCTGTAAACTGTTTGATCTATTTTCTCTACGGTAGTATTCTCTGGAGTTGCTTCCACCAAAACAGGCTGATGAAGAAATTCATTTGCCAATTTTTTTATTTCCTTTGAAAAAGTTGCAGAGAATAAAAGATTCTGCCTTTTAGAAGGAAGTAGTGCAAGGATTTTTTTGATATCACGAGCAAAGCCCATGTCTAACATTCTATCCGCTTCGTCCAAACCTAAGATTTCAACCTTAGAAAGTGAAACCGCACGTTGACTATGAAGATCTAATAGTCGTCCCGGTGTTGCCACCAAAACATCTACACCATTACGAAGTGCATTAATTTGTGGATTAGCTCCTACTCCACCAAAAATAACAGTTGATCGTAGGGCTGTAAATTCGCTGTAATCCTTAAATTCTTGCTGTACCTGAGCAGCTAACTCACGAGTTGGAGTAAGTATAAGCGCACGAACTGGTCGTTTGTGCAAAATTGGTTGATTTTGTAAAATTTGTAATAATGGCAATGCAAAACCAGCAGTTTTACCGCTACCTGTTTGTGCTGAAGCCAATACATCTTTTCGTTCCAAAATTAAAGGAATTGCTTTTTGTTGAATAGCCGAAGGCGTTTCATATCCTTTTTTGCTGATTGCTTTTAGCAGGGCATCGGATAGCCCCAGTGATTTAAATGTCATAAATTTATTTAAATTGTAAGACCGCTGCGCTTGGAGATAATATATCGCGGCGCTTTTAGAATGTGGTCTTTTTAAGAACCATTAAAACTAAGAAGACGGTTTTAATATGTGGCGAAGATACGTCTTATTTTCTCTGCGGGAGTTTTTCAAAGCTGTTATCTCGCTTCTTAGGGTCTTATTGTGATACTATTTACAATTAGGCCTTATAAATCCTAACCTCATAAAAGTTCAAGACGAGAACTAATTATGGTAAATATTGAATGCGCTCCATGACTTGTTCTACCATTAAATCGCATTTCTTATTTCCAAATTCGTAAATAGAAGAATCGAGTGTTGATTTATAAAGCTCATCTCTCAACATATTCTTAGCCCGATGCAATCGTACCTTTACATTACTTTCAGACAATTTTAAACAGTCGGCAATTTCAGCATTAGACAATCCTTCCATCTGATGAAGAACAAAAACAATTCTATATTTTTCTGACAGTAAATCGACAGCTTGTTCAACTAAAACACGTGTTTCGGTTTTTATGGCTTGTTTTTCTGGATTCATTGTATTAGTATCTGGCAAGTAAATTATATTTTCAAGACTTTCTGTTGAACCATAATTGGTAGATTGGCGTTTTTGTTTTCGAATAAACTGTAATGCCTCATTTATTCCTATTCGAGTTAACCAAGTTGAAAAGGAAGATTCACTTCTAAATTGATTCAATTTAAGATAAGCTTTTACGTAAGCTTCTTGCATTATATCGCGAGTGTCAGCTTCGGAATTAACATAACTTCTTATTACTCTAAAAAAACGTTGATTGTAACGTCTCAATAGAATTTCATATAATTCCTTTTCACCTGCTAACACCCGATTTACAATCTGAGTATCGGAAAGTTTAGTTAATGCGAATCTGTCTGTTTGAGTTGAGTTCATTGTTTCCTTTTCTTTTTAGATGCCGCAATTAATATAAAGTTACAAAATATGTAACCGCTAATGGTTTATTGCATCAAAACAATAGAACATAAATTTTAAAACCATGGCAACAATAACAAACAACATTGAAATCAATAAGCTACAAACCTTACTAAAATATACCTTTACGATAGTTCCAATTGTAGCCGGATTGGATAAATTTTCTAATATTCTAGTACAGTGGGATACCTATCTTGCGCCTTCTACTTTAGATATAATCCCATTTAGCGGGGCAACATTTATGATGATTGTAGGTGTAATTGAGATATTTGCAGGAATTCTCGTATTTACTAAAACTCAGCTAGGAGCATATATCGTTTCTTTATGGCTTATACTTATAGGGTTAAGCTTACTGCTAACCTGGCATCATCCTGATGTGGCGGTTCGAGATATAGTAATGGCTATTTCTGCATTTATTTTGGCTAGATTGAGCACTTTTAAAAGCTAAAAAATAAATTCTCTAATTCAGAAGAAAACCCTTCTCTTTGTATTATTAAATATAGGAAGGGTTTTTTGTATTTATTTAAAAAATCTATTCGTATACTTTTCATTTTCAAATATAGGTAACGTTATGAAGATGCTATGGCCGATTACAATCGTTGCTATGAGGGTGTAATAAAATAGGGCTGCTGCGCTATACCATGCCCCCCAATTGCAAATATTGGCCACATGTACATTTTGCAAGGAAAATATTCCGAGGCGTTGCCCTATAATTTAAGAGCGATAGAAATAATGATGCGAATAGACAGCACCATAAACCTTTGGGAAAACCATATGCATCTTTCAAACATTTATGGTGAATTGGGTGATTATAAAAACGCGCTTGAAAATCACGAGCTTTACGAACAAAACCGTACGGAGGATTAAAACACCATACTTGCTCGCAAGGATAACAAACTTCAGGTAAAATATGAAACTGTGCAGAAAGACATCGAAATTCTGAGCCAGCAGGAAAAAATTACACAACAACGAATAACACAATGGCTTTACATTGGCATTGCTGGGTTACTGCCTATAATTCTCTTCGGAATGGATTTTACACCAAAGACTATATAGAACAAAAATCTATATTAAGCAATTGCCAACCGGTTCTTGGCTTGGTGTAAAAGTATTGGCTATTTCATAATTTATGATCGAGATTGAGTTGGAAGTATATAAACATCAATAAAACTGAACATAATCTAAACCCAAAACAAGATACTCAAAACCCTAAATAACTGTTTTACTGATTATTAGCCTTGTAAAAAATTGAAAATTGGGAAACATCTTATATCTTTATAAGAATTCATTTTTACTCAAAAGCCAAGCTTATGAAATTCATAAACTTCGCAATAGTTCGGTTTTCAATTTTTCTTACAATAGGGGTTCTTTCTGCACACTTCTACCCTGTTACAACATTTTTATTGCCTTATCTTTTGACTTTATTAGTTGTTTTTGTGCTATTCTGGTTGTGGGCACGTAAACGAATTTTTCAATCTGTAGAATTAGGAATTGTAACATATCTATGTTTTTTTTTCATCGGATATGTGAGTTATCAGATGCGGTTGCCAATGTTCCAATCCAATCACTATACACATATTACAACTTCGGATATTCCTGAAATGCTTCAGTTAAAAATTATTGAAACTCTAAAAGACAATGATTTCAACCATAAGTATTTAGCCGAAATTTGCGAAGTAAATGGAAAGAATTCAAAAGGAAAGGTTTTAGTAAATGTTTCAAAAGACTCTACAGAAAACAGTTTTTTAGTTGATGACCTTATATTAGTTTATTCAACTATTTCTGATATCCCTAAACCTTTAAATCCGCATCAATTTGACTATTCAAAATATATGAAGGTACTTGGGGTTTATGGGCAATTGCATTTATCTAGGAAGGAAATTATAAAACGTCAAATTGGAGCCCAAACATTAAGAGGTTTCGCTCAAAATCGTCGTGCTAGAGTTATAAAAAAACTTCAGAAAACAAATTTAGAAACAGATGAACGAGCAATCATTCAGGCACTTGTTTTAGGAGAAAAAAAAGATATAGATAAAAACCTATACGAAAAATATGCAGCGGCTGGAGCAGTACACATACTTGCTGTTTCGGGCTTACATGTAAGTATCATCTATTTTATACTAAGCTCTTTATTAAGACCTCTTTCAAGATTTAAGTACGGTTCATTAGTACAAGCAATATCTATAGTTTTATCCCTTTGGGGTTTTGCTTTATTTTCAGGGTTGTCCGCATCTGTTACAAGAGCTGTAACAATGTTCAGCTTCTTTGCTTTAGCTCAAGTATTAAACCGCGACACACACGCTGTAAACACTTTGTTCCTTTCTTATTTAACTTTAATAGTCATTAATCCGTTTTTACTATTTCAAGTTGGATTTCAATTAAGTTATTTAGCCGTTTTCTTTATAATTTGGTTACTTCCTACATTTAAAAATATTGGTTATTCAAAATATAAAGGTGTTCGTAAGGTTTGGACATTAATTTCAGTAACTATTTGTGCCCAAATCGGCGTATTGCCCTTAAGCTTATTCTACTTTAATCAGTTTCCTTGTTTATTTCTTATTACCAACATAGTTATCCTTCCTTTTTTATCAATAATAATGTGTGGTGGCATCTTGATAGTGATTTTAGCAAGTAATGATATCTTACCAAATTGGTTAGCAGAGACCTACAATTACCTAATTGAAAAATTGAATTGGTTTATTAACTGGATTGCTACTCAAGAGCATTTTTTACTTGGCGATATACACTTTTCCAAATTAAAAACCATAAGTGCTTATTTAACAATTATAACTTTTGCCCTATATCTAAAAAAATTGAACTACTCTAGGTTAATTGCTTTGTTAGTGACTATTGCCTTATTAATTTCAGTATATATTTATGATGAAAACAGATATTCGAGAAGTCAATTAGTAGTATTCCAAAAAAACAGGCAAACGCTTCTAGCGTATCAAAATGGTAAAGACCTTAGTATTTTTAAAAGTGACTCAACTGCAAGCTTATCTAATGATTATCCAATAAAAGCATTTAAAACCCAACAGAATATTACATCATATTCTGAAAAGACACTTCCTTCTATTTTTAAATATAAAGACAAAAAAATATTGATAATCGATAGCTTAGGTGTTTATCCAAAGCACGAAAACATTCATACTATTATTTTATCCAATAGCCCGAAAATAAACCTCAATAGGCTTATCGACAGTATTAATCCAAGACAAATTATTGCCGATGGAAGCAATTACCACAGTTATGTTAATAGATGGGAGGAAACTTGTAAATTAAAAAAGCTCCCATTTAGCCATACAGCTAAAGAAGGAGCTTTCCTATTAGAATAACTCGAATATGAAACTTAAGGGTTATTCTAAAATGTATATTTAAAATTCTTTTGATATTCTTCCCAAGCCGAAGCAGTTGTAATTTTTAAATAATCATCACTTTGAATCATTTTAAGAAATATCTCCAATTGTTTTGGTGTTCTGTATCCTGGCACCGCTTGAATTAACTCACCATCTTCCTTAAAGAAAACTACTGTTGGATAAGCATTAACTTTAAGTGCGTGAGCAAATAAATGCTGTGAGTTTCTACCTTTTCTATTTGGGTTATAGTTAGGGTTAGTATATGTAAAATCTTTATACTTTATCTCTTCTGTACCTTCGGCATTAAATTTTACTGCATAATAGTTTTTGTTAATATACTCTATTACACTTTTATCGCTAAATGTATTTTTGTCCAGCATTTTACAAGGACCACACCAAGTGGTATAAACATCCATAAAAATCTTTTTCGGATTTTCTTGTTGGGCGGCTAAAGCTTCATTCATTGTCATCCAATTTATCTTTTGAGCATTAACACTACCTAGGGTAAACAGGAAAACAATTATTAAAATATTTCTCATCAAAATTTTTTTAGTAATTCAAAAGTAAAGAAACAAAAAACGTTCCACAAAATGGAACGTTTTTTTATAAATTAACAGATATGAATTAACGAATTCCGTGCATTAATTTTTTCAATACGGGGTTTAAGAGCATTGCTATAAATCCAACAATAATTGGAACAACTGCAAAAATCAAGAAGAAGGTCCCTAAAGAATACTCCTCAGAAATTTTGTCAATCATACCTCCCATAGTGTTTGCAGCTTTTTGCCCTACAGCAATTGCTAAGTACCAAACTCCGAACATAAAACCTATCATACGTGCAGGCACTAATTTACTCAGGTATGAAAGTCCTAATGGGGAAAGACATAGTTCTCCCATAGTGTGGAACAGATATGCTAAAATTAAGAAAATCATACTTACAGAAGCTGTTCTCGCTCCAGGAGGAATATCGGATGCTCCGTACGATAGAATAGCAAACCCAAGACCTAGTAAAACTAATCCAATTCCATACTTCATTGCAGCACTCGGATTGTATTTACTTTCCCACCATTTTGAGAATACAGGTGCCAAAGTAATGATGAAAAATGAGTTTAAAATTCCGAACCAAGTAGCATCTACTTTTAATTCTTCTGAAAAAGCTTTATCGTAAATACGGTATAATACCAATGCCCAAACTAGGATAAAAGCTATTGCTAAAACTATATTAGAGGCACCAATTTTGGTAAACGTCTTTTTAAATATTAATACAATCACATAGGTTATAATAATTAAAGGAATTGTAGTTAATAGC
Source organism: Aequorivita xiaoshiensis (assembly GCF_022008395.1). Lineage (GTDB taxonomy): Bacteria > Bacteroidota > Bacteroidia > Flavobacteriales > Flavobacteriaceae > Aequorivita > Aequorivita xiaoshiensis. The sequence continues at coordinate 102,460 of NZ_JAIRBB010000006.1, forward strand.
CCATCGACTATTTTAAAAATTATAGCTGCATTTCCTTCTAAGTTTCTATCGGTATAATCGCTCGCAAACAAGGTCATCGATCCTAATGATTGCTCAAAGAAAGCAAAGAAAAACACTGTGAAAAGCGCGAAAATTGTAACTGCAATTAATCTATCTCTAACTATAGGTAGGTAACGTGCGATACGTGTAATTAATAAAACTAAGAACATTGCCAGTGCTGCTAAAACAACCACATTTGTACCACTCATACCTCCTACTTCGAATGGAACTAAGGAACTAGAATATATCGTATCTAATGGATCATTAAACAGATACAATAAACCACCAATAGATGATAGCACTATTAAAACATAATCGAAAGTAGTAAAGGGGTTAAGTTTTATAGCTGCTTCTACTTCCTCTTCAACTTCTTCTTTATCTGCATCTTCATCTACATTTAAAACTATATCTTTTTTCTTTGAAGGTCTAGCTCCAACTTTTCCGAAGATTTTATGAGCTAATATAAATTGAAGCATTCCAAGAAACATAAATATTCCTGCTAAACCAAAACCGTAAGCCCATCCGTAATTTTCAGCTAGGTAACCACATAACATCATCCCGAAAAATGCACCTGCGTTTACTCCCATATAGAAAATAGTGTAAGCACCATCTTTTTTGGATTCACGGGTTTTATACATTTCAGAAATAATAGAAGTAATATTCGGCTTAAAGAAACCAGTTCCAATTACTAATAGTGCCAAGCCTAAATAAAATGAAGCTGTTGTTTCTAATGCCATTGCGGCGTGACCAAGTGTCATTACAATACACCCAATTACAACAGCGATTCTATACCCTGTAAATTTATCGGCTATCCAACCACCAATAATTGGCGTTAGATATAACAGGGAAGCATAGGTACCTATTAAAGACAAGGCGTGTTCACGAGGCCAATCCCAACCAGGGTTATCACTCATTAAAGGAGCTGTTAAAAACAATATCAATAGAATACGCATTCCATAAAAGGAAAAACGCTCCCACATCTCAGTAAAGAATAAAATAAACAATCCAACTGGATGCCCTAAAACAGTGTCTTTAAATAAATTTTCAATATCCGTTTTCATTTGTATGTAGTTTGGTTTAAATAACTCGCTAAAAATTAATTACTTGATTTGATATCTTCATTTGCAAGTTCGTACTGTTCTTGTTCCAATATTTCGCGTTCATTATCTTCTGCTCCGTGGGTTAATCGCTTTAACGGTTTTAAAAGTGCTATAACCAGAACTCCTATTAGTACAGTAAATATTGTTATTCCAGCAAAGACTGAATATTCTCCAAATTCCGATGCTTTTTCACCAACAATTCCAGCAACTTTATTTCCTAAACCAGTGGCAGCAAAATAAACACCCATCATTAATGAAGCGTATTTTACAGGTGCTAACTTAGTAATGAACGACAATGCAACAGGAGAAGAGCATAACTCACCAATAGTATGAAACAAGTATGCTAAAACTAACCAGTACATTGCAGAGCTACCTTCAATATTGTATTGTCTAGCAGCAAAAATCATAAATACGAAACCTAGTCCCATTATCATAGTCCCGATTGCCATTTTAAAAATAGAAGAGGCCTCTTTTCCTTTTAGTTTTCGTTTTGCCCAATATCCAGCCACTACTGTAGCAAATAAAATTATGAAACCTGCATTTAAGCTTTGAAACCAAGTTGCTGGTATCTCCATACCAAATAGCATTCTATCAGTTTTTGTCTTGGTGTATATACTCATTAAACCACCAGCTTGTTCAAAAGCGCCCCAAAACACTATTACTAATAAAAAAGATAGAAGTAACACTAAAAACCTATCCTTTAATATTTTAGTATCAAGTGTTTTATAAATCATCATTAATACACCTGCAACTAGTGCTATAAATATATATAATGCAGTATAACCCCAGTTATCAATTCCTTCATAAGTAAATCCTGCATAAATTGCATAAAAAACTATTAAAATAACAATACCCAATTGTAAAGGAGAGCTTCTTAACTTTCCTAATAAACTTGCATAAGATATATCTCCCTCTTTTTCTGCCTGAGTTGGTTTATTACCTACGTGTTCCAAATATCTTTGACCATATAAATAAACCAATAAGCCCAAGACCATTGCAATTCCAGCTAATCCAAATCCATAATGCCAATTAATTTCCTCACCAACATAACCAACAATAAATGTAGCCAATAATGAACCTAAATTTATACCGATATAAAAAATACTAAATCCCTTATCCCTTCTAATATCTCCTTGCTTGTACAGACCCCCAACCATAGTTGAAATATTTGGCTTTAACAAGCCTACACCAAGTACTATTAAACTAAGCCCTGTAAAAAAGGCCCAATAAGCATCAAAAGCAAGAACACCATGACCAAGACATAAAATTATTGCGCCATACAAAACGGCTCTCTTCTGTCCTAAATATCTATCGGCAATAATCCCTCCAGGTATGGACATTACATAAACCAACATTGTGTACCACCCATAAAGCATAATAGATTCTGAATCTAACCAACCTAAGCCAGGGTTATCACCAGTTGTTTTTTGTACTAAATACAACGTTAATAATGCACGCATCCCATAATAAGAAAAACGTTCCCACATTTCGGTAAAAAACAAGATGTAAAGTCCTACTGGGTGACCAAATAGTTCTTTCTGCTTTTGGTATTGAAGTGCGTCTGACATAGTAATAGTTTATATTTAAAAAATTATTTCTTACTTTCTGTTTTATGTTCAGGTTTACTTAATTCAATTCATCGATATTCGAAAAGAGTTAGTTTATACCATGCATCATTTTCTTTAATTTCGGGTTGAATAGCAATAATAATACTGCTGCCGCAATTGGGATAGCAGCAATTATTAAAAAGAAAGTAGACATAGAATATGTTTCTGAAATTTTATCGATATAAGAGCCTGTCATACCAGCAATAAAGTTGGCAATTGCAGAAGCTGTAAACCACAGACCAAATAATAAACCTGCTAGTCGTTTAGGCGATAATTTAGAAACATACGACAAGCCTACTGGACTTAAACAAAGCTCACCTGTTGTGTGGAAGAAATAAGCTAAGATTAGCCAAATCATACTAACTGATGCTGTTTCAGCTCCTTGAGGAATACTGTTAGCACCCACAGATAACACCACGAAACCAACTCCTACTAATGCTAACCCCATTGCGAACTTAACTGGACCTGAAGGATTCCATATTTTTTCCCACAGCTTACTGAAAGATGAAGCTAATGTGATAATAAAAAAGGAGTTTAAGATTTGAAACCAAGATACCGTAACTTCAGTATGCTCTAAACTGAATTCTCTATAAACTTTCCAAACCCCTAAAATCCATATAATAATGAATGATATTGCTGTAAAAGTAATAGTTAAAGGGTACGCTTTGAAGATCTTCTTACCTAAGCCATATAGTACCCAAGACACAATCATGATTGGGAAAATTGTTAAGATGGCATCCACCCATTTAAAGATGGTTCCTGTACTTCCCTCTAATACTCTTTGTGTATAGTCTTTAGCAAAAACGGTCATAGACCCTCCGGCTTGCTCAAATGCAAAGAAGAAGAACATACTTGCAACCATTAATACACCCACAACTATTAATCTATCTCTTACAATATGTGGAGCTGTTTCTTCTTCCTCATCTGCTCCACCAGCCATTGCATCTAATTCAGCTTGAGTATGTGTTCCTGGTTCTTCACCTATTATTCCGAATATTTTACGTCCAAAATAAAATTGCAGCATACCGAATAGCATAAATACACCCGCTAGACCAAATCCATAATGCCAACCTACTTTTTCACCTATATATCCGCATAATAGCATTCCTAAAAATGCTCCTGCATTAATACCCATATAAAAAATGGTATATCCCGCATCTTTTTTAGTACTTGAATCTGGATATAAGTTTCCAACCATTGAAGAGATATTCGGCTTAAACATACCATTACCTACTATCATAAGCACTAGACCTATATAGAAGAATGTTGGGTCTATCATTTCGAAGGCCATAGAAAGGTGACCTAAGGTCATAATTAATGCACCTAATAAAATAGCTTTTCTAAATCCAGTAAATTTATCGGCAATTATACCACCAATAAGTGGTGTTAAGTAAACTAAACCTGTGTACCAAGCATAAAGCTGCATAGCATCAGCATTCGTCCATTCCCAACCTCCTTTGGCTATTTCTGTAATTAAGAATACCGTCAATAACGCACGCATTCCGTAATAGCTAAAGCGTTCCCACATCTCTGTGAAAAACAAGATGAACAATCCTGCTGGATGGCCCATCACCATTTTATTATCAACACCTTTTTTAGCTAAATGCGCTATTAACTGAGGGTCATTTTCTTGGCTCATAAGATAAAACTGTTAAGTTTTTTAAAGATTATTTTTAATATATTCAGTCATTAAAGTATACAGGTGCAAACGAGTGTTTCCTCCATATATACCGTGGTTTTTATCTGGGTAAATACGCCAGTCAAATTGTTTATTGGCTTGCACCAGTTCTTCAATTAAGCGCATTGCATTTTGTACGTGCACATTATCATCTGCACTTCCGTGAATTAATAAATATTTTCCTTGTAGTCCGTCTACGTGAGAAAGCGGTGAGTTATCATCGTAACCAGATGCATTCTCCTGTGGAGTTTGCATATAACGCTCTGTATAGATAGAATCGTAGAATCTCCAGCTTGTAACCGGGGCAACAGCAATAGCCATTTCAAATGTTTCTGGTGCTTGAAACAATGCGTTAGACGACATAAATCCACCATAGCTCCATCCCCAAATTCCAGTTCTAGAAGAATCGATGTATGGTAAACTACCTAGCTTTTTTGCTGCATCGATCTGATCTTCAACTTCATACTTACCCAATTCTTTTTGAGTCATTTTTTTGAAATCACGTCCTTTGAATCCCGTTCCACGCCCATCAACACAAACAACAATAATATCTAATTGATTTGCTAGCATTTCGTGCCAAAAGTCATTAGTGCCCATCCAACTGTTTGAAACACTTTGCGAACCTGGTCCAGAATACTGAAACATAAACAATGGATATTGCTTAGACTCGTCGAAGTCTAAAGGTTTTATCATATACATATTTAAGTCTTCACCATTCACATTGATAGTAGAATACTCTTTTGGCGAAATATTATAAGAAGCTAATCGATTCTTTAAACCGTCATTGTTTTTAATTTCACGTAATAGCTTACCAGTTTTGGCCTCGTGAAGCGTATAAACAAAAGGAGTCTTAGAATCTGAAAATGTATTAATAAAGTAAGTAAAATCTGAGCTAAAGGAAGCATGGTTTGTTCCAGTCCTTTGCGTTAATCGAACTTTATTTTTTCCCGAAGGCAAAATAGAATATACATCGCGATTAATACTTCCGTTTTCAGTACTTTGAAAATATAAACGACCCGTATTTTGATCGAAACCGTAATATTTAGTTACCTCCCAAGGACCACTAGTAACTTGATGAAGAAGCTTTCCATCTTTATCATATTGATAAATATGGTTCCATCCATCTTTTTCGCTTGTCCAGAAAAAACTATTGTTATTTAAAAATGTAAGGTTGTCGGTTACATCAACATATGCGTCGTCCTTTTCAGCTAAAATAAGTTTTGACGTATAATTTGAGGCATTTACAAAAACCAAATCAATAACATTTTGATGACGATTGCTTAGCTGAACACTTAAAATATTATTGTCTTTCGTCCACAACAATCGTGGAATGTAGTAACTATTATAGTTTGAAAGATCTACTTCAGAAGTTTTTTGACTTTTAAGGTCGTACAGTTGTAAGGAAACTTTAGAGTTTTTCTCACCTGCCTTTGGATACTTAAAAGTATCGGCAGAAGGATAAAGTTCCTTTCCGTATACATCCATGTTGAATTGTGGCACTTCTGTTTCATCAAACTTTATATAAGCCAATTTATCACCATTCACACTCCATTCAAAAGCACGAACAAATGCAAACTCTTCTTCATAAACCCAATCAGTAATACCGTTAATGATACTATTCTTTTTACCATCAGTTGTAATTTGGGTTGTTTCATTAGATTTCAAATCTTTTATAAAAAGATTATTTTCAAATCCGTAAGCTATTTTATTTCCATCATTACTGAAAGTCGGCTCCTGTATTTTATTAGCAGAAACAAGCGAAAATTCTTTAGTTTTTACATCGTAAACATAATAAGTTCCCAATGTTGAACGACGATAAACCTGCTGTAGCTTTGTTGAAAAAAGAATTTTAGATTCGTCTTTACTCAATTCATAAGAAAGCACCACATCGATTCCTTTTAAATCTTTAGTATTTAAAAGTGTACTTACTTGTTTACCACTTTTATAATCGTAAACATCGATAGATGATTCTCTAGATTGTCGGTTATAATTAAGCACAGCATATTCCTTACCGTTCTTCAGGGAACGTAGAACATCAAGGCCTTGAGTTCGAAATGCACCACCCCAAATTTCTTCAAGAGTTATGTCTTTTTGTTGGGCAGTAATAGCAGAAAATGCTGTGAAAAACAGCATTATAAATGAAAGGGAAATTAATTTCTTCAAAGTGTTAAAATTTGATAGGCCAAGTTTACTAATTTTTTGTGAAATTGAGGGTCGTTTTTTTGTTAAATAAGCCATTGCAGGACTATTTATTTGTAATTGCAATTTGATGTAACCCCACACAATCCAATCTATATAGAAGAAAGTATATTTTAATCTATAGAAATTAACTTTACGAGATTGCTTATGCCTAATTAACAAGTTAATTTTATTATGTTAAAATAAATTACTGATAAACACCAAAGCCTAAAAACTATTTTACATTAAAGCCCTTCTTACCTTTAATGATTATATTTACGCAAGTTCACCTTTCCTATTACTAAAAATAACACTTCACATCATTTCAATTATTTAGTTATGGTAAATTTTCAAAATCAACATCCAGCAGACGTGGCTGAGCAATTACGAGATATGGACAACGACGAAAGAAACTTGTCTTTTTTAATGCTTACACCTGAAAAAAAAACTGAGGTTTTTCGCTTTTTAGAACCATCATTTCAAATAAAAATCATTAAAGCTTTAGGAAACCAAGAGCTATCTGATGTTTTAAACAATCTACCTCCTGACAACAGAACTAAGCTATTTGAAAACTTTCCAGACTATCTTATTAAGACTTCCATAAACCTTCTAAACCCGAAAGAAAGAGAGATAGCCCTTAGTTTAATTGGCTATAAAAAAAATAGTATAGCCCGTTTGATGACGCCTCATTATATACAAACAAAAGCAGAAAAAACTGTTAGTGAAGTATTATCATTTATAAAAAAAGAAGGAAAAAAGGCAGAGACTTTAAACTTTGTTTATGTCGTAGATAATGAAAACAAACTCATTGACGACTTAAGAATTGGACAATTATTACTAGCTGAGTCGGATACAAAGATATCAGAACTAATGGATCATCACGTATTAGCCATTACCACTACAACTGCAGTAGAAGACGCTGTAGAGATTTTTGACAAATACGATCGCTCAGCCTTACCAATTATTACAGAAAGTGGTGTATTAGTGGGCATAGTAACTTTCGACGATATTTTAGACAGAGTTCAAGAACAAACCACTGAAGAAATTCAAAAATTTGGAGGTACTAAAGGGCTCGAAATGTCATACACAGAATCTACCCTTTTTGACCTTGTAAAGAAAAGAGCGAGTTGGTTAGTTATCTTATTTTTTGGAGAAATGCTCACCGCTTCAGCTATGGGGATTTTTGAAGGTGAAATTGAAAAAGCAGTTGTACTTGCGCTTTTTGTTCCTTTGATCATTTCAAGCGGTGGAAACTCTGGATCACAGGCAGCCTCATTGATTATTAGAGCTATGGCCTTAAAAGAATTAAAGCTAAAAGACTGGTGGTATGTAATGAAAAAAGAACTACTCTCTGGAGTGCTGCTTGGCGCAATTTTGGGATCTATAGGGTTTTTACGAATATTATTATGGCAAAAAATAGGATTTTACAATTACGGTGAGTTTTGGCTTGAAGTTGCATTAAGCGTTTCGGTTTCCTTAGTCTTTATTGTGCTTTGGGGAACTCTTTCAGGCTCTTTAATTCCATTTATATTGAAATCACTAAAGATGGATCCCGCGACAGCTTCGGCTCCATTTGTGGCAACATTAGTTGATGTTACTGGAATAATAATCTTCTTTTCGATTGCAGCATTTTTCCTAGCAGAAAAATTATTGTAGTCGATATTATTTTAAAAATAAAAAGCCATCCGCATCTGGATGGCTTTCATATATTTTTCAAACTTTTATAAAATTCACTGATGTATTAATCACGAATTAAAGGTAAAGTAGAGCAGCGAAGCAAACCTTCTTGCTTTGCAATCTCAGCATAAGGAACTTCTTCTACAGTAAATCCTTGCTCGCGCAGCCAAGTGTTTAATCTTGTAAAATTCTTTTCTGAAATAACTACATCTGGAGAAATCGAAAAAATATTACTATTCATGTCGTACATTTCTCTCTTGCTAATATGGAAGCAATTTTCTTTACCGAAGAAATTAACGAGCCACTCATACTCTTCTTCTACTAAAAATCCTTCTTTATGGATAATTACTTTCCCTCTACCTAATGGTTGGAAGCAGCAATCTAAATGAAGTGCATTATCTTCAGCCACAGTGTTGCTTTTTCTAAGGCTAAAAGATTTAACTGTTTTATGCGGGAACAATTTTCGAAGGTGTTCTACTCCCTTCATATTTGTTCTAGCCGTGATATAATCAGAATAATCATCACCGTAATATGTTCCAACAAAGATATAATCTCCCCAAGGCATTACGTCTCCACCTTCAATATGCGCAGCTTCTGGAAATTCAATTATTTTTGAAGGGTCTATTTCATCAATTACCGAATGAATAGCATCTATTTCTTTACTTCTATCTTCAAGAATATTGGCTTTAAAAAACTTATCTTCAATTACGAAGGCTATATCTCTAGTAAAAATTTGATTGTAGTCTTCTATCGAATCTGGACGGTAAACTTCTACGTTGTATTTTTCAAATACCGCAGCTACTGCTTCCATTTCCTTAACCATATCTTCATCTTTGGGATATGTACCTGCTTTTATATGTTCTGCAGATTTTGGATCGTAAGCGTCTTCCAATTTAGGAACAGGACCATTACTATCTGCGCGCCCGAGTACCACGGCACGTAGTCGTGAAATTTCGTCGTTAATATTCAGCTTTATCATAATAGCAAATATAGAAAAAGCACCTCTATACCGAAGTGCTTTTAATTTTATTAGAAATAATATTTATCTTTTTTCAACCGTTTTGAATTCGCGTAATTTTTCGCCAATATAAATTTGGCGTGGACGTCCAATTGGCTCCTTGTTTAAACGCATCTCTCTCCATTGCGCAATCCATCCTGGTAAACGACCTAATGCAAACATAGGCGTGAACATTTCAACTGGAATTCCTAAGGCACGGTATATAATACCTGAGTAAAAGTCAACGTTAGGATATAATTTTCTTTCTACGAAATATGGATCTTCTAAAGCCTCTTTTTCTAATGCTTTAGCGATATCTAAAATATCATCTTGAATACCAAGATTTTCTAAAACATCATCCGCAGCTTTCTTTATGATTTTAGCACGTGGGTCGAAATTTTTATAAACTCTATGACCAAAGCCCATTAATCTAAACGGATCGTTTTTATCTTTTGCTTTTGCCATGAATTTTTTAGTATCTCCACCGTCTGCCTTTATTTCTTCAAGCATTTCAATAACGGCTTGATTCGCACCACCGTGAAGTGGGCCCCATAAAGCTGCAATACCAGCTGAGATGGAAACAAATAATCCAGCGTGTGAAGACCCAACAATTCTCACTGTAGATGTAGAGCAGTTTTGCTCGTGGTCTGCGTGTAGAATCAACAATTTATCTAACGCTTTTAAAACAATTTCGTTAGTAGTGTAGTCTCCACTTGGCTTTTTGAACATCATCTTCAAAAAGTTGTCTACATAACCAAGTGTATCTCCACCATAGTCTAATGGAAGGCCCATACGTTTTCTGTATGTCCAAGCCGTTAGCACAGGGAACTTACCAAGAATCTTAACTATAGCTTTATACATGTCCTCCTCACTATCAACATTGACAGACGATGGATTAAAAGCTACTAAAGCTGAAGTTAAAGAAGACAACACGCCCATTGGGTGTGCAGCTTTTGGAAATCCATCCAAGATTCTTTTTACATCTTCGTCAACGTGTGACTGCGCTTTAATATCTTCATGAAATTTATTAAGCTGAACTTCAGTTGGCAATTCACCAAAAATTAGTAAATAGCATACCTCTAAAAAGTGTGCTTTTTCAGCAAGTTCTTCAATGGCATAACCTCGGTAACGCAACACTCCTTTTTCACCATCTAAAAATGTAATAGCACTTTCACAAGCACCCGTATTTTTATATCCAGGATCTAAAGTTACAACACCACCGGTACTGCTCCTTAGAGTTTTTACATCTATACCAATTTCATTTTCAGTTCCTTCCACTACTGGGAATTCATATTTTTTACCTTCTATTTCGAGGGTCGCCATCTTTGCCATAAAGTATCGTGTATATTTAATTTTTTCAGAATCGCTAAATTACAAAATTTCAAGCAATTTTTTTGAATTTTACCCATTAAGTTAGGTTAAAAAAACCTTAATATGCAGGGTATAGACATCATTTTTGTAGACATAAAAAAACCTCGTCTTAAACGAGGTTTTAATTTACTTTATAAATATCTAAATTTTAAAGGCATTTTGCTGTGGAAAGTATGCAACTTCACCTAATTGCTCCTCTATTCTGAGCAATTGATTGTATTTTGCCATTCTATCACTACGCGAGGCCGAACCAGTTTTTATTTGTCCACAGTTTAGTGCTACCGCAAGATCCGCAATAGTATTATCTTCTGTTTCACCGCTTCTATGACTCATCACCGAAGTATAACCTGCATTATGGGCCATATTTACAGCCGCTATAGTTTCGGTTAAAGTTCCAATCTGATTAACCTTAATAAGAATTGAATTAGCAATACTTTCTGAAATACCTCTAGAAAGTCTTTCGACGTTAGTTACAAATAAATCGTCACCTACTAACTGAACTTTATCACCAACCTTTTCGGTAAGATATTTCCAACCTTCCCAATCGTTCTCATCCATCCCATCTTCAATAGAAATAATTGGATATTTTGAACATAATTCGGCTAAATAATCTGCTTGCTCTGTAGAAGAACGTACTTTTCCTTTTTCGCCTTCAAATTTGGTGTAATCGTATTTACCATCAACATAAAATTCTGCCGCAGCACAATCCAATGCTATCATTATATCATCCCCTAATTTGTAACCAGCTTTTTCAGTAGCTTTGGCAATAGTATCTAATGCATCTTCTGTTCCGTCCAGCGTTGGCGCAAAACCACCTTCATCACCAACAGCAGTACTCAAACCGCGATCGTGTAAAACTTTTTTAAGGTTATGGAAAATTTCTGACCCCATTTGCATGGCATGAGCGAAATTTTTAGCCTTAACCGGCATAATCATAAATTCCTGAAATGCAATTGGTGCATCACTATGAGAACCACCATTAATAATATTCATCATTGGCACAGGAAGTGTTTTAGCACTTACTCCACCAACATATCTATATAAAGGCTGGCCCAATTCGTTAGCCGCTGCTTTAGCACAAGCCAAAGAAACTCCTAAAATAGCATTGGCTCCAAGGTTTCCTTTGTTTGGAGTACCATCTAGCTCCATCATTGTTTTGTCTATAAGACCTTGTTCAAATACAGAAACACCTAATAGTGTACCTGCAATTTTTCCATTTACATTTTCAACGGCATTTAAAACGCCTTTGCCCATGTAGTCTTTTCCACCGTCACGAAGTTCTACAGCTTCGTGTTCCCCGGTTGAAGCTCCTGATGGCACAGCAGCACGGCCCATATATCCATTTTCAGTAATTACGTCAACCTCTATAGTAGGGTTTCCTCTAGAATCGAAAATCTGTCTAGCATTGATGTCGATAATGATACTCATTGCAATGTTATTAATTGTTAGTTGTTAATTGTTAAGTACTATACTACTTGTGTTTTTCTATTATATCAATAAATTGATCAAAAAGGTATGACGCATCGTGTGGTCCAGGACTTGCTTCTGGATGATATTGCACAGAAAAAGCAGGCTTGTTTTTCAGACGAATCCCAGCTGCGGTATGATCGTTTAAGTGTTCGTGTGTTATTTCTATATTCGGATTAGCCTCGGCTTCTTCCCTGTTGATTGCGAAACCGTGGTTTTGAGAAGTAATTTCACCTTTACCTGTAATAAGATTCATTACTGGGTGGTTAATACCACGATGACCGTTGTGCATTTTATAAGTAGAAACTCCATTTGCTAGAGCTAACATTTGATGTCCTAAACAAATTCCAAACATTGGAAGCTCCTTATCTAGGATAGTTTTTACAACTTCGATTGCACTGTTTAACGGCTCTGGATCACCAGGACCATTTGAAATAAAGTATCCATCTGGCTTAAAAGCTTCTAAATCTTCAAAACTTGAATTGTATGGGAATACTTTAATATAACAATCACGCTCGGCAAGCATTCTTAAAATATTCTTTTTAATCCCAAGATCTAAAGCTGAAACTTTATACTTAGCATTCTCATCTCCGTAGAAATAAGGTTCTTTAGTCGAAACTTTCGAAGCTAACTCTAAGCCATCCATATTTGGAACATCGGCTAATTGCTTTTTTAAGCCTTCAATATTATCTACTTCCGTAGAAATTACGGCATTCATCGCTCCGTTATCTCGTATGTAATTTACTAAAGCTCTAGTATCTACATCACTAATAGCAAGTAAATTATTTCTATTTATAAATTCTTCTAGCGAGTCGTCAGCTGCCGGACGTGAATAGTGGTAACTAAAATTACGCACCACCAAGCCAGCAATTTTAACACCTTCCGATTCTACTTCTTCTTTATTAGTACCATAATTCCCGATGTGAGCATTAGTGGCTACCATAATTTGACCAAAATACGAGGGGTCTGTAAAAATCTCTTGATACCCCGTCATACCAGTATTAAAACATACTTCGCCAAAGGCCGAGCCTTCTTTGTTTCCAACTGCTTTTCCGTAGAACACAGTTCCATCTGCTAATAAAATAAGTGCTTTTTTTCGTGTTTGATATTTCATCTTTTGAAGGCTTTCAACCCATCGAAAATCTCTGGGTGACAATTATTAGGTTTCTCAAAAATCTTTGCAAAAATAGTATAAAAAAAAGGGATAAACGAAAACGCTTATCCCTTTGTTATTTTATGAATAAAAAATCATTTATTCTTCTTCTTTTTTAGCTTGTGTAGCTTTTGCTGGAGCAGCTTTTGCGGCACCGCTTCCGCGACGACTTCTACGAGTAGATTTCTTCTTGGTTGCTTTACCAACATTGTAGATCTCGTTGAAATCAACTAGCTCTATCATTGCCATATCAGCATTATCACCTAGACGATTACCCAACTTAATAATACGAGTGTAACCTCCTGGACGATCACCTACTTTTGGCGCAATAGTTCTAAAAAGCTCTACAACTGCATCTTTTTGACGCAATTTAGCCATAACCAAACGACGATTATGAGTAGTATCTTCTTTAGACTTAGTTACTAATGGCTCAACAAATTGCTTAAGCGCTTTTGCTTTAGCAACCGTAGTGTTAATTCTCTTGTGTTCGATAAGAGAACTTGCCATGTTAGCCAACATTGAGTGCCTGTGGGCGGTTTTTCTTCCTAAGTGATTGTGTTTTTTTCCGTGTCTCATGACATTTTAGTTTTCATCATCTTGCTACAAAATCCGTTCATCGGAGAGCAAACTATGATGGGTTAATTTTATAGATTTGAGATAATAGACGTGAGATATGAGACTAAAATCTAACATTTCACGTCTAAGGCCTCAAGTCTGTTCTAATCTTTATCTAATTTATATTTTGCAAGGTCCATCCCGAAGTTTAGGCCTTTAACACTCACTAACTCTTCAAGCTCTGTAAGTGATTTTTTACCGAAGTTACGGAACTTCATCAAGTCATTCTTGTTGTAAGATACAAGGTCTCCCAAGGTATCAACTTCAGCAGCCTTTAAACAGTTTAGTGCACGAACCGAAAGATCCATATCAACTAATTTAGTTTTTAGCAACTGACGCATATGAAGAGATTCCTCATCATAAGTTTCAGTTTGTGCAATCTCATCAGCCTCTAATGTTATGCGCTCATCGCTGAACAACATAAAGTGGTGGATTAATGTTTTTGCAGCCTCAGTTAATGCATCTTTTGGATGAATTGATCCGTCTGTTTGGATTTCGAAAACCAATTTTTCGTAATCTGTTTTCTGCTCTACACGGAAGTTTTCAATGCTGTACTTCACATTTTTAATTGGAGTGTAGATAGAATCTGTAAAGATAGTTCCTAAAGGAGCATTGGCTTTTTTGTTCTCTTCTGCAGGAACATAACCGCGGCCTTTTTCGATAGTAATTTCGAAATTAAGGTTTACCTTCTTATCCATATTGCAAAGAACCATATCTGGGTTCAATACTTGGAAACCTGAAATAAATTTTTGGAAATCGCCAGCCTTTAACTGATCTTTTCCAGAAACTGAAATAGTAACTGTTTCGTTATCTATTTCTTCAATTTGTCTTTTGAAACGAACTTGTTTCAGGTTCAAAATAATTTCGGTAACATCTTCCACTACTCCGGCAATGGTAGAAAATTCGTGATCCACGCCTTCGATACGTACCGAAGTGATGGCGAATCCTTCCAAAGAGGATAGTAATACGCGTCTTAATGCGTTACCAATGGTAAGACCATAACCTGGTTCCAAAGGACGAAATTCAAATTTCCCTTCGAAATCGGTAGAGTTTACCATTATAACTTTATCAGGCTTCTGAAAACTAAATACTGCCATAATTGACTTTCTGTGTTTTTTATTATTTAGAATATAATTCTACAATCAACTGTTCGTTGATGTTTTCTGGAATTTGGATACGCTCAGGAATAGAAACGAAAGTCCCTTCCTTTTTCTCTCCGTTCCAAGTGATCCACTCATAAACGTGACTTGCGTTAGCCAATGAATCGTTGATTGCTGAAAGAGATTTTGATTTCTCTCTAACTGCCACTACATCTCCAGGCTTAAGTTGGTAAGATGGAATGTTTACTTTTTCACCATTTACAGTGATGTGTCTGTGAGAAACAAGTTGTCTAGCACCTGAACGTGTAGGAGAAATTCCCATTCTGTACACTACATTGTCTAAACGAGACTCACACATTTGAAGCAATACCTGACCTGTAATTCCAGGAGCAGCGTTTGCTTTCTTAAACATATTTCTGAACTGACGCTCTAAAATACCGTAAGTGTATTTTGTTTTTTGCTTTTCAGCAAGTTGAATTGCGTATTCAGATTTTTTTCCACGACGACGTGTGTTACCATGTTGTCCTGGAGGGTAATTTCTTTTTTCGAAAGATTTGTCGTCTCCGAAGATTGCTTCCCCGAATTTACGGGCGATTTTAGTTTTTGGACCAGTATATCTTGCCATTTTTAATTTAAGGTTTTGAAGAAAAACTAAATTAAGGTCTTTTTATAGAGAACACTTGGAGGCGCAATAAATTGCACCTCAAGCTCTCGATCCTTTAGTTTTTAAATTCCTTCAGATTGATATTTACTATATATTAAACTCTTCTTCTCTTAGGAGGACGGCATCCGTTGTGCGGCATTGGAGTAACATCGATAATTTCAGTTACTTCAATTCCTGCATTGTGGATAGATCTTATTGCAGATTCTCTTCCGTTTCCTGGACCTTTTACGTAAACTTTTACTTTACGTAAACCAGCGTCATGTGCAACTTTTGCACAATCTTCTGATGCCAACTGAGCAGCGTAAGGAGTATTTTTCTTAGATCCACGGAAACCCATTTTACCGGCTGAGGACCAAGAGATAACATCTCCATTCTTATTTGTTAACGATACGATAATGTTGTTAAAAGAAGCTGTAATATGTGCCTCACCAACAGATTCAACATTAACTTTACGTTTTTTAACTTGTTTTGTAGTCTTAGACGTTGTCTTTGCCATAACTCTAGGTTTTATTTAGTTGCTTTTTTCTTGTTAGCAACAGTTTTACGTTTTCCTTTTCTAGTACGAGAGTTATTCTTAGTACGTTGTCCTCTTAATGGAAGACCTGTTCTGTGACGAATACCTCTGTAACAACCAATATCCATTAAGCGCTTAATGCTTAATTGAACTTCACTACGTAATTCACCTTCGATTTTGAACGATCCAACAGCGTCACGAATAGCACCGATTTCATCATCGTTCCATTCACTTACTTTTTTATCTTCGTCAACTCCGGCTTTGTTCAGAATATCTTGGGCACGGCTTCTACCGATTCCAAAGATATACGTTAACGCGATTACACCCCTTTTGTGCTTCGGGATATCTACACCTGCGATTCTTGCCATAACTTATCCTTGTCTTTGTTTGAACTTTGGGTTCTTTTTGTTAATTACATATAATCTACCTTTTCTGCGTACAATTTTGCAGTCGGCACTTCTCTTTTTTACGGATGCTCTTACTTTCATCTCTCTTTGATTTAATTTATTGTTCAATGAACCTGTGAGGTCCGTTGTTTAGTATCTGTATGTTATTCTCGCCTTAGTTAAATCGTAAGGGCTCATTTCAAGCTTTACTTTATCACCAGGCAACAATTTAATATAATGCATACGCATTTTTCCAGAAATGTGAGCGGTTACAATATGACCATTTTCCAATTCAACACGAAACATAGCATTTGAAAGCGCTTCAACTATACTCCCATCTTGCTCAATTGCGTTTTGTTTTGCCATTTTTTATTATAATTTAAATTAAAGGTGATTTTTAAAGAGTGCAAAAGTACAATAAACTTTTTAAAATCTCATACTTACACTTTAAATAGTTCACCCTATTACATTTAAGCTACCGCTTTTCTGTTTTTTCCTGTTTTCATTAAGCCATCGTAATGACGATTTAATAAGTAGGAGTTTACTTGTTGCATGGTGTCGATAGCCACACCTACCATAATTAGTAGTGATGTACCACCATAGAATAATGCCCAACCTTGTTGGATCCCCATCAACTTAACTACGAATGCAGGGAAAATTGCAATAAGTGCTAGGAAGATAGAACCCGGAAAGGTAATTTGAGACATAATTCGATCTAGATATTCTGCAGTTTGACTTCCTGGCTTAATACCTGGAATAAATCCACCACTTCTTTTTAAGTCATCAGCCATTTTGTTCGTAGGAACAGTAATAGCAGTGTAGAAGTATGTGAAAATAATAATCAAGATTGCGAATACTACGTTATACCAAAGGCCAAATATATCACTAAATGTAGCTTGAACACCTTGAGCGAACTCGCTATCAGATAAACTAGCAACTGCAGATGGCACAAACATAATTGCTTGCGCAAAGATGATTGGCATTACTCCAGATGCATTTAGCTTTAATGGAATAAATTGACGAGCACCAAAAATATTCTTTTCATATCCGCCACTCGCTGTTCTTCTTGCATATTGTACTGGTATTTTACGAACAGCCATTACCAACATAATTGATAATAGAATAATCACAAACCAAATAACCAATTCAATAAGAATCATAATCAAACCTCCGTTTGATTCCATTACTCTTGAAACAAATTCTTGAGCAAACGATTGTGGCATATTTGCGATGATACCCACCATAATAAGTATGGAAATACCATTACCAACACCTTTGTCGGTAATTTTCTCACCTAACCACATAGCGAATATTGTTCCTGTTACAAGTATAATTACAGAGGAAACATAGAACATAAGGCTTTGCCCCATTACAAATGCTTCAGGTGGCACTCCCATTGCTGGAAGACCTGCAAGGTAACTTGGCGCCTGAACCAAACATATACCGATAGTTAACCATCTAGTAATTTGATTGATTTTTTTACGGCCACTTTCTCCTTCTTTCTGTAATTTTTGTAGGTATGGAACAGCAATTTGCATTAACTGTACTACAATAGAAGCTGAAATATAAGGCATAATACCTAAAGCAAAAACAGAAGCGTTGGCAAAAGCCCCTCCTGTAAATGCGTTTAGTAAACCACCAATACCGCCAGTGTCAAATTGACCTGCGAACTGTGCCAACATATCTGCATCTATTCCAGGTAATACTACTTGCGCACCAAAACGGTACACTAATAGCATTCCTAACGTAAGCAAGATGCGGTTACGTAGCTCTTCTATTTTCCAAACATTTTTTAAGGTATCGATAAATTTCATCCCTATCTTTTGTTACAATATTACTACTTCACCTCCGGCAGCTTCAATAGCTTCTTTTGCCGAGGCAGTAAACTTGTGCGCAGATACTTTCAGTTTTGCTTTTATCTCTCCTCTACCTAAAATCTTAACCATTTCATTTTTTCCAGCAAGACCTAAACCAAATAAGGTTTCAAAGTCAACGGCATCTTTTATTTTCTTGTCGTCAACCAATTGTTGTAAAGTATCGATATTGATACCTTTATACTCCTTACGGTTGATGTTTGTAAATCCAAACTTAGGAACACGACGTTGTAATGGCATCTGACCACCTTCAAATCCAAGTTTCTTTGAATATCCTGAACGTGATTTTGCACCTTTATGTCCGCGGGTAGCAGTGCCACCTTTTCCGGAACCTTGTCCGCGACCTACTCGCTTGCCTTTGTTTTTCGCCGATCCTGCGGCGGGTTGTAAGTTACTTAAATCCATTTTTTCGTGTTTCCTTATTTAGTTTCAACTGAAACTAAGTGATTAACTTTATTGATCATACCAAGTATGCTTGGCGTATCTTCGTGTTCTATGGTTTGTCCTATTTTACGTAGGCCAAGTGCTTCCATAGTTTGTTTTTGGTCTTTTGGGCGATTAATTACGCTTCTAACCTTTGTTACTTTTATTTTTGCCATCGCTTTGATATTTATCCTTTGAATACTTTTTCAAGTGAAATCCCACGTTGGTCAGCGATTGTTTGAGCACTACGCATTTGCAACAGCGCGTCAAAAGTTGCTTTAACAACGTTATGTGGGTTTGATGATCCTTGAGATTTTGACAATACATCGTGTACTCCAACAGCTTCAAGTACCGCACGCACAGGTCCACCAGCGATAACTCCTGTACCAGGCGCAGCTGGGATAAGGTTTACGCGAGCTCCACCGTACTTACCTTTTTGCTCGTGTGGAAGCGTTACTTTGTTAAGTGGAATACGAACTAAGTTTTTCTTAGCATCTTCAATAGCTTTTGCTATTGCGCTAGCAACGTCTTTGGATTTCCCAAGACCTTGTCCAACCACTCCTTTCTCATCTCCAACAACTACAATAGCTGAAAATCCGAAGGCACGACCACCTTTGGTCACCTTGGTTACACGTTGTACACCTACCAAACGGTCTTTTAAGTCAAGACCTCCTGGTTTTACTAATTCTACGTTTTTATAATCTTGATACATAATTTTACTTAGAATTTAAGGCCACCTTCTCGTGCACCTTCAGCTAATGATTTTACTCTTCCGTGGTATAGGTAACCGCCTCTGTCGAAAGCGATGGTTTCAACACCAGCTTTAACAGCTTTTTCTGCGATTAATTTCCCAACCATTTTTGCAGCTTCAACTTTATTTACTTTTGAAGCGTCTATCTCTTTATCTCTTGAAGATGCAGCGGTAATGGTTTTTCCATTTACATCGTCAATTATTTGAGCGTATATTTCTTTGTTGCTTCTGTAAACAGCCAAACGTGGACGACTTTCAGTCCCCTCAACCGTTTTTCTGATTCGCATGCGCAAACGCTCTCTTCTTTCGTATTTTGATAATGCCATAACTCTATTTGTTATGCAGATTTACCTGCTTTTCTTCTTAATTGTTCACCTACAAACTTGATACCTTTTCCTTTGTAAGGTTCTGGCTTACGGAAACTACGAATTTTTGCAGCTACCTGTCCAACTAATTGCTTGTCGTGCGAAGTTAGTTTTACAATCGGGTTCTTACCTTTATCAGATACTGTTTCCACTTTTACCTCTGGAGCGATATCCATAACGATGTTATGTGAAAAACCTAAAGCTAAATCTAATTTTTGTCCTTGGTTGCTCGCGCGGTATCCCACACCAACCAATTCTAATTCTTTAGTCCAACCTTTACTAACACCCTCAATCATATTATTAACTAAAGCTCTGTATAGACCGTGTCTTGCAGTGTGATCTTTAGAGTCTGAAGGGCGTTCCACTATTACGTGGTCATCTTCTACTTTCATGGTTATATCAGCGTATTCCTGAGATAACTCACCTAATTTTCCTTTTACGGTAATTACGTTGTCTTTAATATCAACTGTAACTCCTTGTGGGATTGCTACCGGGTTTTTACCTATTCTTGACATTTCTTTGTCTATTTTTTAGTAAACGTAACACAATACTTCACCTCCTACATTCTGAGCTTTAGCTTGCTGTCCTGTCATAACTCCTGAAGAAGTTGACACAATAGCAATACCTAATCCGTTCAGAATACGTGGAAGTTCTGTTGAACCTGCGTATTTACGTAAACCTGGTTTACTAATTCTTTGAATTTTCTTGATCACTGGCTCTTTGGTAAGCTTATCATATTTAAGAGCGATTTTGATGATACCCTGTGGAGTACTTTCGTCATCAAATTTGTAGCTCAATATGTAACCCTGATCAAAAAGGATTTTTGTAATCTCCTTTTTAAGATTTGACGCTGGAATCTCTACTACGCGATGTCCGGCTTTTGCAGCATTTCTAACCCTAGTTAGATAATCTGAAATTGGATCTATATTCATTTATTGATATTTGCGGTTGTGGTTTTTGCCCGTTAATCGAAACAAACCTTCAACCAATTTATATTAAGTTTTGGAACAAATTAATGTTCTTACCAAGATGCTTTACGAACACCAGGAATAAGGCCTTGGTTAGCCAATTCACGGAAAGTAACACGTGAAATTCCAAAAGTTCTCATATACCCTCTTGGTCTTCCTGTAAGTTTACAACGGTTATGTAAACGTACTGGAGAGGCATTTTTAGGCAGTTTTTGCAAACCTTCCCAGTCACCAGCTTCTTTTAAAGCTTTGCGCTTGGCTGCATATTTTGCTACCATTTTCTGTCTCTTAACCTCACGGGCTTTCATTGATTCTTTAGCCATCTCTTAGTTCTTTTTAAAGGGTAACCCTAATTCTTGTAATAATGATTTCGCTTCCTTATCGGTCTTAGCTGAAGTAACAAATGTAATATTCATTCCTTCAATCTTCTTCACTTTATCGATATCGATTTCAGGGAAGATAATTTGCTCGGTAATTCCTAAAGAGTAATTCCCTCTTCCGTCAAAACCTGTTGCTTTAATTCCGTTAAAGTCACGTACCCTAGGCAATGCTGAAGTAACCAATCTATCAAAAAATTCGTACATGCGCTCTCCACGTAAGGTAACTTTTACACCAATTGGCATACCTTTACGTAATTTGAAGTTTGCAACGTCTTTCTTAGAGATAGTTGGAACCGCTTTTTGCCCGGTTATCTTAGTAAACTCATCAACCGAATAGTCAATAAGTTTCTTATCAGCTACTGCTGCACCCACTCCGCGGGAAACAACAATACGCTCTAATTTTGGTACTTGCATGACGTTTGTGTAACCAAATTCGTCAGTAAGAGCATTGATCACTCTGCTTTTGTACTCGTCTTTAAGTCTTGGTGAATATGCCATAACTATATTGCTTGATTCGATTGTTTTGAAAACCGTACTTTTTTACCATCTTCCATTTTATATCCTACTCTTGTAGCTTTTCCAGATTTTGGATCTACTAGAGATAGGTTTGAAATATGGATAGGAGCTTCTTTCTTAACGATACCACCTTGTGGGTTAGCAGCGCTAGGTTTCTCATGTTTAGAAACCATATTTACTCCTTCTACGATTGCTTTGTTTTTGTCAAGGAATGTTTTCATTACCTTACCTTCTGAACCTTTATGGTCTCCGGCAGTAACTACTACTGTATCTCCCGATTTTATTTTAAGCTTTGTCATCTTAGTTTTCATATTAAAGCACCTCTGGTGCCAATGATACTATTTTCATAAATTGCTTGTCGCGAAGTTCTCTTGCTACCGGTCCAAATACACGTGTTCCTCTCATTTCACCTTGTGGGTTTAATAAAACACATGCATTATCATCGAAACGGATGTAAGAACCATCAGGTCTTCTAATTTCCTTAACAGTACGTACTACTACTGCTGTAGAAACTGCACCTTTCTTAATGTTTCCATTAGGAGTAGCTTCTTTTACTGAAACTACTATTTTATCACCTATAGAAGCATACCTTCTTTTTGTACCGCCTAATACACGGATGCAAAGTACTTCTTTAGCACCGGTATTATCTGCGACTTTGAGTCTTGATTCTTGTTGTAACATAATTACTTCGCTCTTTCAATTATTTCTACTAATCTCCAACATTTGGTTTTACTTAAAGGTCTTGTTTCCATGATCCTTACTGTATCACCTTCATTGCAGTTGTTTGTCTCGTCGTGTGCAACGTATTTTTTCGTCTTTGTCACGAACTTTCCGTACATAGGGTGCTTTAATTTCTTAACCTCTGCAACTACAATAGACTTATCCATTTTGTTACTGGTTACTACACCGATACGTTCTTTTCTTAAATTTCTTTTAATTTCTTCCATCTTTCAGCTGTACAATTATTGCACTTCTCTATTAGTTAGTTCAGTCGCTATTCTTGCTATCACTCTTCTTTGAGATCTTAGTTGAATTGGATTTTCCAACGGTGAAATGGTGTGAGCCATTTTTAGGTCTACATAGGCTTTTTTAGTTTCAGCAAATGTTTCCTGAAGTTCTGCCGTTGTTGCTTTCTTAATTTCTGATTGTTTCATCTTTCAAAAAATTATGCTTGGAAATCCCGAGACATTACAAATTTAGTTTTTACTGGAAGCTTTTGTGCTGCAAGGCGCAATGCTTCTTTAGCTGTTTCAATTGGTACACCAGATACTTCGAAAAGTATTCTACCTGGTTTTACTACAGCAGCGTAATATTCAACAGCACCCTTACCTTTACCCATACGTACTTCAAGAGGTTTTTTGGTAATTGGCTTATCTGGGAAAATCATAATCCAGATAGACCCCTCTCTTTTCATAAAACGAGTAGCAGCAATACGAGCAGCTTCAATTTGTCTAGCTGTAAGAAATTCTGATTCCAACGATTTTATACCGAAGGTACCATATGCTAATTGATTACCTCGTCCGGCATCACCTTTCATACGGCCTTTTTGATGTTTACGGTATTTTGTTCTTTTAGGTTGTAACATTTTCTTCTGTTTAAAAAATTACTTTCTACGGCGTGCTTTGTTGCCACCGCGTCCTTGAGCACCTTTACCACCTTTTTTGCCAGTCGAAAGACCAACTAGTGGAGAAAGTTCTCGCTTTCCATATACTTCGCCTTTCATAATCCATACTTTAACACCCAATCTACCATAAGTAGTGTGTGCCTCAACTAAAGCGTAGTCAATATCGGCTCTAAAAGTTGACAATGGGATACGACCTTCTTTATAAGATTCTGAACGAGCCATTTCCGCTCCATTCAAACGTCCTGAAATCTGAACCTTAATACCTTCTGCATTCATACGCATTGTTGCTGCAATAGCCATTTTAATTGCACGACGGTATGAAATACGGCTTTCAATTTGGCGTGCAATACTAGCAGCTACCAAATACGCGTCTAATTCAGGTCTTTTGATCTCATGAATGTTGATCTGTACCTCTTTGTCTGTAATTTTTTTAAGCTCTTCTTTTAGCTTGTCTACTTCCTGTCCACCTTTCCCAATAATAATACCAGGACGGGCAGTGGTTATAGTAACGGTTACAAGCTTAAGCGTACGCTCAATAATTACTCTACTCACACTAGCTTTACTTAAACGAGCGTGGATATATTTCCTGATCTTGTCGTCTTCGGCTAATTTATCGCCGTAGTCGTTGCCTCCGTACCAGTTGGATTCCCAACCTCTAATGATACCTAAGCGATTTCCGATTGGATTTGTCTTCTGTCCCATTTAATTAATTGCTTTGTGTGTTATCGTTAGCTGCCAATACCAGTGTTACGTGGTTGGAGCGTTTTCTAATTCTGTGTGCACGGCCTTGTGGTGCAGGACGAAGTCTTTTTAACATCGTACCACCATCCACACGGATTTCTTTAACAAAAAGATCTGCGTCTTCAATTGAAGCATCTTCGTTCTTTTGCTGCCAGTTTGCAATAGCAGATAAAAGTAACTTCTCTAATTTACGAGAAGATTCTTTTGAACTAAATCTCAATATGTTAAGTGCTTTATCTATTTTCTCACCACGTACCAAGTCTGCCATTAAACGCATCTTTCTTGGTGAAGTGGGGCAATTGTTCAATTTAGCAAAGTATAATGTTTTCTTCGCCTCCTTGATTGCTTCTGCTCTTTCTCTTTTACGAACTCCCATGGCCTATTATTTTTTACCTTTGTTTTTAGCACCTGCATGACCACGGAATGATCTTGTAGGTGAAAATTCTCCTAGTTTGTGCCCTACCATGTTTTCTGTTACATATACAGGAACAAATTGACGTCCGTTATGAACAGCAATGGTTTGACCAACAAAATCTGGAGTAATCATAGAAGCACGTGACCAAGTTTTGATAACGGTCTTCTTATTACCTTCAACATTTTGCTGAACTTTCTTGTCTAGTTTATAATGAACGTACGGTCCTTTTTTTAACGATCTTGCCATAACTTATTTCTTTCTACGTTCTAAGATATATTTATTACTTGCTTTCGTTCTAGTACGTGTTCTGTAACCTTTTGCAGGTATACCATTTCTAGAACGTGGGTGTCCTCCTGAAGCTTTACCTTCACCACCACCCATTGGGTGATCAACAGGGTTCATAACAACTGGTCTTGTACGAGGTCTTCTTCCTAACCATCTGCTTCTACCAGCTTTACCTGATACTAACAATTGATGATCATGATTAGAAACCGCTCCAATAGTAGCTAAACAATTAGCCAATACCAATCTAGTTTCACCAGATGGTAATTTAATAGTTGCATACTTACCTTCACGAGCCATAAGCTGTGCGAAAGTACCTGCACTTCTAGCCATTACCGCGCCTTGTCCTGGACGAAGCTCGATGCAAGAAATAACTGTACCTAAAGGGATTGCCGAAAGTGGCATTGCGTTTCCAATTTCTGGAGCAACTGAGTCACCAGAAACAATATTTTGTCCAACTTGTAGTCCGCTTTGCGCAATTACATATCGCTTTTCACCATCTTGGTAGTTTAAAAGCGCGATAAACGCTGTACGGTTTGGATCGTATTCAATACTAGCAACTGTAGCAGGAATTCCCGCTTTATTGCGTTTGAAGTCGATAATTCGATATCTTCTTTTGTGACCACCACCTTTGTAGCGCATGGTCATTTTTCCTTGACTGTTTCTACCACCAGATTTTTTAATCGGAGCAAGTAAAGACTTCTCCGGCTTATCGGTTGTAATGGCGTCAAAACCATTAACAACCCTAAAACGCTGACCTGGGGTGATTGGTTTTAATTTTCTTACTGACATTTTCGTCTAATTAGATCTAAGTTATCTTAGATGTTACTGTAAAAATCTATTGTATCACCTTCCGCCACCTGTACGATTGCTTTTTTATAAGCATTCGTTTTACCAGTTTGGACACCTGTTTTTGTATAACGGGTCTTCCTATCAGGGCGGACATTTATTGTGCGAACTTTTTCAACAGAAACTCCGTAAGTGGCCTCAACCGCTTTCTTGATTTCTATCTTATTCGCCTTTGGGTTCACTACGAAACCAAAAACATTATTGTCTTCAGCATCTTTAGTAGCTTTTTCCGTAATTATAGGTTTAATTAAGATGTTCATCCTGCTTCTATTTACTTAAGTTTGTTTCAATTCCTTCCAAAGAACCTTCAAACAGCACTAAACTGTTTGCATTCATAATTTTATATGTACTTAATTGTGAGCTAGTTACAACTTCAGTACCCTTCAAATTGCGAGAGGACAAATATACATTATTATTTAAGTCTCCCAACACAAATAAAGATTTTTTATCGTCTAGTCCTAAGTTCTTTAAAACCGACACAAAATTCTTTGTCTTAGGTGCATCAAAATTCAACTCTTCCATAACGTAAATCGCTTTGTTATTTGCCTTCATAGATAGGGCAGATTTACGAGCTAAACGCTTAAGGTTTTTGTTTAATTTGAATGAGTAGTTACGTGGACGAGGTCCAAACATTCTACCACCACCTTTAAAAACACCAGACTTGATGCTACCCGCACGAGCAGTACCAGTTCCTTTTTGTTTCTTTATCTTTCTAGTAGAACCAGCGATCTCAGCGCGTTCTTTTGATTTATGCGTTCCTTGTCTTTGATTTGCAAGGTATTGCTTTACATCAAGATAAACTGCGTGATTGTTAGGCTCTATTCCGAACACATCTGCAGAAAGTTCAACTTTTCTACCTGTGTCTTTTCCATTAATGTCTAATACAGCTACCTTCATTATTTCTCAATCATTACATAAGAGTTTTTGTGCCCTGGGATTGCTCCTTTAACAACAAGTAAGTTCTTTTCAGCAACTACTTTTAAAACTCTTAAATTTTCTACTTTTACTCTTTCGTTGCCCATTTGTCCAGCCATACGCATTCCTTTGAATACTCTCGCAGGATATGATGCAGCTCCAATAGAACCTGGCGCACGTAAACGATTGTGCTGACCGTGTGTAGCTTGTCCTACACCGCCAAAACCGTGACGCTTAACAACTCCTTGAAAACCTTTACCTTTAGATGTACCTACTACATCAACGTACTCTCCTTCGGTAAAAAGTTCCACAGTAAGTGTGTCACCTAATTTGTAATCTTCTTCAAAATACTTGAATTCGGCGACTTTGCGTTTTGCAACGGTTCCTGCTTTTTTGGCGTGCCCTTCAGCAGCTTTAGTAGCAGTCTTCTTGTCATCGAAACCAAGTTGAAGAGCTTCGTACCCGTCAACCTCTTTGGTTCTGACTTGGGTAACAACACAGGGCCCTGCTTCAATAACGGTACACGGAATATTCTTTCCGTTCTCGTCAAAGATGCTGGTCATCCCTATCTTTCTTCCAATTAACCCAGACATATTTATTAAATTAAAAATTATGAATTCCACATGCAGAAGTCGATTCCTACATCCTTCCTTCGATTGTTTACTATATTTATTTGAAAAACAAAAGGGATCAAAATAAATTCGATCCCGAATGTTACTTTGTTTTCCGTTTTTCCGTCGCTAACAAGCTCGGGACATTTTAGTGTTTCTAAATTCAGCGATCTGAATTCGAAATTTAATTACACTTTAATCTCTACTTCTACACCACTTGGCAACTCTAACTTCATTAGAGCGTCAATCGTTTTTGAAGAAGAACTGTAGATATCCAACAGCCTTTTGTAAGAACTTAATTGGAATTGCTCTCTACTCTTCTTGTTTACGTGTGGAGAACGTAATACAGTAAAGATTTTTTTATGTGTTGGTAAAGGGATTGGCCCTGTTACTACAGCTCCAGTACTCTTTACGGTCTTTACGATTTTTTCAGCAGATTTGTCCACCAAATTGTGATCGTAAGATTTTAGTTTAATTCTAATTTTTTGACTCATTGCTGAAATTATTATTCGTTAGCGGTTCCTCTTGCTGCTGCAATAACACTTTCTGATATATTAGAAGGTGTTTCAGCATAATGTGAAAATTCCATTGTTGAAGTAGCACGACCTGATGATAACGTTCTTAATGTAGTTACATAACCAAACATTTCAGAAAGTGGCACTTCAGCCTTGACAACTTTAGCACCGGCACGGTCACTCATACTAGAGATTGTTCCACGACGACGGTTAAGGTCACCAACTATATCACCCATGTTTTCTTCAGGTGTAAGCACCTCAAGCTTCATAATAGGCTCAAGAATTACAGCTCCAGCTTTTTTAGCAACTTCTTTGAAACCAATTTTTGCTGCCAATTCAAAAGAAAGTGCATCGGAATCCACAGGGTGGAAAGAACCATCTTTTAAAGTAACTTTCATAGCATCAACCTCGAAGCCCGCAAGTGGACCATTAAGCATTGCTTGAGTGAAACCTTTTTCTACAGCTGGGATAAATTCTTTCGGTACATTTCCTCCTTTTATAGAGTTAATGAATTCCAAACCAACCTTTCCTTCTTCAGCCGGCTCAAGGGTAAACACAATATCTGCGAATTTACCACGACCACCAGATTGCTTCTTGTAAACTTCTCTATGGTCTGCAACTTTAGTTACAGCTTCTTTATACTCAACTTGTGGTTGACCTTGACTTACTTCTACTTTAAATTCGCGACGTAAACGATCAACGATTACATCTAAGTGAAGCTCACCCATTCCAGAGATAATTGTTTGTCCAGAAGCTTCGTCTGTACGAACTTGGAATGTTGGATCTTCTTCAGCAAGCTTAGATAAAGCCATACCTAATTTATCAACATCCGCTTTTGTTTTTGGCTCTACCGCAACCCCGATTACTGGGTCTGGGAAGTCCATACTCTCCAAAATAATTGGATGCTTTTCGGCTGTAAGTGTATCACCAGTTTTAATATCTTTAAAACCAACACCTGCACCAATATCTCCAGCTTCAATAAAATCGATAGCATTTTGCTTATTAGCGTGCATTTGGTAAATACGAGATATACGTTCTTTATTACCTGTACGGTTATTTAAAACATATGACCCTGCATCTAAATGCCCAGAGTAAGCGCGGAAGAAAGCTAAACGACCTACGAATGGGTCAGTAGCAATCTTAAATGCAAGTGCTGCGAAAGGATCCTCAACACTTGGCTTACGTAATTCTTCTTCTTCTGTATCAGGATTAATCCCTACAATACCTTCTTTATCCATTGGAGAAGGCAAGTAACGACAAACAGCGTCAATTAAGAACTGTACTCCTTTATTTTTAAATGAAGAACCACAAATCATTGGAATAATGCTCATATCCATTACAGCAGCACGAAGAGCAGCATGCACTTCATCCTCAGTAATAGAATCTTCATCTTCCATATATTTTTCTAGAAGGTTTTCGTCGTAAGCAGCAACTTCTTCAATAAGTTTACCGCGGTACATACGAACTTCCTCTTTCATATCTTCAGGAATTTCAACAACGTCGAAAGTTGATCCGAATGTTTCATCATGCCAAACAATAGCACGGTTTTTCACTAAATCAACAATTCCTTTAAAATCAATCTCTTCACCTAATGGCAATACGATAGGCACTGCATTAGAACCTAACATATCTTTAACCTGCTGGCACACGCCTAAGAAGTTAGACCCATTACGGTCCATCTTATTAACGAACCCAATACGAGGCACCTTATAGTTATCAGCAAGTCTCCAGTTTGTTTCAGATTGTGGCTCTACACCATCAACAGCACTAAACAAGAAAACCAACCCATCTAGCACACGCAATGAACGGTTTACCTCTACGGTAAAATCTACGTGACCAGGAGTATCGATTATATTAAAGTGGTATTCTTTAGTTTCTGGTAATGGTTGTGCATTTTCCATTGGAAATTTCCACTTACAAGTAGTAGCAGCAGAAGTAATTGTAATACCACGCTCTTGCTCTTGCTCCATCCAGTCCATAGTAGCAGACCCTTCGTGAGTTTCTCCTAACTTATGGTTTACCCCAGTATAAAAAAGGATACGTTCTGTAGTTGTTGTTTTACCGGCATCAATATGCGCGGCGATTCCGATATTTCTTGTGTATTTTAAATCTCTTCCCATTGTTTAGAATCTGAAATGTGAGAATGCCTTATTAGCTTCTGCCATTTTATGAGTATCCATGCGTTTTTTAACCGCAGCTCCTTCCTCCTTTGCAGCAGCAAGAATCTCAGCAGCTAATTTAGCAGCCATAGATTTCTCGTTTCTTTTTCTTGAATATGTAATTAACCATTTCATTGCTGTTGCAATTTTACGGTCTGGACGAATTTGCATAGGAATTTGGAAGGTCGCCCCACCAACTCTACGACTACGCACCTCTACGTGAGGCATAACATTAGAAAGAGCGTCTTTCCAAAGTTCTAACGCAGTTTTTTCGTCGTCTTGCTTTTTTTCTTCTACAATATCAATTGCATCGTAGAAAACTTTAAAAGCCACACTCTTTTTTCCATCCCACATCATGTTGTTTACAAAACGCGTAACCAACTGGTCGTTAAACCGTGGATCTGGTAAAAGGGGTCTTTTTTTGGCCTGTTTTTTTCTCATCTGTTGTTTTGTTAATTGTTAATCGTCAATGCTAATTATACAACCTAAGCTATAAAGCATCAGCTATTAACCGTTTTCATTTTACTTCTTTGGGCGTTTTGCTCCATACTTAGATCTACGTTGCGTGCGGCCTGCAACACCTGCGGTGTCTAAAGCTCCACGAACAATGTGGTATCTAACTCCTGGCAAATCTTTTACCCTTCCACCTCTAACCAATACTATCGAGTGCTCTTGGAGATTATGACCTTCGCCTGGGATGTATGCGTTAACTTCTTTACCATTTGTAAGCCTTACCCTTGCAACTTTACGCATTGCAGAGTTAGGTTTTTTAGGCGTAGTAGTATATACACGCGTACAAACACCACGACGTTGTGGGCATGAATCCAAAGCAACCGATTTACTCTTCTTGGTTATTCTGGTTCTTCCTTTACGTACTAATTGTGAAATTGTTGGCATATAAAATATGTATTATTACTGTTTAAAAATAAAACACCCCTATTTTTAGGGGATGCAAATGTAGAATAAATTTTTTACTAATCAAACCATACTGAATTAATTTTCAGCATACTTCCAATTTTTTTTCATAAAAGAGACGAAATAGGAAGTTGAAGCTTTAATTTTGAAGAATGCAAACTTAAACTTATTAAAATCACTCAACAACAATTAAATACCATATCACGTTTAAGGTTATTCAATAAAAAAAAGAAACTCAATATAAGTAAACACACTTTGCTTACCTAATTGTAAAGCCTACAAATACCCACTTAGCAGTATTCTTATTTATATGTAGTACAACAAAGCAACATACAGATATAAAAGAAATAACAATTTCTAAAGAAAACTAAAGTTATTCAAACACAAAGAAACTAGATTAAAAATTTGAAACAAGCTACCACACTATTTCTACTCCTTAATATATATACCTGTTGGTTCTTAGGAATAAACGCCCAGGAGCTTACACTTTCTGTAAAAACTGAAAAACCTATATCACAAAACCTTATTGACTCGTTACAAATTCCAAAAACGTTCCAAAACTTTTCAGAAATTGAAAGAGAGACAGATACTATTTCACTGAAACTTCAGCGAATGGGGTTTATTGAAAGTGAATTTCTTCAAATAAACAAGAAAAACGACAGCAGCTATGTGGCTGCTTTTTATCTGGGACGAAAATACAATGAAATAAAAATTTATTATTCCAAGAAAAATTTTACCCGAACAGAATTACAAAGAATTTCAAACAATATTACAAACTCCTATTTTACGGTAAATTTTGAAGCAATAACAAGTTCTCTAAACAAACTAACCGCCATACGGAATCAAAAAGGAAATGCTTTTGCGCGCTTACGACTTACGGGATTCCAAATTGAAGATAACAATTTACTCTCAGCATCTCTTTTTGTAGACAACAAGGAAATAAGAACTGTGGACTCTATTATTGTAAAAGGTTATGAACAATTCCCTGTTTCATATTTAAAACACTATGCAGGGATTAAAAAGGGCAAAGTTTTTGACAAAGCAAAACTTCTTAAGCAAAACGACAATTTAAACAACCTTGGTTTTGTATCATCCACAAAATCACCCGAGGCACTTTTTAGAAAAGACTCGACAACTGTATATTTCTATCTAGAAAAGCAAAACAACAACTTATTTGATGGCATACTTGGTTTTGCTACAGATGAAAAAACACAGAAACTTAACTTCAATGGATTTTTAAACCTTGAATTAAACAACAATTTGAATTACGGCGAACAAATACTCATCAATTATAAAGCTGATGGAGAAGAACAAGTGAGCTTCAGAACAAAGCTCACCCTCCCGTATTTGTTCCAATCGCCTTTTGGCCTAAGCGGCGAGCTCAAAATTTTTAAAAGAGACAGCACTTTTATCACGTCGGAGCAACAAGTACGCACCACTTATCAAATTAACCCTAAGTCGGCTACATATATTGGATACAAAAGCTACGACTCCAGCAATCTATTAGACGAGGCAATTGCTGGCAATCCTGTTGAAGATTTTAAATCTAAATTCTTTACAGCTGGCGCTTCCTACATAACTACTCAAAACAAAAAGCTTTTCCCTATAAAAAGCAGATTCAGTTTTGAAGGAGGAATTGGAAATCGAAAAAAGAACAACATCAATGAAGATCAAATAGGTATTGAAGCAATTATCAGCAACATTTTTAATCTAAACTTTAAAAACTCAATATTCATACAAAACGCTACTAACATCTTAATTAGTGATAGCTATTTAACAAATGAACTTTTCCGTTTTGGAGGCATAAATAGCATACGGGGATTTAATGAAAACAGCATAGACGCATCATTCTTTTCAATTATTAACACCGAATATAGATATCAATTCAATGAAGAAGTATTTGTACATAGCATAATAGACTTAGGGTATTTTGAAAACCAAACTCTTACTTTAAAACAAAATCTATACAGCTTTGGATTTGGGCTTGGCATCAACACCAACACCGGTTTATTCAAATTAAATATCGCAAACGGCAACACCGAAAACCAAGAATTTAATTTTTCAAATACCAAGATTCACATCAGTGTTTCGTCAAAATTTTAATAAATCCTTATAACACAAGGATTCACTTTAAAAAGGAAACTTAAAAATTGGGAGTAAATACTTGTGTAATTAACTTTTTATTGTGATTTTTGCCGTTGGCTAATTCAAATAATTTATAAAAATGAGAACAAAGTTTAGTGGAATCTTAACGCTACTACTAGCGTTAGTTGTGCAGCTTACCTTCGCACAACAGAAAACTATTACAGGTACGGTGACGGACGACACAGGTCTGCCATTGCCTGGTGCAAACGTTATAATAAAGGGTACAAGCTCTGGAACACAATCAGACTTTGATGGGTTATATTCCATCTCAGTTAATGTGGGCCAAACGCTTACCTTTAGTTATGTAGGTTTTGACACCAAGGAAGTTAAAGTAGGAGCGCAGAACAGTATTAATGTTACTTTAAATCCAGGTGCAAGCCTAGAAGAAGTTGTTGTTACTGGATATTCTACTCGTAACCAAACTGTGCAAACTTCAGCTGTTGTATCTATTTCAGCAACTGAACTTTCTCAAATGGCACCTACTACTAGCGTAGATAATATGCTACAAGGTAAAGCCGCTGGGGTGCAGGTAACTGCAGCTAACGGTAAGCCAGGACAAGGAGCTTTCGTTCGTATTCGTGGAACAGGATCTCTTGTTGCTGGTGCATCTTCTCCATTATATATAGTGGATGGCGCGCCAATTAGAGAGCAAGATCTTGCAGGTATCCCACCAGAGGATATCGAAAATATTTCGATTCTTAAAGATGCTCCAACTACAGCTAGATATGGTTCTAGAGGGGCTAACGGAGTAGTTGTAATTACTACAAAGAGCGGTAACAGAAATAGAGAAGCAAAAGTTCGCTTTAGCTCTAGATATGGTACTACTTCTAGAATTACACCAAACTTCGACATGATGAACGCTACTGAAAAGATGGCATTCGAAGCTCAAATGTATGCTATGGGTGTTGGTAACTCAACACTACCTGGTGTTGCAACAAACCCTGGGTCTCCAGAAAGAAATTTCTTATTACAAAATGAGACAGATTGGGAAGACTTAATCCTTAAGGATGGTATTATCCAAAATAATAGTGTTTCTATTTCTGGTGGTGCTGAAAAAGTAGATTACTACTTCTCTGTAACAAACGACAGAAACTCTGGTATTATTGATCAAATTGATGGTTTCGAAAGATTAGGTTCACGTTTAAACGTAAACTTTGAAGCAAAAGAATGGTTAAACGTTGGTGTAAACGTAGGTTACTCTCGCTCTATGAGTGATGAGCCACGTGACCGTAACAACGCTCAGAACCCATTCCGTGCAATGTTAGACTACAACCCATACGAAACTGAATTCTTATTAGACGAAAATGGAGATGTTATTTTAGATGACAACGGTAACCCAACTTACAACCCAACGCGTGGTGGTTTCCCAGTAAGAGGAGCTTTATTAACTGAGCCTTCTGAGGATATTACTAACACATTACTTGGTAGTGTAGATGCAACAGTTACTTTTAACAAGAACTGGAGCTACACTTTTGCAGTTGCAGCTAACTGGAACGCAAAAAGAAGAGAGAGCTACTCAATGCCAGGAGGTATTCTTGACGTTATCTTAGAAGGTGCTGATAACCCTACAGGTAACAAGTTTGACGATCAACAACACCGTCTTGACCTTACTGTAAGTAATAGATTGAACTATCACTTCAATAAAAACAACCACGATTTTAACATCATGGGATTATACGAATACAACATGTACGAGTTTAACCGTCAGTTTGTAAGAAGTAAAGGTTTCCCTTCTCCATTATTGACTACTCAAGCTAACGCATCTACTTTGGATGACGGTTACACTAGTAGACAAAGACGAACACTGGTATCTTACGGAGCTTTTGCCGAGTATGATTACGATGAGCGTTATTTAGTGGGTGCTACAGTACGTAGAGACGGATCTTCAAACTTTGGTGACGATGTAAAGTACGGTACTTTCTATAGTGGAAGTCTTGGGTGGAACATAGCAAAAGAGAACTTCTTCTCTGTAGATGCTATTAACGACCTTAAAATAAGAGCAGCTTACGGAACAGTTGGTAACAGATTAGGAATTCCTAATTATGCTTCTCAAGGTACAGTAGTATTCGGTTCTTATCCTGGAGGTTCCTCAACACTACCTAATCAAGTACCGAATCCAGACCTACAATGGGAAACTACAGAAACGATTAACTTTGGTTTAGAGTTAAACATGTTCAACAAGCGTTTACGTTTTGTATCTGACTACTTTATCCGTAACACTACTGAACTACTTTTCATAATTCCTACTCCTGTTGAGGCCGGAATCATAAATGTGAATGGTGAAACGGGAATTGCAGGTAACTTAGGGGAGATCCAAAACAAAGGTCTTGAAGTTTCATTACAAGGAGACATTGTACGTAATGATGATTTCAAATGGACTTTAGGAGGTAACATTATCTTCTTAGACAACGAAATTGTTTCTTTACCTGAAGGGAAAGATATTACTCCAAATGCTTTTAATATTTTATTTAGAGAAGGTGCTAAAATTAACGAGCACTATTTAGTAAGATACGCAGGAGTTGATCCACAAACTGGACAAGCGCTTTACTACGGTGCAGACAATCAAAAATACACTGCTAACAACCTTCCAGAAAGTGATAACCGTGTGTTACAAGGAAAGTCAACATTAGCTGACAAAGAAGGTGGTTTCTTTACAGACTTAAACTACAAAGGTTTCGGACTTCGTGCTGATTTCATCTTCAAATACGGAAACTGGATTAACAACATTGTAAGAGCACAACGTGAAGATCCAACCGATATTGACTCTAACAGATCTACAAGTGCGTTTAACTATTGGAAACAACCAGGTGATACAGATGTACTACCTAGCCCACGTTATGCTAACACTGATGCAGCTGTTGACTCTGACCAATACTTAGAAAAAGGTGATTACATAAGAATGAGAAACATTACTCTATCTTATACATTCCCTAATAGATTCTTAGACAAAACTCCTATTAGCAGCTTAAGAATTTATGCTCAAGGACAAAACTTATTGACATTTTCTAAATTCTGGGGAGATCCTGAAGTAGGTATTTCATCTGGTGAAACCATCTCATACGCGCAGACTGTTGCTCCAGGAGAGGTTACATTATACAGTTACCCAAACACTAAGTCATACCAGTTAGGGATAGACGTAAGTTTCTAATTTTAAAAAACAATAGCAAAAAATGAAAAAATTAATTTATAAAATAGCAGTTTTTGTTTTAGTTGTGGGAAGTTTAACTTCTTGCGATGACAAACTTGACCAAGTTCCTTTTGACGAATTTGGAACTGAGAATGCCTATACAAGTGCAAGAGATTTTGAAAATGCCGTAAGAGGTATATACTCAACTCTTACCGCTGGATCTTTTTACGGAGGAAGTGATGCAGGGGGTATGCTAGACATGCCAGATGTACTTTCAGATAACGTTACTCTAGCGCAGATTGGACGTCAATCTAGAGCAAATAACCACAACTTTAGATATGAAGCGTCACAACCAGCAATGTCTGGAATGTATGAGAGAGCTTACATTCTTATTTTTAGAGCGAATACTCTGTTAGAAAAGGCTGCTGGCTTTGAAGGTGAAACTAAAGCAAATTTTATTGCAGAAGCTAAAGCGCTAAGAGCTCTAGCTTATTTTGACTTGGTAAGATTCTTCGGAAAAATACCAACACAATCAGGTGATGCTAATGGAAGTTTAGGTGTAGCTTATCTTACTGAGCCTGATCCAAAAGCAACCCCAGCACGTGAAACTGTAGGATTCATATACGATCAGATTGTAGCTGACTT
This sequence comes from Aequorivita xiaoshiensis, assembly GCF_022008395.1. Taxonomy (GTDB): domain Bacteria; phylum Bacteroidota; class Bacteroidia; order Flavobacteriales; family Flavobacteriaceae; genus Aequorivita; species Aequorivita xiaoshiensis. The sequence goes on from NZ_JAIRBB010000006.1 coordinate 139,226, forward strand.
AGAAGAAGCTGCTGCAAACATCAATGACACTAACGGGGAAGGCCGTATGGGTAAAGATGCAGTTAACACTCTTCTTTCTAGAGTTTATTTATACATGGGTAAATGGCAAGAGTCTGTTAACGCAGCAAACAGAGTTACTGCTTCAGTAGCACCTAGAGCAGATGTTCCTGGGATATGGACAGACGAAAACGAAAGTGGATTATTATTCCACATTCCAATCGAGCCACCAGTACTTTCTAATACTATTGGTGTAATGTGGAGCCAAGGAGGATTAAATTCTATTACTCCAGAATACGTAGTTTCTTACGAATTATTCCAATTATATAGTAATGACGATATTCGTAAAGAGGCTTATATTGCAGAGGGATCTAAAGATGGAAGTGACTTTAACGTAATCTACAAATACTTTGGAAGACCAGGTGGAACTCAAGGACAAGTAGACATCAAAATCTTAAGAGCTGAAGAAGCTATATTAAACAAAGCAGAAGCTTTATTTAACTTAGGACAAGAAGGACCAGCAAGAACTGCTTTAGATTTAATAAGAACTAATCGCTACACAACGCCTCCAAGTGGAGAAACAGGTACTGCTCTTAGAGATGCTATCCGTTTAGAGCGTAGATTAGAATTTGCATTCGAATCTCATAGATTCTTCGACATTAAACGTTGGGGTCTTGGTGTAGACCGTGAAAGTTTTGGTGATTTAGCTGATGGATCAGGAGCTCCTTCTGATGTATTGAACTTAGCTGCTGGAAGTAATAAATTCCAAATGCCAATATCTCAAACTGCCATGGACTTAAATCCAAATTTAATTCAGAATCCTGGTTACTAATTTTTAAATACCAATACAAATGAAAAATATTAAAACAATAATCGCATTTTTATTTACAGCGGTACTATTAGTATCTTGTGAAACTTATGAAGATTACGACTCTGAGGCAACTGTTGTAGGTTTTACTAAAAATTCTAGTAACATTAACAGAGTACCAGAAGGTGGAACTAAAGAAGGTACAGTAACATTGTACGTATCTGATGTTTCTAACGCAGACAGAACTTTTACATTAGTGGATCTTCCTGCTGATGAATTCCCAACGGCAACAGATAACTACGAATACCCAAGTTCAGTTACTATTCCAGCTGGAGTTAGAGAAATTGAAGTTACTGTTACTGCTATTGACAACTCAATTTCACCAGACGACAGAACTTTCTTTATTCTTGCAGTACAAGAAGGTGAAGGTTATATAACTGGAGGTCAAGTAAAAATTGGTCTTAAAAACTAAGAACAAATAGGTTAGTACAAACCTTGAATTATATTAAACACCCTTTGGAGTTTCCAAAGGGTGTTTTTTTTATACAGCTATAACTATATCAATATATTAATTATGCCACACAAGTGTTTTTGAATTTAAAATCACAAGCATCAGTTTGTCAGTTAATTTATCTAATTTTACCATAAGCTAAAAAAATAATACTAAGAACTCAATGAGCGATAAGAACAATACTATTTTCGGTATATATCCAGTTAAAGAAGCTTTATCATCTAATGTTAATTTTGATAAAGTATTTATTCAAAAAGGAATTGATAGCGATAAAATTGAAGGGCTAATAAAAGATCTTGAAAAGGCGAATGTTACAATAAATATAGTTCCTTTTGAAAAGTTGAATAGATTAACTCGTGGTAATCATCAAGGGATTGTGGCAGTAACATCTCCTGTTGGATTTCACAGTTTAGAAAGTGTTGTGGAGAAAACATTGGAAAGCAATAAAACTCCCCTATTTCTAATCTTAGATCAAATAACAGATGTTAGAAATTTTGGAGCAATTTTACGTACTGCAGAATGTACAGGTGTAGATGCCGTTATAATTCAAAAATCAGGAGGTGCACCAGTTTCTGGGGATACCGTAAAAACTTCTGCTGGAGCAATATTTAAAATACCTATTTGTAAAGTAGATCATATTAAAGATGCAATCTTTTACCTACAAGGCTCAGGAATTTCCACCATTGCCGCAACTGAAAAAACTGATTCTGAAGTTTATAGCTTGGATTTAAAAAAGCCCTTAGCTATTGTAATGGGTTCTGAAGGAAAAGGAGTTTCTAAATCTGTATTAACACTAGTAGACGAACGCGCTTCCCTCCCACTACTTGGAGAGATTAATTCCTTAAATGTTTCGGTAGCTTGTGGAGCATTTTTATATGAAGTGGTGCGCCAAAGACTATAAGTAATTCTAGCTCCCTTTTAAAACTTGTTAGCATCCCAAATATAATCTATTACCACACAAATTTACATTGTTGAATTGTAAAAAAATTGATGAACTATAAAATAGATTTAACCGAATATAGTTTTAATGTTCACTTGATCAGTTTTCGTCACTAATGCTATCCGAATTCTTTTTAAACGTATAAACAATTTTAACCCGTTTGGTAATTTGCTCAACGGGTTTTTCATTTTCTATAGTCTCTTCAATAACCTCTTTAGGCAATTCAATAAAATTTCCGTTTTCATCAAATTGTTTTAAAAATGGATCGTCATCGGGATTATAATCCTCTTTTTCCCATTCGTATTTTTTATTCTGAATGGGATTTGTTTTAAAAATAAAGGAAAAAACAAGACCTACTAAAAAACCTGATAGATGTCCTTCCCACGAGATTTCAGGATTTACCGGAAATACATACCACAACAATCCACCATATAGAAAGACCACGGCTAGGGCTAAAGCGGTTAGCTGAAATTGTTTAGAGAAGATTCCTTTGAAGAAAAGAAAAGCAGCCAACATATAAACAACCCCACTGGCTCCAATATGAAGCGATTCTCTACCTATTACCCAAGTAGCAATACCTGTCAATAAAAGTCCAAATATTAAAACCTTCCACCGGATATTTCTATAGAAATAAAACAAAGCTGAAGATAGAACAAACAATGGAATGGAATTGTTAAACAGGTGCTTTAAACTTCCGTGAATAAACGGACTAAATATGATGCCTCTTAGGCCCTCAATATTTCTTGGATATACACCAAATTTATTAAAGTTTACTCCAAAGCGAGATTCGAACCAAAATACAATCCATATCGACATTACAAACAGTAATGGATAACCAAAAACTTCGGGCGTAAATTTTAACTGATTAGCGTTTTCCATATTTAAGAAGTAAGTTACAAAAAACAATCCCAAAATAAATTTATGATATAATGTCAGTGAATCCGATAGTATAAAATTGTAATTTTGAAGTCTATGAACGCACCACTTGCAGAACGAATACGCCCCACAACTCTCGAAGGATATTTAAGCCAACAACACTTAGTTGGTCCAAAGGGATCATTAACTTCGCAATTAAGCACAGGAATGATTCCATCGATGCTTTTTTGGGGTCCTCCAGGAACTGGAAAAACTACCTTAGCCAATATTATTGCCAATTATACAGATAGGCCTTTCTATACATTAAGCGCTATAGACAGTGGTGTAGCTGCAGTTCGTGAAGTAATTGAAAAAGCAAAAAAAAGCGATAATTTATTTTCTACAAAAAATCCAATTCTTTTTATCGATGAGATTCATCGCTTTAGCAAGTCGCAGCAAGATTCACTGTTAGGCGCCGTAGAAAAAGGATGGATAACACTTATTGGTGCTACAACAGAAAATCCAAGTTTTGAGGTAATTCCTGCATTATTGTCTAGATGTCAGGTTTACATTTTAGAATCTTTTAGCCGTGATGACATGGAAGCGCTTCTAAAAAGAGCTTTAGAAGAAGATAAAATTCTTTCAAAGAAAGACATAAAACTACAAGAAACTGAAGCTTTAATAAGACTTTCTGGCGGAGATGCACGAAAACTTTTAAACATTTTAGAGCTTGTTGTTCTATCAGAAAACACCGATAAGATTACAATTACCAACGATTTAGTTATGCAAAAGGCACAAAAAAACACCGTGCTTTACGACAAAACTGGCGAGCAGCATTACGATATTATTTCGGCATTTATAAAATCAATTAGAGGAAGCGACCCTAATGCAGCAGTTTATTGGCTGGCGAGAATGATTGAAGGTGGAGAAGACATAAAATTTATAGCTAGAAGGATGGTAATTTTAGCATCCGAAGATATTGGTTTGGCAAACCCAAACGCATTACTCCTTGCAAACAGTACTTTTCAAGCGGTTAATTTAATTGGCTATCCTGAAGCTCGAATTATTTTAAGTCAATGTGCCATCTATCTAGCTACCTCAGCAAAGAGCAACGCATCATATAAAGCTATAGGTGAAGCGCAGAGTTTGGTTAGACAAACTGGCGACTTATCTGTCCCTTTATCCATTAGAAACGCTCCAACAAAGCTTATGAAGCAATTAGGCTATGGAAAGGAATATGAATATGCACACAATTATGAAGGCAATTTTGTGCCTCACGAGTTTTTACCTGAAGAAATAAAAGGCACTACGTTTTATAAACCTGGAAATAATGCAAAAGAAAACTCACTTAGAACGTATTTAAAACATCTTTGGAAGGACAAATACGACTTTTAATTTTGAAGTTTATAAACTTTTAAATAAGCTCCATCGTTAATTTTAAGATCACCAGAAGCATCAAAGGCCGCCTTTCCGGTTACACCTGAAGTATCAGTATATTCTAAATGATTGTTGTTTATAACTAAAGTACCTCTTAAAAGCAGTCCATCGCTAGATTTATTAGATTCTTCATAAAGTGAAAAACCTTTATCAGTTTTACGTAGCAAGAAGGTTTTCCCTAAATAAGAATAATTTGAAAACTTAGCTTCTGGGATGTAAATCTCTTTTGTAGTATTTGTATTCTCCTTTACTGTAGATGATACTACCTCCTCTGATTGTGTTTTATTAATAGTAACAACTTCTCTATTAACTGCAGATTTTTCACTCAAAAGAACTACATCTTTTTGCTTAACGCGAAGCGAATTAAAACTATTAAACGCTTTTCTTAATGCATCTTGATATGCTTTGTCGTATTGTTTAAACTTAGTTCTCCCTTCATGAGTTCTAAAAACCTCTTCCCCATTACAATCTCTCAACACTACTTGAAGTTTAATGCCAATTATACTTTTTAATTTTTCAACATCAGCAAAAAGACCATCGCAACGATTTGCATTTGGAGCAAGATTTGCCATATATGCATTAAATCCATTTTTTTCTAAATAGAATTCTGTCATAGAATTCAATTTATACAAATCCTTTCCGTTCAAAAAATCGAATTGCTCTGGCACTATTACATAACTGTAATCGCTCAGTGTTTTGTTCTGAGAATTCACTGAAACACTTAAAAATAATGCTGCTAAAAAAAATAATATTCTTGTCATTAATCGTCAATAATAATGTTGAAACCTAGCTGTAAAGATACACTTTTTGCCTTTGCCAAATTACCGTATTTAAGAAGGTTGTCGGCAGCCACATAAAAATTTACCGACCCAACATCAGCAGAAACTCCTAAACCTACGTTTGAAAAAGAATAAGAATCTACGGTATAAGTAGCTTTTGCTGAAATAAACTCGTTTAGTCTTCTTTTGTAATAGAGCGTTCCTGCCAACTGTTGCCCTTTTGGTCGAAAAATAGAATAAAATTGAACTCCTACATTCTGTTTGTGCAAAACACCTGTATCCATATTCATGCAATCACAATTGTCTGAAGCAAAAAATCTTCCAAAACCAAAACTCAGGCCTGCATTAATTTTTACAGGTCTAAACTGAGTGTATTTATTGTGAATTGTATCGATTGGAATTTCACGTTCAAATTCATCCTCAATATCGTCATAATAAGGATAAGTAGATTCACCGTCACTTAATGCTGGAAAGATTAAATTAATTCCGTCGAGGGTATAATTTCCGTGAGCACGATAATTCTCTACATCTTTTCTATGAAAAATCGCCCCTACATCCAAGGCGCTAGCCGTAAGTACAAAAGCATCATTAATCTCATATGTAAAGCCCAAATCTACTCCTACCCCAATATTTCCACCAAATAAGGTTCTACCTAAAACTTCTTTAATTACTTCATTAGGACCATCAAGCTCCCGTAAGGAAGCATAACCAGAAGTTTCAACGCTTACATCGGCGTTTTCTACGGTATGCTCATAAATATTTTCCGAATTTTCATCACCAAGTCGGGTAACAAAGGTTCCAGTATTATTTACACTCCGATAACTAAACATACTCGAATAGAGCTTTAATCTAGCACCAACAGTAAGCTTTTCATTAATCTTTTTATTCATTCCAAAATGATAAACCGTCATAAAATCGCCAGTAGTACTAACTTCACCTAAATCAAATTTATAGTCTAAATAATCACTGTTGCCTTCCCAAGCCAATATTGCTAAATCTTTAGGAAAGTAACTTATAAAATCGAATTCTTGATAGATTCCTCCAGAAAAAAATATTTCATTCTTTGCCCTCCATCCAAAGTTTATCAACTCTAATTGTTGAGTAGCAGTAAAGAAATCGGTATTCTTCATTTCGAATATCTTTTTTGTGATTCTATCATTAATATTATCATTGCCATTATTGAAAATATCATAAACCGAAACTCCTGAAGAACCACCGTTAATGTGAATTTGGGACAACAACGGAATACCATAATGTTTTTTGTGAATTACCTTACTTCCAGGGTTTAACATTAGAGATTGTGGGGTATCATCAAAACCATAGAGTATTTGCTTATTTTGAGAAATAGCCAATACTCCTACTAGGAATAACATTACAGTCAAAAAATTTCGCATAGTATTAATATTCCAAAAAATATGTGGTTTTGGATTTCATATTAAGCGTTCCTTGTAGGTTTTCGTTAGAAGATGGAATAGTTACTGAAACAACAACCTTATTAGCTAATGTAAGTTGCGATATAGCCTCCCCCTCAACAATATGTGTGAATTCAGTAATTACAGGCGTTGAAACTTCTCCTTGCTCTACGGCAGTCCCTGTTTCATAGGTAATATTGTTTTCTTCACTTAAAAACTCAAAGTCAACTTGAAAACTTCGCGGAATAGAATTTGTAAATTTGAAATAAAAATCAGCGCGTTTTAAACTCTCTTGTAAAGTGCTATCGTCCAAAAATTTAATTTCGGTTGTATCCCGCAATGTTAGAATGGGTGTACCATTAATTGTATCATAAAAGTCGCTTGCCTGCAGATTGAAATAGATTAAATCCAATTCCATTATTGGAGATAATGAAATATCTTCAGCTTGATCGAAATCGGTATCTCTAACGCACGCTGTAAAAAAAAGGCATAAAAAAAGACTGGAAATCGATATTACTAGCGTTCTTATCATAAGTTTCTTTAGGTTACTTATGCATAACGCCTTAAAAATTAAATTATTACTAGAGATAGTCCTTAATTTCAGATAGTTCCTTAACGGCAATAAAAGGTTTTTTCACTGCTTCATTTCGATAGTTATAAAACAATGTGTGCATCCCAGCATTTTGAGCTCCTAGGATATCGGCTTCAAAACTATCTCCAATCATTATACTTTTGTCGGGAGTAACAGAAGCTTTTTCCATGGCGGTATAAAAAACAGTTGGATGAGGCTTTTTTAATCCAACCTCCTCCGATGTAGTTATAGTTAGGAAGTATTTTTTTAAACCGCTATTATCTATTTTTTTACGTTGAACCTCTTCAAAACCATTGGTTATAATATGAAGTCTATATTTTCCTGATAGATAATCTAAGGTTTCAAAGGTATTGCTAAACAAATAATTATCTCCAGGCAACTCATCTATATAACTATTCGCGAGTAAATCAATTAAATCTATGGTATACTTGAATGCTAATACATCAAATGTTTTTGACAATCTACCTCTTCTGAGTTCTTGTTTTGTCACCCGTTCTTCACGAAACATTCTCCAATACTCAAGATTAATTGGTTCGTAAACTTTTAAAAAATCGGGAAGTGGAATATCTATTTCATGCTTCCTAAAAACACGTTGGAATGCCAATCCAGAGTTTTTATCGAAGTCCCAAAGTGTGTGGTCGAGGTCAAAAAATACATCCGTTATTTTCTTATTGTGCATATTCCTGTAGTTTTTCTGAAAATATTTTTCTCCATACCTTTTGATTATCTAAGGCAGAAAAGTCTTTGTTAGAGAAAATCATTGTAAAAGTTCCATTAACGTTATCAACCGCTTTGAGCATTGTAGATACTGTTTTATCAATATCTGAAGCGTATTTCTTGTTAAATGCCAATGTAGTCATTGCTGATGGATGAATAATTAATGGAGTCTTAATTTCATAATCCAAATCATAAAAAAGAAAAGGGGTACAAGTCCCTGCTCTAAACCCAACAGTGTCACGAAAAACCATAGTGAAATCTCGTTTTACTTCAAGTTCTACTAAGTATCTATATAAATCAGGAAGATTTACAAGATACTCCGAATTCATTGAACTAGTAAGTGAGCGATTTGTAATTTCTTGCATCCTTCTTTTTTCATCTTTCAACATTTCATAATTACCCAACGCATTGAAGGAGAACATTAATCCTACCTCCTTATAGTCTGAAACATATTTTATAAGCATCTTAAACTTTTGCCGATGCGTGTTCATACTTTCGTTAAAAGACAAAGCGTCTCCTAGCATAAAAAAAACTGTAAGTTTAAAATTACTTCTCGTAGATTTATTAACCATCCACTTAAAAGTATCTAAAGGATCTCGTTTAAACCCTAAAATAACTTGGGTTCGTAAAATGATATCTCTAAATTTTGCCCGAAAAAAACTACCTAAATACCCCACAACTGTTCGGAATAAACCTTTTTGTTTATAGGCAAATGTTTGTGACGCTTCAATTACTGGGTGAATAACAATTTTCTTTTCGGGGAACTCCATTTTTGGAAAAGCCTCCAAAAGTTGTTCTTTAAATTTATATGCCCAGATATCGACAATTGGTTGTTGCAAAAAACCTTCTTTATACGCCAAACTTTCCGAGGCCATGAAACGTCCTAATTCATCTTTTACATGGGGGAGGTATTCTTCATAGCGAGTAATCATATAAAAACTAGCCGAAAAAATATCAAAGGGTAAAGAACTAATGTTCGAGACTGCAAAAAACCCAAAAGTATCATCCCACTTCTTAACCGTAATATCGGTAGCTTCAATCCCTTGTTGTTCTAATAGTCCGTGACTTTGGAAAAAAAGCTCATTCCCCATTGGTTTTTTCCCATATGAAATTTTAGGACCTTGATGTGCAATAAATTCTTCAATACCTGAAGTAAACGCAATATCGATACCTAATATCCGCAAACATATATGCTTGAATATATAGGAAATTCTAGGAGTAACTTTTTGAGTGTAGATTAACAACATAGCGCGTTAAAGCATATTTTCATCGGCAAAGCTAAAATACGCTTTTTCAGTAATTATAAGGTGATCTAGGACCTTAATGTCTAAGCTTTCTCCAGCAACTTTTAGTTTTTTTGTTAATTGTATATCTGCTTGACTTGGTTTTAAAGTGCCCGAAGGATGATTATGAGCCATAATTATTCCTACAGCTCCTATTTGCAGTGCTTCCTTAAAAGCTAAACGAATATCAACCACAGTACCTGTAATTCCACCCTTACTCAATTGAACGCTTTTTATTATTTTGTTTGAATTATTTAAGTAAAGAATCCAAAACTCCTCGTGCGGAAGATCCCCAATTATTGGTTGAACATACTCAAAAACTGATTTACTTGAAGTAATCTTTTTTCTTTCCAATGCTTCACCAGTTCTTCTACGTCTACCCAATTCCATTGCAGCAGAAATTGAAACCGCTTTAGCCTCACCTATACCTTTAAACTCCGTTAAATCGGATATCGAAAGTCTTCCTAGTTCACTTAAATTATTATTTACCGAAGCAAGTATCCGCTGACTTAAAGACACAGCACTTTCGTTTCGGCTACCCGATCCAATTAATATTGCAATAAGCTCTGCATCGCTTAGTGCAATTCTACCTTTCAACAACAACTTCTCACGGGGGCGATCGTCTTCGTTCCAGTTTTTTATAGAAAATGAATGATTTTCCTCCATAATACTGTATTTAACACCTTAAAGATAGCGATGAAAAATGAGAAAGCGAAATCAAAAAACAATCATAACAAATTGACAATCAACACGCAAAGAGCTTAGTCTTAAAAACTAAGTGCTGAAATAAATTTTGATAAGAATTTTCTTAATGACGATTTTAAATATATTTCTCACATTATGATAATTTCGGTCTCACCCAGTAGTTTTTCAGTGGTATTCGCGCTATAATCTACTAAGCTTTAATTATTTAAAACAAGAACGATATATCACTTCTTAACATACATCAATGCACAGTAGAATTATGAACCGTAATTTTGTCTCAAATAATTACGTTTAACATAAAAAAATATATAATGATGAAAACAAACTGGAAATTAGACCCGACTCACTCTGAAATCGAATTCAAAGTAAAACACATGATGATTTCAACTGTAACTGGAAGTTTTAGCGAATTTGATGCTACTGCAGAAACAGAAGATGATTCTTTTAAAAATGCAGAATTCGCTTTTAATGCAAAAGTTGATTCAATTAGCACTAAAAATGAAGATAGAGATACACATTTAAAGTCGGATGATTTTTTTAATGAGGAGCAATTCCCACAACTTACATTTAAATCTAAGTCATTTGACGGTGAAAAAATGATTGGCGACCTAACCATTAGAGATGTAACAAAAGAAATCACTCTTGACGTAGACTTCAATGGTATAGCTGAAGACCCGTACGGACAAACTAAAGCTGGATTAGAAGCTACAGGAACAATAAACCGTAAGGACTTCAACTTAAACTGGAGTGCAGTTACTGAAGCCGGTAATATTGTAGTGAGTGATAAAGTAAAATTGATCGCTAACCTTCAGTTTATCAAACAATAATAAAAACACTTTAGTTTTTATCCTAAAGGTCGGTAGATTAATGCTTCAAAATCGATTATTCGATCTGAAACTTTGTACCGACCTTTATTTATTTAATTTAAAACCTGGAAATAATGAAAACAAAAACAGTAGAACTTATAGCTAGCCCAAGAGAGCCGCATTTTGTTGGCGATGGTTTTCGCGTACATAATTTTATTCCTAGCGGTTTTCGTTTAGACATGCATCGGATGAATCCATTTATAATGTTGGATTATAATTCACCTTATAATTTCCCTCCATCCGACAAACCAAAAGGTGTTGGTGTGCATCCACATAAAGGCTTTGAAACTGTAACTATAGCTTATAAAGGTAAAGTTGCGCATCACGATAGCAGTGGCGGCGGCGGTGTAATTGGGGAAGGAGATGTACAGTGGATGACCGCAGCCAATGGAGTATTACACAAGGAATATCACGAAGAAGAATGGAGTAAAAAAGGCGGTGAATTTCAGATGGTACAACTATGGGTGAATTTACCTGCAAAGGACAAAAAATCTAACCCAAAATACCAAGCGATAAAAAATCAAGATATTGCCCGTTATAATTTACCAAATAACGTAGGAGTAATTGAAGTAATTGCAGGTGAATACAAAGACACAAAAGGTTCTGCTTCTACTTTTACTCCAGTTCATTTATTCAATGCAAAACTGAAAAAAGGAGGAAAAGCAGATTTTAGTTTTCCATCACATTACAACACTGCTTTGCTAGTATTAAAAGGTAATATAGTAGTAAATGGAGAAGAAAAAACACCAACAAATCATTTTGCATTAATGGGAAATGACGGAGAAAACTTCGAAATTGAAGCTACAGATGATGCATTAGTATTAGTTTTAAGTGGAAAACCAATAAACGAACCTATTGCAGCGCAAGGTCCGTTTGTAATGAATACTAGAGAAGAATTGATTCAAGCTTTCAACGATTTTAACCTTGGTAAGTTTGGATATTTAGAAGACTAATTTAATCTTCATTTTCTAAAAGTAAATATTTTAAAAACCTCCAGACCAAAAAAAAATGAAAGCAGCTATAATAGAAAAATTAGGAGAAACCCCTAATTATAAGGATTTTCCAAATCCCAAAATAGAAAATGACGAGCAGTTATTATTGGAAGTAAAAGCGGCAGCTGTAAAAAACCTGGACAAAATTCGAGCTAGCGGAGAACACTACGCTAGTCATAAAGAGATGCCTGCTATAGTTGGAATGGATGGCGTTGGTTTTTTACAAGATGGCACTCGAGTTTATGCACAAGGTATAACTGGGATGATTGCTGAAAAAGCCTTAATCAATAAAAATAGCTATACATTAATTCCCGAAAACCTCGACTTTAATACAGCAGCGGCATTACCAAATGCTGTGTTGGGAGGTGCTGTGGCGCTAAAAGTTAGAGGAGAAATAAAGCCTGGATATACTGTGCTTATAAATGGCGCTACAGGGGTAACGGGACAATTAGCAGTTCAACTTGCTAAGTACTACGGAGCCAAAACCATCATTTCTACAGGACGAAATCCTGAGAATTTAGAAAAAACAAAGCGCTTAGGAGCACATAAAATTGTTACCTTACAGCAAGATGATTCAGCCTTTATTGCCGAAATTCAAAATATCCATAAAGAAACTCCTATCGATTTGGTTATTGATTATCTATGGGGAAAACCAATAGAATTAACAATTACTGCTTTAAAAGGTGGTGGACTTAACAATTTCACACACAAAACGCGAATTGTAACTGTAGGTTCGATGGCGGGAGAAAATATAAATTTAGCTTCAGGTATTTTAAGAAGTTCAGCTATTGAAATTTTAGGGTCAGGATTTGGAAGCCTTTCAAAAACAGATTTAGAAGGTTTTCATAAAGAAGTTCTTCCAGAAATGTTCCAGTTAGCTGCAGATGGCAAGCTAAAAATTGAATTGGTTCAAGGTGATATTAAAGACATAGAGCGTTTATGGGAACAGAAAATAGATTCAGGAAAACGCCTAGTAATTTCAATTAACTAATAGTTCTAAAGTATTAATTATTTGTTATAATTCGCTAATAATCTTGTAAGTGATAAAAACAGAAGCAATAAAATAGCACCTTGATAAATATGAGAGCTTAAGAGACGTCTTGGCTTAAACTTAAATTATAAATTCATTTAAACAAATAAATAAATTATGTCTAATACAGAATTAATTATAGAAGAACGCGCCGCCGATATTGGAAACTTTATGGTAGGACGATTATTACCTTTCAGAAAAAAACGCTCTGTAGGGCCATTTACATTTATAGACCATATGGGACCAGCAACTATGACTAAGGACCAAAACCTTGATGTTGGACCACACCCACACATTGGTTTATCTACATTAACATACCTGTTTGAAGGATCTATTCAACATAAAGACAGTCTAGGTTCAGATATCGAAATTAAGCCTGGAGCTGTTAATTGGATGACTGCAGGTAAAGGTGTGGTTCATTCTGAAAGAACACCTGATTATTTAAGAAATACCGAAAAAACGTTACACGGACTTCAAATTTGGGTAGCCTTACCTAAGCATTTAGAACAATCAGAGCCTACTTTTTTTCATATAAAAGAAAAAGATATTCCTCAATGGAAAGAACAAGGCGCAGAATTTAAATTAATTGCTGGTAAAGCTTTTGACAAAACCTCACCAGTTCCTGTACACAGTGAGTTGTATTTTATTGAAATAAAAAGCACGGATAAGCAGCAGATAACTATTGGAGAGGATCTTTATGGCGAGAGTGCTATATATATCTTGGAAGGCAGTATCAATGCCGACGGCTATAATTACGAGCCTAAACAAATTCTAGTTTCCAAGGATAGTACATTGTGTTCCTTTGAAATGGAACCGAATACTACAGTTTATATTTTTGGTGGAATTCCTTTTGAGGAAGAACGATATATCCACTGGAACTTTGTGAACTCAGACAAAGATGTTATTGAAAAAGCTAAGAAAGATTGGAAAGAGCAAAATCTAGAAGCCTTTCCAAAAGTGGTGGGAGATGAAGACGATTATGTTCCACTTCCAGAACCACGCAGGTTATGAAAAATAAGAATTTAAAGGGATTAGTAAAAAAGCGAAAAAGCTACACAAAAATTCAATTTTACTTGAATTGATGTATAGCTTTTTATTTTATTAGTGACCGCGGAGGGATTCAAACCCCCAACCCTCAGAGCCGAAATCTGATGCGCTATTCAGTTGCGCCACGCGGCCATTAACAATATTTAAACACGAAATAATTTTTTCTTATAAATTCATATCAATCACAGCCGAAATCTGATGCGCCCCGCCCGAACGTGCCTAACGACAGTTCGGCTCGGGCGGGTATTCAGTTGCGCCACGCGGCCATTAACAATATTTAAAC
>NZ_JAIRBB010000070.1 GCF_022008395.1 Aequorivita xiaoshiensis
ATACGAAGCGAGCTACACAATCACCCAAGCAGATATTGATGCTGGTGAAGTAGTAAACCAAGCGACTGCTATGGGAACAGCTCCAGATCAAACTGAAGTAAGTGATGATTCAGGAACAGAGATTAATAATGATAATCCAACGATAATCGACTTATGTCAGAAGCCTGAAATTGCCATTGTAAAAGCAGGAGTCTTTAATGACGAGAATGGTGATGCTTGTGCTAATGTTGATGAGACTATTACATACACATTCACAGTAACCAATCTAGGAAATGTAAGTCTGTCTAACATAATAGTAGACGACCCATTATTAGGAGGTCCATTAGCAGGTCCATTAAGTGGAGATACTGATGGCGATGGAGAGTTAGATGTAACAGAGACTTGGATATACGAAGCGAGCTACACAATCACCCAAGCAGATATTGATGCTGGTGAAGTAGTAAACCAAGCGACTGCTATGGGAACAGCTCCAGA
>NZ_JAIRBB010000071.1 GCF_022008395.1 Aequorivita xiaoshiensis
TGATATTCGGTCATAATAACATTAGTGACTTTTCCCTTTTCTCCAATCGTTACTGTGTATAATTCAGAACAATCAAATTTATCTTTTTTAGTCCAATTATAGTTTTTAATTCTGTCAAAAATAGCTTGGGTTATATTTTCTCTATCTAATCTATCTATTCCATCTTTTAAATCCACATAATTTTGCTGTTCGCTTATTTTTAAAATTTTGCCATTTTCAATTTCAATGACATTTTCGTACATAAAAATCCGTTCGAATACGCCATCCCAATTAATCATCTTATTGTCGGTTCTTTTAGTTGGAAAACTAATATTCCCACTAAACCAGTCAACAAAAACTTTATTGTTTTTGACCTTTTCTCCGAATAATTTTTTGAAATAGTTTTTTGGAATTAAATTTTTGTTATCCAATGAATGGCAATCTATAATAGCATTTACAAATAGACTGTCATTCTTAATTTCATAAATTGCTT
>NZ_JAIRBB010000072.1 GCF_022008395.1 Aequorivita xiaoshiensis
CCGAAATCTGATGCGCCCCGCCCGAACGTGCCTAACGACAGTTCGGCTCGGGCGGGTATTCAGTTGCGCCACGCGGCCATTAACAATATTTAAACACGAAATAATTTTTTCTTATAAATTCATATCAATCACAGCCGAAATCTAATGCACCCAGCCCGAACGTGTTTAATGACAGTTGCCACAAAAGACATTTAATTTAATCATGCGGCAAAATTAAATTTATTTTTCTCCATCTTCTACCTGCAGCACTTTTCAAATATTTTTCTCTTTCTCTAGCTTCTTTTCTAGTTAAATATTCTTCCGTATGAATAATTTCCCAGGGAATATAAGCTTTTGTTGATTGAGTCTTACCAGAATTATGTTCCTTTAATCTTTTTGTACAGTCTTTAGACATTCCTACATACATCCTTTCAAATTCTTTACTATAAAGAATATATACATAATACATTTCTAACCATTTAAAGCTC
>NZ_JAIRBB010000073.1 GCF_022008395.1 Aequorivita xiaoshiensis
TGATATTCGGTCATAATAACATTAGTGACTTTTCCCTTTTCTCCAATCGTTACTGTGTATAATTCAGAACAATCAAATTTATCTTTTTTAGTCCAGTTATAGTTTTTAATTCTGTCAAAAATAGCTTGGGTTATATTTTCTCTATCTAACCTATCTATTCCATCTTTTAAATCTACATAATTTTGCTGTTCACTTATTTTTAAAATTTTGCCATTTTCAATTTCAATGACATTTTCGTGCATAAAAATCCGCTCGAATACGCCATCCCAATTAATCATCTTATTGTCGGTTCTTTTAGTTGGAAAACTAATATTCCCACTAAACCAGTCAACAAAAACTTTATTGCTTTTGACCTTTTCTCCGAATAATTTTTTGATATAGTTTTTTGGAATTAAATTTTTGTTATCCAATGAATGGCAATCTATAATAGCATTTACAAATAGACTGTCATTCTTAATTTCATAAAT
>NZ_JAIRBB010000074.1 GCF_022008395.1 Aequorivita xiaoshiensis
TCTTTTCTCTAATAAAGCACAGTCTCATAGCTCAGCTGGTTAGAGCGCTACACTGATAATGTAGAGGTCGGCAGTTCGAGTCTGCCTGAGACTACAAGTCGAAGATAGACGAGAAGTTTATCCTGAGTAAGTCGCTAGAGCGACGCATCGAAGGAAGTCTGCCTGAGACTACAAGTCGAAGATAGACGAGAAGTTTATCCTGAGTAAGTCGCCAGAGCGACGCATCGAAGGGAGTCTGCCTGAGACTACGAAATCGAGATTTAGTATCGAGATTTAAGTTTAAAGGAGAGTTATTTCTTCGGAAATATACGTTCATAAATACATATTGAAAGGAAATTTTAGAAGTTGAAGCGAGATTACTTCATTATTCGTAATTCTGAATTCATAATTCTGAATTTCAAAAAATGGGGAATTA
>NZ_JAIRBB010000075.1 GCF_022008395.1 Aequorivita xiaoshiensis
GACCCATTGTTAGGAGGTCCATTGGCAGGTCCAATAAGTGGAGATACTGATGGAGACGGTGAACTTGATGTAACTGAAACTTGGATTTACGAAGCCAGTTACGCAATCACTCAAGCAGACATTGATGCTGGTGAAGTATTAAACCAAGCAACAGCTACTGGAACAGCTCCAGATCAAACTGAAGTAAGTGATGATTCAGGAACAGAAATTAATAATGACGATCCAACAGTTATCGAACTTTGTCAAAACCCTGCAATTGCAATTGTAAAAACAGGAGTGTTTAATGACGAGAATGGTGATGACTGTTCAGATGTTGATGAGACTATCACCTACACTTTCACAGTTACTAATGAAGGAAATGTAAGTCTGTCTAACATAATAGTAGACGA
>NZ_JAIRBB010000076.1 GCF_022008395.1 Aequorivita xiaoshiensis
ATGACTGTTCAGATGTTGATGAGACTATCACCTACACTTTCACAGTTACTAATGAAGGAAATGTAAGTCTGTCTAACATAATAGTAGACGACCCATTATTAGGAGGTCCATTAGCAGGTCCAATAAGTGGAGATACTGATGGCGACGGAGAACTTGATGTAACTGAAACTTGGATATACGAAGCCAGTTACGCAATCACTCAAGCAGATATTGATGCTGGAGAAGTAGTAAACCAAGCGACAGCTACTGGAACAGCTCCAGATCAAACTGAAGTAAGTGATGATTCAGGAACAGAAATTAATAATGACGATACAACAGTTATCGAACTTTGTCAAAACCC
>NZ_JAIRBB010000077.1 GCF_022008395.1 Aequorivita xiaoshiensis
ATGACTGTTCAGATGTTGATGAGACTATCACCTACACTTTCACAGTTACTAATGAAGGAAATGTAAGTCTGTCTAACATAATAGTAGACGACCCACTATTAGGAGGTCCATTGGCAGGTCCAATAAGTGGAGATACTGATGGCGACGGAGAACTTGATGTAACTGAAACTTGGATATACGAAGCCAGTTACGCAATAACTCAAGCAGATATTGATGCTGGTGAAGTATTAAACCAAGCAACAGCGACTGGAACAGCTCCAGATCAAACTGAAGTAAGTGATGATTCAGGAACAGAAATTAATAATGACGATACAACAGTTATCGAACTTTGTCAAAACCC
>NZ_JAIRBB010000078.1 GCF_022008395.1 Aequorivita xiaoshiensis
ATCAACATCTGAACAGTCATCACCGTTCTCGTCATTAAACACTCCTGTTTTTACAATTGCAATTGCAGGGTTTTGACAAAGTTCGATAACTGTTGGGTTATCTCCTACATAACCATCATTGTTAGAGATGTCTGTCACCTGTGCACCGGCTGGCGTAGTACCAAGTGCTTCTGCTGAATTTGTGAATGCTCCATTATCTATATCAGCTTGTGTAATTGTATAGATAGCTGTAAAGGTAGAAGTGTCTTCTTCACCCGGTGCCAATGTGATTGGTCCTCCCGATACAGTAACGCCACCAACTAAATCACTTACCATAACATCTGTTAGGGTAACGT
>NZ_JAIRBB010000079.1 GCF_022008395.1 Aequorivita xiaoshiensis
GCCCGTTTGCGCCGATGGTACTGCAATCCTGTGGGAGAGTAGGTCGCCGCCTTCCTTTAAAACCTTCATCATTTACTTGATGAAGGTTTTTTTTTGCCCTAAACTCAAAATATCCTACTCGCCCACAGCGTGGGTGGTGATTGCAGCGTTACCCAAGTAACCCTGCAAGAACCGTTTTTACTCCTCCAGCCGCCTTCCTTTTTTGCAAACCTTATAGTATTGGAGGTGATCAAAACTTCTTTTGCCCTAAACTCAAAATATCCTACTCGCCCACAGCGTGGGTGGTGATTGCAGCGTTACCAAAGTAACCCTGCAAGAACCGTTTTTA
>NZ_JAIRBB010000007.1 GCF_022008395.1 Aequorivita xiaoshiensis
GATATTGTTCAACTAATAAATTATAAGTTGGTATTGTGTCATTTTTAAAAATCAAATAATCCGAAACTTGTGGACTTGAAGCAAAAGAAATTGACGCATAAAAACTAAAAAAAAGGGTTGTCAATATTCTATTCATAATGTTGCTCTCAAATGTGTGGTAACGGTTGTGTATATGAAAAGTAGCGCTGAAAATAAGCGTTATCTATTCGGATGAATCACAAGCCGAATTTTTAAATTTTACTAATTATTTTATTTTTGGAAATTTGTCAAATTTAAAAATTTGGCGACTTTCCAAAAATGCCCGAACCATAGGGTTAGCAACGACTCGCGCTATTTTTTATATACGTTGTTGTGCGCAGGCTTTTCCGCTCACTTTTTATAATAATCGATTTCGTTTCTCATTAAATGTTCAATTTCTTGCCAAAGTTCGGTCATCCTTTTTCCTCTTTCTTCATGTCCGATACTTTGTAATTGCTTTGCATTATACTCCAAGTCATTTGATGAAGAAAAACTGTTCAAAACGGATTGAAATTCGTTTGTATAATCGTTAACTATGGTCTTATATTCTACAATTTTCGGTAACAACTTTTCACTCGCAACTAATTTTAGTTTATTCAATTCCGAGTTCACAATCATCATTGGTTGCAATGAATTCCTTGTCGTTTCTAAAAGGTTTTCATTAAATTTTAATAGTGCTCCATTTATACGCTCTTCATCTCCTGTTAGCATTTCAGCCATAAATTCTGTTGAAATTCCGTAAGTCGCATTTGGGTCTTTTCGCATATTCAAACTCATCTCGTCCATTTGGTTCATAAAGTTTGAATATACCTCAAATCGTTTTTCAATTGCTTTATCTTCTTTCTGATATTTTCTATTTAATCGAAATTGTACTATTGCCCAAATCCAGCCTAAAATTCCTAATCCGATTATGAAGTAGTCTTTGATTTCCATTTTTGTTAGTTCACGGATTTTTTTTCAGCTTGCGCACAACGTTTAGTATAAAAGAAGTAGGGCTGTAAATAAGCAATTAACTTTCGGATTATTCACAAGCCAAATCTTTTGCATTTTGTTTTATATTATTCATCTAAAAGCCAAATCAAAAGATTTGGCGACCTCGCAAATATGCCTGAACCATCGGGTTTAGCACTTGCTTGCCCTATTTTTTTTATACATTGTTGGCAAACGTTTTTTTTTCGAAGCTTATGTGTTATATATATTGAGTTGTCAATCATTTTGAATACTCAATAAAGCTAACGAGGAACCATCCTGGTAATAAATTCTCAGTATCACTGCAATCTTGTAATTCTAATTTTAAAATTCCCTTCGAAAGATCATTTTCCCACTCGATTAATTTATTCTTTGGTTTGTCTTGTAACACAGATTTTTTTCCATTGCTATACCTGTCATTAATTATTTCCTCCAATTCTGAAAATAAATTAGAATAAGTTTCGAGTTCACCGCACTCTTTTTCAATTAACGCTCTCAGTTTTTTTCTATCAAATAGTATATTGTCGTCAACTTTATTTAAAAAGTCCCATTTATAAGAGACATATTTAATTTCTCGAGAATTTTTATCATAGAAATACTCAACTTTGGCAGGGACGCTTTTAGGTAAAACTCTTGAAATTTGTATTGGATTATTTAGTTCGTATTTATCTACAAAAGGATAAAGTTTTGGAGATAATACTATTGTCGCATTATTTTTTTCAATTTTAGAATTGATTTCTGTTTCAAATTTGATGGCATCTTCAATTGATTTTCCAGTAAATATTAGATTTTGTTTTTGTGTCTCTTGTGAACAGGAATAGAATATTGAGATAAAAATAAATATTATAGTAGTAATTTTATTCATATGATTGTTTTTTCTTAAATGTTTGCCAACGGTCGTGTATAAGAATAGTAGGGCTGAAAAAGAGCGCAAACCATTCGGTTGAACACAAGCCGAATTTTTAAATTTTTCTATTTATTTTTCTTTTCTCAAATAGCCAAATTTAAAAATTTGGCGACTTTGCAAATGTGCGCTAACCTTTTGTTAAGCAACCAATTGCCCTATTATTTTTATACGTTGTTGTAGGTAGTGCTTATTCCGGCATTTCATCTTCGATTCCATCTGTTAAAAATTCCATTTCAATCCAATGTAAAGTCAGCTTTATTAGTTTTTTTAAATCTGACAAATCTTTATCTTCCCATCTTCTAACGTAATGCGTTTCGTCATTTCCGAGCCAAACTGCTCGTTTAGCAACCGATTTTATTCTATTATCATCAATAAAATCTGAAATACATTTTCCTAAAAATTTTCTTTCTATTTCTTCTACTTTATTTGGATACTTATATTTAGCATAGTCTTTTATAAGAAACTCCAAAGCTTTTCTATATCCAACACCACAAATCTCAAAAAGCTCTTCTTGTTCAGCAAAGTAAGCTTGGTTATAGATTAGCACAAACGATGGTGATAATTCATTTATCGAATCGGCAAAACCTTTTTTAATTATAGTTCCTTTGGTTACTTTGTTTTGGAATTCATAACAGTTTCTATTATTCCCTTCTTCATATTCTCCAATAAAAGTTTTTTGACAAGAATCTTTAGGACAAGCTAAAAACAAATCCATTTTGTAACCTTCAGTAATATATCCAAATTGCGGAATTGGTGAAATTGCATTATGACAAAACGGACATTCATTCGGTAAGTCCACGATGATTGCTGGTTCATTATTTGTATTTACTCCGTAAGACATATTATCTAATTTTTTCTAATGAGGATGCTTTAAAAACTTTGTTTGTCAATTCAGTTTTATCAAACCACTCGCAAAAAACATCTCCGTTTTCTTATCCAGCGCTCGTAATTATTTTATCGGCCATTGACGTCCGAGCATTCGATTTATCAAATCCTATAATTCGCAATACAGTCATTTCTGGACCTCCAGATTTTAATTTTACAACATCTCCTTTTTTTATTTCCATATTTTTTTGTGCATTACCTACAACACGTAAATATACGCAATTTAGTAACATACCTAAAAGAACACCAAATTTTTTACGCAACTACCAATACATAAGCATTTATACAGTTTTTTCTATGCGTTATTTTGTATATCTTTAGGTGTATATCACTAATTTTCAGAACGTTTGATATACAAAATGACAATATGCTATGGACCTGAAAAACTATAAATTCGAACCTGGAGCGCATCGAAATAAACCCGTAATTTGGGTTAGATTTCCATATCATTTCCACCTAAAAAATGCCTTAAAAAGAAGATTTCCTTCGGCTAAATGGAGCCAATCCAATAAATCTTGGTATTTGTTAGACACGCCTGCCGTAAGAGAAGTGCTATACCTACCCAAAAAAAATAATAAAGATAAATTGCTGTATAATATTCATCCTGTAAATCAGCAAGCTATGTTAAACTTTGTAAACCAATTAAATCTTAAAGCTTATAGCGAAAATACAATTCGGGTTTATTGCACTGAACTAAAGCATTTATTGTTGTTGCTAAATAATTATCCTGTAGAAAAGCTTACTCCAGAAAAACTTAAGTCCTATTTCCTCTATTGTTTAAAATATGAAAAAATGAAAGAGCGAAAATTAAACGGGAAAATAAATGCAATAAAATTTTATTTCGAACAAGTCTTACACCGAGAGAAAATGTTTTTTGACATTCCAAGACCTAAAAAGCCGGCAACGCTACCAAAAACATTAACCCAACGAGAAATTTCTTTACTTTTTAAACAAGTTACAAACATCAAACACCTTTTAGCATTACAACTGTGCTACGGTATGGGCTTGCGGGTAAGTGAGGTGGTTAACCTTAAACTAGAACACATTAATTCTAAAGATGGAATAGTGCTGATAGCTCAAGCAAAAGGCAAAAAAGATAGATACGTCCCATTACCAAATTCTATTTTGCCTTTATTGAGAAGATATTATTTTCAGTATAAACCCAAAAAATACTTACTAGAAGGTAGATTTGGAGGGCAATATTCTAAAGGAACTGTACAAACAATTTTTAGAAAAGCATTAAAAAATGCGGGAATTAAAAAAAATGTAGGCCTACACGGCTTGCGACATAGTTACGCTTCGCATTTATTACAAACCGGGACAGATATTAGGTTAATTCAAGATTTATTGGGACACTATAGTATTAAAACAACTATGATTTATACCAATGTAACTCAAAAACAACTCAATAAAATTAAAAGTCCGTTGGATAGTTTAAATTATTAACTTGCTCATAACTTTCAAGAGCGTCCTTTAAAAGAGGCTTAATAAATTATTGAACTTGTTATCGTTTTCTGTGTTTCCAACGTTTATGCGACCATAGATAATGCGCTGGGTTTTCACGAATTTGCGTTTCTAACATGTCAAAAAACATTCGTGTAATTTGAAAGTCTTCATACGTCTTTGGGTGATCTGCAATGGGAATAAATGTGGCGGTATAATACCCGCGCTTTACTTTTTCAACTTTTAAATAAAGCACTGCAAAGTCTAATTTTTTAGCCAATTCTTCTGTCCCAGTAAACATAGGAACATCAATACCCATAAAAGTATCGCGATATTTAAAGGCATTCAGTTTAGGGGATTGATCGGAAAGGATGTAGGTGAGCGTTTTTATTCCTTTTTTCCATTTTCGGAAAAGTACCGGAACAATCTTTCTATTACTCACAATTATCCCTCCAAAATGCTCCCGAGTTTTTTTAACCAAATCGTCAAATTGTTTATTGTCTAACGGCTTGTAAACAGCGTGAGCCTGATGTTTCATTAGCTTGTTTAGAATGCCACTCCATTCCCAATTTCCATAATGCCCGGCCATTAATAAAATACTTTTATCACTGTTGTAATAGCTGTCTAGAATTTCAACATTGGTTACCAGAAAACGCTTGCGGATTTCTTTTTCTGAAATGGTAAAGGCTTTTATGGTTTCAAAAATAAGATCGCATAAATGCTGGAAAAAGGCTTTGGTGATTTTATTGCGTTCTTCCTGGGTTTTTTCGGGAAAAGCTAAGGCCAAATTCTCTTTTACTACCTTCTTACGATACCCGACAATGTAGTAAACCAATATAAATAACGCAGTAGACTTTATATACAAAATACGCATTGGCAACTTTGAAAAAAGCCACAGAATAGGGTAAACCAATATATATAGAATTCTTTGCATAGGTAATGAAACCGCAAAACTACTCAATTTATTTCTTGAAAGTGTACATTGGAAATAGGAAATTGAAAGTGATTTTTTAATTATTCTTACTCCTCTTATCATTTCATATAGTAAGGTAAGGGCAACGCTAACTGAATTCTCGCTTCAAATGAATATTATCTTCGGGAATCTATAGTTTTATCGGTAATTGTTGAGGGTGATGAAGCTTTGTAAATAGCTACTAATAAATTCACAATTCGGCTTAAATACAACTAATTTCACCCTTGGTTTTCGTATTTTTGATTTTAAAATTTTCAACTATATATATGTTAAACATAGACATCGCTACAATTGTAATTATCGCTGCAAACGTAATTATATCAATGAAAGGTTTTAACGACATAGCCTTTTTCAATAAGTATAAATTCAATATTTCGGGAATACGCCACGGAGAGCAAATAAGAATGTTTAGCTCGGCATTTTTGCACGCAGATTTTTCGCATTTACTTTTCAATATGCTTACCTTATACTTTTTTGCTCCCGTTGTAATTAATAGTATTGGTGTAACCTTTTTTGTAGTTATTTATGTTGTAAGCTTACTAGCAGGGAATTTACTTTCATTTTACTTTCATAAGGATGAACCTCATTACAGTGCGATAGGTGCAAGTGGTGCAGTTATGGGAATCTTGTATTCTGCTATATTATTTCATCCAAATATGGGGCTGTATCTGTTTTTTATACCTATTGCTATTCCAGCTTGGTTATTTGGCGTGGCATATTTGTTGTATTCTATCTTCGGAATGAAAAAAAGACTAGGAAATGTAGGACACGATGCGCATATTGGTGGAGCTTTAGGAGGTTATGCACTAACACTAATGTTTGTACCTAGCTTATTTACTACAAGTTTGTGGATTGTTGTTTTACTTGCTGTTCCCTTAATTATTTTATTCATTATGCATAAACTTGGGAAAATTTAAAGTCTCAATAGTTATTAAACCAATTCAACAAAATATGAAAGCACTTCAAACCATTTTAATTTTAGCAGTAACAACAACCGCAGTTATGGCTCAAAACACTCTTCCTCCTCCAACTATAGATGTTACAGGCGAAGGTATTGTACGTGTTGTTCCCGATGAGGTAACAATAAATATTCGTGTAGAAAATACAGGTGAAAACGTTAAATCGTTAAAAAAGCAAAACGATGCTATAGTAAACGAGGTTATTAAATTTCTGAAGAAAATGAATATCGCAAATAAAGATATTCAAACCCAGTACATGAATTTAAATAAGAACTACGATTACAATACCAAAACCTATACGTTTGCTGCAAATCAAGCTATCTCGATTAAGTTATACGACTTATCTCAATACGAAACCATAATTAGTGGCCTTCTAGATACGGGCGTTAATCGTATAGATGGCGTTTTGTTTTCGTCTTCAAAAAAGGAAGCCTTGAAAAGTCAAGCGCGTAAAAATGCAATCGAAAATGCGTTGATGAAAGCAAAAGAATACGCAGGCGTTTTAAATCAAACTGTAGGAAAAGCAGTTTCAATTAATGAACAGACTAATGCTGGACCTGGGCCCATAAGGTACAAATCTGCAATGATGAGTGATGAAAGTAGTGGAGGTCAAGAAACAATTGCGCCTGGCGAAATGGAGATTAAAACTTCAGTAAATGTTAGTTTTCTTTTAAACTAGAAAGAATAGGGTAGAAGGAAAGTACTTCAATTAAAAAAGCCTCGAAAACAAGGTAGTTTCGAGGCTTTTTTAATTTTTAATTTTTAGAAATTATTCTCCACCTAACAAGGTTGAAATTTTAGCTTCTAAGGCCGCACCTCTAAGGTCTTTATCTATAATAACTCCATTTTCATCAAGTAAAAAAGTTGCTGGAATAGCACGTATATTATATTGCTGCGCAATAGGATCTTGCCACCACTTTAAGTTCGAAACGTGATACCAATCCATTTTATCATCTTTAATAGCTTGAAGCCATTTGTCTTTTTGGGTGTCTTTATCTAAAGAAACGCTTATGATGTTTAGTCCTTTTTCGTGATATTTATTATAAACCTTTACTACGTTAGGGTTTTCCACACGGCAAGGCTTACACCAAGAAGCCCAAAAATCAATAATTGTATATTTTCCTAATGCATCTTCCAACGACAACATTTCACCTGTAGGAGTAGGAGCACTAAAATTTGGAGCTTTACTACCAATACTCGCTTTCTTTAAAGACGAAACGTTGTTTTTAAGGTCAATAACCAATTCGTTTTCGGCAAGTTCTGGGTTCAGATTGTCAATAAAGGTGGAAGCCTCATTTGGGTTTAATTCCTTTTTGCTAACCATTTCAGAGATTAACATTACAGCGAAAATAGAATTGTTGTTTTTACGTAAGAAATCTTTTTTGAATTCAATTTCTTCATTCATCAAGTTTAAGTTTTCACTTTGCACCTGTGTAATGGCAGCGGTGTCATTTTCTTGCTGTGCCGCACGGTATCGCTTCATTTGTTCCTGCTTAACTTTGTTTAAAGAAACCATCTTGTCAACAAATTCACTATAAGCTTCGTTTTCTTTTCCACCGCTCACTCTTGAAGCTTGTAGGCTATCTTTGTAAACTACAGCTTTCATATCTACGTTTTCAGGAAAATATAAAACAGACCCGTTCACACCGTCAATACGTAAAAAGTTTAGGTTGTAACCTTCACTCGTATTATAAGTAGCCGAAAACTTTCCATCGGTTACCGTTAAAGTGTCCACAGCTTTAGGTTGTTTGTTTTCTAAGGTGAATACATAAATCTTATCTCCATTCTCAAACCCAATAGCATCACCTTCAAGCGTGTAGCCATTGCTCGCTGAATCGTTACAAGAAACCAGTGAAATTGCAAATAATAAAGCAAATATAAATCTCATAATATAAATCTATTTTAATTTTTGGCAAAAATACAGGTTTAAAACCTTAAAGAGATAAATACCTATTCATTTTGGTTTTAATTAACATACCTAAGTTGTCTGCTGTATTTATACAATAAAAACGAGTTGCTATATTTAATTATAGCAACTCGATATTATTTTTAAGAAATGAATTGGTTTTAAATCAAAACCCATGTTTTTCTGAATTATACTGCCACATCGTACTCGCGTAAAGCATCGTTAAGCGATGTTTTTAAGTTTGTACTTTCTTTGCGTTTCCCAATTATTAGCGCACAAGGAACTTGATATTCGCCTGCTGGGAATTTTTTGGTAAAACTACCAGGAATTACAACCGAACGCTCAGGAATATAGCCCTTCGTTTCAACAGGAGATTCTCCTGTAACATCAATAACCTTTGTTGAAGCAGTAAGCACTACGTTTGCCCCTAAAACAGCTTCTTTCCCTACGCGTACCCCTTCAACAACGATACAGCGAGAGCCTATAAAAGCATCGTCTTCAATAATTACAGGAGATGCTTGCAAAGGCTCCAAAACCCCTCCAATACCTACCCCACCACTAAGGTGAACGTTTTTACCAATTTGTGCACAGCTGCCTACAGTTGCCCAAGTATCTACCATGGTACCTTCGTCAACATAAGCTCCAATGTTTACATAGCTAGGCATTAGGATTACCCCTTTTGATATATAAGCTCCGTGACGCGCCACCGCATGTGGTACAACGCGAACTCCTTTGGCGTCATAACCAGATTTCAACGGAATTTTATCGTGATATTCAAAAATTCCAGCTTCCATAGTGCGCATTTTCTGGGTAGGGAAGTAGAGTACAATAGCTTTTTTTACCCATTCGTTAACCTGCCACCCATCGGCTACAGGCTCTGCACAACGTAATTTTCCTTGGTCGCATAAATTTACAACTTGACGGATAGCCACAAGTGTTTCAGATTCGGTTAGTAAGGATCGATCATCCCAAGCTTTTTCTATTATCGTCTTTAGTTCGGTCATTATATATAATCGTTAATTATTTTATTATACTTTTTCTCTTTTGTAGTACTATGGTAGTTAGCTTTAACTCATAACTCATAACTTACCACTCACTTACAACTTCTCACTTCTCATTTCCAACTTCTAGCTTCCAACTTCCAACTTCTCCCCACTCACCACTAGTTCCACAAATATACTCTTCATAATTCAAAAAAACGGCTCATAATAGTATAGTAATTCACAAAGGCTTATTTTTGCCGAAGTTATGGGAAGAATTTTAGCAATAGATTACGGTAGTAAACGAACAGGTATCGCCATTACAGACGAGTTGCAGCTAATTGCTTCAGGGTTAACCACGGTTGCTACTCCTGAATTAATCGATTTCTTGCAGAAATATATAGCTTCAGAAAAAGTTGAATTGGTCTTGGTAGGTGAACCTAAACAGAAAGATGGAACACCTTCAAATATAGAAGTGGAAATTCAGAAGTTTTTAAAGAAATTTTCAAATATCTTCCCCGATTTACAAGTTAAACGGGTTGACGAGCGTTATACTAGCAAAATGGCGTTTCAAACTATGATTGATAGCGGTCTTAAAAAGAAGCAACGTAGAAATAAGGCGCTAGTCGATGAAATTAGTGCAACAATAATTTTACAAGAGTATTTATATAATAAATAGCCTTGTAAGCTCGCAATTAAAAACACACCCATCATAATACTGAATAAAAATAATAATAGATAATAGAGAATGATTTTACCAATAGTAGCTTACGGCGATCCAGTTTTAAGAAAGGAAACCGAAGAAATAACAAAAGATTATCCAAACCTTAAGGAGGTAATTGAAAATATGTTCGAAACAATGTATGAGGCACGTGGGATTGGTCTTGCTGCACCACAGGTAAATTTACCGATTCGGCTTTTTATTGTAGACGCTACCCCTTTTGAAGATGACGAAGATCTTACTGAAGAGGAGCAGAAATATGTTTCAACATTTAAGAAGGTATTTATTAACGCGAGAATTTTAGAAGAATCTGGTGATGAATGGGCCTTTAACGAAGGTTGTTTAAGTATACCAGATGTTCGCGAAGATGTATTCCGCCAACCTGAAATTGTAATGGAATATTACGATGAAAATTTCAAAAAACACAAGGAGTCTTTTAAAGGAATGGTAGCGAGAATTATTCAACACGAATACGACCATATCGAAGGAATTTTATTTACCGATAAGCTATCTCCGTTAAAGAGAAGATTAATAAAAAGTAAGCTTACGAATATTTCAAAAGGGAAGATTAACATCGATTACCGTATGAAATTTCCAAATGCAAAAAAGAAACGCTAACTCACTTGCGTATCTAAACCAAACCAAAGATATTTGTAACCATTAAAAAATAAAGGAATTTTATGAGCTTAGAAAAAGTGCTATCAATCTCCGGTAAACCTGGATTATATAAACTAAAATCCCAAACTAGAGCAGGCTTTTTAGCAGAGTCGCTTTTAGATGGTAAAACAATTAACGTAAGTGGCCGTCACAATGTAAGCCTACTATCAGAAATTGCTATATACACACTATCAGCAGAGGTTCCATTACGCGAAGTCTTTAATAAAATTGCAACCAAAGAAGATGGAAAAGAAGCTATTAGCCATAAGTCTTCTAAAATAGAATTGGAAGAGTATTTCTTTGGTGTTTTACCAGACTACGACGAGGATAGGGTATATGCGAGCGATATTAAAAAAGTGCTACAGTGGTATAACTTATTGATTAAAAATGGTTATACAGATTTCTCTGACAAAAAGGCTGAAAGCAAAGAAGAAGAATAAACGGAGCACTGTTAATGTAACCTGATATTAGGTTGCCATTGCGGAAGCTTCTTCAACATAAAAGGAGAAAAACCTAAAGAGTACTACCCTTGATAAGAAATAATACTCTTGTAACGTATAAAGAAAGTCTTAAAATTCAATTGGGTTTTAAGACTTTTTCTTTTATTAAAAATTAAACTTATGGTATTTTGTAATAAACGATTACTTTATAACCTATGCGCGATTTAGCTTTTAAGCATCGTTATAAATTTGCTTCATTTATTAAATGCATTATACCACAATAACACTTCATTCACAATGAAAAATACGCGTCAAGACCAACTTAAAGCATTCGATAGATTGTTAACCATAATGGACGAACTGCGAGAGCAATGCCCTTGGGACAAAAAACAAACTATGGAGTCGCTTCGTCATTTAACCATAGAAGAAACTTACGAACTTGGAGATGCCATTCTAGATAGCGACCTAGATGAGGTAAAAAAAGAGTTGGGCGATGTTCTTTTGCACATAGTGTTTTACGCAAAGATTGGAAGTGAAACAAATGATTTTGATATTGCAGATGTATGTAATAGTATATGCGATAAACTTATAGCACGTCACCCACATATTTATGGCGATGTAAACGTTGCAGATGAAGCTGAAGTAAAGCGCAACTGGGAAAACCTAAAATTGAAAGAAGGAAAAACAAGCGTTTTGGAAGGTGTTCCAAAATCGCTGCCGGCAGTAGTTAAAGCGAGTCGAATTCAAGAAAAAGTAGCTGGCGTAGGTTTTGACTGGGAAGAACCACAACAGGTTTTTGAAAAACTACAAGAAGAATTAGGTGAATTACAACACGAAATAAACGAAAACAACCAAGATAAAATAGAAGCCGAATTTGGCGATGTGCTTTTCTCTATGGTTAACTATGCTCGATTCTTAAATGTGAACCCCGAAAATGCGTTGGAGCGCACAAATAAAAAGTTTATTAAACGTTTTCAATACCTAGAAGGAAAAGCTAAAGCGATGAACAAATCTTTAAAAGATATGACGCTTGCAGAAATGGATGTTTTTTGGAATGAAGCTAAACTACAATAACCACAACAGCATAGCTTAGAAATAAAAAAAAAGATTTAATCTTCCTCAATGGGAATGATTAAATCTTTTTTTATGCTTAAAAGTTTGATTTTAGTCTTCTCGAACTTCTTTAATTTTTGAAAGTTTTGCCTTCCAAACTTCTAGTTGTTCCTTATGGCGTTCGATGTTTTTGTGAACTTCTGCAACCATAGGATTGTCGTCGTCTACATGGCGAAAGAAACCTAAGTTGTTTTCTAACTGACGAATTTCGTCTTTGGTTTCTTCAATCTTTTTGGAAATGAAAAAGTGTTCGTTTTTGAGTTTGCGCTCGTCATCTCGGTTTACAAGTGTATTCAGCTTGTTGTCGAACTTGATAAGCTCTGCTTCTTTTTTACCTAAATCAAGCTTTTTGAAAAGTGCATCCAGTATTTTATTAAACTTTTGCTCTATATTACGCTTGTTGTAAGGTACGCGACCAATTTCTTTCCAAGCAGTAATCTTTTCTTTTATAGCTTTAATATCGGTTTTATGATCGCCACTCAATTCAAAAGTAGCAAGTTTCGAAAGCATGGCTTCTTTAGCTTCATAATGAGCAACCTCTTCTTTATTGGCTTCGTTTTTCTGAGCGTGAAGTCGGTCGAAGTAGTGATTACACGCCTTTTTAAACTGTTTCCAAATCTTGTCGCTGTATTTTCTAGGAACGTGACCAATAGTTTTCCAGTCATTCTGAATTTTCTTCATCAACTGCGTTGTAGCTTCAAAATCTTCACTATCCTTGTTGTCTTCAGCAATTTTTATAAGCTCGCGCTTTTTCTCAAGATTTGCGAATTGTTCTTTCTTTTGATTTTTGTAGAAAGAGTTTTTCTGATAGTTAAAGCTACTCGTGGCATCTTTAAAAGACTTCCAAACTTCCTTGTTGTTTGCTCTTGGGACACGTCCTGTATTAAAGAAGGTATCTCTTAATTCTTGAACCTTTTTAATTGAGTTTTGCCATCCTTGGTGACTTGGTTTTGTCTCTTCGGTAGTCTTTTTTATTTCCTCAATAAGTTGTTTTTTCTTTTCGAGGTTGCTTTCAAACTCTTTTTCAGCCTCGGCTAAATACGCTTGGCGTTTATCGTGAATAACCTTTGTAGCTTCGCTAAACTTATCCCAAACTTCATCGCGATATTCCTTAGCAACTGGGCCTATATCTTCTTTCCACATTTTGTGAAGCATCTGTAACTCACGGAATGCCTTGTTTACATTTGCTTCTTGCGCAAGTTCCTCAGCTCGAGTAATCAACTTCAACTTAGCATCTAAATTGTGTTTGAAATCCAAATCGCGGAATTCACGATTCAGGTGAAGGTAATCGTAGAAATTTTCTACGTGGTGATGATAAGTATTCCAAACCGTATTATACTTGTCTCTCGGTATTGGACCTGCAACGTGCCACTTTTCTTGTATTTCTTTAAAGTGCTTGTAAGTTGTATTGATGTTTTCTTCAGCACCTAAAAGGCTTTTTAATTCCTCAATCAACTCCCAGCGCTTATCTAAGTTTGCTTGAAGATCCTTTTTAAGGGATTTATAGTAGTTGTTGCGCTTCTCCTTATAATCGAAATAAAGGGAATTAAACTTTTTCTTTAATGGAGTAGTGTAGTGGAAGTCGATAATGTTTCCGCCCTCAGCAAGAAAATCTTCTTTCTTATGCTCTAGTTCCTCGTTAAACTGATTGTTAAACTCCGCGCGAATTTCTTCAACATCGTGTTTTAAATCTTGAATTTTCTTCGTGTTTAATAAAGTTTCAAACTCGGCAATCAACTCTTTTTTAGATAGCGTGCTATAATCTTTTTGTGCCTCTTCTTCTTTAGCTTCGTCTTCTTCCTCATCTTCTGAAGAAGCTACTTCCTCTTCATCTTCAATTTCAATTTCGTCCAGATCAGCAGTAGAAGGAGTAGTTTCTTCTGCAACTGTATCAGAAACTACTTTTTCATCTGTATCAACCTTTTCAGTTTCTACAGGAGCAACAGCTTCTTTTTCAGATGTAATTTCATTATCTGGAGTTACTTTTTCATTTTCTTGATTACTCAGCGGAGTAGATGTATCCTTTGGCATTTTTTCGTCAGACATTTCTTTCAATGTTTAGGTTCATTTATCTTAGAGGTTCAATATACTAACAACTCTGCAACTAGCAAAGCACACGAGTCTTTTTTGGAAATTTTTCCTCAAATTTTATGAATTCCAGATCGCCCAGGCTTTTTCAGCCTGAAACTCTAACATTTTTAATCCGTTAGAGATTCTCGCTCCTTGATGTTTTCCGCGTTTTAGAAATTCAGTTTCTGCGGGGTTGTATATCAAGTCGAAAAGCAAGTGTTTTTCTGAAAGAAACTCATAAGGAATGCTAGGACACTCAGTTATATTAGGAAAAGTGCCTAAAGGCGTACAGTTAATTATCAAATAGTAATTTTGAATGATGTGTTCATCAAGTTCATCATAACTCAAATTACTCGATGTTTTCTTTCTACTTACAAATTTAAAATCGAATTCCAGCTTTTTAAGAGCGTAGGCAATTGCTTTTGAAGCCCCGCCAGTTCCTAAGATTAGGGCAGTTTTCTTTTGAATAGGAAGAAATGCTTCTAAAGACTTCTGAAATCCATAATGGTCGGTATTAAATCCCTTAATCATTTTAGAATCTGACACTTTTATAGTGTTTACAGCTCCGATTATTTTAGCTTCTTCATCTAATTCATTTAAAAAAGGAATCACTTCCTCTTTGTAAGGAATTGTAACACTTAAACCACTTAAATTTGAAGTTTCAGAAATAACTTTAGAAAAGTCATTTATTGAAGGAATATCAAAGTTTTCATACGTGTGATTCAGGTTTTCTTTTTCAAACTTTTCGGTGAAATAAGTTCTTGAAAAAGAATAGCTAATATTTTTGCCAACCAATCCGAATTTAGACATTTTGTTGTTTTTTATAATTGTCGTACCAATCTAAGCTCAATACAATAAAAACGCCAACTACCATAAACATTATTGCGAGTATGGTTTCCGTCCCAAAAGATTCTGGAAAATAGCGAGTGTATCCTGTAATTATTTCTCTTCCATTGGCGTCAACAACAATATTCCCTAGATTATCATAAACGTATTTTTCTTCCTTCCAAGGCCAAACTACCCCTAAAGACCCAGCAATAAACCCAATAATTACTGCGTAAGTTGCTTTTTTAAATCGTTTTAAGACATAAGCCAATAAGTGCGAAAGTGAAACTAATCCTACTAGCGAGCCAATAGAAAAAACAGCTAATACTTTAAGTAATTCAATGCGGTGCGGATCGTAAAGCCAACTAAAGTCTCCTTGAAATACATTGGCAATTGAATCGAAAAGTGCATTTACAGAATCTACTAGAAGCAGTACATAATTCCCGAGGAGAATTAGTATAAACGACCCCGAAAGCCCTGGTAAGGTCATACCTGAAACGCTGATGATTCCACAGAAAAAAACAAATAGTAGATTGCTGTTTTCTTTGGCAGGTTCTAAAAAACTAATAGCCACTCCAGCAATCACTCCAGCTATAAGGTAGGCGATGTATTTTCTGTTCCACTCACCAAAATCTTTTGCAATAAAGTAAATAGAACCGATTATCATTCCAAAAAAAGCACTCCAAACGTAGAGCTCGTAGTGAACGATGAGGTAGTCTAATAATTTAGAAATACTAAAATAGCTGATTACCATTCCAGTAATTAGCAGTGTTAAAAACTGACCATTTGTATAGCGATATAAACTCTTAAACCGTCCACCGATTAAAAGTTTAAAAGCATTTTTATTTATTTTTTGAAGCGAGTAGATAAACTCTTCGTAAAAGCCAGCTACAAAGGCAACAACACCTCCCGAAACCCCTGGAACCTTATTGGCAGCACCCATTCCTAGCCCTTTGAGGACTAACCAAACTTTATCAGAAAGGGAGCGGTTTTCGTACATTATTGGGATATGTCTTTTTAAGATTTAACGCTCAGTAGGATTTTGCTTTTTTACGGCTACACGTTCAAGTAAGAATATCGTTAAGAAGCCTATGATAGCAAAAACTATAGCTAAAATTACTTGAGGGTTTCCATCGAAATTTTGAGGAAGAATACTCCGCTCTAAAAACGGAACTTCTTCTCCAGCGTGATTTAGCCTGTATTGAAGCACTTCTTTCCAAGGCCAAATTTTATTTAAAGCGCCAATCATAAATCCAGTTAGTACTGCTAATATTAGGTTTTTATGGTGGTTAAACAACCAGTTTAACACTTTAGAAAATATTTTTAACCCAACTATAGCACCAAGGCCGAAGATTAAGATTTTTCCTAAGGAATTTAAAATAAGACTAGTGTCTAGTGTAGAAATACCTTCTGTAAGTTGGGTGATAATCCCGATAACTGTTGTGTAAGCACCCATCAGTAAAAGGATAAAAGCTCCTGAAATTCCTGGGAGAATCATCGCGATAATAGCAATAAAACCAGCTAAGAAAAGAAACCAAATACTATCTGGTGATCCTATTGGCTCTGCAATAGTTACTAAATAGGAGAGGACTGTGGCAATTAGTAAAGCAAAAATTACTACAAGGCGCCATTTCGAAATTTGTTTTCCTACGTATAGTATACTTGCGATTACCAATCCGAAGAAAAAAGACCATACAGCAATTGGGTAAAACTCCAACAGCCACGTAATTAATTTTGCAAGCGATAAAATACTTATCAATACCCCAGAAAAAAGAGCTAGTAGAAACGAAAGATTATAGTGTTTCCAGGCTTTAGAAAAGCCTTCTTTTTTCCAAATTTTAAAAAATCCTAGGTCTAAATTGTGAATGGTGGTAATTAGCTCTTCATAAATACCTGAAATAAAGGCAATAGTACCTCCCGAAACACCGGGAACAACATCGGCAGCGCCCATCGCTAAACCTTTCGCAGTAATTAATAAGTATTGAATAAAATTTCTTTGAGGCATAATTTTAAATTGCTAAAGCCCCAAAAATACACAAATTAAAGAGAAGGATTTTTGTGTTGTTTGATTATTTCTTGAACCCTTTTAATTTCTAAAACTGAAGGAAATAATTCTTCAAGGATCATAAAAAATTCAGGTTCAGTTTTTAATGCATTTTTCAAGTGATATGCACCTTTATCACTTTCATTTAAAATGAAATACAATCCAGATAGTCGGTATTCTAACTCAGCGTTTTCTGAATAAAATTCAAGTGCCTGATTTAAATTGTTTACAGCTGCTTCAAATTCGCCTAATCTTGTTAAAATATCACTGCGTGTTAACCAAGATTCCAATTCATAATTCCCTAATTCTAAGGTTTTACGGAATCCAACTTCAGCTTCTTCAAAAAGACTTAACTTGTTGTTTATTTTAGCGTAACGTTTCCAATACAGCACATTTTCACTGTCAATATTAATGGCTTTTTCGATATAGTACAATGCTTTTTGATACTGTTTATTTTTGTAATAATAATCAGTAATGGCAATCCAACCTTTATCTAGTAAGGAATCTTCTTCTACACATTTGGTAAAAAACTGTAATGCCATTTCATCATTACCTAATTTCTCATAACATTTTCCAATGCGAAGTAGGGCGTATGATGTAGGGTCGTCTAATCCTAATGTAATAGAATAACTTTCTATTGCTTCTCTATATCTTTTGAGCTTTTCAAGTACTCTCCCTTTTTCAAGGTATGCGCCAATAAATCTATCGTCGCTAATAATAGCAAAGTCGAATGCCGCAAGTGCTTTTTTATAATCTTTTAAAGCGAAATATTGTTTCCCCACTTGATGCCAAGCTACTTCGCAATAAGGATTTTTGTTTAAAAAATCATTTAAATAATCAATTGCTTGCTCGTATTCTTCAAGATATTCGAAACAGTAAATAATGTTGTAAAGTGCAGAATAATCCTGTTCGTCTTTCTCCAAACACTTCATAAAATATCGCTTGGCATTTTGGTAATCTTCCATAAAGAGATATTCCATACCTAGCAATGAAAGCACATCACTTTCATCTGTGGTTATATCTAAAGCTTGCTCTAAGAGCGAAATTGCTTCCTTGTGTTGATCTCTACGAGAGAAGATATTTGCCTTTTGAATGTAAATTTCCTCGTTGCTTTGCTCTAATAAATAAAGTTCATTTAAAAGTTCTTCAGCAATATCTAATTGATTTTCGAAAATGTAAATTTCAATTTTAAAAAGCTTTAGGTTGGTAGAAGTAGGGTGTTGCTCTAAACCTAATTTAGTAGCTTTTTTAGCCAGTGCCATTTTTCCGTTTGCAAGGTAATGATGCACTATTTCTTCAAATTCCTCGGAATCGAAAAACAGTACGCTGTTGGTTTTCAGCATAGATTCGAATTTCTCAAGGGCAAAGTTGTTATGCTCGTTTGAACTTAATTGCATACGCTCGTTTTAACGGTTGTAACTATTTTAAAGATAGTAATGATAATTTAAGTTCAATTGTTATGCCGAGTTTCTTGTTAACGAACTTATTAACATGTAAATTAGAATGTAAATACTTGATAATCAATAAAATAATTTAGTTTGTTTTCTTTTGAATTGAATTTAAAACTTCTAAAATTATATTACAACCTTCTGTAATTTCGTCATTACTAATTGTTAGGGGAGGTGTTATACGTATGGCTCTTCCTTCGAAAAGTAGCCAGAAAAGAATTAATCCACGGTCTTTACAAGCAAGGATAACTTCGTTTGCAATTTCTGGGGTTTCCACCATTGCCGCAAGCATTAAACCTCGTCCGCGAACTTCGGTAATTAACGGGTGATTTAGTAGTTTTCTAAACAGCTTTTCCTTTTCAAGGGTTTGCTTTATAATATCGGTTTCAGTTAATTCTTGAAGTGTCGCCAAAGCAGCTGAAGC
The DNA here is from genome assembly GCF_022008395.1 of Aequorivita xiaoshiensis. GTDB lineage: Bacteria > Bacteroidota > Bacteroidia > Flavobacteriales > Flavobacteriaceae > Aequorivita > Aequorivita xiaoshiensis. The sequence goes on from NZ_JAIRBB010000007.1 coordinate 18,783, forward strand.
AATTACTGGATTACCACCAAAAGTAGTAATATGCCCTAACTTTGGATTGTCTTGAAGTAGCGTCATCACTTCGTGTGAAGTTGTAAATGCTCCAATTGGCATTCCTCCACCCATTCCTTTTCCCATAACTAGTATGTCTGGTACTATTCCAAAATGTTGAAATGCGAAAAGCTCACCTGTGCGGCCAAAGCCTGGTTGAATTTCATCTAGTAGTAACAAAGTGCCGGTTTCGTCACACTTTTCACGTACTTTTTTCAGGTAGTTATTTTCTGGCTGAATAAAACCAGCGCCACCCTGAATAGTTTCTAAAATAATAGCAGCAGTCTCTGAAGTTATTTTTTCAAGGTCTGCTTCGTTATTAAAAGTAACAGGAAAACAATTAGGTATTAAAGGTTTAAATGCGTTTTTGCGCTCTTCGAAGCCCATAACACTCATAGAACCCATGGTGTTTCCGTGATAGGCGTTGTTTGCGTAAAGAATTTGTGTTCTACCTGTTGCGCGGCGTGCTAGTTTTAAAGCACCTTCAATGGCTTCTGTACCGCTATTAACTAAATAAGTGGTGTTTAGATTTTTAGGTAAATTTTCAGCGAGTAATTTAGTAAGCGCCACAGCTGGATCTTGAATGTATTCTCCATAAACCATAACATGAAGGTACTTTTCTGTCTGATTTTTAATAGCCGAAACCACTCGTGGATGACAATGACCAAGTGTACAAGCTGAAACTCCAGCCACAAAATCTAAATGTTTTTCTCCTGATTTGTCGTAAATATAACTCCCTTCTGCACGAGCAATCTCCATCGCCAATGGGTGAGGAGTGGTTTGTGCCTGATATTTGAAGAAATCGTTTTTCATTGTTTTATAAATAAATATATGCGCAATTTATATCGATAGAATTGCTTTTGGTTTTGTAGAAATTGAAAGTAAAACCAAAAGAATTTGTGAACTTTAAAAAAAAAGAAATTTACTTTCCAACCTCCAACCTCCAACCTCCAACTTCCAACCTCCAACTTCGAACCTCCAACTTCGAACCTCTAATTATTCGTCTTCTCCTGTTTGCGCTTTAGGGTCGTCTGGGCGACTTTGTAGGTCCTTCGGACTTAATTTAGACTCTTTTGGGAGTTGAATTTTGTCTTCGGGTATATCTTCAAAAAACTCACCTTCGTCGTAAGGCAACGGAATTCCTTGAATTTTAGGTAGAACAGGGGCTGGTTTACCTTTAAATAAATCTTCTACTTTTAACAACCGTTCGTCGCCTCTCCATATAAAACCTGGTAAAAGTCGAGCGTTTTCAGGAAGCATGGAAGGTGGGTATACCTTACCCGTTGCTTTATTGATAAATCTAATTCCTGTAATTTGCTGTTGCTCCAAATACATTTGAATGGAACTGGAAACAGTATTGTTTATCCCAACCAATTGCTCTTTATCGTCTCGAGAATAATAAATTACTTGAGTGTTTTTGTTGATGTTTACGGTATCTAATTCGTTGTTTGTGAAAAGCCCAATAAGACTTTCTCCCTTTACTTGATTGTAACCCAAACTATCTTTTTGAACTAAGAACGCATTATTAAAAACTTTTAATGTGTCTAGTTTATTCGTTAAAGTGTCTGATAAAATATGAATAGTGTCACCAGTCATTTGGTTTTCCCCACTCCACATCACAGGGTTTCGCAATAACTTTGTGATGCCCCGTTTTTCATTTACGTAGATAGAATCGCATTTACCGCTAGTAGGTTCATCACCTTTTTTACCAGGTTTAAACATCCTTGCTTGATAAAAACCTTTTAAAATTCTATCTTCAGGCTTCCCTGTTACTTGTAATGTATCGGCATGAACGTAAATAGAGTCGTTGTCACGAACTGTAATTGCAACAGCTCTTTTAGTTATAAAAACAGAATCTTTAGCGCGAAAAACTTCGGCGTAATGCCCGCGGATAAAGCTTTTGTTAATAGTGTCTATTACTCTAATGTTATTGGTAGCAGAAGCAAAGCTTTTATTTCGGTCGAAATAAATACTATCGCCATAAAGCGTTCTGTTTTCGTAATCTACTCTAGAATTTTTTACAAAATAACCTGTGTCCCCGCGAGTGTCGTAATATCCTCGCTCGCAATATACAGTGCTAGTTTCACTTTCTATAGTTGAAGGACCGTAGAGGTAAGCATCACCAGATTCGGAATAAAAATCTAATTGATTGCTCTTTACCGTGTATTTTGGATTTACAATTTTTACGTCTGATAAAAACTGATACTTCTGACTTTCTGCAAAATACCTTCCAATTCTACTTGTCAATACACTCGCCGTGTCTTGTACAGTTCCTCCAGATCTGTAAAAAGCTTGTTGTTTAACCCTATCGAAGTAAAGGGTATCCGTTTTTAGTGTAGTTTTTGGCTCAGTAAGTACTACATCACCACTTGCAAAGGCAAATTGAGTGTTTCCGTTATACTCGGCGTATTTACTATTCATGGAAATAGTATCGCCCTGTGAAATTCGTACTTGACCATAGGCTTTTACGAAGTTGCTTTTTAAATAAACAAAGGCTTGGTCGCACCACATCTCTACACCTTCATGAACGATATAAACTTGTCCCGATTCGTCTTTAGTGTATATGGCCGCATTTGGAAATTCTGGTCGAATTTCTAGATAACCAGATTGTATATCAACTTTCTGTTTTTCCTGTGCGGAAAGATGTATTCCGAAGAAAAGAAAAAGTAAAATATATGCCGATATTGCTCTCAAATGCTGCTTCTCTTTTATTTATTCTCCGCTTTAAACTCAAATACCTACAAGGTTTTCAAAAACCTTGTAGGATTATGTATTTGAAAGTTATAATGTTTAAAAACTAATTCTTAGTCTCTAAGAATTGTTTGTTTTCTATCTGGACCTACAGATACTATCTTGATAGGAATTTCCAATTCTTTTTCAAGGAAATCTATGTAGTCTATTAGCGCTTGAGGTAACTGAGATGCTTCACTCATCTTAGTTAAATCGGCTTTCCAACCTTTCATTTCTGAATAGATAGGAGTAACGTTTTCGGCTTCTAGGTTGTACGGTAGATGCTCGATGGTTTCGCCTTTGTAATTGTATGCAGTACAGATTTTTAAGGTGTCAAATCCACTTAAAACGTCGGCTTTCATCATAATTAATTGTGTTACACCATTCACCTGAACAGCGTATTTTAACGCAACTAAATCTAACCATCCACAACGTCTTGCACGCCCTGTAACAGCTCCAAATTCGTTCCCAATCTTTGCCATTTTTGCGCCTACTTCATCAAAAAGTTCGGTAGGGAAAGGACCACTACCAACGCGAGTTGTGTATGCTTTAAATATTCCAAATACATCTTTTACTTTGTTAGGCGGTACACCCAAACCAGTACAAGCACCAGCAGCAGTAGTGTTTGAAGACGTTACAAAAGGATAAGTTCCAAAATCGATGTCTAATAACGAACCTTGAGCTCCTTCAGCTAAAATTGTCTTTCCAGATTTTTGTGCTTGGTGTAAGTATTCTTCACTATCAATAAATGTTAGTGTTTTTAGCGTTTCTACTGAAGCGAAAAATTCGGCTTCAAGATCTGCTAAATCGTACTGAACATCAACATTGTGAAAAGCAATTAACGCCTCATGCTTATCTGCTAATGCGCGATATTTATCTTTCCAGTTGTCTAATTCTAAATCACCAATACGAATTCCGTTTCTTCCGGTTTTATCCATATATGTTGGCCCGATACCTTTTAAAGTAGAACCAATTTTTGCTTTTCCTTTAGAAGCTTCAGAAGCTGCGTCAAGCAAACGGTGTGTTGGTAAAATGATATGTGCTTTTCTTGACAGAATCAAGTTTTTCTTGTAATCGATATTGTATTTGTCAAGTCCTTCCAGTTCTTTTACAAAAACAACTGGATCGATAACAACACCGTTACCAATTACATTCATTGCGTTTGTGTGGAAAATTCCAGAAGGAATTGTTCTCAAAACGTGTTTAATGCCGTCGAATTCTAAGGTGTGGCCTGCGTTTGGCCCGCCTTGAAAGCGTGCGATTATATCATAGTTTTTTGTAAGTACGTCGACAATTTTTCCTTTGCCTTCGTCGCCCCATTGTAGTCCAAGTAGTAAGTCTACTGCCATAATTTATCAAGAATTGTCCGCGTCAGAATTTGTTGCGGGTTTTTTATTTCCGTAGAAATATAGTGAATGGTTGGTTATTTCAATATTGAAAACTTCTTCAATAGTTTTTTTAATGCTTTGTATTCTAGGATCGCAAAACTCAATTACTTCGCCATCCGAAAGGATAACGTGGTCGTGATTGCGGTCGAAATATGACTTTTCGTAATGCGCTTGGTTTTGCCCAAACTGATGTTTGCGAACCAAACCACACTCTAAAAGTAATTCAATAGTGTTGTAAAGCGTTGCGCGACTTACGCGATAATTTTTATTCTTCATATTTATATACAACGATTCAATATCAAAATGGTCGTCGTGGTCATAAATTTCTTGAAGTATAGCAAAGCGCTCTGGCGTTTTACGGTGTCCTTTTTCCTCTAAAAAACCCGTGAAAACGTTCTTTACAATAGCCTGATTATTTAAGTCTGTTTTAATGCTCATAATAAGGATGCAAAGTTACTCAAAATTTAGATGTTCTATTATGGAAATTAAAGAAAAAGAAACTATAGGTATTTGGCACTATAAAATTCAGCTTTTTATGCCTAAAAACTTCACGTATACTGGGTTTTCAATTCTTGTAACACCTTAATGCTTCATCTATTTTATTTATTCTCTGGTAACTTTGTCAATTCCATTAATCTTTTTAATGCTATCCATTAAGTTGTTAAGGATGGTTCTGTTTTTAACAATAACAATAATTTTCCCTGTGAAAACTCCATCGTCACTATCAAAGTGAACACTCTTCATATCGATATTAAGGTTGTTTGAAATTACCTTGGTAACGTCGTTTACAAGTCCAATTGTATCTATTCCGCTAATATTGAGAATTGCTTTAAATTCACGCTGCGTAGAATCTACCCATTTAGCAGGCATAATTCTGTAACTGTAATTACTTTGTAATTGTAATGCATTGGGGCAGTTAGTTTTATGAACCTTTATCCCATCGGCTACAGTAACGAATCCAAAAACATCATCCCCAGGAATTGGGTTGCAACAATTAGCAATTTTGTAATCTAGCTTGTCTTCGCTTTTCCCAAACACCAGCTGATCAAATTTTTCAGTAATTTCTTCTTTGTGGATATCTTCTGGCTTGTCTGGCTTTCTGATTTTATTTTTAAAGAAACTGATAAAGGCATTACTTCTGGATGAAGCAAAATCTTTCAACTTTTGGTTGTCGATAATTCCTGCTCCTACACGGTAATACAAATCGAGGCTGGTTTTTACTTTAAAAAACACAACCATTTGATTGATGGTGTTTTCGTCAAGATTTATTTTTAATGATTTTAATTTCCGCGTTAAAATTTCTTTTCCTTCAGCGGCAATTTGTTTCTTTTCCTCTTTTAAAGAAGATTTAATTTTTGATCGCGCACGACCAGTAGTTGCATAGTTTAACCAGTTGGCTGTTGGTTTTGCGTTATCAGATGTAATTATTTCAACTTGATCTCCGCTTTTTAATTGATGACTTAAGGGAACTAGATTTCCATTCACTTTTGTTCCACGAGTATGCATCCCGATTTCAGTGTGTATATGAAAAGAAAAATCTAAAGCCGTTGCTCCTTTTGGAAGGGAGTATAAGTCTCCTTTTGGTGTGAAAACAAAAATCTCTTTTGCGTACAGGTTTAGTTTGAATTCTTCAACAAAATCTACAGCGCTTATTTCTGAATTTTCTAAAGTATCCTGTAATTTATTGAGCCAATTCTCTAAACCACCATCATCTTTCTCTTTATTTTTGTATTTGTAATGAGCGGCAAAACCTTTTTCGGCAATTTCATTCATTCGCTCACTTCTAATTTGCACTTCTACCCAACGCCCTTTAGGCCCCATCACGGTAATGTGAAGGGCTTCGTATCCTGTTGATTTAGGTGAGGAAATCCAATCGCGCAAACGTATTGGGTTAGGACGGAAATGATCAGTAACTATAGAATATATCTTCCAGGCTAAAAACTTTTCGTTTTCAGGTTTACTCTTGTAGATAATACGAACTGCAAACTTATCGTAAACCTCATCAAAAGATACGTTTTGAGCCAGCATTTTCCTGCGAATAGAGAAAATAGATTTTGGACGACCCTTAATGTCGTATTCTAATTCTTCAGCATCTAAGGAGTTTTTTATAACATTGTTAAAAGCATTGATATAAGCATCTTGCTCTTCTTTACTTTCTTTAATTCGGCTTAAAATATCGGCGTAAACATCGGGTTCAGTAAACTTCAGACCTAAATCTTCAAGTTCTGTTTTAATATTATAGAGTCCGATACGATGTGCAAGGGGCGCGTATATATATAGTGTTTCGGAAGCAATTTTACGCTGTTTATGCGGCGGCATGCTATCCATGGTTTGCATATTATGAAGCCTATCGGCAATTTTAATGATGATTACCCTAATGTCTTCATTTAGAGTAAGCAACATTTTACGGAAGTTTTCTGCTTGCATAGAAACATCTTCCGAAAGTGATATGTGGGCAATTTTTGTAAGTCCATCTACAATGCGAGCAACCACTTTGCCGAACATTTTTTCTATATCCTCTACAGTGTACTTTGTGTCTTCCACAACATCGTGCAAAAGTGCGGCTGCGATAGAGGTGGCATCTAAACCAATCTCCGAAGCAACAATTTTTGCAACTGCAATAGGATGAAAAATATAAGCCTCACCGCTTTTACGGCGTTGCTCTTTATGTGCATCTACAGCAAGGTCGAAAGCACTGCGAATCAATTTTTTATCTTCCTTGCTTAAGGTGCGATAACTGATTTTTAGCAACTCTTTATACTGCTTTGCAATTTCTTTTTTTTCTTCTTCTATGTCTGCTTCTGTCATACATCTAAAAGTATTGAAAAGTATTTAAACGGGCAAAAAAAATAAGAGGTTGAAATGATTATAATTTGAGGATTAGTTTCAATAAAATTCGTGAATATTAAATTGTAATTTTTTTCAAAATTACCCTTTAAACTAAACTTAACAATACTTAAAACAAGGAGCCACTCAATTTTGTGTGGCTCTGAATTTAAGATAATCTAACTTCTTAGTTCTCAAGAACCTTTATTGAAGTTGCCATATTTTATGATATGTAATTCCAAATATTTCGATACTTTACTAGTTGGGCATAGGTGTTTTTAATGGGTCTGTTTTCGTCTGAGGCGAGATTTGGATCTGATTTCAGAGTTTGTAAAGCGTAACTGCGTGCTATTTTTAAAATTTCGGAGTCTTTTACAATATCTGCGATTCGAAGATTTAAAACGCCACTTTGTTGTGTTCCCATCATATCTCCTGGACCGCGAAGCTTTAAATCTACTTCGGCTATTTCAAATCCATCGCTGGTGCGAACCATAGTTTCGAGTCTTGTCTTAGCGTCGGAAGAGAGTTTATGGCCTGTCATTAATATGCAGTAACTCTGTTCGGCTCCTCGGCCTACACGACCTCTTAATTGGTGTAACTGCGAAAGTCCAAAGCGTTCTGCACTTTCAATAATCATTACGCTGGCATTTGGAACGTTTACACCAACTTCAATAACAGTGGTGGCAACCATGATTTGAGTTTCACCTTTAACAAAACGATTCATTTCATAATCCTTATCTGCCGGTTTCATTTGTCCGTGTACAATAGAAATTTGATATTCGGGCATAGGAAACTCACGAGAAATACTTTCGTACCCGTCCATCAAATCTTTGTAATCCATGCTCTCACTTTCTTGTATTAAAGGGTACACAATATACACCTGTCTGCCCTTTGAAATTTCCTCTTTTATAAAGTGAAAAACCTTCAGTCTATTTGCGTCAAAACGATGGACAGTTTTTATGTTTTTTCTACCGGGTGGAAGCTCATCAATTATACTAATATCTAGGTCGCCATAAACGCTCATTGCAAGAGTGCGTGGAATAGGGGTGGCGGTCATTACAAGTATGTGTGGAGGGTACTCGTTTTTATGCCATAATTTACTTCGCTGTTCAACTCCAAAACGATGTTGTTCATCTACAATTGCAAGGCCTAAATTTTTAAACCTTACCTTATCTTCGAGAAGCGCATGGGTGCCAATTAAGATGTCTATTTCTCCATTTTCAAGTTTTTCGTGGATCTCCCTCCTCTTTGAAGCTTTAGTTGAACCTGTAAGCAATTCGATACTGGTATTCAGCTCTTTACATAATTCAACTAATCCTTGAAAATGTTGAACTGACAAAATTTCAGTTGGAGCCATTAGGCACGCTTGAAAACCATTGTCAAGTGCCATTAACATTGACATTAGCGCAACTATAGTCTTCCCAGAACCTACATCTCCTTGTAACAGACGGTTCATTTGTGCATTGCTGCCTAAATCGTTGCGAATTTCTTTAATAACTCGCTTCTGTGCATTAGTTAATTCGAAGGGTAAATGTTCGTTAAAAAAGGTGTTGAAATTCTCACCAATTTTATCAAAAGTATAGCCTTTAATTTTGGATTTATGTACAAGATTTTTTCGTACCAATTGAAGTTGAATATAAAATAATTCTTCAAACTTTAATCGATATTGGGCCCGTGCTAAATGTGCCTGACTTTTTGGAAAATGTACGTTTAAGAGTGCGTCCTTTTTTGACACTAATTTCAGTTGTTCTAAAAGGGGTTTTGAGAGGGTTTCAAAGAAGGCATTTTTACTCTCTAAAAACAGCTGTTGCATCAGTCCATTTATCACCTTATTTGTGATCCCGCTATTACTTAATTTCTCGGTAGAAGGATAAACAGGTTGCATGGCAGAACGAATACTTTTTTCGTGTATTTCGAGCAATTCCATTTCTGGATGCGGCATAGAAAAGTTTCCATTAAAAAAATTCGTTTTACCAAAGATTACGTAAGGAACATTGATTTTTATATTCTCTCTAATCCACTTTACTCCTCTAAACCAAACCAACTCCATTTGTCCAGTTTCATCTCTAAAAGTGGCAACTAGTCTTTTTCCTCGTTTTTGCTCTACTGTTTTTATATGTGTTATTTTCCCAACTATCTGTACTTCTGCATTGGTTTGCTGTAATTGGGAGATTTTATAGTATTGTGTTCTGTCTAAATATCTATTGGGGAAAAGATTTAGCAAATCCTGAAATGTATGCACCCCTAGCTCTTTTTTGAGTAAAGTAGCACGATTAGGTCCAACGCCTTTTAAGTAATCTATAGGGGTTTGCAAGAAATTTGCATTCATAAAGCTCACTTGATATTATTGAGTAAAACTAAATTAAAATTAAGTTTTGAAAGCTATTATTATATATTTGTTGCTATATTTCAGCTAATTTAAACAATCTATTTAATCAAATACTCTAGAAATTATCATAAACAACTTAGGAAGAATGATTGAGTACTTCATCTTCCCTTAAAACCAATTAATCAATGAAAAAATTCTACATTTTATTTCTCTTGACTATTGCAATGCAGGTTTCAGCATTTGCACAATCTACATTAGAGCTTTCTACGAGGCTTACGGAGGATTATCCTTTGGAGATGCCTACGTTAAGAGCGTATCCTATTTATCTAAATGCTGAAGTAGAAGAACCAGATAGCGTTACTGAAGTAACCTTAACTATTAATGGTGAAGAGTTTCCTGCTGATATAGAAACTGGATTTTATTACTATTTATGGGAGCCTAGTAGTTATGGGAATCACGAAATTGTGATGACGGCAAAAACTGCTCAAGGTGAAGAAACAACTTTAACTCGTAATATTACTGTTACAAATTCAGTAAATTCACAAGTGGTAAGAAGTTTAGAGGATGTAGTAATTGAGTTTACAGGACAAAATGATAGATGGTACTATGGAACGCATACTTTTCCACAGTTTGTAGGTGCTTACAACGATATAAATGCTATTTTAGAGGTAGAGTGCCCTAGTATTCCAGGTGGATGTGACGATTGGGATAGATTGGCTTACATAGATATTAAAGCACCAGACGGTAATTGGATTCAACTTATTCGATATATTACTCCGTATCGCGTAGCGTGCAACCACGAACTTAACGTTACAGATTATATGTCGTTACTTCAAGGTGAAGTAGAAATTCGTGTATTTATTGATACTTGGGGAACAGGTGGATGGCAACTTACTCTAGACGCTGAATATACAGCAGGTACGCCTCAATACGCTTACAGCAATGTAGTAGAGGTGTGGGACGATGCCTATTCTTTTGGTGATCCGGCAAACTTGCAACCTGTAGAAACTTTTAATGTAGAAATTCCTGAAGGAGTTCAATCTTCACATTTAAGAGTTTCTAATACTGGACACGGTTGGGGAGGAAACAATACTTCCAATGCTGCAGAGTTTTTTAATGCTACGCATTATTTTGATATAAATGGAGAGCAAACTTTCACACAGAACCTTTGGAATGCTTGTAACCCAAACCCTGATGGCTGTACAGGGCAACAAGGAACTTGGAGTTATCCTCGTGCTGGATGGTGTCCAGGGGCAATTGCACCACCAGATATTTATGATTTAACTTCTTATGTTGGTAGTTCTTTCAATTTGGATTACCGTTTTCACCCCACATATCAAGATTACTGCCATCCTAATAATCCAGACTGTGTTTCAGGACAAACTTGTGCAGATTGTAACGATGGGTATAATCCACATTACTACGTAGATACCCATATTATAAATATGAGTAACCACCCGATGGTTTATGGAAATACTTTGGGAATCAATGCTGTAGATAATACTCAAATTTACGATGTGAGTGTTTATCCAAACCCATCTAAAGGTGTATTTCAAATTAATACTTCCTACCCAGAATCAACTACAAGATTAACGGTAAATACAATAGAGGGGAAAACAGTAAAAGCGTATTATTTTGAAACCCTTGCAGCACTTAAAAACTTTACGTTTGACGTTACGAGTCTTTCGAGTGGAGTTTATTTCATAAATCTTGAAAATAGTTACGGAACAGGAGTGAAAAGAATTATTTTAGAATAGAATTTTAATTCTCAGACTTATAAAAAGGTTATTTTTGGAGATCAAAAATAACCTTTTTTTATGCTTTATTTTTTGAATCTTAACACCGTCAATTTCTCAAAAAGATTTTTGTTTTTACTATTTTTTGGGATTGCAGCTACCTTAAGGTTGCAAGCACAGCAGACGGATATTGTGGATTTCTTGAAGATTGATGCTTTAATTGAAGCAGATGCTGTTACCAAAAAAGTATCGGGGAAATTAACAACGACGTTTAAAATCTTAAAGGAAACAGATTCCATTTTTATGGATGCTGTAAATATTCAAATTAATGAGGTTGTAACTAAAGAATTCAAAATAACATCTACTGAGAAGAACGTTTGGTTTGTTGGTAATTTTAAAAAAGGAAATACTTACATAGCAGATTTCTATTATGAGATGAGACCCAGACAAACTCTTTATTTTTTTGGGAATGAGGTTTGGACACAAGGTCAAGGGAAATACACTTCGCATTGGTTACCTAGTATAGACAATGTAAACGATAAAATTGAATTCGATTTAAAGATTAAAGCTCCTAAAAACAAAACTGTAATTGCAAATGGTGAATTGATAGAAATTGATGCTTCAGAAAATCGAAATAGCTGGAGGTTTGATATGAAAGATCCAATGTCTAGCTATTTGGTGGCCTTCGCAATTGGAGATTACGATAAGTTGGAGCTAGTTTCAGATTCTGGAATTCCAATTGAATTGTACTATAAACCAAACGACTCACTAAAAGTTGAACCCACATATCGATACAGCAAAAAAATATTCGACTTTCTTGAAAATGAAATAGGGGTATCATATCCTTGGCAAAACTACAAACAAGTTCCTGTACGAGATTTTTTATATGCGGGCATGGAAAACACCACTGCTACATTTTTTTCAGAAGCATTTATTGTTGATGATATTGGGTTTGCCGATAGAAATTATGTAAACGTTAACGCTCACGAATTGGCACATCAATGGTTTGGCAACTTAGTTACCGCAACGGCAGATAAACATCATTGGTTACAGGAAGGTTTTGCAACTTATTACGCGCTGTTAGCAGAAAAGGCGGTTTTTGGCGATGATTATTATTACTGGCAATTGTATCAAACTGCCGAACAATTAAAGGCAATGAGTGATGAGGGTAAGGGGGAATCGCTATTAAACCCAGAGGCAAGTTCACTTACTTTTTATCAAAAAGGTGCGTGGGCATTACATATTTTACGCGAACGAATAGGGGATGAACCCTTTAAACTTGCCGTAAAAAACTTTCTCAAAAAACATAAATTTAGAAATGTAGCTACCGAAGATTTTTTGAATGAAGTGAAAATGGTTTCTGATGTTGATATTTCGGCATTCGAAGCGGACTGGCTACAACAAACAGCTTTTCAAAGTGAAGATGCGTACCAAGCTTTACTTAAGTCTCCTTTTATAAAAAAGTTTTTTGAAGTTTCTGCATTACGAGTAATGCCCTTGCCGGAGAAGAAAAATCAGTTGAGAACCGCACTTACATTTCCGAACGATTTTATTGGGCAAGAAGCTGTTTATCAGCTGCAAGGTGAACCTATTTCAAAAACGGTTCAACTTTATAAAAGAGCTTTTGAAAGCAATAACATTTATGTGAGACAAGCAATTGCACTATCGTTACAAACCATTCCAAATGAACTTCAAAAGGAGTATGAAGGACTTTTAAATGATGATTCATATGTAACCAGAGAGGCTGCTTTATATCAATTATGGATACAGTATCCAGACAGAAGAAAAGAATATTTAAATAGAACGAAAGGCGTAATTGGATTTCAGAATAAAAATGTACGCCAATTATGGCTAGCTTTAGCCATACTAACGGAGGGGTATACTACTTCTGAAAAACTAAATTATTTAAATGAGTTGAAGAGCTATAGTGCTTCAGTCTATAGTTTTGAAATTCGCCAAAAAGCCTTTGAATACATTAATGAATTACAACTTTGGGATATTGCAACGCTCGAAAATTTGGTTGAAGCTTGTGTTCATCCCGCTTGGCGCTTTTCAAAAGCTTCAAAAATGTTGATGAAAACTATCGTGGAAAGCAAATCGTTTAATAACGAATTAAAAAGTATAGAAGCAAATATCTCCAAAGAAGCTGCTGAATACTTGAAAACATTAAAAATATAAAATGAGAGCATTAGTTATTTCGGGAGGAGGAAGTAAAGGAGCATTTGCTGGAGGTGTTGCACAATACCTTATGGACGAACTTCACCAAGAATACGAACTTTTTGTCGGAACCTCTACCGGTAGCCTGCTAATTTCACATTTAGCATTAAATAAAGTAGATAAAATTAGAGATGTTTTTACTTCTGTTAATCAAAATAGCATCTTTAATAGTTGCCCGTTTATCATAAAAAAAGACAAAATAGGAGGAAAGCAGATAGCTATAGATCATTATACGGTTTTAAAAAATTTTATAAAAGGAAAGAAAACTTTTGGAGAAAGTTTAAATCTGCGTAAGCTTATAGAAAAGACTTTTACCGAAGATGAGTTTGACATATTGAAAGCTTCATCTAAAGATGTGGTTGTTACTGTTTCTAACCTTTCACTTAATCAGGTTGAATATAAGTCTATATACGATTTCGGTTACAAAGATTTTCTGGATTGGATTTGGATTTCTTCAAACTTCACACCTTTTATGAGTCTTGCAAAAAAGAATGGTTGTGAATATGCAGATGGTGGTTTTGGGAGTATGGTGCCTATTGAAGAAGCCATAAACCGAGGTGCTAAAACTATAGATGTTATAATTCTTGAAACCGAGGTCACCTACTATAACCGATTACCTTCAAAGAATGTCTTTTCACTTCTTACCAACATGCACACATTTATGGCCGATAGAATTGAAAAACAAAACATCCGCATAGGGAAGTTTGTAGCTGCTAATAAAGGGGTGATTATTAATATTTATTACACGCCTACTGTGCTAACAACTAACTCCTTAATCTTCGAAAAAGACAAAATGACCAGCTGGTGGGAACACGGCTACGAGTACGCTCATCACAAAAATGAAGCATTAAGTGAGCTCCGTACCAAAGACAATTAAGCATTAAATAGTCTTCCTTTTCAAAAAATTCAACATATACTGGGGGAAACCCCCTAATCTTTAAGTGTATTCCCCAATTTTTATGGTTAATGCAATGTTAGTTGGTTATAAATCAATATAATTGAGTTATATTCACTAATCGTATTAAAATCGTCTATTTACATAACCATAACCAAATTTATTATGAAATCAATTTTTAACTATCGTTTATCATTAATTTGTGTTTTTTGTTTGTCTTTATTTAGCTGTCACGAAGGCACAATTACTACCGAACCACCTTACGAAGGACCTCCTAAAGGACATATTATTACTGTAGAACGAGCTCAAGAAATGTACGACTCCTATTCTCAAAGGCGAGTTTCAATTATAAAAAAATACGAAGACAGCATAAATCCTACACCAGAATCATTTGGGGCAACACGATATGCAGAATTCGACCTAGCTACAATTAAACAATATATTGCTTTTATAGAACACGAAGCTAATAGAGCTAAAGTTGATGTAAGTACTTTGCGATTTTACTTGTCTAATTACCCGAATAGCAATAATTATCCAAATGGGGATGCCGTAAAATACCCTAGACAAAACAGCATTTTCGTTGTGCCAACTATGGACCAGAATGGCGAAAACGTCGGTTTTTCAATAGAAGAATTAGAAGGTAAATATACAGCTGTGCCTATCAGAAAAAAGGATGGCGATAACAATGATAGAAATGGAGTAATTAATGAAGCCGGTTTTTTATCATCAAATGCTAATACACTTCAAGTTAATACTACTAGTTTAATACTTAATGACGGAACAATAATGCCCCCACCAATACTTGGTTCTAACGACTTTGGAGACAATAACTAATTTAATATAAGCTTTGTGGAGGCAGTAGTAAAACCCCTTGAGTATATATTCTTGACTTTATACCTAGTTGTATTTGTCATCTCTTTAATTCGTTTTCCGCTTTATAAAGATTCTCCTCTAAAATATTTTCCGCTAATTTTATTATTTACAGTAATTACGGAGTTTTTAGGGGGGTATATCAGAGATTTTATAGGCACATCGAATTTGATAATCTTCAATATTTATTACTTTTTTTACTTTACATTATTTCATTATGTGTTTTTAAAAGCTATCGAAGAAGCGCATTTTAAGAAATATATAAAGGTGGGGATAGTTTTATTTTGGATAACTTATCTTAGAGATATACTATTAGTGGATATTTTCAATTATTCGTTTATTGCCTCCTATATAGTGGGTGCAGGAGTATTGATCTTTTGTATAATTCTATACTATATAAGTGTTTTACAATCTTCATTGGTTTTAGTAATCAAAAACGATTTACTCTTTTGGGTAAGCGTCGGTTTGTTTTTGTTTTACATAGGATATCTTCCTATAAAAATTATGAGAACATTGTTTTTTGACCTTACAAATTTTTATTTAATCTTACTTATCATTCAGTTTTCACTTATTATTGTGATGTATTTGTTTTTTCTTATCGGATTTATATGGATGAAAAAGAGATAATCGTACTAATGGCAATTGCAATACCTGTAACTTTGGTTATCATAGTTATTGTGCTTTTTAGTGTGTTCTCCAACAGAAAAAATAAATTGCTTAAAGAACAAGAAGAGGCAAAAAAATCATTTGAGCGCGAATTAGCTGAGTCGCAAATTGAAATGCGAGAAGAAACATTAAGAAACATTAGCTGGGAGTTACACGACAACATTGGCCAACTAATGACCTTAGCCAAAATACAATCTCAATTAGCTGTAGATCAACCTGAGTTATTGGCTGAGATCTCCGATACCATTGGCCAAGGAATTGACGAACTTAGGTCGCTTTCCAAATTGATAAACCCCGAAGCGTTAAAAAGCTTGAGTTTAGTAGAAGCTATTACTCTTGAAATAGAACGATTTAATAGATTGAAATTTATAACTTCAACCTTAAAAGTGAATGGAGCAGTAGTTCCTTTAGAAAGTAACAAACAAGTAATCTTATTTAGAATATTACAAGAATTCTTCTCGAACACCATTAAGCATTCTAAGGCTTCTAATTTAACAGTAACGCTCGATTATACAGATAACCAATTGACAATTTGTGCAAAAGACGACGGTATTGGATTTGATGATAACGATGTGTTTTTAGGTATCGGTCTAAAAAACATGAAAACGCGTGCTAAACTAATTAATTCAACTTTATCTATTAATTCGAAAAGAGAACAAGGGACTACTTTACATTTAAATTATAACTTTACATAATTTAAGTTAATAAGTGTAATTCTTAATTCCAAAATTTATGAAGTATTCGGTTGTAGTAGTAGACGATCATTATTTGCTTTCGCAAGCCATAGGGGGAATGGTTCAGGGGTTTGAGAAGTTCGATGTGCTTTACTTATGTAAAAACGGGCAAGAATTATTGGATAAACTAAAAGAGCCGAATAATATCCCAGATATAGTTTTGATGGATATTAAAATGCCTATTTTAAATGGTATTGAAACTACAGAAATTATTAACAAGGAATATCCTAATCTAAAAGTTCTAGCGCTTTCTATTGAAGAAGATGAATATACTATATTAAAAATGTTGCGTGCTGGGGCGCGTGGATATTTATTGAAAGACACTAAAAAAGAAATCCTTGAGGAAGCCTTAACAAAAGTAATTGAAGAAGGAAGCTACTACACAAATAACGTTTCTAAAATCCTTACAGATTCCCACGAAAATGACGTAAGAACTGAAATTAAAGATAGAGAGCTGGAGTTTATTAAATTAGCTTGTACCGAAATGAACTATAGAGAAATTGCAGATATTATGTGTTGCAGTTACAAAACAGTAGAAGGGTATCGAGATTCTCTGTATAGAAAGTTAGGAATTAAGAATAGAATAGGTCTTGTGCTTTTTGCAATTCACCATAACCTATTTACACCTTAAAATAATTCAGACACCTCTTTTTTAATGTATCCCATTGCTTTTTGTGAAGGGGAAACTTCTTCCATAAATTGTTGTAATAAATATTCTCTCATTTTATCAACATCTCCATCCTTCACGTGCATATTTCCTTGTCTAATGATGTTTATAGTAGCGTTTTTAGCCGCTTTTACAACATTCCAGCATTCAACACTTACGTAAACTTGCTGCGTTAAGTTATGATCAAATTCTTGTTCAATATTCTGAACTAATAACTTCTCATATTCATCTTTACCATCCGAAAATGGTTTTACACGTACTAGCAGCTTATTTAAATCGATACGCTCTAAAAACAAAGTAAGGCGTTCGTAAGCTTGTAAGCGAAGCGGCAAAACCTGTTTTTGAGCTTCCTTTTGAATTAAATACCTGCGCCTTCCTTCTTCGTTGGCAGTATGTCCTTTAAAAAAATAATATGCCACAACACCTACTACAACAGCAGGGAGTAAATAGGCAAAATAACTAATAATTTGTGTTGCTTCGTTCATAGGTGTTTTTTTAATCAGAACAAACTTAATCGTTTTATGAAAATTGACAAGAGATATAACGTTATAAAAATGCTTCAGGTTTTACTTTTATAAATTTATAAATATTGATTAAACTTGTTAAAATTAATATCATGAGATATCTATTAATAATTCTTACAACTTGCGTAGGGTTAATGCTAGGATGTAATTCGAAAAATAATAGTAAAACTGAAGTTGTGACTTCTGAAGAAATAATAGCAGAAAAGCAGCATTCAAATTCGGAACCTCAAGAATATATAGAAGAAGCAAATCATCTAAAATACGAACCCTCTGAAACATTGTACTTCAGTCACGCCTTCATATATAAATTTACCGATGAAGATAATTCGAAAGAATTTTGGTTGTATCACAATCCCAAAAATGGACAATTGCTATATGTGCCAGAAGATGAAATGATAGATTATGTTATAAGTGATCCTGATGGTAATTATTATTTCTTTGGAAATGATGGCCACGGCAATGATGTGGTAGATGCTCAATTGGTTGAATGGGTTGCCAATCCTGAGTTTTATGACGAAAATGAAACTTATCCAATTTCAGACCAATATGTAAAGCTGATTCCTACAGGAAAGAAAAAAGTACTAAATGAATACTCTAAAATAGATGGAAAGGAAATTATATCAGAAGGGTATAAATGGGAGTTTACTAAAATGAATGGGGAGCAGTTTACTTTTATCACGAATATAATTCCAGTTAATTTTTATCAGGTGTATGGTTTTAATAAATTAGAGGGTGATATATCGCTGCCGTACTCTTCTTTAGACTTTGTAGGAGTGTTTGGTAAAAATCAAACCATAACTGAATTTATATCTGGAAAAACTAAGGTTGAACTCTTATCCTACGAGTTTAACCCTTATTTTGTTGAAGCTGCCAACTATCAATATGTTGAGCAACTGCCAAATGGAGATTGGGTAGAGAAATCCTTACCTCTTTTAAAACCTAAAAAATAATAGGTAATTAGGAATACTGAAAGTTACGTTAGTATTTCTCTGGAAATACAGATTAATCACAAACTAAGTGCCTTCCTCAAGGGGTGTTTTTTTTTGTTTATAATTTGACCGGTAATTTCGGGTTTAAAAAGCTTATAATGGCTAATTTCACACTTTGAAAAAAAGCAAAATTTTGGAAAAGTATTTAGAACAACTTAATGATGCTCAACGTGCGCCAGTGCTGCAAAAAGACGGAGCGATGATTGTAATAGCTGGTGCCGGATCTGGAAAAACTCGAGTGCTTACATTTCGAATTGCGTATTTGATGTCGCAGGGGGTTGATCCTTTCAATATCTTGGCACTTACGTTTACCAATAAGGCCGCTCGCGAGATGAAAGGCCGTATTTCTAGTATTGTTGGGAGTAGTGAAGCTAAAAATCTATGGATGGGAACTTTCCATAGTATATTTGCAAAAATTCTTCGTTTTGAAGCTGATAAACTAGGCTATCCTTCAAACTTCACCATTTATGATACGCAAGACTCACAAAGTGTGATTCGCTCTGTGATTAAAGAAATGAGTTTGGATAAGGATGTCTATAAATACAAACAAGTTTACTCACGCATCTCTTCTTATAAAAATAGTCTGATTACCGTAAAAGCCTATTTCAATAATCCAGAATTAATGGAGGCTGATGCTATGGCTAAAATGCCTCGACTGGGAGATATCTATAAATCTTACGTTGATAAATGCTTTAAAGCAGGAGCAATGGATTTTGACGATTTATTGCTTAAAACAAATGAGCTGTTAACACGTTTTCCAGATGTATTAGCTAAATATCAAAACCGATTCCGCTACATACTTGTAGATGAGTATCAAGATACAAACCACAGCCAGTATTTAATTGTTAGAGCGCTTTCAGATAAATTCCAAAACATTTGCGTAGTTGGGGATGACGCACAGAGTATTTATGCATTCCGCGGCGCGAACATCAATAATATTCTAAATTTCCAGAAAGATTATGACGATGTAAAAGTTTATCGACTAGAGCAAAACTATCGTTCTACAAAAAATATAGTAAACGCTGCCAACAGTGTAATTGAAAAAAACAAAACCCGTCTAGATAAAGAAGTTTGGACAGATAATGTAGAAGGAAATAAAATTCTTGTAAATCGAACGATGACAGATGGTGATGAAGGCCGATTTGTTGCAAGTTCAATTTTCGAAAACAAAATGAACCATCAGTTAAAAGACGGGGATTTTGCAGTTTTATATAGAACCAACGCTCAGAGCCGTGCCATTGAAGATGCTCTGCGTAAAAAAGATATTCCGTATAGAATTTATGGCGGATTGAGTTTCTACCAAAGAAAAGAAATAAAAGATGTTCTGTCGTATTTGAGATTGGTTCTCAACCCAAAGGATGAAGAAGCGCTTAAACGAGTAATCAATTACCCTGCTAGAGGTATTGGAGGAACTACGATGGATCGTTTAATTATAGCTTCAAACCATTACAATCGTTCGATTTTTGAAGTGGTAAAAAACATCGATAAAATTGATTTAAAAATTAATGCTGGAACAAAATCTAAGTTGTTAGACTTTGTTGCTTTAATTGAGAGCTTCCAAGTTTTAAACCATAATTACGATGCATTTACTATTACCGAGCATGTAATTAAAAAAACAGGTTTATACCAAGAATTAAAGAAAGACGGTACACCAGAAGGAATTGCTCGAATTGAAAATATTGAGGAATTGCTAAACGGTATGCGTGATTTTGTGGAGGAGCAAAAAGAAATTGCCGATGCTACAGGTTCGTTATCAGAATTTATGGAAGATGTAGCCCTAGCTACAGATTTAGATAACGACAAAGGCGACGACGATCGAGTAGCACTTATGACCGTGCATTTGGCCAAAGGACTAGAATTTCCTTATGTTTATATCGTAGGGATGGAAGAGGATTTATTTCCTAGCGGAATGAATATGAATTCTCGTAGCGAACTAGAAGAAGAACGACGTTTGTTTTACGTAGCACTTACAAGAGCCGAAAAACAAGCTTATCTTACCTATACACAATCTCGCTATCGATGGGGGAAATTAATTGATGCAGAACCCAGTCGATTTATTGAAGAAATTGATGAAAACTATTTGGAATACTTAACTCCAATCACAGAAAATCGATACAAACCGTTATTAAATGCAGATATTTTTGATGAGGTAGATCATAGTAAACTTCGACTTAAAAAGCCTACTGCAGGTAAACCACCTACAGGCCCTACAGAAGAACAACTACGAAAATTGCGCAGGCTAAAGCCTGTTACAAGTGATACAAATAAAAATTTTAGCGCGGAAGATGCAAATCTAAGTATTGGAACTATGGTGGAGCACGTTCGTTTTGGAAAAGGGAAAATCTTAAAAATTGAAGGTGTTGGTGCCGATACTAAAGCCGAAATAAACTTTGATAATGGAGGTCTTAAAAAACTACTTTTACGTTTTGCCAAGCTAAAGGTTTTAGATTAATTATTCTGAAACCTTGAGGTTAATATTTATGTAGCTGCTTATTTGATCAATCATATTTTCAATGTCACGTTGCGCCCAATTGCCATGGCCACCATCATAGACAGTAAAGTTGTGGTCTATTTCTGCCAGGTTTAATGCAGTGTTTAAGGTTTCACCGTTTGATAAGGGTACAACTGTGTCTGTATTTCCATAAAATAATAGGGTAGGACTCGAGGCGTTAGAAACCTGTAAGGCTGGACTAAGTATCTCTGAATAATTTGTTTCAGGAGGGTATGCAGTTTCATCTACTAGTGCAGCCAATAGAAAGGGGAAGTTCGGATTTGAACTGTAAAATTCATCTGTAAAATCTGTTGGTCCTACGATATCGGCAATCATCTTTACTTGGTTATCTGTGTCATAGATATAATCATACATCAACGAGATATGTGCTCCTGCACTAGCACCAATAAGTGCAAATTCAGGTAAGATTTGTAATGTTTCCTGTTCTGATGTTAGTTTATTTATTACTTCATCAATGTTTAAAAACTGATTTGGAAACGCAGGAGTGTTGCTATCAGCCAACACATAATTAATATTTGCTATGGCGTGATTTGGATGTCGCTGCTTTATCTGCGGAATCAAGAAATCCATATCTGTTTTATCTCCTTCAACCCAGCCGCCACCGTGAACCAGAACAATTACTTTTGTTTTATCGTCCGAACGATTTGCTGGAAGATAAAGATCGTATTTTTGTTGTATATGGTTACCATAAGAAACATTTAGTAAAACTTGTTCATCCTGTGATAGTTCTAGGCTGTTGTCATTGTCTTTAGAACAGGAAACAACTACTAGTAGCAGTAAAGAAAACAGTATAAAGAAAAAGTTCTTTTTCATAAAATTCAGTTTGTTGTTTTCTATAACGTAATTATTATATCTTTATGTTAAGTCAACACTCGATTAGTTGTTATTTCTTTAAAATTGGATTATATTTAAATTAAAAAACCGCACTATGGCTGAATTCATTAAAATTTACGAAGAGAATCCGAATCCTAAGGAAATTAAACGCGTTGTAAAAATTCTTCGCGATGGTGGTGTTATTATATATCCTAGTGATACTGTTTACGCGCTTGGTTGCGATATAAAAAATAACCGAGCGATGGAAAGGGTGGCTCAACTTAGGGGGGTGAAACTTGAAAAGGCTAATTTTTCATTCGTATGTGAGGATTTGAGTAATCTTAGTGATTACGTAAAACAGATTGATACTGCTACATTTAAGTTGCTTAAGAGAAATTTACCTGGTCCTTATACCTTCATTTTACCTGGTAATAACAATCTTCCTACAGTGTTTAAAAAGAAAAAGGAAGTAGGAATTCGCGTGCCAGATAACGCTATAACTCAGGCGATAGTTCATGAACTCGGTAACCCTATTATATCTACATCTATAAAAGATGAGGATGAGGTGATCGAATACACAACCGATCCTGAACTTATATTAGAGAAGTGGGGTAACTTAGTTGATTTAGTTATTGATGGCGGTTATGGCGGTAATATTGCGTCTACAGTGATAGATCTAACTGGTGACGAGCCTGAAGTTATTCGTGAAGGAAAGGGTAGTCTTGAACTTTAAAAAAAATATCTTTCCTAAAACATTTGTTATTTTTGTAACAACTGCTTTAACCCGCGATAAATATTTTGTTCTAATATATCCATTTCACCGTCTACTAAAAATAATTGTTTAATACTTCTAAAGGCTTCATCAATTTCCTCTTTTGAATAATTGAAACGTTCAATGGTAGCATGAATCTTTTGAATTTGCTGATAATCGTTATCATTTTCAAATTCTTTGCGAATTTTTTCAAACTTTTTATCTCCTACTCTAGATTTTATATATTCCTTTTCTTCTTTAGTAACACTAAAATCTGCATGAGCACAGTAGAGTAGTATATACCCTTTAAGCTCTTCATGAGTCCAAGTTGTGGTGAAATCTTCCATAGCATTTCTCTTTAAATAATTAGCACTATACAAGATACAAAATATCGAGGAGGATTTCCAATTATAAAAAAATAAAAAACCCAGCCTGTTATAGCTGGGTTTGATTTTAAAGGTTTTAGAAAGATTAACTTCCAGAAGCCTCAAGATTTTTCATTTCTTTTTCAATCATATCGTAGAATTGATCGATTTTAGGAAGTACTAAAATTCGAGTACGTCTGTTTGTAGCTCTGTTTTCAGCTGTGGTATTAGGAACTAAAGGCACATACTCTGAACGTCCTGCAGCAACTAATCGTCCTGGTTCAACTCCAAGCTTTTGAAGCTCTCTAACAATTGCCGTAGCACGCTTCACACTCAAATCCCAATTGTCTAATAATTCACCTCTTCTTCTATAAGGAACATTGTCTGTATGTCCTTCAACCATAGCTTCAAAATTAGGCTTGCCGTTGATTACTTTTGCAACTTTACCTAAAATCTCAGTGGCTCTAGATGAAATTTGGTAGCTTCCGCTTTTAAAGATCACCTTGTCTGATAGGGAAATATAAACCACCCCTTTTTCAACATTTACTTCAATGTCTGGGTCGTTAATACCAACTTCTTTTTTAAGACTTGTAACTAGTGCAAGTGTTACACTATCTTTCTTGTTAAGTGCATCTTGAAGACGGCTAATTTTAAGATCTTTTTCTTTTAAGCTCTCTAAAGACTTTTCAAGATTGGTAGCTCCTTTTGAAGTTAACATTGTAAGCTCCTTTGAACTTTGGATAAGATCGGCATTAGTTTGCCTCATGTCAGCCAATCTTTCTTCAAGTTGTTTTGCACGAGCATTTAAAGCTGCTCTTTCAGCAAGACAGTCATTAAGTTTAACTGTTGCAGTATTTAAAAGATCTTGTGTATTTTTTTGTTTTGCTTCAAGTTCAGAGTACTTCTTTTTTGAAACACAAGAAGTGAATGCTAAACCTGAACACATTGCTAAAATCAATAGTTTCTTCATAGTTTGTAAATATTATGTTTAGATTGTTGTTTTAAAATTTAACCAAGAACAAAAATATTAAAATAGCGGTCTAGGAAGAAACGATTAACAATACTTTAGGTTAATGTTTCTCGAAATTTCGTCTATTTTTTATAAAGTATTGATAAACAATGGATTTTGTTTCGAAATATTTAAAATTTGAAGCATATTCTCTACGTTTTTTAATAAATTTAGGAAGTAAGCCATAAAAACTGAAGTGGGCTTTTACAATTGCAATACAATGTTTGGGTTGTCCTTTTAATAAAAATTGTATACCTGCAACACCATCTAATATAAACCGCACTAAAATTGTAAAAATAACTTCTGTGCCTTTTACATTCTTTAACAAGTTTAAAAGTGAATTTCGGAAGTTATAAAAGGTTTTTTTAGGATTTACAGCATCCAATGTTGCACCACCTACGTGATATACTTTTGAGGCTCCTATGTACACTACCTTCCCGCCTTTAGAATTTAAACGCCAGCAAAGATCAATTTCTTCTTGATGTGCAAAGTAATCCTCATCTAGACCTCCTGCATTCCAAAAAGCAGCAGACCTAACAAAAAGACAGGCTCCCGAAGCCCAAAAAATTGTGGTAGTATCATTGAATTGACCATTATCTTTTTCTAACGTATTGAAAATACGTCCGCGACAATACGGATATGCATACTTATCTACAAAGCCTCCGGCAGCACCAGCATATTCAAAGTACGCCTTATTTTTAAAGTCTAAAATTTTAGGTTGCGCAGCAACAATTAAAGAATTGCTTTCAAATTGCGAAACGATAGGTTGTAACCAATTCGCCGTAACTTCCACATCACTGTTAAGAAGAACGAAAATATCTTCTGAAAGTGTTTTTAAAGCATCGTTATAGCCTTTAGCATAACCACCATTTATACAGTTCTGAATAATTTTAACCGTGGGAAAATTTTCGGAGACGTATTTAACCGAGTTGTCTGTAGAGGCATTGTCTGCTACATAAATCGTCGCTTCCTTTGAAAATGCTACAACTGATGGAAGAAATTTTTGTAATAATTCCTTTCCATTCCAATTTAAGATGACTACGGCTACTTTCACGTTGTAAAGATAGATTTTTAGGGCGTTTTTATAAATTTATTTGTAGTTCGGAATGTCTTTAAGAAAGACATAGCGTTCGTTTTCATAATCCATTTGGCAGTAGTAATGTTCTAACCCATTGGTAACCATTAAAAAACTCGCGTTTAAGGCTAGATTGTACCTAGCAATTTGATCAAAAGTGATTTGAGTTATTGGTATTGAAGGCGCCTTACATTCTACAATAAGAAATATGCTCCCGTCATTGTTAAAAACTACAATATCATAACGCTTGGTTGTTTTGTTCAGTTTTAATTGCTTTTCAACATTTATAAGACTTTTTGGATAGTTTTTTTGGTGCAAAAGAAATTGAACTACGTGTAAACGCACCCATTCTTCGGGAGTGAGAACCACGAATTTTTTTCTAATTTCATCAAAAACCAATGTTTTATTTTCGCTACTTTTGAAGCGGAAGGAATACTGTGGAAAATTCAATTTTTGCATTTGCAAAGATTCAAAAATTAAAATTCAAATTTCAAAATTAGATTTCTTCTATTTAATATCTTCAAACGTTAATCGTAATCGTCCAATGCCACTCGACAAAGTAAAGTCCATTATAACTGATATAAAAAACGGAAAAACAAAACCTATCTATTTTTTGATGGGAGAAGAGCCGTATTATATTGATGGGATAGCGAAATATATAGAAGAGCATGTTTTATCTGAAACGGAGAAAGGGTTCAACCAAATGGTGCTTTATGGTCGAGATGTTTCTGTTGATGAAATAATCAGCAATGCCAAACGCTTTCCGATGATGGCAGAAAAACAAGTTATTATCGTTAAAGAAGCGCAAGACCTATTTCGCACAATTGAAAACCTTGTGCCTTACGCCGAAAATCCACAACCAACTACTATATTAGTATTTTGCTATAAATATAAAACCTTAGATAAGCGTAAAAAGCTCGCAAAAACCATCGCAAAAACCGGAGTTATTTTTGAAAGCAAAAAACTTTACGACAATCAAGTTCCAGATTGGATTAAGCGAGTTTTAGCGGGAAAAGGGTATACCATTACTCCCAAAGCAGCCCAAATGCTTGTCGAATTTCTTGGGAACGACTTAAGCAAAGTAAATAATGAATTAGAAAAACTTCAGTTGATTCTAAAACCTGGAGAACAGATTACACCTCAAATAATTGAAGCAAATATTGGAATAAGTAAGGACTTCAATAATTTCGAACTTCAAAATGCAATAGGATCTAAAGATATAAAGAAGGCATTTGCAATAATTCAATACTTCTCGCAAAACCCGAAAAACAATCCGCTGGTGATGACTATTGCATTACTGTATAGCTTTTTCTCAAAATTATTGAAATACCACGCGCTTTCAAACAAAGGTGAAGCAGCCAAAGTATTAGGAGTACATCCGTTTTTTGTAAAAGATTATCAAACAGCAGCAGCAAATTACCCAATGAAAAAGGTGAGTGCAATTATTGCGGCCGTTCGTGAAGTTGATATGAAAAGCAAAGGGGTAGGTGCAGCAAACGTCCCACAAGGCGACTTGCTGAAAGAATTATTGGTAAAGATTTTCAACTAACGCTTATCGTTCAATTCTAAATAGAACATCTTATTTCTTATCTATAGAAAACTTTCCTGGACCTAGTAAAGCAATTGCAATAAATCCAATTAAAAATAAGATAGCTTTTTCTTTTACTGCAAAAGGGTCATTTGCGTGTACCACAAAAGCGGCAACCGCCATTGTAATAATTACGGGAATTGAAGATAGACGAGTTTTAAATCCAATAATAATTAGAATTGGGAATATTACTTCGCTAAGTACAGCTAAAATTAAAGAAGCTGGTTCTCCCACACCAATAGGGTCTCTAAAAGTTAAATCTCCAGCAAGTAGTTTCTGCAACTTTGGTAATCCGTGAGTAAGCATCAAACCACCAAAACCTAAGCGTAACAGAAGTAATGCAATATGGTTAAAACTAGATTTGTTCATTCGTTTTTGATTTTACAAATGCGAATATAATTAATTGAATCTAGAATGCACTAATTCAAAAAATTGGAGCAGCACTTTTTTAAATGTATTTTTGCGAGCCAAATAAACAGTGAATGAAAAAAATTAAGGCTTGGTTTGCTGCCGCTAGATTACGTACCCTTCCACTTTCTGTATCGGGAATTATCATTGGAGCAACTGCTGGAATAATTCAAAGAAATCATATATTACAGTCTCAAGCCGTCCTCGATTTTGAAGGGGTAGAACACTTAACTCACTCAACTGTATTAAGTTCACCTATTTTTTGGCTAGCGATTATGGTGACAGTTGGCTTTCAAGTTCTTTCCAATTTTGCAAACGATTATGGCGATGGTGTTCGCGGAACTGATGCTAAAAGAGAAGGCGAAAAACGAATGGTTGCTTCGGGAATTATTACACCAAAGCAAATGAAAATTGGAATGTTTGTGGTGGGAGCATTTACTTTTTTATTAGCGACGTTCTTAATTTTCTTAGCCTTTGGAAATGAAAATTTTATAATTTCCTTTATATTTTTTAACCTCACAATTGCATCTATTATAGCAGCAGTAAAATATACAGTTGGTAAAAAAGCTTATGGCTACTCGGGCTTAGGAGATATTTTTGTATTTCTGTTCTTCGGATTATTAAGTGTATTGGGTAGTTACTTTTTGTTTACACATAGTTTAAAATGGGAATTACTTTTGCCAGCCATAGCAGTAGGTTGTTTTAGCACTGCAGTGTTAAATTTGAATAATATGCGCGATATTGATAACGATGCCGCTGCTGGTAAAAACACTTTAGTAGTAAAGCTTGGGATAGACAAAGCCAAAAGATATCACGCCTTTTTATTGATTTTTGGAATTGCTTGTGCTATTCTTTATACTGCATTGAATTATCGAGAAGCATTGCAATTTGTTTATGCTATTGCTTTCATCCCTTTTTTATTAAACATGAAAACCGTGTTTACTAACAAAACTCCAAGGTTGTTAGACGCCGAATTAAAGAAGGTTGCTCTAGGCACTTTTTTGTTTGCTGTCTTGTTTAGTATATTTATGTAGAAAAAACACATATTATGAAAATTACCTATTACGGGCATAATTCCTTAGCCCTTGAAATTAAAGGCCAACACATTTTAGTAGATCCATTTATATCTGGAAACGAACTTGCAAAAGATAAAGTAGACGTTGATTCCTTAAAGGCAGATTACATTTTACTTACTCACGCACATCAGGACCACATCCTCGATGCTGCAAATATTGCTAGAAGAACGGGGGCAATAATTGTAAGTAATTTTGAAATTGCAACATATTACGAAAAAAAGGGGATCGAGGTTCATCCTATGAATCATGGCGGTAGCTGGAAATTCGATTTTGGAAATGTAAAATACGTTACAGCAATACACACAAGTTCTTTTCCTGATGGCAGCTATGGTGGACAACCTGGCGGATTCGTTATTGAGGGCGAACATAAAAATATTTACATAGCAGGTGATACAGCCTTAACTATGGATATGAAATTGATTCCTCTGCGAACCAAATTAGACTTAGCAATTCTACCTATAGGAGATAATTTTACAATGGGAATAGACGATGCTATTATTGCTAGTGATTTTGTTCAATGCGATAAGGTTCTAGGTGTTCATTACGATACATTTGGCTATATAGAAATAGACCACGAGGAGGCAAAGCGTAAGTTTTATGATGCTAATAAAGATTTAATGTTATTCGAGATCGGGGAGTCAATTGATTTATAATTCTAACTTTTCCCTAAGCATAGGCAAAGGGTTGTTTAATGATTAAAGCACATTTTAAAAAACATATTCTAAACTTTAAACGCCCGAGTGGAACCTCTCGAGGCGTTTTAAATACTAAAGAAACTTTTTTCATTATCCTTAAAACTGAAGACAGTTTTGGAGTAGGAGAGTGTGGTATTTTAAGAGGTTTAAGTATTGACGACCGCCCAGATTATGAAGCGAAACTTCAATGGGTATGCGATAATATTAATTATGGCAAAGATAAGCTCTACAAAGCTTTAACAGAGTTTCCATCTATTCAGTTTGGGGTTGAAGCCGCATTTCAATCTTTAAACTCCAAAAACCCTTTTGAAATCTATCCGTCAGCATTTACGCGTGGAGAAGAAGCTATTCCTATAAATGGTTTGGTTTGGATGGGGGACAAAAACTTTATGAAAGAGCAAATTTCAGAAAAGTTAACGCAAGGCTTCACTTGCATCAAAATGAAAATTGGAGCTATCGACTTTAAAACTGAAATAGAACTTTTAAAATCTATTAGAAAAGAGTTTTCACCTCAAGAAGTTGAACTTAGGGTAGATGCAAATGGTGCATTTTCACCTAGGGAAGCTTTAGAAAAGCTGAAGGTATTATCAGATTTAGAATTACATTCTATCGAACAACCAATCAAACAAGGACAATGGCAAGATATGGCCCGTCTTTGTGAAGATACTCCGCTTTCTATTGCTTTAGATGAAGAATTAATAGGTGTATTTTTAGAAGAAGAGAAACAGAAGCTTTTTTACACTATAAAACCGCAATACATTATCCTTAAACCTTCATTAATTGGTGGGATTCAGGGAAGTGATACTTGGATTAGCTATGCTGAAAAATACAATGCAGGTTGGTGGATAACCTCAGCTTTAGAAAGTAATTTAGGATTAAATGCAATTTCACAGTACACTTTTACAAAAAACAGTAAATTGCCTCAAGGTCTAGGTACAGGTAGTTTGTATACAAATAACATAGACAGCCCTCTTAACGTAGCAGATGGAGCTTTACATTACGATGCAGAAGCAAAATGGAATTTCAAGTTTTAACAATCAAATCACTTTCATAATAAACAAACCCTTATAAAATGTATATAAAACAAGCTTTTAATTTTCTTCACGACTGGTGGCGTTATTTAGTAGGATTTCTAATTATTTTCATAGCAAGTCAGTTAGGTTCAATTCCATTTTTGATTGCTGTAATGTTGAAGGTAATGACCGAAGGTGGGGATATAGAATCGGTACAAGATCCTGGTGTTTTGATGACGGTTTTAGATTCGAACTTAACCTTTTTCTTGATGTTGTTAAGTTTTGCTGTAGGCTTGGCGGCAATTGTTTTGGTGGTGAAATACCTACATAAACAACCTTTTGTAACCTTAACAACTTCGCGTAAAAAAACCGATTGGGGAAGAGTTTTCTTTGGGTTTGGGCTAATTACCATAACGACTTTGGTAGTTACCTTGTTGGATTACAACAGCAATCCTGAGGATTATGTGCTTCAATTTGAATTGGTGCCATTCTTAATTTTAGCATTAATAGCAGTGGTAATGATACCTTTACAAACAAGTTTTGAAGAGTATCTTTTTCGAGGTTATTTAATGCAGGGAATCGGTGTGATTGTTAAAAATAAATGGATTCCATTGGTTGTAACATCTGTAATATTTGGAGCCCTTCATTTAGCAAACCCAGAGGTTGACAAACTAGGGAATGTGATAATGATATATTATATCGGGACAGGGTTTTTCCTAGGGATTATGACTTTAATGGATGAAGGAATGGAGCTTGCTCTCGGATTTCACGCAGGTAACAATTTAATTACAGCACTGCTAGTAACTGCAGATTGGACGGTATTTCAAACAAATTCAATTTTTAAAGATGTTTCCGATCCTTCTGCCGGTTTTGATGTAGTTGCCCCGGTATTGATTATCTACCCAATTTTCCTGCTTTTAATGGCATGGCGATATAAATGGACAGATTGGAGTGGAAAACTATTTGGTAGAGTTGAAGAGCCAATAGTTGTAATTGAGGAAAATGAAACTAATTCAACTTTTATAGATTAGTGAAACGATTGCTACATCCAAGTTTTAGACTAAATGGAGATGCTTTTTCTACTGAAGCGGTTTTGAAGAAGCAGGCCGAATATTTACTCAATAGCAAGGAAGAATACGAAATAGCAATTGGAAGTTTCATTTTAGAATGGCTAGATGAAAAGGATTTTATAACTGTTAAAACTTCTGGATCTACAGGTACTCCGAAAGAGATTAAACTTCAGAAAGAACATGTTTTTAACAGTGCTACTGCCACTGTAAATTACTTCGATTTAAAAGAAAACTGTAAAGCGTTATTATGTCTTCCGGCAGCATATATTGCAGGAAAAATGATGCTTGTCCGTGGAATGATTGCAGGTTGGAATTTATATACCAGAGCCCCTGTTAAGAGCCCATTGGAAAATTTAGAAATAGACTTCGATTTTACAGCTATGGTGCCTTATCAGGTTTTTCATTCGTTGGAAGATTTGGATAAGGTGAAAAAATTAATCATAGGTGGGGGAGCAGTTTCAGTAGAATTAGAAAAAGAATTACAACTTCAAAATACACTTGCTTTTTCGACGTATGGGATGACAGAAACTATTAGTCATATTGCAATTCGAGCTTTAAACGGAAATTTTAAGTCTAAGACTTTTAATGCGCTTCCTACAGTAAAGTTTTCTCAGACTTCGGAAGGGTGTTTACAAATATCAGCTCCTAAAATTTCAGAAGAAGTTGTAGTAACCAATGATGTAGTTAAGTTACTATCTCCAACATCATTTATATTCCTAGGAAGAATAGATAATGTTATAAATTCGGGAGGCGTTAAAGTTCATCCTGAAGAAGTTGAAGAAAAATTATCAGTGCATATAGACATCCCGTTTTTTATCGCTTCAGAAAAGGATGAGGCATTAGGGGAGCGAGTAATTATGATTGTTGAAGCAAAAAACACTTTAGAGCTTAAGGACTTTTCAGGAGCTTTTACATCGCTTTCAGCATACGAAAAGCCTAAAAGGGTTTACACCGTTCCACAATTTATTTATACCGAAACTTCAAAAATTAAGAGACTCGAGGTTTTACAGACTCTAAACAAGGATTAAGCTAATCAAGACTCTTCATTATTTCTAGTAGCGAACTTTATTGTGTTTCTTCATCTTTTTAACTTCTTTTTTAGCTTCTTTTTCGTGAAAATTCCCTCCTAGATATGGGCAATGTGCCAGCGCTTTCATGCTTTCAAAAGGCACCGGTACCTTGTGATACATAAACGATTGAGCTAGGGTTTTAATAAGGTTTTTATCTCCAACGGTAAGATCTACATCATCCATTGTAAATTGTGCAGGATGCTCATATCCACATGCGTGAGTCATTTCTAAAAGTTCTTTTCTAAAGTTTTTAAAATAGAAATGCGCTCTCACCGATTTATCTTCAATATTTATTCCGCGTTGTAACCACTTATTCTGTGTTGCAACCCCTGTAGGGCATGTATTGGTGTGGCATAACTGTGCTTGAATACATCCAACGCTCATCATAGCCTCACGAGCAACATTTATCAGATCTGCACCCATCGAGAATGCCATAGCAGCCTTTGCTGGAAAACCTAGTTTACCGCTGCCAATAAAAACTACTCTATCACATAAGTCGTGTTTTTTAAAAATCTTATAAACTTCAGCAAAACCAAAGAGCCAAGGAAGCGAAACGTGGTCTGCAAAACTTGGAGGGGCCGCACCCGTTCCACCTTCACCACCATCAATTGTAATAAAATCTGGACCTTTACCTGTTTCCTTCATTATTTTTGCCAACTCTTCCCATTCGTTTAATCTACCAACAGCCGATTTAATTCCAACAGGTAAGCCAGTTTCTTGGGCAATATTTTCAACAAAATCAACTAAGCCTTTTACACCTTTAAAAGCTGAATGAGTAGGAGGAGACAAAACATCTTTTCCAATAGGCACGTGTCTAATTTCAGCAAGTTCTTCTGTGATTTTAGCCCCTGGAAGAACCCCACCTTTCCCTGGTTTTGCACCCTGAGAAAGTTTTACTTCTATAGCTCGAACCTGTGGATTTTCATTTACCATTTTAACCATTTTCTCCATCGAGAAATTGCCATCATCATCTCGAACTCCAAAATAACCTGTTCCGAAGTGAAACACTACATCGGCACCGGTTTTGTGATATGGCGACAATCCACCTTCACCTGTATTGTGATACGCATAGGATAGCGCACAACCTCTATTTAAAGATTCTACAGCACGTGCGGATAAAGAACCAAAACTCATAGCAGAAACATTAATTATAGATGTTGGTCGGTAAGGCCTTCGGCGCTTATTATAAGCTCCCATAACTTTAGCACAAGGTAAAAAATAAGGATTTTTATAATTAGGATTGTCATTTTCAACCTTGTAAGGCAGCAAAGAATTATTTATAAAAATATAATTCGGTTCAAATATATCACGGTCTGTACCAAAACCTTCGTAGTTATTTTGATTTTTTGCCGAAGCATAAATCCAACCTCTTTCAATTCTATTAAATGGAAGTTCTTCTCTGTTGTTGGCAACTATATATTGCCTTAATTCAGGACCAATACTTTCGAGCATGTATCGAATATGACCAACTATAGGAAAGTTGTGACTGATAGTATGACGTTTATTAAAGAAAACATCACGTATGGCAATTATTAATAAAACTATAAGTATCCAAGCCCACCAAGGGATGTTAGACAAAAACTCTAATATTCCATTCATCATTTTTGCGTATTAAATTTCAGATTTACAAAAGAAAGTTAATTAATTTTAAAACATA
This sequence comes from Aequorivita xiaoshiensis, assembly GCF_022008395.1. Taxonomy (GTDB): domain Bacteria; phylum Bacteroidota; class Bacteroidia; order Flavobacteriales; family Flavobacteriaceae; genus Aequorivita; species Aequorivita xiaoshiensis. The sequence goes on from NZ_JAIRBB010000007.1 coordinate 52,495, forward strand.
AAGGTATCAAATTTAAATATTGATTTAATAAAGTTATTAAGCATATTTATATGAATCTAATAAAAAAACCGTGTTAGAAATATTCTTTTTCTAACACGGTTGCTAAACTTATAACTTAAGTACTTATTAAGCTTCTGGATGGTTATCGGTTGCTTTCATCAACCAAGCATCTAGCATCCAGCTAATTTTTTCGATGTGGCCTATAAAACCTCCTACCATATCAATTGTTCCTTCATCATCGGCGCTACTTGCTTTATCTACTACTTTACGCATTTGCTTTAAAAGCTTCCCGTGATCATCAAGCAGAATCTTTATCATCTCAACATCCTTGGTGTTTTCTGAAGATTCTTCAAGATTACTCATTTTTATATAATCGGAAAGATTACTTGTAGGTTGATATCTCAAGGTTAAAATTCTTTCTGCAATTTCATCAACTTTTAACTTAGCATCGTCATACATTTCTTCAAACTTTACGTGAAGTTCGAAAAAATTACTTCCAACGATATTCCAATGGAAATTGCGTAGTTTTTGATAATATAAATGATAGTCTGCTAAAAGAACATTAAGTTCTTTTGCAATTGTTGCAGTTTTCTTTTTATCTAGATTTAAATAGCTCATATTTTATTGTTTTAAGGTTTCCTCAAAAATAAGAAACTATTAAGCTGAAATCAATGTTTTAGAGGGGTTTAGCTTTATTTTAACGCTAACAATCTATGTGATTTCTTTTAAAACCTTTCTAGCTCGTGCTTTATACCCTGCGCTTTTATCTGGGATGTTTTTTATTAAAATTTGTTTCAATTCCTCATGTATCCAATTGCTTTCCTTTCCTAATAAACTGAGACACGTCATGGCAGGTACTTGACAAGCTACTTTCTGTTCTGTAATGAGCCAATTAAAACAGCATTCAATCATTATTTTTTGCTCATCAATGTTTAAAGAAATAGAAGAATGATTTAAATAGTGCTCCCTACAGAGTATCTCACATATTTTTGCACTCGCTCTTAAGGCAGAACTGTTTGTTATTTTGGGTAACTCTTTAAAAAATATATTTTGATACTCACTGAAAAGGCTTAATTCTCTTTCACATATAATTTCTAGTACGTAAGCCGTCTTAACCAAAAGCGAATTATTAGAAGAAAAGTATGTATTAAGCGTTTGTGGTAAATAATTGGGGTTTTTAATTAACCAATCTGCAATTTCTTCTCTCTTATTTCGACTAGTGTCAATTTCTGATAGTTTAAGCTTTAAAATATTTGAAAGCACGAGCGGATTTATTTAAACCTTAAGTCTTAAGCATGACTTACAGACATTTTACTTGGATGATTTCTGAAATAATCCATAGTGTTGTAAAGTTCTAGGATGATACGTGTACCCAAAGGTTTTCCTTCGTCATCCTTCTTATCGATAATCTTATAATTAATTTTTCCTTCATTTGTTTTATTGTATAGTTCGATACGCTCTTTAATTATTCCCATCCCCATGCTGTTATGACTTTTAATGGTATTAATTTTATTTTTATTATCTCTTCCAGCGCCATTATCATCAATAATAATTTGTGTTTGGTTTTCATCGATTTCTATATGAATGCTTAATAGTTTCTTTTTGCGTGGACTGGCTAAAAGGCCATGCCAAATAGCATTTTCTAGGAACGGCTGAATTAATAATGGCGGAATTAAGACATCTTCAAGGTCTGGGTTTTCAATGCCCGAAATAACATATTTAAAGTCATTTGAGAACCTGTTTTCTTCGAGCTTAAGATAGTTCTCGGCCAACTCTAATTCTTCTTGAAGGGAGATAACTTGCTGTTTTGATGTTTCAAGTACCATTCTTGTATAATGACTGAATATTCCTAAGTATTCAATTGCTTTACAGTTCTGTTCACTTTGAATTAGATAGGTAATAGCGTTAAGGCTGTTGAATATGAAATGAGGGTTAATTTGAAGTCTAGTTACAAGAATTTCTGCTTGTGCTAAGTTTCGTTCGTAAATAGTAACCATTTTTTCTTTTTCCGCTTGATTTAAACGCTCATTAGCTGTTTTCCTTATTCGGTAATTTCTATACTGCATGAGAAAGATAATTAAAATAGCACCTAATGCAACCGCTAAAAGAATGGTGATAACTTGCCTTCTTTTAAGTTCATCTTTCTGAGTATTCAAAAGTACTTGCTGTAAAGCTTTATCCTTTTCTAAAAACTGAATGTGACTTTCCTTTTTTTCTAAATTGTACTCTTGGGTAAGTGCTTCAATTTTTACGTTTTGTTCATTTATATTTATACTATCCTTATATACTTGAGAGAGTTTAAAGTTTGATAATGCCGATTTATAATCTCCTTTTTGTTCAGAAACTTCAGAGAGCTTTAAAACATTTGTGCTTATCATCCCTAAGGCATTTAAGCTTTTAGAGATTTGTAAGGATTCTTTGTAGTAGTCTTCAGCGCGATTTAATTCACCCTTCTTTAAATAAGTGTTCCCTAAATGGGTAAGAATTTCTGCTTGTCTGTGGATGTTTTTAAGAGACTTGTACCCATCGGCTGAAGTTTGAAAATAAGTTACAGCCTTATCTAAATCCTTCCCTTCTTTTAACTTAGAAATCCCCATATATTCATAAGTAATGGCTATTCCAAATTCATCATTTCTATCTTGATTTAATTTTAAAAGTTTTTTTAAATATTCATTAGCAGTCTTAAAATCACCTTTCACGATATAATAATCACTAATTGAAAGATAGTTCATGGCAACTCCTAAATCATTGCCTATTTCTTGTTGTGCTTTTAAAGACCGTTCAAAATATGGTAAAGCTTCATTTTCTCGTCCAGGTATATTGCTCAATGTATTGCCAATTCCGTTAGTAGAAATAGCTATGTTTTTTAAGTTACCTACATCTTCGGCAATTTTTAAAGCTTGCATATAATAGAGAAATGCAGTGTCATTTTTGTGATTGTAACGCCCAGCAACACCTGCATTATTCCCCATTATCATTTTGAAAATTGGGTCTACATCTTTATCTTTTATTAACTCAAAAGCTCTAGTGTGAAGGGATAACGCTTGATCGTAACGTTGATGATAACGGTACAACAACCCAAGATTGTCTAAAGCTCTAGCGTATAAAACCGTATCGTTTATGCGCAATGCTCGGTCTACTGCTTCTTTAGCATGAAAGTATTCCGACTCTAGGTCGTGTTGCATTTTATGAATTCCCTTGGCTAAATTAATTTCCGACAAAACTTTTAAAGAATCATTGGTTTCATTTTCAAAAGCTTTTTTTAAACTATCAATACGTGAATTGGATTGTCCAAATATTTCATTGGAAGTGCATAGTAATACTAAGGCTAACAGAGAATATGTTATGCTTTTTATATTACATACCATGAGGAGTGGGGAAAATATATTTTGTTTCAAGGGGTGTAGATTTATATTCTGAAATTTGTGAAAATAGAATAATTCTGAGGTATGTTTTATTGAATATTTAGGGGGTTTAAGCTGTAAAGTTAGAATGTTTGAATTATGTTGAAAAATACAAAAAAAATGTTTTAACATCTATTAAAACAGTAAATCTTATTATGAAATTACGACATACCTGCAAGGATCTCTACAACTTTAGGAACACCTGTAGAGGCTTTTTCGGCATAAACTGTGATTTTTTTATTTGGATTTATTGAAGGATTGGGGTCTATAAAATAAACTTGAGCATCAGGTTTGGCATATTGTATTAAGCCTGCAGCGGGATATACTTGCATAGAAGTTCCCACAATAATTATAGCATCGGCATCTTCAATAATTTCAGCAGCAACTTCAATCATAGGGACCATTTCGCCAAACCAAACGATATGTGGTCGAAGTTGGTGGTTGTTTTCACAACAATCACCTATATTTAAGTCATCTTTCCATTCTAAAATTAAAGTTTCATCCACAGTGCTTCTCGCTTTAAGAAGTTCGCCGTGTAGATGTATAACATCAGTACTTCCGGCCCGTTCGTGAAGATCGTCTACATTTTGAGTGATAATTGTTACATCGTGATATTTTTCAAGCTCTGCCAACGCAATATAGGCACTGTTAGGTGTTACAGTTTGCAGTTGCCTTCTACGTTGATTGTAAAAATCGAGTACTAAGGCTGGATTACGCTTAAATCCTTCGGGTGAGGCTACTTCCATTATATCGTGATTTTCCCATAATCCATTGCCATCTCTAAAAGTTTTTATACCACTTTCTGCACTAACTCCAGCTCCTGATAATACCGCAATCTTCATAATTTTTGACCGTCTAACGGGATGTTTTATTAATTGAAATCTTTCCTAAGTTATTTAAAAATATGAATATAAGAAACCATCAATAAAACAAATACTTTTATCTTCGCAAATTTAAAATTGAATTTGAAATCTAAGTTTAAAAAGTTGATTTTAATTCATAAACCTATAAACTCAAAACTCATTAGCTTTTCAAATCGATTAATGGGTGAAATCGAAGTATGGATTTAGAACTTTTAGAATACCTTCAAACTTACCTTACAGAAAATAGAAAAGAGCGCTTTCAGGAAGTGCTATCAGAACGTACTCGCCACTTTACGGTAGTTACCGAAGATGTATATCAACTTCACAATACCAGTGCCGTAATGCGTACTTGCGATGTTTTTGGTATTCAAGATTTACACGTTGTAGAGGAAAGAGTGAGTAAGCGCATAGATAAAGAAATTGCTATGGGGGCCCAAAAGTGGGTTTCGTTTAAGAGGCATAATGCAATAAAAAATTGTATTAGTGAGTTAAAAGGCTCTGGATATCAAATAATTGCAACAACACCACATAAATCATCAATGCTGTTACATGATTTTGATGTGTCTAAGAAAAGTGCTTTTTTCTTTGGAAAAGAAAGTGATGGTTTAAGTGATACAGTGATGCAAGCAGCCGATGGCTTCTTAAAAATACCAATGTACGGGTTTACTGAAAGCTTAAATATTTCAGTTTCTGCTGCAATTATTTTACAAAGTGTGGTTTCAAAACTGAAGCAAAGTAATATTAGTTGGCAACTTTCAGAAGAAGAAAAACGTGAAATAGAACTTGAATGGGCTAAAAAAACTATTAAGTCTTCTGATGAAATTATTGAGCGTTATAAAAACGCTAAATAAGGAACTCTAAATCCCAAATATCGTAAATCAGAAATCGTAATTCCATAATTAATATGAAACTTGTATTCGCTACTCACAATAAAAATAAATTTACCGAGGTTAAGGCACTTCTGCCGCATCATATCGAATTATTAAGCTTAGATGATATTGGTTGTAATGAAAATATTGAAGAAACTGCCGACACCATCGAAGGAAATGCTATTTTAAAAGCTAATTACGTTCGGGATAATTATAATCTAGATTGTTTTGCAGATGATACCGGATTAGAGGTGAAATCGTTAAATAACGAGCCAGGGGTATATAGTGCTAGATACGCTGGGCAGGATAATAACTCTAAAGCCAATATTGAAAAGCTTCTGAATAATTTAGCAGAAAAAAATGACAGAAGTGCAAGATTTAAAACTGCAATAGCTCTTTCAATGAATCACTCAGAAGTATTATTTTTAGGCATTTGTGAAGGTAAAATTATAGAAGAATTGCGTGGGGATTCAGGGTTTGGTTACGATCCCGTTTTTCAACCTGATGGCTATGATAAAACATTTGCCGAAATGACACTTCAACAAAAAGGTGAAATAGGCCATAGAGGAAAAGCAATGCGTCAATTAATTGATTATCTGACTGAATAAGTGGCAATTTGGTAAGGCGATAGATAGTGATTTTTGTGATAAATATTAAATATATCCCAATATATATTGTTAGTTAAAAAGTAAACACTACTTTTGCGGCCTTGAAAAATCATAGCGTAAGGCTTTTGATGATCAAGAATCCTCAGGGTGAGGAGTGCTATAGTGAAGCTGTCCGTTTTTATTTTATATGTCCAGTCGCTTCTCGTTAGCACGCATATAAAAATTTATTTTACAAAAAATGACAGCATTTAAAGCACTCGGCTTAGAAGAGAATCTTCTAAAGGCCATCGCAGACTTGGGTTTTGAAACCCCCTCAGAAGTTCAAGAAAAAGCAATTCCAATTTTATTAGACCGCGAAACCGATATGGTTTCTTTGGCACAAACAGGAACAGGTAAAACCGCAGCTTTCGGTTTTCCCATGTTGCAAAAAATAGACGTAAACAGTCGCACTACCCAAGGACTTATCCTTTCACCTACACGTGAATTGTGTTTACAGATTACAAATGAAATGGTGGCGTACGGCAAGTATATGCCAGGTTTAAACGTTACTGCTATTTATGGTGGTGCAAGTATTACCGAACAAGCTCGCCAAATTAAAAGAGGCTCGCAAATTATTGTAGCTACTCCAGGTCGTATGAAAGATATGATTGGCCGTGGCTTAATTGATATTTCTAAAATTGAATATTGCGTTCTCGATGAAGCAGACGAAATGCTTAACATGGGCTTTTTTGAAGATATCACCGAAATTCTTTCGCATTCTCCTAAAGACAAGAGTACATGGTTGTTTAGTGCTACAATGCCTAAAGAAGTATCTACAATTGCCAAAAAGTTTATGCATACTCCAGTGGAAATCACTGTAGGAGCAAAGAATGTTGGTTCAGATCAAGTAACTCACGAATATTACCTAGTTAACGCAAGAGATCGTTACAACGCATTAAAACGTTTGGCAGATGCTAATCCGGAAATTTTTTCTGTAATATTCTGTAGAACAAAACGCGATACTCAAAAAGTAGCTGAACAACTTATAGAAGATGGATATAACGCAGCTGCAATTCACGGAGATCTAAGTCAAAGTCAACGCGATACAGTAATGAAATCATTCAGGAATCGTCAAATTCAAATGCTTGTTGCAACAGATGTAGCTGCACGTGGAATTGATGTTGATGATATTACACACGTTATAAACTATCAACTTCCAGATGAAACTGAAGTGTACACTCACCGTAGTGGTCGTACCGGGCGTGCTGGTAAAACAGGAGTTTCAATAGTTATTGTTTCTAAAAGTGAAGTTAGAAAGATAAGATCTATTGAAAAGATAATTCAAAAGAAATTTATTGCTAAGGAAATCCCTTCGGGAATGGAAATTTGTGAAGTACAAATGTTTCACTTAGCAAATACGATAAAAAACACTGAGATAAATCCTGAGATTAACGCTTACCTTCCAAATATAAACGAAGTATTAGCAGATTTTTCAAAAGAAGATTTAATCAAGAAAGTATTTTCAGTAGAGTTTACTCGTTTCTTAAATTACTACAAGAACAGTAAAGATTTAAATATCTCTGGTGGAGATCGTAACTTTTCTGAAGATGGCGGAGATAGCACTCGTTATTTCTTAAATGTTGGTGGAAAAGATGATTTCGATTGGATGAGCTTGAAAGACTTCCTTCGTGATTTATTAAATCTTGGTAAAGACGATGTTTACAAAGTTGATGTAAAAGATAGCTTCTCATTCTTTAATACCGATACAAAGCATCAGGAAATGGTGATGAGTGTATTCAAAGATTTTAAACTCGATGGAAGACAAATAAACGTTGAGATTTCTAAAGACACAGGTCGAAGTGGAAGTGGTCGTAGTCGCGGAAGGAAAAGAAGCGATAGAGGCAATCGTAATGATGGTGGAAGAAGAGGTGGCTTTAAAAAGCGCAGTGGTAGTTCAGGTAGTGATAAATCAGCCTTTAAAGGAAAGAGTAGAAGAAGTAACGAACGTCCAAACGTAAAAGGGACTGGCGGTAGACGTAGAAGAAATGCTTAATTAATTCATCATACTGATTTATTAAAATTTAGCGACGTCTTATCGACTATATAATTATATTTACGGGCCTTTTATAAGGGCCCGTTTTTTATTTATTTAAAATGCGCTTTTGGCATAGAGCGTGTACTAATTAATTAGGAGGTTTACCATCCCTAAGGTTAGCTTCTTAAAAATGTTACTTTTAATTATAATGTTTACTATACTAGGGTTCGAATAAACTATAATTTGTCTTAGTTTGTTAATTGTTATTTTTGAATAAGACGAATGCAATTTTTACTATGAAAAAAAATCTCTTACTAATTCTTCTCCTTTTTGTTTCAATTTTATCATTCTCCCAGGAATTACACGATATAAAAGGAGTTGTAATGAACGATGCTAACGATAAAATTTTAGAAAATGTAAACATCGTAAACCTTAATCAGGTAAAAGGAACTACTACTAACGACAAAGGAGAGTTTGCATTAAAAGCAGCAGTAAACGACACTTTATATTTTTCATATCTAGGATTTAAATCGCTTCGTGTACGTGTTACCAATGATTGGCTTAGATTTGGAGACATTAAAGTAAAAATGACTGAACTGGGTATTGCGTTAGAAGAAGTAGTTGTAAAGCCAGTTCAGCTTACGGGTTATGTAGAAATTGACGCTAAATTAATACCTGTTTATGATAATTACCGTTATAGAATTTCAGGATTGAGCACGGGTTATGAAGGAGGTAGTAATCAACCAGGCGCTGTAAGCAAAGTTCTAAGCTCTATTTTTAATCCTGCCGACTTTCTCTATAATGTATTTGGAAAACGGCCACAACAGATGCGGAAAATGCGCAAGATGAAAGAGGATGATGAAATAAGAAACCTACTTCAAAGTAAGTTCGATCGTGAAACCTTAATGGCTGTACTTCAGTTAGAACGTGTTGATATTGATGAGATATTAAACAAATGTAATTACTCTAAAGATTTTATTAGAACAGCAAATGACCTTCAAATTTTAGATGCAATAAGTGGTTGTTATGAAGAGTATAAAATATTGAATAGGGATAAGTAGTGTTGAAATCTAAATCGAAATTGAAATTGAAATTAAAGATGAAGTCGTCTTTCCGTCTGACTCAGTTACTTTAAAAAGAATTTTAAATTTATTTATTGATTTTTTCTTCGGTATCTCTGTGTTCGTATGTGCTTCTTTGTTGTTTCGTTTACAGAAGTTTTCTAAATTTAAGAAAATACATCAATCATGAAAGAAATCATTAATGCACAACGTAACTTCTTTAATACTCACGCTACAAAAGACATTCAGTTTAGAAGGGCTCAGTTAAAAAAACTTCAACAAGCTTTAGAGCAAAACGAAAAATTACTTCACGAAGCAATTTACAAAGATTTCAAAAAATCTGAATTTGATAATTATAGTACTGAACTCTCCTTGCTTTATAAAGACATAAAGGAAGCTCAAAAAATGATTTACAAATGGGCGCGAAAGGAAAGTGTGCCTACTGGAATTCTCAATTTCCCAGCATCAAGTTATATCATTCCTGAGCCTTTAGGAGTTTCTTTAGTTATTGGGGCGTGGAATTATCCTTATCAGCTTTCCTTTGCTCCAGCAATAGCTGCAATTGCCGCAGGGAATACGGTAATTTTAAAGCCTAGTGAATTACCGACCAATACCGCAGCAGCGATGGCAAAAATTGTAAAGGAAAATTTTGATCCTGCGTTTTTTACCGTGGTAGAAGGGGGAGTGGAAGAAACTCAAGAATTACTTAAACAGAAATTTGATAAAATATTTTTTACTGGAAGTACTACAGTTGGTAAGATAGTCTATAAAGCTGCTGCCGAAAACTTAACTCCAGTTACTTTAGAGCTTGGAGGCAAAAGCCCTGCTATTGTTACGGAGAATTGTAATTTAAAAGTTTCAGTAAAACGTTTAGTTTGGGGTAAATTTTTAAATTCCGGCCAAACTTGCATCGCTCCAGATTATGTATTGGTTCATAACAGTATTGAACAAAGATTTCTCAATCAACTAAAAATAGAAATTGAAAGTCAACACTTCGCTTTTGAAAATGATAATTTTCTCCAAATTATCAATAATAAAAACTTTGACAGATTGGTTAAAATGCTCGACCCGCAAAAAATATTTTACGGAGGCGAAACGAATCGCGAATCGCGCTATATTCAACCTACTGTAATGCAAAATGTAAATTTTGACGATGTCGTGATGCAAGAGGAGATTTTCGGCCCTATACTTCCTGTAATTACATATGAAACTATTGAAGAGGCGATTGTAAAAGTAAATAGTTTACCTAAACCATTATCCTGCTATGTATTCACAAAAAGCAATGCCATTAAAAAGAAAGTTTTAAAAGAAATCTCCTTTGGTGGTGGGGCAATTAATGAAACAGTGATGCACATCACAAACGAAAATTTACCATTTGGAGGTGTTGGTTTTAGTGGAATTGGTAATTATCACGGGGAAGCTGGATTTAAAGCATTTACCCATTATAAAAGTATTATGGATAAACCAACTTGGTTTGATCCTTTTATAAAATATTATCCTCATACAAACTTTAGATTAAAGCTGATGCGCTGGATTATGAAGTTGTAAGAAGCTTTTTTTAACTTCACGCTTACCTTTTGCTAGTAGGAAATAATTCATTTTCAGTAATCTCATAATTATTGCTTATATTCTGTACTAATTAATAAGTCAATATATGAAGTTGCGATTAACGCTTTTAATGGTTTTTTCTATTATGACGATTTCTGCTCAAAATTTTACCAAAAAAGCAATTAAACTGGACAATGCTTCTAGTTTAGACCCACTCATTGCTGCTGCTTGGGATAAAAAGTTAGTCTTGTTGGGAGAAGCCAGTCACGGTACCCATGAATATTACATATGGCGAGATAAAATAAGCAGAAGACTTATTGAAGAACACAACTTTAATTTCATTGCCGTGGAAGGTGATTTCGCTAGTCTTTATAAGTTAAATCAATATGTTAAGAATTTTGAGGGGGCAGGAAAGTCGGCAAGAGAAGTTTTAATGCAGTTGAATCGTTGGCCTACGTGGATGTGGGCAAATGAAGAAGTTGTAGCTCTTGCTGAATGGTTACGACAGTATAATGATAGTTTGCCTCCAAACAAGAAAGTTGGTTTTTATGGGATGGATGTTTACGACGAATGGGTTTCAAAAGAAATGGTGTTGGAAACACTTAAAAAAATAGATGAATCGAGCTATAATTATGTTAAACTTCAATACAACTGCTTTAATCCTTATAAAGGCGATAGTTGGCAATATGCTCGTGCAGTTAAAGACGGAAAACCAGATTGCGAAGCTGCGACCGAAAGGGTAGTTACTTATATTAGAAATAATCGTGAAATTTTAGAGAACCTTTCAGATGACGAATATTTTTACTTGCTTCAAAATGCAATTGTAGTACATAATGCTGAAGAGTTTTATCGTGAAAGTATAGCTGCTAAAGATGCCGTTTCTTGGAACTCTAGAGTTTTTCATATGCGAGAAACAGTAGGCGATTTACTGGCGCTTTATGGTAAAAATGCTAAAGGTGTAGTTTGGGCACATAACACGCATATTGGCGATGCTTCGTTTACTAGTATGCGAAATACAGGTGAAATAAATATCGGACAGCTAAAACGTGAAAATTTAGGGAAGGATAATGTTTTTCTAATTGGTTTTTCTAGTTACAAAGGAAAAGTAATTGCTGGTTCTAGATGGGGCGCTAGAATGGAAGAAATGACGATTCCTAGGGCATTAAGAAGTAGTGTTGAGTATAAACTTAAGAAAACCGGTTTGGATGCTTTCTATCTAATTTTTGACGAAGAAGATAGAAAGGAAGAAAATCTAAAGGTTATGGGGCACCGTGCGATAGGAGTGGTATACAATCCCCAATTTGACAGAAGACAGTTTGTACCTACTATTATACCACTTCGATACGACGCGTTAATTTTTTTTAATGAAACAACAGCTTTGCAGCCCTTGCATAAATAGAGGGACTACTTATTCAAATTCTTAAATCTTTGCAACAGTGTAGGGTGCGAATAGTGTGCGAAAACATAGAGAGGGTGTGGAGTTAGGTTACTTAAACTATTCTTCGAAAGTTTTTTTAAACCTGAAATTAGCGGTTCTGATGCGAAAGTGTTTTTAGCATAATCATCTGCTTGGTATTCAAACTTCCTACTTAAGTAATTCATTATTAAACTTGTAATCCCAGAAATCGGGCTATATAACACTCCAAATGCCACCAACCCAATGTGAAACGATGGTTGAGAAACATTTAAGGCTTCAGAAAGTAAAGGGTTCCCAATAAATAAAGATAATAACCACAACGTAAATCCTGTGGTTAAAATGGCAACTAGTAGGTTGATAATAATGTGATTGCGTTTATAATGGCCTACTTCGTGCGCGAGGACGGCCACTATTTCTTTTTCGTTTAAATCATTAATTAGGGTGTCGTAAAGTGTTACGCGTTTCTCACTTCCAAATCCTGAGAAATAAGCATTTGCTTTTGTACTTCTTTTACTTCCGTCAATAACAAAAATTTTGTCTAAAGTAAAACCAACTTTCGATGCGTATTTTTCAATTTCTGAACGCAAGAAACCTTCTTCTAAAGGAGTTTGTTTGTTAAATAAAGGAACTATAAAGCGTGCGTAAAATAAATTCATCAGCACAGTAAATACGGTTATAATTCCCCAAGCATAAAGCCAAAAATTTTCTCCTGTGGTTTGATAAAACCAAATTATTGCTCCTAAAATTATTCCACCAAGAACTGCACCCATAAGCCATCCTTTCAATTTATCGAGAAAGAATGTTTTACGAGATGTTTTATTGAAACCGTATTTTTCTTCAATAACAAATGTGCTGTAATAGCTAAATGGAGTATTTAAAATATCACTTGCAATCATTATAATGCCAAAGAAAACCAAAGCAATTATTATTTCATTGTTGGAAATGGAACGCGCTAAATTGTCAACATATGCGAAGCCATCGAAAAAGAAGAATAGGAGCGTGGCTATTAAAGAAATGGATGAAGTAAGCAGTCCGAATTTATAACGCTCTGTTTTATATCGTTGGGATTTTTGATATTCCTGTTCATCAAAAATATCCTGTAATTCGGTAGGAAGAGAATCACTAAAGTGTTTTGCATTCAAGTAATCCAACGCCTGGTCAATAATAAAACTGACAATTAATATTCCTATTATTATATAGAAAAGAGTTTCTGGACTCATAAGTTAGGTTCTAAATTTTAAGCACCAAAATCCAATACAAGTCATTAATTAAAACTCTGACTTTTTTTTTGGGATTTAGGATTTGGACTTATGTGATTTACGAAATTTACTTTAGGAAATTTCGCTGCCTTTTGGCTTCAAAGATAAGGATTCCCGCAGCTACAGACACATTCATACTGTCAATTTCCCCTTGCATTGGGATGATGATATTTTGAGTGCTGTTTTCTAGCCATTCATCACTTAAACCAGTTGCTTCTGTGCCAACTACAATTGCTGTACTTTCTATAAAATCGCAAGTGTGATATGGTACGGACGCTTGTAAGGCAGCACAATAGATGTTGATGTTGTTTTCTTTTAGAAATGCGATAATTTCCGAAGTACTTCCCGTCGCAATGTTATTTGTAAACAAACATCCCACGCTACTGCGGATAATATTTGGGTTGTACATATCAGTTTTAGGGTTGGCGATTATTACAGCATCAACATTAGCAGCATCAGCAGTGCGAAGAATAGCCCCAATGTTGCCAGGTTTTTCAGGTGCTTCAGCAATTAAGATTAAAGGTCCTCTAGATACGTTCGAGGAACCGTTATTAAGAGAGTTCGAAATCGTTAATGTAGAAATACTTAAATCTTTTACCATTGCAATCGCCAAAACTCCTTCCGTTGAGCTTCGATAAGCTAGTTTTTCATAGATTTCTGAAGTGATTTCTATGATTTCAGTGTTCGTACTTACAGATTTCTTTAGCGCATCAAAATCTTTTTTAGAAATTATTTCAAGACAATATAATAAGGTTTTTAACTGATATCCTCCTTTTACTGCAAGTGAAATTTCACGTAGTCCTTCTATAAAGAAAAGACCTGTTTTTCTACGTTCACGCGATTTTTCTTGAAGGAGAAAAATCTGTTTTATCAACGGATTTTGAAGACTTGTAATTGATTTTTGCATTTTGCAAAGATAAGCTACATATACTTATGTGCAGTTCCTAAATTTATGCGAAGTCCGAAACTAATGTTGAGGTAATTAGCACCATTAAAAGTGTCTTTTAATTCGTTAGGAACATTCACATTCATAAAATCGTGACGTAATTCCGTAGAAGCGTAAACACCTAAATAGTTTGAGAATCGATAGCTTACTTCAGGATTTAACCAAACTGCAGTTGCGGTATCGCTAAAATTGTCACCTGTGGCGTGATTGCGATAGGTTGAATACCCAATTCCAAGTCCTATGCTAGCGTCAAAATCGCCTATGTGCTTTTCATAATTAACCATCCCTCCAAACACATAATTATTGGATCGGAAATAGTTTCCTATTAGCTCGGGGTTGGAAACATTAGATTTAAAAAAACTGAAATATGGGCCAACATATAAGTCTTCAATTGTATTAATTTTAAAAGAAAATCTCGCTCCCATTTTTAAATCCAATCCATTGTTTGCAAAATTATCACCAAAAGCAATTGGAAAATATGGGCCAATACTTATGTTGCCAATGTTCTTACCTGGTCCTAAGCTGTCTATTTTAGTAGTTTCTGTTTGCTGTGCAAGTGCGGTGGATGAAATAAATAACGCCAACACAAAAGTTCTAATATTCAAAAACATATGTATTTTCAGGGTTTGTTAGTGGGATGGAAATTGATTGTTCAGGCTCGCCATTCAATTTGTAAATAAAATCAACAGTTGAACCTAGTTGACTTTCTACATTCATATAAATATCTGAGTATTCGGAGTCTAAAAATCTAAATTCAAAATCCTCATCTTCACATTGGTTAAAATCATTGCCATTTAAGTCAACTCTACAAATAGCGGAATCATAGTCTAATTTGAATTCAAGAGTATTAGTGTCTCCTGGAATGTTGTTGATATGGAGGTTTAGTTTTGCGTACTTGTTTAGCTGAATAACTCCTAGATTATATGTTGTAGCATTGCGGTTACTGGTTTCGTCGTAAAACGCTTTGGCAGAATAATCTATATTTTCAATTAGCTCGGTATCATAGTGGTAATACCATATTTCACCAAAGGGTTTTGAATTAACTGCTATATAAAAATTATAAGGAGGTTTGGACATAAGCGAAGTGAATTCAAATTGTCCGTTTTCATCACTTATAGCTTCGCCTAAAATTGCATTACGGGTTGTTTGAGAGCGTACCGAAATATTTGGTATAGGGTTGTTGTCACTGTTAACAATGGTTCCTGTAACCAAAACACGTTTATCATTCATTATATCAACCTCACAAGATTGAAAGAGCAATACCATACCAAGTAGAAAGTATTGAAATAAATGTTTTCTTCTCATAAATAAGCAATTTTGAATGGGGCAAGAATAATAAAAAAACACCTCAATTATTAAAGAAATCGCTAATTTTTCCTTTTAAATAGGGCTGCTTTTATCAATTATATCATCTAATTCAAATATTATTAAAAGAACCCAGAACAATTATAAAGTTCTCTCTTCGAAATAGTTAACCACCAAAGCCACCATATAATTATAACTCTTTATACCATCACTTTGATTATTTGCTTTTAAGAAATTATCCCAAAATACTTTTGAAAATGTTTCCAAAGGGTTTTCATAACTTCCCCAAAAATCTTGCATTTCTCTATAGCTGTCTAAAATTCCTGGGTTAATGGTTTTTGTTAATTCAAAAAAATCATCTTCACTGTTTCTAAACACATCGCTTAGTAAATAGCGAAGTGTAAATATGTGACCCGCGTATTGTATATAAGTATCGTTATTGTGAAGGGTTGCTAAAGTTGCGATAAAATTAGCTTCATTTTCGGCAGCGTAACCAATTTGATGTGCTTCTTCGTGACAGACCACAACTGGAAATTTATACGTTTTAATTAAATTATTCACTTGTGCTTCTCCAGAAAACGGGTTTATGTAACCGCTGTACCCCATATAGGTTAATCCTAAGCTCCAACCGCTATTTTTAATACTTCGAGGAGAGTAGGCGAGTTGTGGGAATTCTTTTTCTAAATTAATATAGCCATTTATGGATTTTTCCAACATTGTTTTTTGAGTATAGGGAACCGCTACTTTTAGAGTATCACCCCCGTTTAGTTCATTGTGCAATGTGTTGCTCTTTTCAATAAATTTTTTAGTTGTTTCCAGTAATTGCTCGTAGCTGTAATCGCTTTCTAATTGCAGCGATTTATGAAGGGGTAATCTATAGTAATTGAAAGCCCAAAGTATATGGAACATAAAATATACCACTGAAACTGCAGCAGTAATGTCTATTAAAACTCGAAATGGTTCAAAACGAAGTCGATGAGAGTTTTTGTACACCCATCGTATGGCAATAATACCAATTAGTAAATAAAAAACGTCTCCAACCGAAAATGGAACCCAACCAAATAAATAGCGAGAGATTTTTGAAATTATGGGGTACAATCCCAAACTGTAATACTTCTCTACAAATTCGGGAAAATTCTTTAGAATTTGAAGCAGAGATATCTGTATTGGTAGTAGCAGCGCAATGATTAGTGAGGTTCGTCTTTGCATAATTCAAACTTACAAAGGAATTCTTTCTCCTCATAATTTTTATAGCGGATGAAAAACGGTAATTTTGTGGAAATATGCCTCGAATTTAAAAGTCAATTAAACCTTCAAGAAGTTTCGCATATAAAGTGAAGAATAATTTGCAGGAGATTTGTGAATTCGCGGTAAGAATTTTTTCACAATAAAAATTATAACGTATATGAACCAAGAAATAAGAAACTTAGAGCCCAAAGCGCTTTGGAACAAATTTGCAGATCTTAACGCCGTACCGCGACCTTCAAAAAAGGAGGAACGTGTAATTGCTTTTATGAAAGACTTCGGAAAAAGTCTTGGATTGGAAACCATAGAAGATGAAGTAGGAAACGTAATTATCCGCAAGCCTGCAACTAAAGGAATGGAAGACCGAAAAATGATTATTTTACAAAGTCACTTAGATATGGTTCACCAAAAAAACAACGATACAGACTTCGATTTCGACAAGCAAGGAATTGAAATGTATGTTGATGGGGATTGGGTACGCGCTAAAGGAACTACACTTGGGGCGGACAATGGTTTAGGAGTTGCTACAATAATGGCGATACTTGAAAGTGACGATATAGAACATCCAGCAATAGAAGCGCTTTTCACTATAGATGAAGAAACAGGAATGACAGGTGCAAAAGGCTTAAAAGGAGGCATCTTGAAGGGAGATATACTTTTAAACTTAGACACAGAAGAAGATGATGAAATTGGAATTGGGTGTGCTGGGGGAGTAGATATTACTGCTACAGGCGAGTATAAAAATGTTGAAGCCTCTAAAAATGGGCAATCGTATATTATTAGTGTAAAAGGACTAAACGGTGGCCATAGTGGTATGGACATCATTAAGGGTCTTGGAAATGCAAATAAGTTGATGAACAGATTGCTTTTTGCTGCTAATGATTCTATGAATATAGCAAAGCTTGAAGGAGGTAGTCTTCGAAATGCAATTCCGCGTGAAAGTGTTGCTGAGGTTGTTGTTACAGATGAAACTAAGTTTCAAGCAGCGTTCGAAAGCATGAAGAATGATATTCTTGTAGAGTATAAATCTTTAGAAGAGAATCTTTCAATTACTGCTGAAAAGAGCGATGATACTTTTTCTAAAGTAATGCATGACGAATGTCAAACTAAGTTTTTAAATGTTATGAATGCTGCGCATAACGGTGTTTATAGAATGTCTCCCGACATTGAAGACTTGGTGGAGACTTCAAATAATATTGCAAAAGTATCTGTTGCAGATGGTAGCATTAAAATTGAATGTCTAACCAGAAGTTCTGTTGAATCTTCAAAAGCGACTTTAGCAAATGCGTTAAAATCAACTTTTGAATTAGCAGGTTACGAGGTTAAGCTTTCAGGTGATTACCCTGGATGGGCACCAAATATGGATAGTGCTATTTTAAAAGTAATGGATAGTCTTTATGAAAAAATGAATGGTGAAAAAGCCAATGTTGCCGCATGTCATGCAGGGTTAGAATGTGGTATTCTAGGTCAGAATTATCCAGGGATGGATATGATTTCCTTTGGTCCAACTATTAGAGGAGCGCATTCTCCTGATGAGCGTGCAAGTATTTCTTCAGCTCAAAAATACTGGGACTTTACTCTAGAAGTAATGAAGAATATTCCTAAGAAATAACGCTGAGTCGTTTCGTTATTCCAAAGATATAAGAATAGGGTAGGCTAATAGCTTAACTAGCGCTTTTCAATTAATTTAAATAAAAAAGAGGAACTGATTTTAAATCAGTTCCTCTTTATGTATTTAGCAAGATTTGAAATTACTTCACAATCTCTACAAGTTCAAGTTCGAAAATTAATTCAGAATCAGCAGGGATAACTCCTGGAACTCCTCTTTTTCCATATGCTAAATGAGAAGGAATAAAGAGTGTAGCTTTATCGCCAACTTTCATATTTAGTAATCCTTCGCGGAAACCTGGAATTAATTGCGCATTTTTACTGTAATCTGTTGGTACTGGTACGTATTGTCCAGCTGCTTTACGCATTTCATCGACCATCTCGTATTTTTCAGCCTGTGCCAAAATATTTGAATCGAATAATTTTCCGTTTGTTAAGAAACCAGCGTAGTTCATTAAAATTTTATCACCTTCGTTAGGCTGTTCTCCTTCTGATTTTTCGTTGAAGTAAATTTTTAATCCTGATGGAAGAGAATCAGCTTTAGCTTTTAGGGCATTTAATTCCTCTGCTTTGGCAGCTGCAATTTTATTAATGCGTTCTTCTTTCTCTTTTTTCTCTTTTTCTATTTTATTCATTTCTTCAGTAAAGTAAGGTACTTTCACCTTTCCTTTATTGATGATGTTTACTTTTTCAATAATTACTGGAGAAACCGGTTTATCACCAGGTTTTTCTGTTTCTACTACTCCAATTGTATCAACAATATCTTGACCAACTACAATCTCACCAAAAATAGTGTGACGGCCGTCTAACCAAGGAGTTTCTTTTAAAGTAATAAAAAACTGACTTCCATTTGTCGCTGGACCTGAATTAGCCATTGCTAAAAGACCTTTTCTGTCAAATCGAATAGTGTCGGTAATTTCATCTGGAAATGCGTACCCAGGGCTTCCTGTACCATCACCTTTTGGATCTCCACCTTGAATCATAAAATCTTTTATAACTCTGTGGAAAGAAAGTCCATCGTAAAAGCGCTTTCCTTTGTAAATAGAATCTACCATTGCGTTAGTACCTTCGGCTAAGGCTACGAAGTTAGAAACAGTAAGCGGTGCAGTTTCATTTTTTAGTTTAGCAACAAAAGTTCCTTTATTAGTAATAAATTCAGCATATACACCATCTTCTTTTAATTCAGGATATTTTTCCTGACAAGACGCAAATGCGAGCGTAAGTGATAATAATAGAAATGATAATTTTCTCATAAATAATTAATTTTCGTTTGATTGTTCAATTGAGTGTAAAGTTACAGTGCTCTGCACAGGAATATTAGTACCGAGTTTTTTTTCGATCCCATAATAGCCATAGGCTTTATAGGAAGGAAATAGGAAAGTTACTGTTTCACCTTCCTTCATAAGTTTTATGCCATCACGAACACCAGAGATAAGTTCTTGATTGCTTTGGTCTACCTTGTATTGCTGTAAACCATTATCTTTTTCTGAAAGAATCATGGAGCCGTTTAGGTCTTTAATGTCGTAAGTGAATTTTACAATATCTCCTGGATCAGGCATATCTGAAGATGTAGTATCACGTTTATTGTAAAAATACCAAAATCCACTTTCCGACATAATGTAGTTGTGAGTTGAGTCTTTTGCGATTATTTTTTCGATATAATCTTTTTCCTCTTCATAAAGTTTTTTATTTCTTTCTGCAGATTCTTTTATGAATGTACCAGACTGACTTTGTATAGGCTTTCTAGCTTCAGGGCTTTTACAAGAGGTGATTAAAGCCGAGAATAATAATATGTATATTAGCTTATTGAGCATTAGCAAGTTCGTTTTTATAACGTGGCAAGATACTAATAAATTCGTTTATGGTTTTGTTAAGGTCTTGCGAACTTTTTCCTCCGGCAGCGTTAATATGTCCGCCACCACTGTAATGATTGCGAGCAAAATCATTTACCGAAAACGTTCCCTTACTTCTAAAAGAAATTTTCACAATACTCTCTTGTTTATTTTCAATGAATATTACAGCGAAAACAATACCTTTAACCGACAATGCATAATTTACAAACCCCTCGGTATCTCCTTTTCTAAAGTTATTTTCGTCTAATTCCCTTTGCGTAAGTGTGATGTAAGCTGTGTGTAATTCTGGAATTAAATGCAAGTTGTTTAAAGCAACGCCTAGCAATTTTATTCTTTCGGGGCTATTGTTATCGTAAACATTTTGATGGATGATAGCACTTTCTGCACCAGTTTCAATCAATTTTGCTGCAACCTTATGTGTAGTAGGGGAGGTAGAAGAAAAACGAAATGATCCCGTATCTGTCATTATCCCAGTATAAAGATTGGTAGCTATTTCTTTTGATAACTTATCAATTCCAGCTAAGGCATCTATAAAATGGTATACCATTTCTGCAGTAGAGCTCATTTTAACATCGCTATATGTTGCAATAGCGTAATCTGATGGTTGTTGGTGATGGTCTATCATCACAAAGTTTGCAGAAGATGCTTCCAATACCCCCCTAAGTGGGTCGCCCACTCTACTTAAATCGTTAAAATCTAGAGTGAAAACTATATCGGCTTGATTTAACGTCTCATTGCTTTTTTCAATCTCCTTTTCATAAATCAAAATATCATCTGCTCCAGGCATCCATTTTAAGAAATCTGGAAAGTCATTAGGCATTAATACAGTTGTATTATGTCCTTCACCTTTCAAATAAAATGAAAGGCCTAAGCAAGAACCAAGCGCATCCCCATCAGGGTTTCTATGACCGATAATTACTATGTTTTGAGGCGAATTAAGTAGGTTTTTAACTACTTCGGTGGTTTCTTTATTCATAGGGCGCGAAGATACGACAAAGCCTTTTAACCCCAAAGAATCGAATATGGTTAATTATTGTAGGAAATACTGCTGAAGGGATGGAATTATATCTAATTATCTATACTTAGTGTTTAAACAAAAAGCATAGGTTTTGAATGTTGAAAATAAAATACCTATTTTTGCCGAAATTTAAAAAACACAATGAGAACAGACAGAACATTTACAATGTTAAAGCCAGATGCGGTTGAAAAAGGACACATAGGCGCAATTCTTGAAAAAATTAACGCTTCAGGTTTTAGAATCGTAGCGATGAAACTTACGCATATGACTACAAACGATGCTAAAGCATTTTATGCAGTACATAGTGAGCGTCCATTTTATGGCGAATTAGTAGAATATATGACACGCGGTCCAATCGTTGCTGCAATTCTTGAAAAAGAGAATGCAGTTGAAGATTTCCGTACATTAATTGGTGCTACCAATCCAGCAGATGCTGCTGAGGGTACTATCCGTAAAATGTATGCAGCTTCAATTGGCGAAAACGCAGTTCACGGAAGTGATAGCGATGAAAACGCTGCAATTGAAAGTGCTTTCCATTTTTCAGGTCGTGAAATGTTTTAAGCATTTACAAAATAATTTAATTGAAAACGCCTTCCAATTTGGAAGGCGTTTTTGTTTTTACATTATTATTTTGCGTTATCGTAAAATCAACTTTTTTATTAATTCTCTTCCTAGCTCTTCATTGAGTAGTTTAACTATTTTTTCTTTTCCGTAACTGAGCTCTTCACGTAAAACTGAAGAAGTAAGCTGCACGTATAACGTCTCACGATCCAATTTTACATCGGATGTGTATTTTACAATCGCGTGACCCATTACGGTTACCCAAGCTTCTTTAGCGTTTACCTTGTCCAAGCCTTTGTCAAGCTTGTTTTTACCGATAAACTCTTTTAAAGCATCTCCAAGTGATATATTTTCTGCGTATCGTTTAGCCATTTTTTAATTTTAGAAATGTAAATTTTAAGGTGAATTATATACTATTCTACATCTATATTCAATCAACAATGTCAAATTTTCTAAACCTATTGTACGTGTAAGTTTTATTATCTCTGTTTTTTAAAACTAAGGTGCTATCTTTTGCTTCAACTACAGTTTCTTTCCACTCGTCAAATGAAGTTTTGTAGTGCATGATTAATTGGTTTTCTTCAATATTTAAGGTGAAGTCCTCTGTTACACCATTTGTGTTAAAGGTGCCATCAAATTTTGGTGAAACCTTTGTGCGAGTTCCGCTATCGCCATTTATCTCAATATAGTCTATTATAGTGTTTACACCAAAGTTTTTAACTTCTCCGTCTGGCATTTCTACGGTGTTTATTTCCCAATAACCACTAAGATGTTGCTTTTGTTCCTCTGGATTAGGTTTTGCACAAGAAAATAAAACGGTAGTAAGTATTAATAGTATTATTCTAAAATTCATCTTTTCTTTAGTTTATAGCTGAAACATTTTATACGTTTGATGTACTTTTTTGATTACTTCTTCGGTACGTTCGGCGTGAGTATCACTTATGAATAGCTGCCCGAAGTTTTCCTTGTCAACTAAAGTAATTAAATGTTCTACTCGAGTTTCATCGAGTTTGTCAAAAATATCATCTAAAAGTAAAATAGGGTTAGTTTTAGTGTGATTTTTTATAAAATCGAATTGCGCTAGCTTTAAGGCTATAAGATATGATTTTTGTTGCCCTTGTGAGCCAAACTTTTTGATAGGATGTCCGTCAATTTCAAAAATTAAATCGTCCTTATGAATTCCAAAGTTGGTGTACTGCGAAATTTTATCCTTTACAATATTTGTTTCAAGAAGGGTTAGTAAATCGTTTTCTTGTAATTGGCTTTGATAAAGTAAGTTTATGGATTCGTCGCCACTGCTAATCGACTTGTATCTATTTTGAAATATTGGAAAAAATTCTTCTAGGAATGCGTTTCTTTTTCCGAAGATAGATGTTCCGTAATTGTGAAGTTGTTCATTGTAAATGTCAATTGTATCTTGATTAAAGGTGTTGTTTGCTGCAAAATACTTTAATAGGGAATTTCGTTGTGATAATACCTTATTGTATTTGAGAAGAGTTTGTAAGTAATTTGAATCTCTTTGCGAAATAACACCATCGATAAACTTTCTACGTGTATCGCTTCCTTCAATAATTAAATCTCTATCGGCGGGTGAGATGATCACTAGAGGTAAAAATCCAATGTGCTCACTTAATTTCTCATATGCCTTTCCATTTCTTTTTATTATTTTTTTTTGGCCTTTTTTGGCGCTTACAACAATTTTTTCCTGACTATCTTTTCTATCGTAAAACCCTTCAACTACAAAAAACTCTTCTCCGTGTTTTATATTTTGAATTGTAATAGGATTGAAATAACTTTTTCCAAAGGATAAGTGATAGATAGCATCTAGAACGTTAGTTTTTCCTACACCATTATTCCCTACGAAGCAATTGATTTTGGGATCAAATTCGAAGGATTTGGCTTCAAAATTTTTATAATTAAGTAAGGATAGCTTTTGTAAATTCATATAAAAAATTGACTTAGGACATTTAAACCCACCCGATGATACTAGTGCCTTTAAGAACTATTTTAGAGGTTGTTTTCAATAAGGATGTAAAAATACAAGGTTTAACGTGATTTTGTCTAAAGACTTGCGTTCTTTTGTTTAAAATCTATTTTAAAAAGTTTATTATTGCACGTAAATGGTGCTTTGAGGTTTATTAACAGTAGGATTGAATATTAATAAAAAATAAGAAATATTAATCCTTTTAAATTCCATTAAAAATTTTATTTTTGCGCCACTATAATCAATAACTATGGCAACGTACAAAAAACGCGGAGGCAAACCTAGAACTAAGGTTGAAAAAGAAGAACAATTAGAAGACGGCAGCACAACTGCAGAAGTATTTAATACCCTTGACGAAGGCGCATCTAAAACGGAGGCGTGGATTGAAAAAAATCAGAAAGGTATTTTAGGTTTCATTATAGTAGTAGCTGTTTGTGTTTTAGGATATTTTGCTTACGACCAGTATGTAAAAGCTCCTAAAGAGGCAGAAGCAATGAACGAGTTGTTTCAAGCACAAAACTATTGGGAACAAGCTTTAACGGCTCCAGCTAAAGACTCTTTATACAATTTGTCACTTCAAGGAGGTGAGGGTAAATATGGTTTTATTGATATAATCGAAAACTATAGTGGAACAAAGGCGGCAAACCTTGCACACTATTACGCGGGTATGGCTTACCTTAACACTAATAAATATCAAGAAGCAATTGCTCAGTTAGATAAATTTAGCAGCAAGGATGATGTCCTAGCTCCTCTAGCTAAAGGTGCAATTGGTGATGCGTTCGCTCAACTAAATCAGAATGAAGACGCTTTGAAATATTATGAAGAAGCTGCAAAAATGCGCTCTAATGAATTTACTACGCCACGTTTCCTGCTAAAAGCTGGAATTGTAGCGATAGCTTTAAATCAGAATGACAAAGCATTAAAGCACTTCAAACAAATAGCGGATGAATATCCGAATTCAACTGAAGCTGCAAAAGCCGAAATTTATACCGGTCGTGCAGAAGCAATGAAATAAAGAATGGCAACAGAAAATACAAATTTATCGGCTTACGATAAAACAACAATCCCAAATGCGAAGGACTTTCGATTTGGGATTGTTGTTTCAGAATGGAATCACGAAATAACAGAGGGAATGTTTCAAGGCGCTTTCGATGCTTTGAAAGATTGTGGTGCTATTAACGAAAATATAGTTCGTTGGAATGTTCCTGGGAGCTTTGAGTTAATTTACGGATGTAAACGTATGACTCAGAGTTATGATATGCTTGATGCGGTAATTGCCATAGGTAGTGTGATTCAAGGAGAAACTAAACATTTTGATTACGTTTGTGAAGGCGTAGCACAAGGAATTAAAGATTTAAATGTTCAAGGGAATATCCCGGTTATTTTTTGTGTTCTTACAGATAATACTATGCAACAAGCTATAGATCGTAGTGGCGGAAAGCACGGGAACAAAGGAACCGAAGCAGCTATTGCAGCGATCAAAATGGCGCAACTTCGCAAAGATTCTAAATTTTAATATTTAGTATTTATACTTCAAATTCGCTCGGTACCCGAAATTTAAGACTCAAATCCAAATTTTTTCACTCTGAGCATAATCGAAGGGTGCGAATTACTACGCACTGCCAATGAGCAAGTAATACACAATTGGTACAGTAATTGTTCAAAAAACATTTAAATTCAGAATTGAATTGAGTAACTTTGAGGCACAACAATTATGGGACTAATAGGTAGAAGAAAAAATAAGAAGTATAACTATAAACCACGTCATTTTGAATATGACGGAGAAGGTAGCCCTTTTTCTATAGGTCATAAATTTGACCAATACAGGACTACTGTTGGTGAAAACACAGGGATAAAAGCTAAATTTAGAACTGCTTGGGTAGATTTAAGACAGTCTTCAGATAGAAAAACCAATTTAAGACTTTTAGCTATAATTGCAATTCTTGTGCTTATTTTCCTATTTATTATTGATTTCGATTTATCCATTTTCTACGCATAGATTTCAATGTCAGACATTATTCAGTTATTACCAGATCACGTTGCTAACCAAATTGCAGCTGGGGAAGTTGTTCAACGCCCTGCTTCGGTAGTAAAAGAGTTATTAGAAAACGCCATTGACGCGAAAGCTACTGCCATAACACTTGTTGTTAAAGATGCGGGAAAAACACTAATACAAGTTACCGATAATGGAGTAGGGATGAGTGTTACCGATGCGCGATTGAGTTTTGAACGCCATGCAACTTCAAAAATAAAATCGGCTGAAGATTTATTTAACTTAAATACAAAAGGATTTCGCGGAGAAGCTTTAGCTTCTATTGCTGCAATTGCGCACGTTGAATTAAAAACCAAAACTGCGGATTCAGAAATAGGAACTCATTTAACTATTGAAGGTAGCAAAGTAATCTCCCAAGAACCCGCTGTTGTACCGAAAGGAACAACTATATCGGTGAAAAATCTATTTTACAATATTCCTGCTAGACGCAACTTTCTTAAAAGTAATACAGTTGAAACGCGTCATATTATCGACGAATTTCACCGTGTAGCTTTGGCACATCCTGGTGTTGCATTTCATATGCTACACAATGGAAGCGATGTTTTTAATCTTCCATCGTCGAATTCGCGTCAACGAATTGTAAATATCTTTGGAAGTAAAACCAATGAAAAACTCGTACCCGTTAGTGAAGAAACCGAGATTTTAAAAATAGAAGGTTTTGTAATGAAACCTGAATACGGAAAGAAAAGTAGAGGAGAGCAGTTTTTCTTTGTAAACGATCGTTTTATAAAAAGTCCGTATTTACATCACGCGGTAAATTCGGCATTTGAAGGCTTGATGAAAAACGATGTTCATCCAGGGTACTTTTTGTTTTTAGAGGTAGATCCACATTCTATTGATATCAATATTCATCCTACAAAAACCGAAATTAAGTTCGACGACGAACATTCTATTTATGCAATGCTTCGCGCAACTGTAAAACACAGCTTAGGACAGTTTAATATTGCTCCTGTACTTGATTTTGAAAGAGATAAAGGGTTTGATACCCCTTATGAATACAGTAAAAAAGCACCTACAGCCCCAACTATAGAGGTTGATAGAGATTTCAATCCGTTTAAAGAAAAACCTAAACAAGCAAATATAAAATTCCCGTTTAACAGAGGTAAAGAATCTTCTTGGGAATCGTTGTATGTTGGATTGAAAGGTGAAATTGAAACTTCTAGTTTCGGTACCACGCAACAAGCCCAAGGGAGATCTTTGAGTGCCGTAGAAATGGAGTTTGAAAGTGAAGAAGTTACAGGGAATCTTTTTACTGATAAAGAAACTGAACGTGGACAAACAACGTTTCAACTTCAGAATAAATACATTATAAGTCCGTTAAAAAGCGGAATGATGGTAATTCATCAAAATCTAGCGCATCAACGAATTCTTTATGAGGAATTGCTGAAAAACATAACAGTTAAAGAAGCGGTGAGTCAGCAGTTATTATTTCCACTTCAACTTAGTTTTTCTAAACCTGACGTGGCTATTATTGAAAAAATAAGAGAACAGTTGGAGAACACAGGTTTTGTTTTTTCAGAGTTAAAAGATGAAACTATTGAGATTAGCGGAATTCCGGTATTGATACTAGAAAGCCATGTTGTAAATTTGCTAAGTCAGCTTATTAACGATATAAAAGAGGAAGTGCCGGATAGTGGCTTCAGTCAGAACGATATGTTATCTAAATCGATGGCAGCGAGTATGGCGATTAAAACGGGTGTTTCTTTAAATAGCGAAGAACGTGAACATTTAATAAACCAATTGTTTGCTTGTAAGGAACCGTCTGTAAGCCCAACCAATAAGCCAGTTTTCATTACTTTAGACGTAAATGAACTGGATAAGAAGTTTATGTAGAATTAACCTTTAGGGGTTTAAATAATTTTACCGAGGTTTATTAAGATGTGGTGTTTTAAAACACATTGTTTCAATTAGAGGTAGTAATAATTATGGGAAGAATAACAGATACAGTAAAGTTTCTATTAATCCTGAATGTGATCTTTTTTATAGGCACACAGTTTACAGGAGGAATTGCGGAGAGATTATTCGCTTTATATTATTTCGAAAACTCTAATTTCCAATTCTGGCAGCCGGTTACATCAATGTTTATGCATGGCAGCTTTTTCCACATACTTTTTAATATGTATGCCTTGTGGGCTTTTGGTTCACCTTTGGAAATGCGTTGGGGACAGAAGAAATTTCTGTTTTTCTACTTTTCTGCAGGAATTGGTTCGGCGTTAATTTATACCCTTGTAAATTACTTCCAGCTTCATAGTGGCATGGATGATTTGTTAAGTGCGGGGCTAAGTCAGCAGCAAATCATGGACATCTTGGAAACTGGAAAGTATAACACTGCAATTTTAGAGTATGTGTCTCAGGACACAATTCAGAGTATGTACAATATATACAACGGAGTGGCATTGGGTGCTTCTGGAGCAGTATATGGAGTGTTAGTGGCTTTCGGAATGATGTTCCCTACAGTAGAGTTGATGATGATTTTCTTGCCTATACCTATTAAAGCAAAATACTTTATCCCAGGTATTATTGTTTTAGATTTAGTTTTTGGAATTACAGGAACTCAAACAGGTATTGCACACTTCGCACATATTGGAGGAGCGTTATTCGGGTTTATTATGGCTTGGTACTGGAAGAAAAATAGTTTTGATAACCATCGCTGGAATTAATTATGGCAGCAAACAATCTTATAGATAAATACAAGTCGGCCAATATACTGGTGAAGCTTATTGTGATTAATGCAATTGCATTTTTTGCAGTTTATCTAGGCTCTTTCTTTTTAAACACTAGTCAATTTTATTTTTCTCGTTGGTTTGTTTTAAGTGATGATATTGGAAGTCTTATAACTAAGCCATGGACTTTAATCACTTATGCTTTTCTGCATTTCGGGTTTTTACATATCTTATTTAATATGATATGGTTGTACTGGTTTGGACAATTTGTGCTAAACCTGTTTACAGGTAAAAGATTGCTCACGGTATATTTGTTAGGAGCACTTTTTGGTGGCCTTCTATTTGTAGTATCTTATAATCTTTTTCCTGTTTTTAATGAAAGTAGAGGTTACTTGATTGGGGCATCTGGAGCGGTTACTGCTGTAATGATATTTATAGCTACATATACTCCAAATACAGCATTCCGATTATTTAGTTTTACAATTAAACTTTGGCAAATTGCGCTATTTCTTTTTGTGTTGGATTTAGTTAGAATTCCAGCTGGAAATGCCGGTGGAATTTTAGCCCATGTAGGAGGAGCAGTCTTTGGTTATGTATATGCAATTCAGCTTGCAAAAGGTAATGATATTGGGAAATGGTTCGAGAATTTCATGGATTGGATAGCCAATCTTTTTAAGCCAAGAACAAAAAAAACCTTTCGAAAAGTTCACCGTACAACACAACCAAAAACTAAGCGTTCTAAGCCTAAAGAATCAAAGTCTGATTATCAAAAAAAGATAGATGAGATTTTGGATAAAATAGGTAAAAGCGGTTATGAAAGTCTAACAAAAGAAGAAAAAGACTTTCTTTTTAAAGCCGGGAAAGAAGATTAATTCCATGCGAAGATTTATCAATAAGATGATTTTTTGGGGCAACTTGCTCGCAGCATTTCTATTATTGATTTCTTTCGTTTTACCTTACCTACCTCCCAAGACCTTTCCAATACTTTCTTTGCTAAGCTTGGTGGTTTCATTGCTAATTATAGTTAACATTATTTTCGCTATTTATTGGGCAATACAGTTTAGAAAACGATTTTTTGTTTCGTTTACTGTTCTTTTAATTTCATATTTCTATTTCAATGTTTTTTATGAAATTTCATCGCAAGTTGATGCTTCACAGTATCAAAATAGTTTGAATATTTTGTCGTATAACGTTAGACTTTTTAATGCATACGAGAAAAATTTAGACGATGAAGCTTTTGATATTATGACTGAAATTCTCTCTGAAGAAGATCCCGATGTCGTTTGCATTCAGGAGTTTTATAAGGGCAATAAAATTGACTTTTCAGCATATCCTTATAAATTCATTCATTTTAAACACAACAAAGCAGCTTTAGGTCACGCTATTTTATCAAAATATCCAATCATAAAGAGAGGTTATTTTGATTTTTCGGAAACTTATAATAATGCATTATATGCAGATATAGTTAAAGGAAAGGATACCCTTAGAGTTTATAATTTGCATTTACAATCTTTAGGTATAATACCTCGAGTTAGCTTTTTACAAAAAAATGATAATGAAAAGTTGATGAAGCGGGTTTCTTATGCCTTCAGAAAACAGCAATCACAAATTGAAGAAATAAATGCCCATAAAACTAAAGTATCGTACCCGATAATTATTGCAGGTGATTTCAATAACACTCCTTTTTCTTATACCTATAGAAAATTAAAAGAAGGTATGCACGATAGCTTTAGAAAACGTGGGAATGGTCTAGGAACAACCTTCAATTTCGAAAAATTCCCAATGCGTATTGATTATATTTTTGCTTCTGAAGAGTTGGATATTTTATCATTTGATACTATGAAAAAAACCTTCTCCGACCACTACGCTATCCGCTCTACTGTGGGGTGGTAGTCTTTTAGCTTTTGATGTAATTCTCAAAAACTTCGGCATTTTCTAAATACGTTAATGTGTTTGGTCCTTCATTAAACAGTAAATCTAATACCGATAGATTTGGTAAAAATGAATGATTTGCTTCGTGAACTTGAGTGTATTTTTCACACTTAAATGCCGACTTTCTCTTAGCGTTAACTAATATACGTAGGTCATCAATTTCGGGTTTCTTTTCAAATTCTGTGGTATGTGAAACTTCAATGTCTATTCCTATTATTTCACAGAGGATATTAAAAATATTTAGATTGAACTCCATTAAGCTTTCTACCTTTTCGGTGAATATAGGTTCTAGGTCGTCTTCATAAAACTCAAAAAAAGGAGAGGTGCGATAAGCGCTTTGCAAACTTTTCCAATGATGGTCTTGCCAAGGAAAGTCGTTTTCTACTAAAATATCCTTAGTTTTTTGACGATTTCCATTTTTGCTGTGCTTCACTGGAATGTTCAACAGTAACTTCCCGTTGCTATGCGCAATATATGTTCGATTTCGGTAAGTTTGCTTTTGGTAGTTATCCTCCACTTCAAAAACTACTTTTTCAGCTTGCGCTACCGCCGCCATTTGTTCAATAGTAGGAAAATATGATGGGTATAGGAGGATTGTTTTCATTTTAAATAATTGAGCGTTTCAAAATTAAAAAAGAAAACCATATTCAAAACAAAATTGATTGACATAGTTTTAAATAGTGTAAAGCTTTTAGGTTTTCACTATAACCTGAAGTAATAAAAAATAAACCTAAACTAACAACCGGAGTGCTATCTAAGGGTGGAACTTGAAACCATTTTCCCTACCTTTGTAAAAATCTTTTAAATATGCTCATAATTGGCATTGCCGGAGGAACCGGTTGTGGTAAAACTACAGTAGTCGATCAAATTGTATCAGAACTTCCAGAAGATGAAGTGTGTATAATATCTCAAGATTCATATTATCACGATACAAGTCATTTAACATTAGACGAACGAACCAAAATAAACTTTGATCATCCACAAGCTATTGATTTTGAATTGTTAGTTAGTCATTTAAAAGAACTTCGCGCTGGAAATTCGTTTGAGCAACCAGTTTATTCATTTATAGAGCATAATCGTACAGGAGAAACAATTACTACCTACCCAAAAAAGGTTATAATTGTAGAAGGAATCCTTATATTATCAGATCCTGTTATTCGCGATATGTTTGATATTAAGATATTTGTACATGCTGATAGCGACGAACGATTAATCCGCAGATTAAAACGCGATATTGCCACTCGTGGTCGTGACTTAGAAGAGGTTTTAAACAGGTATCAAACCACACTAAAACCGATGCATCAGCAGTTTATAGAGCCTACAAAAGAGTATGCCGATATAATTATACCAACCAACAAATACAATACTGTAGCTGTAGAAGTTATTAGAAGTATTATAGATCATAAAATAAGACTTAAAGAATAGTGAATTTATCAGAACTTAGGAATAATAAATTCGTGCGGATTGTAAGTAACAAATTCGTACTAATTCTTGTTGTGTTCATTATTTGGATGTTGTTTTTCGATGCAAATTCCTATCTAACTCACCACGAATTAGACAGTGAAATTAATGCGCTTGAAAACAATGCCGAGTTCTATCAAAAGGAGATAGAAAATGATAAAGCATTTATAAAGAAAATGCAAGATAAAGAGGAAATGGAAAAATTTGCTCGAGAAAAGTATTATTTGAAAAAAGAAAACGAAGATATTTATATTATCGAAAATCAAGATAGTATTAAAAAAGACGATAAGCGATGAGTGAGTTTCTATTTGAAGAATTTGACGAAGTTTCAGCCAAACAGTGGAAACAGCAAATTCAATTTGACTTAAAGGGAGCAGATTATAACGAAACATTAGTTTGGCAAAGTCCTGAAGGAATACACGTAAAACCTTTTTATCATCAGGATGATTTTGATAAAGCGTTTTCTCCAATTCCAGGGCAACCCGAATCATGGAAGATTGCCCAAAAAATATTTATCGATGAGGAGCAAATAGCTAATAATATTGCTATTGATGCAATTAATAGAGGTGCAAATGCTATAATTTTTACTGCAGATGAAGATTTTGATATTAAAGTCGTTTTTAAAGATTTTCCACTTGAGAATGTCTCAGTTTATTTCAACTTAAAATTTCTTTCAGAAACATTTTATACTAAGCTTTTTGAGTTTTTTGCAAATAAAGAAGCATCAGTATATTACAATATTGATATTATTGGAAATTTAACTCGTACTGGGAATTGGTTTCATAACTTAAAGAAAGATCACGAAATTTTAGAGGGTGTTATAAAGAAAAATTTTTCATTAAACTTATTATCTGTAGATACAACTGTTTACCAAAATGCTGGTGCTAATATCGTTCAGCAATTGGCTTACGCCATATCTCACGCTAATGAATATTTAAATCACTTAATTAATTCAGAAGCTAATACTGAAATTTTAAACAAGGAAGAAGCTCAAAACTTAAATATGACTTTTCAATTAGCTACAGGAGCTAATTATTTCTTTGAAATAGCAAAAGTCCGAGCTTTAAGAAAGCTTTATAAAGTTTTGGCTATGGAATATGGAGTAAAAGAAACTTGCCATATTGTTTCTACACCTTCAAAACGGAATAAAACCCTTTACGATTACAACGTAAATTTATTGCGAAGTACTACCGAATGTATGAGTGCTGTATTAGGTGGCGCCAATACAGTCTGTAGCTTACCATATGATGAAATTTATCACAAGAGCAATGAGTTTGGTGAACGCATTTCTCGTAATCAATTACTGATTTTAAAACACGAAAGTTATTTTGAAAGTGTAAGTAATCCTGCTGATGGAACTTATTATATCGAGCAACTTACAACTGAACTAGCTGAAAAAGCATTAAAACTGTTTAAAGAAATCGAGAAGAATGGTGGTTTTCTAAAGCAGTTAAAAGAAGAATCAATTCAGAAAAAAATTAAAGAAAGCGCTGAAAAAGAGCAGCAGCTTTTTGATAGTGGCGAATTAAAACTATTGGGAACCAACTATCATATTAACAAGAATGATAGGATGAAAGAGGATATTGAGCTTTTTCCGTTTGTAAAACACAATCCGGTAAAAACCTTAATAGTTCCAATCATTCAAAAACGTTTAGCAGAAAAAGTTGAACAAGAAAGATTAAGCAATGAGTAGAAGAGATATACAACATATTAGCTTGGATAATTCAGAATTCAGAACTCAGAATTCAGAATTGAATGATGATACATCTTCCACAGCGGAGAATATTGAATTAAAAAAGGAATACTCCAAGGAAGATATTGACAAGCTTCAGCATCTAAATTTTGTAGCGGGAATTACTCCAAATCTTCGCGGACCATATTCTACTATGTATGTGCGCCGTCCTTGGACAATTCGTCAATATGCAGGTTTTTCTACTGCAGAAGACAGCAATGCTTTTTATAGAAGAAACTTAGCTGCAGGTCAGAAAGGACTTTCTGTAGCTTTCGATCTTGCTACTCATAGAGGATATGATAGCGACCACGAAAGGGTAGAAGGTGATGTTGGTAAAGCAGGAGTGGCAATTGATAGCGTTGAGGATATGAAAATCCTTTTCGATCAAATTCCTTTGGATAAGATGAGTGTTTCGATGACGATGAACGGAGCTGTTCTACCAATTATGGCATTTTACATTGTTGCAGCCGAAGAACAAGGCGTTGCACAAAAAGATCTTTCGGGAACGATTCAGAACGATATTTTAAAGGAGTTTATGGTGAGGAATACTTATATCTATCCACCAACACCATCGATGAAGATTATCAGTGATATTTTTGAATTCACTTCTAAAAATATGCCTAAGTTCAACAGTATTTCTATATCTGGATATCATATGCAGGAAGCTGGAGCAACGGCAGACATTGAACTTGCATATACTTTGGCCGATGGATTGGAATACATCCGAACAGGAATTAAAGCAGGAATGGATATAGACACCTTTGCCCCTAGACTTTCTTTCTTTTGGGCAATTGGGATGAACCATTTTATGGAAATCGCAAAAATGCGAGCTGCAAGAATGCTATGGGCTAAGATTGTGAAGAAATTCAATCCTAAAAACGAAAAATCACTTTCATTGCGTACGCACTGCCAAACCAGTGGCTGGAGTTTAACCGAGCAAGATCCGTTTAACAATGTTGCTAGAACTGCAATTGAGGCAGCAGCAGCGGCGTTTGGTGGTACACAGTCTTTACACACCAATGCATTAGATGAAGCCATTGCTTTACCAACAGATTTCTCTGCCCGTATTGCGAGAAACACGCAAATTTATCTACAAACTGAAACCCAAATAACAAGAACTGTCGATCCTTGGGCAGGTAGTTATTATGTAGAAAGTTTAACTAATGAAATCGCAAATAAAGCTTGGGCGTTAATTGAAGAAGTTGAAGAGTTAGGAGGAATGACTAAAGCTATAGAAGCGGGTATACCTAAAATGCGTATTGAAGAAGCTTCGGCTAGAAAACAAGCGCGAATAGATAGTGGTCAGGATGTAATTGTTGGGGTTAATAAATACCGATTGGCAAAAGAAGACCCTTTACAAATTTTAGATGTTGATAATAAAAAGGTTAGAACTTCTCAGATTGAACGCTTAAATCAAATAAAATCTACTCGAGATAATACTAAAGTTGAAAAAGCTCTTGCAGATATTACCGAATGTGCCTGTACAGGTGAAGGGAATTTATTAGCTTTAGCTGTAGAAGCTGCTCGTTGTAGAGCCACTCTTGGCGAAATCTCTACCGCAATGGAAAAAGAATTCGGAAGGTATAAAGCACAAATAAGATCATTTAGCGGCGTGTATAGTAAAGAAATAAAACAAGATGAAAGCTTTGCAAAAGCTAGGGAAATGGCAGATCAGTTCGCAGAATTAGAAGGCCGTCGTCCACGTATTATGATTGCAAAAATGGGACAAGATGGTCACGACCGAGGAGCGAAAGTTGTTGCTACCGGTTATGCCGACGTAGGTTTTGATGTGGATATAGGTCCACTATTCCAAACTCCAGCCGAAGCTGCTAAACAAGCTGTAGAAAATGATGTCCACATTCTAGGCGTGTCGTCTTTGGCAGCAGGCCATAAAACGTTAGTGCCTCAAGTAATTGAAGCTTTAAAAAATTACGGCCGTGAGGATATTATGGTTATCGTTGGCGGTGTAATTCCTGCACAAGATTATCAATACCTTTTTGATGCAGGGGCTATAGCTGTTTATGGTCCCGGAACCCGCATTAGCGATGCAGCAATTGAAATGTTGGGAGTGTTGATTGAATCTATAGAGTAGTGGAATTGGGGCATTTGACTGCTGTATGGTATAAATTAGCAGAATAAATGAGAATTTTTATATAAAGCTTCAAAAACACTTAAAGTTGTACGTTTTGTTGGAAGATAAAATCAACTTTGAAAATGCGATGACCCGCAAACAATTGCCATTCTATTCTGAAGTAAAGGAACAACTATTTATTGATGGTGAAATTAGGTATTTCGTTCTTTAAACTGATAGACAAAAAATAGATTCATTGCTTCTTGAAAATGATATAGTTGCTGGTACTGAAACAATACCAAATCAAGATTTTCGCAATAATAAGAAGGTTTATAAAGTATATGCTTTAGTAGCAGTAAGTATGGTTGTTTTAATAGCTATTACTTTAATTATAGAATTCATTGTTTTCAACAATTAATTTACTTCCATAAAAATTATAATGCTTCAAACAATTATTCATTATACATTACATTTATTAGTTCCTGGACTAATAGCTTATGTTTTCTTCAGCAAAGAATGGAAGAAAGCTTGGTTGTTAATGCTGGCTACAATGCTAGTAGATTTAGATCATCTTTTGGCTACGCCTATTTTTGATCCAGGTAGATGTAGTATAAATTTTCACCCATTACACACTTATTGGGCAATGGCGGTTTATGTGGTGATGTTATTCTTCAAAAAAACAAGAATTATAGCAGTAGGACTGCTATTCCACATGCTAACAGATTTTATAGATTGTCAATGGAATTAAAATTCTACACCATAAATAACATCTCACGTCTCACATTTTAAGTCTCACTATTTATGGTGATACGGTTCATTTCTTAAAATTGTGAACCCGCGATATAGTTGCTCAATAAAAAATAACCTTACCATTTGATGAGAAAAAGTCATTGAAGAAAGTGATACTTTTCCATTCGCACGTTTATATACCTCCTCACTAAATCCATAAGGGCCGCCAATTACAAAAATTAGATTTTTTAGGCCGCTATTCATTTTCTTTTGCAAAAATTGAGAAAATTCTTCAGAAGTATATGTTTTTCCTTTTTCGTCGAGAAGAATCAAAACATCAGCTGTATTTGTTCGCTTTAGAATTTCATTACCTTCCGCTTGTTTTTGAAGGGCTTCAGATAATTTTTTTGCATTTTTAATATCTGGAATTACTTCCAATTCAAATGGAATATAAAACCCCAACCTTTTGATGTAATCATCCATTAAGGATTGTAACTGTTTATTGTCGGTTTTCCCTATTGTAAGTAGTGTAATTTTCATCTAAAAGTTTTCAGATTTCAAAAATACAAAGATAATAGGTGTCTCTTCCTACTTCTCACTTCGACTTTATAACTTTTTAAAGTATTTTAGCTAAAATTTTAAGCTATGATTTCAGAAAAACAATTCAACAAAGAGATAGATATCATTATCGCAAATGCAATTCGTGAGGATGTAGGGAATGGCGATCATAGTTCATTAGCCTGTATTCCAGAAGATGCTACCGGTTCGGCTAAACTTTTGGTAAAAGACGAAGGTATTATTGCAGGGATAGATTTTGCGAAACAAGTATTTGAATATATTGACCCAGGTCTTGAAGTAGAGGTAAATATAAAAGACGGCGCTCCAGTAAAATATGGAGATGTGTGTTTCTATGTTTCAGGACATTCACAATCAATTTTAAAAGCTGAAAGATTGGTTTTGAATGCTATGCAACGTATGAGTGCAATTGCAACTAAAACAAATCAATATGTTAAGCTTCTGGAAGGCACTAATACTAAAATTCTAGATACTCGTAAAACCACACCTGGAATTCGCGCATTAGAAAAATGGGCTGTGAAGATAGGAGGGGGAGAGAACCATCGCTTTGCGTTATACGATATGATAATGCTAAAGGATAATCACATCGACTTCTGCGGAAGTATTACTAAGGCTATTGAAAAAACGCAAGCATATTTAAAAGAAAATCATTTTGATCTTAAAATAATTGTTGAAGCAAGAAATCTTGCTGAGATTGAAGAAATCCTTCAAAGTGATGGGGTTTATAGAATTTTAATTGATAACTTTAATTACGAAGATACTCGTAAGGCTGTAAAACTAATTAACGGTAAGTGTTTAACAGAATCTAGTGGAGGAATTACATTAGAAACAGTCAGAAAATATGCAGAATGTGGTGTAGATTATATTTCAAGTGGTGCGTTAACGCATTCGGTTTATAATATGGATCTTAGCCTAAAAGCGGTTAAATGAGCGAAAACCAAGAAAAGGAAATAAAAATTCCTGTAATACGGGAATTGGTTGATGTAACAAAAAGAATAAAACTCCCAGGATTAGGCCAGTTTTCACTATATCATTTATTAGAAATTTATGTAAATGGTATTGTAAAAGGTTCCTTTTCGCCGCGAGCTAGTTCTATTGCTTATAGTTTTTTTTTGGCATTATTTCCTTTTTTACTTTTACTTTTAAACCTTATTCCATATATCCCTATAGATGGGTTTCAAACGCGGTTTTTAATTTTTATTGAAGCCTTATTGCCTCCGCAAACCACTCAGTTTTTCTATCCTATTATTGCAGATATTGCGGTAAACCCACGCTCTGGTTTGCTGTCGTTTGTGTTTGTACTATCGCTGTTCTTATCAGCAAATGGGGTGAATGCTATATTTAGTGCATTTGAGTACTCATTTCACGTATCTGTAAATAGAAATTTTTTCCGTCAATACCTTGTAGCCCTAAGTGTTGCTATTTTCTTGGCATTGTTGTTGTTAACTTCAGTAGGGGTTATCCTTTATGGAGAATTTATTATTCGCGACTTCCAATCTAGAGCTTATATCGATAATGATTTGTTTTGGATTCAGTTCTTTCAATTTCTTGTATTCCTAATTATGATCTATGTCGTAATTGCGACCTTGTATTACTATGGTACTAAAGAAGGGAAGTCTTCTAGCTTTTTCTCCATTGGAGCCGTAGTTACTACAGTGTTGTTCTTGTTAACCACATATTTTTTTGGAATATATATTAATAATTTTTCAAATTATAACGAGTTATATGGCTCTATTGGTGCACTTTTAATATTGATGTTATATATTTGGATAAACGCAAACCTTTTGCTGCTGGGTTTTGAGTTGAATGTTTCAATTAAGCAGCTGAAAGAAAAAATTAAAAAATAACTTAATCTCTTCAAATTATGAATAAAATATTTTTAACTCTCTCATTAGCTTTAATGACTGTATTTGCTGCTTCGGCTCAAGATGTAACTGGAAAATGGAAAACTATTGACGACGAAACAGGGGAAGCAAAATCTATTGTTGAAATCTATAAGCAAAACGGTAAAGTTTATGGTAAAATAGTCGAAATTTTAAACCCTGCTAAGAAAAATGCAGTATGCGATAAATGCCCAGGAGCAGATAAGGGGAAGCCAATAGAAGGACTTGTAATACTTAAAGGCCTTGAGAAAGATGGCGATGAATATAACGACGGAACTATTATGGACCCCTTAAACGGGAAAGTTTATAAAAGCTATATTAAATTAAATGGAGCAAATAAGCTTGACGTACGTGGGTATGTTGGTTTCTCACTTTTAGGAAGAACACAAACTTGGTCTAGAGTGAATTAAAAAATCATAAAAACAGTATCTTTAGGCCACCATTTTGGTGGTCTTTTTTGTGGTTTCAAATCAAATATTAATCTAATAATTATTCCACTTGTTTTTTATAGATGTTATTCTTCCTATTCCTTTAAAACAAACTTTCACCTATAGTGTAAATAAGGATGAGGCGGCGTTTCTGCAACCGGGTATGCGTGTAGCTATCCCATTTGGAAAGTCAAAAGTTTTTACAGGAATAGTTTATCAAGTTCACGATCAAGCTCCGGTAGGTTACGAAACTAAGTCTATAGATCATATTTTAGATGAAAACCCCATAATTACAACTCATCAGTTAAAGCATTGGGAGTGGATTGCGAAGTATTATATGTGTTCACTAGGGGAAGTTATTAAGGCTGCTTTACCAAGTGCTTTTTTATTGGAAAGTGAAACAATGATTAAGCTTTCTACCGAAATTAATATAGAGGAAAAATCACTTACAGATGAAGAGTTCTTAGTATTCGAAGCGCTTCAAAATCAAACTTCATTACACATAAATGAGGTGCGCTCTATTCTAGATAAGAAAAATGTGGTTTCTGTTATTAATAAATTAATAGATATAAAAGTTGTTGATGTTGAAGAAACCGTTTACGAACAATACACTCCAAAGCTCGTTCGCTATGTAAAGCTTTCACCTGAATATACTTCTGAAGAGAATTTACGTCAACTTTTAGATTCGATGAGTCGCGCTCCAAAACAACGCGAAGTGCTTATGAATCTATTTGTGTTGAGTAGTCAAACAAAAAAGCCGATTACAACTGTAGCACTTCAAAAGAAAAGTAATGCCTCGGCTTCCACTTTAAAATCACTTATCGATAAAGGAGTTTTAGAAGAATATTTTATTCAAAAAGATAGAGTAGAGTTTTCTGGTGAAGTTACCACAGCTATTAAGGAGTTAAGCGAAGCACAAACAACAGCTTATCAAGAGATTAAAGCTACTTTTGCTGAAAAGGATGTTGTGTTACTTCACGGAGTTACATCTAGTGGGAAAACTGAAATTTATGTTCGTTTAATAGAACAAATGATAGCTACGGGAAAGCAGGTTTTATATATGCTACCTGAAATTGCATTGACTACACAATTAATTACTCGACTTCAAAAATATTTTGGAGAAAAAATAGCTGTTTACCATTCAAAATTTTCAGTAAATGAAAGGGTAGAGGTTTGGAATAATATTTTAAATGAAAAGCCAAAAGCACAAGTGGTTATTGGTGCACGTTCATCATTATTTTTGCCTTTTAAGAATCTAGGATTCATAATAGTAGATGAAGAGCACGAAGCATCATTTAAGCAATACAGTCCTTCACCACGTTATAATGCTCGAGACAGCTCTATAGTATTAGCAAAACTACACAAAGCAAAGGTTTTGATGGGGTCTGCAACACCATCTTTAGAAAGCTATTACAATGCTAAAACAGGGAAATTTGGGTTAGTTACGCTAAAAAAGCGTTTCGGAAACGTACTAATGCCTGAAATTGAATTGGTAGATATAAAGGAGAAAAGCCGAAAAAAGCAAATGACGGGGCTTTTCAGTGATAGACTGCTGGAAGAAATGCGTGAAACGTTAGGAAATGGGGAGCAGGTTATTCTTTTTCAAAATAGAAGAGGTTATTCGCCAGTGGTAGAGTGCACAACTTGTGGTGTTTCGCCTCAATGCCCTAATTGCGATGTAAGTCTTACTTTTCATCAATATAAAAATCAATTGCGTTGCCATTACTGCGGATACAAAATAGCGATGATGCTAAGTTGCATAGCTTGTGGAAGTGAAACGCTAGACACAAAAGGATTTGGAACCGAACAGGTTGAAAACGAGTTAAAACCACTTTTTCCGAATCATAAAATCGCACGGATGGACCAAGATACTACCAGGGGAAAACACGCGTATTCAAAACTTATTGAAGCACTGGAAAACGAAGAAATAGATATATTAGTGGGTACTCAAATGCTGGCTAAAGGGTTAGATTTTAGAAATATAGGTTTGGTAGGGGTAATGAATGCAGATAATCTTTTAAACTTCCCAGATTTTAGAGCTCACGAACGAAGTTTTCAATTACTTCAACAAGTGTCGGGTAGGGCAGGGCGTACACAAAAAAGAGGTAAAGTTTTAATACAAACGTATAATCCGTATCATCAAATTTTAAAGCAAGTTAGCGTTAACGATTATGCCGAGATGTATAAGGAGCAATTAGAAGATCGGTACAATTTTAAATATCCTCCATACTATAGAACTATAAAAATTGTTTTTAAAGACAAGAATTTCAAAAAAGTTCAAAAAGCTTCTGCTTGGTTTGCTCAAGCACTACAAGTTCCGTTTAAAGAAAATGTTTTAGGTCCTGAACCTCCACCAATAGGAAGGATTAAGAATATGTATATTATTAATATCCTCATAAAAATTCCTAAGGATCAGTCTTTAAGTAAGAGTAAGAAATTCATTAATAATGTACAGCGTAGTTTTAATACGATTAAAGATTTTTCAAGTGTACGTATTAATATAGATGTGGATAATTATTGAAATTTAGAATATGTTGAGTATATAAAAACTTTAGTAAAGAGTATCAACTTGAAGATTTTTGGGGCATTTCTTTAAATTCTATTTAAAAATAGGTTTGATTAAACCAAATAATGTATTACTTTTGCACCCTCTTTGGCAGGAAGTCAAGGAGTTTTAATAATAATTTTAATAGATTTTTTATGAATCATTACGAAACTGTTTTCATCTTAAATCCCGTTTTATCTGAAGATCAGATAAAGGAGACAGTAAAGAAATACGAAGATTTTCTTGTTTCTAAAGGTGCTAAGATGATATCCAAGGAAAATTGGGGCTTGAAGAAACTTGCTTACCCAATTCAAAAGAAAAAAAGTGGGTTTTACCACCTGTTTGAGTACACTGTAGAAGGTGATACTGTAAACGAATTAGAAACTGAATTCAAAAGGGATGAGCGTTTTATGCGTTACCTTACTGTAAGCCTTGATAAGCATGCAATTGCTTGGGCAGAGAAGAGAAGAAATCGCAATAAAAAATCAGCTTAAATTATGGCAACATTACAACAACAAGCAAAAGGAAAAAAAGACGGAGAGATCAGATATCTTACTCCGCTTAATATAGAAACAAACAAGACTAAGAAGTATTGTATGTTTAAAAGGTCAGGTATTAAATACGTTGACTATAAAGATGCAGATTTCTTATTAAGATTTGTAAACGAACAAGGTAAAATTTTACCAAGGAGACTTACTGGAACTTCATTGAAGTACCAAAGAAAAGTTGCAGTTGCAGTTAAAAGAGCACGCCACTTGGCACTTATGCCATATGTAACCGATCTATTAAAATAAAAAACCAGAACCTATTATGGAACTTATATTAAAGAATGACGTAGAAAATCTGGGTTTTGCAGATGATATTGTAACTGTTAAGAACGGCTACGGAAGAAACTACTTGATACCTCAAGGACATGCAGTACTTGCTACTCCTTCAGCTAAAAAAGTACTTGCTGAAACTTTAAAGCAACGCGCTTTTAAAGAACAGAAAATAGTTGATGAAGCAAAAACACAGGCTGAGAAATTAAACGGACTTGAAATTAAAATCTCTGCCAAAACTGGTGAAGGTGATAAATTATTCGGTTCAGTAAACAACGCTGATCTTGCAGAAGCACTTGAAAAAGAAGGTGTATCTATCGAGAAGAAATTCATCATGATTGCCGGTGGAGCTATTAAGCGTACAGGACCTTACGAAGCAACTATCCGTTTCCACAGAGATGTGATTAGCAACTTCGCTTTTGAAGTTGTTGCGGAAGCAAAATAATTTATTCAATTGAATATAAAAAAGCCTTTCTCAGTTTGAGGAAGGCTTTTTATTTGGAAATAGGTTTTCAATTACCATAGATAACAGATACCAAAAATGAAATACGCCAGATTAACAAAAGAACAATTTGAAGAATTACACCAGGAGTTTATTAACTTTCTTGCTACTCAGTCGATTACTGCAGACGAATGGGCTAAGTTAAAAGTTGAAAAACCTGAAGTAGCTGAAGAAGAGTTAGATGTTTTTAGCGACTTAATTTGGGAAGGTGTGCTTAATAAAGTTAAATATCTAGAGCACATTTCGCCTAAGCAATTAATGCTTTTTCATATTACCGATGCTTTTATGGAGCTGGTCGCAATAAAAATTGATAAGGAAGAGGTTGATATTACAACCGAATACGGCTACAAATGGCTTCAGCAAAATTTACACGACGATGCTGTAAGCTTGTATACTTCTACTAAAGCAATTAAAGAAGATAGAAATAAAGATATTTTTATTCTAATTCAACAAGGGGCTGTTATTACAAAAGGTGAACTTTATACTTATTTTAGCGACTTATTGAAAGAATAATATTCAAATTTAAAAGCTCCAAATTTCAGAAGTTTGATTTTGAGATTTGGAGCTTTTCTTATTTTAGGGTTTTACTTATTCATATCTTAAACTCTCAATAGGATCTAAACGTGCAGCTTTTGAAGCAGGGTAGGAGCCTGCAATAACAGCTACTATAAAGGTTATTATTGTAGCCCAAATCATTGCAGTCCAAGGTAAGGTAAAATCAAAATCGAAAGCCTTTGCAAAGCCATATCCGGTTAGGATTCCGAGAATAATCCCGAGAATACTTCCAAACTGACCAATTACTATAGTCTCCATAAAGAACTGAGTAGAAATTGTTGATCGTTTGGCTCCTAATGCCTTACGGACACCAATTTCCCGAGTACGCTCAGTTACAGATACGAGCATAATATTCATCAGAGCTATTGACGACCCCAATATTGTGATGATACTTATTATCCATGCGGCAATTTCTAAATACCCCGTCATGGTTGCAATCCTATTTATTAAATCGTCACTGCGCTCAAGACCGAAGTTGTTTTCTTCCACTGGACTAAGTCCGCGTATGTTTCTGAAAGTAATTATTGCTTCATCTTGAGCTGCTTCCATATACTGTTTGTCGCCAACCATTACACTAATATTGTAATTAATGTTAGGCTGAGTGTACATACTCCGAGCAACTTGAACGGGTATCAAAACCCTTAAATCTTGATTATTACCAAATGTAGAGCCTTTAGATTCTAATAAGCCTATAACTTTAAACTTAACTCCACGTATGCTAATTGTTTTATTAAT
Source organism: Aequorivita xiaoshiensis (assembly GCF_022008395.1). Lineage (GTDB taxonomy): Bacteria > Bacteroidota > Bacteroidia > Flavobacteriales > Flavobacteriaceae > Aequorivita > Aequorivita xiaoshiensis. Next base: position 96,741 of record NZ_JAIRBB010000007.1, read on the forward strand.
AGGGTTTTCATTCTTAAAAAGACTTTTCATAAAATCGGAACCTATGATACACACCTTATTGTTGTTTTCAACATCAAAAAATGTAAAATTTCTTCCTTTTTCTATTTCTGTACCTGAGGTTTCAAGATAGTTTTCGTTAATGCCATAAACTCTTACTTCTGGATCTGTCTTTTCTGAGCCAAATTTTACCTCGGCGCCGGCGGTACCTAAAAATGAAAGCGAAGTTTTTGTATGTGGGAATTCATATTTATTTAAAAATTCACGAACGTTGTTGTAGCTAATTATAGGATTTACCTTTTCGCGTTCGCCGCTTCTATTGCTTTGTACTTCAAATTCGTATCGTTGAATATTGAAAGTATTGGCACCCATAGAGGCAAAATTGCCAGATATGGTGTTTTCCAATGCCTTTACGGCGCTTAAAATGCCTACAAGGGCCCAAATACCAATACCGATAATTACGATAGTTAATATTGTTCTAAGCAGCTGACCTTTAATAGAGCCAAGTGCAATTCGAACATTTTCCCAAAAGAGTGAAAACATATTTTTAGTTTGAGTTTCTCATTAGACGGCAAAAGTTGGATAAAGTTACTATTATTTAAGATATTTGCTTCTTTAAGTTATGAGTTATGAGTTATGAGGTATGAGTTATAAGTTTGGTTGTTTGTTTAAAATTCTCACCATCTTTCTCTTTATTCTTTTATCTCTTTTCTCTTCTCTTTTTTTAAAATCTAAAATCTATAATCTATTTTGAAACCGTCTATTCCAAAAGGTACTCGCGATTTTACTCCTGAAGAAGTATCTAAACGTAACTATATTACTAATACTATAAAAGAAATATTTTCTCTTTATGGTTTTCAGCCTATTGAAACCCCATCATTTGAAAACAGTGATACCTTAATGGGGAAATATGGTGAAGAAGGAGATCGTTTAATTTTCAAAATTCTTAATAGTGGAGATTACCTTTCAAAAGTAGACGATGCGCTTTATTCTGAAAAAAATAGCATTAAAATGACGGCTAAGATTTCTGAAAAAGCCTTGCGTTATGATCTTACAGTTCCATTTGCTCGCTATGTTGTTCAACATCAAAACGAAATTACTTTTCCTTTTAAACGTTACCAAATTCAACCTGTATGGCGTGCAGATAGGCCTCAAAAAGGACGGTTTCGCGAATTTTATCAGTGCGATGCAGATGTTGTAGGTTCAAAATCGCTTTGGCAAGAAGTGGAGTTTGTACAGCTCTATGATGCTGTTTACACCAAACTTGGACTAAAAGGAGTAAATATTAAAATAAACAATCGTAAGGTTTTAAGCGGTATAGCAGAAACTATTGGTGCAGAAGATAAACTGATAGATTTCACTGTGGCTTTAGATAAACTTGACAAAATAGGGGAGGAAGGCGTAAAAAAAGAAATGCGTGAAAAAGGAATTTCTGAAGAAGCCTTAAACAAATTGCAACCCTTATTTTCTTTCTCAGGAAACAATGATGAAAATTTAACATCCCTAAGCGTAATGCTGTCTGAATCTGAAACAGGAATGCAAGGAGTGGAAGAGTTACAGTTTATCACAAGAAATATTGAAACGCTCGGTTTAAAGTCTGCTTCATTACAGATAGATGTAACCTTAGCGCGTGGTTTAAACTATTACACAGGTGCTATCTTAGAAGTAGCAGCTCCCAAAGAAGTGAAAATGGGAAGTATAGGCGGTGGCGGAAGATACGATGATCTTACCGGGATATTTGGCTTAAAAGACATGAGTGGGATGGGAATTTCTTTTGGTTTGGATAGAACTTATCTTGTGCTTGAAGAGTTAAATCTTTTTCCAGAAACCATTTCTGAAAATAGTAGAGCGCTTTTCCTAAACTTTGGTGAAAAAGAAGCGTTGTATGCCATGAAAACAATTTCAAAATTGCGTAGTGCTAATCTAAAAGCTGAGTTATACCCAGATTCGGCAAAAATGGGAAAACAGATGGGGTACGCCGATAAGCGCAATATCCCATTTACAATCTTAGCAGGTGAAAAGGAAATGGAAGCTGAAGCCTTTACCCTTAAAAACATGAAAACAGGAGAACAAACTATGATGAATTATTCGGAACTAGAAAGTTTTTTAGCAGAATAGATTAATACTACTTTACGTAGGTATATCAACAATCCCACTGAAATTTTATTCAGCGGGATTTTTGGTTTTTATAAATATTATAATTCATGGTGCCGAAGATTAGTTCTAATACTTATTAGCAAAACTCACTGATAGCTATCTAATCTATATCCCATAACGCATACTTTTGCTGGTAAAAATTCTTAGAATTATTTTCCAAATGTTTGAATGTTATTTAAAGTTTTAGATAGTGGAATTTCTATGATGTCATGCTAATTTAAAAAACATGTTGTAACTTATAACAGAATCAATTAAAGCTGTTTTATGAAATCTCCAGACTTTACCAATTTGAGTGCGATTTATGTAAATTGTACACTAAAAAAAACTCCAGAACCTAGTCATACTGATTCATTAATAAATGTTTCAAAACAAATAATGACAAAGGAAAAGGTTAAAATAGATGAAATAAGATTGGTAGATTTTGAAGTTGCCTCTGGGGTGTATCCTGATATGACGGAACATAATTGGGATAAAGATGACTGGCCAATGTTGTTTAAAAGAATCATTAATGCAGATATTCTTATCGTAGGTACACCAATATGGCTGGGAGAAAAATCTTCAATAGCACAAAAACTTATTGAAAGACTTTACGCTATGAGTGGTCAAACCAATGATAAAGGTCAATACTTGTTTTATGGAAAGGTTGGTGGGTGTGTAGTTACAGGCAATGAAGATGGTATAAAACATTGTGCAATGGGAATACTGTATTCACTCCAACATATAGGGTATTCTATACCTCCGCAAGCCGACTGTGGATGGATAGGAGAGGTAGGTCCCGGGCCTAGTTATGGAGATACCGAATGGCAGGGTAAAAAACTGAAGCAACCCGTGGGTTTTGAAAACGATTTTACCAATAGGAATACTACTTTTATGACTTATAATCTACTTCACCTAGCTTCAATGTTAAAATCGAATAATGGTTACTCTAACTATGGAAATTCTAGAAATGATTGGGATGATGGGGTACGTTGGGAGTTTAAGAACCCTGAATATCGCTAGTATTAGAAAAGAATATTTTTTTAAAACAATAGATTTGGGGGCGGAACCTCCTCAATAATATAGGGTTTATTTGTGTTTAAATTCCGTTTATAAAGATCTGTGCTTACAGGATGAGCCTTAAATTCCTTTGATGTAAAGCCGTTTTTAATTAATTCTAATACATTTCCTTCACTTAAATCAGGATTAAACCATTCGCTGTACAATCCTTCATCAAGTACAAAAGGTTGTCTTTTTTTGATATTGTGAACCTCAGTAAAGAAAGAATTCGCTTCCATAGTAAGTATGGAGCAGGTAAATTGATTTGTTTCATTATTTACTTCAGAATAAATCCCACCAAATACAAACAAATCACGGTTATCTTTATATTTATCGGTTGGGATATAACAGAAGTAAGGAATAGAGTTTCCTGCAGTTTTATGCGGCTCAAAAAAACCATCGGCTATAATTAGGCAGCGGTTCTCGAAAGCAGCTTCTTTGGATACCCCTTGAAATAGGGTTTCAGACTTTATATTTAAGGTGTTGTATTTTTTTCTAAACGCTGTGATATCTCTTATTCCCCAACTAGGTACATATCCCCATTCAGCCGGATAAATAGTGTTAGGTTCATTCATTTTAACAATTTGAAGATTGGGATTAGTAAACCCAGAGCGATGGTAGTAAATCTCGTATTGTTCGGGATTAGCAAAGTCTTTTTTAAAGTTTTCTTTTACTTCCTTTTTCTTTTTTGTGAGGGCGGTTTCGTAGCACATTATAGATAGGTGTGATTTTAAGAATTATCATTTAGAATAGTTTGTTCCAAATCGTATCCAATTCTGTGCTCTAAGGTACTAAATCCAAAAGTCGATTTCATAAAAAAACGGTTAGAAATAAATCTAACCGTTTAAATTTGAGTATTAACCTCTGTAGCGAGATCGGGACTTGAACCCGAGGCCTCCGGGTTATGAATCCGACGCTCTAACCAGCTGAGCTACCTCGCCATTTTAGATTTTAATCTAAATTTGCTACAGCCAAAAGGCCTAAGCGGCTGCAAAGATAGTAACAAAATAAACTGACGCAAATTTTATCTCAAATTTATTTCATTTTTTTTATAACTTAATCTTATAAATTTTTTAAACGAATATTTCGGGATTATAATTAATATATATATATTGGGCAGCAACAAATATAGTGCTATGGAAGACAAAATTAAATATGAAATGGAATTCCCTATTCAGGTATCTCCACCATTATTATATCAATATATTTCAACACCTTCTGGGTTATCAGAATGGTACGCAGACAACGTAAACTCACGTGGAGAATTCTATACTTTTATTTGGGAAGGTAGCGAGGAGAAGGCTAAGTTACTAAGCAAAAAAAGCCCTGAACGCATTAAATTTAGATGGTTGGAAGATGAAGGGGAGGAGTTTTATTTCGAACTTAGAATACAAGTTGACGAAATTACTAAAGACGTTTCGCTTATGATAACAGACTACGCTGAAGAAGATGAAATAGAAGAAGGAAAAATGCTTTGGGAAAATATGGTTTCAAACCTTAAACAGATTTTAGGATCTGCTTAAAACCGCAATAAATATATTATTTTAGAACCGTCTTATAGCTAAGACGGTTTTTTATATGATAAACTTAAATGGTAAAATAGTAAAAGAACATGATGCCTCTATTACAATTAATAATAGAGGCTTGCATTATGGTGATGCTGTTTTTGAAACTATGCGTTATGGAAATGAAAAGATTTACTTTTGGAATGACCATTTTCTACGTTTAAAATCGTCATTGAAAATTCTGAAATTGGAAGGTGCAGAAAATTTTTCTAGCAACTTTCTTAAACAAGAAATTTCAAGAACTATAGCTGCACAGGCATCTATAAACTCCTCATATAGAGTAAAGTTATTAGTTTGGCGTAAGACTGGAGGAAAATACACGCCTTTTAGCAATGAGGTTGAATATGCAATTATGGCTGAACCATTAGCTTCACAAATGTATCCATCGAATACTGCAGCATATATAATAGGGGCTTATGACGAACACTTAGTTTCCTCAGGAGAGCTTTCCACTTTAAAATCGAACAATAGATTAATTAATGTTTTAGGTAGTGTTTTTGCTAAGGATAATGGTTTTGATAACTGTTTTCTTTTAAACGAAAAGAATAATGTGGTAGAGGCTTTAAACGGTAATTTATTTATTGTTTCAGGGAAAACTATTATAACTCCTCCAATCCATGAAGGATGTTTAAATGGTGTAATGCGAAAGCAACTTATTGCTATTGTACAAAGCAACACAGAATATTTGATAAAAGAAACGTCTATTTCGGTTATGGATTTACATAACGCAGACGAAATTTTTATAACCAATGTTATTCAAGGAATTGTTCCTGTATCTAGGTATAAGGAAGAGATTTTTGAAGATAAAGTTGCAAAAGTTTTATTGCAAAAATTGAATGAATGGGTAACAACTAATTAGTTGTAAGTAGGGTTTTCTGGAGCGTTAGACCATAAAATATAATCGCCTCCAAGTTCGATCATTTTTTGTTTCCAAAAATTGGCTTTGGTTTTTCCTATTATCTCACTGTTGTAAGTATTTGGGACTACCACCCAACTATGTACTTCTAACTCCTGGTCTAATTGGTCGGCCTCCCATCCTGAATATCCTAAGAAGAAACGGATTTGATTTTCGTTTAATTTATCTTCTTTAAGTAAATCTAAGATTGCATTAAAATCGCCACCCCAATAAATGCCTTTCGAAATTTCTATACTTTCCGGAATAATGTCTGGAATACTATGAATAAAATAAAGGTTGTCTTGTTCTACAGGTCCGCCATTGTAAACGGTGAGCTTAGATTTAATTTCTGGGATAAAGTCTCTAAGCTTGTGTTTTAATGGCTTGTTGAGAATAAAACCAACAGAACCCGATTCATTGTACTCTGCCAATAAAACGACAGAACGATTGAAGGAAACGTCACCTATAATAGATGGTTCCGCAATTAATAGATGGCCTTTTTCGGGTTTAATTATGGTCATTAGTTTTTATTTGGTTTATTAAAGCTAAGTAATTAATTTAAGAATGCCAAAAATTTAATCAAACCAAAGTATAATTATGATTAACTCATTATTATTCATAAAAAAGAATGAATTACTAATAAACTATAAATCAGACCAATAAAAAAACCTTCTTATCAAATAAATTGAAAAGAAGGTTTTAAATTTTGTAAAGTATTTTTTACAATTAATTTACGCTATTTTGTAAATCAGAACCAGCTTTAAATTTTACTACGTTTTTAGCAGCAATTTTGATGGTTTTTCCTGTTTGAGGGTTTCTTCCTTCTCTAGCAGCTCTTTTTGAAACTGACCAAGAACCGAATCCTACAAGAGATACACGGTTACCTTTCTTAAGTGAGTTTTGAACATTTTCTAAGAAAGATTCTAAAGATTTCTTAGCAGCAGCTTTAGTGATTCCGGCATCTTCTGCCATTGCATCGATTAAATCAGATTTATTCATAATTTTTTTTAAATTAAATTGTTGGTTAAACTTCGATTAATTGCTCTACAAATTTAAAAGGATTATCCGTTCAAGCAAGTAACCACGCAGTAAATCCACTATATTGTTAATAACTTTGGTCGATTGTTAATAAACTTGATTGTTTTTAATTAAAATTTAATCAAATCAGTGTTTACGAGGGTTTACGACAGTTTTGAATTTGCATCGAATGAATAACCATTTAAAAGTGATGCACTATCCATTTTTCGCTTTCCAGGAAGCTGTAACTCCTTCACTAAAATGTAACCATCACTACAAGCAACTTTTATTTCCTTTTTTGTGGTTTCAATTTTTCCTGACTCTTGATTGTGATCTGCGTTTTCGTATTTGGCTGAGTATAGCTTAGCTTTTAGCTCTTCATTATTATTATGTAATACAGACCAAGCAACAGGATAGGGGGAAAGACCTCTAATAAATGCTTCAATTTCTTTCCCTGGTTTGTTCCAATCTATTTGAGTGTTTTCTGGTGTGAGCTTTGGTGCCTCTTTAAGGTCGCTATTGTTAGATTGCTTTTTTGGATTAACATTACCCTTTTCTATTAAGGTAAGCGTTTCTAAAACTAGTTTACCTCCTACATCCATTAATTTATCGTGAAGAGTTTCGGCGTTTTCATCATCCACTATATCAACTTCACTATTTGCTATTATTGCTCCAGTATCGATTTTCTCATCTATAAAGAAGGTGGTTACACCTGTTTTCTTTTCACCATTAATAATGGCCCAATTAATTGGCGCAGCTCCTCTGTATTGCGGTAAAAGTGATGCGTGAAGATTAAAAGTGCCCAATTCAGGCATTTGCCAAACAACTTTTGGAAGCATTCTAAAAGCAACAACTACTTGAAGATTTGCTTGTAGTTCTTCAAGTTCATTTAAAAAATCTTTGTCCTTTAAATTAGTGGGCTGTAGAACCTTCAATCCTTTTGAAACAGCATAGTTTTTTACTGCCGACCCCATTAGTTTTCGTCCTCTTCCAGCAGGTTTATCTGCTGCCGTAACTACACCAACGATGTTTCTTCCTGCTTCAACCATTTTTTTTAAAACTCCAACCGCAAAATCTGGAGTTCCCATAAATACTATTCTTAAATCTTTTGGCATTTTTAAATCTCTATAATAAGTTTAATGACGTAATTATATATAAAGAAGATATCTAAAAAACTCCAATAGGATGTTCTAGATATTTTAATTATAAAGTCAAAATTAAGGTATGTAATATTCGTTTTTAGTACTCACTTTTATCTTTTCAGCATCCAGTAATATTCGGATTACTTTTAAAACAGTGTCTTCTGCAAAAGTAAGTTTTTCTGTTATTTCACGCGAACTTAAATCATTTCCTTCAAGCAAAGCTAGTATTTGTACAGCAATGTTTTTTAATTCTTTGTTAGAAGCTTGTGGCGAGGATAAATTACAATTTGAGCAAATTCCACATTCTTCTGAGGTTGTTTCCCCAAAGTATTTTACTAATTGAACACTCCGACAGGTTTTTGTGTCGCTTATATAATTTAACACCGAATTTACCTGAGCGGTCTTTTTTCTATTTAAAGCTTCTACATCCCGTGAGATAACGTTAATAGTTTTATCATCTTCTCTTGGAACGAGGAAAGTAAGAGTAGCATCGGTAATTTGTAAAGACAATTCTACCACTTGATCGCGTTCTAACTTTTTTAAAGTTGAAATAACAGTATCGATAGATTGCCCAGTTTTTGATGAAATAAGTTCTAAATTAATGGAAGTAGGCATTTCAAAAACTCCACCGTAAATTCTTAAAATCGTTTTCCCAATTATTGAAGATGTGATGTCTTTGTCAAAATAGCTTAATAAACGCTCTGAAGAAATTAAAAACTGAATGGTGGATTTTCGTCCAAATTCTTGTGATAGTTGAATAATACCTAATCGGTCTAAATTGTTTAAAGCATTATACGCAAGAAGAGGGTTGATGTTATAAGTTTTACAGAACTCCGAAAACTCAAAGTTGTGCTTTGTGAACTCTCCTTCACCATAAGATATCTGGAAAAAATTGTTGAGTTTCCGATATATCTTTTTTAAATCTGCTGCGGAAGGAAGTGATTCTATAAATTGTTTTTGTACCTGTATTTTATCGGAATCATTATAGAGTAAAACTGCTGTTGCAAGCTTACCATCGCGTCCCGCACGACCTGCTTCTTGAAAATAGCTTTCAATGCTTTCTGGAATTTGTAAGTGAATTACATAGCGAACATTGGGTTGGTCTATCCCCATTCCAAAGGCATTTGTCGCTACCATAGTCGACACTTCACCTCGTCGCCAAGATTGAAGTTTTTTAGCTTTTTCCTTAGTGGAAACTCCTCCGTGATAATATGTTGCAGTGATTCCTAAGCTATTTAGTTGTTCGCTTATTTCAATAGTTCCTTTTCGGTTTCTGACGTAAACAATTGCTGAGCCAGTATTGCTCTTTAAAAATTGCTCTGCCTTATAAAGTTTATCTTCTTCTTTATAAACCTGATAGGAAAGATTTTTTCTTACAAATGAGTTTTTAAATATCTCAGGTTGTTCGAGTTTTAATTCTGCTATAGTATCCTTTAAAACCTCTGTTGTCGCTGTTGCAGTAAGTGCAATAATAGGAGTTAAAGGATGTATTTCACGAAGAATTGTTATGTTTTTGTAGGCAGGTCTAAAATCGTTTCCCCATTGCGATATACAGTGCGCTTCATCAATAGCAATTAGGTTCACATTCATTTGCCTGATGTAATTCTGAACTACTTCCTGTTGCAGCCTTTCAGGAGAAAGATATAGAAACTTATATTTTCCATAAAGGGCGTTGTCTAAAAGTGTATTCAATTCAGAAAATGAAATTCCCCCCGTTAGGTTTAATGCTTTTATACCGCGTTCCTTCAGTGAATTTACTTGATCTCCCATTAGTGCTACCAAGGGAGAAACTACGATACATATTCCTTCCATGGCCATTGCTGGAACTTGGAAGCATATAGATTTTCCCCCGCCAGTAGGTAACAAAGCCACGGTATCCCTTCCATTTATTACCGAATTAATTATATCTTCCTGCTTTGGTCTAAAGGAAGTATAACCCCAATATTTTTCTAAGATGTCGTGGACATTTGTCAAATTGACGAAGTTTATTATGTACTAAGTTATAAATAACTATTTATATATGTGAGGAATAAAGATTTTACTTTAAATACCTATTCGTTTAAGCTTCTAAGAATGTAGTGAGCGCGATCTTCAATTGACCCTACTGGTACTTCGTGAATTTTATAACCGAAACTAGTGTAACCTTTTTTTAGAAATTGAAATATTTCTTCGGCTTGGTCAAAAGACTCATAGCGTTCGTTGTCTTGTTTATAGATTTGTTTCCAAGGTGGTAATAAAAAAACTTCATCGTATCGGTGTTCAATACAGGCTTTTGAAAATGATTCAGGGTATTCGGTATTTACAAAATCCATATAAGCAGTCACATCTGGCATACCGCGATCGTAGAAAAGAATTTTGTCAGCACAGTCATTTCCTTCTAGGTACTGCTTTAATCTTCCCTCTAACAGTTTTTGGCTAAATAGGATGGGTTTTTCCAAAAAAAGTTGATCAATACCCTCTTTTTGAGCTTGAATTGTAACTTCTCGGGAGATTTCTTCTTTTACTTTATATCCCTTATCTTCTAAATACTTTATCAAAGAGGTTTTTCCGGAGCCTGGCCCACCAGTAATTACAATTCTTCTTGTTTTCAAAAGTTATAATTTTATACAAAGTAAGTAAATAATTATTTGTGGTGAAAGTGTATCTTTGCAGTTCACCCAACTACTTACTATATAAATGAGTCAAGATAAAAAGACTACAGAGTTTTACGAACGTTTAAAAGAGCAACTTAAAGAAGACACTACTTGGCCTTCACCATACCTCTATAAATTTGTAGTACCTGCAAATCTTGAAAAGATAGCAGAAATACGTGCGGTTTTTGATAAAACTGATGCTGCGATTAACACAAGAGATTCTTCAAAAGGCACGTATACAAGTATATCGATAAGAGTTACTATGTCTTCACCAGAAGAAGTTGTAGAAAAATATCTTGAAGTTTCTAAGGTTGAAGGTGTAATTTCACTTTAATTTTTAGTAATTTGCAAGTGAAATGATTTTTCAATCTTTCCAAGTAAAATAATTCTCTCCCCTAATATTAAAAATTTGATACAAGAAGTTTCACAGATAGAGTATAATACAGAGCGTCCAAAATTAATAATACCTGAATACGGTCGCCATATACAGAAAATGGTCGATCAGGCTATTGCTACCGAAGACAAAGAAGAACGCAATAAAATGGCAAAAAGTATAATTGCTGTTATGGGTAATTTAAACCCTCACCTTCGCGATGTTCCAGATTTTCAACCGATGCTGTGGGATCAACTCTTTATAATGTCTGATTTTAAATTAGATGTTGATTCTCCATATCCAATTCCTTCCAGAGAGGAGTTATTGGAAAGACCAGAACCTTTAAGTTATCCGCAGAATCATCCAAAGTACCGATTCTACGGGAACAATATTAAAAGGATGATAGATGTTGCTAACAGCTGGGAAGATGGGGATAAAAAAGATGGTTTAATCATAACTATCGCAAACCACATGAAAAAGTGTTTCCTTAATTGGAATAAAGACACTGTTGAAGATGATGTGATTTTCGGACACCTTTTTGAGCTTTCAGAAGGGAAAATCAATCTTAAAAATAGTGATGAAGACTTAAGCGATGCATCAAACTTACTAAAAGTTAAAAAGCGCTATTCATCTTCAAGTTCAAATAAGAAAAACTACAAATCGAATTCTAATAATCGCAACCGAAAGCGTCACTAAATTTCCAATCTTTATTTATGGGTAGTTTCCAAATAGAAGGTGGGCATAAACTAAAGGGCGAAATAACCCCTCAAGGTGCCAAAAATGAAGCCTTACAAATTCTTTGTGCAGTATTATTAACTCCTGAAAAAGTTATTATTGAGAATATTCCAGATATTCTAGATGTTAATAAGCTTATACAGATACTTGGTAATTTAGGAGTAAAAGTTGAAAAACTTGATAAAGGAAAATATTCATTCATTGCAGATGATATTAACCTTAAATACCTAGAGTCTGAACTTTTTAAGCAAGAGGGTAGCTCTCTTCGCGGTTCTATCATGATTGTAGGTCCGCTATTGGCTAGATTTGGAAAAGGATATATTCCGAGACCTGGTGGCGATAAAATAGGAAGAAGACGATTAGATACTCACTTTGATGGGTTTATTAAATTAGGTGCAAAATTTAGGTACAATAGGGAAGAGCGCTTTTATGGAGTAGAAGCTCCAGAAGGTTTAAAGGGAGTTTATATGCTTTTAGACCAAGCTTCAGTTACTGGAACTGCAAATATTATAATGGCTGCAGTTTTGGCTGAAGGAACAACTACAATTTACAACGCTGCTTGTGAACCTTATATACAACAACTTTGTAAGATGCTTGTCTCGATGGGAGCTAAGATTAAAGGTGTTGGTTCAAACTTACTAGAGATTGAAGGGGTAGAAAAACTTGGTGGATGTAATCATCGTGTTTTACCAGATATGATTGAGATTGGTAGTTGGATTGGTCTTGCGGCAATGACAAGAAGTGAAATAACCATTAAAAATGTAAGTTGGGAAAATTTAGGGCTTATTCCTGAAACTTTCCGCAAACTAGGTATTACATTAAATAAGGTAGGGGATGATATTCATATCCCATCGCAAGAAGAATACGAAATTCAAGGTTATATTGACGGTTCTATCCTTACTGTAGCCGATGCACCATGGCCAGGATTTACGCCAGATTTATTGAGTATTGTTCTTGTAATTTGTACTCAAGCAAAAGGAAGTGTGCTTATTCATCAAAAGATGTTTGAAAGCCGCTTGTTTTTTGTAGATAAATTAATAGATATGGGTGCAAAAATTATTCTTTGCGACCCGCATCGTGCAACAGTAATCGGACATAACTTCCAGTCTAATTTAAAGGCAACTACAATGGTTTCGCCAGATATACGCGCAGGAATATCGTTATTAATTGCAGCGCTTTCTGCACAAGGTACAAGCGTTATTCACAACATCGAACAAATAGATCGAGGTTACGAAAATATTGATGAAAGATTAAGAGCTATTGGAGCTAAAATAACAAGAAAGGAAAGTAATTAAACTTTCCTGTTCTTGTTGATTTCGTCTTGAAGTTTTCTACGTAATTTTTGCTCGCGTTCTAAACTATTTCTACGGTTATCTTCTAATTCAATCTCTAATTCAGCCATTTTTAATTGAGCCGCTTTAGTAATTTTATGACTGTTTAAAAATCTATAGAATAAAAAGCCTGAGATTAAAAGCAGAATTCCTATAATAGACCACATAATGGTATTATAGGTGCTTTTGGAAGTAAGTATTCCAAATAATTCGATTCCGTCTTCTTTTTCTTTAGAAGCCGCTAAGTTTTCTTGAACTTGATTTAAGTTTTGAGTTAGTGAGTCAATTTCAGTATTCTGATTTTTTATTTCACTTTCTAAACTTGTAATTTTTTGCTCTAGCGTAGAAACAGAATCTAAAATGTTTCTTTTTAAAGTTGCTAGTTGGGTTTTCTTAATTACCTTGTACTCTTGATAACTGTTACTTTTATCAAAGGCATCGGTCATTTGATTTTTAAGGGTGTTTTTTTCAATTTGAACAGAATCCTGAGCATTTGCGCTTATGCTGAACAGAAATAGTGGAATAGTTAATAATAAAATTTTTTTCATGTCTTTAAGTTTGTTTGCTTGCCTTCATTAACTGCACAAGAGTAGCAAAATTGTGTAGAATAGCACAAAATTAGTCTTGATTTACCTTTTTTTTAACAAATGAAAAAAATCTTAGGAGAAAAACTTATGAAATAGCAGCTTTATACACTTTTAAACATCGCTCTCTAGCTACCTTATGGTCGACTATTTTCTCGGGGTATTTGGCAGTTTCAAATTCGGAAACATACTTTTTAATATACTTGTAATCTTTATCGTATTTTTCAATCTGTGTTGTAGGATTAAAAATTCTAAAGTAGGGTGCTGCATCTACACCGCAACCTGCTGCCCACTGCCAATTCCCAACGTTGCTAGAAAGTTCGTAATCTAATAATTTTTCGGCAAAATACGCCTCTCCCCAACGCCAATCTATTAATAGATGCTTACACAAAAAACTTGCTACAACCATCCTTACGCGGTTATGCATATAACCAGTAGTGTTTAACTGTCGCATGCCAGCATCTACTAAAGGATAACCAGTTTTCCCCTCTTTCCACCTTTGAAATTCAACTTCATTGTTTCGCCATTTAATTCTGTCGTATTTCTTTTTAAAGGCATTTTCCACCGTTTCAGGAAAGTGCCATAAGATTTGCATAAAGAATTCACGCCAAATTAGTTCTTGCCAAAAAACTTCATTTTTCTCGGCTGTAGCCTTCTTCATTATTTCTCTAATACTTACCGTACCAAATCGCAAATAAATTCCTAAATGTGAAGTAGCATCTTCAGCCGGGAAGTCTCTTTTGTTTTCATATTGCTGAATGGTTAATGGAGTTATGGAGTAATCTGGAACTTTAATTGTAGACTTCTCAAATCCGATATCATTTAATGAAAGATTTGGTAAACGTGAATTTTGATATAAATTTTTAAAGTGTTTCTTTGAATTTAATATCTCACCTTCAAACTCCGTATTATACTGCGCTTTCCATTTTTTCATATATGGAGTGTAAACGAGGTAAGGAGTACCGTCACCTTTAACAATTTCATTCTTCTCAAAAAGCACCTGATCTTTAAAAGTGTGAAATTTGATTTTATTATGGCTTAGAAATTTTTCTATATGCTGGTCACGATCTCTCGCATAAGGTTCATAATCGTGATTTGTAATTACATTTTGAACTCCAAATTTTGAGATTATTCCTTGAAAAACGTCCTTAGTATTTCCGTGGTAGATTGCTAGACTACTGCCGTGCTTTTGTAATTCCGCGCGCAAACTTTGTAGGGTTTGAAAAATAAATGTAATGCGGGCATCGTCTTTAGGAAGTTCACTAATTATTTCTGTATCAAATATAAAGATTGGAAGTACGGGGTATTTTCCTTTTAGGGCATTCTGAAAACCCGTATTGTCGTGAAGCCTTAAATCTCTTCGAAACCAAAATATATTTACTTTTTGTGTCAAATCTAAATTAGTGTTTTAGGTTGGAGTTTTTTCGTCAAGTTTTAATAATAAGCTATAAAAATTATCCGGAAATTGACTTTTACAAACGGAATTAATTAATTTTGAAAACTCTCTTAAGAGTTATTTTTCCTTCAAAAGATTTGTTGTCAGTATCACAAGGTGCCGAAGAGCTCGTGCAATTTATTTTTTCGATATTCGAATATTTCGTCTAATTTCGGTTTAACCAATAGTGGGTGGACTAGTTGCCCGAGAAATCCAAAAGGAAGTTTATAATGAAGTAAGTCTTCCATTTCAATTCCGCCGTCAATTTCTTTAATAAAATGCTTGTGATGCCAAAGAGAATACGGGCCAAAGCGTTGTTCGTCTACGAAATATTCGCGATTCACAACATGTGTAATCTCAGTTACCCACTTTGTTTTAATGCCTAAAATAGGGGTTACTATATACTCAATTATTTGTCCGGCAAACATAGGTTTTTCTGATCCAGACAGAATATCGAACCCCATATAATCGGGAGTAATAACTTTTAAGTTCTTAGGGTTTGAAAGAAACGCCCAAGCTTCATCAACTGTTATAGGTAATTTTTGTTTTGCTTGAAGTGTATAAATTTTCATTAAAGATTATCTACTTCTTTTAATTGTAAGTCTCTTATTCATTGACAGTAACCTGTAAGTATCTACATCTAAAGCCTTATATCTCGACTTAACTCTTATCTTATTCCTTAATTTTTTCAACATAGCTCAATTTTTTCTTTAAAATTACTTTGTTTTAAACTGTAATGAAAAGGTTAAACAAAAATTTAACATATAGAGGTCGTTTCTTGTATAGCTTGGACTTAGAAGTATTGTGTTTGTGGGTTTTTTAAGTTTTTATTAACTTTAAAGAAGGTATTCAAACAGTACCTTCGTAAGTAATATAAACACCCAAAAACCAATAAAGATGAAAAAGATAATTTTACTTTTTTCTGTTTTAATGCTAACTGCAAGTATTCAAGCACAAATAGAAACTCCACAACCGAGTCCGTTTCAGAAAATTGAACAAAAAGTGGGGCTTACAGATATTACATTAGAATATTCTAGACCTTCTATGAGAGGTAGAACAATTTTTGGCGATTTAGTGCCTCACAATAAAATGTGGCGTGTAGGAGCTAATACAAATACAAAAATAACGTTTAGTGATGCAGTTGAAATAGGAGGAAAAAAACTCGCTGCTGGTTCGTATGCAGTATACGCAAAGCCGAGTGCCACAAATTGGGACGTATATTTCTACAGCGATTCAAACAATTGGGGGTTGCCTGAAAAATGGGATGATAAGAAAGTAGCTGCAAAGGTTTCAGTTCCAGCTTACCCGATGCCTATAAAAATTGAAACGTTAACAATGACGTTTGATAATCTTACCAATGACTCTGCAGTATTAGGAATTCTTTGGGCCGACACCTATGTAGGAGTACCAATAAAATTATTTACTGATAAAGCCGTTACAGCTAACATAGAACGCGCAATGAGCGGTCCTAGTTCTAACGACTATTACGCAGCAGCAGTATACTACTTAACTGAAGGGAAAGACATCAATAAAGCTAAAAATTGGATTGATAAGTCGTTTGAGATGAATAAAGACCCTAAGTACTATCAGGTTCGTCAGAAAGCGCTTATTTACGCAGCTGCAGGTGATAAAAAAGGAGCCATTGAAGCTGCCAAGCAATCACTTAAAATGTCTAAAGAGGCTGGAAACGACGATTATGTAAAAATGAACGAAAAATCTATTGAAGAATGGGAAGGTAAATAATCTTAATCACTTACCTGAAGCTATAAAAAGAGGCTATCTAATGTAGATAGCCTCTTTTAGTATATATAATTAGTTTAAATTTTATTCTGCTTCTAAAGCTTCCCAATATTCATAAGCTCTTCGTAAATGCGGAATTACTATGGTTCCGCCAATAAGAAGTGAGATACTCATCCCTTCAACAACTTCTTCTTTTGTAAGTCTGAGTCTATGACATTCTTCTAGATGATACCGTACGCAGTCATCACAACGAAGTACTAATGAGTTTCCTAAACCTAGGAGTTCTTTTGTTTTCTTTGGGAGTGCACCTTCAGTAAATGCATTGGTATCCAAATTAAATATACGCTTGATGATTTTGTTATTATCTTCAAGCATTTTTTGGTTCATCTTTTCCCGATAGGCGTTAAATTCTTCAACAATATTTTTTTCCATAGCTGTTATTTTTATTCAAAACTTAGATACGCCAATACTCAAAATAAGGTTCGGTTGTTAATTGAAACGCTACTATAAAAACTATTTCAATTTAACCTATTAATTGGTATTTATGCATTTTTCATTCTTTTCAATTCTCTTTCTTGATTTCTTATTACAATTTTTGATATGTAGATACTTACTTCATACAGTATTAAAATAGGGATAGCCACGATTATCTGGCTAACAATATCTGGAGGAGTAATTACAGCAGAAAGAACTAACACAATAACCAACGCAAATTTTCGGTATTTGCGAAGAATTTCAGGAGTTACCAGGCCAATCTTAGTTAAGATGTACATTATAATTGGCAACTCAAATACTATTCCTGAAGCCAATACAGATGTACGAACCAAGGAGATATAACTATCTAAATCGAAGTCGTTAAAAACCCTATCGCTTACTTGATAGTTTCCTAAGAAATTAATTGAAAGCGGTGTAATAATGTAGTAACCAAATAAAACACCAACAAAGAAAAGTAGGGATGCGATTACAATAAACCCACGGCTAGACTTGCGCTCTTTTTCTTTTAAGCCTGGGCTAATAAACTTCCACAATTCATAAAGTATGTATGGAAAAGCAATTATAATTCCCGCGTAAATAGATGTCCACATGTGAGCTGAAAACTGCCCAGCCATAGTTCTACTCTGAATTCTAAAAGGCATTTCATCAAAACAAAAGGCGTCCATTCCTAGTTTTTGAGAAAAATCACAAAAAATGCGATAGGTGAAAAAACTTGGCCTTGAAGGTCCAAATATTAATGTATCGAATATAAAACTCTTAAAAATAAAGGCAAGTATTCCAACCAAGACTACAGCCATTGTTGAACGTACTAAGTGCCAACGTAATTCTTCTAAATGGTCCAAAAAGGACATTTCTTTTTCGGGGGAAGCTATTTTTTTCATTAAATAATACCCTCTTTAGTAAGGTTATGAATATGTACGATCCCGCTATATTTCCCATCTTCTTCAGCGATTATTTGCGTGATTCCAAATTTCTCCATCATTTCCATCGCTTCAACAGCCATAGCATTATTGTCTATTACCTTTGGATTGTTAGTCATAATATCTTTTGCGGTTAATCCTGCAAAGGTATCTGCTTTAGTTAACATTCTACGCAAATCTCCGTCAGTAATTATACCAACAATCTTATCGTTTTCTATAACTGCTGTTACACCAAGCATTTTCTCAGAAATTTCTACAATTACCTGTTTTACATCGGTATCGGGAGCTACTTGAGGCTTTTCGTTTAGTGAAGTGAGGTTGCTTACACGTAAGTACAACTGCTTGCCCAAAGATCCTCCTGGGTGAAATTTAGCAAAATCTTTGCTCGAGAATCCTTTTAAATCTAATAGACACATGGCTAAAGCATCACCAATTACCAATTGCGCAGTAGTGCTAGTAGTAGGAGCAAGGTTGTTAGGACAAGCCTCTTTTTCTACATAAGCATTCAAAACAAAATCTGCTTGCTGCCCTAAAAAAGATTCTGTGTTTCCTGTAATGGCAATTAGTTTATTTTGTGCCGCCTTAATTAGGGGTACTAAAACTTTTATTTCAGGAGTGTTGCCACTTTTAGAAATACAGATTACAGTATCATCGTGTTGAATTGTACCTAGATCGCCGTGAATTGCATCTGCAGCATGCATGAAAATAGCAGGAGTACCAGTGGAGTTTAAAGTCGCAACTATTTTTGTTGCAATGTTTGCACTTTTGCCAATACCAGTAACAATTACCCTACCTTCAGAATGAAATATGTATTCAACAGCGCCGGCAAATTCTTCGTTTACTAAATGAGCGAGATTTGCAATTGCTTTGCTCTCAGTTTCAATAGTATTCTTTGCAATTGAAATTATTCTATTTGTTTTGTTCAAAACTTAATGCTTTTGAATGTTTGTAACTGTACATTTTATTAGTATATTTAAATATAAAAAAAACCTAATTTAGTATTTTTTAATCTTGAGTTAACAAAAAAGTTACAGTTGCTTAATTTGATTACAAAATTACAACTGTTATTGATAATATAATCTAAATGTTGATTAAAACTGAATTACTCCCTAAAACTATTATGACGTGGTAGATTATGACATTTACGCAGACTTAAAGAAATATTTTGGATTTTCTCAATTTAAAGGTTTGCAAGAGGATGTTATTAAAAGCATCCTGGAAGGCAATAATACTTTTGTAATTATGCCAACAGGCGGAGGTAAATCCCTCTGCTATCAACTTCCTGCACTCATGCAAGAAGGAACGGCTATAGTGGTTTCCCCGCTTATAGCACTTATGAAAAATCAAGTGGATGCATTGCGAGCGTTATCATCAGAAGATGGAATAGCGCACGTATTAAACTCATCGCTTAATAAAACTGAAGTAAAACAAGTAAAAAGTGATATTGCTAGCGGAATTACCAAACTGCTTTATGTTGCTCCCGAATCACTAACTAAAGATGAGTATGTTGATTTTCTTCAAACTCAAAAAATTTCATTTTTAGCTATTGATGAAGCGCATTGTATAAGTGAATGGGGGCACGATTTTAGACCTGAATATCGAAATCTTAAAAGTATTATTACTCGTATAGGAAACGATATACCTATTATTGGTCTTACGGCAACCGCTACACCAAAAGTACAAGAAGACATTCTGAAGAATCTATCGATGCAGGATGCAAATACGTTTAAAGCTTCTTTTAACCGTCCGAATCTGTACTATGAAATTCGTCCAAAAACGAAAAATGTAGACGCGGATATTATTCGTTTTGTAAAACAGAATGAAGGTAAAAGTGGAATTATTTACTGTTTAAGCCGAAAAAGGGTTGAAGAACTCGCCCAAACTTTGCAGGTGAATGGTATTAAAGCCGTTCCGTATCATGCAGGGCTCGATGGAAAAACACGTGTAAAACATCAAGATATGTTCTTGATGGAAGATGTGGATGTGGTTGTTGCTACCATTGCTTTTGGAATGGGAATCGACAAACCAGATGTTCGCTTTGTTATCCATAACGATATACCAAAGAGTATTGAAAGCTACTATCAAGAAACTGGTCGCGCCGGCCGCGACGGTGGTGAAGGTCATTGTTTAGCTTTTTATAGCTACAAAGACATAGAAAAGCTAGAGAAGTTTATGAGTGGTAAACCAGTTGCGGAACAGGAGATTGGACACGCCCTTCTACAAGAAGTTGTAGGATTTGCCGAAACTTCTATGTCGAGACGTAAGTTTATACTTCATTATTTTGGAGAAGAATTTGACAATCAAACCGGTGAAGGCGGAATGATGGACGATAATATGCGTCATCCTAAAAAGAAACACGAAGCTACCGCGAATGCTAAAAAGCTGTTGGAGGTTGTTTTAAAGTCTAATCAACAATATAAGAGTAAAGAGGTTGTAAACGTGTTGATTGGGAAGATAAACGCCTTAATTAAATCGCATAGAACAGATACACAAGAGTATTTCGCATCGGGTGTAGACCATGACGCTGCTTATTGGATGGCGTTATTGCGTCAGTTATTAGTTGCTGGTTACCTAAAAAAAGACATCGAAACCTACGGCGTTATTAAACTTACAGATGCAGGGAAGGAATTTATAAAGTCTCCTACAACTTTTATGATGACGGAAGATCATTCATTTAAAGATGCTAACGACGATATAATAGTTTCGGCTAAACAGGGAGGAGATGTAGTAGATGATACACTTTTTAAATTATTAAAAGCTGAACTTAAAAAGGTTGCTAATAAGCTAGAGTTGCCACCATTTGTGATTTTCCAAGAACCATCTTTGGAAGATATGGCCTTAAAATATCCTATAACACTAGAAGAACTAGCTAATGTTCATGGAGTAGGAGAAGGAAAGGCAAAGAAATATGGAAAGTCGTTTTTAAAATTAATTCAGGATTACGTTGAAGAAAATGAAATTATAAGACCTGAAGACTTTGTTGTAAAATCTACAGGTAGCAATAGCTCCCTTAAATTATACATCATTCAAAACGTAGACAGAAAGCTTTCTTTACCAGATATTGCCGATGCAAAAGGGCTTGAAATGCCCGAGTTTATTAAAGAAATGGAGGCTATCGTTTATAGTGGAACAAAGTTAAATATCGATTATTGGATTGATGAAGTGTTAGATGAAGATCAACAAGAAGAAATCCACGATTATTTCCTTGAAGCTAGTACCGATGAAATTAAAGTAGCTATGGATGAATTTGATGGAGATTACGATGAAGAAGAACTAAGACTATATCGTATAAAATTCATCAGTGAATTAGGAAACTAATCAAATTAATGTAAGTAAAATTCTATTTGTAAATAATATAAACGAAATTTCTAAATGCAAAAAGAGCAAAACATTTAAATTTTTAATGTTTTGCTCTTTTTATTTTATTGCTTGGCTACAGCTATACTTTCTGTTCTTTGTTGAAGTAAACTAAGTAGTAGTACATTTGTTTTTCCTCATCCCAACCTTTTTCTACAAATTTATCTGCGCTTTCAGGATTTATGAAATCGAGTTTGATTTGTATATTGGTGTCCAGATTGATAATATTCTTAATTTTTTTTCTCGCTGCTGTTACAGCGGTATTTGCTATTGGAAATGTGGTTAAATCCTCGATGCTGTATTTAGGCGCTTTTTCAGTTTTATAATGGCGGAATTCTGGTAATAATTCAGGATTGTCAATTACCTCATTCATAAAAGCAGTTTCTTCAAAAGTGTCATTTTTCGCAAAATGATTTACCGCCCGGTTCATAAACATTACCTCCTGCTTTTTATCTTCGGCAGGTAATACGACATCCTTGGCGAAGTCTTGACAGAATTTCAAGTATTTTTTGGTGTGGAAGTTGTCGTCAGCTAGCGGTTCTACCCCTAAAAAGCTTTCTAACCAATAACGTGCATCATAGCGGTTGCTGTCTACTGAAAGTATTTTGTATCCTTCTTCTTTGTTAGCATTGAAAATGATGCAACCTTTATCAAGTTTATTTAAACTTACACCTTGCTGTAACATTGCATCAAGTGAATTTCCTTCTTCTAAAAACTGAAGAAAATCTTGTTTCAATTCACTTTTAAATACACCAATGGCATCCATCTTCACATTGTCTAATTGTACACCTTCAAGATATGCTACGTAAACCTCACCACTTTTTATATGTGGATGCTCAGACTGATTAAAAAGATAAGTAGCAATTTTTTTACTCTCCTCGTGTATGTGTTCAGGATTGTTAAATATGTTATTTGCGCTGTTATACAATTCGTGAAACTCTAAATCGGCTTCATGTGAGAACTTAAAATAATTCTCTTCTTTTTCACGAAAAGGCTTTAAGAAAAACTCTTTTAACAAAGGGGTAATTTCATCATCCATTTTATAGGGCTCGGCAGAAAGAAAAATATCTTCTCCACGGCTTTTGTTACCCACTCTGTGGATTGAAAGAGATGCAATATGAGTAGAAAAAAGGTTTATCATATAGAATATTAGAAATTAAAAATTTAGGAATGTAAATGTGTTGTACAGCTTAGTATTGGTGATCTGTTACTAACAGCTAGTTCCAGTTTTCATCAAAATCCAGACTGTCGTAGTCTTCTGGATCTAAATCGTAATCGTCATCAAAAAAATCATCATCATCATTACCTTCTATAGGTTCCGAAATGAACTCTTTTTCAGGAGCTTCAGCAGGTACTTCACCGTGAGAGTACATTAGGTTTGGATAAATTCGTCCAGTTTCAACTTCACCTATATCGGCTAATTCTACCATAAACGTCCACATATTTAGAAAATCGTAAACGTAAAGAAGTCGGGTGTTGTCTTTATCCACCACATCCTCTAAATAGGTATCGCCCATTACTCTTATACCGCCAGGTTCATCACTTACATCAAAAAGTGAAATCTCCTCTTCTTCTTCCCAAAACTCATTACTAGTGTAGAATGAGGCCATTTCTTGGCCGTCAAATCCAAAAGATTGGGTAATTGCATTATGTAAATCTTCTAAGGAAGCAGAAGCTTCAATCTCGATGTCTCTAAATACATCTTCTTCGGTGTCTAGTATAATTCTAAATCGGTAAACCATTTAAGCTATAAAAAAATTAGTGCGCAAAGTTACAAACTTTTACTCGTTCTATTGGTTAGAAATGCTTCCAACAATATATAAAATTGAACTCCAAAGAGTAATGTGGCAATAACGAGATGAAGCGGTTGTGAGAGTACAGGAAAATCAAAATAATACATTAAGATTCCAGTAAATGCTTCAGCGAGAATTAATAAAATTAGAGCATCCAAATATTTTAATCCATAGTTTCTTTTTCTATTGAAGTACCACAATGACAGGTTTACTAGAACTACTAATATTGAAAAAGAGCGATGTAAATAGAAGTCTAATCTCGGGTTTTCCAACCATAATTCTGGGGAATTATAACCAACTTCCTTGACGCGTTCATCAACAAATTCACGAACCTGAGTACCTAAAACTACTTGTATAAGTGTTAAAATTACTGCAAAAAGGATAAGTGTTCTATAACTTCTAGATGTGAAATAATTTACAGGCTTTTCTTTTGAAGCATATAGGATATAAAGTAATACTGCCAAAATAACCAAGGCCATAACCATATGAATGGTAATTTTAACTGGAGAAAGCACCGAGTAAACTACTGTAGCTCCTAGCCAAGCTTGAAATACTAGTAATCCAACGCTTACCCAGGATAAGATGGTAAGCTGTTTTTTAACTTTCCATTTTCGAAGTGAAAATATTGCCATGATAAGTATTGCGAAACCGGATAAAGCTCCAAATAATCGGTTTACATATTCAATCCATGTGTGCCATACGTTGAAGGTAGCATAGTCGTGCTTGGTGTATAACTCCCAATGAGAATCGGTGTATTGATTGGAAGTTGTAAAATCTTCTTTTGCAACGTATAAAGCATCGTTGTGAATAATTACCTGTCCTTTTTTAAATGTTCTTTCGGGTGCCCATTCTAATTCAGAAATTTCTGTAGGTGGAATATAGTACCCAAAACATTTTGGCCAATCTGGGCAACCCATTCCAGAGCCCGTCATTCGTACCATAGCCCCAGCGATAATCACTAGGTAAACTAGTACAATTGAAACTTTAATTGATTTTCTGAACATTAGTTTAACTTGTTTTTAAGCCTAAATCTGCACCTTTTTTTAGCATAAATGCTCTTGCAGCTTCATATTCATTAGGGATTTCACCTTCTAGAATAGCTTCTTTAATTGCATCTTTTATAATTCCAATTTCCCGGGAAGGCTTCAAATTAAATGTCTCCATAATTTCTTCTCCAGAAACGGGCGGTTGAAAATTACGAACGTGATCGCGTTCTTCAACTTCCACGATTTTTTCGCGAACTAATTGAAAGTTTGCGTGGTATTTTCTAAACTTTTTAGGGTTTTTGGTGGTGATATCCGCTTCGCAAAGCGTCATTAAATCTTCCACGTATTCACCAGCATCAAAAATTAATCTCCTTACAGCACTATCCGTAACGTCACTGGCTAAAGCAATTGGACGTGAACTCATTAAAACCATCTTTTGAACGAACTTCATCTTGTCGTTTAATGGCATTTTTAATCGCTTAAAGAGTTTATAAACCATTTTCGCACCTACAAATTCGTGTGCGTGAAAGGTCCAGCCTATTTTTTTATCAAACTTTTTTGTTGGGGCTTTCCCAATGTCATGTAATAAAGCAGCCCATCGCAACCATAAATCGTCTGTGGTTTTAGAAATATTATCTACCACTTCTAATGTATGCCAGAAGTTGTCTTTATGCGTTTGTCCTTCTTTTTCATCAATCCCTTG
Source organism: Aequorivita xiaoshiensis (assembly GCF_022008395.1). Taxonomy (GTDB): domain Bacteria; phylum Bacteroidota; class Bacteroidia; order Flavobacteriales; family Flavobacteriaceae; genus Aequorivita; species Aequorivita xiaoshiensis. The sequence goes on from NZ_JAIRBB010000007.1 coordinate 121,634, forward strand.
TAAAGCCATTAATTCAGGTAAGATGTAGCTTAATAATCCTGTTTTATGTAATAATGTAAATCCTTTAGAAGGAACATCCGAAAGTAAAATCTTATTAATTTCATCTACCACTCGCTCTTTCGAAATTATTTTAATTCTTTCAGCGTTTTTTGTGATTGAATTCAAGGACTCTTTTTCAATAATAAAATCTAATTGCGTTGCAAATCGAATAGCACGCAGCATTCGCAATGGATCGTCGCTATATGTAATATCAGGATTTAGTGGAGTTCTTATAATTTTCTTTTGAAGGTCTTTAATACCGTTAAAAGGATCCAGAAGCTCGCCGTAATTCTCTTTGCCAAGGCTAAGCGCTAGCGCATTTATAGTGAAATCTCTTCGGTTTTGGTCGTCTTCAAGGGTGCCGTTTTCTACTGCTGGGTTTCTACTTTCTTCTGTATAAGATTCTTTACGTGCTCCTACAAATTCAAGTTCTATTCCGCCACTTTTTAACATGGCCGTGCCATAGGTTTTAAAAACTGATACCTTTGGTTTACCAGGTAGGAGTCTAGCTACTTCTTCAGCAAGGTCAATTCCACTACCAACTGCTACTATATCAATATCTTTAGCTTCACCGCGGTTTAAAATAAAATCGCGGACGTAACCCCCAATAACATAAGTTTCAAGGTTTAAATTAGACGCAGCCTTAGAGATTGTTCTAAAAATAGGATTCTCTAATGCCGATATGTATGTTTGTTTTGCCATTTATTATTTCTAGCAGAGAAGCAAAGGCGTAAATATTTTTAAAAATACTATCTTATAAGTTGAAGTGTTTATGCTAGCAGCGTATTAAAACTTTGCTAGATAAGCCTTTCGGTTTCTTGTTTCTCTTTAGTATTGTTTCAATTTCTATTTGCGGATCACCTTTACACTTCCATCATTTCCGAGCTTAATAATAGCCGAAGGCTTTCCATTTTTTTTATCGCGGTGCAAATTTACAACATAGTCCACGCCTTCCAAAATTAAAGGATCTATTTCGGAGTAAGTTCGAGGAGTGGGCGTCCCTGAAATATTTGCCGATGTAGAAACAATAGGTTTCCGAAATTTTCTTATCAAGGTTTTACAAAAATCATCTTTAACCACTCGCATGGCAAGTGTATTGTCCTTAGCAATAATATTCTCAGCTATGCGAATAGGGTCGTCATAAATTATAGATGTAGGTTTTGCAGCGTACTTTAAGATATCGTAAGCAACTTCAGGAACATCCTCAATAAATTCATTCAACATTTTAAAATCGCTCACTAAACAAATTAAAGATTTGTCATCACTCCTTTGCTTTAATTTAAATACCTTTTCTACTGCAATAGCATTTGTAGCATCGCATCCTATCCCCCAAACTGTGTCTGTAGGATATAAAATAAGTCCCCCTTTTTTAAGAGTTATAAGGGCATTGTTCGTTTCGTCTTTGATATTCATCTGCTAAATTTTGCTTAATTGCAAAGTTCTTCAAAAAAGCAGCATTATCCTTGTCTAATTTCATTAAAATTGAACTTATCTAGTTTTGGTAAAAAATATATCTTTGAAGAAATCTCTTAATAAATGAAAACCTCCTTACTTATTTCTACCTACAACTGGCCTGAAGCATTGGATTTAGTTTTAAAGAGTGCTGCTGCCCAAAGCGTTCAACCTTTTGAAATTTTGATAGCAGATGATGGCTCCAAAGATGAAACAAAGGATTTGATAGAAGCATTTAAAAATAGAACCACAACAACACTTAAGCATATTTGGCATGAGGATAAAGGTTTTAGAAGATCCAAAATTTTAAATAAGGCAATTGCCGCTGCTGCTGGTGACTATATAATTCAAATTGATGGAGACTGTATAATGCATCCCGATTTTGTAAAAGATCATATTGCACACTCGGCAGGCGGACAATTTCTTTTTGGAAGCCGTGTTAACATTCAAGAAGCATATTTAAAGGAACTTTTTAAAAAAGAGAGAATAAATTTCAACTTTTTTTCTAAAGGCATAAAAAAACGAACTCGAGCGTTAAGAATTTCCATTTTAGCCGATCTATATAAAACTAGCCCTATACTTTCAAAAAAATTGAGAGGTTGTAATTTATCTTATTGGAGAAACGATTTTATTGCCATAAATGGATATAATGAAAATTTTGAAGGTTGGGGAAGAGAAGATTCTGAAATGGCTATAAGAATGCTGAATAGTGGAGTATTGGGGAAAAGATTAAGGTATAGTGGCATTGTTTATCACATTTGGCACTTAGTTAAAGATCAAAGTAGATTTGAAATAAATGATTCACTACAAAAAGAAACACAAGAAAATAAAGTGAAATGGTGCAAAAAAGGAATTGACGCTTACTTATAAAACATTATCGAGATATTCATTTATCGCACTAGCAGCTCTTTCTGAAGGAGTGGAGCCTTCTTCTGTATAGTAATTTTCTGAAGTTATTTTCTCCTGTATAGACTTATAAGTTTTCTGATGGTTTTCTTTGGAGCTTTTTAATGCTTCCTTCAATTCAGTAATAGAATTAATCACATCACCGCACTGCCAAAAACGGTAATTAATATCATCTTTATAATCGACGCCTTCAGGGTTTAAAAATATACAAGGTCGTGGATTAGTCATAAACTCGTAAACCTGACTAGAGACGTCACCTATATAGATATCGGCAGCTTTTGTGTAAGTCATATTTACACTTTTATCACTCCCCAAATCTATATGTATGTTATCTGCAGTATGGTATTTTTGTGGTATTACCGCAGGATCATCCCCTCCCACTTTATTGAAAAGATTAATATGCGGAGCGAAAATTAAATTGTAATCTTTCAACTTGTAAAAAAATTCCAAAATTCTGAGTCCCATAAAATGCCATGACGAAAGGGGAGGAGTAAAGTGTGGATTGTATAAAACTGTCGGTTTGTTATTGGTGAAAATAGGTTCGGGTTTATCCAATTTTACCACATCTAGTTTTGGATAACCTGTAACTTTATATTCGTCATTTAGCAATTGCATTTCTTTTAAAGACGTATTGTGAAACATCCCACATTGTAAATGGAAATCAAAATCTAGGATGTCTTTATTGTAAGCGTAGGCTCTTCCAGGAGTACCGTGCTCCAAAAAAATAAATTTTGGTTTAATACGATCTTCTCTAACTTTCAAGAGGTATTTATGATAGTAATCGGTAAAGATTATAGCATCAAAATTTGTGAGTATATATTTCTTGTGTTTTTTTATCCAAAAGCCTTTTCTAGGTAGTTGCCTGCCTTTTAATCTATCGGTAAAGGCTCTAAATGCCACTGTAGGCATTTTCTCAACTACTACATTTTTATCATTGAGCTTTTTAAGTGATTCGTAAAGAAAAGTATTTTTTCGAGAATGCGTGAGAATATGTACTTGATTGGATTTTGCAAGTTCTACTGCTACGCTCACAAAATGGTAAATATGATGAATTTCATCGAGAAATATGATAGCTATTTTGTGACTCATACGTTTTTTTTTAAGCTATTTTTCTATACAGTAACCAAAGATTAATATATCGTTTAAAAACTGAAAATGCACTCACATAGGCAAGGATAAATCCTTCTTTTCCGTCTAGAATTCCCAAACGAAATATAAACTGATTCCAAAAACGATAATACGGCCTAAACAGAAAGTGATAGTAGGTAGGTTTCTTCCCTTTTTTGTAAAGCATTTTAGCTTGTAAAGCACTGTATTTATGCATTTTTGCGGTATAATCGTCGAAGGATTTGTAAGTGTGATGTGGTAAACTGTTTTTTAGGTTTTCAGTTTTTCCATCGGTTTCTAAAGTTTCGTGAACTAGATTGGCATTATACTGACAATGATTTTTGTTGAAAAACCTTACGATATAATCGTTTTGCAAGCCGCTGTACTTTATACGTTTTCCCATAAAATAGAAATCGCGTTTTACATAATAGGCTATAGCTTTTGGGTTTTTCGCTAGTTCAACGATTTCCTCAGCTAATTTTGGAGTTACCTCTTCGTCTAAATCGAAAAAAGTCACCCAGTCATTTTTAGCTTTTGAAATCGCAAAGTTTTTTTGAGCTGAAAAGTTATCAAATTTTCTTTGGAACACTGTAACCTTCTCGTGTTTTTCCGCTAATAAAACTGTTTCATCTGTACTATGTGAATCCACAATGATAATTTCATCGGCAAACCAAAGACTATCCAAATAGGCTTCAATGTTATGCGCTTCATTAAGCGTTATGGCAATTGCTGAAATTTTTGCTGTGTTTTTCAAAAACTGAATGTGATTTGTGTAAAAATACTGTTTTTACCTTTCGTACTTACAACGTGTATTATTGAATTCCTTTTCGCAATAACATTAACTTTACATACCTTTCAAAAACTCCGTATGCATTTACTGCAGCAACGGTAAGTCCTGGTACCCCATCTCGGAAACCTCCCTTTAATACAAACGACCTAAAAAATCGATAGGTAGGTTTTATAAGGAGGTGAAACCAAGTTGCTTTTTTGCCTTTGTCAAATTGTTGTTGTGCTTGAAACCAGGCATACGATTCTTTTTTTTGAATATAATTATCCAGCCCCTTGTATGTAAAATGGAGCATTTTATTTTTTAATTTTCCTATGCTTCCGGTACAATGCAATTTTTCGTGAACCGAACCTGTAAATTTAGCTCCTTCCCGCTTTACTAATCGCAATACATCATCACTGTGGTGATAGAGAAAACGATTCATATAAAAATGCGGAAAATTAATCTTATATCCTCCGTGTTTCGGTTTCTGTATTGTTTCTAAAATTTCGGCTTCCAAAGAATGCGTTACGCGCTCGTCAGCATCAATAAATAGAATCCAATCTCCAGTGGCTTCTTTTAATGCGAAGTTTTTCTGATTTGAAAAATTGTCGAAAGCGCGTTGTAGAAACTTAGTGGCATATTTCTTAGCTATTTCTGGGGTTTTGTCTGTACTATATGAATCTACAACAATTATTTCATCGGCAAAAGCTACCGAAAATAGGGCGTCTTCAAGATAGGCCTCTTCGTTGAAAGTAGGTATGATTACAGTTAGTTTCGGCATATTTTCTCAGCATAATTTCACGAAAAATAACTAATTGTTTTATCGTAAAATTGTGATTTTTTGAATTTAGCTAAAGATTTAAAATACATTTCGAAATTACTACTTTTTGTTTTGTGCGCCAACTTCCTAAATAACTTTATCTTTGCATAAATGAAGCAGCTTAACACCTCCATAATAATTAGCACTTACAATTCTACCGAATGGTTGAAAAAAGTGCTGTACGGTTATAATAATCAAACATATAGACAGTTTGAAGTTGTAATTGCAGATGACGGTTCAAACGATGAAACACGGCTATTGCTAGAAAAAATGCAAGAAGAAGTTTTTTATCCAATTGTTCACGTTTGGCACGAAGACAAAGGTTTTCAAAAGTCCGAAATTCTTAATAAAGCCATTAAACAGTGTAGTACAGAATATATTATTATGAGCGATGGGGACTGTATTCCGCGAAAAGATTTTGTGGAACAACACGTAAAATATCGTGAAGAGGGATATTTCCTGTCTGGTGGATATTTTATGCTGCCAATGGAAATATCAAAGAAAATAACCAAAGAAGATATTTATACCGAAAGATGTTTTGATGTTAAGTGGCTTAAAAAACACGGATTAAAATCTTCATTTAAAAACAATAAACTTTACTCTGGTTCTGTAAAAGCTAAGGTTTTAAATGCTTTAACTCCTACCAATGCTAGTTGGAATGGACATAATGCTTCTGGGTGGAAGAAGGATATTGTTGCCATAAATGGTTTTGACGAACGTATGCAATACGGCGGACAGGATCGTGAACTTGGCGAACGATTGATGAATTATGGAATTAAAAGTAAACAGATTCGCTACAATGCGGTTGTTTTACATCTTGATCATCCAAGAGGGTATAAGAACGAAGAGTCTATTGAAAAGAATTTAGCAATACGTAAGGTTACACGTAATCAAAACAAAAAATGGACAAATTACGGGATTGTTAAAAATGAAGATGAATCGCCTTATGTTTCGGTTATTGTAAGTACCTATAACCAACCTGAATGGTTACAAAAAGCCCTTTGGGGATTTGAGCAACAACTAGAAAAGAATTTTGAAATTATTATTGCCGACGATGGATCGGGAGAAGAAACTAAAAAAATGATAGATTCTTTTAAAGAAAGCTCTCCTTTAAAAATAACACACGTTTGGCAGGAAGACCACGGTTTTCAAAAAACAAAAATTCTTAATAAAGCAATTGTAGTCTCAAAAGGGGAGTATCTTATTTTTACAGATGGGGATTGTATTCCAAGAAACGATTTGGTTTCTACACACCTTGGCTTGAGTCGTCCAGGATGTTTCCTCTCTGCGGGTTACTTCAAGCTTACCATGAGTATTTCTAAAAAAATTACAAGAGAAGACATAAAATTGCAACGTTGTTTTAATGCAAAATGGTTGTTAAAACAAGGACTCAAGAAAACTTTCAAAATAAATAAACTCACTTCTTATGGTTTTAAAGAAGATTTTCTAAATACGTTTACGCCTACTAGCGCTACTTGGGATGGAAATAATGCTTCGGGTTGGCGTAAGGATGTAATTGCAGTAAATGGATTCGACGAACGCATGCAATACGGTGGGGAAGACCGTGAAATGGGCGAACGTTTAATGAATTACGGTATTAAACCCCTTCAAATTCGATATAGCACAGTAACCTTACATTTAGATCACGCCCGAGGATATGTTACTAAGGATATGTTTGTGAAAAACAAAGCTATTAGACGTATTACAAAACAAGAAAAAAGAGTTTGGACGAAATATGGAATTCTAAAAATTGATGCTCCTACAAGTGTAGCAGAAGAAGTTGAATCTAATTAAGTTTTTGCATCGGGAAAATGATGCGCTAAATAAGGTTTCAGTTTTTGGAGAATCATTTCAGGTTTTAACTCCTTGTAAAGTTCTTGAGGATTTTTCTCAATCGATCTTCTTTCTTCGGGGGTAAAACTTTTAAATAGGTCTGGGACTTCTTCTAGTAGATGAATAGATTGATGAAAAACTTCATCTTCAAAACTATTCCATGCATCTTTATCTATATAGGGTGAATAAATTGTAAAAGTTGGTTTGTTTAAAGCTTTTGCAATGTGCACACTTCCTCCCTCATTGCTAATAAGCATATCGCATTGACTCATTAACACGGCAAATCCACGAATGCTATGTTCATAAACCTCTATATTTATATTTTCCTTGCGCGCACATGCATTGTATATTTTTAAAGCTTCTTCTTTTTGATGAGGTGCATAATTGAAAAGGATGGTAGCCTTATAGTTTTTGGTGACAAAATCTATAAGCTCAACAATATATTCATAGGGCATAGATTTATTTGGCGTGCTTCCTAAAACCCCAAACATGATAATTGGCCCATTAATGTCTTGTAATTTATTTTCGGATTTCTCTATTTCGGTTAAGTATATTTTCGGCACATAATTTGGGTTTTTTAAAGGAAAAACCTGATGTACTAAATTAACTCTATCTTCAATCCCTCTTCCGCAGGGCAATGTAGCTTTCTTTTTGAAGTTTAGTGGATGCGTATAAAAAGGAAGTTTTAGTTTTTTATGCGCTTTTTTAAAGCCTATTCTGTACGGAGCTTTACTTGTTAAACAAATAATTCTACTTTGGAACTTAGCGTAGGGGTCGAAGATAATATCGTATTTCTGTTCTCTAATTTTTAAAGCAGTTTCAAAAAGTGTTGGCAAACGCTTCAGCTCTTTTTGGTTAATTGAAATTATACGATCGATATTTGGGTTGTTTTCAAGTACCCCAATTGTATAATCGTAAGCAAAAAAGGAAACTTCACTATCAGGAAATACTTTTTTAATATTATTAGCAATAACAGAGCTCAATAGCACATCGCCAATACGTTTGTTTTGTATGATAAGAATTTTCTTCATAGGGTATTACTTTGTTAGACTTCGTTTTCTTTGCCAAATTTTGAATGTCGCCTTAAAGTAAAGTTTGTATTTTCGTATAAAATTCCAGAGCGTAAGCACGGGATAAAGATTTTAAATTACCTTCGCAAAATACCTTTTTTGACTGTATAAATATTAAAAATGCGCGAGAATTTCGTAATCAATCCAAAATATTCACACTTGCAACCTGCATTGAAAGACGCACTTTATCAATTTGAAAAAGTAGGGGAGTATGTAACCAAAGGTGAGCGCAATGTTATAAAGAAAATAGAATTAAATGGTGTTGTCTTCAATATTAAGAGTTTTAAAACGCCTAATTTCTTTCAGTCTATAATATACCAATACTTTAGAAAGAGTAAGGCAAAACGTTCTTTTGAGTACGCTTCTAAACTAGCTAACTTCGGAATTGGAACTCCAACACCCGTAGCATATATCGAGTTTTTTTCTTTGGGATTAAAACAGAGCTATTATATAAGTGAACACCTCGATTACGATTTCGATTTTCGAGTTTTAATTCATAAACCTAAGTTTGAAAATCGGGAAGAAATATTACGACAGTTTACACAATTCACTTTTAAACTGCACGAAAATGGAGTAAACTTTTTAGATCATTCCCCTGGAAATACTTTGATTACTGATGTAGGAAATAACCAATATGAATTCTATTTAATTGATTTGAATAGAATGCGATTTGAACCTATGAGTTTTGAAAAGCGAATGAATAACTTCCGCAGACTCTGGCCTTCAAAAACTATGGTTAAGATTATGGCCGAGGAGTATGCTAAACTCTACAACAAAAGCACTTCAGAAACCTATGAAACCATGCTGAAGTACAGTCGTGATTTTCAGAAAAAGAAAAACAGCAAAAAGTTGAGAAAGCGTAAAAGACAGCGTTCTCGAGCTTAAAACTTTGCCGAAAGCTTCACATTAAAAATTCTCGGTGTCAAGTAATTCGGAATAGCGTATTGAAGTTTGCTATAAACATCTCTTACAAAAGTGTTTGTAATTGAATTTTGCACATCAAAAATATTGAAAATTTCAGCTCCAACCGAAAGTTCCTTAAATGGTTTTAACCACCCGCTATCTCTTAATTTTGAATCATCTACAATTACGTAGCTAACCCCAATATCGGCACGCTTATAATCTGGTAAACGTGTTTGATAGTTATAAGGGTCGGCATAACTCGGGGAACCACCTGGAAGTCCAGTATTGTACGTCAAGTTAAGATACATTTTAAGCGAAGGAATAACTTTTACGTAATCCTGAAACAACATACCAAATTTTAAGCGTTGATCTGTAGGACGGAAAATATACCCTTTATCGTTAATGTTTTCCTCTGTTTTTAAATATCCAAAACTCAACCAGCTTTCTGTTCCTGGAACAAATTCTCCTGCCAGTCGTACGTCTAAACCGTAAGCATAAGCAACAGCGCTATTGTTTGCGCGATATCGAATACGTACGTTTTCCAGCGTATATGGATTAACATTATCAAGGTGTTTGTAATATACTTCAGAATTCAATCTAAATTCGCGGTCCCACATTTTAAAGCTGTAATCGTTTCCGAATACAATGTGTACAGATTTTTGTGCCTTAACTCCGGGACGAACAGTTCCCGTTGAATCTCTTAACTCTCGATAGAAAGGTGGTTGGTGATACATACCTCCGGAAAGACGGAAAAGCATATCCATTTCCCAATTTGGTTTTAAAGAAACTTGGGCTCGAGGACTGAATACAGTTTGTGATGTACTCGTAATGTTTTGTCCGCTTACTGTCCAATTGTGCGCACGAACCCCTGCATTTAACCAAAGGTCGCTACCTCCAAGAGTAGTTTTTCTACTCCATTGCGCATAACCAGATATACGGTCTATTTGCGTATCATTCATTGCATTTACGTTTGTGTAAGGAACAATTGGCGAAGTATCTGGTGAGTATGGTTGATTGTTAGGAGGGAAAAGAGGTGGGCGAATTGAAAACCCAGCCGAGTCAATAATTTCATATTCATTTACACGGTCGCGAATATCTTCGTGAGTGTATTTTATTCCGTATTCAATATTATTATCTTCAATAGATAGATTCCCTTTGTGTTCGAAGTTAAGGATTAATGCATCCAAATCATTTCGGGCGTGTGTAAGTTGTCCCCCTATACCGCGAGTAAACTCAACTTGTCCTAAATCTTCACCACCTAGATCAGTATTTACTTCGCCTAAGCGATATTCGGCAAGAATGTCGTAATATTCTTGCTCAGTAGTTTGATAAACAGAACCAATAAATTTAGCTGTGTAATTATCAGAAACAACCCAAGTTGATTTTAAAGCTCCAAAATAAGTATTGTATCTATCTTCTTCTTGGCCTTCATAAAACACAAGTAGTGCAATAGGATCGGAAATAGTACCGAAGTTAGTCTGTCTTGTTAGCGGTCTGTAATTGTATTCGTTAATTGATATATTTCCTAAAAACCCAACTTCAAATTTATTACTGAATTTATAAGTAAGATACGTTTGTGCATCTGCGAATTTTGGTCTGTAATTGGTTTCTGTTTCTTTTGCTTGAACAAAAAGACTGTTATCGCGGTAGCGAATTCCGAAAATACCTGATAGACGACCATTTTTTGAAACCCCTTCTATAGAACCACTAGCTCCCAATAAACTTGCTTCTATAGACGCACCAAAATTTACTGGGCGGCGATACGTAATGTCTAGAACCGAAGAAAGTTTATCCCCATATTTTGCCTGAAATCCACCAGCTGAGAAATCTACATTGCTAGTAAGATCACTATTTACAAAGCTTAATCCTTCTTGTTGTCCGCTTCTAATTAAGAATGGACGATATACTTCAATTTCATTAACATAAACTAAGTTTTCGTCGTAATTACCACCACGAACAGCATATTGCGTACTTAATTCGTCGTTGCCATTTACACCTGGAAGCGATTTTAGAAGGTTTTCAACACCCGCATTGGCACCTACCATTTTACGAATAACCTCTGGAGAGATGGTAGTTACCCCTTCAACGCGTTTGTTTTCTCTACCCGAAATTACAACTTCACTAATTTGCTCTATAGTAGTATTCATTACGGGATTTAATTCGTAATCTTCATTTGGAGAAAGGTTCACGGTTACCTGTGCTTTTTTATGACTTACATGCGAAAAAACGATAGTAACATCTTGATTTGATGGTACTTTAAGCAAGTAAAACCCATTAAAATCTGAAATAGTTCCAGTGTTGTTATAGGTTACATTTGCCCCAACTACGGGAAAGTTATTTTCGTCGAGAATAATTCCTTTTACAATCGATTTTTGAGCAAACGCAACGGTTGCAAAACATAAAAAGAAAAGTGTTAGCGGTAGTTTTATTGTTTTCAAAAGCTTGAATTAGGGGTGTTTTCTGAAAAATTTTGCTTCAAATGTAGCACTATTTCCTACATTATCAATCACGATGAGTTTCAAATTATTTTCAGTTTCTAAGTTAACATTGTCATTAAAATTATAAATTAGAACGTCTTTTTTATAATCGTATTCTGTTAAAATATATTTTCCATTGATGGTAGCTCTATAGGAGCTAATACCACTTAAGTCATCTTTAATTTTAATTTTTAGAAAATTCTCATTGCTTATCCACTTGCCTTCTGAAAAATTAACAGGCTCTATCTCAGGTGGAATTGTGTCTGATGTAATGATGTACTTTCCAAATGTTCTTGTTTTGGCTACAAGTTTATCGCCGTTTCTACTAGTAGAAGTGTAATACGGTTTGCCCTTAGTATTTATTCTACCTAAATAAAGCTTGTCTTTGTCTTCTTCTCTATAAGCCGAAATATCTGCCGATAAGGTGATGTTGGTGTGAACAGGTACAATATCTTCGTGGAATATTAATGTATCTCCATCGGCGCGAATGTCTAAGTAAGTGTCTTCGTATAAACTATTCGCCGGAATATAAATGCTGAATTTACCCTTTGTAATTGAAGTAGCGTGATTGGCATTGATGTAATCGTCGGTAACTTTGTTTTTTTTCGGATCGAGGATGTCCATTTTAGCTCCTTCAATTGGAATTGTAACAAAAGTGGTGTTTCCTTTTAAGTCATTGATGCTAATGGTGTAAATTGAATGAAGACTATCTTTAACCACTACATAACCGTTATCGTCTTCGTAGGTAATTACACTTAAAGGATTATTCTTTTCTCTAAATAGCTTTTGAATTCTGCTTTTATTTGTCTCAAAGTATTCATAATCTATATACCTGTTAAGGTAGCGGGTTTCAGCAAATGAAAACTTATCGAAGGTAACTTCAAACTTTTCAGAACCATTAAAATTTGTTTGAATTCTATAACTACCATTTTTATTTGAAGCTCCATCAAATTGGTCGTAGGTAGTTACTCCAAACCCAATTTTGCCATAAGCTTTAATGCTTTCGGTTTTATAGGTGCCGTCTTTTTGCTTAATCAGTCTTAATTTAGTTCTATTTTGACTTTGATTTACGTGTCCATCTTCATCTATTGTATAAGCGAAAACCCCCATTAGTAACGGAGCTTTAGAGTCTGGAATATCGATACCAAAATGAAGAGGATTAATCGGTCTTTGCGAAGCATCGCGGATTTCATAATGTAAGTGTGGGCCGCCACTGCCTCCTGTATTTCCTGTATATGCAATTAAGTCTCCTTTTTTAACAGCTAAGAAATTTTTGTCAGGAAAAAGTTCAATTTCGAAAGATTCTTTTGCGTACTGTGTTTTCTTTACGAATTTTTCAATTTCTCCTGCATAGCTTCTTAAATGTCCATAAACAGTGGTGTAACCATTAGGATGTAAAATATATAGCGCTTTTCCATACCCGTAATGACTAACTTTAATTCTGCTTACATAACCATCTGCAGGGGCGTAAACTGGCTTCCCTTCGCGTTGTTGCGTTTTTATATCTAAACCGCTGTGGAAATGATTAGAACGAAGCTCTCCAAAACTTCCGGAGAGGATCATTTTTATATCCAATGGGTTTGAAAAATAATTTTTAGGAAAATTGTTTTGGGCATAAGTAAAGCTCCCGATAAGTAGGAGTAACGATAAAATTTTTTTCATAGTGTAAAAATAATAATACGTTAGGAATAAAAAAGGGACAACAACTTAATTAACGATATGTATGCTGATTCTATTTTAATCTATTATGTTGCTATAATTGTTTAAATCCGATTAATCTTTTACAAAATATCTCTTTATAGAAAGAATTTATGCGCTTAATCCAAATCTAAAATTTGATTGTTGTATATTTATAAAAGGTTAAAAACGAATGATTTAGGTGCGTCTTAGTGAAAAATCACTTTAAGAGTATCGTTTTGGGTTTTGAATTAGAATTTGCTGAGGGAAGTAGTCTGGGTGCTTATAATCGGTTTTAACTTAGGCTTTAAGAGTTTAATTGTTAATAACCTCTTGCTTAGAATTAGCATGGATCGCGAACTGCAATAGATTGATTATCAAAGATAGTGTTGCGAATTTCTTTCTGATACCACAAATATTTGGTTTATCAATATAGAATGCTGAAAAAATAACAGAAAACTGTTTGTGATTTAACAAGGGTATGCTAACTTTGTGAAAGAAGTATTGAACAAAAATTTTAATGAGTGATTTTTCTGAAATTGTTGATTCTCTTGAGAATAGAGTGGGTCAGTTGCTTAACAAGCATGAGAAATTAAAAACTGCCAATGCTCAATTGGAAGAAGAGATTATCAATTTAAAGTTAAAACAGCAGCAATTTGAACAAGAAATTGAGGCTTTAACCGAAAAAAACAATTCATTAAAACTCGCAAACTCAATGCTTGGCAGTGACCAACATAAACGAGAAACGAAACTCAAGATAAACGCTTTAGTTCGGGAAATAGATCAATGTATTGCCCAACTTTCCGAATAATATAACAATGTCAGAACAATTAAAAATAAAACTATCGATAGCAGACAGGGTATATCCCTTGACTATCAATCCTTCGCAGGAGGAGGGGTTGAGATTGGCGGCGAAGAAGATAGAAGAAATGATTAAGAAGTTCGAGCAAAGTTATGCCGTGCGTGACAAACAGGATGTGTTAGCAATGAGCGCCCTCCAGTTTGCTGCTCAGGTGGAGCAAAAACAAATAGATAGATCTAGTGAAACCAAGGAAGCAGAAGAAAGGCTAAGGGCTTTGAATCAAATCCTGGAGGAGCAACTATCGTAACGTTCTTTTAATTAAATAAGGTAACTGCCTACATTAATATTATTTTTGGTAAACTCAACACGAATTCTTTAAAAAAGGGTGAGTTAAAGTTGTAAAAGCGAGCCGTCTTCGAGCGGATGCTTGATCAGCTTGTTAGCCCTAAACATTTTTTTAAGGAGTTTATTCAAAACTAATGTATTGATGTAGGCTTTTTTTTTATATAAAAATCAACAAATAAATGGATATAGTAACTATAATAATTAGTGCCATCGTTGGGATAGCGATTGGTTTTTTTATTGCAAAAATACTGGAGAGAAATAACGCATCCCACGTGCTATCTAGAGCTAAAAAAAGTGCGGCAGCAATATTAAAAGAAGCAAAATCTGAGGCAGAAAGCATAAAAAAAGATAAAATATTACAAGCGAAAGAGAAGTTTTTAGAACTTAAAGCAGAACATGAGAAAGTAATATTAAGCCGTGATAAAAAGATTTCTGACACTGAAAAACGAGTACGTGATAAGGAGTCGCAAGTTTCTAGTGAACTAGCAAAATCAAAAAAATTAAACGCTGAACTTCAGTCAAAACAAAAAGAATTTGACGAAAGAATTTCAATTCTAGATAAAAAACAAAGCGAAGTTGATAGACTTCATCGCAGTCAAGTAGAGCAATTAGAGGTAATCAGCAGCTTATCTGCTGAAGAAGCTAAAGCTCAATTAATGGAAAGCCTAAAAGACGAAGCCAAAACTCAAGCTATGGCCTTTGTTCAAAACTCTGTTGAAGAGGCTAAGATGACGGCTCAACAAGAAGCAAAGAAAATCATTATTAATACTATTCAACGTATAGGAACAGAAGAAGCAGTAGAAAATTGCGTTTCTGTATTTAACCTAGAAAGCGACGATGTAAAAGGTAGAATTATTGGTCGTGAAGGTCGAAATATTCGTGCTATAGAGGCAGCTACTGGGGTTGAAATTATAGTAGATGATACTCCTGAGGCTATTATTCTGTCTTGTTTTGATTCCGTAAGAAGAGAAATTGCGCGTCTATCACTACATAAACTTGTAACCGACGGACGTATTCACCCTGCCCGTATTGAAGAGGTTGTTCAGAAAACAACCAAGCAAATAGAAGAGGAAATTATTGAAGTTGGTAAGCGTACAGTTATCGATTTAGGAATCCACGGTTTACATCCAGAGCTAATTAAGGCAGTGGGACGCATGAAGTATCGTTCGTCTTACGGGCAAAACCTGTTACATCACTCACGTGAAGTTGCAAAACTTTGTGGAGTAATGGCTGCAGAGCTTGGTTTAAATGCTAAACTTGCTAAAAGAGCTGGATTATTACACGATATAGGAAAGGTTCCCGAAACGGAAACAGAGATGCCTCACGCACTTTTAGGAATGCAATGGGCTGAGAAATACGGTGAAAAGCCTGAGGTTTGCAACGCTATAGGTGCTCACCATGATGAAATTGAAATGACAAGTTTACTATCTCCTATTGTTCAAGTGTGTGACGCCATTAGCGGGGCAAGACCTGGAGCAAGACGTCAAGTATTAGACTCTTACATTCAACGTTTAAAGGATTTAGAAGATATCGCCTTTGGTTTTGGAGGTGTTAATAAGGCCTACGCAATCCAAGCAGGGCGTGAGCTTCGTGTAATGGTTGAAAGTGAAAAGGTAAACGACGAAAAAGCTGCACAATTATCTTTTGAAATTTCACAAAAAATCCAAACGGATATGACGTATCCTGGACAAGTGAAAGTAACTGTTATCCGTGAAACACGATCAGTTAATATAGCGAAGTAAGCTAGTTTAACGATATATAAAATAAGCCGCAATGAAAATTGCGGCTTAATTTTTTTAATATCTATTACTTCCTATTCATCATACAGATTTGCATATCCCTTAGATTCTTCTTCAAAGAACTTTCCATTTATGTATCTATAATGGCGGTCTAATTTGGCAATTTTCTCCATATCAGAATCTCTGAGTTCCACATCTGCCGATTTAAAATTCGAAATTATATGATCTTTGGTTGTGGATTTTGGGATAGCAGCACAACCTCTGTGATTATGCCAAGCAATTAGTACTTGTGGAACAGTAGCGCTTCTATCCTTGGCAATTTCCTTTAAAACATCTATATCAAACATGTTCGGTTCGTCTTCGGCCTTCATTGCCGAAATACGATCTCCCGAACCTAGTGGTGAATAGGCTGTAAGCAAAATGTTTTCACTTTTACAATATTCCAATAAATCATTTTGCTGAAGCAGCGGGTGAAGTTCTACTTGATTCATTTCAGGTTTTATTGTTGCTTTAGAAATCAGGTCCTTTAACTTCTTAACACTAAAATTTGAAACTCCAATATGCTTTGCTAAACCGTTTTTCTTGGCGTCTTCCATTTGTTTCCAAGTCTCTATTAGTGGAGCTTCTTCTAGAGTAAGGTAATCACTCGGTTTCTTAGGAAATTCAACTCCATTTCTGAACGCAACTGGCCAATGGATTAAATATAAGTCTAGGTAATTCAATTGAAGTTTTTTAAGTGAATCTTGTAATGCTGGGATTACTTGGCCTTCTGCGTGAGCGTCGTTCCAGAGCTTGGAAGTAATGAATACATCTTCGCGAAATATTTTACCTTCTGCAAATATCTCGGCTAAGGCTTCTCCAATAATTGCTTCATTACCGTAATTTGCAGCGGTGTCTATATGTCTGTAACCTGCGTAAATAGCATCTTTTATCGCTTTTTTCAATTCATTTCCAGTTGATTTCCATGTTCCTAATCCAATGGCGTGCATAGTATCACCATTACTGAATTTTAATGTCTTCATATATATAAATTTTATCTTTTTAAGTTTCACTTTCAAAATACAAAAGGATTGTAGGAAAAGAAAAAAAATGGAGCTGTTTGGGAGTTTTTTAACCTTATGAACTCAGAAGCAAAAAGTGCTTTTGCAATTGAAATTTCCTCAAAATTTCAACCCCTACCTTCTAGGGTGAAATTTATTGATAACTTCAGTCAAGTGCTTTCTGTCAATATGAGTGTAGATTTCGGTAGTTGTAATGCTTTCGTGTCCTAGCATTTGTTGAATTGCACGTAAATCGGCCCCATTTTCTAAAAGGTGAGTGGCAAAGGAGTGCCTAAAAGTATGTGGACTAATGGTTTTTTTTAATCCAGCTTTTTCAGCTAAACGTTTTACAATGGTAAATATCATTGCCCGTGTAAGTTGCCTGCCGTGTTGGTTTAAAAAAAGCGTATCGGCATCTTTAGGGTCTATTTTATGATGAACTCGTACTTGTTTTTGGTAAATGGTTATATATTTTTCTGTGATAGGACTAATAGGAACTAAACGCTGTTTATCGCCTTTCCCCGTGACTTTTATAAAGCCTTCATCAAAATACAAATCGGATATTTTAAGGCTTGTTAATTCTGAAACACGAAGGCCGCAACCGTAAAGTGTTTCAATTATCGCGCGATTGCGCTCTCCCTGTTTAGAACTTAAGTCAATTGCATTTATAAGAGAGTCAATTTCTTCAATGGCCAATGTATCAGGAAGTTTTCTTCCTAGTTTTGGAGCTTCAATTAATTCTAAAGGATTAGTATTTCGATAATCTTCAAAAATTAAATACGTAAAAAAGCCTTTTAGACCTGAAATTAATCTGCTTTGTGAACGAGGGTTTATTGTTTTTGCTGTGTCATATATAAACTGCTGAAGTGTTTCTTCAGAAATAGAAACAGGAGAAGTCTTTATTTCATTATTTTCTAACCAGCGCGTTAGTTTCTTAACATCTAAGGAATAATTAATTATAGAATTATCTGAAAGTCCACGTTCCAACCGGAGGTAATTTTGATAATCTTTTAGAGTTTGTTGCCAGTTCATAGTGCTATATTACTACTAATTATAATAGTTAACAAAATTCTAAATATTTTAATATGTATAAGATTAAGGATAACTTGTCGTTTTAAATAAAAAATCAAAATCTTACACTATGAAGAAATTAATGATTGCGTTTTGCGCACTTTTTATGGGAGCAAATGCTTTTTCCCAGGGTCTTGACCTAGGGATTAAAGCTGGAGCTAACTTTGCGAATATCTCAGATGTTAATGATTTATCCAGTAAAACTGGTTTCCAAGCTGGTATTTTTGCTGGAATTAAATTTACCGACAAAGTTGGGATTCAGGCAGATGTTCTGTATTCACAACAAGGAGGGGAGTTTGATTATGGAAAATTCGACTTGAACTACGTAAACGTACCCATAGTATTGAAGTACTACTTAATACAAGGTTTAAATATTCAAGCAGGTCCGCAATTTGGGTTTATTTTGGATGACGATATTTATGTAGATGTTTTAGGAACAAATTCTATTGAAGCAAATGCTGAAAAAAGTGATGTTTCTGGAATTGTAGGAGCAGGATACGATTTCCCATTCGGAGTTCGTTTGGATGCTAGGTACAATTTTGGATTGTCTGATGTTTCAAAAACCGATGGTTTTGAAGGAAAAAACACAGTGTTTTCTCTTGCGCTAGGATACTCTTTCCTATAATATAAAATATAATTATAATATGTAAGCCATCCATTTCGGGTGGCTTTTTTATTACGGCTATTATTTTCGGTAAACAATTTAAAGCTCGAATACGGTATAACAATTTGTTGAAAACCATATTAACAATTAAAATAAAAGCAATTTAGATTGTTAGATATACTATATATTTGTTTTAGTTAAAACTAAACCGAATTAATATGAAAAAACTGATTGTTACAGTTATCATCTTATTTATTGGAGTGAATTCTTATTCACAAGAATTTGATCTTGGCGTTAAAGCAGGAATAAACTTCTCGAACGTTTATGGCCTCGATAAGCTTAATCTAGAATATACCGAAGGAATTGTTGTAGGCGTTTTTGCAGGTGTAAAATTTTCAGATAGAATTGGGTTGCAAGTCGATGCATTGTATTCTGAACAAGGAGCTAAATTTACCAGTAGTGGTAGCGGAAAGTTCGATCTAACGTATTTAAACGTACCTGTTGTTTTAAAGTATTACCTTGTAGATGATCAGCCACTTTATATACAAGTAGGCCCCCAGGTTGGATTTTTAATAAATGATGATCTAAGAACTGTTATTGATAATTCTAGTGTTAACGCAGCTGGAAATGATACCGATATTGCTGCTGTAATGGGTATGGGCTACGATT
Organism: Aequorivita xiaoshiensis; assembly: GCF_022008395.1. Lineage (GTDB taxonomy): Bacteria > Bacteroidota > Bacteroidia > Flavobacteriales > Flavobacteriaceae > Aequorivita > Aequorivita xiaoshiensis. The sequence goes on from NZ_JAIRBB010000007.1 coordinate 140,957, forward strand.
TCCCGTATGGAATTAGGCTTGAAGGTCGTTTTAATTTAGGAATTACAAGTATTACGGATTATCAGTTAGAAAGTGGGAGACATAAATATATATCCCTAACTATTGGTTATTCTTTTTTATAAGAAGAATTAAATATAACTATAACAAACCACCCATTCAGGGTGGTTTTTTTTATTGACTATAACTAGATTTCATAAAAACCGCTAAAGTTTGAAGGATTTCAGTTAAAAGAAAATTAAAAATTAGGATGTGAATTGCCTAATTTAAGACCTTTGTACCGTTAACTAAAAAAACAAATAAATATGAAAAAGTTATTTTTTATTGCAGCAACTATAATGTTATCAGTAACCGCTACACAAGCGCAAGAAGTGCGTTTAGGAGCAAAAGGTGGTGTTAACTTCGCAAATTTAGGTGGAGATATCGACGATGCTGATTCTAGAACAGGTTTCCATATTGGAGCTTTAGTAGAAATTCCAGTTACTGAAAGATTTTCAGTTCAGCCAGAGGTTTTATATTCTGCTCAAGGTGCTAAGTATGAAGAGAGCGGCACAGAGGCGGGTATTGACTATTTGTTCAAATCAGACCTTAAACTAGACTATATTCAGGTACCTGTAATGGCTAAATTTTATGTAGCTGAGGGATTTGCAATTGAAGCTGGTCCTCAAATTGGTTTTCTTGCATCTTCTAAAGCTGAATCTGAAAGCACAATTGGTGGAGTAACTGTAAAAGATGAAGGTGATATAGAAGATATCGCTAGTATAGATTTCGGTCTTGGGGCTGGAGTATCATATAGACTTCCAATGGGAGTTTTCTTTGGGGCACGTTATAACCATGGATTATCAAACATTAACGACTCTGGTGATGATAAAGTAAACAACAGTGTTTTCCAATTATCAGCAGGATACTCATTCTAATAACTTAGAATCTTATTAACACAATTGAAAACCACCCTTCTTGGGTGGTTTTTTTATATTACAAGAACACTATAAATTCAACACCTAAACAGCTAAAACCCTTATCTTATGTGGTTTATGGCACGTGTTTCCTTCTATTACCGAATTCTAACTGAAAACCTCCGAATTCTAAATAGGACTTGCTAAGCCTTAACTAGATATATAGGTTTGTGTAGATATTTTTGAAGAAGTGAAGTAATGTTGCATAGAAAAATGTCCATTGGAGTATCTTAAATTAAAAACATTAACTATTAATTTTTAAACTAAATCAATCAATTATGAAAAAAATTCTACTTTTTATCGCCGTAGTAGCATTAACCTGTACCACTGCTCAAGCTCAAGAAGTTCGCTTAGGTGCAAAACTAGGACTTAACGTAGCCTCTTTAGGAGGGGATAGTTATGGTGTTGGTAGCTTAGGGTCTAGAACAAGCTTCCATATAGGAGCGTTAGCTGAAATTCCATTAAAAGGAAAATTTGCCCTACAACCGGAATTACTTTATTCATCTGAAGGTTCAGATTGGAGTTGGGGACTAGGGGATAACGCGCTTAAATTAGATTACATACGTGTACCTGTATTGGCCAAATTTTATATAATCGAAGGCTTAAGTGCTGAAGCAGGGCCAGTATTTGGGGTGTTAGTTAATGCAAGTGATGATAGTGATGTGGATATAAAGGACTTGTATAAAAGTTTTGATGCAGCCATCGGAATTGGTGCGACTTACCGTTTAAATATGGGTGTTTTCTTTAGTTTGCGTTATAACAAAGGCTTATTAGATGTTAATGATGTGGATGATTATTCAGGTTCAAACCAAAGTAACGTATTCCAAGTATCAGCAGGATATTCTTTCTAACCAAATTATATATTTTTTTTGAAAGCAGGAAATTCATTTTCCTGCTTTTTTTTGTTTTATATAAATCATTTTTAAACTTAAGATTTTATGTGTAGATTACATTGTTATTTTTAAAATCTAACATATGAAAAAAACGTTACTACTTATCTTGCTATCAGTATTCACACTTGTAAACGCTGATGCTCAAGGATTAACTTTTGGTGCAAAAGCTGGGGTAAACTTATCGACTTTTACTGGAGATTCATTTACAGGATTCGATACACGGGTAGGGCTTCATATTGGGGGGTTAGCAGAAATTCCACTCACGGAAAAGTTTTCAGTGCAGCCAGAAGTACTTTATTCACAAAAAGGAAGCAAATTTTTTGGTTCGGAAACCCTCTTGAGTTACATCGATGTTCCTATATTGGCAAAATATCATATAATTCACGGACTTAGTGCAGAGCTAGGACCTGTTCCGAGTTTTCTTGTAGAAGCAGAATATACTACAAATGGATTAGAAAATAATGTTTCCGAGTATATAAGAACTTTCGACTTTGGAATTGGCGGCGGTGTAAGCTACCAACTACCTATGGGAGTCTTTTTTAGTATACGATTCACCAAAGGCTTGATGGAAATTAGGGAGTCTGGAAAGTACGATCCAAATGATGATTATAAGTTAAACGTTGATAACAATGTGTTTCAAGTATCTACGGGATATATATTCTAATTGTTATAATATAAATTTAAGCTCAACTCATTAATATTTTAAATGGAGTAATATGAAAAATAGTGTTTATTTATCAATTTTTCTCGTTTTTATGACCTTTACAATTCACGCACAATCTGAATTCAGGTTAGGGGTAAAGGGGGGAGTTAATTTTGCCAGTGTTGGAGGTGATTTTACCAATAATACAAGAGGAGTGTTTGAATATCATTTAGGGGGTTTAGCAGAATTTCCAGTTGTAACAAATTTAACTTTTCAGCCTGAACTTTTATTTTCTGCTCAAGGTTCTGAACATAATACTATGGCAACAGATGGTCCACGGATAATTACAAAACTTAATTACATTAACCTTCCGCTAATGGCAAAGTATTACCTGATAGATAATTTTAGCGTAATGGGAGGGCCACAGCTGGGGTATCTTGTTTCTGCTAAAAACGAAATTACCTCTTCCGGATTTTCAGGTAGATCTACTACTCAAGAAAACGATTTAAAAGACGATATAAGTAATTTCGATTTCGGACTTGGAATAGGTGCAGAATATCGATTAGATTTAGGAATATTTGTGCAGCTACGGTATGTAATTGGAATGTCTAATGTAAACGCTACTGAAGGTGTTGTTCTTGGCTACCATCGTACATCTTATGACGTTAAAAGTATCAATAACGTCTTGCAAATTTCTGCTGGGTATTCGTTTTAATTGCTGTTCACTTTGTTTTATGAACAAGAACTTATTGCTCTTTCTTTAATTTTCTATATTTACGGTATGAAAATAATCATTGTAAACGGACCTAACCTAAACTTGCTCGGAAATAGAGAAAACAATATTTATGGCGACCAGTCATTTACCGAATTTTTCAAAAGACTTGAAATGAAATTTTCAGATCATGAAATTTTTTATTTCCAGTCTAATATTGAAGGTGAAATAATTGATAAAATTCAAGAAGTGGGCTTCAGTTACAACGGTATTATTCTAAACGCGGCTGCTTACACTCATACTTCAGTAGGTATTGCCGATGCCGTAAGAGCAATTACAACTCCAGTAGTAGAAGTACATATTTCCAATACTTTTTCCAGAGAAGACTTTCGCCATAAAAGCTACATCTCCCCCCATGCTAAAGGAATAATAGTAGGTTTTGGACTGCAGAGCTATGAGCTAGCGATACAAAGTTTTTTGGAAGAAAAACTTTAGATGATAATTGACAGGTTTTGGCCTTTTAGAAATGGCTAAATAGATATACTTGGTATAACTAAATAAATTTGGGAACAGAAGTCTGAATCTTTAGTTGTGATGCTTGCGCCATGAACTTGTGGTCTTACTTTTGAAATGGTAGGCTAAGCTCACCCCTTCCAACTTTCAAATCGTTTTACGATTTGAAATCCACCTTCCCCTGAAATAGGGGAAGGAGCTTAATATGGTTTTTTAAATCTCACGCCTTAGTTTTTAAGTTTAGGTTAATCATTTTGTTTTATTGATTAGATTGTGAAAAGTATGATACTTTCGCGCGTTTTAAGCAAACATATTTGACGTCATGATCTATAACTTTACTATGAATAACAGAATGGTCTTAACTGTTATTTCAGCTTTTTTTATTTCAGTTTCTGCTTTTTCGCAAGTAGGGATTAACAATACAAATCCAACAACTACTCTCGATGTTAAGGGTGGAATTTCTTTAAGAGAAAGTGGAGCTCCACTTAAAATAAACGACGGTATAAATGAAAATATTGATTTAGGTGAAGTGCCTTATTCTCAATACCTCATTGAAGGCCCTACGGGTTCTTTTTCGATAAAGAGTATTAAACCAATTTCGGGAGCTGATGGTCAAATTGTACGATTGATAAATAGTACAAACTATGAAATGACAATAGTAAATGATAAAACGGCAAATCCTTTAAGAATTCTATGTCCAAATGAAAGTAATTTGAATTTAAAAGGGAAAAACTCATCTGTAACCTTACAGTATAGTAAATCTCTTAGAAAATGGACAGTTTTAGGATATGCTACAACAGAGAAACAGGTAACGAGAAAATTTCATGCCATTGGAATAAATGATATTGAACGAGAAAATAGTGGTTGGGGGAATTTTGATGATTTAGAAATAGAAATTACTCCGACTAACTCAACTATTTACTTAACGTTTTACGCTATAGGAGAACAAGAAAACAGCTCCATGGCCTTAGGACATACTGCTAAATTTCGAATCCTTGTAGATGGTATCCCAATTCCAAAACTAGAAATTAGAGCAATACAAAGTCAGGGTTTCTTTAATGCATCTCTACCCATGTACCCACTTGAGGTTACTCCCGGTAAAAAAATTATATTTAAAGTTCAATGGTCTAAAACAAGTGGGGCAGCCCATAATTTTCTTCGACTTCAAAATCATCCTTCCAATCCCGGGCATAGGAGATATCTTACGATAATAGACTAGGCTTAAGCGTGTAAATTGAAGTAGTGACCATATTAAAAAAGCGTCATAAAAAAGGGCCAGACTTTTAAGTCCGGCCCTGTTGATTATAACTTTTACATTTCGGAAATAGTAATCGATTTTTTAATTTTCATCTAGCATCTAGCATCTAGCATCTAGCATCTAGCATCTAGCATCTAGCATCTAGCATCTAGCATCTAGCATCTAGCATCTAGCATCTAGCATC
>NZ_JAIRBB010000080.1 GCF_022008395.1 Aequorivita xiaoshiensis
CCGGTAGCGGCAGTGTACCAAACTACTGCCTGACCTCCCGGTACCGTAGCAGTAGCTGTTAATGTCTGGATTGGACTGGCCTCACATTCGGTCTGGTCCCCACCACTTACTGGTGCATCAGGTGCATCCGTAATCGTTAAGGTTACTGGGGTTCTTGTTAAACTAATACAACCATTCCCATCAACATTGGCCTGTGCATAATAGGTGATACTACCAACACTGTTCAGGGTTGGCGAGCTAACAACGGAACCGCCAGTAGCAGCATCATACCAAACAACCGCCTGACCTCCCGGTACCGTAGCAGTAGCTGTTAATGTCTGAA
>NZ_JAIRBB010000081.1 GCF_022008395.1 Aequorivita xiaoshiensis
CATTCCCCATACGCTCTTATTTTGCTTATTGTACTTTTTTGCTCTTTAATGAGTTTATTCATTGCTTAATAATTGATCAATCAACCAAAGGTCAACAACCAAATACTAAGACTTTTATTACTTTTCTCGTATTCTTTAATTACAATATGTCAATGAACTGTCTGGATCTCTGTGTCTCTCAGGCCCGGATAACGGGCAGCTAATGAAAAACAACAGTTGTTGTCCGTGGTGGAGAATATCGGAGTCGAACCGATGACCTCCTGCGTGCAAGGCAGGCGCTCTAGCCAGCTGAGCTAATTCCCCATTTTTTG
>NZ_JAIRBB010000082.1 GCF_022008395.1 Aequorivita xiaoshiensis
GTAACAACGTATATAAAAAATAGCGCGAGTCGTTGCTAACACAAAGGTTCGGGCATTTTTAGGAAGTCGCCAAATTTTTAAATTTGACGATTTCCCAAAAATAAAATAAATAGTAAAATTTAAAAATTCGGCTTGTGTTTCATCCGAATAGATAGCGACTGTTTTCAGCGCTACTTTTCATATACACAACCGTTGTGTGCAATTTGACCAAACCAATGAAACATATTTTTTTAATCATAATTTTTTCCACTTTTTTGGCGTGTAATTCCAAAAAGGATAATGCGGTTTCTAAAATCAAAAATCCAAAT
>NZ_JAIRBB010000083.1 GCF_022008395.1 Aequorivita xiaoshiensis
TTCCTAAAAATGCCCGAACCTTTGTGTTAGCAACGACTCGCGCTATTTTTTATATACGTTGTTACCACACGTTTTTATTCCGACCAATTTTCTATTGTTCCGTTTTCATTAAACCAAATTTCGATGTTAACATTACTTTCAATCGGTATCCCTTTTCGTTTGAGAATATCAAATTGCATTCCTTTTAAAGCTTTCTTTATTGACTTAATGCAAAAATTATATTCTCGTTTTGTATCCCAAAATTCGGAAATCAGCTCTTTAGTTTGATATTCGGTCATAATAACATTAGTGACTTTTCCC
>NZ_JAIRBB010000084.1 GCF_022008395.1 Aequorivita xiaoshiensis
TTCCTAAAAATGCCCGAACCTTTGTGTTAGCAACGACTCGCGCTATTTTTTATATACGTTGTTACCACACGTTTTTATTCCGACCAATTTTCTATAGTTCCGTCTTCATTAAACCAAATTTCGACGTTAACATTACTTTCAATCGGTATTCCTTTTCGTTTGAGAATATCAAATTGCAATCCTTTCAAAGCTTTCTTTATTGACCTAATGCAAAAATTATATTCTCGTTTTGTATCCCAAAATTCGGAAATCAGCTCTTTAGTTTGATATTCGGTCATAATAACATTAGTGACTTTTCCC
>NZ_JAIRBB010000008.1 GCF_022008395.1 Aequorivita xiaoshiensis
TTCAATTGAGTATTTACGCTGCTTGCGAATACTCCGTACATTTGCTTTCATAGGTTTTCACTCGTTAAGTGGTCAACCTATATCAGAGACGTACAAGTCTCTAGTCTCTAGTCTCTAGTCTCTAGTCTCTAGTCTCTAGTCTCTAGTCTCTAGTCTCTAGTCTCTAGTCGCTTCTCCCTGTTTTTTTGTCAAACCCATACGGGCAATGGCGACATCCACTCTGGCAACAATACCCGCGTTTTAAATGATATTGTTCGGTAAAACATTTATATCCTTCAGGAGTAAGGTAGTAATCACCTTCTTCTAGTTCTATTTTTTTCTTTGGAAATAACATAATACAAAAGTACGGATTTCGATGATGAATTTTTAAAAATGAATTGGAATCCATCCATTCAATAATTAAGCCTTAAATTTGTAAGACTAATACTACAAAGATGACAAAACATAAAGCCGGATTCGTAAATATAATAGGAAACCCTAACGTGGGCAAAAGTACATTAATGAACGCTTTTGTAGGCGAGCGACTTTCAATTATTACTTCTAAAGCGCAAACCACCCGTCACCGTATTTTAGGAATTGTAAACGGGGATAATTTTCAAGTGCTATTGAGCGATACCCCAGGGATTATAAAACCTGCTTATCAGTTGCAGGAAAGTATGATGGACTTCGTTAAATCTGCTTTTGAAGATGCCGACGTATTACTGTATTTGGTAGAATTAGGGGAAAAGGAGCTTAAAGATGAAGCTTTCTTTAATAAGATTAAAAACGCCAAGATTCCCGTATTACTTCTTATAAACAAAATCGACCAAGGTAATGAAGAGCTGCTTACGGAAGCCCTTCAACTATGGCAAGAAAAAGTGCCAAATGCCGAAATTTTTGCTATTTCAGCCCTTCAGAATTTTGGAGTTCCTGAAGTATTTAATCGAATCATCGAATTATTACCCGAATCGCCAGCTTTCTATCCAAAAGATCAACTAACAGATAAGCCTGAACGCTTTTTCGTAAACGAAGCGATTCGCGAGAAAATATTGATTCACTATAAAAAGGAAATTCCATATTCAGTAGAAATTGATACAGAAGAGTTTTTTGAAGATGACAACATAATCCGAATTCGAAGTGTGATTATGGTTGAACGGGAAACTCAAAAAGGAATTATTATTGGTCATAAAGGTTCGGCCTTAAAACGTGTGGGAATAGAAGCAAGAAAGGATCTGGAGAAATTCTTCGGAAAACAAATTCACCTTGAATTATATGTGAAAGTGAATAAAAATTGGCGTAGCGACGAGCGACAATTACGCCGTTTTGGATATAATAACAAGCAATGATTTATGTAATTCTCTTTATTGCATTAGTGGCGTTTGCGGTTTATGCTTTTACACAAAACAAAAAACGTCCAGTTAAGCCTTTTCCTGAGGAATGGAAACCGCTTTTGAAGGAGAATGTACTATTTTACAGAAATCTTTCTGAATCTGAACAACAAAGGTTTCGCGAGCGAATGATGCTTTTTTTAAGCGAAGTTTACATTGAAGCCATTAATACAGATTTAGAGGAATTGGATAAAGTGCTAATTGCCGCAAGTTCTGTAATTCCTGTTTTTGGTTTTAAAGAATGGCATTACAACAATTTAAGCGGGATTATTCTTTACCCAGATAACTTCAACAACGAACTTGTGTTTGAAACTAATGGTGAAAAGCGTATTATCGCAGGCCTTGTTGGTTCGGGAAGATTTGAAAAACAAATGATTCTTTCTAAAAAAGCACTGTATCACGGTTTTGAGAATGAAACTGATAAAGGAAATACATCAGTTCACGAATTTGTTCACCTTATCGATAAAATGGATGGGGAAGCAGATGGGGTGCCTGAGCGACTATTGCAACAACAATATATTACTCCTTGGTTGAAATTAATGCACGAGGAAATGGAAGCCATAAACAATAATAAATCTGATATCCGTGCATATGGCGGAACTAGTGAAGTAGAATTCTTAGCTGTAGCTTCAGAATATTTTTTTGAGCGACCAGCACTTTTTAAAAGAAAACATCCTGAACTTTATGAAATGCTAGAAAAATGTTTTCAGCAAAATCCAGCGAAGAAAAAGTCTAAAAAGTGAAACTAAAAAAATGTTTCTATTTACTAGGAAAGGAATATTGGTCTCTTATTTAGAATTTAAAACTTCATACATAAAGTCATACAGTTTTCGCATTCCCGGCTTTCCTTTTTTCTTTCCTATACTTCCAGCTAAATAGAGCAAGAACCAAATAATTACCAATGCTACCGCTATTCCGATTTGAAGCGTTATAGGGTTTCCTAAATTATGGTTGGAGTAAAGCCAGATTAAATCTACCATAAACAATATGGCTACTACTACGTGAAAAAACATGAACATAGTCCATACCGTTGGATTTGGTCCAAAGAAACCGTGAAGGGTGCTAGTATTTTCAAATTCAGAAATTTCTAAATGAAGTTGTGGAGACCAAAAATGCTGCTCGTTTTTTGGGAGTTTTATGAAAATATGATCGTCTATACAAGATATATGAAACCGCTCTTGTGCATTTTTTGCTTCAGAAAATTTGCCAAGTATTATTGAGTGCGGTTGTTCTAACTCGATTTTAAACCGCGGTCTTAAAACTATTTCATTCGGAAGCATAATTCACTCTTGTGCGTTTAATAAATATATGGGAGATTCAGTATTCTATAAACCTAATTTTAAACCTGAAAGTTATCTGATTCTTGAGGCGAAAATAAGTTGTAAAACCCTTTTAACCCTCATCTTAAGTGTTACAGTTTTTCATGATTTTAAAATATCAAATAGTAACTATTTTTTTATAAGCGGTTAAAATAGTATTTTTTGTGCGAACTAAAACCTATTTTTGCACCCTAAATTTAAGATTATGAGCATTGTTGCCATAGTGGGGAGACCAAATGTTGGGAAATCCACTTTTTTTAACAGATTAATTCAGCGTAGAGAGGCTATAGTTGATGCTGTGAGCGGTGTTACTCGCGACCGTCATTATGGAAAGAGCGATTGGAATGGAAAAGAGTTTTCGCTAATAGACACTGGAGGTTATGTAAAAGGGAGCGACGATATTTTTGAAGCTGAAATTGATAAACAAGTAGAATTAGCAATAGATGAAGCCGATGCAATTATCTTTATGGTAGATGTTGAAAGTGGCGTTACAGGTATGGATCAAGAAGTTGCAAAACTACTGAGACGATCTAAAAAACCTATTTTTCTAGCTATAAATAAAGTAGATGGGGCGTCTAGGGTAAATGCCGCACTAGAATTCTATTCCTTAGGGTTTGAACATCAATACAATCTATCTAGTATAAATGGAAGTGGTACGGGAGACCTTTTAGATGATCTTGTAAAAGCGCTGCCAGACACAGAGGAGCGTGATGATAGTGAATTACCACGGTTTGCTGTTGTGGGTCGCCCGAATGCTGGGAAGTCGTCGTTTATTAATGCTCTTATTGGGGAAGATAGGTATATTGTAACAGATATTGCAGGTACTACTCGCGATAGTATTGATACCAAATACAACCGTTTTGGATTTGAATTTAACCTAGTTGATACTGCGGGAATTCGTAAGAAGAGTAAGGTAAAAGAAGACTTAGAGTTTTATTCTGTAATGCGAAGTGTTCGTGCAATCGAGCATTGCGATGTTATTATTCTTGTTTTTGATGCCACAAGAGGATTTGACGGACAAGTTGAAAACATCTTTTGGTTAGCACAGCGAAATAATAAAGGAATTGTGATTCTTGCTAACAAATGGGATTTAGTTGAAGATAAAGACACAAGTAGCGTTAAAGATTACGAAAAGTATATCCGTCAGCAAATAGAACCTTTTGTAGATGTGCCGATTGTGTTTATTTCAGTACTTACAAAACAACGAATTTACAAGGCTATTGAAACAGCTGTTGAGGTTTACAATAACCGAAGTAAAAAAATTAAAACTAGCGAGCTAAACGAGGTGATGCTGCCGATAATTCAGAATTATCCACCACCAGCATATAAAGCAAAATATGTAAAAATTAAGTTCTGTATGCAATTGCCTACTCCATATCCTAGTTTTGTTTTCTTCTGTAATCTACCGCAGTATGTAAAAGATCCTTACAAGCGCTTTATAGAAAATAAACTTCGAGAAAACTTCGACTTTAATGGAGTTCCGATTACTATTTATTTCAGAAAGAAATAATATTCCTTATATAAAGAAATCAATTACTAATAAAGGTTTGCTTAAGAAGAGTGAACCTTTATTTTTTTATCTAGCTTTAATCGCAAACGACTGAAAAACTTAAGAGAAAATTGAAAAATAGGGCTTAATAGGAAGGTGTAAATAAAAGTCACCCAAAAAACAGGTCCTCCTAAAAAATACCCTATAACTAGTACTATACTTTCTACCAAAATTCTAGCTTTACTAATAGACCATCGCAAGCGCTCAGATATTGATAACATAAAGCCGTCGCGCGGTCCTGCGCCTACTCCCCCAGAAACGTATAAACCGCCTCCTATTCCTATAAGCACAATCCCAACAAACAGAATTAAATAATCGGTCCAAGTGTTACTTGCGTTAGGTAAAATATCTAGCCATAAAAAGAAATCCATTATGGGGCCAATTAACAAGGCATTTAAAAATGTACCGATGTTTACGTATTTTTTGCTAACTACTAGTGAAACTCCAATTAAAGCTAAACCTACAATAATACTCCAAGTTCCAATAGTTAGTCCAAGTTGATCGTAAAGGGCTACGTTTAAGACATCCCAAGGGTGTAAACCTAAGTACTGAACTTTGATTGAAAAAGCAGCGCCAAGACCAAAGCATACTAAACCGCTAAAGTAAAAAATATAGCGGATGATATTTTGTGAGAGAGTAGCTTTAGGTTGTTCTTTCATTTTAAATTACTACTAAAAAAGTATAGACTTGTAGTTTTTATTACTGAAATGAAAAAAAGGGATGCATCCAATATGGAGCCTCCCTTTTATACAATTTCAAATTTTGGTTTATAGTAAAGAAACAGTCAAACCTGCGTCTGTTTTTTCAACTTTTGCAATCTTACTTTTTGTAAGACCTTTAATGGCTTTATCCCATTTCTTATTGCTCAAACCACTTTGTGCTTTCAATTCTTCTAAATCAATTGGAGAATTAGCTTTTAAAAGATTGAAAACAGCTTTTTCATCTTCGCTCATTTCAACATTCTTTTTCTCTGGACGCATTTGCGGGAAGAAAAGAACTTCTTGAATGGAAGCGTTATTTGTTAAAAACATAATTAATCGGTCCATGCCAATTCCCATTCCGCTTGTAGGAGGCATTCCGTATTCTAGAGCTCTTAAGAAGTCGAAGTCTATAAATGCTGTTGCTTCATCGTCACCTCTATCGGCAAGTTTTAATTGAGCTTCAAAACGTTCGCGTTGGTCAATAGGGTCGTTAAGCTCGCTATAAGCATTTGCAATTTCTTTCCCACAAACCATTAATTCAAAACGTTCGGTTAGGTCTGGGTTATCGCGGTGTTCTTTACACAACGGGCTCATTTCCTTAGGGTAATCTGTAATGAAAGTTGGCTGTATAAAGTTGCCTTCACACTTTTCGCCAAAAATCTCATCGATTAATTTACCTTTCCCCATAGTGCTATCTATTGGTACATCTAGGTCTATGGCAGCTTGACGAATTTCATCTTCAGTTTTTCCAGTTATGTCAAACCCTGTGAATTTTTTAATAGCATCTGCCATTGTAACTCTTGGGTAAGGTGCTTTAAAATCGATTTTATGTTCTCCGAAAGTAGCTTCAGTAGTGCCATTAACTTCCATAGCACAGTGCTCCAACAATTGCTCACAGAAATCCATCATCCAGTTGTAGTCCTTGTAGGAAACGTAAATTTCCATTGCAGTAAACTCTGGATTATGCGTTCTGTCCATGCCTTCATTTCTGAAGTTTTTTGAGAATTCATACACTCCATCAAAACCACCTACAATCAATCTTTTTAGGTATAATTCGTTTGCAATTCGCATATACAAAGGTATGTCAAGCGAATTGTGATGCGTTACGAAAGGTCTCGCAGCAGCACCACCTGGAATAGGTTGTAAAATTGGAGTTTCAACTTCAAAATAGCCACGCTCATTAAAGAAATCACGCATAGCATTAAAGAGCTTAGTGCGTTTTATAAAAATTTCTTTCACGTGTGGGTTTACAACTAAATCGGCGTAACGCTGGCGGTAACGTTGCTCTGGATCGGTAAAAGCATCGTGTACTTTTCCATCGGCATCAATACGAGGTTGAGGTAGTGGTTTTAAAGCCTTGCTTAAAAGAGTGAAATCTTTAACCATTATGGTTTTTTCACCAACTTGAGTTTTAAAAAGCTCGCCTTCAATTCCGATAAAGTCGCCTATATCTAATAATTTTTTATAAACGTCATTGTAAAGTGTTTTGTCTTCGCCTGTACAAATTTCATCTCTGTTAAAATACACTTGAATACGACCTTCAGCATCTTGAAGCTCTGCGAAGGATGCTTTTCCTTGAATTCGCCTAGACATAAGTCTTCCAGCAACAACTACCTTCTTACCTTCTTCAAAGTTTTCCTTTATCTTTTTAGAGGTTTCGGTAACTGGGTATAATTCTGCAGGGTAAGGGTTGATTCCCATTTCTCGCAGCTGCTTTAATTTGTCTCTACGGATGATTTCTAGTTCAGAAAGTTGCATATATTTTATGTAAAAAATGAATTTGCAAAGATAGGGAAATGAAATGTGAAATAAGAGAAGAGAATTGTCAAATGAAACGTGATATTTTGAAGGGTTTGGTTGTTGTGATTGTTTCTTATATAATGAAATGGATTGGGAGAGATATTTATAAATTTCTAGGCAAACGAATTCGAATTAAATTAAACTTCATTATTAAAAAAAACGTAGATTTGTTTTATGAGTTTTTGGAGAGTCTTACTTGCAATTATTTTCCCACCACTATCTGTGATAGACAAAGGATGTGGATCTGTTTTAATAGTTCTGATACTAACCCTTTTGGGATGGATTCCAGGTGTGATAGCTGCCCTAATTATATTAAACAATCCTAACAAATAAACACTTATGAAAAAATTAATTATTCTAGGTCTGTTAGCTATCTCATTTGTGAGTTGTCAATTTTCAGAAACCCTTGTTATGAACGAAGATGGTTCTGGAAATTTAAGCGTTGAAGTTAATCTAAATGAGATGATGGCTTTTGGTGCAGGAGCAATGGGCGATTCGGTACCTATGAAACTTGATACCATAGTGTATATAAAACAATTTTTGGAGGAGAAAAAAGATAGTATTGCTACGCTTTCAGCCTCTGAACAAAAGAAATTAAAAGCCTTAGAAAACTATAATATCGGAATTAAAATAGATTCTGATGCCTATGAAATGGTTTATAATATCGCAACAAATTTTAAAGATATAAGCGAGGCAAATAATATTCACGAGGGCTTAGGCCAGATGGGGAATATGGCGCCAAACTTAAATTCAAATTCTTCGGAAGGAAAGAAAAAAGAATCTTCAGAAGAAAGTATTGGCGTGCTTTACACCTTTAATAATGGTGTGTTTAAGCGCGATGCTTATATTAAAGATGAAGCAAGTCATAAAAAAGAAGTAGATAGCTTAAAAAACACCGAAGCATTTCTAAGCAGTTCTAAGTATACGTTGAACTACACTTTCCCTAGAAAAATTAAAAAAGCTTCAAATCCTAAAGCAACTTTTTCCGCAGACCAAAAAACAGTGATTTTAAAAGAGTCGTTTGTAGAATACTTTAAAAATCCAGATTTATTAGACTTGGAAATAGAACTGGAAAAGTAAGCCCATAATAATTCCACATATTATTTTTTCGGGAGCTGCAATATATCGCCTTAACACTTTTGTGCTTAATATTTGGTTTGGTATTTGTATATTTCAGGTATAGATGGTTTAAAATCAATAAATCAAACACTAACCTTAAATTACTTAATTATGAAATTGCTAATATACATGCTGCCTTTATTAATGGTTGGCGCCTGTAAAACGACACAAACCGATTCGGTTATTACTAAAACAAATACAGTGGAAGAGACTATAAATAAGAATTCTGGATGTCCTGACGATGGTACTTGTGGTATTGAAGTATATAAGAATAAAAAGTTAACTATTCTCGACGACGGCACAGGTTCTTTATACCCTGAAATGATTGAAGGAGATGCGATGGTGGTTGAATACACTTACTTTAAAGAGGGACCCGAAGGAACGGTAGATGGAAATTACTCGGAAACTATCCACTTCGAAATTCCGCAAACAGCTACCAATCTTAAAAAGGAAAATGCGGCTTTAGCTGATGTAAATTTATATTATGGAAAACATTGTTTCTGTAAAGGAGAAGCGGGATATTACCCAGTAACAGATGGAAAACTATTAGTAGATGTTAGCGAAGAAGGGCTTGTATTTGATTTGGTTTTTAACGTAAATAAAACCCCCCAGGTAATAAGACATGTTTCTGAAATGATAAAGTTCGACTAAATCTTACGTTTGCTTTACTACAGAATATTTATAAAATTAAAATGGCCGTCCATATTTAGACGGCCATTTTTTATGGTTTAAAAAGCTTGATTAAGAATTAATTTTTCATCAATTTCTTAGTAGCAGTTTTGTTTCCGTTTTTAACCACTAGGAAGTACATTCCACTATCAATATAGTTGTAGTCTAATTGCTTGTTAAATACTCCTGAAGTATTAACATCGTCATAGATAAACTGATTGATAATTCTACCTCTTAGGTCATAAAGCGATACTTCGATGTTATCACTAGAATCCGGAGTAAAGCTTAAGTTGAATACTCCGCTAGATGGGTTAGGGTATACTGAGAAGTTCTCGAATGAGAAGTCTTCAGTACCAACAGTTCCTTCTACGATAATTTTAGTATCGTTAATAGAGTAGAAAATATTATCAGAAGCCATAACCATAACTCTACCATTGTTTGTGTTTACGTTAGGTACGTTAACAGTTGCGCTTCCCGTGTTAGGAACATTAAGAGCAATTGTAATTGGATAAGTAAAACCTCCATCAGTTGAGAATTTAATATCAACATTAGAGCAGTTTACTGGAGCCGCATCACTATTTGCAACATCCCAAGTAATAACTTCAGTACTTTGTGTAGTCCAAGTAATTGGGTTATTAGGGTCTGACTGAGAAGTTACTTTAAATGGTCCACTATTTCCATCAACAGTAACAAAAGTATTGTCACTTGCTGTAGCTCCACCACCGGCAGCGTTATCTCTTACAGTATATCTAAAGTTCATGTTTCTACCTACAGCAGGAACTGCTTCCCACCTGTTTGCTGTTGGAGGATTGTTTCCACCAAGGTCACCGGCAAGAACAAAATTAATTCTTGGCATAAATCTATCAGGTGAATCTGAAGGCTCTTCCGATCTAAATGCTGGTCCGCCAATTGAAGTATTTCTTGGTGGCATAGGAGCAATTTCAGTATTCATTTGTTCCCATGTATGAGTAAGTGCATCGCCATCAGGATCTGAAGCCGTACCCATTAAGATAAATGGAGTAGACTTTGGAATTGTACGCCCAGGACCTGCATCTGCCAGAGGAGCTTGGTTTCCTGTTGGTGTTTGTACACCACATTGACCAACACCAGCAGAAATATTTATCCACATTTCTTGGATACTTCTTGCATGGAAATAATCGTCACTTCTACTCTGTACGTTAGGGTTACAAATACCAGCATAAGCCATAATTGTAGATCCACTACCTGGTTCTACAGCTGTACTGTTATTACGGTTACCATTACAAGAGTTATTAAAAGTATGGTTAGCTCCATATTGGTGACCCATTTCGTGTGATACATAGTCAACATCATAAGCATCCCCTTTTGGACTGCTTGTACCTGTTACACCACGAGCTTTGTTAGGGGTACATGGAGATCTTAGCTGAGCTAAACCACCAGCACCTGTACTAAAGGTATGTCCGATATCGTAATTTGCAGGACCAATTTCAGCATCAATCACAGTCTGACTTTGGTTGATAAGTGTTCCTGCATTGTTATTTGTAAATGGATCACTTGAAGCATTTAAATAAATAATGTCAGTATTGTTTGGTACTAAAATCATTGTAAGCGATAAATCTCTTTCGTAAATGCCATTAACACGTGTCATTGTTGCGTTAATAGCAGCAAGTACAGCGGCCTTTTTAACTTCGTCTGTAGCTGAAGCAGGTATTCCTTGGTCATTTAAATGAAATTGAGAATACTCACCCGTTGTTGCAACCGCTAGTCTGAAAGTTCTTAACATACCATCATTGGCATTTCTTTCATTATAATTTGGCTCTGGTCCTACAGCTTCTTCAACTAAACACTCAAAACTTTCTGGGTTAGAAGGAAGTTGGTTAAGATTGTAAGAAATGTAAAAATCTTTGTTTTGTGTAAACGGATCGATGTAAACAGTAGAATGA
The DNA here is from genome assembly GCF_022008395.1 of Aequorivita xiaoshiensis. Classification (GTDB taxonomy): domain Bacteria; phylum Bacteroidota; class Bacteroidia; order Flavobacteriales; family Flavobacteriaceae; genus Aequorivita; species Aequorivita xiaoshiensis. Next base: position 10,447 of record NZ_JAIRBB010000008.1, read on the forward strand.
TTACCAGAAGAAATCATACCGTGTAATCCTAAGTCTGAAACACTAAAACGCGCTACAGCAGTTGGGTCGTCGATACCTTTTGCAGTGTACGAACGAATGTTTCTGTATCTGTTTTGTAATTCAGGAGACATAACTGAAGCTTCATAAACGCGGAAACTCTGAAGTTCGCCGTTATTGGAAGGAAGCTTTATAATTACATTTGAATTTCCAGTATTTCTAGCTGGAGCTTGTGCTAATGCAGATCTTAGCGATGGAGTATTTAATTTGTATAGGCTGTATTCTGCAGGCATAGTTCTGCGAAATTCTTTCTGCAGAGACTCTGTGTCTGTGTTGCGGGCTTTCGTCCACAACGAATTGTTCTGGGCACTTAATCCAAAGCTAAATAAAGCAATGATTAAAACCAGTAGTGGTTTAAAAGTACTTTTTTTCATTTTTAGGTATAATTTTTATGAATGTTTAGAATTGTAAATATAAGAAACCTTTAATAGATTTAAGGAAAATTTAAGAGGTTATGTATTGAGTTTAGTAGATAAATATTGGTATTCAGCTCAAAACGACCTTTTATTCTCTACTCAAGTATTCCAATAATTATATGATTATAGCCTTGTAAAGCCGTACATCTTAAAAATTATCTGAGAAAAAACTGTAGAACTAACGCACTAATTTTTACATCGAATACATTATTACAGAATCTGCACCCCCTTTAACCACTAGGTTTGTAGTTCGTTTTCCTTGACTTAAACTCGCTTCTGAAGTTCCATAAACAGGAAACCCATTTTGAAGTTTTCCATTTTCATCAAAAACATAAACCTTTTTCTCTTGAGTTTCGGTTATGGTAGTGTAGTAATTTCTGTTTATCTTATAAAGCTGAGGTTGTGTGTAGATTCCCAATGGCAATTCTGCTAGCTTGCCATTTATACGCAGTAAATTATCGTCCAGAGTAGCCTTTGTGTTTCCAGAAATTGTAAACCAATAATTAGCACCAACATCTAATTTTAAAGATGACACTTTACCGTCTGGAGTGATTCTTTCTTTAGTGTTTTCTTTTGTAATTACCACAAAAGTGTTGTCCTCTTCAGCAATTGGAATACTTGAAAAATTGAATTTTTTAGAAACTGAAACCCTAGATTTCCCAACGCGACTTAAAATATTTAAACTACCGTTTTCTTCGGCAATTACGATATAATCCTTACTTCCCATTCTAATGTGAATTGGCGATTGTACTATCGAGCTTTTCGCTTTCTTAAAACCAAAGCCTGTAACAAGTTTTGCGTTTTTATCGTACATAAGCACTTCCTTGTCCTGAATAACTACAAAACGATAATTTCCATTGTTGTCGTAGTCAAACACTGAAAGGGGTTGTGTTACCTCATCTTTAAACTTTATAGGAAACGATTTTGAATCTTTTCCATTTCTATCTAATAGGTAGAAAGCACTCTTAGTGGTAAACGCAATGTGTTTGTTTCCTGAAATGGAAACTTCTTCAACTTCGCCGAGTACTGCAGAATCTAGGTTTTTTGACCAAAGAATTTTCCCGCTTTCAGAAATGAAGTAAAGTTTATTCGTAATATCCTGTACCACAATTTTACTTTCTCCATTCTTGGTTTTAACGAGTTTCGGAGCATTTAAAATCGTGTTTTCAAGTTTTACATTGAATTTTTCTGAAACTTTTTCTGACGATTTTTTTACATTGCCACCTACTTCTTTGCAGCTTAAAGTAACGTGAGCGAAATTGCGATCGTAGCTAAATTGTATAGCTGCTAGTGGAAACTTTTCAAATGAAATTTTCTTAAAAGTATTGTCATTTTCAAAAAACAGAGATAGGGACTCAGATAAATCTCCTTGTAATTTTAAAACTAACAATGAAGAAGCGGTGCTTAAATCTACAATAGTGTTTTCAAAATATGATGTGTTTTGTAATGTATTGTTGTTTTGATAATCACTGATAATCTGTTGCGCAGAAATTTCACTTTCTGTAAAAACGAAAAAATTATCCAATTGAAATACATAGTTAGCTTTTTCCGAATTGATAAGTGGTGAAAAGGTTTCTGCAAACAATTTTGGCTCGCTAAAACTTTTAATTTCAACTTCACGAAATGAACTTTTTGAAGTAACAAAGCGGGCTAATGCATCGCTTGTTAATAAGGCGTCAATGCTTTTTATGAAAATTGCAGATTCTTGTTTAAGTTCGATTATCCCAGCCTCACTTACCGACCCGAATATACCAGTGGTTTGTATAGGTTTTGTTTCACCTTTATAATGGCGAATTTTTTCTTGAATACTTTCTGCGTCGTTAAAGGTAAAGCTTAAAGCACTTTTTGCATCCGAAGGGATTAACAGCGCAACGTCATTTTGTTGTGGTATCTGACCTTCAAAAATATTAAGCAGTTGAGGAATAGTGTCTGTAGCCATGCTTATTCCAGTTGCTGTAAAACTCTCTGAAGAAAAGTTAATGTCTAAAGCGCTCCAAGATGTGAAATTTATTTTTATTGAGTCATTTATTGCCTCTTTTTTGCCGCGCAGTAAGGCTGTAAAATCGTTGGAGGACGGTAAATTAAACACTTTTTTAAAGGTGGCATCACGCTCGGTCTTCCCATTTAAAATGTCCTGAATAATTTGTTGGGACGACGAAACAACTAATACACTATCAATAATTGTTGAATAAGCTGTGTTTTCATCAATTGAAACCCTTTGAAATGACTTTTTATCTAACGTTAAAGTTTCAACAGATTTGTTTTTAACAGAATCTAACTGAAATAGTTTATCTGTGTGTTTTGTGATAAAAGTATAAGCAGAAACAGAATCATTAATTTTATTTATACTTAAAAGACTCTGAGAAGTTGGGTGAAGGTTTTTAAATATATTATTCTTTTTAGTGAAATAAGAATAGATTTCGGTGTTTTCGAACTTAGAAAGCAGTGCACTATTTTCTATATCTGCCTGTAAGTTTTCGAAATTTGAGATCTTAAAAACTACAGCGGCATTTTCTGGAACAAAATCCATTAGTGTTCCTGTTTTTGAAGGTGAGTTATCACAACTTGCAAAGACTCCCAAAAGGATTGGGATGAAAAGTAAAACCGCGAATAAATTTCTATTAATTTTTCCCATAAAACAAAAATAGCAATGTAATGCAATCGTTTAGCATATTGTTTAAATAGTTTATTGACGGGTTGTCAACAGTTCTCCTCCATAATTGATACACTATTATTAAGGAGATAATTTATAAATCTAATAAAGTTGGGTCGGGTAGGAGTTTAAAGCTTTTCCTGTGAAAAATTGAACTCCCTAATTCGCGAATAGCTTCCCGGTGCTCCTTGGTTGGATATCCTTTGTTTTTCTTCCAGTTATAATGCGGAAATTTTTCGTGGATTTCATGCATAAACTCATCGCGATGGGTTTTTGCTAAAATAGAAGCTGCTGCAATATGCAAATATTTTCCATCTCCTTTTACTACACATTCAAATGGCGTATCGTTAAAAGGTTTAAACTTGTTTCCGTCAACCGCAATAAATTCAGGAGGTGTAGATAGACCTGCTATCGCTCGATGCATTCCTAAAATAGAAGCATATAGAATGTTTATTTTATCAATTTCATCCATCATAATATGTACTACAGAGTAGCAAATAGCTTCTTTTTCAATAATAGCTCTTAGTTCTAATCTTTTCTTTTCTGAAAGTTGCTTGCTGTCTGTTAAAAAAGGATGCTGGAAATCGTCGGGAAGAATTACAGCCGCCGCCGTTACAGGTCCAGCCAAACAGCCGCGGCCAGCCTCATCGGTGCCGCATTCTAGAAGATTGTTGTTTATTTTTAGTTTAAGCATACTAAATACAAATCTCATTAAATTTTATAAATCCGGCTAATTAAAAAACACCAAATATTTAAAATCCAAATTCCAAAATTTCAAAATTCTTCTCTATGTCATTTTAAGTGGGTTGTTTGTTAAAAATTTCAAATTTTGAATGGTATTCTATGGTTTAGCAAAATTTTACGTAAAAAATGATGTGAGTGGAGGATTAAGCAAACTTGCGTCAACCGCTAAAATTATTTTAATTTTAACAGTTTAAAATCTATTAGATATAGTGTATAAATTTAAGTAAACCCTTAGTTTACGCCGTAACGACGAAAATTTTTAGTAAAGTTTTGTTCTGCCTAGACTTTTTATGGTTCGTTTTTTCTGGCTATGAAAAAAAATGAACAATTATATTTACATTAATCGATTATAATAGTTATTACATTATTAATTAATGCTAAACTTAATATACCTACTTTAATTAATATGATATTAAAATTCCAAAATTTTACCAAACACCCTTTTCAATTGAAATTTTGACTTTTCATTTCTGGAGTTTATTTGAAATTTAGATATTGTTATTTGAAATTTTTACCAGTTCTCTTTCAATTAAAAATAAATTACCTTTGCCCAAAAGTTATCTCGAAGATGAAAAGACTCCTATTGCTACTTCTTATTTTGTTCGCTTCGGGAACTGTGTATTCGCAAAATAACACTCCCAAAAAGGATAAACCCCCAATAGATTTTTATAAAATCATTTCGCACGATAGAGATACTACTTATGTAGATACCACACTTAGTATTTATAAGAAATACAAATTTAATTATTTGCGAAGAGATAATTTTGAATTATTACAGTTTTCCAACGTGGGTCAAACCTATAATTCACTAGCGTATTCCTTTTATAAATTAAACTTAAAACCACTTTTTGCAGCGCAAGCGAGACATTTTAACTATAAGGAAATTGAAGAAGTAAACTATTTTAATGTGCCTACACCGTTTACCGAGTTGTATTTTAAAACAGCTTATAATCAAGGGCAGCAATTAGATGCATTTTTCACGGTAAATACCTCACCGCAGTTTAACTTTTCTATTGGTTATAAAGGAGTGCGATCGCTTGGAAAATATCAAAATATATTAACGAGTACAGGAAACTTTCTTTTTACTTCCAATTACCGTACAAAAAACAACCGATATGTCATTCGGGCTCACGTTGCAGCACAGGATTTAATGAATCAAGAAAATGGTGGTTTAACAGATAATTCACTGCGATTATTTATGAATGGTGACCCTGAGTTTAGCGACCGAGGTAGATTGGATGTAAATTTTGAAGATGCTGAAAACAAACTAGAAGGGCTTCGTTTTTACGCAGATCATTATTATGAACTACTCAGCCAGCGCGATAGTACAAATTATTCTGTTTTAACAATCGGAAACGTGTTAAGCTATGAGGATAAGTTTTTTGAGTACAAGCAGGACACCCCCTTTAGTACCTTTGGTCCGTCGTATAAAAATGCCGATTTGTACACAAAAACAAAGCTAGAAGATTTTAACGTAAAAGCTTACGCCGACTATAACAGTTCATTGTTGGGAAAAATTACTGCTTGGGCAGGTTATAACGATTTTAATTACGGGTATAATTCGGTTTTAATTCTCGATGAAAATAGAATTACAAATAGGATTAAAGGAAATATTATAGAAGCTGGAGCAGCATACGAAAAGGAATATCGCGGGTTTAAATTATCAGGAAAAGGAGCAATTAATATGGCTGGAGATTTTGATGCAAATTACCTGCAGGCCGCTGCTTCATACGACTTAAATGAAGAGTACAATGCGAAGGCATCTATAACAACTCACTCTGTAGCTCCAAATTTTAATTTTCAATTATATCAAAGTGATTACCAAAATTACAATTGGAAAACCAATTTGAACAATGTAAAAACGCAAGAACTAAAGTTTGAGATAAACACCAAGAGGTTTGGAAATGCTTCTGTGAGCTATACAGGTATTGACGATTACACCTACTTTGGAATTAGAGAAAACGACAGTACTCCGTCACCAATACAAGCTTCTGAGCGTGTAGATTACTTAAAAATAAAAGCGCAAAAAGAATTTACATTTGGGGTTTTTGCTTTGGAAAATACAATAATGTATCAGCAGGTTTTTAATGGAGATAATGTGTTTAACGTGCCTCAATTAATTACTAGAAACTCACTATATTATCAAGACCATTGGTTTAAACGTGCGTTGTTTATGCAAACGGGAGTTACGTTCAAGTATTTCACCGAGTATAATATGAATGCTTACGATCCTGTGCTTGCTGAATTTTACGTGCAGAACGATCAGAAACTCGGAGGGTATCCATTGGTAGATGTATTTTTTAACGCTAAGATTAGGCAAACCCGTATTTATTTCGTGTACGAAAACCTTACCTCCTTATTTGGCGGGAATAACGATCACTTTGCCGCACCAAGACAGCCTTATCGCGATGCAGTATTGCGCTTTGGATTGGTTTGGAATTTCTTTTTATAGTTTCAGGACTTCAATGCTGTTTTTTATTTATGTTTTTCACACAAATTTAAATCAAGCGACTGGTGAAATATAAACTTTGATTGGTTTTCGATATAATTTGAGTGTTGGGATATTACTTTGTAATTACCCAAGCTGTCTATCACATTGTAATTTATAAAACATTAAGACATAAAAAAAACCCTTGAATTTTCAAGGGTTTTATAATATCTAAGAAAGTATTTTGCTTAAACCAGATGTTTCAATCTAGTCTCGTAGTAATCCTCTAGAAATAACAATTTTCTGTATTTCTGAAGTACCTTCGTATATCTGTGTAATTTTTGCATCACGCATTAAACGCTCTACGTGGTATTCTTTTACGTAACCGTTTCCACCGTGAACTTGAACTGCCTCAACAGTAACGTCCATTGCAACTTGACTAGCGTAAAGTTTAGCCATTGCGCCGCTCATATCGTAGTTGTTTCCTTGATCTTTATCCCAAGCAGCTTTCATTACTAAATGGCGAGCAGCTTCAATGCTGGTGTGCATATCAGCTAATTTAAATGCGATAGCTTGATGGTTGCAAATTTCTGTACCAAAAGCTTTACGTACTTTAGAATACTCACGAGCTAAACCGTAAGCACCAGATGCAATTCCTAAGGCCTGAGAAGCGATACCAATACGACCTCCAGAAAGTGTTTTCATGGCAAATTTAAAACCGAAACCATCTTCGCCAATTCTATTTTCCTTTGGCACTTTTACATCGTTAAAAATTAAAGAGTGAGTATCACTACCTCTAATTCCTAATTTATCTTCTTTAGGACCAACTTCAAAACCTTCCCAGCCTTTTTCAACTATGAAAGCATTGATTCCTTTGTGTTTTTTCTCTTTATCAGTTTGAGCGATTACTAAATAGAAATCTGCAGACCCACCATTGGTAATCCAGTTTTTTGTTCCGTTTAATACGTAGTGGTCACCTTTATCTATTGCTGTAGTGCGCTGAGATGTAGCATCGCTACCTGCTTCTGGTTCGCTTAAACAGAAAGCGCCAAGCTTTTCGCCAGTAGCTAGCTTGGTTAGGTATTTTTGTTTTTGCTCTTCAGTTCCAAATTTTTCAAGACCATAACAAACTAATGAGTTATTTACTGAAACAATTACAGAGCAAGAAGCATCAATTTTGCTCAACTCTTCCATAACAAGAACGTATGAAACAGTATCCATTCCGCCTCCACCGTATTTTGGATCTACCATCATTCCTAGGAAACCGAGTTCGCCCATTTTTTTAACTTGTTCGGCAGGGAATTTTTGTTGGTTATCACGTTCTATTACACCTGGTAAAAGTTCGGTGCGTGCAAAATCACGAGCTGCGTCGCGAATCATTAAATGTTCTTCGGATAGACTGAAATCCATAGGGCTTATTATAAGTGAAAATTGTGTTTTTATTAGAAAGGGCAAAGATACTTATAAAATGTAAATTCCAAAAAGACAATTCCTAATTTATAAAGAAACATCAAACGCTACTTTTCAATAGGTTAGAGCATAATTCTGTCGATATTTATCTAATCTGAATTTTATTTAGAATTTGGTTCTCTTAATATGAAATTTTTAGTATCATCATTGGTATATTTAAATTTAAAATATTCTTCAAATTTTGACAAAAGAAACTTATCGTATTATTGGTGTAATGAGCGGCACATCCTTGGATGGGATAGATTTGGTGGAATTAGAATTAAATGTCTCAATAAATAAAGATATTCCTACTTCGCTTCAGATTTTAGATCAATCTCAGGGAGATTTTGAAAGCAATTCTTGGAGTTTTAATATTTGTGCAGCTGAAACAGTACCGTATTCTATAGGTTGGAAAAACGATTTACAAGAGGCAATAAACTATTCTAAAGATAAACTTGAGGTTTTAAATCTAAGGTACACCGAAAAGCTTGCTGAAGAAATTACAAAGTTTATTGAAAAACACGATATTCAAGATATTGATGCGGTGTGTAGTCACGGGCATACGATCTTACATCAACCCGATAAAGGGATAACATTACAAATTGGAAATTTACCGCATATTTCAAAATTACTTGAATTGACGGTGGTTTGCGATTTCCGAGTGGAGGATGTAAACCTTGGCGGACAAGGCGCACCTTTGGTTCCTATAGGCGATAGATTGTTGTTTTCAGCTTATGACTATTGCTTGAATCTTGGAGGTTTTGCTAACTGTTCTTATGAAGAAAGTAATAAAAGAATTGCTTTTGATATTTGTCCAGCGAATATTGTATTAAATAAATATGCAGAAAAGCTTGGTAAAGCGTATGACGAAGGAGGAAAAATCGCTGAAGCAGGTGAGGTAAATCAAACTTTGCTTCAGCAGTTAAATTCGTTATCATTTTATTCTGAAAAGCCTCCAAAATCTTTAGGACTTGAGTGGGTGAAAGAAAATATCTTCCCTTTAATAGATTCGTTTAACATTTCAACCGAAGATGTTTTACGAACTTTTACCGAACATATTGCTGTTCAACTCAAGGCTCAATTCAACGTCAATGCTTCAGTATTAATTACGGGTGGCGGAGCTTATAATTCATTTTTGATTAAAAGATTAAAGCAGATTTCAACTGTTAATGTTATAATTCCCACTTCGGAAATTGTTGAATATAAAGAAGCGTTGATATTTGGGCTTTTGGGAGCCTTGAAGTTACGTGGCGAAGTTAATTGTTTAGCTAGTGTTACCGGGGCTTCAAAGGACCATTCTTCTGGAAAAATCTATCTTCCATAATTTTTCTTAAAATCCACTTATAAACTCTTACAAGTTTTATATTTGCTTTTGCCGAAATGGTATAAATGAATAAATAGTCAATACACTCCTAAGCAATCGCAAAGGAGAATTTTAATGCTAAATATAATAATGAAAGAACTGCTTAAGAAGTACGAGGAAAAAGATCCTGAAATTGTATTCCATTGGAAAGACCCTGAAACAGAAGCCGAAGGTTGGACGGTAATCAACTCATTGCGAGGTGGAGCTGCTGGTGGTGGAACTAGAATGAGAAAAGGACTTGATATGAATGAAGTACTTTCTCTTGCTAAAACTATGGAAGTAAAATTTTCAGTTTCGGGACCTGCAATTGGAGGTGCCAAATCTGGAATTAATTTTGATCCTGCCGATCCTCGTAAAAAAGGAGTTTTAGAAAGATGGTTTAAAGCTGTTTCTCCGTTATTGAAAGGATACTATGGTACTGGTGGTGATATGAATGTAGATCAGAAAACTGAAGTAATACCATTTACTGAACAAAGCGGTTTATGGCATCCACAGGAAGGGGTGTTTAATGGGCATTTTGCACCTTCAGAAGCCGAAAAAATTAACCGAATTGGTCAGTTGAGAAATGGTGTAAGCAAAACATTGGAAAGTTTGGAGTATTGCCCAGATGTATCAAGAGATTATAAAGTAGCCGATATGGTTACTGGTTTTGGCGTTGCTGAAGCTATTAAGCACTACTACGGGATTTATGGTGGTGAGGTAAAAGGAAAACGTGCAATAGTTCAAGGTTTTGGAAATGTAGGTTCTGCTGCAGCGTATTACCTTGCGCAAATGGGTGCCAAAATTGTGGGTATTATCGACCGCGATGGTGGAATCATCAATAAGGATGGTTATTCTCTAGAAGAGGTAAGACAGCTTTTCCTTAATAAAAGTGGAAACGCCTTGGTAGCAGATAATATGCTTTCTTTTGATGAAATAAATGAAAAAATTTGGAATCTCGAGGCCGAAATTTTCGCGCCTTGTGCTGCTTCAAGGTTAATTACTAAAGAGCAAATTTCTCAAATGATTGATACTGGTCTTGAGGTAATTAGCTGTGGAGCAAACGTTCCTTTTGCTGATAAAGAAATTTTCTTTGGTTCAATTATGGAATACACAGATGAGCGTATCAGTTTAATTCCAGATTTTATTAGTAACTGTGGAATGGCACGTGCATTCGCATATTTTATGGAAGGCAAAGTTGAAATGACTGATGAAGCTATATTTAATGATATTTCAAATACTATTAAAAAAGCAATTCAGAATACATTCGACAAAAATAACTCAAAGACGAATATTAGTAAAACAGCTTTCGAAATTGCTTTAAAAGAGTTATTATAATTTACTAAGTAGAGATAGGAAGAAGTTTTCTGTTTTGAAATTAATCGGTGCAATTGGGCTGTATTTTTTTTGCATTAAACTTCTTCTTATTTTGAAAAATTATATTTCATAACTTATAACAATTTCTATAATCAATTTCCGTTATTCACTAAAACAAAACTTTATTTATGTTAAACTTCTTTATTCAAGAGGGTGCTGATATAGCACAAGATACCGATTCCATCGCTGAAGGCATACCAGTCGAAGCTCAAGAGAAAACTTTATCAATAATGGATCTGTTGTTAAACGGAGGCGTTGCAGGGCAAATAATTATAGGTGTACTGTTTATCCTTCTCTTTGTGGCAGTTTACATTTATTTTGAACGTCTTTTTGCAATCAAAGCGGCGTCTAAAATGGATAACAACTTTATGAATCAGATTAAAGATAATGTTAGCTCGGGTAATATTCAAGCTGCAAAAGTATTATGTGCTCAAAACAATACACCAGTTTCACACCTAACTGAAAAAGGAATTTCTAGAATTGGTAGTCCTTTGGAAGACATAAACACGGCAATTGAAAATGCTGGACGTTTAGAAGTTTACAAATTAGAGAAAAACGTAAGTGTTTTAGCAACTATTGCTGGTGCTGCACCTATGATTGGTTTCTTAGGAACTGTAATTGGTATGGTTTTAGCTTTCCACCAACTTGCAACAAGTAGTGGTCAAGCAGAAATGGGAGCTTTGGCTGAAGGTATTTATACAGCGATGACAACTACAGTAGCAGGATTAATAGTAGGTATTATTGCCTATATGGGTTACAACCATTTAGTAGTGCGTACAGATAAAGTGGTTCACCAAATGGAAGCCACAGCAGTAGATTTTCTAGACATGTTAAACGAACCTGTATAATGAATTTAAGAGGAAGAAATAAAGTTAGTGCCGAATTTAGCATGAGCTCAATGACAGATATAGTATTTCTGTTGTTAGTTTTTTTCTTGCTTACTTCGCCTGCTATTACACCAGATGCTTTAGATTTAATTTTACCTAAGGCAAAAGGAAAAACTTCTAATGTGCAAAAAGCTTCCGTAAGTATTACAAAAGATGGAGCCTATTATGTAGATAAGGAGCGTGTAAGCGAGTATAGTATGGAAAATGAACTAAAAAAAGTTCTTGCAGGTCAAGATGAACCAACAATTATCTTGCGAGCCGAAGAAGGGGTGCCTATTGAAGACGCTGTTTTTGTAATGGATATTGCAAATAGAAATAAGTTTAAGGTAGTCCTTGCTGTAAGACCTAATTAAAATTGAACATTGTCCTATTGAAGTAAGCGATCTGCTTACTATTAAAATAATTTTTACTACAAACCCTAATCTCGGTTACTAAGCGAAATCGAAGCATGAAACTTTTAGATACAGAACATAAACGTAAAAGTATGATTATCACGGTAATCGTGCATGTGATTATTTTAATTCTATTGTTTTATGTGGGTATGAAGTATCTCGACCCACCACTAGAGCAAGGAATTGCAATTAATTTTGGAACAACTGAAACTGGAAGTGGGGAAGTACAGCCTGTAGATAGAATTCAGTCTGCACCTAAAAACACTACTCCCGAACCCGTTTCTCAGCCTAAAGCTGAAATACGAGAAGAGGTAGTTACGCAAGACACGGAAGACGCTCCAATTATTAAAAAGGAGAAGCCAAAGAAGGAACAAACCCAGACTCCAGTAAAAGAAGAACCTAAAAAAGAGGTAAAAAAACCAGATCCAAAACCAGACAAGTCAACTACTGATGCACTATCAAGCATCCTAAATGGACCTAAAAGTGATGGCACTGCACAAGGTGGCGAAGGGAACGATGGAAAACCTGGAGATAAAGGGAGCCCAGATGGTGACCCTAATGCAAGCTCTTATTACGGAACAGGGAAAGGCCTAGATGGGGATGGAAATTATATGTTAGGAGGAAGAAAAGCACTTAACAAAGAAAAGTTTGTACAAGACTGTAACGAGGCTGGAACGGTAGTAGTTAGTATAGAGGTGGATAGAAGTGGAAAAGTAATAAACGCTACTCCTGGAGTACGTGGAACAACCAACAACTCTCGCTGTCTTATAGAGCCTGCTAGGCGTGCTGCACTAGCAACAAAATTTAATGCAGACGATAAAGCACCTGCAAAACAAGTAGGGAAAATCATTTACAGATTTAGTCTGTCTGAATAGATTATTTAGATTCTAAAAAAACTTCATTTATAGTTATCTTTAAGCCTTTATTAGTGCAATAAAAATGCATTTTTAAAGGCTTATTTTTTTATTCATTTTTAAATCTCTGTCTTATCAATTATTCTGAAACCATAGCATGGCTTTTTAACCAATTGCCAATGTATCAAAGAGTAGGGCAGTCTGCCTATAAAGCAGATTTGTCTGCCACAATTACCCTTGCCAATTATTTAAACAATCCAGAAAAGAGCTTTAAGAGCGTACATGTGGCTGGAACGAATGGAAAAGGCAGTACAAGTCATATGATTGCTTCCGTATTTCAGGAGGCTGGTTATAAAACGGGATTATATACTTCGCCTCACTTAAAGGATTTTAGAGAGCGAATTAAGATTAACGGTAATATGATACCTGAAGAATATGTTTCAGGATTTATACAAAGGCATAAACCGTATTTCGAAAGCAATCAACTGTCATTCTTTGAAATGACGGTAGGTTTGGCTTTTGACTATTTTAGAGAGGAGGAGGTCGATATAGCCATTATTGAAGTAGGAATGGGAGGTAGGCTAGATAGTACAAACATTATTTCTCCAGAGGTATCTGTGATTACAAATATTGGTTTAGACCATACAAAGTTCTTAGGGGATACTTTAGAAAAAGTCGCTTTTGAAAAGGCAGGAATTATTAAAGAAAATATTCCAGTAGTAATTGGTGAGGCCGTTTCAGAAACTGAAAATGTTTTTAGAAGAATTGCTGTAGAGAAAAATTCTGCAATAGAATTTGCCGAGGCAATAGACTCGTCTAACTATTTTTCAGATTTAAAGGGAATTTATCAACAGAAAAATATTAAAACTGTTTTAAGTGCTTTGAAGATTCTACAAAACAGAGGTTGGGAGATTTCTGAAGAAAATATTCAAAACGGACTTTTAAATACTGTCAAAAATACTGGCCTAATGGGGCGCTGGCAAATTTTGAATAAAAGCCCAAAAGTTATTTGTGATACAGGTCACAACAAGGAAGGTTTAAAACTAGTTCTTAAACAATTGCAAAACGAAGATTATCAAAATCTTCATATAGTTTTGGGAGTGGTTAACGATAAAGATTTGGAATCGGTGCTTCCACTATTTCCTGTAAATGCTACTTATTATTTCTGCAAACCAAATATTCCACGTGGTTTAGATGCCTCATTACTTTTATCAAAAGCAAGAGGTTTTGGACTAAAAGGCGAAGACTATTTTTCTGTGAATAGCGCTTATGAAGCAGCGAAAACTGCAGCTTTAAAAGACGATTTGATTTTTATAGGAGGAAGTACTTTTGTAGTTGCGGAAGTGGTATAAAAAAACCCTTTCGTCTTAAAGAGAAAGGGCTTTGCAACTATAATTATAATCACTAATTATTTGTTTTTGTTCCATTTAGCGTATTGCTCCTCGGTTAAGGTTTTCTTCATAATATCATCTAATGAAGAGTCAAATTTTTTCTTATTTGCGATTACATTTGCGTCTGTTGCATCTTTACCTTCAATATGCTTTTGATAGTTTATTTCTTTAGCAACAAGAGCTCTGAAAATCGTTCTACTTTGTTCCCCGTTTAGGTTTAAAGTTTCAGTTAATTCAGCAGTTTCTGCTTTTGCAATTACTTCAGGTCTGTTTTTGTCAACAGATAAAGATTGTGCTGATATGTTTTGAATACCAAAAAGCATAGTAGCTGCAAACGCAATTATTGTAAATAAATTTTTCATCTTTTTTATTTTTAATTTTAAAGTTACTAAAATAGTATATTCTGTTTATAATAGAACAATTATTACGCCAAAATTAACTAATACTTTTTATTTTTCTTTACATAAAGTGTTTCATGCTAAATAAGCCAACTTATAATTCTTAGAAATGTGGTGAAATCTCTAAGTTTCTATAAGCTTTAAAAGTGTTTTTCTTTAGGACCTATTCTCAATATTTAATATACTCAGTTGTTGACAGATAAGCCTGATAGTGATAGGTGCAATATTCTTTACTCCCACGCCATATATAAATATAAATAACGCTTATCTTTAAGGAAAGCAAGTATTAACTAATAAGAGATTGTTGTTATGCCTTATATAAGTAATTCTTCTTATGAAACGGACTTCATTTTCCAAAATGGGCATATATCTACTATTTATTCTGGAATCATCAGAAAATTAGAGTCGCCAGAATATCGGCGAAAACGATTGTTCTTGACAGATGGCGACTTTCTACTTTTAGACTATGTATTGCAAACCTCTAAAAAAGCAATTATATTGTGTCACGGGTTAGAAGGCGATTCAAAGAAAAACTACAATAACGCCTGCGCCAACTTTTTTATAGAACAAGGATACTCGGTCTTTGCTTGGAATAATCGCAGTTGCGGAGGTGAAATGAATTTACTTCCCAACTTATACCATCATGGGTCTATTGAAGATTTAGGAGCTGTAATAAATTATGTTTTAGCTCAAAATATTGAAGAAGTTTTTCTAGTTGGCTTTTCATTAGGAGGCGATCAGATATTGAATTATCTCGGTAGAAAGCAAGTTTCTGAGAAAATAAAAGCTGCCGTGGCTATTTCTGCACCTTTTCAATTAAAATCTAGTGCTGAGAAAATTCAGGGAGGAATAAGCAAAATTTATTTAAGCCGTTTTATTCGAAAGATAAGAGGAAAAATTCAGCAGAAATCGGTTCAATTTCCAAGTTTGATTTCAAAAGAAATATCTAAAAACATTAAAAGTTTTGAAGATGTTATCGATAGGTTTATCGTTCCTGTACACGGTGGATATACAGATCTTGCCGACTATTATAAAAAAGCTTCTCCTGCATATTCTACTGATGGCATAAATATACCAGTGTTAGTTTTAAACGCTTGGGACGATCCTATCTTAGGCAAGGAAGATCATCCTATTGCTTTGGCTGAGCAGCATAAATATCTATATCTAGAAACTCCTCATCACGGAGGGCATTGTGCTTTCCCTTTAAAAATTTCAAAGCATCCCTATTCTGTAGTTCGCGCTTTTGAGTTCTTTAAGAACAATACATGATAAGATCGGTACGATTGGATTTGGATAGAAATTTCTGATCTTAATTTGGGTGAATGAATTTTTGAGATTACCAACCACCGCTAGCACCACCACCGCCAAAGCCACCGCCACCGAAGCCGCCTCCAAAGCCGCCTCCGCCACCGAAACTTCCGCCGCCTCCAAAGCTACCACCGCCACCACCAAAACCTCCACGGCCAAGACTACTTAGCACGATAATATCTAATAGGGTTCCACGTCCGCCACCACGACCCCCACGACCACCTTTATTCATTAGGGCGATTATAATGATGATAAATAGGAAGATTAGAAAAAATGGAATAGGAGCAGCATCCTTTTTTCCAAAATCACGGTCTTCCTTAAACTCACCTTTTAAAGCTGCAAAAATGGCATCACTACCTTGATCAAGACCAGCGTAGTAGTCGCCAGCTTTAAAATTTGGGATGATAATTCGATTAATGATTCGCTCAGCCATTAAATCGGTTACACGATATTCTATTCCATACCCGGTATTAATATCTACTCTTCGATCGTCTTTGGCTAGCGTTATTAAAATTCCATTATCCTCACCCTTCTGACCGATACCCCATTTTTGTCCCCATTCGGCACCAAGCATGGAAATATCCTCACCATTTGTAGAACCAATAATAATACAAACAATCTGGGTAGAAGTTGAATCGGCATAACGAATTAACTTACTTTCTAACGCAGATTTTTGGGATGGCGTTAGAAGATTTATATAATCGTAAACCGAAGTTTCAACTGCAGGCTTAGGCGGAATTTCGTATTGCGCCAATACATTTCCAGAGATAAGCCAAGCAATGAAAAATACGAGAATTGTGGAATATTTCTGAATTCTAATCATTAATATTTTTTTTACAAACTATCCTACAGAGATGTCGTCTGGAAGTTCGTTTTTATCATCTTTTTTATAAGGGAAATGTTTTTTCAGCTGTTGTCCAGCTTTTAAAATTCCATCGACTAAACCTTGTTTCATATCACCATTTTTAAAGTGATTAATGATTACGTCTTTAGTGCCTTCCCAAAAGTTTTGACCAACAACGTCATTGATGCCTTTGTCGCCCATAATAACTAATGTGCGGTCTTCAACAGCTACGTAAATTAACACTCCATTACTTTCTTTAGTGTTGTGCATATTAAGCATTTCAAACACTTCAGTAGCTCTATCAAAAGCGTCAATGTGTTCATGGGGTTCTTCAGAAGATATCGATTCTGCTTCAAGGTGAACCCTAATCTCACCTGATGTATTCTTTTCTGCTATGCGAATAGCTTCAACAATTGCAGATTCTTCTTCCGATGTAAGAAAGTCTTCTACTCTAGACATATTTTACTTAGTTTAAATTATCTAAAATATTTTCGGCTAATTGTGATTAATAGCAATCTAAATTGCTGAACCAAGCCGAAAATATTTCAGAAAATAGATTATTAATTGTCCGATCCGAAGTCAAAATTAACCTCAGGAGCGCTGTCGGTTCCTTCGTCTGCTTTAAAGTAGGCTTTTTCATTGAAACCTAAGATGCCAGCAAATATTTTAGTAGGAAACTGTTTTACTTCAGTATTAAAAATCCTTGCTTGTTCATTAAATCTATTACGCTCTACGTTAATTCTGTTTTCTGTACGTTCCAATTCGTTAATTAACTCCTTAAAGTTTTCGTTTGCCTTTAAGTCTGGATAGCGTTCAAAAACGGCTAATAAACGTGAAAGTGCAGAAGTAAGCCCTTGTTGAGCCTGTTGGAACTGTGCTAACTGTTCAGGTGTAACGTTAGATGGGTCGATGTTTATAGAAGTTGCTTTACTTCGTGCTTCTGTTACTTTAATCAAAGTTTCCTGCTCAAATTCGGCGTATCCTTTGGCAGTGTTTACGATGTTAGGAATAAGGTCTGCTCTTCGTTGGTATGAGCTCTCTACGTTAGACCATTGTGCAGTAGCTTTTTCGTCTAATACTACTAGTTTGTTATTTACTTTTGCTAAGTATAATCCAATCAATAGAATTCCACCAAGGATTATAATTATTGGTAACCATTTTTTCATAATGAAGTTGATTTTTAGAGTTGTTCTTTAATTTTAATTAGTTCTGCTTTTACCGATTCCAATTTGCGAATAATTTCAAATTGGTCTAGTGTTTTCTTTTTATTTTCTTTTAAATGAATTTTTGCACCCTCCAAAGTAAATCCGCGCTCTTTAACCAAATGATAGATAAGTTCAAGATTCTTGATGTCTTCTTGTGTAAACTTTCTATTTCCTTTGGCGTTTTTTTTTGGTTTTAAAACGTCAAATTCCTTTTCCCAAAACCGTATTAATGATGTGTTCACATCAAAAGCTTTGGCAACTTCGCCAATGCCGTAATACATTTTTTCTGGGAGGTCTATGTGCATTATTTAATTTAAGAGTTAATAATGTTTTAAGTTGTATACTGGGCTAGATTAATCGAGAGACTGGTTTTCTTCTTGTGATTTTCTCAAGATGTCAGCAAATTCTTCCGCAGTTAAACTTCCATAATAGAAGTTTATTGGGTTAATGCGTTCGCCGTCTTTAAACACCTCATAATGGCAGTGTGGAGCCTGACTTCTACCAGTACTTCCAACAAATCCGATGATATCACCACGTTGCACTTTTTGCCCAACTTTCACATTGTATTTATATAAGTGCGCATAAAGGCTTTCATATCCATAGCCGTGATCTATAACTACATGATTTCCATATCCACTCGCTCTGTTATCGGCACGTACAATTTTTCCATTTCCTGTTGCGTAAATTGGAGTTCCCCTTGGTGCGGTGAAATCCATGCCATAATGAAATTTACGAGCTTTTGTAAATGGGTCTGTTCTATAGCCATATCCAGAGGCCATTCTCGTTAAATCTTTGTTTTTAACCGGCTGAATTGCTGGAATTGCCTCTAATAACTTTTCTTTTTCTTCAGCCAATTTAGCTATCTCATCTAAGGATTTAGATTGGATGACGATTTGTTTTGTCAAAATATCTAAATTGCGTGTAGAGTTTATGATTAGTTTAGAATTATCAAAACCTTCTAAATCTTTATATCGGTTTATTCCTCCAAAACCTGCTTTACGCTGTTCCTCTGGGATAGGGTTCGCTTCAAAATATATACGGTACAAATTGTTATCTCTTTCTTCCACCTCAGATAAAACAGCTTGTGCTTGCTCCATTCTTCTGTTTAAAAGCTCAAACTGCAATTGCATATTTTGAAGCTCGCGTTGTAAGGATAACTCTTTAGGAGTTTGAACCGAGGGAAGGTTTAGGTAAATGATGAGAAGTATAAAACCACTCAAAAACATCCCTAGAATACTTAAGGCGAAGATTTTTATTTTTCTCCCTTTTTTCTTCTCTATTTTTTTATACGAAAGTGTTTCGCTATCGTAATAATATTTAACCTTAGACATGCGTTAAAAAATTGCTATTTTTGCGCGTTGATTATCAGCGCGAAGTAAAGGTAACGTTTTTACAAATATAGAAATTGTTTGCTAGTGCGCCTAACCAATAATTTTAGCATAATTTTATAATAAATTGAAACATCTTATCTGAAATCTTAAGATAATTAAAAAGTTTAGACCCAGGATGAGACAAGACCTTCAGAATTAAATAAAAACAAAACATGAAGTCAAAGGAAATACGTTCCAAATTTTTAGAGTTTTTCAAGTCGAAAGAACACCTTGTAGTTCCATCGGCACCAATGGTTGTGAAAAACGATCCAACGTTAATGTTTATTAATAGTGGGATGGCCCCATTTAAAGAATATTTTTTAGGCAATGGTAAGCCAAAGAGTAACCGTATTTCTGATACTCAAAAATGTCTTCGCGTAAGTGGAAAACACAATGATCTTGAAGAAGTAGGGATGGATACTTATCATCATACTATGTTCGAGATGTTGGGGAACTGGAGTTTTGGAGATTACTTTAAAAAAGAAGCAATCGAATGGGCCTGGGAACTCTTAACCGAAGTTTATAAAATAGACAAAGATATTCTTTACGTAACGATTTTTGAAGGTGATAAAAACGAAGGTCTAGAGCGCGATACTGAAGCTTATAATCTTTGGAAACAGTTTGTTCCTGAAGATCGAATTCTCAATGGAAACAAAAAGGATAACTTCTGGGAAATGGGAGATCAAGGACCTTGCGGACCTTGTAGCGAGATTCACGTAGATATTCGATCTGCGGAAGAAAAGGCAAAAATTTCAGGAAAAGATTTAGTAAACCAAGATCACCCACAAGTTGTTGAGGTTTGGAATTTGGTTTTTATGCAATTCAATAGAAAAGCAAATGGAAGCCTTGAAAAATTAGCTGCGCAACACGTCGACACTGGAATGGGCTTCGAACGATTATGTACGGTTTTACAAAATAAAACTAGTAATTACGATACAGATGTATTTACTCCGCTAATTCGTGAAATTGAAGCTATAACTGAAACTAAGTACGGGAAAGATGAGAAAATAGATATCGCAATTCGCGTAATTGCAGACCACGTTCGTGCCGTTGCATTTTCTATTGCAGATGGGCAGTTGCCAAGCAATACTGGTGCTGGTTATGTAATACGAAGAATTTTAAGAAGAGCAATCCGTTATGGTTTTACCTTCCTAGATAAAAAAGAACCGTTTATTTATAAGTTGGTGGCTACACTAACAGATCAAATGGGAGAAGCTTTCCCAGAACTTGTTTCTGAGAAAAACTTAATGACCAATGTTATTCGCGAGGAAGAACAATCGTTTTTAAGAACATTAGATCAAGGGCTAGTTTTACTCGAAAATATAATTGAATCGACAGATTCTAAAGAGATTTCTGGTAAAAAAGCTTTCGAACTTTATGATACTTTCGGATTCCCGATAGATTTAACCGCGCTTATTTTACGTGAAAGAGGATATTCCTTAAACGAAGAAGAATTTAATGCAGAGCTTCAACAACAAAAAGATCGTTCTCGTGCTGCAACTAAAGTTGAAACTGGCGATTGGATTGTTTTAGAAGAAGATGAAGTTGAAGAGTTTGTAGGCTACGATACCTTAAAAACGCAAGTAAGAATTACACGATATCGCAAAGTAGAAAGCAAGAAGGATGGCGAAATGTATCAGCTTGTTTTCAACCTAACACCATTTTATCCTGAAGGAGGAGGGCAAGTAGGTGATAAAGGATATTTAAAAGCTGCAGATGGTGGTGTAACTTATATCGTAGATACTAAAAAGGAGAATAATTTAATTATACATTTCTCTAAAACACTACCGCGTAATATAGAAGATCCATTTTTGGCCGTTGTGGATGAGAAACAACGCTTTAGAACTGCTTCCAACCATACAGCAACACACTTACTTCATCAAGGATTAAGAAATATATTAGGCGATCATATTGCTCAA
This sequence comes from Aequorivita xiaoshiensis, assembly GCF_022008395.1. Taxonomy (GTDB): domain Bacteria; phylum Bacteroidota; class Bacteroidia; order Flavobacteriales; family Flavobacteriaceae; genus Aequorivita; species Aequorivita xiaoshiensis. The sequence goes on from NZ_JAIRBB010000008.1 coordinate 31,481, forward strand.
AAAGGAAGTATGGTTCACAGCCGAAATTTGCGATTTGACTTCTCACACTTTTCGAAAGTGACAGCTGAAGAGTTAAAGCAGGTTGAAGATTTTGTAAATGCTAGAATTCGTGAAGGAATTGCTTTAGAAGAAAGAAGAAATATTCCTTACCAACAAGCTATAGACGAGGGTGCAATTGCACTTTTTGGAGAGAAATACGGCGATGCTGTTCGCGCAATTAAGTTTGGAAAATCGATGGAACTTTGTGGGGGTACTCACGTTGGGAACACCAATGATATTTGGCATTTTATTATTACTTCAGAAGGGGCTGTTGCTTCTGGAATTAGAAGGATAGAAGCTATTACTGGCGATGCTGCAAAGCAATATTTTATTGATAGAAGTGAATCGTTTGCATCACTTCAAAAAGCGCTGAATAACGCTAAAGATCCAGTGAAGGCCGTAGAGAACTTACAAGAAGAAAACAGCAATTTGCAAAAACAGATTCAGCAGTTGTTGAAAGACAAAGCAAAGAATTTAAAAGGCGATTTAAAAGCTGAAATAAAAGAAGTAAATGGCATCAACTTCCTTGCGAAAAAGATAGATTTGGATGCAGGCGGAATGAAAGATTTGGCTTTTGAAATGGGCGGAGAGTCTGAAAATTTATTTTTAGTATTTGGTGCAGAAAATGACGGAAAAGCATTGCTGGCTTGCTATATTTCAAAAGAATTAGCTCGAGAAAGAGATTTGAATGCTGGTAAGATTGTTCGAGAGCTTGGAAAATTCATCCAAGGAGGCGGGGGTGGCCAAGCATTCTTTGCAACTGCAGGAGGTAAAAATCCAGCTGGAATTGGTGAGGCTTTAGAAAAGGCTACAGATTATCTGAAGTAATATAATCACTTTGCATGCTCTGCGTCTCTGCAGTAAATTTATACAGCAAAGACGCAAAGTATGTGGAGGAGTTTTTAAAATATCATGAAACTTCAAACCGAAATACCATTAACGCCCGAAACAAATCAGATAGATTATTCTTCAAAAATGCTGCTCTTAGGAAGCTGTTTTTCGGAAAACATTGGAGCGAAGTTCGACTATTTTAAATTTCAAAATATTCAAAATCCATTTGGAATAATATTCAATGTTGTTTCACTTGAGAAATTGGTGATGCGTGCCATTGAAAACAATCTTTTTTCTGAAGAAAATATATTTAATCACCATGGCATTTGGAAATGTTTTGAGGCCCATTCAGAGCTTAATTCAATAAATAAAAATCAGTTTTTAGAAGGGCTTAATGCATCGCTTAGAGTTTTGCGAGAAGCTTTATTTACCTCTACCCATATCATTTTTACTTTAGGTACTACGTGGGTTTATAGAAGTATTGAAAGTAATGAGGTAATTGCAAACTGTCATAAACTTCCACAGAAAAACTTTAAAAAAGAACTTCTTTCGGTTGAAGAGACTACAAGAAGTCTTCAAAATTTACAAAATAAGATCTCAGAAGTAAATCCTCAAGCTATTGTATTATTTACTGTTTCTCCGGTAAGGCATATTAAAGATGGCTTTGTTGAAAATACGATTAGTAAAGCACATTTAATTTCGGCCATTCACCAATCCTTATCAGCTCGAACGGAGTCGAGCAGCTTCTACTTTCCATCTTTCGAAATTATGATGGATGAACTCCGTGACTACAGGTTTTACACTGAAGATATGCTTCACCCTAACAAAACCGCCATTGAAATTATCTGGCAGAAGTTTTCAAATGTTTGGATTTCTTCTAAAACACAATCCTTGCAAAGGGAAATAGCAGCGATACAAAGTGGACTACTTCACAAACCTTTCAACGCTGAAAGTGAGGAGCATCTTCTATTTTTGGAAAAGCTCAAACAGAAAATTTCTTCAGTTAAAGAGCTATTTCCTCACATCCATTTTTAAAAATTTTACTATCTCGCGTCTTAATTCAAAATCTCATTATACGTCAATTGCCTTATTGATATGAATTTCTTTTAGATGCAATTTTGTTTTTATAATAATTAAACTTCCAAATAGGAAATTAAAACCGAAAATTATGAAAACATTCAACAAGATTTTTTTAGTCTTAATGTCAGTGCTAGCATTAAGTTTAACCTCTTGCAGCAAGGACGACGATGGGGGGCAAGACCCAACGGGTGGAACAGGAACTTTTAAAGCCAAAGTAGATGGAGAATCTTTTAACTCCCTAAACGGAACTGTTGTCGGAGAGATTACTCAATCTGGTCCAACTAAAGCTTTTGTCATTAGTGCAGGTACTTCCGACTCGGAAAATTTACAAATGGTAATCACAACTTTTGATGGGGTGGGAACCTACGATCTAAATTTCACCAATATAGGTACGTATAGTTATTTGCCAGACCCAATTAACCCAGACCCTAATACGGTTGTCATTTATACTACTGGTAACGGGCAGCCTACAAATGGCGAAATTAAAGTTTCAAGTTTTGAAAATAACATTGCTAAGGGGACCTTTAGTTTCACAGCCTACAATCTAGATAATCTATCGCAATCTGTTTCTGTTACAGAGGGCGAGTTTAACATTGAAATGACCGTAAACTAGGGTGTTATAGAGCATATTATCAGATTAAACCGATTTCAAGACGCAGGTTTTGTATTCGGTTTTTTTATTAAACTACTTGCGCTGGATAACGTACTCTATAATTATTTCTTACTTAGTAATACGTCAATTGCCTTATTGATTTTACCCTCAGACGTGATCATATTTGAATCATAAACTAATAACCAAAATATTATGAAGACCTCAAGAAAATGTTACATGCTTTATGCCATTTTGTTCTTAACGTTAAACACTGGTATTGCGCAAAGGGCGGAGCAACCTGATTTTAGATATGATACAGGTGCCAAGATAAATGATATGATATTAACTCAAGGAGGAACAATGGTTGTTGCTACTAATAATGGTTTAGTGGGGATTAAGCCAGGTAGCAACCAACTGTTGTTTAATTTTACCGAATACGGACGTGTAAAACCCGAGGAACTTACTTTTGTGCCAAATGCGCCATACGTTATAGTTGCGCAAGGTGGGTTCGCTAATTTAACTGCAAAGAAATCAGTTATCGATTATATGTCTGGACAAGTACTTTTTAATACCGAAAGTAATGGTTGGAAAGTTGCTTATAGTTGTGAAGTGAAAATGCCACAGAACAAATTAGTGGTTACAGGGCAACGCCGATCAGATGAAAAATATGCAACTGCTGTGGCTGTTTATGATTTAAATAGTGGAAAGGAGGATTATCGTTTTAATCTCGGTGAACCTGGAAAAGTTTCTGTGGGTGCAGGAATGCAACCGAGCGGATCTGTTTTATTGTTGAAAGATTACCTTATTGTTCCAACAACTAAAGGGTTATTGGCAAAAAAAGCACAGACAGGTGAAACTCTTTGGCAGAATGATATGAAGAATATAAATTGGATGGTAGCTGATGCTGCTGAGAACGAAATATATGCATTCGAAAGTGTAAATCAGGGTAAAAACACCCGAATTCATAAGGTGGGTGTAAATGGAACAGAACTTTGGAAAGATGATCATAAGGTAAAGGGGCAAGTAGTAAATTTTGAAATCCTACCAAACGGAATAGCAGTAGTTAGCAATCAAAGTGACGGGGGGAATAACAGCATATTTGCAACGAAAAACGAATCCAATATTGCATTTTTAAGTGCTGTAAATGGGGAAGATCTTTGGGATAAAGCACCCAAAACCAAAGGCTATGTACAGCACTTTTATGTAATGGAAGACGGTATTCTCTTCGGAATTTACCAAGGGGGTATCAATAAGATTTCATTTGATGGAGAAACGCTTTTTAAAAAACCATTAAAGACGGGAGAAAATATTTTAACTATGGCGCATACCCCACAGGGCTTGATCTATATTACTTCGGAAGACGCCAATATTGTAAATCTGGAAAATGGTGAGCAGGTTTGGCAAAAACCGCTTAAATATAAAAGAGCAGGAGCGGTAAGTTCAACTCTCGACAAAAGGAACAATCGCTATTTAATTAGCGCAGATGAAACTTTGTACGCTGTAGATGCAACCTCTGGTGATGTTAGCATTTTGGTCGAAACTAATTTTGAAGGCAAGGAAGATCCTTCACACGTTGAGATTCGTGATGGCGGTATTTTATTAACCAGCGATCAAAATATGCAATTAGTAGATTGGGATGGCGAAAAGCAATGGCACGAATATTATCGCGCACCTGGTAAAAGTGCCATGGGTGCAGTTTTAGCTGGGGTTGCAGCCGTAGCTACGGCTACGACGGCTGTAGCTGCTGCAAATTCGTCCATGCAGAACAAGCTTGCAGGATATGATGAAAAATCTGAAAGCGATGCAAGATTGGCAGGAGCAATGGCTGCTGCAAGTGGCGCTTCGGTTGCAGAAATGTTGAAACGGTTTAAAGCTACCGCTGCAACCAGAAACGACCAATTTATACTTACTAAACTTGACGATGGTGTTGGCTTGGTGAAAGTTAATAGAGATACTGGTGCTAAAGAAAAAGAAATTGTATTAAAGGATAAGCAGCCGGAATATATAGTGGATGAAATAGGTGGTTTGCTGTATTATAAAGCAGATAATAATTCAATTTTCGCATACGATCTTAAAAAGTAAACGGAATCAAAAACTTTTTTTAACCACGGACGAGGTGAGGAGCGTTCAAGGTTTTGAAACCCCATGGGAATCCATGGGGTTAAATTATTTTGAACATGGCAAATAAGGCAGATGCCCTATACGTTTGATTCAAAAGAAGATATATCTTTATTTATTAAAAGTCCTATGGAAATAGATTTTACAATTCTTTTTATTGCCATTCTTACCCTAATTATTTCAGGAATGTTATGGTGGCACTATATTGTTCGCAAAATGGCTATGCAAATACATTCACAAATTAAGGAGAAAATAAATATAGCTATTAAGCAACATAGTAACCAACTTGATTTTCGGGCAAAAAAATTGGATAATTATAATTTTTTAATTCATAATTTAGAGCAGGCTTTAATTATTCAGCCCGAAATAACTTTAAAAATATGATTAGATTTTTATTTTGCTTTGTATGTATAATATTTATTGAAGCTAACTTATTTGCGCAACCAAAAAAAATCGATAGTCTTAACCATTATGCTGTCTCAATCTATAAACAATCCCCTCAGGAGGCTGTAAAGATTTTAAATCAAGCATTACGATTAGCCCAAGATGGTATGTATATTCCTGAAATAGCAAAAACTAAAAATAATCTTGGAATTGTACAGCGAGATTTGGGGGCTTTGGAACTAGCGATGTCATTGTCTAAAGAGGCTTTCGAAGCTAGCCCAGATTCTCTCGTGAGAGCTTCGGCACAAAACAACTTAGGGGTAATAAATAGAAAACTGGGCAATTACGAAGACGCTCTTGAAAACTATATTTATGCCGATAGAATATACGAAAAGATGGGCTTAGAAAAAGAGCAGGCCACGGTGAATAATAATATAGGGATGGTCTATAGCATGTTACAAATGAATGAAAAAGCCGTAGAATATCACGAAAAAGCGCTTACATTTTTCAAAAAAATTGCTGACAAAAAAGGTATTTCAGAAGCAAAAAACAATATAGCGATTATCCATGCATCTGAAGGTCGATTCGAAGAGGCGCTTTTATATTTTAAACAATCTTTTGCGATTGAGAAATCCTTGGATGATAAAAAAGGAATGGCTGAATCGGTCAACAATATTGGGGGTGCCTATTATTACCTTGGAAGGATAGATTCTGCGGTACATTACTTTAAAAAATCTGCAATGATTGAAAAATCCATCGGTAATTTTTCGGGAGTAAGTGCTAGTTATAACAATATTGTTCAAGTTTTGCTTGACAAAAATGAATTGAACGAGATTGAGGTTTATTTGGATTCGGCCTATCAATTCGCGAGACAAAGTCAAACCGCCGAGGACATTGAGATGTCCCTGCTAAATTATTCAGATTACTATGCAGCTAAAAAAGAAATTGGACCATCCTTTGAATATTATAAAAAATATGTAGCCTTTAAGGATAGTGTTTTAGGTAAATCCAATATGGAGACGTTGCAAGAAATGGAGGTAAAATATGATACCGAAAAAAAGCAAAATGAAATTCTACAACAACGTGCCCAACTAGCAGAAAAGGAAATGGAGGTACGCCGAAAAAATACTTTTATTTTCGGCAGTCTCGGCCTAGTTTTGGTTCTCGGGCTGCTGGGCTATTTACTCTATAATCAGCAGAAACTTAAAAACCACCAACTTCAAAAGGAAAGTGAGTTAAAAACGGCTTTGGCAAAAATTGAAACCCAGAATAAACTGCAAGAACAGCGTTTGCGTATTTCTCGAGACCTTCACGACAATATTGGAGCACAGCTCACTTTCATCATATCTAGTATTGACAACCTAAAATTCGGCTTTACAGATATTGGTGAAAAACTTGGCAACAAACTTAGCGCTATTAGCGTCTTTACCTCCCAGACCATTTATGAACTCCGCGATACCATTTGGGCGATGAACAAAGAGAGAATAACTTTTGAGGATTTACAAGCGCGAATAGCAAACTTTATTGAGCAAGCAAAAAACGCATCGGAAAATACCGAGTTCTCATTTAACATTGAAGAAAGTGTTGACGAAACACATGTGTTCTCGTCTGTTGAAGGAATGAATATTTACAGAATTATTCAAGAGGCGGTAAACAATTCATTGAAATATGCTCTTGCCGACGAAATCGAGGTAAATATTTCAAAAGAAGGTGAGCAGTACCAAATTGAGATTGCCGATAACGGCAAAGGATTTAATCTCGAGACAATCGATATGGGCAACGGCCTTAATAATATGAAAAAACGCGCCCGGGAGATTGATGGTACACTTGAAGTTCAAACCTCTAAAAATGGAACTTCTATTTTGCTGAGGTTGGCAAAACCATTTACAGAAGGATAAATTAATACGGCAAATGCCCTATTTTACGGTTGTCTTTTTTGAGCTAAATTCATTATCTTTAAACGACTAACCGAAAATAAAATGTTGAAACTCGCTATTGTTGACGATAACTCCTTCCTTATTCATGCCATAAAGGAAAAATTATCTTTTTTTGAAGATGTTTCGGTAAAGCACACCTCGTTAAATGGCAGTGAGCTGCTTACAAAACTACAGGAAAACCACAATCTCGATTTAATATTGATGGATATTGAAATGCCTGTTTTAAACGGTATAGAGACCACCCAAATGGTAAAGCAGAAATATCCGCATATCAAAATAATTATGCTAACTGCCTTTGACAATGACGAACATATTTTCAACGCTATAAAAGCAGGTGCCGATGGATATTTGCTGAAAGAAATTAACCCCAAAGATTTATACGAAGGTATTTTTGAAACACTAAATGGAGGTGCAGCTATGACTCCTTCTATAGCTATGAAAACTCTAAAACTACTTCGAAATCCTATCGATATTCAAAACCTAAGAGATAAAGAACAAATCTCCCTGTCCGCACGTGAGGTTGAGGTTTTAGATCAATTAAGTAAGGGTTTGACTTATACTGTAATTGCAGAGCATCTTTTTTTATCGCCTAGCACTGTGCGAAAACATATTGAAAATATCTACAAAAAACTTCAGGTACACAGTAAGATTGAAGCTGTTCAAAAAGCGAGAAACCACAATATTATTTAATACTTTAGACCTTCCCTATCATTTAATACTTAGAATCGGGCATTTTCTATTTCTGTGGTTTGTTTGTAAAACTTTTCTTAATATAAAATATATTGTAGTTTTAGCTTTTACATTTAAAATTTGATACCGAACACAAACCCCTCATTATGAAAAAACTATTGACGCTTGCCTTTTTAATGTCGGCAACCTTTACAATCTCTGCACAAGAGAAAGATCCTGTAATTGATAACATTTTAAAGGAGGCTTACGAAAACTCACAACTAGAAACTCTTGGTCACGAATTAATGGACGACATTGGTCCGCGATTGGTGGGAACCCCACAAATGCAAAAAGCACACGATTGGGCGGTTGCAAAATATAAATCTTGGGGTATTTCTGCCGAGAATCAACAGTATGGTGAATGGAAAGCTTGGGAGCGAGGTATTACTCATATAGATATGGTTCACCCTAGAGTACAATCTTTAAACGGAACTCAATTAGCTTGGAATCCTGGAACATCAAAAAAAGGTGTTACTGCTGAATGTATTATTCTTCCAGAAGTAAAAGATTCTATATCATTTCAAAAATGGCTTCCTAATGCAAAAGGTAAGTTTGTGATGATTGCAATGAAACAGAGCACAGGAAGACCTGATTACAACTGGGAAGAATGGGCAACTCCAGAGTCTTTTGAAAAAATGAAAAATGAAAGAGAAGCTCAAACTAAGGCTTGGAATGAAAATATTAGTAGAACTGGTTACAACCGAAGAAGTATTATTTCTGCATTAGAAGATGCAGGTGCAGCTGGAATTATAGATAGCTATTGGTCTAAAGGTTTTGGCGCTAACAAAATTTTTGCGGCGCGTACTAAGAAAATACCAACTGTAGATATTCAATTGGAGGATTACACTATGTTATATAGAATGGTTGAGCATGGTGATAAACCTAAAATAAATATAATAGCACAATCTAAAGACTTAGGTGTAGCTCCTGCTTTCAACACTATTGCTGAAATTAAAGGAACTGAAAAACCAGACGAATATGTAATTCTTTCTGCTCATTTTGATTCGTGGGATGGAGGAACAGGTGCTACAGACAACGGTACAGGAACTCTTGTAATGATGGAAGCAATGCGTATTTTGAAAAAAGTGTACCCAAATCCTAAACGCACAATTCTAGCTGGGCATTGGGGAAGTGAAGAGCAAGGACTAAACGGATCTTCTGCCTTTGTTGCTGATAATCCAAAAATCGTAAAAAATATGCAAGCAGCTTTTAATCAAGATAACGGTACAGGGAGAGCTGTTAAAATTAACGGAGCAGGATTCTTACACTCTTACGATTATATTTCTCGTTGGTTAGCTGCAGTACCAGACACTATTAGCAAGCATATTGAAACAACTTTTCCAGGATGGCCGTCAAGTGGAGGTTCAGACAATGCTAGTTTTGTAGCTGCGGGCGCACCTGCTTTTAATTTGAGCTCTTTAAGCTGGAGTTATTGGAACTATACTTGGCACACCAACTTAGATACCTACGATAAAATTGTTTTTGACGATGTGCAACACAATGCTATTCTAGCTGCAATCATGGCTTATAAAGCTTCGGAAGATCCAGAGTTTACCTCTAGAGAGCAAATAAACCTTCCAATTAATAAACGAACTGGCGAGCAACAAAAGTGGCCTACGCCAAGAACTCCAGAAAGAAAAGGAGGAATGTAAACCTTAAATGCACCAAGTAAAAAATCCCATGTTCCAAAGTATTCAATTGGAATTTGGGATTTTTTTATTTTTATAGAATCGAGAACTATAAATGTAATAGGTTTCGACTTTAGTTTATCCTGAGCCAAGTCGAAGAGCTCAACCTGACTTTGTTAAATGTTAAAAGCTTTTTTTACTTTATCGACATATTCCAATTTTTCCCAAGTGAAAAGCTCAACTTCTTTTTCTACTTTTCCGTTGTACGGGCTTTCAAAAGTTTTATTAATGGTTTGAGGAGTTCTTCCCATATGTCCATAAGCAGCCGTTTCAGAATAAATAGGCTCTCTAAGTTTTAATCTTTTTTCAATTGCAGCTGGGCGCATGTCAAAAATCTTTGCCACTTCTTTAGCAATCTCACCATCAGTAAGATTTACGTTTTTAGAGTTGTAAGTGTTTACTAAAATTGAAGTAGGTTCTATTACACCAATAGCATAACTTACCTGTACCAAAATCTCATCAGCTACACCTGCAGCAACAAGGTTTTTAGCAATATGTCTAGCCGCATAAGCTGCACTTCTATCAACTTTACTTGGGTCTTTTCCGCTAAAAGCACCACCACCGTGAGCACCTTTTCCACCGTAAGTATCAACGATTATTTTTCTTCCTGTTAAGCCTGTATCTCCGTGTGGTCCACCAATCACGAATTTTCCAGTTGGATTAATATGATAAGTAATATCATCGTTAAATAATTTTTGAACGTGCTCAGGGAATTGCTTCTTAACGCGAGGAATAAGTATTTTCTTTACGTCATTTTCAATTTTTTTAAGCATAACCTTGTCGTCCTCATCAAAGTCGTCGTGCTGTGTAGAAACAACAATTGTAACAATTTTTTGTGGAATATTGTCATCGCTGTATTCAATTGTAACCTGGCTTTTTGAATCGGGACGCAAATACTTTATTTCGTCCTCTTCTCTTCTAAGCGCTGCCAATTCATACATTATTTTGTGTGAGATATCCAATGCCAAAGGCATATAATTCTCTGTTTCTTTGGTAGCATAGCCAAACATCATTCCTTGGTCTCCCGCACCTTGTTCCTCTTTTTTTTCGCGATCTACACCTTGGTTAATATCTTGAGATTGTTCGTGAATTAATGAAATTACCCCACATGAATCCCCACTAAATTGATACGCGCCTTTAGTGTAACCAATTTTATTAATTACATCACGGGCAATCGTTTGTACATCTAGATAAGTATTGCTTTTTACTTCTCCAGCAAGAACAACCTGACCGGTGGTAACTAAGGTTTCACAAGCAACTTTACTTTCTGGGTCGAAAGCTAAAAAATTATCTAAAAGCGCATCACTAATTTGATCTGCAACTTTGTCTGGATGTCCTTCAGAAACGCTTTCTGATGTAAATAAATAAGCCATAATCTGTATTAAATTTTTAAAAAACATTAAAAACGACCTAGAATAAAATGTTTTAAGACTTGCCTAATGGCTTATGACTTACATTTATGTGAATAGCCTAAAGTCCTATATTTTATAGTCTTAAGTCATTTATTTAAAAAAAGATTTGACGGGTCGCGACCTTGGGAAGTTCTCACTGCCTTTAGCATTTTTTAGGGAGGTTGCAATCAGTCAAATCTTTCCTCTTAAATTATCTGCTGCAAAAGTATAGAATTTAAATGAACTGAAGATTTGTTTTAAAAATTTTTGACAAAAAATTAGGTTATTAATTTTTTCCGACCCTATATTTGCACACACAAAGTTCAAACTTTTATTGAAATGTTATCAAGAAAGGCCGAGGGAATAGACCCTATGACGCCTTAGCAACCCTTTCTCCGGAATGAAGGTGCTACATTCTACAACTATCTTGAATTATTAGGATTGATGATAGATAACGACAAGTCAGTTTCTTTTCTGAAGCTGCTTTTCATTTATTCTTTTTAACATTTTTCTATTGTCCCGAATTTATTTCGGGATTGGTTTAATCTATTTATTAACTCAAAAAATTAGAAAAATGAGTACAAAACACAATTTCGCAACAAATTTGTTGCACGCAGGACACGACGTAAACGCAAATGGAGGAACTAGAGCAGTCCCAATTTACCAAACCTCCAGCTACGTTTTTAGAGATACAGACCATGCGGCGAATCTTTTTAATCTCTCCGAGGCAGGATATATTTACTCTCGTCTTAACAACCCAACTTGCGATGTATTGGAAAAACGATTAGCAGCTTTGGAAGGCGGTATTGGTGCAGTTACAACAGCTTCTGGTGCAGCTGCTGTATCAACAGCATTGTTGACGCTGCTTCGTGCTGGCGATCATATAGTAGCATCTAGCAGTTTGTATGGCGGAACTTTCAACTTGCTGAATGTTACTTTAACGCGGTTAGGCATTACAACAAGCTTTGTAGATGCTTCTAATCCTAAAAATTTCGGAAACGCAGTCAAAGAAAATACGAGAGCTGTTTTTATCGAATCGATTGGAAATCCCAAATTAGATGTTCTTGATATAGAAGCTATTGCCGCTGAAGCAAAAGAGAATAAAATCCCGTTGATTGTTGATAATACCGTTGCTTCCCCAGCCTTATTGCGACCTATTGAATACGGAGCAAACATTGTAATCCATTCACTTACAAAATACATAAACGGAAACGGGACAACTCTTGGAGGGGTTATTATCGACGCTGGGAATTTTGATTGGACTAATGGTAAATTCCCTGAATTTACTGAGCCATCTGCAGGATACCACGGATTGATTTACGCTGATGTTTTAAAAGAAGTTGCTTTTATTGCCAAGGTTCGCATGGAAGGTCTTCGCGATTTTGGTGCAGCTTTAAGTCCGTTTAGCGCTTTTCAAATTTTACAAGGATTAGAAACCTTAGAAATCAGAATAAAAAAACACAGTGAAAATGCACTGAATTTTGCGAAATGGTTACAAAATAGAAAGGAAGTAGCTTGGGTAAATTACCCAGGTTTGGAAGATAACAAGTATTATAATTTAGCTCAAAGGTATCTTCCAGAAGGGCAAAGCGGACTTGTAACTTTTGGTGTAGAAGGCGGATATGAAAGTGCTAAAAAAGTAGTTGATAGCGTAAAAGTTTTTTCACTTTTAGCAAATATTGGCGATACAAAATCTTTAATTATACATCCTGCAAGTACCACTCACCAACAACTAAATGAAGTAGACCAAGCCTCATCTGGGGTGTCTCAAGATTTAATTAGACTTTCCGTGGGATTGGAAAATATAGAAGATTTAAAAGCTGATTTAGAACAAGCGTTTCAGGAAGTTTTTAAAGAGCAATTGGTTTAAATAAATAATCTTCTTATAGCTAAGATAATGTCTCAAATCACACAGCTAAAAATAAAAGAATACACCACACAAAGCGGTTTGTGCTTAAAGAACCTTCCCTTAACCTATCAGGTTTTTGGGAGGGAATTAGGCTCAGCTCCAATTGTTTTGGTAACTCACGCGCTAACAGGAAACAGTAATGTATGTGGTGAAAACGGTTGGTGGAAAGCTTTAATTGGTCCTGAAAAATGTATAAATACTAATAAATACACCATTCTTTCATTCAATATTCCAGGGAATGGATACGATGGTTATCTCATTAAAAATTATGAAGTCATCACAACCTACGATGTTGCTAATTGGTTTATAAACGGATTAGAACAACTTAAAATTTCATCAGTATTTGCTGGAATCGGAGGTTCATTAGGAGGAAGTATTTTATGGCAAATGGCAGTTTTAAAACCTGCATTATTTCAGAAGTTAATCCCTATTGCTACCGATTGGAAAGCTACCGATTGGGTAATTGCACAATGCAGAGTGCAAAAGCAACTATTAAATAATTCAGAAAATCCTGTTCACGATGCACGCATTCACGCGATGACATTTTACAGAACTCCACAGTCTCTTAAACAAAAATTTAATAGAAGTTTAAATGAAATTGCTCCATTGTATAATGTAGAAAGTTGGTTGCTTCATCACGGTAATACGTTGCAAAACCGCTTTCATTTACAAGCCTATAAGTTGATGAATCATTTATTGATGACTGGCGGTTTACAATCTGAAGATGAGTTTTTACAATTAGCTTCAACAATTGAAGGAGATATTCATTTGGTTGGAATAGATAGCGACGGATTTTATTTAAATGAAGAAATAAAACAGACGTATTCTTTATTAAAAACTAAAAAAAGTAAAGTGCATTTTTCTGAAATAAATTCTATTCACGGACACGATGCTTTTTTAATAGAATACGAACAATTGGCGGAAATTCTGAACCCCATTTTTAATTCAGATGCCTTGCTGTAAAACAGGCAAGAAATTAATAAAACAAAAAACTATGAGCACTCAAATATTAGATAACGAGGTGTCGAACCTTATAGATTTAAATAATATAAAAAAGAAGAAAATAAATATTGCCATTTTCGGTCATGGCAATGTTGGTCGCCATTTAATAGACCAAATTATATCCTCTAAGGAAGAAATATCTAGAAGGCGCGATTTAGATTTGAATATTTTCGCAGTTGCAAATTCAAAAACAGTTTTGATTAAGCAAAAGGGTTTAAATGAAAACTGGTTGGAAGAAAAACAGGAATTTGGACAAAAATTTAGCGTAGAGGATGTTATTTCCTTTGCAAAAAACCACAATCTTCAAAATCTGATTTTAGTTGATAACACGGCTGATGCTGAATTTGTGCATAATTATGAAACCTTTGTTGAAAATGGTTTTCACTTGGTATCTTCAAATAAGATTGCCAATACTTTAAACTTGAAGTTTTACCAAAACCTTCGAAAAAAGTTAACTGCAAAAAAGCGTCATTATTTATATGAAACAAATGTTGGAGCTGGACTTCCATTGATAGATACCATCAAACTATTACATCTTTCAGGAGAAAATATCACTCGTATTCGAGGTGTGTTTTCTGGTTCCTTAAGTTATATATTCAACACGTTTTCAGAGTCTGATAGAACTTTTAGTTCAGTTTTAAGATCGGCAATTGATAAAGGATATACTGAGCCTGACCCGAGGGAAGACCTTTGTGGTAATGACGTTGGAAGGAAATTGCTTATCTTGGCGCGTGAATTGGATTTGCACAATGAATTGAAAGATATTACAATTCAGAATTTAATTCCTAAGGATTTACGGAACGTTTCAAAAGAAGAGTTTTTGGGAAGATTGAAAGAGTTGGATGTTCCGTTTCAAATTAAAAAGAAAAACCAGTCCAAGGACTTTGTTTTTCGATATGTAGCAGATTTGCACGGCGATTTGTCTAAGGAAACGGGAGCTCTTTTAAACGTAAGTTTAGTAAGTGTTTCTAAAAATAGCATGTTAGGTGCTTTAAAAGGAAGCGATTCAATTTTTGAAATATACACAGAGAGTTACGGTGATAATCCAATTGTAATTCAAGGCGCCGGAGCTGGTGCAGCTGTTACTGCTCGTGGTGTTTTTGGAGATATTTTGAGAATAAGTGATAAAGATTAAAAAAAGATTTAAGACGGCTGCGTTGTAAGAAGCTAGACCTAAAACTAAAAATACAAAAATAGTACTAGGCGTTTTTTCTTACCGTTTTAAGCATTAGTAATAAAAGAAAACTTATAAATATGAAAGTAAATTTAGAGCGTAAAAACGATAAGTTTTTATTTGAAGCAAAAGGAAATTCTGGAGTTCCGGTTTATATAGACAACAAAACAGATGAGGCTTCCAAAGGAGCTAGTCCTATGGAACTTTTATTAATGGGTGTTGGAGGATGTAGTGCCATTGATGTTATTTCAATATTAAAAAAACAAAGACAAGAAATTACTTCTTATAAAATGGAAGTAGAAGGTCAACGCGAAGAAGTTCGTGAGGCAAAACCATTTAAAGCTATTCACGTAACACTTTATTTGGAAGGTGATATTGATGAAGCTAAAGCAGTTCGCGCAGCAAAATTAAGCTTCGAGAAATATTGTTCAGTTTCAATAACTATGGAGGCTTCGGTAAAAGTGACTTATAGCATTGAGTTAAATGGAAAGAATTTAAATATTCTAGAGGGTTAAGCTAAACTTGTATTAGGTTATATTTAATTTCCATTTAAATGATTCCATCCCAGCGTGAAGTAGAAGAGGCTTATGAACGTGTGAAGCCATACGTTCACAAAACACCTGTGCTAAAACCTTCTTTTTTAAATGAAGTTTCAGGTGTTGAAATATATTTCAAATGTGAAAATTTTCAGCGAATGGGTGCATTTAAAATGCGTGGTGCCGTAAACGCTATCCTTCAGCTTTCTGAAGCTCAGAGAAAGGCAGGAGTTGTGACGCATTCATCAGGAAATTTTGCACAAGCTTTGTCCTTAGCTGCAAAAAACTTGGGAGTTAAAGCATATATTGTAATGCCTAAAAACGCACCCCAAGTAAAAAAGGAGGCCGTTGAAGGTTATGGCGGAATCATCACAGAATCTGAATCAACACCAATTGCCAGAGAGCAGGAAGCCGAGAGGATTCAAAATGAAACTGCGGCAACTTTTATTCATCCTTCAAACGATAAAAATGTAATCCTTGGGAATGCGACATCAGCTTTAGAATTGTTAAAAACGCATCAGAATTTAGATTATCTGTTTGCGCCAGTTGGGGGCGGAGGATTAATTGCAGGTGCTTCTGTTGCAGTAAAATATTTCGGAAAGAATTGTAAAACAATTGGTGGAGAACCTTTTGAAGTAGATGATGCTTTCCGAAGTCTTCAAACAGGAAAAATAGAGTCCAACAAAACCACAAACACCATCGCCGACGGACTTAAAACATCTCTTGGGGATGTTAATTTTCCTATTATTAAAAATTTGGTTTCAGAAATAATCAGAGTTGAAGAAACCGAAATAATTTCAGCAATGAAACTCATTTGGGAGCGTTTAAAAATTGTTGTAGAACCTTCTAGTGCTGTGGCTTTAGCTGCTCTGCTTCGCGAGAGACAAAGATTTCAGAATAAGAAAATTGGAATTATTATTTCAGGGGGAAATGTGGATTTAAAAAATTTACCATTCTAAATTTTATTTCAAATTAATATTCTGTAAAAGCTTAGGGGTGAACGTTAAAGGTAGAAGCGAGAAAAAGAAAAGAAATGCTCTAATTCAATGTTTATAGTTTAGTTTATCTTTATCGCCGATAAAAAAAATATGAAGCATTTTCTTTTAAAATTTACTGTTCTTTTAATTAGTCTTCCAATTTTTTCTCAAGAAAAAGAGTTGAAGCCTGTTTCCTTAGAAGCGGATTTTTTCTACGGAACTATTCTAGAACACAATTTCGATATTCAGCATGTAATTACGGGTCATCCCACGGGTTTTATACTTTCGTTTAATCGAAAAACTTATGGTTTTAATGAATGGGAGCGTAGATATAACTATCCAGACTGGGGGTTTACGTTAGCGCATCAAAATCTTCACAACGAATTTTTAGGCAAAGCTGTAGGTGTTTACGGCCATTTTAATTGGTATTTTTTAAACAGATATTTAATGTTACGTGTAGGACAAGGAGTTGTTTATGCCTCAGATCCTTTTAACCCTGATACAAACTATAACAACAGTGCCTACGGAAGCCATTTACTAAGTTCAACTTTTTTGAAAGGAAATTTTGTGCGTGAAAATATTTGGAAAGGTCTAGGTTTCCACGCAGGTTTCACACTCATTCACTACAGTAATGCAAATTTAAAAGCACCTAATAATAGTACCAACACCTTTGCATTAAACGCAGGTTTGAGCTATCAATTAGATTACAAAGAATTTCCCGAGTATATTAAAAAAGAAGATTCCCTTAGTAGAACTTATGCCGAAAAATTCAAATATAATCTTGCTTTTAGAACTGGTATAAACGAAAGTGATGTAATAGGTTTAGGTCAGGAGCCTTTCTATGTAATTTCAGCATTTGTAGATAAAAGAATCAATTATAAAAGCACCTTTACAGCAGGTGTTGATATTTACTTTTCAATGTTTTTAAAAGAATTGATTAAATATCGTTCAATAGCCTATCCTGAAGACGGCCTGTCTGGGGATGAAGATTATAAGCGTGTTGGGGCTTTTATTGGTCACGAATGGCGTTTTAATAAAGTTGCTTTTGTAAGTCAGTTAGGGTATTATGTTTACTGGCCTTATGAGTTTGAAAATAGGGTTTATAATCGATTAGGATTAAAACGATATTTCTTTGACGATAAGGTGTTTGCAGCAATAACATTGCACGCACATTGGGCAAAGGCCGAAGCTGTTGAATTTGGAATTGGGTATAGGCTTTAAGTACGAAAAAAATGAAGAAAATAGCATATCTATTAATAGTGTTACTAACGGTTAGCTGCAATTCAGATTCTGGTTGGAACTGTACGCAAACCGCTGGAGATATAATACAAACTGAAGTTGGTGTTCCCGAGTTTACCAAAGTTCTAGTTGCTCAGCGAACAAAACTTATCGTACAGCAAGGAGAAGAGCAAAAAGTTGTGGTGGAAACAGGTGAAAACTTGTTAAGCGATGTTGAGGTTTCAGTTGTGGATGGTGTGCTCAAAATATATAATCACAATTCCTGTAATCTAGTTCGAGATTACGGCCTGACAAAAATTTTTGTAACCTCTCCAAATCTTACTGAAATTCGCAGTAGTACGGGGTATTTAACTGAGAGCATTGGTGTTTTGAGATATCCCAAATTGAGTTTGCTTTCGGAAGATTTTGGGATGGAAGATGAGTATCATACGAATGGCGATTTTAAAATTAATCTAGAGGTAGAAAACCTAACAGTTTCGGCAAATGGGCTTTCTAAGTTTTACTTAAGTGGAAAAGCTACAAATGCTAGTTTTGGATTGTATGCTAGTGATTGTAGAATTTATTCAGAAGACTTAGTAGTTCAAAATTTAAATGTATATCACCGAAGTGCGGGACCAATGGTGGTAAACCCTCAACAATCAATTAAAGGAAAAATTGTCGGTTTGGGCGATGTTATATCTAAAAATAAACCTCCTGTAGTGGAAGTTGAAGAGTTATATCGTGGTAGACTTATTTTTGAGTAGTAAGTTCGGTAAACAGCCTTTCTAAGGTTGTGTTTTTCTGATGCAGTTGAAGGATTTTTAAGCCATTGTCGTGCGCAAAATCAAAAACTTTTCCTCGCATATCTTGTTCGGTATTGAAGTATAGCTGATATACAAAACCTATAGAGTTCTCAACCTTATCAATTTTGGGAAGTTGTTGTAAGGCAACATCTTCAACACGATAGTCGAATTCTACTTCAATAATTTGTTGCTTGTTCTTTTTAAGGTCGGCGAGTTTCTTGTCTAAAACAATTTCTCCTTTATTTATAATAATCACACGATCGCAAATAGCTTCCACTTCCTGCATAATATGGGTAGAAAGCAGCACTGTTTTATGTTCCCCAACATTCTTAATTAGCTGACGTATTTCAATCAACTGGTTAGGGTCTAAACCGGTTGTAGGTTCGTCAAGTATTAAAACATCTGGATCGTGAAGAAGTGCATTTGCTAATCCAACTCGTTGTCTGTATCCTTTTGAAAGTTGTCCAATTTTTTTATTTGCTTCAGGGGTAAGCCCGGTTTTTTCAATAACACTTTCAACCTCAGATTTTGGAATATTATATATACCTGCATTAAAAAGAAGGTATTCCCGAACGTACATATCTAAATAAAGAGGGTTGTGCTCAGGCAAGTATCCTACACTCTTTTTAACTGAAATATCGTCTTTAGATACTTCAAAATCATTTACAATTGCAACACCTTCCGAAGCAGGAATATAGGTGGTTAAAATCTTCATCATTGTAGATTTTCCAGCACCATTAGGGCCAAGAAAACCAACAATTTCACCTTTTTCTACTGAAAATGAAACATTGTTCAGCGCTTTTTGTTCGCCGTAGGTTTTGGTTATATTTTCTACTTTAATAGACATATTGAAATAAGTTGAGCAAAGTTACACAATGAACGCATTTAAACTTTTTAGATTGTAGAAATTTTCAAAGAGTTTAATAAAATGGCAAATTAAGTCTTTTTAACAATACATAAATGTTTACCTTAGCACTATATTATTACAAGATGAACACGATTTTTAACATCATTAACCTTTGGCAATTCTATTTTATAAAATAGGAGCGGGATGGTTGTGTAGTTAATTGTATTATAAAACATTTAAAGTCCCGGAAAATTTCTGGGACTTTTTTTATTTAAAAGAAATAATAACAGTTTAATATCAAGATAACTAATATTATAGTTGGCTAATTATCTTTAAAACATTGTAATGTGTTTACTTTGCAAATGTTTTGTTTGGAGGTACAAAACCCTATTAGAATTTAAAGTTTAGTATATGGAAAACACTAAATCATTGCGCAATTGGTTGAACGCTATGGAGCTCTCTCATCCTTTGGTGATTGCAGGACCTTGTAGTGCAGAAACAGAAGAACAAGTTTTGAAAATAGCGCATCAGTTAAAACAAACTGACGCCACGGTATTACGTGCAGGAATTTGGAAGCCTCGTACAAGACCTGGAAACTTTGAAGGTGTTGGCGCTTTAGGATTAAAGTGGCTTCAAAAAGCAAAACAAGAAACAGGTTTAATGACTGCTACCGAGGTAGCAAACGCCAATCACGTAGATTTAGCGTTAAAGCACGATGTAGACATACTATGGGTAGGAGCAAGAACAACTGTTTCACCTTTTATTGTTCAGGAAATTGCTGATGCTTTAAAAGGAACCGATAAAATTGTTTTGATAAAGAATCCCGTTAACCCAGACTTAGCCTTATGGTTAGGCGCTGTTGAGCGATTTTACGCATCAGACGTAAAGAAACTTGGGGTAATTCATCGTGGATTTTCAACTTATGAGAAAACTCGCTATAGAAACAATCCTGAATGGCAAATCCCTATTGACCTTCAAAATAAATTTCCAGATTTACCCTTAATATTAGATCCTTCGCATATTGCAGGACGAAGGGATATCATTTTTGAACTTTGCCAAACAGCTTTAGATTTAAACTACGATGGCTTAATGGTTGAAACGCATTACGACCCTGATAATGCTTGGAGTGATGCTGCACAACAGATTACGCCAACAACCTTAGATAAGATGACGGTCGATCTTAGAATTCGAAAACAAGAAGGTGATGCCGTTGAGTTTAACAACAAGCTAGCAACACTACGTACACAAATAGATGTAATAGACCGTCAATTAATCGATTCTCTAGGGAATCGTATGAGGATTGCCGATAAAATTGGCTTGTTGAAAAAGAAAAACAATGTAGCCATTCTGCAAACAAAGCGATGGAATGAGATTTTAGGAAAAATGATTTTAGAAGGAGAAGAAAACAACCTCAGTGAAGAATTTATTTTAAAAATATATAAAGCTATTCATCAAGAATCTATTAACCATCAGAAAAAGGTGATTAATGAATAGAGTCGTAAAAATTATTGAGTATTTTCGTAAATCTTGAATACTAAACATTGAATCAATGAATTATAATGAAAGGCATAGTTTATAAATCTACCGGAAGTTGGTATTCTGTTAAGGCAGAAGATGGAACTTTTTACGATTGTCGTATTAAAGGGAAATTTCGCATTGGCGGGATAAAAAGCACAAACCCTGTAGCGGTAGGCGATCACGTATTGTTTGATGTGGATAACAAAGGAGATGAAACGGTAGGTGTGATAAAGCATATTGAAGAGCGTGAAAACTATATCATTCGTAAATCGGTTAACCTTTCAAAGCAAACACACATTATTGCATCAAATATCGATGTTGCGTTTTTACTAATAACCCTTAACAACCCACCAACGTTTACCACTTTTATAGATCGATTTTTAGTTACGGCAGAAGCTTATCATATTAACGCTGTACTTCTTTTTAATAAAGTTGATACGTACGACGAAGACGAATTGCTTGAAATAAAGTACCTAGCAGCAGTATATCGAAATATTGGTTACGAATGTATAGGTATTTCAGCCACTACAGGCAAGAATATCGATAAGGTAAAAGCCATAATGAAGGACAAGGTAACAATGTTTTCAGGACATAGTGGTGTTGGGAAGTCTACTTTGGTAAATGCAATTGAGCCTGGATTAGATTTAAAAACTTCAAAAATTTCTGAACAGCACTTACAAGGACAACATACTACAACTTTTGCTGAAATGTTCGACCTTTCTTTTGGCGGGCAGATTATTGATACTCCCGGCATTAAAGGCTTTGGTGTGGTAGAAATTGATAAAGAAGAATTAGGAGACTACTTTCCAGAGTTTTTTGAATTAAAAGAGCATTGCAAGTTTAACAACTGTCTTCACTTAGAAGAACCCCATTGTGCTGTAAAAGAGGCATTAGAAACAGAGGAAATAGCCTGGTCTCGATATAAAAGTTATCTGCAAATTTTAGAAGGCGAAGAAGAACACTTCCGAAAAGATATTTATAACAATGAAAAGTAAATATTCAATTACAAAAAGTATTAAATCATAATGCGTGCATTAATTCAAAGGGTTAAAAAAGCATCAGTTACCATTGAAGGAAAAATTTATTCTGAAATCAATCAAGGTTTGCTTATTTTAATAGGAATAGAAGCCGAGGATACTCAAGAAGACATAGATTGGTTGGCTAGTAAAATAGCTAAAATGAGGATTTTTTCTGATGAAAACGACGCTATGAATCTCTCTGTGCAAGATGTTGAAGGTGAGTGTTTAGTAGTAAGCCAATTTACACTTCACGCAAGTACAAAAAAAGGAAACCGCCCATCGTTTATAAAAGCAGCTAGGCCCGAAATTGCAATTCCCTTGTATGAAGAATTTATTCTGCAGTTAGAAAACATCACCAATAAGAAGGTTAAAACTGGAAGCTTCGGCGCGATGATGGATATTTGTTTAATAAACGAGGGGCCTGTTACAATTTGGATTGATTCAAAAAACAGAGAATAATTCCTTTAACCTTTTTTTAACTTTTATAAGTTTCATATATTGGTCCGCTGTAAAGCCGATTATGAAAAAAATTACCTGCCTTGTATTACTTCTTTGCACAGCTATAACATTCGCCCAAAACGAATTTTCAATAACCTCTATTAATAAGGAGTTGTTGGAATATTCTAATAGTGTGTTAATAGACGAGAATGTTGCCTTAGATGTTACTAATATTAATACAGTTAAAACAACGAAGCGCCGTGTTATTGCCGTTTTAAATAAAATGGGCAATGGCGATACAAACCTTTATGAATACTACGACGACAATTCTAAGGTAAAAAACATTAGAGTTTGGATATACAATGCTTTTGGGAAAGAAATTGCCAGTTTTAAAAAGAAAGATTTTAACGATGTAAGTCGAACTGGGATAAGTATTTATAGTGACGACCGTGTGCTTTATTTAAATTACACGCCTACTACCTACCCCTATATAGTAGTTTATGAAAGTGAAGCCGAAAGTGGCGACTCTGCTTTTATACAGCCTTGGCAACCCTTAGGTGGATACGCCGAAAGCACTCAAAAGAGTGTGTTTACGATTAAATACAATCCATTAAATAAGCCAAACTACAGCGCAAGAAATATTGAAGATTTTGATATTTCAATTTCAGATACCGACAACGAACTTACTTTTACAGCTGTGAACTTGAAGGCAGTTCGCCTAGAAGAACACAGCCCATCGAGTAGAAGCATATTGCCTCACGTTATGGTTGCGTTGCAAAATTTTAAATTAAAAGGTACAGCCGGAACAAGTGAGAACTGGCAAAAATTTGGTAGTTGGTTGGATAATAAGCTCCTAGCCGATGTAAGTGATCTTCCCGAAGGAACAAAAGCAAAGGTTAGAAGTTTAGTAGCAAACGAAACTACAAACGAAGGAAAAGCAAGAAAAATATACCAATTTGTACAAGATAAAGTTCGTTATGTAAGCATTCAAATAGGTATTGGTGGATGGAAACCTATGCCTGCTTCGGATGTAGATAAGTTAAGTTATGGCGATTGCAAGGCGTTGACGATGTATACAAAATCTCTTCTTGAAGTTGCAGGTGTGCCTTCATATTATACCTTGGTAAATGCAGGGGAGAACATAATGGAGATTGAAGAAAACTTTGCCACGCCTTGGTTTAATCACGCTATACTCGCCATTCCAGAAGATGATGGTTATACTTGGTTAGAATGCACAAGTCAAGATACACCTTATGGTTATTTAGGAGATTTTACAGATAATCGAGATGTATTAATAATGACTCCTGAAGGAGGAAAAGTTACCCGTACCAAAACGTATACAACTCAAGAAAACTTACAAACCAACTTCACTAATCTTACAGTAGATGCTCAAGGGAATGTTACTGCGCATTTTAAAGGTGTTTCTGAAGGGATGCAATACGACAGCAAGTATCTTCTTCCAAAACAAAAACAAGAAGATATAGATAGATTTTACAAAAAGAGATGGAGTTATGTAAATGGGTTTACTGTAGATGACATTAAATTCAAAAATGATAGAGAAGAAGTGATTTTTACTGAAAATATTGAAGTTTCAGTTCCAAATTACGCCAACCCAGTTGGAGAAGATTTTCTCTTTTGTCCAAATATTTTCAATCAAAATAAATACATACCTCCACGAATTGATGATAGGAAACAAAACCTATTTATCCGTCACGGATTTATTGATGTAGATACTGTTGAAGTAGCTCTTCCAGAAAATTTCAGCATTGACGGCCTGCCAGAAGATTTGGCTTTGGAAACCAAATTTGGGAAATACGAAGTTAGCTTCAATGAAACCGATGAAAATAAATTAATATACAGTCGAAAGCTTCGTATTGAAGAAGGAGAGTATCCTCCAAATGAATATGAAGAATATCGTGATTTTTTAAGATCTATTGCGAGGCTTGATAAAACCAAAATTCTTTTAAAACAAAACGTTCAATAACTAACTATCACTTATGAAAACTAATCTACTTTCAGTAATAATTACTATGTGCTTTTTGAATATTTCAGTAGCGCAAGACTATAGATTTGGAAAGGTTTCTAAAGAAGAATTACTTCAAAAAGAACACCCTACAGATCCTTCTGCAAACGCTGCAGTGTTGTATCGAGAAGTAAAAACCGAATTTCAATACAATCAAGATTCCGGATGGTATATGGTTACCGATTACTTCGAAAGAGTAAAGATTTACAACAAAGAAGGTTTTGATTGGGCAAACGCCGAAATTAATTTGTACAAGGGTGAAGGGGAAGACAAACTGCTAGGACTGAGAGGAAACACGTATTACTTGGACGAAAATGGAAAGGTACAAGACGAAAAACTTCGAAAAGATGGAATTTTTGAAGAAGAAACTTCTAAGTACCTCACACAGACAAAAATTACGATGCCCGCTGTTCGCGAAGGTGCTGTAATAGAGTATAAGTACACTATTAATTCACCATTTATCTTTAATATAGATGAGTTTAGGTTTCAGGAAATCATTCCGATAGAGAAGGTGAATATGGTTTTTAAAACACCAGAATATTTCATTTATAAAACACACCAAAGAGGGTGGGAGCCATATAAAGTAGATAAATTTACTAGAGAAAGAAGTATGAGTTTTAGACAACTAGAACCAATGGATACAAGAACTTTTGGAAAAAGTATTCGAGAAACTATAACTAGAGAAATTAAGTTTAAGGAAGATACTTATACAGTAGATTTGGAAAATGTACCTGCTTTAAAAGAAGAAGCGTTTGTAGGTAACTTAAACAATTACACCACAGCCTTACAGTTTGAGATGAGTTACATAGACTTTCCTGGTTCGCCGTTAAAAACCTATGCTACTAATTGGGAAGATGTTTCAAAAAGTATATATAGAGTAGATTTATTTGGAGCTGAATTAGAACGTAAAAACTATTTTGAAAAAGACTTAAACAATATTCTTCAAGGGGTTAGTTCTTCTGAAGAAAAAATTGGACGTATTTTTTCTTTCGTATTAAATAAAATGACTTGGAATGGCTACAATGGTTATTATACCAATGAAGGAGTTAGAGATGCCTATAAAAAGGGCTCAGGAAATGCAGCCGATATTAATCTAATGTTGGTGGCTATGCTTCGCCACGCGAATTTGGAAGCCAATCCAGTGTTGGTTAGTACAAAATCTCATGGAATTCCACTTTTTCCTACGCGTAATGGTTTTAACTATGTAATTGCTGGGGTACAACTGCCTCAAGGAATATTATTGTTAGATGCGACAAATAAAGATGCTGAAATAGGTGTTTTAAAGTCTAGTATTCAAAATTGGAAAGGTCGTGTTGTAAAGAAAGATGGAACTTCGAGTTGGGTATCGTTAAGCTCAATAATTCCTGCTGTAAAAAGTACGATGATAGCTGCTGAAATTACTCCAGATTTAATGCTTACTGGAAAAAACCAAAGTAGATTTACTGGAAATTATGCATTTAAATACCGCTCAGATTTTAAAAGTTTAAATGAAGATGCACAGCGAAAAAAAATAGAAAAAGATTTAACTCCAGCAGAATTAGCTAACTTAGAGTTCGAAAATTTAGCTTCCCCTGGTGCCCCGGTATCTCTAAAATACGATTTTGAAGCTATGGACTTAGTAGAAGATGTTGCAGGAAAACTTTATTTTTCGCCTATGGTATTTTTAGCTACAGAAGAAACTCCTTTTAAAACTGAAACTCGCTTGTATCCAATAGATTTTGGATATCCGATTAAGGATAGATATATTGTTACTATATCGCTGCCAGAAGGTTATAATGTTGAGTCGCTACCTGAAAATGTGGTTTATAATTTAGGTGAAAACCAAGGCACTTATCGTTATTTAATTTCACAGGCAGGAAACAAACTTCAGCTATCGGTTGAATTTGCAATAAATCAATCGTATATCGCAGCGGAAGATTATGGGAACTTAAAAAAATTCTTTGAACTTTTAATAGCAAAAGAAAACGAAAAAGTAGTACTTTCAAAAGCATAATGGATATAAAAAACGCACAAAAAGCAGTAGATGTTTGGATAAAAGAACATGGTGTTCGTTATTTTAACGAGCTTACTAATATGGCTCAACTTACTGAAGAGGTAGGGGAAGTAGCTAGAATTATTGCCCGTCGATATGGGGAGCAAAGCGAAAAGGAAAGCGATAAAAATAAAGATTTGGGCGAGGAGCTAGCAGATGTTATTTTTGTAGTGCTTTGTCTTGCAAATCAAACAGGCGTAGATCTTGAAGAAGCTTTTAATAAAAAACTAGATATTAAGACAAAGCGCGATCACGATAGGCACCACAACAACGAAAAATTAAAGTAAATGTTTAAGAAAGTAATAAACACCAAAGGTTTTTGGAAATCGGTAATATCACTAGCAGTGTCCTTTGCTATTTTGTTTGCTTTAATTAAGTGGGCAATAGAAGGTTTTGACATGGCTTATTTTACCGAAAGAAACCCGTTGGTGTTTATGCTTACACTTCTCGGTGCGGGCTTTGTGTATGGTTTCTTTGTAACCTTCGGAAAATTTAGAGCTAAGATTAAAGAGAAAGAACAAAGATAATGAAGGCTGTCCTAGAATCAGGAAGTTTTCACACTCGCGGCATACAGACGAGTAATAATTCTGTTGAAATTAATATTAGTGGCTCTAAAAGCGAATCGAATAGATTGTTGATTCTTCAAGCGCAGTTTCCTAATATTTCAATTGAAAATCTCTCAGATAGTGACGATACTGAGGTGCTTAAAAAAGGACTTCAAGTTGCTAATGGAGAAGTAGATGTACATCATGCAGGTACGGCAATGAGATTTCTTACAGCTTATTTTGCTGTAAAAGAAGCTGCCGAAATCACACTCACCGGAAGTAAGCGAATGCAAGAACGCCCTATAGCAATTCTTGTAGATGCGCTTAGAAGCATAGGGGCTGAGATAGAATATCTTAAAAATGATGGTTTTCCTCCTTTAAAGATAAAGGGAAGAAATCTTCAGAAAACCAATGTGTCAATTCAATCTAACGTTAGCAGTCAGTATATATCGGCATTAATGCTGGTGGCGCCCATGCTTCAAAATGGATTGAATGTTACATTAGAAGGAAAAACCACTTCACTTCCTTATATAGAAATGACACTTTCATTGTTGACGAGAATAGGTGTAAAGGCCCAATTCAACAAAAATGAAATAACTATTTCTTCAACAAAAAACATTCAAGATATATCTCTAGTTGTAGAATCTGATTGGAGCTCTGCTTCATATTTTTATAGCTTAGTTGCACTTTCGGGGGTAAATGCTACAAATAAGATAGTTTTAAAGAGTTATATACAAGGTAGTATACAAGGCGATGCAGCTTTGGATGAAATTTATCGCGCATTGGGCGTTAAAACCGTATTTAATGATGTAGAGAAATCTATAACAATTTCGAAAATTGAAACTCGATTACAAGATTGTTTAAGCCTCGATTTATCAAACACCCCAGATTTAGCTCAAACAATTTCGGTAAGCTGTTTTGGATTGGGAATTGCTTGTAAACTAACAGGACTACACACCTTAAAAATCAAAGAAACAGATAGACTTTTTGCCTTAAAAACTGAGCTAGAAAAGTTAGGTGCAACAGTAGAAGTAGATGAAAACTCATTAACTCTAAAGCGTGCTACTTCAATAAAAACGAATGCTGTAATAGAAACCTATCAAGACCATAGAATGGCGATGGCATTTGCACCATTATTTTTGAAGACTAATCTCACAATTAATAATGCAGAGGTTGTATCAAAATCTTACCCAAATTTTTGGAATGACTTACAAAAATTTGGAATTGATTTAGCTTTAATTCCATAAATGGCATTTGAAGTTTTCTTGCTAAATAAAAATTTTAGATTTTTTGGCACCCATAATATTGGCAATCATTTAACAAATAAACCTTTTTACGGCTCTCTGCAAGCCTAGCAAACATAGGGTGTAATCAAAATAAAGTGCTAATTACTTGACAACGCCTATCTTGAGGTTGTATATTTGCAACCTTTTAAAAACCTTAAGACAAGACGCATTATGGGAATGAAACTATCACATTACAATTTTGAACTTCCACCAGAATTATTAGCAGAATATCCTGCAGAAAACCGTGACGAATCTAGATTGATGGTACTCGACAGAAAAGCGAGAACTATTGAGCATAAATTATTTAAAGATTTAATCGATTATTTTGAGGAAGACGATGTGTTAGTAACAAATAACACTAAAGTATTCCCAGCGAGATTATTCGGGAATAAAGAAAAAACAGGAGCGCGTATTGAAGTTTTTCTTCTTAGAGAATTAAATTCAGAAACGCGTCTTTGGGATGTTTTAGTAGATCCAGCTAGAAAGATTAGAATTGGAAATAAACTTTATTTCGGTGATGATGAAACTCTTGTAGCTGAAGTTATTGATAATACTACAAGTCGCGGAAGAACACTTCGTTTTCTTTTTGACGGATCTTATGAAGAATTCAGAAATAAATTAACTGAATTAGGGGAAACACCACTTCCAAAATACATAAAGAGAGACGTTGAGCCAGAAGATGCTGAGCGTTACCAAACGATATTCGCAAAAGTTGAGGGTGCTGTTGCTGCTCCAACTGCAGGATTACACTTTTCAAAACACCTTTTAAAGCGTTTAGAAATTAAGGGTGTGAATATGGCTGAAGTTACTTTACACGTTGGTTTAGGTACTTTTAGCTCTGTTGAAGTTGAAGACCTTTCTAAGCACAAAATGGACTCAGAAGAAATGAGTATCAGTCAAGAAACAGCAGATATAGTTAATGCAGGTCTAGAGCGTAAAAAGCGTGTTTGTGCTGTAGGTACTACTGCTATGCGAGCTTTAGAAAGTTCTGTTTCATCAAACTTCCGCTTAAATCCATATAGTGGATGGACAAATAAGTTTATTTTCCCTCCTTATGATTTCAGTATAGCAAATGCGATGATTACGAATTTCCACACTCCAAAATCTACTTTAATGATGATGGCTGCAGCTTTTGCTGGTCACGATTTCCTTAAAGAAGCTTATGCGGAAGCAATTAAAGAAAAATATAACTTCTACTCTTATGGTGATGCAATGTTAATCATCTAATAACTGTTTAAGATATCAGAAAAATCCCGACCTAAAATCGGGATTTTTTTATTCCTAATTTTTAAATAATATCCTAATCCTATCACCATGATTGTGGGATATCTTGAATATTTTGCAAATAATTAAAGTTAGTATAGCGTATTTGTAAGTCTTTGGTTTTCAAATGTGGAAATAAAAAATTACCTTAGTCTCTTCTATTTAAGACTAACCGGATATTTGAATGAAAAAAACTACTCTTTTCTTCATTTTATGCTTCTCCTTTCTTTACGCCTTTTCACAAGGTGATGGAGAACCGCTACCTGTTAGTTGGGGATTGAATATGGAATCCACACCCAGTATAGTCGAGTTACCTGCTATAGATTTAGAAACTATAATTAGAGAAGACAAGTTAAACGATCAAGATAAAAGCATGCCTTGGCGATATGGTATTGAAATTCCTGTTAGATTAGATATGCAAAATAACGGTCTTTGGACTGTATTACCCAATGGAGGTAAAATATGGCAGGCAACGATTCAGTCTTCAGAAGCGGTAAATTTGAGCGTGAATTTCGATAAGTTTTATTTACCTGCAGGTTCTAGATTGCAACTTTTTAATAATGAACATACCGATATAACTTCAACGTTTACTAGTCATCAAAATCGTGATGATGGCCGGATAGGTACTTGGTTTGTTGAAGGAGATATTCTTTGGATAGAATATTACCAACCTCCAAACGTAGAAGGAGAACCAGAACTTCAATTAAGGAGTGTGATTCACGGATACAGAATGACTGCAATAAATACTATGCTCAATAATTCTAGAGGAATAAATGAGTCTGGCGATTGTAATTACGATGTTAATTGTTCAGTTGGTAATGACTTCGATCAGAAAAAAGATTTATTAAAAAAATCTGTTGCCTTACTAAATCTTGGAAATGGATTGTTATGTTCGTCTGCATTAATCAATAACACCCGAAACGATAAAACACCTTATTTGCTTACTGCTAACCATTGTCTTGATAATAGCGACCCTTCCTTTTGGACTGTGCGTTTTAATTGGGTAAGCCCAAACCCTGTTTGTGGAACTGGAGGAGACAGTAGTGATATACAAACAAACTTTACCATAAGTGGTGCAGAATTAAAAGCCAACAATAGCTTAAGCGACTTTGCTCTTGTGAAATTATATGATGATATTCCAAATTCTTGGGACGTTGCTTTTGCAGGTTGGGATAATTTAGATACCGACCCATTATTTGAAGTAGGGATACACCATCCTCAAGGAGATATTATGAAAGTTTGTAGAGACGATTCTGGGGCTCAAAAAATTGATGCCAACGGAACTAAAGCATGGATTATTGGAGGTGGGTCTCAAGGTTCTGGAAATGGTTGGGAAATAGGAACCACGGAAAGCGGCTCTTCAGGTTCACCATTATTTAATGAGAACGGTAAAATTATAGGTCAGCTATACGCTGGGGAATCGGCTTGTTTAGGATTAGAAACAAATAACGGCTACGATTTATATGGTAGATTTGGTGTGTCTTGGAATTCCGGCACAACTCCTGAAACTAGATTGGTTGATTGGTTAGACCCAATTGAATCTGGACAAACAAGTATAGAAACTCTACAAAACAATCTTAATGTACCTGATTTTGAAGATTTGGGGAAACTATTAATCTACCCAAATCCTGCCAGTACTACGTTAACAGTTTTAAACAATCGCTATCCTAATTTAAGATATCAGTTGTTTAATGTAATAGGGCAAGAAATAAACTCAGGATCATTATCGAATACGATGAATACAATAATAGTAGATAATATATCGGAAGGTATTTATTTTCTTTACCTTGTAAACCAGGACAACAACGATTCAATGACAAAAAAGATTGTAGTTAAACACTAACCTCCTCTAATTTCTATATAATCAAAAGCCTCTAATCCAATTTGGAAAAGAGGCTTTTTTGTTTTAAAAACCCTAATTTTGCAGCATGACAGGACAGAAGAAAGATATACGAGCCTTATCAAAAGAAGAACTTAGAGATTTCTTTGTTAGCATTGGCGACAAAGCCTTCCGTGGGACGCAGGTTTATGAATGGTTATGGAGTAAAGGAAGTCATAGTTTTGACGATATGACTAATCTTTCAAAAGAACTGCGAGCACATCTTAACGAGAATTTCGTTATAAATCACATTAAAGTCGATCACTTTCAAAAAAGTAGTGATGGAACTATAAAAAATGCCGTAAAGTTGTTTGACGACTTTGTGGTAGAATCTGTGTTGATACCCACTAAAAACAGAACTACTGCTTGTGTTTCTTCGCAAGTTGGGTGCAGTTTAGATTGTTCGTTTTGTGCAACCGCTAGGTTAAAGCGAATGAGAAATCTAAACCCAGATGAAATTTACGATCAAGTGGTTACTATAGATAGAGAAAGTAGGTTGTATCATAACAAACCGCTTTCCAACATTGTTTTTATGGGAATGGGCGAACCGTTGATGAACTATAAAAACGTGCTAGAATCAATTGAAAAGATCACTAGTGACGAAGGTTTAGGGATGTCGCCTAAGCGTATCACCGTTTCCACCTCTGGAGTACCTAAAATGATTAAAAAGCTCGCTGATGATGAAGTGAAATTCAACCTTGCTGTTTCTTTGCATTCTGCAGTTCAAGAAACTAGAGAGCAAATTATGCCATTTGCTAAAAGCTTTACCTTAGAAGACCTTAGAGAGTCGCTAGAGTATTGGTACAGTAAAACCAATCGTAAAATTACATACGAATACATTGTTTGGAAGGATATAAATGATAAATGGGAAGATATACAGGCGCTTGTGGCTTTCTGTAAATATGTGCCGTGTAAAGTAAATATTATTGAATACAACCCGATTGACGATGGGAATTTCCAACAAGCTTCATCAACCGTTATCGACGATTATATAGAGGCTTTAGAACACAACTATATCCCTGTTACGGTAAGACGAAGTAGAGGAAAAGATATTGATGCTGCCTGCGGACAATTGGCGAACAAACAGTAAATAAAAAGAGCGGCTATAGGCCGCTCTTTTCCATTTATGCTAAAATGTAAATTAGTTCTTTACAATTTTAAATGACTTGCTAGCTCCATCGATAGAAACAGTAGCGATGTAAACACCTGATTGTAATTCAGAAATGTTTACAGATTCATTAGTGTTGTTTAATTTTTGAGAAACAACTTGCTGTCCTAACATATTGTAAAGAGCAATGTTATTCATTTTAGTGCTAGATGAAAGATTTAATGCGTTATTAGCAACTCAATATTGGAATCCTTTAAATTCGTTAGTTCCTACAGCTAAAACTCCAGATACCATTACATCGTCAATAGAGATGTAATCCATATCAGTAACATCGTGATGTCTAAAAGTAACGTAGATAGTTTCACCAGTAAATTCTGAAACATCTAAAGTACGAGTGTATTGAGTTCCAGCATCATTTGGATCATCATAAACTTCAGTAAAAGTAACGTTAGAAGCTCCTAGGTCAGTGATATCACCACTTGTACCAACTTAAACACTGTATTTTTCATTATCCCATGTTGCAGCAGCAGCTGAAACCTTCCAGCTCAATTCAACACTTCCAGAAGCAGTTGATAAGTCGATTGCTGGAGAAACGATCCAGTTGTCTGGAGTTAATGGGTTAGATTGCCAAGATCTTGAAATTAAAGAAATAGGAGTAACAGGGTTTCCATCTGAATCTGTAACTACAAAGATATCCCCCCAATTGTTTCCGTCACCATCTTCATCATAAACTTCCCAATCGGAAACATCTTCATCGTTAAAGTCGTCTTCAAAGAAAACAGTTTGAGCATTCATTGCAAAACCTGCAAATAATTCAGCTAAAAAAGTAATTTTTTTCATTGTAAATATTATTAGTAATAAAATTAATTTCTCCAAATGCATAGATTGATAACAGATTTTACAGGGCTTTTGGAGGTTTTAACACCACGGCTCACATCCTTATTTTTTTATTAATATTGATGTGAAATTGATTTTCTTCACATATGTTTTTTGATGTAAAACTCATTTTTTTATCAATTTAATTAAGATTTGTGTGAAATGTTAGGAGAATGAGATTTAAAAAAGCAGTGTTAAATATTGGATATATGTTTATTTATTTAAATCATTCTCGGCTGATTTCACTTGAAAATCATCATTCATTTTTAACTATCTTTGAAGCTTTATGAAGATAGTCTCGCGCATTAAACTACCGATTGATAAGGAAATGGAGCTTTTTGAAAAAAAGTTCTCACAATCTATGTCTTCAAAAGTTTCTCTGCTAAATCGAATTACACATTATGTAGTAAATCGCAAAGGGAAACAAATGCGACCCATGTTTGTATTCCTTATCGCGAAAATGACCGGGCAAGGTAATGTTAATGAACGCACTTATCGTGGAGCTTCTGTTATCGAACTTATACATACAGCAACCTTAGTGCACGACGATGTAGTAGACGACAGTAATCGCCGCCGTGGATTTTTCTCCATAAATGCGCTTTGGAAAAATAAAATTGCCGTACTAGTTGGGGATTACCTCCTTTCCAAAGGTTTGTTACTTTCTATTGATAACAATGATTTCGATTTACTTAAAATTATCTCTGTCGCTGTTCGTGAAATGAGTGAAGGCGAATTACTTCAAATTGAAAAAGCACGTAAACTCGATATCACAGAAGAAGTTTACTTTGAAATTATCCGTCAGAAAACAGCGACTTTAATCGCCGCCTGTTGTGCAATGGGTGCTCGCTCGGTTATGGCTCCGGATGATGAGGTAGAGAAAATGCGAAAATTTGGGGAACTTATAGGAACCGCGTTTCAGATAAAAGATGATTTATTCGATTACGGAAATGAACATATCGGCAAACCTACAGGGATAGATATTAAGGAACAGAAAATGACACTACCTTTAATTTACGCTCTAAATAATGCTTCACCTAAGGATAAGAAATGGCTTATCAATTCAGTAAAGAATCACAATAAAGACAAAAAGCGCGTAAATGAAGTGATCGCTTTCGTGAAAAACAACGGTGGACTTGAATATGCGGTTACTAGAATGAAAGACTATCAGCAAGAGGCGTTGCAACTTTTAGATTCTTATCCAAACTCTCCTTATAAAGAATCCCTAGAGTTGATGGTTAATTACGTTATTGATAGAAAGAAATAGTATTCCGTATTCAGAAAACAGTAGCCTAACGATTAAACTTTCATATTTATTTTTAAATAAAATCTTTAGTCAAATTAAAGATGATTTTTTAATAATCAAGCTTCAGGCTCGACCAAATTTTTATACTAAGCTCTTTTTTTGCGCTTCTTACAGTTCGCTATTGCTGAAGTTAGAAAACTTTTTCATTCCTCAGACAACCATTTCTCAAAAACTTGCGTCTATATAAATAGAAGCCCTAGTCAGCGAAGCGTATTTTGAAAATTATCTCATTACATAAAAATTATTCAAAGTTAATAGCCAAAGCAGGTAATGGCGATCGCCGAGCTCAAAAAGAGCTGTATGATATGTTTGCCCTTAAAATGTTAGGCGTTTGTAGACAGTATTTAAAAAATATCGAGTTAGCAGAGGAGGTAATGCTTTCAGGTTTTTTTAAAGTCTTTACCCATTTATGTAACTATAATAATGAAGGAAGTTTTGAAGGTTGGATTCGTAGAATTATGGTAAACGAAAGTATTTCTCAACTGCGGAAAGACAAAAAATTACACTTTGTTTCTGAACAGGAAATTGATAATACAACCCAGCATTCAACTTATATCAAAACGGAGTTGGAAACTAATGAAATTCAGAAAATTATAGATAATCTTCCTGATGGCTATAAAACTGTTTTTGTGCTTTATGCAGTTGAAGGATACAAACACGGGGAAATTGCAGAGTTATTGCAAATAAGTGAGAATACATCTAAGTCACAGCTTTTTAAAGCTCGAAAAATGCTTCAAGATTTAGTGAAACAACAAAACAACTTAAGTTATGGCGCCTTATAAATTAGAAGATAATATTCGTGAAAAGTTAGAATCGAGGGAGTTAAAACCTTCTGAAAAGGCTTGGGATAAGCTACAAGTAAAGCTGGATGCAGAACAACCTCAAAAGAAAACTGTATTGTGGTATTACGTTGCGGCAAGCGTTATTGGTATCCTCATTTTAAGTTCAGTTTTCTATACTAATACAATTGAAGTTAAAGATGAAATTGTAACAGAAAGTGTAGATGAAAAAACAATTGATAACGATTTAAAAATCATTCCGCATAGTGAAGATGCTCAAAAATATGTTTCTACACAATATATTTCTGTTGTAAACAAACTTGAAGAAAATAAGGGTAAAGAAAAATTGCAATCAAATTCAAATTCAAATTTAAAGACGTCAAGCCCAGAATCACCTCTGTCAACGGGTACTAAAAAATCTGAAATTGATAAAAAAATTGATAAAACTAAAGTTCTTGCAAATACCGAAAAGGAGAAGTCGTTGGAAGAAGAACTTATTAACGCCAAGGTAGATGAGGTAATTGCATCTGTAAAGGAATTACAGCATAACCATAACGAGGTAAGTATAATTGAAGTTGAAAATCTGCTAAATAAAGCGCGCCGTGAAATTCAAGCCCAAAAAATTCTCAACACATCTAAAGTAGATGCCACCGCCTTGCTACAGGAAGTGGAATGGGAACTAGAAAAGAGTTTCCGCGATAAAGTATTCGATGCTCTAGGCGAAGGTTTTATAAAAATTAGAACTGCGGTAATAGAAAGGAACGACTAGAAAAAATTCAATATTTATTATTCAAATTTTAAAAATTTAGCAAGCTAGATTAGAAAAATAGTGCTCAAAAACTACAAACTTCCGACTAAAAAATCATTCATCAATAATCAAAAATCGAACAATTATGAAATCACTAATTACACTATCAACAGCACTTGCAATTTGGATCTGCTCCACAGGTTTCATTCAAGCACAAAAAAACACTGATTGGACCAAAAATGAAATTGAAAAACTGAACATATTGAAAGAAAACGCTGTGAAAATAGAAAAAGAGGCACTTAAAAGTAAAATCGAAAATATTAATAAGAAAGTTTCAGAAGGCTCTGTTTCAGAAACTGAAGCAGAAAATTTAAAAAAAGCAGCTGCCGAGAAACACGCGCTAAATATTGATAATAGAATTGCAATTTTTGATAACCAATTAGCACTAATAGATAGAAATGGGATGGATTCTACCAAGATTACAGGCACTGCAATTGTCTTCGGTTGGGGTCAAGAAGATGTGGATAACGATTTAATATTTGGGGTAAAAGTTAGAAAAGGATCTCGTGGAACTGTTAAAAAATATGACAGGCGTACTACTTCAGACGGTTATATAGCGGTTGGATTTAACAATGTCGCAACATCAGGAGAGTCCTTAGAAGATTCAGATTTTAAAGTTGCTGGTAGTCGATTTGCCGAATTAGGGTGGACTTGGAAAACTCGTGTTTTCGACAATTCTAATTGGTTGCGAGTTAGGTATGGTCTTGCATTTCAATTTAACGGACTTAAACCAACCGATAACAGACTTTTTGTAGATACTGGGGAACAAACGGAACTTCAAACCTATCCGCTAGATTTAAAAAAGTCAAAATTTAGAATGGACAACCTAGTAATTCCAATACATTTTGAATTTGGACCTTCAAAAAAGATTGAACACGAAAATTATTTTCGATATGCAACTCGTAATCAATTTAAGTTTGGGATTGGAGGTTATGGAGGAATTAATTTAGGCGCTCGTCAAAAACTTAAATTTGAAGAAGATGGTGAAAATCAGAAACAAAAATTGAAAGCTGATTACAACACTAATAATTTTATTTATGGATTAAGTACTTACATAGGTTGGGGAGCCACCTCAATTTATGCTAAATACGACCTTAATACCATCTTTAAAAATAATGCTGTGGACCAACGAAATGTTTCATTGGGCCTAAGGCTTGATTTGGAGTAGCCAGAATCTCTTTATTATTCGTTTGTTTATTAACCTGCAAGGTCTTTCCCATTTTTTAGGGACTTCTTGTAGGTTTCTCTTTATTTTAATTGAAATAGTAAAGGCTTAGGTTTTTCGTTCTTAATATCCCTATTTTTACAAATCCAAAAATAGGTAACAACAAACTATTAATTCAGCATAAATTGATAAGTAGAACTACTATAGATAATGTTTTTGAAGCTGCTCGAGTAGAGGAGGTAATAGGCGATTTTGTACAGCTAAAAAAATCTGGTAGCAACTACAAAGGGCTCAGTCCGTTTACCGATGAGCGTTCACCAAGTTTTATGGTTAGTCCTGTAAAGCAAATATGGAAAGATTTTAGTAGTGGAAAAGGTGGAAACGTGGTGTCATTTTTAATGGAACACGAACACTTTACCTATCCTGAGGCAATTAAATTTCTAGCTAAGAAATACGGAATTGAAATTGAAGAAACCGAGCAATCTAACGAAGAGAAAGAACAAGCCAACGAACGTGAAAGTCTTTACTTGGTTAGTGAATTTGCTAAAAACTATTTCCATAACACCTTATTAAAAACCGAAGAAGGAAAAGCCATCGGACTTTCATACTTTAAAGAAAGAGGATTTACCGATGAAACGATTAAGAAATTTGAATTGGGTTACTCACCAGATTCCTGGGAAGCATTTACCAGTCACGCAATTAAAAAAGGATATAAACTTGAATTTCTTGAGAAAACCGGTTTGTCTATTGTAAAAGGTGAAAAGCAATTCGATCGCTTCAAGGGAAGAGTGATGTTCCCGATTTTAAGCATGAGTGGGCGTACGCTTGGTTTTGGTGGGCGTATTTTAACTTCAGATAAAAAAGCAGCGAAGTATCTCAACTCTCCTGAAAGTGACATTTACCATAAGAGCAAAGTTCTTTATGGAATTTTCAATGCAAAACAAAGCATTTCAAAAGAAGATAATTGCTACTTAGTAGAAGGGTATACCGATGTAATTCAGTTTCATCAAACAGGTATCCACAACGTAGTTTCTTCCTCTGGAACCGCTTTAACGCCAGAGCAAATTAGATTAATTAATAGGCTTACTAAAAATATTACGGTACTATTTGATGGTGATGCAGCGGGACTTCGAGCGTCTTTACGAGGGATAGATTTAATTTTAGAGCAAGGAATGAATGTGAAAATCTGTACCTTTCCAGAAGGGGAAGATCCAGATAGCTTTTCACGAAAAAATTCTCTTGAAGACTTAAGCCTGTACCTAGAAGAAAACTCTAAGGATTTTATCACTTTTAAAGCTTCATTATTAGCAAAAGAAGCTAAAAACGACCCAATTAAAAAATCTGAAACCATACACGATATGGTTAACAGCATTGCTAAAATTCCAGATGTAATTAAACGCGAAATTTACATTAAGGAGTGTTCCCGTATTATGGATATTTCGGAAGAGGTGCTGTTTAATACCTTAGCCCAATTACTTCGAAAAGATAAAAAGGCCTCCTCTAAAAAGGATGAAGTAAAACAGGAGGCACTACAAGTGGTTTCCTCTGAAAAAAAAGCTAAAAAAATAGATGTTCAATTTGAATTGGAGCAAAAAATCATCCAACTTCTTCTACTGTATGGCAATGTTGAAGAAGATTTTGAAGATTTAATTCTTGAAGCCGATGAAAAAGGAGAAATTTCGTTAAAACCTGAAATACATAAAGCTCGAGTGTACGAAAAAATTTATCTTGACTTACAGGATGACGAAATTGAATTCACAAATCCTGAGTTTAAAAAGATATATTATGAAGTAGTAAATCGTTTTAATCAAAACCCTGAAGCCAAAGCAGAAACTTTTATTAACGATTTGGATCCAGAACTTGCAACCGCTGTCACGCATGTATTAATGGAAGAGGAACGCTATGAGCTTCACAATTGGGAACGAATGGAGATCTATGTGAAAGGAAAAGATAAAACCATTGCCCAAATTGTAAGTGAGACCATCTTAAATTTGCGACGTCATTTAGTTTCTCAAAAAATAAATGACTTATCAGAAATGATCAAAGATAATGATAACTCTGAAAAAGAGTCAAGTTTACAAGAAATCGTGGATTACCTTACCCTTAAAAAAGTGCTTTCAAATAAATTGAATAGGGTAGTGTAAGCACATTCAATTTACTGCTTTCATTTCCGAATACAATTCAATTTCTGAGAATTAATAATTTGATATAATGAAGTTGAATATATAGTGTCTTCTGATTATTTCTAAGAATATCGAATGCTATGATAAAGAAACTTTAGAGTAATTCTTTTGGAATTTCACAAACTGGAATCGGAACCATTTTATGTTTATTGGCACGATTTAATCGCGTGTAAATTTCGAATACGGTTTTTTCTCTCCCTTTAAAATCGGAACTAGATTTTCCTGCCTCTGTCATTTTCATTGCCCATTCCAATTCGTCATAACTTGCACCTAGTTGGTCTTCATCGGATCTGCTATCGCCAAACAAACCATCGGTAGGAGCCGCTTTCATTATAGAATCTGGAATATTTAAAGTTTCGCCAAGCTTGTAAACTTCGCTCTTCATCAAATCTGCAATCGGACTTAAATCTACACCACCATCACCGTATTTAGTGTAAAACCCTACGCCAAAATCTTCAATTTTATTTCCCGTGCCGGCAACTAAATAACGATGTAAGCCTGCAAAGTAATATAGGGTAGTCATTCTTAACCTCGCTCTAGTGTTTGCTAAGGAAAGATCGAGAAAACTATCGTCTTCAGTTTGTGGAACTTCTTTTTTGAATTCTTCAAATACTGAAGTTAGATTTACCTCGGTATTCCTAACATT
The DNA here is from genome assembly GCF_022008395.1 of Aequorivita xiaoshiensis. Lineage (GTDB taxonomy): Bacteria > Bacteroidota > Bacteroidia > Flavobacteriales > Flavobacteriaceae > Aequorivita > Aequorivita xiaoshiensis. Next base: position 71,607 of record NZ_JAIRBB010000008.1, read on the forward strand.
TGAAAAATTATCTTTTAGAAACTGGATGTGCTCTCTCCCACGACTCACTTGATTTGGAGCCTGATGAATAGGTAATTCTACACAAAGTGTCGGCAAACCAGTCTTTGCACATAAAGTTGAAACAACAGCTGAATCAATTCCGCCGCTTATACCTAACACAAAACCATCAGTTTTTGAATTTATGGCATAGTCTTTCAGCCAACTTACGATATATTCGATTACTTTCTCGGTTTGCATTTTTCTGATGTTTATTAAATTTATATTGATTTGGGCTTATTTATTTCCTTAGCAGACGTGTAGCTGAATAAAACTTTTAAACCGTAAACTTTTAAACTCATTCAACAATAAGGTACCTTTGCACGTCAAAAAGTTGATAAAGATAAAATTAAATAAAATCAATGGCGTTAACCAATAGAAACATTTTTAATTCTATGCGAAATATTTTTCTACTTCTTTTTGGAGTTCTTTTGTTTTCGTGTAATAGCGATAGTAAGTTAGAAAAGGAAATTCAACAAATCCCAATAGATGTGCAAATTGTGCGTTTTGACAAGGAGTTTGCCGATGCCTCGCCTGCCGATTTACCAGCATTAAAGCAGCGTTTTCCTGAGTTTTTCCCGGTGCAATATCACGATAGCATTTGGGTGCAAAAATTAGCAGATACCCTTCAAAATCAATTGGAAGATGAGGTTTTTAAGGTTTTTCCAGAAGCTCAAGTTATAGAAGACGATATTATTCCACTATTTCAGCATATAAAATATTATTTCCCACAGTTTTCGACTCCCCTAGTTGTTACAGTAACTTCTGATGTAGACTACAGAAATAAAGTTATTCTTGCCGATAGTATGTTGGTTCTTGCATTAGACAATTATTTAGGTAGTGAGCATGAGTTTTATGGAGGGATTGATAAATATATTAAAAAGGAAATGAAACCTTCACAACTCATTCAAGACGTAGCTGAAGTTTATTCAAGAGAATATATTAAACCACCTTCAAATTCCACATTTTTAGGACAAATTATTTACTATGGAAAAATGCAGTATCTAAAGGATGTATGGCTTCCAAATACTTCAGATGCGGATAAAATGGGGTATTCTGAAGAGGAAATACAATGGTCTGAGGAAAATGAACTCTATATGTGGCGTTATTTTGTAGAAAATGAATTGCTGTATAGTACCGATCAAAAACTAGGTGCACGATTTATTAATCCAGCACCCTTTTCTAAGTTTTATTTAGAAATAGATAATGATTCTCCAGGAATGTTGGGACGATATATCGGCTGGCAAATAGTGCGCGCCTATATGGATAATAATGATACAACTGTTCAGCAATTAATGATTACCGATGCTGACGAAATATTTAATAATTCAAAATACAAACCAAAGAAATAATGGCTGTAAAACACAAATCTGAAATAAGACTAAACGTTGGTTTAGACGAAAATAAAATTCCTGAAACTATACATTGGACCGCTGAGGATGGTGGAATTACAAATGAAGAATCGAAAGCTGTAATGCTGTCGGTTTGGGATCATAAAAACAAAGAGTCTTTGCGTATCGACCTTTGGACAAAAGAGATGCCAATGGATGAGATGAAAATTTTCTTTCATCAAACCTTAACCGCTATGGCTGATACTTTTCAACGTGCTACAAACGATGATAAAATGAGCGATACAATGCGTGACTTTTGCGATTATTTTGCAGAAAAATTAGAGCTTAAGAAAACAAAATAAGATTTGGTTTATAAGGCAAACCTTACTTTGTTTTTGCAGGGTATATGGTTTGCTTTATAAAATCTTTTGGGAATTCTTCATCTCCTTCAAAACCTAATTCAATATCTCTGCCATCGTGAGGTACGTGACTGGTTTTAAATAGGTAGTCCCATAAACTTAAACTGATTCCAAAATTTACTCCGTATTGGTGATTCTTAGGCAGTTCTTTTGCGTGATGCCAAATGTGCATTTTTGGATTGTTGAAAATATACTTTAATACACCGTAATCCCAGCCTAGGTTTGCGTGGTTTAAATGTCCAATAGTAAGGGCAGAAAAGTGTACAATGGCTACAGATTGTACATCAAAACCACCAATTATTGCTAGAGGAATATACAGTAAAGATTTATACACTATGGGTTCCATCCAATGATATCGCAGGTGTCCTGCAAACCCCATTTCTTTTATTGAATGGTGTACTTTATGAAAATTCCAAAGAAAAGGAGAGTAATGAAGTAAACGATGCGTGTTCCACTGAACAAAATCTGTAATTAAAAAGAATATAAGTAGGCCGAGTCCGAATGGGAGTGCATTTAAATCTAGAAGTTGAAAATCTGAAATCTTTAACTCTATTAAACTCAGTAAATCATTAAAAAGCTCAGCGGTTGCATTTGAAAGGAAAATAAGAACAATCAAATTTAATAAGAAAAAGTTGAAGAACATATAAAATGTATCCATCCAAAAATCTTTTCTAAAAATTTTTTGGTCTTTTCTCCAAGGGAAAAGCAGCTCTAAAGCCCAAACTAATAGGGAGACAAGGATAAGTCCGTAGAAATAGTTTTCCCAATGAAAATGAGTGATTTCGTTCCACAAATAGTTAAAGTATCCGTAGTAAGAATTCTTAAATATTTCTAAGTATTTTTCCATTGTTTTTATACGAAAGCTGACAGTTTTCTAAAGCGAAAAAGGTTTGAAATTGGCTTATTCTATTATAAAATCTAAATTTTCGTTTATTGGTTTTCTTTGTCTGTGTATAAGTATGAAATTTTCAATATCATTGAAAAAATCAATTACCTCTGTTCTTTTTATAGCTGTTGGTTTTGGAGAGATTATTGAATTATATGAGCTGAATTTATAATTCTCAAAATTATCAATAATTCTGTGGTTTTCAGGATTTAAATGGATGTATATTATTAATTGCTTTAAATATTTTTCTTCAGAAATTTTTATTCTTTTAAATGGTCGTTGAAATAAACTCCCAACTCTTCCATTTTTTTTATTGAATACTTTTGAATATGCATTAAACATATTTGAAAAAGCTTGAAATGGTTTTTCTGCGTTTTCTTTAATTTGAATTGGTAAGTGAAAATGATTTTTGAGAAGGCAATAGCAATAGATATCTGCAATAGGAAGAATGTATTTTCTAACTAATTTTAAAAAATAATACTAGTTTTCATCTTCTTTAAAAATACCTTGTTTATTATTCAAGCGATTGAAGATGTGATAGAAATATGTTTCTTCTAAAAAATCCATGTTTTACGTGTTGAAACCTGACAGGTCTAGATTGTGATATACAATATTTTGTTGAACTCACTAAATTCATTAATTATATTGGTTCCTGTATTGGGTGTGAATTCAACATGTTTTGCGTGATTGAAACTAACAAGTCTCGAATAGGTATCGCAATTCAACTTACAACTGCTTAATTAATTCAGTGAATAATGTTATCATATCGGGTTCTGCTTTGTTGGCAGCAGCAATAATATCAGGAATGTTAACTGGTTTTAAATTGTCTGGATCACATTCGTCTGTTAAGACTGAAATTGCCGAAACTGGAAGTTGTAAATGGTTTGCAACAATTATTTCTGGCACAGTACTCATTCCAACGGCATCTGCGCCAATAATTTTTAAATAGCGATATTCTGCGCGGGTTTCAAGTTGTGGGCCTACAACGCTTGCGTAAATGCCCTTGTGAAGCGTTATGTTAGAGTCTGTAGCAACTTGTTCAATCATTTTATTCATTTCTACATCGTAAGGTGCGCTCATATCCACAAAACGTTCGCCCATTTTCTCTACACCTCTAAAGGCTAGGGGAGAATCACCTTGTAAATTAATATGATCGTCTATAAGCATTATCTCTCCTTTCTTAAAATTGAGATTAATTGCTCCCGCTGCATTGCTAACTAAAAGGCGCTTAATTCCTAAAAGATGCATAACTCTTACCGGAAATGTTACATCGCGAAGTGTATAGCCTTCATAAACATGAAACCTACCTTGCATCACCACGACTTTTTTCCCTTCTAGTGTGCCGTAAATTAATTTTCCTTTGTGAAACTCCACAGTTGCAGTGGGGAAGTTAGGAATGTGATTGTAGCTTACTTCGGCAATTATATCTATTTTCTCAACTATTTTCCCGAGACCAGTACCTAGTATAATTCCTATTTCTGGTTTTTCAAATCCGCGATTTTGAAGGTATTCTGCCGCTTCTTTTATAAATTTTGATACGCTCATATCGTTGTTTTTTATTGACTGTTTAAATAAAATTACTATCTAAATGAGGTGGTAAAAATTGCTGAAAAGCTTTTACATCTTTTATATCCTCGTAGTAATCAATATCGTTTTTTTCATCTAATAAGGTGTACTTAAATTGTCTCAAGTCGTTTAACGTCGATTTCAAAACACTATCAGTACCCCAAACTTTATTTTCAAAAACTTTGGTGTTGAGTTGTTTCATTCCTAGTAGGTAATAGCCACCATCAGAGGCAGGGCCAATAACATAGGGTGATGTTTGCAGTGATACAAAAGCTGTTTTTAAATCTTGAGTATCCATGTCAAACATATCGCTTCCAATAATAATTACACTTTCATAACCCATTGAAAACACATCTGAGAAAGCATTTTTCATCCGCTCTCCTAATTCATTTCCAAATTGCAGTTTTTTTCTAAAGATATCTGGATTCCATAAATCGTTACGATTAATGTTTTCTGAATAAAAAACGAATTTATCTACATTTAAGTTTTTAGTAATTTCAGCAGTGTGCTTTAAAAGAAACTTATAGATTTCCAAAGCATTTTCATCGCCAATTGTTTTAGCTAAGCGTGTTTTTACCTTTCCCAATTCTGGATTTCGGGTGAAAATAATCAATGCACTTTTAGAAGTGGGGAAGTGAAAATCGGAAGCCGTACTGTGGGCATCGTCTGAAGTATTTGGGTTAATAATCGCCATTTGTCAGTAGTCAAAATTATTTTCTATTAGCTTAGTTCTGATTTTTTATTTTTTTAAACTGAAGGGAAATAATAAGCAAACTTATGATAATTCCAAAGCCAGCCGCAAGATTTTGTTCCGAAGCAAAACTTTTCCAATTCACCATTCCTAAATTGATGCCTAATAGGATGAAAGCTCCAATTAGTAATAAAACGTTTTTATTTGATTTCATCTTTCTTCAATTATAATATAAATCCTGTGATGTTTATGATTTAGTAAACAGGATTGCCAGCTTTTAAATAGTGACTCCAACGTCTAGAAAATGTGTGGATATTTTCGGTTTCCTTCCCATTAGAATCAAGAACCATATAGCCTTTATTTTTCCATTCAAAGATTCCACCATAAAGGTTTTTTACATTTGAAAAGCCTACAACTTTTAATTTTTCACCAATTCTTTCAGAACGTATTCCAACCGAACAATATACTACTATAGGTGTTTCTCTATCTAAATTTTGAAGAAACTTATCTTCCGAGGAAAACTTGTCAAAACCGATGTTTTTTGCTGAAGCAATATGACTTACATTAAATTCATTTGCTTCTCGCGTATCTAAAACAACTACTGAATTTTCTATTAATAAAATCTGTAGTTCCGCAACAGAAATATAAGGGATGCTACCTGAGTTGTTTTGTTGCAATAGTATATCTAAACTTTTTTGAGTTTGGCCGCTTGCAACACTAAATCCGAAGAGGAAAATTACGATAATGTAACTTTTTATACATAGACTAGCACTTGTACTTAACTGTTTCATTATTTATTCTGTAACTGTCCCTTGGCAACTACTTCCTGCACCAGCTGTACATCCATAGCAATGCTGAGAAATCACAATGTTTCTGTTGTTTAATATTTCCTCATTGTATTCAGAGATGTGTTGGATTTTGCTAGATACCTTTAATTCTAACATTTGATTGAAATCACAATCATATAAATATCCGTCCCAACTTATAGAAATGGTATTCCTACACATTACGTTTTTAACAGCAGCTGGATTGTATGCGTCCACTAATGAATACATATAATCTTCATAGTTATCCGAAGCTATTAAATAATCGAGAAACCTTGAAATGGGCAAGTTTGTAATCGCAAATAGGTTGTGAAATTGAATATTAAAATCTTCAAGTAGTGCTTTTTTAAAATCTTTTTCCATGCTAGCTTGATTGCTAGGAAGAAATGCTCCGCTAGGATTATAAACTAAATCTAACCGTAATTCGCTATTTGGCATCCCATAGCCCACAGCATTGAGATCTCGTAGCGCTTTTATAGATTGGTCGAATACGCCTTCTCCACGTTGTTTGTCGGTTTTGCCACGCGTCCAATGAGGCATACTGCTTATAATGTGAACATTGTGTTTTTTAAAAAATTCAGGTAAATCGTGATACTTTTTATTAGCTCGGATAATAGTAAGATTACTTCTTACTATAAAATCTTTTATGCCAACCTTGCTAGCCTCTTCTACAAACCAGCGAAAATTGGGGTTCATTTCTGGCGCTCCACCGGTGAGGTCTAAGGTATGTGCTCCCGTGTTTTTTATTACATTCAAACACTGCTCCATAGTTTCCCGCGTCATTATTTCTTTTCTGTCCGGCCCTGCATCTACATGACAATGTTCGCAAACCTGATTACACATATAACCAACATTGATTTGTAGAATTTCTAAACCTTTTGGTCGTAGCGGAAATTGATTTGTTTCGTTTATTTTTTCAGAAAAAGTAGGAAGTTCTCCGTTAGCAAAAATACCATTGGAGAGTTTTTCGAGTTGTTTATTCGCTACAGCAAGCTCACTATTGCGCCTGTGGAGTGATTGTTGTTTTTTCTTTTTCTCTTTCAGCATAGAATGTTTTAATTGAATTCCTATAAAAGAATCAGTAGTCGTTGAAATTTATCCGTCTAACTTATTTACTTTATTCATCATCATTACGCCGTGGACAAGTGTGGCACCGCTTTTTATAGCTGCGCCAACGTGTACGGCTTCCATCATTTCTTCTTTAGTAACACCTCGTTGAAGGCTGTCTTTAGTATAGGCATCTATGCAGTAAGGGCACTGTTCTGTATGTGCAACTGCAAGCGCTATTAAAGCCTTTTCACGAGCGGTAAGTGCGCCTTCTTCAAAAACTTTTCCGTAGTATTCAAAAAATTTCTCTCCAAGCTCTTCACTCCATTCAGTGATTTTACCAAATTTTCTTAAATCCTTAGGGTCGTAATAATTATCTGAAGCCATTTTATTATAAATTTATGTATTTGAAGATAATCGTATCGTCATTTTATGTAAATATAGATAAGTAGTTTTTGAAAACGATAGGTGTTAACTAAAGTTTCAAACTTTTTAATCGAAAGAATAAACTACCCCTGTTGTTAGTTCGTATTGGGAATTAGGAATTCCTTCGGCAGGGATTTCATCGTAATTAAAAGTGTAGGTGGTTTTAAAACTAAAATTTTTGAAGAGATGAACCAATAATGATGTTTGAGAGGAAACTCTATAATCGTCTGTTATACTTTTTAGCATAGGTTGGTAATAGGTAGTGCTAATTACTGTTAGGTAGTCTTGAGGATAAAGACTAAATGAAAAGTAAATAGATCCTCTTATTCCTTTTTTAATTGGATTGAGAATGTCATCTCGTTTTTCGTGTTCATACATCAGTAAAGTTCCTAAATAGAATTTATAGTCTTCTAGCTGTGTTAGTTTGAAACGCGGTCCCGTTCCTACAAGGCCACGAAAATCGATTTTGGAAACTTTATTGTATTGCCCTTGACCAAAAACTTCCCAGGTTATGTTTGGGAAAAGATTGTAGTTATAGCGAAGATGTTGAATACCTCTGTTTTCAAATTTATCACCTTCAATTCTTTGAAATTCTATTTCATTTTTAAGAAGGACTAAATGTCGATTCATTTTGTATTGTACGTGAATGTTATTCTTTATACTCAGCTTGTCATTAACATCACGTTTTAAGGCAAAGTCTAAACTAGTTGACCCTGAAAATCCAGATGTGTCTGTAACTCTTCTAAAAGATTCGGCATTTATAACTTGGGCGCTTATATTGAAAGATAATAGAAGGAATAAGGGTAATAAAATATACTTCATGGTCAAGAAAGTAATAGGTTACGATTATTTGTCTACTTTATTTTCAAGGTGCTTCTTTAATACAATTGCTTGATTGTGTTTTGTGTCCTTAGCGGCAAACAAAAGAGTAAGTTTGTTTTTTTTACTTTTTTGAATAAGCTCAGTTACCAAATCCGAATGCTTTTCAAGTTCACTATTGTATTTTTTTGAAAAGTCATTAAAGCGTCCTTCTTTATGATTGAACCATTTTCGAAGATCTGAGGATGGAGCAATTTCCTTCATCCATTTGTCAAGCTTTGCTTCTTTTTTACTTACGCCTCTAGGCCATATACGGTCTACTAAAACCCTATAGCCATCATCCTTAGATGCTTCTTCATAAATTCTTTTAATTTGAATATCCACAACTACAAGTTTTTGTATCCCAATTTCAAACCTCACTATTATCCTTTACCAACTTATTGTTGGTTAACAATCCAAGTTATTCCCCCCAAGAAGCGAGTTCTTCTTTAGACCAAAGGTTAGGAAAAAACTTACGCTGCTGGTATTTTGGATGCAGGTATTTTTTCCATTCCGAACCACCAGTAGCGGTCTTATTTTCACCTTTACTGTCAAGATAATGTTGTGCAGTATCCAAATGAACTAATGGCCAAGCTACATTGTAAAAATGGTCGAACTGTTTTAGTTTTTCCTTTAGCTCATCAGAAGGGTTGTCCATTTGCATCACTCTTTCTTCAAGAGTTTTACCTTTAAGTTTCTTGGCTAAAGATTTAAAATCGTCTTCGTATTTTTCTATAAATTGGATAAGGGTTAATGTTTTTTTGCCTGTTTTCCTGTTATATCCAGCATCTTTCCAATATAGATTTTCAAAATAATCGTCTAAAGTAGGATTTTCAGGTAATCTTTCTTGCCCCTTGCTATTCACCAAGTTTTCAAGTTTAGTGCTATATAATTCTAAATAGCGGAAGGAAGCACTTTGGAATCCGCTAGCAGGTGTAAGTGTAGATCTGAAGATGTTATAGTCTTCATAGCTCATTCCTTCTTTCATAATATCGAAAGAGGTGATAAGCATTCTTGTATACCTTTTTAGTCTATCTAGTTTTGTAATCCAAATCTCTTCTGAAAGGTTTTCACCTTCTGAAAGTTGTTTGATTTCGTGTATCATCATTTTTAAAGTAAGCTCTGTTACTTGATGATACATAACAAAAATCTCTTCGTCTTTATAATCAGTTCGAGTTTTTTGCAGCGATAGTAGCGTATCTACTTGTATATAATCCCAATAATTAATTGGTTTTGCTTGTAGCAATCCTTTTAGGTATGTTTCAGGATTTTCACCAAGATTGGTGTATTTTTCTACAAGGGCTTCAATAAGTTCTTTATTATCCATGATGATTAGATGTGTCTTTTTCTTTGTTTTTAAAAATAAAGAATTTTTATAGTATGGTTTGTTAAAAAATGCTTTTTAAAGAAAAGCCCCGTTACAAAAAAATGCAACAGGGCTTTTAAAATTTATATGAAATTAGCGACTAGTAAAAGTTAGCGCGATTATCTTCAATTTCTGCTTTCTTTTTAAGTGCGTTATAAACTGCATTCTGTGCTCCAGGTACAGTTTGATTACTCATTTGGTTTGCATAATTTGCATACGATTCCATTTTTGGAGCAGGGTTGAAGGCAGTTACTTTTATTTTGTATACACCTTTATTTCCATCTATCAATTCAGTAGTTTCGCCAGGTTTAGTACCAAAAGCAATTCCTACAGCCTTAGGTTCTCTGCTTGCACCAATTGTTGGAGCAGCCATATTTACACCTGTTGCAGTTTGAACAATTACTCCTTGACTTTTAGCAATTTCGTCTAAGGTAGTACCAGTAATTGACTCACGTATCATTTTCGCTTTTTTCTCGTTGCGTAAAATTGGAATAACTCTACTAGAAGCATCTGCAACACTCATTAATCCTTTTTCGTTTTTACGTGTAACCTGAGCGATTACATATCCGTTTGGTACACTGAAACGTTTTGTGTCACCAACCTTAGTGTCTTTTTCAAAAGCCCAGTTGATAATTGACCTGTTATCTCCGATACCAGGGATATTAGAATCCATTTTACCTAATTTATTTACTGGTTTTACTTCAAGATTGCTAGCTTTAGCTAATTCGTTAAAGTCTCCGTCTTTTGCAGCAAGCTCAAATTTAGACGCGTCAGAAAATACGTTGTTTATTGTTTTATCTGAAGGCTCTACAGCTTTCACAACTGTCGCAAGTTTAAGAGCTTTTTTAGCAGCTGATTGCTTTCCTACTTCAACAATATGGAAACCGAAATCTGTTTCTACTAAACCTACCGTTCCTGTTGGATTGTTGAAGATAAACTCGTCAAATGGAGGAACCATTCTACCTGGAGTAGAGTTTCCTAAATCTCCTCCGTTAGTTGCAGATCCATCATCAGAAAATTCTTCAGCAAGTTCAGCGAATTTAGATTTGTCTCTTTTAACAACACTTAAAAGGCTGTCTGCTAATTTTCTAGCTTCTTCTTTAGTTTTAGTGATTGTTTCTGGAGCACGCATTGTACCAACATATCTAATTAAGATGTGCTTAGACTCGGTAGAATCTGGCATTTGCTTAGTGTCTAATACTTTTGTAAGGTAAAGAGAGTGATCTACTTTAAATGGTCCGTAAACATCACCTTTATTAAGGTTAATTAAGTTTTCTGCCTCCGATGCAGGAAGATCTTTTTTGAATAACCATTGGTCAAAGAAAGGAACGTCTGAATTTGCATTTACAAATTCTTCGTAATCGTTGGTGTTTCTAAACCCAGGAATGGTATCGTTAGATTTTGTGTCTTGGTTAAACTCAACTTTGTCGTTTAATAAAGCAGTGATTTCAGCCTTAGCTTCTTCAGAATCAGATTCTGATGGAGTTTCTTCGTAAAATACATATTGGATATCTGCTTGCGCCTCTACCTTATAGTCGTTAGCGTGAGCCGACACATATTTTTTAATCTCATCTTCAGACACTTTAACTTCTTCATCTGCAATTTTAGTGTAAGGCACTAAAACATACTGAAGATTTAAATTGTCGTTTTTATAATGGTATTCTTGTTCACCTTCAGCAATAGTTGCGCGTAATCCGCCCATGATCATATTGTTATAGGTTGTTTGAACTACATTGTTGGCTATGTTTTCTTCAAAAGTTAGCCATTGTGCATACATTTGAGGTGATGAAGCTTTAATGCTGGCAATGTATTCTTGAATTTTAGCGTCATCAACCTGTCCTGCCTCATTTAAAAATGTAGGGTTATTTGCTAAAGCAGTTTTTAATGCATTATCAATTTGAGCTTTTTCTGCAGTTATACCTACTTTCTCAATTTGCTCTTCCATGATTACACGGCGTAATTCACGATCCCAAACCATATTCATAGCTTGTGTAGCGTTTGCATTAGGACCCATATTACGTTGGGTTGCCTCTACTTGCTCCATGAAGCTTTGTCTTGGAATTTCATTACCATTTACCGTTGCAATGGTATCTTGACCTTTAGGTCCTGTGCTTCCTTTTGATATTATATCGCTTAAAATAAAGGCGAAAAGTGCTAATGCGATAATAAGGATAAGAAATATCCCTCTTTTTCTAATGCTGTTTAAGATTGCCATTTGATGTTCAAATTTATAGGTGGCGAAAATAGCATTTTCAACTCATTAATAAAAACTAAATTGAAAAAAGTGGTGATTATTTAATTTCTAATCTTCGCCTATGTTTCTAACTTCTACTAGTTCTATCTTGGTACTAGATACTTCTAGTATAGTGAAAAGGTGATTATCTATCTCTACGGTTTCGCCTTTATCGGGAATCTCTTCGGTGAAATTAACTATCAATCCGCCTAACGTTTCGTAGTTTTCACTTTCGTTTAGATTTAAATCGTAATTTTCATTTATGTAATCTACTTCTAATCGTGCAGAGAATTTGTAGTGGTCTTCTCCGAGTTTTTCTTCGATTAAAGCGATACTATCGTGTTCATCTTCAATGTCGCCAAAAAGTTCTTCAATAATATCTTCTACTGTAATTATTCCGCTTGTTCCACCATATTCGTCAATAACTACTGCTATACTTTTTCTTTTTTTACTAAGAACGGCAAGCACGTCTTTAATGAGCATAGTTTCAGGAACAAAAATCACAGGCATCAAAACCTTTTTAATGGTTGATGGTTTTTTGAAAAGTTCGAAGGAGTGAACATAGCCCAAAATGTCGTCTATGTTTTCTTTGTAAATTAAAATCTTAGAAAACCCAGTTTCAGTAAATATTTTAGCTAGTTCTTTTGGGGAAGTATCAATATCTACGGCTACAATTTCAGTTCTTGGAATCATTGCTTCTCTAGATTTAACTTCAGAAAAGTCTAGTGCGTTTTGAAAGATTTGAATTTCCGAATCCATTTCTTCTTTGGTTTCGGCTATATCCATTTGCTCAGAAATATAATTTCCTAGCTCTAGCTTACTAAAGCTTAATTGAACAGTATCTCCTTCAGTTTTAAAAACGAATTTTAAAACTAGGTCTGAAATCCAGATTATAAATTCTGAAATCAATGAAAAAAGAACATAGAAAAAATAGGCGGGAACCGCGAATATTTTCACTAAGTTGTTGGCGTAGATTTGAAAAAACACCTTCGGAAGAAACTCCGCAGTCATTAAAATTACTAATGTTGATATAATGGTTTGAATTAATAAACCGCTAAATCCAGCGAGCGGAATATAATTCATGAGTAAATCACCCATATAGAAACCATATATAACTAGCGCAATATTGTTTCCGACGAGCATTGTAGCAATAAACTTTGAAGGGCGTTTTGTTATTTTTTTTAAAACTCCAGCTAAAAAGTTGTTTTGCTTTTTTTCAATTTCGATATGGATTTTATTGGAAGAAACGTAGGCTATTTCCATCCCCGAAAAAAATGCGGAGAGAATTAACATTGTAAATATTATTATAATGCTATAATCCATAGGTTGCTCAAAGGTCAGAATTTAGAATCCAATATTCAAAATTACAAGTTTGTAATTTTAAAATGACTTATTTGTCTTGGTTATTCATCTTTTTTCTAAAGTTTCTTTTAAAGAAAAACATCCCAATTGCAACTACAGCAAAAAACAAATATAAATAGGCACGGCTTCTATCGTCACTCCAATTGTTTACGGTTTCGTATATAAAAAACACTGCAACGGCAAGGTATGCGTATTCAAAAAACAAGTAAGCTTTACTTAACATCTTCGGTTTTATTTTTATCGATTAATTGGACGCCTTCATTTTTTCGTGAAGAAAAAATTGTGAAGTCTTGATTTCCATCAAATCTTCCTCCGTTATTATAGGAGCCATCCTTAAATTTTATTTGGTAGGGTTGGTCTGTAAATACCCATTGATTTTTTTGATCCCAATAAAGCTGTTGAGCCTTAAGTATAACACTATCTGCTGTTACAATAACAACATTTTCACGCAAATCTACCAATCCTGTACCGTCATATTGAATAGCGTAATCAGAATTTACAGTACTTTTTTTACCTTCCTTATCCCAAAATTTAACTTCAATTCCATTTGGAAATTCTTTGTATGGAAATTTTTGGTTGGAAAAATCAAGTAATTTTTCAGCTAAAAGGTTGGTAATAAGTTTGCCCGAATCTGTGTATTTAAAATTTATGCCTTCACCTTCTGCGATAGGTGCACCATCAGATAGTGTGAGTTTTTTAACGTTTTTGTAATTGCTTTCACATGCAAAAAGCGTGATGACCATAATTATGGCCATCACGCTTTTAACAATATTTAATGCTGTGTTCATTCTTATAAGTTAGGAACTCTTACGCTACCGCCAACCCAACAGTTAAATTTAACTGTTTTTCCGGCCATTCCTTCGCTAAAGATATCACTTTTTTGTGGAGCACGCCCTCTATAACTACTTGCAGCAGCTCTGGCATTTCCAGCTATAGTTCCATCAACACGTGCAGCCTTATCCATCATATCTGCCGCTAACCAATACATAGCTCTCTTTTCAAAAACTGTATTTCCGCATCCGTTTGCACTGTCTGCGTACATAGCACCAATTTTGTAATAAGCAATACCAGCAGATGGTTTAACTGCTAACATTTTGTTGTAATAGTTTCTAGCAGTACCAAAGCTTCCTTTCTTACGGTAGTTTTCAGCGATACTGTAGTAAATACGTGCTTTTTTAGAGTTGTCATTTTCAAGATCTGCAGCTTGGTTGAAGTATTCTAGTGCTTTAGATGACTTACCTTCAGCCTCAGCTTGCTTTCCTAATAGGTATGCAGACGTAGAGCTTGGCTCTAATTCGTGAAGACGAACAGCTAACTTGTTTGAAAGTGGGCTATCACAATCTTTTGCATCCAATCTGTTACTTGCAGATTTAATCCAATCGATATCGTTTTTCTTCGCTTCGTAATCTTTTTCGTAAAGAGGAATTAAGTTAGGGCAATCAGCTAACTGACCTAATTTACCATTTACACTTCCTTCTACAGTTGTATAAACACTCAAGTTGTTTTCGTAAACAGCTTTAGCGCGTTCTTCCTTGCTAGTAAGTGTTGTTCCGCTTTCAGCTTTGTTTAATAACACAGTAAGCTTTTCAGCTAGTGAGTTTTTTTGAGAATCAATTTTAGCAGTTACTTTGTCATAAAGATCAAATATTTCTTGAAGCTCTTTTTCTCCTGAATTATGTAAATCTACAGCTAAAGAGAAGTAAGTATACAAGCTCTTTCCGCTAGTAAAATCTTCTGGGTGCTTGTTAAAAGCAGTGTCAAAAGCGTTAAATTGTTCCTTTTTAGTTCCAATGTTGTTGTCGAACTTTAACTGTGCAATAGTTGAAAGAACATCTCCCTCCTTAGTTTTAGCAGGAAAGTTTTCAAGCCTCAATTCCCAAGCTTGAATAAGGTCTTTTACTTTACTTTTATCACCTTTTTCTTCAATAAAGTATTCAAACATTTTTACACCATATTGGTAAGTAGCGATATGGTAGTTTGGACATTCTTTAATTAATTGCTCGTAATAAGGAAGTGCGGCTTCGTAATTCTTAATTCTAGCCGGCTCGGTAAAGTATGATAAGGTAATTGCACAATCATCAGGAGCTTGAGCAAATGTTTTTGCTGAAGTTGCTAATAAGACAATGGTAAATAGTAAAATGAATTTAGTTTTCATGGAATTGCTGTTATTGTATTAATCGTATAATCTTTTTTCGAACCAACGGTCATTTAATGAGAAACTCAAATATGTATTAAAAAAGTTTTCTTGTATCAATCCAAAGTCGGTGGTTCCGCGTTTGCCGATTTCAAACCCTAAGTTCATATTAGAGAATAATCGACCTACAGGTAGTCCTAACCCAAAAGATATGCCAAACTCGTTTATGTCCTGACCATTTACAGCTAAACCTGTCTGTTCAAAACGTGCTCCGGCTCTGTAAACCACTCTGTCAAAGTAGTTTCCAAATGAATTGTAATTAGGAATGTAATATCCGCCTAATTTTATTTTAGATGCATTTTTGTAAGTTACTTGATCTATAGTAAAAGTGCGATTTGAGAAATTGCTAGTTTGTTGGTTGGTATATTCAACCCCAATTCCCCAGTATTTAGGCTTGCTCAATCCCGCTCCTAAAGTTAGTTGTGAGGGGAAAGTAAAGTCGGTATCCGCTACAGTAACTTCTCTTTCATCAACAGGAATTATCCCAACAGGGGAGATATTTACAGTTCCTATTCTTCTAAAGTTTTCTGAATTAAAACTTGTACCAGGAGAATACGTTACAGAACCAGTTAATTCAAGTTTGTCTGTAATCATCTTCTTGTACAGGGCACCAAAACTAAAACTAAAACCTAATAAGTCCGAGCTATTGTAAATTTGGGTTCCATATTGTAAATCAGATTTCTGAGTTGTTGCAGTGTTTTCTATCTTTCCGAAATTGTAGTTGGTATCAACACCTAAGCTAAATTCAGGAGTAACTTGATATGCTAAGGATAGGAATACTTTATTTAAACCACCGCTTCCAGAGTATTCTGTAAGTCCGTCTGATACTTCCGAATAAAAGTCATAGCCAACAGCAGTGTAGGGTAGAAGTCCAAATCCCATTCCGAATTTACCCATAGGAATTCCCATAGCTAAATAGTCTAATGATGTAGACGAAGTGTTTTGGCTACCAGTGTCACTTTTTTGCTTTTGAGCTTTATGGCTCGCACCTACTGAAAAGTTCACTAAGCGTAGTCCTGCATATCCCGCAGGATTCTGTAAGTTTATATGAATGCTATCTGTGAAGACGCCGATTCCTCCCATTGATCTATTTTCGGCAGTTCCGCGAAATTTCAACGATCCTATTCCATAAAAAGAATATGGCGAGGTGGTTCCTTCTTGAGCTAGCATTGTAGAGCCGGCTATTAGCAAAAATAAACCAATTATTATTTTTCTAAACATGAATGTTTGTTATATTCTAAAATATGGTTCAATCCCTCCAATAAAAAATTTGAGTTGGCAAAGATGTCATTTTTTATACTATCTCGCAAAAAATGTGTGTCTCCTCCTGTTAAAATAACTGTTAAATTCTCGTTTTCTTTTTTGTACTCAGCTATATAACCATCAATTTCGAACAAAACAGCTTTCACTATACCCGAATGTATTGCGTTAGCAGTGTTGTTTCCTATATACGAATTTGGATGAGCCTTTTCTAATAACGGAAGTTTATCTGTAAACGTATGTAGCGATTTATAGCGCATTGCAATCCCCGGTGATATGGCGCCACCTAAATATTCATTTTCCGAATTAATAAAATCATAAGTGATGCAAGTGCCAGCATCAATCACCAATACGTTTTTATTTTTATGTTGAAAAGATGCTGCGCTCATTAATGCTATACGATCTATACCCAAAGTTTGAGGTGTAGCATATCTATTTATGAATGGAACTTTTGTTTGATGATTTAAACGTAAAACATTAAAACGCTCTTCTAATTTAGATAAGTGTTCCTTTGAAAGATTAGCGACAGACGAAATTATACAATTTTCAATAGAAGGAAATGTTTTTGAAATTTCATCCAAGGTTTGAAGAAAACCATGCTTATTACTAGTCGTTTTCCACTTAATCACCTCCAAATCAAACACTCCGAACTTTATTGAAGTGTTTCCTACATCAATTACAAGATTCATAATTATTATTAAGTGCGTAAAAGTACACACATGCTAATTAACTTATTGTTAAGGACATATTAAATAGAGCGAAAAAAAATCAATATTTTTTTCAAATAAAGTTTTGTGAAATCGAAATATGCTTTATATTTGCCGTCTCAAACAATGGTGCCTTAGCTCAGTTGGTAGAGCAACGGACTGAAAATCCGTGTGTCCCTAGTTCGATTCTTGGAGGCACCACTTAAAAACCCGAAACTATCGTTTCGGGTTTTTTGCTTTAAGTAATAATTTTAATTTTTAATAAACGTAACTGTATACATAGTATATAGCTACAAATTCCTCAATAGTTACAAAGTCATTCATTGTAATAAGTATGTCGCCACTATAATTTGAATTTCCTTTGTAAACCTTTACATCCTTAAAATTCATTAAAATGTCTCCAGAGTATGTTGAGAAATTTTCATACACTTTTCCATCTTTGATGTTTAATACAATATCTCCAGAATAATTTGAATCATCTTTATAAACCTTTCCTTCAGAGACTGTATAAAGAATGTCTCCAGAATAGCTTGAATTTTTATTGTAAATTTTATTATTAGAAATGTTACAAATTATGTCTCCTGAATAATTTGAGTTTTTCTTATAAACCTTACCATCCTTGATATTACAAATAATATCGCCGCTGTAATTGGAATTTCCTGAATAAACTTTTGTTTGTGAATTTGATGTACCGACAGAAAACAGTGTAAAAACGGCAATTATTATATGCTTCATAGAGATTTAGGATTTAATCATATCTGCAAAAGATACGATTTTTTTAAATCCTTTTTCTCTAAAATACTCCATTTCTGTTTTGTTCCCAGTAGCTAAAACAAAATCTCCACCCCACGCGCCTAAGCTTTTTACGATACCTGAAAAATCACTGAATAACTTCGACTTCACTGTAGGTAGGTTTATTATTTCTGAAATAATTTGCTCGTGTTCCTTCATCAAATTTTCAAATTCCTCAAGTGAACTGCAAACTAAAAGTGAATTTGTAATCTCCGAAATTCTCTTAAGAGTTTCTTTCTTGACAGTCGTTTTTTTAAATCTTGAAATCCCTTGCTTACTGTCTTGTTTCTGATTCAGATAAACAAAAAAGATCGAATCGGTGAAATCCCAAGGAAGATGTACTTTATTTATTTCGGGAACTCCATTGGTTATCCTATATACTATTGGAGTGTCGTTTTGAGCCGCTGCAATATCGTATCCGCTACCTCCAAAACTATTGTTAAGTAATTGAAATGCGTCAACATTTGCCCATTGGGCAATATTATTTATTAAAGTAGAAGAGGTGCCTAACCCCCAATTACGAGGGAAATTGAGTGTTGTAGTAACGTGAAGTCCTTTTTCTTTTAAAAAAAATTCTGGATTTAAACGTCTAGCTTCAAGCAGAATATTTGATAAAGTTTTAGAAATGGGGCTTTCCGAATTTTTGCTCTTTAAGCTATCTAAGTCGAAAAAGTCTGAAAACCAAATAGCACCATTCTCATCATAGCTTTCCCAATGAACCCCCTTGATTTCTGAAAATTCAACTTTTAAACTTTGTCCATAAGCTGTTGGAATCGCTAAGGCAGAAGCCCCACTAAGAACGACATATTCTCCTGTGAGTAGTAATTTACCGTTGCTATGAAAGTTTTTATTCAATTTTCTATTTTATTAAAGTCCTCAGCTTCTCAATTCCTTCAAAAATGCTTCTACCGAACTATGAGAAATAGCATTTTCTTTAAAATACACTAAAGCTTTATTTTTTTCATCCTTAGTAGCCTGCATTTGATTCATAATATTCATCAGGTGCATTTTCATATGTCCTTTTTGAATTCCTGTAGTAACTAGTGACCGAACTGCAGCAAAATTTTGCGCTAAGCCAGCAACTGCAATTATCTTCATCAATTCTTTAGCATTTGGCTTTTGTAATATTTCAAAAGCAAGCTTAGTTAAAGGGTGAAGGGAGGTTAAACCTCCAATAGTTCCAATTGCTAAAGGTAATTCGATCCAAAAAGTGAATGTATCGCCTTCAATTTTTGCGTGAGTTAAGCTTCCGTAGTAGTTGTTTTTTGCGGCATAGGCGTGAACTCCAGCTTCAACAGCACGGAAATCGTTTCCAGTAGCCAACACCACTGCATCTATGCCATTCATTATTCCCTTGTTATGTGTAACTGCGCGTCTTGTTTCGGTTTTTGCTATTTCAATAGCTCTTACAAACTTTTCAGCAAACTGTTTCCCATCGTGGTGTTTTGTTGTAAGTTCATCAATCTTACAACTTACTTCAGCTCGAACTAAACATTCAGGTACATAGTTGGAGAGTATACTCATTACAACTTCTGGGAAGGTGTTTTCTTTTTGAAATACTTCAGAATTTCTAGCTTCATTTTCAAAAACCTGAGCCATTTTCTCTAAACAACTATTAATAAAGTTGGCTCCCATAGCATCCAAGGTTTCAAAAGTAGCGTGGATGTAAAAATAGCCTTCCAAAATATGTGATTTATCAACTAAGGATAGTTCTAAAAGTCCACCCCCCCGAGCTTTCATATTTTTCTCGATAGACTGAATGCTCTCGCGTAGTTTAGGTTTTATTTCTTCAAAAAATGTTTCAAGACTCTTTTCCTTTCCGTAGAAATTCAAGTGAATTTGTCCATTTTTGTCTGTTGAAATCACTTCAGCTTTAAAACCCCCACGTTCAAACCAGAATTTTGCAGCATTACTAGCTGCAGCCACTACGGAGCTTTCTTCTATTACCATAGGTAAAGCGTAAAGCTTTTTATTTATTAAAAAATTAGGCGCTATACCAAATGGGAGGTAATAGTTTGAAAGTGTATTTTCAATAAAATCGTCGTGAAGTTGCTGTAAAGAAGCATCTTCATTCCAGTAATCTTTTAAAATTTGAATGGAATTTGGATTGTTCTGCAGATAATTTTCTGCCAACCATTCAATTTTTTCGGCTTTGGTTTTTTTAGAAAATCCAGAAACGGGCTGATTCATTTACTTAAATATGATTTGGCTGCAAAGATAGTATTTCGACTTAGTTTCTTAGGAATCATTTAAAAAAGAAAAGGTATTTAGAACAAACATGTTAATCTAAATACCTTAAAAATTTACAAAAGGTCGCAATCATAGTTTACGAGATGAAATTTTTACTCTTATTTTACTTGTGATCCCTTAGTGGGCATACTCCTAACCTTGAACTTTTTGCGCTTTGGCCTCAATTTTCCAAAGGAACCAATATTAATTTTTCCGCGTTTGGTTTTCTTATCTCCTTTCCCCATAATCTAAATAATCTTTATAACTGAATAAACGTTGCAAGCCTGATATGACAATACTTTAGTTTTTATTTTGTTGTTTTTTGATTGTCTTTTTGTCAATATCAAACTCATTGTTTTCGCGTTTTGTCTTCCCAGTTGGGTTAGTTGGATTTTTTTGCTCTTTTTTTCTTTCAAATTTCTTTTCCATAATCTCTTCTTTTTTGATTTACCACCAAATTACAGAAATCTTAGTACAAATTATATTAAACTCTTGCTAAATAATGGTTAAACCTCACGGATAGAGGCTATAAAGTTCGAAATTCCACTTTTGCCATTCCTAGCAAGTGTTTTTATAAAAGCACTACCAATTATGGCGCCTTCAGTTTTTGAAGTTGCCTGTTTAAAAGTAGTAGCATCCTTAATTCCGAATCCTACAATTAGAGGGTTTTTTAGCTGCATGGACGCCACACGATTGAAGTAATTTTCTTGATTCTCATCAAATCCATCCAAATTCCCCGTAACACTTGAACTGCTCACTAAGTATATAAATCCATCGGAAGCTGTATCAATTTGCCTAATGCGATCATCAGAAGTTTGGGGTGTAATTAAAAATACATTTATCAAATTGTACTTTTTAAAAGTTTCGTGGTAATGCTCTTTGTATTCCGACAAGGGAAGATCGGGTAGGATAAGGCCGTCGATGCCTACTTCTGCACATTTTTCACAAAAATCTTCTACTCCATATTGTAGAATAGGATTAAAATACCCCATAATTATAAGTGGAATTGAAACAGTTTTACGCACATCTTTCAGTTGCTGAAAAAGAATTTCGGTAGTCATCCCATTCTTTAAGGCTAGTTGTGAACTATCTTGAATAGTGGGGCCGTCTGCCAAAGGATCGCTAAAAGGCAAACCGATTTCAACCATATCGACACCGCTTTCCTCCAATTGCTGAAGAATTTCAACAGTATCATCCAATTTAGGATATCCAGCAGTAAAATAGATTGACAGCAATTTTTCCGCCTTGTTGTGATACAGTTTTTTTTCTGATAGTTTATTTTGAATTCTATTCATAGCTAACAATTAAATCAAATAAGTATAGATTTATTTAGAGGTCGAAATATCTTATAAAAGTGTCAAGATCCTTATCACCTCGGCCACTTAAATTCACAACAATTACATCATCTCTTTTAAATTTTCTCGTTTCAAAAATTGCAAGAGCGTGACTGCTTTCTATTGCGGGAATAATGCCTTCTAGTTTGCACAATTCAAGACCTGCTTTCATTGCTTTATCATCGGTAATTGAGATAAATTCTCCTCGGCCCGAAGTAAATAAATTGGCGTGCATTGGGCCGACGCCAGGATAATCTAAACCAGCAGAAATGGAGTAGGGCTCTGTTATTTGTCCGTCTGCTGTTTGCATCAATAGCGTTTTACTACCGTGAATAATTCCCACTTTCCCTAATGCTGAGGTTGCAGCACTTTCACCACTATCAATGCCTTTTCCAGCAGCTTCTACAGCAATAAGTCCTACCTCTAAATTGTCTAAATAATGATAAAATGCGCCTGCAGCGTTACTTCCTCCGCCAACGCAAGCCACAACAAAGTCTGGGTTTTTGCGATTTTCTTTTTCACGTAGCTGTGTTTTTATTTCTTCAGAAATTACACTTTGAAATCTCGCAACCATATCTGGATATGGATGTGGCCCTACTACACTTCCTATAATATAATGTGTATCAACAGGGTTGTTAATCCAATCGCGAATGGCTTCGTTGGTAGCATCTTTTAAGGTTTTACTTCCACTTGTTGCTGGAACCACTTTTGCGCCAAGCATTTTCATTCTAGCAACGTTTGGGGCTTGACGTTTAATGTCAACTTCTCCCATAAAAATAATGCATTCTAACCCCATTAAAGCGCAAACGGTAGCTGTTGCAACTCCGTGCTGACCTGCACCTGTTTCAGCAATTATACGAGTTTTTCCCAATCGCTTTGCCATTAAAATCTGCCCGATGGTGTTGTTTACTTTATGAGCTCCTGTATGACAAAGATCTTCTCGTTTTAAATAAATTTTGGTCTTGTATTTTTCTGAAAGACGTTTTGCAAAATAGAGTGGAGTAGGGCGTCCAACATATTCTTTAAGTAATTGGCGGAATTCCTTTTGAAAAGATTCTTCCCTCATAACTTTCAAATAATTCTGCCTTAGCTCTTCCACATTTGGATAAAGCATTTCAGGAATGTATGCACCGCCAAAATCGCCGTAATAACCTTTTTCGTTTATGTTATAATTCATTTTTGAACCTTTTTAAATCTTCCGTATTTTTCAAGCCTGGTTTAGTTTCAAATCTACTGTTTACATCAATTGCGTAAATTGGGAGGTCGGTTTGTAGAAGCTCTTTTAGCGATTCCATTTCTTCTAAACCAATGCCACCACTTAAAATGAAAGGTTTATTTAATGTATAGTCTTTTAAAATTTCCCAATTGAAAGTGTAGCCGTTTCCTCCTTTTTCCTTTCCTTTTGTGTCGAAAAGAAATTTATCTACTGTATTTTCATAAGGTGATAATTCACTAAAGTCGAATTTATCATGAAGACTAAAAGCTTTCCAAACAAGCGTACCCGAAAACTCAAGATTAGATTGCAAATCCCGTATATACTCATTGCTTTCATTACCGTGAAGCTGGATTATATCTAAAGCATATTTACTAGTCAATTCAATAACTTTTGAAATCTTTTCATCTACAAAAACACCAACTTTCTTAACGCCTGCAGGTAGTTGTGGGATTTCTTCCGCATTGAAATATCGCGGACTTTCATCATAAAAGATAAATCCCATATAATCTGGCTGAAGTTTTGCTACTTCAGCGATGTTTTGTTTTATGCCGCAGATTTTCAGCTTAATATTCATATGTATATTTTAATTTACCTTGCAAGTTGTACAATCTACATGGAGCTTATAAAAAGTTTTGCACTTTCTCCAGGGTTCTCAGTTTTCATAAAGTTTTCACCTATTAAAAATCCTTGAAATCCATAGGTTTTTAGATCTGAAATGGTTTTAATTTCGCTAATACCGCTTTCAGAAACTTTTACAAAATCATCGGGTATATGTTCCGATAATTTTTTACTGGTGTCTATATTTACTTTAAAATCTTTTAGATTTCTGTTGTTTACACCAATCATATCTACATTGGGTAATAATGATTTTTCGAGTTCTTCCAATTTGTGAATTTCCAACAACACATCTAGATTTAAAGATTTTGCTAGATGGGAATACTGTTTCAACTCTTCAGAAGAAAGACAAGCAGCAATCAATAATATCGCATCTGCTCCGTAAGCTTTCGATTCGTATATTTGATAAGGATCAATTATAAATTCTTTTCTTAAAATTGGAATTGAAGTATGCTTTTCAGTAACCAATAAATCTTCTAACGAACCTCCAAAAAAATTAGCATCCGTCAATATTGAAATTCCTGTAGCTCCAGCTTCTTCATAACCAGTTACTACTTCGTGGCTTAGAACCCTATCATTAATAACCGATTTGCTAGGGGAGCGACGCTTGTGTTCGGCAATAACTCCCGTAGTTGAACTCTGTAAAATCTCAGCTAATGACTTCGTTTCTTTTTTAAACAACGGAAATCTCTCCAGTAAACGAGTTGGAATTGCGTCCTTCTTGGCAGCAACTTCTTTTAGTTTGTAAGCTATTATTTTATCTAGGATTGTCATTTTTATTTATGTGTAAGATTTCCGTTTGACTTCAGTTTTTGGAAATTTGTTCAGGTTTCAGCAGCGCTTAAGCAAGTGTTTATTTAATTTTTTTATTTAGAAAGTTCTTGTAATTTTTTTAATGAATTTAAAGCTTTTCCAGATTGCAATGATTCTTTGGCTTTTTCAAAACCTTGCAGAATCGTACGATTCTCAACAACTGAAATTGCCATTCCTGCATTTGCACAAACTACATTGTTTTGAGCCTCGGTGCCTTTGCCGTTTAAAATATTCTGAAAGATTTCGGCCGATTCTCTTACTGTGTTGCCGCCGTAGATTTCTGATTCCTGAATTTTATTCATTCCAAAATTTTCAACATTTATGAAGCCTTCAGAATTTTTTGAAATTATCTTAGTGGGTCCTGTTAACGAAATTTCATCGTAACCATCAATTGCGTGTAAAACAGCATAATTCTTTTCACTTTTTTGATAGAGATAACCATAGATTCTTGCCATCTCTAAATCGAAAACTCCTACTAACTGATTTTTTGGATTCACGGGATTTACCATAGGTCCGAGCATATTAAAGAAAGTCTTTACGCCTAATTCTCTGCGAATGGGAGCAACATTTTTCATTGCAGGATGAAATAATGGTGCGTGTAAAACGCAAATTCCCGCTTTGTCTAGACAGCGCTTTAGGTTGTCTTCATTATTTGTGAAATTAATTCCAAGCGCTTCCATTACATTACTGCTACCGCTAACCGAAGATACTCCGTAATTACCGTGTTTTGTGACTTTTATTCCAGCCCCAGCAGTAACAAACGACGCTAAGGTTGAAATGTTAAACGTGTTTTTTCCGTCACCCCCGGTGCCACATAAATCTATAGTGTTGTAATCGCTAAAATCTATCGATAAACAAAGATCTAGCAAAGCATCACGAAACCCTTCCAACTCTTCAAGGCATACATTTCGCATCATATAAACCGTTAAGAAAGCAGCTATCTGACTGTGATTGTATTTGCCTTCCGAAATATTTACTAAGACCGCTCTAGCCTCTTCTTTTTCAAGATGCTCGTGATTAATCAATCTGTTTAAAATCTGTTTCATATTAGCTTTCGATCCAATTTTTTATAATCTGTTTTCCCATTGGGGTAAGTACGCTTTCAGGGTGAAACTGAACGCCACAAACATCATATACTTTATGGCGTAGCGACATTATTTGTCCGTTTTCATCCAAAGAAGTAACCTCTAAAACTTCCGGAAAGCCTTCTTTAGAAACAACCCAACTGTGATATCGTCCTATTTCAAATTCTTTTTCCATTCCTTTAAAAAGAGGTTCGTCGGCTTTTACAATGGTAGCGGTGGTGGCAACTCCGTGAAAAACTTTGCTTAAGTTTTCTAATGTCCCGCCAAACACTTCGCCAATTGCTTGTTGCCCCAAACAAACGCCTAATATCGGCTTTAAAGAGGCGTACTTCTGAATTACTTCTTTCAGCAATCCAGCTTCGTCGGGAATCCCAGGACCCGGTGAAAGCAAAATTTTATCGTAATCTTCGACTTCTTCTAAGTAAAACTTATCGTTGCGTTTAATAGTTACTTCGCAATCTAATTCCTCTAAATAGTGGACTAAATTGTAAACGAAACTGTCGTAATTATCTATTACTAGTATCTTCATTTTAAACTTGATCTATTCATTTAAATTATTTTTATACCTAATAGGTTAGAACCATTTTTCGGTTAGATAGATTCTGCTAATTCCAATGCTTTTGTTAGTGCGCCTAATTTATTATAAACCTCTTGTAGTTCATTTTCTTCATTACTTTCAGAAACAACTCCAGCTCCAGCTTGATAATGTAAGGTGTGATTTTTACTCACGAAAGAGCGGATGATAATAGCGTGATTAAAGTTACCGTTAAAATCCATGAACCCTATGGCGCCTCCGTAAAATTCACGGCTTCTGTTTTCATATTTTTCTAGTAACTGCAAGGCTTTGTGTTTTGGAGCCCCACTTAAAGTTCCTGCAGGAAATGTGTCTGCTACAATCTGCATAGTGGGTGTGTTTGTATTTTTTGTTGCAGTAACTTTACTTACTAAATGTATAACGTGTGAGAAAAACTGAACTTCGCGATAGGTATCGATTTTTACGTTAGAGCCGTGACGACTTAAATCGTTACGCGCTAAATCAACAAGCATAACGTGTTCGCTATTTTCTTTTTTGTCTTCGGAAAGCTTTCTTGCCAATTCAGCATCTTGTTCGTCGTTTCCAGTACGTTTAAATGTTCCTGCTATTGGATGGATTTCGGCTGTATTTTCCTTTACAATCAACTGAGCTTCTGGAGAACTTCCAAAGATTTTGAAGTTCCCATAATCAAAATAAAAAAGATATGGTGATGGATTTACACTGCGTAAAGCTCTATATACATTAAAATCATCTCCGGTAAATTTTTGCGAAAATCGTTTACTCGGTACAATTTGAAAAACATCTCCGCGTTGGCAATGGTCTTTACACTTTTGCACCAGTGCTTTAAAATCTTCATCACCGATATTAGTGGTTCGCGCGCCACTTGTTTTAAATGAATATTCGGCAAAACTCTTCGATTTTAAAATTTGCTCAATCTCGGCAATGTTGTTTTCAGTATTATAAGTGTGCGCGAAAATATAAGCTTCATTATTAAAATGATTGATGGCTATAATGTTTTGATACACCGCGTAATAAATATCGGGGATACCAAGATTCTCTTCTTTTTTTGTGAGCCTTATGTCTTCAAAATAACGAACTGCATCAAAAGCCATATACCCAAAAAGCCCATTATTAATGAATTTATAGTCGTTAGATTCTGACGTAAAAGAAGAAGCAAATTCATCGATGATTAAAGGTAGTGAGGTGTTTTGATTAATCGTAATACTAATCTTTTCTCCATCTGGAAATTGCTGAAAAATAGTTTCGTTTTCAACTTTTATTGAAGCAATAGGGTTGAAACATATATACGAAAAACTATTGTCGTTGGCGTGATAATCACTGCTTTCAAGTAAAAGACTATTTGGGAATTTATCACGTAGACGCAGGTAAATAGACACTGGGGTTAGCGTGTCTGAAAGTAACTTTTTTGAATATGTTTTTAACTTGTATTTCATCAGTCTTCGTTTCAATTCTGTTTAACGACCATTTGTTTTTTATTTATTGTAATTTTTTACCGACTTAGCTGAGCCAAGGCCAAAAAAAAAGGCTTGTCGTGAATGACAAGCCTTTTGTATATAATTTATACCATAGGTGTTTCGCTCACGACGTTTTCCGTAAGTTTTTCCACCACCAAATATTTATTGTAATTGTGTTCATAATTTGAAAGTTTAAAGATAGAAAGATTTTTAGAAAAATTGCCTTTCAACTTATTAATATTTGAAATTTTGTTTTCCTTAGAACATATTGCTTAATTTTACCAAAAAAATATTTTACTATGGCAGATCTTACACAAGAAGAATGGGCTGAACAGCTCAAAAATGACGATAATGGAGTGATAATTGACGTTCGTACGGACGCAGAATTTGAAGAAGGTCATATTCCTGATGCAAAACAAATAGATATATACAACGGAGCAGAATTCCTTAAACAAGCTAAGGAATTAGATCCTGAAAAAAATTATTACGTATACTGCCGTTCTGGAGGTAGAAGCGCCCAAGCTTGTATGTTGTTAAATTCTGTAGGTGTAACAAACGCATATAATCTTAAAGGTGGTATCACAGAGTGGGAAGGTGAAATAGTTGAATAAAAACATTCTTATGAAAAATATAATAACCCTATTCGGGCTTACAATGCTATTGCTTTTTACTGCATGTAAAGACAAAAATGTAGCTCACGAGGTAAGTGTAATTCCGCCACAGGAATTTGAAATGGCTATTTCAAAAAATAAAGTACAATTATTAGACGTACGTACTTCTGAAGAGTTTGAAGCTGGACACATTGAAAATGCTGTGAATATTGATGTTTTACAAGATGATTTTACGAGCAAAATAAAAGACTTAGACCCCGAAGAGCCAGTTTATCTTTATTGCCGAAGCGGAAGAAGAAGCGAAAAAGCATCAACTATTCTTAAAGGATTAGGTTTTGAAGAAATTTATGATTTAAAAGGAGGGTTCCTTAATTGGGAAAGTGAAGGACTTGAAGTTGAAAAATAATTACACTTATAATTTTTTTAACTAACTGAATGTCTTGGTGTTAAATTGACGCCAAATTGCTATTTAAGCATATATCTTTTTGCGAAACCTTCGTATCTTCATTGTATTGATTAAAAATACAGTATTTATGGAGAGAGATGAGGAGCTAATTTTGAATGAAATAAAAGCTTTAATTGGGAAGAGTTGTAAGTTTGAAATTATGCCAAATGAGAGATTTCAAAACTTCCACAAAGAATTTTTAAAATTTTCATTTGAGGCGGTAAATATAAAAATAGATTACGAAGCGAAACAGATTTTTACGTCTAACGCTAAGCCACTTACCACCGATCCGGTTCGGCTTTTTGATATGAATACTGCCTTAGCAGATAAGTTTTCATATACCGATTTAGAAGAAACATTATTAGGATGTCTTAAAAAGGGCCATCTACAGAACCATAGGTATGAACTTTTTCTTCAAGAATATGACAGTGATCCTTTTAATGATTCAGAGTTTTTATATGCTTAAATATTTGTTTACCATCCATTTACAAAGGCTTATTGCTTCAGCTTAATTTACTATATAAAGTAAATTTATTTCTCAGTTTTATTAATTAATTTACATACTTAAAACCGTTTTTTATCTGTTTAATTTCATTTAAATTTGCAGCCTAAAATTTATTAAATTGGCAAAACAAATTACAGATACAATCTTAATGATTCGCCCAGTAGCGTTTAGGATGAACGAAGAAACGGCGGTTAATAATTTTTTTCAGGAGGATCTAGCACTAAAAAATGCTGAAATTAATGCAAATGCTCAATTGGAATTTGATGCATTTGTAGAGAAATTACGTGCAGTAGGTGTTCGGGTAATTGTGGAAAATGATATTAAAGAAATGGATACTCCAGATTCTATCTTTCCAAACAATTGGATAAGTTTTCACCAAAATGGAGATATAGGTTTGTACCCTATGTTTGCTGAAAATAGACGTCGTGAAAGACGAGAAGAGATTTTGGAGCGCCTAGAAAAAGAAGGATTTGTAATTAATAATATCTACGATTATACCTCTGCAGAAGATGAAGGTGTTTTTCTTGAGGGAACAGGTAATTTATTGCTTGATCGTGTAAATAAGAAAGCATATTGTGCTCTTTCTCCACGTGCTCACGAGGAGTTGTTGATTGAGTTTTGTGAAGATTTTGAATACACACCAGTAATTTTTACAGCAAATCAAACTGTGGATGCTAAACGACTACCTATTTATCACACAAATGTAATGATGTGTTTAGCCGAGGATTTTTGTGTTATTTGTCTTGATACAATAGACGATGCGAAAGAAAAGAAAAATGTGCTTTTTCACTTAAAACAGGATGGTAAAAAAGTAATTGCTATTACTGAAGAACAGATGCATCATTTCGCAGGAAATATGCTGCAGGTTCAAGGAAAGGATAAAAAATACTTAGTAATGAGTACTGCGGCGCATGAAAGCTTGACCAACGAACAAATTTCAGAAATTGAAAAGCACTGTGAGATTTTAAGTAGCGACCTTACAACCATTGAAACTTGTGGAGGTGGAAGTGCCCGCTGTATGATGGCTGAAGTTTTTCTTCCAAAAGAATAAGCTAGGCTTTTGGCTGAGTTTTACTGATATTGCGAATCATTCCATCAAAAATAAAATAGTGGAACGGAAGCATTGCATACCAATATAACCTTCCCCAAATACCTTTGGATCTAAAGGTTGCTGTTTGTATAAGCTCATTTTTTTCGTTGATGCAAAACTCTAACCAAGCTTCACCAGGTAGTTTCATTTCAGCAAATAGAAGTAATCTTTTGTTTTCTTTATCGGCATATAGTACACGCCAAAAATCTAAAGCATCTCCCGTGTTAATCTTTTTTGGATCGGTACGACCTCGGCGTAACCCTACACCACCAAGTAATCGATCTGCGAAACCGCGTATTTTCCAAAGGTAATTTCCGTAATACCAGCCATTTTCTCCGCCGATGGCCCAAATGTTTTCCAAAACCATTTCGGGGTTTTCTACTTCCACCACTTTTTCATCTTTTAAACACCCGTATTTTGGAACCTGAATATATTGTTTCAAATTTGTGATTCTTCCAGCGACTAAAGAGTCTTTCCAGCTCGATACAACAAGATTCTGTTCGATTTTTTCAAAAGCTTTTTTAATTGCTTCTTCATAAGTTATCGGCTGAATGTTTAAAATTTCTTGTAAATTATTGTTTTTAGCAACAACTTCCATCTTCATGCTATCTACTAAGTTTACGGCCAACTTATATGAAGTTGAGGTTACAAAATACAACCAATAAGAAGAGAGTCTTGGAGACATTATGGGAACTGGAATAATCCAAAGTTTTAAACCTCGAATCTTGGAATATTTCATCAGCATTTCTTTGTACGTTAAAATGTCTGGTCCTCCAATATCAAAAGATTGATTGAAACATCTATCATTATCTAAAACCCCGTATAAAAAATTGATCACATCGCGAATTGCAATAGGTTGTATTCTTGTTTTTAACCATTTTGGTGCGATCATTATAGGTAGCTTTTCGCATAAATCTCTTATAATTTCAAAAGAAGAGCTGCCGCTACCAACCACTATTCCTGCACGTAATACCGTTAAATTATAATTTCCCTTGTAAAGTATTTCTTCTACTTTTTTTCTTGAAGAGAGATGTTTAGATAATTCTTCTTGATTTACAATTCCACTTAAATATATCACCTGCTTTACAGAAGTAGTAGCCATATATTTATTAAAGTTAATTGCCGACCGCGCTTCCATCTCGTCAAAATCGGTAGTAGAGCTACTCATTGAATGAATTAAATAGTACGCAGCATCAATATCTTTTGGAAAATTGTCTGTGTTTACCTCTTTAGCAAAATCTACTTCAACAACTGATACTTTTTTCGTGGTTTCAGGATCTAAAGGAAGTCTGTTTTTATCTCGGACGGCGCAAATTACTTCGTGACCGTTTTGTAGAAGTTCGGGTAGTAATCGCATCCCAATATATCCATTGGCTCCAGTTAGTAGTATTTTCAAAGGTTCTAGTTTTATATAAAAGTAATTGAAAATAATTAAAGCTATGCTAATTTGTAGTTAACATATTAGCCATTTATAAGTAATATCCTATCTTTAAAAATTCAACCAAACAAATATCTTTCTATGAAAATTTTAAAAGTTGCCCTTCTTGTTATTGGAGTAGCTCTAATAATTATTGGTCTTTACAATGCATTTGTTCCTCAATCTGTTCTAGAACTAGGTCCTTTGGAAGTTAATGCAAAAGAGGGTTTGTCTAATCAAACTTTAGGGATGATAGGTATAGGTGTATTAGCACTTGTAGGCGGAGCACTGTTGAAGAATAGAAATTAGATTTTAGTTGTATATAGTTTTCAAAGTTGAAATAACTGCAGAACTGATATATTCTACACCAATTGAAATTACAATAAATCCTACTATTCTAGAGATAGCATTAATTCCTGATGCTCCTAATACTTTACTTATATAGTGCGAGCTTCTTAAAATTAGAAGCGTGGCGATTCCAACGGCTATTACTGCGAGCATAACAAATGCTATTTCACTCCAATTTTGGTATTCTTGATTGAAAGAAATTAATAAGGAAATTGATCCAGGACCTGCAAGCATTGGTATTGCTAGAGGTGTAAGTGAGAATTTTTCACGCTTGTCTAAATCTTTTTTAACGCGCTTGTTTTTCATTCCTTTGTGTTTTGAAAAACTCCCTGTTAATAAGGCAAATCCAGAGGTAACTATTATCATGCCGCCAGCAATTCGCAAAGCGTTTAAACTTATTCCGAAAAAGTCTAGTAAATAGGTGCCTGCAAAAAATGATATTATTAAAATTACAACTACATTAAGGGAAGTTAAAAATGCGGTTTGATTGCGTTCTCGATTTGTCTCTTCGGTAGTTAAGCCAACAAATATGGGAACAGTGCCCAATGGATTTGTAACCGAGAAAAGTGCTGCAAATACGTATAAAAAAATGTCCATAGTTTTTTCTGCAAAGGACGCACGGCTTCTCGATTTAAACTTTACCAGAAGTTTAAATAAAGGTTAAGTGATAGGTTTAAAAATTTCAGAAATATCAATTCGGATTTAAGGTTTCAAAAAAGTATCTTTGCCGATTAACTCTAAGGCATTAGCGAAAGAGTTTTCCACTTTATATTCGATGTTATGACACTCCAAGAAACCCTTGAAATTAAAATTAAAGAAGCAGTTAAAAGCATTTATGATGCTGAACTTCCATCGGTAGAATTACAGCCAACACGTAAAGACTTTGAAGGCGATATTACCGCAGTTGTATTTCCTATGCTTCGGGTGGTTAAAGGTAATCCTGTACAAATTGGTGAATCTATCGGTAAATATTTGGTTGAAAATGTTGAAGAAATTGAAAAGTTCAATGTTGTTCAAGGATTCTTGAATATTGTTTTAAGTGATTCGTATTATCTAAATTTCTTTAATTCAGTAACCGATTTTTCAACCTACGGGAAAGTGCCGCAAGGAAGTGAAGCTTTGATGGTTGAATATTCTTCACCAAACACAAACAAGCCTTTGCACTTAGGGCATGTTCGAAATGTTCTTCTTGGATATTCAGTTTCTGAAATTGAAAAGGCTGCAGGAAAAAAAGTATATAAAACTCAAATTATCAACGATCGTGGGATTCATATTTGTAAAAGTATGCTCGCTTGGGAGAAGTTTGGAAACGGTGAAACTCCAGAGTCTACCAATCTAAAAGGCGATAAGTTAGTTGGTAACTACTATGTAAAATTCGATCAAGAATACAAGAAGGAAATTGAAGCTTTAAAAGCAGAAGGTAAAACCGAAGATGAAGCTAAAGCACAAGCCCCACTTATGCTAGAAGCACAAAATATGCTTAGAAAATGGGAAGCAGGTGATAAGGAGACCGTGGATTTATGGAGCAAAATGAATGGTTGGGTTTACGATGGTTTTGAGGAAACTTATAAATCTATTGGTGTAGATTTCGATTTTTATTACTACGAAAGTGATACGTATTTATTAGGGAAAGATATTATAGATGAAGGTCTTAAAAAGGGCGTTTTCTTTAAGAAAGATGACGGCTCTGTTTGGTGTGATTTAACAGAAGATGGCCTTGACGAAAAGCTTGTTTTAAGAAGTGACGGTACTGCCGTGTATATGACGCAGGATTTAGGAACAGCAGTACAACGTGTAAAAGATCATCAAGATGTTGGTGGGATGATTTACACCGTAGGAAATGAGCAAGACTATCATTTTAAAGTCTTGTTTTTAATCCTTAAAAAACTTGGTTATAAATGGGCTGAAAACCTATTTCACCTAAGTTACGGTATGGTGGATCTTCCATCGGGTAAAATGAAAAGTAGAGAAGGAACCGTGGTTGATGCGGATGATTTAATTGCTCAAATGACGGCCACGGCTCGTGAGATTTCAGAAGAATTAGGGAAAATCGACGAGTTTTCTGATGAAGAAAAAGAGGCGTTATACAGAACTATTGGTCTGGGAGCTTTAAAATATTACATTCTAAAAGTTGACCCGAAAAAAAGAATTTTATTCAATCCAGAGGAAAGTGTAGACTTTCAAGGAAATACAGGTCCATTTATTCAATATACTTACGCTAGAATTCAGTCTATTTTACGCAAGGCGGCCTCTATGTCACAAAATGTAGACTCTACCGAGGTGACAATGCATCCAAAAGAAAAAGAGCTGATAAAAATTATTAAGCAATATCCTGAAGCAATTCAGTTGGCAGCACAAAACTATAGCCCAGCACTAATTGCAAACTACACCTACGACTTAGTGAAGGAGTTTAATAGTTTTTACCAAAATGTGCCAATTTTAGCAACAGACAATGAAGTTGAAAAAGCTTTCCGTGTAAAGATTTCTGCAGCAGTTGGAGAAGTTATAAAAAGTGCGTTTGCACTCTTAGGAATTCAAGTGCCGGAAAGAATGTAATGTTGAAATAATTAATAAATACTTCTATCTATATAATAGAGAAGGTGTAAAAAAAACCGCTTCATTCTGTTGAAGCGGCTTTCTTTTTTATTTTATATCGTCCTTATCTAGATGGTAAATTTCCATAATTCCTTCTAGAACTTTTTCGAAATCTATATTCAGATCTATAAGTTTTCCTGTTCCAATATCCATTACCCATCCGTGAACAGATAATCTTCCTTGACGAACAGCAATTTGCACATCGGCTGTTTTAATAACGTTTACGCATTGTTCTTGAACATTTAGTTCTACAAGGCGTCTGTATTTTTCTTCTTCACAACTAATAGCATTAAGCTCGTCGCGATGGATGCGGTAAACATCTCTAATGTTTCTAAGCCAAGGGTTTAATATTCCTAAGTCCTTAGACTCCATTGCAGCTTTTACACCTCCACAGCCATAATGACCACAAATAACAATGTTTTTTACTTCTAAAACACTTACAGCGTAATC
Source organism: Aequorivita xiaoshiensis (assembly GCF_022008395.1). Lineage (GTDB taxonomy): Bacteria > Bacteroidota > Bacteroidia > Flavobacteriales > Flavobacteriaceae > Aequorivita > Aequorivita xiaoshiensis. The sequence continues at coordinate 106,368 of NZ_JAIRBB010000008.1, forward strand.
AATTACACTCATTGCGCTTAAGTCTAGGTTAGATACCATGTTGGAAATGTTTCGCATAACAAAAACATCTCCGGGTTTCACACCCATAACCTCTTCGGCAGTAACCCTACTATCGCTACAACCTATATAAAGAATATCAGGATTTTGGCCATTGGCTAAGTTCTTGAAATAATCTGGATCTACTCCCAGTTTTTTGTTAACCCAATTTTGGTTATTTTTAAATATTTGCTCAATGTCCATTTATTTCTGTGATTTTTTTTGGGTAAAAATAATTTTTAATTGTTTTTACCTAAAAGTAAAGGCGATGATTTTTTTAAATTTCTAACACTCTCCTAAACGAAACAAATGCCTTTTTCCAATAAGCTTCATTTAATGAGGATATTATAACTCCTGCGCTTGTTGAAGAATGGATGAATTTTATTTCTCCATCTATTGCTTCAACTATTATTCCTACGTGATTAATTGTGTTTCTACGGCTGGTTTTAAAAAATACTAAATCTCCTTCTTCAACTTCATCCTTTGTAACAGGAATGCCTTTGGTAGCCATATCTCGTGAAATCCTTGGCAAGCTGATATTTTCTTTTTCAAAAGCTACACATACCAATCCTGAGCAATCCATTCCAGCTTCGGTAGTACCTCCAAACTTATAGCGCGTTCCTTCAAAAGTTTTGGCGTAGCTAATAATTTTATGCTTAATGGCTTCTAATTTATCATCAGCACTATCAGGAAACGTTTCTTCTTCTGGTTCCTCAATACTTAATGTGTTGTTTTTTTGAACTGTTGTGTTTTTTATGGACTTCTTGTTCAACTTAATATTACTTTTTTCAGTAACCGGGTAGTTAGAAGTATTTCGTGTAGTACCACATGACACTAAAAACATTGTAAAAAATGATAGCAATAGTATTTTTTTCATTTCAAGAATATAGTGGGTTAGCCCTTAAAATTAGTAAAAAATTCTACTTAACCTTTATAGAAGAGGTAATTAGTTTGGCAGTGTTTTCACTAGCACCTCTCCCACCAAGAGTTTTTTCAAGTTCATAATAGTCCAGGAACATCGCATTTCGATTTTTTGGCTCTAATATTTTAGTGAGTTCTTCTTTTAAACGTTTTGTGTTAAAATCAGTTTGAATTAATTCTGTAACCACTTCTCGGTCTAGAATTAGGTTTACTAGCGAAATGTATTTAAGGTTTATAACACGCTTTGCAATTTCGTAGGAAATTCTTCCACCTTTATAGCACACTACCTGAGGTACTTTAAATAGTGCTGTCTCTAATGTTGCTGTTCCAGAGGTTACTAAGGCTGCATTTGCAATACTTAAAAGTTCGTAGGTTTTGTTGGTGATAAAATGAACATTCTTAGTGGTTAAGAACGATTCATAAAACGATTTTTCCTGACTTGGAGCTCCTGCAATAACAAATTGATACTCTTTAAATTCTTTAGCCACAGAAATCATTATTTCCAGCATCTTGGTGATTTCTTGCTTTCTGCTTCCCGGTAATAGCGCAATTATAGGACGTTCATCAAGTTTATTTTCTTTTTTAAAAACTTGTGGGTCAATTTGTTTTTGATTGTAAATTGCATCAATAAGAGGATGACCTACAAAATGAACTGGAAAATTGTGTTTGTTTTCGTAGAAATCTTTTTCAAAAGGAAGAATTACATACATTTCATCAACATCGCGTTTAATGTCTTTAATTCGCCCTTCTTTCCAAGCCCAAATTTGTGGTGAAATGTAGTAATGTGTATTGTAGCCTTTTTGCCTGGCCCATTTTGCTATGCGCAGATTAAAACCAGGATAATCAATAAAAATTATAACATCAGGATTAAAACTTTCAATATCCTGTTTGCAGAATTTTATATTCTTCAGAATAGTTCGCAAATTCATTAACACTTCAGTAAACCCCATAAAAGCAAGGTCGCGATAGTGTTTTACTTCGGTCCCCCCAGTAGCCTTCATTAAATCCCCACCCCAAAAACGGAAATTCGCATCGGAATCCTCCTTTTGAATGGCTTTCATTAAGTTAGCACCGTGTAAATCTCCTGATGCTTCGCCTGCTATGAGGTAGTATTTCATTGTTTATAGGTTTGGCTGAATTCTTATACTGTAAAAGAAAAGTCGGTTATCCAATTACATTAGTTAAAATCCATCAATTTATTACATTCTGAATTAATATATCGAAAAATTGTGTTAATGTCATTCCTGCCTCACGTACTTGTTTAGGAACAATACTTTCGGTGGATAGCCCTGGATTGGTATTGGTTTCTATAAAATAGGGTTTCTCTTTTTCTATAATAAACTCACTACGCGCAATACCTTTCATTTTAAGCAATTTGTAAATGCGAACAGCTTCTTTTTTTACTAAATCAGTTTCCTTATCTGAAATTCTAGCTGGGGTGATTTCTTGCGATTGGCCGAGATACTTGGCTTCAAAGTCGAAAAACTCATTTTCACTTACAATTTCAGTGACTGGGAGCGCAATTATTTCATTACCATCATTATAAACCCCAACCGAAACTTCAACGCCAACTAAGGCGGTTTCGATGATTACCTCAGTGTCTTCTGAAAATGCCTTTTCAATAGCAGGTAAAATTCCGGACATTTCGTTTACTTTACTAATTCCGAAGCTAGAGCCAGAACGGTTCGGTTTTACGAAACAAGGTAGGCCGGTAATTCTAACAATTTCTTCTACGTTAATTTCTGTTCCTTTATTAACGTAGTATGAGTTAGCACAAAGTACTCCAAAATTTTTTAAAACAGAAAGACAGTCACGCTTGTTGAAACTAAGAGCGGCTTGATAATAATCTGCACTCGTATGTGGAATTCCAAGTAAGTCCCAATATGCTTGTAAATACCCATCTTCTCCAGGGGTGCCGTGTATGGTGTTAAAAACAACATCAGGAATAACTGGAGTTTCTGAACCATTTTCAAAGCTGAAATCAGCTTTATTTACAGGATATTTTGTGCCATTTTTAGCAACATAATACCATCCTGATTCCAAAATATGGATTGGATAAATGTTGTATTTACTTTTATCGAGTGACTCGCAAACCACCCCGCCACTTTTAATGGATATTTCAAATTCGCTTGAATATCCGCCCATGGCAACCGCAATATTATTTTTGCCCATAAAGAAAGATTACTATTCCACTAAAACCACTATCATAAAGGGTGGAAATCTACGTTTACAAAAGTATTAAAAAGTTAGGCTTGTATGTTATGCGAATCAAGTTATATCTATAAAAAGCTATTATAAATTGATTTTGATTTCATTTTCCAATTAAATTTAATTTTAACCAAAAGATACTACCTTTGATTTTTATATTTTTGTGTCCTAACTAAGAAGCATATGAACTTTTTTCAGTTTTTGTTTACCAAAGCATTTGTCAAGCAGTTACTACTAGCAGTAGTGGTTTTAATAGCCTTGATATTCTTAACTTTATGGTGGTTGAAATTCACCACTAACCACAACGAAACTACCGAAGTTCCAAATCTTGCTAAAATGTCTTTAGATAAGGTTGAGGAAAAGTTAGACGAAATGAGTTTGCGTTACGAAATTCTAGACTCTGCAAATTACAACCCCGATTTTCCGAGGTATTCTGTAATTGAGCAAATTCCTAAGCCTGGTAAATTTGTAAAAGAAAACAGGAAATTATATTTAACACTTAATCCCTCAGGATATAGACAAATTGAAGTTCCAAACATCTTAGGAAGAACCCGTCGTCAAGCGGAACCTACACTCTTAGCAATGGGTTTTGAAATTGGTAAGATAAGCTATCGTCCACATATTAGTGATAACGTATTGGAAATGCGTTTTAACGGTGAGCAATTAGAGCCCGGTACTAAAATTCAAAAAACATCTGTGATAGATTTAATAGTCGGAGATCAATCATTAAATAAAATCCAGATTGAAGGCGAAGAATCTTCTGAAGAAAATCAAGATACGCCAATAGAAAATATAGAAGAAAACAATGGCGAATTTTAACGAAGAAGGAATACAAGAAAATGCAGGTAATGATGATCTTTATGAACATTACCGATTTAAAGCAGATAAAGGACAAAATCCATTAAGGGTAGATAAATACTTGATGAACCTTATTGAAAAGGCGACTCGAAACAAAATACAAAAAGCTGCAACTGCAGGAAACATTTATGTTAACGATGTTCCTGTGAAATCTAATTACAAAGTAAAAGGAGGCGATATAGTTACTGTATTATTTGAACATCCTCCTTACGAGTTTTTATTAGTCCCCGAAGATATTCCCATCGATATAGTTTATGAAGATGATGCTGTACTTGTAGTTAACAAAGAAGCAGGAATGGTAGTACATCCGGGACATGGGAATTACAGCGGAACGCTAATAAATGCGCTTACTTATCATTTTGAAAACCTGCCAAACAACAGTAGTAATCGCCCTGGTTTAGTACACAGAATAGATAAGGATACTAGCGGGCTTTTAGTTGTTGCGAAAACTGAGGAAGCTATGACGCATCTTGCAAAGCAGTTTTTTGATAAAACCACAGAGCGGGAATATGTTGCTCTGGTTTGGGGTAATGTTGAAGAAAACGAAGGAACTATAGAGGGAAATATAGGACGTCACCCTAAAAACCGTTTGCAAAATACAGTGTACGAAAATGACGACGAAGAAAAAGGAAAACCAGCTGTTACTCATTATAAAGTATTAGAACGTTTAGGTTATGTTACTTTGGTCTCTTGTAGATTAGAAACGGGACGTACACACCAAATAAGAGTGCATATGAAGTACATTGGGCACACACTTTTTAATGATGAACGTTATGGAGGTGAGAAAATCTTAAAGGGTACTACATTTTCTAAATACAAGCAATTTGTAGATAACTGTTTTAAAATTCTACCACGTCAAGCCTTACATGCACGAACACTAGGATTTGTACACCCAGTTACTGAAGAATTTATGCGTTTTGAGACTCCTATTCCTGAAGATATGAATTTGTGTCTAGAGAAATGGCGTGGCTATTCTAAGAACGTTATAGAGTAATTTTGAAACATTAAATTATTTATACAAATAGAACAAGTCCCTTTTCATTAGCTGAAAAGGGACTTGTTTTTATAAGTGTAATTTAATTGATTATTTCTTCATCCACTTAGCAGTAGAAGTGCTTTTACCATCAGAAATTTTAACGAAGTACAAGCCGTTATTAAGGTGTTTCAAATTGTATGTTGAAGTTTTTTCTAAACTTCCTTTTTTAGAGAAAACCATTTTTCCGTCCATGCTGTAAACATTTACTTCAGCATTCTGAATTGCAGTGGGAATTGTAAAACTTAAAGTCCCATCCGAAGGATTAGGAAAAACTGAAATTTGTGAAACAGAATTAAAAGTAGAGATTCCAGCAGTGTTATCTAACTTTACTAATCCATCACGAGTATTACTTCCCTTGTAACCATTCCTTTTTATACTTTCAGGATTGTACGGTACATTTAAATTATAAACACTCACAAAAGTTGAATCTACCCCACTTCCAAAAGTTTGTGTATAACTGTTCGCAGTTAAATCTAGTTGTCCATCATTGTCAACATCTCCTAGAACAACTCCGTTTAGAAAAGTAAATCCTCTTGGTCTTATTGGGAAGCCATCAACTTCACCACTTCCATCTAGAGCGTAGGCGTGTATGTAACCAATACCATCTGCATCAGTCATGGTGCTTGGGAAAACAATGTCTAATATACCGTCGTTATTTACATCTGCAATAGAAAGTACGCCTTCAGTACCTCCATATTTCTCAAATGGGAAATTAGGCAGGTTGCCGCCGTCTGGGTCTAAGCCATAAATTACTGGTAATTCCTCTCCTGGGGTGCCACTTGAAATTCTATCGGATAAAAATATCTCAAATGTGCCATCGTTGTCTACGTCAAGAACTGTTGCTGGTGAATATGTCCATCCGCTAAGTGTAATTGGCCAACCCGCTTTATAGGTCCCGTCGTGCTCCATAACGTAAAAGCCGGGTGAGTCTCCGTGATTACTACCAATTATTTCTAAATCATCATCCTCATCTAAATCGGCTAGAATAGGAGATTGGTAAGAGTATTTTACATTTGGATCTACTACGGGGAAACCTAGAAATATCTGACCTTGATTATCAAAAATGTACATCCCACCCGAGGAAGCAGAAATTACTACATCAAGATTTCCATCATTGTCTACGTCTCCAATTGAAGGTGTAAAACCAGGAGTAGCTCCAACTTCAACTGGCCAGTTTGCGTTAATTGGCGTTCCGTCCATTTTAAGTGCGTGAATTTTCCCCAAAGTGCTACTTACACGTTCACACGTAATAATATCTAGAGTACCATCATCATCTAGATCTGCAACGGCAGGTGCGTTTATCATCCAATTATTATCAAAATTCAATGGCCAACCAGGAAGATCGTTTCCTTCATTATCTAACAAATAAACTCGACCAGCATATGGAATACCTCCTGTGTTTACAATAATCTCAACGATGCCATCATTATCTAAATCTACTACCGTAGGAGGTAGTAAAATGCTACCGCTTATAGGTTTTTCCCACAAAATCGATCCGTCACCTTTTAGGACATATAATGTGTCCCAAAATCCGTATATTATTTCTTCTACCCCGTCGTTGTCAACGTCTGCAAGAGTAACACCTCTTGAGTTTTTAAATGTTGGATTAGCTGCTCGGCCAAATCGCCATAGTAAATCAAATTCTTGAGTTTGTTCAGTATTGTTGTGTTTTTCTGGAAGTATAACTGTTTCTACCGAAATCGTCCCATCTTCATTTAAAGATGCTTTTTTCCCTTGCTGTTGCGCAATAGATGTTGAAACCAACCCTAAAAATAGCGTTGATAATAGTACTAGTCTTTTTTTCATATGGTATTTTATGTTGATTAGAATTTAAAGTTATTGATAATTGTTGGGTTTGCAAAAAAGCATAAATTAATTAGAGAACTTATCTATGAACTTTTTACAGATCCTTCCTCGCCCGTCGTGGCAAATCCCGAAACAAATTTAGAATAAGCTTTTCCTTGCAGGTGATGAGTTTTTCTCAAACATCCGTACATGTATAATTATTTTTATACACACAGCTCCTTCCCCTTCTAAGAATTTTTAATGAAATGTTCTAGTTTTCTATTAGGGGAAGGTGTCTTTTTACTTTTGTGTAAAAAGACGGAAGGGGTAAAGGCTGGATAGTTTATAGATTTTACACGTTATTTTACTAATTTTAAAGTATTGAAAAAGAGGGTTATGAGAAAAAAGAAGATTCATGATAAACCTGAGTTGAAAACTTTTAGGCGTAAGTTGCGTAGTAATGCTACGCCTGCAGAAGGTTTTTTGTGGAAGCATTTACAAAGAAGTCAGCTAGGAGGTAGAAAATTCAGAAGACAACATAGTATTTATAATTATATCGTTGATTTTTATTGTGCTTCGGAAGGTTTGGTTATTGAACTCGATGGTCAGGTACATATGAACCCCAAAGCTGAAGAATATGATAGGAATCGAGACGCTTTTTTAGAGGACATGGGATTTATTGTACTTCGATATGAGAATAAGATGGTGTTTGATTTTTTGCCATCAGTTTTAAAGGATATTCGGGATCATTTTAAAGAAAATAGGAAGTAAACCCACCTCACCCTCCGGGCACCCCTCCCTTTCAGGGTGGGGGGCTTTTCTCAAACATCCGCACATGTTTAATTATTTTTATACACACAGCCCCTTCCCCTTCTAAGAATT
>NZ_JAIRBB010000009.1 GCF_022008395.1 Aequorivita xiaoshiensis
TGCTTTTACGCACCAAAAAAAATCAGTTTCTTTTCGGCCTTCCATTTCGCCTAATTTTCAGGTTTTCACGATTTTTCTTAAATGCACCACAACGGCTCGTATAAGAAACGTAAGTGAATTCGACGCACTTACCTGTCAATATGCACTGAGCCAAATATGCGATTAGACACAAATTTAGTGTTATAAAACAAACCGTCAAATCGCAGATTTGGCGGAGCTGATTAAATGCACAAATGTTACGTAAACCGCTGAACCACTTATGTTTTTTATACATTGTTACCACACGTTATTCCTTTCCACGTCATATTTATAAGGATTTTCAGAGTCTTGTTGTCCATCGTGATAAATTAGAAATTCAGCGTGTTTGTCGTCAAGCTTAACTGTCTCAATTCTGTTAATTCCTATTAAGCATAAATTGTTAATATGGAAAACTTGTTTGTCAAAAATACCCAATCTTGTTTGTGTGATATTAATGATTTCTCCGCACGCTAAAAATCCACCTGTCGTAACAGATATTTTATTGGTTTCATCAATTTTCTTTTCATATACAACTTGTCCGAGTATAAGTGTCAAAATACTCAAGATAACTAAAGGTGTCAGAAGAAAGCCTGTCAAAATTTTCTTTTTTGTGTTTCTGAATAAGGCAAAAAATAGGATTGTTGAAATTATGAATGTCCAACTGATTGTCGAAAAGGTATGAAGTCCTTTTAGTTTGTATCCGCTAAATTCAAATACAACAAATATCAAAAACAAAATTGTCGTGACGATTAATAATCTAAGAACAATTTTCTCAATTCTCGGAAATGTCATCTTAGTCAGAAGTGGAATGCAATTCAGTCCAATTATAAGTCCTATGAATATTATTATCGCTGTCATTTTTTTAATGTGTGGTAACGGTTTGGCTATGGTTTCGTTGCGTGAAAATCCGCAAGGATTTTCCGCCGTAAACCGAAGATAGCAAATTTGCGAGGATTTTCCGTGAGGAAAATCAGAAGCAATGAACTATAGCCGGTGTTGTACGCTGGCTTTTTATTTTTTTTCCGTGTTTATTGATTCCAATATTTTTTTCATTTCAGAGTCCAATTCGTTCATCACAATTTCTTTGTTCAGTTCAGTTGCGTAATCCGATTTAATTCGACAAAATACTCTGTCATTTTCTTTATAAAAATCAAATTCTAAATGTTCATTTTTCGGGTCAGCTTTGTAAAGAACTAATTCTGTATAAACCAGATTTTCCAAGTAATTAATGACCAATGTGTAAATTCCTTTTTCTTTTGGAAAGTTATTTTCTACAATTTTATTTTCTCGGAATAAGTCATAAAATGTAATATTCCAGCCAAATCCTTCGACAAGTTTTATTGTCAGCTTTTCTGTTTCTATATTTTGGTCAGTCGTAATATTTATCATTTCGCTTTTAAATTCCGTTTGTGTTTGGGCAATCAGATTAAATGTCAAAAATAAAGTCAGAATTATTGTGTTGAGTTTCATTTGTTAGCTTGCGTACAACACGTAAATATACGCAATTTTAAAGACGCCTCTCCAAAATGTAAAAATTTTTAAAAATCCCCGTAAATACAAGGCATAACAGCGTATTCTTATTAATCATTTTGTATATCATTTGGTTGTATATCACTAATTTTTACAATTACTGATATACAAAATGACGAGTGTAATACATCACACTACTAATTATAATTTACACTTATAATTAAAAGGAATCATGCTTTAAAGATAAAATCGTCTTACTAGCTATACACTACAATAGTAACAAAATATTTAGAAGAAAGAGAGCATTATAATTAGTAATATTTTAGAATAGTTTATATTCCTTACTACATCTTTGTTTAGTTGAATAAAAGTATGTTACATAGGATAAGTTGGTTAATTGACTTATCTCATAGTCTTGATGGGGATATAGGCTTATATTGCATCTATAGGTATTAATACTTGCAAATAGAGGGTAAACCCTGAAAAGATTTGATATATTGAATAGAGTTGTTATTTTTAGAAAACGCTCTATTTTAAAGACATATAAATAGATTTAGAATTTTTAAAAGCTAATATAAAAATGAAGGAAATGAAAAATATGGCCAATTTACTCGCAGTTAACACTGAGGTAGATATACTCATTGTGGGTTCAGGAACTGGAATTTCTGCAGCCCTATCTGCGCATGAACAAAAGTTAAAGAGTCTAGTTATAGAAAAAACTGAATACGTGGGTGGTTCTACGGCATTGTCGGGAGGTGCTTTTTGGATTCCTGCAAATCCTGTACTAACCGAAAATGGGTCTACCGATACACTTGAAAAGGCAGAAGAATATCTTAAAACTCTTGTGGGGAATGATGCGCCGCGAGAAGTCTGGCAATCTTTTTTAAACAATGGATCGGAAACTGTAGAAATGCTCCGCCGCACTACGCCAATGAAATTTTTTTGGTCCAAAGGGTATTCCGATTATCATCCAGAGCAAACAGGAGGAGATCCTTTAGGTAGAACGTGCGAGTGCGAACCTTTCGATTTAAACACATTGGGCGAGGAAACCCAAAGATTTAGACCAGGATTGATGGAAGCCTCATTACCCATGCCTGTAACAGGTTATGATTATAAATGGGTAAACTTAATGATGCGTAAGCCTACTAAGGCTTTTCCTATTATTTTTAAAAGACTATTTCAAGGAGTGGGAGGTAAAATAATTGGAAAAAATTTGGTTGCCGGAGGGCAAGCCATCGCTGCAGGTTTATTTGCAGGGGCAATTAAAAATAATATTCCCATAGCAACCAACACCAAGTTAGTGGAATTGCTTATGGATGGTGAGCGTGTCGTGGGTGCAGTAGTAGAACATCAAGGCAAGAATATAGAAATAAATGTTAAAAAAGGAGTGGTATTGGCTGCGGGTGGATTTGATCATAATATGCCCATGCGTCAAAAATACCAATCAAAATCGTTAGGTAATTATAGCCTAGGGGCAGAGGGAAATACAGGAGATGCTATTTTGCTGTCACAAAAAATTGGAGCCAATATAGATCTGATGAAAGAATCTTGGTGGTTCCCCGCGATTGCTCCGGTTAGAAAAGGTGAAAAGCCTATGGTACTCCTAGCAGAGCGCTCCTTGCCAGGAAGCTTTATGGTTAATTCTAAAGGGAAAAGATTTATAAACGAAGCTACCGATTATATGAGTTTTGGACAAAAATTATTAGAAAATGAAGAAAATGGAGATCCTATAGGGGATATGTGGTTGGTGTTCGATCAAACGTATCGCAACAGATATATTTTAGGAGGTTCAGTTTTCCCGAGAGCCAAATTACCGCAAGAATGGTATGATGCAGGAATTGCTTTTACTGCAGATTCGGTTGAAGAACTTGCAAAATTAACAGGCTTACCCGTAAACGATTTTGCAGCCTCATTTAACCGATTTAATATGATGGCCAAGGCTGGGAAGGACGAAGACTTCCATAGAGGAGAAAACGCTTACGACAGGTATTATGGCGATCCAACAGTTAAACCAAACCCTAATTTATCCCCCCTTAACGGTAAACTATACGCCGTAAAAGTTGTGCTTTCAGATCTAGGAACTTGTGGCGGTTTGGTAGCAGATGAACTGGGGAGAGTATTGGGTGAGAATAATACGCCAATAGAAGGGTTGTACGCTATAGGAAATACTTCAGCAAATATTTTTGGAAGAGTATATCCAGGAGCTGGAGGTACTATTTGTCAAGGATTAGTATTTGGCCATATCGTAGCCAAACATGCCGCAAATTCAAAACCTGTAGAGGCCTAAAATTTATTGTGCATGTGGTAGCGACGCTAGTATTATATTAGCGTCGCTATTTATTTTAACAATAGCTACAACCACATTCTCCTTAAAAAAAATTCATTGTGTTATTCTAAGGTGAATTGTTTTTACCTTATTTAAACAGCCTAATGGACTTTTTACAGTATTCTAAAAAATTACGAACTGTTTTTTAAACTCTTTTAATAGTGTGTAATTTCGGGGTTGTATGATTATTGTTATCTTGTTAGCATAACAATGCTAATAGCTGAAGTAAGAAATTCAGAATTTATTTTAATACATTTTTTAATTAAGAAAAAGATTCAACCTACTTCCCAAAAACATCATGCCAGCCAAGTATGGTTGCAACCGATTTAATTGAAGTGCCATCAGCTTTAATCGCAGAAAAAAACTAAAAAAAGCTTTTGGTGCATTATGCAAAAAGAAGAAAGGATATTACACCAATGAAGCCGTACTTCACGCACCAGAAAGTCGAACATTATAAACTATTAGCGTGCCTAGAAGCCAATAATTTTAAAAACACGCCGAGGTTAGATGATAGAACCAAGAATCAAGAGCCAAGAGCCAAGAATCAAGAGCCAAGAGCCAAGAATCAAGAGTCAAGACCTAGAACCTAGACTCTCACCACTCACGTTTAAAAACTTAACATTTGACATTTATCATTCTTAATTAATTACCTAAGGCTTATTTTTGCATTTATAAACAAAAAAATATGAAAACATTATTAGAAAAGTCGATAAATAAAGCAATGGATTATACACAGTATAACCTGCTTTTCAAACAATTGGTGAAAGAAGAAAGAACTACTGGTGAATTCTCCCAAATGAAGGTCGATTACACAAAACTAAACTTCAGCCGAACTAAAAGATTGGATAAAACTGCTAAGGTTTCAGAAGAGGCTATGGAGGTATTTAAAAGTGTTTCTGATAAACAAACTTGGCTGGTTATTTCCGAACCATGGTGTGGAGATGCAGCGCAAACGCTTCCTTTCTTAAATAAAATTGCTCAAGAAGCAGATAATATCGATTTGAAAATTGTGCTTAGAGATGATAATCTTGAATTGATGAATCAGTTTCTTACTAATGGTTCGCAATCTATTCCTATAGTAATTATGATTGATGAGGATATGAATGTGTTGCAAACCTTTGGTCCGCGTTCAAAAGCAGCTACTAAACTTGTTTCAGATTATAAAGAGGAGCACGGAAAAATTGACGATGCTTTTAAAGAAATTATACAAGTTTGGTATAATAAAGATAAAGGTATTTCAATAGTAAACGACCTTGTAAATAGTTTGACTGTTAAAGCTTAAGATAAGTAGGGACATCTTAGAACCAAGAGCCAAGAAACTAGAACCAAGAACCAAGAGCCAAGAAACTAGAACCAAGAAACTAGAGTCTAGAATCTAGAGTCTAGATGGAATGGAATAAGACAAAGTATGCTTTGTCGAATTAATTTAACAGTTAAGCGGTCTAGGATTTTTAGAAAAAAATCTGACCTATATCATATCAAAAATCCATTACATTCTCAATCTTTGTAACAAAATAAAAAACCATGCAAATTGTATCTGCTCAAGAAGCTGTATCCATAGTAAAATCTAATAATCGCGTATTTTTTCAGGGCGCAGCAATGACGCCTAATTTATTGATAGACACTTTATGTGAGCGATACCACGAACTTAATAACGTTGAAATTGTTCAAATTCACACTCACGGTGAGGCAAAATACACCGTTGAACCTTATACGCAAGCCTTTCGCCTTAATAGTTGTTTTGTAGGTGATAATGTTCGCAAAGGAGTAAATACTATGTATGGCGATTATACTCCAGTATTCTTAAGTGAAATACATTTGTTGTTCAGAAGAGGTATTCTTCCTTTAGACGTAGCGTTTATCCAAGTATCTCCTCCAGACAGACATGGGTATTGCTCTTTGGGAGTTTCAGTAGATGTTACCTTACCCGCTATTCAAACTGCAAAACACGTGGTAGCCCTAATTAACCCAAATGTTCCAAGAACTCATGGAGATGGGATTATTCATATTAAAAAAATAGATTATGGCGTAGAGGTAAACACTCCAATTTATGCCGCTACCATAGGCGAGCCCTCTAAAATTGAATCTATTATAGGTAGAAATGTAGCCGAATTGGTGGAAGATGGAGCAACCTTACAGATGGGAATTGGCAATATACCGAATGCTGTGCTGCACAATCTAACCAATCATAAAAGACTAGGAATTCACACCGAAATGTTTAGCGATGGAATACTTCCTCTAGTTGAAAGAGGAATTATTACAGGCGAAGAAAAAGAAATAAAAACAGGCAAGATTGTTACGTGCTTTGCAATGGGGACTAAAAAATTGTACGATTTTATAGACGATAACCCGAATATCCACTTCAAAGAAGCTGCATATACCAACGATACAGCTATTATTAGAAGGAATCCAAAAGTGACAGCTATTAATAGCGCGATTGAAATTGATTTAACAGGTCAAGTTTGTGCCGATAGTATTGGGATGTATCAGTATTCTGGAGTTGGAGGACAAATGGATTTTATTCGCGGGGCATCACTCTCGGAAGGAGGGAAGCCAATTATAGCTATGCCTTCAATTACTACCAAAGGAATTTCAAAAATTACTCCATTTTTAAAAGAAGGCGCTAGTGTAACAACCACTCGGGCCCACGTGCATTATGTAGTCACCGAGTACGGGGTAGTTAATTTATTCGGAAAAGGTATCGAACAACGCGCCAAAGAACTTATTTCAATTGCTCACCCAGAGCATAGAGAAGCTTTAGAAAGAGAAGCTAGAAAAAGATTTAATCATTAAGAATGAGATGATTAAATAAATTTAATTTAATATTTTTAATATATTTTTATAGAATAATCAGTTTATATTAACTAAATTAGGGGAAATAATAAAAAATATGTTTTCCAAGGCTTGTGAATATGGAATTCGTTCGGTTCTTTTTATCGCTGAGCAATCTGAACAGGATAAAAGATCGAATGTTACTGAAATATCCAAAGCAGTAGACTCCCCAGAACCATTTACTGCAAAGATATGTCAGCAAATGGCGCGCTCTGGAATCATCCTTTCCAAAAAGGGGCCTAGAGGTGGGTTTTATATTGAAAAAGATTCTAAACTTACTCTAGCCGACATTGTGAGTTGTATTGATGGAGACAAAATTTTTAATGGCTGTTGCTTAGGTTTGCAATTTTGTTCATCTGAAAATCCTTGCCCAGTTCACGATGAATATTTGGTGATTCGCGAGGGTTTAACCAGTATGTGTAAAAATAATACCGTTATTGAACTTGCTAGCAAAATACGAAATGGCGAAACTTTCTTAAAGATGTAACTTTCTACTTCCCATACATCAACCGCAAATAAGAGATATTATATTTAAATTCTGATAGCTTTATCAGAATTTAATTTTTTCTATACCTTTGCATTTCTAAAAATCAACAATGTTTTCAAAAGCCTGTCAATACGGAATTAAAGCATCAGTTTTTATTGCTTCACAATCTGCCATTGGTAATCGTGTAAGTTTAAAAGAAATAGCGGCTGAAATTGATTCTCCAGAAGCATTTACAGCAAAAATTTTGCATCAATTAGCTAAAAATAATATTCTTCAATCCCTTAAAGGTCCTACAGGTGGCTTTGAAATTCCAGAGGGGAAAGTACAGACTATTAAATTGAGTGATGTGGTTTCAGCGATAGATGGAGATTCAATATATAAAGGTTGTGCGCTTGGTTTTGAACAGTGCGATGCACTTCAACCATGCCCAATTCATGATAAATTTGTTGATATTAGAGACAACCTTAAAGACATGCTCGAAACCACCAGCCTGCACGAACTGGCAAATGGAGTAGACGTAGGGTTGTCGTTTTTAAAACGTTAGCTTTTTTAAAAAACTTGGTTGAAAAAAGCATTTGTTTATTTAAAATAAAATCGGTTTTACACCTATCAAATATTGATTACCTGAGGGTTGTAGCCGACTGTAACTATTAAAAAATTTTGGTAAAGACGTTATTGTCTTTAAACTCCTTAATTATATGGAAAAGAAAAAACCTATAAAACGTCATATTGCTTTGCAACCTTTAAGTAGACAACATCATTTTGGCTTGTTGTTTAGTTGGAAAATTCGAAAAGGATTTCAAAAAAATATTGAAATTGAACGGATGCAGGAATATGCAAAATGGTTTTATAAACACGAGATAACACCACATTTTAATGATGAAGAAAAATACGTTTTTCCTATTCTAGATAAAGAAAATGAACTTGTTGAACGGGCTTTAAAAGAACACAGACGAATTAAACGTTTGTTTAATGATACAGAAGATCCTGAAAAATCACTCAGTAAATTAGAGGAAGAGCTAGATGCTCATATTCGTTTTGAAGAACGAATTCTATTTAACGAAATTCAAAAAGTGGCGACAGAAGCTCAACTTGCTAAAATTGAAGAAATCCATAGCGATTTAGAAAAATCACGCGACTATCACGACCCCTTCTGGGAGTAAAAAATCACCCAGTAACTATCAATGATACAAGAAATTATAGCTTTATTTTATATTCTGATAAATTTGTCATAATTATGATTTAAGTCATACTTTCTTCATTTTATTCTACTGAAATTTGTTTTATTAAATAAACATAAATAACAATGCCATGACAACACTTCAAGATAAAACAGTAGCAGATGTAGTTACGGAAAATATTAAAGCCGCTCACGTTTTCAAAAAGTATGGAATAGACTTTTGCTGCGGTGGAGGAGTAAGTATTAAAAAAGCATGTGAAAAAGCTGAAATTGATCCTGTTTTAGTAGAAACAGAAATACTTAACCTAGAAAATATAAAAGACCGTGCATTAGATTTTAACAGTTGGAAACTTGACTTTCTAACCGATCATATTATAAATGTTCATCACGGTTATGTGGAAGAAAATAGTCCTTTATTACTTCAGTATTCGCAAAGAGTAAACCACGTACACGGGCATCATTACACCGAATTGGCCGAAATAGAATCCTTGGTAAAACAAGTGGTTCAAGAATTGGCAGCACATATGAAGAAGGAAGAATTAATTTTATTCCCATTTATTAAAAAACTTGTAAAAGCAGAACGTGAGGGTACAGTAGTTCCTCCAATACATTTTGGAACTGTTGAAAACCCGATTAAAATGATGGAGGCAGAACACGAAGAAGCAGGTGAAATTCTGCGTAAAATAGCTAAACTGAGTAACAATTTTACCCCGCCGCAAGGGGCTTGTAATACCTATAAAGCGTTTTATTCAAAACTTGAAGAATTTGAACAAGACTTACACCAACACGTACATTTAGAAAATAATATCCTTTTCCCAAAAGCCTTAAAATTGGAAAAGACATTAAAAAATTGATTGAGAAATTAGTAAAATAGAACTATCACTAAAAAATAATTAGTTTGTTTTTAATACAGTTCGGAAGATTGACAAATAAGAATACTTAACGTCAAACTCCGAACTGTTTTTTCTTAATTTTACAGCTTGATAAATTTAAAAAAACATATTAGCGTTGCGCTTGCTTATTTCCTACTGGTAGCTCTAATGGGAGTATTGTTGCGGCTATTCTTTGTTACCCCTGTTCAGCTTAATTTTAAGTACATACTTCACGCACATTCTCATACAGCTCTGTTAGGTTGGATTTATTTAGGATTAACAACTTTAATCTATAAAATTTTTCTTTCCGAAGCCGATAAATCTAAATTGTATAAGCGCATTTTTATTTTTACCAATACTTGCATTTTAGGGATGCTTGTAACCTTTCCCTATCAAGGCTATGCATTGTATTCAATTATATTCTCAACACTATTTTTGTTTGCTTCCTATTGGTTTACCTGGTTTGCGATAAAAAACATCCCCGAACATTTTAAGCATCGTTTTTCTTGGAAACTTGTTAAAGCTTCCCTTTGGTATTTGGTGTTTTCAAGTGTAGGTCCATGGGCTATCGGTGGCGTTATGGCAACCTTAGGTACAGAATCTATATGGTATAAAACATCCATTTATTTCTACCTCCATTTTCAATATAACGGTTGGTTTATCCTAGCCCTTTTGGGAATTTTATTCTATATACTTGAAAAAAATGGTGTCGTATTTAGAAGGGAACAGTTGAGATCATTTTTTTTCCTCCTGAATTTTGCTGTGATATTTACCTTATTCCTTTCAGTACTTTGGTTTGGGCCGCCTACAATTATTTACGTGTTGGGCTTAATTGGTGCTGTGGCCCAAATCCTAGCCTTTTATGAGTTGTATATACTTCTTAAAAAGCCGTGGAGTTTCTTAATTAAAAGCATTTCTCCTCGAGGTCTGTTGCTTTTTAAAATTGCAGGAGTTTTATTAGTTGCAAAAGTATTAATGCAATTCTTTTCTGCTTTTCCCTATATGGCAGATTTGGCTTATCGGCTTAAGGATTTTGTAATCGGCTATTTACACTTAGTTTTCTTGGGGATCGTAGTTCCTCTGATGCTCGCTTTTTTAAATTACTTCCGTCTGCTTACTATTCCTAAAAGCTTTTTGTGGTTTTTCCTCTTGGCTTTTATCACAACAGAGGCTTTAATATTTTATAAAGCTTTTGCATTTTGGCTGGGCTTACCTTTTTTTCAGAATTATTATATTCTACTAGCCGCCTTCAGTTGTCTTTTTCCAATAGCCGTTGGGATTTTATTTTATAATCAAATTAAAAATTTTTATCTTTCTACCTAAATCTTTCAAAATTGAATGATAATATGTATCAAGCCATAATTATTAAGCTGATAATTATCATTTAAAGAGAGATAAGGCTTTGCGATATTTGCACCTATAATTAATTCGTAAATTTTTATCCTAATGGTTAACTGTTTCCACTGTGGCGATGCGTGTCGCGACGACGTGATTACATACGACGAAAAGCCCTTTTGTTGCCACGGATGTAAGACGGTTTACGACATTCTACACGAAAGCGACTTAGGTTACTACTACGATCTTGAAAAAACTCCAGGAATTTCTCCCAACGAAATCGCGGGAAAATTCGATTTTTTAGACAACGAAACCATTGTTGAAAAACTACTGGAATTTAACGATGGTAACATGCAAATTGTCTCATTTGTAATTCCTTCAATACACTGTAGTAGCTGTATCTGGATACTGGAAAATTTAAATAAACTCAGCCCATCTGTAATTTCATCTCAGGTTAATTTCCCTGAAAAAACAGTGCGAATTTCTTTCTCTTCTGGGGAAGATGCCCTTAAAAATCTGGTGATTTTATTAAGCCGAATTGGCTATGAACCCTATATCTCTTTAGACGATTCGGATAAAAAAGATAAAAACGTAGACCGCAGTTTAATTTTTAAACTCACAGTGGCTGGTTTCGCATTTGGAAATATAATGTTTCTTTCACTTCCTGAATATTTTGAAGGATCTGAATTTTGGTTAGACAGATTTAAACCCTTCTTTCGATGGTTGATGTTCGCTTTCTCGCTTCCAGTAGTCTTTTACTCAGCAAGCGGATACTTTATTTCAGCTTATAAAGGACTTCGATCTAAAATCTTAAATATCGATGTACCCATTGCTCTAGGTGTTGCCGTGCTTTTTATTAGAAGTACTATAGATATTGTAATGGACTGGGGAACTGGTTTCTTCGATAGCTTGGCAGGACTTCTTTTCTTTTTATTACTAGGGAAATTCTTTCAGCAAAAAACCTATAGCTACCTTTCCTTTGAACGTGATTATAAATCGTACTTTCCAATAGCAGTTACCCGATTGTTTAAAAACTCAAAAGGGAGTACTGTTGAAGAACAAGCCGAAGTATATAAAGTTGAAAAAGGGGATCGCTTGTTGATTAGAAACAATGAAATTATCCCTGTAGATGCCATTTTAATAAAAGGAAATGCCCTAATTGATTATAGTTTTGTTACGGGCGAAGCCGAACCAATTTCCAAACAAAGTGGCGACAAGCTTTTCGCTGGAGGAAAACAACAGGCAGGAATTATTGAAGTTGAGGTTTTAAAACCTGTTTCTCAAAGCTACCTAACGCAATTGTGGAGTAACGATGTTTTTAGTAAGGATAGAACAGGAGTTTTTGAATCGCTTACAGACAGTATAAGTAAACGCTTTACAGTAACGCTATTAACTATTGCATTTATTGCAACCATTTTCTGGATGGTTGTAGATCCTTCAAAGGCGTTTAATGTGTTTACTGCTGTGCTAATTGTAGCTTGTCCTTGTGCTATTGCCCTGGCTGCACCATTTACATTAGGGAATGTGTTGCGTATCTTCGGAAGAGAAAAACTGTATTTAAAAGAAGCTTCAGTAATCGAACAAATGGCAAAGTTGGATACCGTAGTATTCGATAAAACGGGTACGCTAACTACCAATCAAAAAAACTTAATCACCTATGAAGGTGTAGCGCTCACTGAGGAAGAACAAAAATTACTTACAAGTACACTTCGAGCTTCTAGTCATCCCTTAAGTCGTTCCCTATACAGCATTCTAGATAAAAACGATATTCAAACCTTAGAAGAATTTGAAGAAGAAGTAGGCAAGGGAATTTCAGCGTCGTATAATGACAATTCTATAAAAGTAGGCTCTTATGAATTTGTTGGTGATTCTAGCGATTCTATAGACGAGATTAAAAATAAAACTACTGTTCATATAAGCACAAACAAAGTCTATAAAGGCTGCTATGTTTTTAATAGTGAATACAGAACTGGAGTAGCCGATGTATTTAAGCAAATAGGAAGGGATAAAGAAGTGATTGTTCTTTCTGGGGATAATGAAGGTGAACGTGAACGTTTGGAAGCCATGTTGCCGCAAGGTGTTAAGTTGTATTTTAACCAAAAACCGAACGATAAATTAAATTTTATAAAAGCATTACAACACCAAGGCAAACGAGTGTTAATGATTGGCGATGGATTGAATGATGCTGGAGCGTTAAAACAGAGTGATGTAGGCTTTGTAATATCCGAAAATACCAACGTTTTTTCACCCGCTTGTGATGGTATCATCGATGCATCTAAATTCGATAAAATTCCAGACTATCTTAATTTTTCGAAAAAAGGAGTGCAAGTGATTAAATGGGCCTTCGTGCTCTCCTTGTTTTACAACCTTATAGGAATTTCATTTGCAGTAACCGGACATTTGCTTCCCGTTGTTGCAGCTATTTTGATGCCTTTAAGCTCTATTAGTGTGGTAGTTTTTACAACCGTTACCACCCAATCTATAGGGAAGAAATTAAGAATGAGTATAAATAAGAAAAGCTGACGATTGTCATATTTTCGTGATGATTGTGATAATATTTTTGAATTTGATAGTTAAAAAATGACGATAATTTACATGCTCTTGGCGCTCAGTCTTTTAGTTGCGATTATCTTTTTTGTACTGTTTATTTTTTCAGTAAGAAAAGGGCAATACGACGATACCTATACGCCATCTGTACGAATGCTTTTTGACGATGAACTTGTAAAAGAAGATGCCGAACTAACAGGAGATAATACCGGAAAAAAACTGAATAAAACTAAAGTAAATTTAACCAATCCAGAAAAATAATTCTTTTACCATTATGCAAACAGAACAGTTTTACTATGACAATCAGATTGTCAAAAAGTTTATCTATGCTACCATCTTTTGGGGGCTTATAGGTATGAGCGTTGGCTTACTACTGGCTTATATGTTTATGTTTCCGAATATGACAGACGGAATTTCTTGGCTAAGTTTTGGTCGTTTAAGACCATTGCATACCAATGCCGTAATTTTCGCTTTCGTAGGAAATGCAATCTTTGCAGGGGTTTATTATTCCTCTCAACGTTTGCTTAAAGCTAGAATGTGGAGCGATTTTTTAAGTAACCTTAACTTTTGGGGATGGCAGGCAATTATAGTTGCAGCAGCCATTACCTTACCTTTAGGGTATACCACTTCAAAAGAATACGCAGAGCTAGAGTGGCCAATTGATGTTGCAATTGCAATAATTTGGGTGGCTTTTGGTGTAAACTTAATTATGACCATGGTAAAAAGACGTCAACGTCACTTGTACGTTGCACTTTGGTTCTATTTAGGAACATGGGTAACTGTGGCAGTATTGCATATTGTAAATAGTATGGCAATTCCTGTAACAGCATTAAAGAGTTATTCAATGTATTCTGGAGTGCAAGATGCCCTGGTACAATGGTGGTATGGACACAACGCAGTAGCGTTTTTCTTAACTACACCTTTCCTTGGATTGATGTACTACTTTGTTCCTAAAGCTGCAAATAGACCTGTGTATTCATACAGACTTTCTATTGTTCACTTCTGGTCTTTAATTTTCATTTATATATGGGCAGGACCTCACCATTTGTTGTACACATCACTTCCAGAATGGGCGCAAAACTTAGGAGTTGCATTCTCTGTAATGCTACTTGCTCCATCTTGGGGAGGTATGATTAACGGGCTTCTAACCTTGCGTGGTGCTTGGGATAAAGTACGAGTTGATCCTGTACTAAAATTTATGGTAGTGGCAATTACCGGTTACGGGATGGCGACTTTTGAAGGACCAATGCTTTCACTTAAAAACGTGAATGCTATTGCTCACTTTACCGATTGGATTGTAGCGCACGTTCACGTAGGTGCACTAGCGTGGAATGGGTTCTTAGCCTTTGGTATGATTTATTGGTTGGTACCACGACTGTTTAAAACCAAACTTTTCTCAGTTCAATTGGCAAACGCGCATTTCTGGATAGGTACCTTAGGTATCATTATGTATGCGTTACCTATGTATGTAGCTGGATTTATGCAAGCTTCTATGTGGAACCAGTTTAACCCCGATGGAACGCTTACTTATGGTAACTTCCTTGAAACTGTTACCCAAATCATGCCAATGTATTGGATGAGAGCAATAGGGGGTAGCTTATATATTACAGGGGCTTTCATTTTGCTTTACAATATTATAATGACTGCGAGAAAAGGTAGTAAGGTTACAGACGAACTTGCTGAAGCGGCTCCATTAACTCCAGTTACTAAAAGACAAACTTCAGGTGAAGGATGGCATACTTGGTTGGAGCGTCGCCCAATTAAATTGACGATTTATGCAACAATTGCAATTTTAATTGGTGGAATGGTGCAGATTATTCCTTCATTAATGGTAGACGATTATGTTCCTGCAATTTCTAGTGTAAAACCGTATACACCTTTAGAGTTAGAAGGTCGTGACATTTACATCCGCGAAGGTTGTGTGAACTGCCATACACAAATGATTAGACCATTTAGAAGTGAAGTAGAACGTTATGGTGAATATTCAAAATCTGGTGAATTTGTTTACGACCATCCATTCCTTTGGGGAAGTAAGCGTACGGGGCCAGACCTTCACAGAGTAGGAGGTAAGTATTCTGATAACTGGCACTTAAACCACATGTACGACCCGCAGAGTACTTCATCAGGATCTATTATGCCTTCGTATAAATGGTTGATTACATCAGAACTAGATAAATCTGATACCGAATCAAAAATGCGTGCCCTATCTAAAATAGGTGTTCCGTATACAGACGAAGAAATAGCAAGAGCACAAGAGTGGATGACGGAACAAGGAACTCAAATAGAAAAGAACCTATATAGCGACCCAGATTTTGCTTCATCATATGAGGCAGATATGAAGTATGCTCAAGAAAACGGGGAAGAATTTATTGAGATGAAAGACCGAGAAATTGTTGCGATAATTGCTTATCTACAACGATTAGGAACCGATATTAAAGTACAAAACGCCGAAGATGCATCGGCATTAAACGACTAGTTATGTTGAAATTTGTAAAAGGAAACCTAGAGAACATAGACGATGTTCAAATATATCCATTGATATCACTATTAATATTCTTTTTCTTCTTTGTTGGGCTCTTTTATTGGGTGATTACAGCTAAGAAAGAGCACATTACCGAAGTGAGTAATATTCCATTGGAAGACGATACTAATAACCAAAACGACCAAATACTATGAAAAACGTAATGTCATATTTAAGAGTCATAGGCTTTATGATTCTCGCCTTTTTCCTACTAGAGTTTATAGTAGATTCTGGAGAGGAATGGGCAATCGTAAAATATCCAATTATCTGGGCTGTTTTAGGCGTGGTGTTTTTCTTTGCTGTTGCTTTCGAAATAGTTGCAGCTGCGCTACAGCGTGTTTTATACACAGGGTTAGACGATGAGGCTAAAAAGCGATATGCAACTATAGAAGAAAACCAATTCGGTTGGATTAAGAAAAAGTATAAGGAAATGCTCGATTCTAAACCGATAGAAAAAGAGCAAGAAATAGTTTTAGATCATAACTATGATGGCATTCGCGAGTTGGATAATAACCTTCCGCCATGGTGGAAATACTTGTTCTATGCAACAATTGTTTTTGCAGGTGTATATCTAGTTTATTATGAAATCTTTGATGGTCCAAATCAAATTGATGAACTTGAAACTGAAATAGCACAGGCTAAAATTGATATTGCGAAATATAAAGAAAACAACAAAGACCTTATCGATGCTAGTACCGTAGAGTTTTTAGATTCTCCTTCAGATCTTGCTGCGGGTAAAGCTATATACACCGATAACTGTGTGGCTTGTCATAAAGACAGTGGAGGTGGCGGTATTGGCCCCAACCTAACCGACGATTATTGGATTTTAGGCGGAGGTATTAAAAACATTTACAATACCATTAGCGAAGGAGGTCGTGCAGGAAAGGGAATGATTGCTTGGAAAACAGATTTAAAACCAAGTGAAATTGCCCAAGTATCAAGTTATGTAATGACCCTTCACGGTACAAATCCAGCAGATGGAAAAGAACCTGAAGGTGAAATTTGGAAAGAAGAAGACACATTGGAAGAGGCTGTTAAAGAGAATGAAACAGCAGACAATACTGAAGTCTAATTAGAGAAATTACTTGTGTCTATAGCTAGTAACTTAGGGGTAGCATTTAACCTAAACTCTAAGTTACTAGTAGCAATATTACGTTTCACATTAAAATATAATACCATTGGAAACTCCAGAGAACGAAAGCTTTAGAGACAGCATCGGTACGATGAATGAAGAAGGGAAAAGAGCTTGGGTGTATCCTAAAAAACCTTCCGGTAAGTATTACGATTACAGAAAGTATGTAAGTTATGTTTTGCTTGCCTTTCTATTTGCTGCCCCGTTTATAAAAATTAATGGCAACCAGTTTTTACTTTTTAATGTATTAGAACGACGCTTTAATATATTTGGTTTTCCATTTTGGCCACAAGACTTTTACCTGTTTGTTATAATGATGGTAATTGGGGTAGTTTTTATCCTATTGTTTACCGCCGCTTTCGGCCGAATATTTTGTGGGTGGATTTGCCCACAAACTATTTTTATGGAAATGGTTTTCCGCAGAATTGAATACTGGATTGATGGCGATAGAGGGGCTCAAATACGTTTGGATAAACAAAAGTGGGATGCCGAAAAAATTAGAAAGCGCGTTTTAAAGTGGACTATATTCTTTATTATTTCATTCTTAATAGCCAACATATTTCTAGCCTATCTAATAGGAAGCGATCGATTAATACAATACATTTTTGAAGGACCTTTTGAACATTTAAGTACCCTAATTTCGTTATTAATTTTCACAGGTGTTTTCTACTTTATATTCGCTTGGTTCCGGGAACAGGTTTGTATTATTGCTTGTCCGTATGGAAGACTTCAGGGTGTTTTACTAGATAACAAGTCTATAGTAGTAGCCTACGACCACAAACGTGGGGAAAAAGAAAAAGGCCGTGCTAAATTCAGAAAAAATGAAGATCGCGAAGCCTCTGGAAAAGGTGATTGTATAGACTGTTTTCAATGTGTTCATGTGTGCCCAACTGGAATTGACATCCGTAACGGTACACAGCTCGAATGCGTGAACTGTACCGCTTGTATGGATGCTTGCGACAGTATGATGGAAGCAGTTAATCTTCCAAAAGGATTAATTAGATATGCTAGTGAAGAAAATATTGAAAAGAAAGCTCCTTTTAAATTCACACCCAGACTAAAAGGATATACAGCTGTTTTAGTAATTCTTATAGGTGTTCTTACAGGGATGTTATTCTTAAGAAGTGATGTAGAAGCAAATATTTTACGATTGCCAGGACAGCTCTATGAGCATAAAGACAACAATATTATTAGCAATGTATTTACATACAAATTGTTGAATAAAACTACCAGAGATATTGAAGACATTCACTTTAAACTAAAATCGCCTAAAGGGGAAATTAAGAGTGTAAAACAAGGGGAAATTATAGTTCCTGCTCAAGATTTAGCTGAGGGCACATTGTTTATCGAAATTAATGGCTCAGCCCTAAGCGGTGATAAAAACCGAGCAGTGATTGAAGTGTATAGTGGTGACAAATTGATAGAAACAACAAGTGTTACCTTTTTAGGCCCGCGTAGTTATAAGTAGTTCTTTTATTAGAAAAGGAAATTGAAATATAGAATTAATCATTAAATAATAATCGTAATGAAGATAAATTGGGGTACAGGATTGGTGATTGGGATGGTGCTTTTTATATCATTCATACTGTTTTTCGTTATAAAAATCAGTACTCAAAATAAATACGATTTTGATTTGGTAACTGAAGATTACTATCAAAAAGAATTGGTATTCCAAAAAGAAATGGACGATCAAACCAATTCACATACTTTAAAGTCTAAAGTTAAAGGAAAAAGAACAGCCGAAGGATGGTTAATTACCTTTCCCGAGGAAGTTGATTATTCAAAGGTTTCTGGAACAGTATTGATGTATAGACCTTCCAACAAGAAATTAGATTTTAAGATGCCATTAAAGCTATCGAGTTCAACCCTACTTAT
Source organism: Aequorivita xiaoshiensis (assembly GCF_022008395.1). Classification (GTDB taxonomy): domain Bacteria; phylum Bacteroidota; class Bacteroidia; order Flavobacteriales; family Flavobacteriaceae; genus Aequorivita; species Aequorivita xiaoshiensis. The sequence continues at coordinate 18,596 of NZ_JAIRBB010000009.1, forward strand.
TCCGGATGAAAAGTTGGTAGGAGGCCGATGGAACACTATCGTACATTGGAGTATCGATGGTGAAGATTATCTGTTTAAAGATGAAATTATTTATTAATAAGGATTGATTTTTTAAATAGTAAACCCTATTTAAATTGATTTATAAACTCAGAATCGAGTTCTTAAAATGTTATACACCGCACTTTTATTTGGATTATTAGGTAGCTTCCACTGCGTGGGAATGTGCGGCCCTATTGCATTTTTATTACCTGTAGATAGAACTAACAACTTCAAGAAAATTGGGCAGATTTTTCTGTATCACTTTGGAAGGATACTAGCATATAGTATTATAGGCTTGGTCTTTGGGCTAGTAGGAAAAAGTTTAAACTTATTTGGGTTTCAGCAACAACTTTCAATTTTGATTGGAGTATTAATGATTGCTGTTATCTTCATTCCTATAAAAACCTTTAATAAATACAACTTCTCAAAACCTATATATAAAGCTGTTTCAAAAGTAAAATCTGCATTAGGGAAAGAATTAAAAAAGAAAACCCCTGATACGTTTTTAACTATTGGGTTTTTAAATGGCTTTTTACCTTGTGGTTTAGTATATATGGCTGTTTTCGGAGCAATTGCTTCAGGAAACCCGCTTCAAGGAAGTTTGTATATGGCAATATTTGGGCTGGGTACAATCCCGCTAATGACCTCTGCTATATATCTTGGTAATTTCTTAAATGGGCAAGTGCGCCAACGAATTCGTAAAGCAATTCCTGTATTGGTAGTTATTATAGGATGTCTCTTTATCGTTAGAGGATTGGGCTTAGGAATACCCTATATTTCACCAAAACCAATGACAGATACTGTAGATTCAAATATAGACTGCGCGCCTACGCTATCAGAAAATAAACTAATTAATAACCAAAATAATATTTAAGCAATGACAAATTCAATCTTACCATTAGCTAATTGGGGCATGGGTACCGCAATCATCATTTTCTTTGCAGTACTATGTGTTGTAATGGCTGCTATTGTACTAAACTTTGTTCTTAGAGGTAAAGGCAGTGGTGACCATAATAACAATACACACTCAGATAAAGAATAACAGCAGTAGGTAAATCTGCTTGCCGACGCATTTAAAATTTCTGGTTTCTTCTTTTGAAAATTACTACCTCGCTAATTCAATTATAGCTTGGATAGTTTCTTTGTTATCTACACCAAGACCTTCTTGTTGATGTACAAGTTCACCCCCTTGATTAAAAACACTTATAATATTTGAGTGCGAAAAATCTATAGGGGAAATTTGTTTGTAATTAACTGCTAAAACTGCAGCAAATTCACGAGTATCTTCTTCGCTACCACGCAGGAAAAGCCATTTGTCATCTTCCATCTGGTTTTCTTTTGCGAAAGCTTTTAATCGCTCAGGAGTATCAGTTTCTGGATCTATACTTACAAATACATATTGAACATCATCCTTTTTATCATTAGGAATTTGTTTTTCAATATTTCTCATATCGGCAACCAACCTGGGGCAAGCAGCTTGACACGAGGTATAAATCATAACCATAGCCAATACTTTTCCTTCGAGCTCCTTTAGTTCAATGCCTGCACCGTCTTGCGTTGTCCAATGGGAAGGAAGGTTATAGATAGACATATCTGAAATAACATTACGCTTAGATTCTTCGGCGTTGTTTTCAGAAATATCTTTAGAATCATTAACTGCATTATTACAGGACATTGCAACAAGTGAAATTGCAATTAAAATATATTTTAAGTTTTTCATAATCATGTTTAATTTTTATCATGATGAATTAAGAAGTAGAGCCTATTCTTCTATATCCTTAACACATCTAAATCCAAGGTTTTGTGAACTGTAACGGGCCTTCATACTTCCGCGAAATGCATATCGCATAAATGCAGCATAATTCATTAAATCTGAAGCGCCAATAGCTGCACTACCGCAGAAAAGATTAGAGTCTTTATCCTGATCTTTTCGTGATTCTCCCGAAATTAGAACCGTATTAAAATCTTGTGTCCACTCCCATACTAGGCCGTGTAAATCGTATATTCCATAATAGTTTTTATAGGATTCTCCTATTGGATTTACATAGGTTTTAGGGGTTTCGTACCAACTTAAAATATATTGATTATAAGATTCAATTCTTCTAGCGTCGGGAACGTCTTCATTTGCCATGGCGGCAAACTCCCATTCGTCTACTGTTGGTAATCGTTTTCCTTGGCATTCGCAATATTTTTTTGCTGCAAACCAAGAAACACTTGTTATTGGAGCATTAGGAAGACCACTATAAGTAACATCATCCTCCCATTTATTAAGATAGCTTTTATCTGCAAACAGACTTATAACGTTGCTTTTTTTCCATTTTGGATTTTCCTTTACAAAATTTAAGTATTCCTCATTTGTAACAGGATATACGTCCATCATAAACGGATCAACTTTTACCAATTGGTCTGCCGTTCCATAGAGCGGTAAAAAAACACCGCCCTTTACTTTGGCCATTTTATCATTTTGAGCAGTAACCTTAACAAATAATAGTGAACAGAATAAGAAAAGGGCGATGTGATATAATTTCATTTTATATAACTTTATTATCTATTTCTTACAGCTTTTACCATCTCTGGAGTTACATCTGTCTTATTATTGCCCCAGCTGTTATATACATAGGTCAACACATTTGCAACATCTTCATCACTAAGAGCCTGAGCCGTCATCACACTATTGTATTTTTTTCCATTAACTGTAATTTCACCAGACTTACCATTTAATACGATATCAATTGCGCGATCTACGTCTTCGTTTAAGTAGTCTGCTTTAGCTAAAGGAGGGAAGGCACCTTCAATTCCCTGCCCATTGGCTTGGTGACAAGCAACACAAGTAGCCATATATTTATCTTTACCAAACTTCATTTTTTCCTCAAAGCTCAAGGCTTTAACTTCTTCTTTTTTATCATCTTTTTTACCTAAACTAGGCATGGATTGGATTACACTCCCTTCTGGAAGGTAAATTCCTTCGTAAATCTCTCCTGCAAATACTTTTTCATTTTCTTCGCCCTCAACGTTTAATACGGCAAGCGCTCCTTTGTTGAATGCTCTAAAAATAGAGTGATCTACCAATATAAATGAACCTGGAACATCTACTTTAAATTCAACGATTGCTGCACCTCCGGCAGGAATTAAAGTGGTTTGAACATTGTCGTTTACCAAATCGCCACCCTCAACGTGAACTTTGTCAAAAATTTCTCCAATTACGTGAAAGGATGAAACTAGGTTAGGACCCCCATTCCCTACGAATAATCTTACAGTTTCACCTACCTTTGCAGTAAGCGCATTATCGCCTGTCATTGCTCCTACGTGACCGTTAAACACTACATAATCTGCTTTTTCATCGATTGCTTTCTGCATATCGAATGCTTGTAAACCACGCTCACCGTACTTTCCTTCGGTGTAAAAATCACCCTGCATTATGTAATACTCTCTGTCTACAGGTTCTAAACCACCTTCTGGCTCAACTAGAATTAAACCATACATCCCGTTCGCGATATGCATCCCCACTGGAGCGGTCGCACAATGGTAAACATATAACCCCGGGTTGAGGGTTTTAAATGAAAAGATTTTTTCGTGACCTGGAGCAACAAATGAAGATTCTGCTCCACCTCCTGGACCATTCACCGCATGAAGGTCGATGTTATGAGGAAGCTTATTGTCTGGGTGATTTTTTAGTTTAAACTCAATTTCGTCACCTACACGAGTTCTAATAAAACTTCCAGGTACAGTACCCCCAAACGTCCAATAAACGTATTTTACTCCGTTTACCATTTCGCCTTCTCTTTCTTGAATTTCAAGATCGACGATTAGCTTTTTAGCTTTACGTTTTCCCACTGGAGTAGGAACAAATGGTGGGTCTGTTAATTCAGCTATCATTTCTTGACTCACAGGGATATCCAAGGCATTTTCATAAGTTTTGCTGGATTGATCGTTAACGCATGCAGTTAGGAAAGCTGCAGCTCCAAAACTAAATAACAGTTTTACTACATTTTTTCTCTTAAACTTAATAATCATAATGGTTGGTTTTTAAAAATTGATTTATAATTTGGTTGTTTCATTTTTATTATAAGTGAACAGTGTAGGATTTATTGTAACCATTGCCCAAGCCCAATAATTCGAATTGCCATCAAAGTTGTTTTTTACAATTTCGATACCTTTCGTAGCGAAATATTGAGAATAACCAAGATTTAACCCTACAAATTCATTCAATTTGTACGAAGTTAACAAATCCAATTCAAATCCTAAATTATTTGAATCATAGTTATTTATGTCTGCAGCAGCATAAAATTGATGAAGTGCTAAACTAAAATTTGTTGTAGTATTTAGGATGTACTTTACATTTCCGTAAATGTCTAATAGCCCTACATTATTTATGTGGTTTCCTACGTAATAGTAATCCATGAGCCCATTAAACTTATGATTTGTTCCATAAAGAGGGGTAAAGGCTTTATTCTCCCCATTTGCTGGCGCACCATAAGTATTTCCACTTTGTAACTCGCTGCCTAATCCCAGATTTAGATTTGAAGTCGCAGCATAATTCGCTTCCAATGAGAATAAATATGCGCTTAAATCATTATCGGCTACATCTTTACCAAATTGATAGTAGAGATTTGAAGAAAAGTTGAAGTTATCAATTCTAGTTTTTAAGTGCATTCCAACAGTTTGGCTGTATCGAGTGTCATTATTAGCCGCATCAATTTCATCAATATATTGAAGTCCGTTGTTCAAAAACATAAAACTTGCAGATAGCTGTTCCCAATTCTTATTTACCCAAATATATTGAAGGCTTTTATAGGTATTTACTGTAAGGAAGTTTCCAGTAAGGCTTTCATTGTCCTGATTATAAGCTGCACCAAAATGAAGTTTAAAATAACTTGGTTCATATTTCAAAATTGCAGCGTCGTGACTTCTTCCTTGTTGGGCCCAGCCAACATTCCCAAAGAAACGCTGATCGTCGTATACTATCTCCTGACGTCCAATTTTAAAATTAAAATCTTTAACCAAAAGTATTTCTGCCCAGGCCTGATGTAGTGAAAAGCCATTATTGTCTGCTACATTAAGTTGTGGCACATCTCCCCAAACTCGTACATCTTGCGGACTTAAATACAAGTGAAGTTTTTGAGTTTTATATTCAAAATTTAATCGTGTACGTTGTGAAACAAAGGCCGCAGGATCAACATTATTTGGGTAAAGTGTTTTATAACCGTGTCTAAGCTCAAATCTAGGACGTAGCTCTGCATCTAAAGTGAATTGCGAATAAACATTTACAACCCCCAACATCAGGATAACAAATAATAGCTTTTTAGCAATACTCATAACCGATAAAATTATTTTCTGACACAAATGTCTGAATATAAAATAAAAAGAAATATGACGGTTGTCACAAAAACCTTATTAATAACTACTTTAAACAGTCATTGAAAACAGTTGTCTATCTGGTTGATTCCGTTGCAATAATACATCAAATGCCATGCAGATATTACGCACAAAAGGACGGCCTTTTTCTGTTATATGTAGTTCTTTAGCGCCAATTTTCAACAAACCATCAGTCTCCATTTCCTTTAGGTTGTGAAGTACTTCTGGTAATTCTGGAAATTGAAGTGAGATGGCTTCCCAAGAAGTTTCTAAACTACACATCATATTTAAAATGTGTTTTCTAATAATTAGATCTTCTTCATTTAACATATGACCTCGATATACAGGAAGAACACCTTGTTCAACCAAATGTTGGTATTCCTCTACGTTTTTAGCATTTTGGGCAAAACTGTACCAGCTATCACCAATGGCAGAAATTCCAAGCCCAACCATTAACTGAGTTTTACTTTCGGTATATCCCATAAAATTTCTATGCAATTCTTTTTCTTCCACTGCTTTGTATAAGCTATCCGATTTTAAAGCGAAATGGTCCATACCTATTTCAATATATCCAGCTTCTTCTAGCATTTTCTTACCAGCTTCATACATATCTCTTTTTTCTGCAGGAGTAGGTAAGTCTGCTTCTTTAAAACCTCTTTGTCCGTTTCCCTTTATCCACGGCACGTGAGCATAGCTGTAAAACGCTATACGGTCTGGCATTAATTCTTTTGTTTTTTCTATTGAATAAATTACGTGCTCTTTTTTCTGAAATGGGAGTCCAAATATAATGTCGTGTCCTACCGAGGTATAACCAATTTCCCGAGCACTTTCGGTTACTCGTTTTACATTCACAAAGGGTTGAAGTCTGTTAATCGCCACTTGAACCGTAGGATTATAATCTTGAACCCCATAGCTCACTCTTGTAAAACCACAGTCGTAAAGAGTTTGTAAATGATCGCCTTTGGTGTTGTTTGGATGACCTTCAAAGCTGAATGATGGATTTTCTGCCATTGTTGCATCTCGAAAAATACCTCTAATTAGAATTTTTAAGTTTTCTGCTGAAAAAAAAGTAGGTGTTCCTCCTCCTAAATGCAATTCCTTAATAATTGGTCTCTCATTAAATAGCGCAAGGTAAAGACGCCATTCTTTTAAAACAGATTCTAAATATGGGGTTTCAACAGCGTGATTTTTGGTGATGCGTTTATTACATCCACAAAAAGTACACAAGCTTTCACAAAAAGGCAGGTGTATATACACACTTATTCCTTCTTTCGAATTGCTTTCAGAAAAACTTTGTGATACATTTTTTTTCCATTCTTTTAATGAGAAGTTAGCCTCATTCCAATATGGAACAGTTGGATAACTTGTGTATCTAGGACCAGGAACATTATATTTTGAAACTAAATTGGAGGTCATAATTATTGTATTTGAGTTCAAAATTAGAGCTGTTTGTTTGTTTCCTAAATGATTAATATCAGTTTTTATTTTTTTAAACCTTTTATCTTTAATTCTGTAAACCTAAAGTTCTACGTAACATTTGTTACTATATGAAATAATTTATTATTTTAATTTTGGTTTTAGCGATTTAAGAATCATAGGTTATGAAATTATCACTATTATTTATTGCCATACTTTTATTATCGGCTTGTAAAAACAATCGAGACGAGTATTTAGGAACAGCACAAATGCATGCTGTGGAAGGTATGCCTACACAGGAACATCCTGGAAAGAAGTTGATGGAGAATAACTGTAATATCTGTCATAATCCAAAAACTGCAGAAGAAAGCATCATTGCTCCACCAATGGTAGCCGTGAAAATGCATTATATTTCTGAAGAAACTACCAAAGCGGAATTTGTAGATGCGATGGTAGCGTGGACAAAAGAACCTTCGGTAGCGAAGTCGAAAATGCCTGGTGCTATTAAAAAATTTGGTTTAATGCCTTATCAATTTTATCCCGAAAAAACCATTAGGCAAATTGCTGATTATATGTTTGATAATGAAATTGAAAAACCCGTTTGGTTTGATGCACATTATAAGAAAATGCACGGTGACCGACCGAAAATGAAAGGTAAAAAAAGTAATAGTAGGGGTAAAGGGAAGCAAAAAGGAATAGGAGAAAACAATCTATTTGAACAACATTCTTCCAAAGAGCGAGGTATGCAAATTGCGCAAACCACTAAAGCTGAGTTAGGTAAAAATCTCATGGGACAAATACAAAAAAATGGCGTAATAGAAGCCTTAAATTTTTGCAACGTGCAAGCTATGCCCATTACAGATAGTATGGCAACAATACACAAAGCAACGATAAAGCGTGTAACAGATAAACCTCGAAATCCTAAAAACACAGCAAACTCACAAGAACTAGAATTTATTAATCAATTTAAGACTCAAATTGCAACAGGGAGGGAAGTTGAGCCTATACTTGTGAAAAAAGGTAACAATACAGAATTTTATTTACCAATTGTTACTAATACTATGTGCCTTCAATGTCATGGTACTCCAGGAAAAGAATTAGAAACTATTACATTAGCTAAAATAAAACAATTGTATCCTTTAGATATGGCCACAGGTTATTCCGAAAATGAGGTGCGCGGTATCTGGAGTATAAACTTTAATAATTAAAATATGAATAACAATCAGTCGTATTGGGATGAACGCTATAAACAAGGTAAAACAGGTTGGGATATAGGTTATGTTTCCACTCCGATGGAAGATTATATCGACCAACTTACCGATAAAAATTTAAAAATATTGATTCCCGGCGGAGGGAATAGTTATGAGGCGGAATACTTATTTGAAAATGGTTTTAGAAATGTTTATATAGCAGACATTTCCTCAATTCCACTTAACAATTTGGCTGAGCGCGTTCCATCATTTCCAAAAGAAAATTTACTACACATAGATTTCTTTGATTTAGACGATTCGTTCGATTTAATATTAGAACAAACATTTTTCTGTGCGTTAGAGCCCATTTTAAGGAATCGATACGTCGATAAAGTATACGATTTGCTTAAACCTAATGGAAAAATAGTGGGATTGCTTTTTAATATTCCATTAAACAGTGACGAGCCACCATTTGGTGGAAATAAAGATGCCTATATTCCTTTGTTTGAAGATAAGTTTATAATCGATAAAATGGAGATGGCGTACAATTCTATCCCTCCCAGAGAAGGAAACGAACTGTTTATTAAATTGCAGAAAAAGTAAATTTAAAAGCTATAACTTTTCGCCATAAGCTAAATCTCCTGCATCACCTAAACCTGGAATAATATAGCCACGACTGTCTAAACTGTCATCTACAGCAGCTATCCATAGATGTGTATCGGCCGGGAAAATTTTTTCAACGTATTCAATCCCTGGTTTAGCACCTATAACAGATAATATGTGTATTTGCTTAGGTTTTCCGTGATTTTTTAAAGCTTCTAATACATTTTCCAAGGTTTTTCCAGTTGCAAGCATAGGATCTACAAGTATCAAGGTTTTTCCTTCTATAGAGGGTGAAGCTAAATAACTTACGATAACTTCAAAGTCGTCGTCATCATCATTTGGATGTTCTCTGTAAGCAGAAATAAAAGCGTTTTCAACCGAATCGAAATAATTTAAAACTCCGTTGTGAAGTGGAAGTCCGGCACGTAGAATTGAGCATAATACTATTTTGTTGTCAGGAACATATACTTCTTTTTCACCTAGTGGAGTAGTGACCTTAACGGTTTCATAGTTTAAAGTTTTACTAATTTCATAACTCATTATTTCCCCAATACGCTCTATATTCCGTCTAAAACGCATTGAATCTTTCTGAATTGAAACATCGCGAAGCTCAAAAATGTATTTACTGATTAAAGAATTCTCTTTGCTGAAATCGTTTATTATCATAATAATTTAGATATGAGTACTAAGATAAAGCATCTCAAAAAAACAAAGATACTAATCTAAGAAAAAGACCATCTACTTTTACGCGGATGGTCTTTTAAATTGGATGAATAATAAATGGTTTAAAGGCTATTCAAGAAATCCTTAAAATCTTGCCTATCGTAGTCGGCCATTCCTTTATGCGTAAACACCAATTCTCCTTTTGAATTTATAATATAGGTAGTAGGGATGCTTTGTGACTCATACATTCTTGGCATTGCGGCTATTGGAGCATAAACTTCAAAGTCAAAATTGTTTCTCTTTTTGTAAGCTATTGCCTTTTCAAACTTACGATCAAAAGAAATCATAAGCACTTCAACTTTATCCTTATCGATGTCGTTGTACATTTTGTTTATGCTAGGCATTTCTGCTACACATGGCGGACACCAAGTAGCCCATAGGTTTATAAATATTACCTTCCCACGAAATTGTTCCATAGAAACCTTTTCCCCTTTAGAATTTACCAACTGTAAATTGAAATCGGCTTTGGTTGCCGTAGGGCCATTGTCTGTAATAGCTTCCTCTACTTTTTCAATATCTGGATTCATTGCGCCTGTAGCTAATAAACCGCGTTGAGCGAAACCGATAATTTCAGTGTGAATCCCAGAAAAGTAAATTCCAAGTATTACCACTGCAAATACTCCGTATTCGATTAAATTTTTCTTTATTTTTTTGTTCATATTCAATTTCTTTAAAAGGTTGTATTTTATTTAAAAATGTAGTCTGTACCTGGCACTGTAGAAAACGAATTCACACCCAAATACTCACAATAGGCGCGACCGTCCATTTTAGGTGTGATAGGGGAGTGAAGCTTTAAGTATTCTTCTACCACTTCGTGAATGGTATAATCCTTAGTTTCAACATCAATCACATTAGGCATTCTACACAGTACGTGGTCTGGATCTCCAGGACGCTCACATGCAGAAATTGTGTAATATCTATTTTCATCAAGTGGTTCGCCATTTACTTCTATAGATATTATTCGTTCATTTTTATCATTCTGACTGTTAAACTCAACTTTCATCCCTGAAAATCGCACCAGCCATCCGCCAAATCGTTCAATAGCATTTTGTGCAAAAGCATTATGCATCTCTTTTTCCAACCACATTTTAATTTGCTTCCCTGTGGCTTTCCCTGTTTTTACCGGTTCGTTAACAGGCATTAAATTCCAAAGGTTTGCACGAGTTATCGCTGCTGGTTTACCATCTTTTGGAACGATAGGATTTCCAAATCTAAATCCGTTAGAAATTGAAATATCTGCCCCAGTTTTCCATCGTGCCGCGTCGGTTATTAAATTATCCATAGGATTTTCAACTGTAAGATATCGATACAATGGCTCCGTTGTGTACCCTACAATAGTTTCGAGATTTTCTTGATACGGAGCTTTGTTTTTGTTAATTATAGCTTGTAGTTCAGGATCTGCTTTATATACTTCAGGATCTACATCTATAAGTTCATAATCGTCTTTTACCAACTTATTATTTACAAAATATAAGTTTAGCTTTCCTACAAACGATCCAAAAGCTCCCGGCTCGGTAACTTTTGCATAAGTACCTTGTATGGGCTGCCTAACGCGTTCGTGGGTGTCATTTCCTAGAATATAATCTACGTTTTCAGCAATTGGGCTATTGGCCAAGGTAACCTGCTTATAGATACCGATATGCGTAACTAAAAACATTACGTCAATTTTCTCATCTACCTTTACCTTGTCTATAAACTTTTTTACACTGTCGTCTATTTGACTAAAATTAATTCCTTTACTGAAAATAGGGTTCTGTCTTATAGGAACATCTGGGTCGTTTATGCCGATAAAGCCAAGACGAACGCCATCAATTTCCTTTACTAAATATGAAGGGTAAAGATTTTCATTACTCTCCTCATGTTTCATATTCTGAACAATGGTAGGGGTTTCAAATTTTTCATAAACTTCAAGCATTTTTTGCTTGCCGTAAATTACTTCCCAATTGCCAGGAATTAACACATCGTAGTTCATGTTTTTAATTACTTCAGACATTACTTCACCCTCAGAGAAAGCCACATAACCACTTCCTTGTATTAAATCACCGCCATCAACAATAACAGTCTTTCCTGGGTTTTTCTTTCTTTCTTCGTCAAAAAGCGTTTTTATATGCGCTAAACCGCCACGCTTTTTAAAGACAATCTCATTGTTTTCCCAAAATAACTCAGGGTGTGGGTCCAATTGCCCGTGAATATCTGCAGTTTGTAAAATTGTGATTTTTAAAGTGTCTTGGATGTCACTGTTTGCTTGGGGACTTTTGTTAAAAGTAGGGCTGTTCCACGCTATAAAAGTTGCAATACCCACAATTAAAGTTATATATGTATAAAAACGATTTGGTTTCATTTTAGATATTTTAAAGGCTTAATAATTTATATCCTTTTTTCTGAAGTTGAAAAGCAGTTAAAAAGGCATTATCTACAACTTCCACTTCTTCAGGTAAATCTTTAGGGTCTACTTTTAGACGGTCTAAAGACATTTGGCACACATTCAGACTTACGTTTTGCTTTATTGCCTGTATGCGGCTTTCTTCAGTTTCGGAAGTGGCTATCGGCAATACATTATTTCCGTAAAGAACAATTTTAAAGTCGCCAGAGGTATTTAATTCTTTAGCTGCGAGTAAGATGGGTTTTAGCTGTTCAGGGTTTGAAGTGAGCACCACAAAATCATCTGTAATTTGCTTTTGTTGAGCTGATACACTAAAACTTACTAGGGCGACAAGTACTATAAATATATTTTTCATAATTTAAATTTTTAAAGTCCTAAGCTTAAATATCCTTTTTGTTGAAGCTTTAGGTTGTGTAAAATTCCATTATCTATTATTTCCACTTTCTTCGGAAGCTTTTTCGGATCGACATTAAATTTCTTTAATGAAAATCCACAGGCAACGATGTTTGCACCTACCTTTTTTGCTTCTTTCAGATGAGGTTTCATAGTTTCCAAATCGGTTAAATTGCCAATTTCCTTTCCACAAACAATTATTTCAAAATTCCCGAAGTTTTTCCCGTCTTCTTTTGAAAGTTCTTTCGCAGCCAAAAGGATTGGCTTGAGTTGTTGTACTTTTTTTGTGAGTACTACATAGTTTTGTTTTTCAGTTTCTTGTGCTATTGTGTTTTGTATATTCCCCAAAAGCATAAATAGGGAAAGCATAAAAGTTGAAAAGAGTGTTTTCATAGTTGTTGTATTTTGTTGTTATTAAAGTCGTTTAGAATAAAAAAGAGTAGGCCTCCAGCAATTGCTATATTTTTAAAAAGTGGCCCTAAACTGTTTATTTGTCCTATCTGAATGGTAATAGTTATAGGAATAAGCACAGCGAGCAATACTATTGCTGCCCATCGGGTTTTAAAGCCAATTAAAAAGCTAATCCCCGCCGCCAACATTACAATTCCTGATAGAATCACTAATAGTTCAAGGTGGCCAAAAAACTCGGCAAATCCCTTAAATTTAGCCATCTGAATGCGGTTTACTGTTTTTTCAATTTCAATTAAGTGATTGGCTCCCGCCATTAAAAATATTCCGCTTACCATAATGCGTAATATCTGCACAGAGCGTTTGCCAACAGTTAGCGTTGGATTCATAAATATGTATGTTAAAGATTGATAGATGTTTTATCGATAGCAAAATCTATTCACCTATAGAATCGGGTTTTCCTAAATCGATAAAAAATAAAATGCCTGAATATAATTATGAAAGGCGAGGAGGAAGGTAGTTTCGTTCGTCAAACAAATTTAATTTGAGGAACTCTTTAAAAGTAATATTTTCATAATTGTCTTCACTGTAAACCAAGGTAAATTCAGGGTTTATAAAATCGACAAATGATGTGCACATAAGTGAAATTTGAGCCTGTTGTTCGTGCTGATGGTCGATAACTTCAGCCTTTGAATCGGCAGCAGTAGAAATTTTGTTTTTACAATAAGGCTTTACAAAAGTGATGTTATCGGTAACGAAATGCGCGAAACCACTATAACTATTAAAAACCAGACTCATCAAGATAAGTCCGGCGAAGATATATGCTATTGTGCTCTTAGGTTTCATTACAAGCAAATCTAAATATTACTTTATAATTAGAGTGTAACTTGGGTTACATTGATTAGTGAAAGTTCAGATTAATCGACGGAATTTTATAATCCCCACCCAAATAACTCATAACTCTTAACTCATAACTCAAAACTCTGAACTCATAACTCACAACTCATAACTCCCAACTAATCACCCGCCACTTCCGAAGTTTTGTTTTTCTTAAAAACAGGAATTAAATAGGAAATAGAATAGCCATAACCTACGCCAAACTCGCTATAATCGTAGGTTCTGTTGTAACCTGGGATGTACAAATTGTCGAAGTTGCTGGGCTTGTCTTCGGCTACTTTTCTTTTTAGCTGAAGGTTTATAGACAGGTAGAGGTTGTTTAACACTTCGGTTTTTACTCCTACAATTAATTCTGCCCAATGTGCTGTTAGGCCAGTAAATTCTTGAGGGTCGTAAATAGTTTCGTTGGGGTATGCTGGATTGTCGGTATAGATTCTGTAGCTGATTAACTTCTGCTTAAATGTTGAAAATCCGTAGCGTAAACCAATAGTAATAGCGTTTTCCATTCCAAGCCAATTTTCGTAGGCGTTGTAATCGAACCCAAGTTTGGCATAGCTACCGCTTGTTTTGGAAGATACATAAGGTTCTACCCAATCTTTCTTTTCGTTTCCTAATTCTGCGGCTGCATAGAATTTATCCGTAACCCTAAAATCTCCTATAATTTCAAAGCCAGAATATCCGTCTTCGAGTAAAGTTCTTATAGGTTTAGATAAATCTGCGCCAACACGCAATCCGTATTTTTCAATTTTCGGAATAGTATCGTTAGCATTTTTATTTTTCTGCGCCACCATAGATTGAGTGCCGCAAAATAGACTAATGCAGCAAAGTAAGGTGAGCGCTATTTTCATCTTTTACAGTTTCTCGTTTTGGTATTACTTGTTCAATCCAATTCTCGTTGCCTTCTTCTTCTAAAGTAGCATTCAAATTATCGAATTCTGTTCTAAAGCCACAAGCACGATTTACGTAGCCATTCTCTCTACTATACGTAAACATCATTCTGTCAATGTTTACAATAGTATCTGTTTCAGTAATTGTGGTATTTATAAAAAGGTATTTTGTGGTATCTCGGTTTGTATTAAGCGGTAGTACTATAGAATCTGTACTGCTTCGCGGAATAACTTCGATGGAATCTGAATTATTTGTTTTTACAGTCAAAAACTTAACTTTCTTAAGCACCGTAGGGTTTGCGATATCGTTAAACGTGATCACTAAATTTGCCGTTGTCGCTGTGTCTGGTGGGCAGATATCATCTTTTGTACACCCTTTAAAGGCATATATTATAAGAAAGAGAAGTATAATTCTTTTAAACATAGTTTTTTAAAATTGTCCTAAACACTTTTTTTGACACAGAATCTAAAATTAAAGTAATCAAAATAGAAATCGAAAGTTTAAAATTGTTCTGCGTCTAATTTATTTAGCGTTTCTCCAAAAGTACAACATTTTCTACGTGATGTGTTTGCGGGAACATATCTACTGGCTGTACTTTAATTACTTTATACTTTTCATCTAAAAGTGCCAAATCGCGAGCTTGAGTTGCGCTATTACAGCTTACATATACTATTCGCTGCGCTTCTAAATTCAATAACTGCTGTACTACATCGGCGTGCATTCCGTCTCGTGGTGGATCGGTAATTACAACGTCTGGCTTGCCGTGAGTATTAATAAACGCTTCATTGAATACCTTTTTCATATCGCCTACATAAAACTCGGCGTTATCGATATTATTTAAAAGTGCGTTTTCTTTAGCAGCTTCAATAGCATCAGGTACAGCTTCAACTCCAACAACTTTCTTAGCTTTTTTTGCCACAAATTGCGCTATAGTTCCCGTTCCAGTATATAAATCGTAAACCAATTCATTCCCGCTTAATCCAGCAAAATCGCGGGTAATTTTATACAATTCGTAAGCTTGTTCGCTATTCGTTTGGTAAAAAGACTTTGCATTAATCTTAAACTTTAAGCCTTCCATCTCTTCAAATATATGGTCTCTACCGTAGAAGAGTCCAATTTCTTGATCGTAAATGGTATCGTTTCCTTTTGAATTGATAACGTATAAAAGAGAGGTAATTTCGGGGAATTCTTCAGCAATTGCTTTTAGTAATAACTCCCTGTTTTCCTTATCCTCGTAGTAAAACTGAATCAAAACCATTACTTCTTGCGTAGAAGAAGTACGAATCATCAAGGTTCGTAATAGCCCTTCTTGATTTCTGGTGTTGAAGAAAGGCAGATTTAACTCTTCGGCCTTTTCCTTAACAAAATCTCGAATAGCATTACTTGGGTCGGCTTGTAAAAAACACTTATCTAAATCTAAAATCTTATCCCACATTCCAGGAATATGGAAGCCTAAAGCATTGCGGTTTTCAATTATTTCGCCACTTCGTATTTGATCGAGGGTAAGCCATTTGCTATCACTAAATGAAAATTCCATTTTATTGCGATAGAAATATTGCTTTTCTGAACCTAAAATTGGTTCAAATTCGGGGAGCTCAATTTTGCCAATGCGCTTAAGGTTTTGTTCTACTTCTTTATGTTTGTAAAACAACTGATGCTCGTAGCCCATATTTTGCCATTTACACCCTCCACAAGTACCGAAATGCGGACAAACGGGTTCAACTCTTTTTTCAGAATATTTTGAAAAAGAAATTGCCGAACCTTCAAAAAAGCCTTTTCTCTTTTTGGTAGTTTGCACATCTACAATATCGCCGGGAACTGCATTGTTAATAAAAACGATTCTGCCGTCCTCTGCCTTAGCAATTGCCTTGCCTTTAGCGCCAGCGTCTGTCACCTCTAAATTCTCAAGGATTACCCTTTTATTTTTTCTCGCCATAGGCGCAAAAATAGCACAATTGTAAGGTTTAAATCCTGTTAAGGCACTAAAAAAAGTGGTAATTATTTAGTAATTTGCGCTCCAAGGATGATTTCTCTCCATTAAGTAGGAATCAAATCTATTTTATTTCAAAATATTACAAATTTATGTCAGTTTTAGAACAAACAGCTTCACAGAAAGCAATCGAATTAGAAAACAAATATGGAGCCCATAACTACCACCCACTTCCAGTAGTTTTAAACAAGGGAGAAGGTGTTTATGTTTGGGATGTAGAAGGCAAGAAATACTACGATTTTCTTTCGGCTTATTCTGCAGTAAACCAAGGACATTGCCATCCAAAAATTGTTGGTGCAATGGACGAGCAGGCTAGAACTCTTACACTTACATCACGTGCATTTCACAATGATATGCTAGGTAAATATGAAAAATTTGCTTGTGAGTATTTTAACTTCGACAAATTATTGCCGATGAATACAGGTGCCGAAGCAGTGGAGACAGCTTTGAAAATTTGTAGAAAATGGGCTTACGAAAAGAAAGGCATCGATGAAAATGAAGCCGAAATAATAGTTTGTGAAAACAACTTCCACGGAAGAACAACTACAATTATTTCGTTTAGTAACGACCCAGTAGCTCGTGAAAATTTCGGTCCTTATACTAAAGGATTTATAAAAATTGAATACGACAATCTTGAAGCACTAGAAAAGCATTTAGAAAGCAATAAAAATATTGCTGGTTTCTTAGTAGAGCCAATTCAAGGTGAAGCAGGAGTTTATGTGCCTTCAGAAGGATATTTAAGCAAGGCGAAAGCTCTTTGCGAAAAGCACAATGTACTGTTTATTGCCGATGAGGTACAAACAGGAATTGCACGTACAGGAAAACTTTTGGCTGTAGATCACGAAAATGTTAAACCAGATCTGTTAATCTTAGGGAAAGCGTTAAGTGGTGGAGCTTATCCAGTATCGGCTGTTTTGGCAAACGATGAAATTATGAATGTAATTCAGCCAGGAAACCACGGGTCTACGTTTGGTGGAAACCCTGTAGCTGCTGCTGTAGCAATGGCCGCCCTAACCGTTGTAAAAGAAGAAAACCTTGCCGAAAATGCTGAAAAACTTGGAAAACTATTCCGTGACGAATTAAACAAGTTTATTGAAAACAGTAATATCTGTAAACTAGTACGCGGAAAAGGATTGCTTAATGCTATCGTAATTAACGATTCTGAAGATGGTGATACGGCTTGGAATATCTGCTTAAAGCTTCGCGATAACGGACTTCTAGCAAAACCAACCCACGGAAACATCATCCGTTTTGCACCGCCACTTGTTATGAACGAAGAGCAATTACTAGACTGTGTGTCAATTATTACTGAAACTTTAAAAGAGTTTGAAAAATAATATACAACCTTAATAGGATTAAAAGTAAACCTAAACGGCTCCGGTATTTATCGGGGCCGTTTTTTTATGGGGTTAATTTGAGAGATTAAGAGGCTTGATAACGTAGCACCCAATGTCGGAAATGGTTTTAAACCCGACAGGTTTTGGAAACCTGTCGGGTTTGAGTAATGAATCAAAAATCAAAAACCTGTCAAGTTTTAAGGGTAAATTAAAACTAGCTTGATATTCAAGAGCTTATCTAGTTGTGGCATAAAATTTAAATAATTGACTTGTAATACTTTTAGTTTTTGTTGAATATTATGGCTAAGTTTAGAAATTATTAATAACATTATCGTTAAAAATGAAATGATTAAATAGGTATTGTTTAATTTCTAAATGTATCTATTAGTATCGTGTTATTGATGTAATTGGATTGTTACAGTAGCAAGCCATCGCTTACTTAACTTAATTTTTAAATAAATTTTAATTTTAAACTAGTTTCTTATGAGAAAAAAATTACCCTTCTATCAATTATGGCTTTTTTCCTTGGCATTAGTCTTTGGGACATCCACCGCTGTTACAGCGCAGAGCCCATTTAAAACGCTAACTCAACTTAGAGCGGAACAAGCCTTACAGTCGAGTAGAAGTATGACCCAACAACCTAAAAGTAATCCAATCTCTATTAACGAGAGCAATGTTATCACTGCCCATAACGCTACTGTACAAGGTTGTGACCAAGGTGACGACAGTAACGGATTTGAAAATGGATTTAATATTACTGCAGAAAGTGGCTATAGAAGTGCAGACGACTTTTATGTAGAGGCAAATGAAAGTTTGAATGTTCGCTCTATAGTATTCAACATATTTGCCAACTACCCTGTTTCCTCTGTAGATTTCAATTTTTATGAAGACGATGGCGGGAAGCCGGGGGCGACCGTAGTAGCTTCTGAAACTGATCTTATCCCTTATGCTCAAGTACCAATTGGTGCGTCTTTCGGATATACAGTTTATGCAATTTACGTTGAAGTTGATCTCAATTTTGATGGCGGAGCAACGGGTACATCGTACTGGATGCAACCTGAAGTTGCTTCACCTATGGCATTCTGGGAAGGAACTTCGGCAGGAACGCTGGGAGAAGTAATTCATATGAGTGAGTTTTCAGGACCATGGTTACCAGATGATGATGGCGGAATTCACCACGGAGTGTTTAAACTACATTGTGATGTAGTGGTAGCTGTAGATCCAATTTGCTTTGATATTTCTGATACTGTTGAACCTATAACGCGTGTTGTACTTGCAGATATCGATAATACATCTAGTTCAACAATCGATGGTTCGCCAGCGCTTGAAGATTTTACAAATATTGAAGGGGTAATGGCTCAAGGAATATCCTACGATATTGCTCTGGAAGGAAATACGAATGGATTTGTTTCGTATTTTACTGTATGGATAGATTGGAATCAGAATGATGAGTTTGAAGCTGAAGAAATGTATGAAATTGGGTACATTGAATACTCTACGGGTACCGATGGGCTACAAACTACCGGAACAATTACAGTTCCAACCGATGCCGTTCTTGGAGAAACTACTATGCGAGTGATTAAAAACTGGGATACTTCGCCAACAGACCCATGCGATGTGTACCTGTATGGACAGGGAGAAGACTATACTATTATAGTTGAAGATGAATTAGGAGTCGAGAGTCAAACGGCTACGACATTTTCATATTACCCGAACCCAAGCAGTGGCATTGTTAAGATTACAGCAAACAAGGAAATTAATTCAGTATCAGTTGTAAATATTCTTGGCCAACAAGTATCGGTAAAAGAAAACCTTGAAAACGGATTGGTTGATTTGTCTAACCTAGAAGCTGGTACTTATATTTTCCAAGTAGCATTCGAAGATGGAAGTATAGAAAACTTTAAAATTCTTAAGGAATAAGCAAATAATAAACTATCGCCTATAGTTTGAAAAAGCCGCCTATTTGGGCGGCTTTTTTTATAGTAGTTGGTTAAACTTGACAGGTTTGAGTGATGAATCAAAATCTAAAACCTGAAAGGTTTTGCTATAAATCAAAATGGCCCCGATTTTCATCGCAGCCATTTCTTTATTGGTTAGCTTGAAAGATTACAATCCGTATTCTCTCATAAGTTCTTCGTTCATATTCATAATACCTTCCATTCCAAATGTTGAAAATAGATAGATAACGTAGATTAGGTAAATTACACTTAACGCAATTCCTATATACGACAGTATCTTTCCAGTTTTTACGTTTTGGTATCCGGTGTAAAGCTCTGGATTTTCCATATACAACTTAGTTGCAGTGCCAGCCATTACAATAGCTACAATTCCGAAAACTAGACCTAGACCATAGCAACAACAAGTGACTATAGAAATAATTCCGAATACGAGAATTAAGGTTGAATTGGGTAATTTTTGTTGTTCCATAAAAATTTTGTTTTTGGTTGGTTGTTTAAAAATACCAATTTTTTTTAAGCCAAAATATTTTAGCTAGATAAATTGATTCATTTTAATAAAATAACTGACCACTATTACAATGGCATTCAGTGCGATAAGGCCAATCTTAATTTGATAATCGAATTTAAACTTCACGAAAAAATTCACAAAAATCACGGCTAAAAGTAAGATTATGGTGTAAATAGCAGGATAAACTTTAAAGGCTGCAGCAAATTCACCTGTAAAAACATGAACAAATGAACGTTGCATGCCACACCCCAAACATTCCACTCCAAAGATTTTCTTGTTTACACAAGGAATCATGTAGTCTTCAAATCCGGTTGATAACACAGACAACATTTTTTACTTGTTGTGAACTATCGCCTTATAATCTATTGTAATATCGTCTTTGGTAGTGAGTTTTACCAAATACACCCCATCGCTTAAGCTGCCAGTATAGAAACTATAGCTATTGTTGGTTCCTAAGTTTTGCTTTTGAATTACCATTTTCCCGTTCATATCGTAAACAATGGCAGATTTAATGGTATGGCCTTCAGGATTGCTAATTTCTAGTTGTTTTTGCGGATTGTTTTGGAACATCGCTACACTGCTAATAATTCTTTCCTGATCTTCGATAGAAGCGGTAGATGAATTATTGCGGTACTCTGCTTTCTTAAAGACAATAAAAAATCTGTTGTCGTAATGTCCTGCATCCAATGTTAAACTAAAAGGGAAGGTAAGGCGTGTACCTATACGTCTAAAAGAATTGTCTTGACGGTCGTACAGGTATATTTTCTCGTATGGCTTTTTAACTTCCTCAGCGATTAAAAGTTTAATTTCGGTAGTCTTGTTTAATTTGAAGTTAATAGGAATTTGCTTGTTTTCCTCGTAGTTAACTGCGTTAATTACATAAGGTAAACGCCCGCTATCGTTGCCAATCGGGAAATAAGCATCGGTATTTACTCCCATAGGACTCAAGCCATCATATCCACGGTCGTACCCATCGGTTGCTAAATCGGAAAACACTAATAACATATCTCTTGTTAAGGCATCATCAAATACTGCATAAATACGGGTTTGAGGGTCACGGGTATCTAATTCTGAAGGTAGGGAAGCTGTAAGTTCTCCTATATCTCTTGTGTTACTAATTGAAACATCATCTGATGGTCTTTGAAATTCAGAACCAGGTGCTCCTTCCTTTACAAATATTCTATGCGAATTTTTAATAGTGACATTCCCATCACTTTGCCCAACAAACATAATTCCTTGTCCGATTGGTGCATATCGCTTATTTTGATTACTCCCACCATTTCCAGCAGTTGTGCCAGTATGAGTTCCTCCTGCATTCCAAATGTAAAAAGATGCTTGAACATAATTACCTGCAGGGTTGTTATCAGCTAAATCTCCATCTGGGTCTTCTAATCCTGGAGTATAGACCCCATAACCGAATGGTTTATCCGTGTATAAATGTGAGGCTACCCCTCTATCTTCATCGTAATACCAAAATGCTCCTAATTCATTATTTCCAGTATCGTAAAAAAGCTGATTTAAATCTAATGCAGAAGGATATGGATTTCCGGATAAGGTCATTTGTGATACTCCATCAACGGGTGCTGCTACAGGAATGGTAAAACTACCGCTGTTAGGGCGTCCTCTAAACTCATAAACTTGGTCATGGTTACTTCCAGTACCGGTTATTATATTACCAGGGTTACCTCCAGTGTTTACACCTTTCATGGTAAAGCCTAATCCTGCGCTAACAGTATTATCAGCGTTTATTCTCACATAGTTTCCTTCAGCTTCCGAACCGGGGGTGGGGTGGGTATAAATCCAACGCCTTGAAATAGTTAGTTGTGGAATTGTAAAACCATTTCTGGAACCTACATTGGCAGCCATTTGGGCATCTGTACCTAAAGCTCCATCTAACTCTTCGTAAATGCTATTTATTCCAAAATGTGAATTATTTCCTACTGAAGTTGCGGCTGCTGGATTTCCTACTGGAGAGCACCAGTAATAATATGCAAAAGTATTGGTAGGGTTTGTGTTTTGTTTTACAGAAAGAAAACCGTCTCCTGTGTTGGTAGAAGTTGTACCACCCTGTATTAACTGCCCGTTATCGCGTAAGTAGATACTAGCTTCAGTACCATTGGCGGTTGAGTTTCTCGTTAGGTTTATGTCGTTTTCAACATAAACTATTTGGTCTTTCACATAAATATAGGAGTCAGCAGTTCCATTCGGTTTTACTGTTAATTGTGCAAAAACCCCAGTAGCTATTAAAAGGAATGAAAGTAAGAGTAGTTGTTTTTTCATTGGGATATATTGATTGTGAAACTGTTGCCTTGCTTTAGTACAGTTGCTTTTAGGTGTCTAATCGATTTTATATGCATGAATAGTAATTAGTTAAAACGCATTTTATATTTTTACATTTTAAAGCTTTTAACATGTGAAAATCAACGCATTTTTAAAAGGTTAAATTTAAAAAGAAAATTCTATATATTAACGCATATCCTACAAAATACCTAATTTTTTAGTTTATAGGTAGTTAAGATAAGAAAAAAGTAGGATTTTTTTGAGTATTTTTTTAAAAAACATCCCGCTTTAATGCAAATAGGAGATACAGTTTCGGTATTAGATGATGATATTTCAGGGGTTGTTACGGCCATCCGTGGCAATACGGTAACGCTTGAAACCACTGACGGTTTTGAATTGATCTATCAAAAAAACGAACTTATTGTGTTGGATGGATCGATTTCTAATAGAGATTTAATTCCTGAGGATGTTTTGGCTATCATTTCGGAGAAGGAAGAGAAAAAACCCGGAAAATCGAAACGTGTAAAACCCAAAGAACGCAATGCTCCAGCCATGGAGGTGGATCTTCACATCCATCAACTCGTTCCCAATACTAGAGGAATGGATAATTACGATATGCTCACCATTCAGCTAGATACTGCAAAACGCCAATTGGAGTTTGCCATTTCAAAAAGAATTCAAAAAGTAGTTTTTATTCACGGAGTAGGCGCTGGTGTACTTCGCACCGAACTCGAATACCTTTTTAGACAATACGATAACATAAAGTACTACGATGCCGATTTCCAAAAATACGGAAGAGGCGCAACCGAGATTTATATTTATCAGAATGTTTGATTGTAGTATGGGTAGACGTGAGATTTGAGAATCTAGAATCTAGAATCTAGAGTCTAGACACTTCTCTTCTCTCTTGCCTCTTGTCTCTTGTCTCTCGCCTCTTGTCTCTCGCAGTGAGTTTTGCTTTAAAATTGTACCGACGACTAGGGCTGTGGGGTGATTGTTTTGGTTATAACTTCTACATTTTCAATGGTTCCCATGTCTAGAGTTTCAATTATAATTTGTTCGTCGCCTCTTACTAAAACCAAATCTTTTAGCGTGATTTGAACACTTTTAAAAATTTGATATTCGTGGGGTTGATGTTGAAAAACTTCGTAGGCGTTAGCTACTTCAGGGTTTAAATAGTCAGGACCCACAGTAGGGTCGGTGATATCGTTTCTCGGATCTAAGTCTAAGTTTTCATCTTCAAAACGAGTAAGTACGCCATCGTTATCATCGTCATTGTCTAAAAAGTCTGGAATTCCATCTCCATCTGTATCTTTCGGATTGGTAAAAGGATCTTCATCGTCATCTTCTAAATTGAGTTCAAAGACGGTTGGCACATTGTCGCCATCGTCGTCAAAATCGTACATATCGTCTAAGCCATCGCCATCGGTATCCCCGGCAAACTCAAATTCTCTTGGCACCCCATCGTTGTCTTCAATTAAGAAGGTAGTAGTAAACACGGCAGTTCCCGAACTCGCTACATATTCTACAGTAACATTTGGGGAAGTAGGGGGAATACTACTGCAAAAATAATTGTTACCTAATGCTGCGTCGTAGGTTCTATAATCAACTACTATAGATGTTCCATTAAGGGCGTAATTTACGATTCCTTCTTCGCGATAAAGACTATCTAAAACTTCCATTTTAAGCGATAAGCTTTCTTTTGAATCTGGATTTACTTTATAAAACACATAGTTCCCTACGTCACCGCAAGTTTTAAGCTCCGCATTGTCAAAGTTAAAAGACCTAACAATGATATCACCGTCATCACAACTTTGAAAAAATATAGTAGAAAATATAAGAAGAAATAAAAACCGATTCATTTTATGATTTTTGGTAACATTTTTAACAACAGTAAGTTATCGGGATTAATCGCGATGCTTTAATGTACTATCAATTAATTCTAATAAAGCGATAAAGATAAAAAAATTGAGTGGTAATTGTAATGAATCATTACTTTAAATAACGGTCTAATTTACGTCAAAAAAAGGGGAAGGTATAACTATTACAATTTATTAATTGAGCATATAAAAGGAAGAGGTTATCCTTTTAAATAAATGGTTAGAATCAGTTGGAATTTTTGACTGTGTTTTAACAAAAAAAATCCTGACAAGTAAAACTTGCCAGGACCTCTAAAAATCCTAATTATAAAAAAAACTACTTAGAACGGATATGTGTTCTCCGCAATTACCTTATTAGAGATTGTCTTTCTAAGCTCAGCGATGTTTGGCATGTTTTGGTACTTAGTGAATCTCTTAAGTCCCATAAGCATTGCACGTTGTTCGTCACCTTCAGAGAAAGAAAGAATTGCTTCTTTTGCTTTTACAGTAATAATATCTACAGCGTGGTATAAGTATAGCTGAGACATTGCAATTTGTTCTTTTTGAGTGTCTTCCCCAAAGCGATTTACGTTCTTCTCAGTACGTAAAATAGCACTTTCAGCCATGTAGATTTCAATTAAGATATCTGCAGCAGCTATAAGTGTTTGTTGGTGTTCTTCAAGTTCAGTTCCATATTTTTGAGCTGCACTTCCTGCTACCATTAAGAATACTTTCTTCAACTTAGCAATCATTGCTTTTTCTTCTGAAAGTAGTTCAGAGTAGTCTGGAGTGTCGAAAGATGGGATTCCCATTAATTCGTCGGCTACTGCTTGGGCTGGGTTTAAAAGATCTACGTGACCTTTCATGGCTTTTTTCACAAGCATTCCAACCGAAAGCATTCTGTTTATCTCGTTTGTTCCTTCGTAAATACGAGTGATACGAGCATCACGCCAAGCCGATTCCATTGGTGCATCTGCACTGTATCCCATTCCTCCATAAATCTGGATTCCTTCGTCTGTACAGTTTTGAATGTCTTCTGAAACAGCTACTTTTAAAATTGAGCACTCAATAGCGTATTCTTCTACACCTTTAAGCTCAGCTTCTTGATGGCTATTTCCAGCTTCCAAACGAAGTGCAATTCTATCTTCGATATCTTTGGCAGCTCTATACGAAGCACTTTCATCTACATAGGCATTGGTTGCCATTTCAGCCAACTTAAGTTTTATAGCGCCAAACGATGAAATAGGCACGTCAAACTGAATTCTTTCATTAGCGTATTCTACCGCTTTTGAAATCACTCTACGCTGTCCGTCAAGTCCTGCCCCGGCAAGTTTAATACGGCCTACGTTTAGGGCGTTCATCGCAATTTTGAAACCTTCGCCTCTTTCGCCTAACATATTTTCTACTGGAACTTTAGTTTCGTTAAAGAAAACCTGGCGAGTAGAAGAGGAGTGGATACCTAATTTCTTTTCTTCTTCACCTAGTGAAATTCCGTTTGAAGGATCGTTTTCTACGATAAATCCAGTAATATTTTTGTCGTCTTCAATTCTAGCAAATACAATAAAGGTATTACAGAATCCAGCATTCGAAATCCACATTTTCTGTCCTGAGATCGCGTAGTATTTTCCATCATCAGAAAGAACTGCTTTAGTTTTTCCGCTGTTTGCATCACTACCAGCACCTGGTTCAGTAAGTGCATAAGCCCCAAACCACTCACCAGTAGCTAATTTAGGAACGTATTTTTTCTTTTGTTCTTCAGTACCGTAAAGGGTAATAGGCATGGTTCCGATACCAGTATGGGCTCCAAAGGCTGTTGCTACAGAACCACTAGCTCCAGAAATATAGTCGCAAACTAACATAGTAGTTACGAATCCCATTCCCAATCCGCCGTATTCTTCAGGAACTGCTACACCAAGAAGTCCCATTTCACCAGCTTTACGCATAATTTCTTCGGTAAGGGCGTAATCGTGTTGCTCAAAGCGTTCTTTTTTCGGCCATATTTCGCGATCTACAAATTCTTTCACAGAATCGCGCATCATTTTTTGCTCTTCCGTAAAATCTTCAGGAGTGAAGACGTCTTCGGCTTTTGTTTCTTTAACTATGAATTGACCGCCGCGGAGAAGGTTGTCGTTGTTTTTTTCTGTTGTGCTCATATTTGTTTTGATTTGACTTAGGACGGTAAGACATAAGACGTAGGACTTGCCGTCACCAATAATGTTTTTGTATATATTAAAATTAAATTTTACGAAATATTCTTTTCTAAATTTTCCATAAAACGTGTAATCATTCCTTGAATTGATTGAATTTTTATTTCCAAATGTTTAAATCTTTCATTAGAAATATAACCAACTTCTAACGCAATTATAAGTTGAGTTTCCCATTCGAAAGCTGAACCTAGAGCATTGCCCAAATATCGTAGGAAATGTTTATCAGTTCTTTTTGCTGTTCCTTCCGCAATATTTGAAGGAATGGAAATCGCTGCTCTTTGCAATTGACTAGTTAATGAATAAGTTTCGGACTTTGGAAATGTATTTGTAGTTAAATAAGTTTCTTTTGTTAATTCAATACCTTCTTTCCAAATTGTAAGTTTTCTAAAATTATGCTTCGCTGCCATATTGTATTGGTATTAAAGTTTTAGTCTTATGTCTTACGTCCTATTGTCTTAAGTCATTATTTAAGAAACTCATAAACCCCAGCAGCTCCTTGTCCAGTTCCTACACACATAGTAACCATTCCGTATTTGCCTTGTAGGTCACGTTTGCGCATTTCATCGAACAATTGCACCGAAAGCTTGGCTCCAGTACAACCTAGTGGGTGCCCTAAAGCAATTGCTCCCCCATTTACGTTTACAATTTCTTTGTCTAAATCTAGACCGCGAATTACTGCTAACGATTGTGAAGCAAAGGCTTCGTTTAATTCGATTAGCGCTAATTGATCTTGTTTTAGTCCAGCTTGTTCTAAAGCCTTTGGGATTGCGTATAATGGTCCGATACCCATAATACTAGGTTCTACACCTACAGCGGTATAACTCACCATTCTAGCAATTGGCTCAAGGTTTAATTCTTTCACCATTTCTTCGCTCATAACTACTGCGAAAGCAGCACCATCACTCATTTGCGACGAGTTACCAGCGGTTACACTACCGCCTTGAGCAAATACAGGACGCAATTTTGAGAGGGCTTCTACATTGGTGCCTTTTCTAGGTCCTTCATCTTTATTAACGGTATACGATTCAGTAACTTTTTTTCCTTCGTCATTTACATAAGTGCGTTCTACATCGATAGGAACTATCTGATCTTGAAAACGATTTTCCTCTTGAGCCTTTAAAGCACGCATCTGACTCGTGTAGGCAAATTCATCTTGGTCTTCACGAGAAACATCGTATTTTTTAGCAACAGCTTCTGCCGTTAGTCCCATATTCCAGTAGTAATCTTCGTTGCCTTCTTTGGCTACTTTATAATCTGGAACAGGTTTGTAACCTCCCATTGGGATATAGCTCATGCTTTCTGCACCACCAGCGATAATACAATCTGCCATCCCGTTTTGGATTTTAGCAGCTGCAATAGAAATAGTTTCCAATCCCGAGGCACAATATCTATTTACTGTCATTCCAGGAATATCCACGATATCCAATCCCATTAACGAAATTAACCGACCTACATTAAGGCCTTGTTCGGCTTCTGGCATTGCGTTACCCACAATTACATCGTCAATTCGTTTTTTGTCGAGTTGCGGTAATTCGTTCATAATATACTTAATGGTTTCCGCCGCCAGTTCGTCTGGTCGCTTAAAGCGGAATACCCCACGAGGCGCTTTCCCCACCGCGGTTCTGTATGCTTTTACTATATATGCAGTTCGTTGTTTCATAGTTTTAATTTTTGACTTAAGACGGTAAGACGTAGGACGTAAGACTAAACTATACAATCCTTTGTTTTAAGTCTTAAATTTATATTAGTGATTTGACAGACTTTCCATAAAACGCGTTAACATTCCTTGGATTTTCTGAATTTTAGTTTCTAAATGTGTAAATAGTTCCTCCGAAATATACCCGATTTCATAAGATATAATTAGTTGCGTTTCCCATTCAAAGGCTGAGCCCAAAGCTGTTTCTAAATATTTAAGAAAATGTTTATCGGAGCTCTTAGAAGTTCCTTCTGCAATATTTGAAGGTACAGATACTGCGCATCGCTGCATCTGATTAGACAATCCATAAGTTTCAGATTTTGGAAATATTTTAGTGGTGGCATATGTTTCTTTTGCCAATTCAATACCTTCTTTCCAAATAGTAAGTTTTCTAAAATTATGTTTTGCAGCCATATTTTCTATATTCAATAACAAATTAAACGTCAGTTTTAAAGGATTCTAAGTCCTATGTCTTACGTCATATAGTCTTATGTCATTTTAATTACGCAACGGTTTTCCCTTCTGAATCATGTGTTGAAGCCTTTCTAAAGTTTTTCTTTCTCCGGTTAAACTTAGGAATGCTTCTCTTTCAAGGTCTAGTAAGTATTGCTCGCTTACATAGCTCGCTTCACTTAAATCGCCACCTGCCATAACGTATGCCAGTTTGTTTGCAATCTTCTTATCGTGTTCACTAATGTAATTTCCAGCGTACATTTGGTCGGTTCCTACTAGGAACATACCCATGGCTTGCTTTCCAAGTACTTTAATATCTGTTCTTTGAATAGGCTTAGTATATCCTTGATCTGCCATAAAACGCGCCGTTGCTTTGGCTGCAGCAATTTGTCGGCTTTGATTTACAATTACAATATCTTTCCCTTTCTGAAGGATACCAGTATCAAAAGCTTCATAAGCCGAAGTAGATACTTTTGCCATTCCGATAGTCAAGAAGTAATCCTGAAGTCGGTTAAGCTCAACATCTCCCTTATGGAAAGTGTCACTTGCTCTAAGTGCCATTTCTTTAGAACCTCCACCGCCAGGAATCACTCCAACTCCAAATTCAACTAATCCCATATAGCTTTCTGCAGCGGCTACAACCTTATCGGCATGCAGTGCAAATTCACATCCACCACCTAATGTCATTCCGTGTGGTGCCACTACTACTGGAATAGAAGAGTAACGCAGGCGCATGCTTGTATCTTGGAAATACTTAACAGCAGCATTCAATTCGTCGTATTCTTGTTCTACAGCCATCATAAAAATCATCCCGATATTGGCACCAACAGAGAAATTTTTCCCTTGATTGGCAATCACCAAACCGTCGAAGTCTTTTTCAGCAATATCTATCGCCTTATTAATTCCAGCTAAAACATCGCCTCCTACGGCGTTCATTTTACTTGTGAATTCCACATTTAAAATACCATCGCCAAGGTCTTCAACTACCACACCGCTGTTTTTGAAAACTTCTGAGGTCTTACGAATGTTGTCTAGAATAATAAATGAATCCTGTCCTGGTACTTTTAAGTGTTTTTTCTGAGGGATATCGTAATAATATGTATTCCCTTCTTTTACGGTATAGAAAGAATCTACCCCAGCTTCTAGCATTTCGTTTACCCAAGCTGCTGGTTCTTTTCCTAAATCTTTAATTAATTCAATTCCTTTTTTAACACCTACGGCATCCCAAATTTCGAAAGGACCGTTATCCCATCCGAAACCTGCTTTCATAGCATCGTCAATCTTGTATAGCTCGTCGGTGATTTCAGGAATTCTTTTTGAAACATAAGCAAACATTGCTGCGAAGTTCTTACGGTAAAATTCACCAGCTTTATCTTCCCCAGCAATAAGAATTGGAAAACGATCGGTTACAGTACCAACCGATTTGGTTTTTTCTAAAGTTGCAAAAGATGCTTTCTTTCTTTTCCTGTATTCGAGAGTATCTAAGTCTAGGGAAAGAATTTCGCTATTCCCTTTATCGTCTTTTACTTTTTTATAAAAACCTTGTCCGCTTTTGCTTCCAAGCCATTTCTTTTCCATCATGGTGTCGATAAAACCTGGAATTTGGAAGATTCCGTGCTCTTCGTCTTCCGGAGCATTCTCGTGAATACCTTTAGCAACGTGTACTAAAGTATCAAGACCAACAACATCCACAGTTCTAAACGTAGCCGACTTTGGACGACCAATCACTGGACCGGTTAGTTTATCAACCTCCTCAACAGTAAGTCCCATTTCCTTCACTTGGTGGAAAAGGCTTTGAATTCCGAAGATTCCAATTCTGTTTCCAATAAAAGCAGGAGTGTCTTTAGCGACTACTGTAGTTTTTCCAAGGAATTTTTCACCGTAACCATTTAAGAATTCTAATACTTCAGGAGAAGTTTTAGGGCCAGGGATGATTTCGAAGAGTTTTAAGTAACGCGGTGGGTTAAAGAAATGCGTTCCGCAGAAGTGCTTTTGGAAATCTTCACTACGACCTTCGCTCATAAACTTAATAGGAATACCAGAAGTGTTTGAAGTAATAAGAGTACCTGGTTTTCTGTGCTTATCTAGATTTTCGAAAACTTGTTTCTTAATATCTAGACGTTCTACTACTACTTCAATAATCCAATCGGCAGTTTTTACCTTAGCAATATCATCTTCTAAGTTTCCTGTAGTAATACGTTTTGCAAAATCTTTGTGGTAGAGTGGGGCAGGCTTGCTTTTAATAGCTTTTTGTAAATCTGTGTTTACAATTCTGTTTCTTACCACCTTATCTTCTAGAGTAAGCCCTTTCTTCTTTTCGGCATCATTAAGTTCACGCGGAACAATATCGAGCAATAGCACCTCTACACCAATATTGGCGAAATGGCAAGCTATACCGCTTCCCATAATTCCGGAACCGATTACCGCTACTTTGTTAATTCTTCTTTTTGACATCTCTTTAAATTATGAGTTATGAATTATGATTTCTGAATTAAGAAAACTGAAATCCTAATTCGGAATTATTTATATTTTTAATTTTAAACTGAATCATAGACCTTTTTAGAGCTGATTAAGTCGTTAATGGTTTTTGCTACTTTCCTAAAAGTCTGTAAATCTTCTTCTGAAACATTTTCTCTTACAGCTTTGTCAAAGCCAAAGACTACATCTTTTGAAAAACTTCGCATTTCTTTACCAAATGGCGTTAGATGAATTAAAACCCCACGGCCATCTTCTGGATTTGGTTTTCGTTCAATTAGTCCTTTTGTTTCCATTGCTTTTAAAGTGCGTGACAGACTTGTAGCTTCCATTCCCATCTTTGGCCCTAAAGCAGTACTAGGTGTGCCATTCTCAGGATCTATACTAATTAAAGCAAACCCGGTTGCCATAGTACTCCCTTTTTTTCCTGCTTCCTCATTGTACATTTTAGTAACATTCATCCATGTGGAACGCAATACATAATCTATGGTTTTCTCTTTTGTTTTTTCTTGCATTGAGGATATTGAAAAAAGTATAGTACCAAAGATACAAAAAATTTATTATGCACGCATAGTATATTTAGTAGTTTTTTTATAATAAGTTGAGAGTGAGAGTCTCGGTACAATTTTGCAGATTATTTTGTATAAATATCTTAAAAAAGTAGTAGCTAAAAAATCACTCGGCTGCCGCTTTTGGGGCTTATTTCTTTATGCCTTAGTACAGTTTTGTAGCTTATAATGTATCATTTTTACTTATAACATAGCTCCTGCAAAACCTCTTGGTAGCCATTTTAGGGTTTTTAAACGCTTTGCCTAATTCCAATTACATTTAAAAAGTACTTATATATAGGTGAGTCAAAAATCACAAAAGGATTTTTACCAATCCTTATTCGAGCTTGATATCCATAATCACATAATACAGGATTCAATTAAGTTCAATTGAAATTATTCGGCAATAACATTATAGCCTAATTAGTGTGTTAAGATTTAACAAAGAGCTAAAAAGGGTTGAGACAAATGATATAACTTTGAATTTTAATTAATAAATGGATATTATATACACTTTAAGTGTTAACGCAAATCGATTAAGAATTATGAAAAAAATAATGTACGTATTCATGCTTTCTGCATTTATCTTTAGTTGTAAAGACAATTCTAAAAAGGATGAAACTCAAAAACCTTCAACCGTTACCCTAGAAGAAAGCGTAGAGAACTTAACAGATAGTATTCAAGTAAAAAATATTCAGATAGGCTCGGATACTGCAAACGATAAAAATAAGTTTCACTTATCTTATCCTAGTACGGTGTATGATTTCATCAATAAAAATGAAGATGAATTTGCGCAATCGTATTTATCCGAATTCAAAGACGCAGCAAAGAAGGTTAATGATGAAGCAGTAGCAGGCCTAGATTTTGGTCAGCATTTTGAAATTATTGAAAGCACACCTTCTATTATTGCTTTTTTAATTGAGCGTTACACTTCATACGGAAACAATTATAATTCTCAATACTTCACTCATATATATGACATAAAAGAAAAAAAGAAACTTGAATTCTCAACAATCTTTTCTCCACAAGATAATTTTGATAAACTAGCTGAAGTTGTGAAATCTAAAACAAGTGAAATTTTAAGAGAGAAAATAAGCGCATTGCAAGAGCTTACTGATGATGATAAAAAAGTACTTTGGAAAAACAGCCAAGAAATGATTGACGCCGGTACAAAAGCAAACGATAAAAACTATCACGCATTTAGTTGGGATAAATCCGGAAACTTGACAATATATTTTGATAAGTACCAGGTTGCATCAGGAAATCACGGAAATATTGAAATTAAACTTGCTCCGGAATCCTATAAGCACTTAGTAGCTAAGAAGTATCAGTTTATTTTTCACATTCAACCGCAAACACAAGAAGAAGATACCTCCACTACAGCATTTGAACCAGACCAATCTTCTACAAAAACATATAAGATTGATTGTAGTAAAGAGCCTTGTGTAGCACTTACTTTCGACGACGGACCAGCAACGCATACAACGCAACTTTTAGATATTCTTAAAAAGCACGATGTGAAGGCCACATTTTTTGTGTTGGGGAAATCGGCAAAAGTTCAAAAAAACACCTTGTTAAGAGCGTATAAGGAAGGACATCAGATAGGAAATCACAGTTGGGATCATAAGGATTTAAAAAAACTGTCTGATGAAGAAATAGTAAATCAGATATTTAAAACCAATGATGTAATTTCAAATATCACTGGAGAGGAAGTGAATGTTATGCGTCCGCCTTACGGTTCGTTTAACGACATTGTAAAAAACAAAGCGAATATGCCAATAATCTTGTGGAATTTAGATCCACTAGATTGGAAAGACCGCAATGCCGAAACTGTCGCAAAAAGAATAAGTGAAGCCGATATAAATGGAATTGTTTTAGCTCACGATATTCATAAAACAACAGTTGAAGCAATGCCAGAAGTGATTTCTAATCTCAAATCAAAAGGATATCATTTAGTTACTATAGATAACCTCTTTGCAGGGAAAGATCTTGTAAATGGTAAAACCTATAGCCGAAGAAAATAATTAATTACTGATATTTCTTTGCGTAATTTAATTTACCATTTACTATTCTTGCGGGAGCAGTGTAGGGATGTTCAGTAGCTTTTTTTTCACTCATTATATGTAGTACTTTCCATTCATCAACTTTTAAGATATCTGAAATTAATGAGCGATGACAGCTCCACCACACAGCTTCGGC
The DNA here is from genome assembly GCF_022008395.1 of Aequorivita xiaoshiensis. Lineage (GTDB taxonomy): Bacteria > Bacteroidota > Bacteroidia > Flavobacteriales > Flavobacteriaceae > Aequorivita > Aequorivita xiaoshiensis. The sequence goes on from NZ_JAIRBB010000009.1 coordinate 52,401, forward strand.
ACACATTATTGCTGTTTGCTGTTCTGTGGCAATTTCTTTTAGAGTGTTAAGAGCTTGTTTAAATGCTTCGGTAGCCATGTAATCTGCATATCCTTTAAAAGAATCTAATCGCCAAGCGTCGTTTTTGGAATTGGGATTTGGTTTTCTGCGTCCGCCTAAATCTATAAGATGGGTGTATATTATGTTGTTTTCGTGAAGTGATTTTTCTAAACTGTCCTTATTAAATTGTGGAAATTTTCGAGAACCAGGATAATGCCGAACATCGACGAGAGATTTTATATTGAAGGCGTGTAACAATTTTAAAAATTCGTCGAGGGTACGGGTTGAGTGTCCGATGGTCCAAATAGTATTCATTCTTATAACAATATATTACTACTAAATGTAAGAAATAGAGAGGGAGGGAAGAAGGAAAGCAATCGGTTTAACGTAACTTTATTAGGGTAGAGCTAATGGTTTTGTAAGTTGATAAGGAGTAAATATTGCGTGTTTTTTGTGTTTAAGTGACAATAGACCTACAAGGAAACCTCCGGTGATGTTTTGCATGTCAGGTTTTCGAAGACCTTGGCAAATTGTTGCCATTGTTAATATAGGTGTAAGGTTAATTCGTTACAAACTTTAATCCCACAATAGATAATATTAAGGTAGAAAGGAAGAATACACGCCAGAATGTAGCAGGTTCGTTAAAATAGAAGATGCCGACAAGTACAGTTCCTACTGCTCCAATTCCAGTCCAAACGGCATAGGCTGTTCCAATAGGTAAGGTTTTGGTTGCTTGAATAAGTAGAAACATACTTATGGCTAAGCTAACTAAAAAGCCAAGAAACCAAAGCCTAGATTCTAGGCCTGTAGTTTCATTTACTTTTCCTAAGCAAGCCGCAAAACCGACCTCAAATAGACCACCTATGATAAGTAGGATCCAATTCATATTACGATGAGTTAATAATATAAAATGTATTAAAAAAAGTCTGACAAAGTTTATCAATCATTACTCTCCCTAATGAGTTACGATAAACTTTGTCAGATTTAGAGCGTGTTTAAACTCGAATTTTTAGAAAATAAAATTATGAAGTATGCTCATAAATTTTATCATAAAGATCTTTATACTGCGCCTTAATAACTTTACGCTTCATCTTCATGGTAGGTGTTAGCTGTCCGTCCTCTATGCTCCATACATCAGGAGTCATTTCAAACCTTTTTACTCTTTCCCACTTTCCGAAACGCTCATTATAAAGATCTACTTCTTCTTGAATACGAGCAATTACTTCTTTATTCTTCACCAATTCTTTATTATCGGCAGGAAGGTCGTGGTTTTTCAATTTCCCCCAATCTCGAATAAAATCAAAGTCGGGCTGAATTAAGGCTGCAGGCATTTTTTCACCTTCACCTATTACCATTATTTGCTCAATGAAACGAGATTGTTTCATTTCGTTTTCAATAATTTGTGGAGCGATATATTTCCCACCACTTGTTTTAAACATTTCCTTTTTACGGTCGGTAATCTTGAGGAATCCTTCGCTATCAATTTCGCCTATATCCCCTGTATGAAAGTACCCGCCTTCCATTACTTTTTTAGTTTCATCTTCATTTTTAAAATACCCCAACATTACTTGAGGACCCTTAACAAGTATTTCACCGTCTTCGGCGATTTTCACTTCGGTTTCTCGTAAAGGTTTTCCAACGGTTCCAATTTTAAACCCCTTATTTCGCATATCGTTTACTGCTATTACAGGTGAAGTTTCGGTAAGACCGTAACCCTCCATTACCGGAATTTGAGCAGCGTTAAACACACGGGCAAGTCTTGGTTGTAATGGAGCACTACCTGAAGCAATAGCTTTGATGTTGCCTCCTAAGGCTTCTCTCCATTTACTAAAGATTAACTTGTTGGCAAGTTTAAGTTGTGATTCGTACCACCAGCCATTCTCGCCGTATGGTTCATATTTTAACCCTAGGTCTATAGCCCAGAAGAATAATTTCTTTTTAATTCCCGTTAGTTCAGTTCCTTTGGTGTAAATTTTATCGTAAACTTTTTCAAGTACACGAGGAACAGCCGTCATTACCTCTGGCTTTACTTCATTTAAATTTTCACTAATCGTATCAAGCGATTCCGCAAAATACAGTTCTACACCACAATACTGATACATATAGTGTAACATTCTTTCGTACACGTGACATACGGGTAAAAAGCTAAGTCCTTTAGATTTTCCCATTACAATAGGAAGGCGTTCCGAACTAAATTTAGCGTTACTCGCAATATTTTTGTGAGAAAGCATTACACCTTTAGGTTTTCCTGTAGTTCCAGAAGTATATATTAAAGTAGCAAGATCATTTTCATCAATTGCTGCTTTTCTTTTATCTAATTCATCTTGATTGCTTTCATCTTTTCCTGCTTCAAGTACTTCCGACCAATTTTTTGCTCCTTTTATCTCATTAAAAGTATAGACTTCTTTCAGTTTAGGAACATTGTTTTTGATGGCCATCACCTTGTTGTATACCTCTTCATCGGAAACAAAACAATAAACAGATTCACTATGATTTAAAACGTATTCATATTCGTCTTCAGAAATAGTTGGGTAAATTGGAACATCTTGCGCTCCAGTTTGCATAATACCGATGTCGCATATATTCCATTCGGTTCTGTTGGTAGAAGAAATAAGCGCAACCTTGTCATTTGGTTGAACTCCCATTTTTATTAAAGCACGGCTTATTGCATTTGCTTTATCGATATACTCTTGCGTAGAAGTTGATTTCCATACTCCATTATACTTAGTAACAAGAGCGTTTTCTTGTGGGTATTGTTTAAGTTGATAATATGGGAAATCAAAAAGTCTTTTTGGATCAGTCATAGTGTAGAATTATTGTATGTGCAAAATAGTGAAATTATTCGAAATTCCATATTTACTATTTTCAAAGTAAAAATAATTATAAAAAAAATCTATAAATCGAAGCAGAGGGTTTATTACTATCTTAGCAGATTCTTTGTTTGCTAAGTTATTTCAAATTTTTACAACATAAAAACTGAATCTTTTATAATACTAATAGCCGAGATAATTTAACGAACTACAATTAATATCTCACAAATTCTAATTTACTGAACTATGAAGCTTTTTAAATATTTAGCTCTTAATTTATTTTGTTTAACTCTTTTAATATCCTGCGATAATTCTCAAGAAAAAGTTTCTGAAGACAAGGAATTTAAAGTCGATTTCGAAACGTACACGTTGGATAACGGTTTGCAAGTTATCTTTCATGTAGACCGTTCAGACCCTGTGGTTGCAGTAGCCTTAACAAGTCACGTAGGTTCAGCTAGAGAAAAAGAAGGTAGAACTGGTTTTGCACATTTATTCGAACATTTACTTTTCCTAGAATCAGAAAACCTAGGAAAAGGTGGACTGGATAAGTTGAGTGCTCGTATTGGAGGTTCTGGTGCAAATGGTTCTACCAGTAGAGATAGAACAAATTATTTCCAAACCGTGCCGAAAGATGCTTTAGAAAAAATGATTTGGGCAGAAGCTGATAAACTTGGTTACTTTATTAATACCGTTACAGAACAAGTCTTAGCAAAAGAAAAGCAAGTGGTGAAAAATGAAAAACGCCAAAGAGTAGACAACGCGCCATATGGTCATAATTTTTACGTGATTCATAAAAACCTTTATCCAGAAGGGCATCCTTATAGTTGGGAGGTAATCGGATCTTTAGAAGACTTACAAAATGCAACCCTTCAGGATGTAAAAGATTTCTATAACCGCTGGTATGTTCCTAACAACGTAACACTTACCATTGCTGGAGATATTGATGTTGATCAAGCAAAAAAATGGGTAGACAAATATTTTGGTGAAATTAAACGTGGCGAGGATATTCCTAAAATGGAAAAGCAAGCTGTTACGCTTTCTAAAACTAAAAAGTTATATTACGAAGATAACTTTGCCCGTGTACCGCAATTAACGCTTACATGGCCAGGGGTTTACCAATATCATCCAGATTCATATGCCTTAGAGGTTTTGGCGACGTATTTGGCAAAAGGTAAAAAAGCACCTTTATACCAAACGTTAGTGGAAAATAAGAAGCTAACCGACAAAGTGGAAAGTTACCAATACAACTCTGAAATTGCGGGTCAGTTTATGATGCAGGTTACAGCGTTTCCAGATACAAACTTGCAAGAGGTTTTAAATGGAATTGAAGAAGGATTTAGAAAGTTTGAAGCTGAAGGAATTTCTGAAACGGATTTAGATAGAATTAAAGCGGGGCAGGAAACTGCTTTTTATCAAGGACTTTCAAGTGTATTAGGTAAGGGGTTCCAGTTAGCGCAATATGAGATATTTGCTGGAGACCCTGGATTTGTAAACCAAGATGTAAAAAACATTCTTGCAGTTACGCCTGATGATGTAATGCGCGTTTACAACCAATATATTAAAGGTAAGAATTACGTAGCAACGAGCTTTGTTCCTAAAAATCAGAAGGCACTAGCGATTGCTGATTCAAAATTGGCAGAGGTAGTGGAAGAGCCAATTGTTGAAGGTGCTGAAGAAAGTTTTGATGCAAGCGTGGTTGCGGAATATGAAAAAACACCTTCAAGTTTTGACAGAAGTGTAGAGCCGCCTTACGGTGAAAGTCCAGATGTGAAAGTACCAGAAGTATGGAAAGACGAATTGTCTTCAGGTATTAAAATATTTGGAATAGAAAACAATGAAGTGCCTTTGGTGCAATACAGAATTCAACTCGATGGCGGAATGCTTTTAGAAAATTCAGAAAAAATTGGTGTTTCAAATTTACTAGCAGGTCTAATGACGCAAGGAACTGCTACCAAAACTCCCGAAGAACTAGAAAATGCAATTGAAAGTCTCGGGGCAACTATAAATACTGTAGCTACAAAAGAAGCTATTATGATTTATGGAAATACATTGGCTAAGAACTATGATAAAACGATGAGCCTTATTGAAGAAATTCTACTTCAGCCAAGATGGGATGAAAAGGAATTTGAACTTCAAAAGCAAAGTGTTTTAAGTCAAATTGAACGTAAGAAGGCCAATCCAAATAGTATTGCAGGTATTGAATTTGACAAGTTGATTTACGGTGAAAACAATATCTTATCGCACGACAATTTTGGAACTAAGGAGTCTGTAGCGGCTATTACTTTAGATGATTTAAAAACTTATTACAACAACTATTTCTCACCGAGCATTACTAAATTTCACGTAGTGGGTGCTGTGTCACAAGCTGAGGTTTCACGCTCGTTAACTTCATTAAATAATAAATGGCCGTCAAAAGAAGTATCGTTTCCTGAAATAGCTGAAATTAAATACCCAGAAACTTCAAAAATTTACTTTTATGATTTCCCTGGTGCGAAACAATCTATTCTTAAATTTGGTTATCCAGCTATAGCGGCTACACACACCGATTTTTATCCAGCTAGTTTAATGAACTACCGATTAGGCGGCGGTGGTTTTGCGTCGCAACTTACTCAAGAATTACGCGAAGGAAAGGGTTACACCTATGGTGTTCGCTCTGGATTTACGGGTAGCAGTATTGAAGGGACCTTTATGATAAGCAGTGGCGTTCGCTCTAATGTTACCTATGAGTCTACAGCCTTAATAAAAGAGATTTTAGAAAAATATGGTGAGCGTTTCAATGAAAATGATTTGGAAATTACCAAAGGCTATATGCTAAAAAGTGGGGCAAGAGCTTTTGAAACATTAAATAGCAAGCTGTCTATGCTTTCAAATATTAGCAATTACAATTACCCAGTTGATTATGCAAAACAACGCGAAGCAACAGTAAAAGCCTTAACCGTAGAAGAAGTTAAAGCATTAGCACAAAAATATATTCGTCCAGATAAAATGATATATGTGATAGTAGGCGATGCAGCAACTCAATTGGATAAACTAGACCAACTAGGGTTGGGAAAACCAGTGCTGTTGAATAAGTAATTAGAAACTCTTAACCATGATAAAAAAACTCGTACTTACTTGTGTCAATAAAAAAACCGTTTACAAATTTTATGTAAACGGTTTTCTATTATTTATAGAATAGATCTACTTCTTTTCAATCCATTTTCTTGCATTAACTAAGGCTTCAACCCAAGGAGAAACTTTGTCATCCTTTCTATCTTGTGGGTAGTATGCCCAGTTCCAAGGGAACGTAGAACGCTCTAAGTGAGGCATCATTACTAAATGGCGACCTGTTTTATCAGTCATCATTGCAGTGTTGAAATCACTTCCGTTTGGGTTTGATGGCAATTTATCATAACCGTATTTTGCAACAATATTGTAGTGGCTTTCCGCTTTTGGGAAACTGAATTTTCCTTCTCCGTGAGCCGACCAAATTCCTAATGTACTTCCTGCCATTGAAGATAGCATCACAGAATTATTCTCCTGAATTTTTACCGAAGTAAACACACATTCAAATTTATTGGTATCGTTATGAAGCATTTTTGGTTTTTCTTCATCTTCAGGATTAAGTAATCCTAACTCCACAAATAACTGGCATCCGTTACAAACACCTAAGGATAATGTATCGTCTTTAGCAAAGAAATTCTTTAATGCTTTATTCGCTTTTTCGTTGTAAAGAAAAGCTCCAGCCCAACCTTTAGCACTTCCTAAAACATCACTGTTACTAAATCCACCAACAGCAACTAAGAATTTTATATCCTCAAGATCTTCACGACCTTCAATAAGGTCGGTCATATGCACATCTTTTACATCAAATCCTGCCAGGTGCATCATATAAGCCATTTCGCGCTCACTGTTACTTCCCTTTTCACGGATAACAGCTGCCTTAGGGCGTTGGCCACCGAGCGGAGCCGATGGTTGGTCACCGAGCGGAGCCGAGGTGGAGAGGTTGCCTGTGAAATTCTTGGGAAACACAAATTTTAATGGCTGGTTTTTATAATTGTCAAAACGTTCTTTAGCTAGTTTTGAACCGCTTTGATTTCTGTCTAATAAATATGAAGTTTCATACCAAGCATCACGCATTTCAGGAATGCTGAATGAAAGTTCTTCACCGTTATTTTTAATGGCTAGTGTTTCATTAGAAGTAACCGTTCCAATCTTTTTGAAATCGATATTGTTTTCAGATAGAAGTTTTTCAACGGAAGTATCTTCAGAAGCTTGAATTACTATTCCTGAGTTTTCAGCAAAAAGAACTTTTACCATATCACTTTCACCTAAGTTTGAAAGATCTAAATCTGCGCCAAGATTAACGTTGGCAAAGCACATTTCTAATAAAGTAGTAATCAATCCACCTGATGCAACATCGTGCCCAGCAAGAATTTTACCGTCTTTAATGAGTTCTTGTAATGTATTGAAAACTATTTTTACGTATTCCGCACTTTTAACATTTGGCGCTTCGTTTCCGATAGCATTTAAAATTTGTCCAAAAGAAGATCCGCCTAGTTTAAAGTTGTCTTGAGAAACATTGATGTAGTAAATACTACCACCACCGGTCTGAAGAACAGGCTCAACTACTTTTTGAATGTCGTTACAGTTTCCTGCAGCCGAAATAATTACTGTTCCTGGAGAAATAACTTCTTCATTTTTGTATTTCTGTTTCATTGAAAGGGAATCTTTTCCGGTTGGAACGTTGATTCCTAAATCAATTGAAAAATCTGAAACAGCTTTAACAGCTTCGTATAGTCTTGCGTCTTCACCTTCGTTATTACAAGGCCACATCCAGTTGGCTGAAAGAGAAACACTTTTTAAACCATCTTTTAATGGAGCCCAAACAATATTGGTTAGAGACTCGGTAATAGCATTGCGCGATCCTGCCGCTGGGTTTATTAAGGCTGTTAATGGTGAATGCCCAATAGAAGTGGCTACACCCTCTTTTCCTTGATAATCCAAAGCCATTACACCGCAGTTATTTAATGGTAATTGTAATTGCCCTACAGTTTGTTGTATTGCAACACGACCTGTTACACAACGGTCAACTTTATTGGTAAGCCAATCTTTACAAGCTACAGCTTCTAATTGTAACACCTGTGTTACGTATTCCTTAATTTTTAAAGTATCGTAAACAGCGTTATTATAGTTTCTATTTACGGTTTTGTCTTTCATTATTGTTTTTGGTGAACTACCAAACATATCTTCAAGCGCAAAATCCATAGGTTTTTTGCCGTCTTTGTTTTCAAAACAGAAGCGTTGGTCGCCTGTAACTTTCCCTACTTCGTACATAGGAGAGCGTTCGCGGTCTGCAACTCTTTTAAGGTTTTGGATGTCTTTATCCCCAATAACCAAGCCCATTCGCTCCTGGCTTTCATTCCCCATTATTTCTTTGTCGGATAGGGTAGGGTCGCCAATAGGAAGTTTGTTTATTTCTATATGTCCTCCAGTTTCTTCAACTAATTCACTTAAACAGTTTAAGTGTCCACCTGCACCGTGATCGTGAATAGAAACAATTGGGTTGTGGTCGCTTTCTACCATTGCTCGAATGGCATTGGCAGCGCGTTTTTGCATTTCTGGGTTACTACGTTGAATTGCGTTAAGTTCAATTCCGCTGCTAAATTCACCTGTATCTGCCGATGAAACTGCAGCACCACCCATTCCAATTCGGTAGTTATCACCACCTAAAATTACAATATTATCACCTTCTTGAGGTTTGTCTTTGATGGCCTGACTTGCTTTTCCGTAACCGATACCACCAGCAAGCATAATCACTTTATCGAAACCTAATTTACGAGCCTCTTCTTCGTGTTCGAATGTAAGAACAGATCCAGCGATTAATGGTTGTCCGAATTTGTTTCCAAAATCGGAAGCTCCATTACTAGCTTTAATTAAAATATCTAAAGGCGTTTGGTAAAGCCAATCGCGTTCTTTCATTCCTTTTTCCCAAGGCCTGTCCTGAGCAGAGTCGAAGGACCCTTCGTTTAAACGTGAATAAGAAGTCATATAAACCGCTGTTCCAGCAAGCGGTAATGAACCTTTTCCTCCTGCCAAGCGATCGCGGATTTCACCACCACTACCAGTTGCAGCACCGTTAAAAGGCTCTACTGTAGTTGGGAAGTTGTGCGTTTCAGCTTTTAATGAAATAACACTGTCGAAATCTTTTTCTTCGTACCAATCTGGTTTATCGGCACTTTTTGGAGCCCACTGTTTTACTTTAGGTCCTTTTACAAAGGCTACGTTATCCTTGTATGCCGAAACAATATCGTTCGGATTTTCTGATGATGTCTTTTTAATAAGTTTGAATAGGGAAGAAGGCATTTCTTTTCCGTCTATTTCAAATACACCGTTAAAAATTTTATGACGGCAATGTTCACTGTTTACCTGACTAAAGCCAAAAACTTCACTATCGGTAAGCTTTCTCCCTATCTTTTTTGATAAGTTTTCAAGGTATTCAACTTCTTCAGCATTTAGCGCTAAACCTTCTTTTTCATTATATTCAGAAATGTTTTCGATTTCTAAAATTGGTTCAGGTTGTACATCAATATCAAATATGTCTTGATTTAATTCCTGAAATTTCTGAGAAATCATAGGGTCGAAAGCCTCTTTTACAACTGAGCTGTTGTGAAACTCCTCGATACGAATTACGCCTTCAATCCCCATGTTTTGAGTGATTTCAACGGCATTAGTACTCCAAGGAGTAATCATAGCTGCGCGAGGACCAATAAAAAAATCCGACGTGTTTGTGGACAGGACGGATTCCTCTAACTTAACCTGATTGCCAAAAAGCCATTCCAGTTTTTTCGTGTTTTCTTCTGAAATTATTCCGTGGGTTTGAACTGCAAAAACAGTGTTTTCTACGTTACCAAAAAAGTGAATCATCTAATTTTATTTTGAAGCTGCAAAGTTAACTATTTTAAAGGATAATCTATTTATCTAAAAAGCTTCAAAATGCTCTAATTATCATTTTTAATTAACAACAATTCGATTTTTTGAAGTTCTAGAGGTGTAAAACAGAAAAGAGCAGACATTTGCCTGCTCTTTTCTTATATATATTCAGTCTTTTTTATGCCTTCTTTTGTAATAAAGAGATGTAAAAACCATCAAAACCACTTTTGCTTGGCAAGATTCTCTCTTCATTTAATAACGTAAAATCCTTGCCAGCTTCACTAGCTAAAAATGCTTTTACTTGTAGTTCATTTTCTGAAGGCAGGATAGAGCAAGTAGCATATACTAAATCACCACCTGGTTTTACCATTCTAGAGTAGCTTTCTAATAAATCCTTTTGTGTAGCTCTAATCTTATCTAAAAACTCAGGCTGAAGTTTCCACTTAGCATCAGGGTTTCTTCTTAAAACACCCAATCCAGAACAAGGAGCGTCAATTAAAACCTTATCGGCCTTTTCTATCAACTTCTTTATAACTTTAGTGGAATCAATTACTCGAGTTTCAATATTAAAAATATCATTTCTTCGAGCTCTACGCTTAAGTTCGTTAAGTTTATTCTCGTAAATATCCATTGCGATCAGCTGGCCTTTATTTTCCATCATTGTTGCAATATGAAGGCTTTTTCCGCCTGCCCCTGCACAAGCGTCAATAACGCGCATTCCAGGTTTTGGGTCTAGCATAGCCGCTACTTTTTGTGAAGAAGCATCTTGTACTTCAAACAAACCATTTTTAAAAGCATCGGTAATAAATACGTTTGAACGCTCTTTGAGTTTTAATGCATCTGGATATCCTTTTATTGTTTCTGTTTCAATTTCAAGGTCCGCTAATTCATTTTGTAACGCGTCAACCGTAGTTTTTAAAGTATTTACCCGTAAAACAACGTCGGCCTGTTCGTTTAAAGCTGCAATTTCCTTATCCCACTTCTTACCCAATTCTTTTACACCTAACTCATCCATCCAATCTGGAATAGATTCACGGTATTTTCTAATTTTAGAAAGTTCGTCGAATCTTCCTTTGATTCGGCGGGTAGGAGTATCTTCAAATTGTTTCCATTCTGGAATTTTAATTCCGTTTAAGGTTGCCCAAACCGTAAATAATCTAAATAGATTAGGACGATCAAAAGGTTCGCGTACATCAGCAATTTCTGAATATAGGCGTTTCCACCTTACAATGTCGTAAGTGGTTTCTGCAATAAATGCTCTGTCTCGTGCACCCCAACGCTTATCACGTTTTAAGGTGCTTCTCAACACTTTATCGGCTTGTTTATTTTCGTTGAAAATAAGGTGAAGGGAATCAATAGTAGCGAATACTAGGTTTCGGTGTAATTTCATTTAAAAGGGTATTCAATTTATATAACACAAAACCAGAGAAAAAAATAAAATTACTCCTGATTTTTGTGCTTGACTTTAAGGCTTTCAATTAGTTGAAAACTTTTGCGAGTGCAAAGGTATCTCTTTGAAACTGAAATTGAAACTTAAATCGAAATCAAAAAAAATATTTTATAAATTATTTTTTACACTTAACTCGCATAAGAGGTAAAAGTTGAAAAATGTTTTGAATTTACCTGATGTTCCCAAGCATTTATAAATAGTATATGATATTTGATATTTTAGATTGTTTACTTTTGCCAAAAATTTTAAAAATGCGATTTCTTTTTATTCTATTAGCTGCATTAACACTAATTTCTTGTAACTCTAAACCTGAAGTAGAATTTAATTCTGTAGAAATTACACCAGTTTTTATAGACAGTTTGAGTATTCGCGCTATTCAACCCCTAGATGAAAACAGAGTTTGGTTTGCAGCCGATCAAGGAAAGGTTGGTTTAATTGACGGCGACATTCCAAAGTTAGCTGTAATTAAGTACGAAGATACCTTACTTCACTTTAGATCTATAGCATCAACAAACGAAGCGGTATTTGTCTTGAGTATCGCTAATCCTGCAGTGCTTTATAAAATTGGTTTTGACGGAAAAGAGGCAACTAACATAGAGGAGGTTTATTCAGAGAAAAACGAGAATGTATTCTACGACTCGATGAAGTTTTGGAATGATATGGAAGGGATTGCAATTGGCGACCCTACAGCAGACTGTATGTCGGTAATAATTACCCGCGATGGTGGAAATACTTGGCAAAAGTTATCTTGTGAAAATCTTCCGAAAGTAGAAAAAGGGGAAGCAGCATTTGCGGCGAGTAATAGTAATATTGCCATTTTTGGAGATAATGCATGGATAGCAACAGGAGGTAAAAAAGCTCGAATTATGCATACTTCTGATAAGGGAGAAACTTGGGAAGTATATAAAACACCAATTATTCAAGGAAAAGCGATGACTGGAATTTACTCTGTTGATTTCTTAGATGAGAAGAACGGCGTTATTTTCGGTGGAAATTGGGAAGACAAAAAGTTTAATGAAGGGAACAAGGCGATAACTAAAGATGGCGGTAAAACTTGGAAATTGATTGCAAATGGAAAGGAGCCAGGGTATCGCTCTTCTGTAAAATATGTACCTGGCACAAGGGGGCAAGGGCTTGTTGCGGTAGGCTCACCCGGAATTTCGTTTAGCGGTGATGGCGGTAAAAACTGGAAGGAACTATCACAAGTTGGTTTCTTCGCTATTGAATTTGTAAACGATAGTGTGGCTTTCGCATCAGGCAATAAAAGAATTTCGAAATTAGTATTTAAAAAGTAGCGTTATAAATTCTTTACTTTTTAGCTTCATTTCCAAAAAAGATATAATGTATTGACAGTCTGAGCTCATGAAGGTTTAAGTTTGAAAAGTCTTTATACCTATTAACACTTGCTTAGTACTAATTTAAGAATAATTTAGGGCATTTTAAATATCATTTTAGAATATTGGCCGTTCTAGAAGTTATAAGTCAAACTAATTCTAAAACCTAAAACTTATGAATTTGATTAAAAAATTTAAAAAACCTTTATTCGCCATTGCGTTAGCGGGCGCATTTACAGCGTGTTCAGACGATGACGATTCGTTGCCTGTTGAAGATGGAAATGGAAAACTTGGCATTTACGCTTCAGCTAACTATTCGTCAAACGCAGGTAAAAACACCGTTTTGGATGGTCCAGTAGTTGATCTGTCTAAGTTCTTAATTAATTTAGAAGAAATTGAGTTGGAGTACGATGATATTATCGGCGATGACAACTTCTATAATAGTGAAGAAGAGATTGAATTAAAAGGTCCTTTTGAATTGGATTTATTATCCCCAACTCCAGTGGTAATTACCGTAGTAGATGCACCTAATGGTCGTCTTGAAGAAATTGAATTTGAATTTGATAAAAACGAAAATCCTGATAGCGAAATTTATGAGCAGAGTATAAGGATGGAAGGAACTATAGACGGAGTACCCTTTGTATTTTGGCACGACTTTGAAGAAGAACTAGAGGTAGAGTTCGAAGAAGGAGAAACAAACACTGTTATATCAAACGATCAAAATAGTGTTGTTATTAATTTCGACTTAAATAGTGTTTTTGATGCTACTACAGGTGTAGATCTTTCAAACGCAGTTGATGGAAACGGTGATGGGATAATTGAAATTAGTCCTAACGACGAGGATGGAAACCGCGATATTGCAGAAGCAATGAAAGAACACATAAAAGATAAAATTGATTTACTTGACGATTAATCTAATAAGTAAATAATTCCACATTTATCGCCGGCTCCAATTTTGGAGCCGGTTTTTTTTTGATTATCACTTTCATAAATAATTGACTTTTTCCATCACAGTTTACTAATTTTTCATTTTTTATTTAAAATTTCATTTTTAAAAATGACATAATAATTTTTTTACAAATTTTATAGCCTAATAATTTGATTGTTTGTTCATTATCACAATTATCAAATAGAAAAACAGGACTATTTAATCTTTTAAAACACTTCAAAAGCCTTTAATTAGCCCGTAAATCTTAAAGTCTTCATTTTGGATTCTGATATATTAATGACATATTTGGTGAAATTTTAATAATTAAACCAATATAATGAAGAACAAATTACTTAAAAAAGGGTCAATTTTATTAGCGTTGATGATTTCATTCGCTATGACCCAAACAATGAATGCCCAATACTGTGTTCCAGAAGGAACTAACGCTGATCGGTATATCGATAATTTTTCAACTACAAATGGGGTTGACAATATTTCAAACCTAGGCAGTGGATTTTCAACCGACGGATATGGCGATTTTTTTGATACTCATACCTTATCACAAACTGCAGGTGGTTCAGTTGACTTTTCTGTAGATATTGAAAATGAAACTGCTGGATTTAGAATTTGGGTTGATTGGAATCAAGATGGAGTTTTTGATGTAGCTAACGAGGTAGCATACACATCGTCTTCATACGATACAAACCATACTGGAACTATTAGCGTACCTGCTAGTGCCTTAGAAGGTGAAACTAGAATGAGAGTGGTAAGCCACTGGTTGAGTTCATCTGGGGATGTTGATCCTTGTGTTACAGGTTTTACATATGGTGAGTTTGAGGACTATAAATTTGTAGTAACTGCCTTAAGTGCATGTACAGGAACACCAGATGGTGGTGTTACAGCAGTAGATCCAACATCTGGAAACCCAGGTTCTACGTATATTGTATCAGCCCAAAACTATACAGTTGCTGGTGATATGACATACTTATGGCAGTCTAATACAAACAACGCAGGTTGGGAAGATCACGGTACAGCCTCTGCTTTTTACGAAGATTATACAGCAACAGCATCTAGCGAGGTTGGTGATGTAACAGAATGGAGATTAGAAGTAACTTGTACTGCATCTGGTGAAACTTCTTACTCTGATGTATCGTCTTTCTCTACAGAAATTTCATATTGCGATGCTAGTAGTAGTACTGTTGAAGCAATATCTAAAGTTGTATTTGCAGGAATCGATAACGATTCGCCAGTGTCTAGTACTGAGGGATATGAAGATTTTACCGCTATTGTAGCACAAGTTGAAGCTAATGGAACTTATAGTTTTGCAGCAGAAGGTAATACAGGTGGAAATTTCACTAATTATTTTTCAGTGTGGATTGACTGGAACCAAAATGGTGAGTTCGAAACCACAGAATATGTTGAAATAGGTTCAATTGTAAATTCTGATGGAACAGATGGACAACAAGCAGTTAATGATATTGTTGTTCCTAGCGATGCGGTTGAAGGTGAAACTCGCATGCGTATCAGAAAAAACTTTAATACTCCTTCTTCAAACCCTTGTGGGACAAACTCATATGGTCAAGTAGAAGATTATACGGTAAACGTTGTTGGGGCTGCGCCTTTCCCAAGTCCATACTGCGATATTGTAGATGCTGCTGATGTAATTGTTGAAGAAATTACTAAAGTTGAATTTGCAGGAACAACTATTACAAACGAAGATACAACTTCTGTATTGGTAGATAAAACTGATGTTGTTGTGAATGTTACAGCAGGTGAAACGTATACACTTAGCGTAGAAGGAAACACTTACGGTGACTTTGAAACCAATATTGTTGCATTTATAGACTGGAACCAAAATGATATATTAGACGATTCTGGTGAGGTTTATGAATTAGGAACTTTACAAAATTCAAATGGTGGCGATGGAATTGCAGTAAGTATGGACATTTTAGTGCCTTCAGATGCTGTAGTTGGAGCTACAAGAGTTAGAATTACAAAAACTTATTTTGATGATCTTTCTGAAGCAATTGTTACGCCTTGTGGTATTCAATTTGATCCATTCGGAATGGGAATTGAATCAGGTTATGGACAAGCTTTAGATTTCTCATTAGAAATTGAAGAAGCTAGTACCGTAGATTGTTCAGGAACTCCTGAAGCTGGTATCGCAACTGTTACTCCAGAAGAGGGTGAGGTGGATACTGAATACACAGTTGCTGCTGCTGGATTTACAACTGGAAACGGATTGGAATACCAATGGCAATCTAATACTGACGGCGCTGGATGGGTAAATGAAGGAGCTGTATCTGATACTTTCGCTACATATTTAGCAACTGCACCATCAGTGAGTGGAGTTATTGTTGAGTGGAGATTAGAGGTTACTTGTACTTTATCGTCTGAAACAGCATATTCTGAAATTGCTACGTTTACTACTATTGAGACTTCGCTTTATTGTATTCCTACATTAGATTGTAGTGATGGAGATAATATTGTAAATGTTACTTTCCAAGAGATAGATAATACTACAGACTGTAGTGCTGGTGGATATGGCGATTATACTTCAATGGCTGCAACCGTTGAAGCTGGAGGAACTTATCCAATTTCTGTTACTGTAGGAGGCGGATGGGATGTTGAATCGGCTTCAGTTTGGATTGACTTTGACAATAGTGGAAGTTTTGAAGAAAATGAATTCTTTTACATTGGAACAGGAAGCGGAGAAACTCTAACCGAGAATATTGCTATTCCTGCAGATGCTGCAGATGGAAACTACAGAATGAGAGTTCGTGTGGCAGCAGTTCCAGATACCGATGCTACTTGGGATATGGCATGTGATGAAGATCAAGGATATGGTGAAACTGAAGATTACACAGTTACTGTTGATGGGGTAGCAGGAGTTAATGACTACACAAGTTCTAATTTCACATACTTCCCTAACCCAATGGAAAATGAGTTAAACATTTCTTCTAATAAAAATATTGAATCTATTTCAGTATATAACTTATTAGGACAAGTTGTGATGAACAAAGTAAACTTTGCAGCTGGTAAAGTGGATGTTTCTTCACTTGCTACCGGTACTTTCTTATTCCGTGTTACTTTTGAAGACGGAGTAGTTGAGAACTTTAAAGTTTTGAAGAAGTAAGAAATACTTTCAAACTGTATTTTGTAAAGCTGCCCTATTTAGGGCAGCTTTTTTTTGTTGAAAATATTAATTAACCCTATATAATTCCGTCCTCATTATTTCTAAACATTCTAATTGTGCTACGTATATATAATGAATATATTTGGTAATATTTTAACAACAAAACCTAAACAATGAAGATTAAACTACTCAAAAATCAATCATTAATACTGTTTTTAGCTTTCCTGATATCGATTCCTAATTTCGGCTATGGGCAAGCTCTATCCAACTTTAAACATTTAAACAAAACAGTAATTCTGGATTGTGGACAAGGAGATGACAGCAATAATTTTGAGAATGGAAAAGAAATAGCAGGTGCAGAAATTATAAGGCATGCAGACGATTTTGACGTTGCTCCAAACAGCACTTTAAATATCCGTTCTGTAGAGTTAAATATAATAACGCTCCAACCTATTAATACGTTAGACTTGACATTTTATAACGATAACAATGGTTCTCCTGCCAGTACAGTTTTGGAAACAATTACTGGCCTTGAGCCATATGCACAAGTACCAATAGGATTTGCATTTAACGCCTATAGTGTTTATACAGTTATGGTAGAAGTTGATTTAACTTTTGAAGGAGGTGCATCGGGAGCTAAATATTGGATGGAACCCGTAGGACAAAATAACAGCATTGAGGTTTATTGGGAGGTTAATACCTCAGGAACTTTAGGAAAACCAATACACGGTAGAGCTGGAGGTCCATGGATTGAAAGTACAGACGGAGCGCAAGGAGTTTTTAAATTACACTGCGAGGTTGCTACCCCACCACCATTCGAGTGTATGTTTGATATTAATGGCATTGTAGAGCCAATAACCAGAGTTGCAATGGCTGATGTTGACAATACATCATCTCCAACCAGTACAGTAGCCTTAGAAGATTTTACTAGTACCGTAATTAATGCTGAAGTAGGAGCTTCACTCGATGTTGCATTGGAAGGAAATACTGAAGGACCTTATGAAAACTTTTTCACGGTTTTTATCAATACTGGCAGTACAGGTGAAGAGTGGAGTACATTTGAAGCTTTTGAGATTGGTTCTATTACTGGATCTACAGGGACAGATGGACAGCAGGCAACTGCAACAATTACTTTGCCTAATAGTTTAGAAGAAGGGGAATATCTGTTACGGGTAGTAAAGAATTTTGATGTTTCACCATTAGACCCTTGTGTGAATTACGCTTATGGACAGGCTGAAGACTATACCCTTAATATAGGTGGCACCGCTGGAATTAATGATTTCTCAAATGTAAAATTTACTTATTACCCTAATCCAATGGGGGACGAGTTAATTATAAATTCTAAGGAAAATATTAAAACTATCTCAGCTTTTAACCTACTAGGGCAAGAGGTGATAAATAATCATAAGTATACTAATAGTAAATTAAATGTTGCTGAGCTTTCGGCTGGAACTTATATTTTCAAGATTACCTTTGAAAACGAAATGACCGAGAACTTTAAAGTTGTAAAGAAGTAATTTCTATTTGAATGCTTTAATTAATTCAAGCTGCCCGAGTTAAAGGGCAGCTTTTTTATTGAATGAGTTTTGATATATAAAACAACTAATAGCCGATTATTGTAATAAAACCGAATTCTTCATATCAAAGGCTAAACTGATATAAATGTTGTTGTTGAATTCAAACTCATCTATAATTACCCAACCTAATTTTTTAGTATGTGCCTTAATTGAAATTTTATTCACTTTGTTGATAAAGGTAATAGAGATAGGATATTTTTTATAAAACTCAATTCTCATTTCTTCAAATAATTGATTGAGTAAGCCAGTTCCTCTGTATTTTTTATCAATACAGATAGGTCCGTATTGGAAAGTGTTTTCGGTTGTAATTTTGTTTTCATTGAATGAAAGTTGAGGCATTCGGGCAATCATTATCTTGAAAATATCCCATTGCTCAAAATACTTCCAACTTCCAGCGAAAGCATAGGCAACAACTTCGTTAGTATCATTTTCGGCGATAAACAATCCGTTAAGACTGATTATTTCTTTCAATTGAGAAATTGTAAAAGGAGTGGTTACAAAACCTTGTTTCCGTTCCTCTTCACTTAAATTGCGATATAAATATTTCTCCTGAAGTAAAAGAACCCCTTCAATGTCTTGTTTATAAGCCAATCTCGTATTTATCACAATTTCAGAATTTAGAATGAGAACTATTATCCAGCTATTTCTTCTTCTTTCTTATTGTTCGGTAAAACAGTTTGAAGGATTACAGCTATAGTCATTACAATAACACAACCAACTAAGTTAAGCCATAAATAAGGCATCAAATCGATATACCAGAAGTAAATTATTATTATTTGAGTAATTAGGGCTGCAATAAAAACTGCTTTGCTACGCACATATTTTATAAAGAAGGCTAGTAGGAATATTCCTAAAACGTTTCCATAGAAAATAGATCCGATAATATTTACCAACTGAATAAGATTGTCAAATAAATTTGCGGTACAGGCTACCCCAATAGCAATTACGCCCCAAAGAAGCGTAAAGCCTCGCGAAGCGGCAACGTAATGCTTTTCACGTTTCCCTGGTACATTTCTCTTGTAGAGATCTATGGTGGTCGTACTTCCTAAAGCATTCAGCTCTGAAGCCGTCGACGACATTGCCGCACTTAAAATTACAGCAAGCAATAAACCAATAAGTCCGCGTGGTAGGTTTGTTAAAATAAAATGTATAAAAACGTAATCCTTATCGTTAGTTTCAGCATTTGGATTAGCTTTCTTTATAAGTGATACCGATTGATTGCGAAGTTGTTGTTCACTTTTGTTTAAATCTTTTATCTCTTGTGCGATGCTTTGTTTTTCGGCATCTGTTTCTGCTTTTGCATAATTTAACTGAGCTGAGTTTAGTTGTAAATCTAGCGCACTTTTCTCCGCCTCTAACGCAGTGTATTCACTTGAATATTTCGATTGCTTTACATCTTTAACTGCGGAGGGATTAAAGTGAAGGGGAGAGCTGTTGAATTGATAAAACACAAAAACCATTATCCCTACAAGCAGAATAAAAAACTGCATTGGTACCTTTAGCATCCCATTCATAATTAGCCCCATTTGGCTTTGCTTTACACTTTTTCCAGAAAGATATCGCTGCACCTGACTTTGATCAGTACCAAAGTAGGAGAGGGCTAAAAAGGAACCTCCAATAATTCCACTCCAAAATGTATAGCGATTATCAAAATCGAATGAAAAATCAAGAATGTTCATTTTTCCGTTGGTACCTGCAATTTCTAATGCTTTAGTAAAAGTAATGTCTAGTGGAAGGTAGTTTAGAATTAGAAGGAAAGCAATCAGCATTCCGAAGAAAATCACAGCCATTTGTTGCTTTTGAGTAACACTTACGGCTTTTGTGCCTCCACTTACCGTATAGATTATTACTAATACTCCAATTATAACATTTAAGTAAATAAGGTTCCATCCAAGTACAGCGGAAAGAATAATAGAAGGAGCAAAAATGGTAATTCCACACGCCAAACCGCGTTGTATCAAAAACAGAATTGCCGTTAAGGTTCGCGTCTTTTTGTCGAAGCGATTTTCGAGGTATTCGTAGGCTGTATAAACATTTAGCTTGTGATAAATAGGAATAAATACCAAGCAAATAATTACCATAGCTATGGGTAATCCAAAATAAAATTGCACAAAGCCCATCCCGTCGTGAAAAGCTTGTCCCGGAGTAGAAAGAAAAGTAATCGCACTAGCTTGGGTAGCCATTACACTTAACCCTATTGTCCACCAATGAGCGTTATTTCCACCTTTTAAATAATCACCCGTATCTTTTTGTTGCCGCGATTTCCATGTGCCATAAAGCACGATAAATACTAACGTTCCAATTAAAACAATCCAATCTATCTGCTGCATTTAGGCGAAGTTTTGCATTAGTAAATAAAACAAATAGATGTATACAGCATTTAAAAGAAGTACTATTGTAAAGCTTCTTTTCCAAACAAATTTTTGTTTTTCCTCATTCATAATTTTATAAATTACTTTCCTATTGATAACATATTAGCAAACAATCTAAAAGCTCCTGGAACCCCTGCAGGAAGTTCTCTGAAAAAACTTAAACCTGTATAAATATAGTGTCCTTTGCCATATTTGGCAACTAAGAGAGAGCCTTTTGTTTGAGCTTCCCCACTGTCTTTCATACCCAGAAGTGGTGTAAATTCTTTAGCCCATTCATCAGGGAAATACAAACCTCGTTCTTGTACCCAACCTTCAAAATCTGCTTCAGTGATTTTGTTTGGAGTATTCATTATGGGGTGTTTTGGTGCTAGAAACTTTACATCAGAAAACTCATCAGTAACTCTGTCTCTTGAAAGTTTTAAGGAGTAGGGTGCAAGATCTTTAGTAACCAAGGCGTGGCTTGTGTTGTATTGTACAATGATTGTCCCACCATTTTCAACGTATTTGTTCAAAATAGGTTGTGCAAAAGCTAAGTCTGAAACCACGTTATAAGCGCGAATTCCAACTACAATTGCATCAAAATCTTTTAATGATTGTTCTGAAATGTTTGAAGGATTTATAGTTGTAACCGAATATCCAATTTGCCTCAGGCTTTCTGGAATAGCATCGCCAGCTCCGTTTATATATCCAATACTTTGTCCTTTCTTTTGAATATCAATTTTTGCGACCTTTGCTTCCGAAGGTAATAATACACTTTGAAAAGGAATATGGTCGTAATCGATAAGCACTAATTCCTTATCAAAAATTTCATTTTCGGCATTTATACTTGCTTCTAAATACCCTTCGCTTTGATTATTTGGTGGAGTAACCTTAAAAGTAAAAGCTTTTGTTGCTCCTTTTCGGCTCAGCTCAAAGGCTTGCCAACTTGGTTCAATTTTCCAACCTTCAGGATGTTTTAAACTTACACTCCCTGAAATATTATCTTTTCCAGCTCTAACGATTACCGAAACATTTCTTGAACTATTATCTGCGAAAATTAAAACCTTCTCAGGAATTGAAGCGGTGACCTTTGGTAGAATTTCAAGTGGACGATATACTTCTCCTTTAACGGGGTCGTTGAATTTATATATGATATCCTTAGTAAATGGAATTACAGTATTTCCAAATTGAAGTTCAAAAATTATTTGTTCAAATACAGGGGTCTCTCCAAGGCCGATTAAGTTTTTTGGTGCAGCATACATACCCACTGTTCCTTTTTCATTTAACCAATACGGTGAGGAGTAAGATGGATTGTTTTTTTCTGAATGAAGTGTAAGTTCTATATTTTTTTTGTTATTAAATGGAAGCGATTCAGTAGTATTCCAAAGTACTTTACCCTTAGCATTTTTAATCGATTTTAACGCCACGCTATTCCCTCCACGATTAACTGCTTCAACTGTTACATTAAGGTTGTCGTTAGGATTGATTTCATTTTCTTCGGAAACTGCTTCCAGGAAAATTCCGCCACAATCTAAAATGAGTTGTTTTAGTTGCGCTAATTTAATTTTTCTCCAATGCTTGTTTTCTAAGTTTGATATTAGTGGATAGACTTCTAATAATTGCGGAAGCATTTGAGAAGGATTTTCGAAGTTGAAGTTTTCTTCTAATGGCTTTAGAATAGCTGCAATTTCATTTCCTCCTTCAAGTCTCGACCAATCTGTATTTATTCCTTCAAAAAGATTGTTATCTGAAGGTTTTGAACCTTTAAGAATTTCTAGATATTCAGTTTCAGAACCGCGAGAGCCCGTACTTCCAAATCCTTGCGATTTGTGCATGCTTCTACTCAGCGAGGCTATTTCTCCATTGGATAATCCGAGTGAAGGAAAGTAATTGCCAATTTCTACTTTTACGTGATCTGATTTATCTGCTTTTTCAAATTTTTCTTTACTGCCATAAAACCAATACGAGGTATTAAAAAACAAACGTTGAGGTTTCCAAACTCCGTGTTCTTTTGCAGATTCAGGGAATTTTTTTTCATCATTAGCCAAGTCGAAACTTTCTAAACTCAGCATGGCCGAAGCTGTGTGATGTCCGTGTGTGCTACCAGGACTACGATGATCGAAACGGTTTATAATAATGTCTGGTTTAAACTTTCGGATGGTCATTACTACATCGCTTAAAACATCCTCTTTTTTCCAAAACTCAAATGTTTCATCTGGATTTTTGCTATATCCAAAGTCATTGGCGCGCGTAAAAAATTGCTGTCCGCCGTCAATTTTACGAGCTTCAAGAAGTTCTTGCGTACGAATAACGCCAAGTAATTCTCTAAGTTCTGGGCCTATTAAATTTTGCCCGCCATCCCCTCTTGTTAACGAAAGATAGGCGGTATTTGCGTGGACATCATTTACCAAATACGAAATAAGCCTTGTGTTTTCATCATCGGGATGGGCAGCAATATATAATGCCGACCCTACAAAATTTAGTTTTTGGAGGTTGTGATATATTTCGGATGCGGTTGGTTTTTTCGGGGCTTGTGCAGTAGCAGCTAGTGTAAATAATAAAAGCAGAAAGCTATAAATCGATGTTTTTTGCATAAAAATAGTACTGTTTTATTCGATAATTTTTCAAAGATACCTATTTGAGAAAATTATATGGGAGGCAACTCTTCCTTATTTTTCTCGAGATTTTGTAAGTGCTCTTGAATTTCTTCTGGGCGAATAATACTCACACCTTTCTGAAGCATCATACTATTTGGATAAGTTACAATTTCATTTTCTGGGGTATGCAGGATAATATGAAATGTTTTAATATCTTCAATGGTTCCTTCGCAAGGGACTTCCTTATCGTGAATTTTTATATAATCCCCAATTTTATATGGGAAAGTAAAAAACATTATTACCCCACTAGTAACATTGCTAAGGATAGACCATTGTGCAAAAAAAGCAATCCCGATTACAGCAAATACCGACGACATTACTAAGCCTAAGTTTTCAAAATCAAGCCCCCAAATAATGAAAAGTCCTAGCGCTACTAAAAAATAGATAGAATAATCTATGTGTTTTAAAATTAAACCAGTTCGGTGCTCTAAACGTTCAATTTTATCGGCGAAATTTCGAACTGTTCTTTTTAAAATTATTCTTATCAAGATTAGTACTACTATTAGAATGATAGATTCTAATAGTTCTGGATATATTTCTTTAAGGTTTATCATATTAGTATGTTTTCAACCCCAATGAATCCCGAAGGTGCAAAAACTCATTTTTGTTTTCTTTCCAATAAGCGCTTTGTAAACGCTTAGATTTTATGGCAGTTGTTTTAAGATGACTTGTGTCCGTTGTGTTTTGAGCATTTACCTCTTCCCATTTTTCAATTTCATATGGAAAATCACTTTGAAAAAATAGTCTTAGTTCTCTTTGTAATTCGGGATAGTTTAAGGTGTAAATTGAAATGGAATCTCCTTGTCTTAAATTTGCTGTAGCATTGTAAGCTTTTGCTCCTCTATGATAAAACCTCAAGTATTCAAATGAAGGAATTAGCATTAAATTACCCGTAGGTAATTCTTCTGGATTGATACGGATGAGATTCCAAAGTTCATTTTCTAACCAAGTTTTAGGCAAACTAAAGTTTTTATCGCCTTCATCAGCAAAGTAAGAGTGACTTCTAATTTCGTAATTATTTCTATTGTTGAGTTGCATGTAAATCTGCCCACACCATTCCTGCACACTAGTACTAATCTTTATTGCATTTTCTCGAGTAGAAATCGGACTAAATGTGCTCGTCATTACAGAATAGGGATAGATACCAGTATTGAAGTTCTTAGTTTGATTTAATTTTAATACTGAAATGTTTTCCTTGGCATCGTTATCTGCTTTTACTTGTTCCTTAGGTAAGAAATTTTCTGAAACAAAAATGTTTACCGTTTTCCCTTTTCTAATTTCACTGTAGCGTTCTTGCGATAAATCGTACGAAGTAATTTCCGCCTTTCCGCTGTACCAATAATCTTCAAACTCCTGTGATACGTTTCTGTAGGCAACATCATTTTCCTTGATGGTTTCATTTGTATTTTTAGAGAACTCTTTTTTTTCTTCGGAAGAATTACAACTAAATAAAAATAGCGAAAGGAAAAGTAGTGCAAAAAGTCTGAAGAGATACATGAGCGAAGGTTTTACGTAAAAATAGCAAAAAATCAGCGCTCGGCAATCTCGGTTAACGTTTTATAAACAAGGCGAGTAGGTAAACCCATTACATTAAAATAGCAACCTTCAATTTTCTCGATTCCTATATATCCTATCCATTCTTGAATTCCATAGCTTCCTGCTTTGTCAAAGGGTTTGTAAGTTTTTATATAGTAATCAATTTCCTCTTCAGTGAGCGCTTTAAACCATACCTTTGTAGTGTCGTTTACCCTTATTTGAAACTCTTTGGATGTAAAACAAACCGATGTTATAACCTCGTGAAACTTGCCGCTTAAGCTTTTCAGCATTTCTTTGGCTTCTCGACTATCTTTTGGTTTGCCAAGAGCACTGTTTTCTTTCCAAACAATAGTGTCGCTAGTAATTAAAATATCGTTTGTTTCAAGTGATTTAAATGCAGATGCTTTAAGTTGAGAGAGGAAATCTGTAATCTCTTCTCGATTTAAATCTGAATTATATTTTTCATCAACCTCTTTTACTTGAATGGTATAATCTATATCCAAATCCTTAAAAAAAGCTTGTCTTCGTGGCGAGCCTGAAGCAAGGATGATGTTGTAGTTTTTTAATTTTTCTTTTAGCATTTTTAATTCAAGGTTTCTTTGTGTAGTGGCTTTATAGATTTATCTGTGAAACCAATAATTTAAGATTTAAATTGTTTACTCCAAAACTACATATTGAAAAAGCGGAATTGAACAAACTCCCAAAAACATTACAACTTTTAATACTTTGGAAAGTATTGCGTAGTGTTTAATTGTTTTTGCGTCCCAAATTTTTACACAGAAAAAGAGTAGGGGGCCTACAATTGCAAAAAGGAAGTAAAGAGATAAAATTTGATAATTGTAAAGGTATTCGTACATATAATAAATAACCCCGAAAACCATTAGGGCTGCTAATACAAAAACAATTTTACTTGTTCTTTTTCTACCAATAGCAATTGGCAACGTGTTAATTCCTCCTTTTTTATCACCGTTTATATCTTGTAAATCCTTAACTATCTCACGAATAAAATTAAGTGCTAGCGCAAAAATTGAAAAATAAAGCACTACTCTAAAAACCGACGATTGTATTTCTTTGTTTTCGACTGTTATTGCAGGTAGCAAATCAAAAAGCGTTACAATTATAAGACTCATTGCAACTAAAAAGGAGACTACTAAATTTCCTATGAGAATAATTCCCTTTAAATAAGACGAATACAAATACAGCAAAGCAGAGAAAACGATGAAAAGCGCAGCAAAACCGGGTTTACCGATGCTGTTGGCGAGATAAAACCCTATACCTACACCTAAAACATTTAGGGCGATAAATAAATTGTTCGCGGTTTGTTCCGAAATCTTTTTACCGATTAAAACTTTCTGTGGCTTGTTGATTCTATCAATTTCGACATCGTATATATCATTGATAATATTTCCGGCTGCAGCTAGGCAAAGTGTTGCTATCACTAATAAGGCAAAATTGAAATCACTTAGTGTAATATCAACTTCAAAAGGTATAAAAAGCCCATACCTAATGAGTATTTGCACCAAGGCGATAAAAAGCAGATTTTGGTATCGAACTAGATTGAGGTAATTCAAGAGTTAGATTTTAAATTCAGCATTTTTGTTAAGTGTCAAACTTCAACTAAAATTAATCGTATTTAGCACTAACTTTTTCAGTGATTAGCCATTTTCCGTGTACTTTTAGCACTTGCTCGATAACATCTCGAACGCATCCTTTTCCACCGTTTTTATGTGAAACGTATTTAGAGATGTTTTTTATTTCTGGTACTGCATCTTGTGGGCATGTAGGCAAACCAACTTCTTGCATAACTTCATAATCAGGTAAGTCATCTCCCATATAGAGAATGTTATCCTTCTTTAAATTATGTGTTTTTAAGTAGTTGTCTAAAATTTCAGTTTTATTATGAGCTCCCAGAAAAACATCTTTTATTCCAAGATTTTGTAGCCTCACTCTCACGCCTTCATTAGATCCACCTGAAATAACACATACATTAAAACCCTTGTCTACAGCAGTTTTAAGTGCGTAACCATCTTTCACATTCATTGTGCGAAACATTTCACCTTGGGTGTTAACTTGGATGCTTCCGTCAGTAAGAACACCATCAACATCAAAAATAAAAGTGTTTATATTTTTTAAATATTCTTTATAACTCATTTTCTAATTTTTCTATGAATACTCTGTTTTTTTAGTTGAAATTGTTTTTTAAGGCATCAGTAAAAAGTTCATAAACGTTTCTGTAGTTACTGTCATCCAACAAATTTAAATGTTTTTCAATGGTTTTAACGTCATTTCGTTTTGCTGGGCCTGTTTGTGCTTCTTTTGGGGATAGGGTTTCAATTTTTAATGCTGTTTCCTGAATTAATGGTTTAAGCAAATCAAATGAAAGGTTTTCCTTATTTAAAATATCACCACCTATATGGTATAGGTAATTGGTAAAGTTATTTACAAAAACTGCTGCTAAATGTAATTTAGCCCGTTCCTCGGAAGAAATTTCTGAAACATTTTCAGAAATGGTCTTTCCTAAATTTTGAAGTATTTCCAAGTCTGAAGCGTTTTCGGCTTCTATGCATATTGGGATATTCTTAAAACTAACTTCTCGTTGTTTTGAAAAGGTTTGTAATGGATAAAAAATTCCACGTCTGTTGTTTTTAGAAAGTACATTCATAGCTGCACCACCTGAAGTGTGCACAACCAATTTATTTCGAAGGATCAAGCTTTCAGAAAAAGATGAAATAGCATCGTCTGGAATCCCAATAATATAGACATCGGCTTCTTTAATTTCCGAAATTTTATCAGTAAATGAAATTGATTGAGATGAAGAATCTAAGTCTATTTTACTTCTGTTAAACACTTGTTTTACAGTTGCTTGACTGCTGTTGTTAAAAGCTTTAAATAAGTGGCTGTTTACGTTGCCAAATCCTAAAAGAATCACATTTATCATAACGCGAAGTTAGCCTTTTTATAAATTTCAAAATTGATTTTATTATTAATTATAATCTTCATAAAAAGTTGAATAATAAATTTTAATTTTCTAGTCTCTAGTCTCTAGTCTCTAGTCTCTAGTCTCTAGTCTCTAGTCTCTAGTCTCTAGTCTCTAGTCTCTAGTCTCTAGCCTCTAGTCTCTAGTCTCTAGCCTCTAGATTAATTCTCACCTAAACACCTTATGCCTAATAATTTTCACTTCACCATCTTGTTCAAGTTGTTTGATGGCTCGAATTACGGTTTCAACGCGTTGACCTGTTAAATCTGCAATTTGCTGTCGAGTGAGTTCTACTTGAAATAATTCGTCGCCTCCATATTTCTTTTTTAGAAAATCTATCAACGTCAAAATGCGATGCTCTGGAGAGTGAACAGATATTTCTTTTAAAATTGTGGCTTTATAGTACAGCCGTTTGGCTAGAGCTTTTGTGAAATTTAAATTAATTTCAGGATTGTGAGTGAGTAATTCAAACAATTTTGTTTTCGGCAATTTATAAAATTCGGATCGCTTTACTGCGGCTGCTGATGCAGGGTATTTAAACGCTCCAAATAATGGTGGTTCGGCGAAGCTTTCCCCTTTATAAAAAAATGCTTGTACAAATTCCTTCCCGTCGTCGTTTACATTAAACATTTTTACCGCTCCGGATTTTATTTGAAAATAGAAATCTGCGCGAGTATTCTCGCGAACGATTATTTCTGAAGCTTCTGTGTGTTCGAGTGTTGCTTCATAATCTAATAATAAATCTTCAGGAATCATCTCTTTATGATTTGCCTCATAAAATAAGGCTTGGTTCGCTTTGTAAATTTACTCCAAATTATACAAAACCCTAATGTTATGAGACATCTATCTATAAAAGAAATGCAGCACGAATTTTCAAAGGACTATTATATGTATATTCCCTTAACCATCATTCTAAATAGTTGCGTGGGTTCTATCGCGGCGATGGCAATTTTGGCTCAAGGTACAAGTTTGTTGTCGGGAATAGAACTGACCATTGTTGTCTCCCTTTGTATGGGCTATAATGCAGCACTTTTGGCAGGCACTAATAAAAAATTCGCCTTTTGGCTTTTAACAGTAAGTATGGTTGTAAACATATTGCTGATTTTGATAACTTTGCTGTAAAAATAATGAAAAAGAAAATTGAATCTCGGGAAGATGTATCCTTACTTGTAAATACTTTTTATTCGAAAGTCAGGAAAAACGAACTTCTCGGACCTATTTTCAATGGAATTATAGAAGATTGGCCTTCGCATCTGGAACTCCTTACAGATTTTTGGGAGACCAATCTTTTCTTTCAACGAAAATACTTCGGAAACCCAATGCATGCTCACGTTGAAGTTGACAAAAAAGTGGGCGGTACAATCAACGAACTTCATTTTGGAACCTGGATTAATCTTTGGCACGAAACTATAAATGAACTTTTTGAAGGTGAAACAGCCGAAATAGCCAAAAATAGAGCTAGAAATATGGGTACATTTCTGAATTTAAACATATTCAATTCTCGAAATAATTAACTGCAATAATTACTTAGTTTAATAGGTAAAAATCAATGTGTTTAACGAAAATATTGAATTAAATTCAAGAATTTATAACATTAAATAAACGAGTGTTTTAGCAGTGTAAGTACGATGTGTTTTTAATAGATTAAATGAACGCAATTACTTATTTTTGCTGCAAAATTTATCGAAATGCAAAAAAAGATTGCTTCCGTCCTTTTCTCTACCAAATTAACAGCAGTTTTATTTATCGTTTACGCCATTGCAATGGCAGCGGGTACCTTTATGGATGCAGACTCCCAAAGTCCGCCAACGCCATATACTCGTGAGCTTATTTACAATGCTTGGTGGTTTGAAGCTATTATGGTATTGTTTGCCATAAACTTTGTAGGAAATATTTTTAGATATAATCTTCATAAACCTAAAATGTGGGCCACTTTATTGCTTCACGTTTCTCTAATTTTAGTTATAGTTGGAGCTGCGGTAACAAGATATATCGGCTTTGAAGGGGTGATGCATATTCGTGAAGGTCAGACAGAAAACGCTATTCTTTCTGAAGAAACTTACCTAGACGTATTTATCGATGGCGATTACATGGTTAATGGAGTAGCACAACGCCGAAAAGTAAAACCAAAAAAACTTCGTCTTTCTGAAAAGTTAAATAACAACTTCACGATAAACACTGATTATAACGGCAAGGATGTTACAATCAAGTATAAAAATTTCATCAAAGGCGCTAAGCAAGATTTAAGAGAAACTGAAGAAGGCGAAGAATATATAAAGATAGTTGAGTCTGGAGATGGAGAACGCCACGAACACTGGGCAAAAGTGGGCGATGTTTCTAATATTCACAATATTCTTTTTGCTATTAATAAACCTACTGATGGGGCGATAAATATTACTTTTTCTGAAGACGGAAATCACACGATTTCTAGTCCGTTTGCCGGAAACTTTATGCGAATGGCAGACCAAATGGAAGGGGAGGTTGTAGCCGACAGCGTTCAACCGTTTAATATGCGATCGCTTTATCGTATGGCAGGAACATCATTTGTAATTCCTGATCCAATTACTAAAGGGGAGTTTGGAATGGTTAAAGCTCCAGCAGACGAACCTAGCAACCAAGATGCACTTATCGTTGAAGTTGCTACAGATAATGAAACCAAAACAGTTGAACTGCTTGGAGGAAGAGGAACTTCGCCAAATCCAAAGGAAGTACAAATCGATGGCTTAAAAGTTTATTTGTCCTACGGTTCTGAAAGTATTGAACTTCCTTTTTCTATAACACTAAACGATTTTATTGCTGAAAAATATCCTGGTACTGAAAAAGGGTATTCTTCATTTATGAGTAAGGTTACGGTTATCAATGAGGATAAAACACATTTTGACGCCGATATCTTTATGAATAATGTACTAGACCATGAAGGTTATCGTTTCTTCCAATCTGGATTCGATCCTGATGAAGGCGGTACAATTCTTTCTGTAAACCACGACTGGTGGGGAACTTGGATTACATACATCGGTTACTTTTTACTGTATGTGGGATTAATGGCAATTCTTTTTACTAAACACAGTCGTTTTGGTAAACTTGAAAAAACACTGACTAAAATTAAAAAGAAGAAGAAAAACATGATTACTGTCCTGGTATTACTACTTTCTTTTAGTGGTATGGCACAACACAGTGAGCACGCAACGCATCGACCTGTTGATAAAGCAAAGATAGATTCGTTAATCGTTGCTAATGCGGTAAGCAAAGAACACGCAGCCGAATTTGGACACTTGATTATTCAGGACAATGGGCGAATGAAGCCTATCAACACTTTCTCAAGTGAATTATTAAGAAAAATAAGCCGAAGCGACCACTATCAAGGATTGGATGCTAACCAGGTGTTTATTTCGATGACGGAATTTCCTAGACTTTGGGTTGAAGTGCCTTTAATTGCACTTAAACGCGGAAACGATAGTATCCGTCACGTAGCGGGAGTTTCTGAAGATCAAAAAAATATTTCGCTATTAGATCTTTTTGACGACAAAGGAAATTACAAGTTAGAACCATTTTTAGCGGCTGCAACAAGCACTAATACTCCTAACCAATACCAAAAGGATTTTATAAAAGCTCACGAAAATTTTTCGCTTTTAAACTCAGCCTTAAGTGGAGGGATTTTAAAAATCTTCCCAATTCCAAATGATGAGAGTAAGAAATGGGTTTCATACCCAGAATTGAATGAAGCCAACCTAACAGGAATGGACTCGTTGTATGCTAAAAATATACTTCCGTTGTATTTTGATAGCCTTAAAAAAGCACGTGAAAACGGTGATTACTCCAAATCTGATGAGCTATTAGAGAGTATTACCAATTTTCAGAAAAAATACAGCGCCGATATAATGCCTTCTGAAAATAAACTGAGAGCGGAAACTTTTTACAATAAAGTTGATATCTTCAATCGTTTGTACAAATACTTCGCAGTATTTGGAATTATAATGATTGTATTTATTGTAGCTCAGCTTATAAAAGATCGAAAAGTACTTAGAGTTTTAATAAAATCTACCAAAGTTATTATGTGGGTTTTATTTATAGCAATGACGCTAGGGCTTGCTTTACGCTGGTATGTAAGTGGACATGCACCTTGGAGTGATGCTTATGAATCTGTAATCTATGTAGCTTGGGCAACAATTTTCTTTGGACTTTCTTTTGGTAATCGAAGTGATTTAACTGTGGCAGCTACATCGTTTGCGGGTGCAATTATTCTTTGGGTTGCACACCAGAGTTGGTTAGACCCTTCTATTGCAAATCTTCAACCGGTACTTGATAGTTATTGGTTAATGATTCACGTAGCAGTAATTGTAATGAGTTACGGTCCGTTTACACTTGGAATGATGCTAGCAGTAGTTTCTATGTTCCTTATGATTTTCACTACCAAGAAAAACTTTAAGCGAATGGAATTAAACATTACCGAGCTTACTGTAGTGACGGAGTTAGCACTGACTGTTGGATTGGTTTTACTTACCATCGGAAACTTTTTAGGTGGACAATGGGCTAACGAAAGCTGGGGTAGATACTGGGGCTGGGACCCAAAAGAAACTTGGGCACTTATTAGTATTATGGTTTATGCTTTCGTAATTCACGCTAGATTAGTACCAGGATTACGCGGAAAATGGACCTTCAACATGTTGGCGTTGTTTTCATACGCTTCAATTATGATGACTTATTTCGGAGTAAACTTCTACTTAAGTGGTCTTCATTCTTACGCGAGTGGTGATGCACCTGCAACCCCAACGTTTGTATGGTGGATTACCTTATTTGCAGTAGTGTTAAGTGCAGTGTCTTATTTCAGATACAAGAAGTTTTATATAAAGAAGAAGAAAAAATCCAAACGAGTTAAATAGCGGTTTGTTTTAGAGAAATGAGGTAACTTCCAGGAAGAAAGAATAAAGATTAAAAATTAGTCTTGTCCGACTAGGATGAAAGACCGCTACGCTGAAAGATATAAGACGTAAGACTCACTCCTTAATAGGTTGAAAGCTAGATAAAGTGGATTAAACATATTATTGATTTATAAATTTCAATGCCAAGTCTAATAGCAAGCGGTTTTTTGGTAAAAAATGTTTGAATCACTTGTAATCTTTGACGCTACAGAGTTTCTAATTATTTTACTCGGACATTAATAATTAAAAAACCCTCTTAGAAGCTAGATTAAAAAAAAACAAGAGTAAAACCTTTTGCATTCTTAATTTAATTTAAAACCTAATAAAGTAATTCAGTTTTTTTAAAAGTAATTAAAGCGGTCAAAGGTAACTATAGATTTTAAAGCCTTTGGAAAACCAACTATTTTAAATAATAGTTGCGGCTAATCCGCTATTCACCATTAAATAACTCATAATTTAAAATCCAATCGCTGCATCATCTCCACGGTGGTCTGCACCGCCTTGCAATTTGCCATTTTCTAATTTTAAAATTGCATCAACTTTTCCAATAATTGGATCAGTTTCGAGGTTTTCAGGATATCCTTTTTGTTTTAATTCTTCAATAATTTCACGAGGGAATCTTTCAAATTCGTATCGAACAGCATCGGGTAACCATTGATGATGGAAACGAGGTGCATCAACGGCTTCTTGCATATTCATATTAAACTCATAAACATTTAAAATTGTTTGTGCTACCGAGGTGATAATTGTAGAACCTCCAGGCGTTCCAACTACCATAAATAGTTCATCATTCTTTTCAACAATTGTTGGTGTCATAGAGCTTAACATTCGCTTTTGAGGGGCTATAGCATTTGCTTCGCCTCCTACGAGTCCGTAAACATTAGGCTCTCCTGGTTTTGCGCTAAAATCGTCCATTTCATTGTTTAGGAAAAAGCCAAGTTCACTAGCATAAAGTTTAGAACCATAAGCTGAATTTAATGTTGTAGTAGCCGAAACTGCATTTCCAAAGGAATCTACGATAGAATAATGTGTTGTTTCTGTACTTTCATACCCCATAATTACTCCTGGTTTAACTTCTGTAGAAGGCGTAGCAGCATCAAAAGAAAAATTTTGCATTCGCTGTGATAAATAGGCTTCATTGAGAAGTGAATCTGTTGGAATTTCTACATAGTCGGGATCACCAAGGTAAAAACTTCTGTCGGCATACGCACGACGTTCAGCTTCAGCAAGCACCTGAATGTACTTTGCACTGTTGTGCCCATAGCTAGAAAGAGGGAAGGGTTCAACCATTTTTAAGATCTGTGATAAACAAATTCCACCGCTAGATGGAGGAGCCATCGAAATTATTTTTAAATCTTTATAGTTAAAAACAATTGGCTCACGCCACTGTGCTTCATAGGCTGCTAGATCTTCTAGGGTTATAATTCCTCCCTTTTCATTTAAAAAGGAAACTAATTTTTTAGCTGTTTCTCCTTCATAGAATTCAGAACGTCCGTTTTGCGCAATTAATGTCAAGGTGTTTGCTAAAGCTTCGTTTTTAAGTGTGTCACCTTTCTTATATGTTTCAGTAAATAGATTTTTTTCACCGCTTACTTCTTCAAATATAGTTTTGTAATGTTCCAGTCTTTCTGCCTGTTGTTCGGTAATAATATATCCGTTTTTAGCAAGGTCGATAACAGGTTTTAAAATTACTTCTATTGGTAAACTTCCCAATTTCTCATGTACTGCAAACACTCCTGCTACTGTACCAGGCACGCCCACAGCAAGCGCTCCAACAGAGCTTTTTTCGGATATAAAGTTTCCTTCTTCATCCAAATACATATTTTTTGTAGCGGCCATAGGCGCTTTTTCACGATAGTCTAAAGACCCTATTTCACCGTATTCGCTGCGGTAAACCATAAAGCCACCGCCACCTAAATTACCAGCATAGGGGAAACAAACAGCTAATGCCAATTCGGTAGCAATCATAGCATCAAAAGCATTTCCGCCCATTTTTAGAATTTCTGTGCCAATGCGAGAAGCTTCTTCTCTAGCTGAAACGACCATGGCACTATCAGCTACTACAGCTTCTTTGCTTTCGGTTTTAGGTTTTTCGAAACTGTTTTGGGTGGTAACTTTTTCTTTGCAGGCAAATACTAATAAAACAATTAAAACTAATGAGTAATGTTTCATAATTCAATAAGTTTTTGGTTAGCGTGTATTATTAATTCATCAAAAAATGAGGTAAATTCATATTCAAATTCTTCGTAATATTCTTCGAGTTCAACCACTGCTAAGTTCATTTTTGCAACTCCTTTAGTGCGTACATTCATTTGGGCTAGTATCTTACCTATACCTTCAACAGTGGCGTAGCTAAGCAACCAGTTATCAGCTATCATATACGGCATCATTCGCTGAATTCTAGCGGGAAGTATGGTAAAGTTATTTCGAAGCAACTCATAAAATTCTTCTACATACTCATCCAAAGGTTGGTTGGAATATTTTTTCCAATTTTTTGCAAGATAATGGTCGTATAGGATATCTACAATTACACCACTGTAATGACTGTAGTTTTTGTGAAGTCTCTTAGTACTTTTATGAACAGTGGGGTGAGAATCGGTAAAGGAATCGATCGCCCGATGCAGTAAAATTCCTTTTGCAATTTTAGGTGGATATTTAAGGTACCGCTTTCCTTTTATGCCATCTGCAATAAAATTTCCAATTGTAATTTCGTCGTCATCTCCGGAGAGATAAATATGTGCTAAAAAGTTCATTCAATAAATATATGTATTTTTGAATTGTAAATATTGAATATTGAATAGATTACCGAATTTAGATCCACTACGGTTTTTCCTGGCTTCCATCGTGTTGCTATTCCATTTACCTCAGCTTTCGCACAACCAAGGGCTTCCGTCATTTGATGGGCTTCCCATTTATCATCGTGGCGTGGAAGCAGTTTATATGTTTTTTATTTTAAGTGGATTTCTTATTATTCGTCTTATTTATCGCGCCAAAATTAGAGGTGTATTTTCAATAAAAGACTTTTATATTCGTCGCGTTCTTCGAATCTTCCCGCTTTATTATCTAGTTTTAATATTTGGTCTCTTTTTTTATAACGTGATTTTGCCTTTTGCAAATATTCCTTTTGATATAAATTACACTTGGAAAGAAGCATTTTTTTATAATGTATTTTTTCTTCCTAATGTGTTTGCACAAAAATTTGAACCAGGAGGTATTATTGAAGTTCTATGGTCCATTGGTATTGAAGAGCAATTTTATCTTGTTATTGCACCACTGCTGTTTTTTATAAATGTTAAATGGGTATTACGCGTTTTAATAGGCCTTATGATTGGGTATTTCATCATTTATTGGTCTGATGCTTTTGAATTTCTTCGGAAGTATATCTTCGTGTTTTTCTATTTATTTTTTGGTGGCATAATTGCAATATTAGAAGAAAACAAAAAACTTGAGTTTTTAAAACGTACGGTTATCTTTCCAATACTTATTTGCTCGTTCACATTGCTTTATTTTATTACCGATTGGTTGCAAATAGAACCATTATGGGCTCGGTCTATGTTAACTTGTTTATTGTTCGGGTTTTTTATCCATACTTTAGCCTTCAATAATAGAGGTGTAGCGTTAAAGAGTTCTATTTTTAATCATCTGGGGAGTATTTCGTATGGTATTTATATGTATCATGTTATAGTATTGAATGCTGTGGTGTTTTTGTTTTTAAAAGTGGACTTTTTACAAAACCTTAATGAAACTTTAACCATAATTTTAATGCACCTGCTTATCTTCGTAGGAACAATTTTAATAGCTCATATATCATACACTTATTTTGAGTTATATTTTTTAAAACTGAAAAATAAATTTAGAAAATGACATTAATAAAATCTATATCAGGCATCCGCGGAACCATTGGCGGTTTGCAAAGTGAAAACTTAACTCCAATCGATGCTGTAAAATACGCAGCTGCATACGGTAGTTGGGTAAAGAAGCAACGCAACAAAGAAACACATAGAGTAGTGGTGGGGCGTGATGCCAGGATTTCTGGTGAAATGATTCAGCAATTGGTTATGAACACATTAGTTGGGATGGGTATAACGGTAATAGACCTAGATCTTTCTACCACTCCTACAGTTGAAATGGCGGTAATGATGGAACACGCCGACGGGGGAATTATCCTTACAGCTAGTCACAATCCAAAGCAATGGAATGCTCTTAAATTATTGAACAATAAAGGTGAGTTTTTAAATGCTGCAGCGGGACAAGAAATTCTTGATATTGCTGAAGCTGGAAATATAGAATTTGCTGAGGTTGATGACTTAGGCGAAATTCATAAAAACGATGCCTATATAGACTTACACATCGATGAAATTTTAGATTTACCTCTAGTAAATGTCGATGCTATTAAAGCTTGTAAATTTAAGGTAGTGGTTGATGGTGTTAATTCAACAGGAGGAATAGCGATACCGTTGTTATTAGAAGCTTTAGGAGTAGAGCCAGTAAAATTATATTGTACTCCAAATGGCCATTTTCCTCACAACCCAGAACCTTTAAAAGAGCATTTGGGCGATTTAATGAAAATGGTGGTAGATGAAAATGCCGATTTCGGAATTGTAGTAGATCCCGACGTAGATCGTTTAGCATTTGTTGATGAAAAAGGTGAAATGTTTGGGGAAGAATATACCTTAGTAGCTGTTGCTGATTATGTGCTAAAGCATACACCAGGAAATACTGTTAGCAATATGTCTTCGTCTAGAGCCTTACGCGATGTTACCGAAAAACACAACGGAACTTATACAGCTAGTGCAGTTGGTGAAGTGAATGTAGTTGAAATGATGAAAGAAACCAACGCAGTAATTGGTGGTGAAGGTAATGGTGGAATTATCTATCCAGAATTACATTACGGCCGAGATAGCTTGGTAGGAGTAGCTTTATTTTTAAGTCATTTAGCAGAACAAAAAATGGCCGTTAGCGAACTTCGTGAAACATACACCTCATATTTTATGAGTAAGAAGAAAATTGAGCTTACTCCAACATTGGATGTAGATGCAATTTTAAAAGCAATGGAAGCCAAGTATGCATCAGAAGATATCAATACCGTGGATGGCGTTAAAATAGATTTTCCTGAAAATTGGGTACACTTACGTAAATCCAATACAGAGCCTATTATTAGAATATATACCGAAGCCAAATCGCAAGAAGAGGCAGATAGCTTAGCCGATAAAATTATTGCTGAAATTAAGGCAATAGCTAATATATAGTAAGCAATATATATTAAATATTAATGGCCCCAAGTGGGGCCATTTTTTGTAAATATTAATTTTCAAGTATAACATATTGAAGACCTTCCAACAAGTAGAAACGGGGTTTTAACCTTATTTCTTTGTGAAAGGTATAAGCATGGGCACTTCATTTTGATAGGTTTCATACTGTTTGCCAAGCGCTTTTTTTAAGTGTTTTCCTAGCCTCCCAAATTTTCTAAAGCCCATTTCAAATTTTATCATTCAGCTCTTTATCTTTTTTCCTAATTCTAACCTACTCCTATATTCTGAAATAACGTACTAACGTAATACTTCAGGCTTAACAAATTCATCGAAAATTTCTTCTAAAACATTACTATATGCCTTTCCTATTCCAATTTTAAAATCAGCCTTTTTCAGAAAATATTGAAGGGTAAGTTTATTTTAATTTATTTCTTCAGGTTATGTTAATTTTCAATATTTGTAGACACAACTATTTTGTATCTATTATGAAATTCACTGCTATATGTCTTTTTATCTTTTTTATTGCTCTTGTAGAAAACACCCATGCACGATTTATTAGTGGTGTTTATCAAGGGGAACAGACTAGTGGAAATTATGGAGCTAAGGCAGTTAAAACCGTGCCGAATGACGGTTACATTATGGTAGGAATTAACACGATGAGAATTCCTGAAAACAAAGATGAAGTTTATGTCCTTAGAATTTCAGACAGTCTCGAACCAAAATGGTCTAAGACCATTAAGATAGAAGGAAAGGTGTGGGGAAATTCTGTAGAGCTTACACCAGACGGTGGCTTTATCGTTGCTGGAACTTCAGAGGCTAAATTTACCGAAAAAAAATCTATTTATCTGTTGAAGTTAAGTTCCGCTGGAGAAATTGAATGGTCGAAAAACTTGAGTGAGATAGAAGGAAATCAAGAAGGTAATGCAATTAAAGCAACCGAAGATGATGGGTTTGTTATAGTGGGTTCTACTCAAATAGTAGGTGAAGGTAAAAATGTATATATCGTTAAGTTGGACAGTGAGGGAGAGGTTGAGTGGAGTAATAGTATTGGAGGGCTTGGCAATGATATAGCACATGCAGTTGATACCACCTTAGATGGACAAGGAGGCTATATAATAGCTGGAGAAACAGACTCTTTTGATGTAAATCAAGGTTCAGCCGATAGTTATATTGTTAAGTTAGATTCTTAAGGAAATCTTGAATGGTCTTCGCTAATTTCCCCTGTTACTTGGAGTAAAGCTTATGGTGTAGTTGCTATTCCTGGAGATGGATATGCTGTAGCAGGGAAATTACTTGCAAATGGTTATATTGTGAAATTGGATGCCTATGGAAATTTAGAATGGAGCAATGAGTACGTTGATCAAACTCATTATTCAGGTTTTCACGATATTGACTTAATCGGTAATGGCAATTTGGTTGCTAGTGGAGTTGCGTCAGGAGGAGTGAGTTTCTTAATGGTAGAATCTAATGTAAATGGCGAGTTTGTGCAAGGAAATCAATATTGGGGGCAAGAGAAATTTGCAGCCTTCGCCTCAGCGCCAACCGATGATGGGGGCCTTATTACTGTTGGAACTAAAAATGCTAGATATAACGAGTGGGGGGATCGGGTTTTTTATATAAAACAAACACCATCTCTCCTTACATGCGAATCTTTAATTCCAGTTTATACTTATGACGATATACCTGGTGTTGCGAGACGTTCGGGAGGAGTTGTAACCAAAGGGGGAGCGAGTTTAACAGAGGTGATGTCTATAGATGGTGAAGGATTCGATATATTTCGTCGTTGTAATTCGTTAGGGAAGTTAGATCACTCTAAAATGGAGTATTCTATATATCCCAATCCTGCATATGATTTCTTTTTTATTAATTCAAAAACTCTAATATACCGAATTGAAATAACAGCCCTAGATGGAAAGAAAATTTATTCGTCCGACGTGCGGAACCATTCAATTTCTGTTAGCACGCGAGATTTTTCAGCGGGTATGTATCTCGTAACTATTCATTCTGAAACTGGAAGCAGCACAAAGAAAGTGATGGTTTCTAAATAAGGCATCGGATCCTTTAGTTGATGTATTTAGAATCTTGTTATTTGTCTGCCGCGTGGAAGTGTCACATTAACCGAATATCTAGAAATGTTATTTGTTGTTTTTAGATTAATACTAAACTTGTAATCAAAAGCCATGAAAAGTCTAAGCACTAAAGATATTTACGGATTAGATTTACTATTATCACTATGAAAGAGGATAAATAGAATTATGTATTTGTAATATGGTTGATGTGGGTACACCTAAACCTTAACCATTCCTTCGAAAACCTATTCTACAGGATTTTGAATTTAAATGAGAGCCTTAGATTTTAATATCATTAATTCACATTCAATTATTTCTTGATTTTTGCTAGTATTTCCCTAAGTTCTGTTTCTTTCTGCGTTCCGATCAGAAATTTTTTTCCATTAAGTAGTTCTATAGCTAAACCTCTATTTCCTTTAGTATTGTAGACAGTTCCATATTTTGTACCAAGCCGTAAGCCCCATCCCCCTACAAATCCGTAATTTACTAATTGAGCACTTTTAACATCTTTCCAATTTACTTGTTTCTTGACAAAGGGGAAGAAACTCATTCGGATTTCATTTTGGTCAATATTAGTTTTAAGTCGCATAAACCAAAACAAAGCAATTAAACCAAAAATGAACAGAGAAAAAACAATAAGCCCTAAGGCGGAGATAGGACTATCACCCAATTTTGGTGCATTAAATATTTGCTGATAAATTGCTATTATGGGTAATGCTCCAATTCCGATTAAAATTAGCCACAACCACCATTGTGAAAATCTTTGTTCCTCTTTAAAAACAGCCTTCATATTTAGTTAACTGATAAGGTTAGAGTGAAAACACTTAAGTCTATATGGAATTAAATGTAAGGAATTTTCGAATGAAATGGATTGCTTTAAACCTTAAATTAGCGTAAATAAATTTTGATATATTATATCTAGCTAATTTTATTAAATGTCTTATGAATTTCTTTTTTCCAATTCTTGAACTGCTAATTTCAGAATTTTTATTTGTCCATAAATATTGTTCCACGGTTCAGCATTAATTTGAAAAGTATCTGTATTTTTTCCGAAAGAATTTTTATACTTAACGACAAATCCTTTAAAGTGATCCAATTCAATAATTTCACTGGTTTTGAGTTTTAGTTCTTTTCTACCACCTAAAATGGAATAACTTTTTAGGCTTATCTGATCTCCATTAATATCTATCTCAAGTAATATTTTCTGTTCTTTTATTGTTAAATACATCGGATAAATCAATAATATCAACCAGGTATGCCATTCAATTGGCTTAACGGTATTGAATAAATATATAATCAAGCCAACCATTATAATATTGCCTAGAAATTTCCAAAGTATTGATATTTTAAGGTTATGAATTAAGTGATCATTCATATCTAAATTCCTGAGTGTTAATTAGGGCCAAAATATAGAATAAGGGGCGTTTGAAGGATTATATTAGCATTTCTACATCCCTTTCAAACTTTATAGGTTTATAATATGGAGGCCATACTGATTAAAATGTTCAATTAAATAAGCTCTTTCTTCTGGGGATTTGAAATAAAACGGAATTGAAAACTCGATGTAATTCGGATAAAGCTTACCATTGAAATTTGTAAATGAAGTCTCTCCATCTCTGATTTTGACTTCGAAATTAATGTAGTTCTCTTCTTGCTTTAGCCAGATACCGATTTCTTCGCTAAACTCTCTTTTTTTAATAACGCCATAGTTGTATTGATGATTGTAATCAATGGCTGTGTAGGTGATTTCTTTTGTGATTTGAGCCTTATTATTCACCCATACAAGCGGTTGAAAAGGGAATGTCCAAGGACCTACATGGGAATAAAATCCACTGCTTAACATTTCAAATGTTTTCTTAAAGAAGTTAGGGTGTGACAGTTCTTCCTCCTCCCAACTACCTGAAATGTTTAGCTCGTCTGGCCATAGATAATGTACTAATTCGGGAATAAATTGTACGCATTCTTGCTTTACTTCTTGTTCTCGTTTTTGCATCCGCAGGGACTTTTCATAATAAGGAGATTCCTTATCCTTGATAATTGAATAACTATATAAACGCAATTTCTTTCTTTCTTCGAGAAATGTGAATAAATAACTCTTATGATACTTTGATAACGAGAAGTAGTTTTCATTGTAAAAATAAAAAACCGTAGTTTCAATAAAAGATTCTCTGATACCTGGACCATTTTTAGTGACTAACGCAAATGAATAATCACCTGGCGGAGGAAACTTACCTTTTTCCCATGCATCTGGAGCGGTTAAAACAAAACTGCGTCTATTTTCTTGAAAGGGAGCTACAAACTTATTCTCCTCCTTTTTTGAGTTCGCCCAGAAACCGCACTCCTCCCATATTTCTTGCATGGCTTTAATATCTTCGGGCTGGTCGGAATCTTTCAAAATATGGAGCAAGTCGTATATATGATTGGAATTTTTTGTTTCTTCCTTTGTTTTCATGACCGATAGATCGAATTAATTAAATAGAATATTTCAATAAATTAATTTTCAATTTTTATTTACTATTTCATTATCATTTTCACGGGCAAAAATTGATTTACCTTCTTTTATCGTTTCCATTATTTTAATATTCTTAATTTCCATGGCTTCTACAGTCAATGGGTTTTTATCTAAAATCACAAAATCGGCTAATTTACCTGTTGATAATGTGCCTTTTATGTCCTCTTCAAAAAATTCATAAGCTGCGTTAGCAGTTATCGCCTTTATAGCATGAAATGGCGAAACTTTTTCTGCTTCTCCAATGGTTGCTCCCGAACGTGAAACTCTGTTAACGGCAGTCCAAATAGTAAATATTGGGTCGATTGGTGTAACAGTAGCGTCTGAATGATTGGTGGGTTTTAATCCTAATTTTATAGAACTTGCCATTGGACTTAAAAAATCAGCTCGTTCTTTCCCTAAATTTTCTACATGTACATCTCCCCAAAAATAGGCGTGGTTTGTGAAAAATGAAGGCTCCATGTTATACTTTTTGAAGGTTTCAAGCTGGTCTGGTCTCGAAAATTGTGCGTGAATAATTATCGTTCTTCTGTCTTTGTCTAATGGCTGATTTAAAACTTTACAAGCATTTTCATGAGCTGTAATTATCATATCTACTGTGGCGTCTCCGTTGCAATGAATAAATAATTGATTGTCTTTTTCATAAGCCATTACAAACAGCGTATTGATGGTTTCCTGTGTTAAACTTGGCAAACCTCTGCAATCGTGATTACATCCAGGAACTTCAGTCAAAAACGGTTTTGTGAAGAAAGCTGTTTTACCTTGTGGCGAACCATCTGCAACTAATTTTGTTCCTTGTATTTTAAATCCATTTTTATAAGTTTTAAACAATAGCGTAGTGTCTTTTAAATTGCTTTCTAATTCTGCATATCCTGCCAAAGAAATTAAATCTATTTTAAATTTTCCTTCATCTGCTTGCGATTGAAAAAAGCGAATTGTATTTCTGTCTGTCATACCATCTTGTGCTGTGGTAATTCCGTTTGAAGCATAGTATTCTTGCGTAGTTTCAAAAAATTCTTCTTGTTTTGAAGCTAACTTTTCCAACATTAATCTCACGAAAGGATACATAGCAGTTTCTTGTACCAAACCCGTTGGATCTTGTGTGTTAGGAAAACGGTCGATATTTCCGCCTTTGGGATTTTTGGTTTCGGAATTTACCTTTAGTTCTTCTAAACCCAAAGAATTCGCAACGCCCATATGTCCGCTTGTATGTTGTAAATAAACAGGATTGTTTGGCAGTACTTTATCTATGTCTTTTTTTGTGGGGTGTCGTTTTTCTGCTAACTCACCATCATCATAACCCCAACCATAAATCCATTCACCATCAGGAATATTATTTTCTTCCTTGTAATTTTTAAGCTTAATTAAAATATCATCAATATTCTCTACTGTTCCCACAGGTTCAGGGTTCAAATCTACTTGTCCCATGGTATTAGAAACCATTCCGAAATGACTGTGTGGGTCGATAAATCCAGGCAGAAGTGTTTTACCATTCAAGTCAATTTTATTTAGATTAGAAAATTGTTTTTCGGCTTCTTCTAAAGTCCCTACAAATGCAATTTTCCCATCTTGCTCAACGATGACATCGGCATAGGTTGGATCTTCGGTGTCCATTGTAATAATGTGGCCATTGAAATATAGATTTGCAGTGGCAGTTTCCATTTGTTTGCTTTTGTTTTCACAACCCAAAAGCAGAACTATGGCTAAAGTTGTTATTAAAATTTTGTCTATCATTCTCCTGTTTTTTATTCTACAATATGATTTACCGCGGCTTTAGAACCAGCATACCCATTCATATTTGGACTTTTATTAATACTTGACACAAAAATATCTAATTAAAACTGGCTGTGGAAAATCCGCTCCCGATTGCTATGGTTTCGTAGGTAGGCGAGAACTAGCCACTAATTATACACGGCTTACGTTAGCCGCAGTTATTTTTGCTTTACAATTTTTAAGGTTTTAATGCCACCATTTGCTAAGTCATAAATTTTAAGAATAGAAATCCCATTTGCTATGGGTAAATTTTTAAGCTCTATAATACTTTTTCCTAAAACCTTTTCTTGATGTAATATTTGACCAAGACTATTTATTAGTTCTATTCTAACCTTAGAAGAATTCATATTCAGTTCGATTACGGAATCTTCTGAAATCGGATTAGGATATACTATTGCGTTTTTTATTTGTTCGTGATTAGTTATATCAAGAACAGGCTCTTCAAGACATTCGTGGTGTTCAATAGAATTATTTAATTCGTCTAAAATTTGAAATAGTTCCGATGTAGCTTCTATACTGACAACCCTTTGAAGAAAAGGAGATTGAAAGGTTGGAAAAGCTTTGTAAACTGAAGTTATATGTGTATTTAGTGTTGCCAGGTCTTCATTAGAGATGGTGTCAAGTCCAACAATTAAGTTTATAAAATCATCCTTATTAAAGTCAAGTGGAACTTCAAGGAGAGTAA
Organism: Aequorivita xiaoshiensis; assembly: GCF_022008395.1. Classification (GTDB taxonomy): domain Bacteria; phylum Bacteroidota; class Bacteroidia; order Flavobacteriales; family Flavobacteriaceae; genus Aequorivita; species Aequorivita xiaoshiensis. The sequence goes on from NZ_JAIRBB010000009.1 coordinate 97,315, forward strand.
GTAGGGCATAATAATGAAACGTTCCATCGCTCCTAGGGCAACTATTTAATACACAATATTGGAATTCGATCGAATTATCCAACGAATCCAAAATTGGATATATTTCTGTTGTTGAAAAAACAGTGACTGTTCTATGAGGATTTTGTGAAGGAAATGTTTTGTAAACTAATGTGATATGTTCAACAAGCGTATTTAAATCAGTATTAGAGATATTGTCAAGTGCAACAATGTGGTCTATTAGATCATCTTTATCGAAGTCGGTTATTACGTTTGCGATATACAGCTTGACTTCATACCGAAATGTACCATCTCTCTGTGAGCAGTTATACTGACTATATGAAGAAGATATTACTAAAATTAAAGTAAGAAGAAGTAATATTTTTTTCATTATTAATAGTTTTAATTGTGTCTAACCTTAGGGATACACCCAGTAGCGGAATTAAAACACTTAAATATCGGTCTATAACTGACTTTAAATTTATAAAATTATTTTTGGGTATGCACTAACTCCGCCATTGTATTTAAACTCGTGTTATGTGCTTTTTATACCAGTTAATTATCAGACGATTTCAAATATACAATTAGCTTATTTCCATTATATTCTTTTTAAAATTAGATGGCTTTTTATAGAATTGCAGTCTACCACACGAGAGAACTCGTGCGGTAGTGGGGTTATCTTAGGATACATTTATCTTATTTTCTTACTCAATTCTTCCATTTTGTCAGATAATTCACGCAAATCTGTGAGGAGCATATGTACAGCATCCTCGCTCAAAACGCCTCGTTTAAGATCTTGAGGGACTTCTTTTCTTTTGTCTGCCATAACATCTTTCATATATTGAGATTCATAATATTTCTTTAAGGTGTTTAAATTTATCAATGAATCTTCAAGTTCATTCATTGCTTTATCAGATTTTTCAACTACAATAGTGAGTTCGTCTAATATGTTTTCCATTTTCGTAATACGTTCTATTCTATTTTTCATAGGTAGATGTTTTTTTTATTTTTATTTCACAAATCTGTGACTTTAGATTTGTTAAGTTATAGAATGCGCAGGATTTATTGGTAATGTTCCTGTTCACAAGCAATTGCACCGCGCACTTCTTAAGGCTTTAATTTAGTAATATTTTATTTACTATCTTCTCCTTAATTTATTTCCGCTTTTGTTTTTGGTATTTTGGTCGGGTAGTTGGGCTTTTTATTGAACTGCAAAAGAGGACTCGTGCGGTAGGGGGGAAGAAGATAAAATTAAGGGCTGAATCTTACTTGTAAAAATTCAACCCTTACTACACTTATCTTTGCAATTTATTGGATTTTTACTTTTTAACGATTTTATGAGTTTCAGTAACCCCTTCTGCGAATAATATTTTTAATAAATAACTTCCTGATCCTAAATTTGAAAGATCCAATTGATTAAGATTGTGAAACTCTTTTATCTTTCTACCTGTTAAATCGAATAGCACACTCTGGGTAATTTTTTTATTTATGTGTAAATTAATGCTTGAGGTGGCAGGATTTGGAAAAATATTGGTTGCATTTGTTTTCTTTACAAAATCAGATGTGCTTAAAATAGACTCATTTGTTGCGGCTACAGAAATATTATCAATTCCCAAATTTGATTCGATTATGGAAGTAAAGTCAAAAACATTCGGTTCTAGTCCTATACTCCCAAAGCCCGTAATTACGTGTTGATTGTTTGTTTGAGCCATGATTTCGCCAGTAACTGAATTATAGGTTATTGTAAAATGATACCATGTATTTGGGCTTCTATTTTCGACCAAGGCCTCATCCATATTCTCAGCAAATAGTACTATTGAATTGTTTTCTGACGGCATAATAATTGAGAAGATTTCTTCAAAATTATCGGTAGCAATTACTATTTGACCAAGGCCTTCAGTAACTTGTTGCCCCGTATATAGTTCAAAATTTATTTCAAGAACGTCATTATTAACTTCACGACCGGCCCAGTCATTATAATGGGTTACAAAAATACCTGAAGTATTGGCGTTGTCTGTATTGAGCTGAATACTTTTTCCGTGTTCAGAATCAATATTAACAATTTGAACCCAATCATCAATTCCACCTTCTCGAATCCAACCGTTTTCTCCAAGAAAATCACCTAATGTATACGATTCAAAATTGTCCTCCCATAGTGTTTGGGAGTAAATTATCGAGTGAGTAAAAAAGAGCGCGAGAAGTAAGAAATAATGTTTTTTCATTTTGAGGTTTTTATAAATATTTATGCTTTGGCGAATTTAACCTATCCTTAGATGTTACCCAAATTTCGGCTTATGATTAAACCTACAGCAGAAATATCTTGAATACCACTGTTTCTGCCTTTCACAATTTCAATGAATTCAGCATTTGCACCTATGATATACTTTACCTTTCTTATAATGAATTCTACATATTAGTTTCAAATTTAACCTAATAGTGAATTTAAGTTTTAGAAAAAACTGTTTAAAGATGGTATGTAAATATGGGTTTCCATATTCATATTGGTCATAATTAATTATAATTATTCATGAATTAGATACTGAAGTTAGGTTTTTTAAATTGCTAATGAAATTTAAATTTTGGAGAATAAAAACGCGTAATTTTCAGATAGAAATAGCAGAAAGATAGTGATAGTTATAAATTAAGGGAAAGTATTTTTTAGTTGCTGTATCTAAAATTTTATTATAAGTCTGGTGCCTTGAAGTTTCACTCTAATCGCTCAATATCTAGAAATGCCATTTCACGGCCTGCTGTTTTATCAAAACCACTATTAAAATCTGGTGCCTTGAAGTTTCACTCTAATCGCTCAATATCTAGAAATGCCATTTCACGGCCTGCTGTTTTATCAAAACCACTATTAAAATTTGTCTTTAAAAAGCATGAAATATTTAAATCACCACAGATACTTATGGTCCCAATTTGGTATTATCATGACGAACGGAGAAATATAGAATTCTGTATTAGTAATTTCAATACCGCCAATGCATATGGGTACAATGAAAAACCAAAAAATTCGAAACTCATTATTATGTGCAGTTTTAATGCCTGCAAATACAATAAAGCCTGTAGGGATATTTACGAGCGATTAGTTGCTAAAGGAAAAAGTAAAAAATTAGCATTAATTGCAGTATGCAATAAGCTTATATACAAGCTTTTACTATTGCTAAATCTGGATTAATATATGAGGATAGTTACAGAAGTACCATGGTGAAAAATTAATGCTATTTTACTTGTTTATTACCACAGTACTTTGTTGTGTAACGTTTTTTTTGTCAGTCAGTTTATCAATTTCTTCGGTCAATTTTTCAATCAGAATAAAGATATTCGACAAACTATATTTATCTTGGCGACCAATTCTACAACTATAAATCAGATATTTTCCATTCAGTTCAAAACTTGCTTTTTCGCCTTTTAATAAGTTAAGCGACAGGGGACTGATAAGTAGAAAATCAGAAATAATGCTTTTCTTTCCTGATAAGTTGTAATTATTATATCGAGCGATTAAACTTATCAATGAGTCTTTCTTAATTGAGCATTTAGTGAAATCAGAGTAAAGATTTGATTTTCGAGATTTTATAGTCAGATCAATTCGTTTAGAGTTCCAATTTGCCGTAATTTCTAAAGTCCAGTTTTCAGAATTTTCAATGATTCCTTTATTCCCTTTTGGAAACAAAATCATTTCTTTTGTTATTAATTCAGACAGTTTATGAAATTCGTTCAAATTTTAGTTTTTCAAATGTTACACAACGTTTTTGTGTATGCTTTGTTTCGTGATCTAAGCACTAAATTTAGCAAATAAAAACCGAATAGAAAATCCGCGTCCCGATAACTATCGGGATTCGTAAGTAGGCTAAAACTAAGCAATAAAATATACACGGTGTTGCCAGTAGTTTTTTACTCATCAGTTCCTATATATTGTAATTCGTTTTCTGTCTTTGAAAGTTGAAAATGAAAGTGAATAGTTCCATCTTCCATAGGTTCTTTTAGATAATATTCTCGATTAAGATAATTCTCCGTTTCAAAATTCAATTTTTCAAAAGTGTCATAATCCGCTGAAGGAAAATTATTTTTAAAATCTACACCTTCTAAAAAACCTTTAGATTCTCTTATTTCCTTTGCAATTCTCGATTTGTCAGAATCCGAAATTTGAATTTTTAGAGTGTGTGCGTAGTCCATAAATCCGCCACTTTCATTTTTCAGGATTTTAAAATCGTCTTTCAATTCAATATTATGTTTCGATAATAATTTTCGTGCATCATTTTTGCTAAAAGTCCAATCACTTATCCAAGGTGACATACATAATAGGATAAAACCTAAAGTCAAAAATGACGAGACATATTTTCCAATTTTCGGTCTTTTAAATTTTCTAAAAGTCCAATAAGTCAGGAATATGATTTGAAAGACTAAAATAAATGGCCAAATAAAAATCACAAGAAATTCCAATTCCGCTAAAATTGTCCAGGCTATAATTATGCATAAAATAATCCCAGTTATAATTCCAGTTCGTTTATTTCCTTCTTTAAATGGAAGCCAAAAACAAAGGACTGTTAATCCTAATAAAACTAAACTTGTTATGAGATTGAAGTGGTTCATTTAAATTACTAGTAACGGCAGTCTGCCTCGAAACTACACTAATTTTCCTTTAACTTCAGTTGCAGGGTTAAGATTTCTGTATTTTATGAATTTATAGAATTTCTCGGGAATGTGATTTTTAAGGCTTCCTGACTGGATAATTGGGCTATAGCAAGCAAAATAACTTTTAAAAATATATAAGATGTGCCAAATTGAAAATTAGAAAAATCAATTTCTAAAAATTCCATTTCAAACTAGAACAATTCCCATAAAGACAAACCGATATACACCGGTTCAGTCAACACTGCATTCATGTTGTGTCGTACCGACCACACGAATGCTTAGTTATTGTGTGCAGTATTTTATTCAATCTTTGTTATTTCACTTTTGTATACAAAATCATTATCAATGTCAAATTTTGATTCCTGCGTATATTTATTTCCATTAACATTTGTGATTTCCACAATCAAATCAGGTGTCGGCTTATCTTTTAGTCTCGATTTCCAAAACGCTTCATTCCCGTCCAAAAATTTCAGTCTATAACTACAATCATCAATCCAAATTATTTTTAGCGTTATTTTCAATTCTCCATATTGTTCAGTTTGGATAGAGTCATTTCTTTGAATTTCAGCTTTTAAAATTCCGTTTTCAATATTCTGAAAACCCCCTGTTTTAAATTTATTACAATTTTCTTGCGAGTAAGAAAGTCCGCAAATCAATATTAAAATAGATAGTGAGATTATTTTTTTCATAAGTTTCGTTTTCATATTGCACACAACCTTTAGTATACCCGCAGTTACAGGATTAAATTTAATGTTTTTCGGATTAACACAGACGGTAGCAATTACGCGTGGATTCGGACGTAGTCGAATCCGCCGTAATTGCGGTTATATATTTTTGTACACAGTGTTTTAATCTATAACATTAATTCGAAGATCAGCTGGAATAATCCATTCAACTCCGTCGACATTCATAGCGACTTCGAGTTGAATTCTATCTTCACCAATATTTTCGGGTGTAAATTCAAATTCAAATTCACTTAATTTTTGATTTTTTAAAATCAATTCTCTTTCGTCATAATTTTCACCGTATAATCTGTAAACGTTGTATTCTGGAACATAATTTTTGTATCCGAAATCGAAATGAATTTTACTGGTTTCATTTACTTTAATATTTTCTTTACCTGAATTCTCTATTAGATAAAAGGAAGATATGTTTTTTTCCTGCAACGTTTGAATCGAGTCTATTAATTTTGAGTTCAGTTTGGTTAATTTCGATACTGAGTTTTTCAATTCGGTTATTCTGCTATTTTCGCAAGAATACAGAAAAATTGAAAAGGCTATAATTGTTAATGTCAGTGTTTTTCTCATATTGTGTGGAACGTGTGTGTATTGCTTATTGCGTAAAAACACGCACTAATTTTTCGGTTGAAAACCAAATTTAGCAAAATTTGACAAAACCCGGATTAAGAACTTTCGTAGCAATGAGCTCTATACGGCTTAAGTTTACAATTCATTAAAATTTTATATAAATCAGAAAGAACAAAAGAGCGGAGGAAGGTTACTATATACGATGAAGTTTTAGACTTCGACAACATTGAAAATCCCCTCTCTTTTACAACTTAAATTACGTTCTTCCAATAGTTATTGGGACTATGAGGCTTTTAGACCTAGTTTTCAAGCGATGTCCTGAGTCTGTCGATGGATTATTGTGACCCAAGTAGCTGGTTCTTTCATAAATTTAATTTCTATGAATAAATATATGGAAACTTTAGGAGTTGACATTAGCAAGGATGTCTTTGACGTGCACGGTATTATAAGCGGCTACAACCAATTCAAATGATAAAAGGGGATTTGCTTGCTTTCAAAAAATTCTTTCACAAGATACTTTGGTGGCAAAGGAAACCACAGAATATTACCATTACAGTTGCCCAGTTTCTTTATGCTTTCAATGCCTGTAAATACAATAAAGCCTATCGTGAATTGTACGAACCAATAAATTATAAAGGCAAGAAGTAAGAAGCTATCGCTCATACCTGTTGCTAATGAGTTCCTCAAACAGTGTTTTGCCATTGCAAAACAAGGGCTTTTTTATAACGAGAAATTTGTTTTGAATCTTGCAGAAAAATAATCGAAAATCTAAAAAAAATAGCTTACAGATTCATTATTTAATATGTAAGCGTAGCATACTTATGTAAAAAAATTAAAGAAGTAAAAATTTGTTTCTCACCTAAGTTCTTGGTTAGGCCATTTTTTTTAGTTATATTAAAATGAATAACCAGCATTAAAAAATACTCCATTCATCGTGGGAGTTATTTCAGTTAGGATAAAATTTGAGTTGACCTTTATTTTGGCACCTAAACCAACATTCACAGTAGGTAAAAACACAAAATCTTTTCGACTTCCATCAATTTTGTAATCTTCAATAATATAGTCGCTCATCATTAATACAGCTGCTCCTGCGCCAAAATAGCCATAGAGAATTATATCTTTTGAATTAGTCTGAAACTTAATTCCTACTGGAATGATATTTAACATTTGCCATCTATAATTTGATGTTCCACTTTTATATTGGTTATTCCATTTTTTATCATTGTAACTCCCATGATGATATACAATTCCATTTAAATATGAGAATCTATTTGATTTCTCAATAAAAGTTTTATTTCTATATACCCCAATTCTAAAATGTAATTCTTCCGATTTCAGACTTATTGGAATACCCACTAAAATATCGTAATTATATTCAAAGGGTTCCTGATATATTTCAATTGGATATTCATCCTGAAAATTTCTGTTAAATGAGATGATGTCCTTACTTATCGATTTTTCGCCAAATCTTAAACTATTATTTTTTTCTACTTTTAAGTTTTCGTCTTTTTTTACAAATGATATATAGTGCTTATATTTACTATCCTTTTTTGAATAATTTTTACCATCTAATTTTATCTCATTTTTTTTAGGTTTTATTAATTGTGCTTCTCTTTTTGAATTATTATTTGTTATGAAAAAATCTTTTGAATTATTTTTTTTATGGCGCCAAACAAAAAGATCAATTTTACCTTTTACAATTCTTTTTGCAAAAATATATAAACTGTCTTTGGGGGTTTGATTATCGTTCAATATTTTCTTTCTCTCAAAAACTCGTCCAGAGCTGAAACTAAAACTCAATAGCTCATTAGGGGTATATTCTATATTAGTTTCATCCAATAAATTTCTTTTAAACCTAATCTTATAAGCTAATTCAGAGTCAATTTTGTTAAGAATAAAACCATAGATGGTATCTTTCTTTGTAGTTAATACATATCCTGAATCATATTTATCTTGAGAATATACAGAATGTCCTAGCAGTATAATCAGAATTAATAAGTTTATTTTTTTATTTTTCATAAAATATATGAGTATTTTATTTCGATTTTTATTCACCGTATCCAAATTAAAGCTAATTGGTCTAGTATAAAAGAAGTAAGGCTTGTAAATAAACGATTAATTTTCGGGTTATCCACAAGTCCAAACTTTTGCATTTTGCCCGTCCGTACCGAAATGGTAACATTTGGACGGGTTTTATATTAATTTTCTAAAACCCTACCGAAGAACTACGACTTCCTAAATATAAGGTAATACAGTAGTCGTAAAAGAAGGGGTTTGGGAACTTCGCAAATACGCCAAAACTCTTTTATTAAGAATTATCCGACCTATTTTTTGTATACATTATTGTGGGTTGTTATTTAAAATAACGAATACCCAAATATTACTGATAATGTATTATAATCAGAACTCCAAGCAATATAATCGCCTAAAATTTCTCTACTTGTTTGATATCTCAATTCCAAACTATACTTATCATTATATTTATAACCCATACCAAAAGCTAGGTTATTCCTCGTATTAATTTCTAAATCTACTTCAGAACTAAAATCAATAATTGAATTACTACTTAAATCAAGAATGTATGAGCCATTAATAAAAATTTTTGAATTCTCACTTAGAAAAAAATAATGTCTTATTCCAACTGGTATTTCAATTGATTTATAGTCAGCTATAACAGTCTGTTTATTTATTTCTTTTTCCGATTTAAAATATTGATAAGTTGGCTCAATTATTAATGACCATTTATTAGCATTAAATGGCATAATGAATTCTGCCTCAATACCAAATCTAAATCCGATTTCATTATCAAAATCCGTATCTCTAGAGCTAGAAACACTATTTTGTATTGAAAGGGAAGAACTATTAAAACCAGGTCGAATACTTAAATTAAACAAGTCTTTTTTCTGCTTTTTTTCATAAATGATACTTTTTTCACCGTTACATTCATTATATTCAACAAAAAATTTAATTAGGTCATTTTTCTGATAATCTAGATTCTCAACTTTACTTATTTTGAAATCCGGACATTTTAGGTTATTCCAAAGTTGATTTTTAAAACTATTATTCTTACCGATTTTATAATTCGAAGTTTTGTAGGACTTGAAAACTAATTGCTCAATAACAGTATCCTCTGTGTTGTAAAAATATCTTATTAAATTTCCATCTTCAAATAGATACAAATTTGCTTTACCTTCAACTAATACTTTTAAAAATAGTTCCTCTTCTTTAAATATAGGTTTCCTATGATTACTCAATTGATTAAATTTCTCGCTTGACCTATCAATATTTACATTACTTCTGATGTATTTTGAAACATTATCAATGCCAAATTCTTTAATTAATTTTATGCTTGCCTTTTTTGACTCACTATTTTCGGATAATTTATATTCAAATTCGGTTGGATTATTTTTCCAATCAATGTTTTTAATTAAACAATTTGTCTTTTGATTAGAGTTATCAATGTAATATCCTTTCTCAAAAGAAATCTGTGAATAGCAATTAAAGCTTAAAACTGTTATTAAAAGAAATAAAAGTTGTTTTTTCATTATTATTTTAATTTGTTAATATTTGGCTTGTAAATGACTTTTAATAACCCAAAACGGCAGTCTGTCCCAAAACTACACTAATTTTGCTTTAAATTCAGTTGCAGGGTTAAGATTTCTGTATTTTATGAATTTTATAGAATTTCTCGGGAATGTGATTTTTAAGGCTTCCTGACTGGATAATTGGGCTATAGCAAGCATAACAACTTTTATAAATATATAAGATGTGCTAAAATGAAAATAGAAAAATCAATTTCTAAAAACCCATCCCAAACTAGACCAATTCCCATAAAGACAAACGGACATACACCGGTTCCGTCAACCCTGCATTCATGTTATGTCGTACCGACCACACGAATGCTTAGTTATTGGCAGCTGGCTTTTTATTCGGCTATTTTTATTTCTCCAAGATAGTATTCGGTACCACCCTCTTGCTTGTAAATGTACTTATAACCATTATCATCAGATTCGTAAATCGTGACTAATAATGGTACTTTATCCGAGTAATCATTATTATCTTGATATTCCCAAATTTGGTATTTACAATCTCCTGCCCATTTAATTTTTGATTTGTATATTTTACCATTTACGGTTTCTAACTGAAAATCTTTTTCACGTTTAATTTTTATCAGATTATTTTGGTTGTCATAATATTTGAAATTACCGATCCTAAAATTTGAACATCCTGTATGGGGCGATTCGAATTTTTTTTCTTGTGACGCTTTAATTTCTTTTTCTATCTGTTTTAACATTTGTTCTCCCCAAGCCGCACCAACTTGCATTGATTCAGTTGATATTAATGGAAATTTTTTAACCATAGCTTGTCCAGAAGGACTACTGTAAAATTCGATAATAGATTTTACTTCTTCTTCAGTCAGATGTTTTTTGTAAATCGGAATTAGAGAATCAATCAAATTCTCGAAGCTGTACTCATAGATATTTGATTTGATTTTTTGCCAATATTCTGAGTTTTTCAAAATTGGATTTTGTTGCTCTTGTAATTCAATAACATTATTGGCTACAGTTTTCATTCTTTCCGTTGAGCCCATAACCTCAATCATATCTCGAATTTTGGAATCAATAGAATCCGTTTGAGAATATAAAATATTAGTAACTAAAATCGAAAGTGCAATTGTTATTATTTTACTCATAAAGTCTCTTCTAAGGTTGCTACCAACGGCAGTCTGTCTCAAAACTACACTAATTTTGCTTTAAATTCAGTTGCAGGGTTAAGATTTCCGTATTTCATGAATTTTATAAAATTTCTCGGGAATGCGATTTTTAAAGCTTCCTGAGTGGATAATTGGGCTATAGCAAGCAGAATAATATTTAAAAATGTATAAGATGTGCCAAAATGAAAATAGAAAAATCAATTTCTAAAAACCCATCCCAAACTAGACCAATTCCCATAAAGACAAACCGACAACACTAGTTCAGTCAACACTGCATTCATGTTGTGTCGTACCGACCACACGAATGCTTAGTTATTGTAAGCAGTTTTTTATATTTCAGTTATTAATCTTTCAAAGATTTCGAAATGATGCTTATCTGTTCTCATTTCAATTTTCAATTTGTCATTCCGATGGTCAATTTTATATATTTCTTCTGATAAGAAAAGATCTTTTAATATTTCAGTCAGTTTAAAAATCAATTGAGATGTACTGTTCTTCGTTTCCAGGATATATTTTTCAGACAAATTCAAGTTGGATACAGAATTATTTACAAATTTTTTCAAACAATCAGTATGTGTTTTTTTCCTTATTAGGAATTCAGAATTATGCGTTCCTTTTCTTTCAGTTTCCCATTCTGCCACTACTAATAGACTTTGATGTTTGGATGATAGCAATAAATTACCGCTTGATGTATAAGTTGCTTTCTTATACATCAAATTCCAGTTTTTGGGTGCGTATATTTTTCCAAAAATTTGATAAGACCAAGCGTTGTAATTACCTTTTACTTTTCCGTTTTTTTTAGCTATATAATTTTCGAAATCAGCACAAAAATTTTCATTCATTTTATAAAATGGTGAAGACATTTCATTAGAAGATGCATTAGGTTTTATTTTCATATATTCATTTTTGGGAAATTGCTTACGTCTCAGCTATGAGTAGTTGCGTGGTTTAGTACTTAACTTTGCAAGTACGCACCAAACTGAAAATCCGCGTCCCGATAGCTATCGGGATTCAGAAGTAGGCGAGAACCAGCCATTAATTATACACGTTGTTGCCAGTAGTGCTTATGCTACTTTAAATTCCGATTCATTCATTTCGACACTAAATCGAACGTTTGCTTTCAAAGCTCTAAACACTTTTAAAATCGTTTCTATAGTTACATTTTTAGTGTTTCTTTCCAATTTCGAGATTTGCGATTTTTGAACTCCGATTAATTCTCCGAGTTGCTCTTGAGTCAAATTCCGTTCTTTTCGAACAGACTTTATCATATCTCCAAGCACTTCCATTCGCAAGTCAAATTCGTATTTGTCACGTTCTGGTGTTCCAACTTTTCCAATGTCCTTGTCCTTCATTTGGTCAAGTGTCATCATTTTCATTTTTTTATTTTTCGTTGCCATAATTTCAAGTTTATTCGTCAAAATATTCAGCTCTAATTTTCAATGCTTTCTCAATTTCTGATTTTGGAACTTTACTAACCTTTTTTACCATTCCGTGTGTCGATAGCACAAGCGTTTCGGTTTTATCTGTTTTGTCCCAAAAGGCAAAGAGTCTGTATTGAATTCCTTGATAAAGTGTTCTAAATTCCCAAATGTCGTCTGTTAGTTTTTTAAACAGTTTTGGGTCATTTTCGAGTTTCGCTTTATCCAAATTGTAATAGATTTTCTTTTTTGCTTTAGCGTCTAATTTGGACATAAAGTCAATAGCTTGTTCAAGAAAAACTACCTCAAATTTTGGTTTCATTCAGTTTATTTGTCGCTATACTTTAGCAAAGATAACAAAAAAGTTGAATTATATGGAAACTTTTGGCGGTTTCGTCTGCATTACTGGCAACGGTTTTGTGTATGATTTCGTTGCGTGTTTAAGCACTAAAGTTAGCAAATAAATCACAGATAGAAAGTCCGCGTCCCGATAGCTATCGGGATTCGTAAGTAGGCTAAAACCAGCAATGAATTATACACGTCTAAAGTTTACAATTCATTAAATTTAGATATAAATCAGAAAGAACAAAAGAGAGGAATAAGGTTATTATATACGCAGAGACTTAGATCTCGTCAACATTGAAAATTCCCTCTCTTTTTTGTTCATTTTTTTATATGTCTTTTAAAGTTGTTCAAGAACCTCATTCTTCGGTTTCTACACAGATTTCGTACTCCCGATAGCTATCGGGACTATGAGGCTTTTAGACCTCGCTTTTAGCCTGTGCTGAGCGCAGTCGAAGTATTGAAACTCGCGTAGATGTCCTTTCAAAAATCATTTTCTTATGAATAAAGATATTAAATTTTTTGAACTGCGAAGCACATCATGAATACCATATTAAAAAATAATAACGCCATGAATAAATTGACATTAGCCACTTAGTTTTTGATGTTGCGGATTCTAATGGCAACTTTTACCAGTTTAAAAACACACTTTCTGGCTTTAAAAAGTTTGCAAAAATATTAGATATAGATAGCCATTGTGTCATGGAAGCTACAGGATATTATCATTACCAATTAGCTTATTATTTGTTAGAATCAGGTATTAGAGTTTCTGTAGAAAACCCATTAGCAGTTAAACGTTTTATACAGATGAAATTATCTAAAATCAAAACAGATAAGAGCGATGCTAAACAGATCTGTGAATATGCCAAACAAGTCGAATTAAAACTCTGGAAAGGTAACTCTAAGCACCAAACAGAGTGTCTTCAAATCACCAGACTCCTTGCTATTTATACAAAACAAAGCACTATGATTAAAAATAAATTACACGGTGAATCTGTTTTAAGAAATCCAAGTAAAGCAGTTGTAAGCTCTTTAAAACGTAGTTTGAAGCAAGTGCAAAAAGAAATAAAAATGCTGGAAGACAAGCTTTTAATTTTGGTTAAACAAGAACATCAAGAAGTACTAACTCGATTAAAAAGCATTCCAGGTATTGGAAACAAAACAGCCCTAATGTTGGTAGTTCTCACAGATGGTTTTGAACGATTTACAAGTGGTAGCGAATTGTGCAGTTATGCAGGATTGACTCCCGTAATAAAAAGAAGCGGTAGCAGTGTAACTGGCCGAAGTAAAATAAGTAAAATGGGAAACCAAAAACTTCGAAACTTATTATTTATGTGCAGTTTTAATGCTTGCAAATACAATAAAGCCTGTAGGGATATTTATGAGCGATTAGTTGCTAAAGGAAAAAGTAAAAAATTAGCTTTAATTGCAGTATGCAATAAGCTCTTAAAACAAGCTTTTGCTATTGCTAAATCTGGATTAATATATGAGGATAGTTATAGAAGTACCATGGTGAAAAATTAATACATTTTTACTTGTTTTTTACCACAGTACATGGTTGGCAATAGTTATTTTACTTTTTGTTCAAATTTAAAAGACTGTTTTTCATTTGTAACTACAATTTCATAAACTCCCTTTTTCAATCCGAGATTACAATTATCTTTTTTACTTTCAACTTCTGTAATATCAATTGGAACAGCTAAATTTACATCTTCCCCTTTTTTAAAAGCTAAAACCATAATTGGAAAATCAATTTGAATATCAGTTAGTGAAATAGAAACGTTTTTATTTCCATTTTCGAATAACCAATTAGGTCTATCATCAATATATTTTGTATTTGGATGAAGCACAGCTATATCAGTCCAAGCCTCTCCACGTTGATAGTTCAATGGCTTATTATCTTTGTCAATCAATACTGACGATTCTTTAATATCTAATGCTTTTAAAAGAGGATGATTGTATTCAGGTTTACTTTTTTCACTATAAACTACTTGATTAATAGTCAAAGGATTTATGTTTGTATATTCAGTTAATCTTCCAGCCATTGCTTTTTCCCAAGAGCTATGATTTCCCTCTAAGGCGTGGTCATAACCGCAATGGATTAAGAATTTTTCATTTGGTTTGGAATTGATTACATTCTCAATATTTTTTGCTTGTTCAATCTCTCTTGGTTTCCCACTTCCTTTCCCCATATTTTCATAGGCAAATAGTTCATATCCAATTTCAAGAGCATCTCTAACTAAATTGCCAAATTGAGGGTCTTTGATATACAAACCCGTTTGTTGAGTTGGGTATTTTCTTTGATTAAGAGCTGAAATTAAACTATCATTATTTTTTAATGCCTCAAGTCCTAAATTTTTATACCCATTTTCAAATAGCTTTTGAAGAAGTGACTTTGTAAATACTCGATGAAACGAATTGTGGTGAGCTTCATTGATAATTATTACTTGATTCTCCTTTGCTTTTTCTATAATATACTCACTTGCTTTAATTTTCGAATACTTCTGATTAATAGAATCTATTTGGGATTTTGAAAAATTTTTTTCTCTCGTTCCCATTGCCAAATCCCATTGAATTAAAGCATTTTTATAATCTCCTTTTAAAGCATAGTTGGAAGCTGAAATTTGATTTTTCCAGGGAACAGTATCTTTTTTAACATCATTCTCTATTTCAGATGAAAATTTATATTTTTTTTCAAAATCAATTTTTTCAATCACTCTTTTTTCTTCTTTACAAGAGGTGAATAAAATGATAATTGCAAATATGTAAAATGTGTTTTTCATAATTATTGCTAACAGTCTTGTATATGATTAGTTGGATGGTTAAGCTCTAAATTTAGCAAATAAATCACAGATACAAAGACCGCGTCCCGATAGCTATCGGGATTTGTAAGTAATCTAGAACCAAGCAATTAACTTTATCCGGTGTTACCTGCTGGCTTTTATTATTTCAGTTGTTTGGTCTGTTATACTTTTGGTTTGTAATTCAATGCTAAATGCTTCTAATTCCGTTTTTAAATTCATTTCCATTTCCAGATAGAATTTGGTAAAGAATTGTTTTTCGATGTCATAGTTTATTTGTCCTTTTCCAGTTCCGTCCAATTCCATTTCGTAATCTTTAGTAGCGGATTTTATAGTATAAACTTGGTCAAGGTCAAAATATCCAATTCCATTTTCCACTTTTCTCAAGGTGTAAATTGAATTAATTTCCATTTCAATTGTCATATCTGCAATTGGCATTGACATTGGGTTTTTCTGCTCAAAACTTTCTCCAATTTTAATTTTTCTATTAGAATACTTGATTTGATTCATCATTGATTCCATTGCCGGAAGTAAAGTTCTCTTTTTTTCTTCTGTCATTGTCGAAGAATAAATAGAATCAATTTTAGTCTTTCCGTTAACTGATTTTCCGAAAAACTTGGTTCCGCTTGTTAAAGATGGATTATTGGATTCTAACAATTCTATGTTAATCGGAAATTCGTTTCCTTTCAGTTTTCCTGTTTTAGAAACACTTTTTAAAAGACTCGTGTCTTTCGTTATTGTTGGGTTTTCAATTCCGTTATTTTTTAAATTTTGCAGTATTTCGTCTGATGCAATATATTTTACATTGTTTTCCGAAATCTGTTTTTGGGTTAACGTGTAATTGTAATTTGGTAAGTAACCAACTTTAAAATCAATTTCCTCTTGACTTTTGCAAGATGTAATTGATATTGTCAATAAAATAAGTAGGATTGTTTTCTTCATTCGGTTTTTTCAGCTGTTTCGTCCTGAAATATGGCTACAGGTTAAAAATTGATTTACGCTGTTAATTTATATACCATTTCAGGTGTTTTAAAATCTAAAGATAAGTGTAATCT